>NZ_VIWO01000001.1 GCF_007829335.1 Chitinophaga polysaccharea
TCCATTGTAAAGAAGTTTTGATACTGACTAATTTCTCTCGAAATCAATCGGATCGTTTTAAATTATGTTTAGCTTTAACATTACCTGTGTTTGAATCTAAGCATCACTACTTAGATTCGTGCTGTTGTTTCCATTCTTTCAAAGAACTTGTCAATCTCTAAAGATTGTTTGCCGATGTGTGAGATCCGATCCCAGTGGCCCTTTGGCCGAACATCTTTCATTTCAATTTTCTCAACTTCGCTTTCCGTTTGTTGCCCCGTTATCGTTGGGGTTGCAAAGGTAGCAAACTTTTCATTTTCACCAAATCTTTTTAAAGATTTTTTAAATTTTATTTTCCGAATTTACCAATAACAACTGCTACTGTATCGCTATAAAAATCAGTGGGAAATGATGTGTGTGAAAGAGCTTTTTGTACGTGCTTTCTATCAAAGCGGAGCGCAAAGGTAGGCGCTTTTTTCACACTTCCAATTTTTTTATTGGCTTATTTTAAAACAAAACCCTACAACCCTTTGCTGCAAAGGGTTGTAGGGTAAAAAATAATTATCAGGGAATAAACGTAATGGGGGTCAAAAGCCCTTCCGGGTATTGTACATTCATTAAAAACAGCCCCTGGGGAGGCACTGCAAAGTCGGCTTTTGTACAGTCTTTACTCTCTATCGCTTCCCGGAACTGATCCATGGAAAGCTTTCCCCGCCCTACTCTCAGCATAGTACCTACCAGGCCACGCACCATTCCGCGCAGGAAACGGTTAGCGGTAACGTTATAGACTATACGTTCGCCTTCCACTGTCCAGGAAGACTCCATTATCTTACATATATACGTCTTTACCTGGGTATTGCGCTTGGAGAACGTGGTAAAGTCACTGTAGGTTTTAATCACCGCAGCAGCTTCCTGCAATGCAGCAATATCCATTTTATAAGGAAAGAAGTAGCCCCTGTCTTTCATAAACGGGTCTTTATGCGTATATAAAGTATACTCATACGACCGCGCCAGGGCAGCAAAGCGGGAATTAGCATCCGGAGGTACCTGGTATATTCTTTTCAACACGATATCATCCGGCAGGATGGCATTAACCTTATATAAAAACTGTGGGTGCAACGGCACTTCCGTATCAAAATGCAGGAAGTTTTGCCGCGCATTTACGCCGGCATCCGTTCTGCTGGAACCCGTGCTCGCGATGGCATCTCTCAGCAACAGGCTCAAAGCCCTGTCTATTTCCGCTTGCACGGTATGTGAATTTTCCTGCACCTGGAAGCCGCTGTACTGCGCCCCATTGTAACCCACTTCTATAAAGTACCTGTTCATATCGGGGGCGAAAATAAAGAATTACGAATTACCAATAATGAATTACGGAGTTGTGAGCAGACGATCCGTTATCTGTCTACCTACAACTCCGTAACAATATAATGTGGCTACTACCGGCTATTTATGCAGCATGGCCCGGAATCTTCCCCTGTAGTAATCATCTATCAGGATATTCTCCAGTGAACCATATTTTTCGGTATCATATGTTTTGGGATAAGCCGCATCCAGTAACCGATAGCGGGTATCGTCGGCCGTGAGCAGGGAAGCCAGGGTTTTCACCTGTGCTGTTTCCAGGCAATAGTTCCGTGTTTGTTTCATAAACACGTCGATCATGCTATTGTCTGTTTTGGCGGCAGCAAACTTGCGCAGTACTTTACGGAAGGTAGCTTCATCCATGATATTTGTACAATCTGAATTCAGCAAGCGGGTGTCAGAAGATTTCTTTTTAGCCACAGGCTCTTCGGCAGCCACTGCAGCACCTACCGGAGCTCCGGCAGCATCCACTTCCGCCTCATCGCTATGTTTCTTTTTCTTCTTGCTCTTTACCGGCGCTTCGTCGGCACGGGGAGCCATTACGCCATAACCGCTGGAATCATCCGTAATAACGTTGGCAGGATGTTCCGTATCATCAAAGATTTTACTCCGTTTCTTCTTCTTGCGGGCAGGCTGATCTTCCGTAGGTACAGGTGTTGCTTCCACCGGAACTTCTACCACCACTGGCGCAGCTGCGGCGGCGTCTTTAGCAGCAACAGGAGCTGCTTGTGATTTATCATCCTGGAACTCGATAAAATCAGGATCTCCCTCTCTCTGTTTATGCTTCTTCTGTTTCTTTACAGGAGCTTCTTCTGTAGCGGTTTTGGCGGCATCCGCAGCAGCGGCTTCGCTGGCAGCGGTTCTATTCTCTTCTGCCATCACTTCGGTGAGGAGCGACTGTTCTTCTTCTGTTAACGGCTCCCGGGCGCCTTTATGTTTCCGGCCCTTGCTTTTCTTCACTTCCGGCCCGTCCAAAACAGATGCTGTTGCAGGCTGCGCAGGCACTGGCGTGGCGGCTACTTCCGGTTCCGGCTCATTTCTATCATCTCCGCTTACCACCACTTTATCTAAAGCAGACGAAAAGCTATTCCCTTTATTGGTAGTTGGTTTCACAGGGTTAGCGGGCTTATTCGGGCCAGTTACCACTGCTTTATCTGCAAAAGTGGTTTCCAGGTCTTTCTGGAGGTTAGCCATCATTTCTTTTTTGGCGGTATCCGGAACAGGCGCTGTTGTATCTGCTTCTACTGGCGTGGCCGGAGCTGGCGTTTCAGTGGCGGCAACGGTTTGCACCGCAGTGCCATCCTCTGGTTTTATTTCGCGGAATGACTGCAGATCATATAATGAATAAGCGGCATCCCCTGATTTCTTTAGCAGGAAGCCCTGATCATTTTTAGCGATCCTCAGGTCAAACTTCACTTCAGGCGACTCATTTTTCGGGAACCCCACGGTAATAGGGGTCGTTCCGCTGCTAAGCTGTGGCAGGATAATATAGCCTCGTTCCGTGGAACTCAACACCTGGCCATTATGCTTTACATAAAATGGCTGCCCCTTCTCGCTCTGAATATATACGTAGTGATGCTGTACCTGCGCCCATGCCTGGCTGCAAAGTAACAGACACACCCAAACGAATGTTACTGTCCTGAATCTGAGATGCATACTATAGATTGGTATAAAAAAACTGTCCCTGTGCAAATATTATTCCAGCACGATCAGCACCTCGCCTTTTTCCACGGCGGTGCGTTCTGCCACCTTTATTTCTTTCACGACCGCATCTGCTGTGGCCTTAAATACATTTTCCATTTTCATAGCCTCCAGGATCAATACCGGATCGCCTTTATGGATAGTCTGCCCCGGAGTTACCAGTACCTTCAGTACCAGTCCTGGCATGGGCGCTTTAATATCGTTCACCTTCCTGGTCATGGCATCTTTGATGCCCATAGAGGCCAGTAACTGATCGATCGGTTCTTCAATAACGACTTCGAACACCTGCTGGTTTACTTGTAATACCACTGTTTTAGTGTCTTTCTCCACCTTTAATACCTGCGCCTGGTAGCTATGACCATCCATAATAACGCTGTAATCGCCGGTGGGTAGTTGCGCGGCCGACCAATCTACTGCCTGGTTGTCGATGGTAACCTTGGTATCATTATTCACGGCAAATGTAGATTTGCCATTCACTATTGCTTTGATCATAATGCTGTTTTATTGGCCAGTAACCATAACAAAAATAGCATTTTTAACCACTTACCTCATATTTAGCCCATTTGTTTAAATTTGGCTCTTTAAAATCGGTCAAGCCGATACATTTGTTTAAAACCATCTTTTACATGAATCAACATCTGAAGCAATCCCTTATAGGAATGCTGATTGGAGGAATGGCCGGACTGGGATTTTCAAATTCCCTGATGGCTCAGTCTGAGAAAGCTGCCCAGGACGACCCCGTACTAAAAATCTACCGCGCTGCTGCCACTAAAGTGAACGATCTGGTACATACCAAGCTGGATGTACGTTTTGACTATGCCAAAAGATACCTGTATGGTAAGGCCTGGATTACCCTGAAACCCCACTTCTATGCCGCCGATTCCCTTACGCTCGATGCCAAAGGCATGGATATCAAGGAAGTGGCCCTGGTAAAAGCTGGTAAAAATAATCCCCTGAAATACAGCTACGATGGCATGCAGCTGCACATCGCACTGGACAAGCAATATAAGCCAACTGAATCTTACATTATACATATTAACTATACCGCCAAGCCCGATGAGCTCAAAGTGAAGGGCAGCGCGGCTATCAGCGATGCCAAAGGATTATATTTTATTAATCCCGATGGAAAAGATCCCAATAAGCCCATCCAGATCTGGACCCAGGGCGAAACTGAAAGCTCTTCCGCCTGGTTTCCTACCATCGATAAAACCAACCAGAAATGTACTGAGGAAATTAGCATGACGGTGGAAAATAAATATGTGACCCTTTCCAATGGTAAGCTGGTAAGCCAGAAACGCAATGCCGATGGCACCCGTACCGATACCTGGAAAATGGATCTCCCCCACTCTCCTTATCTTTTTATGATGGCTGTAGGTGATTATGCTATTGTAAAAGACAGCTGGCGCGGGAAAGAGGTGAACTACTACGTAGAGAAGCCTTTTGAGAAATATGCTAAAAATATCTTTGGCAATACACCGGAAATGCTCACCTTCTATTCCAAAATACTGGGATATGATTATCCCTGGGTGAAGTATTCACAGATTACCGGCCGTGACTACGTTTCAGGCGCTATGGAAAATACCACTGCTACCCTGCATGGTGAATTCATGCAGAAAACAGACCGGGAACTGCTCGACAACAACAACTATAATGAATGCGTTATTGCGCACGAGCTGTTTCACCACTGGTTTGGCGACCTCGCTACCGCCGAGTCCTGGAGCAACCTGACCGTCAACGAATCTTTTGCCGATTACAGCGAATACCTGTGGCTGGAACATCAATACGGTAAAGATGCGGCAGATGAGCATAGCCTGGAAGCGGCGCAGTCTTATATGTCGATGGTACAATATTCCGGCGACAAAGACCTGGTACGCTTTCACTACCGCGACCGGGAAGACATGTTTGACCAGATCACCTACCAGAAAGGAGGTCGTATCCTGAACATGTTACGTTATGCGGTAGGCGATTCCGCTTTCTTTAAATCACTGAACCTGTACCTGAAAACCAACGCCTTCAAAGCAACAGAAGCGCATCAGCTACGCCTGGCCTTTGAAGAAGTAACGGGCCGTGATATGAACTGGTTCTTCAATGAGTGGTATTTCGGTAAAGGTTTTCCACAACTCGATATCAGTTATAAATACAATGACGCTGCTAAAACAGTGACCGTTATCTTACAACAGATTCAAAAAGAGGCTAAAGTATGGCAAATCCCTATGGCCGTTGATATTTATGAGAATGGAAAAGTAACCCGTCATAATATCTTCATGGAAAACAGGGTAGATTCATTTACTTATGCCTATTCCACTAAGCCTGACCTGGTAAATGTAGATGCAGATAAAGTGATATTGTCTAAAGTAGACGATCACCGCTCCTTCAGCACTTACCTCTATCAATACGCCCATGCGCCTAACTACCTGGATCGCCGCCAGGCTATCGATGAAGCAGGAGATGCGCAGGCTTCCAACCCGGATGCTGTGAAGCTGTTACAAGCTGCCTTAAAAGATAAGTACCATGGCTTGAGAAGCTACACCATCGGTAAGCTGAACCTGAGCAACAGCGCTGTGAAAGCAGCCACATTGTCTATTGTGGTAGAACTGGCCAAGAACGACCCCAGCGCCCTGGTACGGGCCGCTGCATTGCAACAACTGGCAGAGTTAAAGAGCACCGAGTATGCGCCACTGTTTGAAGCAGCCACCAAAGACAAATCCTATGGCGTAGAAGCTGCCGGCCTGGAAGGCTTATCCGCACTGGACCTGGATAAAGCATATACCATTGCCAAGCAACTGGAAAGCGATACAAAAGGTAAACTGGTAGGCGCTATTGCCAGTGTGTACGCAAGAAAAGGGAATGCAGCAGATATCGGTTTTGTAGCTATCAAATTTGATGAAACCAGCGGTCAGGATAAGCTGAATGCGGCCTTCGATTACCTGGGTTTCTTATCCAAGATCAGCAATACCGATGCGGTAATTAAAGGAGTAGACCAGGTGAAAGCCATGACGGCCCAGTTCAACAATCCGCAGGTAAACACCTACATCAGCAACTGGATGCAGGAAATCAGCAAAAACAAAGCCCAGGAGGCAACCGCGGTTAGTGGCGCCAACAAGGATGAGTTGACTAAGCAGGCAGACTATTTGCGTAAAACGGCAGAAACGATCAGAACTGCTATTAAAGAGTAAATAATATTACTATAAAAAGATCGGGGGAGATGGAAACGGCTGGCCGCTTTCATCTCCCCCGATCTTTTTATAGCGATGTCAGGATACTACCTTTCTACATTTACCAGGGCCTGTGTTTCATGATCCCAGCACCAGGTGCTATCGGAGAGCCGAACGCCGCCCAGCCAGCGGTGTTCCAGCGAACAATAATCGAGGTAGTTTTCTTCCTCATTCAATATTTCCTTCCCCAGGCTGGTTATCTTCAGCATCTGGTCATTTTCTTCCAGCACGCCGGCGCGTACCATGCGGTTTACCAGGATATCGAGCTGAAAATTGGTGAAGCCAAAGATCTCCAGTTCACTCCAGAAAAGCGTGTACAAATCGTACCAGCGATAACTGCCCAGGGCCAGGCGAAGCAGGAAATAGCTCTCGATCACGCTCAGGCCGGTGATACTGTCCGGAAATCTTTTCAGGTGGGCTATAATAGCTGCCGGCAGATGCCGGAGATTACCGGGAGATCTTTTACTGATACGTTCCAGCTCCTGTGGCGAATGCTGGCACCAGGCATCCCAAACGTCGGCTGCCAGTGCCAGGTCATCGGCGTTTAGCCGCACCCGTTGTTCAAACACCTGGGCCAGGATTTCCGGTGATGGGTGGTGTGGCAGATCCACAATGCTGATAGGCGGCGCATGGGGAAGCTTAACGCTGATATAGTGGAGAAGGAATATCATATTGACCTGGCAAAACAGGTCGTATTCAAACCAGAGTATAATTTCATCTATAGCGGAGCCGGAGGAATCCAGTTTCTCCAGCTCCTGCACTACATTCGTATAATAAGTATGTTTATCAATACCGTATTGATATTCGAGGTGTTTGGCCCTGCTTTCAAAAAACTCGGCGAGGTCTTTTGTATACTTTACTTTGCCTTCGCACATCATTTCCCGGCATACTACCACTTCTCCCGGCACCTTGCTTTGCCGGAACAAGGTAAGGATAGCATCTCCATTTAGCACATTCAGGTATGACATAAAATAATTTTCAAGCTTTACCAGCTACCACTGGCACCTCCGCCACCTCCGGAACCTCCTCCGAAGCCACCGAAGCCGCCTCCGCCTCCACCACCGGACCAGCCGCCTCCACCGCCGCCGCCAAACATACCGCTACCGATCACTGGCCAAATCCAGCCACCACGTCTGTTATAAGTGGTTCCACCACCGCCACCACCGCCACCGCGACTAATAAGTGAAACGATGATGACAATCAACAGGATGAGCAGAAAAACGCCCCCGGGACTAATGCCAGGCTTACTTTGCCGTGGATCGGCCTTGTATTCTCCCGCTGCTGCTTTGATGATCCCATCAACTGCCGCATTCAATCCTTCATAATAGCGTCCTTCGCGGAAATTGGGTTTAATGGCCTGGTTAATGATATCATTGGCGATTGCATCCGGCACAACGCCTTCCATGCCGTAGCCTGTTTCAATCCTGATCTTCCTGTCTTCAATTGAAACAAGAATAAGTATTCCATTGTTCTTACCTTTTGTACCAATTCCCCAATCGCGTAAAATTTTTAACGACACCTGGCTGATGTCGTACTCACCCACAGATTTGAGGGTAACGATAGCGATCTGGGTGGAGGTACTGTCATAATAGGTGACTAACTTTTGTTCGAGCGCATCATCTTCATTTTTCAGTAGTACGCCTGCAAAGTCGTTGACTAAAGTTGGAGGATTAGGCCGGGGCGGTATATTCTGGGCATTTGCCAGCAAACCTGCCATCATTAATAATCCCGGTAAAAACCAGCGTAGTATCCTCATTGTATCAAAGCTAAAATCGTTAAAAAGAGTGGTCGTCAGATATTAAAGACGATATCATCGGGTAGTTCATTCTCGTCGTTGCCGGCTTCGTGCGGAAAGTGAGTACGGAGCGAGCTTCCTATCTCCTCAATACAGGCTTCAATGCCATCAATAATGCGGTTATCCTGGAAATGGCTGATGAGGAGTGCTGCTTCTTTTGCCCAAAAGTCATCGCCTACCTTTTCGTGAATTCCCTGATCGCCGAGGATGGCAAACTGCCGGTCTTTAATGGCCACATATACTAATACACCATTGCGGAACCGCGTTTTTCCCATGTCGAGCGACGCAAAGGCTTCTTTGGCCCTATCCATCGGGTTTACGTAGCTGCAGTGGCTTTCCACGAACAACCTGATTTCGCCGGAGGTAAGCCGTTCGGCTACCCGTATTGCCTGCACTAACCTGTTCTTCTCCGGCTCGGAAAAAATTTCTTTTCTTTTAAAAGGAAATAAGCGCATGCCTGGTATTTTTGGGGGACCGGCCGGCAACAAATCAAAAAGAAATGCAGCCGGCCGGGAGCCTTTATTTAGATAGTATTAGAATTTCACCTGTGGGGCATTCTCAGCACCGGCTGACGCCTCGAAATAACCTTTCTGTTTGAAACCAGCGATGCCGGCAATAATATTACCGGGGAAGGTACGTACAGAGCTGTTATATCCGTTTACCGCCTGGTTGAAATCGTTCCGGGCTACGTTGATCCTGTTTTCAGTGCCTTCCAGTTGTACCTGCAGGTTCTGGAAGTTGGCATTTGCTTTCAGATCGGGATAGCTTTCAGACACGGCGAGCAAGCGACCGAGTGCCTGGCTTAACTGGCCTTGAGCAGCCTGGTATTGTTGTATTTTTTCCGGGCTCAGATCATTTACGTCTACCTTTACCTGGGTAGCGCTGGCACGGGCCTGGATTACTTTTTCCAGTGTTTCAGTTTCAAAGTTGGCAGCACCTTTTACAGTAGCTACGAGGTTAGGAATCAGGTCAGCCCGGCGTTGGTAGCTACTTTGTACCACTCCCCATTTATTTTTCACGTTTTCGTCCTGCTTCACCAATCCGTTGTACTTGTTACAACCACCACAACCTGCCATAGCTAGAATTACGAGTACTACAATAACAATAACTCCTTTTTTCATCTGGATTAAATTTAGAATTTTAAGTGCCGGCAAATGAGCAAAACGTATTCCCATTTTACGCATTGCCGGTGTAACTAGTTGTTTTCACCGGTAAAGACAATTGAAAAAGCGGTAAAACCACTCTTTTCACGCCTACACGAAAATATGGAAACTCAGCCACTAAATAGCTATTGGATAAGGAAACCGCAATTTTTTAAAAAAGTTCAGTCATCCTTGAAATATTCGTTATAAAACAGTATGTTTATATGTACCTTTGCTAAGTAATAAACGTTGAACGTTTTACAATATGATTTTAGGGTGAATGAGGCAGAATGGATACAAAATCGATATTAAAAGTTTCATTGTTTCTAACTCATTTATTATCAATAACTTGGAACTAAGTCTGCTTAAATGAGTGCACAACAAATCCATATACTCTATATTGATGATGAAATACACAATCTGAATGCCTTTAAAGCTTCATTCAGAAGGATGTACCACGTGGTAACTGCCACCTCTGCAGAAGAAGCAGAAAAGTTACTGGCAGAGCAGGAATTTCACATCATCATCTCGGATCAGCGCATGCCTAAAACCACCGGGATTGAGTTTTTTGAGTCGATACTGGAAAAGTACCCCGAACCCATCCGCATGTTACTCACTGGCTATGCCGACATTAACGCGGTGGTAGACGCCATCAATAAAGGACAGGTATATAAGTATTTCTCCAAACCCTGGAACGAAGAGGAGCTGAAGCATAATATTGACAAAGCTTATGAGGTATATGCGCTCCGTAAAGAAAACAAAGAGTTGACCGCCAAACTGCTGGACGTAAACCAGCAACTGGAATTCCTTGTAAGACAGAAGTTAATTTCCTGATTATTTCCTGCTGCGGTGACTTGAATGGTTTGCTTCCAGCTGAAGCAGGCCAGTTTTTTATGTGCCTGTATCTGCTGGCTTCCGTTTATCAAAATCCCCTGGCACCGAATTTCTGAATGTTGATTTTCCGTTAACTTGCACCACATTGTAAACTTAATCATACCTGAAACATGCAAGTTTGGAAAGATTACCAGGCAGAGAATAAAGATCGTTTCCTGGAGGAATTACTGGAATTGTTGCGCATTCCTTCTGTGAGTGCCGACTCCCGTTTTAATGGAGATACACAGCGTTGCGCAGAAGCGGTGAAACAGCGTTTGCAGGAAGCAGGCGCCGACAAAGTAGAAGTGTGTCAGACTGCAGGTCACCCTATCGTTTATGGAGAAAAGATAATAGATCCTTCCTTACCTACCGTACTGGTATATGGCCACTACGATGTACAGCCGGCAGATCCACTGGAACTGTGGCATAGCGGTCCGTTTGAACCCGTTATCAAAGACGGTAATATATATGCCCGCGGCAGCGCCGATGATAAAGGCCAGTTTTACATGCATGTAAAAGCATTTGAAACCATGCACAAAACCAACTCTATTCCCTGTAATATCAAATTTATGATTGAAGGAGAAGAAGAAGTAGGTTCCGCTAACCTGGGTATTTTCCTGGAGCAAAATAAAGAGCGCCTGAAAGCAGATGTAGTATTGATTTCAGATACTTCCATGATCAGCCTGGATACGCCTTCCATTGATACCGGTCTGCGTGGCCTGGCTTATATGGAAGTAGAGGTAACCGGCCCTAACCGCGACCTGCACAGTGGTGTATATGGTGGCGCCGTAGCCAACCCGGCCACTATCCTTGCTAAAATGATCGCTTCCCTGCACGACGAAAACAATCACATTACCATCCCTGGTTTTTACGATAAAGTACAGGAACTGAGTGCCGATGAACGAGCAGCCCTTAATGCCGCTCCATTCGACGAGTCAGCGTACAAGCAAGACCTGGGCATCGCTGATGTGTGGGGTGAAAAAGGATATAGCACCATCGAGAGAACCGGCATCCGGCCTACCCTGGAAGTGAATGGTATCTGGGGTGGCTACACCGGTGAAGGATCCAAGACCGTATTGCCTTCCAAAGCATTTGCAAAAATATCAATGCGCCTTGTGCCTAACCAGGACTGGCATGAAATATCGGACCTGTTCACCAAACACTTTGAAGCTATTGCGCCTAAGAGTGTAAAAGTGAAAGTTACCAAACATCATGGTGGTAGTCCGTATGTAACGCCTACTGATTCTATTGCATTTAAAGCAGCCCATGAAGCCATCAATACTACCTTTGGTAAAGCGCCGATCCCTGTTCGTGGTGGTGGTAGCATTCCAATCGTAGCTTTGTTTGAAAAAACACTGGGACTGAAAACAGTATTGATGGGTTTTGGCCTCGACAGCGACAACCTGCATTCTCCCAACGAGAAGTATGGTTTAGCAAACTATTACAAAGGCATTGAAACCATTCCGTACTTCCACAAGTACTTTGCGGAACTGGCGAAGAAATAGCCTTTGGCTACGCAGCTCCCACCGATAGCGGGGGCTGCGTAGGCTAAACGTTAAAAGCTTATCACATGAGTAACACTGAAAAAGTACGCGTTGATAAATATCTCTGGTCGATCAGAGTTTTTAAAACCCGCAGCCAGGCTGCCGATGCCTGCGATAGCGGTAAAGTAAAAATGAACGGTTCTTCCGTAAAAGCCGCCAAGCCTGTATCCATAGGCGATAAATTCGAAATCAGGGGAGAAGCCCGCAAGTGGGTGATTGAAGTAGTAGGCATCATTTCCAACCGGGTAGCCTACTCAGAGGCCATTAAATATTATACAGATAATACCCCCGACGAAGATAAACTCGCCCCTGCCTACGTTCCATCTGTATTCCAGACTGGTAAGCGCCAGAGTAAGATTGGCCGCCCTACCAAGAAAGACCGCAGAAGTATAGAAGGATTCATGGAAGGAGACGAGGAATAGCGTCAATATTTCTGTTACTACAGCAGACTCACACATTAAAACAAAATATAATTTTATCTTTTTCAAGGAGACGATTCTTTATTTCCGGCTGGTACATTTGTAACCCCAACGCATTTTTCTACATTTTCTCACTTTTGCGTAGTAATTTTGCCACCTCATTCTTAAACTAAGGATTATCAATGCCTAAACAAAGCGACGTACTTGCTGCCGATTTCCTGGTGAAAATAGCAGAAGAATTTGGTACCCCGGTATACATATACCATGCGGAAAAGATTAAAACTCAATATGAAAAGCTGCAAAAGGCATTTCATAAGGCCGACACCCGCTTTTTCTACGCCTGTAAGGCATTGACCAACATCAATATCCTTAAGTACGTCAATTCTATTGGTTGCGGCCTCGATACCGTATCCATCCAGGAAGTACAACTGGGCCTGAAAGCCGGGTTTGATCCTAAGAATATCATCTTTACCCCCAATTGTGTAGACCTGCAAGAGATTATTGCAGCGAAAGACCTGGGCGTAATTATCAACATCGACAACCTGTCTATCCTGGAGCAATTCGGGAACAAGTTCGGCGGCAGCTACCCGATCTGCATCCGCCTGAATCCACATATCATGGCAGGTGGTAACTTCAAAATCTCTACCGGCCATATTGATAGCAAGTTTGGTATCTCCATCCACCAGATGCGCCATATCGAACGTATTATCAACTCTACTAAGCTGAAAGTAACGGGCCTCCATATGCACACCGGCTCCGAAATCAAAGATGTAGATGTGTTCCTGCGTGGTGTTGAAGTAATGCTGGAAATGGTACAACACTTCCCCGACCTGGAATCTATTGACCTGGGCAGCGGATTTAAAGTGGCTTATCAACAAGGCGACCCGGAAACCGATATTGATCTGCTTGGTAGAAAACTGAGCGAAGCATTCAACAATTTCGCCAAAACATACGTACGTCCGCTGCAGCTCTGGTTTGAACCAGGAAAGTTCCTGGTAAGCCAGTGCGGTTACTTCGTGGTAAAAGCTAATGTGATCAAACAAACTACGGCCAATGTATTTGTAGGGGTGAACTCCGGCTTTAACCACCTGATCAGACCTATGTTTTACGATGCTTTCCACCTGATCCGCAATATCTCCAACCCTAAAGGCACGGAGCGGATTTATACCGTAGTGGGAAACATCTGCGAAACAGATACCTTCGGATGGGATAGGAAAATTAACGAAGTGAGAGAAGGCGATTACCTGGTGTTCTATAACGCCGGCGCCTATGGTTTTGAAATGTCTTCCAACTTTAACTCCCGCCTGAAACCGGCGGAAGTACTGGTGAAAGAGGGTAAACCGCACCTGATCCGCAGACGCGATACCCTGGAAGACCTCCTGAAAAACCAGATCGAACTGCAGTAATATATTATTTTTTCAAGGGATGTAGGTAATTGATTGCCATATCAACACTACTAAATACAATTTCCTGCATCCCTTGATACAATATTTCTCCTACCTTTACGTCTCCATTATTACCTCCTCTCTGTTATACCTGCACTCGTTATTGTAACTTGTATTAAGACATTTTTTGCTGGCATTAAAAGAATAGCCTTTGGTTATAATTATACGTAGATATGAAAGTTCTAACTGCACACCCCGGCGTTTTTAACGATGATAAAGTAATTGAGTCCAATATATCATTCGTCCCATTCCTCAACTATCTAAAGGAGAAAGTAGGCAATGGAGATGATGCCCGTTCCTCTTTTTACCAACTGATCATTGACAAGTTTGAAAGCAACCCGGATATACTAAAACCCATCTCACCGGATGCGGACCTCAGCCAATACAAGGAATACCTGGATTTGTTGATTGCTGCCATTTTCCCGGTAACTACCGACTCGTCCACGGATATTTATGGTATGGGAGCTCCTTATAGATTTGCCATCTTCCATTATTCAGATCTTTTCAAACAGCTTTTCACGTCAGACGGAAAAGAACTGACCACCGTACCCGACGGCATTTCGCTGGCCCAGGTGAAGAAAGATAAAATGACCTGGCTGTACAAACTAATCCTGGAAAAGGTATTTCACTTTCCCATGAATTATAAAAACGATATTATCCACCGGGTTGAAACGCCCGATGGCATTAAGCGTTATGTGAAAGTAAATATCGATGCCCGGTTTGTAGACGTAAAAGTAAATGGCTCCATACCACACCTGGACTATAATCAATTTTGTTCCAAACAAATTACCCCTGAGGGCTTACAACAGCTGCTTCCTACACACCTGTTTTCCCTGGAAGGCTTTGTGATATGGACGGTAAAAGATGTGACCCAGTCCGAAACGCTGAATAACATCAAGAACCTGGTAATGAATATGCGCGCCAACAATGAAGTTGACAGCTACCGGAGCCTGGAAAAAATGATTCCTACCATATTGGGGATCCCGGATATCACCGCGCATATGGTACCGTTTCCCAAAGTAAATGGTAAAAGCGTACTAGAAGAGCAATTTTCCAATACGGATCCTATCCTGGGCATCGGCAACAAGAAACAGCAACAGCATTTCTTCCAGTTGATGCTGGAACATCTGCAACAGCACCCTGTTCCGCTGATTGTACCGGATGTGAATGAGGCTACTATCAACCCTCATCCTTTTCTTAAGTTTCTGCCGATTAAAAATATCAGGAGCTTTATCCTATGCCCCATCACCCATAAAAAGGAGGTACTGGGCGTACTGGAATTAGCGTCCTCCGTACCGAATCGCCTATCAGCAGAGCCTTTGTGGAAACTGCAAAATGCCTACCCTTTATTGGGATTGATGCTGAGTCGCAGTATGAACATCCTGGAAAACAGGCTGAACGAAGTGATCAAAGACCAGTTCACCGCATTGCAACCTGCGGTGGAATGGAAATTTGTGGATGAAGCCTGGAATTACCTGCTCACACCTCCGGAAGAAAGAAAGGATATTGAAAGCATCAGCTTCGATGAAGTATACCCATTATATGGCGCCGTAGATATCCGGAATTCGTCTGTTCAACAAGGTAATGCCATTCGGGAAGATCTGCAGGAACAGCTGGAATTGATTCGTGATACGCTCGAAACAATCGGACAAACCGTGCACCTGCCATTGCTGGAAGAATTGCAGTTTAAAACAAACGACCTGCTACAACATCTCAGCAATAGCCTGCAAGCCGGCGAAGATCTCAAGGTAAACGAGTTCATGGACCAGGAAATACAACCAGTACTGGAACATCTATGTGAAGGCAATGAAACGCTGCAGCCGGTGCTGGAAAACTATTTCAAGAAGATAGATAAATCAGAGGGGCATGTATATCATCACCGGAGAGAGTATGAAGAAAGCCTGTCTCATGTGAATACCGCTATCAGTCAATACCTGGAAAAAGAAAGATTATACATTCAGCAATCTTTCCCCTGCTATTTTGAAAAATACCGCACAGATGGTATAGAATATACCATCTACATCGGTCAGTCGATTGCGCAGGAAAAAAAGTTTGACCACCTGTATTTGCGCAACCTTCGCCTATGGCAACTCTCGTCAATGGCACATATCGCCAGGCTGACGCATAAGCTGAGTCCGAAGTTAAAAGTGCATTTGCAAACCACACAAATGATATTGATGCACAGCGCTCCTATCACCATCAGCTTCCGCAGCGATGAACGCCGGTTTGACGTAGAAGGCGCCTATAATGTTCGCTACGAGATCATCAAAAAACGTATCGATAAAGTGCATATCAAGGATACCGGCGAAAGACTGACGCAGCCCGGTACCATTGCCATGGTATATTCTTATGCCCGCGAAATGGATGAACTGAAAAAATACATCGCATTCCTGCAAAGCAAAAAGATCCTTTTGCCGGAAATTGAGGAAGTAGAATTGGAAGAATTACAGGGAGTGAGTGGCCTGAAAGCCTTGAGGGTAACCGTGAATATGGAAGAAGCCTGAACCTCGTCGCTATATAAAAAGAAAGGTCCCGCTGAGCGGGACCTTTTCATTAAAACTTAAACCCGAAGGTAACATAGGGTACCGTTTCTTCTTTAGAATGCCCTATCACCGCGGTAATGATCAGCGTATTGATAGGCGCCACATAGATACCTCCACCATAGCCATCGTGCCATACATGCGAGGTTTCTCCTTCCCACCATACCCGGCCTACATCGTTGAAGGCAATCAATCCTACGCCGGCAGGCAATATGTATGTTTTCAGGTCGAATAATTTTACCCTTATTTCTGTATTGTTGTACACGCTGGCGTCGCCGGCAAACCGGAAATTGCGGTAGCCACGCAGGTTCTGGACTCCTCCTACTGTTAGTGCCTGGAAGTATTCATAATTCCCCCATAGCTTACCACCACCGAAACGGCTTACAATCACAAAGTTGGCAGGAATCCGGAAACTCATATAAAGACTCAAATCCGACTGCAGCTGGGTAGTATTGTAGCTATTTCCATTCAACCCAAAATTTCCGGAATAAGTGGTTGTCCATAAAACGCCGCGGGTGGGAATAATTTTATTGTTACGCGTATCCAGCGTTGCTACCACTTTTCCACCGGCATAAGCTTTGTTGGCATAGATACCGGCCGAATCGAGACCATTAGTCTTAAAATCTGTGATAAAACGATTCCCATTTTCATCTTTATCAAACGCGTAATTGGTAAAAGCAGGGCCGTACGCAATGTTGAAGTGATTGCCAAAACTTGTTCTCAGCAGTGCTTCTGCGTTATAGATATTAAACCGGGCGCGGTAATAAGAAATAGTTTTTCCGTTGGACTTATCAAATACGGTTTCATTGCCGAAACCGAAAAAGTTAATGGTATTATTGGGCGCTTTGGCTCGTGCGAATAGCAGGAGGTCTGATTTTCCGATCACGTCGGTGAATTCACCTTCGTAGCGGAAGTTCCAGGCGCGGGTAGCCAGTGCATGAGTAGCGGTAAACAGGTGCTTCGATGAAAACGGTTCCCGGCGGAAAGCATGCCGGGTATCGGATAATCCGAGCCCCAGTAATAAGCCATCATCGCGGTTATAGGCGCCAGCCAGCATAGGTACTGTTTTCTCGTACTGGAAGGCGTTTCGGTTATATTTGATATTCGCGGGATCGTTCGATAAGCGACGTTGTTCATTACGGGAGAGGGCAAACGTATCATTGCCGGTTCGCTGGTCGTATATACGTATCCGTTTACCAGCCTTCACGGTAGTACTGTCGATATAAGAATCGGTATCGCGGCCACCTACCAGGCGTATGCGGATGGGCGTGCCATGATCGCCTTTGATGACAAAGCGATCGTTTCCTCCCATGCCATATACGTTCACTTCTTTGGTTACAGCTGGGTCGAAGGTGCGGGAATAGATATTTTGCTTGATATTTCCTTTCTTGCTGATTTTAAAGATATCTAGCGCCACGGCGCCATTTTCCTGTTTATCCACCACTATCAGCTCATCTTTTTCGGTGGCTGGCACATCTACGCCTTTCGCCAGGAAGCGATAGTATTTCATCATGTTCTTTTCCAGGATATCACGACGAACAGACAAGCGATGGATCATCATCGGGCCTACCTGAGTCTTAACAGTATCCGGGAAGGCATTTACAGCAGCCTGTATCACGCTATCGGTCATCTTCTTCAGAAATTTCCCTGTTTGTTTCTTCCAGTCTTTTTCATCCAGCTCGTTCATAAAAGAACGGTCGAAGTACCGGGCACTGAACTGGAAGCCATTCACATCGGGGATGTTATCACGGAATCCTTGTATACCCGGTAATATCCACGGACGGGAAGCCAGGCGGGGCAATACACCACCATTGATAAAAAACGCCTGGTCGCGGTCGCGGGGTACGGGGTAATAATAATCTTCCCCTTTATGCGATTCTTTGTACCAACGCCACTGATCATCATGACGGTCGAAATCCATAATATAAGTATCGAGTATACGTGCCCTTAGTACGGCTTTCTGATCTACATGTGCATCATTATCTCCTAAAATCTTAGCCAGTACTTTTGGGGTATTGTAAGTTTTATCATTCTTCCCCGTCATGGGTTCCCGTTCTTCGAAGAGATATACTTCGTTACCGAAAGTATTGGCGAAGACACCCAGCGCCGTATCCGCCGGGAGATATACAAACGTGGGATTAGTATGAGGTACACCGGCAGCTTCGGCCAATACGCTCACTGCCAGTGGCGCAAAAGGATTGGCCGCGGAGATTTGGTCTTGTACCACATCGCGGGCAACTGTTTCTCTCAGCAGCTCGGGTATAGCCGCCAGCGGGAATTTCTTTAATGAGCGCATCGCGTATTCTGTGCCGGTGCTATCTTCCAGCCGGAGGGAGTGCGTTTGTTTGCCGCCTCCACGTTGCAATACCTTCAGGCCTCCTTTGGCAGTAGCCAGGTTTAACACGGGGAAATTCAAAGGTGTAGCCCATACCTTGCGGTAGTTTTCACCCAGGATGAATTTATGGAAACCACCGAAACGGTTGTATTGGGTGTCTGCCGCCATCCTGATATAAGGCGGTAATTCAGCGGGCGTTTTGTAGGTCAGGGCCTGTGAAGATATATCCTGTATGCGAAACAGGTTTTCGCTGAATACCGGTGTAGCACCGTTATCTGCGAAATAATACTGTGTGCGTACGGTACCGTCAGACAGCAACTCCACGGTGCTGAAACCATTGGCAGTAGAAGCAAATTGTGATTTGGCGCCTTTTTTAACGCGGTTATGCTTAGCGCCACTTCCACTAACGACATAAGCATTTTGCTGATCCCTGATAAGCTGCAATGTATGGTCGTGTCCCGACACAAATACTACCGGGCCATGTGGTTTTAGCGCCTCTTCTACTCCTTTGATCATTTGCTGATACCGGGGATTGGGGATATCTTCCAGGCTGCCCAGTACTCCCCTGGCAAAAGGGTAGATAGATCCTATAACGGGCAGTGGAATATAGAGTGATGGCTTCAGATCGGTGAGCGGAAAAATATGTTGCTTCAGCGTATAGTAACCACCGTGAATGCCGTAGCTGCGGAAAGGATGGTGCGTAGCAAAGATGATCAGCTTATTGCGGTTCAATGCTACTATCTCCGACAATTTGGTGAGGATTTCATCATTGTCTTTACAATCGCAGGACGATTCCGCACCGGGCTTTTCATAAGGAAATACCCACCATTCACTATCCATAATAATAAGGGTAATGCTATCTGCTATTTTCACTTCTATCGGACCGGGGCAGCCATCTTTTGGCTCGAATTGCACATTATCCAGATGCTGGGAATCGACGTACCGTTGCTGGTTGCGGATAATATCCCAGCCATCTGGTTTGCTCTTATACCAGTCGTGGTTGCCGGGAATAATATAGCCGCGGGCGTTAGTACCGCGTACCAGGTTGATCTGGTAGTCCAGAATTTCTTTCGCAGCCGGATATTTGGCGCTGGCAGAATCGGGCACCCCTCTGGGATATACGTTGTCGCCGAGGAAGAGGATGGTATTGTTGTTATCCTGGAGATTAAATGTTTTACGCACCGCATCTACTACGGCATTATGCCCGTTGCTGTGCAATTCGCCGGCATCACCGATAAGGATGACACGCTTTACCACCGTAGGTGATTGTGCACTCACACTGCCATAAGCAAGAAAGAACAATACAATATAAAAAAGGATGGATCTGATCATTTGGACTTGTAGGTGAATTTAAGAATACTGGCGGCGCCATCGTAACCGCCTTCGTTAGAAATATACATATCGCCGTTAGGCGCAAAATCAATACCCTCCGGTTGCAGGAACAGGCGGTGTTTCAGGTTGTATGCTTCCTGTACATGGCCTTGCAGGTCGGCAATGACCAGCAGTCCATTTACCGAGGCTACCATATATAATCTTTTTTCTATCGGGTGAATAGCGGCGGCCGATGGTTTAAAGAAGCGCATATCTGCCCCCACAAGGCGGGCAATTTCCCGGGCCTCGAAATGATAAATGGCGGTGGTATCAAATGTCTTGGAAGCCAGGTCGAAACGGTAAGCGCTGGTAATTCCCAGCTTTTTATCGTCTTCACAATTCTTACATACCATCACAATGCTGTTCCTGGCACTGTCGTAGTAGGTGGTTTCGAACTCCCGTTTACCCTGCTTTTCCAGTTTATAGTGATCGCTGTAAACGCTATCGGTGAACAAACCATGTACATGATACAGGGAGCCGCTGCTCTTTAATACAAACCATCCGCTGTCGGTACGACAAATATCTTCATAGTCGCCGTTTTTGGCGAACTTATAATACGGATAAGGCTTGGTAGCTGCCACATCTACCTGGTAAATCCTGCCCTCCTCATCGTTAATCGCCACGATCTTATGTTCATCCGGGAATAGTACAATCCCGGAAATTTCCTGCATGGATTCCCGCAGCCGGTAACGCACCGGCTCTTTTAAATCATATCCTGGTGGAGTGGAATACACTTTTTGTTCTCTGTCACTAAAAGTATTGCATGACAGTAAGAAGAGGAGAAAGATTAACCCGATCCGGACATCCATAGTGTAACTTTATGGCATAAATTTAACTCAAAAATGCAGTAACTTAGGTTGAATTTGTGAATTGTAATACCGGAAACAGCGAATATGTCGTTATAGTCCATGAAAAAACGGCATTCACCGTTTCTTATCTTAATTTTTTCTCTTCCTTATGAACAATATTATCATAGATGCAGCCCGGGATTATGTGCTGAACCAATACCAGCAACATCCGCATCCCAACCTGGTATATCATAACCTGGTTCATACCCAACAGGTAGTACAGGCTGCTGCACAAATAGCCGCCCATTACCGTTTGCAAGACGATGAACTACTGGCGGTATATGTAGCTGCCTGGTTTCATGATGCCGGCTATTTAATAGGAGAAGGCAAAGTACACGAGGAAAACGGCGCGCAGGAAGCGCTCCGGTTTTTACAGCAACAACAGGTCCCTGAAAAAGTTCAGTCGATGGTGCAAGGAGCGATCCTCGCCACCAAAATGCCCCAGTCGCCCCATACCCTGGTAGAACAGATTGTTTGCGATGCCGACCTGTCTCACCTGGGCTCCAAAGAATTTGCTGACCGCAACAAGCTCCTGCGCCAGGAATTACAGCTTACTTACCAGCGGGATATCCCAGCCATCAACTGGCTCACGAACAATATTACCTTTCTGACCGAGCATCACTACTGGACCGATTATGCCCAGATGTTGTTCAAGCAACAGAAAGACGAAAACCTGGCTAAACTGAAAAAGAAGCTGGAGAAAAAAACAGCAGAAGCCGCAGAGGAAGCCACCAATGCACCTGCTGATGCCGGTACTGCCCCGCTTAAAGCGCAGGAAAAAATTAAAAAAGATAAGACCAAGAAGCCGGAAAGAGGAGTGGAAACGATGTTCAGAACCACTTCTACCAATCATATCCGCCTCAGCTCTATGGCCGACAGCAAAGCGCATATCATGATTTCTGTCAACTCGATCATTATCTCCGTGATATTGAGCGTACTGGTAAGGCGCTTGGAGGATTATCCCAATATGATCATTCCTTCCATTATCTTCCTCACCACGGCAGTGCTAACCGTTATCTTCTCTGTATTGGCTACCCGCCCTAATGTAACCAGTGGCGTATTTACCAAAACAGATATTGAAAAGAAAGATGCCAACCTGCTGTTCTTTGGCAACTTCTATAAAATGCACCTGGAAGAATACCAATGGGGCATGAAGCAAATGATGAACGATTCCGACTTCCTGTATAGCAGCATGACCCGCGACATTTACTACCTGGGCGTAGTATTGGGCCATAAATATAAACTGTTGCGCATTTCCTATAATATCTTCATGTTCGGATTAATTATTTCCGTCCTTGCATTTTTGATAGCAGCTATTTTCTTCCCGGTAAAAGCATAATGATTCATGGGTATTCCTTTATATAACCGCGATCTGAGCTGGTTATCGTTTAACTACCGGGTGCTGCAAATGGCGGCGGACCAACAGGTACCGCTATACGAACGCATTAAATTCCTGTCAATTTTTTCTTCTAACCTCGATGAATTTTTTCGGGTAAGAATGCCGGCTGTATTGACTATTAACAAAGTGTTAGCGCAGGACCCTGCTGCCGGCGAAAATGAGTCTATCAGCAGTAGTACGTTGCAGGAAGTACTACAGGAAATAAACCGGCAGCAACAGGAGTACGGTCAGATCTTTACTGGCAGCGTATTACCCGACCTGCTGGCACGTGGGGTACAGTTGTATTACAATCAACCCTTAAACGCCTCTCACCAGGCATTTACAAAAAATTATTTTCTCACCACGATACTGGCTTATTTACAACCGGTGTGGTTGAACGGGAAACCGAAGAAACCATTCCTGGAAAATAATGCGCTTTATTTTGCGGTAACACTGCTCCCGGAAAACCGCCCGGAGTCGCAGGAATATGCCATCGTAAATATACCGGCATCCTTATCCCGCTTCCTGCAGCTGCCATCTATTGATGGCATACATTATATCACCTTCCTGGATGATATCATACGTACCCATCTCGCATATATCTTTCCGGGATATACGGTGGAAAACTGCCATAGTATTAAACTCACCCGTAATGCAGAAATGGATATGGATGAAGTAAAGGGCGATATACTGGAAGAAGTAGAAACGTTTATCCGTAAACGTGAGTTAGGTGTGCCTACCCGCTTCCTGTATGATGCCACCATTCCTTTACCACTATTACATTTCCTGGCCGGGCAATTTGATATCCGGAACGATGAACTGGTACCCGGGGGGCGTTATCATAATTTGAAAGACCTGGCAGATCTTCCCGCTCCCGCGGGATTAACGCAGATCAGTTATCCCAGGGTGACTCCTGCGGAGAACAAAACAGCAGCGGCTACCGACCGGTTACTGGACCTTGTACTGCAACAGGACCTGCTGGTACATCTCCCCTATCAGCGTTACGACTATGTGCTGCGTTTCTTCAGTGAAGCTGCGCTGGATCCTGATGTAGCCGAAATATATGTCACCCTGTATCGCATTGCCTCCGGGTCGCAGATCGCTCAGGCGTTGATCAGCGCTGCTAAAAATGGTAAAAAGGTAACGGTATTCGTGGAGCTGAAAGCCCGGTTCGACGAGGCCAACAATATCCGTTGGGCCAAGAAGATGAAAGATGCCGGCGTGAAACTGATCTATAGTATCCCGGGCATGAAGGTGCATGCTAAAACCGCCCTGGTAAAGCGCAATAGGGGCTATCAATGGGATTATTGCGGACTGATAGCTACCGGCAATTTCAACGAAAGCACCGCCCGCTTTTATACCGATCATGTTTTGTTTACCTCCCACACAGGTATTACCAGGGAGATGGAGCTGCTGTTCCTCTACCTGCAAAGCAGGGAACAACCACTGGCCTACGATTTTTTACGGTTCGAACATCTGTTGGTGGCGCAGTTTAATATGACCAAACGTTTCACCAGCCTGATAGACCGGGAAATCCTATACGCCAGGGAAGGCAAGCCTGCCCATATCATCATCAAGATAAATAACCTACAGGAAAGGGGGATGATTAGCAAGCTGTATGAAGCCAGTGAGGCCGGGGTACAGGTAACCCTGGTGGTAAGAAGCATTAACTGCCTGGTTACCGATATACCGGAGAGCCGGAATATCCGCATTATCCGGATTGTAGACCGCTACCTGGAACACGCCCGGATATTTATCTTCCACAATAACAACCAGGAAGAAGTGTATATGGGCTCTGCCGACTGGATGAACCGCAACCTTCATCGCCGCATTGAAGTATGTGTACCTGTGTACGATACAGCCCTGCAACAACAGCTGAAAGACATTGTACAATTACAGCTGAAAGACCCTCGCCATGCGCAGGAAGCAATCAGCGCGTATGTGCAAAATATAATGTAAATTAGATACCCTGAATGATTAGTTTTTTATGAAGAAGTACGTTTGGACACTACTACTGAGTATTGCCTTTGCTATTCCAGCTACTCAGGCACAAACCCATGACCTGGAACACATCTATAATCCTGCTGCCGATGCCAAAACAGATATTGCTGCTGCGGTTAAAAAAGCGGCGGCAGAAAATAAGCACGTACTGTTACAGGTGGGCGGCAACTGGTGTATCTGGTGCAAAAGGCTGTATAAGTTTATTGAGGACGATGCCGAGCTGAAAGCTGCCATGAACAATAACTATGAGGTATATCACCTCAACTACAGCAAGGAGAACAAAAATCTGCCGATACTGAAAGAACTGGGATTTCCACAGCGTTTTGGGTTCCCGGTGCTGGTAGTGCTGGATGCCAAAGGAAACCGGCTGCACACGCAAAACACCGGCCTGTTGGAATCTGCTGATACTTATGACAAAAAGAAAGTATCGGAATTTCTGAAGCAGTGGTCGCCCGGCGCCTTGCTCCCCTCCCATTATGTTAACGAATAATATCGCCATGAATACTGGCATAACCACTTTTAACACGGATGCTGTGCAATCTTTTCAAAAGTTTGCGCGGCATCCGTTTAAGTTTTCGGCCTACCTGTTTTGGAAGCTGCCCGCTGCTTGGTTGTCGGGCGTTAGACTACAATCACTGGAAACCGAAACCTGCGTTACGTCAGTGCCTTATCGCTGGCTATCACAAAACCCTTTCCGTTCCACTTATTTCGCCTGCCTGGCTATGGCCGCAGAGCTGAGTACTGGTTTACCCGCACTGATGTATGCCAGTAGTACTTCCCGGCGTATATCCATGCTGGTTACCGGCATGGAATCAACCTTTGTAAAAAAGGCGACCGGCCTTACTTTGTTTACCTGTGCTGAACTACCACTGCTGAGAGCTGCCATGGAAAGAGCGCTGAACAATGATACCGCCGAAACAGTTACCCTTCATAGTGAAGGCAGGGATAAAGACGGCATACTAATTGCCTCTTTCGCCATCACCTGGTCGTTTAAAAGTAAATCGTAAAACGGTGAACCCTTTCACCTTAAAACACTGATATGAAAATTGCATTTCATGGCGCAGCACGCACCGTTACCGGATCAAAACATCTGATCACACTCAAGAATGGCAAAAAGATTTTATTGGACTGCGGAATGTTCCAGGGAATGGGGCAAGAGACCGATGCAATGAACAGGGACTTTGGTTTTGAGCCTCACGACATTACCTACATGGTATTATCACATGCGCATATCGATCACTCGGGGCTGATTCCGCGACTGGTTAAAATGGGGTATAGCGGCCATATCTATTGTACACCTGCTACCCGCGACATGACAGAAATTTTGTTGATGGACTCTGCTGAAATACAAGAGGACGATGTAAAATTCACCAACAAGAAAATGGCCAAAGAAGGGCTTCCCTACGTACAGCCGCTGTACAGTGTGGAAGACGCCAAAATAGCCATTCATTCTTTACAGCCCATGGGCTATAATACCTGGACCAATATCGACCCGGATATTCAACTGATGTTTACCGACGCAGGTCACATTGTGGGCGCAGCATCTGTACATCTGCGTATCACGGAAAATGGTAAAACAGAACAAATTTCCTTTAGCGGAGATATTGGCCGCTACAACGATGCTATTCTGAAATCGCCTGCCACTTTTCCACAGGCAGATTATATCCTGATAGAATCTACCTATGGCAGCACGCTTCACGCTGATGCAGCCCCTGCAGATGATGAACTGCTTCGTTATATCCGCGAAACCTGCATAGAAAAAAGAGGAAAATTGATTATCCCTGCTTTCAGCGTAGGCCGCACCCAGGAACTACTCTATGCGCTTAACAATGCACAGCTCAAAGGCACGCTTCCTAAAGTAGATATCTTCGTAGACAGCCCGCTGTCTACAGAAGCTACCGCGGTTACCAAAGCCCACCCGGAAGTATTTAACAAGGATGTCGCCAATATCCTTAAAACAGACGACGATCCATTTGACTTCCCCGGACTGCGTTATATAAAATCTGTTGACGAGTCCAAAGCACTCAACTTCCGTAAGGAACCCTGCGTGATCATCTCTGCCTCAGGCATGGCCGAAGCCGGCCGTGTGAAACATCATATTGCCAACAATATCGACGAACCACAAAACACCATCCTGATCGTGGGCTATTGCGAGCCGCAATCATTGGGTGGACGCCTGATGCGCGGCGCCAAAGAAGTATCTATCTACGGTAGCCGCTATGAAGTAAAGGCGGAAGTAGGCGTTATCCGCTCAATGAGTGCACATGGCGACTATGAAGATTTAAGCCAGTGGCTGGCCTGCCAGGATCCCAGGGAAGTGAAAAAACTATTCCTGGTACACGGCGAGTACGATGTACAACAAATATTCAGAAACTGGTTACTGAAAAAAGGCTTCCTGGATATTGAAATTCCCGAAAGACATTCCGAAATCGGTTTAGGTTAATCAGTCCGTAAAGGCGCAAAGAAAAAAGCAGCAAAGGAATTAAATTTCTTTGCTGCTTTTTTCTTTGCGCCTTTACGGGAATATGAGCTTATTCTTCTACCAGCGGGAACCACAGGTTCACTCTTGTTCCCGATGCTTTTCCTTCCTCATCGGTAAGGTCTTCGATATCAAAGCTGGCATCTACATTAAAGCGGCTATTATAGAGCGATAAACGGTCCCGTGTAATTTGCAGTCCCCGTGACTGATGCCCGGGTTTATTTGCTTTCTTCATTGCAGCGGCCTTCTCTCTACCTACTCCATTATCTTCAATGGTACATAAAACCCGGTCATCTACCTTTTTAAAAGTGATGGTGAGATTTCCTTTTCCTTTTTCATGCACCAGGCCGTGCCAGATGGCGTTTTCCACAAATGGCTGAATCACCATCGTAGGTACTTCTACCATATTGGCATCCAACGATGGATCGATGATAATTTCGTATTCAAATTCGTCGGAAAAACGTAGCTTTTCCAATTCCATATAATTTTCCAGTACACTCACTTCCTGTGCTACGGTGATATTATTGAGCTGGGAGTTATCCAGTACATTACGGATCAGTTTTGCAAAGCGACTCAGGTAAGATAACGCCTGCTCCGTTTCGCTTTTCATCATAAAAGTCTGGATTGAATTGAGCGCATTAAAAATAAAGTGCGGATTCATTTGTGCCCTCAGGGCTTTCATTTCCAACTGTGCAATTTGTTGTTGTATCGCTTCCCGTTTCTTTGCTTCCCGCTTGATTCCCGAAATGCGCAACCTGAAATACAGGTATACCAGGGAGGCTGCCAACAGCAGGCAGATTAACTGAAACCAGCCTGTTTGCCAGAAGGCTGGCTTAATGAACAGGCGAAGGGTAGTGATATGATCCGAAAAGGTACCCGCTGCATTTACTGCACGTACCTTAAAAAGGTAATTTCCCGGCGGAAGATTCGTGTATTTAGCCACCAGTATGTTATCTGTCAACACCCAGTTTTCATCAACTCCTTCCAGCTGATAATAATACCGGATGCGTTCCTGGTGGTATTGCAGGCTCTTAAACTCAATGCTGATAAAGTTTTGCTTATGGCTCAGTATTACCGGTACGCTATCCCGCATGGCGGCCTGTATGAGAATGGTACTGTCTAACGCCTTAAGATTTACAATCGTTACATCGGGAGGCGGCAGCGCTACCTGCAGGCTGTTGGGATCGAAGGTAACCACGTGATCAGAAGCGCCTACCAATAGATTGCCATTCTTTAAGCGGATCACACGGCGGCGCACTTTCCGGGCATTGTCCACAATATCGTCGGCCTGGATAAATGTTTCCAATTTATTTTCGGGGAGATAATAACGATAAAAACCATATTGGGTGGTAAACCATACCTCGCCCTTATCACCCATCACCATACTCAATACCCATTGGTCGAATAACTTCGTATTGGTAAGCAGTGGCCGGTAAGTTTGCCGGAGGGTATTATAAATCCACATCCCATGATCGGTACCGGCCAATAACAAGCTATCGTTATAGCGTAGCAGGGAAGTGATATTGCTGTATACCCTTGAGCTCCGGGTAAATGCTTCCCTGATAGCGATGCAATGCTGCCGGGTATTAAACAGCATGAGCCCTGCACTGCTGGTTCCCAGCCATAACATAGAATCATTCTCCGGCACAATATCCATCACAGATACCGGGCGCTTCAGAGAGTCGGTCAACTTATTGAATTGCCGGAAGGTATTCTGTTGTGGATTCCAGCGGGCCAATCCTCTTTTATAAAGACCTATCCAAACCGTGGTATCGTTTTGCGGTTGTAAATGCAAAACCGTTTGTTCGTATAATACGGGTGAGGTTACATGTTTGATAAATTGTCCTGTAGCAGGATTAAAGAGAGAAAGATTCCCATTTTCCTGGCCTACCACGATAGTCCCATCTTTTAACTCTGCGAAGCTCCATACCAGGCCCCGCTCTTCGGGTAAAGAAGTAGCGGTATTCCCGGTGGAATTGTGCACATAGTTGCGTACCAGGTTCAAATCAGGCGTAAGGCGACTGAAGCCTTGTCCCCAGTAACCTACATATACATCGCCGTTAGCGGCCTGCAAAATGCCTGTCACTTCTGTTGCCGGGAGTTGCTCCTTCGTATTGGGGAAAACGGTGCGGCTGTCGAGCAGGCGGAAGGTTTTATTGTGCAGACTGAGAATATTCACTCCCCGGTCGGTACCGATCCAGAGATGTCCTTCCCTGTCGCTCAGGAAACAGTTAGCCTCGTAGTTATAATGAAACCCTTTTTCATCGTTATTGTTGGCGGTAATATTCAGGTCGAAATGACCCAAAGCACGGCTAAAACGGAAAATTCCACCTTTTTCGGTGGCTGCCCATACGTTTTTGTCCCCATCATAAACAAGATCGAAAGTGTTGTCCAGTTCTCTTTTTACTTTTAGCAGGCGTTTTTCCAACGGTGTTTCAAACGTATAGGCGTTCAGTTTACGGGAGGCCGGATGGAAACAGAAGAGTTGTCCGCTGCGACAGGCCAGCCATATCTGGTGATCGGCATCGGTAAATATCTTCTTAAAGGTATTGTCTATATCCAGTATGGGCAGGTGTTCCGGATTATTGACGCGGCTGTATAAATTTTTCCGGTCCCGGTCTAGGATATAAACGCCGTGTTTTCCGCTGAGCCAAAGGTTCCCCGCTTCATCTTCCATGATGGCATCCATCATTTGTTCACGATCAGCTTCGGGAATAATGGTCGCTTTCTGGAAATTAAAGGCTTTTTCGTTGAACCGCAGTAATCCATCATGCGTAGTAGCCCATATAACGCCGGCATGGTCCTGCACAATCTGGCTACATTGCAGTCCTTCAGGGCGTACATCTTTTTCGGCCACTTTCAAGGTTCTTACCAGGTCGGTTACAGGGTCGTATACACGGATGTTATCGGGGGTTCCCATCCATATGCGTCCCTGGTGGTCTTCACAGAGGCAGATATCGTCGTAGTAAATGGAACCTGGCACGCGGTCGAAACTGGCTACTGTCAGGAGATTGGTGCCATCGTATCTTTGCAGGGCGGTGCTGGCAATCCAGATAAACCCTTTTTTATCCTGCATAATAGCGGATACGTGATTACTGGCCAGGCCATTGCTGATATCCAGGTGGGAAAAGTTGTACGAAACCTTGGACGGATACTGTGCTACTGCATTGGGAAGGGCAACCACTATCCACAGCAGGTAAAAGATATACCTGGCTGCATGTTGCCATCGCGGGGCAGTTACCTTGACATGCCTATGCATCATTACAATATCGGAGACAGTTGCAGTGCTGTAATAAATGTACTAAATGTTGTTGTTAGTTGTATGTGGTAAGGTGCGGGAAATAATGGCTGAAATGAAAAAGGACCTCTTTTCAGAAGTCCTTCTTGTACCACGTACGGGATTCGAACCCGTGATTCCTCCGTGAAAGGGAGGCGTCTTAACCCCTTGACCAACGCGGCATTTTTCGTTTGGGATTGCAAAGATAGGAAAATGTTTATTATTCCAAAATTTTTTTTTATTTCTTCCCAAAGATAAGAAGATTATGCTTTCTACCACTCAAAAAAACTGGCTTTTCCGGCTGGAAGCTACCCCATCCCTACCCGCTGCCACGGGGCATTTGATCTGTTTAAAGCAGGCTTATTGTGGTATTATCTCCCCGAAAATATTTTTCAGGGAGAGAGATGCCCGGTACTAACCCCAAAGACTATACGATCTATTGTTTCAGGCCAGCGATCAGGTTAATGGTCAATGCCACTACAAACGTGTTGAGCGCAAACGACAACAGGCCATGGGCCAAGGCGGTACGCCGGATCACCCGCCTGCTGATCTCTACATCCGATACCTGGAAAGTCATCCCGATCACAAAGGAGAAATAGGCAAAGTCGATATAATCCGGATGCTTTTCACTCGGGAACTCCAGCCCACCGGCATGTTTGGTAACATCCGTCCCGTCATCATCATAGTATAAATTAGCGTAATGGAAAGTCAGCGTGGTGTGTACCATTACCCAGGAAGCCAGCATGCCCATAATCGCTACCGGTAAGTAAATCATCTTAGAACCACCCGATACCTCTTTCGACAACATCAACAGCAGTACAATCACCAGGCTGGCAATAGAAGCCAATACCACAGAAAAGGATACAAATATCCGGCTGCCATCATCTACCCTTGCCCAGGTACGCAACTCCTCTACCGTACGATTATAAAACACAATCCATCCCGTGACGATATAGGAGATGGCAAATACATCCCAGGACAGCATATACTGCACCAGCGGATGAAGCTTCAGGTCAAATAAGAAAAAGCTTACCAATACCAGACCTGCAAATCCCAGGCTTACCAATACCCGCTGTAATGGGTGCATGCCGACCAATAACTTTACGGCCTTCTTTTTTCGCATAACAATAACTTATAGATTAAAGATAGCCCTGTTTTTAAAGACATACCTATCCTGTGAAAAAATTATTATCCTACAAAAACAGTAGACTATTGTTTAACCCATTCAATTTCGTAAATTAGTAGGACACTAATTAATGGCTATGAATCCCAACAACCGGCATAGATTCCGGGATAACCCGGAAAGCCGTCAACAACAATGCCTTCGGGCATCCAGGTAATTATCAACCAGTATAGTAACTCCCCGGAGTGGTAATGCCACCTGCATAGACTGCTCCTACTCTCAACATTAAAATCAATAGCATGAAATCAAAATTGTACGCCCTGCTATGGCTTTTCCTATTGTCCGTTACAGCTTACGGACAAACTATTGAAGGTACCGTTGCCGATAAGCAGCAACCACTCGCAGGCGCCTCTGTAAGAGTGATCGGCGCCAACACAGGCGCTGCCACCGACGCCAGCGGCCATTATAAAATAAAAGTACAGCCGGGTAAATATACACTCAGCGCCAGCTACATCGGCTACCAGGCCAGCATGCAGGAAATAACCGTAGCCGCCGGCGAATCAGCTACCCTCAACTTTGTACTGAAATCAACAGATGACCTGAACGAAGTGGTGGTACTGGGTTCCAGGAGCGCGCCCCGCAGCCAGCTATCTACCGTGGTACCGGTAGACGTAGTAGATGTAAAACAAATAGCCCAATACTCCCCACAGGTAAGCATCAACCAGATACTCAACTATGTGGCGCCTTCCTTTACGTCCAACACCCAAACCCTGTCGGACGGAACCGACCATATAGATCCCGCTTCCCTGCGCGGTTTAGGCCCCGACCAGGTACTGGTGCTCATCAATGGTAAAAGACGGCATACTACGTCCCTCGTTAATATCAACGGCAGCTTTGGTAAAGGTTCCGTAGGCACCGACCTTAACGCCATTCCTACTTCTGCTATCAAAAAAATAGAAATATTGAGAGATGGCGCCGCTGCCCAATATGGCTCTGATGCCATTGCAGGTGTTATCAACATTGTGCTCAACGACGAAGTAAATAAAGTAAACGTAGGCGTATCTACCGGCGCTTATGTATCCAAAAACTCCGTTAATGGACTCGACGGACAAAATGTACAGGCCAACATCAACTACGGCCTGCCACTGGGCGATAAAGGCGGCTACATCAACCTGGCCGGCTCTTACGACTACCGCGATTATACCAATCGCACCGGCACCTTCTCCGGTACTATTTTCAACGACTATAACGATCCTGCCCTGGCAGCTACGCCAGGTAGCCCTACCGGGAAAGATATTACAGATGCAGAACTAGCCAAAAGAGGTCTTACGCGCAAAGACTTCAACTCCCGCATAGGACAATCGGCCAACCGCGGTGGTAGCCTGTTCCTAAACGCTTCGTTGCCCATCAGCGACAAAGCCGAACTGTATTTTTTCGGAGGCCTCAACTATCGCCATGGCGAAGCAGCTGCCTTTTACAGAACACCCTCCCAGCTTACCCAGAACAACGATACCATCTATCCCAATGGCTTCCTGCCGCTGATTGTGACCGATAACCGCGATAAATCATTGGCCGCTGGTATCAGGAGCACACTGGGTGAATGGAAAGTAGATTTCAGCAATACGATCGGGCAAAATGCGGTGGACTTCAACGTAGATAACACACTCAACGCCTCTCTCCTGAAAGCCTCTCCCACTACCTTTGAAGCCGGTGGTTACCGCTTTCTTCAAAACACCACCAACCTCGATTTTACCCGGTTTTTCAAAGATGTGCTGAGCGGGATCAACGTAGCCTTTGGCGCAGAACATCGCTACGAAAACTACCGCATCCTACCCGGTGAAGCATCTTCCTACATCAATTACGGCAATGCCCTCAAAATAGGCACAGACGGACAAGGGAACCCTATTCTCATTCCCGATCCAAAAGGAAATATATCTACCCGCTTTGCGGCCAATGGCAGCGCATTTGCCGGCGGCGCTCAAAGCTTCCCGGGATTTAGTCCGGATAATGCCACCAACGCGTCCCGAACGTCTGTTGCCGCCTACAGCGATGTGGAAGTCAACTTCACCGAAAAACTGCTGGTGGATGGAGCCCTCCGGTTTGAAAATTATTCCGACTTTGGTTCCACCCTCAACTGGAAACTGGCCAGTCGCTATCAGTTCAGCCCTAAGTTCCTGCTGAGAGCCGCCGCCAGTACCGGATTCAGAGCACCCTCGCTGCATCAGCGCTACTTCAATGCCACCTCCAGTATATTCACTGATGGCGTATTTCTGGAGTCAGGCACCTTCACCAACGACAGCCGCGTAGCAGCTTTGCTCGGTATCCCTAAACTCAAACAGGAAACTTCATACAGCTACAGTGCCGGTATCACCAGCAACCTCGGACCACTGAAACTAACGGTAGACGGCTATTTCATTCGGATAAACGATCGCATTGTTTATACCGGGCAGTTCTCCGGTAACAAAAATGGTACCCCGCAGGAACAGGAAATCTACAATATCCTTCGCACCGCCAATGCTACTACAGCGAGGTTCTTCGCCAATGCTATCAACACAGAAACCAAAGGAATAGATGTGGTAATTACGTATACCGTACATCCCGGCAAAGGTCATCTCCGGGCAGATCTCTCCGGCACGTTTGCCAAAACCAACCTGGTAGGACCTATTCACGCATCACCACAACTGGCAGGCAAAGAAAGTACCTACTTCGATGCGGCCAGCCGCATCTACCTGGAATCTGCCGTTCCGCAAACAAAAGCCAACTTGTCGCTGAATTATACTATTCAGAAATGGGGTTTCTTCCTGCGCAATGTTTATTTCGGGAAAGTACAGGAAGCTACTAACGTAGTAACTGCACAGGATTGGTATAAAGGTAAAGTGGTAACCGATGTAAGCATAGGATACCGGTTTATTCCCGCACTGGGGCTGACCATCGGCGCCAACAACCTGCTGGACATCTATCCTGATAAATTATCGGCAGCTAACCAAAGCTCCGGACGCTTTGTGTACAGCCGGGCCTCACAACAGTTTGGCTTCAACGGCCGTTTCCTGTTTGCAAGGCTCAATCTCAGCTTCTAAAAAGAAAAGGAGACGCGGGTTCGCGTCTCCTTTTCTTTTCCTATTCCAGGCTGTGGAGCACCTCCCGATACTCTCTTAATGCCATATCATCGGAAAGATTATCCGGATCAGCGATAAATGTTTTTAACGCCTGCTTATATTCTTCTTTAAACCGCCCGTTATTACGACTCGCTTCAAACTGTATCCGGGCTTTTTCCACCAGCTGCTTATTTTCATGGACAATTCTTGCCAACCCATAAGCAGATTCATCGCTTAACACCACAATATTCTTTTCATAACCCGGGATATACTTCAGCACAAAAGCCTCATTGGTTGGCGGCAATAATATGGCGTTTCTTACCGGGTAGATAGCGGCCGACATCGTAGAAAATCCGGTGAGTACATCTTCTCCATCCGGTGTTTTTACCAGCACATCATAATCATAAATAGGATTGTCATTGAGGGTACTGCTGGTTTCAGATATTAATGTAACAATACCGGTTCCTTTAACGCCATAGGCATTCAGAAACCAGGCATTCAGCATATGCGCCAGGAAAATATTGGCAATAGGCATCAGCAAAGTGAGGATACCAAAGATCAATTTTTTAGTAACGGCGTATAAGGCACCGAAAAACAATACTAACAATAGAAATGACCAGCCGGGATGATGGCTCAGAAAATACAGTACAGCAGAAATGGTTTGCATGGGTTACATCTTTTAAAAGTCCGGTTTTCCTTTTACCAAACTTAACAATAAAACCACACATACTAAAAATAAGAGCAGCGAACTTGTCTTAATGAAGTTCTCTTTGCATTATCCATTCTCCTAAAATAATACCCTACGGAAATTTCATGGGTCCCGTTATTGTAGGTGCGGTATTTATTCAGGGCATAGTCAAAAGCATAACCGATCCGTAACTCATGTATTACAAATACTTCTGCCATTGCCACGGCAGCACTGGATTTGGTAAGACCTGGCTGCAAATCGGGTTTATTATAAATATGTACAGCAGTACGATATCCGCCACCGATCCATACCATTTCCTTCAACAGTATAAACATATTCAGATCCAGGCTGGTTGGACCTCCGCGGTCATCTTTCAGCAGGAAGGAAGGTTTTAACATCACATCGTCATTCACGGGAAACAGGGCCCCCGCCGTTAGATAATAGTGAGGCTTGGACACGGGGATAAAATGCGCCAGTGGTTTATTTTTTACCTGGTACTGTGCTGTAAGGTTATCTGCCGAAAATCCAATAAACCAGTTGGCCGTTGAGTAATATATTCCGGCTCGCATATCAAACAACAGCATATGCTGCGCGGCGCCACCAATATTTGGTTCATTGGGATTGGTAAAATCGAGCTTGCCGGGATCGAGCCCCTGCTGTACGATACCGGCGCCTATACCGAGTGCCAGCCGGCCACTTTCTGTTCCTAATGGAATACGATAGGCATAGTTACCATAGGCTGACAACTGGCTCTGGGCGCCTATCTTATCGGACGATACCTGCAAGGCTAATCCTACCCGGTCGTCGTTTACATTGCCGTCCACCGCCAGCGACATGGTTTGCGGCGCACCGGCAATACCTACCCACTGATCCCGGTAAAAAGCGTGCGCATTCAATTCCTGCCGGTATCCCGCGTAAGCGGGATTAATGTAAATCCCGTTGAAGATATACTGGCTGAATTGTGCATCCTGCTGGGCCTGCGCATACTGCCCACCTAATAAGCCCACCAGGAAAACGAAATATTTTTTGATACACATAGTCATTAAGGTTTCAGCAATGTGATATAACCTTTAAACTCCTGCCAGCGGCCAATTCCATCTTTGACACGCAGCAGGTAGAAGTAGGTCCCTTCATTCAATCCTTTACCACTCCAGTTTTGCGTATATCCTTTTTGTTCAAACACATGATTACCCCAGCGATTCAGGATAATCAGTTCATTTTCGGGGTATTGTTCTAATCCACTGATCTCGAAAACATCATTGATCCCGTCGCCATTAGGCGTAATAGCATTGGGGATATGCAATGGCAATACCAACAGCTGATGCGTGCTCTGGTTGTTCTGCAGCGCGTTATCCTGTTCCACAGCGGCTACCGTAGCGGTGTTGGTGATTTGACCGGTTGCTATCACCTTCACTTTTATCGACAGGGACGCCGCCATACTTGCCTGTAAACTATTGATCTTCCATACCACCGTATGATCACCCGGTTGATAAGTAGCTGTTCCCAAAGTAGGCACAGACAAGAGTTCCAGGGATACCTGGGGAGGAAGTTTATCTGTCACCACAATACCGGTAGCATCTGCAGGGCCATTGTTAGCTATGGTGAGATAATAATTAAAAGTGCTGTTGAGTTTAAAGGCGCCGTTATCTGCGGTCTTGTTGATCTGCATGTCAGCATCGGGGCCACGGCCGGTTATTTCGGCAATAATTACCGGGTCCGATAAATCTGAAATACATCCACCGCCGCCATAAGCTTCCACGGTATACTTGCCCGGAGTGGCGGTGACATAGTCCTGCTGGAATGCTCCAGGTAATGCCATTCCATCGCGGTACCACTGATACCGGGGGGCATTCACGGAGGTAGCAGACAATTTCACCTGCTGTCCGGGCATAATATACCTGATGGGGACCGACTGCCCGGCGGCAGTCAGACAGTACCCACACAGGAACAATATGAAAGCAGTACCTCTCTTCAGCATACGCCTGTTACTGGATGGTAATAACTGGTTTACCTGGTTTAGGCGTAACGGTGATAACAGCATCAGCCCCACTGGACTGCGCAATAGCGGAGTATGTGGTATTGCATGATTTTACAGTGTAGGCTACTGTCACGCTGTATTTATATTTCTTTTCGGTGCCTGCTGAAGTCACCGCAGGATCTGTAACCGTATAATTGGCGGTTGTGGCAACTTGTTGCGTCTGAGCAGAGCCACCTATCTCTGTTCTGTTCCAGACATACTTGAGATCAAAATCAGAAATCTGGAATTGCTTTAAACCTGGAACACTATTTAAGTTGCCATTAAATGCAACGGTGCTCGTCAGATTAATTGCTTTAGTAGGATTCGTGGGTGCTCCATTAGCCGCGCAATAAGTAAGACTGGGGTTATTGGCCTGGTCTACAGCAGAAGTTACCGTAAGACCTGGCAGCACAAACACCGTAAATATCACCGGGTCTGCCGGACAGTTTGCGGTACCGGTAGACGCGGTCACCTGGTAAGTATGCCAGCCGGGCGTAGCGCTGGCCACTACCAGCTTTTCATTGGTAGGTGTAGCGGTCGCAGGTAAAGCTCCAGCGTTACCAGAGGCATCAATCTCCAGCCATTGCCAACTGGTATAGTTAACCGACGGGCTGGTTGGATCAGAGGTACTCGATGTCAGTGTAAAACCGGATTGATCTACACAAAATAAGGTGGTACCTGTACTGGTGGAAGTACCCTTGGTTGGGTCATCTCCCACGGAAAGGTCGGCAGGTGTTTTCACAGGAATTGTTTGTGCATTCGCAGTGAATGTAAAAAGCAATACCAGGGCTGCCAATGCCAGTTTGAACATGTTTCCACGGATAACAGGGACCAGTAAAACCGGGTAAAAAGACCGGCGCATTCCGAGAATACTAATTTTCATATGTTAAGGGTTTAATTGAATGGTTAATAAAGGGGCCCCGGGACGTGGAACCACGTTAACGGTAACGGGTATACGATTACTGGCAACACTGTTGCAGCCGCTTCTCACGGCTTCCACATAATAGGTATAGGTACCCGGACTGGTAATCACCGGCTTAAAAGAACTGCCGGTGCCAAGCAAGGTGGTATTATTAGACTGATACCAATTATAGATGGCACAGGGATCTGTATTGGAAATATTAAGCTGTAGTTTACCGGCATCTTTAATGCAGACAGGATTAGCGCTGGCACTGCCATTAATGGTGAGTCCATAAGTGGGAACAGGCATGATTGTTTTCACATCATAAATCCGCAATGACGACAGCGCGCCTACCAATCCACCCATTGAAATATCGATGCGATCAAAAGCAGCGGGGATAGCGGCCGATAAAACATACTTATTACCGGCGCCACTTAGCAGCCGTAAATTAAGCAGGGTGTTGGTATTGGTAATAGCGCTGCCGGCTGCTGTTTTCCCCAGGTAAGGCTGTATGGTGAAGCCAGTCAGCAAATTGAGATCCAGCAATCCTGCGCCAGGATCCTGCAATACGATGTAGATAGAGTCGCCCGGGCGGGTGGTGGTATTGAATAGTACGGTTTCAAATACTTGTGTCAACACGGCGGCGCCGGTGTTCAATTGTGCATAAGTGCTGAGTGTAGGATCCACATCGATGGCGTTCCATTTATTGGTAACGGATCCGGTGGCATTGGCAATGCTTAGCCCTCCTGCTCTTATGCCTGCGAGTACGTCAATAGGTTGGTTACAGGTGGCGGAAGTAGCATCCTGCAGAATATAGGCATCATACACTCCCATGCTGGCGCCAACAGATAGCACGCCGTTGAGTGTCACCGATACGCCATCATAAGCCACTGGCGTTCCGGCGGCGGTTTGAGGAGTGAAGGAAACTTCCATATCCCCGGCGCCGCTGAGCACAGCTAACAAATCACCAGCGGTATAAGCCTGACCCACCGGCTGTTCATTATGCGATGCATCATACACAAATGGTTGCACGGTAAAGGAGCTTCCCAATCCTACCAGGTTCACCGGGTAGTTGATCTTCACGTAGATGGGCGTTCCGGCCGCTACCTGGCTGTTGAAACTGAGATATTGCGTGGCAGTTACCAACCCCAGTACGCCGAGTGTGGCATTTAAAGTAGAGTTAGTAACAGGATTTCCGTCGGCTGCATTACCGGCATTGGTAACACTGGCCAAAAGTGGCGTAACTACAGGTCTTTGACCGAGGGCATATTTCCTGATTTTAGGAACGGGGCAGCTTTGGCTTGAAACAGAAGAAAATGGGAAAATGAGGGAAAAGAAACATAGTATAGTAACATAGCGTAATCCCCTCGCCGATCGGGATAATTTGGCTGTAATCTCTATATTCAACAACACACAGAAAGGGATACGCATAAGGATATTAGTCGCTGTAATAACTGGGATATTTCTGGTACGGTATGACTAATGTACCCTAATAATCTACAGGGGTAAGTCTTTCAGCGCCTAATGAACAAAATGAATAATAACAGAAGATGAATGAAAATGCACAAAAAATGTAAAACCAATAAATGTTTTACATGAAATAAATTACACATTAGTGTTTTTATCTACTTAAAAACAACCAATATAAGTTCACAAAACTGGCATGGAATTATTCTGCTCTGGGTTTGCCTTCGCAAATGGCCGTAGGATCAAGTTTTCAACTTGATCCCTTGATCCATCAGAACCATTGTAATAATTGTAATATATGAATAGGCTAAAAAGAAAAAAGGCCCCTCTTTTCAGAGGAGCCTTCAGCTCTTTGGAACTACGTACCTTCTTGTACCACGTACGGGAATCGAACCCGTGACTCCTCCGTGAAAGGGAGGCGTCTTAACCCCTTGACCAACGCGGCATGTATCGTTTTGGGATTGCAAATGTAGGACGTTATTTTATATTTCCAAAAAAAATTTTGCTAACCTAAATTTATATTGATTAATAAGGGTATTGATTGTAAATTCGCTCTCGATTTTTTCATACTCAAATCACGATGTAAAATGGGAACTACTCTCAAAATTGGTATTAATGGTTTCGGTCGTATTGGCCGTTTGGTATACCGCCAAATTTACAAAATGCCCGGCATTGATGTGGTAGCTATCAATGACCTCACCAGCCCTAACGTGCTGGCGCATTTGCTGAAATATGATTCAGCACAGGGTAGATTCGATGCAGAAGTTAAGCATTCTGAAAACGCAATCAATGTGAACGGTGAAGATGTGAAAATATATGCACAGAGAGATCCGTCTCAAATTCCTTGGAAAGAGCATGACATCGACGTAGTAATCGAATGTACCGGTTTCTTCGCCGACAGAGATAAAGCTGCTGCACACATCACTGCTGGCGCTAAACGCGTAGTAATCTCTGCTCCCGCTACTGGTGATCTGAAAACGATCGTTTTCAACGTTAACCACGAAATCCTGGATGGTAGCGAAACCGTTATCTCCTGCGCTTCCTGTACTACCAACTGCTTAGCTCCTATGGCTAAAGTATTGCAGGACAAATTCGGTATCATCACCGGTTTAATGACTACCGTACACGCTTACACCAACGACCAGAACACCCTGGATGCTCCTCATCCAAAAGGTGACCTGCGCCGTGCCCGTGCTGCTGCCGCTAACATCGTACCTAACAGTACCGGTGCCGCTAAAGCTATCGGCCTGGTATTACCTGAACTGAAAGGTAAACTGGACGGTAACGCACAACGCGTACCTACTATCACCGGTTCTTTAACTGAGCTGACCACCATCCTTGGTAAAAAAGTAACTGCTGATGAAATCAACGCAGCAATGAAAGCCGCTTCCAACGAATCTTTCGGTTATACCGAAGATGAAATTGTAAGCTCTGACATCATCGGTATCCACTTCGGTTCCTTGTTCGATGCTACTCAAACTAAAGTAATGACTGTAGGCGAACACCAAATGGTTAAAACCGTTTCCTGGTACGATAACGAAATGAGTTATGTATCTCAGCTGGTACGTACTGTAAAGTACTTCGCTGGTCTGATTACTAAATAATTATACCATGTACTCCCCGCTGTTGCGGGGAGTCTTTAAATTCCGCGGGACTACACCATAGCAGCAATTGGCCAGAGTTTTATTTTTGGTTGTATACTTGCTTTGCGCTGTTAGTACCGCGGTTTTTTAATATTACCCTGTTCTCATGATCTTAAATTGATACATATGAGCAAATTTGCTAACTATAACTTTAATGGCCGCAAAGTATTGGTACGTGTAGATTTCAACGTTCCCCTGAACGATGAGTTCCAGATTACCGATGATACCCGTATGCGCGCAGCGGTTCCCACTATCCAGAAAATCCTGAAAGATGGCGGCGCCGTAATGCTGATGTCTCACCTGGGCCGCCCGAAAGACGGTCCCACCGATAAATATTCTTTAAGGCACCTGGTATATCACCTCGTTAGCTTACTGGGCGGCGTTACTGTAAAATTTGCATCCGACTGCGTTGGCCCCGTTGCCGAAAAAGCAGCTGCAGACCTGCAAATGGGTGAAGTGCTCTTGCTGGAAAACCTGCGTTTCCACAAAGCAGAAGAAAAAGGAGATCCGCAATTTGCAGAGCAACTCTCCAAGCTCGGTAATGTATATGTAAATGATGCCTTTGGTACTGCACACCGTGCCCACGCCTCTACCGCAGTGATTGCGCAGTATTTTTCACCGGCCAACCGCATGTTCGGTCTGCTGATGGAAGCAGAAGTAAACAGCGCCACCAAAGTACTGGACAATGCCGCAGCCCCCTTTACCGCTATCCTCGGTGGCGCAAAAGTGAGCGATAAAATACTCATCATTGAAACCCTGATGGATCGTGCCAATAACCTTATCATTGGTGGTGGTATGGCTTATACTTTCCTCAAAGCCCAGGGCAAAGAAATTGGTAGCTCTCTCTGCGAAAACGATAAACTGGACCTGGCCAATCAACTGGTAGCCAAAGCAAAGGAAAAAGGCGTAAAACTCTTACTGCCAGTCGATTCTATTGCAGCTGATAAATTTGCGCCAGATGCCAATACCCAGGAAGTATCCAACGATAATATTCCTGCAGGATGGATGGGACTTGACATAGGCCCTAAATCTGTAGCCCTGTTTGGCGAAACTATCGCCAATTCCAACACCATCCTGTGGAATGGTCCCATGGGCGTATTCGAAATGCCCGCCTTCCAGGCTGGTACCAAAGGAGTAGCCGAAGCTATTGTTACAGCCACTGCTAAAGGAGCTTTCTCCCTGGTAGGCGGCGGTGATTCTGTTGCTGCGGTAAACCAGTTTGGTATTGCCGATAAGGTAAGCTACGTATCTACCGGCGGTGGTGCCCTGTTAGAATTCTTCGAAGGAAAAGTACTGCCGGGAATCGCGGCTGTAGGTCAGGAATAAAGCTTTAAAAACATTTAATATAGCACAACAGCTACCAGGGAGAATGGCGCCAGCATCATTCGCACTGGTAGCTGTTACTTTATAAGACGGACCATAAAAATACCCCAACGTTTTTTAGTATTTTACCAATAACCATTCACTCTTGTGTTATGAACAAACGCCTGCTATGGTATCCGGCCATCATCGGCTCTTTCGGGGTGCTCATCTGGATCATCCTGCAAAAAGGTCAATCGTTGCCCGTTAACCCCAACCATCTTGTTCCGGCTAAGCCGGTAGCCGTTCCCCCCGCCACAGCGGGATGGTGGCATTACCTCGATAACCTTAAACATCCGTTGGGATTATTGCTCCTGCAAATTATCCTGATTATGGTGGTAGCGCGTTTCTTCGGGATATTGGCCAACAAAATAAAACAGCCAGCAGTAGTAGGCGAAATCATTGCAGGAGTATTACTGGGCCCTTCCCTGCTCGGTTGGATCGCGCCCTCCTTCTCCGGCTTTATTTTCCCGGTGGAATCGCTGAAAAACCTGCAGTTCCTCAGTCAGATAGGCCTGGCTTTTTTTATGTTTATAGTGGGTATGGAGCTCGACATCAGTAAAATCAGGCATAAAGCCCACGATGCCGTGATGATCAGCCATGCCAGCATCATTGTGCCTTTCTTCCTGGGCGTTTGGCTGGCTTATTTTCTCTTTACCCGCTTTGCCCCAGCCAATGTGAGCTTCCTTTCTTTTGCGCTGTTTATAGGCATCGCCATGAGTATTACCGCCTTCCCGGTACTGGCGCGTATCGTACAGGAAAGAAAACTAACCCATACCCCCCTGGGAATTATGGCTATCACCTGTGCAGCTGCAGATGATGTAACCGCCTGGTGCATCCTGGCAGTGGTAGTAGCCATTGTGAATGCCAGCGGTCTGATGAGCGCATTCATCACCATTTGCCTCGCCCTGGTATTTGTAGCACTGATGCTGCTGTTGGTTCGCCCGTGGTTGAATAAAGTAACAGCCTCTCTGATGTCCAAAGGACGTGAGAAAGCGGCGGTATCCACCGTATTTTTTGTACTGCTGATCTCTGCCTGGGTGGCGGAGGTAATCGGTATCCATGCTCTGTTTGGCGCATTCCTGGCGGGTGTAATTATGCCTGCCTCCACTAATATCAAACAATTACTCACTGATAAACTGGAAGATGTAAGCGTTATGCTGCTGCTGCCCATCTTTTTTGTCTTCACCGGTTTAAGAACGCAAATCGGTTTACTGAACCAGGGGGATCTCTGGATCGTTTGCGGTATTATCATGCTGGTAGCAGTAACAGGAAAATTTGGCGGTAGTGCCATCACCGCCCGGTTAATGGGACAATCCTGGCGACAGTCGGTAGCCATCGGCGCCCTGATGAACACCCGTGGATTAATGGAATTGGTGGTGTTGAATATCGGCTTTGACCTGGGCATCCTGTCACCCGAAATCTTTGCCATGCTGGTATTGATGGCCCTGGCTACTACGTTTATGACCGGTCCGTTACTGGACCTGGTAGCCCTGAGCGAAAAACGCAAGCAAAGTTTAACTACTTTATAAATCATTCCGTCATAAAACAAAGAGAGGGAGCTGATGATCAGCTCCCTCTCTTTGTTTTATCGTATATCCTTTCGGGTAATTATTTCTTTTTCTTCTTAGCGGTGTGCTTCTTTCCGGTATGATGCTTCTTGGCTGCTGAATGATGTTTCCTGGAAGAATAAGTAGTTTTCTTGGCTACAGTTGTTTTCTCTGCCATTTTCACCGGCGGTGGGAACTTAGATTTATCTACTCCTACCGCTTTATCGTCCAGTGTCATTTGTACAGATTCTTTCAGCATCTCATCTTTCTCCGCCATGAACTGCTTCATTTTCTCTTTCGGAATGCGCAAGTCGTAAGAATTTTCTGCACTCCCCATTGCTTTGGCAAAACCCGGGTTGAAGCGATCTAATTCTGGCACAGACATATCCAGCTTCTTTGCAATAGCTTCCAGGCGATATTTACCAGTGACATTGATTTCAACAGTGTTGAAAATTTCGTCTTCCGTTAATGGTCCTTTTGCTACAGGTGTGGCCATGTTTTCACCAGCCGGCATATTTACCGTAATGGTAGGATTTACATCGTCGCTTACACCAAAGAAGTTATTGAACCTGTCGAGAATATAACCAGTAGCAATGAATTTGTATACGTGGTTACGGGATTCTGCTGGCAGGAAGTACTGCATTCCCCAGAAGTCCTTACGTCCGCTGGCATTGATGGCTCGTTGAACACCACCTGCACCGCAGTTGTAAGCAGCTACCACCAATAACCAGTCGTCGAACTGCGCATACAACTGATTCAGGAACTGAGCAGCAGCCAGGGTAGATTTATAAAAATCTTTTCTTTCATCCACTTTCTTTCCTACACTCAAACCAAAAATGCGGGCGGTACCGGCCATAAACTGCCAAGCGCCTACTGCACCTACCCTGGAACGGGCATTGGTGTTAAAGCTGGATTCAATCACTGCGAGGTATTTCATTTCTTCCGGGATACCGTTATCGCGGAATACTTTTTCAATCATATTGAAATAAGGCTGTCCCTTATCAATCATGATTTGCAGGTGCTGGCTATACCGGGTGGCATAATTACTCACATAACCTGCTACCAGGTTATTGTTAATTTGCTCGTACACCTTCGCGCTACGAATGGTGTTAGGTAAACTTTGGGCAGCCTTTCTAACGGCCACCGATGTGGGAGATGCCTGTACTGAATCCTTAGGTAAATGCACCTTATGACTCAGTCTTACAACTGAAGTATCTGGCGCTCCTATTGGATACACCATCTCTTTAGGATTGCTATTGCTTCCCTTCACTTCCAACCCCACTAAACTTGTTGCTGGCAACAGCAGTAGTAAAAAGATTTTTCTCATACAATTTATTTTAAACAACAGTAACCTGTTCTTTAGCCATGATTCGATTGGCTATATGCAACAAGTTTGCTTCGCTAAACTTCTTTGTGATGATCTGTACACCATATGGCATTCCATTCGAATGCCGGCTCAAAGGAACGGATATTGCCGGAACCCCTGCCAGATTTGCCAGTACCGTATAAATATCGGCCAGGTACATGGCGATGGGGTCATCTGTTTTCTCCCCTAATTTAAATGCCGTAGACGGCACTGTTGGCATTAAAATGGCGTCGTACTCTTCTAATATTTCGTTGAGTTTTTCTGTAACAAGACGCCTAACCTGTTGTGCCTTAGTATAATATGCGTCGTAATATCCCGCGCTCAGCACAAAAGTCCCCAGTAATATACGACGTTTTACCTCTTTTCCAAACCCCTCTGATCTACTTTTTTTGTAAAATTCGATGAGATCCAGATGCTGCTCTGCTGTTCTATGCCCATATTTTACCCCATCGTAACGGGACAAATTAGACGATGCTTCAGCAGTAGTAAGTACGTAATAGGCCGGAACCACATAGTCAAGATATTCGAAACTTCTTCCTGATACTGTATGACCTAATAATTGCAAACTTTCAAAGAAATCAATATAGCCGTCCTTCATTTCTGCGTCCAGTCCATCATGGTACTGGGCATCCCTTAAATACGCAAATTTGAACGTTTTATTGTCCTCCAGACCGGCTTTATAATCAGGTACTGCTTGTTGAGAAGCGGTACTATCAAACTCATCCGGTCCTGCGATTACCTGTAAAACAGCGGCCACATCAGCAATATCTTTGCCAAAAATACCGATCTGATCGAATGAAGAAGCGTAAGCAATAAGTCCATACCGGGAAATGCGGCCATAAGTAGGTTTTAATCCTACAATACCGCAAAAATCAGCTGGTTGGCGAACAGATCCTCCCGTATCGCTTCCCAGGCTCACCTGGCATAAATCTGCCTGTACGGCTACTGCCGACCCGCCGGAAGATCCTCCCGGAACACGGGAATTATCCAGGGCATTGAGGGTAGGCCCAAAAGCAGAATTTTCATTGGTAGATCCCATAGCGAATTCATCGCAGTTGAGATTACCAATGATAATGGCATCTTCCGCCAGCAACCGCTCTACAGCCGTGGCAGAAAACAAAGAAGTAAACCCTTCCAATATATGGGAAGCGGCGCTTACATTATGGCCTTTATAGCAGATAACATCCTTAATACCTATCACCACTCCTGCCAATGCACCCAGCTTTTCTCCGTTTTTTAAACGGGTATCCAGCATTTGTGCCTTTGTCAGGGCTTCCTCCTCATACACTTCCAGGAAGGCATTTAAATGTTTTAGCTGTGCAATACGGTTCAGGTAATAACGAACCTGCTCCATACAGCTTGTGTTGCCGGCGTATAATGCTTTATGAAAAGTAGTTATACAGCTGAATTCAGACAAGGCTAAACCAGTTAAAATTGAAACTAATCAGTAAAACCCCGCAGGGTGTTGGCAATCAATTACGCGTTGTGATGCGGATCTACAGCTTCCTTGGTAGGAACATCAGTAGTAGCCGGTGCAGAAGGCTGAACAGGCTTTTCTCTCATACCTTCTTCTATCTCCTGGCGCACATTGTTTTTGGCGTCATTAAATTCGCGGATACCTTTACCCAGGCCACGCATTAATTCAGGGATTTTCTTGCCTCCAAAAAGCAGCAATACTACCACTGCAATTAAAAGCAGCTCGGACATACCAATATCCTGAAGAATCAAAAATGATGATTTAACAAAAACAGCTGTCATCGTCTCAAAAATTTATATTGTTCAGTCAACAAAGATAGCGCATAAAATCGGCTTTTTCACCCCTCCAGGCGGTCCTGGCAGAGTTTTAATACCTTTTTAAGCACACGAAAAAAGCGGCACCGGAACGGTCCCGCTTTTAACAAATTTCCCTGTATTTATACTAAACCCTTTTTTCTTTGATACGGGCTTTCTTACCAGCTCTTTCGCGCAGGTAGTAAAGCTTAGCTCTTCTTACCTTACCCACCTTGTTCAACACGATACCATCGATATGAGGAGAGTAAAGCGGAAACAGTCTTTCCACACCAATGCCATCAGAAATTTTTCTAACAGTGAAAGACATAGTTGATCCTGTACCCTGGATCTTCAATACATCACCTTTAAAGGACTGAATCCTTTCTTTATTACCTTCCACGATTTTATAATTGACAGTGACGTTGTCGCCTGCTTTAAACTTCGGGTACTGTTTGTTAGCTGTCAGTTGTTCGTGAACAAACGAAATTGCGTTCATCTTTCAAATATTTATGGGAGTGCAAAAGTAAGTCAAGAAATAGCATTTACCAAATTAAAAACCAAGAAATTATGCATCTCAGATGGCAAAGCGATCTATATGACCTATAAATCATTATGTTATAACAGGTCGGGCCTGCGTTGTTTTGTTCTTTCCACTGATTCCTGGTGTCGCCATTCTTCGATTTTTTTGTGATCACCGCTCATGAGTACCTCCGGCACCTTCCATCCACGGAACTCCTCGGGACGGGTATATACCGGCGGCGCCAGCAGGTTATCCTGGAAAGAGTCGGTCAGCGCGCTGGTTTCATTGTTGAGCACGCCCGGCAGCAAACGCCCGATGGCATCTACCAACACAGCCGCTCCCAGCTCTCCCCCACTCAATACGTAATCGCCGATTGAGATTTCTTTGGTGATAAAATGATCCCGGATACGCTGATCTATGCCTTTATAGTGCCCGCAGAGCATCAGCAGGTTGCCTTTGAGCGACAGCTGGTTGGCCATCTTCTGGTTCAATGTTTCCCCGTCGGGCGTCAGGTAAATGATTTCATCGTACTGTACCTTAGCCTGCAGCGATTCAATAGCATTGACAATAGGCTCCAGCATCATGACCATACCGGCGCCACCGCCAAACTGGTAGTCGTCTACCTGGCTATGTTTGAGGGTGGAGTATTGCCTGAGCGGATGTACATGTACTTCCAGCAGGCCTTTGGCCTGTGCCCGCTTCATAATGGAATGAGACAGCGGGCTTTCCAGTAATTCCGGTAGTACGGTGATTATATCTATTCGCATGCTTTCAGCGTATTTAACTGGTATACAGCTCAATCAGGCCCTCAGGCAGATTCAGATATACCTTTTGATTTTTCTTATCCACTTTTACCAGCGACTGTTCATTTACCGGCAACAGGGCTTCTTTTCCCTTTATAAACACTTTCACCAGTATCTGCATAGGCATTTCAATCACTTCCTCAATAATACCCAGGAGGCCGTATTGCTCGTCTTCTGCCTGGTACCCCAGTAATGCCAGAGGGGCAGAAGAGGCTGTTTGTTGCTTGAAATCTTCCTCTTGCAGGTATACCTGTGCCGGCATGAGCTTTTGCGCCGCTTCCTTCGTATCTATGCCTTCCAGCTTGATATACACACTTTCGCTGTCTTTTACCGATACCTGCTGGATAAAATAGGGAATGAAGCTGTTTTTCCGCTCTTCCAGGAAAATAACAGTAACACCCTTCAGGGCTGATCTTTTGCCCAGGCTATGCCTTAAAACCAGGTCGCCCTGTAAGCCATGCGCTGAAGCCAACTTACCTATACTAAAATAGTTACTCATATTTTCCGCTGTTAGCCTTTGTATTACTGCCTTTCCGGCGTGGAAACTGGCTGGTAACAAAAATTAAAAAAGGAAATATTTGCGGTTGCAAATATTTCCTTTTTCAGGTATTGTTAAAACGTTGCCGTTTTATGCTTCTGTACCTTCTCCTTCTGCCGGAGCTTCAGTAGCTGGAGCCGGAGTGTCTTCTACCTTTCTTACGATTGGAGCTGCCATTCTAGCTTTTTTGTGACCGTCGCGACGGGCAGAAACTTTTTGTTCGTGTTCAGCCTGCCATTGTGCAAACTTTTGGTAAGCAGTAGGCTCGTCGAACAGGTTCAATGTAACACCTCTTAACAGATGTTTCAAATACAATACACCTTTGAAAGACAAGATTCTTCTAACAGTGTCAGTAGGTTGTGCACCTTTCTGCAACCAACGCAATGCCTTTTCGGTATCGATGTTGATAGAAGCTGGAACTGTTAAAGGATTGTAAGTACCGATTTTTTGGATGAATTTACCATCTCTTGGTGCGCGCGCATCGGCAACTACGATAAAATAGAAGGGTCTCTTCTTCGCGCCATGTCTCTGCAGTCTGATTTTTACTGGCATAAATAAGTCGAGTTATTTTTTGCGAGTTAGGAAATATTGTTTAATTAGGGATGCAAATGTAATCAGTTAGTTGATATTTGCAAAAAAAATTTATGTCATTCTGATCTTCTAGCGCATCATTCCCTTCAAACCCTTGCCGCCACCGCCAAATTTATTCATCATTTTCATCATCTGCCGCATCTGCTCAAACTGCTTCATGAACTGATTGACATCCTGGATGTCTTTTCCGGCTCCTTTAGCAATACGCTTGCGACGGCTTCCATCGATCATATCCGGATCAGCACGCTCTGCCTTGGTCATAGAGTTGATCATGGCTTCAATGCCTTTAAAAGCATCATCGCTGATATCCAGGTCCTTCACGGCTTTACCTACGCCAGGAATCATGCCCATCAAGTCTTTCAGGTTACCCATTTTCTTGATCTGCTGTAACTGCTCCTTGAAATCGTCGAAGTCGAACTGGTTCTGGCGGATTTTCTTTTCCAGCTTTTTAGCCTGTTCTTCGTTGAACTGTGCCTGGGCGCGCTCTACGAGGGTGGTAATATCACCCATACCGAGGATACGCTGTGCCATACGTTCAGGGTAGAAAACATCAAGGGTATCGAGTTTTTCACCCATACTCACAAACTTGATAGGCTTTTCTACCGTGTACTTGATCGTAAGGGCCGCACCACCGCGGGTATCACCATCGAGCTTGGTCAGTACCACCCCGGTAAAGTCGAGGCGATCGTTGAAGGCTTTGGCGGTATTTACAGCATCCTGACCGGTCATGGAATCCACGACAAACAGGATTTCGTTTGGCTTCACAGCGGCTTTTACAGCGGCTACCTCGCTCATCATCTGTTCATCTACCGCCAAACGGCCGGCGGTATCTATGATGATAATGTTAAAGTTGTTGGCTTTTGCATGCTTGATGGCGTTTTCAGCAATCTGCACCGCATTTTTATTTTCCGGTTCGCTATATACCTCTACCCCGATCTGTTCTCCCAGTACTTTCAGCTGATCAATCGCCGCAGGGCGGTAAATATCGGCTGCTACCAGCAAGGGCTTTTTATTTTTCTTGGTTTTGAGATAACTGGCCAGTTTCCCGGAGAAGGTAGTCTTACCGGAACCCTGTAAACCCGCTATCAGTACGATGGAAGGATTGCTTTTGATATCAAAGTCGGCTTCGGTACCGCCCATCAGGGTTACCAGTTCGTCCTTCACAATCTTTACCATCAATTGTCCGGGAGAAATGGAAGTTAATACCTTCTCTCCCAAAGCGGTATCCTTTACTTTATCAGTAAATTCCTTGGCAATTTTATAGTTCACATCCGCATCCACCAATGCACGACGGATCTCTTTAACGGTAGAAGCGATATTTATTTCGGAAATCCGGCCTTCTCCTTTAAGCTGTTTAAACGCGGAATCGAGTCTCTCTGATAATGATTCAAACATTGTTGGTATTTTAAACGGATTGCAAAAGTATATTTTTTTTGGGATAAGCGCTGGGATTTCACGCAAAGGAATAAAGGAGCAGGGCCACCAGGAGGGTCAGGCAAAATTTTCTTTGTCTCTCTGTTGCTTTGCGTACAAATAAAACAGCGAAGACAATGACAGACTACCGTCATCATCTTCGCTGGCTAAAATCTTATACAATCAACTAAATAGCGTCTTTTTCGTGGCAGAAGAGCTGCCTATCCCAGGTAGTTGCGGAGCAACTTGCTTCTGGACGTGGTTCTTAACTTGGTAATAGCTTTATCCTTAATCTGGCGAACACGTTCGCGGGTCAGTCCAAACTTTTCGCCAATATCTTCGAGTGACATGGGATGTTCTACGGCGATACCGAAGTACAGCATGATCACGTCTTTTTGACGATCGGTTAACGTGGAGAGGGAACGCTCAATTTCGCGGCGGAGAGAATCGTGGTGGTCCAGTTCCTCATCTGCGCTTACTGCGTTCGGATTTTCCAGTACATCCAGCAGGGAATTGTCTTCCCCATCGATAAATGGTGCATCCATGGATACGTGACGGGCAGCTACTCCGAGGGTAGCTTCTACTTCATCCGTATTAATTTCCAGGATGGTGGCCAGTTCATCAGGAGATGGTTCTCTTTCATATTCTTGTTCCAGCTGGGAATACGCTTTGCTGATCTTATTGCTCAGGCCCACTTTGTTGAGTGGCAGGCGAACAATCCTGGATTGCTCTGCCAGCGCCTGGAGAATAGACTGACGAATCCACCATACGGCGTAGGAAATGAATTTAAAACCGCGCGTTTCATCAAAACGTTGAGCAGCTTTAATTAACCCGAGGTTCCCCTCGTTGATCAGGTCACTGAGCGACAGGCCCTGGTTCTGGTACTGTTTCGCAACGGATACCACAAAGCGAAGGTTGGCTTTAGTAAGCTTCTCCAATGCTCTCTGATCGCCCTGCTTGATCCGGATAGCCAGGTTTACCTCTTCTTCCGGCGTAATTAAATCCACTTTCCCAATCTCCTGCAGGTACTTCTCCAGGGACTGAGATTCCCTGTTGGTAATGGATTTAGTGATTTTAAGTTGGCGCATTGACATAAAGTCGGAACAGTTACAGGTTAATAAAAAGTTAAGATTTGATGAATGCCTGACAAAAATAACTTTTTTTAGAAAGCCACCAAAAAAAATCTCATGTTCTTAAATCATTTCCAAATAAAATCGATTGATCATTAAGTGCTTGCAATTGTCGCGGAAATTCGCCACTATAAAGGCGAAAGCATAAAGTCAATTATATACGGAATTTTAATATTTATAAAAATAGATATATGTATACTTTTATTAAGGTGTGTAAAGTTTTTGTGTACACTATAAAAAAAAACCGTAAATTATTTTGACAGAGTAAAATATTTTCTATAATTGCAACTGGATGATATTGATTTACTAATTATTTGAGAGATGTCCAAGAAAGTGCTTTATGAACTAGAATTTCCGGTTAGATGCTCCCCCGGTATCCTGTATGAATTCTTATCTACACCCGCTGGCTTACAGGAGTGGTTCGCAGATAGGGTTGACTTCAGGGATAATGTCTTTTCCTTTTCATGGAATGGCACCGCGGAAGAAGCCGAAGTAATCGAACAGGAAGAAGATGAGTTTATCCGGCTGCATTGGACGCATGCTCCCAAAGATGAATATTTTGAGTTCCGTATACAAATTTCTGAAGTAACGAATGAAACTATCCTGGTAGTAAAAGATTTCGCAGAGAAGAAAGAGGTGAAGGACCAAAGTCAGTTATGGGAATACCAGGTGAAAGATCTCTTCCACCGCATCGGCAGCTAAGCTCCCCTCTTCCCGTTGAGAATATTGAGTAGTGTAGCGTATGCCTCTACCACCTCAGTTATTATTTCGCCCCAATGATCGATCACGAAAGGTTTAGCCAACTTAATGAAATGATTGCGGCTAACCAGCGTCTTCCACTCATCTAAACTATAAGTATCTATGAAACGGTAATTTCCATTTTCGAAATCGTGCTCCCAGGGATCCTCCGGCAGGTATACCTGGAAACCAGCTTGTGCCAGCGCTGCATATCCTTCTTCCAGTACGGTATGGAAACGTGCTTTTACTTTGCCCCCCAGGTGCAGGGTAGCACTAAAGTAATGTCCCCACCAGAACATGGTCCGGAAGGCAAATATCTCTTCTTTATTGAAATACCTTGGATAATCCAGCATCACCCAGGGCAGACCTTTATATTGCTCCCCTTTCGATATCTTCCCTCCCTGCAACAACCACTCAGGTGCAAACGGAAAATCCGTTTCCCGGTCACACGCTGCCAACGCTTCCTGAACACGCCCCATTAATCCCATCACCTTCTCTATTGCACTGTTTTTCAGGCGAATAAAATGCGTACTGCTAACAATAGCCGCTTCTTCGGGCGTTAAATCTGAATTTTCCATATAATTTTAACGGTATTTTCAGGTCCTCCTGACCACTCCTTTAGGAAATCGTGCTAACTTTACTGTTTAGTTGCATCCTGGTCTACAATCGTACAAATATCAGGATTCCATTTTTTTTAATATTGCATTATCAGTGAAAAAACTCGACAAACTCATTATAAGAACTTTTCTGGGTCCTTTTATTGCCACTTTTTTCGTCACCCTATTCGTACTGGTAATGCAGTTCCTGTGGAAGTATGTAGACGATCTGGTTGGTAAAGGCCTGGATACCATGGTGATTGTACAACTGATTGCCTACACCAGTGCTACGTTGGTTACCCTGGCCCTTCCATTGGCGGTACTGCTGTCTTCTATCATGACCTTCGGAAATCTGGGGGAAAGCTTTGAGTTGGTGGCCCTGAAGTCGTCTGGTATTTCACTGTTGCGTTTTATCCGCCCCCTGCTTCTAGTGTGCAGCATTATCGCGGTTCTGGCGTTTTTATTCGCCAATTATGTGATCCCGGTGGCTAACCTTCAGGCCAAGTCCTTACTATACGATATCACTTACGCTAAACCGGCATTTAATATAAAATCGGGCGTTTTCTTTAAAGATATCCCGGATTATACGATCAAGGTAGCCCAGAAAGATAAAGATAACCAGACCATCCACCAGGTGATGATCATCGATCACCAGAACAATAATGCCATGATCCTGGCTGATAAGGGCCAGATGGTACTTACCGCCAATAAACGCTTCCTCTATTTTATCCTGGAAAATGGCTGGCGATATGAAGAGAGGGGCAACCGGGGTTATACTGTTCCCGGCGACATGATCCGGCAAGGTTTTAAAAGATATACCAAGGCATTTGATCTCAGTTCTTTTGCCTTCAACCGCCTAAACATGGACCTTTTTGCCTCCAACCAGCAAATGCTGAACGTGCGGCAGCTGGATATGGCAATAGATTCTATGCAGAAAGCAGAGAAACAATTCAGTAAAACCGTAAATTCGTATGTAACCGTACGTTACCCTTTCTTCAAATGGAAAGACAGTGCCTGGGCAGCCAGTGCCCCCCCTTTGAAAGAAAAAGAGTTTGTAGCCATCGTACCCCAAAAAAGTATGCGCAATGTGCTGGAACGAGCTGAACAAACCGTACGGGAAACGCAGAGCTCACTGGATCAGCCTACCCTGGAATATGAAGACAAGCATAACCTGATACTCATGCACAAGGTAGAGTGGCAACGTAAGTTTACCCTGGCCGCCGCCTGTGTGGTGATGTTCCTGATCGGCGCCCCGCTGGGCTCTATCATCCGGAAAGGAGGACTAGGTACCCCACTGGTGTTTGCTGTGATCTTTTTCGTGATCTTCAACGTGTTCTTCATGATCGGGGAAAAAATGGCCAGAAGTGGCGTAATGTATACCTGGTCGGGGATGTGGCTATCTAACATTGTACTCCTGCCTATTGCAGGTTTTCTAATTGTTAAGGCCATGAATGATTCACAGCTTTTTAATAAAGAATACTATTTTCGCGTTATTCAGAAAGTGAAAAAATTTCTGGAGAAATTTAAAAAGAAGAAAGTTCTTAAAGCGATTTAATAACGACAACCTACAAGTTTAAAAACCTACAGAATTGAAAACGCTGATTACACTGTTCAGGAAGAATATATATTTCTTTCTGCCCTTCCTACTATGGTTGATTGTAGGAGGTGTGATGCTGGCAACTTATAGCCAGCGGGAATTGTTCCTGGGTATTAATGGAGAGCACTCCGAGTGGGCCGACGTGCTGGTAACCGGTCTTACTTACCTGGGCGATGGTATTATGTTTGGAATTGTATTATTCCTGATGCTGGTAACCCAACGCTTCAGGCTATTTTTTATTGGATTGGCCGTCCTGCTGCTGGTAACCCTGATTGTACAGGTAGCCAAACATTATTTTAATGCACCAAGACCTATCAGCTACTTTGGTGACGAAACCGCCACCCTGGTACATACGGTAAGATGGGTAAGTGTACACAGCAGTTGCAGCTTTCCTTCTGGCCACTCTGCTGCCGCGTTTGGTATGTTTAGCTTTCTTGCCCTGATCTGGAACAATAAAAAGACCGGATTACTGTTCTTTATAATGGGGATTTGTGCTGCTTATTCCCGCATTTACCTGGCACAGCACTTTTTTGCCGACGTTTATGCAGGCAGCATAGTAGGTACGTTAAGTACGGTGATTGTATACGGGTTCTTTAAATTCAGACACACCACCTCCTCCCCGGAAGTTTGCGCGGAAGCGCTATTACAGGCGAATACAACTACTTAAACAATATTTAAATATTAACTGTCTAAAGGATTACGCATACCCCCCGGGGGTATGTGTAGTCCAGCTTTTTTTTAAAATCTGTCATGAAATACCTGCTGATTGCTATAGTGGCTGCCTTATTATTCATTCCCTTTCTGGGTGCTGTACATTTGTTTGACTGGGACGAAATCAACTTTGCGGAGGCAGCCCGGGAAATGATTGTCAGCCATCACTTCAGCCAGGTACAAATCGACTTCCGCCCCTTTTGGGAAAAACCACCATTATTTATATGGATGCAGGCCGGCAGCATGATGCTGTTTGGCGTAAACGACTTCGCAGCACGCTTTCCCAATGCCATTATAGGTATTGCCACATTGGTAACCCTGTTTGCGATTGGTAAAAAGCTCGCAGACGACCGGCTGGGCTTCTGGTGGGCACTGGTGTATGCCGGATCCTGGCTCCCCCACTTCTACTTCAAGTCAGGCATCATCGATCCTACTTTCAACTTTTTTATTTTCCTGGCTATTTACTTTGCCTACAGGATAGGCTATTACCACAAGCCCGCCCGTATGGCTATCTTCAGCGGGCTTTTCCTGGGCCTGGCAGTGCTTACAAAAGGCCCTGTAGCCATATTGGTAGCTTTATTAACCCTGTTGGTGTACTGGATCTGGAACAAAGGAAAAATCAGTATCCGGTTTACTCACCTGAGTTTAATTGCCTTGTTTGCCAGCATCACCACCCTGCTGTGGTTTGGGTACGAAATTATTGCACATGGGTGGTGGTTTGTGAACGAGTTCGTTGCCTACCAGATTCGGTTACTGACTACAGAGGATGCCGGACACGGAGGCCCTTTCTTTTATCATTGGATTGTGCTGCTGATTGGGTGTTTCCCGGCGAGTACCTTCCTGTTTACCTATCTCCGGAAAAGAAAAAAAACAATATATACTACCTCTGCTGCCACTGAAATAAAGGATTTCAAAGTATGGATGTGGGTAATGTTCTGGGTAGCGCTGATCCTGTTTTCTATTGTTAAAACAAAGATTGTCCATTATTCTTCCCTGTGTTACTTCCCGCTGTCGTTCCTGGCTGCCTGGCAGGTATACAAACTTGCTGAAGGCAAACTGCAGCTACGCGGCTGGAATATAGTGCTGCTGTTGTTTGTAGGAATTGTACTGGGATTGGCTATTGCCATATTACCACTAGTGGGCATTTACAAAGATCTGTTGATACCTTATGTAGATAAATTTGCGGCCGGAAACCTCCGGGCGGCAGTTTCCTGGTCGCCCGCAGAAATGGCATATGGCATCAGTTATATTATCCTGGTGGTCATCAGCGGGATTTTGCTGATGCGCCGTAAGGTAACCAATGGCTTACTCTGTCTTTTTATCAGCTCTATTGTCGTTATCCAGTTATCGGTATTGCACTTTGTTCCCAAAATAGAGGCCTATTCCCAGCGGGCGGCGATTGATTATTTTATTTCCTTACAGGGCAAAGATGTATATGTAAAAGCGTTGGGGTATCACAGTTATGCCCAGCATTATTATACCCGGGAGCAACCGCATAGCAATAAAAACTATTACAACGAAAATTGGCTATTGAATGGACAGATCGATAAGCCGGCTTATTTTATTTGTCGCGTTACAGACAGTGAGCCTTACCGGCATCATCCCAACCTGGAGGTAATTGGGGAGAAAAATGGGTTTGTGTTCCTGAAGCGTAAATAATAACAGCTATTTTAATACAAAGCAAACAGCCCTCTCAATGTGAGGGCTGTTGCATTTATAATATAAGCGTTTATACGGCAGCGTTATAACGTTTTTCTACTTCACTCCAGTTAACTACGTTCCAGAATGCGTTGATATAATCCGGACGCACGTTGTGGTATTTCAGGTAATAGGCATGTTCCCAAACGTCGAGGCCGAGGATGGGAGTACCTTTTACTTTCACAATATTGTGCATCAGGGGATTGTCCTGGTTGGGTGTGTTGGTTATCACCAGTTTCTTTTCGGGCGTAACTACCAGCCATGCCCAGCCGGAGCCGAAAACAGTTTTAGCGGCGTCATTGAATTTGGTCTGGAACGCTTCCCAGGTACCAAATTCCTTGCTGATAGCAGCTTTCAGTTTATCGGAAGGCGTTTGTTTCTGGGGCGACAGGAGTGTCCAGAACAGGGAGTGGTTGTAGTGGCCACCGCCGTTGTTGCGTATTGCTTTGTCGGCGTCGGTGACTTTGTTGAGTATTTGTTCCAGTGTCAGGGCTTCAAAGGCAGAACCTTTTACAGCTTCGTTCAGATTTTTTACATAGGCCCCGTGATGCTTGTCGTGGTGGATTTCCATGGTCATCTTATCGATGGAAGGTTCCAGTGCATCGTAGCCATAAGGCAGTGCGGGCAGAACAAAAGGGGCTTTAGGATCGGCTAATGCCGGCTGTCCGGATACAGAAGAAGTGGCCAGGCTGCTTAATGGTCTGCTTAAAATAGCGGCACCTGCGAGGCTGGTAAGCTTGAGAAATTCTCTCTTATCCATATTTATTTTTTTAAATATAATTATTGTATACGAAGTCGGGTGCCAAAGGGCCTCAAATATTAAACCAATATCTCCGTGGTGGGAAGAGACGAAAAGAAATATTAGAACTAAGGTAAAAGTATAAAAACAGTAATTTAATATCAAAATAATCAAAAACTTTTATCAAGTTTTCATATTAAATTACTATTTTACCTTACATTCATATAATAATTACAATATTGATTGTATTGTAGTTATTTATTGAATGCCAGACAATTTATCCCGGGCCTGGCAGGTAAGTTAAGAACGCCTGTTCATTAACCCGCCAAAGCCAACAAATCGACTACATAATAATAATAAATTTATAATATAAAAGCAACATATTTACGAGAGTAAAGGACCTTGCTTGTCACAGCGATCATACAGGAACATACAGTGCGATCAGGTCAGGCACCATTTTGCAAAAGCAGGAAACATGATACAAGACTACCTCAGGCAACAGGTTGAAAGCAAAGACTACCAGCCTGTTTTTTATGATTTGAAGAATGCACAAGACCTTCATACCTTTGAGGCCCTTTTGAAATCCCGGCCGTATATCCGCATCAATGACGAAATTTATTCACAATTAAGGGAGCTGATGAAAATCAGGAATCCTACTAAGCGCCTGACAGCGGCTGAATACGATGAAAAAATACAGGCTTACCTGGATGGAGCGGACATAGAAAAATTTGGCGTTTGGGTATATTATCCCTGGAACCACCAGGTGGTTCACCTGGTAAACGAGGCGGATTTTATTGAGCTACGTACCAGCAGGAACCAGCATAAAATCACCGCAGCAGAGATTGCCGTGTTGTCTAAAAAGAAGATAGGCATTGTGGGTTTATCGGTAGGGCAATCGATCGCATTAACCCTGGTAATGGAACGTTTGTGCGGAGAACTACGACTGGCGGATTTCGACAGGCTGGAACTGACTAATATGAACAGGATCCGTTGTGGCGTACACAATCTCCAGGTGCCCAAAGTAGTAATTGCGGCGCGGGAGATTGCAGAACTGGACCCGTTCATAAAGGTAAAGATCTACGAAGACGGCATGACAGAGGCTAACATGGACGACTTCTTCACCGCAGGCGGCGTACTCGACATTTTTATAGAAGAGTGTGATGGCGTTGACATTAAGATATTGAGCAGAATAAAGGCAAAAGAGCTTAAAATCCCTGTGGTGATGGAAATGAATGACCGTGGGATGATAGATATTGAACGTTTTGACCTCGAGCCGGACAGGCCGTTAATGCATGGCCTGATTCCTGAAGTGGACATACCAACGCTCCGCGGGCTGACCGACGCAGAAAAGCTGCCGATCTTCAGTCCTATGCTGGCATTGGACAATGCTTCTGCCAGGATGAAATTTTCGTTGGGAGAAATTGGAAAAACCATTACCACCTGGCCGCAACTGGCTTCATCGGTGGTATTGGGAGGCGCGCTGGTGGCCGACACATGTCGTCGTATAGCCCTGGATCAGTTTAAAAATTCAGGCAGGTATTATGTAGATTTTGAGCAGTTGATTGTTTAACGCACTTACGCCTTGTATAAGCGCTATTCCGCAATGTCATGATTAATGTAAGGGTATTTAGGGCTCCGGATGATCCTGAGGCCTGTATGAGGTTTTATACAGGGCATCTCAAGCTGCTGGAAATTTATTTTGGTATAGCCCAGGTAACATCCGGCAGTGCTGATTGGATGCAACACGAAAACACGATAGTGATCATTGTTGAGGACGAAACCCGTACCAAGACATACGGAGGCGCGCGCGTACAGGTAGCCGATGGTAAGTTGCCACTGCCTATTGAAACGGCGATCGGCAAATATGATCCAAGGATATATTCTTACATAAAAAAAGGCAGTGCAGAGATCTGTGGTATGTGGAATTCCAAAGAAGTAGCAGGAATGGGAATAGGTAGCCAGGTACTGGCCAGGGTAGGCGTAGTGCTTGGTGCCCAGCTGCCAATCGATACCTACCACGTTCTGTGCGCTCCGATTACGGCGCGGGTAGGTAAACGGGTAGGATTTATTATTGATGAATCGCTGGGAAATAACGGTACTTTCTTCTATCCTAAAGACGACTTCCTGGCAACCGCTATGGTAATTACCGATCCCTTCAGCCTGCCACATGCTGATCCTAAAGAAAAGCTACTCATTTCAGACCTGCGGGAAAATCCCATGCAGACTAAAATAGAAGTAGGACCCAAGGGGAGCTATGATGTAAATTATAGCCTCAAAATCCCCTCTCCTGTTCACTCAACTCCCTGATTAAAATGATTATTAAAAAATAACATAAATTCAAGCCTTATTTAATCTCAGCATTGATGTTGTCCAAGCTTGTTATTTTGTGGTCTATATTTACCTTATCCTTCCTGTTACATATAACAGCACAACCTGCTGTATTTAAAAATTCACAGGAGCTGCAGCAGATAGGCAGGTACCTTGAACTTTATACGGATAAAGGTAATTCTCTTACCATTGAACAGGCCCGGCAACAGGCTTTCAAACCCTCAGGGCAGGAAGTGCCCAACCTGCAGATTACGCCCTATACTCAATGGGCCAGGTTTTCGATCCGCAATGAATCCAATACCAGTCAACTGATGCTGGAAGTGGAATATCCCATCATAGATGATATTACTCTCTTCGAAATATTGCCCGATGGGCAGGTCAAGAGCACCCGGCTGGGGGAGTTTACCCGGTATAAAGACCGGGGCTATGATCACCAGAATTACCAGTTTCGTGTAAACATACCCGTTAATGAAACCCGGCAATATTACCTGAAGGTAAAAGCGGGGGAACAATTACAGCTTCCCATTTACCTGGGTGCGCCCAACACAATAGCCGAAAAAAACAACAAGCGGGAACTGATATTTGGTATATACGTGGGCGTTGTTTTCGCCATGATCTTCTATAACCTCTTTATATATGTATCTACCCGTGACAATAGCTACCTGATTTACGTGAGTTATATCTTTTTTACAGGTCTTACCCAGGTTACCCTGCAGGGATACTCTTTTCGCTTCCTGTATCCCAACAGCCCCTGGCTGGCGATACATGCCACGGCCCTGGTGCCGGTGCTCAACGGGTTGGCTGCCGTTACGTTTATCCAACAATTTTTGTCTACCAAAGAAAACTACCCGGTAGGGAACAAAATACTTAATATCATCCTGGTGATGTACATGGTAGTATTTATCCCCACCTTCCTCGGTATGTATGACTATGCGCAAATCCTGGTACAAATGGATGCCTTCCTGGCATCAGTGATGGCCTTCGTGGTAGCGCTTCGTATCAGTTCCAGGGGAGTGCCCGCGGCCAGGTTCTTCCTGCTGGCATGGTCGGTGTTCCTGGCCAGCGTGGTGATTTTTGTACTGCGTAACTTTAACGTACTGCCTTATAACAACTTTACCTACTACGCCCTGCAGACCGGATCTGCGGTGGAAGTACTCCTGCTGTCTTTCGCACTGGCGCATAAAATCAACGTTTTCAAGGCAGAAAAAGAAGCATCTCAACAAATGGCACTGGCCATTTCGCAGGAAAACGAGCGATTGGTAAGGGAACAAAATATCATCCTGGAAACCAAGGTAAGAGATCGGACGGAAGACCTGCAAGCGACCAACCTGGAGCTGAATACCGCTTTAACCAACCTGAAAGACGCTCAGACCCAACTGGTAGAAAAGGAAAAAATGGCATCGCTGGGTCAGCTCACTGCCGGTATTGCGCACGAAATCAACAACCCGATCAATTTCGTGACCTCCAATATCAAACCGCTGAAACTGGACATCGCCGACCTGAAGGAGTTGCTGGAACGATATGGCTCATTGAATGACAGTACCCCCGATATTCCTAAAGTGTTGGCAGAGATAGAATCGTTTAAGAAGGAAATCGATATCGATTATATACACGAAGAAATAACCTCCCTGATAAAGGGTATTGAAGATGGCGCCACCCGGACTGCTGAAATAGTAAAAGGGCTACGCACCTTCAGCCGCCTCGATGAAAGTGATGTAAAATCCATCGATATCCACGAGGGACTGGATTCTACGCTGGTACTGCTTCGTAATGCCATCCCGTCTTATGTGAGTATTGTAAAAGAGTATGGCAACCTGCCCAAGATTGAATGTTATGCCGGCAAAATCAACCAGGTATTCATGAACATTTTCTCGAATGCACTGAATGCTATTAAATCCAAGAAAGAACATCACAACGAGTCTATTACCATCAAAACGGCTCTGGAGCGTGAGTTTGTGATCATTACCATCAAAGACAGTGGTATTGGCATGTCGGAAAGTGTACGCGAAAAAATATTCGACCCCTTCTTTACGACCAAGGATGTGGGAGAAGGTACCGGCCTCGGCTTATCCATTGTATTCAGCATTATAGAAAAGCATAAAGGAAAGATTATAGTGAATTCTGCCCCCGGAGAAGGAGCAGAATTTATTATATATTTACCACTCGATATAACAAAACATTTATCGTAACCATAAGATCTTTCAATGAAAGAAAACCGTATTAGAATATTATACATCGATGATGAAATTCATAACCTGAATGCGTTCAAAGCAGGCTTTCGCAGGAGTTATGAAATTTATACGGCTTCTTCGGCACAGGAAGGAAAACTGCTGCTGAAAGAGATCATGGTGCATATTATTATCGCAGACCAGAAAATGCCTGTTACCACCGGGGTAGAATTTTTTAACGAAATTAAAGAAGTCCTCCCCGACCCCATGCGTATCTTGCTCACGGGTTATACCGACGTAGAAGATATTATAGATGCCATCAACAAAGGGCATATCTACTCCTATATCAAGAAGCCGTGGGATGAGCATGAGCTGCATAGAACCATCAATAACGCCTACGAAATATACCGGACACGTAAACAACTCAGGGAGAAAATTGAGGAGCTGGAAAAAACCAACGATGAGTTAAACCGGTTTATTTACTCTACCTCTCATGACCTCCGTTCCCCCCTGATGTCTGTACTGGGAATTATTAATCTTTCCCGGCTGGATAATTCAGTGGTCGACCCTAATGGCTATATAAATATGGTCGAGAGCTGTGTACTGAAGCTGGATGATTTTATTCAAAAGATTATTGAATACTACCGGAATTCGCGGCTGGAGGTAGAATATGAAAAAATTGATTTCAGCAGTTTGCTGTCTGACTGCATCACTGCATTTAAACCGCAGAATACCCAGATACTTTTTAAAACCCAGGTAGATCAGGCGGTAGATTTCCGGGGAGATACATTCAGGATCAGTGTTATTTTGAACAATCTCATATCAAACGCTGTTAAGTACCAAAAGCCGGAGGAAGCCAATCCTATGGTAAACCTGGCCGTAAAAGTAGAACCACATAAGGCTACTATTTGCATTCGTGACAATGGTATTGGTATTTTGAGCGAGCATTTGAATAATATCTTCAAGATGTTCTTCCGATCCAAAAACAACAATAAACCGGGCAGTGGTATTGGCTTATACATTGTGAAAGAGGCGCTGAGTAAAATTGGCGGCACCATTAATGTAGAGTCAAAATATGGCGAAGGCACCCAATTTGAAATTACCATCCCCAACAGAAATGAATTCGATACCTGACCTGCGTGTCATATTAATTGATGACAATGAGATTGATTTGTTACTGCATGAAAAGTTGATCGGAATTCAACAAATCAGCAGAACGGTACTATCATTTGCCAATGCCAACAAGGCATTGGAATTCCTGTCTTCCAATATTGCCTTACCTAAAATCCCTCCTACCGTTATACTCCTGGACATACAGATGCCGGAAATGGATGGCTTTGAATTTTTGCAGGCATTTGATGCCTACCCACAAAAGATCAAATCCCAATGCCATATCATTATGGTGTCTTCTTCCCTCGATTATGGCGATATTACCCGCACCAACGCCAACCCGATGGTAGTTAAATTACTTCGCAAACCCTTGCTGTTAAAGGACCTGAAGGAAGCTGTGGAAGGAATTTTTAAAGATTTTATATAAAATGTTGGTGTTTTCAGGAAAAGATATATTTTTGCACTCCCGAAAGGGGAAATTGAAATGAGGGGGATTAGCTCATCTGGTAGAGCGCAAGCATGGCATGTTTGAGGTGATCGGTTCGAGTCCGATATCCTCCACCTGATTTTGAAACCCGCGCAATGCGCGGGTTTTTCTGTTTTATATACTATCCGTTAACGGATGCTTCCCCTGCCGGAGCGGCAATACAATAATAAAGGTGGCGCCTTTTCCTTCCCGGCTCCTGGCAGTAATAATGCCTCCATGTTTATCAATTACTTTTTGGGCAATGGCCAGCCCAATCCCTGTTCCCTCATATACTTCCGCCGTATGTAACCGCTGGAATATGGTAAATATTTTAGAGAGATATTTTTCGTTAAAGCCAATACCGTTGTCCCGGATTACAATCCGGCAGTAGTGCCCGCCGGAAAAGGCAGCACTGTCGGGGTTCAGGTCTGTTACTGTTTCTGCGGTAATTTCCACCCGGGGAGCTACATCTTTCCGGGAAAATTTCAACGCATTGCTGATGATATTCTGGAAAACCTGCCTCACCTGACCCCGCACCGCTTCAATCTGAGGCATTTTCTCTACAGCAATCACCGCGCCCCGTTCCAGTATCATTAACTCCAGGTCACTTAAAATTTCATCTACAATGACATTAAAATCCGTGAGTTCGTATATACTGTCTCCCGAAAGGCGGGAATAGTTCAACAAGTCGTTAATAAGCCTTGCCATGCGCTCAGAGGAGCTTACAATCCGCTCCATATACGACAGGGCGCTGGGATTCATCTGTAAAAACTTATCTCTCAGAATGGCCCCAAACAGCTGAATTTTACGCAATGGCTCTTTTAAATCATGGGAAGCCACGGAGGCAAACTGCTGCAGATCGTGGTTGCTGGCTTCCAGCGATTTATTGATTTCCCTCAGCTCTTCGGTCCGCTCCCTTACCTTTTGCTCCAGCATATCATTTACCTGCTGCTGATGCGCTATCAGCGCTTCTTGCGCCAGCTTGCGTACTTCCACTTCCTCCTTGAGCGATTGATGCATTTGCTTCAACTCCTGCGATTGCTGGTAAAGCCGGGAAAACGTTTTTACTTTCATCAACAGGATATCCGGATCCACCGGTTTGGTGATATAGTCTATCCCACCGGAGTCGTATCCTTTTACGATAAATCTTTTATCCTTATTAACAGCTGATAAAAATATGATGGGAATATCTTTCGCTTTACTGTAGCCTGACAGGGCTTCCGCTACTTCAAATCCATCCATGCTGGGCATCTGCACATCGAGAATAATGAGCGTGTAGTTTTGCTTCAATATTTTCCGGAGCGCTTCCTCGCCCGATAAGGCGGTATCTACCTCAAATTGATACTGTTCCAGCGTTTTCCGGATCGATAAAATATTCTCCGGCTTATCATCTACTATTAAAATCATACCGCATTCATTTTACATAAATCATATTCCACCCATCTCATTTATAAACGCTGCCATCTCGGATGGCTGTAATACAATATCTACAGGTGCCTGCTCTATTGCATGACGTGGCATATAGTCTACTTCCGCTGTAGCCGGGTCCTGTACGGCCGTTGTACCTCCCGCTTCATGCACGTCCGTCAATCCCTCTACCCCATCATTGTTGGCTCCCGATAGCAGGATGGCCGCCATATTATTGCGGTAAGCCAAGGCGGCGGAAGAAAATGTAACATCAATACTGGGCCGGCTGAAATTTACCTTCTCCGAAGCATCTAGGGATAGCGTATGATCCCTTTCTATCAGTAAATGATAGTCGGCCGGGGCAATGTAAACGACACCCGGTAACAATGGCTCCTTCTCCGGCGCTTCTTTCACCGGCAATACAGACCTGGTCGATAGCAAGTCTGTTAGTAACGACTCGTAATGACTAGGCCGGTGTAAAACAATGATAATAGCCGCATTGATCGAAGCGTTCAATGCCGGCAACAAGTGTAACACAGGCTGTAGCCCGCCGGCAGAACCGCCTATTACTATTAAATACGGAGCCGTAGTCATAAAATCATTGTTTCATTATTACAACTGCATTTTCCGCCAGATTTTCTCCCTGTTATCTAATTGTCTGAACTTACGGGTCACACTGGTAAAACTCAGCGTTTCTTTACTCCCTAAGGCCAGGAAGCCCAGCTGTTCCAGGCTATCACTGAATAAAGTAAGTACCCTGTCTTGTAGCTTTTTATTAAAGTAGATCAATACATTTCTGCAAATGATCAACTGGAATTCATTGAAAGAACCATCTGTTACCAGGTTATGCGGCGAGAAAATAATCTTCTCTCCCAGATCCTCCCTGAACTTGGCATACTCATAATTGGCGGTATAGTAAGAGGAGAAATCTTCTCTTCCCCCCGCTTCCATATAATTACGGGAATATTGCTGCATCTGGGACAGGCGGAACAACCCTTTCCTTCCTTTCTCCAACACACTTACATTGATATCGGTGGCATAGATAACAGATTTTTGCAATAACCCTGCTTCTTTCAGCAAAATGGCAACGGAATATACCTCTTCCCCTGTAGAACACCCCGCATGCCATACCCTGATAAACGGGTAAGTGGCCAATACCGGTAAAACGTGTGTACGCAAAACCTGGTAGAAAGAAGGATCACGGAACATCTCCGTTACATTCACCGTAATTTCTTCCACAAAACGCATGGCGTACCCCGGATCAGAGATAATACGGTAGCGGTACTCCGCGAAACTGGGGAAACGGTCCATCTGGAACAGGTGATTCACGCGCCGGTTAATCGAAGCAGGTGCATATTCAGTAAAGTCATAACCATACCGTTCCCACACATCGTTGAGTAATACATTTACTTCCTGCTCGCTTATTGGGTACTTGCTCACTTCTTATACAGATAAATATTGTTGTAGTTGTAACAGTAACTTGTCTACATCAATGGGTTTTGAAATATAATCATCCGCCCCTGCTTCCAGGCATTTCTCCCGGTCGCCTACCATGGCATTGGCGGTTACTGCAATCACCGGCAACTGCTCATTTCCGGGGAGCGCACGTATAGCCGCTATTGTTTCATATCCATCTACTTCCGGCATCATGATATCCATCAATATCACTCCAATGTTATGATCTCCCGTGAGCAGGTGCAGGGCATCCGCGCAGCTGCCGGCAGATAAACAGGGAATGGACCTGGATTTCAACACCGCCGTTAATGCAAAAATATTCCGTGTATCATCATCTACGATCAATACTTGCTTCTTGCCCATAACAATTTATTTCATCGCTTTATCGTATAGCCATACCCGTAATAGTGACAATAACTGGTCGACATCTACTGGCTTGGAAATATAGTCGGAAGCTCCTGCCTGCAGGCATTTTTCGCGGTCGCCCATCATAGCTTTGGCCGTAACGGCAATAATCGGCAGGTTCCGCAATCCGGGTTGTTTACGGATGGCCGCAATAGCGTCGTATCCATCCATCTCTGGCATCATCATATCCATCAGGACAATATCCACCGGGTGCTCTTTCAGCTGCTCTAATGCCTCCTTGCCATCGATGGCCGACAATACTTTCATCTGGTGTGTTTCCAGTGCCTTGGTTAAAGAAAAGATGTTGCGTACATCATCATCTGCTATTAACACGGTTTTGTCTTTCAATACTTCATTCAGCGTGCCCATCTTTCCATTGCCACCAGCCGGCACCGGCACATTTTCAGATACCAGGTGCAGGAACAACGATACTTCATCCAGCATACGCTGATAGGAATGCGCTGTTTTTATCACGATAGAATCTGCATATTGCCGGATACGCTGTTCCTCATATTTTGACAGGCTTTTACCTGTAAAAATGATGATAGGCAATTGTTCCAGCCCTTTTATTTCCTTCACCATTTCCAGGGCCTCATAAGCTTTCTCATCCGGGATGCCCATGTCCAGGATCACACAGTCTACATCTTTCTGCTGCAGTAATGTAACGCCATCCTCCACGTTATTACTGATTTCCGAATTTACCTGGTAACTGCTCAGGAAGTAGGCCAGCGCCTTGGCATGTTTGGCATTCTCTTCCAGGATCAGCACTTTCTTGGCAGAACGTTGTAATACAAATTCCATCTTTTCAAAGATCGACTGCATACTCTCCGGATCTACCGGCTTGCTGATAAAGTCGACCGCGCCTTTCATCAGGCTTTCCTTTTTAGCTTCCATGGAAGACATGATATGTACCGGGATAGGTCTTGTACGTGGATCATTTTTTAATTCTTCCATCACCTGCCAGCCGTCTTTAACAGGCAACTGGATATCCAGCAAAATGCCGATGGGTTTGTAGATTCGCGCCAACTCCGCGGCTTCATCGCCCCTTACACTTACAATGCCTTTATATCCCCTGGTATGCGTGAAATCCAACAGCGCCTTGGCAAAGTGCGTATCGTCTTCTACAATCAGGATCACTGCATCATTTTTTTCTATCAACCCGCGGTCATCAAAAACGCCTTCCGGTATCACTGGCGACAGGAAGCGCGATTTGCCGCCAGTAGGTACTTCTTCTTCCCTTGCCGGCGCTGGAACCTCCTGAGAATCGCCGGAATCTGCTACCTTAGGCGTTACAGGAATCGTTATCACAAATTCGCTGCCCTCATTACTCTTACTGGTTACACTCAGCTGGCCTCCTAATAATTTCGCCAATTCCCGGCTGATAGAGAGTCCCAAACCCGTTCCACCATACTTCCGCCGGGTAGAACCATCTGCCTGCTGGAATGCTTCAAAAATAACCTGCTGCTTGTCTTCGGGGATGCCGATACCAGTATCCTTCACTGCAAAACGAATGGTATCCTGCATTTCGCCCGGGCTTACTGCCAATGTTACCGTACCCTTGGCCGTAAATTTCAGCGCGTTGGATAACAGGTTCTTTAGCACCTGCTCCAGTCTTACCTGGTCTGTTTCTATATAAGCCGGCGTTTGTACAGCAGTTTCCAATAACAGCTGTAGTCCTTTTTCTTTGGCAATAGGTTCAAACAATGCCTGCATATTGGAACAAATACTGGCAACAGCAACTTCTCCCAATTCGAGTTCCATCTTACCGGATTCTATCTTCGACAAATCCAGTATTTCATCGATCAGTGTCAGCAACCCTTTACCAGAGCTGTTAATGACCTGTGCATACTCCACCTGGTCGCCATTGAGGTTATGATCGTGATTTTCCGACAGGAGCCTTGACAACAGTAAGATAGAGTTCAGCGGTGTACGCAGCTCGTGCGACATATTAGCCAGGAACTCTGACTTATAGCGGGTACTAAGCGCCAGCTCTTCTGCTTTTTTATGTATATCCAGGTTGCGTTCTACGATGATCTGGTTCTTCTCTTCCAGCAGACGGCTTCTTTCTTCCAGCGCTGCGTTGGATTGCATCAGTTCTTCCTGCTGCACTTTTAACTCTTCTTCAGATACCTGTAGCTTTTGCGTTTGTGCTTCGAGCTCCACATTCATACTTTCCAGTTCACCATGCTGGGTTTGCAGTTCTTCGGCCTGTGCCTGGGTTTCTTCCAGCAGCTCCTGCAAACGGGTACGGCTGCGGGTGCTTTGTATGGCAACGGCGATGTTAGTAGCCGCTTGTTTCACAAAATCGACCACGCTGCTGTTAAAAGGATACAGGGAGCCTACTTCCATTACTCCTTCTGTAATACCTGCATGCATCAAGGGAATAATGAGTACATGTCCGGGCGTGGCGGCGCCGGTGCCCGTCGCAATATACAGGAAGCTATCAGGAGCTTCCTGTAGGTACAGTGGCTCTTTCCGCAGTACCTGTTGTCCGAGCAACGTTTTACCTACTTCAATAATGAGTGGTGCAGGGTGCTCCGGCGATAATGCGTACCCGGCAGAAAAATGCAGTTCCCCTGCCTGGCGAATATATAATACACCTGTTTGCGCACCGGTATATTTTATTATATCTGTGAGTGCATCATTGCTGAGCGCGGACAGGTCCTTTTCTCCCAGCAGGGTTTCACTAATCTGATTAAGACCCGATTGTATCCAGATGGTTTGTTCTCCTTTGCTGCGGAATACTTTCAGGTCGGCCGCCATTTGTACGATGGCATGTCCCAGCAAATCGTCTTTACTACGGGGTTGCACGTCAATATTAAAATTCCCTTTTCCAATCTGATCGGCGGCATCGGCCAGTACCTGGCTGGTTTGATCAATTGCTTCAAAAGACCGGGCCAGGCTGCCCACCGCGTCTCTGGTAGTTATTTCCGGGGCTGAGCCGGGAATACCGCGGGCAATATTTCCTGCCGCCACACGCAGTAAATCCAGGCTGTCGGTGATGCCTTTGATGGTAACGCTTACAAACGCGATCACCAGTACTACAATGAGTACGAGGGCTACGAGGTAACGGGTTTTCAGGTCATTTTCCTTTTTCGAAATCGCCTTCGCATCTTTGCTCACCTTATCCGTAATACTGTGCTGCAGCTGTTTCAGCTGGTCTACGGCCTGTGAGGAATTATCCCACCACGAATCGGCATTGAAAAGGGTATCGATGCTGCGGGTAGTGACCGTATTCCTGATAAAATCGTTGGTGATGGTCGACTCACTTGATTGCTCCATTTGCAGGAAACTTTTGGCAACAGCTGGTGAGGCCCGCTCCAGCAGCTCCGTACGCAGGGCATTGTACATGTCGTTGTTGTTTTCGATGCGGGCAAAGTCGTCGGGCCATACCTCCTTCTTCCGCATAAAATAGTAGATATCCATGCGCAGCATGCCCTGGTAAGCAGCCATGCCGGCCAGAAGGGATTGCGCATTCATATCGCGTTGCAGTCCTTTCAGTACCGGAATATCAGGGGTATTAATGTTAGCGAGATCGTCCAGCCGGAAAATGAGATTGGAATAATAATCGAGTACTTCCCGCTGGGGCATATTTTTATGATCAATTTCCTGGCGTTTGCGAGCCAGGGTATTCAGTAAGGAGTACTGGAAGAAATGGCTGTCGGAGGCCAGCAGACTGCTTTTCACGGCTTCAATGGCCAGGTCGGTTTTGGCGCGTTGTGTCAGTAAATCATTCAGGCTACCGGTTTGTAATACATAGTTCACGCTGCTTCTCCGTTCCAGGTGTATTTCATCGGCTACTTTCATGATCACCGCAGCAGTATTTACCTTTTGTACCAGGTTGTCGATTGTATCAATATCTGCGCTTTGCTTGTTGAATACCTCTACTCCGAAATAGATAAGGCATATCAGTGGTATAACAGCTATTAACATCAGCTTCCTTGGTAACGGAAGTTGCATAAAAAATTTCTTCATCTGCCTGAGCTTGTTTAATAATGGGTCCTAATTTAATACGGCCGCTCTTGCCGGATTTCTACATAATTCATTCCAAAGAACAGCGTTATCTACAGGAAATGATAATAAAATAACAACAAAATCCCATAGATTTGTCCCTATTCGAAAAATGATATGCCCGACCGTAGTAAATATACCTCAGTACTTTTAATAGACGATGATATAGATGACAGGATGATATTTGGTGAAGTATTAAAAGAGCTGGCACCGGATATCAATTACCACGAAGCTATCAATGGGGAGGATGCGCTGACAAAACTAGGCCGTGATTTCACCCCGGACCTGATATTCCTGGACCTGAACATGCCCAGAATAAATGGTAAGCAGTTTTTAGCGGAAATCCGGCAAATCGACCATTTGAAGCATATACCGGTGATCATCTATACCACCTCTTCTCATGATTCCGATAAAAAAGAAACCCGGCAACTCGGGGCGTCCTATTTTTTGACTAAGCCCAATAGCCTGCACGAACTCACCCATACGCTTTCCAGGATATTACAGCAGCAACTGTTTTAAAACAAAGAGCCTCACAAAGAATTGTGAGGCAGCTTTTCTACCATTGTTACTATTTTTTAAACCCTCATATATGCATGAGCATATGCTTTGTGAGGGTAAAGATGAGCAATTAAGTGCCCGTAAGTGTTAACCGGTTCTTAATAACTCCTGCATTAAAATTGTTTGACTACTTCCTCCAACCATCCAGGTGCAGAGAAATTCAACTTCACAGAAGGTTGAACACCTTTGTTATCAATCCCTTGTCCTGCTGCCACTCTCCTCGACCGGGTGACCGGATAGCGGATAGTACATGCCGGTGCGGTAAATTTCACCTCATTTACATTGAAATAGTCCAGCGCGCCGGCAGTAGGTGTGCCGTATACTTTTACTTTTCTGCTTTGTATTGCTTCCAGCAGGAATTGCTCTGCAGCATTACTGCATTTGTTATTTACAATCACCGCTACCTTGGCTGGCGCGGATAATGGCGCCGGTAAAATCATGTTTTCATCTGGGCCCAGGCTGACTAACCTGCCCTGCAGGCCGTCGCCCTGGTGGATGGCTTTCCGGGTTTGCTCAAGGTATTCGTCTGGCATTTGACCACTTTGTTGGTCCAGGATACGGCTCCAGGCGGCAATATTATCTGCTGTTGCTAGGAAGTCGGCTCCCACAATGCGTACCGGCTGTGTATATAGCAATGGGCGTAACCGTTCAGTGAGTTTATCCGTTCCTACCCCGTTATCCCGTATGTCGATGATCAGGCGGGGATTTTTGCGGAGGTATTCATCGTTGGCGTTCAGTACCGAGTCGGTTATGGGGAAGTCGGCCGCCGTAAACCCGCCGATGCGCAGGTACCCGGTACTGTCGTCTACCTGGCGAAAGAAAGTCGTGGCAGCTGGCATATCGGTGAATGCCGGCATTTCCCGGGACAGCTGGCCATGGCTGGCGCCTGCCTTTTGCCAGCCCAGCGCTTCCAGACCGTTTCTTTGCTTATTGATGGTTACGGTGTCTAAAGTCACCCGCTGATGGCTGTAATTAACCAGGTCGTATTTATCAGGCGCTGTGGCAGCCAGTTCAAATACAACATCACCCGGGGTCCATGCCAACTGGGGCGACTGCAATATTACCGCGGCATATTGCCTTAATCCGTGTGGGCTTTTCACCAGGGCTATTTTACCCATACTATCGGATTCATAAATGCCCATCACGGGGCCGGCAGCCTGCTTTTCCAGTAACTCCAGCTGCGCCGGCAATAAAGTTATTTTTTCGATGACCGGCGCATATTCTGGTTCCAGTACCAGGTGCTGATCCCTGAAAAACCGCAGGTACCTGTTGATCAACAACATACAATGACTGGCGCCCCGGATCGTTGCCGCCTGCAATCGCAGCTTGGCCACCAACGCCGAATACGTTTGCTGGGTAACCGGTGTTACCTTGTCAATAAATCCTACATAGTTTTTTCTGAGATAGATGTGTACGCTGTCAAATTTCTTTTTACAATCACATTCCTGCGCGTATAAATGGGCATTACATAATAGTAATACCAATACAGCTATTGCTTTCATAGCAAAGGGTTTGAATGTTTTTGGCTGATAATAAATGGTCTTTAAATATATATATTCGGACGGAACTATCAGAATTTATTTATCATCCTGCGTCAATATTAATAAATTACACGTCCTAATGAACCGCGTATGCAATTAGACGAACTGGAAAGGCTGTACAACGAACAGGCATATACCGAAGCAATAACAAAACTCGAAACCTACTTACAGGATTACCCTCAGGAAGCCAGGGGATGGCATTTGCTAGGATTATCCCAGCTGGAAAACGCCCGGGCCACCGACAACCCCGACCTGGTATCCGCCATGTATGAAGCGGCTTACGATGCGTTCACCCAGGTGTTGACCATCGATGCTTCCCACGCGCAGGCAAGGCTGCACCGCGCCTACCTTGGCGCAAATATCATGACCGAAAAAGGAGACGAAGCGATCAGCGACTGCGATGTACTCATCGCCGGCAGCGATGAAGATATTACCACCAAAGCCCTGCTTTACCGTTTCCAGATATGGGTGCTCAAAGAGGAACCAGAAAAGGCACTGGCAGATATGCATCGCAGTCTCCAGATATATGAATCGCTCTATGTCGACGACCTCCCGCAACTCAATGTAGCCCGATTCCAGTGTTACACCCGCATCGGGGATGTTTATTACCATACCGAAAACCGGCCCGCCGCACTGGAATACTACAAGCAGGCCTTCGATTGCACCGTGTACAACAACCGGCTGATGTCGACTATCTGGTTTGCCCTTGAAATGGCCGACTATGATTTCGCCGCAAATATGCTGCAGATCCTCATTTCTACCGGCGAAAACTCCCGGGAAGAAATGCTCCGCCTGCTCAAACATATACAGCAATTACTCACAGAGGGCGTCAGGCATGCTATGTTGGCCCGTGAATATTGTAAAGGCACTACAGAGTTCTGGCATGAGTTCTATGGAGAAGATGATGATGAAGGCACGCTGGAGCAGATATTAGTGGGTAAAAACTTTGTATCACAGTATCCCGATGAAGCTTACTTTTATCATTATACCGCTACTGCGTTTTTCAACATCGGCAGCTACCAGGAAGCCTTTCCCTGGTATGAAAAATCAATGGCCATTAAGCCCTATCCATTCAGTATTGTAAGATGGTATTATACTACTTACAAGGTGACCGGGCATTTCCCAACAGCATGGCCGGATATTGACCATCTCATACCGTACGACTGGTATGCAGCGGGTGTTATCTTCACGGAAATTATACAACTGGAAAACGATCCGCAGTTAAAGCAGGCCGCCACGCCGCTTAAACGCTTCTTATACAAGAAAGCTTTTGATCTTTATCATGCCTATTGGTATGAAAATAAAGGCAATTCGTATGCCGGGCATCCACATCATTTCGCCATGTGCTGCAACAACTACGGCATCGCTTTATATGAAGCCGGCATTTTTGTGGAAGCCGCACACATACATACCATTGGCTATAATATGTCGCCTTTCTGGGAGCAGCTGGAATCCAGGGCTGACGCGTATCACAACATGGGTAAATTGGCCGAAGCCATCGCAGACAGGAGAAATATACTGGAGAATTACACCGATGTATTACCCCTGATGTACTATGTATCTATTCATGAACGTATGATAGACGACCTCTGCACCCTGGAGCGGCACCCCGAAGCGCTGGACCTGTATGAAAAAATACTGAATGAATACAATGAATGGATTGCTCGCGATATGGAAGAACTGGAAGTATACGACCGCAACACTATCACGTATAATATCGACCGCATTAAAACCGGCAGGGCATTTATCAGGAGCAACAGCGACAATGATTTATCGGAACGTATACTGGCATTGGAAAGCCATTTAACCGACAAGCCGGATGACAGCGATGCCTACTTCAACCTGATGTATCTTTATTTTGATAACGGGCAATATGAACATTGCATCGGCGCTATCAACAATCGTATTTCCATTGGCGGCATACAGCAGTTGCCGGTCATCTCCCAAATGAAAATTTATTATTTCAGGGGAAAGGCTGCGCTAAAACTGAAGCGATATAAAGCAGCCATTGCAGATATGCAACAAACGCTGGAAATAATGGCCAGTGGAGATGCAGCAGATAATTCACCTAACTACCGGTTTGGGGTATACGCTTTTATGGCAGAGGCCTACCTGGGTGAACAGGAGTATGATCAATGCCTGACTTATGGTATGCAATGTGTAAACATTTATGCGGGCAATAACTGGGCCTGGGATGCAGAAGCTTCCGCCATACGATATACTATGGCACTGGCTTTCGAAGCGAAGGAAGATTTTTCGTCCTGTAAAAAACTAATCGACCTGATTGTAGCGAATGATCCTGGATATCAGCCGGCAGTAGAAAAAAAGAAGCAACTCAAAGGAGGAGGATTATTTTCTTTCTTCAGGAAAAAGAAATAGTAACGCAAAGGCGCTAAAAAACAAAGCAGCAAAGGGATTACATAAATATCTCCTTTGCTGCTTTGTGGCTTAGCTGCCTTACGATTACATCGGCATGGGCTTGTTATAGCTTACCATCCAATGCATACCGTACTTGTCGATTAACTGACCATACCGGTGTGCCCAGAATGTTTCCTGGATAGGCATTGTCACCTTCCCTCCTTCAGACAGTTTAGTAAATACAGCTTCTGCGTCTTCCGTAGAATTAACGGAGAGTGCCTGCGAAACAGAATCACCATTTACAGGTGGCGGTCCCTGCATGCCATCGGAGGCCATGAGTGCAAAGCCTGGTGTTTGAAGGAAGGCATGCATTACCAGGTTTTCTGCACCGGGAGGTACCTGGTCTTTCATGGGGGAATCGGCCATCGTCATTACTTTTAGATCACCACCCAACACTTTCTGATAAAAGGTCATCGCTTCCCGGCAGTTGCCGTTGAAAATGAAGTAGGTCGTTAATGTGCTTGACATGACATTTTTTTTTGGGTAAAAGATGGAATTCAGGTAGATAATAAAGTTAACCAAAACTAACTTATCAACACCTTATTTCTTACCAGCAGACAGGCTCCGATGATGCCGGCACGTTCGCCCAGCTTCGACATTTTCAGTTTGGAATCGTTACTCACCAGGCTCAGTGAATATTTTTTCATCGCGCTTTTTATGGGCAACCGGATATGGTCCTGGGTAGCTGCCAGCGCCCCGCCCAGGATCACCAGCTCGGGGTTAAAAATATTCATCAGCAGCGCCACGCCGCGCCCCAGGTTCTCTCCCACTTTAGCAATGAGTTCTATGGCCAGCATATCGTCGTTGTTGGCCGCTTCAATAATATCGGGCAGGTGAATGTCTTCGGGCGACCGGTGGGTACGCGACAACATGGAAGAGGAGCCCGCTGCCAGTTTCTGGCGGAACATATTAACCAGGGCCCAGCCGGAGGCTTCGGTTTCCAGGCAGCCCTTTTTACCACAATGGCAAATGATTTCATTATCGTACAAAGGAATATGCCCCACCTCCCCGCTATAGCCGGATTTACCGTAATACAGTTCCCCGTTGATCAGTACACCCATCCCTATTCCATAGTCCAGGTTCAGGAACAACACATTCCGTTCGCCATGTACCAGGTCGGAGCAAAATTCGCCATAAGCCATGGCACGGGAGTCGTTTTCCAGGAACACCCGGATTCCTACCTTATTGCCGATTACTTTGCTGAGAGGCTCTTCATCGAAGTAGAAGAGGCTATAGTTGTAGCCGGTGGCATAGTTGATACGACCAGAGATATTAATGCCGATTCCCAGGATTTTCTCCCTGGGCACTGTCAATCCATCAATAAAATTATTAATAAGTTGACAGAGTTCTTCCAGTGAGGCTTTCGTATTATCAAGCGTATAAGGAAGTGCTTCCACCGTGGTGACCAGGTTTTTATGAAAATCTGACAGGCCCAGGTTGAGGTGGTCGTGTTTTACATCTACCCCGATAAAGAAAGCTGAATCAGCCACCAGGCCGTACAGGTTGGGCTTTCGGCCGCCGGTGGATTCAATTTTCCCGTAATCCATTACCAGCCCGTCGTTAATAAGATCGTTCACCAGGTTGGTTACCTTGGGTGTACTCAGGTTCAGCTCCTTACACAAATCGGCGATGGTAGCGTGGCCATTATTGGCAAAATAAGCCAGGGCGGCCTTTTTCAGGTTGATGTTCTTATAAGCTACCCCTGTAGCATTTGCATTGTTTAATTCTTCAAAGAAGGTCTTGGCCATAGCGTCAGATAGACTTTTACATTAATTATCTCCAATTTAAGGCGCTAAATCTGATTTTTTTAAAAATAGACCGAGAAAGGCGGCTAAAGTTCTCTTATAAATGATTTTGTTAATTCGCAAAAATTGATACCTTTGCAATCCTTTTTAAGCTAAAAAAAGGAAGCTCTTGTCATGTGTATTCACCAGCCTTCGGGGGTGAACGAGGTACAAAATGAGTGAGTTCTTTTATTTAATGCGGATGTGATGAAATTGGTAGACATGCCAGACTTAGGATCTGGTGCCGCGAGGCATGGGGGTTCGAGTCCCTTCATCCGCACTTATATATAATTATGTGGCAATGCGTCAATATGGCAATGTGATAATGCTATGCTCTCCTTCCTTTTCATTGTCACTGTTGTCTTATTCAGACACACTTTCACCTGATTTTAATAACAAATAATTTCCTGCCATTCCTACTTGCCGTTGTGACTTCATGGCAGAAAAACAAACAAGGAATCATTATTGCTTCTTAAAGAACACTTTATATAATTCAATTATGGCAACCGTTACCAGAGAAAACATTGGTTTATTGAACGATAAGATCACTGTGAAAGTGAACAGGGAAGATTACCTTCCTAATTTTGACAAGGCAGTAAAACAATTCAGCAAAAACGCCAACATACCTGGCTTCCGTAAAGGAATGGTACCTGCAGGTATGGTTAAGAAGATGCACGGTCAGGCGATCTTTGGTGATGAAATTCTGAAAACTGTAGAAAGAGAATTAATGGGCTATGTGCAGGCAGAGAAACTGGAAATCTTTGGCCAGCCGTTATCCCTGGAAAAAGAACCTAAAGACCTGAACTTCAATGCACCGGCTGACTACTCCTTCGAATTTGAAGTAGGTCTGAAACCCGCTTTCGCTGTTACTCCGCTGGAAAACAACAAAACCACCCTTACCAAATATAAAGTAACCGTTACCGATGAAATGGTAAACGATGAAGTACAGCGTTTACAGCTGAAAGGTGGTAAAACCACAGAACCTGAAACAATTACTTCGGAAGATAACGTGATTAACGTTAAATTCGAAGAGTCTGACGAAAAGGGTAATGTGATCGAAGGCGGTATCGTAAAAGAAAACGCTTTACTCGTTAAATACTTCTCACCTGCTATCCAGGCCGAACTGCAGGGCAAGAAAAATGACGACAGCATTGTATTCCAACTGGCTACTTCTTTCGACGAACAACGCTTAGGCTGGATCCTGAAAGATCTGGGCTTTGAAACAAACGACCAGGAAGCAGCAAAGAAATATTTCAAACTGACTATTACCAAGGTAGGTCTGATTGAAAAAAGAGAATTGAACGAAGAATTCTTCAAAGAAGTTTATCCAGGTCAAGAAATCACTACAGAAGAGGCTTTCCGGGCTAAACTGAAAGAAGAAATCGGCAAATACTGGGAATCTGAGAGCCGTAACCACCTTCACAATGACCTGTTTGAAGTACTGGTACACGAAACTCCCATTGATTTACCAAAGGATTTCCTCAAACGCTGGCTGCAGGTAGGTGGCGAAAAGCCTAAAACCGCAGAAGAAGCAGAAAAAGAATTCCCTGGTTTCGACCACCAACTGCGTTGGACACTGATCAGCGATAAACTGGTTAAAGAAAATAAACTGGAAGTTTCTTTCGAAGACCTGAAAGAAAATGCCAAACAAAAAGTATTGGGCTACTATGGCGGCGCCGCTGCTGATGGAGCAGAATGGTTAGAAAGCTACCTGGATCGCCTGTTACAGGATGAAAAATTCGTAGACCAGACTTACCGTGAAATGATCACTGCCAAGTTGTTTGACTGGGCGGAAGCTAAGGTGAACGTGAAAGAAGAGGAAATCAAAGCAGAAGATTTTGTTAATTTACCTCATAAACATCACCATCATGAACATTAATAACGAATTCAGAAAATATGCCATCCAGCATCGTGGAATCAGCAGCCTGGTAGTAGATAGTTACGCTAAAAGCCATCAGTTAAACAGCCTGACTCCGTATATCCTCGAAGAGCGTCAGTTAAACATGCAACAGATGGACGTTTTCTCCAGGTTGATGGCTGATCGTATTATTTTCCTGGGCGACCCGGTAAACGACTACGTAGCAAACGTAATTACTGCACAGTTGTTATTCCTGGAGTCTGCCGACCGTAACCGTGATATCCAGATGTACATCAACAGCCCCGGTGGTAGTGTGTATGCAGGTCTGGGTATTTATGATACCATGCAGGTCGTTTCTCCTGAAATCGCTACTATTTGCACCGGTATGGCGGCCTCTTTCGGCGCTGTACTGCTGGTAGCCGGCGCTAAGGGAAAACGTACTGCGCTGAAACATGCCCGCGTAATGATTCACCAGCCTCACGGCGGTGCAGAAGGCCAGACTTCAGATATCGAAATCACCGCGCGTGAGTTCGTAAAACTGAAAAAAGAGCTCAACGAGATCATTGCCGGCCACTGCGGGCAACCCGTTAAAAAAGTGGAAAAAGACTCTGATCGTGACTATTGGATGACTGCGGATGAAGCAAAAGAATACGGCATCATTGATGACGTTCTTCAGAAAAATCCAAAGAAAAATCTGGACACACCACAGTAAAGTTTAAAGCATAAAGCGCAAAGCATAAAGCTATTGTAGCGAAAAAGGATAGCGAAGATGATAGCGATTTTTGATATATTTCGCTGCCGTTTTCGCTATCCTTTTTCGCTACAATAGCTTTATGCACGATCCTTTCCGCTTTCGGCTATTTAGTGTAAATTTGTAACCCTGCAATGCCAATGCAGACAATGATAGTTTCGTAGAAAAATAATCTATTCCGAAATGAAAGAATCAAAAATTCGTTGCTCCTTTTGCAGCCGTCCCAAGGAAGAAGTGCAGATATTGATCGCCGGCGCAGAAGGTCATATCTGCGAAAATTGTGTAGCCAACGCACAGGAAATAATTGACCAGGAATTATTCACTCCGGGTAAAAAAACCGCTGCAGCCAGCGTAGCGCCTCATTTTACTCCTAAAGTGTCTAAACCAATAGACATGAAAAGATTCCTGGACGAATACGTAATTGGACAGGACGACGCCAAGAAAATACTGGCAGTAGCCGTATACAACCACTATAAAAGACTCAATCAGCAGATAGGTGACGATGAAGTGGAAATTGAAAAATCCAATATCATCATGGTTGGTGAAACCGGTACCGGTAAAACATTGCTGGCCAAATCCATCGCCAAACAACTGAACGTTCCTTTTGCCATCGTAGATGCTACCGTATTCACGGAAGCTGGTTATGTGGGCGAAGACGTAGAAAGTATCCTCAGCCGCCTCCTCCAGGTGTGCAACTACGACGTGGAAGCAGCTGAACGTGGTATCGTATACATCGACGAAATCGATAAGATTGCCCGCAAAAGCGATAACCCGTCCATCACCCGTGATGTGAGTGGAGAAGGCGTACAGCAAGGTCTCCTCAAACTGCTGGAAGGCACCGAAGTACTGGTACCTCCACAGGGCGGTCGTAAACACCCGGAACAAAAGCTGATAAAATTAAATACACAAAACATTCTCTTCATCTGCGGTGGCGCATTTGACGGAATTGAAAGAATTATCAGCAGAAGAATACAAACACATTCTATCGGCTTCACCGTTAACAAGGAAAGGGAAGAAGAAAACAGGAAACAAATCCTGCGCTACATCAATTCGCAAGACCTGAAATCTTTTGGCCTCATCCCGGAATTACTGGGACGTTTGCCGGTAGTAACCTACCTGAATTCTCTCGACAGAGACACGTTGAAAGCTATCTTAACAGAGCCTAAAAACGCACTGGTGAAACAATACAAGAAGCTTTTCAAAGTGGAAAACATCGACTTGCACGTAGAAGACGAAGCGGTTGAGTATATCGTAGACAAAGCCATGGAATACAAACTCGGCGCACGTGGATTACGCTCCATCTGCGAAGTAGTATTGAGCGACGCCATGTACGAGCTGCCCTCCGCGAATGAAACTACTTTCCACCTTACCCGGGAATATGCTCAGTCTAAACTGGAGCAGTCCACCCTCGTAAAACTGAAAGTAGCCTAGTCCTCTTTTGGACACCCGGAATTGCCAAACTATTGCTAACCATAAAACACGCATTTTATGCAGGAACTCATTCAGCAATTGCAGGAAAAAGCCGGACTTACGCCCGAACAGGCAGTACAGTCCATAGACGTGATCAAAGAATATGTGAAGGGAAAACTACCGCCATTTATCGCAGGTACTGTTGATAACTGGTTTGCAGGCATGTCAGGAAAAGCAGAAGATAAGAAACCCGGCCTGATGGACCAGGCAAGCGATTTCCTGGAAGATGTGAAAGACAAGGCAGAGGATTGGGCAGAAGAGGCAAAAGAAAAAGTGTCTGGCTTCTTCAAAGATAAAAAGTAGGCTGTTCCTACTTATAAAAAGGGATTTTCGGGTAGTGACCTACCCGAAAATCCCTTTCTCTTTTTAGAGACTTCTCAGGTACAGGTAAAGCGCTGTCAGCTCATCGTCGGTATATTGCGCCGTCATATTCCAGGGCATATCCCCCACCTGCAGCTGTTTCCCTTCCGGCGTTTTTCCCGTGCGCAATGCGGTGATAAATTCTTCTTTAGACCATTTTCCCACATTACCCGTGGCTGTAATATTGGCCACCGGAACCCCGCCGGGTACAGGATTGTCCCCTCCTGTGAGTGTGGGGCGGTGACAGCCCTGACAAGAGGCCGATAAATACCTGCCATAATCCACCGTAGCAGCCTTGACAACCTGCTTTGGCTGCTGGCGGGAATGGTCTATCAACTCCGCCGGAAACATCGGGATTTTTCCCGCTACAGATAAAATCTTACCCAATGCACCTACTTGTACAGGTGGGGTAGGAACATTTACCGGAGGTTGTGCCTTGCAAAACGCAATTATAGCCGCCATATCGTGATCATCCATTAAGGTGAACTCCTGAGAAGGCATCAGTAATAACGGCTTATTTTCGGCATTTAAACCATGCCTCATGGCCTTTAGCCAGGCCGTGTTATCAAAGCTGACCGGCAGGCCACCTTTTCCACGGGTGAGGTTCGGTCCTGAGAAACGCCCGATAGGCGGATCGTTTACAAACATTTTCCCACCCAGGTTGGCCCCATGACATTCGCCACAGCCCTTAATTTCATACAGGTGGCGGCCGGCAGCAATAGTGGCTGAATCGTCAGGAATAGGGATATCCCTCACCTGCACCGCATACTGCCGGTTTGTATGCTGATGAAAAAGAAAAGAAAAAATGCCAAATGATAGCAATAATAGCAGTAACAGCCCCAGCCCGGCAATGGCGGCCCATTTCATGATTTTGGAGAACATAACAATAAGAATTAACAATAAGTAAGGGGCAAAAGTAATAGGGATAAATATGATGAGGCTCAGTAGTAGTACTGAATTATGGACAAAATCATAACGTGGATTACAGGTCTACATCTTTTACTAAGCATCTTTTATACGGGATAAACCGGCCAGACCCGGTATAGAAAAGCACCCGTATTACAGGGTGCTTCTCATTGCGTAAAAGTGTTTCAAATCTTTCTTGATTTTGTGTGTTAAGGTTGATAAACGGTAAAGAGTGATGAATTAACCCAAATTTAACGTTCCTTTTGCAATATTCAATAACACTAAAGGGTTAATATTAAATTATTTTGAAAAAATGATGAACGGCTTATAAATGGCCTTTCTTTAAATTAAGAAAATTATATCTCTTCAAGCTTATCAAAATCAATAGCAAAATCGTTATTCTACCTTAGTGCTTCCCGGGCAATAACGATCTTTTGGATCTCTGAAGTTCCCTCTCCGATTGTGCATAATTTTGCATCACGATAAAATTTTTCCACAGGAAAATCCTTCGTATAGCCATATCCACCAAAGATTTGTACGGCATCATTCGCTACTTTTACCGCTACCTCTGAAGCGTAATACTTGGCCATGGCGGCTTGTTGCGTCATTTTTACCTTCCGGTTTTTCATATCAGCGGCCTGCATGGTTAGTAACTCCGCAGCGGCAACTTCTGTAGCCATATCTGCCAGTTTAAAGGATATGCCCTGGAAATTGGCGATAGGCTGGTCAAACTGGTGTCTTTCCTTGGCATACTTAATAGCAGCATCCATAGCGCCTTTGGCAATGCCAAGCGATAGCGCCGCAATGGAAATACGGCCACCGTCCAGCACCTTCATCGACTGGATAAAGCCGTCGCCCTCCTCACCCAGCATATTTTCGGTGGGAATGCGGCAATTGTCAAATATCATTTCTGCGGTTTCGGAGGCCCGCATGCCCAATTTATTTTCTTTCTTTCCCCCGCTGAAACCGGGCGTCCCTTTTTCTACTACAAATGCGCTCATACCGTGACTATCGCGGATATCGCCGGTACGGGCTATCACTACGGCCATATCGCAGCTTTTACCATGGGTAATCCAGCATTTGGTGCCGTTGATCACCCATTCATTCCCCTCTTTTTTGGCTACACATTTCATATTCATGGCGTCGGAGCCGGTATTGGGCTCTGTTAACCCCCAGGCGCCGATCCATTCGCCGCTGGCCAGCTTAGGCAGATACCGCTGTTTCTGCGCTTCATTGCCAAATTGCAGGGTGTGGCCGGTACACAAAGAATTATGCGCAGCCACGCTTAGGCCGATAGCGCCGCAAATGCGGGATATCTCACTGATAACCGTTACATACTCCAGGTATCCCAGGCCGCTACCGCCATATTCCTGTGGTACCAAAACGCCCATCAGACCCAGCTCTCCCAGCTGCTTCAATACCTTTACCGGGAACTCCTGTCGCTCATCCCATTCCATCACGTGTGGCTGAATATTTGTCTTTCCGAAATCCCGGATCATTTGTGCAATCTGTTGTTGCATTTCCGTAGGCTCAAAATTCATAAACGTGTGGATTTAATGTTTGATGTATATGTAATGTTCAATTTTACGATAAATAACGTCATCCACCAACGGCAGGTTGCGAAGCTCCGATACCTCCCTGAAACCCGCGTGCGTACTGCGGTACTGCACAATTAAGTGGGCCAGTTTATAGCGTATATATGGGTGAGCTGCCAAAGATTTTTCATCTGTGAGGTTGAGGTCTAGTTTTTTTAGAGAACTGCTACCGATCTTTAAAAAAGGTTGAATTTTTTGAAATGTGGAGTCAGGTAACCCATAACATTCAGCTACCTGCTCTACCGCATAAAAGCCTCCCAACCGCTCCCGGAAGGTAGTAATCCGGCGGGAAAACCCCGGTCCTATCCCCGGTAAAGTTTGCCAGGCTACCGAATCTGCTGTATTAATGTCAATTATTTCCGGCGGCGCTTTCTTACTATAACGCCTAAACGTAGTATCTTTTTGCCAGGCACGATACCCCGATTGCTCCCTCCTGTACCCTACTGCGATATCCTTCTCTCTCCATATCTTCTTCCGGCTGTTATCTTTTACAATACGTACCCAGGGTTGCAGGCGGGCATATAGCGCCGGTGGCAGGCCATAGATTTTCTGCAGGTCGGCCGGCTCCCGGAAATGCCCTCCATGCGCCACATATTTCGTAATAGTAAGGGCGGTACGTTCGCTAAGTCCCAATTGCTGCCAGCCAGCCACCGGCAGGGTATTGGGATCGAAATAAAATAATGGTTTTTCAGGCAAAACCGCCTCTGCTGCGAGTATGCCAGACACCGAATCTGCCTCCAACGCCTCAAAATATTGGATGGCTGCTTTCAGATCAGTACTATCGGTAACGGGCACACGCCGGAAATAAAACAGCAGGTCGGGAGTATAACAGGTCAGCAGCATAGCCGCCACCAGCAAAGTTATACCGGCGCGCTCCTTCCTGGAAAAGCGCAGGTATTCACGTACAACCGTTTTCCACATGGGTCAACAACATTTGCCCCAAAGCTAGACAATCGCGGTACGTGGTATGTTAACAGAAATAAAACAGCGTTAAATTTCCAGGCTTAGTCCGTCGTAAGCCAGGGCCATCCCGGCAGGCAGCTCTTTAGACACTTCCTCGTGTAAGCCCAGCTGGTGGCTGATGTGTGTAAAGTATACCTGTGGAATTTCCAGTTCGCGTCCTAACTCGATGGCTTCTTCCAGGGTAAAATGAGAGATATGCTTTTCCTTGCGAAGAGCGTTCAGTACCAGTATTTTCGACCCTCTTATCTTGTCCTTTTCCTCCGGCGCAATATAGTTGGCATCGGTAATATAGGTAAAATCGTGTACGCGGAAGCCCATCACTGGCATCTTGTGGTGCATCACCTGTATGGGCGTTACGGGCAAGCCATTGATATCAAAGGGCTCACCGGGAATGTTCCGTAGATTGATTTCGGGGATACCAGGGTATTTAAAATCGGAAAATGCATAGGCAAACTCGCGTTTGATCACGGTTTGGCTAAATTCTGTAGCGTATATGTTGATAGCGCTTCTCTGAAAATAATTAAAGGCACGGATATCATCCATGCCTGCAATATGATCTTTATGTGAGTGGGTGATCAACACCGCTTCCAGGTGGCCTACCTTTTCCCGCAGCATCTGGTATCGGAAATCAGGCGTGGTATCTACTACAATATTTCCAGCCGGAGCAGTAATCAGTATACTGCTCCGTAAACGTTTGTCTTTTTTATCAATAGAAGCACACACTTCGCAACCACAAGCTATTACGGGAACTCCCTGCGATGTACCGGTACCTAAAAATGTGACTTTCATCCCAATGCATTTGTCTGTTTAACTTATTCCGCCGATGGTGCTGCCTGTTCGTCCTCCGCAGTTGCTTCATCTGCGTTGGGAACAAGTTTGCTGGACTGTATCTGTTTGTACAGCTTGTGAGATTCGGCGGTGAGGGCTTCTTCTTCCAGCGGCAGTGTGGTTAAGATATCAATGAGGGTGTTAATACGCCCTTCCAGGTTCAGGAATTTGTTGATCACTACCACTTTCTTGTGTTCCAGAATGCAGTACCCGGAAAGGAAACTACCTTTTTCGAAGCGCAGTACATATTTGGCCTCCTCAAAGATCTTTTCCAGTTTAGACAGGTTGTTAGGTGTGATTTTGATATTCATGATGCGAAAATAGCAAAAAGCGCCTATTTGGTGGTCATTCTTGCAAAGGGCACAATCATTTCCTCCAGGGAAATTCCACCGTGCTGAAAGGTATTACGATAGTAGTTGACGAAATAATTGTAGTTGTTGGGATAGCAGAGGTAGCCATCGCCTTTGGCAAAGATATAAGACGAATTCACGTTGGGCTTTGGCAAGCCGGCATCGCGCGGATCCCTGAAGGCCAGCACTTCCTTGGGATCATAATTCAGGTTACGACCGTGCTTGTAACGCAGATTGGTAGTGGTTTGCTTATCACCGATCACCTTTACCGGCGTTTTCACCCTTACGCTACCGTGATCTGTTGCGATCAGCAGGTTGAACTTTTTATCGCTGATGCGCTTCAATGCCTGGTGCAACGGGCTGTGTTCAAACCAGCTGGCGGTAATAGAGCGGTAAGAAGCTTCATCGCCGGCCAGTTCTTTCAGTACTTCCATTTCTGTGCGGGCATGGCTGAGCATATCCACAAAATTGTATACGATAACGCTCAACGGATAGTCGAGCATATTATGGATATTATTGAGCATAGACTGGGCATCCGCATGATTGGTCACCTTGGTATAGGAAAACCGCGGGTCCATTTTCAGCTGTTTCAGCTGGGCGGCAAAGAAATGCTCTTCAAACAGATTCTTGCCCCCTTCCTCGTCGTCATTCTTCCATTCCTGCGGGAAGCGGTGTTCTATATCCACGGGAAGCATGCCGGCAAATATGGCGTTACGGCTGTATTGCGTACTGGTAGGCAAAATACTGAAGAAAGATTCTTCCTCCATGAGCCGGAAAGATTCCTGGAAAATGGGCAGAATGGCTTTCCACTGGTCATAGCGGAGATTATCTATCAACAGGAATACATTGGGCACGTCGGGATCCAGGTTGGGGACCACTTTGTCGCGGAACAGGGTATGCGACATCACCGGGGCATCCTTGGTCTTTGGATGAAGCCAATCGCTGTAGTTCCGGGAAATGAACTTGGAAAATTCGCTATTGGCTTCCGTTTTCTGGGCATTGAATACTTCCAGCATTTCCGGGCTATTGGTTTTGGCCATTTCCATTTCCCAATACACCAGCTTTTTATAAATGTCCATCCACTCATTATAATCTGGATTGGAGCTGAGCGCCATGAACAGGCTGCGGAACTCCTGCTGGTAGGCGATAGTAGTTTTTTCGGCCACCAGCCTTTTGTTGTCAATTATTTTTTTGAGAGATAATAATACCTGGTTGGGGTTGACGGGTTTAATGAGATAGTCGGTGATCTGAGAGCCGATGGCGTCGTCCATTACGTTTTCCGCCTCATTTTTAGTGATCATCACGATAGGAATCTGCTGATCGATCTCCTTGATTTTGCTAAGGGTTTCGAGCCCTGTGATACCGGGCATGGATTCATCAAGTAATACCACGTCGACCACCTGGTCTTTCAGGAATTCGAGGGCGTCGTAGCCATTGGTGAGGGCGGAAACTTTATAACCTTTGTTTTCCAGGAAGATAATCTGTGATTTGAGGGACTCTATCTCATCGTCTACCCATAGTATATTTATCTGACTCATAATAAGATTTAAGGCGTCGAAAAAAAAGAAATTTACCCCTATTTTTCGGCAAATATCATTCCCTGCCTGTCAATTGGCCGTAATTATATGTTAAAAACGGAAATACCTGGTAAAATGATCGCAGTAAAAAGTGTGAGGGCTGATAAAGTTATTTACCTTCGCATCCATAACATTTAATTACCTGTAACCTACCAACTGTTTTTTACTGTCTGTCATAGGGGTTTCGTGGACGGAGAGCGTCATTATAAGTAAAAAAATTACATATAATTAATTCATGGTGTAGCTTTGCAATAGGCACCAGGGATTTCAGACGCGGACGCCCTGTCTGAAATTTATAATTAAATGCAATGACCGAACGCAAGCGAAAAATTGTTAATGATCCGGTGTATGGCTTTATTACCATAGATCACCCGTTGATTCTTAACCTCATTTCACACCCATATTACCAGCGGCTCCGCCGCATACATCAGATGGCGCTGGCCCACCTGGTGTATCCGGGTGCAATGCACACGCGATTTCATCATAGCATGGGCGCCTATCACTTGATGAGCATGGCTTTACAGGAACTGCGGAGCAAAGGGGTAGCGATTACCGCCGATGAGGAGATAGCCACCAAACTGGCTATTTTGTTGCACGATATCGGCCATGGTCCTTATTCCCATGCGTTGGAAAATGGCATTATAGAAGGGGTATCTCATGAAGAGATTTCCCAGTGGCTGATGGAGCACCTCAATAAGGAGATGGATGGTGCCCTGACACTTACACTTGACATCTTTAACGGACGGTATCATAAAAAATTCCTGCATCAACTGGTATCCAGCCAGTTAGATGTGGATAGGATGGATTACCTGAACCGCGATAGTTTCTATACCGGGGTAGCCGAAGGCACCATCGGGTACGATCGCATTATAAAAATGCTGACCGTACATCATGGAGAACTGATGGTGGAAGAAAAAGGTATCTATTCTATTGAAAAATTTGTCATTGCCCGGCGGCTGATGTACTGGCAGGTATACCTGCATAAAACGGTACTGAGCGCGGAAAATATGCTGGTAAAGATCCTGCGCAGGGCTAAACAGCTGGCCCAGGAGGGAAAAGAATTGTTCTGTTCTCCAGCACTGGCATATTTCCTGTATAATACAGTGACCAGGGACAATTTTGAACGAACACCGGACTGTCTTCAGTTATTTTGCCAACTGGACGACTATGATATCCTGGGAGCGATAAAGGTGTGGACGATGCACGAGGACAAAGTATTGTCCCTTTTGTGCAAATGGTTAATAAACAGGAACTTATTCAAAGTCGTATTAAGTAACCAGGCATTTGACGACAGTGCCGCGCAGTTATTAAAGGAACAGATTAAACAGAAATGGGGCATTGAAGGACCCGACCTGGATTACTTTGTTTTTTCCGGCGCCGCTACGTTAAGGGCCTATAATGTTAATGACGAGAAGATTAATATCCTATTTAAAGACGGAACTGTAAAAGACATTTCCTCCATAGACAACGCACTGATTAGCCATACACTGGCGATACCGGTAAAAAAATTCTACATTTGTCATCCAAAAATTCAGGCTAACAACGTTTTATAAGGAATAAAATGTTAAAGAATAATTTCATACTATCCGGTGTGGCCTGGAAAACATTACAATTTTAAACTATGCAGTTTAGCGCATTACAATTAGCTACCATGTTAAATGGTAAGCTGGAGGGAAATCCGGACGTAAAGGTGAGCAACATCGCCAAGATTGAAGAAGCTGGCGAGGGCATGCTCAGTTTCATTGCCAATCCTAAGTATGAAGAGTTCATATATACTACCAATGCTTCCATTCTTATCGTGAATGAAAGCCTGGTAATAGAACGTCCGATTAAATCCACTTTGATCAGGGTAAAAGATGCCTATAGCAGTTTTGCACTGCTGCTGGAACAATACCGCTACCTTACTGGTAACAAATCAGGTATTCAGCAACCTTCCTATGTGCCCGCTTCCGTGAAAATGGGTGAAAACGTGTTTGTAGGCGCTTTTGCCTACCTGGGAGAAAACGTGGTACTGGGTAACAACGTTAAAATATATCCTGGCGTATACCTGGGCGACAATGTGATCGTAAACAACGATTCCATCCTGTACCCGGGCGTAAAAGTATACGACAACTGTGTGGTAGGCAGCCGCGTTATGCTGCATGCCGGTTGCGTAATCGGTGGTGATGGCTTTGGCTTTGCCCCTCAGCCGGATGGTTCTTATAAAAAAGTGCCACAAATTGGCAACGTGGTGATTCATGACAACGTGGAAATTGGCGCCAATACTACCATCGACCGGGCTACCATGGGTAGCACTGTGATCCGTGCGGGCGTGAAACTGGATAACCTGATCCAGGTAGCGCACAATGTGGATATAGGCACCAATACGGTTATTGCCGCCCAAACAGGGGTGTCCGGCAGTACCAAGATTGGCCAGAACTGCGTGATTGGCGGACAGGTAGGCATGGTAGGTCATATCCATATTGCTGACAACACTAAAATCAATGCCCAGAGCGGCTTGTCCAAGTCTATTACCGTGCCCAATACGTCTTTAACCGGCTCTCCGGCGTACGATTATAAAAGTTCGCTGAAAAGTCAGGCAATTTTTAGAAATTTGCCGGACCTTGAAAAGCGCGTAAAGGAACTGGAGGAGATGGTAAAACAACTGTTACAGGAAAGAGCAGGCGTATAAAATTGATTACTGGTCAAATAGTTACATATTAGTTAGCTTATTATGGAAAATCAGCAATACCAACATACCCTGAAGGGTGAAATTACCTTGTCGGGTATTGGCTTGCATACAGGCGCCTATGTTAATATGACCCTGAAGCCGGCAACACCAGGCCACGGGATTAAATTTCAGCGTATAGATCTGCCGGGGCAACCTATCGTAAAAGCGGACGTGGATTATGTAGTGGAAACTACCCGTAGCACTACCCTGGAGCATAATGGCGCCCGGGTAAGTACCGTAGAACATATTATGGCGGCTTTAGCTGGAACCGGTATAGACAACGCACTGATAGAGCTGGATGGCGGCGAAATTCCTATCATGGATGGCAGCGCCTGGCCATTTATCGACGCTATAGAAAAAATAGGCCTTCAAAACCAGGATGCCAAGAAAGTATACTATACCATCGATACCAACATCAGCTATTATGATGAGAAGAAAAAGGTAGAAATGGTAGCTATGCCGGCGGTAGACTATCGCATTACCTGTCTGATCGACTTTAACTCCCCTGTATTAGGCACCCAACATGCCAAAATGAAAGGGATAGAAGAATTTAAAACAGAAATTGCGCCCTGCCGTACATTCTGCTTTTTACATGAACTGGAATACCAGTTGTCGCTCAACCTGATTAAAGGCGGCGATATCAACAACGCCATCGTTGTGGTGGACAAACCAGTAACAGACGAGGAGCTGGCCCGCTTAGCCAAGGTATTTAACCGGGACAACATCTCTGTACAGAAGGAAGGTATTCTCAACAACATAGAACTGCGCTTCCCTAACGAACCTGCCCGTCACAAGCTGTTGGATGTAGTAGGCGACCTGGCCCTGATTGGTTACCCGATCAATGCGCATATCATTGCTACCCGTCCGGGGCACGCTTCCAACGTGGAATTTGCCCGCAAGATCAAAGCGTATATTAAAAAGAACAAGCACAATAAAGACGTACCGGTATACGATCCTAATCAACCACCCATCTTCGATACCCCACGTATTGAAAGAACGTTGCCGCATCGCTTCCCGATGTTGCTGGTAGATAAGATCATTGAACTGGGAGAAGAGAAAGTAGTTGGTATCAAGAACGTTACTTTCAATGAAGGGTTCTTCCAGGGCCACTTCCCCGGTAACCCGGTAATGCCCGGTGTACTGCAGCTGGAAGCGCTGGCTCAGGTAGGCGGTATCCTGGCGCTGAACCGTGTACCGGATCCGGAAAATTATGATACCTATTTCCTGAAAATCGACAACTGTAAATTCAAATCCAAAGTAGTACCCGGCGATACCATGATTCTTAAAATGGAATTGCTGAGTCCTATCAGAAGAGGCCTTGTAGAAATGCGGGGGACAGTATTTATAGGTAACAAGGTAGCTACTGAGGCCGACATGGTAGCACAAATTATAAAAACAAGAGAAGGCAAATAATAGCAATGATCCACCCGCTTACATACATACATCCAGACGCCAAAGTAGCGCCTAATGTAAAAATTGATCCATTTACCGTCATACATAAAAATGTTGAAATCGGTGATGGCACCTGGATTGGTTCCAACGTAACTATTATGGAAGGAGCCCGCATCGGCAAAAACTGCCGTATTTTCCCGGGTGCTGTTATTTCCGCCATCCCTCAGGATTTGAAATTTGCGGGTGAAGACACTACGGCGGAAATAGGTGACAATACCACTATCCGTGAATATGTAACTATCAACCGCGGTACCAAAGACAAGTGGAGAACCAAAATCGGTAATAATTGCCTGATCATGGCTTACAGCCATATTGCACACGACTGCGAAGTAGGTAACTACTGCGTATTTTCCAATAACACTACCCTGGCAGGCCATATTTCTGTTGGCAACAACGTAGTGTTGGCTGGTATGGTGGCAGTGCAACAGTTCTGCAAAATCGGCGATCACGCCTTCGTTACCGGAGGGTCCCTGGTACGTAAAGACGTGCCCCCTTACGTAAAAGCTGCCCGCGAACCATTATCCTATGTGGGTGTAAACTCCGTAGGCCTGAAGCGCAGAGGCTTTCCGCTGGAAAAAATCAATCACATCCTGGATATATACCGGATAATTTTTGTGAAAGGCTTTAAGTTATCCAAAGCTATCAGTATCATAGAGGCAGAATTTCCTGCTACTGATGAAAGAGATGAAATCCTGTCGTTCATCCGTGAATCAGGACGTGGTATTATGAGAGGCTATACTTCCAGAACCAATGACGATATCTCTTAACCAGACAGGCAAGCGTTATAACTACGACTGGATTTTCCGGCGTGTAACCCTCACCTTTAGTGAAGGACAACGTTACGCTATACTGGGCCCCAATGGTTCGGGCAAATCTACTTTACTACAAGTCATCTTTGGCGCCATTCAACACAATGAAGGCACCATTACATACGGCACACCGGAAAAACCCATCGCAACAGATGCGTTTTTCCGGTATTGTGCCATTGCAGCGCCTTACCTGGAGCTGATTGAAGAGTTTACCCTCTCTGAAATCATTCACTTTCACCAACAATTTAAAAGCCTTCTTCCCGGCATCACTCCCAAAAAAGCTATGGAGCTGGTAGGCCTGGAAAAGGCGGCCAACAAGCAAATACGGAATTTTTCTTCCGGCATGAAACAACGTACCAAGCTGGCACTGGCTATCTTATCCGACGTTCCCGTGCTCCTGCTGGATGAGCCCTGCACCAACCTCGACTCCGCTGGTACCGCCCAATACCAGGCACTCATCAATGAATATGGCGGCAATCGTATGATTATTGTGAGTTCTAACGATGAACAGGAATATTTCATGTGCAAAGAACATATCCAGATCCTCGATTATAAATAAGAAAACTCACTCCCCTCCTTTTTCTCTTTAGCTTTTGCTTTCTGCTGATAAAAACTATCTTCGTAAAAAGCTATAAGCTATATGAAGACTGCCAGTACTAAAGTGATCAATGGCTGGGCCATGTACGACTGGGCCAACTCCGTGTACAACCTGGTTATCACTACTACTTTTTTCCCTATCTATTTTCTTGCGGTTACCAACGAACATGTTTCCTTCCTGGGAATGAAATTTGTAAACTCCGCCTTGTACAATTACACCATGGCAGCGGCTTACCTGCTGGTGGCTATCGCTTCTCCCATTTTATCTTCTATTGCGGATACCCGGGGAAACAAAAAGAATTTTCTCCGCTTCTTTACCATATTAGGCGCGTTATCCTGTAGCGCGCTGTATTTTTTTGATTCAAGTACATTGATGCTGGGGGTTGTTTGTTTTATGCTATCTACCGTAGGTTATTGCGGGGGACTGGTGTTTTACAACTCTTACCTGCCTGAAATAGCTGCGCCTGAAGACAGGGACCGTATCAGTGCCCGTGGCTTCAGTATGGGATATATAGGCAGCGTTATCTTACAGTTGATTGGCTTCGGCCTGGTGATGGCTGGCAAACCGCTGGGCATGGATGAAAGTATGCCGGTAAAAATCACCTTCCTGCTGGTAGGCGTGTGGTGGCTGGGCTTTGCGCTCATCACCTTTGCCCGGCTTCCGGATAGTATTGCTACGGTATCGCAGCATACCGGCAGTGCACTCACCGAAGGTTTCACAGAGTTGCGCAAGGTATATGCCCAGGTAAAACAAATGCCGGTATTGAAAAGATTTCTGCGCGGCTTCTTTTTCTACAGTATGGGTGTACAAACCGTGATGATGGCTGCTACCGTTTTCGGAAGTAAAGTATTACACCTGCCGGCCCAAATGCTGATTGTAACCGTGGTGATCATACAGCTGGTAGCTATTGCCGGCGCCTGGAGCATGGCTCGCTTGTCAGATAAATATGGCAATCTGCGTGTATTGATTGGCGTAGTAATACTATGGGCAGGTATCTGTATTGCGGGTTATAAAATGCAAACAGCTACCCACTTCTATATGCTGGCTACCGCCGTGGGTCTTGTCATGGGGGGTATACAATCCCTTAGCCGCTCCACCTATGCTAAGCTGATGCCGGAAACAACAGACACGACTTCCTTCTTCAGTTATTATGATGTTACCGAAAAACTATCTATCGTAATAGGTATGTTTTCGTTTGCCTATATAGATGACCTGACCGAAGATATGCGTAACTCCGTACTGGCACTGGTCGTGTTTTTCGTCATTGGGTTGATATGGATTTTATCAGCACTGCGTAAACAGCAACAATTAAAACCAGCGATTTAATTTTATTGTTATTTGGATATTTGGTTGCAGAAATGGGTAACTTTCTGGTACCAAATATCCAAATAACAATTTTATGAAATTATACACCATAGATACGGGATTCTTTAAGCTGGATGGCGGCGCCATGTTCGGCGTAGTGCCTAAAAGTATCTGGAACAAACTGAATCCTGCCGATGAAAACAACCTGTGTACCTGGGCGCTGCGTTGCCTGTTGATTGAAGATGGCAACCGGCTTATCTTGATTGATAACGGCCTGGGCGACAAACAGGACGCCAAATTCTTCAGCCATTATCAGCCCCATGGCGATGCTACGCTGGATAAATCGCTGGCTGCACACGGCTTCCATCGCGATGATATCACCGACGTATTCCTTACACACTTACATTTTGACCATTGCGGTGGAAGCATTGTCCGCCAGGGCGAAGCCCTGGTGCCTGCCTTTAAAAACGCCGTATACTGGAGTAATGAGGGGCACTGGAATTGGGCTACGCATCCGAACGACCGGGAAAAGGCATCTTTCCTGAAAGAAAATATCCTGCCCATCAAAGAAAGTGGCCAGCTCCGGTTCATTGCCCACACTGAAGGCATTTCATTTGCTGACAATATCTCTATCCGTTTTGTAAGCGGGCATACCGATGCTATGATGCTTCCACAAATTCAATACAAGGGTAAAACCATTATATACATGGCGGATTTACTGCCTTCTACGGCGCATATTCCCATTCCTTATGTCATGTCTTACGACATGTTCCCGTTGAGGACGATTCATGAAAAGAAAACCTTTCTGCAAGAGGCGGTAGATAATGAATACATCTTGTTTTTCGAGCATGATCCGGTGAATGAGTGTTGCGTGCTACAGCGGACGGAAAAAGGCATCAGGGTAGGCGAAACATTTAAGCTAAGCAGCCTCTGATTACTGTCACTCTGTCACCATCCCCGCTGCTGCATCATTTTTGATAATGCTATGGTATGGCTATACACATAACAACGGATAATAAATTGAAAAAACTGATTGTGGTGGGCGACCGCGTGCTCATAAAGCCAGCTACTCCCCACGAACGCACCAGCAGCGGCTTGTACCTCCCTCCGGGGGTACAGGAAAAAGAAAAAGTACAACGGGGCTATGTTATCAAAACCGGTCCGGGGTATGCTATACCTACTCCTGCTGATGTAGATGAAGCATGGAAACCGGAAGAAGAAAAAGTAAAATATATCCCTTTACAGGTAAAAGAAGGCGACCTGGCGATCTTCCTGCTTAGTGGCTCTACCGCAGTGGTATATGAAGAGGAAACGTATTATATAGTACCACAGGGCGCTATCTTAATGCTGGAAAGAGAAGAAGACCTTTAAAGCGATCTGTACATTTTTCATATTTAAAAAATCTGCTGCTAAACAGCAGATTTTTTATTTTGTTGACGCTGGAAGCGTTATTCCCTATATTCCAGGATATCTCCCGGCTGACAATCCAATACCCGGCAGATGGCTTCCAGCGTAGAAAAGCGGATAGCTTTGGCCTTGCCACTCTTCAATATACTCAGATTAGCCATCGTAATGCCTACCTGTACACTCAATTCTGTGAGCGACATTTTTCTTTTAGCCAACATTACATCCAGGTTTACAATTATTCCCATAACAACAATTAAATAGTAAGCGCCTCTTCTTCTTTCAAGCGCACGGCCTTTTCGAAAACAACAGCTAAGATAAAAATAACAATGAATGCCATCAGCAGTTCCCAGGTCGATCCTAGAATGCCTACTACACGGAAGTATAATCTGCTTCCTGCCGGAATCATGATGCTATTTCCAATGAACCACGCGAAAGCTATTTTTGTCAGTAATAATGCCAATAACGTCCAAAGAATTCCTTTTACCAAAGTCAAATTTTTCCGGGAAATGAGCTCGCGATCTGCTGTTCCTACTAATAGCTTAAATGAACAAAAAGCGATCACCAGGTAAAGTAACGCCAGTGTAATATGTTCGAACACAATAATTTGTGCATAAGCCCATGGCCCAGCTCCTACTTGAGTTCCCAACTCAAAAAAGTACATGTAGATATTCATTCCAATAATTCCAATAGTCAGCAAGGCAGAAATAAGCACTGCAATTTTAAGTAACAGCAAATAGGTAGCAATTTTCATTTGTAGTTATTTTATTGAACTCAAAAGTATGCGATCTGTATCGATAAACAAAATAATTTTATCGATTATCAATAAATATAGAACGAAAAACGATATACTCATAGACAGTAAATTGGTACTTAAACGGTTAATGCTTTTTATTATCTTCATAAAAAAAACTAAGTCATGGCCAATCAGGACGCATTTCTGGACTATATCAAAAACGGCTATACCTTCAAAGGCGAGCATTTCAAATTAGGTTGTGCCATGTTGAACGGCGAAGTAGTTGCGGGAGCAGATGTATTGCTCCCTCTGAGTACCCTTAACCGGCACGGCCTCATAGCAGGAGCTACAGGCACCGGTAAAACCAAAACCCTGCAGGTAATTGCAGAGGGACTGAGCGATGCCAGTGTTCCTGTACTCTTAATGGACATTAAAGGGGATTTGAGTGGTATTGCCGCTGCCGGCACCAGTAATCCTAAAATAGCAGAACGGTATCAGAAAATAGGTGGCAGCTGGAGCCCTGCAGCTTACCCGGCAGAATTATTATCGCTCAGCCAGGAGAAAGGCGTGCACCTTCGCGCTACTGTCAGTGAATTTGGCCCTGTTCTCCTGTCAAAAATACTGGAGCTGAACGATACGCAAGCAGGCCTTGTAGCTATGCTGTTCAAGTATTGCGATGATAACAAGCTTCCCTTACTCGATTTAAAGGACTTTAAAAAAGTACTGCAATACGCCAGCGATGAAGGCAAGGCAGACCTGGAAAAAGATTATGGTAAAATATCTACCACTTCTACCGGCACCGTTTTACGTAAAGTGATAGAGCTGGAACAACAGGGCGCCGGTTTATTCTTCGGAGAAAAATCCTTCGAAGTAGATGACCTGATGCGCGTGAGCGACGATGGCCGGGGCATGGTGTCCATCCTGCGTGTAAGCGATATACAAGACAGGCCTAAACTCTTTTCCACCTTTATGCTTAGCCTGCTGGCAGAGTTATATGCCACCCTCCCGGAAGAAGGCGACCTTGATAAACCCAAGCTGGTCATGTTTATCGACGAAGCGCATCTCATTTTCAACGAAGCCAGCGATGCGTTATTGAAACAAATAGATACTATCATAAAATTGATCCGCTCAAAAGGAGTAGGCATTTTCTTCTGTACCCAAAACCCGATGGACGTACCTCCTTCTGTACTGGGACAGCTGGGGCTGAAAGTTCAACACGCCCTGCGTGCGTTTACGGCCAACGACCGGAAAACCATTAAGCAAACCGCCGAGAACTATCCGTTATCGGACTTCTATAAAACAGACGAGCTGTTAACGCAGATAGGAATTGGTGAAGCGCTGGTTACCTGCCTGAATGAAAAAGGGGTACCTACCCCGCTCGCTGCTACCATGCTGGTTTCTCCAAGGTCCAGGATGGATGTTTTAACAACGGCGGAAGTCGATGCCATTGCGGACAATTCCAAGCTGGTAAAAAAGTACAGCGAAGAAATTGACAGCGAAAGCGCCTACGAAATCCTTACAGCCAAACTACAGGAAGCGGCCGACAAAACCGCTGCCCAGGAAGCGCCTAAAGCAACCAGTGGTAAACAAAAAGAAGAAAAAGGATTTATTGAACAGGTACTGGAAAGCTCTGCCGCCAGACAGGTAGGACGTACAGCCGCCAGCGTTATTACACGTAGCCTATTGGGCGCGCTGGGTCTGGGTGGACGGAGTAGTAAAAGTAAAAGTTGGTTTTAATTATGCAACCGGCAGCACTTCGCTGCCTGCTTACATCAATATATTTAAAGTATGACTAGAATTATCAAGACGGGCGTGTGCTCGTACGGCATGTCCGGGCAAATATTTCATGCCCCCTTCCTCCACGTAAATCCGGGATTCGAATTTACAGCGGTTGTAGAAAGAAGCAAGCACCTGGCCCAGCAACGGTATCCTAACGTAAAGGTATATACGAGCGTGGAAGAAATGCTGGCTGACAAAGACCTGGAATTGATTGTAGTAAACACACCCAACTACACGCACTACGATTATGTAAAAGCCGCCCTGGAGGCAGGGAAGAACGTAGTAGTAGAAAAGCCTTTCACCGTACACGCCAAAGAAGGCGAAGAGCTGGCAGCCCTCGCGGCATCAAAAGGACTGCTGCTCAGCGTGTACCACAATCGCCGCTACGACAGCGATTACAAAGTTGTTAAACAAATAGTGCAATCCGGTCAATTGGGCGACATCCTTGAAGCAGAAATACATTACGACCGTTTCAAAGAAGAACTCAGCTACAAAAAACATAAAGAAGTGGGCGGTCCCGGTACCGGCTCCCTGTACGACCTGGGCTCTCACCTGATCGACCAGGCCATTACACTGTTTGGCATGCCTAAAGCAGTATGGGCGGATATCCGGGTTATCCGCAGGGACTCGATTGTAGATGATTATTTTGAATTGGTGCTTTATTATGATCAGCTGCGCGCCCGCGTAAAATGCAGTTACCTCGTGAGGGAAGCACTGCCGGCTTACCAGATACACGGACGTATTGGCTCCTTTATCAAAACCAAGTCCGACATACAGGAAGCCCAGCTGCAAAGAGGCCTTTTCCCCAATAGTCCCGACTGGGGAGCAGAGGCGCCACACGAATGGGGTTTATTACATACCGAAATTGATGGTAATGTCGTAAAGAAATATATTCCTGGTGGTAACGGCAATTACATGGACTATTACCAGGGCGTATACGAAGCCCTGGTCAATAAAGCCGCCAACCCAGTGCCACCCCAAGATGCTATTAAAGTAATCAGGGTAATAGAAGCTGCCTTTGAGAGCAGCAAGGAAGGAAAAGTAATTACCCTCTAATTTTCGTGCTTTCAGTTCTCAGCTACCTGAGAGCTGAAAGCCTACCTGCTTCATCGCGGAACACGAGCCCCTCTTCATTTAGGAATTGCAATACCTCCATCAGGTCATTTCTTCCCACATCCTGCATTTTTTCTTGTAATGCGATAAACAACAGCGGTTCTGCTTTTAAATAGTTGATAACGGTATCGGATATACGTTTAAATGCTGCGGCATCCAGCGGTTTTGATTTTTTTTTCAAACAAATATCACATACGCCGCAGGGAGCACACTCATTTTCTCCGAAATAGGCCACCAGCTGCTGTGTGCGACAGGTATCACGGTTCCGGGCGTACGCAAACATTGCGTCGAGCCTGTCGGCATACACTTTTTTACGCACCTCTACCCTGGCCATATTAACACGCAGGTATTGCGCCGAAGCGCGTTCATGCAGGAAGCAGAGCTGTGGCTGATCCCGGCGCGGCTGATAACGCAATACGCCATAGTTGTGCAGTTGTTGCAGTTGGGCAGCAATATCATCATCTTCCATGAGCATAATACGACCTATCTGCCTTTCATAAACAGGTACGGCGTTATCGAAGATTCCTTCATAAGTGCGCAGCAGCGTTTTAATAATTTCTTCCAATGCAGGATACGCATTTTCAAACTCGTACAGCGATGCTTTGTCGGTAACAAATTCTGCCCGGGAGGGCAAGAATACACTTTCGCTTAACTGCAGCACCCCTTCCTGTTCCAGCAGGCGTACGGCGCTATAGGCCATGGTAAGGTTTAGCTGAAAAACACGGGCAAAGTCATTGATATCAAAATCAAAGTACATGCCTTCTGCGCTGCCTATAGGCACTTGTAAATAGTTGACGATGGCCTGGTACACTTCGCGAATTTGTTCCAGCGTAGGAAACTGCATGGCTATGCGTTCCAGCATGTCTGCCAGTTCATCTTCATTATAAAGCAATACTGCGTAGGCTTTTTGTTCATCGCGCCCTGCCCGTCCGGCTTCCTGGTAGTAGGCTTCCAGGCTGTCGGGCATATCATAGTGTACCACGATGCGTACATCTGGTTTATCGATCCCCATCCCAAAGGCATTGGTACATACCATGATACGGGTTTCATTATTGATCCAGGCTTCCTGCCTGGCGGCACGTTCTGCCTGGGGCAACCCGGCATGATAGTAACTGGCTGGGATACCCTGTAATGCCAGCAGGGAGGCGATCTCTTTTGTTTTTTTGCGATTGCGGCAATACACAATACCACAGCCGGGCACGCGTTCGAGCAGGTATTTTATCTTATCAATTTTGGTAGCTTCCTCTAGCACGCTGTAAGAAAGATTGGCCCTGGCAAAGCTTTTGGTGAATACCTGGGCGTCTTTCATTAGCAGCTTGTCACAGATATCCGTTTGCACTTTAGGCGTGGCAGAAGCCGTAAGTGCCAGCACCGGCGTGTTTGGAAAGAAACTCCGGATTTCGGCAATTTCCAGGTAAGCTGGCCGGAAATCGTATCCCCATTGTGAAATGCAATGTGCTTCATCTACCGCTATCATATTTACCGGTAGTCCATCGCAGTAGGTTTGAAAAAGTTTGCTTTGTAATCTTTCCGGAGATACATATAAAAACTTGCATCCACCGCGGCGGGCGGCTTCCAGTACCCTCTCTACCTCCTTATATTGCATACCGGAATAAATGGAATAGGCTGTAATACCTCTCCTTTTTAGATTCACCACCTGGTCTTTCATCAAGGCAATGAGCGGCGTAATAACCAGGCACAAACCTGGCTTCATCATAGCCGGCACCTGGAAACAGATAGACTTTCCCCCTCCGGTAGGCAGCAGTGCCAGCGTATCCTGGCCCTTTAATATGGCATTGACAATATCTTCCTGTAACGGGCGAAACTGCTGGTATCCCCAGTATTGTTGCAATATAGCTACGGGTGTACTCAAGGAAAAATTTAATGGTTATTGCGAAGATAGCGTATAAAGCAGAAAGCATAAAGCTATTGAAGCGAATGACCAAAGCGTATTTTAACTATTCGCTAAGATCATTCGCTTCAATAGCTTTATGCCTTCGGCTTTCTGCTTTTCTAAAACACTTTCTTATATCGCAACCTTATAGAATTAACCGCCAGCACTACATCAGACAATCCCATAATACCCGCTCCCACAATAGGATTCAGGAATCCAAGGGCAGCTACTGGTATGGCAACTACGTTATAGATAAACGCCCAGAAGAGGTTCTGTTTAATCGTGAGATAAGTATGTTTTCCCAGTCCCAGCGCCAGCGGCAAGGATCCGAGATGATTATTGAGCAGCACTACATTGGCGCTTTGCATAGCTACTTGTGTAGCATCGCTCAATGAAATACCAATGGTGGCTTTAGCCAGTGCCGGCGCATCGTTGATCCCATCGCCCACCATGGCGGTAGGTGCTGTTTTCATGAGCGTGTCCACCATTTGCAGTTTTTGCTCCGGCGATTGTTCCGCATAGATGGCTGTAATACCCAGTTTTTCGCCCAGCTCCCGGCATTTGCGGGTAGTATCTCCACTCAGCAGGATCGGCTCAATACCTGCCTGCTTTAACTGAGTAATCACGGCAGCTGCTTCCGGCCTGATTTCATCACTGAAGTCAATCCATCCGGCCAGCTGGCCATTCTTTAAGAGATATAAGTTATGACTGTCATCGGTGGTGGCATTACCGGCCAGACGGAAAGAACCGAGTTCCCATTGATTACCGGTTTTATCGCTGGCACGCATCCCTAATCCTTTATGCTCTCTTACCTGTTGTAAAGGCAGTTCCCCGGCGGTTTTCCAAAGTGTGGCGATAGACCGGGCAATCGGGTGCGAGGAATATTTCTCCAGGCTATATACCACCTGTTTAAACTCATCTTCCGACATATTAAAAAACTGGCAGGCGCTGAGCTCCAGCTTACCGGTAGTAAGAGTACCCGTTTTATCGAATACCACCTGCCTGATATCTTTAAACATTTCCAGGGTATGTCCGCCTTTAATGAGGATACCATTGCGGGCAGCACGTCCCAGGCCTACCATTACGGCTGCCGGGGTAGCCAGGCCCATGGCACAGGGACACGCAATCACCAGCACGGCAACGCTGCGCATCATGGCCGTGGCCAGGGTGGTATGTCCGATGAAATACCAGCCTGCGAACGTAATCACGGCAATACTGAGCACCAGTGGAACGAATATAGCGCTGATGCGGTCAGCCAGTTTTTGCATAGGCGGTTTATCGGCCTGGGCTTGTCTTACCAGCTCTATAATGTAAGATAACACCGTATCCTTGCCTGTGGCGGTGATATATACCTTGATGCTGCCATCTTCCAATATAGTACCGCCTATTACTTTATCCTTTTCTTTTTTACTGACAGGGGTACTTTCGCCGGTAATCATTGATTCATTGATATGCCCGCTGCCCCAGTAGATGGTGCCATCCATGGGTATTTTGTCGCCCGTATTTACCAGTACACAATCACCTGTACGGAGCGTGCGGTTATCTACTTCATGGATATGTTCGTGTCCATGATCCGTGTTAATAAGCCTTGCAGTGGTGATTTGCATACGGGCCAGCTCTGAAATGGCCGTGGTAGTTTGTTTTACAGATCGCTCTTCCAGCATGTTACCCAGGAATACCAGGGTGATGATAGCGGCAGTAGTTTCATAAAACATATAGTCGGGGTTGCCATATACCACGGTGCCCACAAAACTATATACAAAGGCAGCGGTGGCGCCCAGTGTTACCAGCACGTCCATATTGGCCATACGGTTGATCAGGGACCTGACCGCGCTCTTTCCAAAATGCCACATCCCGGTGAAATATACCGGCAGGGTAAGCCCAAATTGTACCCAGGGCTGATGCAACCAGGGCCAGCTCACCCACATATGTAATAATAGGGGTAGCGTAAATATGGCGCAAAAAATGAATTTGAATGTGAGGGTAGTATAAAATTTCCGTTCGGCAGGCTTGTCTTCCGGCAATACCACGCGGTAACCCATCTGGGCAATGCCTTCCAGCGCCTCTTTAGAATCGGCTCCCGACGGGGCTGTAAAGCTCACTTCTTCTGTAGCGAAACTAACATTTACATCCTGCATCCCCTTTTTTTCCAGGTATTTGGAAACGCTGAGTGCACAACTGGTGCAATGCATCCCTTCTACCTTGCAACTTACTGGTGTCATCTGAGATCTTCCTCCTGTTTACAAAGTTATTGGCTGAGTCAATAAAGCGGGAAAATATTAATGCAACGAGGAGTCATTTGAACAGGCAATTTACGCCATGGTGGCCGATTTACCTTTCCCTTACTGATGAGCAGGTATTAATGCAACGAAGCAGCATTTTGGGGTTATTTATGTAAATTCGTGCATGCAATGGACATTTACGCTCGACCAACTACCAGCCACCGCCCAACAATTCTGGGAATATTTTGCTGACAAACAGGTATTTACATTAGACGGCCCCATGGGAGCGGGTAAAACCACACTGGTAAAGGCTTTATGCACAGCCAAAGGCGTAGAAGACGCCACCGCCAGCCCCACTTTCTCCATTATCAACGAATATGGCTATACAGATGCCGGAGGCCAACCCCGGCGTATCTTCCACCTGGACCTGTACCGGCTCCGGGACGAAGATGACGCCATCAGCGCCGGTGTGGAGGATACCCTTTACCAGGATGCTATCTGCTTCGTGGAATGGCCCGAAGTGGTATCCCCTCTTTTACCCCCTGGTACCATACATCTGCAATTGGAAGTGCAGCCCGACCAAAAAAGGGTGCTGCGTGAAATCGCTTCCTCTCTCAAATGATGTATCTTTGAATACTTCGATTTATAAAAACTGAACACCGCATATGGAGCAGAGGCAAAAACCTGTAGTAAGTGCTGGATTTACCTATTCACCACTCGAGGAAACGCTGGACATTCCGCAGAAAAATTCCCGTTTGTTTATAGGTATTCCCAAAGAGACGTCTTTCCAGGAGAACCGGATTGCCCTTACGCCCGATGCAGTCAGCATTTTAGCGGCACATGGACACCACATCGTGGTAGAACACAAAGCGGGCGATGGATCGCACTATTATGATACTGACTACTCCGAAGCCGGGGCAGAAATAGTATACGATAAAAAAGAAGTCTTTAAAGCGGAAATTATCGTAAAATCGGCTCCCCTGAACGATGAAGAAATAGAACTCCTGCACGCTCATCAGATCGTTATTTCCCCTATTCACCTGGCAGCCCTGAAAGCGTTACAGGTACAGAAAATGATGGATAAGCGTATCACCCTGTTATCTTTTGAAAACCTGAAAGATGATGCCGGCACTTACCCTATTGTACGGGCCATGAGTGAAATTGCAGGCGGGGCCTGTATGCTGATTGCCGGGCAATACCTGAGCAACGATAACAAAGGCAAGGGCATCCTGCTGGGAGGCGTTACGGGTATCCCACCTACCAAGGTGGTGATCATAGGCGCCGGTATTGTAGGCGAATTTGCAGCCCGTACCGCGCTGGCCCTGGGATCTTCCGTAAAAGTATTCGACAACAATATCTATAAGCTGAAAAGGTTGCAAAACAACATCGGCGTACGGGTATTCACCTCCGTTATCCAGCCCAAAGTACTGGCAGAGCAATTGCGGAATGCCGACGTAGCAGTAGGCGCCCTGTCGTCCCAAAGCGGCCGTACTCCCGTGGTAGTAAGCGAATCGATGGTAAGCAACATGAAAGCCGGTTCCGTAATCGTGGATGTGAGCATAGACCGGGGCGGTTGCTTCGAAACCTCTGAAATCACCACCCACGAAAGTCCCGTGTTCAAAAAATATGATGTGGTGCATTACTGTGTACCCAATATTCCTTCCGGGTTTGCCCGCACGGCCTCTGAAGCTATCAGCAACGTACTGATGCCGTTACTGGTAGAAGCTGCCGATGATGGCGGATTTGAGAACCTGGTGTGGATTAAGCGGGGCGTGCGTAATGGTATTTATCTGTATAAAGGGGCATTAACCAATTACCATTTGAGCGAGAAATTCAAATTGAAATATACCGACCTGGAACTGCTGCTGGCGGTGAAAGGATAGGAGAATAAGATTGACTGCTTTATGCCGGATGTCGGCATAAAGCAGTCAATAAAAAGTTATACCTCGAGAGAATACCCCATCAGGATAGCGGCGATAATAACCAGCCCGATCAAAATCCGGTAATAACCCCACATTTTAAATCCGTATTTCTTTACTGCACCAATAAAGAATTTGATAGCACCCAGGGCTACTACAAAAGCTACCACGTTGCCTATCAGCAGGAGCTTCAGATTTTCAGGATGCGCCATCAGCAGCTCTTTTCCTTTCAGGAGTTTATATCCTGTAGCCGCCGCCATGGTAGGCACTGCCAGGAAAAAGGAGAATTCTGCGGCTACACTGCGCGATAATTTTTGCTGCATCCCTCCAACAATAGACGCCGCACTGCGGCTGGTACCGGGGATCAGGGCCAGGCACTGGTAAAACCCGATGCGAAGGGCCGTAAAAATATTGATCTTTTCCTCAGACTCGATGGTAGGCTCTTTAAACCAGTTATCTACAAAAAGTAATATGATACCGCCTACAAAGAGAGTAATACCCACTGTCAGCGGGCTTTCCAGCATGGCGTCTATTTTTTTGCTGAATAAGAATCCTAAGATCAGCGCGGGGATAACGGCTACGATCAACTTGAAATAGAAGTTAAACCGGTTTTTGTCAAACACCAGGAACTTTCTCCAGTAAAATACCACTACTGCCAGGATAGCGCCCAATTGGATCACTACTTCAAACAGCTTGGTAAATTCGTCCTTGCTTATTCCCAGTAATGAACTCACAATGATCATATGACCAGTGGAGGAAATAGGGAGAAACTCAGTCAATCCTTCTACAATGGCAATAATGATAGCCTGTAAAACATTCATCGATTTAATATGGTTAAAAGTTAAAAAAAAAGCGATGAGCAATCATCGCTGTAAGAATACTTTTACGGGCATACACTATGCGTTGGTCTTAGGACGACGCATAATGGCATATACCTCTACCAACAAACCCAGCACAATCACGATAGGCGCCAGGGTAATACGCTGGAAGCTATATACCTGTTCTGGTTTAAAGGAGTTGGGATCGTTGGAATCGCCTCCCATCATCAGGAGAAAACCCAGTACGATGACAACAATACCAGCCAGCATAAATTTGTAGTTTTCTTTGGGTAAAATAGGGTAGCTGTTGGCCAATGCGTCTTCCTTGGCCTGTACATCCTTTTTGGAACCTGGGTTTATGCTTGTTTTAGCCATAATATTTGGTGTGTGTGTTATATCTTCAGTTAAAGCAATTATTTAATACAGATCATCCAGTTTCAGTCGCAGGTACTTCATCACAGAGCGATGGGTGCTCACCAGGGAAATACAGATACCGATCAGGATCATGCCTACAAAAAGCAGGGCAATCATCAGGTTGTCTCTTAATCCGGCCAGTTCAGGCAGTAATTTATCTGCAAAAGACATGATACCCACCAGACCTGCAATGGCAATAGCAGCGCTGATAGCACCATTGGCAATACTACGCAGGTCGAACGGCTTGGCAATGAACCAACGGGTAGCCCCCACCATTTGCATGGTTTTAATCAGGAAGCGGTTACTGAACATGGCCAGGCGGATGGTATTATCTATCAGGAAAATTACCACCAGGCATAATAACCCGCTAATGATCAGTATAATCAATCCTATCCGGTTCACATTTTCGTTCAATTTGCTTACCAGCATGCGCTGATAGGAAATTTCCCTCACAATGCTCTGCTGGGAAAGGTTATTTTCAATAATCTTCAGGCTGTCATTGTTAACATAGTTAGCGTTAGCCTTGATATTGATGCTGCTGTAAAGCGGATTGTATTGTAACAGGGTGATAAAGTCTTCCCCAAAGTCCTTTTTGAACCGCTGGGCGGCCATATCTTTCGACACGTACTCGATGGACTTTACATACGGCTTATGCGCCATAGAGTCGCGGAGGGCCAGCGCCTGGTTTTCTTTTACATTGTCCCGGAGGATCACCTGTACCTCAATGCTTTCCTTAAAATACTTGCTTAGCTTATTAGCATGTATTACCACCAGACCCAGTGTGCCCAATAAAAACAATACCAGTGCCACCCCAATGATGGAATACAGGTAGGATGGTTTCGACTTCTTTGCTGATGATTTCCCGGATTGCGCCATTAATCTGCAGTTTATCGGCGAAAATAATAAAAATTAATAGTTATGTGTTTAATTTTGCCAACCCGTTCAGGGAATACACCATATCCGGGCATTAGAATGGCAATATATACAGATGTTGGGGATTGACATTGGTGTATTAATGAATTTAACATTATTTTGCTGAACCGGCATTATTAAAAATTTTTAAACTATAAATGATAACGCCTTTATCATCGGATGTATTGTCATATCCACTGATAAAGGTCCATCTGCAACCGATATGGAATACAATTTCAGGGCAATCGAAAAAAAATGGCAGCAACAATGGGAGCAATCGCATGCTTACCGTGTGAGCAATGACAGTCCAAAGCCCAAATGTTACGTACTGGACATGTTCCCCTACCCCTCCGGGGCTGGTCTTCACGTAGGACACCCCCTGGGTTACATTGCTACAGACATCTATGCACGTTATAAAAGGCTAAAAGGCTACAATGTGCTCCATGCCATGGGTTATGACGCTTTTGGGCTGCCAACCGAACAATATGCCCTGGAAACCGGTCAACACCCCGCAGTCACTACCGAGCAAAATATCAAAGCTTTCCGTGAACAGCTTGATAATATTGGCTTTTGCTACGACTGGAACCGCCAGGTAACTACCAGCGACCCTTCTTATTATAAATGGACCCAATGGATCTTCCTGCAGATCTTCGAAAGCTGGTATAACCGCAGCAGCCAGAAGGCGGAGCCTATCAGCACCTTGACCGCCATTTTTGAGCAGGCAGGCAATGCAGGGCATATTTGCCCGGGCGATCGCAGCATCCAGTTTACCGCCAGCGACTGGAAAAATTACAGCGAAAAAGAGCAACGGGACATATTAATGCAATATCGCCTGGCCTACCTGGCTCATGCCGAGGTAAACTGGTGCCCGGCCCTGGGAACTGTACTGGCCAACGATGAAGTGGTAAACGGCGTGAGCGAACGTGGAGGTTACCCGGTGATCAAGAAGAAGATGAGCCAATGGTTCCTGCGCATCACCGATTACGCCAACCGCCTGCTGGAAGGCCTGGAAACGGTAGCCTTCAGCGATGCCATGAAAGAAATGCAACGTAACTGGATCGGGAAAAGCCAGGGCGCAGAAATAAAATTTGCCCTGAAAAACTCCAGCGAACACGTAGAAGTATATACCACCCGCCCCGATACCATTTTCGGCGTAGACTTCATGGTAGTGGCGCCAGAACACGACCTGGTATCCCTGATCACCACCCCGGAGCAAAAAGCCGCTATCGATAAATACCTCGAATACGTGCAAAGTCGCTCCGAGCGGGAACGTATGGCCGATGTCAAACAAATTACCGGCTGCTTTACCGGCGCTTATGCCATTAATCCGTTTGATGGCCGCGAAATACCAGTGTGGATTGCAGAATACGTACTGGCAGGCTACGGTACCGGCGCCATCATGGCCGTGCCTTGTGGCGACCAGCGCGACTATGGCTTTGCCAAACATTTCAATATCCCCATCACCAATATCATCGGCGATGCCTTCAACGGCCAGGAAGCCAATCCAACCAAGGATGCCAAACTGCAAAACAGTGGCTTCCTAGATGGCATGGACATGAGACCCGCCATGGACGTGGTGATCGCCAAACTTGAGGAAATGGGCATCGGCAAACGCCAGATCAACTACAAAATGCGCGACGCAGGCTTCAGCCGCCAGCGCTACTGGGGTGAGCCATTCCCAATTGTGTATAAAGACGGTATTCCCTATGCGATGGACGAAAAAGACCTCCCGCTGGAACTGCCTCATGTGGAAAACTATACACCTGGCGAAGAAGGCGAAGGCCCCCTGGCCAATATCACCGACTGGGTGAATGTAGCGCCCGGCATAAAACGCGAAACCAACACCATGCCTGGCTATGCCGGCAGTAGTTGGTACTTCCTGCGCTACATGGATCCTCATAACAGCCATACCTTTGCCGACCGTAAAGCTACCGACTACTGGAACCAGGTAGATGTATACGTAGGCGGTACCGAACATGCCGTAGGACACCTGCTCTACTCCCGCATGTGGACCAAAGTGTTGTACGACCTGGGCCATATCGGCTTCGACGAGCCCTTTAAATCCCTGATCAACCAGGGTATGATTGGCGGAAGCTCCAGGCTGGTATACCGCGTTCGTGGCACTCACCAGTACGTATCTCATGGATTAAAAGATCAATACGAAACCGATGAACTCCATGTGGATGTAAACATAGTAGACGGCGTGGAACTGGATACAGAGGCATTTAAACACTGGAAACCTGACTTCGCTGATGCTACCTTCGTCCTGGAGGATGGTAAATACATCTGCGGCGTACAGCTGGAAAAAATGAGTAAGCGTTTATTCAATACCGTTAATCCCAACGACCTGGTAGAAAAATATGGCGCCGACACCTTCCGCATGTACGAAATGTTCCTCGGCCCTGTAGAACAGTCCAAACCCTGGGATACCAAAGGTATTGAAGGCGTACACCGCTTCCTCAAAAAACTGTGGCGCTTATTTGCCGACGAACAAAAAGGTATCCTGGTAAATGAACAGGCACCAACACCGGAAGAATTGAAGATTTTGCATAAAACTATCCAGAAGATAGACCACGATACTGCCGGTTTCTCTTATAACACCGCCGTAAGCCAGTTTATGATCTGCGTAAATGAACTTGCTACGCTGCGCTGTCATAAACGCGCTATCCTGGAGCCGTTGCTGGTATTGTTGACACCGTACGCGCCACACCTTTGCGAAGAACTGTGGCAGTATATGGGACACAATGAAAGCATCCTGAATGCTATCTTCCCGGTATATGAAGAAAAATATACCAGAGAAACCGCCTTCAACTACCCGGTAGCCATCAACGGTAAAACCCGCTCTGAAATGGGATTCCCGCTGGATGCCGCAGTGCCGGATATCGAAAAAGAAGTGCTGGCCAACGAAGTAGTGCAGAAATGGCTGGAAGGTAAAGCCCCTAAAAAGGTGATTATCGTAAAAGGCAAGATGATTAACGTAGTGGTGTAAAACCACTGCCAGTATAATGAAAACGGGCTGTTATGCAAAACATAACAGCCCGTTTTTTATATGTATCAATGAAAATTCATTCCATTCATAATTAGCCCACAGGTGGAAAAGCCCACCAATAGTATAATTCCAGCTGACAGCATCAGTACTTTTCCCCAATGCGTGTTAGCTGACAGCAGGCAAATAATCCCTATTAAAACATACGCTCCTGCACAAAGTAGCATAGCGATACCTGCCAGGAGAATTCCTTCATCTCCTGTAATACACATCACCAACATCAGCCCCAGCGGAATCAGCGTAGCTATCAACAAATCTTTGAATGTTTTATTCATGCTGTAAAAGATTTGATTAAACGAGTGGAGTAAAAGTCCGCTCTGCCTGTAATGTGTTCAGGTATTCCTCTTTATCATCCCTGTAAAAAAGGTTCATCGTTTCAAAAGGAATGATGCGTCCATCTTTGTGTACAATATGTACACAGGATTTTTTAATGGCCCTTACATCAAAGTCATAAGCATCCAGGAAGCGCATGATAACAATGCGGAATAGATTCGTATAGTCGAGACCGGGAGCCTGCACCTGCGGCAGGCAACAGAGCAAAGATTGCATATCGTTTACCGCCGCATCAGTAGAAATCCCTGTGCTGAATATTTTCAGCACATGTTGGTGCAGCCGTTCGTCCTGTTCGTATACAATCGTATTCTTTGAATTATTGAGTAATACAGCAGGATCTACATACCGGGTGAGCGGGTATACCTGTCCATCTATTTTAAGTGCATAGGCCATGGCCAATGCATCCGGGTTGCAGGGTACGGGAATAATATCATTTGCATGCCAGACAGGCGACTGCTGTAATATTTGTTGTCGTACTTCCGTTAACGTGATCCGGTCGGTAGCTGGGTCAAAATCGTCCGTACGGCCTGCCACCTGTACTGGCTGAAAGGTAACGCCACGCACACAAGGCTGTTTGAGGGCGTAGTCGATAATAGCTCCCATTTCGTCGTCGTTTACGCCTTTCTGCAACGTGACCACCAACGTTGTACTGAGGTTAACGGCGTTCAGGTTGGCCAGTGCCTGCTGGCGCACTTCCGTCAGATCTTTCCCCCGCATACGTTCCAGCGCTGCCGGTTTAAAGGAATCAAACTGGAGATATACTTCAAAATCGGGCATATAAGTCGCCAGTCTCCGGGTAAATTCCAGGTCTTTGGCAATGCGTACGCCATTGGTATTAATCATCAGGTGCCGGATAGGCTTACGTTTGGCGATATCTAATATCTCAAAAAACTGTGGATGCAGCGTGGGCTCCCCTCCACTCAACTGCACTACGTCCGGCTGCCCTTCATTTTCCACGATGATATCAATCATCCGCTCTATCTCTTCCAGCGTGCGGTGCCGGCCATAATGAGGCGATGACATGGCATAGCAGGTAGGACAGGTAAGGTTGCATCGGTCGGTTACTTCTATTACGCTCAGGCAGGAATGCTGCTCATGATCGTGACATAGTCCGCAATCATATGGGCACCCATAATGCGTATGGGTATTGGTTTTTAAGGGTGCTTCCGACGGCTTGTTATAGTTGCGGGTATTTTTGTAGTAGTTAATATCTGTTGCAATCAACACTTTTTCTCGCCCATGATGCGGACAATGTTTTATCATGAAAACTTTCCCGTCTTCAAATATCACTTTAGCGTCAACCCGCCGCAGGCAAGTGCTACAGATACTCAGTGTAAAATCGTAATAGGTATAATTTTTTTCAGGCATATTGCTTTTGAATTAGTCGTGAGGGGAAAACAATACTGGGTAAATAATAGAGCAATCCCGCCAAACAGGCCAGCTGTATGGATCCCAGGCCGAAGGCGTAGCGATAGCCAGGTTTGATAAAATCGAGCAACAGCCGGAATAACAGGTATCCTATCATAAACAATTTAAAAGTAGCGCCGCTGACGAGTGTATATCTCCGGGTAATCATTAACAGGAAAGCCCACAGTACCAGCAGGAAAACAATTTCATAGAGAGATACCGGGTGCCGGTAGATGCCATCGCCCAGTTTCATGCCCCAGGGCAGAGAAGTGGGTATCCCATATGTTTCTTCATAAATACCCATGGAAAAGCAACCTATCCGGCCTATGATCATGGCAAGAATAAGCGGATATACAAACAGGTCGCCGGTAGATTGACGTTCATCAATTATCTTCTTTACCAGCTCCACGCCTATCAGGCCGCCCAGCAAGCCGCCTACAATAGTTTTACTTTGGTAGATGTATAACAGGATGTTACCGGTCTGAAGCAATCCCGGTGGATTTTCCAGTGCTCCCAACAGGCGACTCCCGAATAATGCGCCAAAAATAGCCCCGATAATGGCCCAAAGGCGATTTGGCTGATTTACCTGGTCGCCCCGTTGCTTGCGCAGGTAGAGGAAATACCGGAAGCCGATAAACATGCCCAACGTTTCCGTAACCGCATGTAACGGCAGCTGTACAGAAAATAAATGGATATAAACAGGGAACGGCAATGGGCATTGATTATTTAATACACAAATTAATATTTATATTTAGATGAACTTCAAGTACGCAAAAATATGTTACAAGAGGTATTAAAGAAGTATCAGTCCTCCTTCAAGCCGGTTATTCCGCTGATGGGCGATCTTGAGCCCCTGCTGGTAATGGATTTCACTGCCAATAACACCACGCTTACCAAAAACATCCTGCAGGACATCAACCGGTTTAGCAAATACATTGATACCACATTAGAGCAAAGTGGTTGCCGTCTGGGCATTGGCGGCTATGCCGAACACCGGACTATATACGCGGTGAGTCCTCATTTCGATGCGGGCGAAGAACCCCGGCGCCTTCACCTGGGTATGGATGTATGGGGAGAAGCCGGCACGCAGTTGTATGTTCCGCTGAATGCGCATGTACATAGTTTCCGGTTTAATGATCATTTCGGAGATTATGGCGCTACTATTATTTTGCAGCACCAGCTTGATGGATACACCTTTTATACCTTGTACGGGCATTTGAGCATTTCCAATTTACAGGGGTTATATGAAAACATGCCTATTGCAGCCGGTCACCAGCTGGCACATTTCGGCACTCCTTCAGAAAATGGTGGATGGCCGCCACACCTGCATTTCCAGGTCATTGAAGATATGCAGGGCTTCCGAGGCGACTACCCCGGCGTATGCCGTTACAGCGAGAAAGAAAAATACCTCTCCAACTGCCCTGATCCGGATATCATTTTACAACTCAATCAATACACACATTAACTTCGCTACCGGCCCAGTGCAGAGATGATGAAATAGTAAATTGTTACCGATTCATTAGGATTTATCCGCACAGATGCTATTTTTATGCGTTTAAATCGATTTGGTATGAGAAAACTATTGCTGTCTGGCGTTTGCAGCCTGATAGTTGGCATGGCAACCGCACAGGTACCCTTGAAAGTAATGACCTTCAACATCCGCTACAATAACCCGGATGATGGGCTTAATGCATGGCCTCACCGCAAGGATAAAGTGGCTTCAGAAGTATTATTCCTGGGAGCGCATACATTAGGTGTTCAGGAAACCCTGAACGACCAGATGCAGGACCTGCAACAACAACTGCCACAGTACAAAAGCATTGGTGTAGGCCGGGATGATGGTAAAACCAGGGGAGAATATTCCGCTATCTTCTACGACACTACGCGTTTACTGTTACTGAAAAGTGAAACATTCTGGTTATCTGAAACACCTACTGTAGCGGGAAAAATTGGCTGGGATGGCGCTTGTACCCGTATTGTTACCTGGGGAAAATTCAAGGATAAGAAAACTAACAAGCTCTTCTTCCACTTCAATACCCACTTTGATCATATGGGCAAAATTGCCCGCAGGGAAAGCGCTAAGTTCTTACTGCAACAGGTACATCATATAGCCGGTAATGTTCCCGCTATTATTACGGGCGACTTCAATGCTATTCCATCTGATGAACCCATCCAGATTATTATGGATCCGAACGATCCGTTGCATTTAACAGATAGCAAGGCAATCAGCGAAACGTCTCACTTTGGTCCGATAGGTACCTTCAATGGCTGGCAGATGGCCGAGCGAGAGCCACAGCCCATTGATTACATCTTCCTGAAAGGAAAGTTTCAAGTTCTTAAACATGCCAGTATTTCTCCCACCTGGGAGGGCAGGTATGCTTCGGATCACTTCGCTGTATATACAGAACTGTTGATGAAATAAATACGCCATAAAAAAGCCCCCGGTCCTGGCATTCATCATCAGGACCGGGGGCAATTCATTTACGGCAATCAGTCGTGCGTGTGTTCTACAGACATGCTGTTTTCCAGGGCATTTACCACCTTATTGTGGAGGTCGCCATTTACATCTACACTGATCTTCAACTTACCGTTGGTGAATGAGCCGGTAAAGTCGCCAATCTGCAGCTTGGTAAGAATCAGGTCCATTGAAATCTTAAGCGAGCCTTTCCAGTCGATCTTGGAATCTGTTACCACAACATCCTTTCCGTGAGCCATCAGTTCAATTTTTCCGGAGAGCAGGATTTCCATAGGGATCTTTTTGCCATCCCAGGTAATGAATCCTATCAGTCGTACTGCAGGATCATTCTTGTCTCCTTCTACTCTTGCGTACACTTTCACCTGTTGGTAAGTGCCTGTAGGAATTTTAATTGCTCCCAGTACAGCCGGTACTTTTTTGAGATCCACCTGTCTGTCTGTTTTCAATTTAAATTCCACTTCATCTTTTCCGCGCCTTGCATCAAAGCGGATTTCTCTTAAACGCGCTGTTGCAGTGTCCCAGGTGATGTCGAAACTACCAGGAGCTGCTTTCGCCATGGCTGCATCGCCGGTGATAGCAGACAAGCGGCCGGTAGCGTCTGGTGATAGTGTGTACGTGGGATTTACTGCCGAAATTTCGTAGTTGACAGTGGCAGCGTTTGCGTTGTCGATGGGTGGTTGACCATCCGGTCCTGCCATATCATTCTTTGAACAAGAAGATAGCAGGATGGTTGCAATGCCAACAGCACCGCAGAAATGTAGGATTCCGGTTTTCATTATCGATATGGTTTTTAATGACTGGGGAAAATTATGTGGTAAATTTAACAAAGAATTTGGGAAAAAGAACAGCTTTGGCGTTAATTAAAAAAGAATGATCCGACTAAGCTCGCTTAATCGGATCAATATATGATGCGCGCTGACGCTATTTTTCCAGCTTTTCAATTCGTGTAGGCGTATCCGTTCCATTTACAATGCTACCTGCACTGATCGCAATCGCCTGAATAATATCCGTAATATTCCTGGTATCGAGCGTCGTTACTTCATCACCTACGGTATGATAGTATTTATCTTTATCTATCTGGGTGGTAGAAATAGTATGCGCCGGAACGCCCTGCCTGGCCAATGTGGCATTGTCTGAGCGGTAAAACAGCTGCTGCTCAGGATAAGGATCCGGGTGGAAATTAAAACTGGAGCCTTTCAGGTTACGTTGCAGGATAGGACCAAAGTCAGAGCGTTCAAAACCAGTGATAAAAGCGCTGTTTCTTCCAAATTTGGACTCCTTACCTATCATCTCAATATTAAACATAGCTACCACCTTATTGGGGTCCTGCTTCTCAGAAAAATAGCGAGAGCCATAACCACCTGATTCTTCCGCTGTAAACGCTACAAAAATAACGGAGCGCTCAGGAAGATGGTGTTGAAAATACCTCGAAAGCATGATCACGGCAGTAGTACCGGAAGCGTCATCATCTGCACCATTGGCAATACTATCGCCGGCCACAGTTGGTAAAATGCCCAGGTGGTCGTAGTGACCGGAAAATACTACATATTCATCAGGTTTGCTTTTTCCTTTGATCATACCGGCTACATTCGCAAACTGTTGTGTCTCCACTTCCCTTTTCACATGTATTTCCCAGCTGGCGGTATCAGCTACGGGTTGCTCTTCGAACACCAGTATAACCTGTTTCTCTGTTGCACCTTTTGCAGCAGCAGCATCCAGTTGTTCACGGGTATCATAACTATGCTCGGAAAAACTGCCGGTAAGCCCACCCAGGTAACCACTCAATGCGGAGCCTATCCATACCAGGGTATTTTTCTCCAGCTTTCCCGGGTTCTTTAAAATATTCATCAGGGCATGCGGATCATTTATATGCATCACAGCATAACTGTCGTCTTTTACCCAGTCGAAGTTACTGCCGGCTCCAATCGGAATCACCGGCCAGCGTTGTGGCACGCCACCAACGGTAAGGGATACACTGGTAGGATGCATTTTATACTTGGCAAATGATTGCAGATAGCTGCTTTCGCCGGGCAATGGTTGTAATCCGGCCTTTGCAAACTCGCTGCTGATAAACTGTGCCGCCTTTTCAATACCGGGTGTTCCTGGGAAGCGGCCCTGCATATCGTCGGCCGCCAATGTGGAGATAATTCGTCTTACTTCTTTTTCTTTAATATCCTGTGCCTGGCCGGCTATTGCCATACTCCCGGCAATGAGGCATAATAACAGTGATTTCTTCATAAAAGGATTTAGTCTTTTTGCTTGTTGTGAACCTTGATAACGGGGGTTTCTTTATTTTTCTGGAAATAGATATCGCTGTAGGCTTTTAAAATGGCGGCATAGTCTGCCCCAAATTGCAATTCCAGCATCTTCCCCTCTGGCGAAACTAATACTTTGGTCGGATAACCAGCCACCTGGTACAATTTTTCTACCTGGTTATCAGAATGGGCGGCAGCAAACACATATGCATTGGCCTTTACGAAATCTCTCGCCGTCTCCAGGGTTTCATGGCAGGAAATGGCCAATATCGCATTCTCCGGGTGTTTACCCTCGTTAATTTCGATGGCCAGCTTATTCAGATGTGGCAGATCTTCCCGGCAGGGAGAACACCAGGTTCCCCAGAAGTCGAGCAACAACCATTTTCCCCGGTAGTCTGACAGGTGATAGCGTTCATTATTAATCCCCGTGAGTGTAAAATCAGGGGCATCTTTCCAGTCTTTCAGTAATACATCCCGGAAGTAGCCAGCAAAGGATTTCCCTGGGAAATGGTTGTCAAAAAAAGACCTGGCTGAATCCACCATACCTGGCTCCGTTATCAGTTGCCGGGATAATACCTTCATGGCCTCCTGCGGCTTCCCCAGGGCATTTAGCTGGGCGGCAAACTCGGCCCGGTAATCCTCCTTCGAATCGAGGAATACCCGATCATAAAAGCTTTCATAGGCCTTTTCCCTATTGTTTCCCGGCGAGTTGGCTGCCGCCAGGCCCAGGTAATTCATGGCAGCATCTTTATCCTGTTTTGCAGTTTGTTGGTATTTAAGATAGTAAGCATGCGCCAGGATGTTCTTATTGGCATCTTTCTTCTCCTTTAACTCCGGGTGAGTTCTCCAAAAAGCAGTATCCTGCTGGTTCTTCACCAGGTCGGTCAATGTTTTATCCAGCAATTGATCAGCGGTGGCGGTTAGCTGTGCTTCTTTCAATATGCCTGCTACCATCAACTGGTAGCGGGCAGCTTTGCCCAGTGTCAGTTCGGCAGCGCCCATCTGCGCAAATTGACCGGCAATATTTTTTAGTGTAGCCGTGTCTGTTGTATGCATCGCCTGGTCCCATAGATACATAGGCCGAACCGCTGTCCGTAATACACTGTCTTTTTCCTGTACCAGCCGGCCTAAGAGTACTCTGCTGGCAGCGGGTGCTTTTTCTGCTTCTTCAAATAGTTCAGCAATTCTTTTCTCGCTTACACCACGCTCCCTGAAAGTCTTTAACGCCTCCGCAGTGTCAAGGGAAGGGTGTTTCCGCAGCCCCTGGGAAAAGGATTGATCCAGCCAGGAATCGAGCATATGCTGATTGGCGGATAACAGCTTCACCAGGGCTACTGCTGTATCAGTATTTTTCCATAACACATCTCCAAGTTTATTAAACAAGTGGCTGGGAGTATTGGCGATTAGATCAGTGGTCGTTTCTTTCAACAAATTACGGTATAACTCGTAGATAAATTCGCTCCTCCCCCGGTTCAGTAAATTCAGCGTGGCTACCTTAAATGTCGCATTCCTGCCATACTTCGGCTGATTCACTGCCAGGAAATTGACCACTTTGGCGGAATCCAGTTCGTTGTTTTTCGTCAGCAGTTCGCTACTGTAGGCCATACGGGCCAGTACATTGTAAAAAGCGGTATCCGCTGGTGGCACAGCTGTATTAGCGGGTAACCGCTTCACTTGTGTAACCATCCGTGGCGCATTGGCGCCGCGGCCCAGCCGGGCTACAGCCGTCAGTGTCAGTACGCTTCCGTTGTCACGGGAAAGTGTATACGAAACAGTCGTCAGCCCTTTCACGCTATCAGGCATTTCCCGGTCTGCGGCGCCACTGATCATGATGTCATTTTTCCGGACACTGTCTACCCGGTAACTCCAGTACGTGGTATTCCATTGATAGCCTACTACTTCCTGGGCGGGAAAGTGGGAAAACAAGTGGTTTATTTCCATCGCTGCATTCTTCAGCCAGGCGGAATAGGCATCTTCCCATTGGGGTTCCAGTCCCACTTTATTCGCCGCCGCTTTCGCCAACGCAGAGGTATTTACCGGTTGACCAACGCTATCGTTTGTATACAGGGTAAACGACAGTGGCCGATAAAGTGCCAGCATGGGGAACATCAGATCGCGGCTAAGAGGATAAGTAGCAGGTTGACCGCTGCTGTAGTGGATATTTCCTGCGGTAGCAGTATATCCCTCCAGGGTGGCGTTGGCCTGCACCGTACCATTTGCCTGGATACCGGTAATCGCAATACGGTATAGTTTTTCCCGCTGTATAGTTTCTCCGGGGAAACCAGTATCACTAAATTGGATTTGATATAACCAGCTATCACCCCTCTTAAATTTGGTTTGGGCAGCTACAGGCATCGTGTAAACCAGGGCCAACAAAAGCAATAAAAACAGGGACTTTGTCATACGAGGGGATGGGATTTAAGTAATATTAAAAATAATCAGTAAAAGATGAATATCCAAGAGGTCCTCTTCCTTTGAATATTTGCGTATTTTTGAGGGTATACAATTATGTCCAATCAGCCTTTAAGACCAGAAGAGAACAGGCTCAGCGCCGCTGAGAAAGAGTTCGAGAATAGTATCCGGCCGCGGGAAATCATGGATTTTTCGGGCCAGGATCAAATTATCGAGAACCTGAAGATTTTTATTAAAGCGGCCAAAATGCGTGGGGAAGCGCTCGACCATGTGTTGTTTCACGGACCTCCTGGTTTGGGAAAAACCACGTTGTCGCGCATTGTGGCCAATGAGCTGGGAGTAAATATCCGGGAAACTTCGGGACCGGTGATTGAAAAACCTGGCGACCTGGCGGGTTTGCTCACCAACCTGGAAGATAAAGACGTGCTGTTTATTGATGAAATACACCGCCTGAGTACCGTAGTGGAGGAATACCTGTATTCCGCCATGGAGGACTACCGCATCGATATTATGATTGATACGGGTCCCAGCGCCCGTGCCATACAAATTAACCTGCAGCCGTTTACGCTGATAGGCGCCACCACCCGTTCCGGGTTGCTCACCGCCCCATTGTTATCGCGTTTCGGCATTAAATCCAGGCTGGAGTACTACAGTGCTGCCACCTTGCAAAAAATCATCTGGCGCGCCTCCTCCTTGCTGAATGTGAAAATTACTTCCGATGCTGCCAGTGAAATAGCGAGGCGTTCCCGGGGTACCCCCCGTATTGCTAATGGGTTGCTGCGCCGCGTGCGTGACTTTGCCCAGGTAATTGGCACCGGAGTAATAGACATGGAAATAGCCCTGTTGAGCCTGAAAGCACTGAATGTAGATGAATACGGGCTGGATGAAATGGATAACCGGATATTGAATGTGATCATCGAAAACTTCAAGGGAGGTCCTGTGGGTATTACCACTATTGCTACCGCAGTTGGGGAGGAAGCGGGCACCCTGGAAGAAGTATATGAGCCTTTCCTGATACAGGAAGGCTTTATTAAGCGAACCCCCAGGGGACGGGAGGTTACAGAAAAAGCATATATCCATTTAGGCAAAACCTCCTTCAGAGGCGGTTCTAACCTTCTTTTCTAAGCGGGATAACGTATAAAGCAATTAAGGCGAATGATCTCTGCAGAAATCATTCGCCTTAATTGCTTTATACGTTACGCTTTACGCTTCTTTCTCAGGCATCTTTCACCACCAGTCTGAACCCGTTACCGTGAATATTCACGATTTCGATATTGGGATCATCTTTCAGGTATTTGCGTAATTTGGCGATATATACGTCCATGCTACGGCCGTTGAAGTAGGTATCGCTACCCCATATTTTCTTCAGTGCCAGTTCGCGGGGAAGCAGGTCATTTTTGTGCTCGCACAACATGTGTAACAGCTCGTTCTCTTTGGGCGATAACGTATGTGTTTCGTTGTTATGTCCGAGGGTACGGAGGCGGGAATTGAACGTATAGGAGCCGATTACAAACTCATGTACTTCTTCATCTTTGCTATTGAGCTCCTGGTTACGTTTCAGGATGGCTTTAATTTTCAGCAGCAGCAGTTCGCTGTCGAATGGTTTAGAGATATAGTCATCCGCACCCAGCTTATACCCTTGTATGATGTCTTCCTTCATGGTTTTGGCCGACAGGAAGAAGAGCGGGATATCGGGATCCACATCTCTGATTTCTTCTGCCAGTTTAAATCCGTCCATATTGGGCATCATAATATCCAGCAGACAGATGTCAAATTTCTCGCGGCGGAAGGCTGCCAGGGCCAGGATACCATCGCGGCATAATTCCACATCATAGTCGTTCAGCTCCAGATAGTTCTTCAACACCATACCCAGATTGGTATCATCTTCAGCCAGTAATATCTTCGGTTTACGTTCTTCCATAATCATAAAGGGTTGATTATAACAAATATAAAGTTTTTCTGCGGGACGAAAGGTCGTGAAATTTTAAGTGTTATCCCTCAAATGAATTGTTAAAACCAGGATACTACTTCTTGTTCAGCAGTGAACTAAAGGGATAACGGAGGTTGCTGTAGTTCACCATATCTACCACGATATTACCTACAGATATGGGGCTTTCAATGCGCAGGGGCACTTTATTGGCATCATCGCTTACCCACACGGTCATTTTTTCCCCACCTTCAAAGATCGTTCCTTTAATCAGCAGGGGCTTGAACTTAATAGCGCGAAACTTGCCGAATTTGGTGTTCACCTCTTCTTTACCCATGTACCGGATATAGATATTGTACACCTGGTCATCGAGGAACATAGCAAAGGGAATTTTATCGCCCGCCTGGTATTTGTTGAAGTCGATATTGCGGGCGTAGTAAATGGCGCTGATCACATCCTGTACGCAGGGTGGCACTGTGAAAGTTCCGTTGGTACTGATAGCCTGGTGAGCAGCCTGGTTAAATACTACGTTGTTATAGATCTTATAGCCGCCTTCATTTACATTACGCAGAAACTTGAGAGGTTGCATGGTGGCAGTATCGATGAAGCTCTCGTATTTATCACGTACTTTAAAGATCCAGTCGTATGCCCGGTAGGTTTTCCCATCGCCGGTAACGTGATATACCACGCGGTTGGCGAAGTTTTCGAGCACCACGTTAAAGGTAGCTTCGCCGGCCCCTACATACATTTTGCCGAGGTTATAAAATACTTTCAGGGTAATACTTTCACCAGCGTTAAAACTGGTGTTACGGATGGAGCAAAAGTCGTTTTGTGCTTCAACGGGTTGAAAACAGGAAAGCCATAAGACGATCAGTAGAAGATACTTCATTGATGGAAGCTATTTTTCCTTAAAAATTTTTACCCCTAACAATAACACACTTCCCAAAACGGCTGGTAGTACCAGGTTGATCAGCCAAATGCCTACCGTGGCGGCGATGATAGCCATGGTATTGGAGCTTAGCAAACCCAGAAAAAAGATACTTACTTTTCCGCGTACTCCAAGTTCTGCGATAGCAATGGTCGGAACTCCTGCCATAACGAGGTAGATTACGCTATTAAGGAGGAAAGCCTGCCACCACAAAAATTCCATGCCCAGTGCGTCCAACAAAATCAAATACTGTGCCGAGAAGACTATGTACCGGAAGGCTGAAAGCAGCAACAGGTAACGTAAATCGCCCGATGAGTATTTCACAATTATCTGCACAAAGACCTTCACTTTACGAAGAAAAGGTACCTTTTCAAATACAGCCAGAATAATTTGTAACCGAAAATATAACAATATCGTCAGGCCACAAATAAGTATACCGGCTGCCAGCAGTAATTTTTGCCACACACCCGGACTGAGAAATGCGCTTTCGGCTGCCAGCGCATAATTGTTGATATAGTACAGTAAACCAATTAACCCAAAGATAATAGTTACGATCAGCTGGCTGAAACTACCCACGATCGTTGCCGCTATTGCTTTTAGTTTATTATGATTTTTGAGATAAAGGATGCGTCCACCGTATTCGCCTACACGATTTGGGGTATTGATAGAGAGGGAAACGCCAGACATAATGGCGCTAAAAGCCCTTAGAAAAGAGACTTCTTCCAGCGGGGCTACCAATTTCTGCCACTTACGGGCTTCCAGTCCCCAGTTGAATAACATTAACACCAGCACCAGGAAAATACCTACCCAACCCCTTTCCTGTAAGGACTCCCACATGTGTCTGACAGACAACTGTAAATTATCGCGATGGATGATTTGCGAGTAAATAGAGTACGCCAGCCACGTAAAAAGCCCTGCCCCTAATAAGTAATTGAGAATTATTTTGGTACTTTTGTTCAGATAGTCAATTTTTGGCAAAAATAAACTGTGGTTGGCAAACAAGTCAAAAATAATTCTCGGCATTGACCCCGGTACCCTTGTAATGGGCTATGGGCTTATACGTATTGAAGGAAAAAAAGCCAGTCTGCTCGGGATGGATGTGCTTAAACTGTCCAAATTCAAAGATCATTACGAGCGGCTGCAACAGATTCACTGCCGGGTACAAAACCTGATCCGGGAACATAAACCCACCAGTTTTGCTATAGAAGCCCCATTTTATGGTAAGAACGTACAAAGTATGCTGAAGCTGGGACGCGCCCAGGGTGTAGCCATCGCAGCGGCTATCCAGGAAGGACTGGCTGTAACCGAGTATTCCCCCAAAAAAGTAAAGCAATCTGTTACAGGCAATGGTAATGCAGACAAAGAGCAAGTATGGCAAATGTTGCAACGCACACTCAATATCCCGGAACGCCCTGACTACCTCGATGCTACGGATGCCCTGGCAGTAGCAGTTTGCCATTTTTACCAGGAAAGTAACCCGTTAGTCGGTATTACCGGTTCCAAAGGCTGGGAGAAGTTTCTGCAGCAACATCCCGAGAGGATTGTCAGATAAAAAACATCGGGAGAGAAGGTTATTCAATAAATCCGTAAATTGTAGTCACTTTGGTTAAATTCATGAACCCAATTACAACTGCTACACGGCCATATACCGTTTTTAACAGCTTGACTATGAAAAGTGACCATCAATTGCTATACACAAGTTTTATAACAGCTTTTTTATATTAATCAGCATCAGGCAGATATGAAAGCAAGAATCCTATTGGTGGAAGATGATCAAAATGTTGGTGCGGCGACGAAGAAACGACTGGAAGAAGCGGGCTATGATGTAGTGCATAGTATAGATGGCCAGGCAGCATGGGAACAGTTCCAGTTACGCTCATTCGACATTTGCCTACTGGACGTGATGATGCCTAAAAAAGACGGCCTGCAGCTGGCACAGCAAATCCGCGAGCTGAATGACCATGTCCCCATATTGTTCCTCACTTCTAAAAATGAAAAAGAAGATCGGATAGCCGGCCTCCAAACCGGTGCCGACGACTATATCAGTAAACCATTCAATATGCAGGAACTTATCCTGCGTATCGAAGTGTTCCTGAAACGGACCATGAGCAGGGGGAAAGACAAATCAAACCTGTTCACGATTGGTCAGCTTACCTTCGATTATGAAGACCTCCGCCTTTATACAGCCGATGGTGAAGTGTCTATTTCCGTCACACAAAAGGAAGCCGACCTGCTTAAATACTTCTGCAATAATCCCAATAAAACACTCAAAAGAGAAGATATCCTTTCTAATGTGTGGGGAAAAGATGACTACTTCCTGGGCCGTAGCATGGATGTTTTTATTACCAAACTCCGGAAACATTTCAAATCAGACCCGCAAATAAAGCTGGAAACCGTACATGGGGTGGGATTCCGATTCAATATTCCCCCCAGGTAAGCTCATTTATAAAGCAGCAACAATCTGTGCCTGTATCTCCTTAAATTCCTCTACAGACAACTTTAGCTTACTACGGGAAAAATTCATATCATCGGCCGAATTAATTGGAATCAGGTGCATGTGCGCATGCGGGACCTCCAGGCCAACCACACTAACGCCTATACGATTACAAGGCACTACCCGCTCAATAGCTTTGGCAATAGGTTTGGCAAACAGCAGCCATTCTTTCAGCAACTCATCCGATACATCGAAAAACTTGTCTGTTTCCGTTTTGCAGATAATCAGCGTATGCCCCTTTACCAGCGGAAAAATATCCAGGAAAGCATAGAACTGTTCATTCTCCGCTATTTTATAGCTTGGGATTTCCCCATTAATGATTTTTGAGAAGATGGTCATAGTAGATAGCTTAATCCAAAGTAAAAATAAAAAAGGGCTGCAATTGAATGCAACCCTGCAAATATCATGAAAAAGTGCCAGTAGCGCTTATGCAGTAATACTATCAATCTTAAATTTAATCTGCCCGTTAGGCGCCTGTACCTCCGCAATTTCACCTACATGCTTGCCTAATAGGCCCTTACCGATAGGAGAAGTAATGGATATCTTACCCGCTTTCAGATCTGCTTCGGTTTCAGACACCAACTGGTAGGTAACTGTCTTCTTATTAGCCATATTGGTAATGGTAACCTTACAAAGAATAGATACCTTGGAAGTATCAATAGCGGCTGCACTTACTATACGGGATGTGGCAATAGCGTTCTCCAGCGTGGCAATCTTAGCTTCATGTATGCCCTGCGCTTCCTTGGCGGCATCATATTCGGCATTTTCCTTCAAGTCACCCTTTTCTCTTGCTTCTGCAATTGCACGTGCAATCTCCGCTCTCCCCTTGGTTTTTAGTAAGGAAAGCTCACTCATCATTTGGTCCAGGGTTTCTTTCGTAACGTAATTTATGCCAGACATAACCTGCTGTGTTTTTTGGTTATAAGAAAAAAAAATCAACGCCTCCATTTTCACAGAAGCGTTGTTTACTGGTATTATCGCAAATATAATGAATTTATTATAAAGAAAAAACCCCTTCTCCCGGAATTAAATAAATTGAAAATCAATTATTTATCCCAGAACCACTACCTGTTTGACAGGCTTATAAAATGTTTAATTTCTCTAATACAATGCGGGCCATTTTAATGCTCGCCTGGTGCGAATAACCAGCTATATGCGGTGTTACCACCACATTGGGGGCTTTTAGCAGCCAGGCCAACTGGGCCTTCTCGTCTTCACTATAAGTATTTAATTTTTCATTCTCCAGCACATCCAGGCAGGCGCCGGCAATCACGCCTCCCTCTAAAGCCCCGATAAGATCCGGGATATTTACCAGCTTCCCCCTGGCCATGTTCATGAACCATACCGGCCGGGCAAAAGATTCAAAAAAGCCCGTATTACCAATATGTTTGGTTTCAGGTGTCAGCGGGAGATGTAAGCTGACTACATCCGCTTCCTGGAAAATCTGATCCAAAGTAGCTTCTTTCACCTCGCTGGTACCAAATCCTTTCTTATACTTATCATAAGCCAGGATGTTTACATCAAAGCCCTTCAGCTTATGCGCAAACGTGCTCCCGGTATTACCATAGCCGATGATGCCTACTGTTTTGCCATTCAGCTCATACCCCCGGTTGCCATCGCGTTCCCAAATCCCTTCTCTCAATTCCAGGTTGCTTTTCAGCACATTATTCAACAGGCAGAGCAACATACCTACTGCCTGTTCGCCTACGGCATCACGATTGCCTTCGGGGCTGCTCACGCAGTGAATACCCTTGCTTTCTGCGTATGGCACGTCGATCAGCTCCATACCGGATCCCAGGCGACCTATCCACTGCAATTCCCTGGCATGGTCAATAATATACTTATCTACCCGGATACGGGTGGTTACAATCAGTCCTACGCAATCGCCGATAGCGCTATATACTTCATCATAGGAAATAGCCGGTTGATAAATGACTTCAAAGCCTTTTTCTTCCAGCTGCTCAACTAAATACGGATGCGTTTTCGCGGTAACTAATACTTTCCTGCTCATATCATCTTATGGGATAATGCTGCAAAATCAGCCACAGTCAGTTCTTCTGCCCTTTTTGAAAAAATAGGATCCTGTGCTAACAGCTCCTTATCGAACATGGTTTTCAGCGGATTGCGCAGTTGCTTACGGCGCTGGCCAAAGGCTGTTTTCACCAGTACAAAAAATTTACGTTCAGAGGCAATATCTGCCGGCTGCTCCAGCCGGGTAAGGCGGATAACGGCAGATTTTACTTTAGGCGGCGGATTGAAGCAGTTTTCATGTACTTCAAACAAATATTCTATCTTATAAAAGGCCTGTAACAACACACTCAGGATACCATACTCCTTATTGCCATGCGGAGCGGCAATACGCTGGGCCACTTCCTTCTGGAACATCCCTACCACCACATCTACCTCCTGGCGCCAGTCCAGCACCTTAAACATAATCTGGGTGGAAATATTGTAAGGAAAATTGCCGATCATCTGGAACGGCCCTTCAAATGGCAGCTCAGCATCCAGTATGCTCACATTGATCAGCTTTCCCCGGATATCGGGATAGGTTTTTTCGAGGTACTGTACCTTTTCGGTATCCAGCTCTATCGCCTTAAAGTGAATACCTGGCAGTTGCAACAGGTACTTCGTAATGGCTCCCCCTCCGGGGCCCACTTCCAGCACTTGCTGGCCTTCTGTTACAGGTAACGACGCCACTATTTGCCTGGAGATGTTTTCATCCTTAAGGAAATGCTGGCCGAGTGATTTTTTTAGTGTATACATTGTGCAGCGCAAAGATAAAGCATTTATTAGCTTTTATTTCCCCTGCTTTTAAGGGATCCCCCACCAACTAAAAGGGGGGAAGCTATAGCCTAAAAGTGTATATTTGCCATTCATTGAGGCAATAAAGCATGAGTACCATCCAGCACAACAAACCGGTAATAGGCATCACCATTGGTGATATCAACAGCATCGGCGCAGAAATTATCATCAAAACGTTTATGGACACGCGTATGATGGAGTTTTGCACGCCGGTAATTTTTGCATCTAATAAAACCATCAACTTCTACCGGAAGCTGATGAATGAAAATAATTTCAACTACCAGAGCATCAAAGACTTCACCCGCCTGAACCACAAGCAGGTGAACGTATATAACTGCTGGGAGGAAGAAGTGCAGATTACCCCCGGAGTGTTGAATGAAACTGGTGGAAAATACGCCGCCCGGGCACTGGAAGTGGCCATTAAATCTATGAAGGAGGGCTTCATCAGTGGTCTGGTCACTGCACCTATCCACAAAAACAATATCCAGAGCGCCAATTTCAACTATACCGGTCATACCCCCTACCTGCGCGATGCCTTCAATGCCAAAGACGTTTTGATGTTCATGACTGCCGACAATATGCGCGTGGGGCTCCTCACAGAACATGTGCCCCTGGCGGATGTGAGTAAATATGTTACCAAAGAAAATATTCTCGGCAAATTAGCGCTGATGAGAGATAGCCTGGTAAAGGATTTCGGTATAGACAAACCACGTATCGCCGTGCTGGGCCTCAATCCGCATGCCGGTGATGAAGGTTTGATAGGCAAGGAAGAAATAGAACAAATCAGCCCTGCTATTAAACATGCCAAAGGGAATGGCATCCTGTGCTTCGGGCCTTATAGCGCCGATGCCTTCTTTGCCCGCGAAATGTTTAAACAATTCGACGGAGTATTAGCCATGTACCACGATCAGGGGCTGATCCCCTTCAAATCGCTGGCCAGCGGCAACGGTATCAACTATACCGCCGGATTGGGTATTGTGCGCACTTCTCCCGATCATGGTACCGCCTTCGATATAGCTGGTAAAAATCTGGCAGACCCTGAATCCTTCAGGCAAGCCATCTTCACCTGCCTCGATATCCTGGAGCAACGGGAAATTTATGCGGAAAATACCCGCAACCCCCTGAAGAAAACAGAACTGGCTTCTGAATAGCGGAAAGCCGAAAGCATAACGCGAAAAGCTATTATGGAGAATGATTAAAGCGAATGTCAATACTCGCTAAATTCTTCTCCATAATAGCTTTTCGCTTTATACTTTCCGCTATTTGCGTTTTCCCGCGTTCAGGTAAGACTGTATAGAGGCCACATAATCGCTAAAGGCCTTTTTCCCCGTAGCGGTGATCTTACAGATCGTTTGCGGATAATTCTCTTTAAACTGCTTTACCACCGTAATATAAGCTGCATCACGTAATTTATTAATCTGTACACTCAGGTTACCTGCCGTAGCATTCGTTTTCTCTTTCAACAGCGTAAATTCTGCTTCTTCCTCACTAATCAATATCGACATAATAGCTAGCCGCAATTGTGAATGTAGTACCGGGTCCAGATCTTTGAAGTCCATGTGCATAATTTTCTTATATAGCCACTTTGATATACCTGCAACGGAAACAAAATAACTAAATATCCAAAGAATTAAAACCTTTGATTAATTACTGGCTTTAGCCAACAGCATGCGAGTATACGGTTCTCCCCAATGTGGCGCAATATTACTTTCTGGTTTAAAGGCCGCAAACTTTGTCAACGCCAGCTCCAGGGCTGTTTTTGCACCAGACTTACTGCCACCCCATTGTTCCGGTGTAAACAATAATGATTGTCCCTGCAACATGTAAATACGCGGGTTCTCCGGGTTGTACTCCTTGGCTTGTTGCAATTGCTTAGCCGCTTCTGCGCCATACATTTGACCACGGGTCATAGGATCTACCGTTAATCGTGCAGTGGCCACCAAGGAGCGGATGCAGGCAATTTCAGAGTTCTTTGGACTCAATGACTCCGCCTTATCAAGATTCACTTCTGCCCTGTCCATCAGCGGATCCAGCTGACTTTTATCCTTCAGCATAAATCCCTGCATAACCTGCATATAAGCGGCATAATAGTAAGGCAACCATTGGCTTTGTTCTGCGTTGGCAATCCGCTCAAAAGTATTGCCCTTTTCCAACAGATGATCGGGGGTAAATGTGCTGCTGCTATCCAGGTCTGCAGTTTGTTTGGTCATAGCATCCATGTATTGGGCACTCTGGGCCATGGCGGCGGTAGCCATGCTACCGGTAAATAAAAATGCTAAAAAGAGACGTTTCATATGTGTGTTATTAGAGGTTATTAAGAACATCCTGTCTTCTGTCGATACCAAAATTCATAAACATGCCCAGGTAAATAAATCTTGGCACATTGGGCGTAATCTCATTCCGGCGTAATCCATCAGTAGAATAATGATAACCGAATACCTGCTTGTTACCAAGCGCATTGCTCACCGACAAAACAAATATGGTAAAGGCTTTGCGGATATTGGTAAGATAACTGGCGCTCACTCCCACTGCATTATAGGTCATCGTTTTTTCCGACATGAATTTGTCCACCGGTAAATTGGGATCATAATACGGACGCCCCGTAGCAAAGGTGTATGTTAAACCCAGGTTGGTACTGATTTTAGACAAGTAGTGTTTATATACAATACTGGCGGTATGATTGGCTGCAAAATCGGGCTGCACACGGAATGGATAATTCAGGTAATCTCTTTTAGTATCCAGGTAAGAATAGGAAATCCAGTAGTCCACATTCTTAAAAGTTTTGCGGTCGCGCCAGAATACTTCGATGCCTTTGGCATAGCCATCGCCATTGTTGTTATAGGAAGGCACAGTTTTAACCAGGTCTTTGTATTTTTTATAAAACACTTCCGTACGGAAGGTATAACTATTGGATATCCGCTGGAAGCTGGCAATATAGTGAGTGGCTTTCATATAGCCCAGGTAGTTATTGAAACGGAGATACTGGGGCTCCGGCTTCTGGTAATAGTCGCCATAGGCTAATGAAAATTGGCTGTAGTTATCGAATTTATAAGCAAGTGATACACGGGGCGCAAAGTTCATTTTTGCCAGTATAGAAGAATATTCAGCACGTCCACCCAGGCGTCCTACCAGGCTGGGGGTAATATAAATATCGCCCTCCGCAAAAGCTGCGGTGTAGTTATCCACGTAATTGGCCGTCTTTTCATTGAAGGAAGAGTTTTCGATGGCATACTGGTATTCTCCGCCAAATCTAACCACAGAAAAGCTACCCAGATTTTTATACAGCATTAGCTTCGACTGGCTGAGGGTAGATCGTACCTTGATCAGGGTAGGCGCTGGGTTCTTCAACAGCGTATCTGTATGAATATTATCCGTATTGATACTAAAGGAGGCCCCGGCATATAAGTGCCAATCATGCCCTATACTTTCGCGGTAAGTCAGATTCGTGTATACGTTATTGTTATGTACCTTAAAAGACTCCATATAGCCGGGGTATTCCAGGCTGTTGCTATTGAATCCCATTTTGGTCCAGTTGCCATATCCATAAAATTTAAGCATCCCGGTAGAAGAAGTCTTCCTCCGGAAATTGGCAGAAGTGCCAATAATTTCCGGTCCGAGGCTGGGTGTTTGTTTGGGTTTCACCACATTAAAGTAAGGCGCCAGGTTGGTATAATCCGCTTCCACACCGTAGGAGGTCTTTTTATCTTTTGTTAGTTTATCCACCCCTCCGTTTACCCCGATCACGGATAATCCCAGTGAAGAAGAAGAGCGGGTGGGCAGGTCGGTAGACTCCAATATCAGCGCCGACGACAAGGCCTGTCCATACTGTGCTGAATAGCCACCGCTGCTGAAGGTGGTACCTTTAAACAGGAAAGGGGAAAAGCGGCCACGGCCCGGAATATCTGGCAAGCTGGTTGAGAAAGGATTCCGTACCAACATACCGTCTATCAGTGTTTGGGTTTCATAGCCGGTGCCGCCGCGTACAAACAGTCCTTCCCGGTCGTTTGTTTGCTGGGCGCCCGGGAGCGTTTTGATAGCGTTTACAATATCAGCGCCTGCGCCGGCAGTAGTAACGATATCCAGGGGCTTAAGTACGGTTCCTTTTTTATCATCGCTGGCCTCAAAGCTACCGGCCGAGATGGTAACTACCCGCAGGGCGTTGATATTGTTCTTCAGTATGATGTTTATCGGTTCGGAGGCGCTTACGTTCGCTTTTAATTCCATGGGCTGGTAACCGGTAAAGGAGGCAGAAATGATCTGGTCGCCGGAAGCGCTGGTGGTAAAAGAAAAGGTGCCATCTGTTGCGGTGGTGGCCCCATCGTAAGTGCCTCTGATGGCAATGTTTACGCCTGCCAGCGGGTGCTTTTTGCTATCGGTTACCTTACCCGTCACTTTATTTTGTGCCAACGACACCAAAGGAAAGCAGATCAGCAGATATAGATAAAGGTTGAATTTCGACATATCAGGGATTAATTTGATGGAACAAAACTAAACTGGTTTATATTATAAACCAAAATTCTTACAGAAGATTCACCGAAATTAAAAAGGGCTTTACCGACAACGGTAAAGCCCTTCTATTCTATATTTTCAGCAAGATGTTTTGCTTATGCGAATCTGTGTTTCAGCTCATTAGCGAGTGTCACCATTTTCTTCAGACCATCTTCCGGCAGATTTCCTTTCTTGAATTCAGCCAGTACATCAGGCAGACGAACATCCATTTCGTTCAGGAATGCTTCTTCGAAAGCACGTACCTGTTTAACGGGAACATCGCGCAGCAGACCATTGGTACCGAGGTAGATGATAGCCACTTGCTTTTCAACCGGGAATGGGCTGAACTGTGGTTGTTTCAGGATTTCCACGTTACGGGCACCTTTGTCGATAACTGCTTTGGTAGCAGCATCCAGGTCACCGCCGAATTTGGAGAAGGCCTCCATTTCGCGGTATTGTGCCTGGTCGAGTTTCAGGGTACCAGATACTTTCTTCATGGATTTGATCTGAGCGTTACCACCCACACGACTTACAGAGATACCTACGTTGATCGCCGGACGGATACCTGCGTTGAACAGGTTACCTTCCAGGAAGATCTGACCATCGGTGATGGAGATCACGTTGGTAGGGATGTAAGCAGATACATCACTCGCTTGTGTTTCAATGATAGGCAATGCTGTCAGGGAACCACCACCTTTCACCAGGTGTCTGATAGATTCCGGCAGGTCATTCATTTGCTGGGCGATAGCATCATTATTGATAATTTTCGCAGCACGCTCGAGCAAACGGCTATGCAGGTAGAATACGTCACCAGGGTAAGCTTCACGACCAGGAGGACGTTTCAGCAGCAGGGATACCTCACGGTAAGCAACGGCCTGTTTAGACAGATCATCGTATACGATCAGTGCAGGACGACCCGAGTCACGGAAGAACTCACCGATAGCAGCACCGGCAAATGGAGCGTAGAACTGCAGCGGAGCAGGATCAGCAGCGTTTGCAGCTACAATGGTAGTATAAGCCATAGCGCCTGCTTCCTGTAATGTTTTCATTACACCGGCAACAGTAGATGCTTTCTGACCAATCGCTACGTATATGCAGTATACAGGTTTACCTGCGTCAAAGAATTCTTTCTGGTTGATGATGGTGTCGATACAGATAGCTGTTTTACCTGTTTGACGGTCACCAATTACCAATTCACGCTGACCACGGCCAACAGGAATCATCGCATCGATCGCTTTCACACCTGTTTGCAGCGGTTCTTTTACCGGTTCACGGAACAATACTCCTGGTGCCTTACGCTCCAGTGGCATTTCATACAGTTCACCTTTGATAGGGCCTTTACCATCAACTGGCTCACCCAGTGTATTGATAACGCGACCAATCACACCTTCACCCACATTAATGGATGCGATTTGTTTGGTACGACGCACTTTATCACCTTCTTTAATACCTGATGAAGCACCCATCAATACCACACCCACGTTATCTTCTTCCAGGTTCAGTGCAATTGCTTTTACACCATTGCTGAATTCAACGAGTTCACCGTAACCAACGTTACCCAAACCGTAAATGCGGGCAATACCATCACCCACTGACAATACAGTACCTACCTCTTCCAGGTCGGCAGAAGCATTGAAGTTGCTTAACTGCTGGCGCAATATCGCCGAAATTTCATCAGGTTTAATATCAACCATAATTATGATTTTAAAAAAAGTCGTTAGATAAATTTAGTATAACGACAACAGCTTTGCGTGTACGCAGCGGCTGCTGTATAATTAACGTATCTCGGATACGTAAATGTTCTTGGTAAATTGTTGTCTGATATCCTTCAGATCGCGCAGGATAGAAGCATCAAACAATTTATCATTGGTTTCCAGCACGAAGCCACCGATCAGATCGGCATTTACAGCTGTTTCCAACGCTATCTGCTGAGGAACTTCACTGGCTATTTTGGATTTGATTACATCCAGTGTAGCATTGTCCAGCGCCACGGCAGTAGTGATTTTTACAGCACTGATATTTTTCAGCACGTTGTACTGGCGCTGAAACTCAGTAGCAATTTCAGGCAATGCACTTTCACGGCCTTTGCTTACCAGGAGATTCAGGAAACTCAGTGTCGTTGTACTTACCCGTCCTTCCAGCACTGCTGCCAGGATCTTTTGCTTTTTATCAGCCTTAATGATGGGGCTCTTCAGCAAACTCACCACATCCGGGTTGCTTTTCATCACCTGTTGTAAGTACTGCATGTCGGTATGTACAGCTTCCACCTGGTTCAGTTCCTGTACCAGGTCTATCAATGATTTTGCATACCGGGATGCTAAACGGGGATTCTGCATATTTAAAAAAGCTTTTAGCCGTTAACTCTTTGCTGTTACCAGCATTCAGTTAATCTCTTAGTTCAATTTGATTTCTTCTGCCAGTTGTTTCACGTAACCTTCCTGTGCTGTTTTATCAGCCAGTTCTCTTCTCAGTACTTTTTCAGCAACTTCGATCACGAGGTTACCTACCTGGTTCTTTACATCCGTTAACGCAGCCATTTTCTGGTTTTCAATAGCGGTGTAAGCTTCACTGATGATTTTCTTAGCTTCAGCTTGCGCCTGAGTTTTTGCTTCGCTGATAATCATGTCCTTCGCGTCTTTTGCTTCCTTCAGGATCTTACTTCTTTCAGCTTTAGCTTCCGCCAGCACATGTTCGTGCTCAGCTTTCATCTGTGCCATTTCCTCTTTCACTCTTTCAGCAGTAGTAATGGAGTCAGTGATTGAATCTTCCCTTTCTTTCAGAGTAGCAAGGATCGGTTTCCAGGCAAATTTCTTCAGTATCAGGAAAACGATAACGAAAACGATAAACGAAAAAGCAAACAAGCCTAACGCGGGTTGCAACAGATCCATATAATTAGGATTTTATGATATTGTTATGTTGATATTTACAGATGTTGAATGAGCTGTGTTCAGCATAAAAATTTACTGCATCCATTGCCCTGTGCGCCGGATGCAGTAAGAAGTTTTGCTTACATAACTACCGCCAACAGACCAGCGATAACGCCGAAGAGGGCAACACCCTCAACCAGCGCAGCAGCCAGGATCATGTTTGCACGGATGTCGTTAGCAGCTTCTGGTTGACGAGCGATAGACTCCAGAGCGCTCTTACCGATGTTACCTACACCGATACCAGCAGCGATAGCAGCGATACCAGCACCAACAGCACCACCAGCTTTAGCCAGACCAGATGCAGCAGCAGCCTGCAATAAAATAGACAAAAGTGCCATAATGAATATGTATTTGAATTTAAAAAATTTCGTTTGTTCGTAAAAGCTCCAGCAATCTACTGTTCACTTTCAATCATTCCTGTTTAAAGGAGGAGATTAATGGTGATGTCCATCTTCATGATGAGCACCTTCCATCGCCTGGCCAATAAACACCGCAGTCAGGTTGGCAAAGATAAATGCCTGGATAAAGGCTACCAGCAATTCCAGCATCATCATTACCAGGTTGAAGGCAATGGATACCGGCATAAAGCCATAACCAATTCCGCGGTTCATAGAACCAAAAATAAATACCAGGCTGATAATGCTCAGAATGATAATGTGACCTGCCAGGATGTTGGCAAACAACCTGATCATCAGGGAGATAGGCTTGGTAAACACACCAATCAACTCCACCGGGGCGAGGATCAGCTTTACACCAAATGGTGCCGGAGGATTGAAGATATGACCCCAGAAATGCTTGTTGGTGCTAAACATAGTAGCAATAAAGCTGATAAGCGCCAGTGCCGCTGTTACCGCGATGTTACCGGTTACGTTGGCAGAACCAGGCAACAGTCCCAACAAGTTATTGATCAGAATGAAAAAGAATACAGTGAGAATAAATGGAGTGTATTTAGCGCTCCGGTGACCAGGAATATTTGGTTTTACCACCTCATCACGCATAAAGATGATAACCGGCTCAATCAGGCTCTGTAAACCTTTAGGCGCTTTCTTGGCGCCCCGGGTCTGGTAAGCCTTCGCTACCGTCAGCATGATCCAGGTCAGCAGGATGGCAGCAATCAGCATAGAGGTGATATTCTTGGTCATAGACAAATCATATACCTTCTCATTGGTCGGCATACCATTATCGTCTACGGCAATTACTTTATTGTTAGGATAAGTAGCTTCATCCAGCCCCTTCTCTGCACGGTAATGCGCATTTACCAGCTGGTAACCGGCATAAGGCTGATGTCCGTGCTCAAAACGGGATGACATAAACGCTGTAACACCATGTGTCGGAGAATACATAATTACCGGTAAAGGAATAACCACCGGGGTATGTTCACCCAGATCAAACAGATGCCAGTCATGTGCATCAGAAATGTGTCCGAAGAGCACCTCCTTAATATCAATCTTCTTGGACTCACCTTCGTCAGAGTGCTTTTCTTCACCTGCCACCGCAGCTGCTGCGTGTTCAGGGTGCGCCTCCTCAGCGTAGGAAAAATTACTAAAACTGTGAAGGCCTAAAACCATCACAAGTGCTACCATTCTATGTTTGAACCAATTGAAAGAAATCACCGTTTTCTGAAATTTTGCGCAAAGATAACCGTTTTTACTTTCAAAATTAAGCGACTACGAAAAAAAAGAACGATATATTGTAATTATATTGATAGCCAAGCCCTTGTAACTCCGTATTTCCCCCTTTTTCAATGAAAAAATTCTCAGAAAAGCGTCTGTTGCAAATGGTCATTCATATTTAAAAAATTATAATTTAAATATTTACGGTAACGTTCGGTTTATAATGGATCCTTTCTGGGAAATATTAAACAAAAAAGACAGCCAATGGCTGTCTTTTTTGTTTCTTGATTAACGAATATTATTTAAAGGACACATATTTCTGCTCCGCCTTAATAATACCTGTAAAAAAGGTTTCCAGTTCTTTAAATGCCACAGGTCCAATTATTTTATTACAATTTGTTTTAAACTGCCTACTAATAACTAATTTATCATCTGTTTCTTTTTTAAAGGACAGGTCATAACTCATATCTTCCCATTTCAGATTGGTATTGCCCGGTACCTGGTCAAATTGCTTGCCTGTTGGCAGCTTAATGTGAATTTCTGTAGTATAGTTATCGGTATTCTCGTAATTGTTATATTCGAACGGATGCTGACGCGCCTCTGGCGTAAAAATATCCGCTGTGGCGACTATATCCATAAATGCCGGCTTAATCATGTTGAAATCGCCTACATTGATAACATCATTCTTCACCGTAAAAGTGCTTTGCAGCCACACCGTATCTTCCAGGTTATCCAGATTACGGAAATTAAAGCTATCTAATACTACTTGATTTTTGAACATACCACTAATGCCATGTTGTACAGCGTCTTTTGTTTCCTCCCGGGTTTTGTGCTGATAGGAATGCCTGATCTGCGACGCTAATTCTCCACTGTAGGCACAATTGGAAATAATATGCTGGTCTGCCCCACTCAGGTCGATATCCAGTCGCCGGCGTAACATCTTCGGCGCAAAATTGGCCGCTGACAACAGCCCAATCTTTTCCCCATTCTTGTAGTTATATGGAATATTTAATATTTGTGCCCCGGCCAGAGCTGATGACAACGAATTAAATGGCAATGCATTATCTGTTAACTCGAGGTAATAATCTTTTCCTTCCGCCTTATACCGAATTATACAGTGATTGAAATCCATAGAAGGCAGCTGCATATTCTTTTCTCCGTAATCCTGGGTACTTACTAGTATTAAGTTGGCTTCCACTCCTGCTTTACGGGCAAAAGCCAGGAACAGCGTTGATAAGTCCTTACAATCTCCCAAACGGGTCACCAGCGTTTTACCAGCCCGCTGTGGTACATAAGCCCCCTGCCGAAACGATACGGAGCTGTAGGCAATATTCTTTTCTATATATTCATAAATTCGCTTCGCTTTAGCGAAATCATCCAACTTCTCTGCGCCAAAAGGAAATATTTCTTTCCAGGCCTCATTAATTTCAAAGTCCTCCTTCGATTGCGCCCGGGTAATATCACTATACCACTCTCCTATCACATCCCAGTCTTTTACCGTTGAAAGATGCAGCACCTTACCTATATCATTCAGGCTAGGCATATATGATTCACTACGCACTGCTGTAATATCATCCTCCCGCCAGCTATACAGCTTAAATTGTTCATGTTTGCTTACATTCGGCTTAACGGCTCCTCCATTTACATACTCATAGTATAAAGGGATACTGTCGGATATCAGTACGTTGTAACTGGAAATATGCCTGGGAACAAAGCCTGAGAAATAAAATTTATCCCAGAATTCCCTCCCTAAACGACCTCGCCCATAACTATTCACTTTATAGTTAAAATAGATAACATCTCCTTCATCCAACCGGGTAAACACAATCTCATTTTCATTGGTTTCGGCGGGAACCTTAGCTCCATTCGCCTTTATTACCTCCGCCTTTACAATAATCACATCCTGGTACACGGTATTATATGGGATAGAGATTTCCTTCCAGCGGGAAATGCCTTTTTTATTGTTGATGATAATAGCCGTGTTGATGGTTTGTTCTCCTGCACCCTCCGGATATACAATCACATTCTTTTCATCAAAAATATACGCATAAGACTGGGTTGAATCCCGTTGTTTCTTCAGTGCAGCTTCTATTTCTTTGTAATAGTTCAATACTGGAAAATACTTGTCCATAGGCGGTTTATTTTCCAGGGTACGCAATTTTTCACGATAACCAAAGCCGCCCGCATACATTGCTAACGCCTGCCGATAGTAGTGGATAGCGGAGTCATTTTGTTTTTTCTGAAGATAACAATTGGCCATATCGCCCAGCGGCACGTGACTATATGGACTAATCTGATGTTGTATCCGCAGGTACTTCAATGCGGAATCATAATCCTGGCGGCCATAGTAATACTTAATCAGCTTAGTATAACTATTTGCGTCATATCTGGCCATCCCCTGCAGCTCCTGCATCAATGCCACCGCCTCTGTTGTTTTGCCCTGGTTCAGGTATTCATCTGTCAACCCATCCAGCAATTTAAAGTTAAATCGTTCGGCCCTGTTCTTTTCCAATACCTCCAGCGCTTTAGCCGGATTGTTATGTACTTTCGACTCAATCAGCGACATCACCTGCACAACTTCAGTCACATTCGGATACTTCTCATAGGCAAACTTCAGTAACTGCAAAGCGCTGTCAATCTTTTCCTGCTCCATGAGTAATTGCAGCTTTTTAAAAGTAGTATACTGATGCTCTCCTTTCATTGCAATTAACTTGTCCAGTATCTCCATTGCCTCCGTATAATTCTTTTCTTCTTCCAACTTGTTCATCTTGGCAGCCAACATCCAGTAGTTGTCTGGCACCAGCGCTTTCATCAACTCCATACGCTCTGTAATCTCTGTTCTGTCATTATTGCCCGACAAACAATCGATATAATAATTCAGTACCAAAGCATCTTTTGGATAGTCTTTCTGCCATTTAAACATCACAGCTTTCGCTTTGTCCCATTCCTGGTTGCGGACGTAAACTTTGCTCAACAGAATTGCCAGTACCGGGTCGGCAGGATGTTGGGCGATTTCTTTTTTAAAATACTCTTCGGCAAAATGCGGAATGAGCGCTGACTCCCCTTTCGATAGATCCGGCTGATAGCTTTCCGGCCGGTTTTGCGCCGTAATACCTTTAACAGGGTTGTACTGTTCATCTGTTAATCTCACAATAAAATGAGGGGTACTGTTATCATCTGTATAGCCTAGCTGGAGTAAAATACGGTTATAGCCTTTATTCAGATGTACTTTCGTTTTCCACCAGTCCAGCTCCGTAACCTGCTCTTCCGGCTGACTAATCACCTGCTTATCATTTACCCAAACTTTCATGGCGCCATTACCACCCAGGCATAGCACAACATCCATATCTGATGAAGACTTTACAAAAGATTGGAGGTAACCCACCGCGTTACTGGAAGCAAATGCCGGCCCTACAAAGGTCCAACCCTCGCGGGTAGTATATAACGGTACAAACCAGTTAATGGGATTATTATTCTTAGAAATAAAATTGCTGCCCGTAGGGTGCTTTGCTGGACCATAATCTTTGTCAAAACCGCTACCCATCAGATTATCGAACGGTCCGGCATAGGCCCATTCTTCTATGGCACCTATCTGGGGAAACAACGCAAGGGCCATAGATTGCTGTTTAATGCCTCGTAGATGATGAGTTTTGAAATACCTGGCAGCAGCCCGCATTGAGCCATTGTACTGAACAGAATCATTGATGATGCGATCCAGGTTATCGAGCTGGCTACCACTTTTCACACCGTAATCTCCTAATAATGCGCCGTTAAACCACAATGCATAAGCATAAGGGGCGGGAGTGGATAATACGCCAAGCGGATTAAAATAAGTGCGTGAAAAATCATCCGCATAATCTGTAACGTGGTGAAGTAATACCAGTGTACTAACAGCACTGTTCTTTTGAGGGCCACCGGATTTGATCACCTTTTGCAGATAGGTGACCGCGGATTTCATATCATTTTTGTGAATAGCCTCCCAGGCCTTTTCATAATCCCCGGCCAATGATATAATGGGGCACAGTAAAAACAAGATAAGAATAGCGTTAACAACTCTTTTCATCAGATATAGGATTTAAATAGCTGCAAATGTACAAAGTAAATCGCAGCAATACATCCTACCTAGGGGTAGCCCGTTATACTTTCGCTGCATTAAACTGCATGCTATGCAGTTTATAATAGAACCCTTCCAGCTTCAATAACTCATCATGTGTACCCATTTCTTTCACTTCTCCCTTATCCAGTACAATAATCTTATCGGCCTTACTGATGGTAGACAAACGATGTGCAATGATAATAGCGGTACGGTCGGCAATCAGCTTATCGATGGCCTGTTGTATCATCATTTCAGATGCTGTATCGATTGAAGAAGTAGCCTCATCGAGCACCAGGATGGCCGGATCATACAGCAGAGCACGCACAAACGAAATCAACTGCCGCTGTCCGAGCGATAAAGTACTGCCCCTCTCCATCACCTGGTAGTCGTACCCTCCCGGCAATTGCATAATAAAGTCGTGAATACCGATCAACCGGGCAGCTTCTTCCACCTTTCCCCGGCTGATACTGCTGTCGTGCAGGGTGATGTTATCGTAAATAGAACCGGCAAACAGGAATACATCCTGTAGTACCACGCCTATCTTACTACGCAGTGACTCCAGCGAATACGCCGGCAATGGGATCCCATCTATCTTAATACTTCCTTTCTGAATTTCATAGAGGCGGTTAAGGATGCTGATAATAGTGGTTTTGCCCGAACCGGTATGCCCTACTATCGCTACCGTATCGCCCGGATTAGCGTGGAAATTGATGTCTTTCAGAACATAACGGTCCTCTATATAGGCAAACGATACATGTTCAAAGCTAATGTCGCCCTTCATCTGATCGGCCTTGTGATGCCCCTTATCCGCAATATAATCCTGGTTATCCAACACTTTGAATACACGCTCGCTGGCCACCATTCCCATCTGCAGGGTATTGAACTTATCGGCCAACATACGCAGCGGGCGAAACAGCATATTCAGGTACATAATGAACGCAATCATTACACCCTGGGTCACTTCATAATTCAGCACTTTATTGGCGCCCCACCATACCATCAGTCCCAATGAAATAGCCAAAATAATTTCCACTACCGGGAAAAACACGGAATAGGCAAAAATGGCATCGATATTGGCGTTGCGGTGGTCCTTGTTGATATGCTTAAAACGGGCAAGCTCCCTTTTTTCTGAAGTAAAAGCCTGCACCACCACCATACCCGTAAGATGCTCCTGTACAAAGGCATTCAACGCCGATACAGCGTTGCGCACCTTGTAAAAGGATTTATTCACACTTTCCTTAAAAATGTAGGTAGCAAAAATCAGTATGGGAAAGGGCGACAAGCTAATCAGTGTCAGGCGCCAGTCTTCCATAAACATCACCACCAGGATGGCGATAATCATCAACAGGTCAGCCACAATGGAAATAATCCCCTCCGAGAAAACATCGTTAATGGCTTCAATATCGTTGATGGTCCGGGTAGTGAGGGTACCAATAGGTGTTTTATCAAAAAATGCCAGGTTCAGGTGCACAATCTTCTTATATACCGTTACCCGCAGGTCTTTTACCACCGATTGCCCCAGCCAGTTGGTCAGGTACGAGAAAAAGAATCGTACCACCGTTTCCAGCAGCAGCAATCCTATTTGTACGATAGTGACCAGGATCAACATCTTCATCAGCTGGCCGGCAATGTATTTATCTACCGTTACCTGGATCAGGTAGGGCCGTAATGGAGAGATCGCAGCCAGTACAACCGTTAATATCATGGATATGTAGAAGGACCGCTTATAAGGAGCCGCGAACGAGAAGATGCGCCGTAATAAACTAAAATCAAATACTTTCTTTACCACAAGATTTTCCAATGTGCCGGGTTTGAACTACACTACAAACGTACAACAAAAAGCAGAAAGCTTAAAGCGGAAAGCATAAAGCTATTAAGGCGAATGACCAGGGCGGATAAATATCCGCTTAGATCATTCGCCTTAATAGCTTTATGCTTTATGCCTTGTGTTTTTAGCTTATTTTTTCTCGTCCTTCATCACCTGTTTGTAGGCTTTAATGAAAATAGCACCCAGGTTTTTATGTGGTGGCACATAATCACTGAAAAGCTCTTTATTACGTGCATCTCCTGCAAATCTTTTGGTGAGGGCCGCCCACATCTGCACCCAGTCAACATTTCTGCCTGCACGTACCTGGTCTTCCAGGGTATGGATGATCGGTTCGTTCACAAAACGGGTACCTACCTGTTTGGAAGAAATAATATGCGCTTCTGGCGATTTCTCCAATACCGTAGCCAGGTTATGGTAACCTCCGCAGGAGCCCAGCATCACGATCTTAGCAGAGCTTTGCAGGTTTTCCAGGGTGGTATTGATATGGTAGCTATGGCCACGGTGAATAAAGATGCTCGGGTGAATATCATTTTCATCCAGGTAGTCCGACAGCTTGGCAATCGCTTCTTTATCCCCGGGTTCATCTATCGGCAAATTCGCATAGATGACGGTAGGCTTGCCTTTGAGCGAAGAAATAGTAGCCCAGTATTTATTCTTGGTAACTCTCCATTCGGAAGATGGGAAATTGGTCATGAAGCTGGAAAATGATTCCTGCCCATCCTTATCTCCATAGAAAAACACCTGCTGGAATACCTTCCCACTGTCACTTTCCAGGCCGTTGTAGGCCACGAAGTTGATCGGCGGCAGCTGGAATTTGCTGGCCATATCAGTGGCTTTAGAAGAGTCGTTTTCCGTTTTGGACTCTGTTTCAAAGAGACTGGTAAGCAGCTGGTAGATAACGGTACCGCGTTTATCTTTATGGCGACTTACATATGCCAAATTCTTTTTTACTTCGGCCCGCAGGAAGTCGAGCAGTTTCTCATCACGGATGCTGCCGAAGGAATTGGCTACGTCTACCGCGTCTTCCAGGTCTTCAGTTTTCTCCAGGTTCTGCACATATTTCTGCATCAGGTAATTGGAGTTTTCCGGCGCCATTGATTTCAGGAAATTATCGAGGGTATTGAAACCCGCTGCCATAGCGATAAACTTCTTGAAACGGTCGAAATTCACCATCACCAACAGGCTGTCGCCACGGGGTGGCTTCATACGCAGCATCATCTGGTCGTACAAGCCAGCGTTGTTATGGTTGGTGTAGCTGGAAGTATACAATTCTTCCTGGCCGTTGATGATGAGATAATACAGTTCTTCGGGCGTAAAGTTTTTGACGATAGCAAAACGCACCGGGGCGGATTCCTCGTGCAAATCGTTTACCTCGCGGATATACAGCAGTGATTTGGCCTGCATATTTTCCATCATCGCTTTCAGTCCGTAGGGTGTTTTCCCTTCGTTTTTCAATTTCTGCAGGGCGATGGTAGATTTTACCATTTGCTTGTAGTATTGGTAGTCATTGCTGACAATGGGTTCCAGCTTTTCTACAGTAGTGGTACCGGCCAGCAGTTCGTCCAGGAAAGGCAATATTTTGGTGCTCTGGGGAGATTGACCAATGCGCACAATCTGCTGTACGATAGGATCCTGGTTACGTTTAATGGCGTTGGCCATAGGCGTATAGGAAGTAGCGTAGGTAAGCACCTGGTTAGGATACTTCCGGGCTACAGCAGCCACAATGGAATCGGTGCCTGGAAAGTCCAGGTATTCCGACAGTTTGGGCATAATGGTTTCCAGGTTACCATAAGCGTATTTGGCAAACACTTCCCCTTTTGCGTCTTTATAACCAGGATTATCCTGGAAGGACTCAATCATTCGTTCAGCGCCGTCGAAGGAAAGGTTTTTCACGAAAGGTGCAATGCTCTGGCCTTTGATATCGGCGTGCATCATATCGCGGAAGGCGGTTACCATGGCGGGAGCTTCTTCCGGATCAATTTTATGACGCGCACGTTTGGTGTTATAGTCTTTCAGCATTACATAAATGCCGGAGAGGTATTTTACCTTCAGGCGGTGATCCAGCGCATCATTATCTTCAATCTCCTGCTGCATCTTGTCTACTTCTTTCAGAAGCGCGTTGGTTACCTGCAGGTTGGTTGTCTGATCCTCTGATACTTTAACAAAATCATCGGCTTTACCATCAAATTTGGCTGCAGCGGCCTGTTCTTTGTCGATGTTATCATGAAACCCCTGTCTGCTGATTGGAATCGGATGATGACTACTCTGCGCCATTAACGAACTGACTGTGAATACTGCCAGTGCAAAAAATAATAAAAATCGTCTCATACTAAAGTGATCTTTTCCCGTGGGACCAGATAGCAAATTTACAACCAAAATACAGAGTTTGCCAGTAGTGCCCGTTTATCTTTTGTTTTTAAGGAGAAATATATATTAATATTCTATCTATAACTGGCATAATTATCTAATGGGCTTATTGATGCTTTTTGGCGGCTTTGAAAATAAAAATATCCCATTACAATAACAATCACATCCGTATGAATGTTAGATAATTACCATATTGAAGGGAGATTATAAATTCATGTACCTTGTGAATGGTCGCGGAAAACCAGGCTGATACTGAATTAACAATTTCATAATGTTAATTTTCCATTAATCACGGGGATGGCTTTATAATTTTGTCCCGTCTTTTTAAAAGCAAAATTTATGATAGACCAAGCGGTAGCAGGAAAAATACTGGTAGTAGATGACGAATTGGACATTCTGGAAATTATCAGCTACAATCTCAAAACAGCGGGTTATGATACCGTAACCGCCAAAGACGGCAGCGAGGCTATCCAGAAGGCTAAAATATTCAGACCGGATCTGATTATGCTGGATATCATGATGCCCAACAAAAACGGGATTGATACCTGTCGCGAAATCAGGAAGATCCCGGAATTCAAAGACACCATGGTACTGTTCTTGACCGCACTGAATGATGAAAAATCGGAAGTAGATGGTTTGAACATGGGGGCCGATGATTACATTGCCAAACCCATTAAGCCCAAACTGCTGGTGAGCAGGATCAACGCATTGTTCCGCCGTTTGCACAAACCGGAAGAAACCCGTGTAACCCTCGGAGACCTGATCATTGACCGTGAGAAATTCACTGTTACCTACAAAGGACAGGAAATCATTCTGGCGAAAAAAGAATTTGAGTTACTGCAATTGCTGGCATCCAAACCCGGTCGTGTATTTCTGCGCAATGAAATCCTCAACCAGGTATGGGGTACCGAAGTAATTGTAGGCGACCGCACCATTGATGTACACATCCGCAAAATCCGCCAGAAAATTGGTATCGACTTAATCACTACCGTTAAAGGAGTAGGATATAAGTTCGAAATGTAGGCTGATGCCATCATTGGCTGTTGGCCTTTACTGTTAGCTGTTAGTATCACTATCAGCTATTGGTTTTTATTGGCCCTCTATCCCACCAAAACATCATATTCCTGAAAGCTGAAAAGCGACTGGGCTAAACTGATTTCCGTTGGCAAGTAAAAAATTTAAAGTAATTTCCCATTATTATACTAATTACTCACTTTGGAGTATGTTTAAAGCTAAAAACCTATCCCCGCAAAAATTAGCGGGATTTACAGCCCTGATCATATCAGCTGTTATAGCATTGGGAAGCCTGCTAATAGATGGCAACTGGAAGGTAATGCTGGGGGCATTTATACTTACTTTTCTTGTTTCCTACTACCTGTACCTTTACACGTTGCAGAACTTTATTTACCGTAAAATAAAGCTGATCTACAAGTTCATTTACCAAACCAAGGCATCCAAGCGGGAGGAGTTTTTCCAGAAAAATATACTTCCCCTGAAAACCATTGAAGAAGTAAGTGAAGACGTGGAAAAATGGGCCAGTCAGAAAAGAGAGGAGCTGGAGAACCTGCGCCGGAACGAAGAATTCCGGAAAGAGTTCCTGCTCAATCTTTCTCATGAACTGAAAACGCCCATCTTCGCTGTACAGGGCTATATCCACACCCTGCTGGATGGGGCATTGGAAGATCCAAACGTGAATAAATTATTCCTGAAAAACGCCACCAAAAATATTGATCGCCTTTGCCGCCTCATCGATGACCTGGATGAAATATCCAAACTCGAAAGCGGTGAAATGACAATCAATGCAGAAGTATTCGTTATCCAGGACCTGATCAAGGATGTATTTGATACCTTGTCTCTGAAAGCCAATACCAAAGGCATAAAATTCAGCATCAAAAAGGGTTGTGAAGCGCCACAACCAGTGTTTGCAGATAAAGAGAAAATCAGGCAGGTACTGATCAACCTGGTAGATAACTCCATCAAATACGGTAAGCCTGATGGCCATACCATTGCCAGCATTTACAGCATGGACGGTAAACGGGTACTGGTTGAAATATCCGATGACGGCATTGGTATGGCAGAAGAACATCTGCCTCGTGTGTTTGAACGTTTTTACCGCACCGACCGCGCCCGCAGCCGCGATATCGGTGGTACCGGTCTTGGACTGGCCATTGTAAAACATATCGTAGAGGCGCACGACCAATCTATTACTGTTCGCAGCAAACCTGAAATAGGCAGTACTTTCGGCTTCACCATGGAGTCTGGAAGAGAACAATAAGGGTAACGGATTTGCGGATATCACTATCCGCAAATCCGTTGGTTATTAAAACCGGTACTGCATCCTGCAGGTCAGCACATTATCTTTCAAATCGTTGGTATATCCCTCCAGTGCTGTTTTTTCATTGATTACCCAGTCATAATAAAACATAAACTTCAAGTGTTCGTTGGCGTAATACAGATAGCCAACACCCCAGGTATTATAGCGTATATCCGCTGCCGTTAGTCCCGATCCGGGCACACCGATATCTTTCCCGCTCACCTTTTTATTGGGATCATACCAATCGTATTTTACCACCAGCTGATGTTGCTCGCTAGCCAGGTTTTGAATAAAATACAGATAGGCGCCGTCAAAACTGCGAATATAGAGCGGTGCATATTTTCCCTGGGGAGTAAGCGGAATAGCGCCTGGTGTTTCGGTGGTTTGTGCGGTAGCGGTTTGCTGTCCCCGGATATACTCAGCCCGGAACTGGGTGCTGCCTTTTCCCGGACCATTCGGAATTTTCACCTGTATATCAGCGCCATAATAATGACGGGGCGCAATTTTCCCAGCATTAGCTACACTGGAATCCACCAGGTAACCTGGTTTACCATTTACCGTACCCATGGTATTGATATAGTTGGTAAACTGCTGCATGCCTCCATACAATACTGATACACCGCCTGAAACCAGGGTTTGGGAAGCTCCTATTTTCTGCGGCTTGATGGCAATACGCCCTATAATGTCTTTGTGGCTGTCGAAATCGGTGGTAGCCGTAAGCCCCTGCCCGTTAAAGGCGCCGAGGTCAATTTTTAAGAATCGCAACGGATGGTCTTTGCGGCGGGGCTCAAAAGAAATCATGGCGCCAAGGTCGCGCTCCGTTTTCATCAGTATCTGCGACATACGCCCCCTCTCCGGGGTTTCACGGTCGGCCGATGACAAGTTTACCTCATAGCCAAAAGGACGGGCAAACATCCCTCCCACCAGCGATAATACATTGAATTTGGTTTCAAAGAAGCGGCCGTAGAAGTCGCGGATAAATACGCCCCGCTCCGTTCCATCAAACTGGAAAGCAAACTGTACTACGGGCATATCCTGCTTATTATAGCGTTCGTAATCGACGCGGATACGGCCGCGGCGAAGTGTAAACCGGTTATCAACAGCGGCACCAAAATCGCCGCCGGCATAGCTGGCAGCTCCTTTCGATTGTACCATCTGGAACTGCGGCTGGATATAGCCGCTGAAACGTAGCGCATCATACTTCTGGTAAATGGAAATCATCCCCTTCCCCAGCTCAGAAGTGGTATCTATCATATCCATCAGGAATTGCGCCCGGGCGCCCATACTGGATAACAACATCAAAAGAACAACTGGCAATATTCTGGCTACGCGCATCTCGTTTTTAAATTATTGCGCAAAAGTAGATAATTAACTATTATTTAATAATGCTATCTAAATGTTAAGCGCTCGTTAATACATCCCTGTTTTGCCAGGCCTTGCAAACCAGATTATCATTCTGACTAGATTAGGATCACCTTCCAAACATGCCAATATGAAAACTTCCACCATTACCCACTGGGAAAAGAAAATTGAACACGCCATCGCTTTATCGCATGATGATCCTTTTGGAGAAAGGGATGTCAGGACGGTAGCCGCTATGATTGCCGAATCATACGACAACTTCTCGCATAAGTTTGTGGAAATGTACGGTGAATCTTATGTTCACTTTGCGAAAAGAAGGCGACTGGAAGCGGGCGCCGGCTACCTGCGGCATAGCGACTTCAGCGTAAAACAGATTGCGGAGGTGTGTGGATATACGCATTCCAGCTTTACCAAAGGCTTTCGGGAACTGTACAACGAATCCCCTGTCAGCTTCCGCGACCGGCTGTACTTACCCAATGAAGCTTATACACTGGAAGAAACGTCGAGGGCCACCACACCCCATAACGATCCGCAGCACCTCATTTTTTCTATAGATAGAACGCTGAATGTAAGTCTGCCGGATTATATCCTGTACTACAACATATTGCCTCAAAACAATAACCCGGTAAAAAGCATGGTGGAGTATATGGGCCGGTACCAACAGGAACTGCATACCATTAATGCCGTGCTGCAACTGTCGGGCGCCATGGTAATTACCGGTACATTGGATGTGGTGCCAGTTACCTCTTATAGTAAAATGATGATGTATGTGGGCATCCTCGTGCCCCAGGAAAGTGCGTATGACAGGGCACATCGGCAGATGCAACTCACCTTCCAGGAATCACATGGCCTGTATACCAAAATGATTCCCGGAGGTAGCTATAAAAAATTGCCGGTCCCCATGAGCTTTGTTGCCGCCGGCCTGCCCATGTACCAGTTTATTAACACCAGCTGCAGGTCCGGGCACTTCAAAATGAGTGGCAACCATTTCTTTATTTCGCTCACCGGAATTGATCATTGTGAGATCTTCATTCCCCGGCAAAAACGTTGAATTAAAACTGGAAATAGATCGGAATCATGGGTTGGGTACTCTTTACCTGTACCAACAGCCATATGAATACCACCATAATGGCTACACTGCCCACTACCGGCACCCTTCCAAGAAATTTTTCCAGGGAGAATTCTACCCTGGACGGCAGGAAGTGTAATACAAAACCCAGCACCATTACCCAGAACACGGCGGTATAACCCTGGTATAATTCCATCGCTATTTCCGGCTGGAAATCGTATGCTACCTGGTGTAAAAGCGACCAGGCATCATGGAACGTAGCGGCCTTAAAAAATACCCAGCAGAAACATACAAAGTGGAAAGTAATGAGTACACCTATTATTTTAAAGAGTGTGGCTTTCCAACCTGTTATCACTGTTTTGCGTTTTTTCAACCAGTCAATGCGCACCTTGTCAACGGCCAGCGCACTGCCATGCATGGCTCCCCAGAATATAAAATTCCAGCTCGCGCCATGCCAGAAACCACCGATTAACATGGTCAGCGCCAGGTTAATATACTGACGTACTTTTCCCTTACGGTTACCTCCCAATGGAATGTAGAGGTAATCGCGCAACCAGCTGGACAATGAAATATGCCAACGGCGCCAGAACTCTGTGATCGAGGAACTCTGGTAAGGAGAGTCAAAGTTAGGCGGGATTTTGAAGCCGGTCCACCGGGCAATACCCAGCGCCATATCAGAATAACCGGAGAAATCGCAATAGATCACCAGGGCATAGCCATACACGCCTATCAGGCATTCCAGGCCGGTGTGCTTACTGGGATCATCAAAAATATATTGTACAAAATTCTGGTAGATAAAGTCAGATATTATGATCTTCTTAAACAAACCACCCATAATGAGGTACATCCCCTTCCCGATGTCTTCAGAGGTAAGACGATAGGGCATGGAAATCTGCGGAATAAAATCTGCCGCACGCACAATGGGTCCCATCATCAGCTTCGGGAAGAAAGACAGGAAGAAGAGATAATCCATGAAATTGTTTACCGGCTTGATTTCTCCGCGATATACGTCGATCGTATAACTCAGGTTCTCAAAGGTATAAAAGGAAATTCCGATAGGCAGGATCAGGCTTAATGGGTGAATATGCCCGGCAGTAACATCGTTGATAATACCGATAAAGAAGTTAGTGTACTTGAAATAAAACAACAATCCAATATTCAGCAGAATACTAAATATGAGCAATGATTTCTTTACTTTTTTATCACTACTGTGGTAAATCCATCGCGATAAATTAAAATCGACGATAGCCGACAGGATAACCAATCCCACATAATAGCCACAGGCTTTATAGAAAAAGTACAGGGAAAACACGGTATACACCCATACCCTGGCGGTTTTGCTCCTGCTGGCCAGCAGGTAGCACATCATGAATAAAGCAAAGTAATAAAAGAAGAAACCGCTGTTAAAGAGAACCGGATTTTTCTCGTCGTACAACAGTTCTGACAACAACTCATTAACGCTGATCATTGGAGATAACTGGATTTTTCTTGGTTTGCTGTAAGTAATGTGTATAAGATTGTTGCAGGGCTTCGTATAGTAACTGTCCCTGTTGCTGATATCCTCTCACATTAAAATGAATATGGTCTGGCGCCCATGCCCCTGCAAATCTATCCTTCTGCGCTTTATTTACCGCATTAAAATTCCAGCAGGCAAGACCGTGTTGACGGGCATATCCCATAATCTGCTGGGTAACCATTGAAATATATGGATTGGGATAATATACGGTATGATATATCGTCTTATATTTTCTTTTCCCTACTTTCTTTCTCACTCCTTTCCTGCCGGCACGCATACAGTCGGGTGGCGTGGTGAGGAGAATACGGGTAGCAGGATTTTGTTCCCGGATCAGGGTAACTGTTCTATCTATTTCATCTCTGAAGGTCAGCGGATCCATCCTGCCCCCATAGGCTTCATTTGTACCCAGAGAGATGATAACCAACTGTGGTTTCAGCACTGCCATCTGCGCCAAAAGCGTATTATCAAATTCGTTGTATTGCTGGTACATGGCGCCGTTAATTCCTATGCTATTGTATAGCACACCAGGGCGACCGTTTTTCATGACCGCACCAAAAAAGCGGAATGGCCCGTTGCCTGTACCTTCCCACCTTACCTGGAATGAATTGACCATTTGTGGGAAATGAAGGGTAGCCATACTGATGGTGGGCGAACCAGGAAACGGTGCCGGGGTTACTGTTACTGTAGCATCGGGCGCCACTACTGTATTGTTGGTGCTACCGGCATCATAAAACAATTCTGCCTCACGGAAGTTATTATCCATACTGCCATCTGGTTTTCCGGAGAAAGCCAGGTTAGGGGCATCATTAAGGGAAGTGATCACAATGGCACCCGGACCGAGTACACTCGACTTATTCCGGTCTACCACTCTCTCCGACGACCATCTTACGGTGCTATTCCATCTGAAGTCTTCCGGGCCATTGGTGCCTGCCAGGCTATAGGGAAATACATATCCTCTGCCGGCGTAACCAAACTGTTGTTGCAACAGAGAAGCTGTGGCCAATGGGAAATAGCCTGCCTGCACATGGGAATCACCCAGGTGAAGAATAGATATTACACTACTGTCTGCAGCGGAAAGGGAATGAAAAACGCTAAACAGTGCAGTATCCTGCTGAATATTGTTAACATTTACCTGTTGTGCATAAGTTGTTGTAATACCGGCGAGCAACAGCGAAAGCACTGCCACCCATTTTTTGTTAAGGTTGTGCCAGCCTGTATTCATTCATAATAGCTTTATAAAGCAGCGCTCCTACTTTGGCTGCTCCCGTTCTGTTAAAGTGTGTATAGTCTTTGTTGGCCATAACGGTATCTCCCTCTACCCACTTTACCATAGAACAGTCGCCACCCATGGCGGCGTATAGGTTCCAGTAGGCGGTACCATGGCTTGCAGCCAGATCGTGTTGCACCTGCAACAATGCAGGCACTCCTGGTGCAGTGATATATTTATCAGCTTTGCGGTACGATTTATCTGCGGTACCAATAATCAGGAAAGAAGTACCAGGCAAGTCGTTACGCAGAGAATCCATTACCTTTTTCATTGGGCGCTCATACCAGCTATAGTCCGTCAGTTCCGGGCGGAATAATACGTTGGCGCCATAATGCATCACTACCAGGTCGTAAGGGCGTTTCTGTTGCATACGGCGTACCATTTCGGCCGACAGGTGGCCCAGTTCTACCCCGCTGATTCCCCTGAAGGAGTAATTATCTACATAGACACCATTACCATTTTCAAAACAAACGCCATAGAAAGGCATGGCGCCGCCGCTGTAACGCAGCATCAGCGAAGGTTGTGCGGTATCCTGTTCCAAGTCCAGCCTGTTCACCGTTTCACTACCGGAAAGCGTATAGGCTTTATCGTTAATAGTAACGGTGCCGGAAGCTACGGGGCCATATAACAGGGATATATCCTGGAATTTGTCGAGCAACGGCTTTTTCACGGGCGAGTATTTCACCCAGCTGTTTCCTCCCGGGTAAAAGGTATGTCCCGACAGGCCCAGCGTGATATTGGACGGTGGAGAATTTTTATAGTGATAATCCTTCCAGTCGGTAGAAAAGGTGTGCGTGATGGTGGTTCTGAAAGAAGCTACCACGGAAGTAACCGGTACAAATCCAACGCCGGCGCCGCCAAAGAAATGTTGCAGGCTGTCGCGCAGGTCACCGGTGATCAGGTCACCTTCAATCATAGAGTCGCCGAAATAGGCAATCCGTACTTTACGGCGCTTACCGGTTTTCAGTTCACGAAGCGCGTTAAAGAAATGCTGCATACCAGCGGAGCTATCTCCCGGAACCGGGGAAGGATATTCCATGATACCGGTATACGACATGAAGTCATGAGCATGATCGGGGTTAGCTACATGGGGGTTGGCAGCTCCGGTGCTGCTGTCTAAACCAGAAAGCTTACTGTTGCCTTTACCGGCAGCAGTAAGCTTTTGATTGTTTGTGGAAGCTGAATCTGTTCTCAGATCCGACAACAAATCCAGTTTCCTGAATTGAAAGTCTTTATATGATAAGCGGTAGTTTAGTTGTGACAGTCCTACCAGGCATCCAAGCGTTCCAATAATAATATAAAACGGGTAGGCAGACTTATTTTTGCCGGACATAGTTTATAATAGGTTAGCGCATCACTGTTCGCCTGCTGGCGGCATGCCTACGGTTAACCATTGCTTGGAGTCCGTTGCCACGCTATCCATGCTTGCGTCCAGCTTATACAATTTATAGCGGTTAATAATATTCGTCACTCTTCTGATCCATTCATGGCCGGCGGAAGAATAACCGCTATGGTTCATTTTTTTGAGCCAGGCGGTAAATTCGGGGTTTCCTTTCATTTGACCGAACCATTTTTTACTGGCCAGCAGCTCCGCAAAATGCTCGTAGGAAGCCAGGTCAGTAACATATTGTTTGTATACGGAACGGTGTCCGGACTTGGTTTTTGCCAGGTCGTTCTTGCCCACAATACCAAAGTGGTTATGCAACAATTTAGCATTTCTGCTGGTGCCGGTGCCAGATTCCAGCATGGCAATTCCGAGGATAACGCTTGCCGGTATACCGGTTTCCTGCATGATCTCTACAGATACTGGTTTAAATTTCTTCAAATAATTGGTTGTCGATTGTTGAGCAAACCCAACATTGCTGAGCATGAGCAATATTAACACCGCACCTGACCATACTGTCCGCTTCAAGAATGTAGAAATTCTCATGGTAGTATTTTTTGTTGGTGATAGTTTTTTCTTTGTTTTCAGCATCATTTTCTTCCTCACATATCAACGATGATCACATCGCAATATTACTTTAAAAAATTTAATAATATCTCTTCTCTCTGTTTCTTTTCTCTCGTTAATCTCTTGTTAAAAAATATTGTCCCTATATTAGTGTTAATCCCCTTTGATGCAGCAAATTGCCATATCAAAGGGGATTTTAGCTACGAAGCCCTCTTCTTGCAAAGACTATGCCGGTAAGTCCGTTTTTACGGTAGAGGCTGTTATGGTTTAGTTAAACCTACCCCTAAAAATTACTTAACCAGGCTGATCCTTAACTCATTAAGCTGCGCTTGATCAATTTCACTAGGCGCATCCATCATTACATCGCGACCAGAGTTATTTTTCGGGAATGCGATAAAGTCACGGATGCTTTCACTGCCACCTAACAGCGCACACAGGCGGTCGAATCCGAGTGCGATACCTCCATGCGGTGGTGCACCATATTCAAATGCACCTAACAGGAAGCCAAATTTGCGCTCTGCCTCTTCATTAGTCATTCCCAGGGCGGCGAACATCTTCTGTTGCAGATCGCGCTGGAAAATACGGATAGAACCACCACCGACTTCTGTACCATTTAAAACTATGTCGTAGGCGTTTGCCTTAATTTTAGCGTATTGTGAAGGATCGTCCATCAGGGCAATCTGCTCTGGCTTTGGTGACGTAAACGGATGGTGACGGGCCACCCAACGTTTTTCTTCTTCGGCGTACTCAAACAGCGGAAAGTCTATTACCCATAACGGTTTAAACTCGTTTTTGTTGCGTAAACCAAGCCGTTCTCCCATTTCAAGGCGGAGCTCGCTGGCAGCTTTACGGGTGCGCTCTTCCTTGCCAGCCAGCACCAGGATAAGATCTCCAGGTTGCGCCTGACATTTTTGCGCCCATAATGCCAATTGAGATTCATCAAAAAACTTATCCACAGAGCTCTTCAGTGTACCATCGGTGTTATATTTAACATAGATGAGGCCACTCATGCCAATCTGCGGACGTTTTACCCAGTCCGTTAATTCATCCAGCTGTTTACGGGTATATTCGGCACAACCCTTAGCAGCAATAGCCACTACCAGTTCTGCCTCATCAAATACTTTAAAGCCCTTGCCCTTTACGGTATCGTTCAGGTTTACCAGCTTCATCTCGAAGCGGATATCCGGTTTATCGTTACCATAATATTCCATAGCATCATCGAAAGTCATTCTTGGGAACGGTTCATTGAACTCAAGACCTTTGATCTCTTTAAAGATATATTTCAACATCGCTTCAAACGTGGTCAATATATCTTCCTGTTCTACAAAGCTCATCTCACAGTCGATCTGCGTAAACTCCGGCTGACGGTCGGCACGTAAATCCTCATCTCTGAAGCATTTCACGATCTGGTAGTAACGGTCGTACCCACTCACCATCAACAATTGCTTGAAAGTTTGGGGCGACTGTGGCAGTCCATAGAACTGGTTAGGATTCATACGGCTGGGCACCACGAAATCACGTGCACCTTCAGGGGTAGAGTTGATCAGAAAAGGCGTTTCCACGTCCATGAAACCGGCAGTATGTAAATAATTACGTGCAGCACGGCCAATCTGGTAGCGGAGCTCCAGGTTCTGTCTTACCGCATTACGGCGCAGATCCAGGAAACGGTACTTCATACGTAACTCATCACCACCATCGGTATCATCCTGGATGGTAAACGGCGGTGTTTTAGCCGCATTGAGGATCGTGAAATCGCTTACTGTGATTTCTATATCTCCTGTCGGAATATTCTTATTCTTATTGGAACGCTCTGTTACGGTGCCTTTTACCTGGATAACAAACTCACGGCCCAGTGGCTGTGCATCCAGTTTAGCATTCAGGCTTTCGCCGAACAACAATTGCGTAATACCATAGCGGTCTCGCAGATCAAAGAAATTGATGCTGCCAAACTTTCTTACTGTCTGTATCCATCCGGCCAATGTTACTTCCTGGCCCACCTGTTCCATTCGTAATTCCCCGCAAGTGTGCGTCCTGTACATGCGTAAATAATTGATTTAGTGAGTTTTATGGTTGACATACGGAATAAGCTGTCTGCAAATGGCGACCACTATCCAGTTGTACACTTACACCCATAAGGGGGGCAAAGATACGGTTTGCATCGGGCATTTTATCCCGGGAGTATGTTAAAAATATCTGTGCAAGTCTACTTCCTGCATCAGTGGGGTGTTTGCAACAAGCACTTCCTTGAAATGTGCTGCCATAAAAGGGGCCAACGAACAGCCCTTGGTTCCAAGCCCGTTAAATATGCCTATGGCGGGGTACTCCGGATGGAAACCAATAATGGGGCGACGGTCGTTTCCGGAAGGCCGTACAGCCGACAGTTGATTAACCACCTCATACGGCACTTTCAGCAACTGTTGCAGGCTCTTTTCCAATATTTCCCGCTGCTTCGCCGTAGGTCCGTCGTCGGTATAATCCCATACAAAGGAAGACCCCGCCCAATACAATCCATCTTCCTGTGGCACCAGGGTAATGCCTTTCTTCAGGATATCATTGGTTACCAATCCTGGTATCCTCACCAACAGCACCTCCCCTTTATTGGGTAAAAATTTTACGTTTTTAAAGAAAGGTCCACTGGTAGTAGCTACTCCATCGCAGCAAATCACTTTGCCTGCGCTGATGGTTTTATACGTTACTCCAGTAGCTGTTATTTCCAGGGCTGCTGAGTCGAAGTGTTCTTCCAGCAAAGCATTCTGTTCTGCCAGGTAACGGCGATAAGCGGGCAACAAGGCGCGAAGATTTACCGTAGCTCCCCGTACAATGGCAGCGCCGTGGGGCTGGTCCAGGAAAGCCTCATATTTCAGGGTAGTTGGCAGCTCCGTATATTCATTGCCGGTAGCCTTGTTCAGGAAAGCATCTCTCATTTGGGACGAGGGGAATACGGTCCATAGCTGACGTTCGGTGAAAACCGGCACCTGCAGCAAAGCCGAAAGCTGCAGATAGGTAGTTTTTGCAAACGGATAAATAGTATCATACATCCAGGCCGGCTCAAAACGACGGCCAGATACCGGGTTAATAATGCCGGCAGCCACCCGCGAAGCACTGTTGGATTTGGCATCGTCGATAACAATTACCTTTTTCCCTGCCTGTAGTAAGAACCAACTCAGCATGGTTCCCGCAATTCCCTGCCCTATAATAAGGTAATCTGCTTTCCTCATAATGCTGCGAAGATATAAAAAGGGGATTTTACGGAAAACCGCAAAATCCCCTTTCTGTATTTTATGTTGACTTTATTCTGTCACCTTCACATTCAATCCTTCACTATGCGCCGTAAACTCAGGTGCATACATGCATTGCGCCTCACTGATACCGTTGGAATACCGGCCCTCATGTGTTACAAATAAGGCGTACTCAAACACATACGTACCTTTGGGCAAATAGCTGAAGAAGAAATCAGTAGATGCATCTTTGGTACTTTCATAATAACTCATACCATTCTGCCATTTACTGGTACTGATTACGTTGGTTGGCTCGAAACAAGCTGCCCGCATATCTTTCAGGTGAATGTATTCCATAGTCCTGTCAGCACGCAGTACAATACGTACTTTCACCTTATCTCCCACTTTCAGTTCGTTGCCATCTGCAATCCCGGTGAGTACCGGGCCTTTGTCGCTGTTCACTTCTTTGTACAGTTCTTTTTCCAGCACCAAAGGTGTTTTAGCCGTGGTAATCTTATCCAGCTCTTCAAAATACTGCCAGTATACAGCTCCCCAGGAAGGTTGTCCCTTGCTGTCTTGCACAGTTACACTGATGTGTCCCATATCAGGCTTTACCTCCTTACCATCAATCTTTTCCTTGAAGTACCCTGTGCCTGCTTCAGTGGCCGCAGGTTGTATGGTTTGTTTGCCCAGTTGCAGCGTAACCTGTGGGTTGGCTGCCAGCCAGTTACTACCCTGTAGAAGCATGGCATAGCAGGCATCGGCGGTAGCTTTGGTGGTAGACCAGTTGTTGGTTTGCTTGTTTTTCAACAACCAGGTTTTCATATCGGCTACAGCTTTCTCATCTTTGCCTATCAGCTGAAATGCTTCTATCAGCAATGCCTGTGTTTCAATAGGCGCCTGCTGCCAGCCATAACCAGCTACCACATCTTTCCAATACATACCCATTTCCGGGCTGGTTATCGCATTTTCTTTCAGCGATTTTAATATAGCCGCCGGCGTTACCTTATCCCCTTTCCTGAACTGGGTCAGGGCTATCATGCCTTGTGCATAGCGTTCCTGCTTTGTCCACACCATTTTTTCCTGGGCGTAAAAGAAGTCGAAAGACTTTTTCATCGCCGCTGGCACGGGCTTATCAAAGAAGCTACGGGCATACAGATAGTGGATTTGCAGATAGTTGATCTGTGGTGTTTTCAGATCTGCTTTCCTTTTGATGAGCTCATAGTAATCTTTATCTAATAATTTATCCAGGTAGTCAATGGCTTTATTGGCCATATCCGCGGTTATTGGATCTTTTACAGCTGCCAGTTGTTGCAGGTGGCCAATACCTGCCACTATATACTGTGTAATAAATCTATCTTCCCACATGCCGGTAAACCAGGGGAAAGCGCCGCTGGGTAATTGTTTGGCAGCCAGTTTATCCAGGGAGGACCTGCTTTCCTGTTTCATGCGTTGTAGATCAAACAGCAAGGCGATATTTTTCTTCTGTTGCGCTTCGTTCTTTGCTTCCAACACCCAGGGTGTTTGTTGCAGCAATACTGCTTTCAGTTCTTCATTCTTTTGCAGATTGCTCTGTAACGCTGCGGTGTCGGTAGTTTTCCATTTTTCAAACACCGTTTTTAAACCTGGCGTAGCACCTGTAATATATGTGGCAAGTGCATTGGCGTAATAGCGGTTAAACACCTGCTCCGCGCATTCATATGGAAACTCCATCAGGTAGGGCAATGCCTGTACGGCGTACCAGGCAGGATTGCTGGTATATTCTACTGTAACCCCGTGCTGCACCAGTGTTTGGGAAGCATCGCTATGCAACAGCTTTTCAAAAGTAAAATCATGTTTTCCATCTCCTCTTACTGGTAAAGGCATCGCCTCTGTTACCAGCATCCGGTTAGTGAGCACCGGCAGGGCATTTTCTTCTCCATCGCTGAAATTACCTGCTTGTGCAGTTACACGATATACCAGTGCACTTTGGAAACCATGAGGGATCTGTAAAGGAAAACTTACTACGGTGCTTTGTCCCGGCTTAGCTGTGAAATGTTGCATCGGGAAGATGTTCTGGAACCATCCGTCAACCGGCTGCATGGTACCGGCATCCAGCAATTCCAGGTGGGCCTGGCCTATCTGCAGGGTATCCGACAGGTTGCTTACTTTAGCGGTAAAGGTTATTTTATCACCTTCGCGCACAAAGCGGGGTGCATTGGGCTGTACCATCAGTATTTTCTGCGTAACGATACTGGCGCTTGTCATACCGAATGCCAGTTCTTTGGTATGTGCCAGTGCCTGGAAGTTCCATTTGGTAAGGGCTTCCGGCACGGTGAACTCGAAAGAAATGTTCCCGTCTTTGTCGGTATGAAGATCCGGGAAGAAAAAGGCCGTTTCCTGGAAGTTTTTGCGAATGGAGGCAACAGGCGCTTCACCTGCCGGGGCCTCGGCGGTGTCTTGTTTTTTCTTAGTGCCATAGCCTACTTCCACTACCTCATTCAATTGGGCATTTTTAGCAAGGCCTATGGCAGGAGCGGATGCTGGCGCCGGAGCCATCATTTTAGCATCTTCGGCTAATACTATACCAGGAACTCTTCCGGCCATCGCCTTTCTGCGGATACTTCCACCGGGACCGGCTCCCATCCAACCGCCTCCATCGGTCATGCTCCAGTCAAACAGGTTCAGCTCATCATACTCTTTTGACTCGGATGGATAAGATTTATCCGGACGGATATACAGTCCAGTAGATACTTCCATTTTAAAGTTTTCGCTGCCGTTGAAAGCCGAAGGCCTGGAAGCATATGGATAAATACCTGGTATAGACCAGGCGCTGTGAGCAAAGGCATCCAGCGAAGCATCGTACATAGCGGCCAGCATTTCTGCGGCTACTTTCTCACCTTTATTGCCGGAAATTTGCGCGGTCCACTTTTCTTTTTCGCCGGGTAACAACTTATCGCGGTGAGTGCCCAGTTTCACTTGCAGGTCCTTATTACTCCAGGGAACCGCAATTCCCGCTTCGGTGGCAAATATGCGGTTATCTTTTACAAAAATATAATTGATCTGTTTACCGCCTCTTTCCTTTTCTGTGATAGGATACTCTAGTTTTTTTACCCCTGCAAGATCCAGGTTAGTATGCACATCGCCATCCTCCACGGTTTGAGTGGATTGTAATATATTCAGCGGGCCTGCGCTGGTACCGAATAGGATACTGGCGGTATTGCCCGGTTCTACAGTGGTTTCAGGCTGATAAGTCCAGAGATAGGCAGGCGCCGGCAGTGCTTTGGTATTTGGGTCTACCAACTCAAAGGTGGTTTTCTGCATTACCGTGTCATTGTTTTTATCTATAGTGCTTACTTCCAGCTCGTAGAAACCAGGTTTCAACTTTTGGGTGTTGAGTGCTAGATGACCGTCTGGGTTGCTTTTCATGGTTTCCTGTATAACAGGCGACAAACGGGGCCACGCCGCGGTTTCATCTTCATTTTTATAAATATCTACCGGAAAAGCGTTGATATAGGCCGCTTCGTCCATTACAAACTGGTCTGGTTTTTCCCAATAGCGGCGGCGTATCAGGCGCTTGTTGGGCGTAAGTGGTTTCAATTGTACCTGGAGTGTAGCCGGTTCAAAGCCACCATTCAGGTTTTTTGAAATAATCCTGATATCGGCCAATTCTTTTTGCTGCATGCGCTCTGCGGCACGCAACTCTATTTCCATGGATTGGTAACCCACACTTACAGATTGTCCGGCACTACGGGTTTCACCATTCAGATCCGTTACATCCGCATATACGTAGTAGCTAAAAATAGGCTTGTTGGCCGGATCTACTGTTTTATCACTCAGCGCCGGGAATTTTACGGTAAATGCGCCATTGGCATCCGTAGTGGTTTCGCCGTGTGCAATTTCACGGGAAGCATAATAAGGAATAGGTTTCCAGTAAAACATCCATAGGTAGGGATAACGCACCTGGCGTTCTACACGGTATTTTACTTTTGCCCCGTCGATGTTGTTCCCTGCATACGCCAGCGCTTTGGCGGTGGCGGTAACGGTATCGCCTAAACGATAGCTTTCTTTCACGGAATCAAATGCTACATAAAACTTAGGTCGTTTGTATTCTTCCACCCGGATAGCCAGGTTTCCTTTACCCTTGGCCTCTTTCAGGGAGAAAATACCATTCATGCGGCCTTCGGGTAAAACAAACTTCCCGGAGTAAGTACCATATTCGTTGGTGGTCAATTTCAGGGAGTCTACTTTGGTACCGTTGGCATCATATAAATAGATTGTAGACTGGTAGCCTGTTTGAAGCTGGCTTTGCACCTCTTTTGCATGTTGCTTTATAACAATCCCTTTAAAATAAACAGTTTGACCCGGGCGGTAAATCCCCCGGTCGGCAAAGAGATAGTGATAAACGCCTTCATTATTACTGTTGTAAGTGTTATTATAGAAATACTTGTACTCATCTATATACAGTTCATCTGCACCGTTTTTCCAGTGGGTACGGATCTGTTGGCCGTTATTAGCATATTTAATTTTTACATTCCCATTTTTGTCGGTCACCAGGCTTTGCAATAATGTCCAGTTGTCCTGGTCATCGCGGTAGTTGCCTTTGTATATATCTACCGTTACTCCTGGTAAAGCCTTACCGCTAGTACGGTCCAGCGCATAGTATTCGCTGTTGCCGCTGATATAGCTAATGTTCGACACCCAGGTCAGCTGCATGGCCATGGGGTTATTGTTCAGCGCAAATGCAGGATCTACGCTAGACAGCAGCATATAATGTCCTGCTGGTAATGCATCAATTTTAATCTCCGCCTTATGTAAGAGGTAGTCGTTGGGATTGGGCAGGGCTTGTTCCCATGACTTCAGGGCCGGCCGGGCCAGCGCCAGTTTCCAGTAAGCATTTTCATCGTTCCGGTAATTCTGCTGTGCTTTACGTAGCTGTTTAAGGAATGCTTCATCCACCTTCACCATGCGGAGGTAGATCTTATCGATGTTCTTGTATTTAACCAAGGTTCTAAAAGGCAATGCTGGCACATTCACTGCTTCCGTGGTTAGTTCGAGCGATTTTTCGTTCACCTGGTCCAGCATCTGGGCACAGGCTACGCCACCGGCCGATTGAGGCGCCAGTTGTACGGCTTTCTCACAAATTTCTTTCGCTTTTTTGATGGCAGTTGCCTTGGGCGCTTCTTCCTGTAGGCCTTCCTGCAGGTAATGAGCGGCCTGTAGTTGCAGGACGGCTGTTACTTCCGGCTGGCCGGTATACGCCTGGGCCATCTGGTCCAGGGCCTGCAGGTAAAGACCGTCCTTGTTATCTATCACGGCTACCTGGTTCATATAGGTAATTCTCTCCACGTCAATATCCAGCAGAGCAGCTTTATCTCCGGCATGCAGGCGAATGAGCTCTTGCAGGATCAACAGGGCATGATATTGCAAAGAGGCGGTATCCGTAGTAGTAAAGCGATGGGTGGCAAAGATGGCTGCCGGGGCAAAAGCTGCGGCGTCCGTTAGCTCAAACTGGTTAACCGGATTGGTGATAGTTGACTCGCCGGATTTAAAATACTCCAGGGCGCGATGAGCCAGCAAATCGTATAGCGCAGGTCGTAATGCACGGGTGTTGCCTGGTATGATAATAGGATCAAACTCACGGAGCGCAGTCTTTTCTAATAACGATTTATCAGACAAAGAAGCCTCGTAAGCGGCGGTAATTTCCCGATGCAGTTTTTCCATGCCCCAGGTGGTGATATCGGCGCCTTCATCACCGGCGATAGCGGTGCGATTATACAACTGGTAGCGGTGATACTGAAAATACCGGAGCAGCATTTCTGCCTTGATGCTTTGCAGGATCGCTTTTTGAGCGCCGGAGGCAGTAGCTATCCGGTTATTGATGCGCTGCATGTTTTCCAGGGTGCTGCTGTCTTTGATCTGGGTATTGTATTTCATTTGGTAGATCAATGCCTTGATCTCCTGTACCGTTGCCTTGTCTTTTACAGCATGGGCATAAATATCGTTTGCCACTTCCAGTGCCGATTTCGGTAATCCCTTTTCCTCGAGGGTGACTATTTTTTTCCAGGAGTTATCATAATTAAACTGGGCCATTATCTGAATGCTGCTAAAGATTAAAACAATGAATATTCCGATGAATAAACGCATAAAACCGTTATTTACATGAAGTAAGATACTTTTTAAAGAGATGCGGGTTTCAGTAAGGTTTCCATAAATGGGGATAAAAAAAGGTGAAAAGTGATGGGATGATACCGCCTCACTTTTCACCTTTATATATTTTACCGGCAGATAGTTATGCCAGGGCTGCTTTCTTGCTCAGTACTTCTGCCATGGTTTTACCGATGTTGGCAGGGCTTTCCACTACGTGTACGCCGCATTCCGCCATAATTTTCATTTTAGCGGCAGCGGTATCGTCTGCACCACCAATGATAGCACCGGCGTGGCCCATACGGCGTCCCGGAGGCGCGGTTTGACCAGCGATGAAACCTACAACCGGCTTAGTACCAAATTCTTTGATCCACTTAGCGGCATCCGCTTCCATGCTACCACCAATTTCACCGATCATGATGATACCTTCTGTTTCAGGATCATTCATCAGCAATTCTACGGCATCTTTGGTAGGTGTACCGATGATAGGATCGCCTCCAATACCGATAGCGGTAGAAACGCCTAAACCAGCTTTTACTACCTGGTCAGCAGCTTCGTAAGTGAGGGTACCGGATTTGGAAACAATACCGATGTTACCTTTTTTGAAGATAAAGCCAGGCATGATACCTACTTTAGCTTCTTCTGCGGTGATAACACCAGGGCAGTTAGGCCCGATGAGGCGGGTAGTGGTACCCTGCAGGAAATTCTTCGCTTTGATCATATCCTGAACAGGAATACCTTCGGTGATACATACCACCAGGGCAATACCAGCTTCGGTAGCTTCCATGATTGCATCTGCTGCGAAAGCTGGCGGTACAAAAATGATGGAAACATCTGCACCTGTTGCTTTTACTGCATCCGCTACTGTGTTGAATACCGGGCGCTCCAGGTGTGTAGTACCACCTTTACCAGGGGTAACACCCCCCACTACCTGGGTACCATATTCAATCATCTGTGTAGCATGGAATGTACCTTCAGTACCGGTAAATCCCTGAACAATCACTTTACTATCCTTATTAACTAAAACACTCATCGCGCTTGTTTTATTGGTTTAATATTATATATCTGATTCTTCTGGACGGCAAAAATAAGCCGATTTCCATAATTCTGCAATTTATCGCCTTTAAGATAAAGCTACCAATCGCCCGGGGAAATAATTTGACGGTTATTTATCCGTATATACATTTATATTAATGTATAATATGCTGTTTTTTATTTCCCGTCCTGTTCCTTTTTCAGCTGATCCCGCCACTTTCCATCCTTGAACATTTCCAGCTGCCGCATTTCTTTGGCCTCCCGGAGGAACTCAGACGCGAAAATAAAGTCGTTTAATTTCTGATCCTTGCTGAATACGATGTCTTTGTTACTACCCTCCCATTGCTTCTGTCCCTGGTACATATATACAATGTGGTCACCACTTTCCATCACCGTATTCATATCATGGGTATTGATCACCGTAGTGATATTATATTCTTTAGTAAGCTCGGTAATCAGTTTATCGATGAGCAGGGAGGTTTGCGGATCCAGACCGGAGTTAGGCTCATCGCAGAAAAGATACTTTGGATTCAGCACAATGGCGCGGGCAATACCTACCCTTTTCTTCATACCACCGCTAATTTCAGCGGGATATTTTTTTGCAGCTTCTTTAAGCTGTACCCTTTCCAGGCATTCGTCTACACGGGCTTTCTTTTCTTTGTGGGTACCGGTACCAAACATTTCCAGGGGAAACATTACATTTTGCTCCACCGTCATACTGTCAAATAAGGCAGATCCCTGGAACAACATGCCTATTTCCTGACGGATGCCTTTTTTCTCTTTATCGTCCATACTGGTAAAGTCCTGGTTATCATACAGTACCTTCCCCCCGTCTACGCCCATCAGTCCTACAATGCATTTCATCAGTACAGTTTTGCCACTACCACTGGCGCCAATGATCAGGTTTACCTTACCGGGCTCCATTGTTGTAGACACACCTTTCAATATTTCCTTATCCCCAAAGCTCTTTCTTATGTCTTTCAGTTCAATCATGATTACAGTAATATAGCCGTTAATGCGTAGTCCATGAATAATACCAACACACAACTTACCACTACGGCCGTGGTGCTGGCTTTACCGATTTCCAATGCGCCACCGGTAACATTATAGCCATAGTAGGCAGATACGCTGGCAATAATAAATCCGAAAGTGTAGGATTTAGCCATCGCAAAAAAAACGTTATATGCTTTAAATTCCTGTCGTAATCCCTGCATAAATTCTTCGCCGGACAGCACTCCAGACAGTTCCCCGGCTTCCTTACCACCCCAGATACCCAGGAAACCCGCAATGGCTACGAGGACCGGTATCATAAGTACAGCGGCCAGGATTTTAGGGGCAATCAGGTATCCTTTGGTATTGATACCCATAATTTCCAGGGCGTCAATTTGCTCGGATATCCGCATATTACCCAGTTCTGATGCTATTTTAGAACCTACCACACCGGCCAGTACAATACTGGTCAAGGTAGGAGCAAACTCCAGGATAATGGTATCACGCACCACCTGTGCTATGGTACTCTTGGGTATGATAGGGCTTACAAGCTGATAGGCTGTTTGCAGCGTCGTTACGCCACCCATGAACAGGGAGATAATAAAGACTATCCCAAACGACCCTACGCCGATATCCACGCATTGCTGCATAAATTGTTTCCAGTACATCTTCATGTTTTCCGGGCGGGAAAACATGCCCTTTAACATTAGCAGGAAATTTCCGAAATGATAGAAGAATTTGAACTCCATAACTGATCAAAGATAGGAAGGATTTTTTCAAACATGTCTTAATTTAAGATTTAATACCGGGCTTACCGTAAGCTGCTTACCAGCAAACGCTTTAAACTGCGTTCTATTATTTCGCCCATGGTTTTGCAACGCGAGAAAACGGCATCATGATAATATTCGGCTAACTCATTCCCCAACTGCTGTATTTTTTCCGGGAAAGATACCCGGTCGGTCATGATCACATCGCGCAGGTCTTTGATCCGGTGACGATGAGCTTTGATACGGCGGGCAATTACGGCGCGCTCCTCCTGTTGATACTGCTTTACCACTTCCGCATTCAGGTGCTTAATCGCCAGATCTACAAATACCCTGTTTTCTTTAAAATACTGTGGCATGTAGAGCGTACGCCGGCCTTCGTAAAACTGCTGGTCAAAGTCGATAGCCCGTATCCTGAACTGCACATCATCAAAATCAGGCGTGATATCGAACACGAAGTTATAGGAGCGCATATCTCCCAATAATCGTACAAAGCAGCGTTCATTGAATTTCACAAACTCTTTGGCTATACGTTTCGGGTTAAACTCAGGTCTGTTCAGGTAATGTAAAATAAACTGATCACCCGGCACCCCCGCAATATGTTCTTCCACCAGGGTATTACCATCTATCAGGAAATTCATCCAGTAGGGAGATAGGATATGCTCCAGTTCCAGGCCATAAATACGGGAAGCATCGGCTATCTTAATATAAAAATAGTCGTATACTTCATTGTAGTTATTGACGATTTTAATGCGGAAAGGATGAGAATTTCCGAAAGTACAGTAATCGATCCGCTCTATATGCAGGTGTTCCTCTGCGGTTTGATCCCCACCTGCCTTCAAAATGGAATATATCCGCTTTAACCCTGCATGAATGGATCCAACCATACTCTGGGGATAGAAAACGGTTTCCCAAAGCGTGTCTTTTCCTTCCTTATCATACACGGAAATAGACTGATCATAATACCGTAGTTCCTCGTAGGATATAGGCAATTTCAACTCCCGCTCATACAATTTGAGGTAATTGCGAAAGGCCGAGTTAATTGGGAAAAATATTTTCTTACGGGAAATAGTTTGCATGGTTAAATATAGGAAAAAGCGGAAAGCAAAAAGCTATTGCAGAGAATGAGGATAGCGAATATTAAAAATCGCTTCGGTCATCTCCACAATAGCTTTTTACTATGTTTTATCGCTTACTTTTTCTTTTTCTCTTTCTTTCCTTTTCCCTCTTCCCTGGCCTGACGGCAGCACTTCTCCTGTGCATCTACCACGGCGATGTTCACCATGTTTACGATCTGGCGCACGGTACTACCCAATTGCAGGATATGCACCGGCTTTTTCATGCCCAGCAGGATGGGGCCAATGGCGTCAAACCCCGCTACTTCCTGTAAGAGGTTATATGCAATATTACCAGCTGCCAGGTTAGGGAAGATGAGGGTATTTACTTCTTCACCCAACAGTTCCGTAAATGGATAATTATCTTTCAGAATTTCCTTGTTAAAGGCCATTGCGGCCTGTATTTCACCATCTACAATGAGGGACGGATCGCGTTGTTTTACGATTTCGCGCGCCTTGCTCATGGTTTGCGCCTCCGGTGTCTGGCTGCTGCCAAAATTGGAATAAGACAGCATCGCAATGCGGGGCGTGATATTGAAGTGTTTCACTTCCTTGGCCACCATCATGGTAATATCTGCCAGTTCTTCTGCAGTAGGATTGAAATTTACGGTAGTATCGGCCAGGAACAATGGTCCACGTTTGGTTTGAATAATGTACATACCTGCTACGCGCTTGGCGCCATCTTCCATACCGATTACCTGCAGCGCAGGACGGATAGTATCCGGGTATTTGCGGGTAAGACCGGAAATCAGTGCATCTGCCTCGCCGGTTTCCACCATCATACAGCCGAAATAGTTACGCTCACGCATAATTTTACGGGCTTCGTACTGGTTAAGTCCTTTGCGCTGGCGCTTCTTGAAGAAGAGGTCGCCGAAACGATGACGCATTTCCTTCATTTCTTCACTCTTCGGATCAATGATCACCACATTTTCAATGTCGATGGCATTTTCCAGCATCAGCTCACGGATACGGGTTTCATTACCCAGCAAAATTGGGTGGGCAATACCTTCATCGTTCACTACCTGGGCGGCTTTCAGCACCTTCAGGTTATCTGCTTCCGCAAATACCACCTTCCTTGGATCACGGCGCGCTTTAGTTCCAATTACGCGAAACAGTTGGTTATCCAGTCCCAGCCGATGGTTCAGCTCATTTTTGTAAGCTTCCCAGTCGGTGATAGGCCGGTGGGCCACACCACTTTCCATAGCGGCCTTAGCTACTGCAGGTGCTACGGTACTTAATAAACGTGGGTCCAGCGGTTTGGGAATAATGTATTTAGGTCCGAAGAAAATATTTCTTTCGTTATAGGCCAGGTTAACGATATCCGGCACCGGCGATTTGGCCATTTCAGCCAAAGCCCGTACAGCTGCCAGTTTCATGGCTTCATTAATCTGGGTGGCTCTCACATCGAGGGCGCCACGGAAGATATATGGGAAGCCCAATACGTTGTTTACCTGGTTGGGATAATCAGAACGGCCGGTAGCCATAATGATGTCGGGGCGTGCTGCGATAGCGGTTTCGTAAGCTATTTCCGGGTCAGGATTAGCCATGGCAAACACGATGGGGTTCTTAGCCATGCTCTTGATCATGTCGGTAGAAACTACATTGCCTACTGATAATCCCAGGAACACATCTGCTCCTTTCATGGCTTCTGCCAGCGTAGTTATTTTGGTGCTGGTAACAAATTGCTTATGCCTGTCGGATAAGTCCTGGCGGTCTTTGTTCAACACACCGTCTTTATCAAACATGATGAAATTTTCCGGTTTGGCGCCCAGGGCTACATACAGTTTTACACAGGCCATGGCAGCGGCGCCGGCGCCGTTTACCACGATTTTCACCTTCTCTATCTTCTTTTTAACCAGTTCCAGTGCATTCAGCAAGGCGGCGGAAGAAATGATGGCCGTACCGTGCTGATCATCGTGCATAATCGGAATTTTCAACTCTTTTCTCAGCCTGTCTTCAATTTCGAAACATTCCGGGCTTTTGATATCTTCCAGGTTAATACCGCCAAAGGTGGGCTCCAGGGCTTTTACAGCCGCTACGAAGGTATCGGGATCTTTAGCGTCCAGCTCTATATCAAATACATCTATATCGGCAAATATTTTAAATAATACGGCTTTCCCTTCCATCACCGGTTTGCCAGCTTCAGGACCTATATCTCCTAATCCCAGTACAGCGGTACCATTGCTGATAACGCCCACCAGGTTTCCTTTCGCGGTATATTTATAAACGTTTTCTACGTCGTTGTAAATTTCTTTACAGGGTTCTGCTACTCCGGGAGAGTATGCAAGCGACAGATCCCATTGTGATTTAGTGTCTTTTGTAGGTATGACTTCAATTTTACCCGGCCTGCCCATTGCATGATAGTCTAACGCATCCTGCTTATTCAGTTTCTTTGCCATATAAATATAAGATTGTTATTGGGCGTGCAATATACGAAGTATTCAAATAGCGCATCCAACACAATAGTGGGATACCTGCCTATTATTAACGATACTAACCATTAAAATTACTTACTTTTACAGCGTTAAACATTCACAAATATCATGATACAACGCATCCAGAGTCTCTATCTGCTATTGGCTGCCGCCGCCGGCGCTGCTGCCTTATCTTTTAACCTGTGGAAAGCTACCCTGACCAACAACCCTAACCCGGTGTACGTAAACGCTTCCAGCAATTATCTCCTGTTTGTATTGTATGTGGTGATTATACTGCTGAGCGCAGTTACTATCTTCCTCTTTAAGAAGCGTAAATTACAGTTCCGGCTCACAATATTTAACATTCTTTTTGCTTTTGGCGCCCTGGCCTATCAATACTATGTGGTGCAGCAAACGGCTAATAAATTAAGTACGGGTGGTGTAGCCATTACATCCGCGTCTTACCAGATCGCCTCGTTTTTGCCCATTGTGATCATCATTTTACTGTTCCTGGCGGTAAGAGGCATTTATAAAGATGAGAAGCTGATCAAATCACTCGACCGACTCAGATAACCAGGTATTTGCCTGTAAAAAATTTTCAGGGCTGCCACCTTCCGGGTGCGGCCCTTTTTTATTGGGCAACCGTTAGCATCACTGACCGCTCTGTCAATAAAAAAGGTGTATCATGACCGATACACCTTTCTAACTTTATTTTGATGCCCTTGTTACAGGAACTTCCCTGTATAGCTTTCCCCTACTTTCTTTAATCCGTCTGGAACACCCGCGTATAGCAGGTTACCACCACCGGCGCCACCTTCAGGGCCTAAATCGATCACCCAATCAGCGCTCCTGATCACGTCGAGGTTATGTTCGATCACCAGTACGGAATGGCCTTGATCTATCAATGCATTAAAGGAGTCCAGCAGCTTCCTGATATCGTGGAAATGCAGACCGGTAGTAGGCTCATCGAAGATAAAGAGGATATGTCCCTGGGCTTTCCCTTTTCCAAGGAAAGATGCCAGTTTTACACGTTGCGCCTCTCCACCACTGAGGGTATCGCTGCTTTGTCCGAGTTTCACATACCCTAATCCTACACTGCTCAAGGGACGTATTTTATTACATACTTCTTTTTCATCCTTGAAGAAGTTCAGCGCTTCATCTACCCCCATTTCCAATACTTCGTAGATATTCTTCCCTTTATAGGTAACTTCCAGTACTTCGTCTTTAAACCTTTTACCACCACAGCTTTCACACGTAAGGTGTACATCTGCCAGGAACTGCATTTCTACAATCACCTCTCCTTCTCCCTTGCAGGCATCACAACGGCCGCCATCTACGTTGAAAGAAAAATGCTTGGGCTGGAAACCGCGCATCTTGCTCAGCTGTTGCCTGGAATACAGGTCCCTGATTTCATCGTAGGCTTTGATGTAGGTTACCGGATTGGAGCGCGATGACTTACCAATGGGGTTCTGGTCAATCATTTCCACCTGTGTAATATCATCCATAGCGCCTTTGAGGGCCTTGTGGTTACCCACCCTTTCTGCAAACTCGCCCTTTAGCTTCATCAGTGCGGGGTAGAGGATCTGTTTTACGAGGGTAGTTTTTCCGGAGCCGCTCACACCGCTGATGACGGTGAGTACCTGCAATGGAAAATCAACTGTAATATTTTTCAGGTTGTGCTGCCGGGCGCCTTCCACGGTAATGGCTTTTTTCCACTTGCGTACCTTGGCTGGCGGATCGATGGTGAATTGTCCACTGAGATATTTACCGGTAAGGCTTTTACCATCTTTCAGTATTTGAAGATAGGTACCGGCGAAAATGACTTCCCCTCCCAGGTGGCTGGCCAGTGGGCCCATATCGATGATGTAGTCAGCTTCTTCCATCATCTGTTCGTCGTGTTCTACTACCACCACGGTATTGCCAAGATCGCGCAGCTCTTTGAGTACGGAAATCAGGCGGTGTGTATCGCGTGCATGCAAGCCGATGCTGGGTTCATCCAGTATGTACATGGAATTGGTAAGGTTGCTGCCCAGGGTCCGCGTCAGCTGGATACGCTGACTTTCGCCACCACTCAGCGTATTGGCTACCCTGTTGAGCGTAAGGTATCCGAGACCTACATCCAGTAAGGTTTTGATACGATGATTTATTTCAATGAGAATACGTTTAGCTACCTGTTGATCATATTCGTTGAGATCGAGTTCGTCGAACCATTTTTTCAGGTCTGATACGGGCAGGTCCACCAGCTCCGCGATATTCCGGTTGCCTACTTTGATATAGAGCGCTTCCTTGCGTAAACGTCCGCCTCCGCATTCGGGGCATATCGTACGACCGCGGTAACGGGCTTGCAGTACACGGTATTGGACCTTATACAGGTTTTGCTCTACCATTTTAAAGAATTCGTTCAGCCCATAGAAGTGTTCGTTGCCGGTCCAGAGCAATTTCACCTGTTCATCCGTTAATTCGGCGATAGGCTTATGTACCGGGAAATTGAATTTACGGGCCACTTTAATGAGCGCGTCTTTATACTCACCCATTTTCTCACCCCGCCAGGGCGCGATGGCGCCTTCAAAAACGCTCAGTCGCTTATCGGGTATCACCAGGTCGGCATCGAGTCCGAGTACCTGTCCGAATCCTTCACAGGTAGGGCAGGCGCCGTAGGGGTTATTGAAGGAAAACAGGTTGGGTACCGGTTCTTCAAAGGTGATACCATCCAGCTCGAAGCGGTTGGCGAAGTGCTGGATTTCTTTTCCATCCACTTCCACGTAGCAATCACCCTCACTTTCGTAAAACGCCGTTTGCACGCTATCGGCTATACGGTGTTTATCATCTTCTTCAAAATCCTTTACTACCAGGCGATCTATTAATACCCAGGCATCGGCGGGTACGGTAATCTTTTTTTGTTCCAGTAGCTCCTCTATGCGTAGCAGGCCATTGCCTTCGGCGCCGGGTACGTATAAACGGGAAAAGCCTTTTTGCTGCAGGATGCCCAGTTCCTCCTTCGCCTCTCTTTTCGCGTGGCGACGGAAAGGCACCAGCAGCAATACCTTACTGCCATGTTTTAGTTTCGTGATAAAGTCTACCACGTCACTTACCTCATGTTTTTTTACCAGTTTTCCGGAGATGGGGGAATAGGTTTTACCCACTCTTCCAAACAGGAGCCGGAGGTAATCATAAATTTCCGTCATAGATCCCACCGTGGAACGGGGGGTACGGGTAATTACTTTTTGTTCGATAGCGATGGCCGGGCAAATCCCCTTGATATAGTCGACATCCGGCTTGTTCATACGCATCAGGAATTGACGGGCATAGGAGCTTAAGCTTTCCGCGTACCGGCGCTGGCCTTCGGCATAGAGGGTATCCATGGTCAGGGAGGATTTCCCTGAACCGGACACACCAGTTACCACAACGAGTTTGCTACGGGGGATGGATACGCTTACATTCTTGAGATTGTGTACCCTGGCTCCTTTTATGAAAATATGGTCCTGCGGGCTAACTTCCTGAGGATCAATTGTGCTTGTTTCTTTCTTTACTTTTGTTGCCATGACAGAACAAATTTAAGGGAAAAGATGTTAGTTCAATAGTTAGCTTTTGAGTGGTGTTTCGAATCCGCTCAAAGCCTTTATTTTAGCCTTCCGAAGCCTACTATAATATTATTTGTTTTATTGAACTATTCTGTTATATTTGCATAAGACCAGGTCTATCTCGCTGGCATTTCAGGCATCGATCTTTAACTAAAAACTACTCATTATCGCATAAACTCTACTTAATTAAAACAACCAAACTGGCTGTGAAGTCTGTAATTTATTTACTAACCTGCCTAGTTGTAGAAGTTTATGCAAGTAATGTACAAATTGTGCGATGAGCAGTTGATTACTCTCTTTAAAAAGGGACATTCTTCCGCATTAGAAGAATTGGTGCACCGTCACAAAGACAAGGTGTTCACTTCCATCCTACTACTGGTAAAAGATTCTTTCCTCGCAGAAGATATCTTCCAGGATACCTTTATTAAAATCATTGATACGATTAGGGCTGAACGTTATACAGAGAAGGGAAAATTTCTTCCCTGGGCGATGCGTATTGCGCACAACCTTTGTGTAGATCATTTCCGGAAGATCAAGCGTACGCCAATGATCAGAACCGGCGATGACAAAGATATCTTTGATGTATTAGGTTTCAGCGACAGCTGCGCGGAAGACAAGCTGATTACCCGTCAGAGTCACGATCGTGTTCGCAGGATGTTGGATATGCTGCCGGAAGAACAACGGGAAGTAATTATCCTGCGTCACTACGCAGAATTAAGTTTTAAAGAAATAGCAGATCTCACGCAAGTGAGTATCAATACAGCATTGGGTCGGATGCGTTATGGTCTGATCAATCTCCGGAAAATGATGACGGAGAAACAAATCTGTCTATGATGAACCCTTTTTTTTTGCTTGCCAGCAACGAGCGGCCGGATGTAATGTCCGACCGCTCGCTATTTTAGGGTAATCCTACACTTATATTTTTTCGAAGATGACTGCTGCTCCCTGACCAACACCCACGCACATACTAGCCAAGCCAAATTTAGCTTCGGGTCGGCGTTTCATTTCATGCAACAAAGTAGTTGTAATACGTACGCCGCTACAACCCAATGGATGCCCGATAGCAATGGCGCCCCCATTTACATTCACCAGTTCGGGATTTAATCCCAGGTCACGTACACAAGCCAGGGATTGCGCGGCAAAGGCTTCATTGAGTTCTACCAGGTGCAATTGATCCACCGTGAGGCCGGCACGCTGCAATGCCTTATTGGAGGCCGGTACAGGGCCAATGCCCATAATGGCGGGATCTACACCCGCTACCGCCATACTTTTGATTTGTGCCAGTGGCTGGAGGTTAAATTGTTTCAATGCCTTTTCCGACACAATAAGTACTGCAGCTGCACCATCGTTGATACCGGAGGAATTACCTGCGGTAACGGATCCATTTTTAGCAAAAGCGGGGCGTAATGCAGCCAGCTTTTCCAGGGTAGTAGCCCGCGGATGTTCATCTTCCGAAAAGAGCATTTTCTCGTCTTTCCCCTGGACGATTTCTACGGGTATAATTTCGTCCTGCCATTTGCCGGCTTCTAATGCCTGCCGGTAAAGGGTTTGGCTACGCAATGCAAAAATATCCTGCTCTTCTCTTCCTATCTTCCATTGGTTAGCCACATTTTCGGCTGTTTCCCCCATCGCATAGGGATGGTACATGTCGGCCAGCCTGGGGTTCGTGAAACGCCAGCCAATCGTGGTATCATACATTTCTGCTTTGCGGCCGAAGGCAGTATCTGACTTAGCCACCACAAAGGGGGCACGGGTCATGCTTTCCACACCGCCGGCCAGGTATACATCGCCTTCCCCGCACATCACTGCCCTGGCAGCGTCCATAATGGCCTGCATACCGGAGGCGCATAAACGATTTACGGTATTACCGGCTACGGTAACAGGTAGCCCTGCCAGCAGTGCCGCCATCCGCGCCACATTCCTGTTATCTTCCCCCGCCTGGTTGGCGGCGCCGGCAATCACATCTTCTATAACAGCCGGATCCAGGGAACTATTTCTTTTCATTAACGCTTTGATCAGATGCGCCAGCAGATCATCCGGGCGGATGGTGCTCAGTGCGCCACCATAGCGGCCTATGGGAGTACGTACCGCATCTACTATGTAAGCAACTTGCATGTGATTGTTTTGGTTTAACTGCAATATAAAGCATCCCCGTTAAACCGCCTCTTCACCTGCAGGCTACCCGCCAAACACCGCCAGTTATAACCTTATTTCCGCCTTTTAGTAAATACCGTTTGGCCAACTTTTGCAGAACCGTAGTTTTGCCCCCGATTATTTATTCATCGTTAAAAGCCCCACAAATGAAGCACTTACGTATCCTATTGTGCCTGACAGGCCTCTTCCCCCTGATCACCCATGCACAGCAACCCGTCGGAGAAAATGACGCCAATCTCTCGGAATTACTTTACAGACCTAATAAACCTGTGGCTCCTGTTAAGGAAGGAATAGAACCGTCCAGGCAACACCCGGTAACACCAGGCCGCAACGTGCATGTGCAACGCCTGGCGCCCGCTCCGAAATGGAACATGGTAGCCAATAGCAAAACTGCTTTTATTGGCATCGACAATGGTCCTATTACAGTGAAAAAGCTGAATACACCGGCCTTCTGTACCACTCCTACTGTTACCATTGGCTGTTGCAGCTATAACATCCAAGATGAAGCGGCTAATAAAAATCAGCTATACGCCTCTCCCGCGGCTATTTTCAGCAATGAAAACGATGCACGGACCTATGCGGAAAGCCTTACTCCCAAAGTACCTTTCTTCCTTCCCTTTACTAACAGCAAAGTATATCCCGGGGGCGCCTGGAAATATGACAATGGCAGTGGCCATGGTTCGGTAGACTTCTCCAAAACATCTGACGCATATGGCCCCGGTATAGATCCTACTTTTGGCGTATATGCCAGTGCTGCGGGTAAGGTAGTTACCGCCATGTGGGATTCCTTTTTTGGTAACGTGGTGATCATAGAACATATTGCCCAGGATGGCACTACCTACCGCACTGGCTACTTCCACCTCCGTGGCGGGTTTGACCATGACGTGGCCAATGCAAAAATGATTCCTGTCAGCGATCCCAGCAACCTGGATGCGCGGGATACCAAGTATAAGAAATTCGCGAACCTGCCCAATCCGTCCCAGCTGCTTTGGGGCACCAATGACCAAAAGCTGAAGGTAAAAGCCGGCGACAAAGTATATGCAGGGCAGCAAATTGCCTGGTCGGGCAATACGGGCTTTGGTGGCGCCGGATGGGGACTTAACCAGGATGGTACGCCTACTAATCCCTATACCGCCAATAACCACCTGCATTTCATGCTGTGGATTAAAAGTCCGGGTACCGGGGCCGACTGGATGGAAGTAGATCCTTACGGTGTTTACTCCACTTCCGACAACAGCAACGCTTCCTGTTATGAAATCGGTGCTACCGGGGCATTCAACCGTTTCTTCGCCCCTTTCTATCCTTCCTTTCACAATGTGCCGGTGCAGCATATCACCCAGTACTGGGGCTACTATACCGGTATGGGGATGGCTTTGCAAACACTGAGTGTACACAAAGCCGGTAATCAATACCTCGCATCCGGCTCATTCCAATATGGCCTGCCCTCACAGTGGTATTGCCGTATCAATATGAATTCCACCCAGTATCAGCAATACTTTGATGAGTATTACGCCAAAGGCTTTATTCCCCGCCAGATTTCCGTGGTAAACGATGCCGGAGGCAATCCTTTATTTACTGTTATATGGAAACTCCGCGGCAACGAGAACTTTGTAGCGGTACATAATGCCACCGATGACGTATGGAATGCCAAATGGAAAAGCTGTGTAGACCAGCAAAAAATGCGGGTTACCGAACATGTGGTATACTATGCTGGCGGTAAACGTTATCATGCCGGGGTATTTGGCAGCAACAACCCCGGAGGATTTTACATGTATTATGGACTGAATACCAATGATTTCACCAAAAAATTTAATGAGCTCAATAAAGCAGGATTGATGACGGTAAACGTCAATGTGGAAGAAAACGGCAGCCAAAACAACGTTGGAGGCCTGTGGTGGCCAAGGAACAAGGCTTATTATTCCTATATGAATATGAGCCCGGCCGATTACCAGGCCAAATTCACCGACTTAACCGCCCAGGGATACCAGCTGTACCGGGTACAGGGGTATGACAATTCCTCCCGGTTTGCGGCCATATGGATGAAATAAATGCTATACATAACTACAGCAATGCCACAGCTGGAAACGGCTGTGGCATTGCTTTTTAGGTGCTATTCTGTCAGTATCCCAATATTACGTATCTTTGCCGTTACTTTTCGACTGCCGGAAGGCAGCCAATTGCTCAAACAACGGTCAAATAATGAAGTCTGACAATAAAAATATCCGGCATTTAAGCCTGCCGGCTTTACAGGAATATTTCGGGTCAATAGGTGAAAAACCTTTCCGCGCGAAACAGGTATACGAGTGGCTTTGGCTACGCCATGCCGATAGTTTCGAAGCGATGACCAATCTCTCAAAAGAACTAAGACAAAAACTCACCGAACACTTCACCCTTCCGGCTATAAAAGTAGATGCCGTGCAGCAGAGTAATGACGGCACCATTAAGAGCCGTTTTCGCCTGCACGATAATCACCTGGTAGAAGGTGTACTGATACCTACCGACAGCCGTCAAACGGCCTGTGTGTCCTCCCAGGTAGGGTGTAGCCTGAGTTGTAAATTCTGTGCTACTGGTTATATGGACCGCAAGCGCAACCTCGACTTTGATGAAATCTACGATGAAGTAGCGCTCATCAACGAACAGGCCATGACTTCTTATGGCAAAAAGCTGAGCAATATTGTGTTTATGGGCATGGGCGAACCTTTGCTCAACTATAAGAACGTACTGCAGGCGATTGAGCGGATTACCGCCCCGGATGGACTGGGGATGTCGCCTAAACGTATTACGGTGTCCACCGCCGGTGTAGCGAAAATGATCCGGCAGCTGGGAGACGATAAAGTAAGATTTAACCTGGCTTTGTCTTTACACGCGGCCAATGATAAAAAACGCAGCGAAATCATGCCGATCAACGATTCCAACAACCTTAAAGAGTTGATTGCAGCGTTGAACTATTTCTACAAGGCCACTGAAAATGAAATATCCTTTGAATATATTCTCTTCAAGGATTTTAACGATGCCAAAGAAGATGCCGATGAATTGATTAAAATTTACCGGCAGGTACCAGCCGACCTGGTGAATATCATCGAATACAACCCTATTGGTATGGCCCGTTTCCAGAAGCCTGATGCCCAAACAGCAGAAGAGTTTATGGAATACCTGGCTAAAAACAAGGTGAATGCAAGGCTGCGCCGTAGTCGTGGTAAAGATATTGATGCCGCCTGCGGACAACTGGCCAACAAAGGCTAACTATTTACATGCATATTCTTATTGGTCATGCATCCATGATCATCAATCAATGATAATTTATGAAGAAAAAACAACCTGCTAAAAAAGGGTTTGGTCCATCCAGGGACAATAAGATGGGTAAAAGCGACAAACCAGCAGGCAATCGCAACCGCTTTTCCGTTGACGGCGAGAGGCCAGGAAGAGCCTCTGCAAAAGATAGCGGCCATACAGAAGGTAAACCGTCTTTCCGTTCTTCCCGCTTTGAAGGGGGGAAAACCGGGGATGAAAAGCCTGCATTCCGCAAACGTACTTTCGATAATAACGAGCGTCCAGCCCGTAAACCAGGTTTCTCTGCCGATGGCCGCAAGCCTGGCTTTGGCGCAGGGGACGATAAACCGAAACGCAGCTTTGGCGAAAGAAGTGAAGATAAACCTAAGCGCAGCTTTGGTGAGAGAGGCGACGATAAACCTAAACGCAGTTTTGGCGGAAGAAGTGAAGATAAACCTAAGCGCAGCTTTGGTGAGAGAAATGACGATAAGCCTAAACGCAGTTTTGGTGAGAGAAGCGAGGATAAGCGCGGCGGCGGCTTCAAACGCGACGACAAGCCTGCATTTGGTAAACGCACCGGCGGTGAAGACAAACCGTTACGTAAACGTACCTACGGCGTTACCAAAAAGAACGATGACAGCGCTTTCCATTTTCACGGCGACAGTAAAAAAGGTGGCAAATCCGCTGACAGAGAGACTCCCAGCGGATTTAACCGGAAAAAATTCTTTGATAAAACCAATGAACGTTTTGCTGATAAACAAGACCGGAAAAAACGCATCAAGGTAAAGGATACTGACCACACGTCTGCCACAAAACCTGCTGCGAAAGATAGCGAAAGTAAGCAAAGCATCTTTGGGCCTGGCGAAATGCCATTGAACAAATTTGTGGCGCACTGCGGTCTTTGCTCCCGCAGAAAGGCGGTAGACCTGATTAAAGAAGGTAAGGTAACGGTGAATGGTAAAGTAGTTACCGAGCCTGCTACCAAAGTAACCGGCAGCGATCACGTGACGATGCAGGATAAAAAAATTACCCCAACCAAAAACCTGATTTATATTCTGCTGAATAAACCCAAAGGTTATATCACTACTACCGATGATCCCGAAGGCCGCAAAACCGTAATGGACCTGATCCAGGACGCCGCAGAAAATGAAAGGGTGTACCCGGTAGGCCGTTTGGACCGTAACACGTCCGGATTGTTGTTGCTCACCAATGACGGAGAACTGGCGCAGCGACTGGCGCATCCTAAACACAATATCAAAAAGATTTACCAGGCAGAACTGGATAAACCCCTTACCAAGGGCGACTTTGACAAAATTATTGACGGCGTAACCCTGGAAGATGGTGTAGCTGTAGTAGATGCACTGGGTTATGTGGATCCAAAAGACAAAAAGCAGGTGGGTATTGAGATACACAGTGGTAAGAACCGTATCGTACGCCGTATTTTTGAACACCTGGAATATACCGTTGAAAAATTGGATCGGGTAATGTATGCGGGTCTGACCAAAAAAACGTTGAACCGGGGTCAATGGCGCTTTCTCACAGAGAAAGAAGTCATCCTGTTGAAACATTTTAAAAAATAACTGCCGAATAACCTGATGCGATTAGTAGATCATATTATACTGGAAACACCTGATTTTGTTATCGTGAACAAGCCTGCCGGCATGCTCACGCTACCTGATCGTCATGACAATGAGTTAAGCTCATTAATTGCCATCATGAAGAAGGCGTATGGTGAGGTATTCACCGTACACCGGCTGGACCGCGAAACCAGCGGCATCATCCTGTTTGCCCGTAATGAGGCTGCTCATAAATATTTCTCCCAGCTGTTTGAAAGCAGGGACGTGAAAAAATTCTACCTGGGCCTGGTAAGCGGTCAGCTGACCACTAAACAGGGGAATGTGAGCGAGGGCATTATGGAGCACCCGGTACAGAAGGGAAAGATGGTGACCAACCGTAAGGGTAAGCCTTCTTCTACCGACTACGAAGTGCTGGAAGAATTTGGTTTGTATAGCCTGGTCAGGATGCAAATTCATACCGGGCGTACGCATCAGATCAGGGTGCACATGAAATTCCTGGGTCATCCTATTGCTGTAGACGAGTTTTATGGTAGCGCGCAGCCTATACTTTTGTCGACCATCAAGAAGAAATTCAAACTGGGTAAGCATACAGAAGAAGAGCGTCCGTTGTTGAGCCGGCTAGCGCTGCATGCGTCGATGCTGGTGTTTAAGGATCAAAACGGAAAGGAATATACCATAGAGGCGCCACTGCCTAAAGATATGAGTGCCTTGCTGACGCAATTGCGGAAGCATCGGGGCAAACAGCCTGTTATTGGGGAGGAGCTCTCTGCTGAATAGGGCTGTTATAAAGAATGTTGTTTTGTTTGATTTTTTAAGGGTTAGGGGAAACGGAAGCAGGAAGCTGTTTTTGTTTTCCCTAATCTTTTTTATGCTAATTGCGGGGGAGTCCTATCTATATGGGGTTTGTTTACCAGGCGGGAGAAAAAGGGCAAAAAAAAACGGGGAGAAATCCCCGTTTCGTAAAAATCAAAAACCAACCATTAAAAAATCTTTATACGTAAAGCCTTTTGCAGGCTACTTCTTCATTATTTGTTGGGCTGAGGTGTTGTTCTCAGGTAAGGCTTGATAATTTTATGGCCTTTCGGAAAACGGGCAGGAATGTCTGCCGTGGGCACCGCTGCGGTAACGATCACATCTTCTCCATCTTTCCAGTCGGCTGGTGTAGCTACGCTGTATTTAGCAGTAAGCTGCAGAGAATCCAGCACGCGCAGTACTTCATGGAAGTTTCTGCCGGTAGAGGCCGGGTAAGTGATGATCAGTTTCACTTTTTTGTCCGGTCCAATGATAAACAAGGATCTAACAGTAAATGTTTCAGAGGCATTTGGATGAATCATGTCATACAGATTTGCCACTGTCTTGTTTTCATCTGCAATAATAGGGAAAGTTACGTCACACTGTTGTGTTTCGTTGATATCATTTATCCAGCTCAGGTGTTTATCTAGTGGATCTACACTGACAGCCAGTACTTTAGTATTACGTTTCGCGAACTCATCTTTCAGAAGGGCAGTTTTACCAAGCTCGGTAGTACATACCGGAGTAAAGTCTGCCGGGTGAGAAAATAAGATACCCCAGCCATCACCAAGGAATTCATAAAAATCTATCTCTCCTAAAGTGGTATTAGCCTTAAAGTTTGGAGCAACATCGCCCAGTCTTAAACTCATAGTTCTGCGATTTTATTGACCAAAAATAACCTTTTCCTACAAAATTTATAGACTTCTAGGGATTTTTTTCTCAATTTTGCCGATTTTTTTTCATGGGGAGGGGAATTGGGGCTAACAAACAATGTTTAACAGGGTTCAATCAACGGATAGAAAAGGGGTTCATACAACAGCTGAAAGGGGTTATTCAATAGATAAAAATATGGCTAACAAGGGGTTAAGTATTTGAGGTATGTAGCTGCCAGGCATAATAAGCCATGCTGAACTTATAGTCATTTTCCAGACCGGCCTTCATTCTGGCAGCTTCATCCCCGAGTTCAATCTCAATAAATCCAAGGTATAGGTTATAGGCATCATGAAGTAATTGGATACAATACTCCATTTTCTCGTTATCTTCTCCCTGCAGGCGGGCTGCGGGTGGTAAAGTAGGCGGTACCGGCACGATGGGCATTTGTATTACCCGTTCTATATAATAGCACTCTTCATCCGCATAGGCTTCCCAGTTGTCGTCCTGTTGCAGACATGGACGGCGCATATAAAAAATAAGGTTGTCAAAAACTACGGCGGTTCCCAATTCCGCTTCCAGGTCGATTATATCCGGGATACGGCGCATATCTTCCAGTTTTTTCACAATGGTCATTTGTACCGCATCGTGTTTATCCTGCCCGAAACGCAGCATGGTATTCATGACTTCATACGTAGTTACAAAATCACAGGGATACCACACATCATCCTGCAGCAACTGGCCCCAGAGCGTCAGGTAATTGGAATCATCCATGATGATTTGCCCAATTGAAATCGCCTGCATTTGTGTAATGGCTGTAGTTGTATTTACTTGATTCATAACCATTCCGTTTTGATAACAATACAAATCTAGCTGCGCTGCACGCATGGAATTTGCGTAGTGATCTTTTCGCTATATTTTTTTTATCCTTATTTGCAAAAGCAGGAATTGCTTATTTTTATTATCTAAATTTTATCTATTGCCAAAGAACAAAGATGCGGTGTCGCGCTACCGTTGGATCGATGAGCGACTGCGCAGCAAACAGAAACCCAAACCTACCCTGGACAACCTGATTGAATATGTATCTGATAAAATGGGAGCGGGCATCTCCGTTCGTACCATACAGAAGGATTTACAGGACATGCGACAGGATCCGGAATTAAACTACATGGCGCCTATCGTATACGACCGTAGCAGCGGCACCTACCGGTACGCAGATGAAAGTTTTTCCATCAGTAATTCCCCTATTGAAGAAGCAGATCTGCAGGGGTTGGAAATTGCTATTGGCATATTAGAACAATTCCGCAGTTTACCGGTAGTACAACAATTTGAAGATGCTATTCTCAAAATAGCCGCCAGCCTGAAAATGAACCGGGAAGCGCTGCAACATAAAGGCCTGATTAAATTTGCCCGCGCCTCTCAATACAAAGGCGCCGAACATATCCCCGAGATTGTAGACGCCATAAAAAACCTGGAAATCATCCGGATTGCCTACCAGAGCTTTGAACGCGACGAGCCCAAGGAACACTGGGTAGAACCTTATCACCTGCGAGAATATCAACACCGCTTTTACCTGATCGGCAAAAGCCAGCAGACCAGGGGCGGCGCTGTTATTACGTTTGCGCTGGACAGAATTGTGAAGCTCTGGCCTACCATGAAACATTTTGATGAAAAGAACTTCGATGATGCCAGCTATTTCAAGCATGCTGTTGGCATTACCGTACATGATGGGGAACCCGAACATGTTTTGCTGAGCTTTGCCCCTAAACAGGGCAAGTACGTTAAATCACAGCCTATACACGCTTCGCAGGAAGTAGTGGAGGATAATGACCAGGAATGTCGTATATCCCTTAATGTTGTTATCAACCCCGAGCTCACCATGACCTTGCTCAGCTATGGCGCCCAGGTAAAAGTGCTGCAGCCAGCCCACCTGGCAAAAAAAATGGCCGAAGAGGCAATAGCCATGGCCAAATTGTATAAATAATATTTGTATACAGAAGATATACGCTGGCGGGGCGTGTCAATCAGCATTCCACCAGCGTATGTCCATAATTCTTTATTGCGGTTTAGCAAACAGCGTATCTGCTACCGGTGTATTCACATCTACCTTCGACACATTTATTTTAACATCGCCCGGCGTTTGTGTGGTAGTGGCCGCATAGGCGTAGCCTTCCGGCGTTTTCTTGTAATCAGACATCAGTAATACCAGCTCCAGTGACTGCCCTTTGATATTAATATTATTCACTGTTTTCACAATCAGGAAGGTATTGGCATCAATGTAAACATCTCCTGTAGAGCCGCCGTCCCCGATCACTTTCAGCTTATAGGCCGGTATGCCATTCACCTCTTCCTTACCTGATAATTCTATCTTCTTTCCTTTGTTTTTATAATCGTACAGTTCTCCTCTCAGATCCAGCTGCGGTTGCATGATTTTCAGGGTAGCGCTATCCATATCCTGGGGTGCCGTTTGCATCATTACCGGCATCAGGCTCCATCCGGCAGACCGGGTTACTACCTGTATATTGTTGCTTCCCATCACATTGAATTCCAGCCGCATGCCTTCATTCTGCTTTACCCATTTCTTGATGGGTACAGATTGCCCCTGCACTTCCATACTTCCCTCTACATATTGCGTTTTCAGGTCTTTCAATTTTGCTTCTCCACCCATTGCAGCGGTATTCTTTGCAATAATTTCGTCGGCAGTCTGGGCGTAAGTGCTGATTCCTGTTATCAGAAGGGCAGCCAGCAACGCGTAAGATTTAATCCTTGTCATAAATACGTTTTTGATATTCGTTTCTTTGGTAACTAAAGATAACCAAAAAACATCTCCCCCAACAGTTTACCAAAAAATACGCCAGGGTCGAAAATGCCGCCTATTCCTTAGCTTTACGGCATGAATACATTCCAGATATCGGGCAACCTGGTGGATATCCTGCAAGCCGAAATTTACCCTGCTACCCTGCATATTGAAAACGGCCGCATAGCCAGGATTACACGCGATAGCCAATCTTACTCCAACTACCTGCTACCGGGCTTTACAGACGCGCATGTACATGTGGAAAGCTCTATGCTCATTCCTTCCGAATTTGCCCGGATGGCTGTTGTACATGGTACCATTGCTACCGTCAGCGACCCGCATGAAATAGCCAATGTAATGGGCGTTGCCGGTGTTACTTATATGCTGGAAAATGGTAAACAGGTACCCTTCCGGTTCAACTTTGGCGCCCCATCCTGTGTGCCGGCCACCACTTTTGAAACCGCCGGCGCCACCGTTACAGTGGCTGATATCGAAGCCCTGTTGGCAAGACCCGACATCGGGTATCTTACGGAAATGATGAATTTCCCGGGAGTACTGCATAAAGATCCGGAAGTGATGGCTAAAATCGCCGCTGCAAAAAAAGCAGGTAAGCCTGTCGACGGCCATGCACCGGGACTTAGAGGCGATGCCGCCCGCGACTATATTGCCGCAGGCATCAGCACCGACCACGAATGTTTTACTATGGAAGAAGCGTTGGATAAATTAAAGTATGGGATGCACATCCTTATCCGGGAAGGAAGTGCCGCCAAAAATTTTGAGGCATTATACCCTTTACTGAATGACTATGCCGACCATATTATGTTTTGCAGCGATGATAAACACCCTGACAACCTGGAAGAAGGGCATATTAACCTGCTGGTAAAGAGAGCGCTGGCACATGGTATAGATCTCTTTAAAATACTACGCGCCGCCTGTATCAACCCAGTTGTACATTACAAGCTGGATAACGGCCTGCTGAAGGAAAATGATCCGGCTGATTTTATTGTGGTAGATAACCTGGAAGATTTCAGCATACTGGCCACTTATATCGATGGGGTAAAAGTTGCGGAAAATGGGCATACGCTCATACCCAGCATTGCATCAGCTCCTGTGAATAATTTCATATGTAACCCTGTGAAGCCGGCAGACTTCCGTATACCGGTCAACAACATCCATGACACTGAAGTAAGTGCCAGGGTGATAGCAGCGCTCGATGGTCAGCTGATTACCAGTTCTCTACAGGAATTACTCCCGGTAGCCGAAGGAAACGTGCAAAACAGTATACCAAAAGATGTGCTGAAACTGGCCGTAGTAAACCGTTACCGGCAGGCGGCTCCCGCAATGGCATTTATCCATGGATTTGGGCTGCAACAGGGCGCCATCGCCTCCTCGGTAGCGCACGACAGTCATAACATCATTGCTGTGGGTACCGACGACGAAAGCCTGGCCGCCGCTATCAACGCGGTAATAGCTGAGCAAGGGGGTATCAGCGTGGTAAACGGCGGCGACACTGCCGTATTGCCCCTGCCGGTCGCCGGTTTGATGAGTAACCTCGACGGCTATACGGTGGCGGCACAATACGGTACCCTAGATAAAGCGGCCAAAGCCCTCGGTTCCCGGCTGGCATCGCCCTTCATGACATTGTCCTTTATGGCGTTACTGGTGATTCCTCATTTGAAACTAAGCGATCTTGGCTTGTTTGATGGGGATAAATTCCAGCTCCTGGAGAAAAACTTCTAATACTGTTTACCGGCTCGTCCAGAGTGCTCCATTGATGGAGTCTCTTGATGCGCCGGTGACACCGCTTAAGATATTATCTTCCTGTCTCCAGCGCAAAGTACCTATCAGCGCCATAATCAAGGCTTCTTTAAAATTAACCGTCAGTGCATCGGGCACTTCTACTGTAATTTCCAGGGGCTCCAGTTGTTGTTGTATCGTGTTTACCAGGAAGGTATTGAATGCCCCGCCGCCGGTAACGAGCATTTTACCGGGCCCTTCCGGCATATTTTCTTTCAGTGCTTTTACGGCCTGTGCTACCTGTGCTGCAATATGTTCTACATAGGTACGCAGTTTACCTTGTACAGAAATACGCAAAGGCGCTATCATAGGCAGGATGGTATCGGTACCGAAGTCGTTGGCGAGCGATTTGGGCCATGAAGCAGCGTAATAAGGCAGGCTGTTCAGCTGATTCAACAACACCACATCTGCAACGCCACCGGCCGCCAGGGCGCCGCCATCGTCGTAAGGTTTATTCAACGCCGCTGCCAGGGAATTCAGCACACGGTTGGCTGGGCAAATATCAAATGCTACAAATTGATCTGGCAACTGGGCAGAAACATTGGCAATACCTCCCAGGTTCAGCCAGTATTGGTATCCAGGCAATAAATATTTTTCACCAATAGGCACAATAGGCGCTCCCTGGCCACCCAATGCCACGTCTACTGCCCGCAAATCGGTAATCACCGGTAAGCCGGTAACCGCGGTAATAGCCGCTCCATCGCCCAGCTGGGCCGTTGTTTTGGCGGAAGGTATATGAAAAGTGGTATGACCATGTGAGGCAATAAAATGTACTTTATGATCCAGCTGGTTCTTTTCTATGAAAGACAGGATACGCTGCCCGGTATAATGTCCATAGGCCGTATGCAACAGCAAGTAGTCCCTGGCGGACAAAGTGGTGGCCTGGACCAGTTTCTCCACCCATTCCGGCTCGTAAGGCAGGCTCTCGGACGCTTTAATAGCATAAGTCCATTGTCCGCGTATTTCGGTCAATTCTGCAAAAACTATATCCAGTCCATCTAATGAACTACCAGACATGGTGCCAATCACGTTATATACCATCTCAAAAAATTTCAGCAAAGGTAGTTTTTAAATATTTTTTTTCCTGATTTATGGAAACGGCCACATGGATGCCATCCTATTAGCAGAAAACAATATCGCCATGAAAAAATATCTTGCTCTGCTATTATTCAACTGCCTGGTGGCGTTCGCTGTATCTGCCCAACAGCTGCGCACTATTACCGGTACTGTAAAAGAAAGCGCAGGTAATCAACCTGTAGCGAATGCGGTGGTCCGGATAAAAAATACAGATGTGATGACAGCCTCTGATACCAAAGGACATTTTAGCCTGAAAGTTCCTGCGGGTACAGTTACGCTGGAAGTCAATGCTACTAATTATAAAGTAGTAACACTCACGGTAAACGATAAACAGGCCTCTATCAATGTTACCCTTCATTTGCTACAGCGGGTAGTTAAAGACAGGAGCCGGTATATAATGGACGATGTTATGGTGGGTGGCGAGCCATCAGGATCAACATCGCCTCCTGCCCCTACTGTTAAGGCAGTTAGCCCAAAACGCAATATGGTGGCTGCCCAAAATTATGAGATGATGGTATCAGGCGTAGCCGCCAATAATGGCAGGGTTTCATATGCACCTTCCAGTGCAGAAGATTACAGTCCTATCAACGAAAATATCTTCCATGCGGTAACAGACCAGCCGTTGAGCACCTTCAGCATAGACGTGGACAGGGCTTCGTACAGCAATATGCGCCGTTTCCTGAACAATGGCGAAATGCCACCACCAGATGCGGTAAGAGTAGAAGAAATGATCAATTATTTCGATTATGGCTATAAAGCCCCTGCCGGTAAAGATCCGGTGGCCATTTATACCGACATGGCCATTTGTCCCTGGAATACCAGCCATCAGCTGGTGCGCGTGGCGCTGAAAAGCAAACAGGTAGACACCAGAGACCTCCCTCCCACCAACCTGGTATTCCTGCTGGATGTTTCGGGCTCCATGGATGAAGAAAACAAGCTTCCATTGGTTAAAAAGGCCTTCAGGGTATTGACGGAACAATTACGCCCACAGGACAAAGTAGCCATTGTGGTATATGCAGGCGCTGCCGGTGTGGTATTACCGCCTACCAGCGGCAACGATAAGCAACATATACTGTCGGCTCTCGATGAACTACAGGCTGGCGGCTCTACCGCTGGCGGCGCCGGTATACAGCTGGCTTATGACATTGCGGCGAAGCTCCGTAAAGAAAACAGCAATACCCGGGTAATATTGGCTACAGACGGCGATTTCAACGTGGGTATTTCCAGTGAAGGAGCATTGACCCGCCTGATAGAAAATGAAAGACAGAAAGGGATCTTCTTATCTGTACTAGGTTTTGGCATGGGTAACTTAAAAGATAACACCATGGAACTGCTGGCCGACAAAGGCAACGGCAACTACGCCTACATTGATAATTTCGAAGAAGCCCGCAGAACGTTTGTAACCGAGTTTGGAGGTACCCTGTTTACCGTGGCCAAGGACGTAAAGCTACAGGTAGAGTTCAATCCCAACTTCGTACAGGCCTACCGGTTAGTAGGTTATGAAAACAGGATATTGCAGAACGAAGATTTTAATAATGATAAGAAAGATGCCGGCGATATGGGCGTGGGGCACACGGTGACCGCATTGTATGAGCTGAAACCTACCGGTAAGAAAGGGGAAAACGTGAATTGGGTGGATCCGTTGAAATACCAGCAAGGTAAGATAGTAGGTAACCAGAAAGAGGTGTTGACCGTAAAATTGCGCTACAAGGATCCTGCTGCAGAAAAGAGCCAGTTAATGGAAAAGGTGCTACCTTATGATAACCAAGAAATTGGCGCCGCGCCGGAAGACTTCCGGATGGCTACTGCCGTAGCAGCTTTCGGCCAGTTGCTGAGGCGGTCTGCCTTTGCAGGTACTGCTACCTACGACCAGGTGCTGTTGTGGGCAGGAACCGCCCGGGGAGAGGACAAAGAAGGATACCGGGCTGAATTCATACAGCTGGTAAAGAAAGCTAAACTACTGGACAAGGACGAGAAAGAGTAGTTCACTATTTTTCGGTAATTTGCGGCCTCAAAGGGATTGCTCATGATTATCAATTTAAGTGAAACCAATTCGTTGGTTGGAGAATGGTTAAGCGAGATCAGAAATGTGGAGGTTCAAACGGACCGCATGCGCTTCCGGCGTAATTTGGAGCGACTGGGGGAAGTGGCGGCCTATGAGATCAGCAAAACGCTGGATTATGAAGACAAAGAGGTGACTACCCCCATGGGTATTGCCACTTGTCGCGTACTGAAGGCCCAACCGGTGCTGGCCACTATTTTACGTGCAGGGTTGGCCTTGCACCAGGGATTGCTGCACTATTTCGACAAGGCAGATCATGCGTTTATCTCGGCTTACCGCAAACATAACCACGACGGCTCTTTTGATATCAGCCTGGAATATGTCAGTACCCCGTCGATAGATGGGCAGGTGTTGATTCTTTCAGACCCTATGCTGGCTACCGGCGCCTCCCTGGTAAAAACCATTGAGCACCTGGAAGCCATCGGGAAGCCCAGTCATATTCACCTGGTAGTGGCCATTGCCTGTACTGTGGGGATAGAGTATGTGCTGCGCAATACCAACGCTAACCTGACCATCTGGGCGGGCGATATTGACGATGAACTGACCGCCAAGGGGTATATCGTTCCCGGTCTTGGAGATGCGGGCGACCTGGCCTTCGGAAATAAATTGCAACAATAATCACCATAAAATCGTTTTGCGAATAGCAGTTTTGTATCTTTAACAGGTACGGCTGCTATTCGCATTTTTATTTCGGCTGCTTTTTATACATGAATTTAATTTGCGATATGAACTAATTAATGTACCTTCACCGACATTGCATAACTACCCTATGCTTTAAGCTTTACTACTATGAAAAGAGCTTTACTATTCTTGACCATATTACTTTATTTTAATCCTTTAAGGGCGCAGGATCCGCACTTTTCGCAATTTTTTGCCTCACCGCTCACGCTTAACCCAGCATTTACCGGTTTATTTTCAGGAGATTACCGCTTATCCGGCAACTACCGGTCCCAATGGAGCAGCATTGCTTCCCCTTTCATTACCGGGACTGCAGCCATTGATTTCGGGATACTTAAAAACGTGATTTCCTATACAGATATCTGGGGTGTAGGGCTTCAGGCAATGTACGACAGAAGTGGTGGCGGGGCATTAACATCTACTTATCTTTCGTTCAGCACTGCCTATCATAAAGGCCTGGATCCGGAAGGTAATCATACGCTCGCCATAGGTTTACAGGGAACGCTGGTGCAAAAAAGGATTGATAATACCAAGTTACAATTTGAGAATCAAATAGATAACAACGGGTATAACCCGTCTATCCCCAGCAATGAAACGCTGGTAAATCCAAAAATTTCCTATTTCGATCCCAATGTGGGGATCTTGTACAACGGTTTAATCGGGGAATCGTCCAATATTTACCTGGGCGCCTCCTATTATCATATTACCCAACCTACCGAGTCGTTTATGAACCTTACCCAGAACCGGCTCAGCTACCGCTGGACCGTACATGGCGGGGGCTCTGTACCGGTAAACGGGAAAGACCGCTTCCACACCAGTATCCTGTACATGAAACAAAGCACAGCTACTGAGTTTACGTTTGGCGGTGCCTATGGCTTCTCCCTCAGCGAGGTAGATGATCAGCCTACTACGTTTTATATAGGTAGCTGGTACCGTCTTAAAGATGCCGTTATTCCTTATGTGGGACTAGAATTCAAGGGTTTCCAGCTCGGGCTTACCTACGATACCAACGTTTCTACCCTGAAACCAGCCTCTAATTACAGGGGAGGTTTTGAGATTTCACTGATCTATATTCACACCAGGAACGAAAATAATAAGTATAAGACGCTTTGTCCACGCTTCTAAAAGCTGAAGGCGCAAAGCAAAAAGCTATTATAGAGAATGACTGCTGCGATATTGTTAAATATTCGCCAATATCATTCTCTATAATAGCTTTTTGCTTTGCGCCTTCAGCTTTATGCTCACATTTAAAATATTTTTGCCTTAGTTTCGTTGCTCTTTCATAAAACATTTAGTTACACTAAAAAAATTCAGGCGTTGTTTTCATTCAGAGAAGTACTGTCGGCTGTTCAATCATACGGAAAGGCCCATCAGTTTATCATGCAGCATAAATTATGGAAATGGATACTGATACCGGGCATTATTTACTGTTTGCTTTTTTTTACAGGGTTTTACTTTGTATGGGGATATTCCGGTGATTTTGTGGAGTACCTGACTAAATTGCTGCATATCACAGAATGGGTACAGGACCTGGAAAGCAGCTGGATTAGTTTTCTTTTTATCCTCGTGGCTTTTTCTGTGAGGATAGTCTTTGTATTTTGGTATTTCTCTTATTTCAAATACCTGTTTTTGATAGTAGCCTCGCCGGTATTCTCCTATTTATCAGAAAAAACAGAGGCCATCCTGGAATATAAAGAGTTCCCATTCAGCTGGTCACAGCTGGGCCAGGATATTATCCGGGGCATTAAGATGTCGTGCCGTAACATCGTTTACCAAACTGCGGCTATCCTGGTATTGCTGCTGGTATCTTTTATCCCGGTTGTTGGCTGGCTGATACCCATGATCAGTTTTTTTGTAGAGAGCTATTTTTACGGCTTTGCCATGATGGATTACAGTTGTGAAAGACATCGCTTAAATATGTCGCAAAGCATTGCATTTATACGCCAGCACCGGGGCATGGCCATTGGTAATGGCATGGTGTTTTACTTGTTTATGCTGATCCCGGTAGTGGGCTGGATGTTGGCGCCGTCGTACGCTGTAATTGCTGCCACTATTGACTTACAAAACAAAAAACTGCGATAAATGAATACTCCAGGCAATGTGTACCTTGTTCCTACCGTGTTAAGTTCTGATGCCTTATTCAGCATCCCGGCCTATGTAACAGCTATTGTACAGCGGCTGTCGGTTTTTTATGTAGAAAATGAACGAACTGCCCGACGCTATTTAAAAGCGCTCGACAGGAATATTAATATAGATGCCCTCCAACTGCTGATCATGAATGAAAATCAGCCACCAGATGTAACTATTGGCCGGAAATTACTGTTGGAGGGGAAAGACATCGGCATATTGAGTGAGGCCGGATGCCCCGCCATTGCGGATCCCGGGCACCTGGTAGTGCAGATGGCCCACAGCATCGATGCCCGAATCATTCCCATGATCGGTCCCAACTCCATGCTGCTGGCCCTGATGGCCTCCGGTATGAACGGGCAAAATTTCCAGTTTGTAGGTTACCTGCCTATTAAGGGACCGGAAAGACTTAAAACCATCCGGGAACTGGAAGCCACCTCCGAACGGAAACAACAAACCCAACTGTTTATTGAAACGCCTTACCGTAATAACCAGCTGCTGAAGGATATAGTGGATAACTGTAAAGACAGTACCCGCATATGTGTAGCGGCAGATATTACCGCGCCTACAGAATATATCAAGACAAAGACGGTGAAGGAATGGAAAAAACAATTACCAGATCTCCATAAAAGACCTGCAATATTTCTTATACAGGCGGGCTAGGATACAATGCCTTCCTACTTTTCTAATAAAAAATGCTGCAGCTCACTTCATGGCTGCAGCATTTTTTATTGGTGATACTTTTATTTTAAGGAATCAGGTTCTGAGGTGCCGGGTTGGTGATAGAAATAATGCTATCCACAATAAAAGGGCTGTAACCTCTCCAGGGAATAGCGCCCAGATATTCTTTATAGTGCAGCTCTACTACTTTGCCACTGGCAGTCATCAACTGTTGGGCAATACGTTCGCTGGCCACCGAAAACTGGAATTCGTTAGACTGAATAGTACCAGCCACTTTACCACGATAACCCGACTGAATCAATTTACCTTCATAGGTTTTAAAGATATATCCTTTCTGCACAAAATAATTAAGCTCGCCTGCCTTTACTCCCTGTCCGAAAACGAAATAGTATTTATAGAAGAATATGCCTCCCAATACCAGTATAATAATAGAAACAACAATAAAGACAAAACGACCCATAAGTATATTTTAGTAGTGGATAATCAGAAATTCAGATCTACAAGATAAATCAAAGCAGCCATACCAAAAGCGCCCAGCTCCAGTTCTCTTTTATTCACGTTTTCGAATACATCATTAGCGGCATGGTGAATGTCGAAATAACGCTGCGAATCGGGAGAAAGTTCAGCCATCGGTGTTCCCAATGCTTCATGTAACTGGCCCACGTCTACGCCCCCTCCCTGTTCATCAAAATCGTATATGCCATAGGGTGCAAATAAGGCTTTCCAGCTATCCATCTTTGCTTTTTCGGCAGCATCCACCGTAGTGATAAAGCCTCGTGGAGTAAAGCCACCTGCATCACTTTCCAACGCGAAGATATGTTTTTCCTGCTGTGCTTTGGCTACTTCCGCGTATTTACGACCACCCCGTGTGCCGTTTTCTTCATTGGCAAATAACACCACCCGTAGGGTACGTTCCGGTTTTACTCCAGCTGCCTTGAAAGCACGCAACACTTCGATGGACTGCACACAGCCTGTACCATCGTCGTGTGCACCTTCTGCTACATCCCAGGAATCAAGATGGCCGCCTACGGTGATGTACTGGTCGGGATGTTTACTGCCCCGCAGTTCTCCGATCACGTTATGCCCGATTGTATCTTTCAGCATCATGCAATTGGTACGCAGGAATACCTTCGCGTCCACATCGTCTTTTAGCCGCTGGCTTAAACGGTCGGCATCTTCCAGTCCAATAGCTACCGCCGGAATCTTGGGATAAGCATTGTCGTATGCCATGGCGCCCGTGTGAGGGAAATTATTGGCGGCGTGACTCATAGAACGCACAATAACAGCTACTGCGCCATATTTGGCTGCACGACTGGCGCCCTGGCCACGATATTTTACAGCATCTCCATAGGAATGGAATGTTTTGATAAAAGTGGGATTGAAATGATAGTTATAAAAAACAATCTTGCCTTTTACCTGGTCTTTTTTGGCTTCCAGGTCATCGAAAGATGCTACTTCCAGCACTTCGGCTGTTACGCCGGCGGGTCCGCTGCCTACCGAATTTCCTAAAGCCAATACATTCAGCGGAGGAATAAAATCGCGCCGCTTCGATATAATACGGGCTTCTTCGGCAGCGCCTCTTATCCAATGAGGCACCATGCATTCCTGGAGATATACGGTATCTGCTCCGGCAGCCTTCAGGGCTTTCACGCCCCATTGTTCGGCTTTTACCATCTGGGGCGATCCTGCCAGGCGGCCGCCTACCTTCTTGGTTAAAGTATGCAGGTTGTCGTACGCTGTGCTATGCGTGAGCACTTCATCCGCCAGCCTTCTTAATGTGAGGGAGTCCTTTTCCTGGCTCTGGGCAACGGCAGGAAGGGAAAAGGCCACTAAAATCGGCATTATAAACTTTTTCATGCAGCAGGTTAATTTATCGTTAAAACTACTAAAAAAAGCCGCAGGAGTAAAGTATAAAGCTATCAAGATTAGGCTGGCAATAACCACTTACCCCTCCCTGCCTCCAGGCCAACTTTGGCCTATGCTGTATCCTTTCCGCTTTTTAGTACCTTTGCGGAATGCAAAAAAACATCTCATGCGCATAGGAATAGTATGTTACCCTACCTACGGTGGTAGTGGGGTATTGGCAACCGAACTGGGTAAGGCCCTGGCAGACAAAGGCCACATGGTACATTTTATCACCTACCAGCAACCAGTAAGGCTTAACGCGTTTCACGCTAATATATATTATCACGAAGTACAGGTCCCTACATATCCGCTTTTTGATTTTCCTCCCTATGAATCTGCCCTTAGCAGTACCATGGTGGATGTGATTATTAACCAGAAACTGGATCTGTTGCACGTACACTACGCCATTCCACATGCATCTACCGCATATATGGCCAAGCAAATCGTGAAAAAACATGGCAGAACAGTACCTTTCATTACTACGCTTCACGGTACAGATATTACCCTGGTGGGTAAAGACAAAACCTATGAACCGGTAGTTACCTTCTCCATCAATGAATCCGACGCCATTACAGCCGTTTCAGAAAACCTGCGGGAAGAAACCTATAAGTCCTTCCCTATAGAAAAGGACATATCGGTGATCTACAACTTTGTGGATACCCAACGTTTCAGCCGCCGGGAACTTCCTCATTTCAGGCAGGCCATTGCCCCTAACGGCGAAAAAATATTGCTGCATGTGTCTAACTTCCGTAAAGTGAAGCGGGTACCGGATGTAGTGAAAGTATTTGCCCGGGTACGCCAGGAAATTCCTGCTAAATTGTTGCTGGTGGGCGATGGGCCCGACAGACCTTCTATAGAATGCCTTTGCCGCGAATTAGGTATCTGCGAAGATGTAAGATTTGTAGGGAAACAGGAACAATTAGAAGATGTGATGTCGATCAGCGACCTGTTTTTGCTGCCTTCAGAGTATGAAAGCTTCGGGTTAGCCGCATTGGAAGCCATGGCGGCACAGGTACCAGTGATTTCCTCCAACGCCGGCGGATTGCCTGAAATCAATATCCCCGGACAAACCGGCTATATGAGCAATGTGGGCGATGTAGAAGGTATGGCCGCACAGGCGATCCGGTTGCTGAAAGATGAAAATCTCCTGCAACAGGTAAGGAAAGGCGCCTGGGAACAGGCCCAACGCTTTCATATCGACAATATCATACCCAAATATGAGGCGTTATATGAAGAAGTGCTGCAAAAACAAGTGCAATTACTTTAACGGGAACGTATCCAGCGTTCAGGGTTCTGTTTTATAGTATTCCGGTATATCTGTAATTCTATTTCACCACCGCTGCCGGCGCCACCGGTAGCAGCAACACCCAGGGTTTGACCACGTTTTACCGTAGCTCCCTTGCTCACACGTACATCCAGTAGTCTCACGTAATTGGTAAAATATTTTCCGTGGCGCAGGGTAACCATATATCCTGCGCCTGGAATCATGAATACCATGATCACCTCTCCATCAAATATGGCTTTGACGGCCGCTCCTTTGCCGGTAGCAATGATAACGCCGTTGTGATCTACTTCAATTTTCCCTATTCTCCCTGCACCAAAGTGCCCCGTAATGTGTCCGGCGTCTACCGGCCAGGGCAAGCGCCCCCGGTTGGATTCAAAATCACGCGACAGCGAAAGTGCTTCTGGCGTGGCCGCCAGTACATCTTCGGTAGATGTTTTTGCTGGTGGTAAATCATCGTCATCTTCTTCCTTCTCTTCCTCTACAGGTTTTACCGGCAGTTTTTTATGCGCTTTCTTAGCGGCAGCTAATGCAGCTTTTCTCCGGGCTTCCCTGGCAGCAGCCAGCTGTCTGCGTTTGGCTTCGGCCGCTTTTTTCCTGGCCAATGCCTGGGCAGCGGCTTTTTTCTGCGCAGCAATAATTTCGCGGCGGATCGCTTCCTGAATGGCCTGGTCAACTTGTTTGGCTTCGGCTTTACTTTTGTTGATCTGGCGCTGTAAGTCCTGTTCCTGGTCTTTCAGCTGGGCAATTGTTTGATCCGTTTCCTTTTTATCTGCCAGCAGGCTAACCCGCTGTTGTTGCTCCTGGTGCAGACTTCCTGCCTTTTCTGCCCGTTGTTGCTGGAGCACTACTAATTTCTGGTCCAGTAGTTCCCGGGTAGACAAGAGGTTTTCTGCCTGCCGGCGGCGATTTTCACGATATTGTTGCAGGTACTGGTACCGGCGTATAGCATCGTTAAAACTGGTGGCCGAAAAAAGAAAGCTGAGTACATTGTATGAGTCGCGGGTTTTGTACGCATATACCACCAACTGGGCATAACGTGCCCTTAAAGAATCTACTTCCTTCTCCAGCGTGTGTACGTTATTGTTAGTGCTGCTAATATCGCCTTCTATCAGGCTGATTTCCTTATTAATGCTGGCGATCTGTTGATTGCGGCTGGCAATTTTCTGCTCCAGTTCGCGCTGCAGGGTAAGGTTCTGCCGTGTAGACTTCTTGGTTTGCTGCAGGGCTTTATTTGCTGCTTCTATTTCTTTCAGCAGCTCCTGTTTACGGTTTTCCAATACGGTGCGCGACTGTACCTTACTCCGTTGTGCCAACAACGGTGCAGGTAATAGCCACAGCGCCATCAGAAGAGGGATCAACTTTCTCAAAAAAAAAAGCATTTGGTTAGTAAGCGAAAAGCTGAAAGCACCTTTGAGTACTTTCAGCTTCATCGTATAGTTTCAGTTAGTTAAGCTCAAATATCTATCGTCTTCTTATCCACTGCTCAGGATTCTGCTTGTTAATGCCTTTCCATATCTGCAGTTCTACTTCACCGGTGTTTTCAATATCATTGGTACTGGCAGTACCTATTACCTGCCCTGTTTTAACCATATCACCTTTTTTCACCCTTGTTGTCTGCAAACGTACATACGTGGTGAAGTATTGTCCATGGCGAATAATAATTACATAGCCCGATCCTGGCATCACCACCACAGATTTCACTTCTCCATCAAAAATGGATTTAACAGCGCCACCTTTATTAGTGGCAATCACAATACCATCGGAAGGCACCTGGATATGTTCCATTACCGCATGCTGGTGAATACCAAAGTGCTCAATAATGTTACCTGCATCCACCGGCCATGGGAGCTTTCCACGGTTGGCTTCAAAGCTCTCCGACAAGGCCAGCGCCTCTGGTGTTGCCTCCAGTACGTTTTCCGTGCGGGCAACTGGTTTTGCCGGTTCCGGAGTAGGTTCTGGTGGTTTAACTGGCGTAGGCGCGGGTTTCTCCGCAGCTGGTTTATTGGCATTATTAGCAGCGGCGGCATCGGCTTTTGCCTTTTCAGCGGCAGCCAGTGCGGCTTTGCGGGCTTCCTCATCTCTCCGGCGTTTTTCTTCTGCAGCCTTACGGCGGGCAGCTTCTTCCTCTATGGCTTTACGGCGCGCTTCTTCTATTTCCCGGCGGATTACTGCCCGGATAGCTGCCTGTACTTTTTGTGCATCTTTGTTACGTTGGTTAATATCCGCCACCAGCTCTTTCTCACGTCCTTTCAGCTTACTCAGTACCTCATCTTTTTCCTTCTTATCTTCTTCCAGCGTAGCTCTCTGGTCCTGTTCCGTTTTCAGTACATCCGAGCGCTTTATCCGCTGGTTTTCCAGGTTCTGAATTTTATGATTTAGCTGCTCCTGGGTGGTCACAATATTATCGGCCTGCCGGCGACGGTATTCACGATATTGCTTTAAATATTGAAACCGCTTTACGGCGTCATTAAAACTTTGTGCAGAAAACACGAAGTTCATCATATCATAAGAGGAACGGTTCTTATATGCGTAAACAACCAGTTGGGCGTATTGGGCTTTCAGGGTGTCCAGGTCTTTCTGGAGGGTTTTTACATCCCGTAACGCAGTATTGATATCTCCATTAATAAAGTTGATTTCTTCATTAATATTATTGATCAACCGGCTACGCAGGGTAATTTTATCACGCAGCGCGCGCAATTGCCCGAGGCTTTCGCGGGTAGATTTCTTGGTTTCCTTCAGTTGTTCGTTGGCATCATCTATTTCTTTCTGCAGCTCCCTTTTCCTACGCTCAAGTTCCTCCCGCGATTGTTGCTGCCCATTATTCTGGGCTGCCAACGTAGCTGGCACTAACCATAGCATCAATACAAACGGGATAATCTTCTTCAAATACAACATGACTAGTTTTAGTAACTGCAAATTAAATAAATATACAACGTTTATTAGTTTAATAAAGACGACATTTTACGCAATGTTCATTTTACATGCGCTTATAGCTGGAAGGCATGCTAAAAGGAAAGCTCAGCGGCGTATCAAAATCGTACCGCGTAAAGTCAAGCGCTACCTTGGTTACATTTTTTTCTTCCACATAAATACGACGGGTGGTGGGAAATTTACGCCCGGCCACCGTTGTATAATCGCCGTAAGTCAGCTCGCAGGAACGTTTAATAGCGCTGGTGCTGTCTTTGTCCATGACCTTGCTCTGCTGCAATCCATAGTCATCCGCAAACACATTAAACAGGCTTACAAACTTCGCATGATCACAACTGAAGGAAATGATAGACGGCGTTTTCACTACCTGGTATACAGAGTCAGTAAGATATACCGGGTTACCAATCAACATATCCTGCAGGGTTGAGAAATCAAATGGTATATTCAGCAACTCCTCTGCATCCGACATCTTCCGGAGGAATAATTGTTTATCCAACCGGTTATACATTTTAAGGCTATCCGGCGTAATCACGGCCCTGATCACTTCGTCTACAATAGGCGCCGAAATAGAAATCCAGATGATGCTATCCTTTTTGATTCGGAAGGTAGCATTCAGGTTATTATGACTTTTTTTATCTGTTTCAAATGCCAATTTCATCTTACCGGAAAAAGTGGCAAAATCGATATGGTTGGCATGTATTCCCTTCAGCATGTCACTGGTAAACCTGGTTAACTCCTCATTGGAAGAGCTATCCCTGGTAACGATTACCTTATTGGTATCCGCTGCGGGGAAGGTGTTTCTTGCCAGTTTCTTGGGATGACGGCAGGCCATCATTCCTATACCAATGGATGCAATTAAAAGTGTGACGATAATATTTCTCTTCATTGATCAATACTTGTAGCTAAAAGCCTATTGAATATATCTTTTTTCGGCAATCTTACGGACCAGGCCAACAGAGGAAGCTCCTTTGTCTTTTGCCATCTGCCAGTATTCCACTGCCTTTGTAACTTCTTTCAGGTTAAACAGAATGTCTCCGTAATGTTCCAGTACATTCGGATTTTTCTGTGCCTCCGGATACTGCAGGGCTTTTTCTATCCATTGCCTGGCCTCTGTAAACTTCTCCTGACGGAAAAGAATCCAGGCATAGGTATCCATGTAAGTTGGGCTATCGGGTTCGATCTCCAGCGACTGCTTTGACATTTCCGCCGCCCTATCCAGGTTTTCTCCCCGCAGCGACAGGTAGTAGCTGTAATTATTCATGATCAGTGCATCTTTCGGACGCAACAGCAAAGCGCGTTCATAACTGCTGTCTGACTGCTTATGCTGACCTGTTGCGTGGTATGCATCGCCCAACAGGGAATAAATATCTCCTAAAAATTTCTTTTCTCCATTCCCTATCTCCAATGCTGTATTCAAAGAGTTGATCGCATTCGGATATTGCTGTAATAAGAAGCTGGCCACCCCTTTAAAATAATAGCCCATAAATTCCTTGGGGAATTTGGTGGTAACATTGTTACTGAGGGTAAGCAATGCTGTTGGATCTTCCTTACGGGAGTAAATCCACATCAGCTGATACCATACCGAAAAGCGGGTATCGTCGAGACTGATCGCCTTTTTATAACTCACTTCTGCACTATCGATCATATCTGCCTGGGAAAACATGTCCCCCTGTAATGCATAGCCCTTGGCATCCTGTGGATGTGCCCGGATAATCAGGGAAGTAAGCCGCAATCCCTCGTCCAGCTTGGCAGTGTCGAGGTTCAACATTTGAAGATATGGATATACGTAGGCTACTTTTTCGTCGATATTATAATTCGGATTGGCAAAAGCTTTGGTAAGATTGCCCCAGTAGGTGGCCATGTCATTGTTCTTCCTGGCGTAGGAAGCCAGGGCGATCAGTGCCCTGGGGTTATCCGGGTCTTTAGTCAGGATAGTATGATATATCGATGCCGCATCAGGAACACGGTCGTTGGCATCATAGATCTCAGCCAAAAGGTAGTAGTAGCGGATTTCCTGGGGATTCTGATCAATCAGTTTCTGTATTTCTGCGGCGGCCTCGTCTACCATGCTCATCTTCAGCAACAATTTTTGTTTTTGATAGATGAGTTCTTCCACTACGCCCACTTTTTTCTCCAGTTGGTTAAATGTGGCTAGTGCAGAAGCAGGTTTGTTGGCTTTCGCCAGGAGTATGCCTTTATTATAGAGATAATCTTCGTTATCGGGATACTTGCTGGTAAGGCCATCAAACACGTAGGCAGCACTGTCAAATCTTTGATTAACGGCATACGCATCCGCGAGGGTTATCTGGAACCAATGATTCTGCGGATCGAGCGCTACCGCTCTGCGGGCAAAGAGGAGGGCATTCTCCGCATGCTGCGTTTCCATAAACAGCCGGGCCAGTTCATAGTTGACGGTCGCATTATTTTTATTCAGCCGTAGATAGTCGATATACTGGGTGATGGCCGTGCTGTAATCGCCCAGCATTTTGGAACGCTGTGCGGCGAAAAAAAGGCTATCGGCCCGTTGTGCAAGCACAACGGCATTTTTGTTGGTTGCGTTTTTCCGCGACGTCGTTTGCCTGCCGCCACTACAAGCTCCCATTAACAAAAGGCCAACCAGTCCTATAACGGTGAAGTAGATCCGCATTTATCAGGATTTACCGGTATGTCCAAACCCGCCTTCTCCCCTAACGGTTTCTGTCAATACGGTTACTGGCTGAACGGCCACCTGTACAAAGGGGGCCACGACCATTTGAGCGACACGGTCGCCCGGGTGAATAGTTTGCGGTTCGTTAGACAAATTGATGATAATTATTTTCACTTCTCCGCGATAATCTGCATCTATCGTGCCGGGTGTATTCAGAACGGTAAGCCCCTGTTTAACAGCCAGCCCGCTGCGTGGGCGGATCTGCGCCTCATAACCAGCCGGCAGCTCCATAAATAAACCAGTAGGAATCAGTACTCTTTCCAGCGATTGTAGCGTTACCGCTGTTTCCAGGTGTGCGCGGAGGTCCATCCCTGCCGCATCCGCCGTAGCATAGGCCGGTAATTCGTTACCGGACTTATTAATAATTTTCACAATAATATCCGCCATTGAACAAAGATATTTTAAAATACTAAGGAATGGTAATTACTGGGTAATATGCTCCAGTAATACCACCGCATGGGCTGTAACGCCCTCTTCGCGGCCTACAAATCCCATTTTTTCTGTGGTGGTAGCCTTTACGGATACATCTTCTGTGCTGATATGTAAGGTAGATGCAATGACAGCCTGCATTGCCGGTACATAAGATTTGATTTTGGGTGCTTCCAGGCAAAGAGTACTGTCTACATTCACTACCTGGTAACCTTTTTCACCAATGAGCTGCGCACAACGGGCCAATAATATCTTACTGTCGATATTCTTATAGGCATTATCTGTATCGGGAAAATGCACCCCGATATCTCCCAACGAAAGCGCGCCCAGCATAGCATCACAGATTGCATGCAACAGCACATCGGCATCACTGTGTCCCAACGCTCCTTTATGATGCGGTACCAATACTCCTCCCAGCCAGAATTCCCGGCCTTCTACCAATTGGTGAAAATCTACCCCTAACCCAATACGTATCCTACTCATATTCGTAATTATTTAATCATTATGCCAATCCGCAAGGTAAGGCATTAAATATAAAAATCCCCCCGTCTGGCGGAGGGATTCAACCGTTTAACCAATTAGTTATTTACAGGTATATCGTTACCAGCCGGTGCGACTCTCCTCATCTCTCGGGCCCAGGTCAAAGGTCAGCGTAAACCTCAGGGTATTCGACAGCGGATTACGCTGAATACCGGTTCCGGAAGGCACCAGGTAAGAAAAATTCAGTCCGAAAATATCATACTTGACGCCGATCCCAGCAGTAAAGTACTTGCGATTTCCCTTGTATTTATTTTCGTTGAAATAACCCGCTCTTACCGCAAACTGCTGGTTATACCAATATTCCGCACCTACAGAATACATGAGTTCCTGCATTTCTTCCTTAAATCCTCCAGGCGCATCTGTAAAAGAGCTGAACATCCCCTGCAGGGTGCCTTTCTCTTTATATGCACCTGATGAATCCGGCGTGGGTACCATCAGCTTATTAATATCCAGCGCAAAAGTCAGCTGGTTGCTTTCATCCAGGGAAATGGTATAAGCCGTTCCTAAACCCAGGTTAGTGGGCAGGAAATCCTTGTTGGCAGCAGAACCCAGGTAGGAAATCTTGGTACCGATATTGGAAATAGCCATCCCGATGTTCAGCCGGTTTACCAACCCATCAGATTTTTCAAACTCTTTAGTATAAAATCCTGACAGATCTACTGCGAAAGATTTACCTGCCTTGATAATACCATCGTTGGTACTCTGGCCTCCTGCGAGGTTGGAGTAAATATAGTGGCCGGTTAACCCGATAGAGAAGTGGTCAGACAACTTACGGGCATAACCTGCATCCAACGCAAACTCCCGCGGGTGGAAATCTCCATTGGGATTGCCAGTCAAGTCTGTGAAATTGATAGTTCCCAGGGAGAAATAACGTAAAGACCCCGATATGGCTTCTTTATCGTTTAATTTGGTATATCCGGTAAGACTGGCCAGGAAAACGTCATTCACCAGTTCTTTCAGCCAGGGAGTATAGGTAACTGCAAAGCCCGCATTTTTTTCTGCGAATGGCAGTTTGGAAAGGTTGTTATAAATAGAATATGCATCCGGTGAGAGTGCTACGCCCACATCGCCCATAGCACCACTTCGTGCATCCGGCGTAATTCTCAGAAAAGGGACGGCTGTATTTACAGCATTAGTACGTCCATCTGTCTGCCCCGGATTGGTGATTTGCGCTGAAACGTTAAAACTTATGAAAGTACCGTAAATGAACACGAAGCCCATTGTTACCTTTCGGATCATGCAGATTTTGTATTTGATAAGGATGTAAAAATAATTTTATTTATTAATATAACATAGAAAGGGGTTTATTTGGGATATTGGTCAAAATATTACGCACTTTACATGGGCTACCATAATACCAGTTTACCGCCTTTTGTCTGCGTTCTTTTCGTGGTCTTGATAATTAACCTGTACACGTACAGACCTGGAGATAGTTTTACTCCCGCATCATCACAACCATCCCAGGGTATGCCATCATAACGACCAGTGACAGAAATTATTGTGCTGCGTAATGTTTTCACCAAGCGCCCCCCTACTGTATATACCTGCAGGGTCAGTTGTAATTCTTCTCCCTGCTGGTTATGCAAAAAGGTAAAACGTGTTGCATCATGAAAGGGGTTCGGATAATTCCTCACCTCTTCTACTGCCAGTGCTCCTTGTTCTGCTACTTTAAAATGGATAGTAGTGTTGCCAGCATTGTTATAAGTGTCCCATGCTTTAACAGTGATCCTATGCTCTCCAACGGGCAATCCGCCCAAAGGAAACAGTATACTTCCTTTCTTATAACTGTCCAAAGATGCCGCAAAATAATCATTTAACACAAAATATTCTGAACTATCCAGGATGGCTATAAGCCGATAGTCATCATTATTCCCGGAAATATCGATCCCGCTGCTGTCGGCCAGGTCTACCAGTAGTACCGGCGATGGCCCGGTAATATCCCCATTTTTAAAGCGCCGGTTATCCAACCAGGCTGTTATTAGGGGTCCGGCTACATCCTCGGCGGGGTTGGTTGCAAGGCCGGTCGTGGTAAAATGATCGAAATAGCCATTACCATCCTGCCGGTCGTTACTCACGTAGTAACTAATCTTTCCGTTACCTGTACCCTCCCGGATGTCCCGTGGCGCCACAAATGTAAATGAAAACTTCCCCTGAGTCACTGTTTGCGTGCCCTGAAAAAGGACATTTTGCTGTACGACATACGCTGCTGGCTGGCTACCAGGATCATTTCCTCGTGTTTTTAGTTGGGCTGGCTGATCGTACACAATAGTGTTCAGCGTGCCGCCGTAGGTATCCAGGGCCTTTCCTTGCGCATCGGCAATATGCCCTTTGATGGTGTAGGTTCCCAGCCCTTTGATCGTATCCACAGCCCCATTCACCGCTTTCCCGTTAATAGAATCAGTCACCACCCGGTAGGCAGGAAAGGCCAGGGTGAGGGCCGGATCGCCAAGTAATTGGAACTTGCGGTTATTGATTACATCACTGGAGCTGCTGTTGGTCCGCTTTTTAGCCAGCATGGCGGCCATGCCCAGGGAGGGCATAGTACCATCGGCCAATGGCGTAAAGGCAACGTCCAGGTAATTGGCATTCATTAATCGGTTGGAGGCAGCAAAAACGGCCCTGGTGGTAGTCATTAAGGCAATAGCCCCTCCAGAATGCTGTAATAATACACGGTGCCCGAGAGAGGTAATCCCCGGGTCGTCGTATGGGGCAAAGTCGCAGGTGGCCGTGATAAATAAGGGAAGCTGCTGATCGTTATGCCAGTCATTAATGCTGGTAGCATCCATGATATTTTCTGCCGCCAGCCGGGAGTTGCTGCCATGCCCGGAATAGTTGAATACCAGGGTACCTTTATTGATACGCCTGGCTATGGCGGCATTAACTGCCGGAGCAATGGGACCGGCACTACCAGCTTCCTGGGGCCAGGCATCCAGGTATATTTTATCAATGTTGAGCTGTTGGGCACTACCAGCAATGACAGTGCTCATTTTCTCCCCATCTTCAAAATGCAGGTTATTATCTTCATCATCGGCTACCAGGGTTACCTGGTTGCGCCAGGGGCCAAAGGCAGCCGGTTGCCGGTAGCGAATAATTTTATCTACTGCCAGCGAGGCTTCCCCTATCGTGCGGGCCGGGATACGCCCGATGCCTATTTCCGGTAAATCCGGTATGTCCGTGCGGTTAATATCTCCACCATCTTTCAAAATCCCAAAATAATCATCAGTTACATACGACCGGATAGCATCCAGCGACGCCATACTTTCCCAGGAGGGAACGTCGTTCGTATTATTCTTTACCCGCCAGCGGTAGTCATAAGACGCGGCACCAAACAACAACAGGTAGCGGGGCGCGGGGCCCCGGTCAGAAAACATCTTTATATAGTCACGCAACGCTGTAGGATCGGGCGTGCCGGCTCCAAACTCGTTATATACCTGGTCGATGGTAGCTACCTGTACTGTCAGGTGGTCCATATCCCGGTGCAGGGCTGCTAATCTCTCCGCCGCACCTCTCAACGCAACGGTGGTGATGATAATCATATCGGCGGCCCCATTTCCATGAAGGTCCTGGTTGGGAACGGCACCCACCAGTACAGGGGTCAGGGCAACTATTTCATTAAACGCGATGTATTCATGGAGGCGGTCATTTTTCCGGTTAAACAGGAGGGAATCGCCCTGTAGCATACCGTTTACAGCTACGGGGTGTATAGGATCGGTAACATCCCATATTTTCGTTTGCCCGCCAGCGTTATACAGGGCCAGGGGGGTATAGGGAGAAGTGCCTGCAGTGGTACTGCGAAAATCTAGCATACCGTTAGGCGGTAATACGAGCGGGCAACGGGCCTGCACCTCCAGGTAGTCCAGCCAGCCCCGGTCATTGAGACTACCTGGGACAAAGGTCACTCCAATTTCCACCTGGGCCTGGGCCGCGGGAGCAGTACCCGTGCCCGTAGCCACAGTAGCCACCCCTTCAAAGATATTATCGGTCACCGGCAGCAGATACAGGCTGCTAATGGCGCTTGCCTGGTTAACGGTGGCATTAAAGGTACTCCCACTGCCACCGCTGCGGGCGGCGGCCCGCATGGTCAGCGTTACTGGCCCGGCAGGTGTCGTGGGCAATATGAAACGGTAGTTACGCGACAACCCAATCACTTTACTAAACTCCTGCCCCCACCATTGCTTCCCGCTATTCAGGAAGTTAATGCTGTCCCGTTCGTAAAAGGCCCGGTAATCGAAGGTATTTTCCGGAATTCCGGGTTGTAAAGGTGTGTAATCGGATGATATACGGAGGCCATTGTCCATGGCCGTAATAAAATACCAGGCGGTGTCGGCATACAGGTTACGCTGATGGCTGAACATACCGGTTCCGGGGTCGTACTTCCAGCTATGTGGGCCGGGGGCATAAAAAAGCAGGTAGTCGTTGTCATCCAGGTAGCCATCACCGTTATCCTGTGCATAAAGCGCTACCTCGGGCAAATCGTCATAACGGGGGGAGCCGGTGGCTTCGTCCAGCATCTGTCCCCCTGTACCAAACAGGCGGATAGCCCCGGTGGGCAGGTGGGCGGCCATGCCCATACTTTTGAGCAGGGAGCCGGTTATTTTATAGACGCCAGGTTCGCTGACGGCCAGCTTATACCAGCTGCCACCGGTCAGCACGGTATTTTTTTTATACTGCCTGGGGCTTTGCTGGGCATATGTTCTGGTTTCTCCCAGCAAAAAAATCAGGAACATCCCTATAAAAATATAATTGAGTTTCATTATCTTAATCGCCGTTTTTCGGCCAGTTGATTTAGAAGACCCTTTATCAGCGGGGACGATTGGCAGCAAATTACAAATTAATTTTTTTCGCCATAAAATAAAAAAGAGTACATTTGCGTTTACTGTAAATATACTAGACAAAAGCTGTATCGCATGCGTAGATTAACCTCTTTATCATTGCTCGTAGGTACCAGCGTAATGCTATCCATGAGTGCCTGTCACAAAGACGGCGGGGGACTTTTCGGTAAGAAGAAGTCGGCTTCTTCTGCTACCGGCTGGAACTATAACGACCAGAAAATGGGCGGTTTCAGCGTAGCAAAGAACGTAAACCAGCAAACAGGCCCTGGTCTTGTTTTCGTGCAGGGCGGTACCTTTGCCATGGGAGCAACGGAACAGGACGTAATGGGCGACTGGAACAATATTCCACGTCGTATTACTGTTTCCTCCTTTTACATCGACGAATCGGAAGTAGCCAACATACACTACCGCGAATATCTCTACTGGTTGAACCGCGTTTACGGCGAGTCATTCCCGGATGTATACCGTAACGCGTTGCCAGATACCCTGGTATGGCGTAGTGAGCTGGCCTACAACGAGCCACTGGTGGAATATTATTTCCGTCACCCGGCATATAACGACTATCCGGTAGTAGGCGTTACCTGGAAACAGGCAACCGACTACTGTAAATGGCGTTCCAACCGTGTAAACGAAAAACTGCTGATGGACAAAGGCCTGCTCTCCAAGGCAGACGTGAACAACCAGTCAGACGATAATACTTTCGACACCAAATCATATACTGCCGGTTTATACGAAGGTACTCCCGGTAAAATGTCTAAAGGCACCAAAGGCCAGTTCAAAAATGCGGACGGAACTCCCCGTAACGCTGCCTTTGAAGATGGTATCATGTTGCCTAACTACCGTCTCCCAACAGAAGCTGAATGGGAATACGCTGCACTGGGTTACATTGGTCAAAACCCTGGCCCTTCTAAAAAAGAAGGCAAACACGGGGAAGAGCTGATCATGAACAAACAGGTATACTCCTGGGGAACCAACACCAGCGGTTTACGTGATATCCGACGTGGTACCATGCAGGGCCAGTTCCTGGCCAACTTCAAGCGTGGTTCCGGTGATAACATGGGTGTGGCCGGTGGTTTGAACGACCGTGCTTCTATCCCTGGTCCTATCCGCTCATTTTATCCAAACACTTTCGGTATCTACAATATGTCAGGTAACGTAGCAGAATGGGTACTCGACGTATACAGACCACTGAACCCGATCGATGGAGAAGACTTCAACTACTATCGTGGTAACAAATTCCAGACTGTTTACCAGAACGAAAATAAAGAGTTCGAAAAAGATAGCTTAGGTCACCTGAAAATGCGCGATGTAACAGACGAAGAAAGTGCTAACCGTCTTAACTATCAGAAAGGGGATGTAATCAACTATCTCGATGGTGACTCCCTCTCCCAGGTTGAATATGGTTACGGTATCACCTCCCTCATCAACGATAAATCACACGTGGTGAAAGGTGGTAGCTGGAACGACCGTGCTTACTGGCTTTCCCCTGGTACGCGCCGTTACATGCAGGAAGACATGGCCACTAATACCGTTGGCTTCCGTTGCGCTATGGACCGTGTAGGTAGTCCGGAAGGTAACAAGTTTAAAACAGGTAACCTGTTTAAGAAACAACGCCAGAAAAGATAATACTTAGTATAAGAAATAAAAAGAGCGAAGATGATATCATCTTCGCTCTTTTTTTATAGCTTTTATCACCGGGTTATTTCCACAGTTCCAGGATTTCTTCCGTATGATTTTTAGTGTCGGGCTTTTTGATGATATGTGCAATCACGCCTTTCTCATCAATCAAAAAAGTGGTGCGATGAATACCATCGTATACTCTTCCCATCATTTGTTTTTCACCCCATACACCGTACTGGTTCACAATCTTCCTATCTTCATCGGCAAGTAAGGTAAATGGCAGCTCATATTTTTCAATGAACTTCTGGTGACTTTGTTCGCTGTCGGTGCTCACACCCACTACCACATATCCTTTTTTCAACAATGCTGTATAGTTGTCACGCAGATTGCATGCCTGGGCAGTACATCCCGGTGTCATATCTTTCGGATAAAAATATAACACCACCCGCTTTCCTTTAAAATCTGCCAGGGATACGGTTTTGCCATGCTGATCTTTTCCTTTAAAAACAGGGGCTTTATCGCCTTCTTTCAAGTTTTCCACCATATATAAGAGTTTAGGTTTCCAGTGTTCAATTACCTTTTAAAAGACAAACGGTAAGTGCCTTCATTTCCGGCCACATCGGTCACTTTCATCACCAGTACATGTGTTCCTGGCTGACAATGCTCGTCAAACGTATAGGTAAGTACGTTACCTCTGCGTGAAAACAACAGCCATTTGCCATCCAGCTCTGCGCGGTAGCGCTGAATACCACTGGCATCGTTCATGGCAAAGGCAATCTTCGTCGCTTTGGCGAGGTTAGCCCCAGGCTTTACACCCAATGGCGTTACTTTGGGCGCAATTGTATCCACTTCCAGGTGGAAGTTGCCAAAGTCGCGGAAAGTGCCTTTATACCAGCCATTTTCCAGTGTGGTTCCAGAAGTGCTGCTTCCCATACCTTCCCGCACCATTACCACCTTTGATTGCAGCTGCTCCGGTACTGACCTGGATGAGCGCATACGTACGCCAAAGAAATCATGTATGGGTACCAGTGGCGTATGCAGGTGGAAAATATTGGAATAAGCCTTGGGGCTTGTTGCCGGTGTTTCCAGGTAGTTGAAACAAATTTTATCGTATAGCGCATCTTCATCGAGGTAAAACTCTACCTGGTTATTTTCAAATATGTTCCGGGAATCGGGGTACATCGTATTGGCGCAAGGCTTCTCGGCCGGCTCCGGGCCACCCTGCTGTAGGGCCAGTTTCACGGTGGAGGTATTACCATAGGCATCTTTCACCAACAGCTTCACATCATGAACTGCGCCATCTTCCAGCGAAATGGTGCCATCCCCCTTTACATCGTGATAAATATCCAGTTTGTTGCCAGGCAAGGAAAAGAGCAGCTGGTAGTATGGACCGCCACCTTTCTTTATTTTATAATCGATATGTGCATTCAGGTAACGGGTTTCATCGTAACCAATATTATCCAGCTGGAAATCGATATCCGGCTCATTGCGCTGGTAAAGGGTTACCTCATAAATACCGTAAATATTGCCGGTATTCATGCGGTCTACCGCACTAATGCCCAAAGCTGCTTTGCTGGCGTTAATCTTAATGACAGGTTGCGCCGTTACATACTCGCCTCCTGCCTTCTTTACCGCCAGGGTAATAGGTTGTTGTTCATAGATGCTTTTCTCCCGGTCGTACACAGCGATGCGGTATACGTCGGGGGCATGCGTATCTGCGATGTCAAAGCCGAACAGCAGCGGGTTTAGCGGTTTTTCCGTTTGGGTATTCCTGATTTCAAAATGAAGATGCGGACCGGCCGACCCTCCGGTGTTGCCGCTCCAGGCCACAAAATCGCCTTTCTTTATGGGAAACATACCGGCAGGGATAACAAGGTCGCTGGCCCAGCTCTCGGCCTGGTACTGCTGCTTTTTCACGTATTGCTGCAGGGCTGGAAAAAAAGCGTTCAGGTGAGCGTATACCGTCGTATATCCGTTGGGGTGAGTAATGTATAATACATTACCAAACCCGGTATGTGAAACACCGACGCGGCTTACGTATCCATCTGCTGCCGCATGGACCGGCAGGTTCTCCCTTTGTTGGGTTTTGATATCCATTCCCGAATGGAAGTGATTAGGTCGCAGTTCTCCAAAGTTACCAGCCAGTTCAATGGGAATATTCAAAGGATTTCTGAAATAGCCCTGCGGGTAGTCTTTTACCGGAATAGATTGCGCCTGTAACAGTTGCGGTAGCAAACAAAATAGGCCGATGACTCTCTTCATAATATGCAAATGTAGGAAAAAGGGAAAAGGTTATGTGTCCTTCACACTTACCAATTACTGCCGGCGGGCGAAGCGGCTTGCTGCTGCTGCATATACGGGAGCTTTATACTTTATCCTCTTTTTATAGTACATTAGTTGCCGCAAAACGTGCAAGCATACATGTCTATCCAGGTATCAGAACTCAGTAAAGTATATGGCGAACAACGGGCGGTGGATGCCATTTCCTTCACACTTAAAAAAGGGGAAATTACCGGCTTCCTGGGGCCGAATGGCGCGGGGAAATCTACTACCATGAAAATGATCACCGGTTTTTTGCCGCCTACCAGCGGGAAGGCCAGTGTATGTGGATTTGATATTGTTACTGAATCACTGGAAGTACGTAAAAGAGTAGGTTATCTGCCGGAGTCCAATCCCTTGTATTACGATATGTATATCAGGGAATTCCTGGAATTCGTGGCGGGCATCCACCAGTTAGGGAAAGCAGGTGCACAGCGGATTACAGAGGTAATCCGGTTAACGGGGCTCCAGCCGGAGCAACATAAGAAAATCGGCGCTTTGTCCAATGGGTATAAGCAACGGGTAGGGCTTGCACAGGCGCTCTTGCACGATCCGGAGGTGCTGATACTGGACGAACCCACTACCGGGCTGGATCCTAACCAGTTGGCAGATATCCGCCAGCTGATCAAAGAGCTGGGTGCCAACAAGACGGTGATCCTCTCTACCCACATTATGCAGGAGGTAGAAGCCCTCTGCGACCGGGTTATTATCATCAATAAAGGGAAAATTATTGCCGATGACAAGTTATCCCTGTTACAGCAGCAAAATGGCTCCCAGGGTTATTTAATGGTTACATTTGGCGAGCCCGTTACAGCAGCCGAACTGATGACAATAGGTGGTATTAGCCACGTGGTGGCCAGGGAAGACCATAGCTGGCAATTATTTACCGGGGAAGTGGACGAGGTAAGAAAAAACCTCTTACAATTTGCTTTGATTAATAACCGGAACATACTTTCTTTGCAGAGCAATTCACAAAGCCTGGAAACCATATTCCGGGAACTGACGAAAAGTGCTTAGCCTTTGGTCGCCTTTAGCCCTGGTCTTACTCGCCCGCTAAAACGCTAAGCGCTGAGAAACAAATAAATAGCTAACAATAACAACTTTCGAATTATGAGTACTATTTCAGAAATCCACGCCAGGCAGATCCTCGACAGCCGCGGTAATCCTACAATTGAGGTTGATGTAACCACCGAAGACGGACATTTTGGCCGTGCAGCAGTACCATCCGGTGCTTCTACCGGTAAGCACGAAGCGGTAGAGCTACGTGACAACGATAAGGCTGTTTACATGGGCAAAGGCGTATTACAGGCTGTAAGCAACGTAAATGATATTATTGCTGAAGAACTGATTGGCTGGGAAGTAACAGATCAGGCTGGTATCGACAAAATGCTGATCCAGCTCGATGGTACTCCTAATAAAGCTAAACTGGGCGCTAACGCCACCCTGGCGGTGAGCATGGCCGTAGCTAAAGCTGCTGCTGAAGAAAGCAACCAGCCACTTTACCGCTACCTCGGTGGTGTAAACGCTTTCACCCTGCCCATTCCTTTAATGAACATCATCAACGGTGGTGCTCACGCAGATAATAAAATCGACTTCCAGGAATTCATGATCGTACCGGTAGGTGCTCCTTCTTTCTCTGAAGGTTTACGCTGGGGCGTGGAAATTTTCCACCACCTGAAATCTGTACTGAAGAAGAAAGGATACAGCACCAACGTAGGTGATGAAGGTGGCTTTGCTCCTGAAATCCAGAGCAACGAAGAAGCTATCGAAACTGTACTGGAAGCTATCAAAGCCGCTGGTTACGAACCAGGTACCCAGGTTGCTATCGCCCTGGATGCTGCCAGCAGCGAAATGTACGACGAAGCTACCAAGAGCTACAAATTCTACAAGAGTTCCCAGAAAGTAATCAGCAGCGATGAAATGGTGGCTTACTGGACTGAATGGGTAAACAAATATCCTATCGTTTCTATCGAAGACGGGATGGCAGAAGATGACTGGGATGGTTGGAAAAAACTGACCGATGCCGTAGGCAAACGTGTACAACTGGTAGGCGACGATCTGTTCGTTACCAACGTACTACGCCTGAAAGAAGGTATCGATAAAGGTATTGCCAACAGCATCCTGATCAAAGTAAACCAGATCGGTACCGTTACTGAAACCATCGATGCGGTTAACATGGCACACAAAGCTGGTTATACCTCTATCATGAGTCACCGTTCCGGCGAAACTGAAGATACTACTATTGCTGACCTCGCTGTTGCATTAAACTGCGGCCAGATCAAAACCGGTTCCGCTTCCCGTACCGACCGTATGGCGAAATACAACCAGTTACTGCGTATCGAAGAAGCACTGGGCGAAGTAGCAATCTATCCTACTAATGCTATCGGTGTTAAAAAATAATCCCCCGGGAGCAATCCTATTACGAATTACAAAGGGCGTATTATTGTAAATACGTCATTTGTAATTCGTAATTCTTTAGTAAATTGCCTTATGTCCAGGTTTAAATCCATAAAAGTGCCCGCTTTCCTGAAGAACAAGTTCTTCATTGCATTCGCGGCATTTGTTGTCTGGATATCCTTCCTGGACAAGACCAACCTCATGTCTCAGTACCAGTTCCAGTCGGAAGTAAATAAGCTGGAAGACCAGAAAGCCTTCTTTATCCAGGAAATCAAACAAACCCGGGAAGAACAACAGGAACTCCTTTCCAGCCCGGAAAAACTGGAAAAATTTGCCCGCGAAAAATATTATATGAAAAAAGATAATGAAGACCTTTTCATTATCACCCCTGCTCCACAACAATAGCCCTGGCACTCTCTTGCATTTCTTAAAAATTTATCTTAAATTAACAATAGATTCCTCTTTATCTCCGTTATAAAATAGAACCTATTCTTTTTACTAAAATAATAATGCATGAGTAATTTTACACTTTCTGTACTGTCTACCCTGTGTCTGGTTACAAAAAGCGATCTTAAACATCACCAGGAGGAACTTTCCTTAACCCAGGAAGAACAAGCCCGCTTTAAGGACACGGCAGCAGCACTGAATACAGTATGCTATACTCCGCGGCCAGCTACCCTCCAACTGATCTTTGATTATGCCAACAACAAACAAACTGAAAAAAAGTAGCCCGCTGCTTACCTTTTTCATTTTTCCTATCTTTAGGGCATGACTCAAAAAGAGCGCTATGCGTTTGTTCTCAAGTACTTTGAGCAACATGCGCCCAATGCCGAAACAGAACTGATCTACGACAATCCATACCAATTACTGGTCGCTGTTATCCTGTCTGCACAATGCACAGATAAACGTGTAAATATGACTACCCCGGCCATCTTTGAGCAATATCCGGACGTATACGCCCTGAGTAAAGCCACATTCGATGACCTTTTCCCACTCATCCGCAGCATCAGCTATCCCAATAATAAGACAAAACACCTGATAGGCATGGCCAACATGGTGGTAGACGACTTTAACGGGGAAATCCCTTCCACGGTAGCTGAACTGGTGAAATTACCGGGCGTAGGGCGTAAAACCGCCAATGTCATTACTTCGGTGGTACACCAACAACCCAATATGGCCGTAGATACCCACGTATTCAGGGTGTCGGCGCGTATTGGCCTGACTACCAACGCCAAAACACCCCTGCAAACCGAACTGCAGCTAATCAAACATATACCAAAAGATAAGGTGTACATCGCTCACCACTGGCTTATCTTGCATGGCCGCTATATTTGCGTGGCCAGAAGTCCCAAATGCGGAGAATGCGGACTGCGCCCGGCCTGTAAGTATTACGCCAAACTCATAAAAGCCAGTTAATCATGCGCCCGTTCCTGACTGCTGCCTGGAGAAAGCTGTTGATGATCAATTTTGAAGCTGATCCGGCAGTGCTCCGTCATTGGCTACCGGCGCACACGGAACTCGACACCTGGAATAACACCCACTATATCAGCCTGGTAGGATTTCTCTTTGAAAATACCCGGGTCAGAGGCCTCAGTTTGCCGGGCCATCGCACTTTTGAAGAAGTCAACCTTCGTTTTTACGTTCGTTATAAAGAAAACGGTAACTGGAAAAGAGGGGTGGTATTTGTAAAAGAGCTCGTTCCCAAACCACTTATCACCCTGATAGCCAACACTATTTACCGCGAAAGGTATGCTACCCATGCAATGAGCCATAGCTGGCAATACCCCGATGCGCATACCCTCGAAGTGAACTACCGGTGGAAGGTATCAAATGAATGGAATCATTTATCCGCCAGGGCGTTGCAGGCCACGCAACCGATACTACCTGGCAGCGAAGCCGAATTCATCACCGAACATTACTGGGGATATACCCAGTTAAACGCCCATACTACCAGTGAGTACCAGGTTACACATCCTCAATGGGAAATTCATCCCGTGACCGATTTTGATTATCATTGCAGTACTGGCGCTTTGTATGGCAGCAGTTTTGAACCCATGTTGCAGCAACAACCGCTCAGCGCCTTGCTGGCTGCGGGTTCCGACATAGCGGTAATGCCCGGCAAAACCATCAGACCGGGTACCCTGTAAACAACGAAAGTTTCTTTTAGCCGTCATTAATTTCCGTTATAACTACTATTTTTTATTTATCTTAAACAGTTCATTAAGATGCAATAAATTAAGTATCAGTCGTTATGAGATTAGCTGTTAGGGTACAACTATCGTTTATGATGTTCCTCGAATTCTTTATCTGGGGAGCATGGTTTGTTACATTGGGCACTTTCGTGCTGAAAAATCTGCAAGGCACCACCGACAGCCAGGTGGGAGTGGCATTTCTGACCCAGTCTATCGGCGCTGTAATAGCCCCGTTCATCGTAGGTATTATTGCTGACCGTTTTATTTCCGCCCAAATTATCCTGGGCGTTATCCATCTGCTGGGAGCTGCGCTGTTGTGGACCTGTTCCGGCATGACCAGCTTCGATGCTTTTTATCCATTGCTGCTGGCGTATATGATTCTCTATATGCCCACACTGGCGCTGGTAAATTCTATTTCCTTCCGGCAAATGAGTGATCCCAGCAAGGAATTTTCCTTTATTCGTGTATTTGGCACTGTAGGATGGATCATTGCAGGCCTGCTGATCGGTTGGTTGCACTGGGAAAAAACCAATTCACTCGACCTCACCTTTAAAATGGCGGCCGCCGCTTCTGTATTATTGGGGGTATTCAGCTTTACTCTGCCCAAAACGCCACCAGCAAAGAAAGGAACGGAAATTTCAGTCAGGGAAATCCTGGGACTGGATGCTATCCGCATGTTGAAAAACCGTTCTTACCTGCTGTTTTTCCTGTCGTCTATCGCCATCTGTATCCCACTGGCATTCTATTATAATTTCACCAATCCATTTTTGAATGAAATAGGCATGAACGCCGCTGCCGGCAAGCAATCCATGGGGCAAATGTCGGAGTTCCTGTTTATGCTGGTAATGCCCCTGTTCTTTGCGCGCCTGGGCGTAAAGAAGATGCTGGGATTAGGTATGCTGGCCTGGGTAATCCGGTATACCCTGTTTGCCTATGGAAACATTGATGCCAATTACTGGATGCTGATTGCAGGTATTGTGCTTCATGGTATCTGTTATGATTTCTTCTTTGTAACCGGTCAGATTTATACAGATAAAGTGGCGGGAGAAGAATTCAAGAGCTCTGCCCAGGGCTTTGTAACGCTGGCCACTTACGGCGTAGGAATGCTGATAGGATTTTTGATTTCCGGTCCTATTGTCGAGTCCTATAAAACCGCTAATGGCCATAACTGGCAGCATATCTGGTTAATTCCAGCGGGTATTGCCGCGGTAGTACTGGTACTGTTTATGTTATTTTTCAGGGACAGTAAGAAAAGTAAGGAGGCTCATTAACAGTCATTGAGCAAACTGTTCAGATATCTGTAAAAGCAAAAGGGTTATGTGATTACATAACCCTTTTGCTTTTACAGATATGTTCCGATTTAACTTACTTTTACGAAGATGGCTTTACCAAAGGAATGGTTTACTTCTACCAGTACCAGTGTTCCGTTTTCATATTTATATACATTCTTTCTTCCTTCGGGTAATATCAGTTCATACATGCCCCCTCCTATTGACTTCACCGGCAGGAATAGCCCCAATGTTTCGGAGAAGACGCGGCTTAGCTGCTTGGGCTCCGCAAAATAGAGATCGGCCACACAGGCTTCTATTTCGGCATGGTCCAGCGTTGACTTCTCCCCATTCACTATAATCGTATACTCTTTCCCGTTACGGCGGGTAAGTGTTTGCTTATCTTCTCCATTTTTAGTGATCCGGGAAGATTTGGCTGTATTGAGCACGTTGTTACTGTATTCATTTACGATGTCGCTGTTTATTTTAGACAACATCACCTGTATACGTGTTTTGATAACGATGCTTTTTGTTTGCCCGTTTACTTTCCTGTTAGCTTCTATGGTACCGACTGCATGATTAGCTACGCGTACTTCGAAAGTATTGGTTTGTGCATATACCTGTGCATACAGTACAGCTGATGTTATAACGGTAAACAATACACGAAAAAGGCTATTCATAATACCTGGCTTGATCAAAAAATATTTTTTATAGAGATCGGTAGCTGTAAATCCTCTCCCCATATAGGAAAATACAAAAAATCCTGTCACGATGGACAGGATTTTTTATTGTGTGCCATAAATAATATCTGGGGCTGGCAGACTAGGCCAGCATTTCTTTGATCTTGGTAATCAGTTCGCCCTTAGTGATGGGTACGCCCATGATCTTATTATAACCGTGTGCATCGATCAGGAACTGGTCGCGGATAATTTTGATCAGTTGACCGTTATTGATTTCCGGGATCAGCACTTTATCGTAGCTATGCAGAATTTCGCCGAGGTTCTTCGGGAAGGGGCGGATATGGCGGATGTGTGCATGCGCCACTTCGTGCCCTTCGGCCAGCAGGTCCAGTACGGCACTTTTGATAGCGCCATAGGTTGATCCCCAGCCGAGTACGAGTACTTTACCTTTTTCCGGACCCAGCTCTATCTTCTGCAGTGGGATATGTTCTGCGATTTTATCTACTTTCTCCTGGCGAATTTTTACCATCAGCTGGTGATTTTCCGGATCATAGCTTACGTTACCAGTGATATTTTGCTTTTCGAGCCCCCCGATACGGTGTTCCAGACCGGGAGTGCCAGGCACGGCCCAGGGGCGTACCAGGTTTTCGTCGCGGTGATACGGCAGGAATTGCTCCTCTCCTTCCTCCAGTCCTTTCTTAAACTTCACTGCAATCTGTGGCAGATCAGCTGCTTTAGGGAAGCGCCAGGGTTCAGAACCGTTTGCAATGTATCCATCACTGAGAAAAATAACCGGTGTCATGTGTTGCACGGCGATACGAAATGCTTCAAAAACGGCGTCGAAGCAATCTGCTGGTGTAGAAGCCGAGATCACCGGCATCGGACATTCGCCGTTACGGCCATAATAAGCCTGTAAAAGGTCGGATTGTTCCGTTTTGGTAGGTAAGCCAGTAGAAGGTCCTCCGCGTTGAATGTCAACAATTAAAAGCGGAATTTCAAGCATTACCGCCAGCCCCATGGCTTCACCTTTCAGTGCCATTCCCGGACCGGAGGTGGTGGTAACACCCATATGTCCGCCATAGGAAGCGCCGATGGCAGAAGTAATACCGGCTATTTCGTCTTCTGCCTGGAAGGTACGGATACCAAAATTTTTGAAGCGGCTCAATTCGTGCAGGATATCGGAAGCCGGTGTAATGGGGTAAGTACCCAGGAACAGCGGCAGATCAGCTTTCTGTGAAGCGGCTACCAGGCCGTAAGCCAGCGCCGTGTTACCGGTAATACTGCGGTAGGTGCCAGGCTCCATGCGGGCTTTTTCCACACGATAGCGGGTGGTGAAGGCCTCCACAGTGTCGGCAAAGTTGTAGCCGGCATGCAGTACTTTCAGGTTGCTTTCGAGGATTTCCGGTTTTTTACCGAATTTCTCTTTGAGGAAGGTTTCGGTATTTTCCATGTTACGGTCGTACAGCCAGTAGAGGAAGCCCAGTACAAACATGTTTTTGGCCCGGTCTTTCTCTTTCATACCGAGGGAAGAGTCTTTCAGGGCTTCCCTGGTCATTTTGGTGACGTCCATAGTATGCAGCTGATACGCTGCCAGTGAACCGTCTTCCAGCGGATTTACTCCTTCCGGATAGTTGGCAAGGCGGAGGTTCTTCGCATCAAAGCCATCAGTATTGGCCAGGATGATGCCTCCTTTTTTGAGTCCTTTGAGGTTAGCCTTCAGCGCAGCCGCATTCATGGCTACGAGCACATCGCAGGCGTCTCCGGGGGTGAATATCCTGTTAGATGAAAAATGCAGCTGGAAACCACTCACACCTGGCAAGGTTCCTATTGGGGCACGTATTTCGGCCGGAAAATCCGGGAATGTGCTGAGGTCATTACCAAATAAAGCGGTGTTATTTGAAAACTGGGTACCTGTTAACTGCATCCCATCTCCACTATCGCCCGCAAATTTTATCACTACATCCTCCAGCTGTTGAATCGAAGTATTAGGCATCTATTTATTCTTTTAAAGGTATTCTTTATTTAAAGATGTAAATTTAGGTAATCGGCCGGTGTTATTGCGCTATGAGGCAATATTATTCCCGATCCGATTACAAAAGTACACAACTTTAGTAGACTATCGTAGCTTAAAGCCGGCCCGCTCATTACTTATTGTTATGGGTGATAACATGAAGTTATTGGTTATAAAAATGCTAATTTTGGCCGGATCCGGGGGATATAAACGCCCTGGTATTAAATCAAATCGTATTTTTAACCCATAAATTTAAACTATACTTTATGGCACTATTTCAATCGAATAACCCTGTACTGAAACAAAGTGTGTTTGACAAAGCTCCTCATATGGTGGGAGAAACCATGACTATCCGTGGTACTGTTAACAAAATGTCCTTTATGTTGCTGTTATTGATGGCAGCTGCAGTTTTTTCCTGGGGTCAATTTTTCAGAAACGGCAGCTCAGTGATGCCGCTAGCTATAGGTGGCGCTATTGGTGGTTTTGTACTTGCCATGGTGATTATTTTCAAAAAAGAATGGGCTGGTTACCTGGCTCCCGCTTATGCCTTGGCAGAAGGATTATTCCTGGGTGCCATCTCCGCAGTTTTTGAAGCGCAGTGGCATGGTATCGTGTTGCAGGCGGTTGGGCTTACCTTTGGTACTTTTATCGCCATGCTGGTATTGTACCGCACAGGAGTGATCCGTGCAACAGAACGTTTTAAAGCTATTGTAATGACTGCTACCCTGGGTATTGCTGTTTTCTACCTGATAGCCCTGGTACTGCGTTTGTTTCACATTGAAATGCCGTTAATCCACAGCAGTGGTACTTTCGGCATCCTGTTTTCACTCGTTGTAGTGGGTATTGCAGCCCTGAACCTGATCCTCGATTTTGATATGATTGAACAGGGAGCTGCGCAAGGTGCGCCTAAATATTTTGAATGGTATGCTTCCTTCGGGTTAATGGTAACCCTGGTTTGGTTATACCTGGAAATACTGCGTTTGCTGAGCAAGTTGAACAGAAGATAATCACTTTCTTCCATACACTTGAAAGCCGTCACTCGTCAGGTGGCGGCTTTTTATTTGCCGATAATCGATTCCGTTGTTTTGTTAATATCTTCCAAAAGATATGTTAAATGCGGGAGCTTGAAATATTATGGCACCGTAATTGCAAAATCGATCCATAACATCAGGTACTTTACATCTTGAGGAGCAGGAAGCAAAGACTTTGAATAAGCCTACAACTGTTACTACCAGTGTAAATTAACTGAGAACGATATTCAACAAGAGCAATAGTTTGTTTTCATAGGGGTTAATCAAAAAGCCGGTTCCGTACGTCTGTACGGCCGGCTTATTTCTTTTATACGGGTGATTGTTCTACTGCCTGTTTCTCTCCTTTCTTATTTAGTTGTTCCGGGAAATTTAACTGCGCCATAGGGGTATCGGTGTTGGTATACGTCATTTTTTAAACCGACCCCTTAAAACAACAATTATGAAGAAGCAGTTTATTATTACATATACCAGTTTAAGTATCGGATGGCTACTATTAATGATAGTGATCTTCAGTATTATACTGTCCAGCTGCAACAAGGACAATATTTCCGGATCTGGCAATGTAGTGAAGGAAACCCGCAGTGTGGGTGCATTTACAGACCTGGAGGTATCGGGGCCCTTTGAAGTGCGGCTAATACAGGAAGGCAATGGCGCCGTGGAGATCCGTGCAGAAGACAATATTATTGGTGTAATAGAAACGGGTATCCGCAACAATAGTTTGTTTGTGCGTTTGCGTAACCGGGTAAACCTGCGCCGTCATTTGCCTATAAAGATATACGTGCATAACTCCATTTTTCAACGGGTGAAATTTGATGGCAGCGGTTCTTTAGATAATAAGGATACCATACATACGTCGCTTTTCAAGTACGAGCTGAACGGCAGCGGAGATGCTGCGCTGTTGCTGAATACAGGGGATCTGAACACGACAGTTAATGGGTCGGGGAATATTGGGTTGAAAGGGCTGGCTACTACCTTAAACAGTGAGATCAATGGAAGCGGGAAGATTACAGCGATGGACCTGGAGGCGCAGAATGCGGTTATTACCATCCGGGGTTCCGGCGATCATGCGGTATATGTGCATAAAAATCTGGAGGCGAGGATTTATGGAAGCGGGAATATTTTCTACACCGGTGAAGCCAGTTTGATAGCTGATGTAAAAGGTTCCGGAAAAATTATCAAGCAATAATTTCGTATAGCCTACATAGTTATACTGTCTGTGTTTATATGAAAAGGCCCCCGCATCTGCGGAGGCCTTTATTATTTGAGGATGGTTGCCTTATCAGGCGCCACCTAACTTGCATTTCTGCAGCACTTCCCATGATTTTCCGTTGTGACGGAGGAAGTAGAGGTTATTTACCTTAAAGGTAGCCTCATATTCCTTGTTCTCATATTCGGGCCATGCTTTATTAAATTGTTCATCTTCCAGGTCTTTAAAGGCCACGGTAACGTGTGGTGTAAATCCTGTACGTGCCAGCATGGTACTGAAGCCAAATTCCTTACGCAGGAAGTTGATCAGTTGACGGTGCATAGCAGACATGGTTTCACTCTTTTCCACGTTGATGAAGAGTACACGGTTTTGTTTGTTCGGGAAAGTACCAAAGCCTTTCAGGGACACTTCAAAAGGAGCCTGTGTTTTGGCAAACTCTGTCAGTTCGTCGCAGAAAGCTTTTTCCAGTGCCGGATCAGCCGTGAAAGGTACCTGCAGGGTAATATGCGGCAACACTTTCAGTGCGTACATAGGACCGTATTGTTCTGCAAATTCCTGTTTGATCTTTATAATTTCTTTACCTACTTCTGCAGTTGGCAGGAGGGCGATAAAGTAAATTTTATTATCTGGTTTAGGTTCAAAGCGTTGAGGTCTTCCACCCTGTCTTGGGCTTCCGCCGCCGCGATTGTAACCACCGCCGCCACCGCCACGGTTGTAACCACCGCCGCCACCGCCGCGATTGTAACCACCGCCGCCACCGCCGCGATTGTATCCACCGCCGCCACCACCGCGATCGTAACCACCGCCACCGCCGCCACGGTTGTAACCACCGCCGCCACCGCCGCGATCGTAACCACCGCCGCCACCGCCGCGATTGTATCCACCACCTTCACGGTTGTAGCCACCGCCACCACCTTCACGGTTGTAGCCTCCACCACCGCGATCATAACCGCCGCCACCACCTTCACGGTTGTAGCCGCTGCCACCGCGATCGTAACCGCCACCACCGCCTTCACGGTTGTAGCCACCACCACCGCGATCGTAACCGCCGCCACCACCTTCACGGTTGTAGCCGCTGCCACCGCGATCGTAACCGCCACCACGGTCGTATCCACCGCCGCCGCGATCATAACCACCACCGCCGCCGCGGTTGTAGCCACCACCACGATCATAACCACCACCGCCGCCGCGGTCATACCCGCCGCCTTCACGGTTGTAGCCACCATCACGGTTATAGCCACCATCACGATTGTAATCTGTACGCGGACGATATCCGCCTTCACGATTGTAACCAGGGCGCCCTTCAGAGCCGCCACTGTTGTAGTCGGGTTTGCCGCCTTCCCGCTCGTTGTTTAAGTTGGGTTTGTCATCGCCTTTCTCCTTATTGGGATCATTCTCTTTGTTGGTATCAGGAGAATAAGGCCTGCGGGGGCGTTCGTTTCTCTCAAAATTCATCTTACTTAATTAAGCGTTTGAAGCAATATTTGCTATGATTTCATAAAAATGAAATACGTCCTGATAGGAATTATACAGAGGTGCCGGTGATACCCTGATAACTCCAGGCTCTCTCCAGTCAACGATTATACCGGCATCGGTCATCCGTTGATGTATTTCTTTACCGCTGTTCATAAACAGCAAAGATAGTTGAGCGCCGCGTTCATTACAATTTTCCGGTGTTATAATCTGGAAGTTTATGCCTTTTAACTGTTGCAACAGGAACGCAAGATAATCAGTCATTCCAATGCTTTTGCTACGTAAAGCGCCGATACCGGCCGCTTCAAATAATTCCAGGGATGCTTTCAGGCTTACCATATTAAACACCTGAGCGGTGCTTTGTTGCCATCCTTCAGCTTCTTTTTTAGGCACAAACCCCTTTTCCATTTTAAAACGTGCACTCTCTTCATTGCCCCACCAGCCTCCTAATCTAAGAAAAGCACGGTTGCTGGCATGTTTCTCATGCACAAATGCGCCTCCTACCGCGCCAGGACCGCCATTCAGGTACTTATAAGAGCACCAAACGGCAAAATCTACGTCCCAATTGTGCAATTCTACCGGTATATTTCCAGCTACATGTGCCAGGTCGAAACCTGCGTAAGCACCTGCCTTGTGAGCAGCAACTGTTATAGCGGGGATATCAAAAAACTGTCCGGTATAGTAATTTATACCTCCGAATAAAACCAGCGCTAAGCTATCACTTTCCCGGTTAATAATCTCCAAAATATCTTCTAATCTTATCAAACTTTCTCCTGGTCGGGGAGAAACTTCTATCACTGCACTTTCCGGGTCAAATCCAAAGAGCTTTACCTGCGTTTCAACTACGTATTGGTCACTCGGAAATGCTCCTGCTTCCATTAACACTTTAAACCGCTGTTTGTTTGGCCGGTAAAAACTTAACATCATTAAATGCAGATTTACCGTCAGCGTATTCATTACTGTCAACTCCTGCTGGCTTGCTCCAAATAAGCCCATCAACGGTTTACTGCAGTATTGCTGATAATATAACCAAGGATTTTTAGCCTTCCAATAACCTTCCACCGCACATTGCTGCCAATCCGCCAGTTCCTGTTCTATAGCCCCCTTCACGTTCTTAGGCTGTAATCCGAGCGAGTTACCACATAAATAAATCGCATCCTTCCCGTTACGCTGTGGAAAATAAAATTGATCTCTGAATTTATGTAGAGGATCCTGTTGGTCCCTTTCTCTGGCAAAAGCCAACGTCGCTACGTACTCCATGGTCTTCCAATCTTACGCCTTAGTTTTCTCTCTTAATGGCGGTACTTTGGTTTTGTCAAGTTATCCCCTATACTATTATTGTAATATATCTATCTCTCATTACAGGCTAAATGGCCTAACCAACTATTTAAAACAGACTGTCTCTTAATATTTTATTGCTTAATTATCATATGGCATATAAGGCTAAGGCTGTATATGGCTAGTAACGTGTCAATTGTCTGTGGGTCAAAAGTAATAAAGGCTATTCAAATGCCACTCATTCCAAATGTTAAAATTTGTTAATGAGAAGAAAAATCTATTTCCAGCCCGAATATACAAAAAAAATCCGTCCCGAAGAATCGGGACGGAGACTGTTAACCTACAACTGTTACACTGTATTGAAAAAAACTTAATTCACAGAGATGCCATCTACCTTTTTCTTACCCCGTATTTCCTCTACGGTAGCTTCGGGCTCAGGGAAGAAATGATAGGGCTTGGGCGACAGATACTTAGGATCATGCATCTTCCTCACTTCATCGCGCTTCATAAATATCTTCATCACCAGCACCAGGAATGGCACATACTTGAGCCACCGTGGCAGATTATACCGATCCAGCACATCGATAGACCGTTTGTTCATGGCATACATTACCGGCACCAGGATCAGGGTCAGGAAGGTGGCAAACACGAGTCCAAATACCATGGTCCAGGCTAAAGGTCCCCAGAACGCCACGTTATCTCCCCCAAAGAAAATATGCGGATTAAACTCGCTGAACAGGGAAGCAAAGTCGATATTAAAGCCCACGGCCAAAGGAATCAGTCCCAATATGGCCGCTATAGCGGTCAATATTACCGGCGTCATACGGGTCTTCCCCGCTTCTACCACCGCATCATATACCGGCATATTCTGCTGGATCAGCAAATCCGTAAACTCTACCAACACGATACCATTACGTACCACAATGCCTGCCAGGGCCATAATACCTACCCCGGTCATTACAATGGAAATGCTCATCTTAAAGATGGAGAACCCAAGGAATACCCCTATGATACTGAATAATATTTCCATAAAAATGACCATCGGACGGCCAATCGAGTTAAACTGGGTTACCATGATCATTAAAATCAACCCAAAAGCCCCCAGCATCGCCATCATCAGGAAGTTCATGGTTTCCTGCTGATCTTCCTGCTCACCTGTCATCTTAATCAACACGGAAGCCGGGTGACTGAAATCATGCAGCGAAGTTTCGATATGCTGCACTACTTCATTGGCATTAAAGCCGGTCAACACGTTGGAATACAACGTAATCACCCTTTTCTGGTCGATACGTTTGATACCCGCATAGGTATTGGAATAATGGATATCCGCTACAGCCGACAAAGGTACCTGGCGTACCACGCCTCCCATATTCATATCCCGGTATACCAGGTTCAGGTTCATCAGGTTGTTAATGTTATTGCGCTGATCTTCCCTCAATCGTACCATGATCTTGTATTCGTCTTTCGCATCACGGATCTTGGAGGCTTCGAACCCGAACAGGGCCGTACGTAAAGCCCCTCCAATCTGGCGGGTAGAAATACCCTGAGCATTGGCCCTTTCCCGGTCGATGTTCACTACAATTTCCGGTTTATTGGCTTCAAAATCGCTTTTCAGCTCTTCCACCCCACCAATCTGCAGGGAATCGAGGTAACGTTTGAGCCGGAACGAGGTACTGGTGAGCTCATCGAAGTTATCGCCACTGATTTCGATATTGATCGGCTTACCGGTTGGCGGTCCGCCCTGCTCCTGTTCTACCGTGATATTGGTTCCGGGGATACCCTTTACCGCTTCGCGGATCTTGTCCAGGTATTGTACGGTAGATTGCCCGTTCCTGGCGCTAAATTCCACGAAGGCAACGGTTACCTTTCCTTTCTGTGGCTGTACGCTCAGGTCCATCTGGGAAGGATCGCCGGCGCCTTTGGCCACATTGGAAATAATAGATTCCACGATCGGGTTCTTCGCGCCAACCACTTTGGTAATGCGGCTTTCCACGATACTGGTAATAGAATCTGTATATTTCTGGTCAGTACCATTGGGTAGTTCTATATAAGTATAAATAAAGTTAGGATCGGCTTGCGGGAAGAATACCACCTTTGGATTTCGTATAGCCGTTAGCATAATACTGAAAATCAGTAATCCGAAAGTGGCTATCACAATCCATACCGGGCGCCATCCCAATAAACACCATTTCAAAATACGTTTGTAGCGTTCCTGTACCCTTGGCCAGAAGCTGTGCTGGAAGCGGCGCGCCACGCCACCCAACCAGAAACGTTCGAGTACAATCATCAGGTACACGAATATGACAAAGTTACCCGTGCCCACGCTGCCATTGGCATATCCCATCAGGGCTATAAAGGCGAATACGCCAGAAAGAATAGCAAACTTCTTATCGAACCTGGGTTTAGGATGATTTTCCCCTTCATGCCTATCCATGAAATCTACCGCAAATACCGGGTTAATGATATAAGCCACGATCAGGGAGGCTCCCAGCGTAGTGATGAGGGTTACCGGCAGGTAGAACATGAACTTACCGATTACACCAGGCCAGAAAAGCAGGGGGAAGAACGGCGCCAGTACTGTGAGGGTACCCGAGAACACCGGCAGGAATACCTCTCCTGCCGCTATCTTGGCAGCTTTCACGATACCCAGGTCCCTTCGTTCATTATAAATACGGTGTACGTTTTCTATCACCACAATCGCATCATCCACCACGATACCCAATGCCAGCAAGAAAGAGAACAACACCATCATGTTGAGCGTAAACCCGTACATTGGCATCAGCAGGAACGCGATGAACATGGAGATAGGCACCGATAAGGCGACGAAGATCGCATTCACGGCTCCCATGAAGAACATGAGGATTACGGTTACCAGCAGGAAGCCAATAATGATGGTATTAATCAGGTCGTGCAGGGTTACGCGGGTAGACTTTGACTGATCGGCCGTGATGGTCACTTCCAGGTTCTTAGGAAAGTAATTTTCCTTCATATCCTTGGTGATGGCCTGGATCTTATCAGATGCGTCGATCAGGTTTTTACCGCTCTGTTTAATAACATTGAGGGTGATAACGTTTTTTCCCCGGAGGCGGGCATAGCTTTCCTGCTCCAGGAATCCGTCTACCACCGTAGCTACATCTTTCAGGTAAACAGTGGCGCCGGATTGTCCGCGTACGATGATATTCCCAATCTTGCCCGGATCTTTATATTCACCTTTTACACTGAGCGTACGTTTCTGGCCATCCATAGCCACGAGGCCACCGGAGATCGTAATATTTTCGCCCTGTATAGCGCCGATGATATCATCAAAACTGATCTGGGCCGCATCCATCTTGTATTTGTCCACATTGATCTGGATTTCGCGTTCCAGCTCACCTACCAGGTCCACGCGGGTAATTTCATTGAGCGCTTCGATGCGGTCTTTCATATCATCTGCATACTTCTTCAGGGTTTGCAGATCGAAATCGCCCGACAGGTTCACGTTCATGATAGGAATCTGCGATACGTCAATCTTCACGATCTGCGGTTCCTGCGTCAGGTTCTGCGGCAGATCTTTTTTAGCATCGTCTACTTTTTCACGTACCTGTTGACGGGCTGCTTCTATATCTTCATTGGCATTGAACTCGATGGTGATCGCAGAGAAATCCTGCATAGAAGTACTTTTGATCTTCTTTACGCCGGAGATGCCGTTGAGTTGTTTTTCGATAGGTTTTGTAACCGTCGTTTCCATATCTTCCGGAGAAGTACCGGCGTTGATGGTATTGATATAGAACTGCGGGAACACTACCTCGGGAAACTGTTCCTTTGGCAGGCTATTATAGGTAAGAATACCGGCAAGTGCAATGATAATGGTGGCAACGTATACGCTTACCTTATTATCAATGGCCCAGCTGGTAGGCTTAAATTCTTTATGGAGATTATCTTGCATACACTTGGTTTTAGCCGTTATCGCCAGCTTTATAATTTAATCAGGTCGTTATCATTCAGCCCCTGAAAACCGGTAGTCACAATTTTATCACCGTTGGTCAATCCACTTTTCACTTCTGCTTTATCGTTGTACGTGCGACCCATTTCGATGCTTTTACGTTGGGCGATCATCTTGCCGTTGGTGTTCTGCGCTACGATTACATATGGTTTTCCGGAGGTGTACTGAATAACGCTTACCGGGATCACTACTGCATTTTTAGCGGTGTAGTCAACAATCCGGATGTGTGCAATCATATTGGGACGCAGTACATTATCGGGTTTCAGTGGCACTTCAATCTTGATGGTCCGGCTCAGCGGGTCGATGGTCCTGGAGGCGAAGCCGATATTGCTCCGTATTTCCCGGTTAACATCCGGGAAGGCGATAATAACGGCATCTCCTGTTTTCAAAAAGCCGGCATAGGCTTCCGCCACGTTGGCGGTTACTTTCAGGTTATTCGCATTTACCACGCGGAAGGCAGGTGTGCCCGGGGCCGCATTATCTCCTACTTTAGCGATCACCGCGTCTACAGTACCGGTGATAGGAGCAATGATGCGGGTTTGCGCCAGTTGATCCTGGAGGGTGGCCATTTTCCTTTCCAGGCTTTCCTTTTGGTTTTTAGCATTCAGGTATTGTACTTCAGAACCTATTTTCTGTGCCCAGAGGTTCTTTTGCTTTTCGAAGAGGGTGTTAGCCAGGTCCATCTGGGTGCGAAGTTCGGCCATATTGGCTCTCAGCACCTGGTCGTCTACCTGTGCCAGTATTTGTCCTTTGGCTACCTGTTGGCCTTCTCTTACGAGAATGCTGGTAATCACGCCGGGTACACGGGCGGACACGTTTACGTTTTCACGGGCGTCTACACTACCCTGTACATCGATATAATGTTCGAATAAGGTATCTTTTACTTCTGATACCGTTACATCTTTCATTTTGAGTACGGTATCTTTCACGCCTACTTCTTTTTCAAGTGCGGCAATCTTCTTGTCGATATCTTCATTATACTTCACTTTCTCCTGCTTCAACTGTTGCAGTTTTGCTGCTTTATTCTCGCCACCACCACAGGCAGCCAGTACCAGAGCGAGGAAGGGAACCAGGAAAGAATATCTTGTTGTCATATGAGTTGTAGTGAATAGTGATTGTAATGATTAAGCTATAGTTTGCCGTATGATTTCAGCAGGTCTATTTTTGCAACGATGGCGTTGAACAACGCGGTGAAATAGTTATTCTGCGCAGTGAGCAGATCATTTTCAGCGGTAGTCATCTCCAGGCTGGAACCTACCCCCTCCCGGTATTTCACCTGTGTGGTGTGGTATACATCCTGCGCCAGTTGCATATTTTTTTCCTGTGCTTCCAGCGTCAGTACGTTGTTGCGGAAAGTAGAGGAAGATTGTTCTCTTTCGAGGTCGATTCCCAGTTTGGTATTTTCAATAGCTACTTCGCTTTTTTTCACTGCCAGCCATGCCTGGTCTACCTGTCGTTTGCGCTGTAACCCGGTGAAGATGGGGATCGACAGGTTTAGTCCGGTATTAATATAGCCATACCATGCCTGGCTCTGGAAGTAATCGAATTTATCGCTGCCGCGAAGGGAACCTGTGGCCCCAAACAGTTGCAGGGACGGCCATCCTTTCATCTTATATCTTTTCAGATCATATTCATTCGCTTTCTTCTGGGTCTGGAGCAACTGATATTCTATACGTTGGGAGTAGTCGAACTTATCCATGTCCAGGACATCGGCCACAATTTTCTCTGTAGAGAGTGTATCCGTTAACGTTATAGGTTGTTTCAGTGGCATACCCATCTGGTATTTCAGAGAGGCGGTGCCAAGTTCAACCAGGTTGCGGAGTTTGGTTTGTTCCGTTTGCAGGTTGGTATATTGTACTACCAGCCTGTCTACGTCCAGTTTTTCCGCCATTCCATTTTTATAGATCTCTTTGGTTTCTCCAAGGATTTTTTCCAGGGACGCAATATTTTCAGACAGAATAGCCAATGCTTTATTGGCAGAAAGTACATTATAATAGGCTTTGTATACGGTAGATTTTACATCTATTTCCGCTTTGGTGACGTTCTGCGCCACCAGTATCTCCAGTGTTTTACGGGCCTGCAAGGCTACGAGTACACTGGGATCGAAGAGTGTTTGGGTTACCCTGAGCTCACCCAGCAAATTGTTTTTAAGCTGGAATGATACGGCAACAAAGGAATCGATGGGAGAACCAAAGTTCCGGGTATTGAACAGCTGCTTCTGAACGATTGGGTTGTACTGGTAAGAGCCGGTTCCTGTAACGGAGGGCAGCGCGAGGCCGGCCACTTCCTTGTTTTTGGCCAACTGAATCAGTTCGTCCAGTTTAGCGGTTTTGACGGAGCTTTGGTTAGCCAGCGCATAGTCTACCGCTTGTTGGGCAGACAGGCTGATGGGCTCCGGGTTTACCTGCTGCTGGGCAATGGCGGCAGTACCCGTAAACAGCAGCCATCCGACAAAAGCCATACTGGTGAGCCTTTTGATTGATAGCATAGTATTATTTATTTTGCGATAGTTGTTTATATTTTTCAATAAGCTGGTATCCTTCCAGAGAAGCCACCCCGTATAAAAAATTTTCCAACAATACTTTCTGCACTTTCATCATATCATAGCCTGCGGGGAAGACTTCGGGTTGAAAACAAATCATGCAGGCATGGATCCGGTACTGTGTTAATATTTTAATGTCCAGGTCCGGGCGGTACACCTTTTCGCGGATACCTCTTTCCAGGTTTTCGCGGATCATGGTGGTAAGTGTATTATTCTGGTAGTCCAGGAACAGTTGATAAGCTTTTGAATGAAACTTCTGCAGATCGAGGATAATAACCGGGTTCATGTTACGTATCCGGCGATCCAGCATATCCATTACCAGGAACAGTTCCTGTATTGCATCTTTAGATTGTTCCCTGTCTGTAAAGCATTCTTCCCTCACCTGTGCGATGAACCGGTCAATGGTTTGGGTCACCATATCATCTTTATCGGTAAAATGAGCATACAGTGTTTTTTTGGAGATGCCCATCCTTTCGGCGATATCGTCCATGGTGATAGAGCGGGTACCAAATTGACGAAACAGGCCAAAAGCCGTGTCCATGATGCGTTCCTGTACTTCCATACTTGTTTCAGGATAACCTTTGTTATGTTGCACAAAACTATGGAAACTTTCCAAACCTCCAAAGTTTCCAGTAATTATTTTTTACATGTGGTAACATTCATTTAAGCGGTGGTAGCTTTGCGCTTTATTATCTAATTTGCAGTCTAATCTTGAACCATGTCGCCAAAGCTTAGATTTAAAGTATTTGCATCGAGACTGTTGCGTTACTTCTTCCAGGGATTACTCATCCTGGCACCGATAGGGATTACGGCGTTAACCTTATACTGGGCTTTCGTTACCATCGACAATATAATACCCAAGGAGATCATCCCGGAGGATGCTTCCTTCAGCTTCCTGAAGTACAAGGGGGTGGGATTTGCGCTGGTATTACTGTTGATCGTCGTGGTGGGTTATCTCAGCTCTTCGTTTATTATCGGGCGGATCTTTGATTTGTTTGATCATTTACTGGAGCGCACTCCGTTCATAAAATACATTTATACCTCCATCAAGGACGTTTTTGATGCATTTGTGGGGGAGAAGAAAAAATTTGATCACCCGGTATTGGTGCAGATTTATGGGATAGATGTGTGGGAAATGGGGTTCATTACCCAGAGCGATGTCAGCCACCTGGGCCTGGAAGGCTATATGGCAGTATATGTACCGCATGCGTATGCCATTACCGGTAAAGTGTTTATGGTCCCTAAAGAAAGGGTAAAACCGTTGACCAACATCTCTGCAGGCGAAGCAATGAAGTTTGCCGTAAGCGGAGGTGTCACAAATATTTAATTATCCCGTTATTCAACGGGTGGTGTCAAATAGCGCGACCCGTTGGATATTTAGACTGTTAAATTGGCTATATTCGTGTACCCAAAAATATAGCTATATGTTAACCCAATCCTGTTTACGTATTACCGTAATCTTTAGTGTAATAATATTATCATGTACCGAAGCGGGTGCATGGGGCTTTTTTGCGCATCAGCGTATCAACCGGCTGGCGGTATTTTGCCTGCCGCCGGAGATGATGGTATTGTATAAGCCGCAGCTGGAGTACCTTACCACGCATGCCACTGACCCTGATAAGCGCCGGTATGCGGTAGCGGCGGAGGCGCCACGGCATTTCATCGACATCGATTTGTTTGACGCACCGCCGTATAATAATATCCCCAGGAACTGGGCTGATGCGGTAGCGCGGTATACGGCCGATACACTGCACCGGAATGGTATTTTGCCCTGGCATCTTGAAAAGATGCTGGCTTTGCTTACGGGTGCGTTCCGCGACAGGGACCAGCAGCGGATCCTGCGCTTATCGGCCGAATTGGGCCATTACATGGCAGATGCGCATGTGCCGCTGCATGCCTGCTCCAATCACAACGGGCAGTTAACTGGGCAAACCGGCATCCATGGTTTGTGGGAGTCGCGCATTCCTGAGTTACTGGCCGACGAGGAATTCAGTTACTGGGCCGGGAAAGCCACGTATATCGCGGAGCCGCGGAAGTATATCTGGGACGTGATCCGGGTAAGTGGCATGGCGGCGGATACGGTGCTAAGATGCGAGAAGCAGCTGAGCCAGGCGTTTCCGGCAGGCCGCCGGTTTGCTTATGAAAACAGGAATAGCGTGCTGGTACGTACTTACGCCGACGACTATACGAAAGCATATGCGCGGTCTATGGGCGACATGGTAGAGCGCCGCATGCGGCAGGCTATTGGCGCGGTAGCCGCTGCCTGGTATACCGCCTGGGTCAATGCTGGACAGCCGTCCCTGCAGGCACTGAGCCATACAACCCTTACCCCATCGGAGTTACAGGCATTTGAACAATTGCAACAGCAGTGGGGGAAAGGGAATCTAACCGTCAGAGAAGAGTAAGCGCGTTAAAATATTTATAGTAATTCTAAATAATTAGAAAAGAAATTTTATCTTTGCCCATACCATCTTTTAGCCTATCCTACACCACGCGCCTTACAGGTTTTAAAACACCCGTGCCGTTTTTTTTCCGTTTCCTTAGAAAAACCAAAACAAAGTGGAAAGATCAAAAAATGAATTTAATCTGAATCGCAACATGAAGGTGCATAATTTTAACGCAGGTCCTTCTGTATTACCCAACGAGGTATTGTACAAAGCCAGTAAAGCGCTGATTGACTTTGAAGGGTCAGGCATGTCGATACTGGAAATTGGTCACAGAACGGAACCGTTTATAGCGGTGATGGACGAGGCGCGCAACCTGGTGAGGGAATTGATGCAGCTTGATGACGACTTTGAGGTACTCTTCTTACATGGGGGAGCTACCACGCAGTTTATGCAGGTGCCAATGAATCTGCTGGAAAGCAGTGAAACAGCGGCATATGTAGATACCGGCGTATGGTCCAACAAGGCCATCAAAGAAGCCAAAGTGTTTGGTTACGTTGACGTAGTAGCCAGCTCCAAAGAAAGCAACTATAATCACATCCCCAAACAGTTCACCATTCCGCCGCAGGCCAGCTACCTGCACATCACTACCAACAATACCATTTATGGTACCCAATGGCATATGACCCCGGTGACCGACGTACCCCTGGTAGCTGATATGAGTAGCGACATCATGAGCCGCAGCATGGACTTTAACAAGTACTCGCTGATTTATGCCGGTGTACAGAAAAACATGGGCGCCGCCGGCGCTACGATGGTAGCCGTACGCAAGAGCATCCTGGGCAAAGTGAGTTCCCGTAAGATACCCGGTATCATGGATTACCGCAATCATATTGAAAATGGTTCCATGCTCAACACCCCTCCCGTTTTTGCTGTATACATCAGCATGCTTACACTGCGCTGGCTGAAGGAACAGGGCGGTATTCCTGCCATTGAAAAAATCAATGATAAAAAAGCAGCCTTGCTGTATGATGAAATAGACCATAATCCACTGTTTCGTGGCACCGTGGTAAAGGAAGATCGTAGCAAGATGAACGCCTGCTTCATCATGGATAAACCGGAAATGGAGGAAGAATTCCTGAAATTCTGTAAGAAAGAAGACATTGTTGGTATCAAAGGACACCGTCTCTCCGGCGGCTTCCGTGTATCGATGTACAATGCCCTGCCTTATGAAAGTGTAGAAGTGATGGTAGAAGCCATGAAATATTTCTCCCTGAAAAAGGCCTGATAAAAAATTAAGATATCTCTGTTTACGGAGTTGCGGATAGTTATTTTATAGATAACTCCCTGCAACTCCGTAATTCGTTAGGGATAAATCATTATTTTTATTATAACATTTACCCTCAAAAATAATATATCTATATCATGGCTATTATCAGACCATTTAATGGATTAAGACCCAAAGAAGCATTGGCCGCCCAGGTAGCAGCAAGGCCCTATGACGTGCTCAGTTCTGAAGAGGCAAAAACCGCTGCAGCCGGTAACCCGTATTCATATTATCATGTTTCTAAATCTGAAATAGATTTACCCGAAAATATTGATACCCATAGTCAGCAGGTATATGACAAAGCTGCGGAAAACCTCCACCGCCTCGTACAGGAAGGCGTACTTTTCGCAGAAGCACAACCCGCCTATTATATCTATAAGCTGGTAATGAACGGCCGCGCGCAAACCGGCCTGGTATGCGTTTCATCAATAGCCGACTATAACAACGGCATCATTAAAAAACATGAATTCACCCGGCCCGACAAAGAACTGGACCGGATCAATCATATTAAAACCACCAAGGCACAAACCGGGAACGTATTCCTGGCTTACAACGATGTACCGGAATTAAATGCCCTGGTAGACCGCTGGCAGGAGCATAACAAACCGGCATACGATTTCACTGCCGATGATGGCATCCAGCACACCGTTTGGGTGGTAAATACGCCTTCAATCGTTCAGGACATCACGACCCTCTTTGCAGAGAAAGTACCTTGTACCTATATTGCCGACGGGCATCACCGCGCCGCCTCCGCCAGTCTGGTACAAAAGGAATTTGAAGCCGCCGGTAAAATCACTTCTATAGAAAATCCGATCAACTACTTCCTCACCACCATATTCCCGGCCAGCCAGCTGGCTATCCTGGACTACAACCGGGTGGTAAAAGACCTCAATGGTTTGAGCAAAGAGGCGTTGTTGTCCCGGCTCGACTACGATTTCACGGTGGAAGAAATCGGTCATTTGCCACAACAGCCCACCATGCTGCATGAATTCAGTATGTACCTGGAAGGCAAATGGTACCGCCTCGTAGCCAAAGAAGGCACCTATACCACCGACCCAATTGGCATCCTGGATGTTACCATCCTTTCCAATAATGTGCTCGACAAACTACTGGGCATCAAAGACCAGCGCACTGATAAGCGCATCGACTTTGTAGGAGGTATCCGCGGACTCGGGGAACTGGTAAAACGTGTAGACAGCGGAGAAATGAAAGTAGCATTTGCCCTGTACCCGGTTACCATTCAGCAATTATTTGATATTGCCGACAGTGGCAACGTAATGCCGCCCAAAAGCACCTGGTTTGAGCCGAAGCTCCGCGATGGGCTCATCACTCATACTATTTAATGTCGTTTTAATGTTGTTTTAATATCATTAGTCCCCCTCTAAGTGGGGGACGCTTTAATTTTGCCCATATTCCCCCATTTATTCAGATTATCATTTAGGGTAATATAAAACTGGCATTTTCTTTGTCTACCTGCGGATCGATTGATTGGCGGCACATTACCCCATTTTCCTTACTTTTACAACAAACGACAGACAAGGAATGAATAAGCGGTCTTCTTTATTGAAAGCATTTATAGTTGCAGGAGTTTTATTTTCGCAGGTAGCAGTGGCGCAGGATGCCAAAGAATTGTACAATACGGCCACCGGCTTTATACGTACCGGAGATTATTCCAATGCTATTCTGGTATTGAACCAGGCCTTACAACTGGAGCCGGACAATTTTGAATATAAAAAGCAACTGGGCTTTACCTTTTACCTGAAAGGAGACCTTGTAAAGGCCAAGAGTGTGATAGAACCTTTGCTGAACAGCAAAGAAGCAGACGTACAGACATTCCAGATAGCTGGTAATATTTTTATAGGACGGGAAGAATGGAAAGCGGCACAGCGCATCTACGAACGTGGCATCCGTAAATTCCCTAACAGCGGAGAGTTGTACAATGACAACGGCAATATGCAGATGAACTTCAAAATGTATGATGCCGCATTGAAGAGCTGGATTAAAGGTATTGAGCAGGATCCGGGATTTCCGGGCAACTACTACAATGCCACCAAAACATACAGCTACAGTAACAATCCGCTTTGGTGCATACTGTACGGCGAAACCTTCATGAATATGGAAAGTTTCACTACCCGTACCGCAGAAATCAGGAACATCGTACTGGAATCCTATAAAAAATTATTCAATGATCCATCGCTGTTTGAAAGCGCGCTGACCGACGATAAAAAAGGAAAAAGAGGTGGCGGCAGCGACTTCGCAGAGGCCTATAAAGCCTGCATGGGCAAACAGATCAGCGTAGTAACGGGTGGAATAGATCCCGATGCTTTGATAATGGTACGTACCCGTTTTCTGCTGGACTGGTTTAATTTTTATGGTATGAAGTATCCGTATGCGCTCTTCGACTTTCAGCGTAACCTGTTGCAGGAAGGTATGTTTGAATCTTATAACCAATGGTTATTTGGTCCTGCTTCCAACCAGGCCAACTATAAAGCCTGGGTAGGATTACACAAACAGGATTACGATGCCTTCCTGCAATTTCAACGCAGCTACCCATTAAAGCCAAGACCGGATGAGTATTACAACGATGGGAAGTTTACGCTGATTAATTCGGGGTACTAGTATTTGGATATTTTTTGGATTTACCCGTATAGTCGTTTAGTTGCTGTAGCAACTGAATGACTAAATCCGTAAATTGTAAATCTCAAAATCTGAATATGCTCGTTACCAAACACCAAAACACCATCAACAACGCGGTAAAGGCGAACCACGAAAGAACTTTTTACTCGCAATACCCGGAGCATCCCAAAGCTTACGGTGAAGAAGCCCATGCAAAGGGTGTTCAAAGTTACCAGCAACTGCTGGGCAAACCCTTCAAACAGTTATTGCAAACCGGAGAAACAGGCTGGAGCGGAGAAGAGGTATCTCCTTACACCCAGGAAGTTTTAGGCGTGAGCTATCCCATTTTTGCGGTCAGCGATTTACTTAGCAAAGCCGCCGAGGCAGGAAAAAGCTGGGGCAAGCTGCCGGTAGCAGAAAGAGCAGGCGCCCTGACCGAGACATTGGAACGTATCAAAGATTATTTCTTCGATATCGCCAATGCCACCATGCATACCACCGGGCAAAGCTTTATGATGAGTTTCCAGGCCTCTGGTCCACATGCCAACGATCGTGCCCTCGAAGCCATTGCCACCGGTTACCACGAGTTACAACGCTACCCTCCTCACCTGGAATGGGAAAAGCCAATGGGCAAAATCAGCATCCGGCTGTATAAAACGTTTAAGCCTATTCCCAAAGGTATCGGCGTAGTGATTGGCTGTTCTACCTTCCCGGTATGGAATACCCTGCCTGGTGTATATGCCGACCTGATTGCCGGCAACCCGGTCATTATAAAACCGCATCCGAAAGCTGTTCTTCCTATAGCTATCGCCGTTAGCGCCATACAACAGGCATTGCGGGACAATGGCTATGATCCTCATATCTGCCAACTGGCAGCCGATAGCTCAGATCACCTGATTACCAAGGAGCTATGCGAACACCCCGATGTAAAACTCATTGACTACACCGGCGGTAGCGCCTTTGGCAATTATATAGAATCCCTTCCAGGAAAGACGGTATTTACGGAGAAAGCGGGCGTTAATTCCGTTATATTGGATAGCGTAAAAGAACTGGGGCCCGTGATTGAGAACCTGGCTTTTTCCGTTAGCCTGTATTCCGGGCAGATGTGTACAGCGCCACAGAACTTCTTTATTCCTGAAAACGGGATCAATACTGCCAACGGGCACGTACCTTTCAACGAAGTAGTACAACAGCTCAAAGACGCGGTAGTAGGCCTGGTGAATCATCCAAAAATGGGAGCAGGCACCCTGGGCGCCATACAAAACGACCAAACCCTGACCAGGGCCAAGGAGGCCCGGCACCTGGGCGGTAAAGTAATACTGGAAGGCGGTCCGGTAACCAACGAAGAATTTAACAAGGCGAGGATATGCTCCCCTACCATATTGGAAGTAAGCAGCGCCGATACAGCTATTTATGAAAAAGAGCTGTTCGGCCCCGTTATCCTGATCATTAAAACCAGGGATACCGACCATAGCGTTCAACTGGCCAAACAAATGGCCGTTAAATATGGCGCTATCACCTGTGCCGCCTATTCTACCGACAAGCAGACCAAAGACAAAATAGAAGAAGAAATGAACAGCGTATTCACCCCTGTATCCTTTAACCTTACCGGGTTCATTTGGGTGAATCAGCATGCTGCATTTTCCGACTTCCATGTTACCGGTGGTAATCCGGCGGGGAACGCCAGTTTTACCAACCAGGAATTTATTGTGAAGCGATTTGTGTGGGTAGGCAACCGGGAACTGGCTGAATAACAAAAATATTGGCAAGCGTCCCGGCATCAAGGGGCGCTTGTTGTTTAAAGCCTATATGTATTTATGAGAAAACTGCTATCTGTCATTTTCGTTGCCACCTGCTATACCATAGCATGTGAGCAGGCGCCCAAAGCTGACAAAGCTACGATTACCGAAGCACAGACCGTGCAACCCGGAACAGGTAATGCTTATCTGCCCGACACGGCCGCCAGCCGGGTGGAGTGGGTAGGTACCAAACCTACCGGCAAACACCATGGTATCCTGAAACTGGCAGGTGGTGCACTCTATGCACAAGACTCCACTATTACCGGTGGACAGTTTATCATCAATATGAATTCCCTGCAAGATGTTGACCTGGCCCCGGATACCGCCATGCAACACAAACTGGAAAATGAACTGAAAGGGCAAATGTTTTTTGATGTTAAAAAATATCCCCGTGCCACTTTTGAAATTACCCGTGTAACGCCTTTTCAACCAGCAGTAGGCGATCTACCTACGTTAAAAAATGCCACTCACACTATCAATGGCAACCTGACATTGAAGGATGCCACCAAAAATATTTCCTTCCCGGCCATCATCAGCTTTAGTAAGCACCGAATCAGGGCAGTGGCTAACTTCAATATAGACCGCACCCAGTGGGGAATCAGTTACCGGGCCGACAAATCGCTGCAGGACAAACTGATCAACTCACAGGTAAATATTTCCTTCGATATTAGTGCCACCCGTTAAGTTCGCTTTTCGTTTTTTTCTGCGCGAAGCCAATAAAATATTTTAAATTTAGTATCACCACTACTACCTAAAACTGACCGCGATGGAAACTTCCCAAGAACGAGATGAACGACTATGGCGCATAGCGAAAGCCAGGGCCAGGTTTAAATCTCATCTCATTATCTACCTTGTTATTAACCTGGGATTATGGGCCGTTTGGTTTCTGACAGACAGTAATAAATTGCATGGTACCCCCTGGCCAGTATGGACGTCGCTGGGATGGGGCAGCGCACTCGCTTTTCAATATTTCAATGCCTACCATAAAGACCCTTATGGCGACGCGCTGAAAGAATATGAAAAGCTGAAAGAACAACAACATACGCGACCCTGATATCATTGAACTAAAACGAAATTCGACAGCTATATGGATCAACCGCAGCGACTATTTGACGTAATTGCTTACCAACTCACCAACTATCCCAAAGCAGATATGTTGGCCGGTAAAGAAAACGGAGAATGGAGAAAATACAGCACAAAGGAAGTAGCGGACATTACTCTCCGGTTTAGTTCAGGCCTGCTCAAATTAGGCATCAGAGCAGGTATTAAACATAATGAAGAAAAAGATAAAATAGCCATTATTTCACCTAACCGGCCGGAATGGCTGCTCACCGACCTCGCTGTACAACAGCTGGGCGCGGTGCTCACCCCCATCTATCCTACTATCAGTGAACACGAACTGGCTTATGTACTCAATGACGCAGAAGCACGTATTCTCTTTGTGAGTGACAAAGACCTGCTCGACAAAGTAACCGCACTGCGTGATCAGTTTCCCACCATCCGGGAAATTTTCACCTTCAACAAAGTAGAAGGCGCCCGCCACTGGACAGAAATACTGGACATGGCCGATGAAGCGGATTTTGCACAGATAGAGGAAGAAAAGAAAAATATTTCGTCCGAAGAACTGGTCACCATCATTTATACCTCCGGCACCACCGGCACGCCCAAAGGTGTGATGCTGAGCCATCACAACATCATGAGCAATGTGCTGGCCTGTAAGCCCTATCTGCCGGTAAACAAAGACGCCAAAGCCCTGAGCTTCCTTCCCCTGAACCATATCTTCGAAAGGATGGTGACCTACCTGTATCTCACCACCGGCGTACCTATTTACTACGCTGAAAGTATGGATACCATTGGGGACAACCTGAAGGAAGTAAAACCGACCATTTTTACTACCGTACCACGGCTACTGGAAAAAGTATATGAGCGGATTATGGCCACCGGCCTGGAACTTAAAGGTATTAAGCGGGTGCTGTTTTTCTGGGCAGTAGACTTAGGCAAACGATACGAAATCAATAAAGACCAGGGCGCCTGGTACAACCTGCAGCTCAAACTAGCTAACAAACTGATTTTCAGTAAATGGAGAGCTGCTTTGGGAGGCAATATCCAGGCTATTGTGAGCGGCGCAGCCGCCTGCCAGGTGCGGTTACTCAAAATCTTTACTGCCGGCGGTATCCCCATTATGGAAGGATATGGCCTTACCGAAACGTCGCCGGTCATCAGCGTTAACCGCATTACCGTGGAAGACCGTATGTTTGGCACCGTAGGCCCCATTATCAGCGGCATAGAAGTAAAACTGGCGGAAGATGGGGAAATCCTATGTAAAGGGCCTAATATCACCATTGGCTACTACAAACGCCCCGATCTTACCGCCGATGCCATCAAAGACGGCTGGTTCCACACCGGCGACATAGGCGTACTCATTGATAATAAGTTCCTGAAGATCACCGATCGCAAAAAAGAACTGTTCAAAACCTCCGGTGGCAAGTTCGTAGCGCCTCAGCCCATTGAAAATAAGTTTAAGGAGTCGCCCTACATAGAACAAATCATGGTAGTAGGTGAAGACCGTAAATTTACCGCTGCCCTGATCGTTCCTTCGTTCTCCAATTTGAAGAACTGGGCCCAAAAACGCGGCATTACGGCGAATTCCAACGAAGAGCTGTTGAAACACCCGGATGTACAGGATCTTTTCAAACAGGCCGTAGAGAAGTACAATCAATTCTTCAACCACATTGAGCAGATAAAGAAATTTGTACTGCTTCCCAAAGAATGGACCGTGGATGGCGGCGAACTAACCCCCACCCTGAAGGCCAAACGAAAAGTAATCCTGGAGAAGTACAAAGCAGAAATTGACAGTATTTACGCTCCTGCCAATGGAAAAGTAGATATAGAAAGTCTTTAAATTTTCATTTAAAACCCTTACTTTTGCCACCCGATCCCGGAATCGGGATAACACAATGGCCTCATAGTTCAATGGATAGAATAGAAGTTTCCTAAACTTTAGATACAGGTTCGATCCCTGTTGAGGCTACGAAGAATATTTAAACGCCCAGTTTCAGTAATGCTGAGATTGGGCGTTTTCTTTACAAGGTGATCATGAAATAATAATGCGTCCCCAAATAATCATTATTCCTCCAAATGGATGAAAGATGTATCAAATCTGATTGCATTAAACTGATCTCCACTCCAAAATCTTACATCATCCATATTATACATTGGTTCATGATCGTTCCATGGTTTATCAGTAGCTCGTCTGCCAAAACAATATTCAAAGAGCACCTCTTTGGCTGTTTTATAACTATGAAAGTTAACAAAACGTACTGCGCCATAATCAAATAACCGTGTCTGTTTAGATACCTTATCTTTCAAACCAAATAAATAGTTGGCGCCATAGAGATACTTCAACGTGTCGTTACCATAGTGTTCGACTTTCTCTCTATCCGTTTCCGTGATAATAAAAACAACAATGCCTTCCTTATCGGGACCATATAACATAGTATCTAAGTAAATAGATGTAGCCTTGGTATTATACGCCTTTTTTGCGCTAAATGGACCTATATTCTGTTCCAAGGCTTTATTTAATGTGTTCATTACAGCAATGCTATCTTCCGTATAGTCCTTGACGGAAAAATGCTGGTTGATGTACTTATATCTTTCAGGTGTGGGTTTTATATAATCATTACAAGAGATCAACAATAATAATGAGAAGAAAAAGAAAAAAGAAAAAATTGATGCGCGTTTAAATAATCCCTTCTTTACAGGTATGTCCTCCTTTACTGCCAGCGTCACTTGCAGCGTTGTTGAACCAATGCTGGCGGCACCAATGCCCTTTATGAAAATAGATTGCGCCGAAGCGGCTGATGTTATCATAAAACATCCAAGGACGTAAAACTCCTGTATTGGTTAATAATTTAGATCAGCACTATAAGTCGAGGGTGCCAACAATGATGTAACAGGTTAAATGCTATAGATTATATACGGGTTACATTAGTTACCTTTCGGGTACAATAATAGGCTTTTTCTACAAAGTTTAAGTCGTTTAACACTCACATAACTGAACATGGAAAGTATATCGTGAACATGATTTAATTTTGCACTCATCATGAAAATACAATCCTTCACACTAATCGTCTCTCCTTCCATAGGTGCGGTTTCAGCCAAATACATCGCACCAGATAAACCCACCTGCATTTTCACTTTGGCACATGGAGCAGGAGCAGGAATGGACCATTCATTTATGGAAACATTGGCCGATGCGCTTGCCCAGGCAGGCATTGCTACTTTACGGTTTAATTTCCCCTTTGCTGAAAATAAAAAAGGCCGGCCTGATGCTCCGGCGGTAGCTCATGAAACAATAGCGGCGGCGATTACAAAGGCACAGGAATTACATCCCAAGCTACCCCTGTTTGCTGCCGGTAAATCTTTCGGGGGAAGAATGAGCTCCCAGTATCTTGCCATGCATCCGGAAAGCGTTGCTAAGGGTATTGTTTTCTATGGCTTTCCGCTTCATCCATCTGGCAAGCCTGGTACTGAACGTGCTGAGCATCTGAAAGCACTCAAAATACCAATGCTTTTTTTACAGGGCAGCAAGGATACACTGGCTACCTGGGAACTGATTGAAACGGTATGCCAGTCTTTGCGGAAAGCTACGCTGGTGAAGCTGGAAGGAGCTGACCATTCTTTTAAGGCAGGGAAGAAAGATGTGATGTCGTTGTTGGTAAGTGAGACTAAGCAATGGGTAGAGAAAGTGCTGAAGTAACTACCGTTTCACCAACTTCCGCACTGGTACCCCTGTATATACGCCTTCTTCCAAAATATCTTTTACCACGATGCCTCCCATACCGATGGTTACATTATCTGTAATCTTGACTTTTTGTCGTACGGCGGCATTGGTACCCACATACACTCCATTCCCAACATGGCAGTTGCCGCTGATATTTACGCCGGGCGCGGTGGTAAAAAAATCGCCCACTACACAGTCGTGGCCCAGGGTGGTATGATGATTCAGCTGCGCGTGTTTCCCAATTTTCGCATTCAGGCTAACGATGGCGCCAGGAGTGATGATGCTGCCTTCTCCAATTTCTACCTGCTGGGAAATATAGGCAGCAGGATGTATGATGGTGGCATATGTAGTATCAACTGGTAGTTTGTCCACGATTCCTTTTCTTACCGCGGGATCAGCGATGGCGATCACCACATCATACAGTGAAGCATCAAAAGCAGAAAACGGGATGACGGTTACGCCCATTACGGTTGTTTCGATATAGTATTCATCGTCTACCATGAAACAGGCCCTATCGGCAATCGCCTGTTTTTTATCCATGGTATCCATGATATAACAAAGTACTTCCCTGCCAAATCCGCCTGCACCCACAATGCATATTTTCTTGTTGTTGCCCGTCATACTTTTCCTGTTGGTAAGATAACTGAAGATATTTAGGATTTAAATGTATGAAAATTGCAGAACAGTAACTACATCCATTAAATCAATAATTTATATATAAATATCTTCCACTACCCGTATTTTATATACAATCTTTGTACCTTCACTCCTCCCGATAATTATAAATTCGGAGGATTTGTAATATAAGCCAGATGATACCAGTAACTAAACCCTTTCTTCCGCCGAGAGAAGAATACAATAAGTATCTCAACGATATATGGGACCGGCAGTGGCTCACTAACCACGGGCCTTTGGTAAATGAGCTGGAGAGCAGCCTTAAAAGGTACCTGCATGCATCTAACCTGCTGTTCCTTTCCAACGGCACCATTGCCATTCAAATAGCCATTAAAGCGCTCGATTTAAGTGGGGAAGTGATTACAACGCCTTTCTCCTATGTGGCTACTACCAGCACTATTGTTTGGGAGAATTGTAAACCGGTGTTTGTAGATATCGATCCGCTTACTTTCAATATTGATCCAGACAAGATAGAAGCTGCTATTACCGAAAAAACAACGGCTATCCTGGCCACCCATGTTTTTGGTAATGCCTGCAACATAGACCAGATACAAGCCATCGCAAAAAAACATCAGCTGAAAGTTATTTATGATGCCGCTCACTGCTTTGGAAGTCTTTACAATGGCAGTTCTGTTTTTGAATACGGCGATATCAGTACCTGCAGTTTTCACGCCACCAAAATCTTTCATACGGTGGAAGGAGGTGCGGTATTTACTACGCAACCTGAACTGATTGACCGCATGGCGTTGCTACGCAACTTTGGCCATACCTCTCCTGTTACTTTTGACGGTATCGGCATTAACGCTAAAAATTCTGAATTCCATGCCGCTATGGGGCTATGCTGCCTGGAGCATATGAATGAAATCTTCAAAACACGTAAAGCCCAATGGCATCGATACCAGGCGGCCTTGCAGGAATCAAATAAAGTGCAATTGTTAACCATCACCAAAGGATGCGATTTCAACTGCGCCTATTTCCCGGTGGTATTTGAAAGTGAAGCCGTATTGCTGAAAGTGATGGCAGCGCTCAATTTGCAGTACATACAGCCAAGAAGATATTTCTTTCCATCGCTTAACACGATTAATTATGTAGATAACAATAGTTGTCCAAACTCCGAGTCGATTGCACAAAGAGTATTATGCTTACCACTGTATCACACCCTGCGAAAGGAAGACCAGGACCTGATCCTGAAAGTGGTTCTGAAAAACATATAAAAAGAAGATCAAAGTGGCTGGCACTTTGATCTTCTTTTATAACGCCGTAGCCACCATTAACAAATAACCAGGTGGCCTATACTGACCTACCTGGTTACGCGGGCGCCGCTATTCTCTGATGGTATGTTTATCTGCCAGGGCCATTTTAGCAATTTCATCTTTCCGTTTAAAACTTACGCCGGCATGTTGTTGCATATAGGTAAACAACTCACTGGTGGCCTTTACCATCTGTGGCGATCCACCTATACGATCATGAAAACTGATAGACATCATGCGGCGGCGATGAGCAGCTTCTTCATACAACTGATCAAATTCCATTTTTACCTGCTGCAAAAACTGGTCGGTCGAAAACCATTGCCCGGTGATCAGTTGAATATCATTACAGCGCAACGTATAGGGCACTACGGCAAAATCGATGTTATTCACTTTCGTTATAAATGGTTCATCACGACTGAGATCATCTATGTGATACAAAAATCCCAACTCCTGCAGAATGGTGAGCGTATTATCGCCGCGCCGCAACCAGTTGGCATTGTAGCCCACGGGCGTAGCACCGGTGGCTTTCTTCACTGCCTCTACTCCGTCCTTAATAAATCGTTTTTCTTCTTCATAAGACAACATATACTGCGATGACCAATCGCGGCCATGTGCCGCGGCCTCATGTCCACGCTGCACAATTTCTCTGGCAAGCGCCGGATTCTTTTCCACCGCGCTGCCCACCATGTGAGAAGTCACTTTAATACCGTGCTTGTCCCAGTTGTCCAGCATACGGGGAATACCTTCTTTGTAACCGTATTCGTACCAGGTATTAGCGGGCCAGTCCTTATAGCCTTTCAGCATATTCTGCGGAAACGGGCTTTCCGGATGTTCTGGCTGTCCGCCTGCTTCAAACTGCATGGATACGGATATTACCAGGCGGGAGCCGTCGGCCCAGCCGGAGCGTTGCTGGCGCTGGGGCGCTGTCGTTGCAGCCACCATACTAACTGGATTTACCATGCCGGCCAATCCAACCAGGCCGGCTGTTTTCAGGAACTCTTTTCTTGTAGCCATTATTTTTTAATGAGATGATCAACTGCGATGGTGTTGTACTGGATGAAAGCCAGCAATATGCCGAAGAACGCGGCGTGAATAAGCTGAGAAGGCAGGGCCTCCCAGTTTTCTATCATAGCGGTGCCAAATATCAGCAGCACCATTACCAGGCCTCCACCAATCAGTGAAACGCGGGTAAACAGGCCCAGGATGAGCAGCAAGCCTATCACAAATTCAGCGATGGGCAATGTATAACTGAAGGGTACCACCATTATCTCAGGCAACATGGATTTCTCAAAACTTTTTACCATCCAGGCGCTGAAGCCATTTAATTTAGGTAACCTTACCAAACCGTGTCCGAACATACTGGCGGCAACCGCCAGGCGGAGCAAAAAGAATACGATAGCGTTATTTTCCATTAGTGTGCGTTTATACCACAAAGATCAGCTAGCTCCCCGGGAAATAATTTGTACATTTTTAGGATCATTCTGTACTTTTGCAAGTATGCTACAAGAGAACTTATATCAACCTTTCGAAATAGAATACCGGGAGTGCACGGAGTGTCCGATAGATCCTCACAAACATAATTTTTTCGAACTGGTATATATCGTAGAAGGCAGTGGTATACAATGCGTCAACAAAAACCAGCTACCTTACAGCCCGGGAAAACTGTTCCTGGTATTCCCACAGGACTGCCACTCTTTTGAAGTGCAGGAAAGCACTAAATTCTTCTTTATCCGCTTCAACAACATCTACCTGCAAAATCAGCATAAAGATTGGATCCAGCAGCTGGAGTTTATTTTCCAGAATCACAACCACCTGCCAGGTTGTATACTGAAGAACAGAAATGATAAACCGCTGGTAAAAGCACTGATTGAGGCGCTGATACGTGAATTAGTGAATCAACAGGCCTATCACCGGGAAATGGCGCAGCAAATTGTGAATACTATCATTATGGTGATAGCCCGGAATATATTGCTGCAAATGCCCGAACAGCCTAAACATCCGGCCCGGAATGAGGCGTCGCTCAATATCCTGCATTACATACATGAACACATTTATGCGCCGGAAAAGCTAAGGGCCGACCAGATTGCGGCACATTTCAATATCTCGCCCACCTATCTAAGCGAATATTTCAAACGCAATAATGGCGATACTTTACAACAATATATTATGCAGTATAAGCTAAAGCTGGTGGAAACAAGGCTGCAGTACAGCAGTATGCGGGTAGGTGAAATTGCAGATGAGCTGGGCTTTACAGACGAGAGTCACCTCAACAGGATGTTTAAAAAATATAAGGGGATCAACCCCTCTGCCTTTAGGAAAGAGCTGGCTGCACAGGCGAATTAAGTGCATATAAAAAGCGACACCTCCTTGGATGGTGTCGCTTTTTACCGTTCATTGTTACTATTCTTCGTCCTCTTCTTCTTCGCCATCATCTTCCAGCCACTCCATGTAGGAGTAGTACCAGTCTTCCAGCTGCTCCAGCAGTTCCTGTTTCTTTTCCGGCGCGTTTTTGTAGAACTCTTCTACATTGTCGATTTCGTGAATGATATCAATGTAGGCAGTTTCTTCGTCTTCTTCTACACGTTTGGCGAAGAAGCGGGGTTTTTCGGTATGAAAAATATATTCATTTTCCGGATCTGTTACAGGATCATCTGCAATCAGAAATTTAGGTAACTGTGCCATAAAGGAGTTATTTTTTTAATGATGTTGTACGCTTTACAAGAAATACAAAATTATTGATAATTACCTAATAAAAAACATACAGTGAGAATGAATAAAATTATTGATAAAATTTCACATCTTTATAGTCGTTAAAACCCATACCGTATGCAGCAATATTGGATCAGATGGGAGAACTGGATGACTCAGCATGCCCCCAGACTGCTCAATCTCCTTCGTTCCGGCGCTTCTTTTGAGTCGGTGGAGTCGCTTGAAAAACTTATTGGAACGGCATTACCACCCGCTTTCAAAACCTTTTATGCTATTCATGATGGCCAGCAGAAGGCCAGGGCTGGATTGGTAGATGCCGATCAGTTGCTCAGTATAGAAGACATTACCGCACAATGGTATCATTGGAAAGATCAGCTGGATGCCGGCACTTTCACCTGGCGTGACGAGCCTATTCAATCTACGCCGGATACCGGTATAAAAAACGACTGGTGGAATCCTCTTTGGATCCCCTTTACCAGCGACGGCTTCGGCAATCACCTCTGCATTGACCTGGACCCGGCGCCCGGCGGTAAACATGGCCAGATCATCACCCTCTGGCACGACGACAGCCACCGCGCCATTTTAGCGCCTTCCTTTGAGGCCTGGCTGGGGGACTATCTCACCGCACTGGAAAAAGGAGAGTATATTTTCGTTAAAAAATGGGGAATTGTACATAAAGACACCTTCCTGAACTACAACGACTGATAATTAACCGGCGTACTGCCCGTCCACCGCTTAAAAGCCCTTGTAAACGCGCTCAACTCATTATAACCAAGCATCCAGGAAATATCTTTCAGCGGATAATTACCAGAAGAAATATAATAAACTGCCAGTGAACGCCTTACCGCATCCGCAATATCCTGGTATTTTACCCCTTCCTCTTTCAGCTTACGCTGCAGGCTACGCGGACTTACATTGAAGTTGGCCGCAATATCGTCCAGCGAAGAAACACCCAGGTAAGAGTTAGCTATCAGGTAATTATAAATCCTTGTTTGCAGATTTTGGGAATCAGGCACCGGTTGTGGCATACTGCTTACTTTCCTCAGCAAGAGCTCCTGCAGCTCATAATTAGCCGTTAAAAGCGGTTCCTCCCAATACTTGATATCAAACACCAGCGCGTATTCCCCGTTGCGTTTTATGGGCTTACACCTGAATACCCGTTCATATTCAGCGGGGTCAGGTACTGTGTAGGCCAGGCGCACTGCTTCGGGAGTAATTTTTTCCAGCAATAGCCCATCCAGTTCATGGATAACCATCACCATCAGCAAGTCAATCAACTGCCGGAAAGCAAAAGGCGGCGTGGCGCCATGATCCTGCGCAGGTATCAGCTTTACCGCAAATGCTTTACTACTACGGCTTATCTCCATACGCACGAGGTCCGTTACGAGGTGCGTAAGGGCTGCTGCATGCGTGATGGCTTCCCCCACCGTGGCGCTGCTCTGGATGATTTGTCCTACTATACCCAATGCCGCAGGCTGCAGGGATTCTCCAAAGTGCAGCCCAAACAAGGGATCGTTGGTAAGCCGGCTGGCATTCAGCCATAAGTCCTGCAGCTGCTGCGCAGATACTGGCGCTGCGTGCTGCTTTTTCAGAGCGGCTACATCAATGCCCGACAGTTTGCATAGCTGCACCATGTCTGCGTCCCGCTGTACGGCATAAGCAATCATACTTAATACTAGCTGTTTCATGCTGTAAAGGTATTCTTCTAACTACTTACAAAAATCAGGTTGTCGTTAAATGGTAAGCAATTGTCGTATAAAGGTAAGTGATACGCCTGCTCCGGAAAGTAGTTTTGCATTATCAATTTATCAACAACTAAAAACTATAAAAATGGAAAAGCAAACATTACAGGTAGTTACCGAATTTGTGCAGGCAGTACAGCAGTTGAATTTTGAAAAATTAGGTGCGTTACTACATCCTGATATCAGCTGGGAGCAGCCAGGCAGCAACCGTTTTTCCGGTACTAAGCAATCCAGCGGCGCCGTATTTGAAATGGTAGGCGGTATGTTTAGCGTATCAGAAAATACCATGTCGCTGGCCGATGTAAAAACAATTGCCGTTAATGGCGATCAGGCTTCTGTGGTGCTTACCTGGAAAGCCAGCCGGCCGGGCGCCACATTACATACCGATAACGTGGACGTATATACGGTAAAAGACGGCCAGATTGTAGCGGCTAAAATATTTGCGGCTGATATCCAGCAGGAAGATTTCTTCTGGGGTAATTAAACTATCAGAAAACAGCATGGGTAACACCTTCCGGGCTACGGGCAGCCTGGAAGGTGTTTTTATTTGAAAAACAGGAAGCGTTTTTTCCTTTTTTCCTCCTGGGCAGGCATCTGCTGCTCATCGCCACGCGGCGATATAGTTCTTCCGGAATAATACATCGGCTCGTTCTCCTGCCTGGCCGTGCTTTCCGTTACACAAACAGTACCGGTAACCCTATATGTTTTCCTGGTAACATATGATGTGACGACTACCTCTGGCAACTGCTTTATTTTCGCATCGGGTGAGGCAGAGTCTTCGGCAATGGGCGCAATCCCCACTTCTACCCTTTCCAGCTCTCTGGATTCGGCATGCCCTGTAGTGACAATACCAAGGGTAAGCCCGGCGCTCAGGAGCATAGCGGGCACGAAATAATGACGGGCAGACACGCCCGGCATTATCGCTCTTTCCAGCTGAGATGGTTCAAAATGGCCACAAACAGTTCCTTTACTGTTAGTAATAACAGCAAAAATTTCAGCATCTGATAATAAGGAGAAATCGACTACGGTTTTCTGACAGCTGCCACAGCAACGTCCTACTGAAGACAGGGGCATGTCATTCCAATTCTCCTCGCAAGGTGTAGGAACAGATAGATACAGACCTTTTTTCGATGATTTCACGGGCATAACAATATCGCAAATGAATATACGAAGAATAAAGCGATCAGATACGGGGAAAATCCCCAGTATACTATTTCAACAAATCAGCTACTCACCCATAAAAGGATGTATTTCAATGAACAAACAATATGGCATTATTGTTGAAAATATATCTATCAAGGAAACATTTTTTTAACATTAATAGTACTCATAACATGAAAACTCCAAAGCATATTACCGCCTACCTGTTTGCAGCCATTGCAGCAGCCGCTCTTTCCTTCACCAGCCATCCCGCAGCCGCCCAGGGCATCAAAAAAACGGCTGAGAAAGTAGGGAACAAAACCGCTTCTATCGCTGTAAAAGGAACCTCAGCAGTTACAGACAAAATTTACAAAGGCAAGGAAGGACCCAATGGTGAAACGGTATACATCGATAAAAAAGACAGGAAATACATCGTAGACGACAAAGGCAAAAAGGTATATCTGAAAAAATCGCAGATACATAACAAGAAAAAAGACTAATTACTAAACCTATAATACGAGCCGGACCAGGGAAACCGTCCGGCTTTTTTATCTCCCAACAGCCTGGCGTTTGCCCATTGCCGTTACAAGCGCCGAAAGCATTTAACATATGGCAGTTTTATATTCGCCAGCTGCCAATTGTTCCGTAAATTCATAGTGCCGTAAATCCCTTTTTATGCAATTAAAACCAGGCAGCTGTTACAGGATCAATGCACACGCCATTGCCCGGCTGCAATCATTTGGCAACTATGAATTTATTGTCACAGTGATCCATGCCAATGACACATCTGATAGCGTTGTATTTGAGTTCAGGAAGATAATCGGGAAGGCTACCCGCCTGCAGGAAATTACTACCCGGCAAATGGTAGAAATGCATGCCGATGGCGTTTCACTGCAAGATATTACCGGCGCCGCCCTTAACCTGGAACCGTTTGAAAAAGGAAGCGCTTTTCAACAATGGATCGCTACAGGGATTGCCACGCTGTGCGATTGTAACGCCTGATACGGTTATTCATACCGCAACGCTTCAATGGGATCTAACCGCGACGCGGCCTGCGCCGGGTAATATCCAAAGAATACCCCTGTAAAGGCGCATACTATAAACGACAGCACAATAGACGACTGCGATACTACCGTAGGCCAACCCAGCGTGAGGGAAATCACTTTGGCAGAAGTAATCCCCAATACCACACCTATTAATCCACCGGTAACGCTAATGATAATGGCTTCTACCAGGAACTGCAACAGGATATCCAGCTCCCGGGCGCCTATCGACATACGCAGTCCTATCTCCCGGGTACGCTCTGTTACCGATACATACATAATGTTCATGATGCCAATACCGCCTATTACCAGCGATATGCCGGCAATAGCGGTGAGAAGGATGGTTAGCAGACTGCTGGTCGAACTCAGTGTTTTGATCAGTTCCTCCATCGTTCTTACCTGGAAATCATTTTCATCCGCAGGCCGCAAACGGTGTGTTCCCCGCAGGATATCTATTATTTCGTCGGTGGCCTGGGCCGATGTCGTTTCACTCACCGCCGATGCATAAATGCTCTGAAAATAAATAGTAGCCAGGATACGCTTTTGCACAGTAGTATAGGGCGTAAGGATAATGTCATCCTGGTCTTGCCCGAAAGAACTTTGCCCTTTGGGCGCCAGGGTGCCAATTACCTGCAGTGGAATGGAATTCAGGCGTATAACCTTCCCCACGGGGCTTTCCCCACTGGGAAACAGGTTAGAAATCACTGTCTGTCCCAGCACACATACCTTGGCCGCCGTAGCTACATCAGCATCAGAAAAGGCGATGCCATCGTTGATCGTTAACTTACGGATATCAAAGTAAGAAGGCGCCACCCCCTGCAGCGTAGTAGGCCAGTTCAATGCGCCAAAAATCGCTTGTCCTTTGGTAGAAGATACCGGCGATACCGCGCTCACATGTTCGGCTCCCCGCTGTATGGCCAGCACATCCGGCAGGGTTAGCGACTGGTAACTGGAGCCTCCTATCCTTACGCCACCCGCCACATTACTGGCTGGTAATACAGTAATCATATTGGACCCCATGCTGCTAAGCTGTGATTGTATGCTTTCTTTAGACCCCTCTCCTATGGCCACCATGGCAATTACCGCGGCCACCCCTATAATGATGCCCAGCATGGTCAGGAATGCGCGAAGCTTGTTCCGCTGCAAGGCCCTTAATGCTATAAGAATGAGATTGATTGTACTCATGTGTACCAATTAATTAATAGTCATCCGCAGGAGGCAATGCTGCCAGCGCTTCTTTTGCCGAGCGCACATTTTCATTCTTACTATCCTTCACTACCTTACCGTCCCTCAGTGTCACGGTCCTGCTGCTAAATGCCGCTATATCCGGCTCATGTGTCACAAATATGATCGTTTTCCCCTCCTGTTGATTTAATTCCTGCATCAATGCCATGATCTCGTAGGAGGTACGGGTATCGAGGTTACCGGTGGCTTCATCGGCCAGTATCATCACCGGCTGATTCACCAGGGCCCTCGCTATGGCTACCCTTTGTTGCTGCCCACCGGAAAGCTGGCTGGGAGTATGATCTTCCCGGTCTACCAGCTTTACAGAAGCAAGGGCGCCCATGGCCCGCTCACGGCGTTCCCGGGTAGTAAGCTCCGGGTTATAGAACAAGGGCAGTTCCACATTTTCCAGGGCTGATGTACGGGGCAACAGGTTATAGGCCTGGAATACGAAGCCTATTTTATGATTCCGTAACCGCGCCAGCTCGTTGCGCGATAACTGGCTTACATTAACCCCGTCCAGCAGGTAATCGCCGCCAGTGGGTTTATCCAGGCAGCCCAGGATATTCAACAGGGTGGTTTTCCCCGATCCACTGCTTCCCATAATCGTTACAAACTCCCCCGAAAACACATCAAAAGACACGCCCTTCAAAGCACGGACTATCTCCGTGCCCATCACAAACTCACGCCTGATCTGCTGTAATTCCAATATCTTGCTGCCGCTCATCGTCTACGCCCTCCCCCCATTTTTGGTAAAAAAGGACTGCTGGTACCTCCCTTCGCTGCTACTACACCGCCAGCATTAACACCGAGAACAACAATATCGCTTTCCTTTAATCCCGACAACACTTCAATGTGTGTATTATCATTCAATCCTGTTCTGATATGCTTTTGCACCAATGTATCACCACGCAACAACCATATGTAGTTAGAAGACCCTATGCGGGCAGTGCTTTTGAAGGTTTTGCCAGTAGTATCTTTTCGCTGGGCAGGGCTCTTATATACCGCGCTTTGAATAATGTAATCCTTTAACTGTACGCTATCTGGTTTAAATTTCAGCGCCTTTACCGGCAACAACAACGCGGAGTCTTTTTCTGCTGTATAAATCGTAACATTGGCTGTCATACCAGGTTTTAGCTTCATATTGTCGTTGGGTGCATTGATGATCGTGTTATAAGTCACCACATTGGAAGATACGGAAGGTTGCAGCCTGATTTCCTGCACCTGGCCGGCAAATACATCTTCCAGGTAAGCATCTACGGTAAAACTTACCCGCTGCGAATCTGCCACATTACCAATATCGGCCTCGTCTACGCTGGCTTCTACCTGCATTTTGGTAATATCCTTAGCAATTACAAATAAAGTAGGTGTATTAAAGCTCGCTGCTACCGTTTGTCCTACGCTTACATTCCTGTTTAAGATCACCCCATTTATCGGGGAATGAATTTCTGTAAAGGAGAAGTTTTTTAAAGCCGACTGCAATTGTGCCGTTACACTGGCCACATTGGCCTTCCCCTGCTCCAGGGTATTCCTGGCTACATCGTAGTCTGCTTTACTGATAGCGCCGGTTTTATACAACAGCTCCTGGCGCTGGAAATTATTCTGTTGATAACTATAATTTGCCTGGGATACCTGCAGGTTCGCTCTCAGCTGATCTACCTGCGCCTGGAATAAGTCCTTATCCAGCTCCCCCAATAGCTGTCCCTTCTTTACCTGGCTGTTAAAGTCGACGTACAGATATTTGAGGGTACCGGAAACCTGTGTACCTACGGCCACAGTATCTACCGGCTGTATCCTGCCGGTAGCAGTAACGCTGGTAGCAATATGTCCATAAGCAGGGTGGGTGGTATCAAAGGATATGGGCACTGGTTTTTTCCTGATAAAGAAATACCAGATAGCCACTAACAATAATATAATTGCTAAGGTGATGATGATTCTTTTATATTTTCTCATACCTCAATTGCGTTTATAGTTTTACCGGTGTACCCCTGTAAAAATCATAGATCCTGATATTCAATGCCGCATTGTATTTAGCCTGTATATACGACTGCAATGCCTGTATGTATAAATTTTTTTGTTGCAGAAACACAACGATATTGGCAGCTCCTACTTTCAACTGCTCTGTAGCGATACGGTATCCTTCCTGTGAATATTTAAGTTGTTCTACTGCAGCATCATACTGGGCTTGCGCATTCAACACGTTGATATACGCCTGTTCTATTGTTTGGGAAAGATTTGTTCGTGTATCCTTTAATGTAAGCTTCGATTGATCCACTTCTAGCTTTGCTTTTTCTACGTTGGTTTTCACCACGCGACGGGTGAAGATAGGCAGGGACAATGTGAGCCCTATCTGCTGGTAAAAGTTATTGTCCAACTGTTTAAAATAGCTGGAGTTGCCCGATCCGCCGTTGTAAGAAGATCCCAGGCCACCACCAGCCGTAAGCGTAGGCAGGTAGCCTGTTTTAGCTTTAGCCAGGTTAAATGATGATACCGCTACCCCTAATTCACTGCTCTTCACTTCCGGCCGGTTAGCCAACGCGGAATCCTGTACTTCCTGTAAAGCGTATAGGTGAGTGCTGCTCATGAGGGTATCGGGACTGACTATTTCAAAATCGTAACTACTGGGCAATTGCAGCAGTTGCTTGAGTACCAGTTTATTTTGCCTGTACTGGTTTTGTGCGGTAGTAAGCAGGTACCGGTCGTTGGATAATTGTGCCTGTAGTTGTACCAGTCCTATCAATGCAATAGTGCCTACATCGTATTGTTGTTGCCCTTGTTTTACCTGGGCTTCAGAGGTAGCCACCACATCTTTTACATAAACGATATTTTCTCCCGCCAGCAGGATATTAAGGTAAGCCTGGGTAATCAGCACGGTGATGTCATTCATCTGGGTGGCCACATTCAGGCCTGCTACCTGTGTTTGCAACGATTTTTGTTTGATATCGTAGTTGAGGTACCCTCCCTGGTAAAGGGTTACGTTGGAATTAACGCCGTAGGTGCCGGACGGTGTAATTTCATAAGTGCCTGTACCCCCGCCGGCGCCCACAGATTTTCCGCCATTGATATTTTGTGTGGCCGTTCCATTGAGGTTCGGTAGTTTGGCTGCCCGTGACAAAAGCAAATCCTGTTCAGCACTTAAACGGCTCAGACGCAAGCTGTTTAACTGGATGTTGTTTTTCATGGCGTAGTCGAAGCATTGCTGCAGGGTCCATTGGGCAGGCAACCCTGCTGTGGCGGTGTCCTGCGCCTTCAGCAAGAACGGCAGGAAGAGAAGAAATATCAGGCCATGTAAAACAATCACCAATTGTTTACTCATGCATAACGATATTGATAAAAAAATACGGACCCAGAAGTAATAACCCCTGAATCCGCATTTTGTTATCAATATTCCCCAAAAAATTTACATCGCTCCTTTAAAGGTGGCATTAGCACGACCAGTACCTTCCGGTGGGCCTTTATGCCAGTCATTGTCGTAATACACAAAGAAAGCCATCCATATGGTGCGGGACCAGCGCATAAGCATCGGCTGCAGGATCAGCAACAACACCGCGTTTACACCCAGCCACCAGAAAATGCGGTTATCATAGATGGAAAAGCCGATAAACAACCACCACGCAATGAGGCTGGCTACGCATACGGCGATAGACAGGGCGTAACTCACATAGCCGGTACCGTAGTAAAAGCCTACTTCAACTTCTACTTGTTGACCGCATACGGGACACCTATCCGGCATTTTCAAGCAGTTTTTCAGATCGTAGGGATTTTTGGTGGTATAAATAGATCCACGTCTGCAACGGGCACACTTATTCCCCAACAGGCTTTTCAGCAAGTTGGGCTTTTCATGGTTTTTATCTGCACACATATTTTGAAGATTTTATCAGGAGATGTTCTTTCGGAATTCTTCCGGTGTTACTCCTGCATATTTTTTAAAAAATTTGGTGAAGTAAGAGTTGTCGGCAAAGTTGAGCTGCCAGGCAATGGTGGCAATGCTCATATCTGCATTGATCAGTAATCTTTTAGCCTCCAGCAATACCCGGTCGCGGATAATTTCCCCGGCCGATTTCCCCAGCATATGCCGGCAAAAGGCATTCAGGTAGTTCGGTGTTACGTACAACAGGGCTGCGTAGTCTTTCGGTAACCGCAACTGCATGTAATGCTGGTCTACCAGTTTGCGGAAATTGCGCAGCAATACGTAATTGTGCGGCGGTTCCTGTCCGGATGGCGCCTGCCCGGTATTGCGGGTTACCTGGATAAATAGCTCCAGTACCAGCAGGCGGAGCATGTCCTGGCTATATCCCTGGGGGTGCTTCATTTCCTGCAGCATTGCTTCCAGGAGTTCTGTGGCCACCGGAATAGCAGCTTTGGGTAGCTGTACTACCCCTTCGGCGCTTACCCCACTGAAAAACGGGAACCGTTCCACATATGCCGGGTCCTGCAAAAAAGCATTGAAGAAACCGGCGGATACGTTCATGACATATCCATTTATCTTCCCGGAAAAAAACCAGCTATGTACCTGGCCGGGCACCATGAAGTAAAACTGTCCTGGTTTTACAGGAAATGTTTCAAAGTCGATGGTATGTGTTCCTTCACCAGCAGTAAAAAGTGCCAGATGGTAAAAAGAGTGCCGGTGTGGGAAATGAATATGTTGATGTGCCTCCAGGTAATCCGGGAAACGGGCAACCAGTAAGTCTTCGGTGACTTGCACTCCCATTGACAGAGAACAAATATCGTATGTGGGAATATGTGCCTTCGACATCATGTTGCAAAGGTACTAAGGAAGGAAGAAAGCGGGTTGTGGTATTAGGGGCTTTAATGGTACTTTTTACTTATTGACATTTTTTTGGAGGAGGCAGGGTTTGCGGGCGTCCTTCCCGCAAACCCTGCCTCATAGTTACTATTTTACATATTTCATCAGCCATTCATCCATTTCCCACAGCATGTGCAACACACTTTCTTTGGCAGCATAGCCATGGCTCTCCTGGGGCAGAAACACCAGACGGGCGGTGCCACCGTTACCTTTTATGGCATTATACAATCTCTCGCTCTGAATCGGGAAAGTACCGGAGTTGTTATCGGCCTCTCCATGAATCATCAGGAGCGGTGTTTTAATCTTATCAGCATAAGAAAACGGCGACATTTTATAATATACGTCCGGCGTTTGCCAATAAGTACGTTGTTCATTCTGGAAGCCGAAAGGCGTAAGTGTACGGTTATAGGCGCCGCTGCGGGCAATACCGGCCTTAAATAAATTCGTATGTGCCAGCAGGTTAGACGTCATAAAAGCGCCATAAGAGTGCCCGCCTACGGCGATACGGTTTTTATCGCCTATACCCATTTCGGTAATTTTATTGACGGCCGCTTCTGCATTCATCACCAATTGCTCTATAAACGTGTCGTTGGGTTCCTTATCGCCTTCGCCCACAATCGGCATTTCCGTAGCATCCATTACGGCAAAACCACGGGTAACCCAGAAAATAGCGGAGCCGGAGGTAACACGGGTAAATCTGTACGCAGAGCCACGCACCTGTGCGGCATCGCTGGCAGATTTATATTCCCGTGGATAAGCCCACATGAATACCGGTAACCGGCCATCTTTTGCAGGATCGTAGCCTTCCGGCAGGTACAGCATGGCAGTGAGGTCTACCCCATCTTTACGCTTGTATTTCAGTAACTGTTTTTGTACGCCCTTCAGCTGTGGCTGGGGATGAGGAAAGTCTGTTAATGCCACGGCTGTTTTCTTTTTCAGGTCCTGCAGGTAATAGTTTACAGGAGAAGTAACTGACTCCCGGGCGGTTACTACCACAAGCTTAGCCGGGTCTGTAACTTTTGCTACCTGCTCATAGTAAGGTGCGGTAGAACGCCAGAGGATACGTTGTTTGCTGTTATCGAGATTGAAGGTGGCCAGGAACGGGCGGTCTCCTTCCGGAGAGGCGCCGGGGGCGGTCATCAGCAATTCATGGGAAGGAGATACATACAGTACAGATTTATTGAACTGGTTCCTTACCATTACCGCATCACCGGGATCGTTATAACGGTCGTTTTCAGAGCGATCGATGATGGTCATCGGCGCTTTTTCGGGATGAGAGGGATCAATACGGCTTACGCGGGTATGCTGTTGGGTACTGTTGGCATCTGTTACGAGTGCCAGCTGGTTATCTGCCCAGCTGATACCGGCAAAGCGATTCACGGTTTTTACCAGCTCCGTTGGTGCAGCTGTGAAAGGCGCTGCCAGCATATTTACCACATCGCGGAAGGGCACCTCTTTTTTTGGATCGCCACCATCCAGTGCCTGTACCCATGTAATCGTAGCCGGTGCATCATTGCGCCAGGAGAACTGACGGGGATAGTTGCTGGTAGCATCAAACCCTTTGGGTCTTACTTCATCCAGCGGGTTGATGGCCAGTTTTTTCACTTCTTCTCCATTTAATTTCCAGATGGCTACTTCTGTCGGAAAGCGGGAAGCACCTACCAGGTAGGAATAAGGGCGATGCAGCGTTTCCACCAGCAGGTACTGGTTATCCGGCGACGGTGCGGCATTCACATAAATAGCAGGTTTGCCGATCGTTTGTTCGCCGGTACTGCTGATAATGAGTGGTTCGGACTGAAAATAATAATCGAACAGCTGTTCGTCGTATGGATTTTTCAGCATATCCTGGTAAGTAGCTGCTGGTGCGGCCTTTCCACTGGTTTGCTGTACGGTGGGGCCTTCCGGCGCTACTGGTTTTACCGGTGCATTGCCGATGGCCGCAGGTACTGCCAATGCCAGTATGCGGTTATCATCTATCCAGCTAAATACAGGACCGGCAATATCATTAAGTGCCCGGGCACTGAGCCGGGTAGCGGCTCCAGAGGCTATGTTGGCCTTCCACAACGTAATTTGGCGATTATCTGTAATGGTGAAAGCAATACTTTTCTGCGAGGGCGACCAGGTGATATGGCTGATGCGCGCCTTGGCAGGCAGTCCCGTCACTGCGTATTCGCGGTTATCGCGGATAGATTTGATACGGATGCCTGTTACATAGCTGGCGCGGCTGGGACCAAAATTGGCCGGGTTGATACGCATCCCTGCCAGGCGGTATTCCGGCTGTGACAATTCTTCGATGGTTGGGTAACTGGTGCGGTCCATTACCAGCATGATCTCCCCTTTACTATTAAAATCTGTTAATGGTGAAGGCGTGGCCATGGCCAATTCCATAATACTCGCAGGAGGAGTTTGGTATTTCAGTGCATCCTGGGCATAGGCACGAAAAGTGAGGAATAAGGATAATGATAAGATTAATTTTCTCATAAAGCAGTTGATATTAGTTCGCAATCAGGCAAAATAAACTTTATGAGAGACAGCACAAAATACAATTGATGAGTGTTATCAACGGTTTTCGCGGAATGTGTGAAAGAGGCGATCCCAGATATTGGTATAAAAACCGAAGTTGCATTGCTCATCCCGGTGATGGGTATGATGAAAAGTAGAAGTACCCAGGTACTTCAATACCCGCCACTGACGTATATTTTCAGGCACCGGCTCCATACCGAGGTGTCCGGCCATACCAAATATAACATTGATAACCAGGTAGATGATCACGCCATAAATATTCACGTCAAACAGTAATAATAAAAACAGCCACAACGCGCCAAAGCTCAGCGTTTCCAGCGGATGAAGTACAAAAAGATCGATCGGCTCAGGATCGACGGCTTCATGATGCAAGCGATGCAGCACTTTATATAACCATGTTTTGTGGATCCCGTAATGGAACACATACATCAGGAAATCCATTGCCAGGAAGAGAAACAGCGCGTCTATCAACACCTGTACAGAAAGATCGGTAGAAAGACTGATATACCGCTTTGTCCACATCCAATACCCGGTATAAGTAACCAGTGTATTCAACAACGTGGTAGTCCAGGCCATGCGCCATTGATGAAGACTATAGGAAAACATTACCGCCGCCGGCTTATGTTGCAGGCGGTTTCCCAGCGCCAGTACCCCCAGCATGATGGCAGCATTTTCCACCAGGAAAAAAATGCACAGCACCCAAAGAGGCCAGGATTGTATGTTTTGAAGAAATAAGTCCATCATTCGGTCAACAATCTTCAGAAAAAAATATTGAAAACAAAAAAATATTGGAAAAGGATATTACCTTTACGGTCATCAGATGATATGACGAATATACATACTTCTCCCTTAAAACGACTCAGCTTAGCTGAGGAGGTGGCAGACAGGCTGCAGGAATTGATTGCTTCGGGCAAGTACCAGGTAGGACAACAACTACCTACAGAGCCGGAGTTGATGACACAGTTTTCGGTAGGGCGTTCCAGTATCCGGGAAGCGGTAAAGATACTGTCCCACAGGGGATTGGTGCGGGTACAACAGGGCCTTGGCACCTTTGTATTATCGTTGTCAGGTACCGGGGAGCCGCTATCGCAGCGGTTGCAGCGGGCTGATTTTGACGACCTGGTAGAAGTACGTTTTTTACTGGAGGTAAAGATTGCGGAGAAAGCGGCTATGCACCGTAATAACAAGGATGTGGAAAAGATGAAAAGCTTTTTGAAGAAGCGGTTTGAATATGCATCGGCAAATCAGCTGGAACCTTGTATACAGGCGGATATTAATTTTCATATGGCCATTGCGGAAGCAGGCAAGAATGAAATTATGCGTGACCTCTATAAAATAGTGGCGGAACATCTGAAAAAATCTTTCCTGCTGCGCTATCAGAATACCGATAGCTTTATCAATACGCAGCATTATCATGACGCCTTGCTGCAAAGTATTGTGGACAAGGATCCCAAGAAGGCGCTGGTTTGGGCGACAAAAATAAGTGACCAGCCCAAGTAATTTTTTTACCCATAAACATCAGATGATCTGATCTTAAAAGAAGAAAAATGGAAACAACGTTACAAGAACAGTCGAAGGCCGCCCAGCAGGTAGCGCAGCAAACTGTATTTTCTATCCTATTGGCCCTGAGTTTTACCCACTTCCTGAACGACACCATGCAGTCGCTCATTCCTGCGATATACCCGGTACTCAAGGATTCTCTCAAATTAAACTTCACACAGGTGGGGCTCATTACCCTTACTTTCCAGATGTCGGCCTCTTTGCTGCAACCGCTGGTGGGCCTGTACACCGATAAAAAGCCACAGCCTTATTCACTGGCCATCGGGATGGGTTTTACCCTGATAGGGCTTATCAGTTTATCCCTGGCGCATAACTTTCCCATGGTATTGGTATCCGTGGGCCTGGTGGGTGTTGGCTCTGCTGTATTTCACCCGGAAGCATCGAGGCTGGCGCATATGGCATCTGGCGGCAAGCATGGTATGGCGCAGTCGTTGTTCCAGGTAGGCGGCAATGCCGGCAGCTCATTGGGACCTTTGCTGGCCGCTATGATCATTGTTCCCTTCGGACAGTTTCATGTTATCTGGTTTTCGCTGGCCGCCCTGCTGGCCATTGTAGTGATGCTCAACATCAGTAAGTGGTACCTAGGTAACACCCACCGTATTAAACCTAAAAAAGCGGTCCTGCAACTGGACCAGCCCCGCTTGTCCAATACACGGGTCATCTTCTCGCTGGGGATCCTGCTGGTATTGATCTTTTCAAAATATTTCTACATGGCCAGTATGACCAGCTACTATACTTTTTACCTGATAGATCGTTTCCATATCTCCGTACAGAGTGCACAGGTATACCTGTTTATCTTCCTGTTTGCCGTGGCTGCCGGTACTTTCATCGGTGGACCGGTAGGTGATCGTATTGGCCGTAAATATGTGATCTGGATCTCTATCCTTGGTGTGGCGCCGTTTTCGCTGTTATTGCCGCATGCCTCCCTGATGTGGACCGCCGTACTCAGTGTATTCATTGGCGTTATTCTCTCCTCCGCCTTTTCTGCCATCCTGGTTTATGCCCAGGAGCTGGTGCCTGGCAAGGTGGGCATGATTGCAGGATTGTTTTTCGGCCTTGCTTTTGGCATGGCCGGCGTGGGATCTGCGCTGCTGGGTCGTCTTGCCGATGCTACCAATATCGCCTATGTTTACCAGGTATGTGCTTACCTTCCGTTAATAGGACTCCTCACCGGGCTGCTGCCTAACCTCGAGAAAAAGAAGTAACTGTTTGTTTTACCCGGCGCAAAACCGGGTAAAACAAATTCCCCTACATTCGCACCCTAAAAAAGCTATTATGTGGAAAGGCATTCTGCTGGTGTTGTTGGGCGCCTGTAGTTTTGGAATATTATCAACAATTGTAAAGTCGGGCTACCACCAGGGATATACGTTAGGAGAATTGTGCAGTGTACAGGCAGGTTTTGGGATGATTGCTTTATGGATTATCCATTTATTTTCCGGTCGTGCTACCTATGGTCTTACCAACAAAGATGCCCGCACTTGCTTTATATTGGGCAGTTCTACCGGTTTAGTGAGCGTTACTTATTACCAGAGCGTACAATATATTCCTGCCAGTGTAGCTATTATACTATTGATGCAGTTTACCTGGATGAGCATGCTGGCGGAGTGGATTATTTACAAAAAGCGTCCAACCGGGGTGCAATGGCTGGCGGTGGGTTGTATCCTGGGCGGCACTTTATTGGCTGGTGGCATTTTCAACAATAACGAAACGCCGCTCAACTGGAAAGGTATTGGCTTTGGCATGCTGGCCGCGCTCTGTTATACCGTGTTTATTGTGGTAAGCGGAAGAGTAGCTGCCTCACTGGGGCCGGTGTTGAAGAGCGCCTGGATTGTTACCGGGGCGTTTGTCGTTATTACCTTGCTATTCCCGCCGGTTTACCTGGTCAACGGGCGCTTCATAGGCTCGGGCTTATGGGTATGGGGCCTTCCCCTGGCGGCTTTTGGTACGGTGCTGCCGCCCTTCCTGTTTTCCAAAGGCATGCCCCAGACAGGGGTATCACTGGGCGCTATTCTCAGTGCAGCCGAATTGCCGGTAGCAATGCTGGCTGCCACCATTTTCCTGCATGAATCGGTGTCGGGGCTGCAAATACTGGGCGTAGTGATCATATTAAGTGCTATTGTAATGGCAAATTTGAAACGCCGGAAATGAAAACCCATGAGGTGTTTTTTTTATTTATCTTTGCACCCTCAATAGTGATTTACGAACTGTTTTTTCATGAAAGCATTTAATTTTTTTATTCTATATCGCCTTCCGATCGGAATCGTATTATTAGCCGGTGGTATTGCCCTGGGGTTGACTATCGGCTGGTGGGAAGCCACCATTGTGCTGGTGCTGGCGCTGATATGCCTGGTGACACACGTGATGTTCGGTCCCATGAGATTAGTACAGGAAGCGGTTGAAGCAGGAGATATCGAAAGAGCTACCGCCCTGATGAACCAGGTAAAGTTTCCAAAACTGCTATACAAACCCATCCGCTCTGTATATTATTTCATGCAAAGTAATATGGCGATGTATTCCAATGACCTTGATAAGGCTGAATCTACTATCCGTCAGAGTATCAATTCTGGCAGTCCTATGAAGGAGTATGAAGGTATGCAGTATTTTCAGCTGGGTACCATTGCTTACCAGAAGAATGATTTGAAAACAGCCGATCAGAACCTGAAAATCGCTATGCGTAAGGGACTGCCTGATAAAGAAAATACTGCTGCGGCTCTCTTAACACTGGCATCTATTGCCATGACCCGCCGGGACTTTAAATCTGCCAAGGAATATTTCCGCAGAGCCAAAGCCCAGAAGCCTACTACAGCGCAGATCGTGAACCAGATTAAAGAAATGGACAAATATATTTCCCGGATGCCCGGGTGAGTTGACAGCCTACAAGCAACAACCTACATGAATTGAAGCGGAGAAGAAAAGCGAACGTCAGAAATTCGCTTACTCTCCGCTTCAATCGTTTCACGCCTCTAATAAAAAAATAGCTACTAACTAACCAAAAATCTAGTTCGAGATGCAATTAAAACGCTACCCTTTTATCTTTTTAATATTAGGTTGTACGGCAGCTGCGGCACAAGACAGCAGTCGCACCAGCCAACTTAATGAAGTTACCGTTACAGCATCTAAAGGGCCGCAAAAAGCCGGGGAAACCGGCAAGGTAGTCACCATCCTTTCCCACGACTACCTGGAGCAAAACAGTGGTAAAACCATTGCCAGCATCCTCAATCAACAACCCGGACTGGTTATCAACGGGGCAGAAAATAACCGGGGCACTACCCCTAATGTATATATGCGGGGCGCTTCCAATGGCAATACCCTGATCCTGGTAGACGGGTTACCGGTAAACGATGCCTCCCAGATCAACAATACCTTCGATCTTAATTTCATTACACCCGACCAGGTAGAAAGAATTGAAATACTCCGTGGTAGCCAGTCTACCCTCTATGGTTCCAATGCTGTGGCGGGCGTTATCAATATTATTACCCGCAAAACCGGCGATAAAAAACTGGGGGTAGGCGCTAATGTTAGCTATGGTAGCTACCGCGATTTCCAGGGGAGTGTAAATGTGCATGGCAATATCGAACGCTTCTCTTACCTGGTAAGTTATAAACATGAAAAGGCCAGGGGCTTTTCTGATGCCTACGATTCCACCCATCACGCAGGGTTTGATAATGACGGCTTCCAGCAAAATACCCTGTTTGCCAAGCTGGGCATGACCGCCGGAAAGCGCTGGCAGTTTCAGTATATCACCAACTGGACCAACAACCGGCACGACCTGGATGAAGGAGGCTTTGTTGATGATAAAGATTATACCGGTACTTCCAAATACTTACTGCAGGGCATTAGCAGCGAGTATAAGTTTAAAAATGGATCCTGGCATGTACTCGCCAGCTATCAGCATACCCGCCGCGATATCCTGAATGATTCCAATTCCGTGTCCCCAGCTGCCTATGCAAAATTTGACAGCTCCATATTTGTAGCCAAAACTGCCCAGGTAGAATCCTATGTAAACTGGGACCTTACCCGTCAGATCAAACTGGTGGGCGGCGCCGCATTTACCTTTTCAGATACCCGCCAGTTCGATCACCTGCTGAGTACTTACAGCCCTGTATTCCAGGATACCGAGTTGTCGCCCGATAGCTCTCGTACCAATCAAACCAGTGTGTATGCAGCCCTCCTGTTCCATAACCTGAGCGGCTTTAACCTGGAATTGGGCGGACGTCTTAACCACCACAGTCTTTATGGCAACAACGGCACTTTTACCTTTAACCCGTCTTACCTGATCGGGCAACACCATAAAGTATTTGTTAATATATCTTCTGCGTACAACGTTCCCACCTTATATCAGCTGTATGCGGCAGGTTATGGCAACAAAGCACTGAAACCTGAAAATACAATCAGCTATGAAGCAGGTTACCAGGCTGACCTGGCCCATAGCCGGGTAGGCTTCCGGGCCACTGGTTTCAGTCGGAACACCCGTGACCTGGTTATATTTTACTTTGACCCGGTTACCTATTTCAGCCAATACCAGAATGCCAACAAACAAAAGGCCTACGGAGTAGAATTTGAAGGCAACTGGACTATCACAAAGGGATTGGTACTTACTGCCAACTATACATATGTAGACGGCAAGGTAACCGTGCAGCAAAATAACAAAGATACCTCCTACTATAACCTGTACCGGGTCCCCAAGCACCTGGTGAATGCCAGCTTAGGCTACCAGGTTAACAATGCCCTGTTTGTATCGGTAACGGGTAAATATGCAGGTCAGCGCTTTGAGCAAACCAAACCTTTAGGGGATTATTATACCCTGGATTTATATGGTGAATATAAATTTGGTAACTTGCTTAAGATTTTCGCCGGGTTTAGGAATATTACAGATTATAAATATTTTGATATTTCCGGTTATAATTCGCGCCGGTTTAACTTTAATACCGGTATTTCCTTTAATTTGTAAACATTAAAACCAGCATAATGTCATTAAAGAATCTTAATCCGCGATTTAGTGTATTGCTGCTCTTCATACTGGCAGCAGGTATCCTTCGCATCGTGTTGGGAGCTGATACCGCCATGTCACCAATAGCCATGTTTTCTCCCGTTGGCGCAATGGCCTTATTTGGCGGTGCTTCATTTTCACAAAAGTGGAAATCTTATGCTTTTCCTTTACTAGCCTTATTTATCAGTGATATTGTACTGATGCAGTTCTTCCACAGACAATATGCAGAAGGCTTACTCTACAAGGGCTGGATCTGGAACTATGCCAGCTTTATACTGATCGTATTATTGGGTCAGCTGGTCATTAAAAAAGCGAGTGTAGGTAATATATTAATCAGTGCTGTAGGTGCTGCCTTTATTCACTTCCTGGTGTCTAATTTCGGCGTATGGATCAGCGGTTCTACCAATTTGCTGACCGGACAGCCTTACACCAAAGACTTGGCAGGTATCAGCAGTTGCTATATCCAGGCTATTCCTTACATGAAATATGCACTGGTAGGTAACCTTATCTACTGCACTATCTTCTTTGGCAGCTTTGAACTGGTAAAACGCCGCATGCGTTTCGCTCAGTAATCGTGATACATTTGTTTTTAGAGATTTAGAGATCGGGCAAATGCGTACATTTGCCGGGCTCTAAATCTCTAAATTATTATAGGGGGCACCTCTCCTGCATCAGCATTCTGTTCCGGCACTATTCATGGTAACATTAGTACGAAAACAAGACGTAAATAAATACTCAACATGCGCAGCATTACACGCAAATTTCAACTTTCTCTTACTGTAGCAGCATTCGCCATAGCAGGTCTGGCATCCTGTAGCAAAACCAATGATGCCGATGTAGTGGTACCACAGATTGTAAGTCCCGGTTTAAAAAACGGTAAAGACACCATTTATGTAGGCGATACCCGGTTATTAAGTCCCCAATTGGCAGATGTAAAAAATCCCACTTTTCAATGGCTGGTAAACGGCGTACAGGTGAGCTCAGACTCCTTGTATACGTTTAAGCCCACTGAAAGAGGTGATTATACGATCTCCTATAAAATTATTGCTGGTAATGCTATCTCTGCCTATTACTACCAGATTAAGGTAATGGGTAAATTCGATAATGGTTTTTTCCTGGTAAATGAAGGCTGGTTTGGACATGAACCCGGTGATGTCAACTTTTACCGTAACGGGGAAGATTCTGTTTACCAATATGTATTTCAGCGCAACAACCCCGGCAAAACCCTGGGTACTACTACCGATTTTGGTGCAATGTTCAATAATAGGTTGTACCTGGTTTCCAAATCGGGCGCCTTTGTAGTAGCAGATGCGTCTACTATGAAAGAAACGGGCCGTATAGATCAGTTACCAGCTACCGGGAACTCTTTCTGTGGCATTACACCTGGTCAGGGCCTGGTAGGCACTTCCGATGGTGTTTATCCTGTTAACCTGCAGTCGCTCGCATTAGATAGCAAATTAAGCAGCGTAACCGGGCAAATAGGTGGTATCATCAAATCCGGCGCTTATGTGTTGGTAATGTCGCAAACCGATGGTATCGTAGTTTTAAACAGCAGTGATTTCAGCGTAGCGAAGAATCTGGGAGCAGCAGATGTTGGTTTTGCACAAACTCCCGATGGCAGGATCTGGGCAGCTAAAGGCAAATCGCTCTTTGGTATTAACCCGCAAACCCTGGCAGTGGATACCGTTAGCGTTCCATTTGATGTATATGGTTCCTGGGGCGCCTGGAATGCAGGTATGCTAAGTGCTTCCACCACAGAAAATGCACTGTTTATCGGTAAAACCAACATGTGGGGCGCTGGTGGCAGAGAAATCTACAAATATGCAACGGGCAATCCTAACTCGCTGCAGGCACCATTTATTACTATTCCTGCCGGCCGCGAGCTGTATGGCGCCGCAGTAAGATATAATCCAGGTAATAATACCGTGGTAGTGACCGATGTTAAATCCGGCTATGGCCAGAACTATGCCAATAACGCGTTGTATATCTACGATGCGGGCAGCGGCGCTTTAAAGAAGACGGTGTCTTATACCGGCTACTTCTTCCCGGCTATCCCTGTATTTAACTAAGTATGTAGCTCCCGGTATTATCGATACCGGGAGCTTTGTTTAATACAGGACAAACCAATACATCGCCCGTATAGCCGACAACGTAGTATTGATGGTATCGGGCATACCCGTTATTATCAAACAAGCAACATTATAAATTCGTCGTATGAGCAATATCCGGATAACACCTGTATCACAGGAATTGAAAGCCGCATTACAGGATAAGATAGACCAGAAGACCAAGCCCCCCGGATCGCTGGGTAAACTGGAAGGAATTGCTTTACAGGCCGGGCTTATACAAAACACACTCACTCCCGTTATTCAACAGCCCTCCATTATTGTGTTTGCCGGCGATCACGGCATTGCAGCCGATGGGCAGGTAAATCCGTTTCCACAGGCCGTTACCGCGCAGATGGTCTACAACTTTTTACAGGGTGGTGCTGCGATCAATGTATTTTGCCGGCAGTATCAGTTGCAACTCAGGGTGGTAGATGCGGGCGTAAACCATGTTTTTGCCGCTCATCCCCTGTTGAAAGACCGTAAAATGGGCATGGGTACCCAGAATTTCCTACATATGCCCGCTATGTCGTTAGACCAGTGCAAACTGGCTATGCAGGCCGGCGCAGAAGAAGTGACCCTATTACATCAACAGGGATGCAATACCATCGGTTTTGGAGAAATGGGTATTGGCAATACCTCCGCCGCCGCGCTTTTGATGAGTCATTTTACGGGCATACCGGTGGCAGAATGTACCGGCACAGGCACCGGCAGTAATGCGCAACAGCTGGCGCAAAAACGGGCTATATTACAACAGGTAATGGCCAAACATGCCAGGCCGGCATCGCCGGAACAGGCGCTGGCTACCTTTGGCGGATTTGAAATTGCCATGATTTGCGGCGCTATCCAACAGGCAGCTGCCCTGCAAATGATGGTGGTGATAGATGGCTTTATTGTTACCGCCGCCCTGCTGGCAGCGGTCAACATGCAACCTGCCGTGAAAGACTACTGTGTGTTTGCACATTGCTCGGAGGAAAATGGACATAAAGCTATGTTAAAACACCTGGAGGTAGCTCCCCTGTTGCAAATGGATATGCGTTTAGGAGAAGGTACCGGCGCTGCATTGGCCATACCGCTTATTCAGAGTGCCGTGGCATTTCTCCGGGACATGGCCAGCTTTAATAGTGCACAGGTATCAAATCGTACGATATGAAAAAACAGTGGCAGCTCTTGCTTACCGCTATTATGTTTTATACTCGTTTACCCGTTCCCGTTAATACACCTTATCACCCGGATATGCTCAATCAGGCTACCCGCTATCTGCCGCTTGTAGGCTGGATAGTGGCGGGCTGTATGATAGGCGTACTATATGTATTATCTAATATTGCTCCTCCTATGGTCAGCATCCTGCTGGCACTCATTACGGGTATCTGGGCTACCGGCGCCTTTCATGAAGACGGCTTTGCCGATATGTGCGATGGCTTTGGCGGTGGCTGGACCAAAGAAAAGATACTCGACATCATGAAAGACAGTCGCATTGGCACCTATGGTATGCTGGGGCTCCTGTTGCTGATGGCTCTCAAATTCCTGTGTTTGCGGGAACTACCGATATTCGGCGTGATGCTGACTATATTAGCGGCACAGCCATTGAGCCGATTTATGGCAGTAACGGTGATATATACCCACCAATATGTTCGTGAAAATGAGGATAGTAAGGCCAAACCCATTGCCAAGGGGATTAGCTTAACAGGGCTCCTCACAGCAGGTATATGGGGATGTGTACCTTTTGCGGCCATCATCTTATACCTGCAGAATTATACCTTGCTACTCACGATACCGGCCTTGTTACTGGCGCGCTGGTACCTAGTACGGCTCATGAAAAAATGGATTGGCGGCTATACAGGCGACTGCCTCGGAGCAGTACAACAGGTATCGGAAGTGGTCATTTATTTATGCTTTTGTATTCTCACATGGAAATATATTTAGTCCGGCATACCACGCCGGCAATTGAAAGTGGTGTTTGCTATGGTGCATCTGATGTGGATGTAGCTGCAAGTTTTGATACAGAAGTGGCCAGGATAAAGCCTTTACTCCCTGCTAAACCTCTGGAAGTATATACCAGCCCATTGCAGCGTTGCGAAAAGCTGGCAGCCACCTTATTTGGCGATACCTATACGAAAGACGACCGGCTGAAAGAGATGAATTTTGGTGACTGGGAAATGCTGCCCTGGGATAATATCAGCCGCACTGCTTTGCGCAAATGGGCGGATAATGTAGTCTTTGAGCATATTCCGGGAGGAGAAAGTTATGAAGAATTATATGTTCGTAGTATACAGCTATTGGAAGAAATAATGGCCAAAGGAAAAGACGCTGTTTTGGTGACCCATGGCGGGGTGATCCGCTGTATACTGGCGCATGTGACCGATACTGCCCTCGTGGATGCGTTCGATATTTTGGTGGATTATGGCCATATTTCTTACTTACAGGTAAAAAATGAAGAGATAAAAGTGATATTTTCTAATTTATAAGTAATTGCCAACAAATCAATTATGTTAAAATTTTTAAATATCTCCCTAAAAAACAAAAAAACTGGTATTTCGTGCTAACTTTATGTTTGCATATACCTTAAGAACACAATTTAAAACTGTTATAATGACAACATCTTTTCTGAATATCCCGCTTTTGTTTTTGCAGGAAATAGGTATCAAAGAATTGCTGCTGATAGCATTAGTAGTACTGTTATTGTTTGGTGGTAAGAAGATACCTGAGCTGATGCGTGGTTTGGGTAGCGGCATACGTGAATTTAAAGATGCCAAAGATGAGCCAACAAAGAAAGGAAGCAGCGCTGATGCTGATGCAAAAAGCTAATTAGATTCCTGTTATAAAGACATAAAAGGCAAACCGTTCATATCGTATGAGCGATTTGCCTTTTTTAATTTCTCCTTTTTTAGGCCGCCATCCGTACTTCTTCACTAAATCCCGGAGTGCTTCTATTGTTCACTGATTCATATCTTTTTTTAAAATACCAGGCGGCTACTATCATCATTACAATACCGGTAACGGATACACTAATCACCGCATCTATGAAAAACTGGCTCCAGGACAGGGATACGCCACTGAAATTTTTAAATAACATCACGGTTACGCTTCCCAGGTAACCAAAAGAATCGGCTACATAAATAATAAACCCCACGTTGCTTACATACCTGAACACTGCTATCAGCCGCTCGAAGAAAATACAGTTGAAGGGAATATATCCCATATAAAGTCCCAGCCCGGTCAGGGTCATCCACCAAACCGGATCCAGGCGATGCTGGCGGAACATCAGGGTACTAACCAACGCAATAAGAAAGCCACTGATTACAATAATATGATTCAGCATAAAAGCATGGAAATTATTTCTGACAAATACCAGCAAGCTCATAATCAGGATAATAGCAATAGAAATGGGAATTTCTGTTTGGGTAAATATTCCGGCCTCGGAGCCATAACCCAGGTCCTTCCATATGTCAGCAGCAAAATTATCACGCATATCTCTTAATACTGTCAATAACACATAAGACGCAATCAGCAATACCAATCCGGGTAAAAAGGCCTGCAGAAAGCTTTTACGCTCCTGTTTATTCATAGGCGCCCGCCTGGTTCTGAGGCGTTCGTCTTCTGCGGATGGCGGTGGAATTTGTTCCAACAACACCACGAAAATTACGATCGGCACGACGAATATCAATCCGGTCACAAAAGGCATCCAATATTCCGTTACATGCCAGTCTACCACGGTCATCTTCCCCACCGACTTCACAAAACCAGAAGAAAAAATAAAGCTGATAGACAATACAGCCCCCATAAACTCCGTGCTGCGCCGCCCTTCCAGGTAACTGAATACCAGACCCCAGATCATTCCCAGGGGAAACCCATTGATGAATAAAAATACAATGTTATAAGGAGCAGGCACCAGGGCGAAGCCTAGTAATGCCAGCCAGGAGATAGCAATTAGTAATAAAATGCTCTGCGCACGCCTGTTACCTTTCATTTCTGCAATGAAACGGATACCATAAAACTTGCTGCAGGCATAACCAATTGTTTGCGTGATCACCAGCCATATCTTATAGTCGATCCCCAGGAAAGTGGCCCCCTCGAAAATCCCGGATGTAAAGGGTTTCCTGAAGGCATACATACAGGAGTAGGTGCCAAAAGCCACCAGGGCAGCATATAATGAAAACGTAAGATGATGGGCATTTTGCAACCGCTTCCGCAACCAGGTAATATTCAGCATCGTAACAAATGGTTTGGGACAAAGGTGCAGGTCCAATGTAAACGGAATGTTAACAAACACTGAACTTAATGTTAAGTATTATTAAACATCAATTACATGAAGAAGGCTATGGAATATCCATAGCCATTCTTCTATTTGAAACAACCATTTTGTTATTTCAGCAGCCACATACTGCCGTTGATATCATCGGTAGTACCGCCAAACTGGCTTTGCAGCGCGGCGGTCCAGTTAATTGTATTAGAGGAACGTTCTGCATCAGGATATTTAAAGCGCTTGGGAATGACACCGCTATTGCCAGTACCCGTACCTACTGTAAAGGCGGGTACCCCGGTTCTTCTCCAGTTATTATAAGCTTCCCATCCGGAATTTTCGAAGAACGCCAGGTACTTCTGCGTCAGGATCTGTGTGAGCCCCTGGGCATTATCTCCCTTGTACATCACAGCAGCCTGCTTATAGTACACATTTTCGAAATCAAACGGAATTTCATAACGCTTACCACCATACGTTTTTACTACAGCGCCCGGTGCTTCGGCAGGAATACCATAGAAACCCAGGGAAGCCTTGATACCTTTTTTATACCATGTTTCGGCATTACCACTAATCCATCCACGATTAATCGCCTCTGCCATGTTAAAACACAATTCCGGGAAACCCAGGAGTACACCCGGCTCCGCGGCGTAGTTGCTGTAATACCGGCTACGGCTGCGCACAGAATATTCTGCCGTATCCACATTAGACATGTTGGAGGACATGCTCGATTGGCTGATACCCGGATCAGCACCCACATAGGCGGTAATATCTGTTGGTAATTTACCCAGCTTATTCAGCTGCTTGGTAGCCGGCTCGGCAGTGATATACGCACGTGGGTCACTCAAACTCACCAGGGTATTGAGGTAGGTGGCCGACATATTATAACGGGTAGCATCAAAACCCAGGTTATCCGGGTTAGATGGATACTTGTTGATATTGTTATAAATGAACTGCAGATTCTGGTCCATTGACTCTATTACAGGATATTTAGTAGGATTACTAACGATATCCTTAAACTGCTGGGCTACCTTCAGGTCTGTATCTGCTGTTTTTCGGCTCAGGGCAATCAATACCCGCAAACGCAAGGTGTTTACTGCGCGTTGCCATCTGCTCATATCATTTCCATAATAGAAATCGCCTTTCAGCAATTGTCCTTCTGCCGTAGCGCTTTTATCAGGGTTAGCAATCTGTTGTGCCAATTGCGTATTGGCATCTTCCAGCCATTGCAGGATCTGTACAAAAACTGCTTTCTGGTTATCATATACCGGGGTCAGGTTTGTTTTACCCTGTAAGGCAGCTTTCATTGGCAGATCACCCACCAGGTTAGTTAAGCGGTAAAAGAACCAGGCACGGAAGAACTTACCCAGCGCGGTATACGGATTTACAGCCTGGCCGCCTAAACGCAACGCTTCACTTTCCATCTGCTGCACGTTACTCATGGAATAATAGCTGTTAAAATCAGCGCCACCCCAGTCATAGCGTTGATCGCCATAATAGTTATAGTTGCAGCAATCAAATTGGTTCCAGCGCATTACGTTACTCCAGGGTTTATCGGAGTTCATATCCGACAATACGCCACCTAACACCAGGCTGGGCGGAGTTTGAGAAGGTTTATTCGTATTGATAGCATAGTCTTCAAATTGCTTATTACAACCGCTCATCACAGCACCAGTGATCGCAACGAAGGCTAATATTTTAAATGATTTCATACAAAGCTTGTTTAATAAATGAGCGTGATCAGAATGTAAGATTTACGTTGAAGCCATAACGTTTAGTCGTAGGCGATTGCAGGGTAGATATACCCTGTGTACCAGGATACTGGTCGATATCCACATCCTTGTTCTTAGCAAAGTACAGGAGATTTCTACCTACGAAGGAGATATTTGCTCCCCGGATAAACGTTCCTTTCAGCATATTGGCAGGTAAAGCATAACCGATCGTTACTTCTCTCAGTTTAGCAAAAGTTTTGCTGATCAGGTTGGCTTCATTGGTTTTATAGTACACGCTGATATAATCCTGCAGGAATGCTTTGGTAGTATTCGGAGCATACTGCAACTTGTCGTAGTTGGTTACATTTCCGTTGTTATCATACTGGATAGGTATACCATTGCTCACTACCACGCCATCGCCCAGGTATGATTTCACGCCTTTATAATCCTGGTAACGAGCATCTCCCATGGCCCCTTGTGTGGTAAGAATATTACGGCCACCGCGGAAAGTTTGCTGTTGAATATAATCAATCATGCTACCACCTACGCGTCCATCGAACTGGAAGCTCAGACTTACACCTTTGTAACTGAAACTGTTGTTCACACCCCAAACCCAATCTGGATTGGCATATCCCAGGAATTGCGGAGTAGAATTCACTACCGGACGTCCATCATCTCCATTGATAATTTGTCCGCTCTGGTTTCTTACAAACTTGCTACCGTAGATTTTATCCACCCTGTCGCCCACGCCGGTATAAGCATCCAGCTTAGTTTCACCATCATAAATACTGATATACTTTTCCTGGAAAGTAGACCAGTTGGCGGTGATATTCCAGTTCAGGCCATTGGGATTCCTGAGTGGGCTACCATTCAGGGTAAACTCATATCCTACCTTGCGGGTGTTCACACCATTGATACGGTTTTTCGCAAACCCGGTAGAACTTGGGATAATCACGTCATAGATCTGTGGACCGTTCTTGCTGGTAAAGTAAGTAGCGTCTATGCCTATACGGTTTTTGAGGAAGCGGATATCTAATCCGGTTTCAAAAACCTTGGTAGCAAATGGGTTCAGGTCAGGATTAGCAATTGTTTGGGAAACATAAGCGCCTGCCTGATTCTGGTATACCGGGAGAACGTTGTAAAATTTAGTGTTGAAAATCGGACCATCATAGGAAGACTGATACTCCGCACCATATCCCAGCGGATAGCTGGCCAGCGGCGTAGCGCCTATAGTAGCCTGGGTAAATCCACCTTTTACATTGGCGTAAGATCCTCTCAGTTTCAGGAAGGATACTATCTCTGGCAGTTGTACATAATCAGATACTACGGTACTGATAGCTACTGAAGGATAGGAATATACGTTATTGTGGGGAGGCAAACTGGAGTTTTTGTCGAAACGATCGGTGAGCGAGATGGTTGCATACTTACCCAGGTCAATATCTACATAACCATACGCGCTCAATACCAGCATCTGGGCCGAATAGTTGGTAGCAAACAGCGGATCACGGCTATTGGCAAAGCCATACCATCCGGGGGCATTCAGGTAGTTAGTGGTTACAAAGCTGGAATTATACCGGTATGAACGGGCGTTGGCGCCAACAGACGCATGAATACCTATTTTACGGGGGAATACATTGGTATAAGACAACAGTAAGTCGGTGTTGTTTTCAAACAACGAGCGTTTGTCTTCCCGGTAGTTACCTTTACCTTCTTCCATGCCATAAGGGTGCGCAGAAAAAGGCACCTTTTCATTTCTCATCAGGTCGTAGGTGGTCACCTGTGTGCGGGCCAGCAGCTCCAGTTTATCACTGAACTTATAATTCAGTTTGGCATAACCGTTAACATCTGTTTTGTAATGTCCGCGCAACCATTCGTAGGTCATAAACCATGGGTTGTGATAGCGCTGGTATTCTGCGTATATCGACTGGATACCTTCTTTACCTGGTTGCCAGTAGTTACGCATATCATCCATGCTCCAGTCGGCGCCGGCCCAGATCAGGGTATTATAAATGATACTGTTGGGGCCATACGTCACATCCGGGAAGTTGTTGGTGTACTGGCGGTTGTAATTCATGTAGGCATCGAGGCGCAGGCGGGAGCTGAAATTATAACCCGCGGAGATATTGAAGTTGGTAATGTTTAAAGAGGTGTTGGGCACAATTCCTTTCTGGTAGGAGTGTGACAGGGAGAAGCGCAAATCGGCTTTCTCCGTGTGAGAAGAAACGGCGATGTTGTTGGTGCTAAGCATGCCTGTTTGCAGGAAGCGCTGCAGGTTGTTTTTACCGCGTGCTATCCATGGCGTACCGGTGCGTTTACCGGTAGCAGGGTCCACGGGACTATCGTATTGGGGGATTAATTGCCCTTCAAACTTTGGTCCCCATACATCGTAGTCGCCATCGTTGGTTCCGTTTCCTTTACCGTCTACAAATGCGTATTTACCATGGTCGCCGGGGCCGTACTCATCCTGTACTTTGGGGATGGCATTGAATCCTTTTTCGAACATGGTGCTGGAGTTAAAGTCAATAGACAGGCCGCGTTTGTCTTTGGTTCCTTTTTTAGTGGTGATCATGATAGCGCCATTCAGGCCGCGGGAGCCATACAAAGCGGAGGCAGTAACGCCTTTCAGTACCGTATAGCTTTCAATATCATCGGGGGAAATGTTCCAGGTATCGGAGTTAATAGGTACGCCATCTACTACATAGAGTCCGATGTTATTACCTCTTAATAATACCTGTGGGGCGGCTAATAGTTCAGCGGAAGCACCTACGGTAAGACCGGCTACTTTTCCGACTAATCCGTTAACAGGATTGGGTTCACGGGCTTTTACCATGTCGGCGCCTTTTACTTCCTGAACGGCATAACCTACCCGTTTTACTTCTTTTCGTATACCCAGGGCTGTAACTACTACTTCATCCAATGCTTTTTTGTCGGGTTGCAGGGTAATAGTAATGTCGGTGGCTCCTTTGAGCGGAAATTGCTGAGGGAGGAAGCCGATAAAAGTGATTTCGAGTACCCCATTGCCCGGGGCAGAAAGGGCGAAGTTACCGTTGGCATCTGTTACCGCTCCGCGGTTGGCGCCTAACACTTTCACCGTAGCACCGATAACAGGCTGGCGGTCGTCGCCTGAAATAACCTTTCCGGTAATGGCTTGTTGTGCAAAGACTGATGAGCTGATAAGCAGCAGCAATAGCAGGGCGTGTAGCTGCCTTTTGAGCGCACGACGTAGATTTGATTGCATGTAAAGTAGGTTTGGGTAAAATTTTATTTACATGCAAAGGTTGGGGTCCAATATGACCAGACTGTTAAGTTATACTAAATTTAATGTTAAGTATTTGTATATTCTATTTCTCTGAATCCAGGAAGAAATATACCACGAGGATCTGGGCATTATCGTCGCCTATATTGCGGGGTTTATGTCCCAGGCGGCCATCGAAGAAGAGGGAATCGCCTTCTTCGAGGATATATTTTTCATTATCGATGAGATATTCTACCGTGCCTTTAATGATATATTTATATTCATAGGCGTCTGTTTTCACGGTTTGAGTACGATGGGCCCCCTTCTTTAATTCCAGCAGCACGATGTCTACCGGAAAATTTTTTACGTTTTTAGTCAGCACCCGTTTATATACAAATCCTTTGGCCGGCTCCTTTTCAAACTCCTGGTAAGCGGCTTTTTGCTTGATAATTACTTTGGCGCTTTGCGTATGCTGGTCTATTTCATTGAAGAACTCGTTCATATCCAGGCGCAGCGCCCGGATAATATTGATCAGTACGAGCAGGGACGGCACAGTTCTGTTATTTTCAATCTGGGAAATCAGTCCTTTGCTCACAGCTGCCCTATCGGCCAACTCCTGGATGGTGATTCCTTTGCTCTTTCTCTTTTCCTTGATCTTATTACTGATCTGAATAATAATATCCTCCGTCATAAAATAGCAGTGTTCAACAAATATAAGCAGAATGCGGCTAGGATAAAACCCAGGCCATTCTAACTATATTTACACAAAATAGCACACATGTTCAGTATCGACCAAATTTTGGCTATTACCTTTACGTTATTCGCAGTTATCGACATCGTAGGATCTATCCCGGTATTGGTATCCCTAAAGGAAAAGCTGGGGCATATAGACGCCGGTAAAGCTACGCTGGCTTCGGGTTTCCTGATGATACTGTTCCTGCTGGTGGGCGAGCCCTTCCTGAAATTGCTGAGCGTTGATGTACATTCTTTTGCCGTAGCGGGTTCTATCGTTATTTTTGTAATAGGACTGGAAATGATCCTGGGCCTCGAACTTTTCAAGACAGACCCCGACGCCAAGGCGGGCAGCGTAGTACCCATTGCCTTCCCACTGATAGCCGGTTCGGGTACCCTCACTACCATTATGTCGCTAAAAGCCGACTTCGGACAGTATAATATCCTGGCAGGTATCTGCCTAAACCTGGTCATTGTATACATCGTATTACGCTGCCTGAATTACATAGAACGCATGCTGGGCAAGGCGGGACTAATGGTATTACGTAAATTTTTCGGGGTAATCCTGCTGGCCATAGCGGTTAAAATCTTTAAAAGTAATATTAATCTTTAACCTGATTTGGGATTGTACAGCAGAAAATGTAGTTTTGCGTTCTTTCCGGCCTCGTAGTACAATGGATAGTATAAGAGTTTCCGAAGCTCCAGATTCAAGTTCGATTCTTGACGAGGCTACCACCCAATATCTGCAAATAGATTATTTGCAGATATTTTTTTTATATTACTGTCGTGTTTTGTTAACTGAATAAATTTTCCATAAAACCTCTATTCTTTTATCTATGAAAAAAAAGATGCTGTACCTGTTAATCTCAGGTGTTATCCCATTTACATTATCCGCACAGGATACCGTTTACATTAAAAATCAATTACTGGCTCCGCAAAGTGCGAACGCATGGATCAGCGGAAAATTCACTTCTGGCTTTATGCAAACTTTCCAGGGCACCAGTACCGGCGGGACCAGACATCATGATTTCTTTGGAGGTACGTCAACTCCTGCCGGCGCCAATTTAAGATGGAGTTTTGTATTGCAGGGCCTTGAAACGGGAAGCAACACAGGTAGTGATTTCAGAATTTGGAACTATAGCGATAACGGTACTTTTTTAAACAACCCATTCTCCATTTCAAGAGCGTCTGGCATTGTGAGCATTGGCACTTCGTTGGCTGCTACTGCCATTAATTCCAATAATTCAGCTGGCGCTTTAAGCATTTATGGCGGGGCCAATGGCGTTAACAGCTATCGTGGAGCAGAAATAGGATTACGAGGCGGTTCCTATAGCACTACGCCCGGCGAAATGAGCTTCCATACGGGATTAGGCGGTGGTGGTACCGCTCAGCCAGAAAGGATGCGCATAGATGCCAATGGACTTGTTACAATGGGTTATGGTTTGAGGCTGAATAATGCGACCTCCAATAATATCACCTTCGATCCTGTTGGGCTTGGTGCTCCCACTTTTACTACCAGGAGTGTTGGCACCAGGGTCACATTGCATCCGGCACTGGGCAGTGCTTCAGGAGATTATGCTATTGGCATTGAACCACAACATATGTGGTTTAGCGTGAATGTCAAAAACGTCGCCAATGGTTTTAAATTTTATGCAGGCAATAATCAAATAGGAAGAATCGACGGCTTTGGCGCCACCGACTGGGAAGGCCAAGGCCGTTTTAAGGGATGGTATAATGCCAATGGAACTGGTCCAGCTGCGGAGATAGGGATATCTAATGGGACCGCAGTGCTTATTGGCTACGATAGGACTCCCGGCGCTACCCGATATATTCCCTTAGCCTTCTCCGGCGGGACTACCAGCTCAAATCAAACTACTATCTATATCAATAATCTTGGTGTAGGCATTGGCACTGCAACCCCTCAATCCGAACTTTCCGTGAAAGGCACCATCACGGCCCAACGCGTTAAAGTAACCCAAACCGGCTGGGCCGATTATGTCTTCCATAAAGACTATTCCCTTCCGTCATTGGCAGCTGTCGAAAAATATGTGACTACTCATCAGCACCTCGAAGGTATTCCATCCGCAGCAGAAGTGGAAAAAGAAGGTATTGACGTAGGGGAAATGAATAAAAAGTTGTTAGAAAAAGTGGAAGAGCTAACACTTTACCTGATTGAGCAAAACAAAAAAATAGCGGCATTGGAAGAGTGGAAAAAGCAGCAGGAAAGCAAGCAGCATTAATAACAATAAAGCCCAACCCCGGCCGGGCCGGGGTTGGGCTTTATTGTTATTAACAAATATTTTATGCGCTCATTTCACTTAGCTCCAGCCAACGCATCCCTTTGTCATCCAGCAATTGAATGATTTCCCCGATGCGGTGAGTCATAGGCTCCATTTTATCGAAGCTCAATTCTCCACTGGATAATGCAGCTTCAATTGTTTTCTTTTCTGTTTCCAGCTGTTCTATTTCCTTCTCCAGTAATTCCAGTTCCCGTTTTTCTTTAAAAGACATTTTACGGCCTTTATTATCGGGAGGAGGTAGTGTAGCCGTTACCGTTGGCTCCGGCACGGGTTCCTTTTTGGGCGTAGTTACTTTCTTTTTATCTTCTTCTTTCTGCCACTCACGGTACTGGGTATAGTTGCCCGGGAAATCACGGATTTCACCATCCCCCTCAAAAACAAGCAGGTGATCTACCAGTTTGTCCATGAAATAACGGTCGTGACTCACAATGATCACACATCCCTGGAAGTCCTGCAGGAAGCTCTCCAGGATGCTTAGGGTAGGCAAGTCCAGATCATTGGTAGGTTCATCCAATACCAGGAAGTTGGGATTACGGAATAAGATAGACAGCAGGTGTAGCCTTCTTTTCTCACCACCGCTCAACTTAGAGATATAGGTATATTGCTTTTCTGCAGGAAACAGGAATAATTCGAGGAATTGCGCCGCGCTTACTTTGGTGCCGTCGGCCAGGGGAAAGTTTTCTGCGATATTCTTTACGAACTCTATTACCCGCATATCTTCTTTCACCACCAGACCTGACTGTGAATAGTTACCAAATACAATGGTTTCGCCTACATTGATTTTTCCGGAGTCGGGCTGTTCTGTTCCCAGCAGCATATTCAGGAAAGTAGACTTCCCTACGCCGTTTTTACCTACAATACCTACCCGCTCGCCCCTTTTGAAAGTATAATCCATTCCTTTGAGGATTTTCAGATCACCATATGACTTATATACTTTCTTTAACTCCAGGATTTTCCCACCCAGGCGGGTCATTTTAACATTGAGTTCCAGTTGCTGATCGGCTACCCGTTGGCTGGCTTTTTCCTTTACTTCGTAAAAATTATCCTGTCGGGCTTTGGATTTGGTGGTACGGGCTTTGGGCTGTTTCCGCATCCATTCCAACTCTTTGCGGTAGAGGTTTCGTGCCTTGTCTACGCTTGCTTTTTCGCTCTCTTCGCGGGCAGCTTTCTTCTCCAGGTAATTCTCATAATCTCCTTTATAGATAAACAATTGTTCCTGGTCCAACTCCATAATTTCGTTACATACGCTGTCGAGGAAGTAACGGTCGTGCGTTACCAGCAATAGGGTTACCCGTTCCTGGTCCAGGTAGTTTTCCAGCCATTCAATCATGCTTACATCCAAGTGGTTGGTAGGCTCGTCCATGATCAGCAACACATGTTTGTGTTCAAAGCCAATTTCAATGAGGACTTTAGCGAGTGCTACCCGTTTTTGTTGCCCCCCAGATAGGGAGCCAACAGGCTGATCGAGGTTGTGTATATTAAGTTTACCTAATATCTGCTTCACTTTAGCGTCGAAATGCCAGGCGTTTAGCTCATCCATTTTAGCAATGGAAGTCGTCAATTTGTCCAGATCAGGCTCGCCATGGCTTTCTTCTGTAAGCAATTCGTATTCTTTGATGGCATTCAGTACCGGGTTATCGTGGCTAAAGATGTTTTCGATAACGGATTTGGCCATATCAAAACCGGACTGCTGCTCCAGCATTACCACCGTTACATCTTTATGGATCCAGACTTTGCCACTGTCGGGCGCATCCTTTCCACATAAAATCCGCAGCAATGTGGATTTTCCGGTGCCGTTGAGCGCCACCAGCGCTATTTTATCCCCTTCTTCAATATGAAAAGAAATGTCTTTAAATAATGGTTTGGTCCCAAAAGATTTGGTAAGTCCTTCTACTGAAACGTAATGCATGGTGCGAAGTTATAAATTATCGGGAACACTGGGAGATGGAGAGAGTTATGATTTTTTCGTATATTCAATATAGGATAAGCAGGGTTTCCCATTATCTGACTATTTCTTATTACCAGGCATTATTTCGGCCTTTGTCCATTATTATCCTCCCCTCCTTGCGTATTAAGAAAGTAAAAGCCCTTCTGCCAATGCAGAAGGGCTTGCATATTTTCATAAAGAATTATTAAAAGTCGTAGTAGAATTGACGGAAAGTGCTGCGTAGGCCAAAACTAAATATCAGGTCTGTACTTTTGTCTATATCGTTACTCAGCTTTCTTGCTGCCAGGGAGGCCTCCAGGCGGAGGTTATACTTGGGGTTTACCACGTATGCAATAGTACCCTGTGCATATAACAAATTAGTTTTGACACCCTGTCCTATCCAGTTGCCATATTCATTGGGGTGGGTGGTATAGGGTTTGGAGATGTCGTGTCCATAATTGGTTTTCAAATCCGGATCATCACCATATTTTGAATACATCACCTCCCCTCTGCCATACCATCTCTTATAACGATAAGTAGCAATGCCCAACAGTTCCTGGAAATTGGCGCCCAGAGGGTGTGCGAGGGACTGGTTGTAGTGCTCATAGTTAATCATGGTGCTTTTGTAACTATAGGTATATGGCCTTACTGCGTTATATTCTCCCTGGAGGTCCAGGTTTTTCACTTTAAAGATGTCAAATGAACGGAATCCCAGTTGCCAGCTTTGCTTATTGGCCCACCAGCCTTTACCTCCAAAAACTTCTTTCAGCTTAAATTCATCCAGTACTAATTGCCCGTAGATGGTTGTTTTCGGGAATAGTTTAAACTTCGCATTCATACCCACCAGGGCATTATCTGACGAACCTTCAGAAAACTCTGCCGACCGCAGAAATATAATCGGGTTCATGTAACTCCAGTCAAAACCGCGTTTACGGCCAGAAGAATCGGCGTCGGGCCAGATAACGGCATCAAATAAGCCGATAGTCAACTTTTTGTTGACGTTCCAGTCAAGGAAATGAAATACGCCCCATTTTTTATAGTATCCCAAATCTTCATAGGCAGTGGCAAAATCCCTGCTATGCTTATCCATAAATTGAGCCCACATAGCAGTGTATTGCACATTGCCCAGGTTACCAGTTAATTTCAAGTAAGGGTAGCTAAACTGTATATCAGATAAAATCAGGGAACGATACCCATCGCCGATGAAATTAGTACCATATCCGGCAGTTACATTAAGGTACTTGTTAGGAGTATAGGATAACAAAGCACTGGCATAGTTATAATCGAAAGCCTTTCCATTGCTATAATCCTTAATTCCACCCTGCCCAGGTACAACCTGGTTTTTTCTTATATACAGGTCCAGGTATTCAGGGAATTTTCCCTGGTTCTCATAAAAGTAGGATTCAAAATAGAATTTGGTACCAATATTAGCTTGTATGCTGGCGCCGCGGGTATTTATCCAGGTAGTTCTGCTACCATTTCTTGACTTCCCAATCTGGAAATCAGGGAGAAAATCAATAAAAACATTATAATCTTTATTGCGAAACTCCAGTAAATGCTCATTGAAGAGTTTCCGGTGGAATAGGCTCCGCTTTGTTGTATCCGAATGGGTATACATAACACTCGTATCTTCATGAAGAGCAGGCTTAAACGCAGTGTGGTGATTACTGCTATCCATATAGAGTTCCCGGATGTTCTGGCTGTGATACGGCACAATAACGGGTAACTTTTCTTGTGCATTTGCTGCACTACATAGTAGTAACATTGCTACCATCCAAATGAGATGCTTCATTAATTCTCTTTTGATTGCTAAAAAATACGGATCAGGTCTCACAAACATCCCAAACAGGTCTTTCCAAAACACAATATGATCCACTTGCCAGGATGCAAATATAGTAATTCCGTTAAATCGCAGTGACAGCAGGGAATAAGATAGAAATAAACGGGATCATTGTTCGGGTAAAATTACCCAAAGATTTTATCTTTTAAGACATTTTTGTAAACCTTTATAATTCCCTCTTCTAAACCAATCGTCTCTTTCCAACCGTAACTATGCAGTTTTTCTACATCCATTAGTTTTCTTGGCGTGCCATCCGGCTTACTGGTATCAAAGACAAGTTCTCCTTCAAATCCAACTATTTTCTTAATTAACAGCGCTAAATCTTTAATACTGATATCCTCGCCAACACCAATATTTACAGGCCCCTTATCATTGTAGTGCTGCATTAGGTAAAAGCAGGCATCTGCCATATCATCGGCATGAAGAAATTCGCGTTTAGGCGTACCTGTACCCCATAGCGTTACTTCAGCCTGGTTATTAACCTTCGCTTCATGCATTTTCCGCAACATCGCAGGCAAAACGTGGGAATTATTCAAGTCATAGTTATCATTGGGCCCGTATAAGTTTGTGGGCATCACAGAAACAAAATTGCATCCATACTGGGCACGGTAAGCGTCACACATTTCTATACCAGCAATCTTAGCAATAGCATAAGGTTCATTCGTAGGCTCCAGGGGTCCGGTAAGCAAATACTCCTCTTTCAGTGGTTGAGGAGCCAATTTAGGATAAATACAGGAGGATCCCAGAAACATCAACTTCTTTGCATTATTAATGTGTGCCTGATGAATAACATTGTTCTGGATCATCAGGTTCTCATAGATAAATTGCCCCCGATAGGTATTATTAGCCATGATTCCCCCCACTTTTGCAGCTGCGAGGAAAATATAGTCCGGCTTAGTCTGTTCAAAAAAAACAGCCACAGCCGTCTGGTTGCGCAAGTCAAGTTCTTTAGATGTTCTTGTAATGATATTATTAAAACCCTCTTTCTGCAGGCGTCTCACAATGGCTGATCCTACCATCCCCCTGTGCCCGGCTACATATATTTTATCATTAACGTTCATGCCTATTCGAATTGATTTAACACTTTATACCCGGCATCCTTTAACAGCTTTTCCCGCTTAAATAGTTCCACATCTGCAGCCACCATTTCCTTTACAAGCGCCGGTAAATCATATTTGGGTTTCCATCCCAGTTGGGTATTAGCCTTTGTGGGGTTCCCGATCAACAGCTCAACTTCAGTAGGACGGAAATATCTGGGATCAATAGCTACAATTTCCTGTCCAATACTTAAAGGCGATGCCTGTGCGATACGCTTAACATATCCTTTTTCATCTACACCTTCTCCTTTAAATTCTATTTCAATACCAACCTCTGCAAATGCCAGCGTAATAAAATCCCTCACGGTTGTAGTAATTCCCGTTGCAATCACATAATCCTCCGGCTTCTCTTGTTGCAGAATCAGCCACATTGCCTCCACATAATCTTTTGCGTGCCCCCAGTCGCGCTTCGCATTCAGGTTTCCCATATAAAGCTTGTCCTGCATGCCCAATGATAATTTTGCAACTGCACGGGTAATCTTTCTGGTTACAAAAGTCTCGCCACGTAAGGGGCTCTCATGATTAAATAAAATACCATTACAGGCAAACATGTTATATGCCTCCCTATAGTTGACAGTAATCCAGTAGGCATACATTTTGGCAACGGCGTATGGAGATCTTGGATAGAATGGCGTTTTCTCGGACTGAGGTACTTCCTGTACTAAACCGTACAATTCGGACGTAGAAGCCTGATATATTTTTGTTTTTTGGATCAGGCCTAATAGCCTCACAGCCTCCAGAATTCGTAACGTACCAATGCCGTCTGCGTCGGCTGTATACTCAGGCGCTTCAAAACTTACCTGAACATGACTCATTGCTCCCAGGTTGTATATCTCATCCGGCTGTACTTCCTGTACAATACGGATAAGATTCGTACTGTCTGTCAGGTCACCATAATGAAGCTTGAAATGCACATTTTTCTCATGCGGATCCTGATAGAGATGATCAATCCTGTCAGTATTAAATAGCGAACTTCTTCTTTTTATACCATGTACTTTATAACCCTTCTTTAACAATAGCTGAGCCAGGTAAGCCCCGTCCTGTCCCGTTATGCCGGTAATAAGCGCAATCTTCATTATAAATACATTAAATGAAATACAAATGTAAACATTTATCGCCAAGTGATTAACGTCCCCTAATTTCCCATCTTCACTACTGCTTTATACATTTTAGTGCCAGTAATGCTTCACCAGACCATTAATTGTATAGTTAATGAAATAAATTGAAGATTTCAGCAAATTTAAGCGCTCTACATTACGATATACCATCCATTGATACTTTGCCGCTTTTGTTTTATTGGATGAAATCCCACCTCCATGCTTCCTGTAATAAGCCAGAGGCTCATCAATGCCAATAAAGAGATCAGTATTATTATTTTTCTTAGCTATCTGCAACCAGAGTACATAATCCTCTTTTCCCCATTTTCTCAATATTTCCGGGGGAACAGTCGAATCCGGATTACGCAAATGATCTAAGAAAAATAATTTGCCTAACTCTTTTGCATTATAAACGGCAGTAAGACAGCCGACATCACAACCAGACAACAAGTCTGTATAGCTAACTTTTGATGGAACATGAATTGTTTTAACATGTTTGTCATCTGCTGTAATCACATGGTACGCAGTAAACGAAAAAAGAGCGCCTATCGCCAGCATCCGGGTTATTTGGACCTCCAGCTTTGTGGGTGCCCAAAGATCGTCACTATCCAAAAATGCAATATAATCGCCCGACGCCTGTTTAATACCCGTATTACGCGCTACACCAGCGCCGCCATTCTCTACAGTTCTAATAACTTTTATCCTTTCGTCGTTGGAGGCATACTCACTTGCTATTTTCCAAGTTCCATCTTTCGAATGATCATCTATTATAATCATCTCCCAATTGACATAGGATTGATTAAGTACAGATTCTATTGTTTTACCTATATATTTTTCTACATTATAGGCCGGCGTTATAATCGAAATCAGAGGTTGTATCATCAGATAAAATTATATAAACAGGGCTTTTTCATTATACTAATTTCTTTCTCCAAAGAAATGCCTGAAGCCCTGTGAGCAGATATTTATGTTTTAATATAGCTGCTATATCTCTAAATAAGGTATTCTTTGGGCCATAGATCAATGTTACCATTAATCGAAGACTAAAATACAGTTTCATATATTTAATGGTGACCGGACTAAAATTTAAGTCTTTTGCCTGGTTAAGAATTTTATCGAAAATACGAACAATTTTCGCGACACCATCTTTAGGCAATAACAAGGCAAACTGCCGGGAAACAAAGTAGGTGTATAATTTCACCTCGTCATCGGATAAAGAGAAACGATCTATTTCAAACTTTCTCTTTAACAACATATAAAAGGTTTTACTTCTCTTTAAACTATCGGCTTCAGCTATCCTTGTTTCACTGTTCGGAACAATTCTATACCGGAGTAGCGGTTCTTTTATGTTACCGACGCTTACCTTATCAATCATCTCTATCCACAATCCCCAATCTTCCGCCTGGTGATAATTGCTGTTATATGCAAGATGATTACTCCTAAGCACATCGCTGCGGATAATTACGGTCGGATGAAAAAAGATGGTTGATGTAAAAATTTTCGCTTTTAAAATGGCATCATCGGTCGGAAGAGTCATTAAAATATCCTCCTTCCCATCTTCAAACTGCATGATGGCTGTTCCAGAGATACCAATATTTGGGTGTCTCTCCATAAAAGCGACCTGCTTCTCTATTCTATCCGGGTAGGAAATATCGTCAGCATCCATTCTCACAATATATTGACCTATTGCTACGCTGATTCCCCTGTTCAGTGTAGCTACTAGCTTCAGGTTAATATCATTTCTAAGCAGTTTTATCCTATTATCCTTTGCGGCCAGCTCGCGGAGTATCTCAGATGACCCATCAGTAGAACAATCATCTATGATAATGATCTCGAGCTCCCTGTAGGTCTGATTTATTATTGAATCTACAGCATTTGCTATATAGTTCTCAGCATTATAACAAGGTAAAATAACACTAACTAGTGGTAACTCCATTCTTCTGACTAATTAAAAATACTATTGTCTTTGAAAGCTTTTTTGCTGAGCATTAAATTTAAACATCGCTCCAGTATTAGGATCTTTAAGCATAAAGCCATTTTTAGGCTGGGCAAGGGTTTTGTTTCCATCGGGCGACTTCCAGCCAGCAACCTTCTGGGCTGCATTGGAAATAACATTGTTCTCTATATAAGAAAAACTCGATGTTTCGCCTACCAGGTTAATACCGGCTGCCTTTCCCGTATTCATTTTATTATTTGTAATCACATTATACGGGCTGTTACTTAGCGTAATACCATTAGAAAACTGATTCAGATCATTATCCTTTAACACCACATTAGCGTAATTCTGTAAACGAATTCCTGTTTCACTGGTAGAAATCGAATTCGTTTGTATCAACATACTTGGAATATCAGACTGTTGAGCAGCGGCCCCTTGTGGCGTTTCTGCATCGATACCTGTTTTGCAGGATGATATTGTATTGCTTGAAATATTGACATCGTTACCGACATTGATTACCTTAATACCGAAAGCATAAGCCTGGGCACTGTTATTTTTAATCTGGTTTTGTACCATTGTAATGCCTTTTCCTCCCTGGATCTGTACACCATACAAAAGATCGCCGGTCACATTGTTTCCCTTTACAGTGGTACCATTGGTACCAAATAACAGTATGCCCACCTTGTTTCCTTTCCTGTTAGAAACAATATTAAATACGTTGTTGGTAACCTGGTTATTTCGTGCATAAAAGCTAATAAATCCTGTACTGACATTATTGGCTGTATTATCATGAATGTCATTGGAGAATGCCCCATAATATGCTCCCAGTCCTTCTGCGGTACCATTCACGGTATTACCGTATACCTGATTATTATAGCATTGTGCGTGGACCGCGATGCCACATTCATTTTTCTGTGCTTGTCCATGACCAGTGACAGTGTTATTAACTATCTTATTTTCACCTGAGCCCATCAGCACAATTAAAGCTGCGTCTCCACCAGTATTATAATTGAGGTTGTTATGAATGATGGAATTTTGGCTACCAAAATTCTCTACGAGAATCCCCCTACCTTCTTTAGTGGTGTTAATGTTACAATCTTTAATAATACACTTGTAAGGATGCCCGGTGAGGTTGATTCCACCACATGAGCTTTGTATTGTTAGGTCATGAATATTAGCCTGATTAGGTTGTTCCAGTAATATAGCGTACTGCGTTTCGTTTTGGGTCAATAGTTGGTTTTCAATACTGATATTTCCTATTTCAATATTCACAGCGCCTATCTGATGAGATACTTTTGCACCTTTATTATACGTAAATTTAAGCGGCCTATCCAACTTGATGTTTGAGCCACTCACAGATTTCACGGTAAATATTTCCGATCTCGCAAAAGCTTCAGCATCATTCCAACGATTTGTCTGACCCTGGTCTTCCAAAATTGTCCAACTGTCGACTTTATTATTAAATAAATAAATCAACTGTCCCGGCTTAAATTGGCCCGCATTATCAACTGTTAGCGATAACGCCCCCGGCTTTCCTATTGCCGTAGTGGTTGTAAAGGCATTGTCGGTCAGTACTTCATTATTATAATTGTTTGTATAGCGAAAATTCCGGGAACCACCCTTTTCACTTCTCAGCATACCCTGATTAAATATAAGTTTGCTTTTGTTTCCACCACCAATCAACTTACTATTATCCATAAGCCAAAGGTCACCTGTGATTAGGAAGTTGCCGGTAGGAATATAGCAGCTTTTACCATTGGTTTTACAATAGTCTAGACACTTTTGAACAGCAGCTCTGTTGTCCCGGACTCCATCGCCTACAGCGCCAAACTGAGTTATATTAACGGCATCCGTTGCCTGTTTTATTACCTTTTCTTTCCTGTTTTTTTCCGAAGATATCAAAGAAGGACTGCTAACCATATTCTCATTAACCGGGGCTTTGTCGTCAGACAACTTATCAGCAGCATTATTTGCAGGTGATGTACAAGAGAAAAATGCAAGTAAGAAGAATCTTAGTAACATAATGCTTGAATTTATGCTAAGTTAAAACTTTATGGAATGCAGATAAGAATCTAATGAGAATCTAATATATGCATCATGATTCAGATATATATATATTATTAATACTATTTGCATACTGTTGTCCAGCCATATCATTAACAATGAGAGAGGCAGCTTGTTTCAATCCATTGATATAATCACCTGCATGGCAAAGGGCATACTGCATCTTCCGGCACAGGTCGATTTCACTCTCGCTTTCAAAGGTAGTACCACATCCGAGATAACCTATCATTTCAGACATTGCACCATGGTTTGCCACAATTGGGTACACTCCTGCAAGCACCGCCTCTACTACAAACAACGACGCTGTTTCAAAACACTTAGAGGGCAACACAGCTATTTTTGACTTTTCTATAGCAGCCTTCAGTGCAGAAACCGGAAGAAATGGGCAAAATTCTATGTTTTGAACTGGAATAGTTGTCGCGGCGAAAGCCTCCAGCGATGCTTTATCATCCCCATCCCCAATGATCTTCAATTTAAGATCGGCATTGCCTTCGTCTTTCAGCAATAATGCAAACGACTGTAATAATAACTTAACATTTTTCTCTTCTGAAACGCGCCCGAAGTAAACGATCAGGTTTTCCTTAACCGGTCCATTACTGACAGATAGATTTTCCAACAGTTTTTTATTAACAGGATTTCTAACTACATGGACTTTCTCCGGCTTACCAAAACGACCAACCATTACATCATATAAAAACCGTGATGGTGTAATCCATTCATCCACCAGATTTTTATTATAAAAAAAATCGGCAATCAACGCGGCAACACCTTTACCCCATGAATGCATCCACCCTTTCCGGCTACATCCACGGTAAAAGATCTTATACTTAAATTCACTATGCTGACAATCCAGGCAGCGTTTATCCTTACGATAATCATAAGCCGCATAATGTGAACAGGCATATTCATAAGTATGTACTGTATGAATGACTTTTGCGCCGTATTTCTGTTTATACTTGCTGATAGCATGTAATACTGCTGGAGAAAGATTCCCGTAATTCTGAAGATGTATGATATCTGGCTTTACCTTAACCAGGTAATCCCTTAATATAGCGAAGTTTCTTCTGGAATAAATGCTCAGCAGGAGCGCTTTAATGCCTTTATGATTATTAGTTACCTCAAATGGAAGATCGACAACGATCTCGTCATTAGATTCCTTCTTGCAGGCAACGAGGTGTGTATAGCCTCCATTGTACTTTTTTAGATACAGAATCGTATCCCTGAATACCGATTCAGCCCCACCGCCATATGCTGCTTCTGCAATATGTAATACTTTGTTATTCTTCATTCGCGGGATACTTGGCAATTGGTGAAAAATAATACTGACTAAGATAACCCGTAAACATTATTAACAGCATTATTTGGATTTCCGGCAAAAATCCGATTACTTCTCCTTTATAGTGTACCAGGAGCATATATGCAAAAACAATGAGAAAAAACAATAAATCATTGTATCGTTGGGATAATAATCTTCTATTTAACGCTACCAAAACCGGTTTGACGAAATAAACCATTTGGTATATGAACATTGCTAATATTCCGAATACACCAAAAAATAAAATCTGTCTCATGTATCCGGCATCAGTACTCATATAATAGCCACTTCCATTAAAATCCATATATCTGCCATCTCCTAAAATAAAAGTCTGAATGCTAATTGGAAAATACATGTTTGAAAGGGCATCTGTCGAAGTTGTGGTTACCGTTCCGCCTTCTATATAACTATATACAAATTCAAACGCGAATGGTAGTAGCTTATCTACAACCAAGTCATATATCTCTGCCGGAAGCAGCAAAATGATAATTCCAATTGCAATAGTTAGTATGGAAAATATTTTTACAATGCTTCCGAGTTTAAAATATATACTTCGGGCAGAAAAAATAAGCAACGCCAAGCCGAACAGGATTCCAATAAAACCTGTCCGTCCGGCAAAAAAAGTTCCTATCACACATACGGCAAAAACACCAACATTACTTAACGAAAATATGCGGTGCCCCTGCTCCTGAAAGTATTTAAATAATATTATATAAAGGAGACCGAAACTTGCAGACAGGCTGAAAAAGGGATTTCCTGTTAATGCCAATGCCCGTAGCCCTCCCATGTTCATTTCAGCGATCTCACTTTTCTGGAAAAAGTGTACAAGATTAGCAAATGGCGGCAACATGAAAGCAAATATCTCTATCAAAGATTGAATAAAGAAAACAGTAACGATTATCTTAAGGAAATACAAAAAAATATTCTCTTCCGCATTAATAATCAAAATCGGTAAGATATATATTGTAATACAAATAAGAATAAGCTGTAAAAAATATGGCTTCAGGATAGCAAAGTCATAAGTCTGGTGTAATATTGGTGATAGGGGCAATAAAAGAATTAGACCCAGTAGCGTCAATGGAACGGCAGCAATGTATTTCTTACTTGCTGTCTTTTTGAGCACCGCAATGTATTTCGGATGCCTGGCATACGTAACTGTGCTTAACATACATGCAAAGACAGCGGAGTATTGAATAACAGGAATTTTAAAATTAAATATAACCAGGAAAACCAAAAGTACATTGTAACTGTGTTTCATACTGTTCTGAACCTTAAGCTGTTCTCTCCGCTTTTAAAATAGCCTGTAAGAAACTCAATCGTTTTTCTTCCTTATATCTATAATCTATTAATTGTTCTATTTCTTCTCTGGCAATCCTTTTGCCTCTCCATTTGCTTATAAATGCTTTTATGACCAGCAGATTTTTTTCAATTGTATCTTCGGAATTGTCTATTTCCAGCACAAACTCCTTGCCGGATAAATCCGTATCCTTATAAGCAATGATTATTGGTAGCCCATATGTGCAATACTCTCTCACTTTTAACGGTGTTGCTTCTTTAAGATTGTTTCTATGTAACGCAAGAGAACCGATCGCGATATCCATTTTGCTGTAAAGCTCTCCCAGTTCCTTTTTGTTCATAAAGGCATGCTGAATAAAGTTCTTTCTGGCAGCGCTGGTTTCATCAGGCTCATAGGTAGCGCCTACCAGGTGAAAGTCGGCATCTACAAGCGTAGACAACTGGTAAAATTTGTCAATACCATGCCATGGCATATTCGGGGAACCAACAAACACAATCTGAGCTCTGTCGGGGGACGGCATATTTACAGGCATTTCGTTGAGCGGGTAACTAGACAAATCAAAACCGTTACCTATGGCCACTGCCGGGCGACGATAGCGATCTCCATACGCGAGGGCGATTTCCTCCGTTACACCAACAAATGCTTTAGCAGAGGTATTGAGCGCCTTGTAGCCAAGACCATGCATAAACCGGATTCTCTTATTCCCAGCTACTTCCAGTTCTTTTTCCATCAAAGTATTGTATTCTATAACGGAAATAAAACTGCGTACAATCCTGTTTAAACCTGGATAATAAACCATGCTCCTTACATACAGGATATCGGGGTTAAATTCCTTTAACGATTTTATAATCCTGGATGTTGCAAAAATCTTACGTACATAAGCGGCTATTCCCCCTTTGAAATAAGTGGAAATCTTATTATCGAATACTTCAAAGGAAATAGGAATATCGATCTGTTGTGCATTAACAGTAGCGGTATTTGGAATAGAATATATCTTCACTTCATGTCCTAACTTCTCCCAGTTGCTACATTGCATAATATGCTTGATACGTACTCCTGAGTGTGAGCTAAGATCAATATCAGTAAGGTAGGCTATCTTCATCTAGATGCGGCTGTTAAATTAATTTAGGAACTGGCTTATCTTCAATACTATGTCTGCAGCGGATTTCCCATTGCCATAAAGTTCTTCATCGAAATCGGCTAAAGGTTCCCTGGTAAATATTGCAGGGAGCTCTTCCATTTTATCAAACAATAAAATATTATGCCCCATTTCTGCAGTTTCTGTCCACTCCGTTTCCTTTCTGATTGTTACACATTTGCGCTTCAACCAATAGGCTTCTTTCTGCATACCACCAGAATCTGTAATTACCCCCTTTGCATATTGCTGATAAGAGAGAGAATCGAAATAACCTACAGGAGGCACCATAATTATATTATCATACTTATTAAGATCAATATTATAATGCTCCAGGCGTTTCGTTGTACGGGGATGTATAGCAAATACCACCGGCGCATCCATCAATTGGAATGCATCCAGAATGGCAGACATTCTCTCTTTATGATCGGTATTATACGGGCGGTGAATAGTAGCAAAATAATAAGGCCTATCCCCCATTTTATTTCCTACAAATGATGCTGCCAATAGCAACATATCCTTCATGACATCTCCGCATAAAAATACATTGTCTCTTATATTCTCTTTTGCCAGATTGTCTACCGCCAATTGGGAGGGGCATAATAATACTGATGCGATATGATCTGTCAAAATGCGATTTACTTCTTCGGGCATTTCCTTATTGAAGCTTCTTAAACCGGCTTCAATATGGATAATTGGTATATGCAATTTAGCTGCTACCAACGAACCTGCAATAGTAGAGTTAGTATCTCCATAAACAACAACCGCATCCGGCTTCTCTGATAACATTACCTTCTCAATCTCAATCATCATTTCAGCTGTTTGAGCACCTTGTTGTGTTTGGCTCAGGGAAAAGTGATAATCCGGCGGCGCCATCTTTAGTTCTTTGAAGAAGATATCACTCATAGCAGCGTCATAGTGCTGCCCGGTGTGAATTGTTTTAGCTATAAAATGCTTTTGTAACTCAAGTTGAACAGGGGCATGTTTAATAAACTGGGGGCGAGCTCCTATAATCGAAATGATTTTTTTCATATTCAAAGTAAAATATCAGTATTATGTTTTATAAAAGAGAACCAGACATTAAAATTTGCCAGTTTCGATTTGCGAAATGACCACCCTTTGCTGAAATACAATTAGCATCAAGAATCCTTTCCTGAACAAGCTTTTCTTCATAACTACGTATCATTTCCTGCAGCTGTTTATTCTCCATCCAGTTATTTTGTGGCGGTTCATATCCGATTTTGTCCTTTCTCCAGGTGATCTCTGTTGGCAACAAGTCATTAAATGTCTCCCGCATAATGAACTTTGTCCATCCATTATTTATCTTAAACTGGGCAGGTAATGTAAACAGAAACTCAACCAACTCATGAGAAAGGAAAGGCAATCTTACTTCCCTGGAGTGAGCCATGGAATTTCTGTCGGCATACCGTAACAACTCTTGTAAACCACTTCCCATAGTGCTTTCATACAATGCATGGTTCAGACTATCAAAAACCACTTGTTGACTATAGGCGTTGCTTTTAAAATTAGCATCAAAAAAATCCTTATTAAGAAACTGCGCTTTTTTATTAGCTTGTTTCAATTGCTGCTCTTTCATCTTACGAATGATGCCATCAGGCAGTACTTCTCGCATCCATGACTTTAATCCGGGCTTATATTGCACAGCATTCATCGGACCATTTTCCTGCAGCTGCTGATAGTAGCCCAGTTGCTGGTTATACGCCTGTTTGCTTTTCTTCCTGAGTTCCCGGAAATATGCATAATAATAGATATGATACCCCGCCAATATTTCATCAGCGCCCTGTCCATCCAGTAAGACAGTAACATTATTCTCCTTGGCCAATTTCATTACTTCGTACTGCACAAAAATGCTGGCCGAACCGAAAGGTTCTTCCTGGTGCCAAATAAGTTGCTGCAAGTTCTTTATCAGGTCATTTTCATTGGGGAACGTAAAATGAGGTGATACATTGGTCTTATCGATGACCATTTGCATAAAATTACCTTCATCTTTCTTAAATCCCGGAAAACGCGCAGAAAAAGTATTCTGCCTGATTTCTTGCCCCTTATTCAATTCATCAATAACGCATACCACTAGTGAACTATCCAATCCCCCAGATAAACTCGATCCTACTGGGACATCCGAACGTAGTCTGCGTTTAACCGAGGTAGTAAAAAGTTCCCTAAATCTAGCCTGCGCAGATGCCGCCGAAATAGTGGTATCGGGTTGCCTAATATCTAAATTCCAGTATCGGGTAATCTTAAGATCAAGGTCAGGCAGATGTAATCTGCCATAGTGAGCAGCCTCTAACCTGAATATTCCCTCATAAAAGGTTTCTGCCAGATTTTGTTGATTAAGTAGTTCATTATTAGTAAGATATCTGTAAAGCATCCCATAATTAACGACTTTTTCAATACCATATGCCCAGAGTTCTTTCATTTCAGAACCAAATACAAAATAGGCGCCCTTTTTATATGCATAGTGAAATGGCTTCTCACCAAAACGATCACGAGCAAAAAATAGAGCATTTTCCTTCTGGTCCCATATAGCAAATGAAAACATGCCATCAAGGAGATTAAGACAGTTTTCTTTCTCCGCATCATAGAGGGCTAACAATACTTCCGTATCAGAGGATGAATGAAACTTATAGCCTCTTTTTATAAGCGACTCCTTTATTTCGATGTAATTATAAATCTCGCCATTAAAGATAACTGTATACCTGGAAAGATAGTGCATGGGCTGCTTACCAGAATCTGACAGGTCAATGATTGATAAGCGCCGGTGCCCCAGTGCCACCTGATTTGAAGGAGAAATCCACAACCCCTCACCGTCAGGACCTCTGTGGTCAATTATATCCGTCATTTTTTTTAACCTGTCGAGCGATATACTACCTGGGTTAGTGTCTACAATACCTGCTATACCACACATATTTTTGTGAAAGGGTTATTATGCTAAAAATAAATTGCATCCCCCAAAGATATATAATAAATCGTAGTTACTTATTGTACTACTACTCTTTTCCTTATCATGCCATTTTTTGTCCTGATATTAAAGAAATATATGCCCTTACTATATTTCGAAAGATCTAATATGGTATAATTGCTGGCACTATTTATTTTCTTAATTAATTGACCATTAGAAGAATACACTTCCAAAATAAAATCCCTATACTTCTCATCGACACTCACCTTAACCACTCCATTAGTTGGATTTGGATACACCGATATGTTAGTGTTGGCTTCGAATGAAACTGTATTGCTGTACGCCCAGCCTACACTATTGATAGCATAGGCTTTTATATAATATGTTGAGTCGGAAAATGGCAAACTGAAAATCCCGAAAGGATTATTAATTCCAATAGATTGGTTATTAGAAGAGTTTTCAGGGATAAAATCTGGGGAATAGCCCCAACTAATTCCAATATCTGTGACAGGGTCTCCTCCGTCAGATATCAAACTGACGGTGTACTCAATATTGCCGGCCTTCAAATCCGTTGCCTTCAACGATACTGTGGGTAAGACCGGCAGGATCTTAACAATTGCCTGTTTCCAATAAATGGTATCTGCACCATTTTTCACCGCATATCCCAGGACGGTATTCCCCTTTTTGGTAAACTTTATATTATTATCTGTTTCAACTTTTACATAAGAAGAATCGTATGTAAAGAAGCCCAACTTCAGTATAAAAGAGGAATCAAGCATTAGAGAATCATTTTGTACCAGATCGGCATAGTTATTTATTGAAACCCTTACCGGCCTGCTAAAAACGGTATCACCCCTTACCACGGCAAATCCATAAATATACTTGGCTGAATCGAGCATACTTTGATCAAATATTCCAGACAGATTATTTGTATCCAGAAGAATGATATTTCCGGCATTGCCAATCAGGGTTGGAATGGTATCGTTACTCCAAACTAATCCTTGTTTTAGTATCCTTGGCATTCTACTCGTTTGAATATCGAGTCTGTAGCCAATCTTATCATTGCCTTCGGGATGTACCAATAATGTGGTTTGCACAAGTGGCATAATCCGGATAAGGCATTGTTGTAAATAAATGGTATCAGTATCGTTTACAGTACACAAGCTGATGCTGGTAAGTCCCGATCTTAGAGGAATAACCGTATTTCTTTTAACGGCAATAAAACTACTATCATATACTAATATGGTATTACTTTGATTTAAGCTGGAGGTATCCAGCAAATTGCTCAGTCTGAGATTTTTTCTGTACTCAGTAACAACCACAGGCAATGTTTCGCTAAACCCTACCCCCGCGCTATTAATGGCATAAGCATATAAATAATAAGGCGAGTCAATGTCTGGCAATTCAAATGCACTTTCCAAATTACTTGGGCTCACCTCCATCTTATTATTGCCCGTTGAGTCAAGCATTGGGATGGTATCATCCGTCCAGCACAGGCCTAATTCTGTAACATCTGCCCCCCCATCTGATGTTATATTGAAACTGTAATTTACCCCATCAACGATATTATTAGCGCTTAGGGTAATTTTGGGCTCATCGGGAGCAATCTTAACAAGAGTTTGTTTGAGATACACTGTGTCCCCATCATTAACAGTACAATGGCTAATGATTCCTGTACCAATATGTTTACAGGTAAAACTATTACCCGATAGTACTAAAAGCGAGGTATCGTACAGGAAAAATGTTTTGTTGAAATCGTAAACAGAAGTATCTGACAGCCCGGATGTTGCCAGTACATCGTGAAAATTTACCGATACAACTGTTGGTAGGGTTACATACCGGCTTGATGCACTTTCGTTGCCACTACTACCCACTGCTATAACTCTGTAAAAGGACTTGTTTGGGTCATCAGACATTGGTGAGTTAGTAACGGTAGTCTGCGTGAAAAGGTTAACATCGTCATCCGGCATAAACCCTGAAGCCACTTCACTTGCATAGACCTTATAGTTGGCAGGCTTTAAACCCGCGAGATTTTCGCTCCATGCCAACCGAAAAGAGTCCGGGGAATTCGCTGGGGATTCAAAATGCAGGTTGAGTGGCGCATTGGCTCCATGGGCTACAAATGACCATACATTACTCCAATCACTTAATACTCCTCTGCTGTCCATCGCCCGTACACGCCAATAGTACCTGGTATTATTATTCAGGAACCCTTGCAACTCGGGCTTGAAAGAAGCCAGCCCCACATTTATTGAAGACATATACCTATCAAACATTGGCGTTAATGGGTTCTTCATGTCTGGCTGGTCACTCAACTGAAATTGGTAGTCAAAAATATAGTCGTCCGGATCGATACTTTTTGCCCATTGGAAAGTAAAATAAGTGGAATCTATATCTGCTCCATTGGCTGGATAAACTGGAGCAGCAGGCGGAGCTGGGGGCCTGTCATAAAAGTTCTCATTCCAGTCTATGTGCAATTTCAGATTATATTGATTGCTAGTTTCACTTTGCACTACTATTTTATTGTTTCCTCTTACCAGGTGGGGCATAAAGAACTCGCTAATCTGAAATCTTGAGGTAAGTACTAAAGAGTCGATTCCACAATCTTCCGGGCTCAAGGCTGGCGAGAACTCGAATTTCAGGTAGTACTTATATACTCCCTTATCTGTCAGAGCGGCGATTTGATCGGACAACTCTATAGAATCAGTATAATTCCCCACCAATGCTGACTCCCATATCGGGGACCAGTTAAGTGAGTCTGAAGAATAGTAGATTTTTATTTTATCGCTGACCGACTTATTATAAAAACTACATTTAACCTTTCCATCCACAATCACGTAAGGGGAACTTCCACTGACAACGAAAGAACTTCCTCCCACTTTGTTCGAATACACGGTAGGAAGGGCTGGGTTTGTAGTGTTAACCGTTATGTTTTCGGCAGCGTCTACAACGCTATAAAATGGCTGACTAATAAAATCTGTCTGTAATGAAAACTCTCCATTACCTATTACATTCTTCACATCATCTGTTGAGGGATACTCTCCGTAATTGGGTAAAACAATTTGATGATATAAAACAGAATCTACCGGCAAGTTCCATAAATAGCTGATAGACTCCCCCGGCCTGAGTGAAAAATACATGTCTGGCCCAGGAGAACCGGCATCCAGATATGGCTCAGGGTAATTATTACCCATCATAAATAAACTGGCAAATGAAGCAAATACATCCGGATAATATGGGTATAAGGCGCCAAAATGTTTAGTCCTATAGTACAAATACATGTCATTTGTTACTTCCCTAAAGCTTGCCAGTGATCTATTATTCCATTTCAGATAATACCCTTGCTCATCTGCATCAATCATCATCGTCGTATCATTGATCATCACATCAGCAACCCCATGCTCTCCACCATCTACCACCCAGTAATATTGAGGAAGTCCTGTATTAAAGCCTGTCAGAAAAGTGACAGCATTCGCTATATTTCCACAATGTCCATAACCGTATACCGACAGAAATTTTGATACCGACTGGTTCTCATCTTTGTTATTGAAATCAGGAGTATAAAAATACATATGTTTACTGCTAACAAAGTTATATACGGCCATCGCTTTATCCTTTGCGGTGACGGCTCCTTTAAAAACCTCATTTGCTGTTTTTTCCAAGGTATACCAGTTCCCGGTGTCATTAAAAACTATACTTAGGGAGGATGCCCGCACAGTGTCCTGGTTCGTAAGTGTAATATTTTGAGCAGGCTCAAAGGCACTCAAATAGTATTTACAAACATTGTGAGGCCAATAGGTTATCAATTGCTTGCAATTATTCCCATCTAGATATCCTCCAACTGTCAATTGAACAGGCTGCCCAGAAGTTGTCAACCCAAACTCAGCATCGTGAGAAACGATCTGAGCATAGCTTTTGTTATTCAGGCACGTAAATAGGCAAAAAATAAATATATAAAATAATAACCCTCTTATTCTCACACTTTAAATTTTATTGTATCTATGGTAAAAGAATATGATCGCTTTATTTAGACTTATAAATCCCCATATCAATAACTTCCTTTCTAAAGAAAGAAAAATATGACAGCTATTTCATTGACAATCAGAGTCTTTTATGACTATTAAATAGTTATTTTTACCTATTGTTGTGATAACCTAGTTCAATATCGGCTGATAATTTCCCCTTTCATTGTGAAAACAACGGAAGAAAGAGAATTAAAGGTTTTCCAATTTATACAGCCTCGCTGGGATTCCCAAGACTTGATTTGTGACAAAAATACATTTGTTCCTTCAATAAGAAAAGAAAAAAATCACGATCGTGATTAGATGGCAAACTACTGCCTAGATTTAAATACTGCGTATCGCATCGGCCACGCACATATTCTCCTCTATTCTATTACCTAATGTTACCAATGAAAAATGGAAAGATCAGTTCAACGAAAGAAAAGCATATCAGAGAAGAAGTCAATTCTTGAAAGGTGGGAAGAATGTAGTTTGACGGCTGACGTTCTTTCTCTACGTTTGAACTGTCATCAGAATAAGGATACTTACAATCAATAGTGATATAACTTACTGTTATGAATAGAATACTGTTTACATAGTTATCTTAACACTTCCAATAAAATCTGATAAAATCCTCTTTTGAACCGCCCTTTTATAAAAGATATTTATCAATAAACTTATCATAATTAATATCTGCATTAAAATTATGATACCAATATTTTCTGACACCGGACCTGAATTCCGGTGTATTCTTGCTTGATGAAATAAATTTCATTATCTCACTTGCCACTTCCGTGGGTGAGATATCTTCTCTTACCAGGCATCCCGTTTGTGCGTTTACTATTTCGCCAACGCCACCAACATCAGTAGCCAGTACAGGAATACCAAAACTAATTGCCTCCATAATGGCAACGGGAATACCTTCTGTTTCACTAAGATGAATAAAAAGATCGACATGGTTACGCTGGTAAAACTCAATAATCTCAGAGTTAGTCAAATCATCAGTGAGATTAGCAGAGATATTTCCGGGCAGGTGTTTACAAAGTTCTTTTATTCGTAGCATTTCCGGGCCGCCGCCCAGATGTATCCATTTAACATTCAATGTCAAAAGCATCAATGATTCCACAATCAGATGAATACGTTTAATCGGATGCATGAAAGAGCATGACACAATAACAAATTCCGAAATTGAATTGCTGGAAATACTAGTACCTCTGTCCGGTACCCCTAAATAACTGCTGATAAATTTTGAGGCGAATTCTGGCTTAATATCGGAAAGATATTTCCGCCCGTTTTCTGACACTGGCAATACATACTTAGCCTCGTAACAATTTAATTGCTGAAAAATTACTATGCCGGATTCAGATTGTTCATGGTAAAGGTCATATCCATGTACTCTTGCAATAAATTCGATGTCTGCATTCTTGATTTTTCTAAGGGAAAGAGCAATTGCGCCATTATTCAACCAATATGAATAATACCGCGCATCAACACCCTTAAACTTTTGTTCGAGATTGGCATTGATTTTAATAGCCCATAGAATACTACTTATGTATCTCTTTAAATTGATTAATTTCTTGCCAAAGTCTTTGCGGGTTGAGAAAAATTCTTTCCAAAAAGCTTCAATTACAATCAAAATATTTTGTGGTAATAATTGCAATAGCTTCAACCTGGAAACGTTAGATAGATAGCAAACAAAAGCATTTGCTGGAATTTCCCGCTGGATATCAAGTTCCGAAATCTCCTGTGCCGGAATAATTATCACTTTTGCAAATTTTTTACAGAGATGTCTTATTTCATTCTCAATGAACGCCTCTCCCTTACCATAGGGATACATTTCTGTGAAGAAAAACAAAGTTGATGCCATTACCGAATTTGATTATATAGATCTAAGTATCTTTGTCCAAATGCACTTTGCGTAAAATATGAATTAAAAAGTTTCAGGTTATCTGTCCTTTTTAATGGATTAATATTCATCGAATTCCTAAATCTGTTCAATTGTTCAATCAAAGATGAAACGCTTCCTCCTTCAAAAAAATGCAATTCTGAAGAATTGAATTTCTTAAAATATTTATTCCCACCAGTCTCACTAAGAATCACACTTTGCCCAAGCGATAACACCTCTAACAATATTAGATCGAAATATGTTTCCCTATTAGGCAAAACAAAACAATCCGCTGCATTGATGATAGAATAAGGGTCATTGGTCCAGCCTACTTCAATCCACCGTTCATGCAAAACTGGTTCAACATCCCCCGGAGCACCCGCAATCAAGAAGTATACATTTTCCTGCTTTCTCAATATAATTTCAGCAGCTTCTTTCAGTAAATCGTATCCCTTAATGCTATTATGCCTTCCGGCATAACAAAAAACAACGGCGGATTCCGGAATTCCATATTTTTTCCTCACCTCTGCTCGTGATTCATTTTCCTTCGCAGGAGTAATGCCTGTTGGTAAGAACAGCAGTTTTTTGTCGGCGACCATTTTACCATACCTATTCCATGTATTATAATAGGGCTCCTGGGCTTCACTACATGGGAATACAATCCAATCTGCACGATCAAAAGCATCCATATCCACTTTCTCGCAATAACTATACACAAATGGCAAAACATTCTTTATCTGCATTTTACACCAATCTTCAATAATCTCCTTATGCATTACCTTGGGAGAGTGAGAAGTGAGTAGTATTTGTGCTTTAACGTTCTTAAGATTCTCTATATTCTTTTTTAATGATAAGCATGAATGAAAATGAATAATATCATAATCATGAATATTTACACCAAGTTCAGACACCTTAGGACTCTTGGCTCTGACAGTTTTAAGCAAATTATAATTCGCCTTCAACTTACTACTAACTAACTTCTTAACAAATGAAACAGTCTTTCCAGCGACATTAGCTGGCCGGGTGGCGGCATACTCAGCCGTTTTATAATAATCCAGGAAAGTAATACCTTGAATTCCATTTTTGTTAACAAACTCTTTCAGATGCCATAGATAAGTTGCCGGGCCACCGCTTCGCGGCGAAAGCTCGTAATCATTCCAGATAAGTACCTTTTTATTTAACTTCATTATTGGCTTGTCTTAAACATCAAATATTAAAGAATGATTGCTTTTATCGTCTCTACCTTCTTTAATGCTGATCCAATGACTTGATGCATGTCATAGTATCTATACTCCGCTAACCTCCCCCCAAATATTATATTAGCTTCCTTGTCGGCGAGTTGTTGATATTGTTTAAACATGTTACTATTCTTTTCGTCATTGATAGGATAATATGGCTCAATCCCAGGAGTCCATTCGCATGGATACTCTTTTGTAATAACTGTATTAGGCTGTCGGCCAAATTCAAAATGTTTATGCTCAATAATTCGTGTATATGGCACTTCCGCTTCCGTGTAGTTGACGACTGCGTTTCCTTGATAATTTTCAACTTCCAGGCGTTCTGTTTCAAAATGTAAGCTGCGATATTCCAAGATGCCAAATTTATACTCAAAAAATTGATCAATTTTCCCTGTAAAAACTATCCGTTCTGCAATACTAGCCCAATGGGGTCTGTCTTCAAAGTAATCGACCTCTAGCCGCACCTCTATCCCCTGCAGCAATCCATCTATTAACTTATTATACCCTCCTATTGGAATACCTTGATATTTATCGTCAAAATAATTATTATCAAAAGTAAACCTGACCGGCAATCTTTTAATTATAAATGCAGGTAGATCCTCTGCCTTCCTTCCCCATTGCTTTTCAGTGTAACCTTTAATCAGAATGTTGTAGATGTCCTCACCTACCAGCGATAAGGCCTGCTGTTCAAGATTCTTAGGCTCATTTTCAAAAGATGCCGCTACTTGCTCGCGAATTTTTCTTTTTGCCTCTTCAGGAGTCTTAACCCCCCATAACTGGTAAAAGGTATTCATATTGAATGGCAAATTATATAGCTTCCCTTTATAATTTGCCAGGGGGGAATTCGTATATCTGTTGAATTGAACAAATGAATTTACATAATCCCAAATTTTCTTATCGTTGGTATGGAAAATATGCGCGCCGTACTTATGCACATTAATATCATCGATCTCTTCACAGTATACATTTCCTCCCTTATGTTTTCTCTTATCTATAACCAAACACTTCTTCCCAATCTTCTTCATTTCACAGGCAAAAACAGCACCAAACAATCCAGCACCAACAATTACGAAATCATATTGTTTCATCTTCTTATTAAATTTATGATTTTGGAATATTGATCTTTCCAAAGTCTATTTTCTAGAATCCAGACCTGCACTGCCGCATAGTAAGCTCCCGCTATCCCTGTAGTACCTATAATTCTTACCCAACCTGGAGCGGCATACATCAACTTATAAATAAGATAAAATGGAATACAAGCCAGAATCGTTTTAAGAATCAAAATCCAATCCATCTTTTCGCCCAATTCCCGTAGAGCATAATAACCTGTAACAACAGCAACTGCAAACTCCGTCGTCAAAGTAGCCAAAGCAGCACCATTGTGCATGAAAATAGGTATCAATGTAAAGTTCAACCCTACACTTACAAACATCCCAATAGTGACTGAAATAAATAATAATCTTTCTCTTCCTTTAGGAATAAGTACTTGCATTCCAAAAATATTATTTAACCCTATAAATAATATTATAGGTGCAAGTATTCTCATAGAATCAGCGGCGGGCGCAAATTGCGCTCCGGAAATTAAATTAATCAAATCATCAGAAAGACAGAATAGTCCAAATACAATTGGAATACCAATGGTAATAACAAATTCACAGGAATTTCTAAATAATCCTTTAGCTTTTGTCATATCATTGGAGTCAAATGCTTTCGACATTTGTGGTACCATAACTATCGCCAATGCACCTATAAATGTTAGTAGCAGCTTGGTTAACTTAAATGCTGTTCCATAGTATCCAACATATTTATTTTCTACTAAATATCCCAAAATAACTTTATCCAACAATACATAGATGTTAATTGCAATTTGAGACGAAAAGAGAAAGAATAATGGCCGGAAGTGCTTTTTGAATTGAAGATTCTTCATTGTCAACTTTACCGACTGAAGGAGCTTGACGAGATTAATAGCTCCATTCACGGCAAAAACAGCAACGGTTATCCCATAATACCACAGCACGTCATTCTCTGTTTTTACAAAAACAAATAACAATCCCAATGATAGTACATTAAGTAGAAGACTCCTGATAGTGATATAACCAAAGTTTTCAGTGCCCTGAAAAAACCATTCTACTGGGAAAGTATAAAGTAACAAAAAAATGGAACCCAAAACGTGTAGTCCGGGAAGCTCAAACAACTTCCCAGACCACCAAGCAATCAGATAATATGCAATACACCAAAAAAAAGTCGATATAAAGTTAATTACTATTAACTCAGATGTCAGGTATTGCAATTGGAGGGGATTATCTCTAAACCTTGCAACCTGCCGAACTCCGTATATTGGAATTCCTAAAGCAGCCAGAATGCAAAAATATTGTGTATAACTATCTACAAAGCTAACTGCGCCAATACTATCTGGCCCCAATACCCTAGATGAATATGGAAAACTTATAAGTGGGAAAATAACTCTGCTAACAGAAAGCAATGAGTTAAATAAAAAATTTCTTTTGATTGAAGACACACTTTTTTTTTTGGGGAGATTAGAGATTACGCTCTATTTCTTCTCCTGGTAAATTCGTTCGATTATCTCAACAATTTTCAACCCTTCCAGTGCGTTTGTTGTAATGGCTGCCCTTCCTTTCAACACATCAATCACGTTATCAATTACATAGTGGTGATTTTGAGCGGATCCTTTGTAAGCGCCATAATCGTTACCTGGATTGGTCGGCGCTAATTCCGGCATGGTATAGTCTTTTACATTACAGATTTCTACCTTATCCATATACTGCCCCCCAATTTTCACACTCCCATTCTCTGCTATGATAGTCATACTGCTTTCTAGGTTGGAGTTCCAAACCGACGTAGAAAAATTAATACATCCCATACCTCCGTTTACAAAATTAAAATTCACAAAACCACTATCTTCAAAGTCTGTAAGATGGCTATGATTAAACGAATTCAGCCTTGAGGTAATCTTTTCAATATCGCCAAACAACCAATACATAATATCTATGAAGTGGGAGAACTGTGTATACAAAGTACCTCCATCCAAATCCTTCTTACCATGCCAACTATTAGGTTTATAATAACGATCGTCTCTATTCCAATAACAATTCAATTGCACCATGTATATCTGGCCTAATCTGCCAGATTCAATCATTTCTTTTATCCATACTGATGGCGGAGAATAGCGATTCTGCATTACAGCAAAAACATGCTTATGTACATGTAATGCTTTATAGATTACTCTTTCTGCATCAAGTTTATTTAAAGCCATAGGTTTTTCAATCACCACATGCTTCCGTTGCTCCAGGCTCTTGAGCGCATGTGTAGCATGAAACCCATTGGGAGTAGCAATGTTAACAACGTCCACCTCCATTTCAGCGGCCAAAAATTCCTCCAATGAGGAGAAAAAAGGAACATTGTATCCTTCTAACTTCAATTGCTCTTGAGGTTTAATATCTATGAGTCCTACCAGTTCAGCTTCAGGATTCCTTGCAATCATTTCAGCATGACGTTTTCCGATATGCCCGCAACCTATAACTGCAAACTTTATTTTTTGAGAAGGGTTAGCCATTATTGAATTCTTTTTACAATGTTATTCTCCAGTGTGTATACCTGCCCGCTCTCCGGACATACTGCTTTATCTTCTTCATTAAATTGAAGCCGGTGCCCATACTCACTCATCCATCCTATCTGTTTTCCCGGATTACCTACCACCAAGGCATATGGCGGAACATTTTTTGTAATGACCGTACCTGCACCGATAAAAGCAAACTCTCCTATATCATGACCACATACGACAGTCGCATTAGCCCCTATTGAAGCGCCGTTGCCTACATGGGTTTTTGAGTATTGTCCTCTCCTGTTAACTGCGCTGCGAGGATTAGTCACATTAGTAAAAACACAGGATGGGCCAATGAATACATCATCACCGCAAGTAACACCGGTGTAGATAGATACGTTATTCTGGACCTTCACATTGTTTCCTAAAACCACTTCGGGGGATATCACCACATTCTGGCCAATGTTACAATTTTGTCCTAATGTACACCCAGGCATTATATGCGAAAAGTGCCATACTTTTGTCCCCTCTCCAATGGTGCAACCATCATCAACGATGGCCGTTGAATGTACAAACACACCCATAGTCATTTATTTAAAAAAGGATCTAATACTATCGACAATATAGTCAAGTTGTTCTTGCAACATTTCTGTATGGATAGGTAAAGATAATACATCACCACATAACTGTCTGGTAACAGATAATGTTCCTACAACTCTTCCTATTTGGGAAAATGCTTCCTGTTCATTCAGTGGTATTGGGTAGTAAATCATAGCCGGAATCCCTTTGTTCTCCAGGTAATGTTTTAATTCATCACGTTTATAATTATTCACAATCAGTGTATATTGATGAAAAACGTGGGAAGAATTTTTACTGCGTGCGGGGATGGTAAGTCCCTGCAGGTTCCCGAGTTGTTTATCGTAGTATGCGGCCGCAGCCTGTCTCGCCACCTTATAACTATCGAGATGCCCAAGTTTAACATTAAGAATAGCCGCCTGAATTGTATCCAACCGGGAGTTAATTCCTATGTACTTATGCACATACTTCTTCACTTGTCCGTGATTTGCAATCATTCTGATCTTATTGGCCAGTTCTTCACTATTGGTAAATAAAGCTCCGCCATCGCCATAACAACCGAGGTTCTTGGAAGGGAAAAAGGATGTACAGCCAATATCTCCAATGGTACCTGCTTTGGTGGTAGTGTTATCAGGGAAGGTATAATCTGCTCCTAGTGCTTGTGCCGTATCTTCTATTACGTATAAGTGATGCTCCTTTGCGACCTCCATAATAGCAGCCATATCAGCACATTGACCAAAAAGGTGTACAGGTACAATTGCTTTAGTTTTAGGAGAAATCGCTGCTCTGATAATATCTGCAGTGATATTAAAAGATTGAGAATCTACATCTACCATTACAGGCACGAGTCCCAATAAACCAATCACTTCTGCTGTTGCTACATAGGTAAATGCAGGCACAATGACCTCATCTCCTCGTTCCAGTCCAATCGCCATCATAGCAATCTGCAAAGCATCTGTACCATTAGCACAAGGGATAACATAGTGCACATTCAGGTAAGCCGCTAGATTTTCTGCAAATACTTTTACTTGCGGCCCGTTAATAAAGGCTGTATTGTCAATGCAATCTGCAATGGCACTATCGATAGACAATTTTATTTTTGTATATTGACCTTTCAGATCAACCATCTGAATTTTTTCCATATAAATTTAGTGTTTATAACCTGGCATCAACAAGGCTACGATCCAATACTGATTTAGTGTCGAAAAGGATGGTATTACTTCCGTTTTTAAGCGCACTATAATCAAGGTCTACAAATTCATTGTGAGCAACTGCCAGTATGATCGCATCATACTGGCCATCAATACGGTTTATCAGGTTAATACCATACTCTTCTCTTACTTCTTCTGCATCAGCATATACATCGTAAACATCTGTTATAATTCCAAATTGGCGTAATTCATTATAAATATCAATTACGCGTGAATTACGAATATCAGGGCAATTTTCCTTAAAAGTAATGCCCAGGATCAACGCTTTTGCGCCATCAACTTTATGCCCCTTTTTGATCATCAATTTCACCACTTTATTGGCAACGAACATACCCATATTATCATTCACCCTCCTGCCAGACAAGATAACTTGAGGATAGTAACCCATTGCCTCCGCTTTATGAGCCAGGTAATATGGGTCTACTCCAATGCAATGCCCTCCAACTAACCCTGGTTTGTATTTTAGGAAATTCCATTTTGTGCCCGCTGCTTCGATTACGTCTGTCGTATCAATACCAATTCTGTCAAAAATAAGCGCAAGTTCATTGACAAAACTGATATTTACATCCCTTTGTGCATTTTCTATTGCTTTGGAAGCTTCAGCTACTTTCAAACTGGGGGCTTTATGCGTACCAGCTGTGATAATGCTTTTATATAACTCATCCACTATGTCAGCGATTTCCGGAGTAGAACCAGAAGTTACCTTCTTTATTTTTGTCAATGTATTGACTTTGTCTCCAGGATTAATACGTTCCGGAGAGTAACCACAAAAGAAATCCGTATTGAATTTCAATCCTGAAATTTTCTCAAGCACCGGAACACATTCTTCTTCTGTACATCCAGGATATACAGTAGATTCATAGATTACTATATCACCTTTCTTCAATACTTTTCCTAGCATCTCTGATGCTTTCAGGAGTGGAGTAAGGTCTGGAGCTTTAAATTGATCTATTGGAGTTGGTACAGTTACAATATAGATTTTACAGCTCTTAAGGTCATCGACTGTAGACGAGAAGCTAAGTCCTATGTTACCAGGCGTCCGTCCGGAAGCAATTACTGCTGCGAGGTCATCGATATGTGCTTCTTTCGTATGGTCCTCTCCTTTTGATAATTCGCTTATTCTGTCTGTGTTTATATCAAATCCCAACACATGATATTGTTTCCCAAACTCAACGGCAAGCGGTAATCCTACATATCCCAACCCAATAATAGCTATTCTAGGTAAGTGTGTCATGTATATCTATTCTATATATTATATTAATTATCTGTTTCAATCTTTGATTATACACTGGCTTATCATGAATTACGGATCGATTTACCCCTTCATAATATCTGTATACATTTTCTTTAAGAGAAAATATAAAGAGCTAAGAATTCCCCCAAGCAGTCCTCCCAGTATCAAACCTTTTAATTTTCCAAATTTAACTTTCTCCAGTGGCAGAATAGGAGAATCGATGATCTGAATAACCGGCATTTCTTCTGCCATTGACATTTTACTGATTTCAAGATTTTTTAATACTTCCGCATACATCGTCTGAAGTACCATTCTATCCCTGGTATCAAGCTCTAAATTTACAGTGGCAACTCTTCTGGCAGGATTCATGTTGATATCTTGTGTTCTTGCCGCACTATATGTTTTCTTATTTAATAGTAATTCCAGGGAATCTGCTTTGTCCTGCAATTTATCTACATTTGATTTCGACCGCTTAGTTTTGGTATTAATATAAAACTGAGTCGCCTCTTTAACTAGAATTTCCGTGAATTTCTTTGAAAAGGTTTCATTTGGCGAAATGCATTGAACTGCAATGAAGCTTAGTTTCTTATCAGGTTTTTCAATTTTCAGATTACCTTTTAATATCATTTCATAGATAGTATTCAGCACACTATCCTGTTGTAACGTAAACGTAGTTCGATCGTTGGTGGGGGGCAGGCTAAAATTCTTCATTAATGTATCCCTTACCCATTTATCCTTGATGCGATTGAAACTCAGATAAAAATCTGCCAGGCTTATTACTTTACCATCCACGTTTATCGGATAGAGTAACGTTTTTTCCACCATAAGCCGGGACATCATAAAACCCATGATATTGTCTCCTGCGAAAACGCCACCGGCGCCGCTTCCTCCCAGGTCAATTCCAAATTGGCTTGCCAAATTAGAATAACTGCCAATACCACCTTGTTTGCTATCCTCTAATACGAAAGTAAGCTTAGCCAGGTAATTTACTTTTGTTCTGTAAGCATAAAAGAATCCCAACCCGGCGCAAATAATCCCAGCAAGAAGAATGACTATCCACTTGCTGAATAAATATTTAATCCATTCATGTATTTTCAATATGATGCTCTTCAGTGTTACTTCATCTTCCTGCTGAATAGCATCAACTTTTCTTTCGGACTGCTCCATGTATAATCCTTTCGTAGTAGATATTAAGAAATTACTTTACTGCATTTAGTATGGTAACTATTACAAGCGCAACAGATGCAAGCCCACTGGCGAGGCCAATGGCTTCATTACCTGATAACCCTTTGTGTTCCCGCCTGGAAGGAACATAAATTTCCGCACCGGGCTTAACCTTAGGGTATCTATTGAAGAAGAGTATTTTAGATGTGTTCTTAACTTCTCCATTCGCATAAACTATATAGCTTCTTCTTCTCAGCGCCTGCGCAGTGAAGCCACCGGAACCGTTTATATAATCACGGAAGGTGTACTTTCCATCGTACCGGATCTTTTTAGGAAAATAAATTTCACCAAACATTTGTACTGTCTGCAACTTCTTGGGAACACTAATAACATCCCCTTCTTCCAGATAAAGATCATATTTGGAACCAGGAGAACGCATAATTTTATCCAGGCTGATACCTAATAATTGTTGTTTCCTTTCGATAGATGTTTTTACATGCTCAATACTGCTGCTATCCTGAAGCTTATTAAAAAAAGTTTCAAGTTTATTAGCCAGCAAACTGCTATCAGAGCCAGTAACAAAAGTTCTACGCAATAATACAGCTCCTTCCGGGAAGGCGTCAGGTCTCAACCCTCCACCTCTTTTCACCAGATCCGATATATGTTCTTTTTTGGAGTTAATGGTGTAAGTACCAGGATATACCACCTCTCCTTCGATAACTACATTTGAAAGCGAAGAATATAACGGGGCCCTTCGGATCATCACCTCATCAAACGGCTGTAGCGAAAACAGGTGGGTTGCATTATCTTCACTGTTGAGATTAAATTTCTGAATGATTGATTTAAGACTGTCTTTGGAATTATAACCTGGCTCCCTGATAATACGCGACACCTCTATGTTACTTAACGATGCAGCATCTCTCAGGCCTCCTGCAAGTAATATCAGGTCTTCAAGTCTCATGCTGTCACCATAGGCATATACGCCTGGATTGTTTACCTCTCCCAGAATTTTTACATGATAGGCTTCCCGTAATTCTGTCTTCCCATATATAACAACACTGTCTTCTTTCCGAAGAAAAACTTGCTCTTTACCATCTATAACATCCTGAACATTAAAACTCACAAATGAAGGAGAGTAATCCTTTTGCAACCGACGAATAATTCCTCTTGTTAATGATGCGTTTTCTGTAACACCATCCGCCTTCTTAATCAGATCAGACAATGTCATGTTGGGTTCTAATGCGAATGTTCCAGCATGAAATACCTGCCCGGCAATTATAACCCGATTGCTAAAGCGGTTAAGTACACCCGAGATAAAAAACTGGTCACCCGATTTCAACTGAAAGTTAGGCACCTGGCTAGCTGTAACCGTCACTACCTCCCTTTCTTTATTATTTATACGGAAAGCGTTGATAGTTTCCCTAAAAGCATTATCTGTATAACCACCTGCGTAACTAATGACTTGTTGTAGTGTTTCATTTGGTTTGGCTTCATAAATAGCAGGGCGTTTCACTTCACCATAAAGCTCTACCCTTGTACCATAAGGATTTACCTTTACGATATCCTGGTCTTGTAATACGATGCTGTTAGAAAGGTCCCCATTCACTAAAAAATCATACAAATCAAATGTTGAAATAACTTGACCGTTTCGAATCACCTGAATATTACGAAAGGACCCATTTTCGCTTGGTCCACCTGAAACATACAATGCGTTGGCCACAGTGGCTAAAGATGGAAGGGTGTAGGAACCTGGGTTCACAATCTCTCCAATAAGCAAAACACGGATACTGCGAATATTTCCCAAGGTGATCTGGACAAATGTGTTCCCAGATTTTATCCCGCTATAAATGGTAGACAATTGTTTGGTAATTCGGTTACGGGCATCCTCAATAGATAACCCGTTAACATATATAAGCCCCAAATTAGGGATATTAATATAACCATCCGGGCTAACCTTTAGTTTATGCTGTACTTCAGAATATCCATATACATCAATAATGACTTCGTCTCCTGTTCCAAGATGATAATTGACCGGAGTCGGTAATCTTAGGTTCGGCTCGAAAGTGAGATTTTTATTGTTAAATAATTCTGATCCAAAAACCCTGGTCTTTTTTTCCTTTTCAGGGCTGGCCGTTGTTTCTGAGTGGGCTTCGCTATATGTCCGGGTTTCAGCTTCTTTCACTATTTCAGCGCTACTTAATTCTTTATCAAGACCAAGTGATTGTATGCGCTCCTTCAATTTTGGAACTTCTGACGCAGGTACTCCCTTCTGTGTGGCATAATTATCTAATTGCGAAAGTGGCACATTTTTTTTCTTCATTTCAGACACTAACTGCCGTACCTGGTCGTCAGAAAGATTATCTGCCTTCATTCGCCCAACCTGCTCTTTCGACGCTGACGAAACCTGGGCATTTACACAATAGCCTATAAAGAGGAAAAGCTGGACAAGCAATATTTTTCTAAACATGTATTAATAGGATATATAAACTTCTCTAAGAATCTTTTTTGGACAAATTAACGTATCAATCAGGCATCAAATACCAAAATGAGTTGCAAATCTATTAAAAATAACATATAAATGTTAGCTCCGTCAGATTTCCTGCCACTTTAAGGTAATGCCATCGTTAGCTGTAAGTAACATATTTGACGTAACAGAGCAGCTTATCTACAAATATTTGTCCAAATTCTTCTTGCTTATTAATTTTAAGCATAATATATATCACGTTATAATATGATTTTTCCCATTACCTAAATCCTTTTCTCCGTCTTTTACGTTAATCTAATCAGAGCCGATCTGGGTTACCTGTTTGAAAAATCTATATCACCCTTAAACTACCACCTTTTTTATCGATCTAACTATTGGCCTAAGATCAATTGCTTGACAATCAATTTTTTACGAGAAAAGTCATGTATTAGCCTCCACCTGGCACCATCTGAATACAGTACCCCCTTTGTTTAAATTAGTTAAGGCAAAACTTAAACATTATGTCGTCTGTTGAATTTAACACCTTGCTTATCGGAAATGCAGATTTCCTGAAACCCTTTGCTTTTACCCTCACTAAAGATGCCGAACAGGCAAAAGATCTTTACCAGGAAACCCTTTTCAGAGCCCTGTCTAACCAGGAAAAATACCTGGAAGGCACCAATATCCGCGCCTGGCTATTCACCATTATGCGGAATATCTTTATTAATCATTATCGTAAAAGATTGAAACACAGGATGATCGCCGAGCCAAACGCCAGCGAGTTCTTTATTAATTACCAGCAGAATGCTGTGAGCAACAAAGCGGCCTCTAACTTACAGATGAAAGATATCCATGTGGCAGTATATCACCTACCCTGTATCTTCAAAAAGCCGTTTATGCTATATTATGAGGGATATAAATATTTTGAGATCGCTAATATTCTTCATGAACCACTGGGCACCATCAAAAGCAGGATACATTTTGCCCGGAAAATATTGAAATCTCAAGTCCCCAGGCAATAACGGTACACTATACCAATTTTTCAAGCCAGCCCGAAGGCACTTCAGGCCGGCCCATTTTCTTATGACCTGGGATAACCATAGACCAACCGCAGGTAATGCTCCCTTAAATGCGACTGGAAATAAAAAGCCATGATCATAACAATAGCCGCTGCACAGAGGAACCCTGCATGCGGCCATATATAATAACCCGCCAGGCATAATACCAGGTACCGGGCATACTCCAGGTAAAACACCCATTTCTTTTGTTCCATAATAGCACCACAATTGATCAGGGTCAATAATATCAAGAGTGTAACACATACCTGGATAAAAACCGGCACATAGTATTCCAGTAACAGGAAGGAAAACAATACCAACAGTGTGGCGATAATCTGCCACAATACGTACCGGATCAGCCTGGGCGCTTCTGCCTGTGGATTCCTTAAAAGAAACGTTTCTTCCAAAACCCTTCTCGCTTCCGGATCCACGTAGTCGGGCTTACCAAATATAATACGTAGCTTATTGCGCCAGCCACTGGCCCTGCGTACCGAATACAACATTTCCAGGATAAAATGAAAATGCTGCCACAGGAAACTGTTACTCTCCAAAGGCTTGGTAAGCCCATACACCGGCTCTTCTTCCTCTTTTACAAAAGTCCCGAACAACTTATCCCAGATAATAAATACATCGCCATAATTCTTATCCAGGTATTGTGGATTACTGGCATGATGAACCCGGTGATGTGAAGGCGTTACCAATATATATTCCAGTATCCCCAGTTTCCCGATTGTACGGGTATGAATAAAAAACGGGTATAAACCATGCACCAGCAACATACTGGTGATCATCGCCGGCGGAAAACCAATAACGGGCAGTATTGCCCAGAAACCCGTACGTATAAATGCCTGGAATACGGTAATCCTGGCGGATACCGTATAGTTAAACTCCTCACTCTGGTGATGCACCACATGCGCACACCAGAATACCGTTACCTCGTGTGCCAACCGATGATACCAATACCACACAAAATCGGTACAGATCAACAAGGCCACCCACAACAATACACTGCTCTTAATATCAAAAATGGCGAAATGACGGTATAACCAGTCGTATACAAAATAAAAAAGCCCCACCGTAAAGGTATCCAGTAGCCGCTCCGCTATACCCACACTCAGGTTGGTAACAGAATCGTTAAACTTAAAATACTTCTTCCCCTGTTTACCCGCTACCAGGTATTCCAACCCAATAAACGTCAGAAAAAAAGGAACAGCCAATGCCAGGTAGTTTAAATGCACGTTGTAATTTTTAAAATCCGGAATAAAAGCGCGACACAGGTCTTCCTACATAGTGCCAGCCCATGCAAGGATATTAGATAAATAAGTGGTGGTGGTAAATTATCTATTGCAATAATAAGTAATAAAATTCAATTATCCTACTAAACAAGTAGACTAATAAAATACAAAAGGCGAAAAACAACTTTCGTCGTCTTCCGCCTTCGTTTCATTGCATCTCTCTTTTATTAATCTTCCGGAGGTCCTCCATCGGCCATCCTGACCACTTTTGGAATAAACCGGCCAATCACTTCTACCAGGTCTGTTTGTGATGCCATCACCGTACTGATATTTTTGTACGCACCCGGCGCTTCATCCAGTCCACCGCCGATCAATGTTACACCATGTTCCTGTAACACGGCATTCAGCTCCTGCGGCGTAATAGATGCCAGGGCCTTGGTACGCGACATTTGCCGGCCAGCTCCATGAGAAGCCGATTGCAAACTACGCTCTTCCCCTTTTCCTCTCACAATAAATCCAGGAGCGGTCATAGAGCCAGGGATAATACCCAACACACCCTTACCAGCAGGCGTAGCCCCCTTACGGTGCACAATCACTTCCTTTCCCTGGTACATTTCCTTCCAGGCAAAATTATGATGGTTCTCTATCCTTGCCAGCAAAGTAGCCCCGGTGGCCTTAATCAGCCGTTTATGTATCAGGTGGTGACAGGCCGACGCATAGTCGCCCGCCAGGTTCATCGCCAGCCAATACTCCTGCCCGGCTTCCGTATCCAGGTCCAGGTAAGCCAGGTGCTGTACCTCTTTAGGCAATGGACATAACTCTTTGGCCAATTGGGTATAGTGTCCGGCTATCTGTGCCCCCATTCCACGGGAACCGGAATGCGACAACAAGCCTACATAATTACCCGGCGCCAGGTTCCATTCGTTATTAATATCTGTAATCGTCACAATTCCCCACTCTACAAAATGGTTACCTGAGCCGGAAGTACCCAATTGTCCTGCCGCTTTATCCAACAGGTTACGTACAAACCGGATGTCCTTAAACTCGCTTCTTTCCAGTACCGGATCAGCTTCCCGCTTTTTCCATTCGGCGCCAGCGCCAAATTTAGTATGACTGGTCAGCTCCTTCACATACGCCGCTTCATTGGTATATAGCGAATGCTCGGGCAAATCCAGAATACTTAAGCACATCCGGCAACCGATGTCCACGCCAACGCCATAAGGAATGACAGCATTCTCTGCAGCGAGCACACCACCAATCGGCAGCCCATATCCCTGGTGCGCATCCGGCATCAGCGATCCGGCTACGGCAACGGGCAAACGAACCGCATTATTAATCTGCCGGATAGCTCCTTCTTCAATATAATCCTTTCCGTAAACAGTGTATGGAACAGGCGTAGCCCTCAATTCAATTTCCGGCGGCGCCACTGGTTGCAACAGCTGCTCAGCAATAGTTCCCAATACCGGATCATCCACATATGCAGCCGGGTCGGCCAATATCTTCTTTAACAGTTCAATTGCTTCTTCCTGGCTCAGGTGACTGAAATCTGCTTCCATCACCCGCATAGCGGTACGAAACACAGGCGTTTGCGGGTAACCTATCTCCAGTAATGTTTTGCCTCCAATTTTAGTGTGTGCCATATGAGGTTAATTTTTGTCAAACCATTCGTCCTGTAATATTTGCTGCAGGGTACGATGCGGATGTTGATACTTTTTTTTATCCGTAAAAATCCAATGCCTTTTGCCGGAACTTCTACTTCGGGTTAATTTAAAAATTCTATGTTGTAACTGACGACGTTTTATGTAGTTGTCCAGTTGATCCATTTGGGAAAGCAGTTCCGGTATAATCATCCTTGTTTGCGTGATCATATTGGGCCTTACTCTCAGTATAAATCTCCAGGGCTCTTTAAACACATAGCGCTTTACGGGTTCCTTACATCTCCCGATAAAGATAAACCGTTCTTCAAAACAAGCCGCTTCTTTATCTGAAAATTGCAAACGTTTAAAGTGCGCTGCGCACGGGTGCAATAACGCTTGTGGCTTCTCCACAAGCTTCTTCCTGCCATGCGATCGCTTCTTTACTTTAAAATCGCGCCGGTGGCTGTATTCGAAAGTATTAATTTTTTGCAATAACTGCCTGTAAAAATCGGCCATACGGCTTCTTTCCACATCGTCCCTCAAAACAAAAAAACGTTTATAGCCTTTCATTACCGGCGGATCCAGCGGTACATATCCCCGCTGATTCCATGCTCTCATTAATTCGGATTCCTTCCTGTTTAAAGAAAGTAGTATTTTATCATATTGTGTTTTCGCATCACGCAGCCTTCGCCTGGCGGTTCTTATCCGTGATGATGCGATGTATGCGTCAATGTCAGCGTGTATTTGATTGTCCATAAACAATAGTGACTTCGCCTGATCAATACCTCCGCGCTATGGCGGAGGATGTTTACTATGCGGTAGTGTATGGACATAAATTCTTTTCTCATAACTGTCATTTTTTATTTGGGGTGATGAATATGTTATGCAATTTCTCCGAGCGATGTTCTCCTGAAACCAATCACATGTTGCTTAGTTTCAAAAGATGGCTCATGTTGATTAGCAATCTCGGCGACTGTCATGGGCTTATCGATAATGTTATCAAATCCCATATGCCGGGAAAGTTGCTGCGCTTTTACTACCGGCAGGCGTTTAAACTCATACTTGGCGATGAGCCGGCCTTTACGCAGCAAAGCACTATCGATGGATGATAAGTCACTGTTGAAAGAGCAGACCAGTTGTATATTCAGGCAATCCGCCAGTAACCCGTCAGATAAATTGAGCAGGTTGGAAACAGATGAATTCCCGGTAAACTTGCGGTCCATGATCACATTTTCCGCATCTTCAATTATCACTACACAATTCGGATTGTCGATCAGCAGCTCCATGAATTCAGGGTTCATAATATTGCTGGCCAGATCGGGGGAAACAAATAGTACCCGCTTCTTGATCTTTCCAATCAGGTAACGCAGGTAGGTGGTTTTACCTGTTCCCGGCAGCCCGTGTAATAGCACAATACCTTTATCCTTATCTTTCTTCAGTCGTTGCTGTATGATTTTGTCCACGTCTTTAAAGTCATCATCATACAACATCCCGATATGCAGCCGGGTACGTTTTATTTCGAGGCTTTTTAGCTCTAATCCTCTTCGGCCGCTGGTAATCAGGTTAATTTCATGCGGCTCCCGGCGTTGCTTTTCCTTAAACCGGGTAACCATCTCCGTTACTTCCGATATAAAATCCGGCACTGTTCCGTCGTGCAATATTTCGCAAATCGACATCCAGAAAGACACCACACAATGATTGTTTAGCACCATCACCGTTCGATTATGTTTGTACTTTTTCTTCTTGTTGTCGTAATCGGTATAGCGATGGGTATAAAGGATACTGGCTTCGTATGTTTTGGTAAACAAAGCTGCTGCTTTATCTCCATCTATTTCATAAATGTTGTTGATATCCGGGATAGCATTAAAATGAAAGGTATATACTCCTTTCGCATCGAAATGATCTCCATCGGTGATATCTATCTGCTTAACTATATGCTTCATGTTATGATCTTCTTTTGTTTAATTCCCGTTTGATAAAGGTTTACCAGGACCGCTACGGGTCCTGGGTAAATCCAATTTATCAGGTGGGGAAATACAGGTTATCCTTATGATAGCCTGGTGATGGGGGTTAAATGGCAAACAGAGACGAAAAAAAATATCTTTTAAAGGAGTGAGGCGGAGCAGGATTACTCCACCTGCCTGTTTATGATGTACCTCCTCAAATAATCTCTTGCCTGGCAAAACAAAAAACCCGGCCTGTTTTCACGGACCGGGTCACTAACGTTAACGTATATACTACGTCAAGGCATAACTTGTCCGTTTAGCATCCCATGCTGGCATGCTATCCTGAAACCATTTGCTGCAGCGGATTTGAATCCTTTTTGTATTTGCTGGTAAATTCATTATCAGTGTACAGTGATAACAAAAAAGCCCGGATCCATGGACCCGGGCTTCTGTTATACTTACAAATATTATTAAGCTACCTGTAACCATAAAACGCCCGGAACCCGCGATCCTCTTGCGCTAAGCAAGGGATGGAGCTGCCGATATTTAGATTAAAGCGTTTCATGTTTATAAGTTTGTTCTATTATTAATTTTTAACGATGCAAAGATAACAGGATATATTTTGATATTGCAAATTTTTAACAAAATATTTCAAAAAATATTTTTATGCTATCCTTATTCCCTGGCATTTCCATTATTAATAAAACAACCTGAAACCCGCTGTGGTATTAAATATCAACACCCATCTCTCTTCTATAAAGTTTTCTTGTTTTCTTTCGATTCAGGCAGCCTCTCAACTACTATCGCCAACGCATATACGACAAAAGAAGTCATTCTTATATAGCATTCCAAACTATTCACGTGCAGTATTTTAGCACTAAAAAGGCCGGGGCATGAATGCCCGGCCTTAATAACTACAGGATTAACAAAAACGGAAGTTGGTGGTCGACCTAAATTATATTAATACTGCATTCTCTTCGTACTCCTTCTGGAGACGCTGCATTTGACGGATATGCCGTTCAATATGCTTGGTGAGAAAGTAGATGTATTGATAAATATCCAGTTTACCGAGTTGGTTAACAGACATGTTGGTAAATACAAGTACCCCTTCTCCGTTTTTCAGCAAAGACAGGTTATACATGCACTGTGCATATTGCTGTTTCAGGAGGGCTTTTATTTCTGCTATATCTTTAAACCCGGTAGGTTCCATATGTTCTGGTCTTACCCAGCCAAAGGATTTACTGCCGATCACATCTATTTGGTCAAATTTATCCTGGTAATCGGCTGGCAATATCACCGTATGGCCGGTTTTCTTACGTTCCAGCGCACGGCGGGTGCTCTTGTTAATGATCAGCAGGAGGAAATAATTGGTCAACGCAATGTGTTCCAATACTTCCCGGACATTCCATTGATCACGGTCTGGTTTGAAGTGCAGTAATGCCTGGTCTTTTTCAAACCATTGATCTAACTCCCTGAAATTGGTGAGTAAGGCCTCTCTTACAACCTGGATAACGTTTCTGTTTCTCATCATCTAACGTTTTTGGGATTATGCACTTTACTTATCGCTAATAGAATGGGCTAGCGCATAACATCATTTAAAAAATATTTGTTCCATTTTCATGCCGGATTAACCACAAAAAAACCCGGCCGCATTTACGGACCGGGCTAATAATGATGAGCGTTATCTCACACTATCGCATACCTTGTCCGTATGGCTTTTTTAAGGCAAAGCCATCCCGTTTACGCCATGAGGCGCATTTTTCTTGCATTACAGTTATCGCTTGAAATTCTTTCAATGTCGTCATTTCATTACTGCTTCTAAAGCAAAAAGTCCCACACTTTTATTTAGTGCGGGACTTTTGTTTATATCGTTTGATAACTTCTTCTATCGTTAACAATCGGTGCAACACGCCCGCAATCTGGCCTTGACCTGCTTTTGCTTGCAGGCCATCGCTGAAAACTCGTATGTTGATATAAGTTGCACAGTTATTTTTTGTTCTTTCAACAAAGATAATTTTTATTTTTTTTATTACACAAAAAAATACCCTACTTTTTTCGTGGACTTAACAATTAGTTCAAACTGCCACTTTCTTTGGGAGAAAGTCAGAACAAACTTAGCTGGGCATTCGGCCGCCGAAACGCGTCTGTATTGAATTCGAAGCGTTCCTGGTTCATCCCGTTTTTCTTTGTATGAATTTTAAATTGCTGCTTAATCAAATCAGCAATATTGCCTGTTCCCCTCATCCTCCTGCCAAATTCGCTATCATTCACCGTTCCTCCGTGCATACCTTCTATGTGATGCCATACCTTGTCGGCCCGGTCCGGGAAGTTTTTATAGAGCCAGTCATTGAAAATGATCTTCACCGCATCGTTGAGCCTTACCACCGTATATCCGGCATACTTAGCACCATTGGCCGCAGACGCCTCCAGGAGCCGGGGAATTTCATGGTCGTTTAATCCTGGAATGATAGGCGCAGTCATAACGCCAACGGGTATACCAACATCACTCAACTCCTTTACGATCTTTAAGCGCTGTGCTGCCGTAGTGGTACGGGGCTCCATTTTCTGGCGCAGATCCTCGTCAAGCGTGGTGATAGACACATATACGCAAACCAGGTTATCTTGTGCCAGCTGCTGCAACAGGTAACGGTCGCGCAGCACCAGCGAGTTTTTGGTGATGATTCCCACCGGCTGTTTGTATTCCAGCGCTACCTCCAGCAGTTGCCGGGTAAGCCACATCTTACGCTCTACGGGTTGATAACAATCGGTATTGCCCGATAATGAAATCGGCTTAGGCACCCAGTTCTTATTATCCAGGAATTTCCGCAGCAGTTCCGGCGCATTATGCTTTACAATGATTTTCCGCTCAAAGTCAAGACCAGCGCTCAGTCCCCAGTACTGATGCGTATTACGTGCATAACAGTAAATACAACCATGTTCGCAGCCCTGGTAGGGATTCATGGAAAACCACATCCCCACATCCGGACTATCCACTTTATTGACCAGCGTTTTCGCATGCTCTTCAAATACCTGGGTTGGTACATCTGCCTGCCACCACTCGTCAATACCTTCGGCGTGTTCCTGGGCATATTCATCTGCCAGGAACCTGTTCTTAGGGTTTATCTGCGCACCCCGGCCTTTGTAATACTGAGGTGCAGATTCCCCTTCCTGGAATGGCAAAGTCATAACTAAATATTTTAGTAAAACTACTAAAATATTTAGTTATTCAAATAATTTGTTTTATGAGACCGCTTAAATAATGTCCATCTGCTTCATCAGGAAAGTAGCATTCTTGTTACGGGCAATCCCTTCCTGGATACGGTAGTCGAAATACAGGTGATCGTCCTGGATGGTACTTTCGAAGCAATAGTTCCGGATCTGGCCAGGGTAACTATCTTCCAGGTGGCCCAGCTCCAGGTCATGTGTGGCAATCATTCCCAGGCAGTTAAACCGGAGAAAATGCTCAATCAGGCTGCGGGAGCCAGACAGCTTGTCTTCTGAGTTGGTCCCCTTCAGAATTTCGTCAAGCAGGATAAATACCCGTTCTCCGGCCTTCAGTTGGAGAATAATATGCTGCAGGCGCAGCAACTCCGCCTGGAAATAGGAAGTATGACTGGCAATGGAATCCTTGATCCGCATAGATGTCATTAAACGCATGGGGGTAAACCGCATCTGCTCTGCACATACCGGCGCGCCGCACATAGCCAGCAGCAGGTTGGTGCCCACACTGCGTAAAAAGGTGCTCTTACCCGACATATTGGAACCGGTGATAATCAGAAAGCTATCTTTCTCCCCAACGGCCCCGTCATTTTTGACACAGTCGGAAGCCGGTATCAGCGGATGGCCCAGGGCAACAGCCTCCATTACACGCCCCTCAGGTTGAGGCGCAGGCCAGGTAAATTCCGGATGGTTATAGGCATAAGTGGCCAGGCTATTCCACACTTCCAGCCGGGTAACTACATCAAACCATTTAGTGATATGCAGGCGATGTTTCAATTTCCAGCGTTCCAGGCGAAGGATACAGTGAAAGTCATACAGCATCACAGAATTCAATACTATTCCGACCAGCAGGTTCAAACGCTGATCAAAGGCCCCGCTTACACGTGATAACTGCCGCAAGGCCACATCGGCCTCCTGGGCTGTTTCCTGCTGTTGTAACAGTAACCGCGATGCGCCAAAGGAACCTTTCCTGACCAGTTGCAGTAAAACGGAGAACTTATCCAGTATTCTTTCTTTATGAGCCATCAACACATATTGCGACATAATTTTCTTCTGACTGGCCCCCAGTAATAACCAGTTAATCATGATCAATATCAGCAACGGGTAAAAGTGACCCGTCAGGATATTCACCACGATTGCACCCGCTACCAGCAACGGGCTTGCCCAGATGGCCACTTTCACCAACCGGTTATTCAGAAACTGGATGGGCATCTCCAGCCAGGCGTAAATTTCCCGGCGATCGCTTTCTTCTTCTTTAGCCAGCAACGCGTTAGCGGTGAGCAGTTGCCGGAATTCCAATTCCGGCGCCAATACCTTCAATGCTTCCTGCGTATCAGTTATTGCTACAGTATCCTGTAACGGTTGCCGTAACGCCACTGCCAGCTCCTGTTTGCCCGACAGCGTTCCCGTACGGTTAATATGCTGATAAATAGAAGAAGGACCGAATACGTCCAGGTCACTGCTGAAATCATGCTGGTCATTCACGAACTCATTACCGTTGTCGAACCCCGATTGCCCGGTGGTAACCAGCTCTTTCTCTTTCTGATTGAGATCCAATAAAGTATTGTATAACTGTAGTCGTTGCTGCGACTTTGAATAACGTACCAGGAAAAAAACAAAAGCAACTAATCCGATGGCAGACAACACCAGCCAGGCGCCTTCCCAGCCATTCCTGAAAAACAATACCACGCCCGACAGCGCTATAAGGAAGGCTGCCAGCCTGCACCAGGCCAGGGTAGATGTTAATCGCTTTTCCTTCCTGATGGCTTCCTGGAATTGTACAATTCTCTGCTGGTATATTGCTGCTACGGTTTTTGACATAGTATTACTAATAAAAAACAGGGATTTTGAAGTTTACGTTCACAATTTATTGAACATAAACCACAAAATCCCTGGTTTCAGTTGACCTGGATTATTTAAGCATATTGTCTTTTCAGCAAATCAGGGTATTCCTGGCTCACTTTCAATATCAGTTCACCAAATAAAGTATTTACCCAGGCAAACCATGGACGGGTAAATTTAGTTGGATCGTCCTTTTGATAAGATTCATGAATAAAACCAGTGTCGCCGTCCGTATTACGCAGGGTTTTAATGCAGCCGGCTATTTCTTCTTTATCATGGCTGGTCAGCGCTCTCATGATAATGCTCATTGGCCAGATATAGTCAATGCCGGTATGGGGACTACCTACACCATCACCGTATTTACCGCGGTAAAACCAGGGCTGGAAATTACTCCATACAAAGTGACGGGAAGCCTGGTATAGCGGATCATCTACACCGGTATAACCCAGGTAAGGGATCGACAACAGGCTGGGAACATTGGTATCATCGAGGAACAAACGGTTGCCGAAGCCATCTACTTCAAAGCCGTACATCATGCCCAGTTTAGGGTGCTCCACAATAGCATGGGCCTTGATGGCGCGGTCAACTTCATCTGCAAGCGCCGTACACTCTGCCGCAAAGGTGTTGTCTTTATAAATAGTTTCACTGATTTCGGCCAGTTGACGCAGGGATACTACGGCAAACATATTGGACGGGATCAGGAATGGAAATACCGTAGCATCGTCCGATGGGCGGAAAATAGATACGATTAGCCCCACTGGGGAAATGGGGTTCCCCCATCCGCCGTTGGCCACCGTATCTGATTGTACGGCCGATACCCGCTGGAATTTGTAAGGACCTTTTCCTTCTTTACGCTGTTGCTCCTTGAACGTTTTCACGATCAGCTGGGCTGCCTGCTTGTATTTAGCATCGAATGGAGTATTGTCGCCACTGATCTTCCAGTAATTATAAGACAACCGTACCGGGTAACAGAGGGAGTCGATCTCCCATTTACGCTCATGCAGCTCTGGCTTCATCTGCGTAAGGTCTTTCTCCCATTCGCTGCCGGTAGGCCCTTCATTGAAAGCATTGGCATATGGATCAATCAGGATGCATTTAGTCTGACGGTTAATCACGCCCACCACCATGTCTTTCAGCTTGGCGTCTTCCTTCACCAATGGCAGGTAAGGCCAAACCTGGGCGGAAGAATCGCGCAGCCACATGGCATTGATATCACCGGTAATCACGAAGGTATCTGGCTTACCATTGTCCATTTTAAAGCTCACCGTGGTATCGAGCGTATTAGGGAAGCAGTTTTCAAATAACCATCCCAATTTCGTATCTGCAATCTGAGATTTCACCTTCACGATGGTCTTTTCCACGGCTTCACTGGTGAATTTCCGCTTTGCCAGTGGAGGGCGCTGGGAAGTATACCCCGCCCATCCAAATACTGTTTTGGGCAGTCCCAGCCCAACAGCGCCTGCTACAAGTGCACTGTTTTTAAGAAAATCTCTCCTTGCAACCATAACGTTTTTTTGAATTTAGGAAGCCCTAAAATAGAAAAGTTTCCCGGATTTGCTTAATCGATTTATCAATCGTCCTCTTCTTCCGCAGCCTGTAACTTCACAAAAGCACTTCTCCGGGGGGCTGGCATCACCGCATGTTCGCCATGGACGGCCTTCCACACCACTTCATTCAATTCCAGGTCCGGCACCCGGTCTTCATGCGCCAGGTCAAAATTAGCAGAACGGCGGGCGCTTTCATTCCAGGCCATATTTCTTTCATGGATATCTACCTGGGCTGGCAATACTGTATAAGGCGCCAGATCAGGGGTGGCGGTAAACAGTTCCCACATAGGAGTGGCCGCCGCATCGTACTGGCTCATAGGAGGTAAACCCAGGATCAGCTCCATAGTGCGTAACATACCGGAAGTTGAGTACATATTATGGTTTACTGACTTTCTTTTTATATAGGGGCTGATAACATAGGCTGTGGAGCGATGTGCATCGATATGATCAGGACCATTTTGGGCATCATCTTCCAGGATAAAAATGGCGCTTTCCTTCCATATCTTACTATGGGAGATGTAATCCACCAGCTGCCCCACCGCCTGATCGTTGTCTGCCACAGCAGCATAAGGAGAATAAGCCCCTTTCCTCATGCCGCTGGTATGGTCATTGCCCAGGCGGATACTGTTAAAACGAGGCAGCGCATCGATAGCCAACAGGGAATCAAAATCATGTTGCCATATCTGCTGACGGGCCACATCCTGGATACCCAGGTCGAAAGAAGGATAATCAGTACAGAAGTTATTTTCCAATGATTTTAACGATGCCTTACCTTTCCCTGCAAATTCTCCATAAGTACGGTAGCTGATACCCGCGCGGTGACAGTAGTCCCAGATAAATCCTTTTTTAGGATAAGCTATTTTCCGGCTGCCTTCGTAGTCATACGTACCACCACGGCCACCATAGCTGGTGGGCCAGGTTTTTTCCACATAGTCGGTAGCATAAGCGGCTGTGCTCCAGTTATGGCCATCGGCGCTTACTTCTGCATCTACATAAAAATTATCCAGCAACACAAAATTCTTTACCAGGCTATGCTGGTTAGGGGTAATCCGGTCGGGGAAAATACACAGGCTGCTGTCGCCGTTTCCTGCTGCTATATCACCCAGAACCTGGTCGTAAGTACGGTTTTCTTTAATAATGTAGAAAACATATTTGATGGGAGAACTTTGTCCTGCTTCCCTGGGAATAGGGTTGCCAGTTTCTCCCGCAGCAATACGCTCTTTTTCTTTGTTGTAGGGAGTATTTTCATACACCAACCGCGACCAGCGGGCTAGCAGGGCATCATCCGGTGTATTAAAAACTGACAGGGTACCTTTAAACAGTCCGCCAATATACTGTACAGGCCTGTCTTTCCGGGTATTCCCCTGGTGGGAGCCGCTTTCATCTTTTTTGCTGACAGGATTAGGACCATCGGGGTTGGCCATAGAAGTAAATCCCTTTCCATTGGCTACCCATAGCTTGCGTCCTATCATCCGCACGCAGGTGGGATACCAACCCACGGGAATAAAACCTTTGGAACGGCTTTTACCGGGATTGGATACATCAAACACAGCAAGACAGTTGTTGTCGGCATTAGCAATATATAATTGTTGATTGTTGGCAGATAAAGCCAGGCCATTTGTAGTAGAGCCGGTAGGCGCATCAGGGTACAGTGCTGTTTGCAGCGTTTCTATCACTTTCTGATCTGCTGTGCGGATCACCGATACAGCATTATCATTGGCATTAGCCACATACAGATATTTCCCATTGTCTGACAATATCATTTCATTAGGATGACTACCTACAGCAATGGGGTGCTGTAATTTCTGTGCTTCCAGATCAAATACGGCCACTTCATCTTTGCCCCACAGGGAAATATACAGGCTACTTTTATCTTTAGACAGGACTACCGTATAAGCTTCAGCGGACAAGGGAATACGGGTATTTACCTTATTCGTTTGCAGGTCGATAATATACAAACCATTATTTTCTTTTGTAACTACGTATAGCCGTTTACGTGAGTAATCGGCCACCATGCCGGTAGGACATATTTTTTCCTTTGGCCAGCTCAAACCCAACCGGATACTGTCTGTTACCTGCAAATGATTATTATTGATGGAATATTGCCAGATCACATTATCATTGGCGCCGGATGCATACAGCTTCTGCTCATCTTTACTGAAAGCCAGTCCTAACCAGGCTTTAGGAATGATAACTTCATCCAGTTGCTGTTCTTTTTTCGCATCGAGCAGCTGGATGGTTTGCTTGCTTTGTCCATTATTGGTAACGGCTACATATTTCCCGGAAGGCGATACCACCATATTCAAGGGAAGATCGCCTAATGGCAGCGAATGCCCCACGGGGGTTAAAGACCAGCCATTAGGCAGCAACACGCGCTTTGCTACGGTGTCAGTTGATTGCCCGTTTACCTGCAAGGCGGCCAGCAACAGCGCGCCCCAACATAATTTTTTCATAGCGATTTCAATAAGTGAAGCGGTAAAAATAAAATGAACAGCCGGGTCGTCGTCCTGTCTTGCCCAAACGTAATACTAAGATAATATAGGGCAAAAAGCTGAAAATATAAAGCGACTAAGGCGAATAACTTCAATGATTGGGAAAAATCACTGAAGTTATTCGCCTTAGTCGCTTTATGCTTTATATGTTTTCTTACATGTTCCTTCTGTACTGCCCTCCTACTTCATATAGGGCATGGGTAATCTGGCCGAGGGAACAGTGCTTCACTGTTTCCATTAGTTCGGCAAAGAGATTTCCATTGTTTACAGCTACTTGTTGCAGATGCTTCAGGGCTGCTTCACTCTTATGTTCATGCCTGCGCTGGAAGGCCTCCAGGGTGTGGATCTGGAACTCTTTTTCTTCGGTAGTAGAGCGGATTACTTCTGCCGGGATAATGGTGGGCGAGCCATTTTTATTCAGGAAAGTATTTACCCCCACTATGGGGAATTCGCCGGTATGCTTCAACGACTCGTAGTACAGGCTTTCTTCCTGTATTTTATTCCGTTGATACATTCTTTCCATGGCGCCTAAAACGCCGCCACGTTCGGTAATACGGTTAAACTCCGCCAGCACAGCTTCTTCCACCAGTTCGGTCAGTTCTTCAATGAAGAAAGAACCTTGCACGGGGTTTTCATTTTTAGCAGTACCCAGTTCCCGGTTGATGATCAGCTGAATAGCCATTGCCCTTCTCACGCTCTCTTCTGTAGGAGTAGTAATGGCTTCATCGTACGCGTTGGTATGCAGCGAATTACAGTTATCGTAGATAGCGTACAATGCCTGCAGCGTAGTACGGATATCGTTAAAATCGATTTCTTGTGCGTGTAAACTGCGACCGGAAGTCTGGATATGATATTTCAGTTTCTGGGAACGGTCGTTGCCTTTGTATTTATACTTAATGGCTTTGGCCCAGATACGGCGGGCTACACGGCCTATCACCGCATATTCAGGGTCCATACCGTTGCTGAAGAAAAACGACAGGTTAGGCGCAAAGTCATCGATATTCATGCCCCTGCTCAGGTAGTATTCTACATAGGTAAATCCATTGGCCAGCGTAAATGCAAGCTGGGTAATGGGATTGGCACCTGCTTCTGCAATATGGTAACCTGAAATACTTACAGAGTAGAAGTTACGTACTTTCTGGGTAATGAAATATTCCTGCACGTCGCCCATCAGCTTCAAAGCAAATTCGGTAGAGAAGATGCAGGTATTCTGTGCCTGGTCTTCTTTCAGGATATCTGCCTGTACGGTACCACGTACCGTACTGAGGGCATGGGCTTTAATTTTCTCATATACTTCCCTATCCAGCACTTCTTCTCCCGAAATACCCAACAGCTGCAGGCCCAGGCCATCATTGCCGGCAGGCAGATCGCCGTTGTAATGTGGCAGTGGATGGTCTTTGAACTTTTGGGTTATCAGGGATTTCACTTTTTCAGTCAGTCCCTGTTCCTTGATATATTTCTCGCATTGCTGATCAATGGCGGCATTCATGAAAAATGCCAGCAGTATAGGCGCGGGGCCATTGATGGTCATGGATACCGAAGTTTTGGGATCACAGAGATCAAAACCACTGTATAGTTTTTTAGCATCATCCACCGTGGCGATGCTTACGCCGGAGTTCCCCACTTTACCATAGATATCGGGTCTTACCGCAGGATCTTCCCCGTACAGTGTAACGCTGTCGAACGCGGTAGACAGGCGCTTTGCCGGCTGGTCGAGTGATACGTAGTGGAAACGTTTATTCGTCCTTTCCGGACCACCTTCCCCGGCAAACATACGGGTAGGATCTTCTCCTTCCCTTTTCAGCGGGAATACGCCGGCGGCGTAGGGGAATTCTCCCGGCAGATTTTCTGTGAGCTGCCAGCGAAGAATATCGCCCCAGTCGTTGTATTTGGGCAGACTTACCTTGGGAATCCGGCTATGGCTCAGGCTTTTGGAATACAGGGGAAGTTTGATCACTTTATCCCTTACCTGGAATTCATAAAAATCGGCGGTGTATTTTTTCACCAGGGCAGGCCATTCTTCTAGCAGTTTTTTACATTCCGGGTGCAGGGCCTTTTCCAGGTGCACTTTGATATCAGCCAGGGCAGCGGCCTGCGAAGGTTGCAGGGCAGCCACACCGGTTACCTGGTACAATTGGGTAGCCAGTTTGCATTGTTCGTTTACCCAGCTGCCATAGTCCCCAATGGCTTCGGCAATTTCGGCGAGGTAGCGCACGCGGGCCGGCGGTATGATCTGCGATTTAGTGGCAGTAGATTTAATGCTTTCATGTAGCATAGGACCGAAGCTGATACCGGCTTTTTCCGTTACCTTCTCCATTACTTTTTCATAGAGCAGGTTAATACCGGCATCGTTGAACTGGGAGGCAATAGAGCCTACCACTGGCAGTTCTTCTTCCTTCGCGTTCCAGAGGTTATGATTGCGTTTATATTGCTTACGTACATCGTGCAGGGCATCGAGTGCGCCGGCTTTATCAAATTTATTGATGGCGATCACATCAGCATAGTCGAGCATATTGATTTTCTCCAGCTGGGAAGCGGCGCCATATTCCGGTGTCATTACATACAGGGATACATCGCAGTAGTCAGTGATAGCGGTATCGCTCTGGCCGATACCCGATGTTTCGAGGATGATAAAGTCGTAGGCGGCCAGTTTACAGATGTCGATGGCTTCCTGTATATGTTCGCTGATGGCTTTATCGCTTTCGCGGGTAGCGAGGGAGCGCATATAGGCACGCGGGTGATGGATGGAGTTCATCCGGATACGGTCGCCCAGCAGGGCGCCACCCGTTTTCTTTTTAGAAGGATCTACTGAAATAACCGCAACAGTTTTATCGGTAGTATGATTCAGGAAGCGGCGTACCAGTTCATCGGTCACGCTGCTTTTACCCGCACCACCGGTGCCGGTAATACCCAGTACCGGCGATTTTTCGGGTTCTCCTGAGGTAGATGTAATCCGTGCGCCAGCTGCTTCATCTACGGTTACCGCCGCGCGGGCTTTTTGTCCGCTGAGTAATGCTACCGGGATATCGTTTTCTGCCAGGCTGATAGCGCGGGCAATAATTTTCGGGTTCTTATCTTTCCGGAGCTGCGGGATGTCTTCTACATTGCTGCCGGCGGGCAAAGGTTTAATGGCTATATCACATTGCTGGATCAGGTCTTCGATCATGCCTTCAAGACCCATTTGCCGGCCATCATCGGGTGAGTAGAGGCGTGCAATACCATAGGCATGCAACTCTTCTATTTCCACGGGGAGAATAGTACCACCGCCACCTCCAAATATTTTTATATGTCCGCAGCCTTTTTGCTGGAGCAGGTCATACATATATTTAAAAAACTCCACATGACCGCCTTGATAGGAAGTCACGGCTATGCCCTGTGCATCTTCCTGTATGGCACAGTCAACGATTTCCGCAGCAGAGCGGTTATGTCCGAGGTGAATTACCTCGGCGCCCTTTGCCTGCATAATGCGCCGCATAATGTTAATAGCGGCATCATGGCCGTCGAATAAAGCGGCCGCCGTTACAATGCGCACCTTATTTTGTGGTGTATAAGACATATCAATAACCGGTTTTTGTTACGCAAAGGAGCAAGGGAGCATAAGTGCTTTGCGTGAGACATGCAAGTTACGGAAAAACCGGCTGAACTGCCGGTATGGCGCGGGTTTTATCAGAATTAGAATTGATTGAATGCCTGCCTCATCTTGTTGCAAAATTTTTAACTGATACCAAAATGAGTTAGTATTTTCCTAAAACAACTTTCCCCTGTACAAAGCCTGTACAAGGGAAAGTGTAAAGTTAAGACACAAGGCATTAATGCTTAGCAGTCTTATGTTTCATAACGTGGAACTATAAAATCAAACTATTGATCAAATGATTTTGTAATCTTTCAAACTTATTAAATGGAATTTTTCTACATACGGCAAAAACAACAAAAAAAATTTAGAGCGGACTCGTCTTAGATCCTGGTGATAACTGATGTAAAGTCGTTTTATAGGATGTGTACATCTTACACAATCTTACTTAAAATTTTGTTAAAAACAAACTTTTTTTTCACGGCCGATAGAAAATTAACAATGCAATTTTCATGCAGGCATATACCTTTCTAAATCCTTTCTGGAAAAGGATTTCAGCAATACAAATTTTACCATAAATAAAAATTATTTAACAACCCCGTGCTAAAAAAGTACCAGAAACAGGTTAGAAGCCGATGCCCAGGTAGCGCTTCTTGCGCTGGTCGTACTTGTCGAAATTAAACTTGTACAGTTTAGCAGGACGATGAGGCACATCTTCCTCTTCTTCGTTCAGATCCATCAGTAAATCCATCGACAGGAACTTCTTCCGGAAATTACGCCGGTCGAGTTCCATATCCAGGATAGCCTCGTAGAGGTTTTGTAGTTCGCGGAGGGAAAACTTACGGGGTAATAAGTTAAAGCCAATAGGTTGTACCAGCACCTGTTGTTTGAGCCGTTCATGGCAGGTATCCAGGATCTGTTTATGATCGAACGCCATTTCATGCAGGTCTTTTACGCTGTGCCAGTGCAGTTCATTGTTATGCAGCTTCAGTTCCACATGTTCAATGTTGACCAGGGAGTAATAGGCCACAGTAATGACCCGGCCGGCCGGATGGCGCTGAATAGCGCCAAAGGTTTGTACCTGTTCCATGTACACATCATCCAGTCCTGTACGTTCTTTTAGCACGCGATAGGCTGCTTCATCCAGCTCCTCATCGGGCCGGACGATATCTCCCAGCAATGACCATTTACCTTTGAATTCTTTGAGGTCAGATTCTATCAGTAATACTTTCAGCTCATCATCATTAAACCCGAAAATGACACAATCTACCGAAATAGCTACCTTGAAATAATCCTTAATTTCAACAAGGTGCGTGTTGATGTTCTTGGTGTACATAGACATCATAATGAACGTGGAATTACAGCTATTGGTTATTTTAAATAACGTGCGGAATTATAATCAAATGAAAGAAAAAAAAAGCACATTTAAAACAAAATGGGTCGAATTTTTTGAACAGCTATCCCTATCCTGAAAGATAAGTTTAAATTTACGTTTCAGTATCATACATTATGTACACAAAGGAGATAGAAATAACCCTGGCGCAGCTGGCCAAAGACCTGCTAAGCCACTTGCAGCAACAACGGCTGCTCGATTCCGTTGACAATACCCTGGAAGCTTTACGCCGCGTGATCGCTTACAACGACTGGCGTTATTATGTGCAAAGCGAACCCGTTGTCAGTGACTACGAGTATGACCAGCTATTTGCCTGGTTGAAGAAACTGGAACAGGAAAATCCACATCTGATCAGCGCCGACTCCCCCACTCAACGGGTAGCCCGGGGTCTTACCAAGGAATTTGTGACGGTGCCCCACCTGGTACCTATGCTCAGCCTGGAAAACTCCTACAATGCAGACGACCTGCTCGACTGGGACCGTAAAGCACGGGAAAGCGCAGGCCTCCCCGAAATTGAATATTGTATAGAACCCAAATTCGACGGCGCCAGTATCTCCCTGATATATGAAGACGACCGCCTCTCCCGCGGCGCCACCCGTGGCGATGGCGTAGCCGGTGAAGATATCACCACCAACATAAAACAGATCCGCTCTATCCCGCTATCGGCCAGCTTCTCAAAATATGGGATTCACCAGATTGAGATCCGCGGGGAAGTGTTGATCAATAAAAATACCTTTAAAGCCTTCAATGATAAACGCATTGCCGAAAACCTGCCACCACTGGCTAATCCGCGCAATGCCGCTTCCGGCTCCCTGCGTATGGTGGATCCTAATGAAGTGGCCAAACGCGGACTGGAAGCATTTCTATATCATATGAGCTACCACACTATGAACCCAGGGCAATCGGAACCCGCCGCGCTGCAAACACACAGCGGTACGCTGGAGCTATTGTCAACACTGGGCTTCCGCAGCCCCGCCAAAGAAAAGAAAGTGGTAAAAGGGATACAGGCCGTGATTGATTATTGCCTTTTCTTTGAAACCGAGCGTGATAATCTCCCCTACGAAATTGATGGTATGGTGATCAAAGTCAATGACTATGATCTACAGGATAAGCTAGGTATGACTACCCACCATCCCCGCTGGGCCATTGCTTATAAGTTTAAGGCCCGACAAGCCACCAGTAAGTTGCGTAGCGTGGAATTCCAGGTGGGCAGGACCGGTTCCATTACCCCTGTGGCCAAAATTGACCCGGTACCTATTGGCGGCGTTACAGTAGGATCTATCTCTCTTTTTAATGAAGAAGTGATCAAAGAAAAAGACCTGAAACTGGGCGACACGGTGCTGGTAGAAAGAGCCGGCGATGTAATCCCTTATATTGTAAAATCAGTAGCTGATCTGAGGGATGGCAGTGAGCGGGAAATTGTATTCCCCACCCATTGCCCGGTATGCGGCGATAAGCTGGTAAAACCGGCAGAAGAAAGTGTATGGCGTTGTACCAATATCAACTGTGAAGCACAGGTGGTAGAGAGAATGATACATTTTGTGAGTAAAGACGCCATGGATATCAAGAGCTTTGGAGAAAGCAATGTGCGCAAATTCTTTGCAGCCGGCCTGATGCATGATATTCCCGGTATCTATGAACTCGACTTTGAGAAGATTGGCGCCATGGAAGGATTTGGCAAAAAATCTCTCACCAATCTGCAATCCGCTATAGAACAATCTAAAAGTCAGCCGCTGCACCGGTTGATATTTGGACTGGGTATACGTTATGTAGGCGAAACCACCGCCAAAACACTGGCCAATGCAGTCACCAATATTATGGACCTCCAGCATTGGACGGAGGAACAAATACTGGCGCTGGAAGATATAGGACCTAAAGTAGCCGGATCTATCCGTTCATTTTTTGCCAATGCTGATAATATCGCCATGTTACATCAACTGGCTTCGCTGGGGATTAACATGGAAAATACCAAAAAATCGACAGTGGTATCTGGTAACCTCAACGGGCAAACGTTTTTATTTACCGGTACCCTTCATAAGCTGAAACGCAGTGAAGCCGAGGAACTGGTAGAGCAGGAAGGTGGTAAAATAGTGAGTGGCGTAAGCAGCAAACTCAATTACCTGGTAGTAGGCGAAGAAGCGGGCAGCAAACTGGAAAAAGCCAAAAAAATCAATACTATTAAGATACTAACAGAAGACGAGTTTCTCGTTTTGATCAACAAATAATCATACCTGCAACGCCTGCCGGCAATAACAGGCGTTGCTATTGACAGCTAATGAGCAAGTGATATGACCGATGAACATTTTATGCGACAGGCCCTGCAGGAAGCCCGGAAGGCCTTTGAAGACGGGGAAGTTCCCATTGGAGCCGTGGTAGTGATGAACAACCGCATTATTGGCCGTGGATATAATCATGTAGAGCGGTTGAATGATTGCACTGCCCATGCCGAAATGATAGCCTTGACTGCGGCGTTCAATACACTGGGAAGTAAGTATTTAATGGATGCTACGTTATACGTAACAGTAGAACCTTGCCTGATGTGTGCGGGCGCACTTTACTGGAGTAAGATTGGCAGGATTGTATATGCAGCAGCAGATGATAAGAACAGCTATCGCCGGGCTACCGGCGACCGGTCCCCGTTTCATCCTAAAACAAAACTGGAAGCCGGTCCGTGCCGTGAAGAAAGTTTACAGTTGATGAAAACGTTCTTTGAACAAAGGAGATAAATTATTTTTTTGCCGCCTCTGTTATTTTATTCAGTCCCATCATCTGTTTCATGGTATGGTCCATCCCTTCGGAAGAGCCATCCAGGAAGATAACGTTGCCTTTTGAATTTTCTGCAAAATGCTTAATGGCTTCTGTCCACATGGAGAATAAGATAACGGAGGTATCCAGGTTGGCCTGCTGCATCTCTTTGGCGGCCATCGTCATACCTTTAGCCACCTCTTCCCGGAACAGGGCCACGCCCATACCACGCAGCTGGGCCGCCTGGCGTTCTGCTTCAGCCGCAATCTTGATAGCATTACCATCTGCTTCAGCAGCCTTTGTCTTAGTAATCAGTAATGCCTGTCCTTCGTTTTCTGCCGCAGCTTTCAGGTTATTGGAGGCTACCACCTGGGCCATAGATTTCATAATCACCTCATCAAAAGTGATATCATTCATTTGCAGATCTAACAGGTGAAAACCCCATTCCTCCAGGGTTTTATCGATCTGTTCTTTTACGTGTTCCGTAATATCCTTGCGTAATCCCAGCACTTCTGCCTGTCTTTTAGTAGCTACAAATCCACGGATAGAGCCTTCAATCGTGCGTACCAGCGCCTGCATGAAACTTCTTTCATCCATGAATTTAAACGCTACATTTTTAAGCGTTTCTTCTTCCTGGTTCCATACTGCATACAGGAGCATGGCCTTAAAATAAACGTTGGCCTGGTCAATGGTGATGGCCTGGAATTCCAGTTCTACCGACCGGTTCTGAACAGATATTTTCTTGAAGACTTTTTCAATGATGGGTATCTTAAAGTTCAATCCGGGAAAAAGCACCCGGTTGTACTTCCCGAAAATAGTGGTGATGGCGATGTTTCCCTGTTGAACGGTAACAAAGCTGGAAAGTATGACTACAGCAGCCAATACCAACAGAATAATCCAGATAACATTCATAGAGCGATTGTTTAGGTAGGGTTTAAGCACCTAAATATAACAAAATAAAGTCAATGGGGAGGACCGGCATAGTTTTCCCATCACATACACAGATAGATTTATGTTGTAGCATAAAGAAAGAAGAAAAACAATGGATGAGCCACTGAGCTTAAAAACACAACGAATGAATATTACAAAAAGCTTAGTTGGTGCTCTCTTTCTATATTCTTTGTCTTCTTCTGAAATATATAAATACGTCGTCCAATTCTATTTGTTTTAACTGATAGGCCAATCGTGTTCTCAAATCTTCTGTTTCATCTTTTATTCTCCTGTATTGATCTTTCAATACTTCGTAGCGGGCCACAATTTCCTCCGCAGTAGCGGTATCCTCCAGTTGTAAAATATTAAAGGCTCTTTCCTCGGTTATCATAGTCATAGGGGTATTTCAGCTAGTAATCATATTGGATGTTTAAATAACACATGTAATATTTAAATTCAATGCACTAAATTAGTAGAGTTTAAAAGACGAGCAAATACCCAATCTTGGGTATTTTTCGAAAAACGTGATTTTTTTTAGCAAATTTTTAGCAACTTTCTTCTCATTTTGATCACTGATTACCAATTGAATACAGTTTAGCGATTATAATGCTCTTTTTTGCGGGGCATAGAAGTTAACAAGGGGTAAGCTGTCACCTTAGTAACAAACAGCACTAATACTTTTTTAGCCGCTTATTCAAATCCAATCTTTCGGGCGATGGTAATCAATTCAGAAGTGTTACGGACTTTCAGTTTCAGGCGGATATTCTTACGATGTGTTTCAACGGTATAACGGCTAAGGTTCAACGAATGGGCAATTTCCTTGTTATTCAGACCTTTCACAGCCATGGCCAATACATCTTTCTCCCTGGAAGTAAGTTTATTAAACAGGCTTTCATGTTGGCGACGCATGATGGCATTGAGCGCTTCCGACAGTTGTACATTGGTATCAATGGCATTGGTCAGATCGAGGAAAGCACAGATGATTTCTACCACCCTGCCATTTTTATCATGGGTAAAAGGCACCTCCAATCCCAATAGCCAGCGGTAATCTATCTCTCCTTTTTTCCGTATACGTGCCAGCCCTCCAAACTGCTCTTTGTTATTGAGGAAAGATTGTTGGGCTACCGCCGCCAGTTTAAAATCGTCGGGGTGCATGATATGCCTGAAAAACTCCATGCCCATCCCGGTCATTTCAGCCGGCGTGAAGCCCACTGTTTCCGCCAGTCTATCGTTACACCAGGTAACGGATTTGTTATTGTTATCGTAACTGTAAATCATGGCGGGCACATGATGTAGAATACTTTCCAGCCAATGTATACGATTTTTTAATTGCTCATTTTCCTTTTGTAAAACATTGAGGGAAAAACTTTGCCCTGTATCCGAGCCTGTCTGCATACTATACGTTTTAAACAAACAATAGGTAAACAACTACCGGGCACGCTAAGATGCCTTTGTCGCGTCCTGTTAAACCGACTATCTGTAAATTTAAAATAATTTTCAATATGATCAAGGCCGCTTTTCCGGCTCACTCCGGGATTCCGCGCCTTAGTTGCCCGGTTTTACAACCAGACGCGATTACTTAACCTAAATATCTAAATAAGTAAATAATTAAATGTCTAAATTTTAACGGATTGGCAGTAAATTTGGCGACTATCAAGAAATCATATTTTTAAACCCATAAAACTTTGAGTTATGGCATTCACACTTCCGAGCTTACCCTACGCAACTGATGCGTTAGAGCCGAATTTCGATAAACTGACAATGGAAATTCACCACGGTAAGCACCACCAGGCTTATGTAGATAATCTGAACAAGGCAATTGCAGGTACAGAAAACGAGAACAAATCATTAGAAGAACTGGTTGCCAACGCTGGTAAAATCAGCCCGGCAGTAAGAAACAATGGTGGTGGTCACTGGAATCACAGTTTCTTCTGGACCAGCCTCGCTCCAAACGCGGGCGGCGCTCCAACCGGTAAACTGGCTGATGCTATCAACAGCACCTTTGGTTCTTTCGAAGCCTTCCAGGAAAAATTCAACACCGCCGGCGCTACCCGCTTCGGTTCAGGTTGGGCCTGGCTGCTGATAAAAGATGGTAAACTGGAAGTTACTTCCACTCCTAACCAGGACAACCCGCTGATGGATGTAGCTGAAGTAAAAGGTACTCCTATCCTCGGTGTAGACGTATGGGAACACGCTTACTACCTGAAGTACCAAAACCGCCGTCCGGAATACCTGAAAGCATTCTGGAATGTAATTGATTGGAACGCTATCAGCAAACGCTATGAAGCAGCAGCTAAATAGGCATTAAGCCAATAGTTATAAATGAAAAGGCCCCGCGTTGCAACGCGGGGCCTTTTCATTTATAACTATTGGGATTACTTATTTACCAATTTCAGATTTTTAGGATCCCAATGAATGATCTTATTGTCGAAGTAGCTTTCATTACACAGCAATGCCGGGGCTGCTGCACGGAAGCCAAAAGTAGGATCTTCCGCTACTTTACCACCGGTACGCATGGCATTGAACAAGTTATAGAAGTGGTCAAAGTGGGCTCCTTTATAGCCTTTCTCTGCCTCGTATTCCATTTTCTCCTGTGGCAATATATCGGCACGGTGATAGGCATACGATTTTCCGGTATTAGATGCAGCCGCATTGGCAGCCGCTAACGGGTCGTTTTCATCTACGTGTACGCTATTCCGGTATAAGGTTACTTTATCCCATTCTACCGTCATAGATCCTTCGCTACCCACCATACGCAGGTAATTGGTTCCGCCGGTACCATCCACAAAATTTACACGGAGCGACAGGTTAAAGGCCGGGTGTATTTCTGTTTCCGGGTAATCGAACATGCCCAGCATAACATCCGGTACTTCCCTGCCGTCTTTCCAATAGCGTAAGCCACCGGTAGCCATTATTTTATTGGGACCGAGTGACCCTGTTACCAGGTGCAGGCTCGAGAACAGGTGTACGAATAAATCGCCGGAAACGCCGGTACCATAGTCGCGGTAATTGCGCCAGCGGAAAAAGCGCAGCGGATCAAAAGCACGCTTGGGTGCGTTCTTGAGATAAGCCTCCCAATCTACTGTTTTGGTGGAAGCATCTGCCGGAATAGGATATTGCCAGGCGCCGGTAGGCGACATACGTGCCCAGAAACCCTCTGCATAGTTAAGTTTACCAATGGCGCCATCTTTCAGTAGCTGGCGGGCCTTTTCATTTCCCAGGGAGCTCATCCCCTGGCTGCCTACCTGGTAAACTACTTTTCCATTGCGTTGCTGCGCTTCCACTACGGCAGGCGCCTCGCTGATATCATGTACCATTGGTTTCTCGCAGTATACCGACTTCCCTTTATTCATGGCGGCTACAGAGATATCCTTATGCCAAAAGTCCGGCACCGCAATGATAACGGCATCAATATCTTTACGCTCCAGTATTTCCTGGTAGCTGCGGGTAGTATAAATGTCATTTCCCCATTTCTTCTTAGCATCCGCCAAACGGCCATCATACAGGTCGCAGGCAGCTACGAGCTTTACACCAGGAACGGTAATGGCGGTATTTGCATCCGCAGTACCCATTCCCCCCGCACCGATCAATGCTACCTGGATCTGATCATTGGCGCTATATTTTTCCTTCAGGCGGGAAAGTGACTCAATATTTCTTTTCTTGTCCGCAGCGGTCAGAATATTAGGCAGCAGGGAGGCTCCTACTACACCTTTTGCAACTTTGCTGATAAAGCTCCGACGGGAAGCTTCATTGGAATTTACTGGCATGATTACCCTTTTAGGTTGAAAAATGATAACGGTTTATTATTCACTGAGATTCTCAAAATAAAAACAATAAACCGGAATTCATAATTTAAGGAGAACAGCCTGGTAATTAAATGATGGGAGATAAATAATCATCCAGGGCCGCTACTGGCAGCAAACGTCAACAAAAAAGGCTGGTCAATGGCCAGCCTCAATATATGATAACAGGTATCTATTTCGCCTAAAAAGATATTACAACAGCACTTTTCAAAGGTGTATACCATCCATTATCTTGCGATGGTCAGCAACTGCTTATATTTAGCCTGGTTATGCAGGATGTCTGCTGCGGTATTAACTTCATTATCCCACTCCAGTGACCTGGCAATACGGCCTTTCTGCAGGTAATAACGATTTACAATTTCCTCTTCCAGCAAACGTTTTATTTCTGTTTTATTCTTCAAGAGGTCCTGCTTTTTATCGTGCTTCATTTTTGCTTCGAGCGTTTCCAGCTCATCAGCAATGGCATCATAATACTTTTCTTTCCTGGCGGTGCTTTTGAAAGAATCCAAAGCTTCCTCACTACGGGTTTTGTAGCTGTAATCCTTATTTTCCAGGTAACGTTCAAAATCGGCAAATTCAGCCTCACTCAGTGAAAATGTAGCGGGCGTCGCTATTTTCGGGTGACTGTAATAATACGTAGTAGCATAATCGAAGATAAATTGTTTGCGGAGCAATGTAATCGCTACCTGGCTGATATAGGTAGGATCCACTTTGGCATCTGGCTCAATACCTCCACCATCTTTTACAGCGCGGCCTCCGGCGGTGGCAAATGATTTACGCAGGGAATCAGGTACGTAATCCACGCTGCCATCGTCATTCCGGTGGGAGTAGTCAATAGCCTGTATACAACGTCCGCTGGGAGTATAATACCGCGCGGTAGTTACTTTCAATTTGGTGTTATAGGGAAGCTGACGGGTAGTTTGTACCAGGCCTTTACCATAAGAGCGTTGTCCTATTACCACACCACGGTCCAGGTCCTGCATGCTGCCAGCTACTATTTCAGATGCGGAAGCGGAAGAATGATTGGTGAGTACGGTCAATGGGATATGTATATCAACCGGCTGCTCGGTGGTTTCATAGCTCCGGTCCCAGTTCTTTACCTTGCCCCGGGTACTTACAATCAGCCTGTTTTTATCCACGAAAATATTGGCTACTATCACCGCTTCATCCAGTAGTCCACCTGGATTACTGCGAAGATCCAGGATAATTCCTTTCAGGCCCGGGTGGGATTGTTTTAATTGTTCTACTGACTTACGTACCATGGCGCCGCTGTTTTCGGTAAACTGCGTCATCTTGATATAGCCAATATCGTTTTTCACGATCCCGGCGTAACTAACGGGTTTCACATTGATTTCTTCCCGTACTATTTTCCTGGGTGTTTCCACGCCAGTCAAAGGATTGCGGAATACCATATCGAGCGAAGTACCGGCTGCTCCTTTCAGTTGACGGCTGATCTCTTCCTGCGCTACGTTCTTCACGGATTTGCCATCCATGCTCACAATGATATCACCTGGTTTTACGCCTGCTTTGTCCATTGGACTGCCTTCATACACATCGGTAATGGTGGTCCAGTCACCGTTGGTATTGATAGAAGCGCCTACGCCGCCATACTTGCCTGTGGCCATAAATTTGAGGTCATCCAGGTTTTCTTCCGAAACAAAATCCGTGAAAGGGTCTGTTTCTTCCAACATGGCTTCAATGCCTTTATGCATTATCTTTTCGGGGGGCAGGTCATCTACATAGTAGGTATTCAGTTCCCGGTAAAAAGCAGCGAAGATGTCCAGGTTTTTGGCGATCTGGAAGTATTTATCATTTTCATTAAAAGCAAAAACGCCGGCTGCGATGATAATCAACAACAGTGCGGCTGTCAGCTTCTTCTTCCTATTAAAAAATGCACGCATGCAACAGAGTATATAAGATGAGTGATAAAGTTGGCGGCCGGCAGCCTTACTCAGGGCACCGGATCATATCCATGGCCACCCCAGGGATGGCAGGACAAGATACGCTTTATGGTGAGATAGCCGCCTTTGAAAGGTCCATATTTTTTAAATGCTTCCAACCCATACTGCGAGCAGGTGGGCGTATAGCGGCATTTACTGCCCAACAGGGGCGAGATAAACCATTGATAGATTTTTATCAGGAGAATAAAAGGATAACTCAACCAGCGAACTACACGATTCATAATCAACTTTTTGCGGTCAGCTTGCAGCCATTAAAAAAGTATCTGACTAACAGGTTGCAATCAGCCGGAAAGCTAACCGCTAAAGGCTAAATGCTGTTTTGCAACTTCTTTAAAATTACTGAAATTTTGTCTTGCAGGGTGGAAAAATCGGCTATTTTTTTGTCGGTATAGATGAGGAAAACAGCGAGCTGCTGCGAGTGTGACCGGAGATGGTCGTATAACGCCTGTTTCTGAAGACGCCAGGCTTCACGGCCCAGGCGTTTGATGCGGTTACGGTCTACCGCATGGGGAAATCTGCGGGTAGTGGCACTAAAACCTACCTGCACGGGGTATTTACATGGCTCCGTAAGGGGCATGTATACCACGCGGTACGGAAAAACAGAAAACGCTTTTCCTTCACGAAAAAGCGTTTCAATAAGTTTTCTGCTTTTTAACCTTTCTTCCTTGCTAAAAGAATAAGTTTTTATGGCAAATAGTATTTAAGCTACTATAATTATTTCAGCTTACGCTCGTCGGAAACAGTCAGCTTCTTACGACCTTTTGCTCTACGGGAAGCCAATACCTTACGGCCATTAGCAGTTTCCATTCTCTTTCTGAAGCCGTGAACGCTCTTTCTGCGTCTGTTATGCGGTTGAAAAGTACGTTTCATTTCTTTTTTTTGTTTTTACCTGTACTACTAAAAGTCCCGGATTAAAGGATTGTTTTTTAAAACGGAAGGCAAAGGTAGCAGAAAATATTTGAAAAGTAAAATTAAAATACGAATTCTTAAATGTAAAGGTGGAATGCAGTTTTCACCACATTCCACCTTTAATATTAAAAAATTAAACTATTTAATACCCAGTTTAGCCTTTACAGGAGCCAGGATATCGTCTGCTGACGGAGAAACCAGCAACATACCAGAAGAGCTGTCGATTACATAACCATAACCCTTTTCCTTTGCCACATCTTCGATCGCTTTACGGGCTTTATCGTAAATAGGTTTCAGGAGTTCAGACTGTTTAGCCTGTACTTTCTGTTCAGCAGCTTCACGGTAGTCCTGGATACGTTTCTGTGCATCCTGGATTTCACGACCTTTGATTTCTTTTATGTTGTCGGTCATTGTAGCCGCCTTGTCATCAAAATCCTTCATTTTCTTAGTATACTCGTCTACCAGCGCTTTACCATCAGCTTCCAGGCTCTGAGCATAAGTCTGCAAATCAGTTTCTGCCTTTTTAGCTTCCGGCATGCTGGCCACCAGTGCCTGTGCATTGATATGCGCTACTTTGGATTGTGCCATTGCATTCACGCTGAACAAACCGGTAACCGCCACAAAAGCAATAATTACGTACTTCTTCATGATGTTGTCTGTGTTTAAAAAAATTTAAATACTTATAGTTAAAAAATAGGTATACGCCTTACTTCTTCACTCCAAGAGATTTTAAGATCTCTTCACTCTTATCAATCTTGGGATCATAGAATATAACAGTAGCTCCACTCGCCTTATCCAGCACAAAGTCGTACATCCTGCTGGCAGACAGCTTCTGTACGGCGTTATAAATCCTGTCCTGAATAGGTTTTACCAATTCCTCCCGCTTCTTGAAAAGATCGCCCTCGTAACCGAAACGCTTCTTCTGCAAATCCTTTGCCTCTTTTTCTCTGGCTACAATCTCGTCTTCTCTTTTACGCTTCAATTCTTCTGTCAGCATCACCTGCTCCGCCTGGTAAGACTTATACATCTTATCCACTTCCTGGAACTTGGCATCAATCTCCTTCTGCCATTGATCAGCAACGGCATCCAGCTTCTTCTGGGAGTCCTTATACTCAGGAATACTCTCCAGTATATATTTTGTATCTATCACACAATAGCGCTGTGCACTTGCTGCACCGCCCAAAGCCAATATTATAGCGGCTGTAATAAATATTTTTTTCATGCTACAATGGATTTTTTGCAAAACCAAAACAACGGTTAAACTTGCAATATATAATTTATTTTCACATTATTCTGGTTCGAAACCGAGCATAAAGGTAAACTTAGCCGCATCTTTCAGGCCACCTCCCGGTGTAAGACGGTCGAACCCAATACCATAGTCAAATCCAAGCAATCCAAACATAGGCAGGTAGAAACGCATACCGATACCGGCAGACCGACGCAGTCTGAACGGATTGTACTCATTCAGGTCCTTATAACCATTGGCTGCCTCCAGGAATGCCAATCCAAAGATGGTAGAACTTGGGTTCAGGCTGAACGGATAACGCAGCTCCATTACGAATTTGTTAAATACGGTAAACCCGGAATAGTTCGCTGGCTGTCCATTTTCAGGATTCACGCTCGGATCGGAAGTATAATACACCGGATACCCTCTCTGGGAAATGATATCACGATCGTAAATAGCGAAGTTACTCAAACCATCACCTCCCAACTCAAACCGGCCAAAAGGCGACAGCGTAGTACGGTTATTATAACGTCCAATATAACCAAATTTAGCGGCTACTTTCAATACAAACGTTTTATTATCGCTACCCATAGGGCGGCTCAATGGCACATACCATTCTGCATTGAAACGATACTTCTGGTACTCAATGAAGTTAAACTGCTTGGACGCCGGTTCCTTGCTGTAGTCTTTATCAGGATTAAACAGGGAGTAAGGTGGCGTATACTGGGCAGACAACATAAAGTTGGAACCACTGCGCGGGAATATCTGCTGATCCACAGAAGAACGCGCCAGCGTGAGCTTCACGTTAATGTTGTTGGAAGTACCGTTCTCAAATCCGGCAATACCAAAGTAGTTATAGTTTTTCAGTTTGTACTGTTGATAGTTCAGCGAGTAAATCAGGGTGAAATAATCATCCGGCCATTTCAATTGTTTACCCAGGGATACGGAAGCACCCAATACCTTAAAGTGACCATCTACAGACGTGCTGGTATCTCCCGGCAGCTTGTAATAGTTACTGTATGCATATGGATTCTGGTAGCTGCTATAGAAGCTCACAGAAAACTGGTTTCTTTTCTTACCACCCAGCCATGGCTCTGTGAAAGAGAAGTTATAAGAACGGTAGGCCTTACCATTGGAAGATACACGCACAGATAATTTCTGGCCATCTCCACTTGGTAACGGATCCCAGGTTTCTTTCCGGAAGATATTGCGCAGGGAGAAGTTGTTAAACGTAACCCCGAGCGTACCGGTTAAACCGATATATCCACCCCAACCGGCCGATAATTCCAGCTGGTCGTTGGCTTTTTCTTCTACTGTATAGTCAATATCCACTGTGCCATCCTGAACATTTGGTACCGGGTTCATACCGATCTTTTCCGGGTTGAAGAAGCCGAGGTTGGCAATTTCACGGTTAGAACGGATCAGGTCTGTACGGCTGAATTTTTCACCGGGAATGGTGCGCAACTCACGACGGATAACGTGTTCGTTGGTTTTTTCATTACCAGCGATGCGTACTTCCTTGATCGTGGCCTGCGGACCTTCACGCAAACGGATTTCGTAGTCGATGGTATCGCCACGGATACCGATTTCTACGGGGTCGATCTGGAAAAACAGGTAACCATAGTCCATGTAGTAGCCGCTGATATCGCCGCCTTCCTGTGACATCTGTTTACCGATTCTTTTTTCCAGCAACTCCAGGTTATACACATCTCCCTTCTTAATACCCAGAAGGCGCGTTAATACAGAGTCGGAATAACGGGTATTACCTTTCCAGGTGATATCTCCGAAATAATATTTTTTACCCTCAGAGATCTGCATATCGATATTCAGATTCTGGGAACGGGTTTTATACACGGTATCTCTTACGATTACCGCATCGCGATAACCTTTAGAGTTATAGAGACTTACTACCTTACCTTTATCTTCCAGGTATTTATTTTCATTAAACTTGGCGGAGCTGAAGAGTTTAAAGCGGAAATAGGGATCCAGCTTTTCCAGGGCCCTTGTAGGCTGGAGGAAGCCATAGGTTTGCCAGAAATCGTCGTCCTGGGCAAGTGAGTCCACATATACATGTTCAATATCCGGATGAAGGGTAAAGCGGGAGCGCTCTTTTGTACCTTTCATTCTTTTCTTGATCTTACTGTCGGCTACGTTATAGTTACCTACGATATTGATATTTTCGGTACGTACCTTACTCCCTTTGGTAACGTTGAACACCACGTGGCGGGAGTTGACAGTGGAGCTATCTGCTCTTTCTTCTATTCTAACGGTAGCGTTACCAAACCCTTTATCAGCATAGAATTTATGTACTACGCCGATTACATTTTGTTTCAGGGCCTGGGTAATTACTGTTCCTTTACGGATACCAGCTTTGGTGGTAATATCGTCGGCTTCTGCTTTTTTAATTCCTTTGAAGGAGAAGGAGGACATACGGGGCATTTCTGTTAACCCGATTTCCAGCCAGATTTTATTGTCTTCAATTTTAGTTACGTAGATGGTCACATCTGCGAATAAACGTTGTGACCAGAGGCTTTGAATGGCCTTGGTAAATTGATCGCCACCCGGATAGGTTACCTTATCGCCTACACTGAGGCCCGAAAGCGACAGCAGTAATGATTTGTCCAGGTATTGGGTACCTACAACGGTGATTTCGGCAATTTCGTACTGTTGCGGATTACCCATATTAATGGGAGCAACTGCCGGCGGATTAGCAGGGGGCTGCGTTGGGGGCACCGTATCTTTCTGCTGAGCGGATACACGTATGCCTGCACTGCAACATAATGCTATAGCCAGTAGGCCCTTAGGAAATAATTTCTTCATTCTGCTGAATTTGTTCGCTTGTTTTGCCAAAGCGCCGTTCTCTGGTTTGGTAATTTAAGATGGCCTGGTAAAGATGTTCATTGCGGAAATCCGGCCAGCGGGTGTCTGTAAAGTACAGCTCCGCATAGGCCAGTTGATATAGTAAGAAGTTACTGATCCTGCATTCTCCACTGGTACGAATCATTAATTCAGGGTCTGGCAGGCCGGTGGTACAGAGATATTTTTCCCATACCTCAGGCGTCACAGCTGCAGGGTCCAGGGCTCCATTTTTCACATCCAGGGCTATTTTCCTGGCTGCATTCACGATTTCCCATCTTGCACTGTAGCTAAGAGCCATAATGAGATTGAGGCCAGTATTTTGGCTGGTAAGGGCGATGGCCTCTTCCATTTCCTGCTGCGCCTGGGGAGGCAGCATGTTCATATCGCCAATTACACTCAGACGGATATTATTTTTAGACAGCGTATTCACCTCCTGCCGGATGGTGTTTACGAGCAATTCCATGATACCAGTCACCTCGTAAACCGGGCGGTCCCAGTTTTCGGTAGAAAAAGCATACAGCGTAAGATAGCCGATTCCAAGTTCTGCACAGGTTTCCACTATGTTGCGCACGCTTTCTACCCCCTCGTGGTGCCCGTACAGCCTGTCTTGCCCACGCTCCTTTGCCCAACGGCCATTTCCATCCATAATAATGGCAATATGGCGTGGTAACCGTTGCAAGTCCAATTTATCCTTCAAACTCATTTGTGTCAGGCGTATTATAACAGATTATTACAGATTATAACAGATTCTAAAAGGGTGCAAAGATACAAAAATAGAGTAATGACTTTTTTAGCAAAGCCTAAGAAGGTCTTTTAACGTAGTTTTAACAGCGAAATCAATACCAGTGGGGATTTTAGCAAATTCAACGAACTTTCCGGGTAGTTGGCAGGGATGTAATGGCTGCCTGTAGAAAGTATTTTCCGGTAAATTAAAATTTACAGTGATAAGAGGTAAAAAGGATACTAATGGTCAGCTCAATGGTCAAAAACTGGTCCTTATCCCGGCTATTACCCCGCTGGCGGCCTGTTACCCCAATCGGGGCGCCATAAACGCCGGATCTGTCCTGCAACTGAGCCGCCACTGAGGGTTGTCCGTTAGGCAGCGTTGGAAATGCCCCGGGGCCTGCATAAGTGGTGCTTACATCATCCAGGTAATCAGTTTGGGTATACCGGTACAGCGCTTCCAGCCCCACATTTACTTTTTTGGAGAGATTATACTTAAAACCGCCCCCAATTAACCAGGCATAGGAAACGAGGCTGTATGGCTTGCGCTCAGGATACAGGGCGCTTCCCTGTCCCTCCGTACGCAACGGCTGTAAATAATATTTAGTCCCGTTCAGGTAAGTGTAAGGATTGAAATAAAAAAGACTGGCGCCCCCGGTCAAATATGGAGAAAAACGTTCATATAAACTACCGGGTTCAAACCGGAAGAAATTGAAATCTCCCTGCAGCGATAGTTCCCATAAATTGGTATTGAAACTGAGGTTACGCAGTTTTTGGAATTCGTTCTTATTGTGCACATCCGAATAACCCAGCTGCATAAAACGGGCATGGGCTCTCACCCCCACGTAATCGTTCATATATTTCCGGTAATAAACCCCGATGGCAGGCTTAATGCTATTTAATGCCCCCCGGGTATTCAGGTCCCCAAAGTATTGGGCCCCTCCGATCGATAAACCCAGTTCCCCTACGTATTGTAACTCATTTTGCGCGGCGGCTCGTCCCGCAAACAAACTGCCAGCCGCTACCAGCAGGGAAAAGAGGAGATATTTAGGATATAAAAAAGATTTCAGCATAAATCAGTCCTACTTAAACGCTAAAATGCCGGATTTATTTAATGTATAGCTGACGATTATGCTAACTGGTGAGACGCTCCTTGTCCTCATGGGGCATAATTTGCATTACAATCAGCAGACAACGTATTTGTAAATGTAGCAATATAATTTATATTTCTATATTTTAATCGTATTACGGGCATCAATACCCCATAATAGCTTGTTACGTAAGGTATGTAGGAAGTTGCTGTCATCCAGCCGCAGCAGACTCAGTTTAAACTGCTCTTTTTTTATCGCCAGTTGTACTGTACTGTCTATAGTTTCCATCCGGCTATCGAGGGTACAAAGAAACTGGTCACTGCGCCCTTCCACTTCAAAAGAAATGATATTGTCGTTGGGCACGATAATAGGCCGCACATTGAGGTTGTGAGGTGCCACTGGCGTGATCACAAAATTACCAGCATCCGGGAATACAATGGGGCCACCGCAGCTCAGCGAATAACCGGTAGAACCAGTTGGAGTGGATACAATCAATCCATCTGCCCAGTAAGTATTGAGAAACTCGCCATTGAGGTAGGTATGGATCTTTACCATGGCGGAGGTATCTTTTTTATGGATTGTAAATTCGTTCAGGGCATAAGGCACTTCTCCAAATAAGGGAATATTGGCGTCAAGGTGCAACAGCGAACGTTGGTCTACTACATAGGTACGATTCAGGAGCGCCTGCACCAGTGCATGGATTTCGTTTTTACCGATGCTCGCCAGGAATCCCAGGCGGCCAAAATTAATACCGATTACCGGGATATTGGTATCCCTCACATAACATACCGTGTCCAGCAGCGTACCGTCGCCACCCAGACTCATTAAGAAGTCGATTTTTCCTGGTAAGTCTTCTGCACAGGAAAACAGTACCGGGGTTGTTTCAAAAGGCACATGTTGCTGTAATACCCGGAAAAACGGCTCATAAATCATTGCTTCAATCTCTGCCCGCTCCAATTCCTCCAGCAATAAGCGGATGTTTGCGATGTCTTCAGTAATAAATCCCCTGCTATAAAGTGCTACCTGCATAATTTATTAAGCTTTCAGCGGCCCGTTACCTGCCTTTTGACAGACCAACGCTATCAGGGCAATTGGGCACTACATGTCTATGCTTGTGTGTAAAAATAGTCCTTTTTGCCCTAACTGGTTAAAGCTATACTCGATCCGCAGGCAGGTATCATAGAAAGAAACGATGTCGATGCCCAGCCCGCCGGTATATAGCATACGATTATTGAGGAAGCTGGTGCCTGGAAATTTATTGTAAGAATAACCTGCATCCCCGTACGCTTTGGCAAAAATACGTATGGGTACCTGGCTGAATTTCTTAGGTACGATGGGTAGTTTTATCTTCACCGATAATAGTTCCTGCCGGAGTGTTGATTTCAGGATAGCGAAGCTGGTACCATCTACCACATAATATTCCAATCCTCTCAGGTAGTCATCGTTATATCCCAACGCCTGCTGATTGATATATGGTTGTTCGTTTGAAAATTTCGCCATCCCGCGGAAGCCAAGGGCTGCAAAGGTTTTAGGGCGTAACTCCCAATACCTGGCTACGTTTAGCCGGAAATGAATATCGTCAATATCATTCCAGGGACCTATGCCTCTTTTTCCCACTTCAGCCAGGACACTCATTCCTTTAAGGGGGTATACCCAGCTATCCGCTTTGATGTAGGTCATCCGGTAAGTGATATCCAGGAAATTTATGCTGGTACGGCCTTTTCCCAGGTAATTAGGATTGATGATTGCTACAGAGTCGGCTACTTTCTCATAATTATAATTCACAAACACCTGGTGCCTGGTATTAATGGCCTTACGATAGCTGTAACTGAGCCCCACCTGGTAAATCTGGCGAAGGAAATCTTCCTTGCGGAAAAACTGTTGTTTATTGCCTTTGGTGCTATCATTTACCTCGCGGTTACGTTTATAGATGGCGATTATACCAAGCCCATGATGGAAGTGTTTATCAATGTAAGGAAGATTATACTGGAGGGCAAATCGTTGGGTATAGCCGAACTGCAGGGATGCGTTTAACTCGTCGTTACGGCCGGTAAGATTTCCCTGGGTTCCACTGAGACCAATGTTTACCCGGCTCAGGCTATGATTTTTTTCCACCCACCACTGGTTAAAGTTGCGGTCGGCCAGCTTAAAAATGGGAAAAGCAAAAGTGTACCATCGTTCCCACACTTCGAAGACCAGGTCGGCATTGTTACCCTCCCAGTTTTTCACATTGGCGGTAGCGTTGAGGAAAAGGGAGGTGTTGAGTAGTTGTTTGCGTGTTCTTTCGAGGACTTCCCCCAGATCCCGGAAATAGATGGTATCTCCGGGCACCGTGCTGATTTCCCGCACGATAACGGAGGTACGGGTTTTCTTATTTCCCAGTACAACAATGTTACGCACTACCAGGTAGCTGCTATCCTTTGCAGGTACAGATTGTCCTTCAGCAGTTCCGGGTAACACGAATCCCAACAGGCAGATCATGGCCAGCAGGCGGTAACAGCATCTCAGCATGTAGGTCCTGTAAAAATTTTTAAAAGCGTTGACAATAGTCAAATATAATAAAAAGCCGAAAGGATAAAGTGGAAAGCAAAAAGCTATTGTGTAGAAGAATTTAGCGAATATTTAAAATTCGCTGTGATCATTCTACACAATAGCTTTGTGCTTTTAGCTTTATGCTTTTAGCTCTCCTACATCCCGATATAGTTCATCAGGAGATCGTAATTCTTTTTAAGGAGTTCTTCTTCCGGCTCTTCCGCAAAAACGTATTTGATCACATAATTGAAGCGCTCGAAAGTAGCCAACAGTCCCTGTAATTCCTGCCGGTTAGTTTTCAGCATCACTTCCATTTTACCGGTGGCAGGGTTGCTAAGGGTATTTACGCTCAGGAGGGTTACGTCATTTGATTCGGCGATCCGGGCAATTTCGCTCAGCGCAAAATCGCGGGGCTCCACTTCAAAGGCAACGATACCTCCGGGCTCTTTTACTGCATTAAAGGCAGCGAAAGCGGTAACCAGGTTATCTTTGGTGATGATGCCCAGGTATTCGCTTTCCTTGGTAACTACCGGGAGCGCAGATAATTTAAAGTCGTAGAATAGTTTCAGCGCCTCAAACAGATGAGCATATTCCATGACAGCCGGACGGGAGCCACCGTACTCCATTGATTCCAGGGGTACATCCAGGTCTTCGATATCCATGATATCATCTTCCTCCACCAGGGCCAGGTATTTGCTATCCACTACCATAGGTAGTTGCGTCAGATGATATTCATTCATCAGACGCAGCGCCTTTGCTCCTGTATCAGAAGGATGCAGAGCAGGTACTGACGATATGAGTTCTCTGGCAATCATGTTAGTGTATTCTTACACAATAATAGTAAAGAATATGCCAACAGAAAAAGAAATTACATGTACGCGAAAACGCTGCACATTTCAGTACAGTCGGAAGCGGCCAGGAAAGCGCCGGTTTAACTGACAGGCTGGTACTTCAGTTTCTCCAGGAAAGCGTGCAAAATTTTGTTGAATTCATCAGGGACTTCCATCATAGGTGCATGTCCACATTTGTCGATAAACTGCAGTTCAGAATTAGGTATCAATTTTTTAAACTCTTCGCCGACCATAGGGGGTGTAACGGTATCATTCATACCCCAGATCAGTAAAGTTGGTTGCTTAATATCCTGCAGTTCATCGCCCAGGTTGTGACGGATAGCTGATTTCGCCAGCGTGATGATTTTAATCACTTTCAGGCGGTTATTTACAATTTCGAACATTTCGTCTACCAGCTCTTTGGTAGCGACTTTCGGATCGTAAAAAGTAAGTTCTGCTTTCTTGCGGATATATTCATAGTCCCCGCGTTTAGGATAGGTTTCGCCCATTCCATTTTCGAACAAGCCGGAGCTGCCGGTCAGGATCAGCGATTTCACAGGTGCTTCAGGATGTTTGAGCAGGTACACCAATGCTACGTGGCCTCCCAGTGAATTGCCCAGCAGATGCACATTTTTGTATCCCCTGGCTTCAATAAACTTGTGCACATATTTGGCTAATCCTCCTACCGATGTTTCCAGGATGTTCAAATCATACAGGGGTAACATCGGAATCACAACCTTGTTATACTGCCGGAAATATTCGATCATGTGCGAGAAATTGCTCAAAGCACCAAAAAGTCCATGCAATAATACCAGTGGCTCTCCCTCTCCTTCTTCTATAAAATTAAACTTACCCTGTGTTTTGATTTCGTAATCCATTGCCAAATCTTGAAAGTCAATTTTACGCTAAAATAATTCTTTTTATTAATCTAAAAACTCCCGGAACAAGTTAACCATGTTGAATATGCTGCGCTGCCTGCTCGAAAAATGCCTGCAGCTGAGAGAACATATTCTTAAAAACCGGTATCACCTCTCCGATGTGATCTAACACCCACGGGCCGACGTTCTCAATATAAGGATATACTACCGACTGTAGCTTCGTTTCGGGGCTTAGCCAATATACCTGGTTGGCCATCCACAGCACTACACTATAAATTATTATAAATATAACGCTATACAATAGTATTCCCCCCAATTTATTCAACCAACCCAGCATCACCATTTCCACCAGCTTCTGCAATATGCCGGCTCCCAGCCGGATCAGTAGTATTACCCCCAGGAACAAACCGATGAAGCAAATGACTGGTATCCAACGGGAATGCATATCCCAATGCTGCTGTACATACAATGCAGTTACCGCCGATAATTTGAGGGCTGCTGCCAATCCCAGCATCACGGCTACCAGCGAAAACACCGCTACGATTAACCCACGCGTGTAGCCCCGGTAAATGGCAAACACCATGATAATAGCAAAAATAATATCTATAGACATGTTAGAAATATGGGTATTTACAAATGTTGGAATTTTTTGACGGGAGAAAAATTCTCCCGGCGAAAAATTCCAATATTTATAAATCCGGCCTTACTACTTGCTCAGCAGTTCCTTTACCAGCGCGGAAATAGCCTTTCCATCGGCTTTACCGGCCAGTTGTTTGGTAGCAACGCCCATTACTTTTCCCATATCAGCCGGGGAACTGGCGCCAGTGGAGGTAATAATATCAGTAATGGCCGTACGTAATTCGGCCTCGCTCATCTGTTTAGGAAGGAAACGCTCAATCACGTCCAGCTCTTCCTGCTCTTTTACAGCCAGGTCTTCACGGTTCTGGGCACGGAAAATTTCGAGGGAATCCTTTCTCTGCTTGGCCAGCTTCTGCAGCAACTTGCTTTCATCGGCTTCTGTCAGTTCAGCACTGGCTCCTTCTGCAGTTTTAGCCACCAGGATGGCCGCTTTAATAGCACGCAGCGCGCGCAATTCTGCTTCTTTTTTACCCAGCATCGCAGCCTTAATGCCTGCGTTGATATCTAATTCTAATGACATATGGTTAGGTTTAATGGATTATTGTCCTTCAGCAGCCTGCTTTTCCTGGAATTTCTTAAAGAAATCCTTTGCAAAAGCACGCATTTCGTCGGCCTGATCTTTATAAGGCGTAGCCCTTGCATAGGTATCTGCCATGGTCATCATTGTCTGAAAGAAGAAATCAGCCATTTCATCTACCATCATATCTTTCGTCCACAAGTCTATACGCAGGGCAGCTCTTTCTGCCGGGTCCCAGAAGGACACGATCATCCCCTTGGCCTTCATTAATCTATCATCCTTATTGTCGGTAGCACTCCAGGCTATTGACTCCGGCACCTTCTGATCGTCCAGTCCTACCTGGATCTTTATAGTAGATATTGTACTCATGTTTATCAATTAAAGCGCAAAAATAGCCATCCTTCCTCATTTTGAGAAACTCCTATCTGGTCAGGGCATTCCACCACTGCAAAGCCGCCTGCTCCCAGCTGGCAGAAAGCTTCACTGGTGGTGTTTTTGAGAGCAACCGGCTCCTCAGCTGCTCATCTTTGTACAGGAGGCTCATTTTTTCCGACAAATCGTCCAGGCTGGCCGGATCGGCATACAATACCGTATCCCCACCCGCTTCCCGGGCCGCTGTGCTATCCAGGGCAATCACCGGCACCTCGCAGCGCTGTGCCGCATAAATGGGCAAAGCCAGTCCCTCAAACCTCGACGGATATACGAGCGCATAAGCCGCCCCTGTTAACCGGGCCAGCATAGCCTCATCGGCTGCTTCTATGCAAACCACGTCCTGGCGAAATTTATAGCTCTGCAGGGAAGCGGCAATATCCGCACCTGCCGGTGTAATACTCCCTGCCAGTACCAATTTTATATTGCTCCGCTGCCGTTTCTTCAAGGCAGAAAATGCTTTCAGCACCGGCATTATATTATTTCGGGGATGCACGCTCCCTGTTACCAGGAAATACTCTGCCCCTCCGGCAAATTCCTTTTTTACCGCCTCCCGTTGCTCCCATTCCAGCGGCCGGTAGGCATCACTCAGGCCTATATCCAGGGTCACCAGTCTATCCATCACGCCCGGGGCATATCGCACTACTTCTTCCTTCGTAGTGGCCGATACCACGCTAACACACCGCGCTTTGGCCAGGTATTGGCGCATATTGTTTTTGAGCGACCGCTGCTGTACTTCCGGCTGTAAACCCGCTTCTTTAAGAAACGACAAGTCCCTTACCAGCAGGCCGGCAGGGATTTTACTACGCAGCGGCACAGTTCCGTCTAATCCCAGGTAAAAATCCGGCCGGGAAGATTTCATCGCCTTCACCAGCTGCCATTCCAGCCACCAGTAATAATGCCAGGACTTATTGCCTTTACGGGGCAATATCACCGTGGTGGCATTGGCCGGCAGCGATAACCCTTGTGGCATCTCCCCATCAAAATAGAAAGTGAATTGATGCCCCGGCTGTTGCCGGCACATCGCCAGTATAATATCAGCAGCCACTCTCCCGGTATCGGCAGGCATGTCCTGCCTTAAACAAGCGGCATTAACAGCAATTTGCATAAACGAATCCTTTGTCTGCGAGCATGCAAACCTACACAATTTTAGATTCGGGAAGCAGGATTTCGGGATTCCCGCTATTGATCCGACTTATTTGTGATATAAAATACCTGGTGGGTGGTAACATTGGCTGTGTTGCCCAGGGAAGATAACCACACCGTTACCTCGTATGTTTTCAATGGCTTCAGATGGCGCAGGTTGATAGTAAACTGCGGTGCTTTAGTGTCCGGCACAGGATCCTGGGCTAAAGGAATGGCACCGGTTTCCGTAACCACGCTCAACATCACCTTTACGCCGGCATCCGGCATTTTGGAGGTAACATTTACTTTCAGCGCGTAACTGCTGTCCATTGCTATATTATACTTGCCCAGTTGTATGTCGGGAAGGGTAAATGCCAGTGTTTCCTCCTGTACATTAGGAGCAGGATTATCGCTCTTTTTCTTTTTACAGGAGACGAAAGTCAGCACAACAAAAGCTAATAATACAGGGAAACAGTTTTTCAATAGCATATTTCAAGTATATATGGGAGCCTGAAATTAGCTTTTTTTTATATGCAAATCAAATTTTACTTCGTACATCCATGGCATCGCGCAAACCATTCCCCAACAGGTTGAAAGCCAATACCAGTAACATAATCGCAATGCCTGGCGCCAGGGCCAGCAACGGGTTATGTGTAATGATAAAGTTATAGTTTTCCTTGATCATCAATCCCCAGGAAGGCTGCGGGGGCTGTACTCCCACGCCCAGGAAGCTAAGTCCCGCCTCTACCACGATAGCCGTAGCAAAGTTGCCCGCAGCTACCACCATCACCGGTCCCAGGATATTGGGTAATATGTGTTTTACAATAATCCGGACGTGGCCATATCCCAGCGCCCTGGCGGCTTCTACATACTCCAGCTCCCGGATGGCCAGCACTTGTCCGCGGATAATACGGGCCACGCCCACCCACATCGTTAGCCCCACGGCAATAAATACCTGCCAGAAACCCTTGCCCAACGCCAGGGTAAGCGCAAATACCAGCAGCAATGTAGGCATCGACCATACTACATTTACCAGCCACATCACCACATCATCGGTGCGGCCCTTGAAATAACCAGCTACAGCGCCTAATAACACGCCTATACTCAGGGAAATAACCACAGCAATACATCCTACCCCCAGGCTCACCCGGGTACCTACCAACAGCCGGCTTAAAATGTCCCGGCCAAACTTATCGGTCCCCAACCAATAAGTAGCATTAAAAATCCGCATCTTCCGGACTTCCTCCTGCAACTCCGCCAATGACACCGTAGCAACTGGTTTACCGTATAGTACAGTAGTAAGAGGATATACCTCTTCTCTTCCGGTAGATTCATCTACATAACGTTGTATCACAATGGCGCTGTCTTTAAACTGCCAGGAACGCAGCGGGATCCAGGTCATATCCGGTTCCTGTCCGTGTAAGAGCCGTTCCCATAAAGATACCGTAACCACCGGCCGTTCTTTCTTCACAGCCAGCATGGTAATCCGGAATCCCGGGTGTTGCCCCTCTATTTCCAGGATCATCCTATTGGCATCCGGTGTATTATCGGGCGCCAGCGCATAAGCGAGCACGCTAATGAGCACCGACAGGGCTATTACCAGTAAACCGGCCACTGCACCCTTATTGCGGTATAATCGTTTCCAGGAAGATTGCATACTTGATAAAAGGCGATGTATTTAGTTAACCGTACGGCCTTTCCACTGATAACTACCAAACTTACCCAGCCAGCCGGCAACAACAATATAAGGAATATGGAACACCTGACCGGGAATAAACCATAGTAACAATTCCGTTTTGTTGAAAAACTTTGCCACGGGCAACAGGAAATACAGCTCCAGCGTTATTTTAAACAATAACACTATCAGGAACCAGGGCCACCATACCGGGAAAAACAAGACCATTACTCCCATAATTAACAGGCCCAGGTTAAACAGGTATACCAGCAGCAATACCCAGGTAAGTCGTTTGTCTTCGTATTTATCGGCCTTGGACGACCAGCGGATACGCTGATTCATAAAGTCTTTCAGCGTATCTACGGCGAGGGTGCGCACAATGGCATCTTCACTTTTCAGGTATTTTACGCTATCCGGATAGGCACTGTATATCTTGTACATCAGCAACATATCATCACCGGAGGCGATGTTGTCGATCCCGGCGAAGCCGCCCACTTCATGAAACGCTTTCTTCTCGTAGGCCAGGTTAGCGCCGTTACACATAGTGCCCGAGGCCAGTTGCGCGGCAGCTCCGGTAATGCCCTGCATGGTCATAAAATCGAGCGATTGCAGGCGCTTAAAGAAATTATGCTCTTTGTAGAAGCTAACCGGTGCGGCTATAAATTTAGGGAGATGATGTTCATAAAATTGTACCATGGTGTCAATCCAGCGCGGTCCCATCACACAATCAGCGTCTGTGGTAACAATAAGATCCCCGCTGGCTTTGGATATGGCGATTTCAATAGCTTTCTTCTTGTAGGAATTCAATCGTTGCTCCTCATCCAGGTATTGCCTTAGTTCCAGCAGGTGAATATTTTCTGCCGGGAAGTTGCGGATGATATCAGCAGTATTATCTGTAGAAAAATCATCGATGATGATCACCTCCAGTAAAGCGGCTGGATAGGTTTGGCGCCGGAGCGCTTCCAGTAAAGCCGGTAGGTTAGCCGCTTCATTCCGGGCGGGAATAATAACCGTTACGGCAGTATGGCCGGCAGTTTGCCCTACTGTGGAAAACTTCTTCAACCGTTTCCAACCCAGGCTATACCACAGCATTAGTACACCATAGCCAAGCGACAGCACAATCAATATAATTACAAAAAACTGCATCCAGGTTAAAGATTTTTATTGATGATAAGGCCCAGCTGCGCGGATATCAGCTGATGCCCTTTGTCTAATATCAATATTTTAGAGGGAAATGAACCATCCGCAAAGCGGGTACCCAATACAGGAGGAATAACACGATCGTATTTTCCGAAGACCAACAGCGTTAAAACGTTATATTGAGATAATAATTGTTTACACTTCTTTTTGTCCGGCATCATATGCCGTAAGTTGGTCCATACATTATACACCAATGCTCTTTTCGATTGTTCATTCATCCTGTGCAGTGCAAACTTATATACACTCTGATTCAGCAAACCCAGTTTACGCCAGGTATGCAGCAGCGTAAAGAATAAACGGGGATGATAGGTATTATATTTGAATATCCGGTTGCCTATACCGGTTTGTGTAACAAACATATGCCAGGGATTATTCCGCAAACCGTCTGCAGCAGCCAATACCAGGTAATCTATTTTAGGCGCCAATCTTTCTACCAGGCAAAGTGATAACCTGCCTCCCATGCTATATCCCATCAGGGAAAACCTGTCTTTCCCCTGTTGTTGCAATACCATGCGCACAATGGTTACCAGGTCTTCCTTTTCAAAAGCTCTTTCTTCGCGCCACTCCGTACTGCCGTGCAGTGGCATGTCCAGCGCTACGATAGTAAACCGCTCTCCCAGCGTAGCTGTGAGCGGCTGAAAGTGTGCGGCGCTTTCCCCAAAGCCATGCAGGCAAATCAATAGTGCTTCCCCCGTACCTTCACAGGTACCGTGAAACTGGCTTTTCAAATATGAGAGATAAAAGTCAGACATAAAAGGGGGACAATGATAGTGAATAAAGCGCAAAGGAGAAAGTTAGCCACTGAATGACTTTCTACCAGTTTATTTTTTGTTAAAAATAAACCAATGCCGGTTTCAGTAGGTGAATTGATTTAAATTCAGTGAAAAATCAATAGCATCAGCATGTTTAGCTAAACCGGATCAAACCTACGCAGCTTTATGCTTTTTTCAGTAAATTACAGAACTACCAAAAATTCAGTAACATGGACGCAACAGTTGAAAATAAGACTGCGCTGAAAGGCGCAGAATTCCTGGTAAAGGAAAGCGCTCCGGAGGATGTTTTCACCCCGGAAGACTTTTCAGAAGAACAGCTGATGATCAAAGACATGGCAGACCAGTTCATCAGCAAGGAGGTAACCCCGATTGTAGAACGCCTGGATAAACAGGAAGAAGGTTTAATGCAATCGCTGCTGGAAAAAGCGGGTGAACAAGGCTTGCTGGGAGCTTCCTTCCCCGAAGAATATGGAGGACTGGGTAAAGATTTTGTAACCGCTACGATTATCAACGAAGGATTGGGCGCAGGGCACTCTTTTTCTGTTGCCATGGCTGCGCATACGGGTATTGGTTCCTTACCCATCCTTTATTTTGGTACCAACGAACAAAAAGAAAAATATATTCCTAAACTGGCTACCGGTGAAATGAAAGGCGCTTATGCCCTTACGGAGCCAGATTCCGGCTCTGATGCCCTTGGCGCTAAAACTACCGCCAAGCTCACAGAAGATGGAAAATACTATGTGCTGAATGGACAGAAAAGCTGGATCACCAACTCCGGTTTTGCAGACGTGTTCACCGTATTTGCTAAAATTGACGGCGACAAATTCACGGCATTTATTGTTGAAAAAGGCACTCCCGGATTTACCCTGGGCGCCGAAGAACATAAAATGGGGATCAAGGGTTCTTCTACCCGGCAAATTTATTTCCAGGATGCCAAAGTACCCGCAGAAAATGTGCTGGGTGTAATCGGTAAAGGTCACCTGATTGCCTTCAACATCCTCAACATCGGCCGCCTGAAACTCTGTGCCGCTGCGCTGGGGGCCGCAAAAAAATGTATCAATACCTCCGTACAATACGCCAATACCCGCACCCAGTTTAAACAACCGATCGCCAACTTCGGCGCTATCAAGCACAAACTAGCGGAAATGGCTATACGTACCTGGACCTCCGAATCAGCCCTGTTCCGCACCGCTCAACTGATAGATGAGAAAGAAAAAGAACTGCTGGCTGCCGGCAAACCTTTTAACGAAGCACTGCTGGGTGCCGCCGAAGAATACGCCGTAGAATGTGCCATTCTCAAGGTAAACGGTTCCGAAGTGCTGGACTTTGTAGTGGATGAAGGCGTACAGATTCACGGTGGCAACGGCTTCAGCGATGAATATATCATCTCAAAAGCTTACCGCGATTCCCGCATCAACCGCATCTTTGAAGGTACCAATGAAATTAACCGGCTGCTTACGCTCGACATGACCCTGAAACGCGCCATGAAAGGTAAGCTGGACCTGATGACACCGGCCATGAATGTGATGAAGGAACTGATGAGTATTCCTGACTTTGGCAGCGACGATGAAACCGCCTTCAGCAAGGAAAAGAAGATGATCGCCAATTTCAAGAAAGCCATCCTCATGGCTGCCGGCGCCGCTGCGCAGAAACTCATGATGAAGCTGGAAAATGAACAGGAAATCCTCATGGATATTGCCGATATGGCCATCGAAACTTTTGTAGCCGAAAGTGCATTGCTCCGCTTAATCAAACTTACCACCAGCAAAGGCGAAGCCGCCGCTTCTTTCCAGGCCGACATTGTACGGACCTTCATTTACGATGCAGCCGATCGTATCAACAAATCCGGTAAGGATGCTATCAACGCCTTCGCTGAAGGCGACGAACAACGTATGATGCTGTTAGGCCTCAAACGCTTTACCAAAGCAGAACCATTTAACGCAAAAGATGCCCGCAGAAGAATTGCGGATAAACTGATTGCAGACAATAAATATAGCTTTTAATATCATATCAGGCTTTTAGCTGTTAGTAACCCTGGCAGCTAAAAGCTTTTCTCCTATTCCCCTCTCCTGCTTATCTTTACACTCTTTCATAGATATTGATGACAGGTTATTATGCTATCGTTGAAGTTTTTTTCTCCCATTTTTATTGCACTTTGTATCCCCTTCTTAGCCAGCAGCCAGGTGTCCCTGCGTCTTAGCCAGCCTTCAAGGGATCAGAATAATGTGACCACGGCCAAACAATTCATCGCCGGCAGGACCTGCATGGGTTGTACCGTCACCATCAACAGCGACTCTGTACATGTGTATTCCACCGGCACCTTTGCCACTAAATATGAATTAGCTACCGGGCGCAATAGTTTTTCCATTACTACTACTGCCCCTAACGGTGAAACATATACTAAAAATGTAGTATTCTATTACAACCCGCCACCAGCGCCCGTTGCTACCAACATTTTTCGTATAGACTATATAGATATATCTCCTTCCGGCAACCTGGAACTAATGGAAGGTGATACCCTGCGGATAAAAATGAAAGGGTACCCCGGTGAAACAGCCAGCTGGTTCAATGACAGCCCACTCCGGGAAATGCCCGCCTCGCAAACCGGAGGAGTGCCGGGCTACTACACGGGCACCTATATCATACAACCCGGCGACTCGCTGTTGAATGGGAAAATAATGGTACGCCTGCGCAAACGTAATGGAGAAACAGCCGTATTGGCCAGTCCCAACCACTACCACGTTATGCACAATGAGCTCCCCTTCACCGGCCGTACCATCGATAATATGACTTACCTCACTTCCAGTCCGCATGGCGACCGCCTGGGGCCGGATAAAATTGGCTACCTCGACAAAGATGTATTGTTGCATATTGTAGGCAGGCAAGACGATTATTACAAAGTAAGGCTGTCTTCCAAACAAACAGCCTTTATACCCGAACCCCTGATAGATACTGAAATCCCCCAGGAACAGCTGTCCGTGAGCATTGCAGACGATCCCAAAATATGGGGAGACGACAAATACGACTATGTTTCCGTGGCCTTGTCTGACAAGCTACCGTATACTTCCACCCAGCTGGTGTCTTCCAAAAAAATTATTGTAGACATACATGGCGCTTATGCTGAAAAAGGATTAAGCACATTGTTGCAGAACACGAAAGAAATTACTTCCGTTGCCTGGGGCCAACCTTCCCACGATGTATGCCGCATGGTTATTTCCCTGCAACATGCCCCCTGGGGATACCAGGTATACTATGAAAATAACCGTATAACGGTAAAGGTTAAACGTGTACCGGCTAACCTGTCGTTGAAAAACCTGGTCATTGGGTTAGATCCTGGCCATGGCGGCGGCAATCCCGGCGCCACCGGGCTAACCGGCACCGTAGAAAAGCAAATGACCCTGGTAATAGCCTTGCAGCTCAAAAACCTGCTGGAAAGAGAAGGCGCCACAGTGATCATGTCGCGTACTACTGAAAAGTTTGTGGCCAATGAAGACCGGTTGTCTTTTTTCCGCCGGGCTAATCCTGACTTGTTATTGAGCATTCACTTCAACTCTTCCGTAAACCCCGTAGATGTATATGGTACGGCTACGTATTACAAACAACCTTTCTGCGAGCCGCTGAATGCGGCTATCCATGATCGTTTGCTGCAAACGGGACTAAATGATTTTGGAAATAACGACAACTTTAATTTCATCCTCAACAATCCTACAGAGTTCCCCGATGCGCTGATTGAAACGTTATTTCTCAGCAACCCCGGCGATGAGGAAAAGATATTACAACCTGCATTCCAGCAATTCATTGTTACCAAAATTGTGGAAGGTGTAAAGGATTACCTGAAAGAAGCAGCGGTTAGCCGGTAAGGCCACCGCTGCATAAAAAGCTATAATCCGTTTAAGTGTACAGTCAACCGGTTGATGGCCGCTGCTACCACAGCAATTTGTTCCTGGGCTTCTGTCCACCGGCGCTGTTCAATTGCTTCTCTTACACCTGGAATTGTTTTTACACCATAACCCGTATAAAAGCCGGGAGCATACAAAGTATGTTTATACCAGCTACGGGCAGGCAATCCCTTGCCGTATAATAGCTGTTGTTCCGCCTGGTATAGCGCTTTGTCGTAGGTGGCGCCCGTATGATTTTTCCGGGAAGACAACGCCTGCGTGGTGGTATCCAGTGCTACGAGCGCATTTTGCAGGGCCGAAAAATCGAGGTATGGCACTTCTGCTTTGGGCGATGGCGGCAATAGATGTTTGGCTGTATCTGTTACCAGCTGGTATTTCTGCTCTTCGATCAACTGGTTTTCAATGGAAGTGGCTTCGCGCATACCGGTTGCCAGTTCTGTAAGCTCATTCACATATCCGTTCACTGTTTCATACAACCGCCGGAAATCGAAAGGCAGGTTAACGGCGTCGGCTACACGCAAAACAGTATGGCCGGCAGCTTCCGAGAGGGCGACGCCATATTGAAAGCCGGGATCTTTAAACCGGCGGTAGTCGTCGTAGGAATCGTAGATGGAATGGTATTCGCCGCCGGCATCTTCTCCCCCAAAGCCATAATCCAAGGAAGGAATGCCCAGGTGCTGCAGGAAGGAGGAATAGTCAGAGCCCGATCCCATAGCGCCGATGGCCAGGTTCTTTTTAGCCAGCCGTTCTTTTTTCAGTTTGGCAGTAGGCGCTTTCAGTGCATCTGACGCCTGTTTGCGGGCCAGAATGCTCACACTGGTTTGTGGGTCGGTGATATCGCGGGCCACGTCGTTGACCAGCGTTTCCAGTGCATGAGAGCCGCTGGCGTTGAAAAAGCCCCTTCCATTGTTGTCGGTATTGAGGTATAGCACTGCTTTTTCCTGCAATTCGGCCGCATGGTCTTCCACCCATTCGGTAGAGCCCAGCAGTCCTGGTTCTTCGCCATCCCAGGCACAATATACCAGTGTGCGCCGGGGTGTATATCCCTCACGGTGCAGCGCTCCTATTGCCTTGGCTTCTTCCAGCAAGGCGGCCAACCCGCTGATAGGGTCAGCGGCGCCGTTGACCCAGGCATCGTGGTGATTGCCGCGGATCACCCATTGGTCGGGCAATTCACTGCCTTTCAGCTTGGCGATTACATTATGGCAAGGACGTATTTGCCAGTCGAATTGCAGCTTCAGGTGCACGATGGCTTTTCCATTGCCAATATGGTAGGTAAAGGGTAAAGCTCCCCGCCATTCTTCCGGCGCCACAGGCCCTTCCAGGGATTTGAGCAGCGGCGTGGCATCATGATAACTGATCGGTAATACTGGTATTTTAAGCAGATTAGGGGCCTGGAGCCGGTCCAACCGCTGTGCGTTGGCGGTAGCGCCAATATTGGGTGTCAACGGGTCCCCGGGATAGATAACAATATCCATCACAGCGCCTCTCTGTACGCCATATTCATTTTTAAATGCGCCTTGGGGATAAACATCTCCTGCGTAATACCCATCATCTTTGGGATCGGAGTAAATGATACAGCCAATAGCTCCATGTTCCTGGGCTACCTTGGGTTTGCTGCCCCGCCAGGAGCGGCCATATTTAGCGATCACTATTTTACCTTTTACGCTGATACCGGTGCGTTCCAGGTATTCATAATCGTCCGGAAGTCCATAATTCACAAATACCAGCGGGGCTTCTACGTCGCCATCGGCGCTCCAGGCGTTGTAGGTAGGTAACTGCCCCGCCTGCCCGGAGGTAGCATCTTCCTTCAGGGCCGGTTCTTTTAGTAAGGCTTTATACGTAGCAGGACTTTTCAGTTCCAGTACCCGCTCTTTGGGCGTGGGAAACAGTACCTGGTAAGTAACTATTTCGGCGTCCCAGCCATAGCTTTTAAAGCGTTGCAGGATGTCTTCTGCTACGGCTTTCCCCCTGGCGGAGCTAATATGGTGTGGCTGGGAGGACAGCGATTGAATTGTTTCACCTATGTGAGTGCTGCTCAATTGTTTATCGAAACGATCTTCCAGGCGGCGTTGCTGCGATTGGCTTTGTTCCTGGGCCTGGGTAATCCCGGGCCAGCAGAGGACCAGGGCCAGCAGGCAGATATAATGATTGGTCATAAGCAATATGGCGCTTGTTGATAAAAAGGGTTTATTGACTGAATATACGAATAGTCTATAATATCTATGGACTAATTTAAGGGAGAAATATCTCAGCATAACTTTTGGTTATGATCCATAAATACAGGTTATAGCTGAAATAGTCTACTCAGTCAGTAGATTAATCTATATTTGTAAATCCTTTCATAGCTTTATTGTGTGAAAAGATCTTGATAATATCATAAACAGCAGTTATATGGCGAATGCGATTCAGGAGTTTAACGACTACCGCGCTAAAATGAATGAGGTAATATTGGGCAAACAGAATAAAGTGATCAACCGTCTTTTTAACCTGGACACCAATACCTATGCAGAAGGGGCACTGAGTACCAAAACAAAGGAGATGCTGGGACTGGTAGCATCTATGGTGCTCCGTTGTGATGATTGTATCAAATACCACCTGGGAAAAGCGCATGAGCAAGGCGTTACCACAGACGAGATGTATGAAATCTTTGCGGTAGCCAACATTGTAGGGGGCACTATCGTGATTCCTCATACCCGCCGGGCGGCAGAATATTGGGAGGAATTACAGGCCCAGTGACCTTAATTTACAGGTATCTATCGTAACTTTACAGACTATCTAATATATAAATCAAACTAATGTCAACAGCAACTATAGCTCCGCAGGCAGCCCTCACGGCAAAAGACTTTGCAACGGACCAGGAAGTACGCTGGTGCCCTGGCTGCGGCGACTACTCTATACTTAAACAGGTACAAACGATTATGCCTACGCTGGGGGTTCCCCGCGAAAATATTGTGATTGTTTCCGGTATCGGATGTTCCTCGCGTTTTCCGTACTATATGAATACTTATGGTATGCACTCGATCCATGGTCGTGCTACCGCCGTTGCTTCCGGTTTGAAAGCTACCCGCCCTGAACTGAGCGTATGGATTGTAACCGGTGATGGCGATGGCCTGTCTATTGGCGGTAACCATACCATTCACCTGCTGCGTCGCAACTTTGATGTAAACGTAATGCTGTTCAACAACCAGATTTATGGTTTAACAAAAGGACAGTATTCTCCTACTTCTGAAGAAAATAAAGTGACCAAATCTACCCCCATGGGTAGTATCGATCATCCGTTCAATCCCCTGGCCCTGGCCCTGGGTGCGGATGCCACTTTTATTGCCCGCAGTATGGACCGTGATCCCAAGCACTTACAGGAAATGCTGAAACGCAGCCATGCGCATAAAGGCGCTTCCTTCCTGGAAATCTACCAAAACTGTAACATCTTTAACGATGGCGCCTTTGAAGCCTTCACCGAAAAGAGCACCAAAGCCGATGAAACTATCTTTGTAGAACAAGGTAAACCGCTGGTATTTGGCGCCACCAAAAACAAGGGCATCCGCCTGGATGGTCTGAAACCGGTAGTGGTGGAGCTGGGAGCCGATTTCTCTGAAAGCGATCTGTGGATACACGATGAAAATGATTTCTATAAGGCGCAACTGCTCACCCGCATGTTCGATGATACCCGTATAGAAGGACACTTACCGAGGCCGTTTGGTGTTTTCTACCAGGCTTTCCGTCCTACTTACGAAGACATCATGCAGTTCCAGTTGACCGACGCCGTAGCCAAGAAAGGCCCTGGTGACCTGGATAAGCTGCTGGCTGGTAATGAAACCTGGACGATTAAAGCATAATAGCCTTACCTTATAAAAACGAGAAAGCCTTCCGTGTAATACAGAAGGCTTTCTCGTTTTTAAAAAAATTTAATGCCCTAAGTTCCCTACATTAAACAGCACTTCGTAAAGCAACACCACCCCAAAGATGATCATACTTACGCCGGCAATGCGATTCAGCCATTCTACGTTGGTGAGGGTAAGCTTATGACGGATTTTATCAGAAACAAATACTTTAAGGATATCGGCCGATAACACCAGGCTTAAACATACGGCGTACATCACGAGCCGGTGTCCTACGCTGGTGGCGCTGTTGGCCACACACACACCCAGCCAGAAAATGATCACTCCCGGGTTCAGCGTGTTCATCAGAAACCCTGCGAGCCATATCTTAAGATAGTCGTGGGTCCGGAACATCTCCGGCTTTTCATCGCCTGTGCTGATCTTCACCTTTTTGAACAACAACCCGTAGATGCCCATGCCTATCAATAAAAAACCGCCACAGGTACCTATCGTTCTTTTATATTCTTCCAGTCCGGTAATAAAAGAGGCGGCGAGGTTGCCGGTCAATACAAACATGATATCGCTGAAAGACACGCCCAGCGCAAAGCTGATACCTGCCTTAAAGCCATTATTAATACTGTACTTTATAATCGCGAAAATTACCGGGCCCACCGATAAAGAAAGAAATAATCCCAGTCCCAGTCCCGCTACAATTGATGCTATCATGCTTATAATTTCCGAATCACAGGTGCTACTTAGTTCTTAACGGTTTTGCCTACCAGGAAATTCTCCCAGTCTTTCAGTTTCTCACCTTTCATTACGCGTGGAAACTTATTCATGGCGCCTTCTTTACCCTTACAACGGAGGTAATCTATGAATACATCATTCGGCAGTATTTCTACAAATACTTCTTTCAGGGCGGCAGAACGTTCTACGGCATAATCATCATTCACCTCGCTGAGGGTTTGATCAATGATTTCCCGTACTTTTTCGGCATCTACTCCCGGGGTATCCGTACCAATATACCAGCGATGCGCAAACAGGTTCTCATAAGGGAAACCGGCTACAGTAAACTCCCTGATGTTGATACCCATTTTCTTCTGAACATTGTCTATCGCCTTGTTCATGTTGTCGATACTCATGTGCTCCCCACAAAGGCTGAGGAACTGTTTGGTACGGCCTACAATCACAATTTCATGTTCTTTCACGGAAGTAAACTTCACCACGTCTCCAATCAGGTAGCGCCAGGCGCCGGCACAGGTCGACAGCATCACCGCATACTCCACATCTTCCACTACCTCGTTGACCATGTATGACTTGGGATTGGGCTTCACCTCTCCTTCCCCATCAAAATTTTCTTCATTAAAAGGAATGAATTCGAAGAAGATACCGGCGTTCAGCACCAGCTTAATACCCCGGGTACCGGGACGGGCCTGGAATCCGAAAGATCCTTCCGACGCCATATACGTTTCAATAAACGCAATAGGCTTTCCGAGCAGTTTTTGGAAACTATCGCGGTAAGGTTCGAAAGATACCCCTCCATGAATATATACAGCCAGGTTGGGCCATATTTCGTGGATATTCTTTACGCCATGGTATTTAATAATTTCCTCCAATACGATTTGTACCCAGGCTGGTACGCCGCAAACAGTACCTACATCCCACTCCCTGGCCTTGCGTACAATCAGTTTAATCCGCTGTTCCCAGTTGGGTTTACGTGATATTTTACCTCCGGGTTTATAGAAACGGCGAAACCACTTCGGGATATTCTTAGCCTGGATGCCACTCATATCCCCTTCATAATAGTCGCCCTTCTCAAATAGCGAAGTAGTACCGCCCAGCATCAGGATCCCTTTTTCGAAGGACCGGGGCGGTATATTGAAGTTAGCCATGGAATACAGCTGCTTTACCCCTACTTTCTTCACGGTTTTCAGCATGGCCTTGGTAACCGGTATATGCTTGCTCGCCGATTCAGAAGTACCTGAACTCAGGGCGAAATATTTAATTTTCTCGGGCCAGCTTACGTTGGCTTCACCTTCCAGGCAGCGATACCACCATTCCTTATGCATTTTGGAATAGTTATGCACAGGTATCTTTTCACGGTATTGCCCTATGAAATTGGGACTGTCCAGAATATCCTGAAACTGGTAGTGGCGACCAAACTCTGTCTCCTTAGCCTTCTCCAGCAAACGATGCAGCACCTGCAACTGGTATTGGCGAGGTGTTCCTAATTTAAACGTGAACTTCTTCCTGATGCGTAGTGACCTGGAAATAAGATTACCTATGATGGCCATTAACTTTCCCTCTCTTTAAAATGAACTACAAAAATAAGTGGAATATTGAATATTACGGGTCTGATAATTTAGAATTACAGTTTATGTGTTATTAATAAGTTGTCTATACATACAAAATATAACGAAGATGTAGGCTATAATTCGCAATTCATAATTCGCAATTCGTAATTACCTTTGCGGCATGTTAAAAACTACTTTACTCAAAGCTACTGAAGCCAGCGGAAAAATACTGCAACAATATTTCGACGGTCCTTTCGAGGTGAGCAGTAAAAGTACGGTGAACGACCTCGTAACAGAGGTGGATAAAAAATCTGAAACAGCCATCATCGCTACTATCAGGGAAAATTATCCAGATCATTTTATCTTGAGTGAAGAAGTTGGGGAGATAAAGACCAGCTCGTCCACTAAATGGATCATTGATCCTATCGACGGAACTGTCAATTATGCCAATGGTATACCCATTTGTTGCGTATCGATAGGCGTGGAACAGGATGGGGAAATGATACTGGGCGCGGTGTATAACCCTTTCATGAACGAATTGTTTGTGGCGGAAAAAGGCAAAGGCGCAACCCTGAACAATAAACCTATTCATGTTTCCACCAAAACCGAGGTGGCAAAATCGTGCCTGGTAACCGGTTTTCCCTATAAGTGGGAGGAAGGTACCAACAATCCTGCGGTGGTTTTTGAACGCATCATCAAACAAGGCATCCCGGTACGCCGTTTGGGTTCCGCAGCCATAGACCTCTGTTGGGTAGCTTGTGGTAGGTTTGACGGGTTTTATGAACATCACCTGCAAGCCTGGGACGCTGCTGCCGGCTTTCTCATCGTGGAAGAAGCAGGCGGAAAGGTAACCGACTACTCCGGCAACCGGTACTCTCCCTATCAAAAAGAATTACTGGCCACCAATGGCCTTATCCATAGTGCATTACAAGATCTTGTTAACGGAAAATAATGGAACAGGAAAGAACTGAAATACAAGACCTGGGCGAGTTTGGCTTAATAGACTACCTCACCAGGAACATAGAAATACAAAATGCCAGCACCGTATTGGGTGTAGGCGATGATGCCGCCGTAATTGACCATTTCGGTAAACAAACCGTGATCAGCACCGACATGCTGGTAGAAGGCATTCACTTCGACCTCATGTATACCCCGCTGAAACACCTGGGCTATAAATCGGTAGTGGTAAACCTGTCGGACATTTACGCCATGAATGCCATCCCTACCCAGATTACCATCAGCATTGCCTTCTCTAACCGTTTTTCCCTGGAAGCGCTCAACGAATTCTATGAAGGCGTATATGCCGCCTGCGAAAAATATGGCGTAGACCTGGTAGGTGGCGACACCAGCAACTCTCAGAAAGGATTTATCATCAGCGTAACGGCTATCGGAGAAGTAACACCCGACCAGTTTGTAAAAAGATCTACTGCCCAAAAAGGCGACCTGCTCTGTGTAACCGGCGACCTTGGCGCCGCCTACCTGGGCCTCACCCTCCTTGAAAGAGAGAAAAAGATTTACCTCGAAAGCCCCGATGTAAAGCCCGACCTCGAAGGCCAGACGTATATCATAGGCCGGCAGCTGAAACCGGAAGCCCGTAAAGATATCATTGAGTTCCTTCAGCAGGAAGAAATTATACCTACTGCCATGATGGATGTAAGCGACGGGCTCAGCTCCGAAATACTCCACATTGCCAAACAAAGCAACCTGGGTGTAGTGCTCTATGAAGAAAAAATTCCCATTGCCCAGGAAAGCAAGGAGATAGCCATGAAATTTGGCCTCGATCCCACTGCCTGTGCATTGAGTGGTGGAGAAGACTATGAGCTGTTGTTCACCATGAAACAACAGGACTACGATAAAATTGTACTCAATGAGCAAATCAGCGTAATAGGCTATATGGCCGATATCTCAGAAGGAGCACATATCCACACCAAAGGCGGTAACAAATTTAAATTGGTATCCCAGGGCTGGAATGCTTTTAAACAGTAAGTTTACATCAGCACAATAAACAGATAAGGCGCACCGACGGTGCGCCTTATCTGTTTATTGCTCTACTGTTACCGGTATCACGGGACTATTATGAGTAGGAGGCAGATCTCCTGCAAACACAGAAAACTTCAGTTGGTAATGTCCCGGCTTATCCGGCATCACCACCTCCAGGTTTATCAGGCGGCGCAACACCGCCCTTTCCAGCGTCATAGGCGATTTAACCGGTGGTAAATCTTCATCTTTAGTGGTAAAACCATATCCTAACACCGGCTCGTTGGTGCGATCCAGCCGGATGGGCTGATGATAATCATTATTAGGCTGCAACATCACGTTAATATGCTCTCCCCGCTTAGCTTTGATCTGCTTCAATGCCGGCTTTAACTGTATCAGCGAATAGGAATAATAAGCAGGCACTATATCATAGTCCCACACACCATAAATGGTACGTACACTATCTGTAACAGGAATCCCTGATCCGGGGTCAAATACTATCATAGCAGGCTTTCCCCACAGCTGTATTTCCGTATCCCAGAAATTATACTGGCTACGACGGGAATAACGGCTATTGAGGCTGTAAGACAACTGCCCCGTATAAAACATATACTTAGAGGGCAGTTGGTAGCTGTTCAAAAAAACTACCGGGCGCCCCTGTGCGCGGGCCGCCACCTGCGAAGTCCACTCCTTGTTATGATGAATCTCCGGCCTGATTTCTACACCCGGCATAAAGTCCCAGATCATGTACACCCGGGTAACCAATACCAGCAACAGCGTAACCGGCAAAGTATATAACAACCATTTCTGCGACCAACCTTTTCTTACAATCGCCTGGTGGGCCAGGATCACCGTTGGTGTAAACAGCATCACCGTCCAGTTGGCCTCTACCCTTCCCTTGAATGTGCTGAGCAGAAAAAACGCCAGTACACCAATCACACAGAACTTCAGCGCCCGCTCAAATGAGTTCTGAATAGGACTCCGGAAAGCATAATACAGGATCAGCCATCCCAGCAAAGGCCCGAACAACAACAGTTGCCCTCCCAGGTAATCGAGCGTATAACTGATGTCATAGGAAGAGGCATTCCGTTCTACCAGGTGATATTGCAGTGACGGGAAACCATGGGTATACTGCCAGTAGATATGCGGAAAAAACAGGATCGTTGTAATGATCACTGCTACATAGAACTTGAAAACTTTGATAAGGTTGATATTCGACAAGAAGGTAAAAAACACCAGTAATACACCATGGTATTTACTATAAAACATCAACGCCATGGAAACACCCAGTAACAGGGTATTCTTCCAGGTTTGTTCATTCACAAAATTACGGTATACCCAGAAGTAAACAGCCGCAAAAAAGATTAACGGTACATCCGGCACCGCCAGTATCCCACCAATCTGCATGGCGCCCATGGCGCCTATCAGCAGGTAAAACAGCTTATTATCCTTTGAAGCAATGAGCCTGGCGGTAATCCACAACGTGAGTGTATTCACAATTACGATCAGCAACCTCACCCCCAGCTCATTATGAAAGATGCCATAGCCTATCTTGATCAGTAGCGCAATCATAGGCGGGTGATCAAAATACCCCCAATCCAGGTGACGCGAATACACCCAATAGTATGCCTCATCATCCCACAGCTCCGAGAAGCAGGCCTGTAACAAGCCTAAGATCAGCCAGGAAAGCAGGAACAGATTTTTATACTGGTCTTTTTTAAAAAACTGAGATAGTGCACTCATGTGGATATACAGTATGATTAATCCTGCGAAGATAGGGCTATTAACAGTATACTGTTGTACTCCAGTTGGAGTGGATGGCTACCAGGGCCGCATCATAGCCCACAGCAAGGCGTCCAAGCGCCTGTTCCCGGCCAATTGCCCTTGCCGGGTACAGCGATCCCATTCTCAGGGCTTCTTCAAGCGGAATGCCTACTTTCTCTACACAGTTGCGCACGGCCTGGGTCATTGTCAGACATGAACCTGACAGCACTCCGGTAGCACTTACAAAACGATCCTTCTCCCGGATATATATGTAGCCGCCAGCCCTGTTTTCCTCTACCGCATCGGTAATCAGGAACAAGCGTTCCTTCATCATCTTTTTGCTGATACGGATAGATGCAAAATCAACATGTATGCCATCAGCCACGATACTGGCGCATACCTGGGGATGATCGTAAATAGCACCTACAATGCCTGGAGCCCGGCTTTCCAGTGGTGACATGGCATTAAAAAGGTGGGTAGCATGATGGATACCATTATCGAAAGCAGTATAGGCCTGGTTGTAAGTAGCATTGCTATGCCCTGCAAATACCACGATACCCGCTGCTTCAAGTTGTCTTACCAGCTCCGGATCACAGCATTCCGGCGCCAGGGTAATGATCTTCACTACATCCCGGCCGTTATCCAGGATCCAGTTAATGTCTTCCTGGGTAGGCGAATGAATATACTGTTCCAGGTGGGCGCCTTTCTTGGCCGGGTTAATAAATGGTCCTTCCAGGTGCAGCCCCAGCACACCCGCTCCTTCCTGCTGCCAATAGGCCCTTACCGCTCTCATAGCTTCCAGCATGATTTCAGGGCCAATAGTTGCTACCGTTGGCATAATCCATGCAGCGCCACCAGCGCGGCTATAAGCCACGGTACCAGCGAGCGAAGCGACGGACGGGTACATGGAAAACACCTCTCCATTTCCACCATATATCTGTAAGTCAATGAAAGCCGGCGCCAGCAAGGCTCCCTGCAAGTCGGTTTCATGGCCGCTGGCCCGGTATTCCGATGCAGGCACTATGGCCGTTATCTTTCCCTGGTGGGTGGTTAGTACGTGATTATCCAGTATTTCTTCGCCAGTAAAGATCCTGGCGTTGACAAAGGTAACAGACATACAATATCATTTACAGGTGTGAAACAACTTCATATAACTCTAAAGGCAGCCCATCAGGGTCTGTAAAAAATGTAAAACGTTGTTGGGTATGCGGGTCAATGCGAACGGGTTCTGTAGTCACCCCTTTTTGTTGTAGTTGTTGTACGGCAGCAGCGATATCCGCCACGGCAAAGGCCAGGTGTCGCAGGCCACAGGCCTCCGGGCGGCTTACCCGCGGAGGAGGGTCGGGGAAGGAAAATAATTCGATAATGTACTGGTTACCCAGTGCCAAATCCAGCTTCCAGGAGTCCCGTTCTTCCCGGTATACTTCCCGGATTACCTGCAGGCCCAGCACATCGGTATAAAAGACTTTACTACGGTTGTAATCAGCACAAATAATAGCGATGTGATGGACTGCCTGTAATAACATATATTTCATTTTAGCCGAGGCCGGGTTATCCTTTCGGTAAAATCGTGAATGCGTCTGCGTCTTTCAGGAAGGGGATATTTTTCCTCACTTCATCCAGCCGCTCACGTTGAAGGGTATACGTAAATACATCTTCGTCGTGCGATTTGCGGTAAATAATTTCTCCCATTGGATCTATCAGGCTGGTTTCACCACTGTGATAGATATTGTTTCCATCATTACCTACCCGATTCACACCAATAGCAAAGCATTGATTTTCAATAGCTCTTGCTTGCAGTAGGGTGGTCCAGGCTGTTTTACGCCTTTCCGGCCAGTTAGCTACATATACCAGCAGGTCGTAAGCAGCTTCATTGGTATCGGCCTGTATCGTATTGCGGGCCCATACCGGGAAACGCATATCATAACAGATATTCAGGTTAATTTTCCACCCCTTTACCTGTGCAATCAGGCGTTTGTTGCCAGGGGTATAATGTTCATTTTCACCGGCATATCCAAACAGGTGGCGTTTATCATAAGTACCGTAGGTACCGTTGGGCAACATCCAGATCAGGCGGTTCAGGTATTCACCGTGTTCTTCGATAATTAAACTACCAGTAATGATAATATTCTTCTCAGCCGCCTTTCGTTTCATCCACTGAACAGCTGTTCCGTCCATCGTTTCAGCAAGCTGCGCGGACTTCATGCTGAACCCGGTGCTAAACATTTCCGGTAAAAAAACCACTTCCGTTCTTTCGGTAATGCTGTCGATTTTTTCATCAAACATGCGCAAGTTGGCTTCCTTATCTTCCCAGTGCAATTGCGACTGTATAAGTGTTACTTTCAGATCTGACATTATCGGTTATTGTGATCACAAAATTAAGTCGTGGCTGGTTAGAAACTTTTCAAATTATTGCCCTATTAAGCGTCGTTCTTTGCGATTTGTTCAAGTGCATCCTGGATTAATTCCGATTCGAAACCTCTTTGCAACAGGTATTGCATAGTTTTATACCGGCGTTTCATGGCTGTTTCATTGCGGAGCGACTGGTATTTCTTATCCGCGAGTTTTAACAGTACGGCGGCATAATCATCTGGATCTATCTCCTCCATTCCTTTCTTAATGCAATAAGCCGATACCTGCTTCTGCTTTAGCTCCATCTGGATTTTCTTCCGGCCCCACTGCTTGATGCGAAACTTTCCGCCTGCATAGGCCCTGGCAAACCGCTCTTCGTTGAGGAAGTTTTCGGCTACCAGCTCCGCGATAGCTTCTTCTACCTCCTCTCCTCTTAGCCCCAGTTCCAGGCATTTATACCTGGTTTCCTGGTGACTTCTCTCCTGGTAAGCACAAAACTGCCGGAGTTTTAATATGGCTGATAGCATGTAGCTGTTAGCTTTAAATGTAATTAACCCGCCTTACGCCATTATTTCACAATTCTCAGCTTGGCATAATTCAGCATAATTTTCTTTTCGCCACCTCCTTTAGGGAACAGGATCGTAGCAATCCTGTTGTTCGGCGCGCCTTCCATAGCAGTGATGGTACCAAAGCCAAACTTCTGGTGCTCTACCTGCATACCGGGCACCATACCAGCCGGATCATCCGGGGCAAAATCGGCGGAAGGCACATGGGTGGTAGCTCCGGAAAAAGTAGGCTTGGGCGCTGGCTTCTGTACCGGCTGCTGCTGTTGCTGGCCAGGCGTTTTCCGTTGCATGCGATCAAACATATTGCCGCTATTGCTCCAACCGGAAGTGTTACCACCGCCAAAAGCATTACGTACACTGCCTCCACCGGCATAACTGCGGTCTATAAATTTCTCCGGCATCTCTTCCAGGAAGCGGCTCGGCTCATTCTGTACCAGGTTACCGAAGCGGTAACGGCTGTTGGCATAAGTAAGCCACAAACGCGCCTTGGCACGGGTGATGGCTACATAAAACAAACGCCTTTCTTCTTCCAGTTCCTCCCGGGTATTGATAGACATTCCACTGGGAAACAGGGTTTCTTCCAGTCCTACAGTAAATACTACCGGGAACTCCAGCCCTTTGGCGGCGTGAATGGTCATCAGTTTCACCACATCGCTGTCTTCATCATTACCCTGGTCCGCATCGGTCAGCAGGGTAATTTGCTGCAGGTAGGAGCCCATGCTCTTATCCAGCAGTTCGCCTTCCTCATCAGGGGTTTCGGTAAATTCCTTGATAGAGTTCAGGAGTTCCTGCACGTTTTCATAACGGGCAAGCCCCTCCGTAGTTTTATCGTTAAAAAGTTCTTTTACCAGGTTGGTCGATTTGCCCACGGTCACCGCCACGTCGTAGGCATTATGCGTGGTCAGCAATGCCTGGAAGCTCTTAATCATTACCACAAAAGCCTCAATTGCCTCTACTGTACCGCCTTTGAACCCAAATTCACGGGCTCTTTCCAGCACTTCCCACATAGTAATGTTATGCTCATTACTCAGCACGATGGTTTTTTCGATCGTTGTTTTACCTATTCCACGTACCGGGTAATTAATTATCCGCTTTAAACTTTCCTCATCACGGGTATTCATCGTAATACGGAGATAGGCCACGAAATCCTTGATTTCTTTACGCTGGTAGAAAGACAAGCCACCGAAAATGCGGTATGGGATGGCTTTACGGCGCAAGCTTTCCTCGAAGGAACGGCTCTGGGCATTGGTACGGTACAGGATTACAAAATCGCGGTTGTCGTAATGATTCCGCAACTTTTGTTCTGCAATAGTATCTGCCACAAATTTACCTTCCTCGTTATCTGTCATGGTGCGTACCAGCTTAATGGTATCGCCTTCCGTGTTATCTGTCCAGAGATTTTTCTCGATCTGTCCTTTATTGTGGGCAATCACTTCATTGGCCACATTCAGGATGGACTTGGTACTACGGTAATTCTGTTCCAGTTTTACCACTTTCACATCGTCATAGTCTTTTTCGAACTGGAGGATATTCTGAATAGTAGCACCGCGGAAGGAGTAGATACTTTGAGCATCATCTCCCACCACACAAATATTTTCATTGACAGCACCCAGTAATTTGATGATTTCATACTGTGCAGGGTTGGTATCCTGGTACTCGTCAATCATGATATATTTAAACTTGTGCTGGTATTTATGCAGTACTTCCGGGAAGGATTTGAGCAGTACATACATTTTAAACAACAGGTCGTCAAAGTCCATCGCACCATTCTTGAAAGTACGTTTGGCGTACATATCATAAATTTTACCGATCAGGGGCCGGTTGGCGCGCATATCTTCGGTTTGCACCAGGTTATCCATCAGGTATTCTTCCGGTGCCATCAGGCTGTTTTTGGCAGCGGAAATACGGTTATAAACGAAGCTGGGCTTATAGTGTTTATCATCGAGATTTAGCTCGTTGATAATTGTTTTGATTACGCTTTTGGCGTCGTCTGTATCATAAATGGTAAAATCGCTGGGATAACCAAGCCGGTGGGCCTCTCCACGCAGGAGGCGGGCAAATACCGAGTGAAAGGTACCGATGTAAAGATTACGGGCTTCGCTGCCACCTAAAATCTTTTCCACACGCTCTTTCATTTCGCGGGCAGCCTTATTGGTAAAGGTGAGTGACAAAATATTAAACGCATCCACTCCATTCCGCATCAGGTGTGCAATCCGGGTGGTAAGCACCTTGGTTTTTCCCGAACCGGCGCCTGCTACAATCATCAAAGGGCCGTTGATATGTATTACTGCTTCCCGCTGTTGTTCGTTAAGCTCGTCTAAATAGTTTGCCTTCATCACGACTGCTGTTTATATTTTATATATGTAGAAAGATACGTATTTCAGAAGGGTGTAAAAGTACGAAAAAGGAGCTAAGGAATAAACTGATAAATGGGGTTTTCACGTATCGATGTTAACTTTTCACAAAAACAGCGAAGAACAATTGGTTATTTGTTCTTCGCTGTTTCCTGGTGACCGTTACTGGTCAATATCTATGGCTTTGCACCTAATGCTTTCATAAAACGGAAATGAGACACTACTGCCCCTTGCATAGTAGGGATACAATTATAGGGCAAATTGTGTTCTGCACATTTGGCCGCTACAATTTTACTGAGCGCCGGGTAATGTACATGGCTGATCCGAGGAAAAAGGTGATGCTCTACCTGGTAGTTCAGCCCCCCTAAAAACCAGGAAATCATTTTATGATCCGGGGCAAAATTGGAAGTGGTCTTTATCTGGTGAATAGCCCATTCGTTTTCAATAACTTTAGCATCATCTCCTACCGCTTCAAATTCAGTTTCTTCCACTACATGCGCCAATTGGAATACAATCGCGAGCGTAAAACCCATTACTGCATGCATAACTGCAAATCCGGCCGCCCAGGCTTTCCAGCCCAGGAGCACGATAGGCAATACAATATAAAAGCCCACATACAAAACTTTACTCAGCCAGAACGTCATATGATCAGTTATTTTCATGGGTTGCAGGGGTGTTTTGTAGACTTTACGCCCCAGGTATTTCACAAAATCCATAATAAATACCCACGCGAAGGACGAAATAGCATATATCAATACCACATACAAGTGTTGAATACGATGCATGGGCACCCATTTCTGGGAGCTGCATTGCCGCATCAGCGGGCTTTTCGCGATATCGTCGTCCAGGCCATCTACATTCGTGTAAGTATGATGAATAATATTGTGTTTCTGTTTCCAGATGAAGGCGTTGCCCCCCAGGGCATTGAGGGTAAGACCAAAAGTATCGTTCACCCAGCTATTGGTAGAATAGCTGCCATGACAAGCGTCGTGCATAACATTAAACCCAATACTGGCGAGTACAAAGCCCAGGATGGCGCAGAAAGTCAGCGCAAGCAGGCCAGACATGGGAACGAACAAGACGATTAAATACAGGGCAATTGCCACGGGAATGAGAATGGCCGTTTTAAGATATAGCTTCCAGTTTCCTGTTTTTGCAATGTTGTTAGATTTGAAATGCTCTTCCACGGCAGATTTTAGCGCCGGGAAAAATAAAGCATTCTTGTTGTTGAAAGTAACTCTTGGCATAATAAGCATTGTTGAGCCGGCGTACAGTAATAGTAGGAAAGCTGCAGATGATTGATTTGTTCGCTAAGTAACGGTTTAAAACCGGTAGTTTGTATATTATTCTCCCCGGGAACCGATTATTTAACAAAGAATTGTGCTTATTGCCTGGAGCGTATTGAAAACAGGTAACAGAAATCTGCAAACCGGCGTGCAACAGATACGGCGCTTACCTGAAGGGAATTCAGACATGGGTACAACATAAGAATTGTTTAGGCTTACTAGGATTGTTCATAGCCCCATTAGCAGTGCTAATCATGGTATTGTTGAGGGTTGGCAGACTTCTGTTATCCAAAAGCCTGAATGGGTTTATTCATCCTGCCGCTTACGGCCATTAATGCCTGGTAATACGCGTTTTCAGCATTTTACGGGCAAAATGAATCCGGCTTTTTACTGTTCCGAGGGGTTCATTGAGGATCGCAGCAATTTCATAATACTTGTAACCTTCGAAGTACAGCAGGAAAGGCTGTTTGAAGATTACAGGCAAGTTATACACCGCCATCTGTACATCTTTCACCCGTAGATCGGACTCTGCGAAATTTCCGATAGCGGAGGGCTGGTGGCTCAACAGGTAATCGCCTACCGCATTATCAAGCAACCGGTATTGCCGGTTACCGCGGCGGTAGTTATTTATAAAAATGTTCCGCATAATGGTGTAGAGCCAGGCGCGTATGTTAGTGCCAGCCAGATATTTGTCGCGATTAGATAACGCGCGGAACAGTGTTTCCTGGTAAAGGTCCTTGGCAGATTCCGAATCTTTTGTCAAGGTAACTGCGTAGGGCCGCAGAAAATCGGCATTTCCAAGTAATAAACTATTGAATTCGGTGGATGACATAACGGTTAACTTTAAGTGATTCACAATTACTACAGTAACAGCCGTTAAACGGCGGGGGAGACAACATAAGGCAGCCTGGTAAACATCGGGCTCCCTCCGGTTTGCTACCGGCACCTGTGGCGCTTTATTCACAGGGCGGTATCAACACCCTGAAACAGCAAAACAGGTGCCTTAATCAGGTGTGGCGGTGATCATGAGGAATAGTTTTAGTTAAAAAATAAGTTTGCATATGGGGTATTTTAAATCGTAAACAGAGTATTAGATCTTCTATTTCTGTATTGTTCAACGCCTGCTACTACGAAGCCGGAACGACAATAAAATCAGCATTATTCCTGTAATCACCGCATAAATACCAAACACCCAGGTAAGCGTTACAGCGGCAGCTACTGGGTTTGCCACCAACAGCAGTCCAAAAAAAATTGTCAGCAAACCTCCTGTTATATACCATCCTTCTCCTGTAATCACCTTCCTCAGCCTAATAGCAATAATTAACTCAAACAAACCGGCCACCATGGCTCCAAATGCCACCAGGTAGATAAGTGCTGCTCCCGTCGCAAACGGATTATAAAAAGTGAGGAAGCCTAATATTACACCCAGCAATCCCGAAAATAAGAATATGCTCCAATTTTCATTTGTCTTGCGCGCCGCGATCGCTCCCACTATTGCAAATAATCCACCGATGAAAAGATATGCACCGAAAAAGACAATCAATGTAGCAAAAGTGGCACCAGGCCAACCTATTGCCAGTATCCCCAATATCAAAGCAAAAATCCCTCTTAACAAAAAAATCCACCAATAAGTGTTATAAAAGTCAGGCATGCATTCACGGTTTAAGGTTTCACGATAGTAGCTGTTAAATGGCAGGGTTTATCAATTGTGCGCAATAAGCACTTTCCGTTTCAAGATGTTGAACAACCAGGAAATAATAACAAAGTTTTAGTAATGCATGTATTTAAGTGTTTTTGCAACAACATCGGTGTCTCATCATTACACATGGCTGCCTTATGGAGTAGTAGTGTTCTGAAATAAAGGCGGCACATGTCCTCATACTGGTAAGTTTATTGGTTACAGATAGCAGAACATCGCATAACAACACCCTACCAGCAATAGTATCCGCTTGATTCTATAAATACCGAATTGAACAACAACAGTTTAAAAAATTCGATGGGGGCCCGACTCTCAAAAAAAATGGTCTGATATGCTCACTTGCAAATCCCAACATTCCTTTTATGCAAATCAAAAAAGACCAATGCATTAAATAATGATTGCTCTACACACAATTTAAAAAATTTTGTTAAAAAAAACAAAAACGTTTTTCCTTGCCCTGTAAGTCAATACAGCAGCCAGCATATAGGGAGCTCAGCTATAATAAAGCTATCTTTCATGACGGTCTACTACCAACCGGTGTTCGCGGTTAGCAATATCCCAGGCGGTATAAAAAACCAACTGTGCCCGTTTGGCGAGCAGGTCATAGTTGATTTTGTCTACCGTATCGGTAGGCGCATGGTAATCGGCATGCGTACCATTGAAGTAAAAAATGATGGGAATACGGTGTTGTGCAAACATATAGTGATCCGACCGGTAATAGAAGCCCTCAGGATCATTAGGATCATTGTATTTATAATCCAGTTTTAAATGGGTGTAGGTATTGTTAGCCCGTTCATTAATAGGGCGTAAGGCCGAACTGAGCTTATTATCGCCAATAATATACAGGTAATTGGTATCTTTTTCATGTGCCGGATCTATGCGCCCTATCATGTCGATATTCAGATCGGTAACTGTTTGCTGCAACGGGTAGATGGGATGTTCGGTGTAGTACTGCGATCCGAGGAGACCTTTTTCTTCGCCGGAAACAGTCATAAACACCATACTTCTGCGCGGGCCGTGACCGGCTTGCTTAGCCCGGGCGAAGGCGGCGGCTATCTCCAGTACTGCGCAGGTGCCGGAGCCGTCGTCGTCGGCGCCGTAAAAGATCTCGTCGCCCTGTTTGCCCAGGTGATCGTAATGCGCTGTCACGAAAACCAGCTCCTCTTTTTTATCGGTACCCTCCAGGTAAGCCAGTACATTGGATGGCTGGAAGATAGTGGCGGCTTTATCAAATACAATACGTACCGATGTTTTGATCAGGGAAGGCACCTTAAGGCCCTTATCTATCTCCTCCAACAGGCGATCGTTACTATCTACGCCAATAATGGCAGCAGCAAGCGTGGGCGTTATGAAATACACATTGGGATGAGCGGTCGTATCTTTCTGAGCATAAAGCCCTGTCATGCGGATCTTCTGTTGATTCAATGACCGGTAACGGCCGGCAGACGGAGAAATCACCAGTATTGCTACCGCTCCCCTGGCTTTAGCCGCTGCAACACGTTCGTCCAGGTTGCCTTTATCCCGGTACGCGCCGCGTTTTACCATTTCCCGGATCATCACTACCTGCCCTCTTACATCCAGGTTATGATAGTCATTGTATTCACCCGTCACAATTCCCTGATCCGCATATATTATCTGGGAGATGTTAATATCCTGGTTCTCCCCGGCGCGGAGATCGGAAAGAAAGTCCTGCCCATATAAAAAGGTGTTATTCCGGACGGTAATACTGCTATTTACCAGGCTATCGGAATATAAAGGATAGTACTGCTGCCACTGGCCATTAGCGCCTGGTTTAAGCCCTGCAGCAGCAAATTGACCAGCTATATACGCTGCTGCTCTTTCCTGCCCCGCTGTGGTGGTTTCCCGCCCTTCCATGCCTGGACCTGCAATAATATGCAGCTGCTTACTGAGCTTTTCCGCAGTAATGGTTTGACCATATTTTTCTGCGATGGGATTCTCTACCGGAGCAGGAGTGGTTTCTACCTGCGCCCGCACAGTAGCGAAAAGGAATAAGCAAATAACAGTAGCTGCAACCCTCATGAGGCACGATTTTATTGAACAATCACCTGGATACTAAATAAAAAGAGCCGGTTGGAAGCCGGCTCTTTAATATTACTACATTTTCGTGTATTCGTTACAGTAAAAAATGATATATGGTGTTAAACCATTACAGGCAGGCCATTTTGCGTACCCTGTCCTGGTGGCGGCCACCTTCGAAAGAGGTACCCATAAATACTTCCACCATTTGTGTAGCTACCGGAATATCTACAAAACGGGCGGGTATACACAGCACATTGGCATTGTTATGAGAGCGTGCGAGCCTCGCGAGTTCTTCTCCCCAGCATATAGCTGCCCTGATGCCCTGATGCTTGTTGGCAGTGATAGCTACACCATTGGCACTGCCGCAAACCAGGATACCAAATGCCGCCTGTTCTCTTTCCACCGCAGTAGCTACCGGGTGTGCATAGTCGGGGTAATCCACAGAATCTTTAGAATAGGTACCATAATCTTTTACCTGCAGACCTTTGGATTCAAGGAAAGAAATTATCTCTTCTTTATACTCAAACCCTGCGTGATCTGAGCCAATTGCCACAGGCAGAGCAAGATTAAATATAGTATTTTCCATTTCAGTTACTTTGTTTACAGTTATAGATAATTAAGACCACTCTTCCACCTCTGTTTTAGCCAGTTTATCCTCACGATCTCTCATCGCCTTTTTGGATATAAAGATACTGATTTCATACAGACAGTATAAAGGCGCAAATACGATCAGCTGATCTACCAGGTCGGGCGGGGTGATAATGGCTGCCAGGATCAGGATTACCACAATAGCATGGCGTCTGTAAGCCCGCAGAAAGTCCGGGGTAAGAATGCCAATTTTAGTGAGGAAAAACACCAGCACCGGCAATTCAAACAGTAATCCCATACCCAACACAATCTGCGTCATCAGGTCCATGTAATCATCTATAAAAAACTGGTTAACAGCTTTTGTTGTTACGGTATAGGAAGCCAGGAAGTTAATGGTAAACGGCGCCATCAGAAAATAGGCAAAAGCGATACCCAGGAAGAACTGGAATGATACCCAGAAGATCACTCCCCTGGCGCCCCTCAATTCCCTTTCTTTTAACGCTGGTTTTACGAAACGCCAGAATTCCCAGAAGATGTATGGAAAGGCGCAAACAAAACCGATAATAAACGCCATTCTGAACTGCAACATAATCTGTCCTACCATTTTATAGTTCAGGAATGTCACCTTTACGGGCGTAATACAGAGCTGATTGCCCAGTCCTACCCAGTGTCCCAGCTTGCACAAGGCGATATAGGAAGGGAAGTCAGCGTTGGTAGGCCCGAAAATAACGTTGTCAATAATTTCCTGGGTATAAACGAAGCCAAATATGCTGAATGCCACGAGTGCCAAAGCCGATCTGACGAGGTGCCACCTTAAATCTTCCAGGTGGTCGAAAAAAGACATCTCTGCCTTGTCCTCATTACTTGAGAAAAATTTCTTTAACATACTTTATATGATCGAACGATATTGAAAACTGTTTGCTATTAAGGATCACAAATATAGCGGTTGGATACTACAAATTAGAGTAGCGCTGGCATTTTAATGCTGCTTTAAGTAATTGATCGGGTAAAATGTGAGAGAAAAAATAAAGGGAAGAAGGCAAAGGGAAAACAGAGGGAAAAGCAGGTAAAAAAAAAGAGCCAGCCCGAGAAGAATCAAGAGCCGGCCTTTCATCCATTGTTTGTTAACCCCAAAAAAGTTGAATTCGAGAATGTCTTTAGCTTCCAGTTAAACTACTTACCCAATTGATGGCAAGCGTTCAGTATAAGTAAGAATCTCTGGTTGCGTTTTATTTTGTAATACAAAAATAACAAGAATTATTTTATTATCAATGTTGGAACACTTTTTTTACAACCTTTTAACAAAAATCAAATCATTGTGTTACATCATCTGGAGCAAATGTATACAATCCGTGTTAAATTCCTACTACTTTTTTTAAAAACGTTTTAGCTAATTTGTTATTGACTCGTTAATATTAGTATTAAATAAATAATTATATCATATTAATATCTGATAAGTCAGCCTGATTCACGGTAACCCCTACACTAACATTTTCATCTTCACCATTTCGATCCGGGTATCTGTAACATTCAGAATATCAAACTCATAGTCATCGATAATGATGCGTTCTTTAATCTTCGGAATGGTTTCGTGATGGTTGATAATATACCCTGATAGCGTTTCACTTTCGTCTTCCGGGAAATCCAAACCATACCTTTCATTCAAGTAATCGAGCTCCAATCTGCCTGAAAAAATATATTCTTTCTCAGCAATCTGCTTCTCTACAAACTCTTCCTCATCGTGTTCGTCCTTTATATCGCCGAATATTTCTTCCAATACATCTTCAATCGTAACAATCCCTGCTGTTCCGCCAAATTCATCCACTACCCACGCAATGCTTCTACGCTCCTTATTGAATTTACTCAACAGGTCGATAGCGCTCATTGTTTCGGGCACGGCCAGTATAGGATGAATAATGGAATTGATGTCCTTTGGATTCTTGAACATATCTAACTGGTGAATATAACCGAGGATATTATCGATAGAGCCTTCATAGATGATAATCTTTGAGAGCTTGGTATCCATAAATTTTTTCCGGGCATCACCAATAGGACGATGAATTTCCATGGCTTCAATCTCCTTGCGGGGAATAAGGCAGCCACGGATTTTTACATGTGCCAGGGATAATGCATTTTCGAACAGCTCCGTATTCAGGTCCTGGTTGTTTTCACCAAAGTGCTGTTGCGACTGCCTGACAAAATGCTCTACATCTACACGGGTAAAGGATTCCCCGTTTTCCAGCAATCTTACGTTAAACAGGTATTTCAGCATCCACTCAGATATGGACACGAGTACATTACCTATTACATAGAGCGGTTTCGCAATCAATGAAATGGGCAATGCAAAAAAGCTGAGTAATGCTTCCGGCCTGGACCTGAATATAGCCCTGGGAATAAAAAAACCCAGGAAAAGCATGATCAGGCTGGCTAGTATTACCTCAATGAAAATAACGAATGGCTGCAGGCCGGCAGCTTCAGATTTGCCCATGAAGGAATCCCAGGCAGGCTGAAAGACGCCCGCCACCATAATGCCATAGATCACTACGGTAATGGTAAATCCCACCAGGCTGGTTGCCAGGAAACGACTGGGGTTTTCATTCAGACTGGCCAATATCTTACCAGTAGCCCGTCCCTGCTTCTTTTTCAGCTCAATGCTCAATTTATTCACATTGGCGAAGGCGGCTTCTATACCAGAAAAAAAACCCGCCAGCAGTACGAGAAAAACTAAAATAATAATTGTGTATCCGTCCATCCTAACAAAAATAAGGAATTAGGAAAACCAACGATCAAACCGCTATTTTATATTTAAAAAATCTGTCACCAGCTTTTTTACCTCTTCATATGCTTTTTCCAGTTCATCATTCACCACAATCTGGTCAAATTCATGGGAGAAGGACAACTCATAGCGCGCTTTGGCCAAACGCTCCTCCAGGGAAGCCTGCGTTTCGGTACCACGCTCGCTGAGCCGCACCCGTAGTGCCTCTAACGATGGCGGTTGTATGAAAATGGTCAACGCATTCTCATGGTACTTCTCCTTAATTGATAAGGCGCCTTTCACATCAATATCCACCATGGGGATCTGCTCATTACTCCAGATACGTTCCAGCTCACTTTTGAGGGTGCCATAATATTTACCGGCGTATACCATTTCGTATTCCGCAAAAGCGTGGTTGTCTATATGCTGATGAAATTCATCTGCAGACATAAAATAGTAATCCTTTCCGTTTATTTCATTGGCCCTTGGCGTGCGGGTACTGGCCGAAATAGAAAAAGCCAGTATTGGCAGGTTAGCCAGTAACTTTTTAACGATGGTGGTTTTACCGGCACCAGAGGGAGCGGTAACGATGATGATTTTTTTTTCCATTAGTAATGATAAAGTAGTTGTAGCTGACTATGCCAAATGCAAAACCCAAAAACCAGTAAAAAGTTTTGCTGGTATTTGGGTTTTGTAAATAGCTGCTGCTACTATGATGGCTTAAATAGCGTGCTGCTTTTATACTCGTTTAATATCCGCGCCCAGTTTTCTCAATCTCTCATCAATATACTGGTAACCGCGGTCTATCTGGTCTATATTCTGAATAGTACTCTTTCCTTCTGCGCTGAGGGCGGCAATAAGCAAAGATACCCCTGCACGAATGTCGGGAGACGACATGGTAATACCGCGTAGCGGGTGCTGACGGCCCAGGCCAATCACTACTGCCCGGTGAGGATCACACAACACAATCTGTGCACCCATGTCTATTAGCTTGTCGACAAAGAACAGGCGACTTTCGAACATCTTCTGGTGGATCATCACACTACCCTTTGCCTGTGTAGCTACTACCAGTACAATACTGAGCAGATCGGGTGTAAAGCCGGGCCATGGATGGTCGGAAATAGTGAGTATAGATCCATCCAGGAAAGTTTGTATTTCGTAGGAATCCTGTGAAGGAATGTAGATATCATTGCCACGAACCTCCATCTGGATACCGAGTTGCCGGAATTTTTCCGGGATGATGCCCAGGTGTTCGATACCGGCGTTTTTGATGGTGATTTCGCTCTGCGTCATCGCCGCCAACCCTATAAAGGAGCCGATTTCTATCATATCCGGCAGCATACTGTGTTCACAGCCACCCAGTTGTGTTACCCCTTCAATGGTGAGCAAATTGGATCCAACTCCGCTGATACGGGCGCCCATGCGGTTCAGCATTTTGCAAAGCTGCTGCAGATAAGGCTCACAGGCCGCGTTATAAATAGTGGTAGTTCCTTCCGCCATTACAGCCGCCATTACAATGTTAGCGGTACCTGTTACGCTGGGTTCATCGAGGAGCATATAAGTGCCTTTCAATCCTCCTGCTGTTTCCAGGCGGAAGTAGTTGTCGTCGGCATCATATACAAACCGGGCTCCCAGCTTTTCAAAACCAATAATATGGGTATCGAGCCGGCGACGGCCTATTTTATCGCCACCGGGTTTGGGAATGAAAGCACGTCCAAACCTCGCCAGCAACGGTCCTGCAATCATTACAGAACCACGGAGACGACCGGATTTCTTTTTAAATTCGGGACTCTCCAGGTATTTCAGATCTACCTTATCGGCCTGAAACTCGCAGGTATCGCGACTTATACGGTTTATTTTTACACCTGCATCTCCTAGCAACTCTATCAGCAGATTTACATCTACTATATCGGGAATATTAGTGATAGTAACCTTTTCGGGGGTTAGCATCACGGCACTGATGATTTGTAAAGCTTCGTTTTTGGCACCCTGGGGTATAATTTCTCCCTTTAAGCGGTTGCCGCCTCTTACTTCAAAAGCACTACTCACTTGTTCCTGTTTTTGTTGTATTTGTTATTGTGCTTATTATTATTTCCTCCGCTCTTATTTCCGCCGCTGTTGCTGCTTTTGAATTTATTCTGCTGGAAATTTTTACGTTTGTTGCTGGAACGGAACTGTTCACCGCCACCGGCTACATTTCCGCTGCCACCAGGGAAGTTAGCAGGAGCAGCCGCAGCACCGCTGGTATGACCCGGGTGGTATTCCAGCTGACCATTTGTGATGGCCAGCAATTCGGCCTTAATAGCATCATCATGTACACTTTCCTTGTGCCAGTTAGTGTAAGCCAGTTTCATATAATTACCGATACACTGGGTAAATCCTTCTTTCATTTCAGGGTTTTCCTCATGTACGGCTTTATCTATGATCATTTCCAGGTTTTTTCCGAAGTGACGGTTCCTGGGATATTTTTTTGGGTAAGGCAGTCTATCTGGCCTAGCTCTCAACTTTTCGATAGTAGGAATCGGGTAAGGTGATTCTACTTTCAGGGTGAAACCGGATATATTAAAGATATGGTCCCATAATTTATGCCTGAAGTCCTCCACATTCCGTAAATGCGGGTTCAGCGTACCCATAAGCTCTATCACGGCCATAGCATTACGCTGACGCTCCTCGTCGTCTTCTATGGTTCCCAGGTATTCCACCATTTTCTGGATATTCCTGCCATACTCCTTCATTATCAGGTAATTACGCGTGGTATTGTATTCCATTACTAGTATTTAAAAAAACATGATTTGATGATGGGACATCTTAAGTGAAGAAAATTAATCGGCAACATCTATGCAAACATAATAAAAAAATATGAGGAACATTTCATCGGCCGGTATTGTTTATAAGAGCAAAAATGTTTGTTATGGAAGTACTGAAAAACAAGGTAGCACTGGTAACAGGCGCCGGTTCGGGGATTGGTAAATGTGTGGCGGAACTTTATGCCAGGAATGGGGCGAGCGTAGTGATCAGCGACATCGATGAAAAGGGCGGAGAAGCAGTTGCCAAAGCCATTCAGCAGGCGGGTGGCAAAGCTATCTTCGTAAAATCAGATAGTAGTAATCCCGGCGACTGTGAGCAACTGGTAGCCCAAACCCTGTCGGAGTTTAAACAGCTGGACATTGCCTGCAACAATGCCGGCATTGGCGGCGCGGCAGCTCCCACGGGTGAGTATCCACTGGAAGAATGGCAAAAAGTTATCAACATCAATCTCAATGGCGTTTTTTACGGCATGCGTTACCAGTTGCCCGCCATGGAAAAAGCCGGAGGTGGCGTAATTGTCAATATGGCCTCCATCCTGGGCGCCGTTGGCTTTGCGGGTTCCTGTGCATATGTAGCCGCCAAACATGGAGTGGTAGGGCTTACACAGGCAGCAGCGGTAGAATATTCAGCCAAAGGCATCCGGGTCAACGCTGTAGGGCCTGGCTTTATAGAAACGCCCTTATTAACCAAACACCTGAGCCAGGAGCAAATGCAGGCCCTCGTAGGGTTACATCCAATAGGCAGGTTAGGCCAGCCGGAAGAGGTAGCGGAAATGGTATTATGGCTGAGCAGTCCTCAGTCGTCCTTTGTCACCGGCGGCTACTATCCCATTGATGGCGCTTACCTGGCCAGATGATACCAGTGAAAGCCAGCCGCTTTTTGCTTCTTAAAAAATGTTTGCTAGTTTTAGTCAATGCAAACAAATAAGCTCCCCATACTTTTTTTACACGGCGCATTGGGCGCTACCTCTCAATTTCAGCCATTAGCTGCCGGGTTATCCGAACATTACGAGGTACATCAGCTCAACTTCAGCGGCCATGGTGATGTGCCCTTTTCCGAGCAGGGATTCAGTATACAGGTATTTGCCGCAGAAGTATTATCCTACCTGGAAAACAAGGACCTCGACTTTGTACATGTTTTCGGATATAGCATGGGCGGGTATGTAGCCATGTACCTGGCCAGGCATTATCCCGAAAAAATTGGCCGTGTTATTACACTTGCCACCAAGTATAACTGGAATGAAGCTACTGCCGGAAAGGAAGTAAAACAGCTGGACCCGGCAGTAATTGAAGAAAAGGTGCCTGCTTTTGCCAAGCTGCTGGCCGAACGGCATACGGCAGGCAACTGGAAAACGGTGGTATCCCGTACGGCCCAGCTGATAGAAGAACTGGGACACCAGGCATTACTGAAGCCCCATGATTATGCGCAGATCGTGACTCCCTGCATGCTGATGATGGGCGACCGCGATAATATGGTATCCTTCCAGGAAACCATTGAAGTATATAAAGCCTTACCACTGGCCCAATTCACAGTATTGCCCGACACGGCGCATCCGCTGGAAAAGGCAGACGTACCCTTACTGGCCTATTATATCAGGCGGTTTACGACCCAAAATATTTAAAATGTTATCAGTGGTGGCCCATGGCTAGCTTTCCCCAGTTATCGAGGTCCGCTTCCGTCCATAGTTCGGGGAAAAAGACGATGCGTTTATTTTTCGGCGGCAGGTATTGTTGCCAGTTGGTACCACCTGTAGCAGCAATGTCTTCCGGGGTTTTGTGGAGATATCTTACGGCTGATTTATAATGTACCAGAGGCCAGCGTACATTGACATTCAGATCATATTCCTTTAATAAGGGCGCCACGGTGGCCTGATCGGCGGAAGAAAGCTGCTGGTAGCGGGCTTCCAGGTGACAGTGCTCGTATTGGGTAGCCATCTGGAGAAAATCATCCATATATTTCAGCTCAAACTGCCGCAGGGTAAGTGTTTTCTTACCGGAAGCCAGTTCCGTGGCACCGCTACGCCAATAAATATGCTCCAGCACCTCTTTCAGGGGCGCTTCCTTTAATGGAGGACGCATAGGTTCATATACCAGGTTGATTAACCGGGTAGAGCCTATTTCTATCATCCGGAACTGGCCGCTCTGAAAGCCGCTGGCAGGGAGTAGTGCCATGCGGAATTGCAGGAACTGTTCCTTATCCATCCCATCTACCATTATTTCAAATGAGCTGATAAGGCTATGGAAATAGTTGTTAATCCGTTTGAGTTGGGTAATAAATATTTCAGCCGACAGAGCGGGTGCCAGCGCTACCTGTTCGATGGCCTGCAACGATAATTTAAAATACAATTCCGTGATCTGGTGATAAATGATGAAAATTCTTTCATCAGGAATTGGCGTGCGCGGGTGTTGCAGGTTGAGCAACACATCCAGCTGAATATAATCCCAATAGGTAAGGTAGTCCGCGTACAGTAAGCCATCCAGGTAAGCCGACAGGTTCTGGCCCATAGCGGCATACTTTTCCTCCAGCTGTCGGATTTTCTCGGCGATTTCTGGTGTAACCATAATGGAATTTAACGATTAAACGTGAAAGGTTCCATGCTGGCCCTCCACTATTCCACTACGTTGATTGTTCTGTAAAAGCTTTCTTCCAGGGAAATCAGGGTTTCAGTTCTTTCGATACCTTTTATTTTCTGTAATTCGTCATGGAGGATACGGCGAAGCTGGGTAATGTCTTTACAGATAATTTCAGCAAACATGCTGTAACTACCTGTCGTATAATTAAGACGTACCATTTCGGGGATTTTCCTTAATTCTTTGGCTACCGTGTCGTACATGGAGCTTTTTTCCAAATAAATACCGATAAAAGCAATTACATCGTAGCCAATCATTTTTAAATCTACATGTAATTTAGTACCTTTAACTACACCCAGTTCTTGTAATTTCTTCATTCTCACGTGGATAGTCCCGCCGGAAACGAACAATTTCTTCCCCAGGTCGGCGTAAGAGATCTCAGCATTAGACATCATCTCGCTGATAATCTGCAAATCGAGTTTGTCAATATTCAAATTGTGGCTCATTTTTACAATTTGTTTTTGAATGTATTAAAGTTATATGCAAATATTTAAAAAATATCGAAAATTCCAAAATTTCTCTTAAAAAATTTGCAAGAAACTACCCTTCTCTTTAGATTTGCATCATAATCATTACACAAACGGCTAACGCCAAGCAATAGCAGGTAATGATAAAAACATACTGTGGGATGATGAAATTGGCAGACATGCCCTCTTGTCTCGGGGGTGGGGATCACAGGATAAACGTAGTATAATTGGGTTGACCACTAATCTTATTTGTGCTATGGCTAACTGCCCCGTGGAGGTTCGACTCCTCCTCCTACAGCTTAATTGGTTTAAAGAGCTCGTAAGTAATTATGCTTACGGGCTTTTTTTTTGAGCAAAAAGCTGAAGGCGGAAAGCAAAAAGCTATTGAGATGATTGATCAAAGCGAATTGATATTATTTAATATCTTCTTGCAATCGCGTCAATAGCTTTTTGCTTTCCGCCTTCAGCTTTCTGGTTTTTCTTATTTTTGCCGCAAATGGGACAAAAAAAATTACAACGATTTGCTGAAATTGAAACCTTCCCCAACGTATTGATTTACCCGGAAGGTATGCAGGGAAAATGGAATGAATTCTTTAAAAACAACCACCCTGTTACATTAGAACTGGCCTGTGGCAAAGGAGACTATACCCTGGGCATGGCCCGGCTGTTTCCGGATCAGAACTTTATTGGAGTAGACCTGAAAGGCAACCGTATCTGGAGGGGCGCCAAAACAGCCCTGGAAGAGCCGCTTCCCAATGCCGCCTTCTTACGCACCCAGATCGACAAACTCAACAACTATTTTGCGCCGGGAGAAATTAAGGACATCTGGATTACCTTTCCGGATCCCTTCCTCCGTCAATCCAAATCAAAGAAAAGGTTAACGCACCCTAAGTTCCTGCAGCTGTTTCAGCCACTGCTGGCGCCAGGTGCTACCATTAACCTGAAAACAGACTCCCCCCAGCTGTATGCTTTCACACAAGAAGTGATCAGCGCGGCGGGATGTACCCTGATAGAAGATATTGCTGATGTATATGCTCTGCCGGAAGTGCCGCCATTATTGAAAATACAGACCTATTATGAAGGCATGCACCTGGCAGATGGCAGAACCATCCGTTATCTGAAATTCCAATTGCCTGCTGCTCCGCTGAACTGGCAAAGCATAAAACTGCCGTCAGATGAAGCAACCGTTGGTGGAGAAGATTGACTTCTATTATAACGCCGAGGGCTATATGGTATTTACTGAAAAGTTCCATTTAGACCGTGGGTATTGTTGTGGTAATGGCTGCAAACACTGTCCTTTTGATTATGAAAAAGTACCTGAACCCAAAAGAGCTGCCCTCCTTGCCTGTAGACGGGAAGAAGGAAAAAAAGGAGAAAAAAACCGGTGAATCGGATTCTTTCTTTAAAACAGTATTTAAAATAGCCCGCACCATCCCACGCGGCCGGGTCACCTCCTATGGCGCCATTGCGGATGCCTCGGGGTTGAAGTTGACCGGCCGTATGGTTGGCTGGGCGATGAATGCAGCCGGCAGCGCCAAACCGGCCGTTCCCGCTCACCGGGTCGTCAACAGTAAAGGAGAACTCAGCGGCAGAAGCCACTTTGCCACTCCCACACTGATGCAGGAGTTGCTCGAACAGGAGGGCGTAGTGGTAAAAGCGGATAAAGTGCAGGATTTTAAAACCATTTTTTGGGATCCTGCTAATCCTTGGGGAAAAAGCCGCAAAAAGAAAAAGTAGATTTTTTCAATACCCTGACCGGATGTACCGTTACTTTTCTATATGACAATACTCAAGTTAAAGCTGGACCAGGAGCAATTAGTGGAGGATTTCTTTGAAAATACCCACTTGATCGGGATTGCATCTTCTGCGAGAGATTACCAGTTGTGCTGGCATATTAACCGCCAGTTACACACTAATTTCCGGGTAAACAATAACCTGGAGATCACGCTCTCCAAGAGAAGCAGGTCTTTTCATTTTCCTGTACTTGAGTTCCTTGAACCCACCAACTCGGTAGCACACTACTTTTACAACAATCACTGCCAGGCAGAATTCCTCCTGCCGGAGCTCAAACAGATCCATTTTCTCTGGATGATCAAGGGCGATTATTACCAACCCCATGATGTAAAAAAATTATTGGAAGAATTACGCATTGTTCCGCTCGTACAATTAGTATCTTTACTGGACATCAAGGAGATCAAAAACAAGATGAACCTTATTTTTTAAGACGGGCACTACACAATAACACCTGATAATATTTAACCAGATTCGAAGAAAGACCCCTTGTTTTACCTTTTAAACCCCTGATTTATGTGGGAAGAAAGAAACAAACAGCTTTACCGGGCATTTGAATTCAAAGATTTTCGGGATGCGTTTGCATTTATGACCAAAGTGGCGATGGTAGCTGAAAAAATGGACCATCACCCGAACTGGCATAACGTTTATAACAAAGTGGAAATATATCTGAGCACACATGATGCAGGGGATGTTATCACCGCCAAAGATGAAGCATTAGCCAGCGCCATTGATAAATTGCTATAACTAACTATATATAAGACACTTTGTGAAGCGCATTATTTTAATGCTGCTGTTGTACTCTTACACTGCAGAATCCTTTGCCAACGTCGATCGTACGCCCATAGATACATTGATCACTGATGCCACATTTGCTCCGGCAAGTATGGATCTGAGGCCTTATATCAATATTATTTCCGACGAGCAGCAACAACTGACCATTGCACAAGTCAGCCGGCTTACCTTTCACCATGATGAAGCCGTATTTCATAATTATCCCAAAAACAACGGACAGGTAAACAACTGCTGGCTGAAACTGACCGTAAAAAATCAATACAATAAGCCCCTGTCCTACCGGCTTTTTTCCGGGTGGCATGACTTCATGTACTGGTATAGCCAGGCCCCGGGCAGTTCCCCCCAGCTATTGATGCAAACCGGGTTAATGCTGGACAATGGCGGTGTAGAGCGGTGGCACCATTATGCCTTTAATGTGCAGGTCCCTCCCGGGGAAGTACGTACCTTTTACCTGCACATCATCAATAAATCCTATAACGAAAATGCCTTGATGCCATTCCTTTTCAGCACGGAAGGCTATGCCATCTTCCGCGACCAGCAGCTGGATATCTACCGCAAAGAGGCCGTTGTGATACAGGTACTATTGGGTATGCTGATGGTATTCTTCAGTATCTCTATTATTAATTATATACAACTCCCCGATAAATCATATATCTACTTTGCCGCCTATGTTTTGGGGCTTATCCTCTTTTTTGCCCTGCGTCTGGAAAGCAAACCATATCAGCTCTCTTTCTTCCACCGCTGGCCCATGCTGAAATACTATTGGGATATCCCCGGTTTATTATTTTGCTTTTACCTGATGTACTTGCTGTTTGGAAACGCCTTCCTGAACCTTACGGAGCGGTATCCATTTATGGAACGGGTATTTACCTGGGTGGCCGCTATTGTAGGAGGATTGATCATTTTCTGTATGTATTGTATCCTGGAGGAACAATATCATTTACCCACGATCATTTACAGTTACGTATACTTTTTGACGCTGATTCCTTTGCTGGCGGTGTTTGTAGCGTTGGCCAGACGTTCCCGGCACCATCCGCTGGTTAGGTTCTTCCTCTATGGCTCCGTTTGCCTGTACCTGGCCTGTTTTGGCTCTTTTCTTATGCATGTACGGCCATTGGGATTACTCAGCGCCCTGGGAGAACTCGCGGCTCCTACGATGCTGTTGATTGGCGGCGTTCTGCTACAGGCCATGTTTTTCCTGGCAGGCCTCAGTTACCGGAACAAGCTGGTGCACCTGGAACGCACGCGTACCCAGGAGCTGCTGATCAAGCAGTTAAATAAAAACAAAGAGCTGCAACATAAGCTCAATGAGCAACTGGAGGAACTGGTAAAAGAACAGACTACGGAAATATTGCGTAAAAAACAGGAACTGGAAGAACAACGAAAGATACAACTGGAAACAGAATACGACAAAAAGCTGACGGAGATTGAGTTAAAAGCCATCCGCGCGCAGATAAATCCACACTTCATTTTTAACTGCCTCAACTCCATACAGCTGTTTGTCATGCAGCGTGATTATGAGTATGCGCAGAAATACCTGTCGGATTTTTCTTACCTGATCCGCAAAACACTCGATTTCTCCCGGCGTAACTTCATATCCCTGGCCGATGAAATTACTTATCTCAATACCTACCTGGGATTGGAGAAAATGCGTTTTGAGAACAGGATGGAATACGAAATTGTGGTAGATCCGGTGATCGCCACGGCGGAATTGGAAATCCCTGCCATGCTGTTGCAGCCTTATGTGGAAAATGCCGTAAAACATGGTATGACAAATCCCAAGCAGCCAACCGGGCAGCTATCTATCTATTTTAACCAGGTAGCTTCGGATATGCTGGAATGTATTATTGCCGACAATGGTATCGGCATTGCGCGTTCCAAATCCCTGCGTATGCTGCCCAAACACCACCAGTCGTCGGGTATGGAAATCAGCCAGAACAGAGCGGAACTGCTGAATAAAATGTATAACACCGAAATCCATATAGAAATTATTGATAGATCATCTGATGATGATTCAGATAGCGGCACGACAGTTAAAATACTGATCCCTCAGTTATAATTCAGTGTATCCGTTAATGTTACTTATATGATAAAGGCTATTATTATAGATGATGAGAGGAACAGCCGGGACATTATTGCATTGATGCTGGAGAAATATTGCCCCGGGATTACCATTGCCGACACAGCGTCTGACTGTGCCGATGGCATCGAAAAAATCAAAAAGCATCGCCCCAACCTGGTATTCCTTGACCTGGAGATGCCTGATGGAACGGGGTTTGACGTACTTTCAGGTACCCTGCCGGACATCCCGTTCGAAGCCGTATTTGTGACGGCGTTTGAAAAGAAGTTCCTCCACGTGATCCGTTTCAGCGATGTAGAGCTGATCCTGAAGCCTATTGACAAAGAAAGCTTGTTGCAGGCGGTGGCGCTGACGAGCGCCCGTATTAATGCCGGCGATCCGAAAGACCGGTACCGCGTATTGCTGGAGAATTTTAACAACAGTAAACCAGTGGCCTGGAAGTTATTGATTCCCGCCACTAACGGAGAGGCCTATACTATACAGTTTCCGGCTATCGAATACCTGGAAGCACAGGGCGACAACTGCCTGTTTTACCTGAACAATGGAACAAATATCACGGCTATCCAGTCTTTCCGTTACTATGCCGACCTGTTTGCCACCCTACGTTTTTACCAGGTCAATAATAGCCAGATGATACAGTTGGCCAATGTGAGTCATTTAGAAGCCTCGTCCAGTAAAGTAGTGCTGAAAAGCGGCGTGATACTGGAAATTACAGAACGGAGACAACGCGACCTGGTACATAAACTGTCGCATTCCTAAACGGCCGGCTACGTATATCCATTCCCGGTAATTTTAAATTTTCAATTTTTAGGGAGTTCCCTTTTTGATTTGTTTAAAGTATTGCCAACGTTTTTGTTAACGAAACATGTTTATCCGGCATTTCTGTGCATTTTGATATCATGCGCTAAGAGTACGTAACAATTTCTTAACAAAAAAATTTGGTGAAATAACTTTTGGTTGTACATTTGACCCGCAAAACAAAATAGTCAGACAGTCAATTTTGAATTTGCGACCAACCTACACCTTATGGCAGAACAGGACCAGAAACGTATCATGATTCTGGAAGCGGCATTGAAGCGCTTCAAGCGGTTTGGCTTGTCTAAAACTACCATGGAGGAGATAGCGAGGGACCTGGAAATATCCAAAGGCTCTTTGTATTATTATTTTTCTGACAAGGAATCCATATATGTAGCAGTTGTGGAGCGGATGATAGCTGATTGTTTCCTGGACATGTCGGCCTATGTAGAAACCGCCCCTACTATTACTGCTATCATAGACCGTTACCTGGCATTGAAAGAAAAAATGTTGCTGGAATATCATTTTCTATTTGGTGTAAATGAATGGATTAAAGATGTTCCATCCAGTTTGATGCGTCAAACGATAGAGTTATTACAGCAGGTAGAAATTTCTTTCCTTTCCGCCACCATTGCGAAAGGCGTGGAAAATGGGGAATTGCATGAAGGGACGGATCCTGAACTAACGGCGCAGTTACTGGTAAACGTATTATTTGGTTTATGGGTAATATGGTGCAAGTGGCAGGCAGCAGGTTTTGATCCTCATGATAAGGATGGCCTGAAGTGCTTTATGAGCCGTGAACGACAGGTGTTGAATATATTTTTTAATGGATTAAGATATCGACCAAACATCAACAAGGATTGCTAGCAAGTATGTAGAAGAATCAAGACACAGGAATAGTTTTAATGAATATTTAAATTTAACGACAGATGAAAAAGTTGATTGTAATGGCCGCAGTAGCACTGTTCGGCACACAAGTAGCAAAGGCTCAGTTATCGAAAGGCGATTTTATTTTAGGAGGTAATCTGAATGTTTCCACTACCACTGACAAACAAAAAGGTACTGATAACAAAACCACCAACACCACCTTCGGTATCAGCCCTAAAGTAGGTATGGCACTGAACTCTAACTGGGTAGTAGGTGTATTTGCCAACACTGAATTCGGTACCAAAAAAGTGAACGGCTTAAAAACCACCACTACCAGCGTAACTCCAGGCCTGTTCGTACGTAACTACCACATGATTGGTCAAAGCAAATTTGCATTCTTCGCTGAAGGTAATGCAGGTTACCACTTTGGTACAGACAAAACTGACGGTAATAAAACCTATACTTACAATGGTTTCTCCGTTAAAGTATTGCCTGGTATCACTTACTTCGTGAGCAAACACTTCATGCTGGAAGGCGCTTTCGGTGGTCTGAGCTATGCTTATGATCAGAGAAAGACAGAAGCAACCGGTGCTAAAAATAACACCAGCGCGTTCAGCTTCGATTTCCCTAAAGAATTTCAAGTTGGTGTAAACTGGATATTCTAATAAGCATCTGATGATGTTTTATGTAAGATAGTTATAAGGTTAGATAGATTGGATAATCCCGCCATAGTATTACTGTGGCGGGATTTTTGCATGATAAGCAGATCACTCATTAACTATATCTGTCATGAAAAAAATAGCACTTCTTTTATGTGGGCTGCTGGTTGTATTTTGCTATAGTTGTGTAACGCCTGTATATACAGAAACAGGCAATCCACACGGGTTACCGCCAGGGCAACAGAAGAAAATTTACGGTACCAAATCGGCGAAACAATTTGCGCCGGGGCAACAGAAAAAACAATATAATCAATACTAAAAGTAAAAGGCCCGTTACGATGATCGTAACGGGCCTTCTTTTTATCGTAGTCCTGTTCTAGCTGTTCATAGAAATCAGGAATTCTTCGTTGTTTTTAGTACCACGCATATGTTGCAGCATGAAGTGCATAGACTCATCCGTGTTCATATCACCGAGATGGTTACGGAGAATGTGGATACGTTTGAGAGAATCTTTATCCAGCAGCAGGTCATCACGACGGGTAGACGATGCAGAAACATCGATAGCCGGGAAGATACGTTTGTTAGCCAGTTTACGATCCAGCAACAGTTCCATGTTACCGGTACCTTTAAACTCTTCAAAGATCACCTCATCCATTTTAGAACCGGTATCAATCAGGGCGGTAGCCAGGATAGTTAATGAACCACCGTGTTCAATTTTACGGGCAGCACCGAAGAATTGTTTTGGTTTCTGCATGGCGTTGGCTTCCACACCACCACTCAATACTTTACCGGAAGCAGGAGCCACGGTATTGTGGGCCCTTGCCAGACGGGTAATAGAGTCGAGCAGGATCACTACATCATGTCCGCATTCTACCAGGCGTTTTGCTTTCTGTAATGCGATGGCAGATACTTTTACGTGTTTTTCTGCAGGCTCGTCAAAAGTAGATGCAATTACTTCTGCCTTTACACTGCGTTCCATATCTGTTACCTCTTCCGGGCGCTCATCAATCAGTACTACCATCAGGTATATTTCCGGATGGTTGGTAGCGATTGCGTTGGCTACTTCCTTCAGTAACATGGTTTTACCTACTTTGGGTTGGGCAACGATCAGTCCACGTTGTCCTTTACCAATAGGCGTAAACATATCCATGATACGGGTAGAGTAGTTATTGGAAGTGGTAGTTAACCTGAGTTTTTCGAATGGAAATAGGGGTGTCAGGTAGTCGAATGGTACGCGGTCGCGTACTTCTTCCGGCGACTTGTTATTAATTGTTTCCACTTTCAGTAAAGCAAAGTACTTCTCCCCTTCTTTGGGTGGGCGTACAGAGCCTTTCACGGTATCCCCGGTTTTCAGGCCGAAGAGTTTTATTTGAGAAGGAGATACATAAATATCATCCGGGGAGCTGAGATAGTTATAGTCAGAAGAACGGAGGAAACCATAGCCATCCGGCATCATTTCCAGTACGCCTTCACTCACGATAACGCCGTCGAACTCTATGTTGAAAACGGGTTCTTTCTTGTTTGGGAAACGGTTCTTTTGCGCCACAGGTGTTACTGGAATTTCTCCCGGTACTACAAAGTCATCATCATCCAGTTCATCTTCTACTGGCGGTATTACCACTACTTCTTCCTCTTCTGCTTCTTCCGGCTCTTCATCTTCTGTAAAAGAAGGAATAATGATATCATCATCGTCGTCGAAAGTAAGGGAAGGAATGCTATCCAAGTCTATTTCGAAATCTTTCACTTTAGGCTTGGCTGAAGCGGCAGCAGGGGCTTCGTGTTCGTCGTGTTCTTTGGTTTTTGTTCCGGTGCTTTTCTTTGCTGCTGCTTTTTTCGCAGCTGGTTTTTCTTCAGCGTGAGCAGGTTCTTCAGCCGGGTGGCTAGCTTCGTCTTTCTTTACAGGTTTGCGTTTCCGTGCTTTTTTCTCGTCTCCGTTGGCTTGGTTATCTTCTGAGGCTAATACTGCTTGTTTATCAAGAATTTTGTAGATAAGGTCCTGTTTGTTCAGTTTTTTTGCGTTGGGAACGTCCAGTTTCTCTGCAATATCAAGCAGCTCAGGAACGAGCATGTCGTTCAGTTGTAAGATGTCGTACATCATCTGTGTTGTCAAATTTTAGAAGTGTTGTGAGGCGGGTACCACTGCATACCAACATACACCAATTACAAATAATTGTTTTGAGTCAATAAATTTAATTAGCTTATTAAATTTGATAGGGAATGATTGAGTTTAGGAACTGCTGATGAAGATGGAAAATGAACTTAATCAGGCAGAATATACCGCAAGATTAAAACAACTTTTACTATTATCCAAAAAATTTTAAGCATCAAATGCCCCAAAGTAGCCCCTATTCTGTTCTTGTGCAGGCGAAACTGGCCACCGGCCCGGCATTCGGAGCCAACAGTCTGGGCCTGGCCCTGTTCCACTGCTATTTTTAACATTTTGTTGGCACCCGGCGAAAGGAAAAAAGGCAGTTGCCGGTGCTATATACTATGAAGATTTACGCTTATTTTTGCAATCCTAAAAATTAAATATATATGAGCCAAAGGGTAAAAGTCAAGCAGATCTTGTCCGATGACAAGGCGCATTACGAAGTTACAGTTAAGGGTTGGGTGCGTTCATTCCGCAACAATCAATTTATAGCTTTGAACGATGGCTCTACCAATAATAATTTACAGATCGTAATAAATGCCGAAAATACGGATGCTGCGCTGATCAAGCGTATTACCACCGGCGCGGCTATCAGCGCTACCGGCGAAATCATTCCTTCCCTTGGTAAGGGGCAGAAAGTGGAGCTGAAAGCTAGTACCCTGGAAATACTGGGTGATTGCGATCCGGAAAAGTATCCACTGCAGCTGAAAAACAAGCCCAGCCTGGAATATCTCCGTGAAATTGCGCACCTGCGTTTCCGCACCAACACGTTTGGCGCTATTTTCCGCGTACGCCACGCCCTGGCATTTGCAGTACACCGCTTCTTCAATGAACGGGGCTTTGTATACCTGCATACGCCCATTATTACCGCATCCGATGCGGAAGGCGCTGGTGAAATGTTCCGGGTAACCACGCTGGACATGAAAAATCCACCACGTACCGACAGTGGGGATATTGATTTCAAAGAAGATTTCTTTGGTAAATCTACCAACCTCACTGTTTCCGGGCAGCTGGAAGGCGAATTGGGCGCTATGGCTTTTGGTGACATCTACACCTTCGGCCCAACTTTCCGTGCTGAAAACTCCAACACCGCCCGTCACCTGGCGGAGTTCTGGATGATAGAACCGGAAATGGCTTTCTATGAGCTGGAAGATAACATGGACCTGGCAGAAGCTTTTATCAAGTCGGTAATAGGCTATGTACTGGATAACAACCGCGATGACCTCGATTTCCTGGCTAACCGCCTGGTGGAAGAAGATAAGCAAAAACCCCAGCAGGAACGTAGCGAAATGGGCCTGATAGAAAAACTGGAGTTTGTATTACACAACGAGTTTGTACGCATTACCTATACAGAAGCGATCGACATCCTGAAAAACAGCAAACACAATAAGAATAAGAAGTTCCAGTACCTGATTGAAGGCTGGGGCGCTGACCTGCAGAGTGAGCACGAACGCTACCTGGTAGAAAAACACTTTAAGAAACCGGTTATCTTAACTGATTATCCTAAAGAGATCAAGTCTTTCTACATGAAACTCAACGATGACAATAAAACCGTAAGGGCAATGGATATCCTGTTCCCTGGCATCGGTGAAATGGTGGGCGGTTCACAGCGTGAAGAGAACTACGACAAGTTGGTAAAGCGTATGGAAGAAATGCATGTTCCGGTAGAAGAATTGAGCTGGTATCTGGATACCCGCCGCTTTGGAACAGCTCCTCACGCCGGCTTTGGCCTCGGCTTTGAGCGCCTGATGCTGTTTGTAACCGGTATGTCTAACATCCGCGATGTGATTGCATTCCCGAGAACACCGAAGAGTGCGGAGTTTTAAACAAATCATTATAGATTTTTCCAGGAAAGGGCGTTCAGATTGAACGCCCTTTCTTTTTTGGCATTTATGGAAAAAACAGACGGCGGCATCTAATAGCTGAAAGCGCTTTCAACCATTTTCGTATATCCTAAACCGTTAGTTATGGCTGAAATGAATACTGCCGCTCCTAAAGGAGGCCGTGGCCCCCGCAGCAATAAAAAGTCGACCCGTGTGGATATGACCCCCATGGTAGACCTGGGCTTCCTGTTAATTACATTCTTTATGCTCACCACCACCATGGCTAAGCCCAAGACCATGGACTTAGTAATGCCCCGGGAAGATGGAGAGCCAATGTCGCTGCCGGCAAAGAAGGCATTGACTGTGATACTGGGACCCGACAACCGAATTGCCTGGTATGAAGGCATGGGCAACGATCCTGCCCAGCCGCCACAGGTACACTACGCCAGCTATGCGAATCATGCCGGCATCAGGGATGTGATTATTGATAAAAAGGCGGCCGTGATGAACGCGTTTCATAAAAATGACCTGATGGTACTGATCAAAGCAGATAAAAGGTCGAACTATAAAAATGTGGTCGATATCATGGATGAAATGCTGATCAATAAGATAGCCCGGTACGCTGTAGTAGACATCACCCATGAGGAGGAACAATATTTCAGGTAATGGCCGCCGGCCAGGGGGATCTGGCCGGTAAGCCAACAGCTTTTCTACTGTCCATAGTGCTATTTTCGCTACCTTTATCGCTCCAAAACAATAATATAAGATATGGCGACCACCCACTCAATCCCCTCAGTGGATCTTGCAGACTTCACATCCGGAGATGCAGGGCGAAAAGCAGCATTTGTGCAGCAGTTAGGTAAGGCTTATGAAGATGTTGGTTTTGTAGCAGTAAAGAATCATGGGATTCCTGACGAACTGATTGCTGACCTCTACAAGTACGTACAGGAATTTTTTAAGCTCCCTTTTGATACCAAACACCAATACGAGATCCCGGAATTGGCCGGCCAGCGGGGTTATACTTCGTTTGGGAAAGAACATGCCAAGGGATACGAAGCCCCGGACCTGAAAGAGTTTTTCCAGTTTGGACAAACCGTAGAAGATAACGACCCTATCGGGGCCGAATACCCGGATAATGTACAGGTGGCGGAAGTACCTGCATTTACACCTACCTTTTTCAAAGCATATCGCGGATTTGAGCAATCCGGCAAGTACCTGTTACAGGCCATTGCCTTGTTCCTGGGCCTGGACGAGCATTATTTCGATAATAAAATCCATAATGGTAATTCCATCCTGAGAGCCATTCACTACCCTCCTATTACCCAGGAGCCTAAATCGGCCATCAGGGCGGAACAACATGAAGACATCAACCTGATTACCCTGTTGGTGGGTGCTTCTGCCGACGGACTGCAAATTCTTGACAAGCAGAACAACTGGGTACCGGTAACCTCACTGCCAGAACAGATTGTGGTAAATGTTGGAGACATGTTACAACGCTTAACCAACAATCGTTTGAAGTCGACCACGCACCGGGTGGTAAACCCTCCCCGGGAAATGTGGAATACTTCCCGTTACTCTATTCCCTTCTTCCTGCATCCTAAGTCTGCCATGAAGCTGGATGCACTGGAAAGCTGTGTTACAGCCAACAACCCGCTGGCTTATGAACCGATCACCGCAGGTGAATACCTGGATGAACGCTTACGTGAAATAGGTCTTAAAAAATAAGGAGCTATAAAAGTCAAAGTCCCGGCAACTCATCGTTCCGGGACTTTATAAATATCCTGCGTATAAGCAAGTCATTCTCTAATGGTTCCTCAATATGGTTATTCTTTAGGTCCGAACATCTCAGACATTGGTGGGATATTAACCAGGCTAGTATCGAAACTATCACAACGGACAAAAGGCCATATTCGTTATAATGGGGCCAATATTACAAGTATTGTGCCTTTATTATTTTTGAGGGTTACCAATATTGGCAACGTGGTTGTATTTTGTCGGGATATTTGATTACCTTATTGTTTCGTGCAATCGGAATTCACTAAAAAACGCTGTGCTTCTACGTCATATTCCTTTCTTAAAAGCTGTGCTATTACATAGCATTACCGCCTATGGAGGCCCGCAGGGCCATCTGGCGATGATGATGAAAACGTTTGTACAGCAACGTAAGGATGTTACCGAGCAAGAGTTGATGGAGTATAATGCTTTCTGTCAGTTGTTACCCGGTGCCTCCTCTTCCCAAACCCTTACCCTGATTGGCTATAAACGCGGAGGGGTGATCCTGGCCGTTATTACGCTGCTGATATGGATTTCTCCGGCTTGCCTGATCATGGGATCCCTGAGTTTCTTGTTACAGTATTTTGGTAAGAATGCCCTTAGAACAGATATTTTCAAGTATGTACAGCCGATGGCCGTGGGTTTCCTTGCCTATGGCGGTATCCGGGCTTTTCGTATCAGTATCAACAGCCTGGCTACCGGTGCCATCATGGTGGTATCCATGTTTACCGCATTTTACCTGAAGTCGCCCTGGACCTTCCCCGCACTGATCATATTGGGCGGTATTGTATCCAATTTCAGTAATAAACGTATTCCCGGGAATGCGGAAAAGCCCCGGAAAATACAGTGGGGAAATATCTGGCTGTTTGCTTCTGTATTCATACTGGCGGGAGCTTTATCTGAAATGGCGCGTACCCACGAGTGGATTACCCGTCGCCCGTTCAACCTTTTCGAAAACTTTTACCGTTTCGGCAGCCTGGTATTTGGTGGAGGCGATATCCTGATAGCGATGATGCTGGAACAGTATGTAACCCGCGCCAAATCGCAATATCTTTCTGCGGAGGAGTTGCTGACCGGCGCCGGTATCATGCGCGCACTCCCCGGTCCTACCTTCTCCATATCTGCTTATGTGGGCGGGATGGCCATGCGTAACCTGGGTATGGGTTACCAGTTCCTGGGCTGTATGCTGGCGCCTATTGCCATTTTCCTGCCGAGCTTGCTATTGGTATTGTTCTTCTTTCCTATCTGGAACAACCTCAAAAAATATGTGGTGATTTACCGCGCCCTGGAAGGTATTAATGCCGTAGTGGTAGGGATTATGTGGGCAGCCACCTTTATCCTGTTCTTTGCTATACCGATCAACTGGTACAATCTGTTGATCATGGCCAGTACGCTGGGGTTATTATGCCTTACCAGGCTACCTTCTCCCTTTATCGTACTGGCGTGCCTGTTACTGGGATGGCTGCTATGAGGCAGTAATATTATATTCTTTTATCTTGTTATAGAGCGTAGTTAATCCTATCTCCATCAGTTCTGCAGCCTTGGTTTTATTGCCTTTGGCGTGCGCCAGCACCCGGATAATATGTTTCTTTTCCATGTCGGCCAGCCGGAGAGAGGTGTTTTCTTCAGAGCCGCCCTGTTGAAAATCCAGGGGAAGTACCGGTGTATCCAGTATATCCGTATCCGTTAAAATGGCGGCCCGCTCAATCACATTACGCAATTCCCGTATATTTCCTTTCCAACTGTGCTGCTGCAACGCCTGCAGGAAAGCTGGTGTCATACCCGTAATCCGCCTGTTTATTTTGGGTGCTATCTGTTGCAGGAACCAATTGGCCAGTAGTGGAATATCTTTGCGGCGCTCATTGAGGGATGGCAGCGAAATCAGAAAGGCGGATAACCGGTAGAACAGGTCGGCCCGGAAATGCCCTGCAGCAATTTCCTGCTCCAGGTTACGGTTCGTAGCTGCTATGATACGCACATTAGTTTTAGTGGGTTTAGATTCCCCCACTTTATAAAACTCCTGGGTTTCCAGCACACGCAGCATTTTCGCCTGTAGTTCAATAGGCATTTCCCCTATTTCATCCAAGAAAATAGTACCTCCCCGGGCTTCCTCGAAAAATCCTTTCTTGTCTTTTACGGCACCGGTAAAGGCACCAGCCACATGGCCAAACAACTCACTTTCCAGGATGTCTTTTCCGAAAGCGCTGCAATTCACTGCTACAAAGGGTTGTTGCTTACGTTGGCTTCCCTGGTGAATGGCATGGGCAAATACTTCTTTACCAGCACCGGTTTCTCCCAGTAGCATCACTGTCATATCCGAAGGCGCTACTTTTTCTGCCAGGGCAATAGCAGTGCGGATTTCCGGCGAATCGCCGAGTATATTGCCAAAGCTGTATTTTCCGCCTATTTTCTTCTCCAGGTCACGGATACGGAATTGCAGATGTGCCTTGTCCATCGCTTTACTCACCAGAGGGAGAATGCGGTTGTTATCATCTCCCTTGGTAATATAATCGAATGCGCCGTTTTTAATGGCCTGTACGCCATCGGCAATGTTGCCATAGGCTGTCAGTACAATCGTTTCTATTTCAGGATATTTGGCATGTACCTGTTGTACCTGCTCTACTCCGTTGCCATCGGGCAACTTTACATCGGAAAGAATAACATGTATTTCTTCCTTCTCCAGGATTTTCATAGCCGCCCTTAGGTTGGGAGCTTCGTGAAGGGTATATCCTTCCAGGGCCAGCAGCCTGCTTAACAGCTTGCGCAGCTGGTCTTCGTCGTCAATGATTAAAATATGGCCTTTAGACATAGCCCTGCAAAGATAATAGTTCCTTTGCCTCCGGGAACGGGTTGTTTTGTGCAGGCATAAAATCGGCTACTATCCTTCCATCTCCCGGATAATTTTACGCAAATCATTTTTTACCTTATTGATGTCCTGCCACAGGTCGCCGGTTTCGTGTAGCCGGTCCAGTGAATTGTGGATATCAAAATCGCTCATGCGCAGGTCGTCGTTCAGCTCCTTCCAATCTATCGGCATAGATACGGTAGCACCAGGTTTGGGCCTTACGGAATAAGGCGCCGCCACGGTTTGCCCACGGCTGTTCTGGAGGTAGTCGATATATACCCGCTTATCCCGGGATGCTTTTGCCCGGATAACACTGGTGGTGCGGGGGAGTTCTGCATTTACATGCCTGGCAATATACTCCCCGAAAAGGCGGCTCGTATCGTAACTCACCTTGGCGCCCGTGGGAATATAAATGTGTAAGCCGGTGGACCCCGAAGTTTTGCAGAAAGCCTGTACCTTAAACCGGTCCAGTGCGGCTTTAATATGTACCGCCGTCTCCACTACATAACGAAAATCTATATGCTCTGGATCAAGGTCCAGTACAATAAAATCAGGATTCTCCAGGCTGTTTAAACGCGACAACCAGGGGTTGATTTCAATGCAGCCCAGGTTGATCATATAAGCCAGCGATGCTTCGTTGTTGCATACCAGGTAATCCACGTCTTTACCAGTGGAACCTGAGTGCAGGGGAACGCTCTTGATCCAGTCGGGCGTTTGTTCCAGGTCCAGGTCTTTCTGGTAAAAGGAGGGTTTGTCGATACCATTAGGGAAGCGATGCAGCGACTCCGGCCTGTCTTTCAGATGAGGCAGTATGTATTTAGCCACAGACAGGTAATAGTCGATCAGCTGCCCTTTTGTAATTTTTTCTTTTGTCCAGTACAATTTCGACTGGTTGGTTAATGTTACCTTTTTACTGTTTAACGTAAGGATACGCTGGTTTTCAGTTGTTGTCATGGTCAACGGTTTTGCTATTTCCGGCTGTACTTCCTTTGCAGGCTTATCTTCCCGCAGTCCCAGGAAAATAGGTTGCCGCATAATTTTGTCGCTGGTCCATTCCTGGAACTTTATTTCGCACACCAGCACAGGTTTCACCCAGGTAACAGGCATATTGGTGGCCACCTTTTCCGCAAAGGGAGAGGTTTTAGTAACGAGTGGCTGCAGGCGGTTGTATAGTTCGCCGATAGTGGTTTCATTGAGGCCGCCTCCGCAATGGCCTATGTACTTCAGCTTTTTGTTTTCATAGATACCCAATACCAGCGCCCCTATTTTCTTGCGGCTGCCCCGCGGGGCGGTATAACCACAGATCAGGGCTTCCTGTTCATTGACTATTTTTATTTTCAGCCACGACATGCCCCTCCTGCCCTCTTCGTAGACGCTGTCTGCTTTCTTGGCGATGATGCCCTCCCATTGGAGTTTCCGGGCTTTCTCAAAAAACTTAATCCCATTTTTCAGCACATGCTCCGAAAAGCGAACGGTATCATCGTTGAGTGTTGACAGCAGGTCTTTCAACAAACTTTTCCGTTCCAACAAGGATAGGTGTTGCAGCTCATGCCCGTCGAGATGCAGAAGATCGAACACCATGTATACGAGGCGCCCTTTTCCGGTAGTGGTATAGTGCTGTAAAGTTTGAAAGTCGGCCCGGTTCTTACTGTCCAGCACCATAATTTCCCCATCCAGTACGGCCGTATGCGAAATTTTTTCCACGGCGGCCACTACGGGTGGATAGTCTTTTAAAAAAGATTTGTCATTCCTGGAGTATAAATTCACTTTGTTATTTTCCACTGCGGCGATAGCGCGGTAGCCATCCCATTTTGTTTCAAACAACCACTCTTCCCCATCGAAGGCATCATTTACCAGGGTAGCCAGCATGGGCTTGTAACGTTTCTTTACCGGGTGGCCACCGGTTATTTTCTTTGGTTTGGCCGGCGCAGCAGCGGGCGTTGGTTTTGCCCGTATAACAGGCTTTTTTTTCGCAGCCTGTTTCATGGCAGTTTTTTCCTTTATGCCCTGGGCTTTTATTTTTTCTGGCGTATAGTCTTCACTGTTATACTCCGGCACGGCGTATTTATCTTTGTGTTTCAGCAACAGCCAGGCATTATCTTCTTTACCTTTCATTTTTACCAGCGCGAATTCTCCTTTTAGTTTCTTTCCCTTCATTACGATTTTCAGATCGCCGGATTTTATTTCGCGGAGTGCTTCTTTGTCAAAGCTGTTACCATTGGGGTGGAGTAGCTCAAAGGTGCCTTTATCCCAGATATAAACGGTGCCTGCGCCGTAGTTACCGGCAGGAATAGTGCCTTCAAAGTCTTTATAATCATAAGGGTGGTCCTCTACTTCCATGGCCAGTCTTTTGTCGGCCGGGTTCATAGAAGGGCCTTTGGGCACGGCCCAGCTTTTAAGCACGCCATCTACCTCCAGGCGAAAGTCGTAATGCAGCCTGGATGCATGGTGGCGTTGTACCACGAAAATATGCGAGGTAACTTTTCCCTTTTTGCCGGATTCGGGTTCGGTAGTCTCGGAGAAATTCCGTTTTTGCTTATATTTTACAAGGCTCATGAGGCGCGTTTTTTAGTGGCGGGCTTGCTAAGGCTGGCCTTCAGCTGATCAAACAAATCATCGCTCTTGGTATGTACCACGCGCATTTTCTTTACTACCGGCTTTTTGCCGCTGGCTTTGGCTTTTATTATTTTGAGCAGTTCTGCTTTATATTCATCTTTATACTGTGTGATATCAAATTTGGCCGTGTATTGTTTTACCAGTTCCATTGCCATGTCTAGCTCTCTTTTAGATAATTTTACGCTGGATGGAAGAGAAAGATCTGCCGATGATCTTACTTCTTCTTCAAAGCGCAATTGCTGGAGCAACAGGTAATTTTCGCGGGGCCTGATTACGGCCAGGTGTTCCTGGGAACGCAGTACAAACCGGCTCAGCCCTGCTTTACCACTTTTTTCCAGCGATTGCTGGAGCAGGGCATATGCCTTTTCCCCTCCTTTTGCGGGCTCTACAAAGTAGGCAGATTCGAAATAGATATCATCTATATCCGTTTCTTCTACAAACGATTCTATTTCTATAATCTTATTTTTCTTGGGGCTGGCGGCTTCAAAATCTTCTTCTTCCAACACCACATATTCATCTTTATAGAGATATCCCTTCACAATCTGGTCCCAGGGCACTTCTTTGCCTGTGTTTTCGTTTACACGCAAAAACCTGATATGAGCGAGTGTTTTGCTGTCGAGCATATCGAGGTCTAACCGGCTGTCCTGGGTGGCGCTGTATAGTTTTATGGGAATATTTACTAACCCGAATCCTATGGATCCTGACCATATTGCACGCATAGTATAAAGGTTTTGATATGTAAAAAAAGTAAACACAAATAGTACCACTATGTTTAAAACATCGCGGCATAACTTTTGGTTTTTTGAGGTTAACTAAAACCTTTTCTTATGGAAAAACCAGGTGAAATGACAACTTTATCCAGGGTACTGGAAAGATTACATGAGCGCGGATTTGACCATGAACTGAAGATGAGTGATCACGGTAGGTTGCAGAATACGGAAGCACAAAAAATTTATAATCCGGAAGATCTGACCATCATTAAAACCTACCGCTTTGAAGGAGAATCTGACCCTTCTGATTCCTCTGTACTGTATGTGCTGGAAGATCAGGACGGAGAAAAGGGATATGTACTGGATGCTTATGGTGCCTACAGTTCACATGAAGAAGCCGGATTTGACGAGTTTATCAAGAAAATAAAGGTGGAAGACCGGGAAGAACAGCTCCTGTTTGCATAGCGGGCTTAGCCTTTAGAGTTTTCTTTGGGAAAATGCGAAGCACATTACTTATTGTACCCCTCTGCTTACGGTGGAGGGGTATTTATTTACAAGTATTCGCCAACCTGTCGCAGATATTCCCCGTTGTTGCCATCACAACAAAGGCTCCCCTACTTGAGGGAGCCCTGGTAATGTTCCGTTTAACACACTTTATTACTCGGCCAATGCTGCTTCATTTACCGTAGATTCGGCTATTTCAGTAAGTAAGCTATCGGCATTTTTTTCTTCCTGTAATGTTTGTTCCAGTATTTTAGCTACATCTGTATGTCCCATGGTATTGGCCAGGGTACACAAGCTACCATAGGCAGCTATCTCATAGTGTTCAACTTTCTGGGAGGAGATAATAATTCCCGCATCTCTAACAGCGGTATCTTCCTCGGTGTCTCCCAGCAGTTCCTGTGCTTCTGCGATCAGGCCTTCCATGGCTTCACATTTCTTTGCCCGGGCTTTTTTACCTAACAGCTCAAATACCTGTTCTAACCGGGTTACATGCCCTTTTGTTTGCTCCAGGTGATCAGCTATACAATTACGCAAATCGTCTGACGAAGCTGCATTTTGCATTTTAGGTAATGCTTTCACCAAATTTTTTTCGGCCCAGTAGATATCTTCCAACTCTTCCAGGAATAGTTCATGGAATTTTGAATGTTCCATTTTGTCACTGGTACTTTTTCTGGTATTGCCGTTACCGGCTGATTTACTAGTAGGCATTGTAACAGTTTTTTAATTTAAGAAAATGGTTATATTATTGGCGATTGTTTGTCAAAGGCTTGCCCTTGCGGGTCTGCCGGCTTATGTGGGTTTTCCCGCCCGGGCAATTCCTCTGGAATGGGATCCAGTTCTGGCTTATCCGGCGGTGGTTGTACCGGTGGCGGTTGTACCGGGGTAGGCTCTTCTTTTCCGGGCTGTTGTTTGCCAGGTGTTTCTGGATCTGGTATTGGTTCTTTATTTCTTTCCGGCTTATTCATAATTTGATTTTTTTGGTGAATGTAACGATATGGAAGACGGCCCAAAGTTCATTCCAGCTATGCACAGTTTACCGGCACATACGCATCCGGATGACTCAAACACGCTGTTATTGAAGGATAACGGATATTCCCACCTCTGCATTAAGCGGCGGCGATGTAAGTTTGCTGAGCTCGTAGAATTATAAACCACTCTGTGGAATATGTTGCTCAGTACGGGATTGAGGTAAAAAGTATATTTTAATCCTGAATTCCATGTATAAATAGTAACTTCAAATGCTTTCTCAACATCCCTTAAAGTCAGATGCATTTTTCAGTACACAAAAAGATACGACTCGGCTTTTTTATTGCATTTACTGTTATTATAGCAGCCTCGGTATTTTCCTACCTCGTGGCTAAAAATCTGCTGGATAATGCCGGGCGGCTTAATCATGCTATAGAAGTATCTAAAAGGCTGGAGGTAATTACCCGTCAATTGAAGGAAGCAGAAGCAGCTATCAGGGGCTATAATCTCACTAAAGACAGTACCTTCCTGGACCCCAGTATGGCGGAACGCAGTAACAGGATTGAAAGAGAATACCAGCTATTAAGAAAAATAACTGCCGACAATCCTCTACAGCAGCGGCATTTGGATACCCTTCGGCGGCTGCTGGTGATTAAATATCAGCAACTAAAATTAGGTGGAGAAAAATCGGCGCAGCTGAATCAGCTCTCCTCTGTAAAAGAGGGCGAACGGTCAATGGACCTCATCGATAGCAAAGTAAGAGACATGATCAGAATTGAAGAAGGTTTGGTACAAGAGAAATCTGAGCTGTTCCACTTTTTCGCGGTCATGTGGGTACCCATGATCTTTATATCGTCTCTGGTAGCCATTATAATTGGCATCTATTCTTATATCACGCTTACCCGGGAGTTCAGGTTGCAACTGTATATAGAAAGCAGGATGAAGTCGTACCAACGGGATTTACAGCAGAATATTTCTCTCCTGAATAAAACCAACCAGGAGCTCGAACAATTTGCTTATGTGGCCTCGCATGATCTCCAGGAGCCTCTGCGGAAGATTTCAACGTTCAGCGACCGGCTCCAGATGAAATATAAAGAACAGCTGCCTCCCGATGCCAGCCAGCTGATAGAGCGCATGGTATCGGCTGTTGCCCGCATGCGGGTCCTGATTAATGATTTATTGATTTTTTCCAGGGCCGGGCGTATTACTCCTGAAAGTATTACCCAGGTAGATATGAACCAGCTATTGCAAGAAGTGCTGAGCGACCTGGAAGTGACGTTGGAAGAAAAGAATGCCCTGGTAAAATACGACCAGCTACCGGTGATTGAAGGGAGTGATACCTCTTTTCATCAGCTGTTTCAAAACCTGTTGGCCAATTCTATCAAGTTTGCCAGCCCCGATAGGCGGCTGGAGATACAGATACACCACCAGCTCTTAACCGGTAAAGAATTAGGTATGGCAAAAGAAAGTCAATGGGAAGACACTTTTTGCCGTATCAGCCTGGAAGATAACGGTATTGGCTTTGACCAGGCCTATGCCGAACGTATTTTCCTCATCTTCCAGCGCCTGCACGGTATCAGCGAATATACCGGAACCGGCATAGGGCTGGCCATTTGTAAAAAGATTGTAGATAGTCATAACGGGTTTATCCAGGCTTATGGCATTCCCAATGAAGGCGCCACCTTCGTTGTAACACTTCCATTGAAACAAAAGCAAGCACACCCCGACCCAAAAGCCTAGCATCTTTATTGCGGGTAAATTTATCTTTAATTGCAAACACGCTAATCTACGCCGATGAGTGAGCGCCCAATCCGAATTTTAATGATAGATGATGATGAGGACGATTTCTTCCTGGTCACACAACTATTACAAGATATCTCCCCCAACCAGTATGAGATTGAATGGGCGCCGTCCTATCAGAAAGGAATCGCCGCCCTTGAAAGTGATGACCACGATGTGTACCTGGTCGATTATCGCCTGGGACCCAATACTGGGATTGACGTATTACGCCGCGTACAGGAAATGCCTAACCAGTTGCCTGTAATTATGCTTACTGGTAAAGGCGACTACCGTATTGACCGGGAAGCCATGCTGGCAGGCGCTTACGACTACCTGGTAAAAGGAGAAATTACCGCCGACCTGCTGGAACGGTCTATCCGTTATGCCCTGGACGAATATAATCACCGCCGTACCATTGAAGAGAGTGAAAAAAAATACTACGGCATTTTCGAAAAAGCCCACGACCTGATTATACTGGCGGATTGCGACAGGAATATTATTGATGCTAACCCTGCTGCATTAAAAGCATTTGGATATAGCCGGGAACAGATATTACAGTTACACCTCCGGGACCTCTTCCTCTCTATCGACGAAAGTGAATTGTTCTTAAATAATATCTGCCACGATGGGCATACCTCTAGCCCGGAATATGAATTTAAAACCGCTACCACAAAAAAAATGACGGTACACATCAATGCGGTAATGCTAGATGAAGCAGCACAGATATTCCTCTGTGTTATACAAGACATCACGGAGAAAAAAAGAGAAGAACAGGAAAAACAACACCGGGAAAAGTTTGTCATTACCGGGCGTATTGCCAGGGTGATTGCACACGAAGTAAGAAACCCGCTTACCAACATCCTGCTGGCAGTAAGCCAGTTTAAGGAAGAAGATCCCATTGTAGCCAGCGATGATGCCTTGCTATACACAGATATCATAGAGCGCAACTGTACGCGGATTAATCAATTGATTACTGAACTACTACACAGCACGCGAATGATAGAATTACATACGGATCCCCATGGCATTAATGAATTGATAGAAAAAGCATTGTTACTGTCGCAGGACCGGTTGCAGCTCAACGACATACAGGTAGATCGAAAGCTGGTATCTCCGGATATTATTATCAATGCAGATGAAGAAAAAGTGGTGATTGCATTCCTTAACATCATTATCAATGCCATAGAGGCAATGACATCACGAAAAGGAATACTAACGGTTACTACTACACGAACACCTGAAAACAGGGCCAGGTTACAGATTGCTGATAATGGAATTGGTATCCCGTCAGACAAGTTGGGCAGGTTGTTTGACCCGTTTTATACCAACAAAGCCAAAGGTACCGGTCTGGGACTTACCAGCACTCAAAATATATTGCTCAATCACCAGGGAACCATCAACGTGGAAAGTGAGCCAGGTAAAGGAACCGCGTTTTCCATTACAATGCCGCTTTTCGAAGGAGCAGAAAACCTCAAAACAAATAAAAAAAGCGAATAATCCGTACAGTTATTAAAACTATCCGGACTACTCGCCTCTGTGGTATATATTGTGCTTAGTAGTTAATATTCAACAAGCGTAATTTATTGTACAGTGTTTTACGATCGATGTTCAACACCTGGGCAGCTTTGGTTTTATTGTACTTCACTTCCTTCAGCACATTAATAATCTTGTTGTACTCTGCTTGCAACGCAACTGTTTTCAGGTCATTATCATTGGAAAGCAGCGCCAGTTCACCGGATATCTGCACTTCTTCCGGTGTTTGGGTAAATGCTTCTTTCATTTCAAGCGGCAATGCCGACATGGTAATATCTTCCATTTCAGGAGTTAGCAGACAGGCCCTCCTGATCACATTTTTCAGTTCACGGATATTACCTGGCCAGTTGTATTGTTTGAAGCAATCCCACACTTCTGCAGAGATCTTACCACAAGATTTATCCAGTTCCCTTTCCACCTGGTTTACGAAGGCAGAAGTAAAGAGTGGCAAGTCTTCGCGACGTTCTCTCAATGGTGGAATGTAAATAGTAAACTCGTTGAGGCGATGAAAAAGGTCTTCTCTGAATTTGCCCCGTTGTACAGACTCAGAGAGCTTTTCATTGGAGGCTACGATGATACGTACATCGATGGGAATCTCTTTCAGGCTACCTACCCGGCGGATCAATTTCTCCTGTAATACCCGGAGCAGGGCTACCTGGATATCGTAAGACAGGTTGGAAATTTCGTCGAGGAATAAAGTACCGCCCTGTGCTTGTTCGAATGCACCTATCTTGGTATTGATAGCACCGGTAAAGGAACCTTTTTCGTGACCAAAAAGTTCACTGGCGGCCAGTTCTTTCGACAGGCTTCCGCAATCCAGTGCTACAAAGGGTTGCAGGCTTCTTTTGCTATGATGGTGGATCAGGTGAGCTACCGACTCCTTGCCTGTACCTGTTTCGCCAAAGATGATTACACTATAATCGGTAGGCGCCACCAGCTTAATCTGACGAAATAGCTCTTTGGCGCCCAGGCTTTCGCCATACACGTATTTATCATTTTTATCGCTTTGGTTGCGGGAAAGCAAGGTTTCCCGCATTTCTGGTTCCGACCCTGATTCTACGGGCCTTACGGCTTGTCTTTCCTGTTCTGCTTCTTTATGCGCAAAAGCTTTGTGTACCAGATTTAAAATTTCATCGGGGTACAGTGGCTTGGAAAGATAGTCATAGGCGCCGTTTTTTACCATTTCCACGGCTACTCGTACATCGGTATAACCGGTGATAATGATAACGATAGTAGCAGGATTGATCTGGTGAATATCTTGTAGCAACTGGGCACCATCTGTGTCTTTGAGCCGGTAATCACAAAGTACCAGGTCATAGGCTTTCTCCTTCATCATTTTCAATGCGGCGCTGCCGGTCATGGTAGTATCCACATCAAATCCATGTTTCCCGAGAAATTTGCTCAGGAGGGTACAGATATTAATTTCATCATCTATAATCAGGATATTTTTCATACTTCTTTAATATGTGGTAATTGGCAACAGAATAGCTAGATAAAATTACTAATTAAAAATAAGTGGCATTTCATCAGCATTTAATATTGTCTATTAATTCATCAACATGTTTTACGCTAAAAGGTTTAGCGAGGAAAAAAGTAGCGCCGGCATTCAAAGCTGTTTGCTTTTCCATAGCATTGTCGTACGCACTGATGGTAATAACGGGTAATGATGGGCATTTTTCTTTAATGATAGGCAATGCCTCCAGTCCCGAACCATCCGGGAGGTGTATATCGAGGAAAAGGAGATCCGGCTGATGTTTAAAGATCGATTGCAATCCTTCCCCCAGTTCATGTACATACCTGACCGTATATCCATGGCGGACGAGGGTAAGCTGCAACAATCTACATATATCCGGCTCGTCATCAATAATCAGAATATTAGGATATTTCATTGTATTATCAGTTGAACCCGAGTCGGGCGGGCTCCAGGTTCTTTTGTCGCGTTGTAACATATTTATGTTTATTCCACTGTTCCATTAAAAGTCTGGCGATCAGGTAACAAACGGTAGATTCGGCGCCCTGGTTCTGGTTAATATTGTTTTTTTCCAGGCCATCATAACAACCGTAAGTTAGTGGATTACATACAAGTTGTTTCAGATGATTATTTCCCAGGTACCAACTGAATGCCAGACGCATTTTTTCCAGGTATGAATTGTTTTTTGTGATATTATAAAATGTATTCAATGCCAGCATAGTATAAGCCACTTCTATGGATTGCTCTCCACCTTCTTCCGGGGGCTGCTGCGTATCGCGATGATACCAGGTTTTGTTGCTGATCACTTTCATATGGCTGTCCGTAAAGGTTTTGCTGCAAAGGAAGGTAAGACTGTCTTCTGCAGTTTTACGCCAGGCATCTACTCCGGTTACATGGTAAGCCATCATCATCGCTTCCGGCAATACAGCGTTGCCATAGGTAAGTGAGGATTCATACCAATGCCAGGCATCATCGGCTTCTCCCTGGTAATAGCTGTATAGTTTGGACGCCAGATTTTTCAGCAATTCGGCCGCTCTTCCACCGGGCTTGTATTGCAGGAAATAGTATAAACCCTTAATGATAAAAGCGATAGCCCTGGGCGAATGCACCTCTGGTATCCAATGGAAGCATTGACGGAACCGTGACAGCACTTCCTGGACAGTTTCAAATGGGAGGTGTTGGTGATAGGCCATGGTATATCCCAGGGCCCAGACTGCCCGGCCATTGGAATCTTCCAGGTTTACTTCCCCGTTCATGGGAGAAAACTGGCCTTGGATATCAACATAGTTCTGGAATTTCCCCGAGGGTTTCTGGCAATAGCCTATAAAATCGATGTATTTGCGGCATAATGAATTCACAAAAGTGGTGGGTCTTAATTCCGTGCTATACATGCACATGGCGATGAGTGCCCGGGCATTATCGTCCAGCGTGTAGCCATACTCCGGATCGGGCACATCGTGTTTGGAAAACTGGAGCATTCCAAATTCGTCTGTCATGCGATCAATATGATCTAGGTATGGAGGGGGCAGGTTAGGCAATATTTTGTCTTCTGCCAGGATCTCGCTGATGATGCTCATATGGGTAAGGGCTACATTTTCCCATATTGAGCTGCGTGTTTTTTCGATGGCCGATTGGCTCATTTGCTGGCGCAGCTCTGGGTTGCCCAGCAACTGCAAGGCGGCAGACGCCAGCTGTTCCGGGTTATTAAAATCTACCAGGCAGCCGGCGCCATCTTCCAGCATTTCAGTGGCTTGTACAAAAGAGGTGGAAATAACCGCACAACCGGCGCTCATGGCGTATACAAAAGTACCGCTTACCGCCTGGTGGGGGTCTTTAGAAGTAAACAGGTAAATATCCGTTAATGACAGGTAATCGAGCAAGGTTTTGAGAGAGAGATACGCATTTACGAATCTCACGTTATTTTCCAGGTTCAATTCTTTTACCAGCAGTTCCAGGGAATTCCGATAGGCTTCTCCTTCCCTGGCGCAAACTACCGGGTGCGTTTTTCCCAGCACCAGGTAAATGGCATCCGGATATTGCTTTACAATTTCCTTCATAGCCCGGATACCTGTTTCAATGCCTTTGTTTTCACTGAGCAGCCCAAAGGTACTTAGTACCATTTTACCCTCCAGCTGATACTGTTTTTTCAGCGACGGGATGTCCTCTACAATATGTGCATGGGTGCCATGTGGTACGTGCGCAATTTTATCGGAGGGTACGCGATATACGCGGCACAGCAGTTCAGCCGAGGAGCGGGTCATTACAATTACCTTTGCCGCCAGTTCGCTGATAAGGCTTACCACCTTCATACATTTAAGGTCGGGATAAGGTAATACGGTATGAAAGCGTACAATAAAAGGCTTATCGAGCAGGGAAAGCATGGCCAGGAGGTTATGTCCATATTCGCCACCATATAGCCCAAATTCATGCTCAAAACATACCAGGTCTATGTTATCATTCTCATTAATTTGCTGGGCAAAATCGATACAGTTGTCAATATCAAAGGGATTAACAGTGTAGCTAACGGGCGGCTGTATTACATTGGCTGCGTTGCCGGCTTCTTCAAGCGCCGCTATTTCAATCTGCAGGTTGCCAGCGAAATTTTTATTCATTGCATTTACCAGGTCCTGTGCAAACGTAGCAATGCCACACTCGCGTGGTGGGTAAGAAGTAACAAAAAGCAAGGTTCTCTTCATGGTAACAATTTTTAGCTAAACCAGTTATCAAATTGCCTGTTTTCCTCCCGGATCGGGACATTGGATGTTCCAAATATCAATCCAATGCCGTCCCCACGCGGTTTCCGCCATTCTAACTATCAGGACCGTAGAATTAATTCCACACTTTTCTCCCCATTTTTAGCCATTCTGGAGATAGCACAAATGGGTATTTACATTTAATTAACAGTCTATATAAACACAATTAATTACAATTGTAATATAATTCAATCGTTAATCGCCTATATTTAGCACAAATGACATCATTTAACCAATATATCAGCAACAAAAATGCCCACTTGTCCATTTCAGCTTATTTTAGCTGCAGTAAGCATTCCGGGCTACCATTAAATTACACAGGTCTACCATTCCTTTTTTCATTTAAACCCAAGGCGATATGAGAAACATTGCATGTACATTTAATGTAGATGGGGTACCTACCAAAATCAATTTGAGGAAGTTGCCGAAGCAACGCAGATTTCAGGCTATTATAGACCGCAACATCACGGAATACATTATTTCAGATGAAACCAATGAGATAGAATACTACGAGGGGCCGGTACTAAACGAATATCTTTCTACGCGTATAGCCACGTTGATCAAACAGTACTTTCCCAATGTGCGGGCTATTATAAAAATTGGGGAAGATAACTACGAGGATTACGACGATTTTTAGTCCCATTTCTGTTCCGCCCCACGGAACAAGGGGGCGGAACAAGAACAACCTGGATCAGATAAACCCTTTCTCCAGCGACAGGAATGCTTCTGAAGGATGTACCTGTTGCCATAAAATGGCATATACTGCCTGTGCTACCGGCATATAAGCGCCTATCTGTCTGTTCATTTCATACATACACTTACTGGCATAATAACCTTCCGCCACCATATTCAGTTCCAGCTGGGCAGCCTTTACGCTGTAGCCTTTTCCAATCATATTACCGAAAGTACGGTTACGGCTATGCAACGAATAGCAGGTAACCAGCAGATCACCCAGATAAGCACTGGCGCTGTAATTATGCACCATCTGGGATGTTCCGGCTACCACCGCTTTTTGCTCTTCATATTTTTCCAGGAAGCTTTGCATTTCCCGGAAACAGTTGGCGATAAATACACTCAGGAAGTTATCGCCATATTCCAGTCCATGGGCAATGCCGGCGCCCAGGGCGTAAATATTCTTTAATACCGCCGCCAGCTGCACGCCTACCACATCTGTGTTGACGATTGTTTGCAGGAAACTGCCGGTAAATTTGTCGGCAATTGCCTGGGTATCTTCCATTGAAGCACCTGAAAAAGTGAGATAGGATAATTTTTCGTTGGCCACTTCTTCCGCATGGCAAGGGCCTGTAATGGTAAAATATTGATTAGCCGGTAACTCAAACTGTTTGTAGAGATATTGTCCAATCAGGTCATTGTTGCTGGGCACCAGTCCTTTAATGGCAGATATGATTTTCTTATTGCGCAGTGCATCCGGGGGCAACAGGCTTAATACATCTTCCAGGAAAGCCGAAGGCACCGCCAGCACTAATTCATCACAGGCAGCTACCATGGCTGACAGATCGCTACTGAGTGATAACAGGCTGGTATCGAAGTATACAGAGGTGAGATAATGCTTATTATGATGGCGCAGCTGCATATGGCGGATGGTTTCATCATTCCTTATCCACCAATGTATAGGGTGCCCGTTGTCTGTCAGAATTTTTGCCAGTGCGGTAGCCCAGCTTCCGCTGCCAATAATGCCAATGCTCTTGCTCACGTTGCTTTTTTTGTGCAATATAAGGAGAATGCGGAAAGCACAAAGCTATTGAGGCGAATGACCCGGGCGGTTTTTCCGGATCATTCGCCTCAACAAAGACGTGTATGATGTATTTTAGCCCTACTTACTCTGGCCTTCAAATAGCTCAGACTTAGGCACTATCTTCACTTTTTTACCATTTTCCAGGGTCCTGGAAATCGCAGTATAAGGCGCGCTGATCACCTGGTCGCCTTCATTAATCCCTGAAAGGATCTGAATCCAGGCGTCATCCTGCACACCTGTTTTTACCGTTACCATTTTCACTGTACCATCTTTCTGCAATACAAACACCACTTCGTTGACCGCCACCTTGGTGTTGGCTGAAGAACCGGGCGTAGTATCATCCTGCTTCTTTTTATCCTTATCCCCGTGGGCATTGGATGAATCACGGGTAGATACGGAGTTGATAGGAATAGCCAGTACGTTGTTGACATGCCTGGTTTGGATGTTTACGCTGGCGCTCATGCCCGGGCGGAACGGAAATGTTTTGCTACCCGACACGATCAGATCCTGGTAGCTTTCCGGCAGGATACGGATATGTACGATATAGCTGGTTACCTGTTCTGCCGAAGAGGCGGTGGTAACAGTAGCAGTGGCTGCCCCCTTGCTGGAGCTGGCAATTTGTGTGACGATTCCTTTAAACTGGCGGTTGTTATAAGCATCTACCTCAATAATGGCGGTATCACCATATTTTACTTTCGGGATATCGTTTTCGCCTACATCTACCTGTACTTCCATGGTGCTCATGTTAGCGATACGCAACATTTCGGTACCCGTCATTTGTGCTGTACCCACTACGCGTTCGCCTTTCTTTACAGAGAGCAGGGAAATAATTCCGCTCATAGGCGCTGAGATCGTGGTACGACCCAGGTTTTTGTTGGCTTCATTCAGATCGGCCTTGGCGCTTTGGATCGCAAATTTATTACCGTTGATTTGCTGCAGGGCTGCGTTATAGTCGGCCTGGGTAGCCAGGTAAGTAGCTTCTGCGGTTTCAAATTCTGATCTTGAGATCACTTTCTGGCTAAGCAGTTCTTTGTTCCTTTCGTAGGCTGCTTTACTCTGGGCCAGTTTGGCTTTATAAGAATTTAAAGCCGCGGTGGTATTAGCCAGCTGGGCTTGTTGCTGACTTACGGAAGCGGCGGCCTTATCTACCATTGATCCGTAGATATCTGCGTATATGCGTGCCAGTACCTGGCCTTTCTTAACGGAATCCCCTTCCAGTACGAGGAGATCGGTGATTTCGCCGGATACATCGGAGCTTACTTTTACCTCTATTTCGGGGTAAATTTTTCCGCTGGCAGTCACCACTTCAATGATGTTCCTGTTGGCAGCCTTTTCAACAGCAACTTTAATCCCTTCTTCCTTACCAATCACTCCGGACGCTTTCAGTACCATGAGTAAAATAACGAGTGAACCAAGTATGCCTATGAGCCAATAAAGTGTCTTTTTCTTCATAAAGCAATTTAATTTCCCGGCATCGCTACAGCGATATTTTCTGATCCCTGTAGAATTCCAGTAACTTCATTTTAAATATATAATCGTATTGCGCGGTTACTTTATCTACCTGTGCTTTGTACAATTTACTTTGTGTTGTAATATAGTCGATGGTGTTCATCAGCCCGAGATTGAACCGTTTGGTAGCAAAATCATAGGCTTTTTGTGCGGCCATCACCCCGGTAACAGCCGCATTAAATTTCTGTAAGGCGGCTACTGCATTGGCATGCGCCGTATAAATGTCCTGTTTCAGCTTCTGGTGATCCAGGTCACGGGTCAGTTCCAGGTTATACACATTCACTTTTGCTTTCGCTACGGTGGTACGCTGCTGCCAGCCATTGAAAATCGGAACATTCAATGTTAATCCTATTGATTTCCTATAGGTATTATCAATCTGGTCTTTAAATGGCAACAGCTTCCCGGTCTGATCGTAATAGTTGTTGGCGTAAGTGGTATATAACGTACCTCCCAGGCTGAGATTAGGATACAATTGCGATTTGGTGGCCTGGTAAGCCTTCGCTGCACTGCGGATCTTCAGCTCATCTGCTTTTACCAGCGGGTAGGTTGTTAATGCTGCACTATACACCATTTCCGGCGCCATTTCCTGCAGGGGGGCCAGCGGTAAAGACGTAATATTTTCCGGGACTTCCGGTTCAAACGGAATCTCGAATCCTAGATTAAGGTACGCCTTGATCTGGAGGATAGACAAGATCACGTTATTCTGGGCGGTTACCAGGTTGGTACTGTCCTGCGCCAGCTGGGCCTCCAGGTCGGCCTGGTTGCTTTCCGGAACAGAGCCGGCGATTACGAGTTTCTTGGTATTTTCCAGGTTAGAGTTGGTGAGCTTTACGTTTTCCTCATTAACTTTTACCGTCTGGATATTCAATAAAATTTGGAGGAAGGCCGTAGCCACGTTGAAGGCGGCATCATTTCTGGCTTTTTCCAGCAGGAAACTATTGGCCTGTACATCCAACCGGTTGGCGGCAATCGTTCTTTGCTGATAAAACCAGCTAAAAAGGTTGCTTTGCATGTTCAGGCTTCCACTACCGGAAAACACTGTTTGGTTCACGTACTGGTTATTTCCCAAACTAGGGGTCCTACCATCTGAGTATCCTCCCTGTGCCTGTCCGCTAAAGCCGGGGATCATTTGTAAGCGGCTTTGCTGCAGGGTAAGGTCGGATAAGCGCTTTTGTACCTCCTGCTGTTTAATAGTCAGGTTGTGTTGCAGGGCATAATCCACACAGCGTTGTAAACTCCACGTATCCTGTGCTACAGCGGCTGATATGTTAGCAAACAATAAGATCAGGATTACTCCTGCTATTCGGGATGTTCTCATAACATTCCAAAAATATAATAATTGTGAGATTACTTTTCCACCCTTCTTGATAGAAGGCAAAAATTTAGTAGGTATGGCTGTATACCTGACTAATTGAGTGTACAACATAGTCTTTTTTTTACATAATTCTTAAAAGCTGCCGGTTTATGGCAAAATATTGCCATCCCGGAGCTGGATAATGCGGTTGCCGTAGGTGGCATTCACATCGGAATGGGTTACCTGTACAATGGTGATTTTATCTTGTTCATTCAGGTGTTTGAACAGCTGCATAATCACCTTTGCCTGGTCGGAATGCAGGTTGCCGGTAGGCTCATCGGCCAGGATCACCCGGGGTTCGGCTACTATAGCCCTGGCAATACCCACCAGTTGTTGTTGTCCGCCAGACAATTGATTGGGGAACAGGTCTTTCTTGGCTACCATATTAAAGCGATCCAATACGTCTGCTACCCGGCTCTTTCTCTCAGAAGAGGGTATGTTTTTATATAGTAAGGGGGTTTCAATGTTCTCATATACCGTTAATTCATCGATAAGATGATAAGCCTGGAAAACAAACCCGATAGCGCCACGGTGTAACTGGGTCCGTTTCTTCTCATTCATCTTATCTACCCTTTCGCCTTCAAAAAGGTACTGTCCTTCGGAAGGCTCCTCCAGCAATCCCAGGATATGCAGCAATGTAGATTTTCCAGAACCGGAAGGCCCCATGATAGACACAAACTCTCCTTCGTTAATAGTGAGGTCAACATCTTTCAAAATATAATTCTTTCCGAATCCTACCGGGTAATGCCTGGAAATTTTCTGCAATTGTATCATGATCTGTTAATTTTTTAGATAAAAATTGATATTGCTGCATTTCGGCGAAGCAATATAATTAAAAGTAATGGCCTGATTTTATTCGGATCGTAAACTTTTTACCGGGTTGGCCAATGCGGCTTTTACCGACTGCATGCTTACCGTGATAAATGCAATACACACCGCCAGCAAACCAGTCAGCATAAATATCCACCAATGAATATTGACATGAAACTGGAAACGTTCCAGCCAGCGGTCCATAAAATACCAGGCTGCCGGCGCAGCAATCAAAACAGCGATCAAAACAAGCCGGAGGAAATCTTTCGACAATAACAGTACAATACCGCTTACAGAAGCGCCCAACACTTTACGGATCCCTATTTCCTTCTGACGTTGGGCCATCACCATTACGGCAATGGCAAATAACCCCATACAAGAGATAATGACTGCCAGTACTGCACCTGTCATAAATATGCGGGAGAAGCGCTGCTCCTGCCGATACATACGCTGGGTATTTTCATCCAGGAAGGAAGCCGCATTTTCTGCCAGCGGGTTAATATCTTTCCAGATAGCACTGATCTTACTGATGGACCTAACAGAATTGGGGGTTTCTACCTTTACAAAAATATAATTCAGCGCTGTGGGCTCATTAATAATCATTACCAGCGGCTCTATCCCTTTACGCAGCGACTCATAATGGTAATCTTTTACTACACCAATCACATGCAGTGGTTTACCTTCATCCATAGAAAACTGAGTCCCTACCGGATCTGCTACATCCAGTAGCTTAGCCATCTTTTCATTGATTACCACAGCGGTACTATCGGTACCATAATCTCTTGAAAAATCGCGGCCAGACAACATCTTCAAATCCAGTGTTTTAATATAGTCATAATCTACCACCAGGCACTGTGTAGTAATCTGTTTATTCTGGTATCCAAACCCGCGGGTCCAGTTACCAGATGAGCCGTCTTTTCCCATTCCCAGGTTGAGCATACTGGCCGTAACACTTTTAACCTCCGGCAGCTCTGCCAGACGACTCCGCATAGCGGCTATATTTGCAGGAGTAGCATTATCCAGCGGGATACTGATGACCTGCGTGGCATTATAGCCTAACGGAGCAGACTGTATGAAATTTAGTTGTTGCCATATAATAGAAGTACAGCTGATAAGCACTACAGCCACCACAAACTGGATGATGATAAGGCCATTACGCAGTGTACTGCTCTTTCCCATTCCCAGCTTACCTTTCAGCACTTCTACGATATTGAGCCGTGCCACCTTCCACGCAGGTAACCCTCCAGCCAGTAAAGTAACCAGGAAGAATCCTACCATCACACCCAACAACACCCAAATATTCTGGAAAATATGTAAAGAGATATTATGCCCAAAAGTCTGGTTGTAATAAGGAAGTAATGCCAGCATCATTCCTATACTAAGCACGAATGAAAAGAAACATAGCAGGAAAGACTCTGCCCAGAACTGCAGTAGCAGCTGGCGGTCCATGGCCCCTAGAGATTTGCGCAGTCCTATTTCGCCGCTGCGCCCAAAAGAACGGGCTATGGAAAGGTTGATGAAGTTGATACCGGCAATGCTGATAATAAGCACTGCCAGAATAATCATCAGCCAGGGATAAAATTTATTCAGTCCGCTGTAAAAATTGCTGCGTTCATCCAGGTGAAAGCTCGTCATGGGCAGTGCTTTCATCAAAAACACTTCCTTTCCTTTAGCGCTGGCGCCAGCGTCTTTTTGCATATCTTCTATCTTCCGCTTATAATATTTATGTAACAGGGGGACAATATTTTTTTCCAGGGAAGCCTTACTAACGCCGGGGTCCAACTGAACAAACAGTGGAAAATTAGAAGAGTTCCAGTCGCTTTTATAGGTAGCGTAATCTGGTTCATTTTCAAACCGGGTAAGCAGATCGAAGCTTATGCCCGAGTTATCGGGCAAATTAGCCGCTACCGCGCTTACAATGAAAGGCTGCCATTTACCAGAGAGATTCAGTTCAATGGCTTTGCCAATGGGATCTTCTTGCTTAAATATTGCAGCAGCGGAGTTTTCCGTGAGTACTACTTCGTTGAGTTGTTGCAACGCAGTTTGTTTATTGCCTTTTACCAGGGGAAAGGTAAACATCTGAAGGAAACTGGCATTTACCTTCTCCGTACTAAGGTAAAAATGCTTATCGCCATATCTTACCGGCAGGTTATATCCAGCCATAAAGGTAGTAGCTTTTACGCCGGGTATCTCTTTCTGGATGGCTGCCGACAATGGCACTGATATACTGGAAGTTGTTCTTATGCTACCGCCATTATTTTCTTCGCTCACGATCTGGTAGATATGAGCACTATTTTCATGAAAATTATCGAAAGTCCATTCCCGGTAGGCGGTAACCGATAACAGCAAAGCCGCGCAGAGGGCTGTACTCATGCCTGCGATATTAACCGCTGCAAACACTTTCTGTTTACGCAAATTCCGCCAGGCGATTTTTAAATAACTAATTAACATGCTGGTATCTTTAAGAATGAATAAAAAAAAGCAGGGTGCGTAGACACGCTCTCTGATTTGCTGTTCACTTGTTATTCTTTTTTTAATGATATTACCGGGTTACTGATGGCTGTCTTTAGGGTTTGTACACCGATAGCAGCCAGCGCAGCGCCAGCCACACACAATAGTGTAGTGGTAATTTGTATTACTACAGGCTCCAACACTTTAGGCCCTGCCCGTTTTATGTAGTTGAATAATAGCATATCGCTTAATCGTTTCTCAGGTTATCTGCCGGGTTAATGCCTACTGCCCGCCAGGTTTGTGAAAAAATAGTGATCAGGGCCAGCAGCGCGAGTGTCAGGAAACCTCCCAGCATTGGCAGGATGCCTATACTTACCCGGTAAGCGAATATCTGCAGGAAGAACATACTTCCCAGGTATCCTATGGGCAAGGCTATACAACCGGCAATTATAATTAACCGCATATAGTTTTTAGACAACAGCACCAGCAGGCCGGGTGCAGTAGCCCCCAATACCTTGCGGATACTGATTTCCTTCCTGCGGGTAAAAGAAGTATATGCTACTATGCCCAACAAGCCCAGGGCGGAAATAAGGGTAGAAATAAATACCAGGAAGCCCAACATAGATATTACCTCCTGTCCATTGCGACTAGCCAGCTGCTCATCCATCCATTCAGCCGAAAATGTTTCACCGGGATGCAGCTCCTGCCATACACTTTTAACTCCAGCTATTTCCTGTTCCTTATCACCCGCTACCATAGCCATTTGAAGCTGGCCAAATTCTGCCGGCCGGAACCGGAGCGCCATGGGACCTATATTCACTTCCATAGGCTGGTAGTTAAAATCCTGCACTACTCCTATAATACTCATAGCAGTTGAATCGTTCATCCACAATGTTTTACCGATTGCATCAGGGGCAGACTTAACACCCATTACCTGCAATGCCCGCTCATTCACAATCAGGTACTGTTCCTTATCCCTGGAGGCAGCAGCCGGGAAAGTAGTACCGGCCACCAGTTTCAGGTGCATCACCTTAATAAAATCGGCATCTGCGGCATAGTATCCAAACTGAATTTTATCCTTGCTTTCATTGGTCTTCAGCTCAAAGAAACGGCAGTGGCGGGGCATTCCGAGGGTGCCGGAGCTGGCGGTAACCATACTCACCCCCTTTAATTGCTCCATCCGCTCCTTCATCCGTTGAAAATCTACATCTGCCAACGGTACATTCAATATATCTTTTCTGTAGAAGCCCATATCCATTGTAGCCTTATAGCTAAACTGACGGTACACAGTTACCAGGAAAAGCATGGCCGCAATGGATAAGGTAAACTGAACCACTATCAGTGATTTCCTCAATCCAAGACCACCAAACAATTTTATATCTACCAGGTTCTTGAGCACTTTTGCCGGCTGGAAAGCGGATAATGCCCAGGCAGGGATGGTTCCCGCTACGGCGCCTGTAACGATACTAAACGCCAGGAACCAGAGCAGCAGACGCCAATCCAAAAGGTTTACATCCGGTACTGGCAATGCATTGAAGTGAGTGGATTGCATTACCAACAGCAGGATAACCGCCAGTATGAGCGACAATAAGCACATGAATACAGATTCCACAATAAATTGTATGAAGATCTGCCAGCGATGAGCCCCGTTTACCTTACGTACCCCTACTTCTTTTGCCCGTTGTAAGGAACGTACAATGGATAAATTTGTGTAGTTAAAGCAGGCACATATCAACAGTCCCAGTGCTACTCCCAATTCCGCCAGCATTTTACCCCATGGAGGGCCACCACCGAAGTCATCATATAATTCGCGCGAAGGCGTAATCTTCGACAATGCCTGCGGTTCAAAGGCAAGGCTTCCTTTTCCTTTCCCCGGCAGCTCATCGTATCGATGGCCGATATCAGCAATGGCAGCCTCCAGTACTGACTTTCCTTCTCCCGGGCGCATTTTCACATAGGTATAACTTCCCTGCACAACATCCCAGTTCTGCGTACGGCTTTCCAGCGCTTTGGACTGTTCCAGCCCCGGAACGGAAGACAAGGAACCCAAGGCATCGAAATCAATATGGGAAAGCGAGGGCGCAGGCTGTAATACGCCGCTTACAATATAGCTTCCCAGCTTATCAAACCGGATTACTTTGCCGATAGGATCTGCAGTACCAAAAAAACGCTGTGCCGTTTCTGCACTCAGCACAATGTTATTAGGCGCCGAAAGCGCCGTTTCGGGATTACCGGCTGCCAGCTTAAAGCCGAATACACTGAAAAAGGCTGAAGTAGTAAAAGTGCCTCTGACATTCAATTTCTTTTGATCTGTTTTTCCCTCCCCAAAAAGAGCATTGTATAAGGGAACGGTTTGTTCAATGCCGGTATAATTGTTTTTCAGTGCTTCTGCCATGGGCAATGGCGTACTGGCCATATGAAACTTACGGCCATCCGGAGTTACCACCCTGGTAGTTACCCGCCAGATACGCGAGATATCAGGATGAAAATTATCGTAAGACAGGTTGGCCCGTGTAGATATCAGTACTATCAGGCATACGGCCATACTTACTGCCAGTCCGGCAATATTAATGAAGGTAAACAACCGCTGTTTCTTCAGGTTCCGTAATGTGATAATGATATAACGCTTAAACATATACGCTCAATTATTCCGCCTTTAAAGAATGTACCGGATTAGCCAATGCTGCTTTCACCGATTGATAGCTCACCGTCGCCATTGCAATTAATACAGCCACTACCCCTGCCGCAATAAAAATCCAGACCGACAAATCCGTATGATAAGCAAACCCCGATAACCAGGTATTCATCAGGTACCAGCTGACTGGCGCCGCCAGCAAAATGCCTAACAATACGAGTAAAAGGAATTCCCTGGAAAGCAAGGTGGTTACACTCATGACAGAGGCTCCCAATACCTTGCGTATGCCAATCTCCTTCTTACGTTGCTCCGCAGTGAAAACAGATAACCCAAACAAACCAAGGCAGGAAATCAATACCGCTACGACAGCAAATACCTGGGCCAGCTTTCTCAGCATGGTTTCCGATTGATACATATTGTCGAATGCTTCATCCATGAAATGATATTCTACCGGGTAGCCAGGATTCATCATGTCAAAGATTTTTTCTATCGATGCTACCTGCGTGGTCACATCTCCCTTGGCTAACCTTACCATCAAGAAGCTATTAACAGGAGTCAGCATCATCACCAGCGGCTTAATATTCTCATGCATAGAACTGAAATGAAAATCCTTCACTACGCCTATGATCTTTCCTTCACCATTCCAGAAGGAAATTTTCCGACCTATTGGATTTGTCATATTCATAATACGGGCGGCAGTTTCATTGATAACATAGGTGTTGCTGTCGGTCGGAAAATCCTTCGAGAAAAACCGGCCTTCTTTCATACTCATTCCCATGGTAGTCAGGTAATCATATCCTACCTGGAGCGGTGCGGTGCCCAGTACCAGCTTTTCAGGTTTACCTTCCCAACTCAGGTCAGCACTGGTACCACCAATGGTGATAGGCAGGAAACTGCTGTAGGTAAATGATTGTACCTGGGGTAATTGCGCCAGGGATTGTTCAATCACTTTCTGTTTTCCCAGGAAATTTTCTTCCAGGGGTACATACAAAATATTTTCCCGTGCTACACCTATATTTCGGTGGTAGATATATTGCATCTGGTTGTAAATCACCAGGCTGCTCACAATGAATATAAAAGAGAGCACAAACTGCAATACCACCAGGTTTTTACGGAACAGCGTAGCGCCGCCGCCGGTACTTACATCTCCCTTCAGCACTTTTACCGGTAAAAAGCGGGATAAAACAAAGGCAGGATAACTACCGGCCAGCAACCCGGTAACCACAATGACCAACAACAATAACAACAGGTATTGGCCGGTAACCGGCAGGGTAAACGTGATATGTTTGCCTGTAAAGTTATTGAAGACAGGCATCAGCAGCCACACCACCACTGCCGCCGAAAGCGCCGCAATGACACACATCAATATCGCCTCGCCGGTAAATTGCAGGATCAGGGAAATCCTGGTAGCACCCATAGATTTACGCACCCCTACTTCACGGGCCCGTCTGGAAGCCTGCGCAGTAGAGAGATTCATAAAGTTGATACAGGCAATAGCCAGTACAATCAACGCTGTAATCAGGAACAAGCGTACATATTCGATACGTCCGCCGCTTACTTTTCCATTGTCGTATTTACCATACAGGTAAGTATCTTCAAAAGGTTGTAACCAAAGCTGGTTTGTATTATCTTTATTTTTGCCTCTATAGTACTGCTGCATCTTCGCCGTTAACTGTGCGGCATCCGCTCCGGGCTTCAGTACCATATAATTGTTAATGGAATAACTGCCAGGCTTTAGCAGCCACGGATCTGCCTGTATAGTCAATGCCATCGGCAGCACATAATCGAACCGGATGGATGAATTAGTTGGCGCATCTTTAGCTACGCCGGTAATCTGTAAACTCCGGCCATCTTCAAGGGTGATCATCTTCCCTATCGGGTCTTCTTTGGCAAAATATCGACCGGCAACAGCTTCCGAAATTACGATAGCATTAGGTTGGGAAAGCACCGTATTCTTATCTCCCGACACCAGCGGGAAATCAAACTCGGTAAACAGGTTACCAGTGGCGTATATGACATGCTTGCCCTTTATTTTATTTGTTCCCGTTCTGTACAACAGGTTATCGTACGACTCCCTTACCTGCACATTGGCTGTTACTTCAGGGAAGGTATGCCTCAGGTCATCTCCCAGCACAACCGGCGTGGTGGTGAGGGTACGAACGCCTCCCCAGTCGGCATTTACCGCCAGTAAATAAATATCCTTCCCCTTCTTGTGAAACTTGTCGAAGCTATACTCATCCAACACCCAGCAAAACAGAAACATACTTACCGCCATGCCAAAGGCCAGCCCTGCAATATTGAGAGCGGCAAAAAATCGGCTTCTCGTCAGGTTTCTCCAGGCTACACGGAAATAGTTCTTCATCATGATTATTCAGATCTAAGTGATTTTACTGGATTCATTAATGCAGCGCTTACCGACTGGAGGCTCACCGTACACCAGGCAATCAATATTACTGTAATAGCAGTGCAGGCAAATACCCACCATTCCAGGTATATTCTGAAAGCAAAATGCTGCAGCCATTTCTCCATACCATACCACGCAATAGGTGAGGCTATGCAGATACCGGTTAATACCAGGGTGAGAAAATCTTTCGATAACAACAGGGAGATATTGGCCACTGAGGCCCCCAACACTTTCCGTATACCAATTTCTTTAGTACGCTGGCGGGAAATAAGCATAGATAAACCCAGTAATCCCATACAGGCAATGAAGATAGCCAGGCCGGAAAAAATACCAAACAGCCTTCCCAATACATGCTCGCTGGCATATTGCGCCTGTATATCTTTTTCAACGAAAGTATAGTTCAAGGGTTCGTCAGGGATCATACTGCTCCATACTTCGTCCACATGTTTCAGTACTGTTTGCTGGTCGCCAGAAGCCAGGCGCAGGGTAATAATAGGAGACTCCGTTGGTTTTACCATGTAAATAATGGGGTCTACCGGCGTGCGCAGGTTGCGAAAATTGAAATCCTCCACCACTCCTATAATAGTGCCATGCCGCGAGGTATAACCGGGCCTCCATTCAATTCTTTTGCCAACCACATCCCCTTTAAAGCCCAGCCGCCGGGCAGCAGCCATATTTATAATAAAAGCATCGGTGGAATCTGTAGCCATTGCCGGGTTAAAATCACGGCCAGCCGCCAGTTTTATACCAGTAGTTTTAAGGAGATCGAAATCAGACTGGATGATTCCCGCCAGAAAAGCTTCTTTGTCGTTGCCTCCTTCATGCACAACAGGGTTATTGTTAAACACGCCATTACCCATGAGGATATTATGCCTGGAAGCCGCCTGTACTCCAGACAAGCGTAGAAAAGATGATTTCAGCAGGTCAGCTTTGGATAGATCGGCATCTGACAGGTATACGTTCACCAATTGCTCCTTATCGAAGCCCAGGTTCTTTTTCTGCCAGAAACGTAGCTGTGAGTATACCACTACCGTGGCTATAATCAGGGCTACCGCTATGGCAAACTGTGCTACCACCAGGCTCCTCCTGATTAATATCCTGGATCCGGAGGCAATGAAATTTCCTTTCAGCACCTTTACCGGGATAAGTCCCGAAAGGTACAATGCCGGATAACTGCCGGCAATCAAACCTACCACCAACACCAACAATACCAGGGCCATGTATACTACCGAATCGGCGGCATTGAACAACGACAGGCTTTTACCGGTAACGCTGTTAAAGGTGGGCATCAGTATTGCCGCTGCCAGCAATGCCAGCAGGAAAGATATAGCTGTAATAAGTAATGATTCTGTGAGAAACTGATAAATAAGACTCTTTCTCTCTGCGCCCAATGCCTTTCGTAATCCTACTTCTTTGGCCCTTTCATGCGCGCGGGCAGTAGTCAGGTTCATAAAGTTGATACAGGCAATTAACACCAGGAAAGCGGCGATAACAATATATAACCAGATCAGCGGCATTTTGTCCACAGTTCCCATATCGCCACGCGGGTGCAGATGTACATTTTTCAGCGGTTGTAAGTGCAGGGAAAATCTAATTCCTATTTTGGCCAGCAAGCCACTGAGGTAATGGTTTACAAAACTCTTCAACTCAGGCGCCAGCTTGGCAGGATCTGTATGATCTGCCAGTTGTACATAGGTGACCGTATTACTGAACATAAACCATTGATGCTCTATGTCGTTGCCGGCCTTATTGGATTCCGCTACCAGGGTGGTAAAGGACATCACCATGTCCATTTTCAGATCGGTATTGTCCGGCATATCCTTCGCCACACCCGTAACTGTACAAATGAAATTAGCCACCTTCATGGGTTTGCCCATAGGCGACTCATTTCCAAAGTACTTCCTGGCCGCCGATTGGGTGAGTACAATACTATAGGGTTCCTTCAGTACAGTGGTTGCGTTACCCTCTACCAACGGATAGTTAAAAACCTGGAAAAAACCCGCATCTGCATAGCCTGCATTTTCATCCCAGATCTTCTTATCTCCAACGGTAACCAATAAACTTCCCGGAGCATTAATACGCACAGCCTCCCTGATACTACTGATATCTTTTTTCAGATTAGGCGCCAGCGGAAACTGCGTAGTGGCATCATAATCCGTGGTACCAACGCTGGAACGGGTGGTTTCCGTAGTAACCCGGTAAATATTTTCGGGATGGTGATGGAATGTATCAAAACTCAGCTCATCACGTACATACAGCACAATCAACATACAGCAAGCCATGCCAACGGTTAATCCGGCAACATTGATGGCTGTAATAAATTTGTGGCGCTGCAAGTGGCGGACAGCGATTTTGAAATAACTCCGAAGCATTGTAATGTGGTTTTAGAATGGCGAAAAAATCACACGTGAAATTGCTCCTTGATATTTTCTGTTACTACTCTTCCGTCAAACAGGTTAATAATGCGGTGAGCAAATCCAGCGTCATAGGGCGAGTGTGTTACCATGATCAACGTAGTACCCGCGTTATTCAGCTCCTGTAACAGTTTCATTACCTCTTCCCCGTTAGAGGAATCCAGGTTACCTGTAGGCTCATCCGCCAGTATCAGGTTAGGTTTAGCTACTACCGCACGGGCTATAGCCACCCTTTGTTGTTGACCACCAGACAGCTGTTGCGGGAAGTGATTACGGCGATGCATAATATTCATACGCTCCAGCACTTCTTCTACTTTCCCTTTTCTTTCTGCTGCCGGCACTTTCAGGTATAATAGTGGCAACTCCACATTTTCGTAAACCGTTAACTCATCGATCAGGTTAAAGCTCTGGAATACAAAGCCAATAGAGCCTTTACGAAGCTGCGCCCTTTGCCGTTCACTCATACGCGCTACTTCCTTATCCCAGAAGTGGTATTCACCATCACTCGGGTTATCTAATAAACCTAAAATATTCAATAAAGTAGACTTACCACATCCGGATGGACCCATGATGGCAACAAATTCTCCATCTTGTATTTCCATGTTAATACCATTGAGGGCAGTGGTTTCTACCTCTTCTGTTGTAAACAACTTCTGTAAGTTAACAGTACGTATCATACCTGTAGTTTGTTTTTAATACTAGTTTATGTAAAATGGATGATGCTTAAAAAGATAAAACGTCTTTATTTCCAAAGTTTTCGTAGGATGAAGTGATTACCTGGTCGCCGGGTTGTAATCCTTCCAATACCTCAAAATACAAAGGATTTTTTCTGCCAAGTGAAATATTCCGTTTTACGGCACGCTTACCGCTTTTATCTACCACGTATACCCAGTTACCACCGGTATCGGAGAAGAAACCACCCAGCGGTAACAGCGTAGCTTCGGCAGACTTACCCAGCACCAGGCGGATAGGAGAGGATTGTCCACGACGGATCCCTTCAGGTGTATTTTTTTCAAAATTCATATCAGCCTGAAAACGACCACTTTTTACTTCCGGATATACTTTGGTAACCACCATATCATAGGTTTTTCCATCAAATTCGAACGAAGCTTTCAAACCGGCAAATACCTGGGAAACATAATGTTCATCGATATCCGCGCGCAGCTTAAACCCATTCAGGTCATCGATCTGGCCAATGTTCTGGCCGGCGGTAATGCTAGACCCCACTTCAACGTCGATAGAAGACAACTGTCCTGATACAGGAGCCCTTACAATCAGGCTGTTCAGGTTTTCTCTCATCAGCTCCAGGTTGTGCTGGGTACGGGCCAGGGTCCCTTCCAGCTGCGTAATCTGCATCTTGGCATTGTCTTGCTGGTATTTCTGTGATTGTAACTGGATATCTTTCTGGCGCAGTAAGCCTTCCAGCTCAAATTTATTCTTATTAAACTCCTGTCGGGCGACTATCTTTTCTTCTACCAGCTGTTTGTTACGATCATATAAATCCTGTGCAGCAGCGATTTTCGCGTCTATATCGGAAATTGTTTGCTGCATGGTAAATTCCTGTTGACGGATATTTAGCCGGGTATTCTGCAGTTCATTACGTAAACGGTAGATCTCTGTTTCGTGGTTAACAAAGTCCATCATCATATGCTGGTTATCTAGCCGTAAAATAGAGTCCCCTTCCTTTACCATGCTACCTCCATCCAGGTATTTACGGCTTACATACCCGCCTTCAATGGCATCCAGGCGGATGGTCTTCAATGGCATTACTACCGCAGTAACCGCAATATATACGTCAAAAGTGCCTTTTTTAACTGCTGAGATAGTGATCTTGTCTTTTTCTACATTGAGGGTAGCGCGGTGGTCGGCGAAAATCAGCGTATATAGTAGCAACATAGCTACTGCTGCTCCACCACCAATCATCATGATGCGCTTTTTATTCCAAAACTTCTTTTCTATTTTTCTGTCCATGTTATTTTAGCGAAAAGTTTGCTGAACCCAGAAAGTCAATCCACATGCCAAAGCGCAAAACGCTCTACCAGCAATGGATTCATGGAATACGCTCTAAAAAAAACGTCCTTTGTCGGACAAGGGGTGTCCATAATCGGACACTTTTAAAAGTTCATGAAATTAGCTGTGGCTTTGAATGAATCTTTGTTTAATATTGTCACCTATTCACTTACGCATATGATTACCATGCAACCAGCTAAGATTTTAATTGTAGATGATGATGTAGATGTTTTACGTGCCGCCCGCCTGTTATTGAAAAGACATTTTGAACAGGTTGATTTTGAGAAGAATCCGCAAAAAATCCCCTACCTCGTATCCAATTTTGACTACGATGTAATTCTGCTTGATATGAACTTCACCCGCGACCTAAGCAGCGGGAAAGAAGGCTTTGAGTGGCTGGACCGGATACTGGATATCAAACCAGAAACGGCAGTGGTACTGTTTACCGCCTATGGCGATGTGGAAATGGCCGTAAGGGCTATTAAAGCCGGGGCCGTCGACTTTGTACTCAAGCCATGGGAAAATGAAAAGTTACTGGCCACCATTCAGAACGCCTACAATAAAAGAGTAGCTGGACAAGATAAACCGGCTGCCGCCCTTCATCATCCCGGCAACCAGATTATCGGCAAAAGCCCCGCTATGCTGGCCGTGTTTGATACCGTATCCAGGGTAGCCGCCACCGACGCCAATATCCTTATCCTCGGGGAAAATGGCACCGGTAAAGATATGCTGGCCCGGCAAATACACGCACAATCCAATCGCAATAATAAACCCTTCGTTAGCGTAGACCTGGGTGCCATCAGCGAAACCCTCTTTGAAAGCGAATTGTTTGGCCACGTAAAAGGTGCCTTCACCGACGCCCGCGAAGACCGCAACGGCCGCTTCGAAGAAGCCAACGGAGGTACTATCTTTCTCGATGAAATCGGGAATATCTCTATCCCCTTCCAGGCCAAGCTGCTGACCGTTTTACAAAACCGGTCTGTTACCAAAGTGGGTTCCAATAAAAATATACCCATAGACGTTAGACTCATCTGCGCTACCAACCGCAACATACAGCATCTGGCAGCCCAGCACCTGTTCAGACAGGATTTGCTCTACCGTATCAACACCATCGAAATACACCTCCCCCCACTGAGAGAACGCGTGGAAGATATTATTCCGTTGGCAGAACATTTTATGCAACTGTACCGCGACAAATACAAACGCCCGGTAAATAGTATGCATGACTCACTGGTTACCCAACTACAGCGATACGACTGGCCGGGTAATATCCGTGAACTACAACATGCCATTGAAAGAGCCGTTATTCTCTCCCAGGGAAAAACATTACAACCAAAAGATGTGTTTGTAAAAAATAACAATAACGCCGACCAGGCCATGGATACCGGCTACAACCTGGAAGAAATGGAACGAAATATCATTTCCCAGGCCATGAAAAAATGTAACGGCAACATCACAGAAGCCGCCAGGGAACTGGGACTAAGCAGGGCCGCACTCTATAGAAGACTTGAAAAATATAATCTGTAGCCGCCGCGCCACATGAATCGCTTCAGCATCAATATCGGGTTAAGGGTTATCCTGCTGGCAATTTCCATAGCAGGGGCCATCTGGCTGTATATGCACAATATGCAGCCACTGTCTTTTTTGCTGACACCCCTGGTGTTACTGCAGTTATATGGCATTTACTATTACCTGAACAGGATTAACCGGAAATTGACCCTGTTCCTGGAATCCATCCGGTACGAGGATTTTTCTATCCGCTTCAGCGCCGACAACAAGCTGGGCAAAAGCTTCAGCATGCTCAATCACCAATTTAACGAGGTGCTGGAAGCGTTCCGTCAAACCAGGGCGGAAAAAGAGGCCAATCTCAAATACATCGACACCATTGTACAACACATCAGTATCGGCGTATTATCTTTCGATACTGAAGGAAAAATAGAACTGATCAACCCTGCCGCCTTCCGGCTGATGGGCATCTACCGGCTCAGGAATATCCATGAACTGAAAACCGTACACCCCGGCCTGGCAGAACTCCTGATGGAACTGCCCTCCGGCAATAAAACCCTGTATGCCACCAGGCAGGAACAACAGCTGTCGATACACGCGGCTACCGTACGGTTACAAGGGCGGCTGGTAAAGCTCATCTCTATACAAAACATCCATTCAGAACTGCAGAAAAAAGAACTGGAAGCCTGGCAAAACCTGACGAAGATATTGCGTCATGAAATCATGAACTCTGTGACGCCAATTGTATCCTTAATTAGCACCATGCAGGAAATCGTCGACCTGGACATTGCCCCTGGCGCGCAACACCAGGAGGGCATCTCAGACTTACGGGAAGCCCTGCAAACCGTTGAAAGCCGTAGCAAGGGCATCATGAACTTTGTGAACGCCTACCGCGATTATACCACACTCCCACAACCACAATTTACCAGCGTAAACGTAAAAACATTGATCACCTCCGTGGGCAGCCTTTTCCAGGCAGACATGAAACAGGCAGGTATCCAGTTTAATGTAAAAATAGACGCGGAAAACCTGGAGCTGCACGCCGATGTATCGCAGCTGCAAATGGTATTGATCAATCTTGTTAAAAATGCCATGGACGCGCTGGAACACACACCCAATGCGAATATCAGCCTGAAATTATACCAAAATAACATCCAGCAGATCTGCATAGAAATCACCGACAATGGCCCCGGCATTGATGAAGATGCCATGAATAAAATCTTTATTCCCTTCTTCACTACCAAAAAGAAAGGATCGGGTATTGGCCTGAGCTTATCTCAACAAATCATACAAATGCATGGTGGCCAGCTAAAAGCTATCAGTCCGGGCGCTAACGGCAACGGTACTACGTTTTATATTTTACTCAATACTTAGCCCGATATTGCTTACATTTAGTAACAGGTAACTTTGTTATTTATGTTTCGTACGGGAAGCTTCATTATCTATTTTTTGGTGTTACTGGTTGATATCCTGTTCATTGCAACGGATTATGCATCACTGCGTTTTCTCAGTAAACCATTGTTGATGCTGTTACTGATTGTATACGTGTTATACGTGCCGGTGAAAATCCCTCGTGATTATCGCATTCCGTTGCTACTGGCACTCTTTTTCTCTTCCATAGGCGATGACCTGTTACTATTTAGCAGTCTTTTTTTACCCGGGCTGGGAAGCTTCCTGTTGGCGCATGTAATGTATATTATTTTCTTTCTGAAAATACGCTACAGCAATCCCCCGGTTCCGTCCTGTAAATATCCGCTCATTTTCCTCCATGCGGCGATCATCATTTTCTTCATTTTATACCTGGCTCCTCACCTGGGTAACTTAGCCATTCCAGTTATTATTTACGCCCTCACCATTTCCGTAATGGTGCAGAGTGTGCTGCATGCCTTTCATTTCCGGCGTCAGCCGGCTGCCTGGTATTGCCTCATTGGCGCGCTGTTATTTATGTTCTCCGACTCGCTCATTGCGGTGGGTAAATTCGTTCATCCCCTATGGGGCGGCGACATCCTGGTAATGCTTACCTATGGCATTGCACAATGGGGGCTGGTAATTGGCAGCACAGAGTATTTCGCCGGAAAAAACCGTCCGTTGCAGGTAAGTCCCGAGGGATTGATAGCACCATAATGCCTCCCCTATCCTCCATGTTGCTAAATCGTAATTTTTAATTCCTATTGATTACTTTTGTCTTACTATGCAACAAACAGATTTTCTTGTCATCGGTTCAGGGATTGCAGGGCTCACTTATGCGCTCAAAGTCTCACAGCAATGCCCGGATAAAAAGATAACTATCATTACCAAAAGCAGGGAGGATGAAACCAATACCAAGTACGCCCAGGGCGGCGTGGCGGTAGTGAACGACCTGGAAAATGATAGTTTCGAAAAACATATTGAGGACACACTCATTGCCGGTGACGGGCTCTGTAACGAACAGACAGTAAAAATAGTTGTGACTGAAGGCCCGGAAAGGGTCAATGAAATTATTGAATGGGGCGCCAACTTCGACAAAAACGCAGCAGGCGATTTTTCCCTGGGCCGTGAAGGCGGGCACTCTGTTTTCAGGGTTATCCACCACAAAGATGTTACCGGCAAAGAAATAGAGCGTGCCCTGCTCGAAGCCATTCATGCCCGGCCCAACATTGAACTGGTCACCCATTGCTTTGTAGTAGACCTCATCACCCAACATCACCTGGGCTATCTGGTCACCAAATCTACGCCTGATATTGAATGCTATGGCGTATACGTACTCAATCTTGCTACCAATCAAATAGAAAAAATACTGTCTAAGGTAACGTTACTCGCTACAGGTGGTAACGGGCAGGTCTATCGCACCACTACCAACCCCAATATCGCCACTGGCGATGGCGTGGCCATGGTATACCGCGCTAAGGGCCGTATCGAAAACATGGAGTTTATCCAGTTTCACCCTACCGCCCTTTACGAGCCAGGCGTAAGCCCCTCCTTCCTGATCACAGAAGCAGTACGGGGCGATGGTGGCATTTTAAGGAATATTCACGGGGAAGATTTCATGCATAAATATGATCCCCGTCTGTCGCTCGCTCCCCGCGATATTGTGGCCAGGGCTATCGATAGCGAAATGAAAATTACCGGTACGGAACATGTGTACCTCGACTGCCGGCATATGGATATGGAGAAATTCATTCACCATTTCCCCAATATCTACGAAACCTGTAAAGCAGCAGGTATTGACATCAGTACCCAAATGATCCCGGTAGCACCCGCTGCACACTATAGTTGCGGAGGTATCAAAACCAACGAATGGGGACTTACCTCTATCCGTAACCTGTACGCCTGTGGCGAATGCGCCAGCACCGGCCTTCATGGCGCCAACCGCCTCGCTTCCAACTCCCTGCTCGAAGCCATGGTATTTGCGCATCGTTGCTTTATGGATGCTACCAGCAAGATAGACTTGATTGATTTTAAAGAGAATGTCCCCGACTGGGTAGCTACCGGCACAACGGCGCCCAAAGAAATGATCCTCATCACGCAAAGCCTGAAAGAGCTCAAGCAGATCATGAGCGATTACGTAGGGATTGTAAGAACAGATGTGCGCTTGCAAAGAGCCTCCCGCCGCCTCGATATCCTGCACGAGGAAACGGAAGACCTCTACGAAAAAACCACCTTATCCCCGCAACTATGCGAATTGCGGAACCTGATTACTGTGGGCTACCTGATCGTAAAAGGCGCTGCCTTCCGTAAAGAAAGCAGGGGACTTCACTACAATACCGATTATCCGTTTAAATGCGAGCTGGTTCAAAACATCGTGCTGTAAGCTAAACAGCTGTATTTCATTACCTTTGCGTCGGATTTACAACAATCAGGCATATGTATTATCTGCTACTGGCTTTTTGCTATAGTCTTTCCATATTACCACTTCCGGTACTATACTTTATCAGTGATGCGCTGTATGTGTTAGTGTATCATATCATCGGCTATCGCAAAAAAGTAGTGATGGCAAATCTAGCCCAGGCATTCCCGGATAAGTCGAAAGAAGAAATTACTGCGATCGCCAAAAAGTATTATCATAATCTTACCGACATGATGGTGGAAACCATCAAGCTGCTGACCATGAGCAAAACACAGCTGCAAAAGCGCTTCCGCTGTGATCTTAGCGTGCTGCATAAATTATATGCAGAAGGTAAAAGCTGTCAGCTGCACCTGGGACATAACTTCAACTGGGAATGGGCCAACCTGCTTTGCATGCAGGGCGTTAACTTTCCTTTCCTGGTAGTATATATGCCCTTAACCAGCAAACCGGCAGACCGCATGTTCCGCCATTTCCGGGAAAAATTCGGCACCATTCTCATTCCTGCCAATGATATGGGCAACAGCATGAAAGCCTGGCTCAACAAGCAATACCTGATTGCCCTCGTGGCCGATCAGAATCCAGGTAATCCCCGCAGCTGCTATTGGTATCCTTTCCTCAACAAGATGACGCCTTTCTATAAAGGACCAGAAATGGGCGCCAAAAGAAGCAATATCCCTGTGGTATTTGTAGATATCCGTAAAGTAAAAAGAGGTTATTACAATGCTACGTTAACACTGGCTTTCGAAAATCCACAACAGGAACCAGAAGGAAAAATTACCGAAGCGTTTGTCCGCTACCTGGAGAAGAATATTCATGAACAGCCTGAAGTATGGGTATGGAGCCACCGGCGCTGGAAACATACCTACCCCGGGCCGAAGAATGGTAACTAAAAAGGTCGCTTATTTCCCTTTCACATGGTTAACAACTTTCTTATTGGCAGCCTGCTTTGCCAGCTGCACTATTTTGCGTAGTTGCTTTCTTTTCGCAGTACCGTCCAACGTTATTTCTCCCGCCGAAACAGTGACGGTGATATCGGTAAATCCATTGGCGACGTACACGGAATCTAATTTCTTTTTCAGCAACTGATCCGGGTCAACGATAACAGCTGTTTGCGGCGGCGGTGCTGCGGGCAGTGGTGCTTTCACGGTGATGTTGTCCTGTACCGACTTAATACCTTTTACGCCCCGGAGCGCATCTTCCGCAGCGGATTTGGCAACTTCGTCGCTCACTTCCCCACTCAGGATAACTATCCCGTTTTTTACATCCGCGGTGATCCCCGGCACCAGGCTCAGTTTTTCGTTTACTTCTTTTTTAAGGGCCGAATCGGATGGCTGACAGGCGAACAAACATACGCCCAAACATAAAGAGGCTATCAGGCTTTTGTTAATCATTCCCCAACATTTTATTCCAGAAGTTAACAAATACACGGGGAATAGCCAAAAAAGAGGAGCGGCAACCTGGTGGCCACCGCTCCGGCATTTAATGATATATAACGATTAGTTGAGTACTGTTTTTTCCTGCACTACCTGTAATCCTTTCTGGTCTTTCATTTTAGCGAAACCGCCTTCTACGTTACGCAGGTTGTGGATACCTTCTCTTTTCATGATAGAGCAGGCAATGATACTGCGGTAACCACCCTGGCAATGCACGTACAGGTTATGGCTATCTTCAAAATCAGCAATCTTGCCAGGATCAACCATGTCGCCCAGGGAAATATTGATAGCATTTTTGATATGACCATCTGCAAATTCAATGGGTTTGCGTACGTCTATGATCACCAGGTTGGGATCGTGCGGAATATCCATGGCCAGTTCATCTGCTTCTACAGTGATGATCATGTCGATAGCTTCTCCGGAGGCAGCCCAGGCAGGATAACCACCTTCCAGGTAACCTACTACATTGTCGAAGCCTACTCTCGCCATTCTTACCACAGTTTCTTCTTCCTGGCCGATAGGCGCTACCAGGATAATATCCTGGTCAAATGGTAACAGGCTACCAGCCCATTCAGCGAAACGGCCTTCCAAGCCAATGCTGATGGCGCCAGGTACAAATCCATCACCAAATTCCTTAGCCGGGCGGGTATCCAGGATCAGGGCGCCAGCTTTTGCTTTCGCTTTAAATGCAGTGGGATCAAGTGGCTGCATCGCCTTTTCCATCACGGCTTTCAGCGCATCATAACCCTCTTTGTTGATCTTCGCGTTAATCGGGAAATAAGAAGGAGGCGTACTTAAACCACTGGTCACCTGGTCAATAAATTCCTGCTTGTCTGTTGCCAGTAATGCATAGTTGGTCGCTTTTTCATCACCAATGGTGCTGAAAGTGTTTGGTCCCAGGTTTTTACCGCAGGCAGATCCGGGGCCATGCGCCGGGTATACGATCACGTTATCCGGCAAAGTTTTGATTTTATTGTTGAGAGAATCAAACAGGTAATCGGCCAGCTCTTCTTTGGTTAAATTACCGCTAAACAGATCCGGGCGACCTACATCCCCTACGAATAAGGTATCTCCGGTGAATACCGCATAAGGCTGTTGCTTTTCATCAGACAGCAGGTAGCAGGAAGATTCCAGGGTGTGACCGGGTGTATGCAGTACTTTCATTGTTACTGCTCCAATGTTGAAAACTTCGTTGTCGTTGGCGACATATGTTTCGAAGTTGGTTACTGCGCCAGGACCATAAACGATTTTTGCGCCCGTGGCGGCAGCGAGTTCCAGGTGTCCTGAAACAAAGTCCGCATGAAAATGCGTTTCAAAAATGTATTGAATGGTTGCGTTGTGTTCTTTTGCCAGATCAAGATAAACCTCGATATCTCGTAACGGGTCTATCACAACCGCTACTCCTTCAGATGCAATGAAGTAAGCAGCTTCTGACAAACAGTTGGTGTACAATTGTTTTACGAACATGGTTTTTGATTTTGACAAATTTACAACTTCTCCGGCGCTCCGCTTATGGATAAAATCTATACCAAAATAAAAAAGTAGCCATAAAGGCTACTTTTTTATATAATGTTTTCCGTATGTGATACGGACCAATACTTTTAACCAACAAGTTCTTCCACGAACTTCGCCACTTCAGCAATACGTTGCTTGTTGATGGTGTAGTGAATAAACTTACCATCTCTTTCTGTAATTACAATGCCTGCACGCCTTAAAATGGCCAGGTGCTGTGACGCTACTGATTGTTCCAGACGCAATTTCACATAGATCTCTGTCACAGTCATTTTCTTGTGGTCTTCCAGCAGTTTAATCATCTGCTGGCGCAGCTTATGGTTGATAGCACGCAAAACCATAGCGGCTTTCTTAACGGCAATGTAATCCAATTTGATCTGGTCTTTTTCATTGGTACCTCTAGAAATAATAAGAGTATTAGAAGAGGTAGTTAATAATGTTTTTTCCATCGCATAATAGTTTTAAAAAAATGATGAAATGAAAGGGATCAACGGACAGTACTCGCAAACAGTTAGACAACAATTGCGGTTATCGATTTATACAAAAATATAATATCTATCACAATAAAAAAAATTTCCATACCTTATTTTATCATATATAACCCCCGGATACTTGCAAATTAGATGTAATTTGACTGTTCTATGACAAATCAAACATATGTGTTAGGGTTTCTGGGGAGAAAAGAAGGGTTTCAGGTAAAAAGGACTGAAATAAGCCAGATCAACGAACTGTTTTTTCTCGAACGCCTGCGCTGAAAGCAACGCCATATGCGCGGCATTTATCACATATTTTGCAAAAATAGCATTTTTAGGAGAAGATAACATCAATTCCCATTTGGGGCTACCATCTCCAAAGAAATAAATCTTCTTTTCGGCCAATGATGCTTCTAATAAATGAGGCTCCAGGATCATCGCCTGTGGTGCCATCACCTCCTGTAGCTGGGCATCATAGATCGCCATGAATACCTCCTGTCTGCGGGCATCCAGCATCGGACAATACCAGGCAGCAGTATCTTTTACTTCTGCCAATAATCCCTGCGCCATCATCTGTAGCGTGGAAACCGCCAGCAGCGGCTTATTCCACGCATAGCATAATCCTTTGGCCGTAGCCACACCCACACGTAAACCCGTATACGAACCCGGACCCGCGCTCACCGCCACAGCATCCAGATCCTTTGCACTAATCCCCTGGTCCTTTAATATCTGTTGTACAAATAAGATCATTGCAGCAGCATGATCCTGTTGCTTTTCGTTTACCAGTGTCTGTACCTCTTGCCCATCGCGGGAAAGGCTTACCGAACCAATAGTAGTAGCGGTATCTATATTTAATATGAGTGCCATGGAAAAAATTAAATCGCTTCGTATGCTGTTTGCAGCGCCCCCGCTACGGCATAACGGTCATCGCCGGTAACATCGTGCACTGCTTTTAATACTTCATATACATGCCTGATCCCAATCCGCTCGCTCCACTCAAAAGGCCCATACGGATAATTGGTGCCTAAGCGCATGGAGATATCGATATCTTCCCGGGAAGCAATACCCTCTTCCAGCGCCAGGTAGGCTTCATTAATCATCATACATATTACCCTGGGAGTAACCATTCCGATAGCGTCCGCTACCAGGGCGTATTCCCAGCCCAACTCGTGCATAATATCATCTATTGTTTCCTGTTGCCCTTCGTCCATTACCGACACTTCTGTTACCGGCATGCCCACAAAACCAGGCAGAAAATTACAGCCCATAATATTAAAACCTTGCTCAAACGCATACTGGTTCATAATTTCAGCCAGCGAGGTTTTTACCATTCCTGCCAGTACCGGCACCGCCGGGTTCTTTGCATATACCGCGGCATGCTCAGGCCGGTCATCGAAAGTAAGATCCAGCACCAGGTCGAATACTTTCAACGATAAAACCTCTTCCAGGCTCGTTTTCCACTGTATTTCATGATGCTTGGCTATTCCCTTCTGCTGCAATTCTTCAAACCGTTGCGCATCTGCTATTACCAGGATATTCATGCGTTAAATTTCGGCAAACCTAATAAAGAATCATTAATTAACGTACATCTGTCCCTACAGACATTTGTACGTTCTTATTTATTATTTACTTTCGTTTCTATGGAAAAGCAAATTATTAATACTCCCAATGCGCCCGCTCCTATCGGGCCTTATAACCAGTCTGTAAAAGTGGGAAATACCCTCTATGTATCCGGACAAATTCCGCTGGAACCAGCTTCAGGTAACCTGGTTACTTCAGGCATCTCAGATGAAACGCATCAGGCGATGAAAAACCTGGAAGCAGTACTTACTGCCGCCGGTATGAGTTTTCAAAACGTAGTTAAAACCACTATCTTCTTAACAGATATGCAAACTTTCCCACAGGTGAATGAAGCATATGGCAGCTATTTTACCAGCGACTTTCCAGCCCGGGAAACCGTTCAGGTAGCAGCCCTGCCTAAAGGCGTAAATGTGGAAATATCTGTAATAGCGGTAGACTAATAAAGCGAAAAGCAAAAAGCTATTATAGCGAATGATCAATGCAAATTTCTAATATCTGCAAAGCCCATCCCCTATAATAGCTTTTTGTTTTTCACTTTATGCTTTCAGCGCTATTTGCCAAATAAGGTAGCCGCCAGCTTCTGGTCGTGGCCATATACATCATCCCTGAAATTCAGCTGGCCATTGTGATCTACGAAGGCAGTGAAGTAAACAATAAATACCGGCACCTTATCTTTCACCGTCACAAATTTTTCTTTTCCGGCATTCATTAAGTCGTCTATCTTCTGGGAGGTCCAGGAAGAATCATCGCGCAGTAACCATTCTGCCAGATGTTTGGGCTCTGAAACCCTGATGCAGCCGTGGCTGAAAGAACGCTTGTTTTCTCCAAACAAATAACGTGCAGGGGTATCATGCAGGTAAATATTATACTCATTGGGAAACAGGAATTTCACCTTACCCAGGGAGTTTTTGCCACCTGGCTTCTGACGTACCACATAAGGGAAATTTCCGCCGGAATACTTGCTGAAATTGATGGATCCGGGAGCCACCACCTTGCCGCTGGCGCCCACTATTTCCATATTCTGCCTGGCCAGGTAGCTGCCAGCGCCACGTTTTAAACCCGGTAATACTTCTTTGGACAAGATACCCGGAGGTACATTCCAGTAGGGGCTAAACACGATATAACGCAGTTCTTTGGTAAATATCACAGTATTGGCCCCCGGCTTACCCACAACTACATTTGCACTCCAGGCCAATTTGCCTTTTTCATATGCATGCATTTTAAACTGCGGAATGTTTACCAGGATATAGTCTGTAGTTGGCTCTATAGGCACCCAGCGTAAACGCTCCATGTTCAGCAATATTTTCCGGATACGCTCTTCTACCGGCACATTCAGCGCATCGAGTACATTCTTATTGATAAGGCCATCTACTTTTATTCCCATCCGGTCCTGGAAACCCCGAACTGCTGTGTCCAGCGCAGCAGTAAAGCGTTGGCTGCTATCCGTTCCGGGCAAATCGCCAAAGGCTTCCAGCCTGTATTTTACCTGGGCAATTACTGCTGCTGAATCACCCTTTTTAAAGCTTTTAGCGCTTGTCCGGATAGAATCCCATTTATTACCTGTAGCTATTTTAGCCAGTTTTTTCAGCTGTTGACGCAGTAGAATATACTGGCTGTTTACCGGCTCATCGTCTTCAAAGGCATTATTCTTCTTGGCCACCATCGAGTCCAGCAGGCTTTCCATATCAATCTTCTTACGTGGAATAAACCATTCCAGGTCCTTGGTAGAATCGGCAGTCAATCCACCCCATACCTTATTACCATAGGCAAAAAATTGTGCGGTGAGCATCATTTCTATACGCGGAATGGCCGTATCGCCGGGCTTCAACCCCGAATCGCTTACCAGCATGGTATCCGTCAGCTGCTGCAGGTCGGGCGTCATCAGGCTACTGTCTTTAATTCCATAAGCAGCGTCATTTTTCATCATATTGATGAAGTTACCCGCTTGCTCTGTTAAACCGTTTTTATCGATCCAGGCATAATGAAAATCGCGTTTGCGATAAAAATTACGGATATATTCATCATAGGCATCATAGGAAGTATTGGCTGTCAGAAACTGGTTTACATAGTTGCTGTCAATCGTCTGATCAATATAGTCCTGCCTGGTATAGTGGGTGGTATCCCTGGTTTTTGTTTTCTTGCGGGTACCGTTCTGCTGCTGGCAGGCAGCGAAAATAATCAGGGACAATAAAACCAGTGAGGCGTAGAAACGTATAGTCATATGCGTAATGGATGTATATTTTATTTACTTTAAAACAATCATGACAATAATATCAATGGGGATAATAGGGTAAATGTATGAAATATATGGTTTTAGAGGCGCAGTATACAAAATGATAAAGCTATTAAACGAATCACCCCCGCGGTTGCGGGGGTGATTCGTTTAATAGCTTTATAGGTTCCTTTTCCTTACAATTTTATTTCTTCATCGTTGGCGTCGAAAAAGCGATATTCAGTAAGATGGTAGTTAGCATCTGCTTTTAATTTGATCCATTTTTTATACTGGAAGTACCATTTCCATTGTTTGGATCCCAGGAATCCCTTAGTCAGGTAAGCATGTAGTATAGGATGTACGCGGATGGTGAGTCCTTTATGCTGGTGATTCAGCAGGTATTGCAGATTTTTTTCAATGTCTTCAAGAATCAGCATGGAGGCACCGATTTTACCTGTTCCCCGGCAGGTAGGGCAATCTTCCGCAACAGATATCGTGATCTCAGGTTTTACCCGCTGGCGGGTAATCTGCATGAGGCCAAATTTCGATATGGGTAAGATGGTATGTTTAGCCCGGTCTTGCGCCATGAATTTTTCCATGGCTTCAAAGATGGCTTTTTTGTTTTCTGGCAGTTTCATATCAATGAAATCAATGATAATGATACCGCCGAGGTCTCTCAGTCTCAGTTGCCGGGCAATTTCTGCGGCGGCTTCCAGGTTGGAGGCGAGGGCATTTTGTTCCTGGTTATTACTGGAGCTCTTATAGCCGCTGTTTACGTCTACTACGTGCAGGGCTTCAGTGGCTTCAATAATGAGGTATACGCCGCTATCGAGGTTAACGGTTTTACCGAAGGAGGCTTTCACCTGCCGGGTAATGCCGAAATTGTCGAAAATGGGCGATCCGTTATTATAGTAGTTAACGATATCAGACTTTTCCGGAGCAATTTTCTGGATATATGTTTTAGCGTCTGTATATATGTTTTTATCGTTGACTACGATACGGTTAAAGCTCTCGTTGAGCAGATCGCGGAGAATACTGGTTGTTTTGGTTTGTTCACTGAGAATCTTCTGCGGAGCCTGGCCGCCATTGAGATTAGCCTGGATATTTTTCCAGGTTTGAACGAGGGTAGTCAGGTCTTCGTGTAATTCTGCTGTTTTCTTTCCTTCAGCGGCGGTGCGGACAATTACGCCAAAGTTGGGCGTTTTGATCGCTTCCACTATTTTCTGCAGCCTTTTTCTTTCTTCGGAAGAGTGGATTTTCTTTGAAACCGCAACAATATCATTAAAGGGTGTTAACACGATAAATCTTCCGGGTAAAGAGATTTCGCAGCTAAGACGTGGGCCTTTAGAAGAAATGGGTTCTTTCAGAATTTGTACGAGGATATTGGGTTTTCCGCCCAGTACGTCCGTAATCTTACCGGTCTTTACTATTTCCGGTTCATTTTTAAATTTAGTGAAGTCAAAACCATCGGGCGTTTTATCGCTGATGGCCATGGCGGTAAATTTAAGAATAGAGCGGATATAGGGGCTTAGATCCGTATAATGTAAAAAGGCATCTTTTTCGAAGCCTACGTCGACAAATGCAGCATTTAAGCCGGGTATCAGCTTTTTTACTTTACCCAGGTACAAATCGCCTACTGCGAAGTTAGGATTGCCACTTTCGTGATGTAATTCAACTAGCTTCTTATCTTCCAGTAACGCAATTTCCACCCCTGTGGGAGCCGCATTTATAATAAGTTCCTTATTCAAGCGTCCAAAATTTTAACCTTTAAAACTTCACCTTTATGTTATGCACACGGCTATTAAGAACAGCTTACTGCATACCAAAACAATAGCTCACCATAAAGTTAGCGTATTTCTTCACGTTCGTGATGATGGATTGCTTAAGGGTTCAGCGATCACTGCAGGCAATGTCCGGAGAGTTCAATTGCGGGATCTATGGAAACAACCTGCATGACTATAGCAATTTAAGAAGTAAATGCTAGAATCATGCAGGATATATGAAAATTTTTATCCGACCACCGCGCCGGGAAAATACCTGATTAGTATAAATGGCGGGAAACTGGAGTAATTATTTCTTCTTACTTTTATGCCGGTTCTTTCTCAGTCTTTTTTTACGCTTGTGAGTGGCAATTTTATGTCTTTTTCTTTTCTTACCGCAAGGCATACGCTGATACGTTTTTAAATGATTGAAAAATAATATTATTTAATGCTCTTAATGTAGCTATCTACTTCCTTCTTCAGTTCCGGATCATTCATGAATTGCTTGCTTTTTTCAAACAATTCAATGGCTTTTTGCTTATCTCCTTTACTTCTATACGATTCCGCCAATACAAATAACACTTTTGCATTATCGGGATGCGCTTTCAGTACCCCTTCCAGTCTTTCGATAGCTTTGTCGTACTGACCTGATGTAATGGCCAGATTAGCTAATGTAACCTGTGCATCTATGTTATCAGGATGAGCAGCAACGACTTCCCTCAGCTTGGCTACTCCTGTCATAGGTTCACCGGTATTCATATATACCATGGCCTGTGATATTTTCAGCGTGTCGTTAGCTGGGTTCAGCTGTATGGCCTGATCAAACAAAGCAATTGCCTGCCCGGCCTCCCATTTTGCAATACGCGGATCTTCTGCGTGTTGCAAGTGGGCTAAAAATAAATTGGCTGCAAAGGTGAGGCTTTTTTCGGAATTTTCCAACTTAGCGGCTTCGCCAAGATAATATGCGGCTACGGGGAGCTGATTCAAACTGTCCCATGTGCTGTACAATTGCTGGTATGCAGCAATCTTCTGGGTTTTTACATCCCCACGAACAACATTGGTTTCAATCGTATTAACCTGTAAAAGTTTGTCAGCAGGAATTTTCCCCTTTGCTATAGCCAGCAGTTCAGAGAAGGCAATAGGTTCCACATCCTGACCACCCTGCATAGGGGCAGCAGATGACATAGGTTTCTTTTCTGACCGGGGCACAGTACGGCCAAAGGCGAATAATATCACCAATAGTGCTACCGCAGCACCCACCAGAAGAACTTGTGATTTTTGCATCGCCTAAAATATTAGGCTGCAAAACTAAGAACTTTTGAGCTTCTTTACCTCAGCAACAAATTCTTTCGAAGGTTTGAATGCCGGAATAAAATGCTCGGGGATCTCCACAGCCACGTTCTTCTTGATGTTACGCCCAATCTTGGCGGCCCTTTTCTTTGTGATAAAGCTACCAAAGCCACGGATATAAATATGTTCTCCGTTAGCAAGTGCTTCTTTCACCTCTTTGAACATGGCCTCAAGAGTGACTAACACATCTACTTTGGGGATGCCGGTTTTTTCAGCAATGTTGTTTATTAAATCAGCTTTTCTCATATGAAAGCGAGAGGATTACTTTACTCTCAAAGTTAATTTAAAAATTCTAATTGCTGAATTTTAAGCAAATAAATTTTATCATTTTTTCTTATAAATGGTATTGGCGATAATTTATATTTATTTGCAGGCCCGGAAATGGGTATCTGTTGTACCTTATAGGGTTTTGTACAGCATTTGCCATATCAATATACTAAATAATTTTATTAAAATAATATATAAATGATATCAGACCGTCATTTTTTTACCGAAAAATTACTGGAATGGAACCGGGACACCAATACCCGCAGCATGCCCTGGAAAGGTGAAAAAAATCCATATAAGATCTGGCTATCGGAAATTATTCTCCAGCAAACCCGCGTGGAACAAGGCTGGCCGTACTATGAACGGTTTATTCAACACTACCCCACTGTTAAAAAACTGGCCGCCGCTCCCGATGAGGAAGTATTCCGCCTCTGGCAGGGCCTCGGCTACTACGCCCGCTGTAAAAATATGCTCGCGGCCGCCCGCCAAATTACCAACATCCACGAAGGAAAATTCCCTGATCAATACGATCAAATCAAAGCACTCAAAGGCATTGGCCCCTATACCGCCGCTGCCATCGCCTCCTTTGCCTTCCATCTCCCCTACGCCGTACTGGATGGTAATGTGTTCAGAGTGCTGGCCCGCTACTTCGGCATAGATACACCGATCGACAGCACCGCCGGCAAAAAACAATTTGATACCCTGGCACAGGAACTGCTCCCCAAAACACATTCCGCCGAATACAACCAGAGCATCATGGACTTTGGAGCAGTTGTATGCAAGCCACAGCAGCCCAGCTGCGATGATTGCCCCCTTCGCAAAAAATGCGTAGCACACCATCAGCAATTAATTTCTCTTCTCCCGGTAAAAACAAAAAAATTACAGATCAAAAAAAGATATTTTAATTACCTCCTGCTTCATTACGGGAATGATATTTTTATCCGGAAAAGAACTGGTAATGATATCTGGCAGAATTTGCACGAGTTCATCCTTATTGAAACTCCTGGCCCTTCAGATGCTGCTACCATTCAATCGTCACCCACCTTTAAAACCATATTAGGCAACATACCTTTCGAATTGGAAGGGGTGTCTGCCCCGCTTAAACAACAACTCACCCATCAAACTATTCATAGTCAGTTCATCAGCCTGTCGGTAAAGCAACGGCCCGATCTGCCGGACTATACGCTGGTACCACGAAACAGCCTGCACAAATATGCGTTTCCCAAAACCATTACTGCTTTCCTGGAAAGCCACCACCTCCAATTATTTTAACCAACACGCATAGAGATAAAAAATATACATTAAACATTCAATCACTTCTACAATAGCCCATAATAATAAAATCCGGCTCCATCCGCTGCCAGTAAGAAATTTTTAGGTATCGATTGGAAAAAAATATTAACTTTAAGAAGGTTGTTTATTTATCGAAGAAGAACTCTTTAACAATAGACTAAAAAAAAACCTACAACTATGAGAGGTGTTAATAAAGTAATCCTGATAGGCAATTTGGGCAGAGATCCGGATGTACAGTTTCTGGAAGGGAATATCGCAGTAGCCAAATTTTCGCTGGCCACTACTGAAACATTTAAAGACAGAGCAGGCAAGCTCATATCACAAACAGAATGGCATACGGTAGTGCTATGGCGTGGACTGGCCGAATTAGCGCAGAAATACCTGCACAAGGGCAGCCTGGTTTACATCGAAGGTCGTTTGCGTACCCGCAGCTGGGAAGACAAAGAAGGCAATAAAAAATTTGCTACCGAAGTTGTAGGAGATAACCTGGTTATGCTGGATAAACGCATGGACCTCAACAACCAAGATCACCCCATACCTCACCATAGCAGCAGCGGTTCCGGTGCGGGCGACAATTTCCCTGGAATGGAAATTCCCCCCTCCCTGAATGAACCCGCAGATGATCTGCCGTTTTAGTTGCAAAAAAATATTAAGTTTTTAATGTACGTAATCCCATATAGGGACATTACTTATATTTGCGTGCAGGGAAAGCAATTCCGTGAATTACTTTCCCCTTATTTTTGATTGTTTACATCAAAGTTGAACATTTTGGGCATCCTTTCGGCAAGCAACGTATCCTATCTTTTACAAGCCAGCACACCTATTGGCACCCCTAACGTGGTGGTGTTCCTGCTTGTTATATTTGTTCTACTGCTGCTTACCTTTATCGTATCCGGAGCAGAGGTAGCTTTCTTTTCCTTGAATTATAAGGACCTGAACGTACTTAAAACCCGGCAAAACGCTTCCGGCAAGCTCATTACCAAACTGCTGGAAAAGCCCAAATCGCTCCTGGCCTCCCTGCAAATAGCCGGAGTATTGCTGATGATCGCCTTTATTATGATCACCAACTACCTCGTAACCCAAATGGAAGACCTGCAAACATTGCCGGTAGTTTCACTGGTGGTACGTATTTCCGCTATCTGCCTCATATTATTGTTTTTCGGACAAATCCTCCCTCGCGTTTGGGCAGCCCAGAATAATATCCGGTTTGCTACCTATTTCGCCTGGTTTGTAAGCCTGATCCATGCCACCATGGAACCGGTAAGCGACTTCTTTGTAAGCCTCAGCGGCAGCCTGGAAGCCAGCCTCTTTCATCGCGGCGCCGGCCCGGTCAATTACCAGGAAATTGACGAAGCCATTGAAATGAGCGTAGACCCTACCGCCTCTCAGGAAGAAAAAAATATCCTGAAAGGCATCCTTAAATTCGGAAACATCACCGTAAAACAGATTATGCGGGGCCGCCTCGATGTAAACGGGGTAGAATACGACAACTCCTTCTCCGACATCATCAAACGGGTGGCTGACCTCCACTACTCCAGGTTACCCGTATATAAAGATAATCTCGACAATATCGTTGGCGTCATCCATACCAAAGACCTGCTGCCTCACCTCGATAAAGGCGACAGCTTTGACTGGCATGAAGTGATGCGCCAGCCTTTCTTTGTACATGGCCATAAATTAATTGAAGACCTGCTCTCTGAATTCCAGAGCAGACGCATGCACTTTGCCGTAGTGGTGGATGAATTCGGCGGTACTTCCGGTATTGTTACACTGGAAGATATCATGGAGGAAGTAATTGGCGATATCAAAGACGAATTCGATGAAGAAGAATTCAACTACAGCAAAGTAGATAACTTCACCTACGTATTTGAAGGCAAAACCATGCTGAACGATGCCTGCCGCATCATGAACATCACTCCCGAAACCTTTGAAGCAGTAAAAGGCGAAAGCGACTCCCTTGGCGGCCTCATATTAGAGCTGGCCGGAAAATTTCCGGAAGAAAACAGCGTTATTAACTACAATAACTTTGATTTTACTGTACTGGAAGTGAATAAAATGCGCATCCAGAAAGTACAGGTCACCATCAGGCCGGATGCCGCTGAATAAGTATAACCGCCTGCTAAATACGCCTAAAATGCCAGATGTAAAAGCAAGGGCCCTCGCCCTGGTATCCCTGTTCATATTACTGTTTACCGCCTGTGAAAATGTGCCCACACCTAAACCTAGGGGCTATTTCCTGATAAAATTGCCGGAAAGACAGTACCGCAAATTCGATATGCCAGGATACCCCTATACATTTGAATATCCCGCATACGCCAATATCGTAAAGGATACCTCCTTCTTTGGAGAAGCTCCCGAAAATCCTTACTGGATCAACGTAGACTTCCCCTCCCTCAATGGAAAGATTTACCTGAGCTATAAAATCATTGGACCAGGCAACAATACCTTCCGTAAACTGGTAGATGATGCCTTTAAAATGACCTATAAACACACCTACAAGGCCGAATATATTGACGAAAATGCGATTCATACGCCCAACCACGTCAATGGTACCTTCTATGAAGTAGGAGGCAATGCCGCCTCGTCCAAACAGTTTTTCGCCACCGATTCCCTCCATCACTTTCTCCGGGGAGCCCTCTATTTCGATGCTACCCCCAATGCCGATTCACTTGCCCCTGTTTACAAATTCCTGGAACAGGATATGTGGCACATGGTGGAAACCCTCCGCTGGAGATAAGCCCGTAATACTGTAACTTTGTGGTCTTATTAAGATTGTCTGTTACACAATTCAGGCGAAAGACCATTTCCCGATGATCATCATTGACGATAAATACATAAGTGACGAAGTAATTGAAGAGCAATTCGTTTGCAATCTCTCCGCCTGTAAAGGCGCCTGCTGTGTGGCGGGCGACTGCGGCGCCCCGCTTGATAAAACGGAAGTAAAAACACTGAAGAAAATTTACCCGCAAATTAAATCCTACCTGCGGGCGGAAGGAATACAGGAAATTGAACATACCGGTACCAATACCACTGATGACGAATACGGCTATGTGACGCCCATCGTTAACAAAGGCATCTGTGCCTACGCTACCATAGACGATCATGGTGTTGTTGGTTGCGGTATAGAAAAAGCCTATAACGACGGCGTAGTGGACTTTAAAAAACCTATCTCCTGCCACCTCTACCCCATTCGTATTAAAAAATACGAAACCTTTGAAGCGGTGAATTACGACCGCTGGGATGTTTGCAAGCCTGCCTGCAAAAACGGTAAAACCTTACAGGTACCCGTATACCGGTTCCTCAAGGATGCTTTGATCAGAAAATACGGCACGGAATTTTATGAAGTGCTGGATAAAATTGCAAGAAAAGAACACGAGTAAATCATTTTGAGATTTAACTATCTTTAATCAGGAATATTGCTTGCTTATGCATCAAATAGCATCTACTTTTCTCGAAGAAAGTGATAAAAAAGCGGCCGATCTGGGCCACCGGCAGACGATCAATTTCAATATAGGCAAATATAATACAGCCGTAAAAGCCGGTAAACAGCAGTTTGCAGACCTGGCTATTGCGCGCGAAAGAGCTAAAAATATAAAGTGGAGAGCCATCGAGCATCTTGATAATCTCCTGGAAGAGTTTGAGCAAAACTTCACGCGGCGCGGGGGTAAAGTGATCTGGGCTGAAACAGCAGAACAGGTACAACAGGAAATTCTGGCCATCTGTCAGGCCAAACAATGCAAGAGCATTGTGAAAAGCAAGTCCATGGCCACCGAAGAAGTACATCTCAACGCCTTTATGGAAAGCAATGGGATTGAATGTGTGGAAACCGACCTGGGCGAATACATCCAACAACTCGACGGAGAACCTCCTTATCATATCGTTACACCAGCCATGCACAAGAGCAAGGAAGATGTAGCCCGCCTGTTTGCAGAAAAACTGGGTACTGATCCGGGCCTTACGCCGGAACAACTTACCCTCGTAGCCCGCGATAAACTCCGGCACAAATACCTGGAAGCAGAAATCGGCATCACCGGCGCCAACTTTATCCTGGCGGATACCGGCTCGGTGGCTGTTACAGAAAATGAAGGCAACGCACGCCTCACCACTGCTTTTCCCAAAACGCATATTGTACTGGTTGGCATCGAAAAAGTATTGCCTTCCATAGCCGACCTGGGCCTTTTCTGGCCGCTACTGGCCACCTATGGCACCGGGCAACAGGTAACCGCCTACAACAGCATTTTCAGTGGTCCCCGCCAGGAAGGAGAAACCGACGGCCCTGAAGAGATGTATGTGATCCTGATGGACAACGGCCGCACCAATATCCTCCAGGATACTACCGCCCGCGAAAGCCTGTATTGCATTCGCTGCGGCTCCTGCCTCAATGCCTGCCCCGTTTATAAAAACATTGGCGGCCATACTTATGCAGCCACTTATAGCGGCCCTATTGGCTCTGTTATTACGCCCCATCTGAAAGGAATGGATTCCTACATACACCTGAGCTTTGCCTCTTCCCTTTGCGGCAACTGTACAGAAGTATGCCCGGTGCGTATCAACCTGCACGAACTTTTGTTACATAACCGGCAAAAAGCGGTGGAAGAAAATTATACTTCCGGCGGAGAAAAATTTGCCTGGTATTTATGGAAACAGGGCTGTGGCAGTCGCAAAATGATGAATATGGCCAGCGGAAAAATGAAGAATTTCCTGTTACGCCGTTTTTTTGCCAAAAGCTGGGGAGATAACCGGGAACTACCGGTATTTGCCGCTAAATCCTTCAATCAGCAATGGAAAGAGCGGAATAAAGGCTAGTTCTTTTTTTCGCTGAATTTCACCTTTACTTTGACCTTGGCAGGCTTCCCGTCTGACGCTGGCGTCCACGACGGTCCTTCTTTAATAACCCTGATAGCCTCTGCATCACATGCCTCGTTTAAATGACGCAGTATCCTGAAGTGCTGCAATGATCCGTCAGGCATAACAGTAAAGGCTACACGTACAACACCATTATATTTGTTTTCCGGGTTAACGGTTTTGGTACGCAGATAATTCTCAAAAGCAGTAAGGCCTATTACCGGCGAAGGTGCGCGGTAGCCCGGATCTTCCGCATCTTCATTGCGGCCATACCCAACTACCACCACGTCATTAAGCGCATTTGATTCCTGTCCAATAGCCACTCCGGCCACCTTCCCTTGCAGCGCCCTCTGCAAACCTGAATCCGGACTAACGCCACGAATCATCACGTTAGCAGATGAAGATTCCTTTTTCTGTGTACCGTACCCCATCACCACTACCTCATGTAGCGCTTTGTCCTTATTATTTAACAAAGTTACATTGCCCAATAAGGAGGTATCTGTCTGTTGCTTTTTTTTGTATAAATCAGATATAAACCCCTGATCACCTTCGCTGCGGCCAGTAGGCTTCGCGGGAGTCGCGCCGGGAGCCAAGGTAGCCGGACTAGCCGATTTTAATGCCGGTGCTGCGACAGGTGCCGGCGCAGCAGCCACTGTGGGAGACGGAGGCGTTATCGCAGGTGCTGCTTCCTGTACCTCGTCATGAGTGGATGATAACTCAGCAGGCATGTTTTCCCTGTTTTTAGATAATACTTGCGATGCCCGGGAGGTTTCCGGGGCAATTTTATCGGCATTGGCTAATTTATCTGTACTTGGCGCCGGTGATGGTATAGCAGAATCGGCTGCCGGCGCTGGCGCAGCAGGTATACCCGCAATCGGAGGGGCTACTTTTTGCTGATTCCAGAGGAACCAACCGGCGGAAAACATAAGTAACAGGATAGCAGCGGCAGCGGCCCATCGATAGTACAACGCCCTGACCTTTCCCTTTTCAGGAGCTATCCGCTGAGCCAACCTGGCGGTAAGATCTGCCTGTTGCGCCTGTTGATCCGGTGAATGCTGGGCATACCCATCAAGGGCATCGGCCAGGAACGGGTCGTCAAGCGCCTGCCGCTCCAGGTCGTGCATCGCTTTATCGTCCAGCTCTCCCGCCAGGTATTGGCGGATCAAGCCAGCCAGCTCTTCCGGTTTGATATGTGGTCGCTTGTCAGACATTTTGTTGCTCCATACATATTTTCAGGTTACGCTTTCCGTTCTGGATATAGCTTTTCACCTTATTCATTTCGTAACCGGTAATAACACTTACCTCCCGGTAGCTTTTCTCCTGCAGGTAAAACAGGTCCACACTGCGCTTCTGCTCTTCCGGCAAGGTTTCCAGGCACTTTTCCATGCTCTGGAGATTGTCCTCCAGCGTTATTCCGTTCACATGATGCCCTATTTCCTCATTTTCCACAACAGGGTAATCATCTATAGGCACCTGCCGGGATTCCTTGTTTTTCATGGCTCTTAGCTTCATCAGGCAGTGGTTACGGCTCAGCACGTGTAACCAGCTTTTGAAATGATGTACCTCATGCACCTTCAACTTATCTATAAGCTCCTCAAAGATCTGCATTACCGCATCCTTACTGGCTTCTTCATCAAAATATTTCAGGCATACCCCATATACCAGGTTCATATAACGCTGGTAAAGGGCAGCAAGAAAATCCAGTTTGCCGGAAGCTTTATACTCCCGGATCAAATCTGCATCTGCTGCATCCTGCATGATATTTTGCTGAATAAAGGACATTGGGTGGCCGCCGGCTTTTGCCGCTTAGCGGTAGCATACTATTGGTTTACAAAGCAACAATACTATTATTTTTTTTCGAATATTAAGCTATTAAAACCAGAAAGCGCCGGAGAATTCCAGCGCTTCCAAATTTATTGTTTTATATGCTTTTATTAGTGTCTGAAATGACGCATGCCCGTCATTACCATCACCATATCGTGTTCTTTGCAGAATTCAATGGAGTCACTGTCCCTTACTGAGCCACCAGGCTGAATTACCGCGTTAATGCCCTGTTCGTGCGCAATGCTTACGCAGTCGTTGAATGGGAAGAAGGCATCAGAAGCCATTACGGCGCCTTTCAGATCAAAGTTGAACTGTCCTGCCTTTTCGATGGCGTGACGTAAAGCATCGATACGGGAAGTCTGGCCACAGCCTTTACCAATCAGTTGTTTATCCTTTACCAGCGCGATAGCGTTTGATTTCAGGTGTTTACATACGATGTTGGCAAATTCCAGGTCAGATTTCTCTGCTTCAGTAGCCGGACGAGCGCCTACTTCATTCCATTCTTTGTAATTACCGTTATCGCTATCCTGCAGTAATACGCCGTTCAGTACATTTTTGAACATGTATTTGCTCTTCACCGGCTGCTTTTGTTCCAGTAAGATGCGGTTCTTTCTAGCCTGTAATACGGTCAGCGCATCCGCATCAAAGCCAGGTGCGATCAGGATTTCAAAGAATATTTCGCTGATAGATTCCGCGGTGGTTTTATCAATGATCTTATTGGTAACCAGTACGCCGCCGAAAGCACTTTCCTTATCACCTGCCAATGCTGCTTCCCAGGCCTCTTTCAGGGTGGCGCGGGAGGCAATACCGCATACGTTGGTATGCTTGATAACGGCAAAAGTGGTGGCTTCAAACTCCTGGATCAGTTGGCAGGCTGCGTCTACATCTACCAAGTTGTTGAAGGATAATTCCTTACCATGTAGTTTGTTGAATATTTCGGTGAGGTTACCGTAGAAAACACCCCGTTGATGTGGGTTTTCACCGTAACGGTTTACCTGCCCTTCCGGAACAGACAGTTGGAAGTTCGCTCCGGGCTCGTTGTTCAGGAAATATTGTGAAATCGCTACATCATAGTGAGCACATACTTCAAAGGCCTTAGCAGCAAAGCTTCTGCGGTCCTCAATAGAAGTAGCCCCATTGTTATCGGTTAATACCTTTTCCAGGTCGGCATACTGATCTTTGGAAGCTACAATCACTACATCTTTGTAGTTTTTGCCGGCTGCACGGATCAGGGAAACACCACCTATATCAATTTTCTCAATGATTGTTTGTTCTACGCTGGTACTCTTTACAGTTTCCTCAAAAGGGTACAGGTCTACGATTACCAGGTCTATTTCCGGGATCTGGTATTCCTTCAGCTGCTCCAGGTCCTGCGGGTTATCGCGACGGGCCAGAATACCACCAAACACTTTAGGGTGCAGGGTTTTTACACGTCCCCCTAAAATAGAAGGGTAAGCGGTCAGGTCTTCAACTGCCACACATTTCACCCCCAGGTCTTCAATAAATTTTTGCGTACCGCCGGTAGAGTAAATGGTAACACCTTGTTCACCTAACTTTTTAACAATGTTCTCCAGGTTATCTTTATAGAAAACGGAGATCAAAGCTGATTTAATTTGCTTTTGCATGAATGGAAAACATTAGAAATTAATAACATAGGTCCCCTGGTCTGGAACCGAAAAGAAGCGCAAAGTTAACACGTAACAATCATTTTTCCATTCTTCTACCCCGTAGAATTGGAGCTGGGCACTAAAAAATCTCAAAAATGTGGGTAACTTGTTCGCTGATAACTGCTTAGATACTCATAAAGTTTATACCTTGACATTACTGTAGCTCGTTTGTACCCGTTTAAAACAACTCCCTATATGAAAAAAATCCTCTTATTATTTTTCTTTACAAGCATATTTTCTGCCGTAAAGGCTCAGATCTTTTGTGATACCGTCGTTACTTATGCCCGAGGCGCTAATCCAACCAATGGGGTTAAAATCAAAACTAATTTACCATTCAGTAATGGTGTGGAAATGCCTACCATTATCCTGGAAGGTTACAACTATGGCACATCATCGCCTATTGGGCTGATCATTAATTTCTATGTTTATGACAATATCTTCCAGAGTGTGCGAGCCTCGTCATTTGGAGCTTATACTCCACGCTTGTACCTCGCCAATGAAAACGGTAAGGTGATAATTTTCATTGATAGTAAAGACTATTTTCAACGCTTTGCTATCAGGGCTTTCGCAAAAGGTCTGGCGATGGACGTTGCATCCAGTTATCAGGGATGGAGCTTGGTAGACGAGGCTATTTCCGCTTCTGCTACACAGCAAACTGAAATCACTTACTATAACAAATTTGGCGGCACTGTTTCATTCCCCGGAAATGGCATCTGGACCCAATCCGGGCGTGTTGGGATCAATAATGGCTCTCCCCGGGCGCCTTTAGATGTGGTTGCCACCGCCACCGACACGGCTAACGGAATTAAGCTGGCAGCCGTTCTTGGTAACGCGTATAATGAATGGACTACTTTTGGCGCTCCCACCGGCGGAAGAATCCGGGGTAGCAACGAAGGTTACCTTGTGCTCGAAACCAATTCTGCCGGCACTGATAACAAAATGTACATTAACACCGCATCCAAAGGCAACATTATTATGGCAACCGGCGGTGGCAGTGTGGGCATAGGAACCGTTAATCCCGGTGCTTGTAAATTAGCCGTAGAAGGACTACTGGGGGCAAGAAAAATAAAAGTAACCCAATCCTCCACCTGGGCAGATTATGTATTCCACGACGACTATACCGTTATGCCGCTTTATGAAACCGAAAAATTCATCAAAGCGAATAAACATCTTCCTGGTATCCCTACAGCCAAAGAAGTGGCAGAAAATGGATATGATGTTGGAGAGATGAACAGGTTGTTACTGGAAAAAGTGGAGGAAATGACCTTACACCTGATTCGGATGCAGAAGAAAATCGACGAACTGGAAAGCAAGCTACAAACAAAGCTTTAAAAGGCCTTGTAAAGACCGGAAAGACAAATATCAGCCAATACATGGATAGCGAAATCCCAAGTCGTGTATTGGCTGATATCTATCTTTCTATGTTCTTCCTCCGTTACCTTAGTTCGGCTACAAAAGCTCCCTGTTCCCCAACAACGTAGTAACGACGCCCTGTCGCTTCGCAATCCTGTTTCCAGTGCGATATCCGTTTTGCATAATTGTTGGCGGCAAAAATGAGTAGCTGGTAGTCATACAGACTATCCAGCTTGTTAATATCTACCCTGGGATTATGGGTAAGCAGGATATAATCAGCCTGCAACTTCCTCCCAGGCACTTTTCGTGGCAAGGTGCTATCAATAATCAATAGGCTTCTTCCATAAAAGCAACTGTAATGCTGGTACTGCTGAAAGCCTTTTGGAACACCTGCATGTATGCCCATCTCATTTCTGGCGGCCAGCAAAGTTTGGGCGCCAGCCGTTTGCCAGATGCTGTCATCGCCAATAAACCGGGCTTGTTGCCCATATATACAGTCAACTGCCGTATAGGCGGGTACGTTATATACAATAATTTTAGATTGTTGCTGTACCCGGGTAAGCCATGCCGCCCGTGTAACCAGGCATCCCCACAGGCTTAACGCTGCCAGCAAGGCGCCTGGGCGCCAGCCACTGAGCCACCATAGGGCAATTCCTGCTAGCAGCACATACAAACATATTGTGAGTGCCAGTGAACAATGGATATTGGTGACAAGCGCATAGGGTAGCGTACCTAACCATCTTACACAACTATTCATGGCAAAAATGAGGAACCGGATGACCAGTCCTGCAAACGTCGCCAATACCGGGAATGGAGAAAGTCCTAATAGTATCACTTCTCCATAAATAATTACAGTAGATAATGGCACTGCCATGAGGTTAGCCAATAAAAAGTAATTGGGAAACTGGTGAAAGTAAAACAGGCTCACCGGCGTAGTCATCAATTGTGCGGCCAGCGACACCGACATCATCTGCCAGAGTATTATCATCCACTTCCTCTTGATGTTCCACAATTCGTATAAGGGCTGATAGAAAAGCAAAATGCTGAGTACTGCCAGGTATGACAACTGGAAACCGGCATCTATGGCCAGGTATGGCTGATAAGCCAATAACAGGAACGCGGATGCAGCCAGCATATTATAGATGCTGCTGTAACGCTCCAATACAAAACGGCCAAGCGTTATGCCGGTAAACATCACCGCGGAACGGAGCACAGAAGCCGACGCCCCGGTAAGCAGGGCAAATCCCCATAGCACTCCCAAAATAAGAATAGCCTTCAATATACCCGTCCATTTACCAGGTGGCAACCAGCGCAAACACCAAAGGAGCGTGCCATACAACAGCGCCAGGTGCATTCCGGAAATAGCAATAATGTGTACAATCCCGGTGTTACTATAATCCTGCACCACTGCCTTATCCAGATCCTGCCGGTATCCTATCAGTAATGCTTCTGCCATCCCGGCTTCCGGCCCTGCCCCTATATATCTTCTAAAACAAGATAAACAGTAATCTCTCGCGTGCAGCAACCAACGATTTACGCTGCTGCCACCCATACGGGATAATTTGTAGTAGTCGGCCGCCTGTAAATAAAGCTGCTGATAAAGCTGTTGAGATACACAATATTGCTGATAGTTGAAGCCCCCGGGATTGCCGTTGCTCCGGATCAATTCCGGCTTTTTACGGACAACAAGCCGGTCTCCATACACAAGTAGCGGCCGCATAGTATCCCGGGCGATATAAAGCAGCAAATTGCCTTTTGCAGGCATCCATCTGTATTGTACATACAGCGCTATGACCCTGGCAGTGGATTTAAATGATTTTGCTTTGGGTTGCAACGGTTCTTCTATCTGCAATAAAACGAGGGAGGTATCCGTTCTGATATCCTGGAAAAAGCCCTGCTGATGCCGTATATCTGCCTTATACAAGAGTAAGGCGCCACCCCCTGCCATACTCACCTGCAGCAGCATACCGGGCAACCATGCCTGTTTAAAACGCCATTGTACAGGCAGATAGCGAAACAGCCATGCACAGCAGGCACAAACAGTCACTGTGCATAGCAACAAAAGCGGCGGCAACTCCGTGTAAAGTTGTATACTTATTCCTGCCAGGAAGGGGAAAATAAGGCGTAAGAAGGGCGCTGGTTTCCAGCACATCACGGTAAATGCCGTAGACTCAAAATGCATGTGGGGGTTAACTTTTATCAAAAACAAACCTAACTTTTAACAGCCTGCAAAGTGTTTTAAAAATGTTAAAAACGGTTTAGTTAAGAGATAATATCTTTATATGATGTCTTGGAAACTTCCTCTTGTAATGTAAAAAATGGCTGAAATCGGTTACAAAAGCCTCTTATTTAATATATTAATATTCATTTATTAAAATATTATATATTATTTCATCTGTTATTGATTAGTTAACATCTCTTTTAAATATAATATTATTTGTAAAATGCATTACCGGTCACGCTATATGAATTGTATCAAGATTCAATAGTCGTGTCTTTAATGGTTATTTTGAGGGAAAAGAAGGAGCCTGATTTTTATCAGGCTCTGTTGTTTTGACAACCTTACTTCATATAAAAAGCCCTCCACGCCACGGCGTAGAGGGCTTTTCGTTAACAGTTAGCTAACAATATTATTTACTCAGGTACATACTCTTTTCCTTGAAGAGTTGTCTGAAATATGGATCGCGCAGATCTTTGATGAAGCGTATTGCTTCTCCGGTTGATTTCATTTCAGGTCCCAGTTCCTTGTTTACGCCCGGGAACTTGTTGAAAGAGAATACAGGTTCCTTGATAGCAAAACCGGTAAGTTTCTTTTCAATGTTAAAGTCCTTCAACTTATTGGCGCCAATCATCACTTTGGTAGCAATGTTCAGGTAAGGCACCTGGTAAGCTTTAGCAATAAATGGCGTAGTACGGGAAGCACGCGGGTTAGCTTCAATCACATATACATTGCCATCTTTGATCGCAAACTGTATATTGATCAAGCCCTGGATATTCAGTGCACGCGCAATCTTTTCTGCGTAATATTCCATGGTGGTTACTTCGATCGGCGACAAGTTGAAAGCCGGTAACAACGCATGACTATCGCCACTGTGAATACCTGCCGGTTCAATATGCTCCATTACACCCATTACATGGAAATCAGTACCGTCGAAGATGCCATCTATTTCTGCTTCCTGACAACGATCCAGGAAGTGATCGATCAATATCTTGTTACCAGGCAAGTGTCTTAACAGGCTCAGTACAGATTCTTCCAGCTCTTCTTCGTTGATGACGATTCTCATACGCTGACCTCCTAACACATAAGAAGGACGCACCAGTACCGGGTAACCTACTTCTTTCGCCACTTCTATCGCGTCGTCTGTATTGTAAGCCGTACCATATTTAGGATAAGGGATACCCAGTTCTTTCAGCATATCGGAGAAACGACCGCGGTCTTCCGCAATATCCATGTTGTCGAAAGAGGTGCCGATGATTTTCACACCTTTTTCTTCCAGGCGTTTAGCCAGTTTCAGTGCAGTTTGTCCACCCAGCTGCACAATCACGCCTTCGGGTTTTTCCAGCTCAATGATTTCCCAGAGATTTTCCCAGAATACCGGTTCGAAGTATAATTTATCGGCCATGTCGAAGTCGGTGGAAACCGTTTCAGGGTTACAGTTTACCATGATGGCTTCATAACCGCAATCCTGGATCGCCTGCAAACCGTGTGTACAGCAGTAGTCGAACTCAATACCCTGCCCGATTCTGTTAGGACCAGACCCCAGTACAATGATTTTCTTCTTATCGGTTACCTTGCTTTCATTTTCGGTATCGAACGTAGAGTAGAAGTAAGGTGTTTTTGCTTCAAACTCCGCGCTGCAGGTATCTACCATTTTGAAAGTACGGGTAATGCCCAGCTCCTTACGCTTAGCGTATACTTCATCTTCATCGCAATCACCAAACAGTATCGCCAGTTGCATATCGGAGAAGCCCATTTTTTTGGCATCTTTCAGCATTTCTACTGAAACACTCTGCAGGTCGAGCTCCAGCAATTGTTTTTCCAGGTTCACGATATCCTGGATCTGGTGCAGGAACCAGCGGTCGATATAAGTCAGCTGGTGAATATGTTTTACGGAAACTCCCGCCATCAAAGCATCTTTGATACGGAAAATACGATCCCAGGTGGGGCGTTTTAATTTCTCAATCAATTGCTCACTCTTCAGGAGGGATTTACCATAGTAGCCCAGACCGAGTGCATCGTTTTCGAGGCTCTGACAAGCTTTCTGTAATGCTTCAGGGAAGGTACGTCCGATAGACATTACCTCTCCTACTGATTTCATTTGCAGACCCAGGGTGTCATCAGCTCCTTTAAATTTATCGAAGTTCCAGCGTGGCATTTTTACGATCACGTAGTCCAGTGCTGGTTCAAAGAAGGCAGAAGTAGTTTTGGTGATCTGGTTTTCCAGTTCATCCAGTGTATAACCGATAGCCAGTTTGGCAGCAATTTTTGCAATCGGGTAACCGGTTGCTTTAGAGGCCAGCGCAGAGGAACGGCTCACACGAGGGTTGATTTCAATAGCAATCAGCTCTTCTGTTTCCGGGTTTAGCGAAAACTGTACGTTACAACCACCGGCAAAGTTGCCCAGGTCGCGCATCATCATCATCGCTTTATTACGCATTTCCTGGAAAGCAGTATCGCTCAGGGTCATAGCAGGTGCCACCGTAATGGAATCACCCGTGTGAATACCCATCGGGTCGAGGTTTTCCACGGTGCAAATGATAACCACGTTATCATTCTTGTCGCGCAGCAGTTCCAGTTCATATTCTTTCCATCCCAGTACTGCTTTTTCTACCAGTACTTCATGGATGGGGGAAGCTTTCAAACCACGGTCCAGCGCTTCGTCCAGGTCTTCTTTGCTGTGTACAAATCCACCGCCGGTACCACCCAGGGTAAAGGAAGGACGGATTACCAGCGGGAAGCCTATTTCCTGTGCAAATTCTTTTCCTTCGAGGAAAGAGTTAGCTGTTCTGGCAGGCGCCACCGGGATACCCAGTTGGATCATCCACTGACGGAACTGTTCACGATCTTCTGCCTTATCAATTGCTTTAATGTCAACCCCGATCAGGCGAACATTGTTCTTTTCCCAAATTCCGAGTTCGTCTACTTCCTTGCAAAGGTTCAGCGCAGTTTGGCCGCCCATGGTGGGTAATACGGCATCTATCTGGTTTTCTTCCAGGATCTGCTCAATGCTTTCCACGGTCAGTGGCAGCAAATAAACCTTATCGGCCATCATTGGATCCGTCATGATGGTAGCCGGGTTGGAATTAATCAATATCACTTTAATTCCTTCTTCCCGCAGCGAACGTGCTGCCTGAGATCCGGAATAATCAAATTCGCAAGCCTGACCAATAATAATGGGTCCAGAACCGATAATGAGAACAGATTTGATAGATGAGTCTTTTGGCATTTGTGTAATCTATTGAAAATGAAAAACCAAATTGATCTTTATGCCGTGTGAGGGACCAAAAAAATCGTGCAAAGTTACGTGATTTGAAAATTATAACCAGAAATAAATTTCATTTCTGTAGAATTTTTTCGAAGAATGTCAAAATATTTAGTTTCATATCGAATAATTAGTCTGTTTAATAATGGCTGCGAATGGATGAATACGCCCCATCATTTGTTGACATGTAAAACCTCAACTGAAATAATCAGGGCAGTACTTCCCTGCTCTATTATTTACAGGATGAGGCATTTGGCAGACCTCCTGCTCACTATTAATTAGGAAGACGCATTGACCGGGAAATTCTATCTCCGGATACGTGTTAACAAGTTATTCCAAAAAACAGCTGTCATCGAAAATCTACTGCAACATAGGAAACATCCGCTGACAAGTAACATTACGGCCGCTCATTTCCCGTATAAATACTTATCCAGATGTCCATTTATTCTCCTACCTTTACTGTCCACCTCAAATAGACTGGCACAGTAAATACAGCAGCTTTACCCCAAAGAATCGTTTTTCATCTTTTTCAACATACATTTCACACCCCAAAAATCAAACATCATGCGTACAGCTGAAGTTCATTACGGCGCTAATGGTCATGTCGACCTTACCGTTCCCAAAGGCACTAAACTGGAAGATGTCACCAAATTACAGGCATTGGTGCTGAGACAAATTAACCCCCGCGGTTGCCAGGCCTGCCTGTCTGGCGTACACTTCAATATCCGGGAAAAGCTGGAAGAAGTGATTAACGTAGACCTGGAAAAAATGGCTATTTCCAAGGCAACCGCTGCACAACATTAATCTGGTGATGCCGTCCTGGCCTATGCCGGGACGGTATTTAAACACTCCTGTCATGTCACAAGTAACATCATCTGCCCGTACAGGCCACCTGTACCGCCAATCTATTCCCCAGCTGGGCGTAGGGCTGTTATACAACCCCTCCCTGGAGCTATACCTGGAAGCCTGCCCGGGGATATGCGATTACGTGGAGATCATTCCCGATATGTTCTGGACAGATCGTGGAAACCGCCAGCAGGAAAGATTTGAAGAGATTGAATCCTGGATGATAGTGCTGGATAAAATCGCTGCCGCTTACCCATTAACCGCTCATAATATATCTTACTCGCTTGGCAGCGCCGGCATTTTTGATAAAATGTACCTTCAGAAAATGCAGGAATGGCATCAGCGTTATGCATTTAAATGGCATAGCGATCACCTGTCTTTTGTAAAAGTGCATAACGATCAACAGGAAGAACATAATGCAGGCCTGGCAGTACCGGTGCCCTACGATTATGAAGTACTGGATATGATCAGTGGCCGTATCAATGCCATTAAACGAGCTATCAGTACGCCTTTCCTGATAGAGAACAATGTATACTTTATCGATTTGCCGGAGCAGGAGCTCAGTGAAACTGCCTTCCTGAATGAGTTATCAGATCGTACCTCCTGTGGCTTATTGCTCGATATCCACAACGTGTATACCAATGCTGTCAATCACCATTTTGATCCAAAGGAATTTATTAACCAGCTACAGCTGGATAAAGTGATCGAAATCCATATTGCCGGCGGCAACGAAATGGCTGGTATGTATACAGATTCTCATGCAGGCCCTTGTCCGCCGGAGGTGTGGGACCTGCTCGATTATACGTTACCGTTAGTGCATAACCTATGCGGCATTACCTTTGAATTTCATGAATCTTACTTTCACCTGTTGCAGTTTGAGGGGGTTACCCGCGAACTAAACCGGGCGAAGGCAGCCTGGAACCTTTATCATACCTGATGATATGTCACTTCTCTCCTTTCAGAAAGCGATCACAGATTTAATTGCCTCCCCGCAATTGTGCCTGGCGTTACGGGAGCAGCCGGCGGAAATTCTCTCCCGGTATGACCTTACGCCCCGCGAGCAACTGCGTTTACAAACTGTAGTACGCCAACCCGGCATGTCTGTGAGCTGCACCCTATATCGTGTAAACAGGATCACGCCTATCTACACGATGCTTCCCTATACCTGTTTTTTATTAGGCGCATCATTGATGCCGTTTGTTGAGGAATTTTGGAGTATTTGCTATAAATCTGATTTGCAGTTTAAGCGGGAGATCAATGTATTTGGTGATTTTTTACTGGAGAAGATAACTACGGGGAGCCTCGAAAACCCTTATCTGCAGGAGATTTTGTTAATGGAACTGGCTATTAATGACCTGAAATTTTTGCCTAAAGAAGCCTTACTGCATACACCTGCGGACGAAGAAACACTACACCCCTTGGTAAGACTGGTCCCTTTTGATCATTCACCCGAACCTCTGCTGACAGCACTTGCCGGCATGCAACTGCCGCCAGCACTTCCAGCCACCGGGGAATACTTACTATTGGTGGATTATCGTGAGGAGGAGCTTTCCTTCAGCACACTGCCCCGCAAAAGCGGAGCAGTGGCGGTTTGAGTTTATAATTTTATCCTGGCAGACATAACGGCGATAGCCGCTCCCATTACAGCAATCATGGTGAAGGCTATTCCCAGGTTGGTCGCTTGCGCCACAAATCCAATCAGTGGCGGGCCAAAGAGGAACCCCAGGTAGCCGATAGTGGATACGGTAGCCAACGCCATACCGGGAGACAATGTTTTTGATTTACCGGCCGCGCTGTATACCAGCGGTACTACCGCCGATACGCCGGCGCCTACCAGCATAAAGCCAAACATAGCTGTGTAGAAATAAGGGAAAATAACGGCTACCAGTAGCCCGGCAGCGGTAAGGCTTCCGCTGATCAACAGCATCTTCTTCACACCCAGCCTGGTGGTAAGCCTGTCGGCAATAAAGCGTCCGGACGCCATGGTACTCATAAATGCAGCATAGCCAGCACCGGATAAACCATCCTTCACTACTATCACTCTACGGAAGTATACACCACTCCAGTCGAACATCGTTCCTTCACAGATCATTGAACACATAGCAATAATGCCCAACGTAATTAGGAAAGCGTCTGGTTTTCCAAAGAGAGAAGGTGCGCTATTTTCATTGGGCACGGTAGTTACCAGCCTGTTCATCGTTAATACAATCAACGTCCAGGCGATACCGGCAATGATTAAGAAGTGATATACCGGCGCCAGGTGTAGCCCCGACATGCCAGCCCCTATGGCGGCACCGGTAAACCCGGCTACGCTCCACAAGCCGTGAAAGGATGCCATAATAGAACGACCATACATCACCTCTACACCTACTGCCTGCGTGTTTACCGCGATATTGGCGATATTGCCGCAGAAGCCAAACAATACCAGGAAAATACTTAGTTCCCATGCGTGATGGGCCAGGCCAAGGGCAGGTAATACAGCGGCGTAAGCCACGCCGGCAATTAATAACACCTGCCGGCTGCCATATTTTGATACCAATATACCCGCCACAGGGAGGGAAATCAGGGATCCAACCGGCAATGCCAGTAACAGGCTCCCCAGTCCTGCATCATTTAAGCCCAGGGCTTGCTGGATATCCGGTATACGGGAAGCCCAGCTGGAAAAGCATAAACCGGTAAGGAAAAATAAAGCACTGACAGCAATACGCGTTGCTCTCTTGTTCATCGCCACCATCGATAAATCCTGTAACATCTTTGTCAAGATAAAAATTTAAATAATCAGATTACCTGGATTCCCAGGTTGATATACGGCTTTAATGAAGGCAGGTCCGGATTATCCGTAATAATGGTATCCAAACCTGTAATATCACATACTTTAAAAGGTTCCGCCGTACCCATTTTATCGCTGGTGGCCAGTGCAATGGCCTTGTTGGCCGATTCCACCATCACGCTTTTAACATCTGCCTCCCCAAGGTCCAGGCCGGTTACGCCGGCAACAGGATGGAGACTGCAAATACCCAGAAAGCAAATGTCGGCCCGCAATTTCTCGAGCATACGAATGGTATCCATACCGCCGGAGGTTTGCGAGTTTTTGCCAATTAATCCGCCCGTAAAGATCAGTTCAATACCAGGATGGTCCATCAACTGCGATACAATCGGAACACTGTTGGTAATAACCGTCAGGTGCAGGTTTGCGGGAATTAACTTGGCCAGCATTAAAGTGGAAGTGCCTCCATCGAGCATAATGGTTTGTCCATTACGCAGGAATGACAAGGCTTTGGTGGCAATATGTCTTTTATCCTCTTCATGGTATTGTATACGCTCCTTGAACGAATAAGGATTGGGAGAATGGGGAATAGCCCCTCCCCGTACTTTGATCAGTTGCCCGTTTTGGGCGAGAGATTCGAGGTCTCTCCTTACCGTATCTTCCGACACCTGCAAATCGCTGCTGAGTTCTGCCTGCAGCACTTTATGATCTGTTTGCAGCTTCTTCAGGATATATTCCAGCCTTTCCTCTCTTAACATATTTGCCATTTTGTGCAAAATTATGAAAGATTATGCAATAATTTGCAACATATGGCATAACTTTGCAAAAAACAGCAAATTATGGCAAGAATAGCGATCGACATGGACAATGTAATGGCGGACCTCCAACAACATGTATTAGCAGTGTACGCGAAGGATTACGGGGAAGTGATAGATCCCAGGCGTTTGGATAGTGTGCCGGAAGGCAGTGTGTTCCCGGAAGGAGTAATGGTAAAAATGTTAAATACACCTGGCTTTTTCCGGAGCATCCCTGTGATGAAAGGCAGCCAGGAAGTGGTAAAGGCCCTGGCTGCGGAACATGAAGTATTTATTGTTTCTGCAGCGATGGAATTCCCTTTTTCGCTGGCGGAGAAACTGGCCTGGCTGAATGAGCACTTCCCGTTTATCCACTGGCGGAATATTGTGTTCTGCGGATCAAAAACTATTGTGGAAGCGGATTACATGATAGATGACCATGATAAAAACCTGCGTTCATTCAAGGGCACTCCCCTATTATTTAGCGCTCCGCATAACTTACCGTTGACCGACTATAAACGTTTAAACAACTGGGAGGAAGTGGCAACATTTTTTGAATTAAGTGAGGTAGCAGCCTAACGGTCGGCCAGTGCAGGTTACCTATTAAAGAAAACCCCGATTTACTGTAAATGAATATCATTATAGTAATCGGTGTATTTCTTTAATCTTTTTGTTTACGCAGTGTGGTTATTTCCTTTTTGACCTGTAACAACTCATCTTTTATGGAGGCATAGCTTTTCAGTAACTGGGTGTGCTCTTCCAGCAATTTGTAATACTTCTCCCTCATCAGCATCATTTCTTCACTGTCGGTAACCCTTGATTCCTGTACCGTACCAGGATTCAGGAAGCCATCTACCGTCATGTCCAACCCCTTGGCTACACGCTCCAGTTCATCGGGCGAGAAGCTTTCTTTTTCGAATAGATTGTACATAGTACGACGGCTCATATCCAGGCGGCCTGCCAGTTTACTCTTATTCAGACCTTTTTCAGCAATAATCTGCTGTAAACGGTCGCCATGGTGGATATTTTTGCCCTGACTAAGTTGCATAGCGCCATTCCACCGCATAAACTCATCGGGGGTAATATCTATTAATGTGCAGAAACGCTCCATGGTAGCACGTTTCATATCATTCTTACGCAAATGATAATGGGCTATCTGGTTGGTAAAACCGGCCATGGCAGCAAAGTCTACGATCTTTATCTTCTTTTGCTTCAGTATCTGCTTCAAGCGGTGTCCCATGTGTATCAGGCTCGACTGCATCCTTTATGTTTTAAATTATGATGCTACAGACAGGATGGCCCCTGTTGTATTATCGTATAATTTAACAATTAATATTTCATTTTGTAAATAAATATATCAATTTAACAAAAAAATATACGCTTATCGGCAACGTTAATCAACCATAACAATTATATAACGGCAACGTATATACGCAATAAAACAACAACAAACATTTATCAATATGACAACATAAAAATCGTAGTGATAATTACAATAAAATGGCTGACAATTATTGTGTAAACGATACACATCAACCAACCCTTACAAATAGCTCCAAACCCTTTACAGCACTACATTACATGAGGCATTATTTTTTTTAAAGAAAGTAATGTTTTATCATTATAAATTGCACGATTATGAATACATTTGTTTACACATAAAATATTGTTTTATATGCTTAAAATAATCATCAATCTTTTTTGTTAACCATAACCAATAATTAGAAAATAATACCCATTATGAGCAAAGAATCACTGAATGTTCTGCTTGACATTCACACAAAACTCTCCGGACTCCCGGTGGCCTTTAGAGAAAGAGTGTGTGAAGAATGCAATTGGAGTACACCTACTTTTTATCGTAAAATGCGCGGTAAAGACAAACCAAATCCTAATGAGAAAGGCAAGATTATTCCTGCACTCAGCAACGCTGAAAAGCAAAAAATCATTGAAGTAATGGACGAGGTGTACGCATTGGGACAAGAGTACTTCGAAAAGTACCAGCGATCTTCTAAATAATATGAGGTAATATTTCATTCGCTGTCTGTAGAAACTTACTCCTAAATGGTATCCTCATATAATAAAGCCTTGTACCCCATCCCGGGATTACAAGGCTTTATTATTTATTTTCTTTCTTAACTAAGTTTTTCTTTTTAAAACTAAATTATTAGTTTTAAAAAGAGAAAGGATGTTTATGTATACCCTTCTAACCCGCGGCATAGCGCTGCTGCTACTGCTATGCTCTTTAGAAACGGTACTGGGCCAGCAGCCTATTGACCGCTACCAACTGATGGAATACCTGCAAAACCAGGAATACGATCAGGCCATTAGCTACCTGCAACCAAGGGTGCAGGAAAACAATATTTCGCAGTTATCGCTACTCGCCTATACTTATTATCTCTCCGGGAAAACAAAAGATGCCGGCGCCGCCTATGAAAAAGTACTGCAGCTGGATAGCAACAACCTCACCGCACGTCAGTACCTGGCTAGTATTGCCATGCAAATGGAAAACCCCCTGGCAGCTATCCCGCATTACCGGTACATTACCAGGATGCAACCCAATAATGCTGTTGCCTGTAAACAACTTAGTTTTGCCTGCTACGCCATCCAACAATTCGATACCGCTTTTGTATGGCTCCAAAAGGCTTATCACCTCAATTCCGCCGATCCCAAAGTGGCAGCCCGCCTGGCAGAAGAGTGGCTGGGAAAGGAAAATTACCTTCAGCGTAGTAGCCGCTGCCTGGTATACCCTTAAAAAATACCAGGAGTGCATCGGTATACATGAATATATGACCGCCAACAGGGGCCAGTCGGAAAACATAATGTATTATGCAGCCCTCTCCTATACTGCACTAAAAAACTACACCGCCAGCAATGAACTGCTGCAAACCTGTATTGACCTCGCCACGTCTAAAAGTCTGGATGGCTATTTCAGCGGTAAATCTGTCAACTATGAAGGACTACAGCAATATAAAACAGCTATTGCCCAACTGGACACGGCCTATTATCTTTCCCGTAAACCGCTGCGCCAGTATAGCATTGGTCGTATTTACGACCTCCACCTCCACAATAAACCCCTGGCTACGAAATACTATAAACGCTACCTGCAGTTAAGCACACCGGATAACCCTACAGCGCCAGAGATTTACAAATACCTGAAGTCTTACATTGAAAAATAATCCGCTTTTAACATGTTTTTTTAGATTATTTCTATTAAACCACCTGGTTTTTCTTAAATTTAAACCCCGTTAGGAAAATGCTTGTACTTAACCAATAAACAAATACGGTGCTATGTCGTACCCATACCAGATTAAGAGTATCGAAGATTATCAACAGGCTTATCAACAAAGTGTCATTGACCCCGAAGGCTTTTGGGCCAATGTAGCAGACCATTTTTACTGGCGTCGCAAGTGGGATAAGGTATTGGACTGGAATTTCAAAGACCCGGATATCAAATGGTTTACCGGCGCTAAACTAAATATTACGGAAAACTGCCTGGATCGTCACCTGGGCACATTGGGCAATACTCCGGCCATCATCTGGGAGCCCAACGATCCGGAAGAACGCCACCGCGTGATCACTTACCGCGACTTATACAATAAAGTTTGCCAGTTTGCCAATGTGTTAAAGAACAATGGAGTTAAGAAAGGCGATCGCGTATGCATTTACATGGGAATGATTCCTGAACTGGCTATTGCTGTATTGGCCTGCGCCCGCATCGGTGCTGTACACTCTGTAGTATTTGGAGGATTCAGCGCTCAATCGATCGCCGACAGGATCCAGGACGCCCAGTGCAGCCTCGTTATCACCTGTGATGGCGCTTATCGCGGCGCTAAAGATATTCCGCTGAAATCGGTAATGGACGACGCCCTGATGGCCTGCCCATCTGTAAAGAAAGTAATTGTTTGTACCCGTACCCGCACCCCGGTTAGTATGCTGAAAGGCAGAGACATGTGGTGGGAAGATGAAATCAAGCAGGTAGAAACCATGGGAAATCCTCCCTGCCCGGCAGAAGAAATGGATGCAGAAGACCTGCTGTTCATTCTCTATACTTCCGGTTCTACCGGCAAGCCCAAAGGCGTAGTACATACCTGTGCCGGCTATATGGTATATGCCAACTATACCTTTGTAAATACCTTCCAGTATCAACCGGGAGAAGTATACTTCTGTACCGCAGATATCGGCTGGATCACCGGCCACAGCTACATCGCCTATGGCCCGCTCAGCGCTGGTGCTACCACTCTCATGTTTGAAGGGGTACCTACTTATCCCGATGCAGGAAGACTGTGGGAAATTGTAGACAAATTCCGTGTAAATATATTGTATACCGCTCCTACGGCTATACGCAGCCTGATGAGCTATGGCCTCGGTCCTGTTAATCATAAAGACCTCAGCTCCCTCCGTAAATTGGGTAGCGTAGGTGAACCTATTAACGAAGAGGCCTGGCATTGGTTTAAAGATAACATCGGTAAAGGTAAATGCCCGATTGTGGACACCTGGTGGCAAACTGAAACCGGTGGTATCATGATTACCCCGATAGCCGGCATTACGAAAGAAAAACCAGGCTACGCCACTCTGCCGCTTCCTGGCGTACAGCCTATCCTGGTAGACGAAACCGGTAAGGAACTCAAAGGAAATGGCGTAAGCGGCAATCTCTGTATCAAATTCCCATGGCCAGGTATGCTCCGCAGCACGTACGGCGATCATGAACGTTTCCGTAAAACTTACTTCTCTACTTACGAAAACATGTACTTCACAGGCGATGGCTGTTTAAGAGATGAAGACGGGTACTATAAGATTACCGGCCGTGTAGATGATGTACTCAACGTAAGCGGTCACCGTATTGGTACTGCGGAAGTAGAAAACGCCATCAACATGCACGCCGGCGTAGTGGAAAGCGCTGTAGTGGGATATCCTCACGATATTAAGGGGCAGGGCATTTATGCGTATGTGATCATGGAGCGCTTAACGCACGATGCAGAACTCACTAAAAAAGATATCGCACAAACCGTTAGCCGCATTATTGGGCCTATCGCCAAGCCGGATAAAATACAGATTGTAGGCGGTTTACCCAAAACACGTTCCGGCAAAATCATGCGCCGTATCCTGCGCAAGATAGCCGAAAACGACCTGGATAACCTGGGCGACACCTCGACCCTGCTGGATCCGGCTGTTGTAGATGAAATCAAGAACGGCAGACTATAAGCCATTTTAATAGTTTCTGAGAAAGGGATGCAGGAATGATTTTCTGCATCCCTTCGTTATAAGATGGACCCATGAAACGTTTTCTCAAAAAGGCCGGCTGGACGCTGCTTTACCTGTTTATACTTCTCAATATCATTGGCGCCTTCCACGCCTGGAAGTTTACCCATTTCTATGACGATGGCGGCAAAAAAAATAAGCTACCGGAGCAGATGAGCGCCGGGGAAAAGCTAGGTATTATCCTGTTTGGCGTCCGGATCTCCAAATCTGCTACCACACAATATCCTACTGTTCCTTATAGCACCGTGCACCTTCATACTGTCCACGGGTTATCCCTGGAAGGCTGGTGGATACCCACCAAGAATCCTGCAGGTACTGTTATCCTGTTTCATGGCTATAATGGCAATAAAGGCTCCCTATTACCCGAAGCTGATCGCTTCAGGTCTCTCGGCTACAATACCTTTCTGCTCGATTTCCGTGGGCATGGCAACAGCGAGGGTCTTACCTGCAGCGTAGGATTTAAGGAAGCGGAAGATGTAAAGCTGGCGTGGGATTATGTAAAGCAAAAAACAACCCAGCCTGTTGTACTCTGGGGAGTGAGCATGGGCGCAGCGGCCATTCTGAAGGCCGTTCCTGAATATGGGCTTACCCCGCAGAAGCTCATCATCCAATGCCCTTTTTCCACGCTGACAGACGCCGTAAAAAGTCGCATGAGAGCCGTACACCTGCCGGTATTCCCCTTATCGCAAATCCTTACCTTCTGGGGCGGAATAGAGCAAGGATTCTGGGGAGCTGGGTTTAAGCCGGAAAGCTATGCCCGCCGGATACATATGCCCGTATTATATTTTTACGGTCAAAAAGATATCCGGGTAATGACTCATGAAACTAACGAGGTATTTTCTCACCTCGGCACCACCCAGAAGAAATTGTATATATTTCCTAATGCAGGCCACCAGTCGTTTTGCGGGAAAGACAACGATGCCTGGATGAGAGAGGTAACTGCCTTCTTACAATAAAAAAGCGTGCACCATACGAGTGGTGCACGCTCTTCACAGGATCCTACCCGCCATTTTATATTGGAATCATGACACAGTAAAACCGCGTCACTAGATGCAATCCTTTATAATTAATGATTACAAATTTACATCTGCTGGCTGCCACCAGGAGGCACCTAATGGAGAAACAGCAAAAATCTTACCTACGTATTACAACAGGCGTACCTACTTTTAGCACATCATATAATTCGTTGACATCGGCGTTTTTCATGCTGATACAACCGAGAGTCCAGTTGATCCTGCTATCTACATAACTATCCCTGATACCGGAAGCATATTCCACACCATGAATACCAATTGCCCCACCAATTGTGGCATTGGCAGATACCAGCCCATCCGATTGCCGTTGGTGGAACTTAGCCCAGGAACTCTCATTGGGATAATCCAGCAACATAAAACGGCTCCAGCTTTTATCTACTCTTTTTGTTAAAATATGAAAGGTGCCTTCAGGCGTTCTGCGATCGCCTTCAGTTTGTTTATCCGTTTGGTCACGGTTACCAAATACAACTTTGTAGATCTTTCTCAACGTAACATCTTCATAAACATACAAGCGGTAGTCGCTTTTATCTATCAGCAGGAAAACTTTATCCGGATCGACGTTGGCAGCATTTAACCTTACATTATATAAATCTGGTTCGTTGATAAATCCACTTAATGGCAACAGCAACAGGATAACCGTTAGCCAGTAATGACAACACTTCTTCATAGGAGTAATAAATATGCAGATAACGTAACGGAATAAAGATTTATTGTCTTGTTACATCCTACAAAAATTAAAAGGCACAAAGCGTTATGCCTTGTGCCTTTTAGTTTTTGTAGGAGGAGAAGCAGATACTGTTAGTAGCCGAAAATCTCTTCCAGGGAGAGTTTCTTCACTGCTCCATATTTCTTCAGCTCTTCGCCCACCTTCTTCTCAGAAGCAACGATGCAATAAGTATATGGTTTATGAGCGAGATATTCATCATGGAATTTCTTCACTTCATCGAAATTCATTTTATCAATAGACTCATACACCTGCTTACGGATATCTGTGTTCAGTCCCAGCTTTTGTGCCGCCAGGTAGCTGAAAATAATACCGTCGTTTGTGATACGCTCTGTTTCGATATCCTGTTTCATGCTTTCCTTGGCTGTTTCCAACAGTTTATCGGAACGAGGAATATCATTCAGCAATTCATTCATGCCGGTGATCGCATCATTCATTTTATCGGCCTGGCTGCCTACGTAAGCGATGGCAGAATAGCGTTCACTCTTCTTATCCGGTGATGCCAGGAATGCATAAGTAGAATAGGCCAATGCTTTAGACTCACGGATAGTCTGGAATACCACGGAACCCATTCCACCGCCAAAGTAGCTGTTAAACAGCGTTACTATGCCTGTTTTAGCAGGATCATATACATCGGTATTTCTCAGCCAGTTTACTTCCGTTTGTACCATATCGTAATCAGCAAACAGTACCTGGTTTTGAGCCTGGTTGTCCTTTACAAACTTAACCGCTGCTGGTGCTACTTTAAAGCTGGCGGGCAGTGTGTGTAATTTTTTCACATCGGCAGCAGCTGTCTCCAGTGGTTGAGGTCCCCAATAAATGATAGTATGCTTATAGGCAGGCAGCTCGTGCAGGATATCGGTCAACTCTGTAGCAGTGATCGCATCCAGTTCTGCCTGGCTCAACTGGTTATTGAATGGGTTTTTAGCACCATACATGGCATAGTTTACCACGCCTTTCATGATAGCGCCTTTATTCAGTTTACTATCTGCGCGGGCTTTCTGTAAACGACCTTTCAGCGCAGCCAAAGCAGCTTCGTCTGGCTTACAGTTAGCAATCACGTGTTCAAATAAAGCAACCGCTTTATCGAAGTTATCCTGCAAACCGGAGATAGAAATGGTGGTATTGTCTGTGGAGGCTGATATACTGAAGTTACAGGCGATATTGTAAAATTCTTTGCTGATCTGCTCGGAGGTGTATTTATCCGTACGCAGGAATTGCAGGTATTGGGCTGCCAGCGGAAGCTTTTTACTATTCCAGCTACCCATATCGAAACGATAGTACAGGTGGAACAGACCGTTGTCTTTGTTCTGTACGTACATCATATCAGTATTACCAACTGTAGTTTTCTGGATGTCTTTTTCATAATCCAGCCACTGTGGCTTTACTGGGGTGGCAGGCATAGCGGCTACCTGTTTCAGGAATGAAGATTGTGCTTCTCTGTTTACTTCTACTGGTGTAATAGCTGGCTTCTCTACTTTCTGGATGTTTTTATCTTCACCTTTGCGTTTGTAGATGATCACATAATTATCGTTGAGGTATTTATTGGCATAGTCAACGATTTGTTTTTTTGTAACAGTGCCCATATCATCTACATAAGCTACGTCATGTGCCCAATCCTGCGCCCGGCTTTTAATGAAAGCATCCATCAGGGAGGTAGCGCGGTTATTGTTGTTTTCCAATCCCTGGAGCTCGCTCAGCTTGGCATTGTTAACGATGGCTTTTACCAACGTTTCATCGAATTCTCCTTTTTTCAGGATTTCCAGCTGCCCCAGTAACAACGCCTTTACATCTTCCAGGGTTTGGCCTTGTTTGGCTTTACCGCTGAGGGAGAAGATGGAGTAATCCTTCAGGCTCATTACTCCTGCGCTGGCGTTCAACACTTTTTGTTGTTTGTTGATATTCAGGTCGAGCAGACCGGCTTTCCCATTTTGGAGAATAGAACCCATTACGCCCAATACCAGGTTAGATTTAGTATCCAGTGCGCCAGGCATTCTGAAGGCAATATCTACGCTTTCAGCATCGGGGCCTAATACTTCTTTCACTACCGGCGCTTTGATAGGGGCTTCCGGCACAGGCTTGTATTCCTTTACCGGCTTAGCTTTCATATAAGCGAATTTCTGATCAATTAACTTAACTACATAATCCGGGTCAAAGTCACCCGCCATTACTACCGCCATATTGTTAGGCACATAGTACTCATTATAGAACTGGCGAATCGCCTTCAGGTTTGGATTCTTTAGGTGTTCAATGGTACCAATGGTAGACTGTTGGCCGTAGTTATGCGTTGGGAACAAGGCAGCAAGCATGGTTTCATATACTTTGCGGCCATCATTATCCAATCCACGGTTTTTTTCTTCGTACACGGCTTCCAGCTCTGTATGGAACAGGCGGAAAACGGGGTCGCGGAAGCGTTCTGCCTGAACGGTCAGGTACTTATCGATGGCGTTGGACGGGATGTCTTCTTCATAGATGGTTTCTTCCACCCAGGTGTGGGCATTGGTGCCCTGGGCACCCATACCGGTCATCATTTTATCGTATTCGTTGGCAATCGCATATTTGGCGGCGATACCGGATACGCTGTCGATTTCATGATAAACTACTTTACGCGCAGCAGGATCCACCGTTTTGTTGTACTTATCGTACAAATCGGAGATTTTGTCAATCAGTGGTTTTTCTTTTGCCCAGTCGAGCGAACCATACTGCTGGGTACCTTTAAACAACAGGTGCTCCAGGTAGTGGGCCAGGCCTGTATGATCTTTCGGATCATTATCGCTACCTGCGCGGGTGCCGATCAAGGTCTGGATTCTGGGATCTTTTTTATTGACACTCAGGATAACGGTCAATCCGTTTTTCAACGTGTAAAAACGGGCCTTCATCGGGTCATTGGAAATGTACTTGTAGGTGTATCCACCAGAAGTAGCCTCTTTCCATTGATATTTTTCCTGGGCTCCTGCAGTTTGTAAAGTGCAGGCAAACAGGAATAGTGATACGACTCTTTTAAGACTCATACAATAGTTGGTTTTTTGAAATTTGTCTGTCAAATATACCGGAAGTGAAAAATAAATAAATATAAAAATGGGGAGAATTGTATGAGCGGTAGATAAAACGAGGGGGCAACCGATTGTTAAATCGGTCATTATCTTAACAAGTGGATGATTTCAGGGATAATTTCAGGGAATATTGTTGTTATACTGGAAATATTTTCCTTTTGCCAGGGCCTGGCGAAACAACAGGGAATCATATGCTCTGGGAGCATGATCGGGCTTTTTAGCATGGCTTCTGATCCGGGGAGGATTTGTGGGCAGGGTAACCAGGCTGGCAGTATGGGCAATATAACTTGCAGGTCTGGCTGGAGACTCCATCTTTACATATATTTCTGGCGAAGGCACCACCTTATTTTCGTTATTTTTTTCAAGTCTTACACCCAAAAGGCGCTTCTCACAGGAATGAATCCATGCAATGCAGGCAATACATGTCATCAGTGCAACAAAAGAACGCATAAATACAATTTAGGACTGGCTAAAATAGAGCTTAGAAACCGTTCAACCGGATACCGATTGAGAACGGATATTGTTGTAACCCATAATCATGCAACGGCGTGAGGGCAAAATTTGCATACAACTTCACAGGACCATACCCTAACTCACTGGTTAAACCGAAACGCCATTTGTTGAGATTAAAGTCATCAGTTTTTCTCACTTTACCTCTTTCCTGGCTGATTTGTTTTGTCCGGGATTTGAGCAGATAACCACCAGAGACACCAAAACTCGCCTGGAACGCGCGGCTCGGGCGGGCGGGGTTAGAATTAAAATTAAGCATTACCGGTACGGATATATATTCGGCGAATAGCTTATTCTTTGAAAATTCTACGGTATCCCGGATTATTTGTGTAGGATAGCCCGGCAGATATGTAATGCTGCGGGCAAACCTATAGTTATTCATTTCTAATCCTAAAGCGTATAACAAGTTTAGTTTGTGTTTTGTTATATTAAGCCGCTGTTCAAACAACCAGATATTGAAATTGATCGATTTTCCGGTGATAAGTTTAAATTCCGATGGTGTTAAAGGTTCGCTGGCTTCCCGGGGGGCAAAGGTGGCCAGTCCGGCCGCGGAATAGTCGTATGACCGCTGGGCTGCGGCGTTCATGGCTACTGCTCCATTATAATAATTGCTGTTATTGGGATAATAATTGATAAAGCTGGCGCCTGTATAGTCACTGCGATCAATATAGTTATTGAATCCCAGGTCAAATACAAACCATTTCGTTTGCAGGTTTTTCTTCAGCTTATGCCGGGCATAGGCTGTATCATTATAAAATTTATAACTGGTACGTCCCTTATCATTCTTTCCTTTTATGATGATGAGTCCTTTTATCTGTATGGTATCCGGGGTAGCCGGAGTGTTTTTTGTATCTGCCTTTTGCGCATGAGCCCATTCGCCACATAATACCAGTAACAAAATGAGTAAAATTTTATGCTTCATATGCTATGACCATGATTTATTGTTTGTTCCGTTTACGGGAGAAAAACTTTGCTACGTTGGTTACTTTGTCGAGTAATTTACTGTCGCTGCCGCTTACAGACATAATCAGCTCACCCTGAATTGGCTGTGGTGTTTCAGCGGGCGTTATTTTATTAATACCGGCGCTATTCGGAATTTTAGTGTTGACAGCCAGCATGGGTTCGTTACTTACTTCCGGATGAATGGCCGTTGAACTAGGTATATTATCTGTTTGCTGCCTGTGTTGCGCCACTACTTCTTCCACTGAATTACGCTGTGGAGGCAGTTGTGACATAACCGGCACATCTGTTTTGGGAGCTGCAGTGATGGTTTGCTCCTGTGTTGCCTTTACGTCGGCAGTTGTTGTTTTTCTTTCCCTGGTAGCCAACTTTTTATGATTGGTGGCCAACAGCGGCGAAGCTGGCGGGGTGGGAGCTGCAGGAGCAGTTACTGATGGTGTGGCTACGGGAGCTTCAGCGATTGGTGTGGCCGTTGGAGCCGGGATAACCGGCTTAGGAGCCGTTACCGTTCCTTTATCTGCCAGGGCTGGCGCTCCGGTAGGGTGATTACCTGTTGGCAACAGCCAGATAACCAGGCCGGCTACCACTGCGGCGGCGGCCGCTATCCACCCCAGGCGGCGGTAAATGGGTGCAGTTTTGCGCTCACTACTCCGGTACAGGGAAGCTTTATCTGTAAATACCAGGCTGGTATCGGGTGTTAATTTAGTCGCCTGTAATAACGCCAGCTCCTTTTGGGTGCCGGGGTGTTGCTCCAGGTATTCTTGTAGTGCTTTCTCTTCCGCAGCTGTCAACTCTCCGTCGATGTAGCCCAGCATGAGTTCTTCCATGTCTGGCAATCCCGGAACTCCGCTTCTGTATAATGCAGCTTTATTATCAAAGGAGAGCGTTTTATCCGGAACCAGCCGCGTGCCTTCCAGCAATTCCAGCTCCTGCAGGAATTGAGGATGCTCCCGGAGAAAAAGTTCCAGGGCTGCCTGTTCTGCTTCATTCAGCTCACCATCGATGTAGCTGAGCAGAAACGACTCGTAGTTTGATATGTTAATCTCGATTGACAAGATTTTTATTTATTATCAATATTTTATAAAATAAAACTATTTATATTACGTTTTCCATCTTTACCAGGTAATTTTTAAGATGGATCCTGGCTCTATGCAGGTACACTTTTACCTGGGAAGGGTTTAATCCCATCATTTCTCCAATTTCGTCGTAAGAGTACCCTTCATAATCCTTCAGCATTACGAGGGAGCGCTGCACTTCACTCAATTTCGACAATGCTTTTTCAATCACTTCCTTGGCATTGTGCACTTTATGATCCGAAATTTTCTCTTCGTCCTTGAATTGTTCTACCAGTGTAACCCGCTTAACCTTACGTACATGGTCGATCATATTGTGGTAGCCCACTGTAAACAGGTATGACTTTGCCTTTTCAAAAGGCACATCCTGACAGTGTTTCCACAATATTTCGAATGAATTCTGTACTACGTCCCTGGCGTCTTCCGCGTGTTCCAGATTTTTAACGATAAAGCGGAACAGGTTGTCCGAATACAGATCCACGCATTTATTGTACTCCTTTTCCGTCATTCCGGTGGTGCGGGATTTTAGTGCTAAGATCCGACAAATACTTTAATACCCATCATTGACAAATCCATCATAGTTACCCACACCAGCTCTAAAGTCCGAAAATTCAATCCTCCACAGTTGTAGTAACGTCATTTGAACTAATAATCAACCCTTTATCTAGTATGCTCTTTTAGCATTTCTTTTCCAGAGGCCGTTTATCAGTTTTTCATTTCATGGCATTTATAATCATGATAGTACTATGACGCAGTGTGACGGCTAAATGTTACACCTTGGTCAAACTTTTTGGTTATCCACCCGTTACTCATTTGCGCGAGCAATTATCGTAATACATTTATTGTCAGATTCAATCTAAACATTGGAATTTTTATGAACGAGCAGTTTATCACCCGTTTACGGGAAGAACTCGGCGATATCAACAAGGCCGGCCTGTATAAGAGAGAACGTATTATTACATCAGCGCAGGGAGCTGAAATACAGGTGGGAGGTAAAACGGTGCTAAATTTCTGTGCCAATAACTACCTGGGCCTGTCTTCTCACCCGGCGGTTATTAAAGCAGCCAAGGAAGCAATTGATACCCATGGCTATGGGATGAGTAGTGTACGCTTCATTTGCGGTACACAGGATATTCACCGGGAGCTGGAAGAAAAGATTTCTAAATTCCTGGGGACGGAAGATACTATCTTATATGTGGCTGCTTTCGACGCCAATGGAGGCGTATTTGAACCCCTGTTTAATGAACAGGATGCCATTATATCCGATGCTTTGAACCATGCTTCCATTATCGATGGCGTGCGCTTGTGTAAAGCACAGCGTTTTCGTTACGAGCACAACAATATGGCCGACCTGGAGGCAAAACTCCAGGAAGCAAAAGATTGCCGTAGCCGTATCATCGTAACAGACGGGTCTTTCAGTATGGATGGTACTATTGCCCAGCTGGATAAGATCTGCGAGCTGGCCGATAAATATAACGCCATTGTCATGTCTGATGAGAGCCATTCCTCTGGCTTCCTGGGCAAAACAGGCCGTGGTACTCACGAATACAGAGGCGTAATGGGTCGTGTAGACATTATTACCGGTACTTTGGGTAAGGCCCTCGGTGGTGCTTCCGGCGGATTTACCAGCGGTCGCAAAGAGGTGATAGACATCCTGCGTCAGCGCAGCCGTCCTTATCTCTTTTCCAATTCCGTAGCCCCCAGCATAGTAGGCGCCTCCATTGCAGTGCTGGATATGCTGAGTGAAACTACTGCCTTACGTGATAAACTGGAATATAACACCAAATACTTCCGTACTAAAATGACGGAGGCTGGTTTTGATATCAAACCCGGCGATCATCCGATTGTTCCGGTAATGCTGTACGATGCCGTATTAAGCGCCCAGTTTGCCGACAAACTTTTGCAGGAAGGCATTTACGTTATCGGCTTCTTCTTCCCGGTAGTTCCGAAAGGTCAGGCACGCATCCGCGTACAACTGAGTGCTGGTCATGAACAGGAACATCTCGACAGGGCCATTGCCGCCTTCACCAAGGTGGGTAAGGAACTGGGAGTTATTAAATAAACGAAAAAGCTGAAAGCATAAAGCAAAAAGCTATTGAGGCGTAGAATCGCTGCGGATATTAAAGTCGCACTGGTCATTCGCCTCAATAGCTTTTTGCTTTATGCTTTCAGCTTTTTGCTACTTTTGCAGCTCATAATTCAATCATTTATGCTGATGAAACGGTTTGGCTGGATGTTATTAGCGATAGGTTTGTCGCTTGCGGCCTGCGCACCCAATAACGTAAAAGAAGAAAAAGGCTGGGAAAAATACTTCGCCCAATACAAGGTAGAAGGCACTTTCATGTTATTTAACAATAGCCAGGGCACCTTCCAGGTATACAATCTCGAAAGAGCCCAGAAACGCTTTCAGCCAGCTGCATCCTTCGATATATTCACGTCTCTTATCGGTGTACATACCGGTGCTATCAAGGATACCAATATGGTGATCCAGGACCTGAGCATGGCGCAGGCTTTTAAACAGTCGAACGTCCCTTATTTCCAGGAAGTAGCCCGCCGTATTGGTCAGCCTACCATGAAAATGTGGTTGGATTCTATTAAATATGGCAACATGAAAATCAGCCGGGTAGATACTTTCTGGCTGGACAACTCCCTGCTGGTTTCTCCGGATGAAGAGCTGGGTTTTGCCAAAAAGCTGTATTTCGACCAGCTGCCGTTCGCCAAAACCACGATGAAAACCGTGCGGGACGTCATGCTCATGGAAAAAACGCCGAAATATGAACTGTCCTATAAAACCGGATGGGACAATGCCGATGTAAAAAAGCTGGGCTGGGTAGTAGGCTGGATAGAAGAAAACAGGCACCCCTCCTTCTTTATACTTAATATAGAAACAGAAGATCCCAAAGTGGATATCCCTGCTGTACGCATGGCTATCCTGAAAGATATCCTGACAGATGCCGGATATTTTAAAGGAGAAATGTAATTTTCCGCACTTCAGTGGTTTGCAGGCAACAAGACCTGCAAACCACTACCAGGTTTCCCGCTCCCACACTGCGGATCGTTAAAAAAACGATAAAACCCCAACCCAACGGCTTGCAATACGTGACAAAAAAATTATTTTTGATACCTTACCAGGTTTACTGCCGGTAACGGATATCTTAAAATCGAATATGTTACGATTTCAGCATAGTGAGTATTTATGGGCCTTGGTACTGTTGCTGGTACTACAGGTGGCCTTTTTGGGTGTATCCTGGTGGAAACGCCGTTCTATACGCCGTATTGGCGACCAGGCACTGGTAGAAAAGCTTTTTACCGGCTATTCCCGTAAACTCTTTATAGTAAAGTTCCTCCTTATTTTCCTGGCCTTTTTCTTTGGGGTGGTTGGTCTTGCCAACCTCCAGAAAGGCAGCCGTATGGAAAAGATCACCCGCAAGGGCGTGGACGTGATGATAGCCCTGGACGTGAGTAAAAGTATGCTGGCTACCGATGTGCAACCCGACCGCCTTACCCGAGCCCGTCAGCTCGTTAGTAAATTAATGGACAAACTGGATAACGACCGGATTGGGCTGGTGGTATTTGCCGGCAATGCTTATCTCCAGATGCCGCTGACCGTAGATTATTCTGCTGCGAAAATGTATCTCAGTACCGTATCTCCCGAAATGATCCCCTCACAGGGAACCGCTATCGGTCAGGCAATACAGGTGGCAGATGATGCTTTCAATAAAAAGGAACGCAAGCATAAAGCCCTCATTATCATATCAGATGGGGAAGATCATGACGAAACCGCCATCCAGCGTACCAAAGCTGCCTTCGAAAATGGGGCAGTTACCAACACCATCGGCATTGGCTCCCCTTCTGGATCCCCGCTGCCCGACCCGGAAACCGGCGGTTATAAAAAAGACAGAGAAGGCAAAACCGTTATTTCTAAATTGAATGAAGCGGAACTCAAATCTATTGCCGCCGCAGGCAAAGGCATCTATGAACACCTGGATAATAATACAGATGATGTAGTGGCTACACTGGTGAACAAGATAGATAGCATGGAGCAGAAAGAATTTGGAGAAAACGTTTTCACCGACTACAATAGCTATTTTCAATATTTCCTGGGCATATGCCTGGCGCTGCTGCTGATAGAATTTTTTATTCCTGAAGTACGGCACAAACGTACTTCAGATACCGCCTCAGCGGCTTAATTACAATAATGGCTCATGAAAATTACTTTTTTAAAATATTGTTTTATTACCACGGTGGCCCTGCTTTCCGGCGTTAGCCTGTTTGCACAAAACGGCGCCAATAAATACATCCGCAAGGGAAATGAACTGTATCAAAAACAACAGTTTTCCGATGCTGAAGCAGCCTATAAAAAAGCGGTAGAACAAAATGCACAATCACCTGTAGGCAGCTATAACCTGGGCAATTCACTATACCAGCAAAAACGCTATGATGACGCCCGCACCCAATACGCCAATAGCCTGAAGCTGGGTACTAAACAAGGCCTTAAATCCGATGCCGATTACAACATTGGTAACACCTACATGGAAGGAAAAAAATGGGAGGAAAGTATTAAATCCTACAAACAAGCGCTAAAACTCAACCCTTCCGATGAAGATGCCCGTTATAACCTGGCATATGCCCAGGCTATGCTGAAAAAACAACAGCAAGGCGGTGGCGGTAACGACAAAAACAAAGATAAAAACAAAGACAAGAATAAGGATAAAAATAAGGATCAGAACAAGAACGATAAGAACAAAGACCAGGACAAAAAGGATCAAAACAAAGACCAGCAGGATAAGGACAAAAACAAGGATCAGAATAAAGATCAGAACAAAGACCAGCAGAACAAAGACAAAGAAGACCAGGAACAGCAGAAACCGCAGCCACAGCCCAGCAAAATGAGCAAGCAGGAAGCGGAACGCTTATTACAGGCATTGTCGCAGGAAGAAAAGAAATTGCAGGATAAAGCCAAGAAAGTAAAAGGACAACCGATGCAGGCAGAAAAAGACTGGTAATCGGTAGCCATCTTTCAACGATATCAACCTCCCGGAGTAGTTCTTTGGGAGGTTTTATTTTTCACAAAAGGGTAGGCAATAAAAAACCGGAATAAGATTATTCCGGCCGTTTTACCTAAACCTACAACTGTTACCCGTTGGTAACAATTCTCTTTTTGTGGTTTAAAGCAACAGCGCCTCCTTTTACAGAAGCGCTGATAGCTCATTCATCCGGGAAATAGTTTGCCTGCTATAGGTCACTCTTTACATTACCGTATATAGGCCAATTTTATTGATGCTTCATTATTTGATCCGTTCAACCATTGTATTGATTCTTCTACCAAATTGATTCATCTGTTCACAAACTATTCCCGTCCTTAAACACACACATTATTTTGCTATCACCTGTAAAGGTGTTCCGTCTTTTATTTCATCACTACCATTTTGTACCAGCTGATCATCATCCGATAAATCGCCGAATACTTCTATCTTCCCGTTCGATTCGTTACCGCATTTTACCGGCGTCCATACTGCCTTATTCATCACCGATTTGATCACAAATACTTTTTCTGAATTGCTTACCACGGCAGACTTAGGCACCACATAGACATCTTTTTTGCCGGGTAGCGGCATTTGAACCTCGGCATACATACCTGGTAATAGCCGGGCGTTTTTGTTGGCCACATCCATCTCCAGGGTTTCAGACCGGAGTTTCACATCCAGACTACCGGCTATACGGCTCACTTTTGCAGTGAAAGTATCGCCTGGCAGGGATTTTACGGTAAAGCGAACATCTTCTGCCCGATGCGCTTCTTCTGTATATACTTCGGGAACGGCAATGGATAAACGTAGTTTTTGTTGTTCTTCTATGCGAAACAACGGTTTATCGGAACCCTTACCGGCAGGGCCTACATAAGTTCCGGGGTGCACATTACGCTGACTGATAACACCGCTGAAAGGTGCCCGGATCACCAGGTAGCCCAGCATTTGCTGCACTTCGTGATAAGAAGAACGGGCAGACAACAGTTCCGCACTGTCGGCGCTCATTTTTTCAAAGGCCATATCCAGGTCATTGGGAGAAATAGTTCCCGGCACTTTGCTCGTTTTCAGCAAACGTTCGTAGGTGGCCCTGCTGGCACGAAACATGGCTTCTTTGGTATGAAGGCGGGACTGTGCTTCCAGTAGCTGTGTATTCATTTCCGGCGCATCGAGGGTAGCCAGAACCTGCCCTGCTGTTACCTGGCTTCCCAGGTCTACATTTACATTCTTCACATAGCTATTCACTTTGGCATACAGGTCGGCAAACTGGAAGGGCTTTATTTCACCTGGCAGCCGGAGAGAAGCGTCCAGCTGGCTTTTCTGCAGATGAATCACCTTTACCTGCACACTGTGACTCTCAGTGCCCGACTCATCTTCTGCATGGGAGCTGTGGCAGGAAGCGAAAAATAATCCAAGGGGCAGCAATGCAGCAGCCGTCATCACAGTATACGACAGGCTGTATTTATTTATGTTCATGATATTGATATGTCGTTTAGTCATTATAGTTATACTCATTAAACGCGCGGAGCGCCTGGCACATAATACTCGCTGTTTTCGTCTTCGGGATCCAGCGACACTGATTTTACACTGGTTTTCTGCTGTACCCAGGAGAAGATCAGTGGCAGAATAAACAGGGAAGCCATGGTACTGGCAATCAAGCCGCCAATAACCGCGCGTCCCAACGGAGCGGTTTGATCGCCGGCCTCACCCAGTCCGGAGGCCATTGGAATCATACCGGCTACCATCGCAATACTGGTCATCAGGATAGGACGCAAACGGATAGACGTTCCTTCCAGCGCCGACCTGCGGGCATCATGGTTCTCGAGTCGTAATTTTTCCGCGTTGGTAATCAACAGGATTGCATTGGCTACCGACACCCCCACCGACATGATAATACCCATATACGATTGCAGGTTCAATGTGGATCCTGTGATCAGCAACATAATTAAAGATCCTGCCAGTACCGCAGGGATGGTAGACACTACCACCAATGCTACTTTAAACGACTGGAAATTGGCTGCCAGGAGTAACAGGATCACCACAATAGCCACCAGCAAACCGGATTGCAGGCTGTTCAGTGTATCGTCCAACAGGTTCATTAGCCCGCGCTTCTCCACGGAAATACCACGGGGAGGCTCACCCGCTCTCTTTATTGCTGCTGCTACCGCTTCAGATGCCTTGCCCAAATCTTTCTTATGAATATTAGCGCCGATAGATACAATCCTTACCGGGCCAATACGATCATACTCTCCGACCACCGTATCGGGTGTTAAAGTGGCCACATCTCCCAAAGAAGGACGGGTTTTATCCTTGCTGATAGGAATGGCTGCCATATCACTGATAGAAGTCATTTCATTTTCAGGTACCGATATCTGCACAAAATACGACGTGGCATTACGTTCATCCAACCAGTTATTTTTTTCTGTAAAGCGGCTGGAAGAAGTAGAGGCCGTTAATGACTTGGCAATATCTGTGATGCTTACCCCCAACTGACCAGCCCGCTCACGATCGATGTTGATACGGATAGCAGGATAATTCATAGGCTGGTTAATCTGTATATCCCGCAGGTAAGGAATCTTCTTCATTTCTTCCATTACTCTTTCTGCATAGGGTACACTTTCTTTCAGATTTTTGCCCATTACCGCAATTTCAATAGGAGTAGACGCTCCCTGGCTCATCACTTTATCTGTGAGGTCTATCGGCTCAAAGCTCATCTTCACTTCCGGCATTTGCTCGTGGATACGCTTACGCAGCTTTTCCTTGAACTCGTCCATATTCACCTTGTAATCCTCTTTTAGATTTACCTGAAGTACGGCTTCATTAGGAGTAGCCATAAACAGGTAGATAGGATTGGTAGAATAAGACGATGGGTGGGTACCAATGAACGAGGAGGTGATATCGATATTCTTTTCGCCCACCAACTCCTTCAGGATATCCGTTGATTTAATAACCATGGTTTCCGTCCGTTCCAGCCGGGTACCAGTTGACTGCCGGAGGCGCAACTGGAATTGCCCGTTATTTAGTTTAGGTAATATATCACGGCCTATAACGCTTACACATAGCACTACAATGGCGATAATACCAATAAAATAAGCACCTATTACCAGTTTGCGTCTTTTCAGTAATGTTTCCAGCCAGCTTATGAAACGCAGCTTGAACCGGTCGAAGCCTGAAATGGTTTGCTGGTGCTGTTTTTCATCGGCAATCTCTGTTTCAATATAGCCCGCGGTTTTATGCGGATCATCGCTATGCACATGTGGCCGGGCGTGATGCTGGAATTTTTCTGCCTTTAGCATCCAGTTGGCCAGGATGGGTACCAATGTTTGCGATAGCAGGTAGGAAGCGATCATAGAAAACCCGATAGCCAGCGACAATGGCATGAACATCGACCTGGGCACGCCCACCATAGTAAAGGAAGGCGCAAATACCGCCAGGATACAAAACAGGATCAACAGCTTGGGAAAAGCTATTTCCTGGCATGCATGCCATACCGCCTGGGCCTTCGTTTTGCCCATTTCCAGGTGCTGGTGAATATTTTCAATGGTTACCGTTGACTCATCTACCAGGATACCAATAGCCAGTGCTAATCCGCTCAACGTCATGATGTTGATGGTTTGTCCGGCCAGTTTCAGGAACATTACCCCAACGATAATAGAAACCGGGATGGTAATGATAACGATATAGGCGCTGCGGCGGTCACCCAAAAACAAGAGCACCATCAAAGCCGTCAATACCGCCCCTATAACCCCCTCACTGATCAGGCTTTTTACTGCATTGATTACATACACGCTCTGGTCAAATACAAAAGATACTTTCACATCTTCCGGCAGCAGTTTCTGGATATTGGGCAATGCCGCTTTCAGGTTGTTTACCACCGTCCAGGTAGAGGCATCTGCGGTTTTAATAACGGGGAGATAAACAGCGCGTTTTCCGTTGATCACGGCGTAGCTGGTGGTTACATCTGCCGCATCTTCGACCTTCGCCACATCTCTTACAAACACGGTAGGCCCATCTCCCATAACCAGCGGAATATTTTCAAATTCCTTTACCGTACGGATAACGGTATTGGTGGGTGTGAGGTAGGTAATATCTCCGATACGTACGTTACCTGCAGGAGATATCTGGTTATTGTCTTTGATGGCAGCTACGACCTGATCGGCCGTAAGATGGTGACTACGCATCTGCTCCGGGTCCACATGAATCACAATAGTACGGGAGTTTCCTCCAAATGGCGCCGGGGAGGTGAGTCCCGCAATACGGCTGAAAGATGGGCGTACCACGGTCATGGCCAGATCCTGCAGTTCGTTGTTAGAGCGCTTGGGACTACTGAGCGCCAGCTGCCCGATGGGTAAAGTAGAAGCATCAAAACGGATAATGAAAGGCGGTTGTGTACCGGCCGGCATCGCAGAAAATGCACGATTGGCCATGGCAGTCACTTCCGCCGCCGCCTGCGCCATATTCGTCCCTTCGTAAAAAGAAATTTTAATCATGGTAAGGCCTTGTATGTTCTTGGCCTCAATATCTCTTACCCCGGTTACATACAGGAACAGGTTCTGGTAGTTGGTAGCAATAAACCCTTCCATTTGTTGCGGCGACATACCACCATAGGGCTGTGATACGTAAATGGCCGGCAGGTTGAGGTCGGGAAAAATATCTATCTTAATATCCCGCGTTGCTTTAATACCAAAAAACAATAATCCCATCACGACTACGATGACGGCTATTGGCTTTTGTAATGCGGTTTTAATCAGGTTCATAAATACTTGTTCAAAAAATGATGATTGGCTGTTTAACGCTCACTTTCACATCTACTCAAAGCTGGTTGAGAAACAATTGTAAATCCCCTACAGTAGCGGATTTATACAGGATGGCCTGCCATACGCCGTTGTAGGCAATATCGCGGTCTGTTTCTGCGCGATTAATATTATAAAGGGCCTGGGCCAGGTCTGCGATATTGGATAACCCGTTTTCATACAGCGTACTTTTCTGTAAGAAGGCGTCACTGGCAGCTTTCAGGCCAATGGGTGCTTCCCGGTATTTCTTCACCGCATTTTCTATCTGTTGTTCCGACAATTGCAGCTGGTGTTGCAGACGATTATATGTTTGGTTGTATTCGTTCTTAAGTCCTTCTGTAGTGTAATGCTGACGGGCTACCTGGGCATGGGTGCGCCACAGGTCGGTCACTGTCCAGGAAAGATTCAGTCCAACGAGATAGTTGGCAACCTGCGGTTTTACGCCTGACCAGTACCCCTGGCTGAAATGCGAAGGGTTGGCAACGCCGTAGTCGTAATCAAAGCCAGAGCCCCTGGTTTGCATGACTCCCATAAATGACAGGCGGGGCATGGCATTTTTGCTGAGCAGCTGTTGATTGGCTTCGCTCAGTGATATCCTGGAGCCAAATAAGCGGAGCAAGGGTTGCTCCTTTAGCGACACTGAATCCTGTGTTGATACAGTTTCCAGCAGCTGATTAGGAATTTTGGTCACGAACGTGGTATCCAGTGTAAAATCCTGGTCGGGTACATCCATCATTTCCGCGAGCTTATTACGTTGCGCATTTTCATAGTTCACGGCATCTATGAGTGTTAGCTGTGCTTTGGATACTTCTGCGTTGGCAATAGAGCTGTCTACCCCTGCGGTGAGGCCATTTAAAGCCCTGGAAACGATGAGGTGCCGGAGGTCTTCCGCCCGCTTGAGGTTAGATTCCATAGATCCTCTAAGCCGCTGTGCTGCCAGCAGGTTGAGATAGGCGCCGGCGATGCGTACCTGCTGTTCAAATTTTTCCTGTTCCAGGTCGGCCTGGTTGGTATTCAGTTGTTCTTTGGCGGCCAGTACTTTGGCATGTTGACGACCAAAAGTGATCACATCCCAACTAATATTGGCCAGGTATAATCCGCCGAAGGCGGCATTCCAGTTTTGCGATGTCATGGCTGGCCCCGAAGCGCCAGTAGTCCAGCCTTTATATCCCCAGGTGGGGCCATTTTCTCCATTTACGGTACCGTAACTATTCTGGGCGGCAAGATTCAGATCAGGTAAATATTCTCTTTTAACTGCGCTGATGTTTTCTGTAGCTGCTTTGGCATAGTTTTCTTTAGCCTTAATGGACTGATAATTTTTCAGGCCTGTTTGTAATGCTTCCTGCAGGGTTAGCGGGCGGGTTTGACCCATCACAGCCGCTGTACTGCAACCTGCCGACAATGCCAGCAGGAAAAGCGGTTTCCAGATGTTCATATATTAATCTATAGCGTCTAAAAATTGCCGTTGATAAGGGTTGGCAAATAAGTACGCAAATATACCCCGGGGTAAAAGGAGGGTGTTAGGACTATTTATCCATTGACTTGGACTATTTGAACATCATGTCCCGAAAATCCTGTGGGGAGATACCTGTATTATTTTTAAAAAACCGGCTAAAGTAAGCAGGGTCCTCAAATCCAAGCTCATAGCAGATCTCCTTGACACTTTTATGACTAAAGGCCAGGTTGCGTTTGGATTCGAGTACAATACGATCGTGGAGTAGTTCGGTAACAGTGCGGCCAGCCGTTTCCTTGGTGATTTCGTTTAATCTTTTAGGCGTAAGGGCAAAGGCGTTGGCATAAAAACCCACCTGGTGCTCTGTTCTGTAATGTTGTTCGAGCAGGCGGCGTAGTTGCACTACGCGGGCGTCGTGGGTAAAAGGCATCATGGTTTCAGCCGCATTGCGTTTTTTTTCCCGCTCAATAAGCAACAAGAACGCGTTGAGGTAATGTTTTACAATCCCCTGGCTGCAATGAGGCGCCGTGGTTTTTTCCTGCGCCATGAGGGAAATCAGGCCATGCAACGATGTGGAGGTATGGTCGCTGATGGTGATGGGAGCATATCCATGCCAGTTATCGAATAAGTTGGTAAAGTCGTAGAGCGTTTCCTTATCGTGTTTGTTGGTAAAATAGAACTGTTCCGTGAAATACAGGAAATGGCCTTCCCGCTCACAGTCCAGCTGATGTACCTGTCCTGGACGAAGCAGAAAAATCATATTATCTTCCACTTCATACCAAACAAAATCCACCATATGTCTGCCTTTGCCCCTGGTGATCCAGATAATCTGAAAGTGATCGTGGCGATGGGGTTGGTCAGTAAGCTCATTGCGGAATGTACCCAATGGCGCTACATTGAACTGCCCTTTGAAAGGTAGCTGCTGATAAGGAATATCTATGCTTTTATTCACTAACATATGGAAGTCCGAAATTACGCCTTTATCGCCTATTTCCGGTTCCCTGCTTCCGCCGTTCGTGGAATTTAATGTAGCTTTAAGCCGTAGCGGAAATTGCCGGCTTTCGGAGCGCCACTTTTAGCAAATTTTTACCCTACATGTTTACTAACTTTGCTCCGCAGGAAAACAAAAATGTATGCAACTCTATTGCAACTCTTTAACAGAATATAAGCGACTGGCCACCCTGGAAGTGAAGGTGGGGGATCTGATCATCGGTAACTTTAACCCGGTGCGCATTCAAACAATGACCACCACCGATACCATGGATACTGCGGCCACTGTAGCCCAAACCATCCGCTGTATTGAAGCAGGCGCTGAGCTGGTAAGAATTACCGCCCCCAGTAAGAAAGAGGCGGATAACTTATTGGTTATCAAGAATGAACTTCGCAAACAAGGATATACTACTCCCCTGGTGGCCGATATTCACTTTACCCCCAATGCCGCGGAAATTGCCGCCCGTATCGTGGAAAAAGTGCGTGTAAACCCCGGGAATTATGTAGATAAAAAGAAATTTGAACAGATTGATTATACCGACAGCGAATACCAGGAAGAAATAGACCGTATCCGGGAACGCTTTTCCCCGCTGGTAAAGATCTGTAAAGAATACGGTACTGCTATGCGCATAGGCACCAACCATGGTTCCCTGAGCGACCGCATCATGAGCCGCTATGGCGATACCCCCATGGGTATGGTGGAAAGCGCCATGGAATTCTTACGCATCGCAGAAGATCTGCATTATCGCAATATAGTGCTGAGCATGAAAGCCAGCAATCCGCAGGTAATGGTGCAGGCATACCGCCTGCTGGTACAAACCATGCAACAGGAGCTGGGACACTGCTACCCGCTGCACCTGGGCGTTACTGAAGCCGGCGATGGTGAAGATGGCCGCATTAAATCGGCTATCGGCATCGGTACGCTGCTCGAAGATGGCGTAGGTGATACTATTCGCGTATCTCTCACAGAAGATCCTGAATTTGAACTCCCGGTATGTAAGGATATCGTGAAACGCTATACTAACCGCCAGGACACCATTGCGCTCCAACCAGTTACACAGGTACCCTACTCCCCGTTTGAATACCAACGCCGAGAGAGCGTGGCCGTAGAAAATACCGGCGACAAACAAGTACCGGTGGTAGTAGCTGATTACAGCCAGCAGGGCACTCTTGCACCAGAACACTTGCAGGCTATCGGCTATGTATACGATGCCCCCAGCGATAAATGGAACATCGGAGATGCAGCAGCAGATTATTTATATACCGGCAAACAGGTTCCTGGCTTCGGCTTGCCAGGCACCCTTCGCGTGGTGGTAGATGCTGACCACTGGCAGCATACAGCTTCTTCCACTGAAATAGTACCTTACTTTACCGCCGAACAATATGTACAAGCCCTGGCCAATGGTAAAACTGCGCCGGTGAACTTTGTACAGTACGACTGTAACAGCGGTGACGCTGTCCAGGAGTCATTACTCCGCCAGTTGCAGCAACCGGCCATTGCCGCCAATACCATACTGGTGGCCACTGCTACCGGCAGCAACGCTATGGCGGCCATCAGGCATTTATTTATTTCTCTGCTGACAGACAATATCAAAGTGCCGGTAATCATACAAAGTATCAGTCAACAGCCTACGGCCGATGAACACCTGATCCACCACGCTACCGAAGCGGGCGCTCTCCTGCTGGATGGTTTCGGCGATGGCATATGGCTGACCAATCAGTCGCCTGTTGCTGGCGAAATGGCCTCGCTCAACAACATTGCCTTTGGTATTTTACAGGCTACCCGCACCCGTATTTCCAAAACAGAATATATCTCCTGCCCATCCTGCGGCCGCACCCTGTTTGACCTACAGGAAACCACTGCCAGGATACGGGCAGTAACCCATCACCTGAAAGGCGTTAAGATAGCCATCATGGGCTGTATCGTGAATGGACCCGGTGAAATGGCCGATGCCGATTTCGGATATGTAGGCAGCGGTGTAGGAAAAATTACCCTGTACAGAGGAAAAGAAATCGTGAAAAGAGGCCTTAACAGCGACGTAGCGGTGAATGAACTTATTAACCTGATCCGCGAAAACGGCATGTGGGTAGATAAGAATTAATTATTAAATATTGCTTAAAAATAAAGCCTGGCGGATACAGCAATGGAGAAAAAAGCTTAAATTTTCATAAAACATATTTGATCATGAAAAAGCTCCTCACCGGATTACTGGCCATGTTTATGGGTTTCACCGTAATGGCACAGGCACCTGCAACTGCAGCAAAAAAAGAAGTAAAGGCAACTAAGGCTAAAACTGAAAAAGCTGAGAAGAAAGCTGAAAAAGTAGAGAAAAAAGCCACTGCTGCAACTCCTGCTACTCCTGCGACTCCTGCTACTGCCGTTGGTCCTACCAAAAAAGATGGTACTCCTGATAAGCGCTTTAAAGCCAATAAAGCTGCTGCCGCTCCTGCAGGTCCAACTAAAAAAGACGGTACTCCTGACATGCGTTACAAATCAAACAACAAGAACGCTGGCAAGAAAAAAGCATAACCTGGTCGTCTGACTAACACTAAATAATTAATTTCCAGAGCCCCGTACAGCCGTTGCTGTACGGGGTTTTCTTTTAAAAATATTTTTACTTACTTTTATCGCTTCACGTTTTTGTTACCAGGTGTCCATAACTAAATGTTATTAGTAATAGTTATTAGTTATTTGACATCGCTTTGGGGGACGACTACCTTTGTAGCATCATTCCACCAACCTGTAATTTCAAATGGAAGCCAGAAAAGTTCAACGTTATAAGCGGGTCTTATCCGGAGCCCTGATATGCCTGCTTATTTTAGCATTATTGGTAGGTATAGAAACCTATTTGTTATCCGTTCGCCCACTTATCTATTCCGGCCCGACAGCAGTCGCATCCGAGCCAGCAGCTATGCCCTGGCAGCCGCCGGCCGCCAGCACGCTGCCCAACGGAGAAGCCGGTATCACCGTGCTCTACGGACAGGCATTAATTCGCGAAACAGCCACGTTCTTCGGGCCTAATGGAAGCATACGCCCGCTCACCAATGGTATGAATTGCCAGAACTGCCACCTGCAGGCCGGCACCAAACCTTTCGGCAATAACTACAGTACCACTGCCCGCTCCTACCCTAAATTCAGGGCAAGATCCAACAGTCTGGAAACGCTGAATAAGCGCATCAGCGACTGTTTTGAACGCAGCCTGAATGGGACTGCACCAGACAGCAATTCGCGGGAAATGGGCGCCATCAAAGCCTATATCGAATGGCTGGGTAGCGGCGTAACTACTGATGAAAAACCCATCGGTAGCGGCATTCCCAAACTGGCGCTGCTGTCGCGCGCAGCCAGCCCGGAAAATGGCGCTAAAGTATATGCACAGCAATGCAAAACCTGCCATGGCAACCAGGGAGAAGGCGTAAAGAATCCTGATAGTGTTACCTACGTGTATCCGCCGCTGTGGGGCCCCCATAGCTACAACGATGGCGCCGGCCTATATCGCCTGAGCACCTTTGCGGGTTATGTAAAATATAATATGCCTTTTGGCGTAGATTACAACAGCACCAGGCTCTCTGACGAAGAGGCCTGGGATGTAGCTGCCTTTATTAACTCCCAGCCAAGGCCGCATAAAGACCAGTCGGCCGACTGGAAGGACATCAAACAAAAACCTATTGATTTTCCATTTGGTCCGTATGCAGACAAATACTCTGAAACACGGCATAAATACGGGCCCTATATTTCCATGCAACATTAATCGTAAACATTAAACGCCTTATGAAGAAGTTAGTTTTTCTCCTTTGTCTTTTTAGCCTGTTGGGTACCCAGTACGCCATGAGCCAGCGCAAATCAAAGTACAAAGCTGTTTATCAGCTCAACAGTGACGATGATAAAGTAATTCGCAATACATTGCGTAACATAAAGAATGCATTGGAGGATCCCCGCCTGCAAAATAAAGTAACTATAGAACTGGTAGCCCATGGCGGTGGCATTACTGCCTATAAAAAGGATAAGCCTTATGAATCGCTGCTGCAAGACCTCCTGGATAAGGGCGTTATCCTGGTGGAATGCGAAAACACCATGCGGGAAAGGAATATCACCAAAGACGAGCTTTTTCCTTTCATTCAATATACGCCCAGCGGTAATGGCGAATTAATTATCAAACAGTCTGAAGGCTGGCATTACGTACACCCATAAACGAAAACACATGAAGTATTTTGCAACATGGCTGATAGTAATGGTATTATTGGCCGGAGAACTATATGCCCAGGATCACCAGTTTGACCCGCCCTGGAATACGCCACCAGCCGCTGGTGTATCGTTTACCGTACCTGGTATCGACAATGCGCCGGACCTGTACGGCGATATCATCGATCCTCAGCTGGTTATTTTCTTTGCCGGCAACCAGTTTATGGTGATAGACTCGCTTATCCATGATTTCAAACAGGTATATCCTCAATACCAACGGGTATTTGCGGAAACGTTGCCCCCAGGCATACTGGCACAGCAGATTCTTACCGGCTCCCTGGTGATGGGTAACCTTCGTATAGCCATACAGCCAGATATTTATACTGCCGGCAAAAGCCGCATTGATCAGCTAAAGGACAGCTTTTCTGTGGTAAGAAATTATGCCGACAATACGCTGGCCATTATGGTACAAAAGGGCAATCCGAAAAAGATTGGCGGGTTGAAAGACCTGGGCCGCAAAGATGTACGGGTAGCCATGCCTAACCCGGCCTGGGAAGGCATTGGGAAACGTATAGAAGAAGCCTATGTAAAGGCCGGTGGCCCCTCTTTGAAAGAAGCCGTGATGAAAGATAAGACCGCCAAAGGCAGTACTTACCTGACCAAAATTCATCACCGGGAAACCCCGCTGCGTATCCTGTATAAACAGGCAGATGCCGGCCCGGTATGGCTTACCGAAGCCTGGTACCAGCAAATGATCGGGCACCCCATAAGCCTGGTGAAGATCCCTGAAAAAGAGAATATCAGGGCCACTTATTGGGCAGGTATTCTTAAATCAGCCCCCCATCCACAGGCCGCAAAAGACTTTATGGAATTCCTGATGGGGCCACGGGGACAACAGATTTATAAACACTTTGGCTTTGCCCCGCCTGAGTTGTAAGGTTATTTTGTATTTTTATTGCATGTTCGATTTCAGACTCAGGGTATTTCATACCGTCGCCAAACGCCTAAGCTTTACCAAAGCTGCAGAGGAGTTATATATTTCCCAACCTGCTGTGACCAAGCATATTCATGAGCTGGAACAACAACTGGGAATGGCCCTCTTTGAAAGGATAGGCAACAAAATTAAATTAACCCGCGCCGGTATGCTAGTCATGCATCACGCAGAAATCATTTTTACCGACTATCGCAACCTGGAATACGACGTCAATCAACTAAAACATATGCAGGGTGGTTTGCTGCCCATAGGGGCCAGCACCACCATTGCCCAATACCTTATACCGCCGCTGCTGGCCAAGTTCAACCAACGTTATCCGGATGTAAAAACATCCCTGACCAACGGTAATACCGAGCAGATTGAGCAGGCACTGTTTGAAAAAACAATACAGCTGGGTATTATAGAGGGCAGTTCCAAAAATCCATTACTGAAATACGTAGAGTTTGCGAAAGATGAAATTGTGCTGGTAGGAAATGTAAAACACCGTTATGGCAATGGAGAACCCCTTACCGCCACCGACCTGAAAACCATTCCCCTGCTGATGCGGGAACATGGTTCTGGTACGCTCGAGGTAATTACCGAAGAGCTGAAACGATTAAAATTAAAGATCACCGACCTGAATGTAGCCATGTACATGGGTAGTACAGAAAGTATCAAATCATACCTTCACCATTCGCCCTGTGCTGCCTTTATTTCCCTGCAGGCTGTACAGCGCGAACTGGAGCTGGGAGAGTTTACCATTTTGCCGGTAAAAAACTTCAAGCTGGTGAGAAAGCTCCATTTCACTTACCTACAGGGTTTGCAGGATAAGCTTTGCCAGCTTTTTATCCGGTTTGCGCGGCAAAACATGACGGAATAACGGGCATCTACCTACGTTATTTATTAAGCAGGTGCCAGTGCAACATTTCCCCCGAAGTCATGGTTTCTTTCATTCCCAGGTGCTGTAATATTTTCCTGGAAGATGTGTTGGTAATATCGCATTCTGCTATCAGTTTTCTGACATGGGGTTGCTGGAAAGCCCATGCTACCAGCGCGGTAGCGGCTTCCTTCATATAACCTTGTCCCCGGTGAGGTGGCAACAGGGCGTATCCTATTTCCACGACCCCGTTTTTATCGGGCCGTCCTTTGAATCCAATATCTCCCAACACTGTTTTATCGGCTTTGGACACAATAATCCAGAGCATCCAGGGATAAGAGGCTGGGTCATGTTGCAGGAGCTCAATAAAATGCGGCAATTGCTCCCTCAGGTCTTGCTGTGGCCATTCGTCCGGAATATGTGCCTGTATTACTTCTCCGGCATCCGGATGACGGAGATAGATCTGCGTCAGCAAGGGCAAACGGCAGGGATATATTAATAAGCGTGCAGTATCAAGGGGTAACATAATTCTTATTTAATCATTCCTATAGCTTCGCTAATGGCTTCCAGGCTTCACCACTGAAGTATCCAGTATTTCTCCTGGCTTGAGTGTATGAATGACCAGGCGCGCAATGTCTTCTGTTAATGCTTTCAATTTCTCCGGCGTGCCTGTTAAGGTGGACATGGTACCATAGTGACAGGGAATCACATGTTTTACTTTTAGCAACCTAATAGCAAAAGCCGCTTCCAGTGGCCCCATGGTATACCTGTCGCCTATTGGCAAAATAGCAATATCCGGTTCATATATCTCTCCTAATAATTCCATATCGGCAAACACGGAGGTATCACCGGAATAATACACAGAAATATCGTCGCTCATCCAGATAATAAATCCGTTGGTAGTATGTGGATAGCCGATTTTGCCGTCTGGCAGGTTCACCTGGGCAAAATGAAAAGCATTTGTCATGGTAATTTTAAGGTCCATAACGGATATGGTGCCGCCAGCATTCATTTGTTCAAAAGTATGTTCTGGCACACCCTGTTCCTGTAAGTAATAGCGTACAATTGGATTGGCAATTACTTTCGGTGATTTGGTACGGATCAGTTCTATTATTCTACTGTCAAGGTGGTCGCGATGACCATGCGTAATCAGGATCAGGTCTACCTGTTCCGGGATCGCGATGTCTGTTGGTAAAAATGGATTGTTGGTATACCAGGGATCTACCAGGATAACGCGACCTTCGGGGGTATTAATCCGGAAGCTGGCATGGGCCAGGAACTGAATTTGAGAATGCGGCGTGCTCATCATATTGGTGCTTTATGATTCCTTTCTAAATATAACGTTAATAGCACACAATGGAGGAGGCAAAAAGCAGAAAGCTAAAAGCAAAAAGCTATGAAAGTGAATGGTCTTTGCGGATATTAAAAATCGCATTCTGCATTCGCTTTCATAGCTTTTTGCTTTTAGCTTTTTGCTTTTTAGCTTTTATTTATATTACTTCCTTTGCAGTGTATAGATAATAGCGGCGTTTTTACCTTCAAAGTTCACATTTGCTCTCCAGGTCATCATGCTTCCCGCGCCGGTTACTTCCATGCGGTATCCTTCTGTTACGTTTTTGGCTTTATCGCCTGAGAAGAGTTTCTTGAAGCCAAACAGGGTAACGCCGTTGGATTTGGTGAGCGTCCAGGCAATTTTCTGTGTAACGGGGCTGCACCCGTTATCTGTAGAAGAAAGTGCGTAGGAACCGCCGGCCCAGTTATCAGGGAGTGTCCATTGGCTACCGACAAAGCATTTTGCACTGGCTTCGTCGAATACAGTTACCTTGGCGTTATCCGGAATACCTTCATATTTAACATCAGTCAGCACCCAGTTACCCTTTACGGAGCTTTTGGTAATGTCTTGTGTTACGCCTTGTTTAGGGGAGCAGGAAGATGCAAAAACGGCCACGATAGCCATCAGTAATGCTGCAAATGAAAATTTTCTCATGGGAAATTAATTTGTGTGTTTAAATGCCATAGTATTCAACACGCAGTTATCAAATAAGGTTTATAACAGCACGAATACGGCGGCAAGTTCTGCATTTACAATAAACGTACCAAATGAAGCCGGGTTATTAATGGGTTATGTCGGTGGAGTGAGTGATGGCCGCCACTTTGAGCTTTATTAATATCTCTTCCAGTTGCTGGGCGCGCTGATGAAAGTACCAGGTGCTGGCGGCCAATGACATGGTGAGTACTGCCATGGCGATAAACCCGCATCTCCACCAGATACTCACGGTAATGCGTCGGCTCCAGAAAGGCTCGAGGCGGATATAAGTGTTCCCGGGATTCGTAGGCTCATGGGTGTTATAGTTCCACCAGGTCTGTTCTTCCTTCCTCTTATCGGTTCTGAAGCGTTGTAAAACCAAGGTTCTCAGCTCATCAGGCGGTACTTGCCCCTCCTCTTGTAATTTATCTTCAATCCTCAGTTCAGCAGCAGTAATTTCAATATCCAGCAGCGGGTAAATGAGGCGCAGGTGTAACAACTCTTCTTCCTGGTCTGGTGAAGTGAGGCCAAGCACGTAGCGCTCAATAATGCCACTTTCGATATAGTCGCTAATATTCAAACCCTTAGTTTACAAAAACCAGCCACCATTAAATATGGTTAATTAATACCATATTTATAAATACGGTAAATCACCCCTCGGTGGATTGTCAAATTTATATTTTTTTTAAATAACGATTTTCGGAGGTAAAAATTACAAACTCCTGCTTTGTACCTGCTCCTGTTGATAATGTGCAGGCAGTAAGTCGCTGCGCTGTTCCTGTGATTGACGGTATTTGAGATAGTAAAAAATGGCCAGGAACAGGAAAACCTTGGACATAATAAAGAAGATGATAAAGAAGATTTTCCACCAACGATGTACCGTAATATGGTCACCGTCTTTAGGTTGGATATTGATAAAGGTATAGTTGGAATTATTATCGCCGAAATGGCCTCCGCTATTGTGGTCCCAGCGGATTTTCTGCAATACACGATCGCGGATTTCTGCAGGAGGCAAAACGGGCTCATCAAATGCAGCTCTTTCCAGCCTGCGCTCAACGAATTCCACCTCCGTATTGAGTTCCGGATAAAGCCTTCTCATATGCTGCAGCTCTTCCACTTCTGCTTCAGAAGCCAGGCCCAACACGAAGGACTCGATAATACCGCTTTCTATGTAGAATTTTAGTTCCAAGTATCTTTTAGGAATTGTCTGAAAGATCTCATAGCATCTCCCAGGATGTCATTTATTTGCTCTTCCGGCAAAGCCAGTAGGCGAGCTATCGTTGCGATTGATAATCCTTTAAAATAAGAAAGCCTGAACACCTGCTGCTGATCTGTTGGTAGCACCAGGTAAAACCGTTGCAAAATACCTTCTTCCTGTTTTATTAGTTCCGTGCCGGTTAACGCGCTTTCCGGTACAACTTCTTTAATGGCGAATTCTCTTGCTTTGCGCATCAGCCATGCAAACAGCGTTTGGTAGCCGGATGAATGAAACGTTCCAATGTGATGAAAGGCCCAGTTAAATACTTTTACAATGACTTCATTTGCCCTGTGTTTAACGGGTACCAATTGCAATACCATATTGTATAATGCTCCTGCATACCGGTCATATAACAATGCTCTCGCCGCTGGGTCTTCCACCAATAAGCGTTCTATTAGCTCCTGCTCACTTATATGTGCCAAACCTCGCCGCAAAGATGTTGTGTACCGGATTTTTTAGATTGCTAATATAGACCAAATATCCCATCTAAGTGTCATAACATATGATCAATATTTATCCACCGATTGAGCTAAAATGGATAACTTTTTATGAAAGTAGCATATGATACAACCAATACTGCTGCCCCAAAATAGGCGCTAGTTCCCGGGCTATGCTAAAGCCCAACTGCTCGTATAAATGCCTGGCATCGGGCATAATAGTGCTGGTATGTAGCCCCAGATACTGCTCTCCATTGGCACGCGCCTGTTGAATAGCCATTTCCATTAAACGACGTCCGATTCCACGTCCCCGGAGCCGGGGATCTACCCCTAAACGACGGATATAAGCCCATTCTGCCGGACAGGGGTATGCCGGATACCCGGAAGGTGTGAGGAATAACACCCCGGCCAGTTGATTACCCGCCTCACATACCAGGGTGGCAGAAGTGCGCATCAACTCCCGTAACTTGGCATCATCAGACAGGCTATGCTTCATTTGCGTCCAATACTCCGGCGCCAGCACCGATTCAAACTGTCCGTAACTTAATAAAGTAACTTCCGTGATGGCCACTGCATCAGGCTCCTCCACCCAACGATAGTTCAGTATATCCATATCCGTTATTTAAGCACATTGTCCAACAAATCAATAGGTTATTTGTTGACATGAAACAAGTGACAAGAATCAAATCTACAATATGACTTTGCTCATATTTACTTTTTTTTTTGCACGATAATTTTGCAGCAAACTAATATATACATGTCCTACACAACTATCTCAAACGCAGTATCACTTATACAATCGGGGCATACCGTATTTCTTCATTCCGCCGCCGCTACACCAAGAGAACTGGTAAAAGCTATGACAGCCCGCAGCCACGAACTGCAGAAGGTACGCCTGGTAAGTATTCATACCGAATGGGAAGCTACTTATGCCGAACCTGAGCATGTACATGCTTTCTATGTAGATACCTTCTTTGTAGGTAAAAATATCCGCAAAGCCGTTAACGAGGGACGGGCCAATTATATCCCTATGTTTCTCAGCGAAATACCCCGGTATTTCAGGAGCAATGAACTTCCCATTGATGTAGCGATGATTTCAGTATCCCCTCCCGACAAAAACGGTTATTGCACCCTGGGCGTGTCCTGCGACGTAACCAAGGCGGCTATAGATATGGCTAAGATTATCATTGCAGAGGTGAATCCTCATATGCCCCGTGTACTTGGCGACGGCGTTATTCACATTTCCCGGATTGATGCGGCTGTGGAAGTGGATTACCCTATTTACGCCCAACAAATAAACCCACCCAATCAAACAGAATTGGCCATAGGCCGCCATGTGGCCTCCCTGATTGAAGACCGGGCCACTTTACAGATGGGTATTGGCGGTATTCCCAATGCCGTATTACAATGCCTCACCACTCATAAAGACCTGGGTATACACACGGAAATGTTTTCCGATGGGGTGATAGACCTGGTGAAAAAAGGCGTTATTACCGGCAAATACAAATCGGTACATCCGGGCCTCCTCATTTCCAGCTTTGCCATTGGCAGTCAACGCCTGTACGATTTTATGGATACCAATCTCATTATGCGGCTGATGGATGTAGAATATGTGAACAATCCCGCTACAATCCGGAAAAATCCCCGGGTAACTGCCATCAACAGTGCAATAGAAATAGATATTTTTGGGCAGGTATGCGCCGATTCAATCGGGTTCCGGCAATATAGCGGCGTAGGCGGACAAATGGACTTTATGCGCGGTGCTACCCTTTCGGAAAAGGGAAAACCCATTATCGCCATTCCATCCGTTACGTCTAAAGGTATGTCCCGGATTGTGTCGCGACTGCAACCCGGCGCCAGCGTGGTAACTACGCGGGCGCATGTACACTATGTAGTGACAGAATATGGTATCGCACATCTGCTGGGGAAAAACCTTCAACAACGTGCGCACGCACTGATCAATATTGCCCATCCCGATCACCGGGAACAATTACAGAAAGACGCATTCGAAATATTCAAGGTATTCTGATAGCTACTAAAACAATTACGAGCATACGAAGATAACGACCTCTTAACATGCGGGAAGGCTGTTAATCTCTATCTCCCGCAAAACTATTCGGGGCAATTTAATGTTATTACAAGTAATAAATATCGTCCTCCATGTACATTAAAATTACGCTGTTGGCAGCCTCCTTATTGGCTATCATCTCCTGCGCCAGCAATAATAAAAAAGCAGGAAATGATACCGATACCACCCTGTCGGTGCAACCCATTAATTCCAGCCAACTGGATGTAAAGCCACTTTCCGGCTACTTCCTGAAAAATACGATCAAGGTAACGGATAGTCTTACTTTTTGGTTAATTGATAACCAGGCGTCTTTTGATAGCTTGTTTGGTATGGCCAAAACCATGAATAACACCATTGACCAGCCTGATTTTGGTACCCAGGTGGTGGTGGCCGCCTCCATGCCCGCTACCTACTACAATACCCAGATACAGCTGGAGTCAGCTACCTCCGACGATATGACCAACAATGCAGAAATGCACTTTGTTGCCACTTCCAGCCCGGATAAAAATAGCGCCGCTATCGTACCACTATGGCTGGGAGCCATTCCTAAAACAGGGAAAAACACTTTTAAGCTGTTTACCGGCGACAACCTGACTAAAACCATTACCACACAACAATAACAGGCCTTCTTTCCAGGAGGTTATACACTAACGCCAACGCCAACCGTATGAAATGCTGTATCATTTGGTTACTGCTCTGTGTTTTAGCTGAAACAGCACCGGCACAGATTACGCAGGATGCTACTAAACAGATACGTATATACGAGGATGATGATTACTTTAATTTATGGGGGCGGGGCACCGACCGGGCCTACAGCAATGGGAGCGCTATCGGGTACAGCTATATGAAAAAGAAGCCATCGGTATTTCTTGATAAATGGATATTGCCCCAAGCGGGCCCAAATGCCATCAACGTGTTTAGCTGGCAGGTGATGCAGGTAACGATGACGCCGAATGACATTGCTGCTACCACTTACCAACCCGATGATTTTTATTATGCCGGAGGCCTCTTTGTGAGCCATGGGCTTACTTCCTATAATCCGGACCGGAAACGTAGCTTCCATGCTGAATTCCTGTTGGGAGTGATGGGCCCCTGGGCACTATCGAAAGAAGGGCAAACGCTGGTACATCATGTTATTAATTATCAGCCTCCTAAAGGCTGGAGCAACCAGTTGCCCAATGCCCCGTTACTCAACTACAACTTCACTTGTGAAGCAATGTTGTGGAACCCGGCCAAGAGCCTGGAAGTTATAGGAGGCGGCACTGCCAGACTGGGGTTAATGGTGAATAGCGTAACAGCTTCCCTGTATATACGATATGGGCTGATTAACCCTTACTTTGGCCACCGGGACCTCGCCTCCGCCACCCACCGTAAATTTCAGTTATATATAATGGCCAGGCCTCAGCTGAACTTTGTTGCCTACAACGCCCTCCTACAGGGAGGGCTTTTTAGTAGCACAGACAGCCAGCTTGCCGCACAGAAAGCCGAGCAACGTACACATATGCGGATGTTGGTAGCGGGGATAGATTATGGGGTAGGGATTGTAATAAAACGGACTACTATCCGGTATACCCAGCGGTCGGCTACCGAATGGATGGCCGGTACCCGTAAACACTCAGTGGGTAATTTTACCTTTTTAATACCGATATCCCGCAAAGGAGCGGTTCATCACCCACCTGTACTATGAAACCGGTGGACCAAAGATCTTTTCAACGGTTTTATGCCGGTATTCAAACAGCGATGCCAGCTGTTGCTTTACAAACAGGCGATGCGCCAACTTTCCCAACCAGCCCAGGGGCAGTCGGTAATGTACCAGGTCGGTCATTTTAACGCCGCCGGGTACCTGCTCAAAGTGATGCTCATGGTGCCAGATGCTGTAAGGCCCTGCTCTTTGTTCATCTACAAAATAAGAAAGGTAAGATACATGCGTAATTTCCGTCATCCACTCCAGCGGAATGCCCGCCAGCGGCGATACTTTATAGATAATCACCTGTCCTGGATACACCTGTCCGGTATAAGGGGCCGAAGTAACGGTAAAACGCATAGCCGCAGGCGTAATATGCTGCAGGTTAGCCGGGTTTGAAAAATAGTTCCATACCTCCTCCAGCGGGGCAGGAATTACCTGGGTACACTGTATTGAATAAATGCTGGCCATGTATAAGATTAAGGAAAATAGATGGATCTACCATCCGGAAGGTAGCAAATTCGTAATTCTTTAAATGAGTTCGTAAGTTTGTAGCCTACTTAATACGACCAGGTACATGAATCAATATATCAGGAGCTGGATTTTCTGGCTGATGTTTATTACCGTTTCCATCACATTTACGCGATGCGCCAACATTGTGCCGCCCAGTGGCGGTCCCAGGGATAGCTTACCCCCGGTGCTGCTGCAGGTAACACCGCGTGACTCCTCCCTTCATTTCAAGAGTAAAAAAGTGTCTTTTATTTTTGATGAATATGTGGAGCTGGACAATGTAAACGATAAACTGATCGTTTCGCCCACCCTGAAGGCAACGCCCATTGTAATAGCCAAGCTCCATACCGTTACCCTGGAAATCAAGGATACGTTACAGCCCAATACCACCTATACTTTCAACTTTGCCGATGCCATCCGGGACATCAATGAACGTAACGTTGCCCAGGATTTTCAATACGTGGTATCCACTGGTGATTACCTGGATAGTTTGCAGGTATCAGGTCACCTTATAGATGCCGAAAATGGTAAGGTAGACAGTAACATCGCCGTAATGTTATACCGGGACCTCAGCGACTCAGTAGTATCCAAGGAAAAGCCGGTGTATTACGCCAAAACCAAGGGGGATGGCTCTTTCCGGTTTAAAAATATTGCTCCCGGCGCCTATAAGATTTTTGCACTGAAGGAGGAAGACCGTGACCTGCAATACAACCAGCCGAGCGAGTTGATCGCCTTTGTAGAGGCTCCTGTGGTTTTAAAGGAAAACAATGTATCAGATGTAAATATGCTCCTGTTTATGGAAACAGACAGCACAATTAAACCTCCGCCGGAGCCAATAGATTCTACCGACCTTCAGCAGGAAGAAGATAAGGATAAGAAAAAGAAAAAACTGCCCAAACTCACGGCTACTCCCGTTTTGGATGGTGGTATGCAGGAATTGCCGGCGCCGTTGAAAATAACCTTTTCGCTGCCCCTGAGAAACCTGGACAGCAACCGGACCATATTGGGAGAAGACAGCGCCTATAACAGCGTACCGTTTACCAGTAACATGGATTCGACCCGGACGCAATTAACCATTACCCATACCTGGAAGGAAGGCACTCCCTACCGGTTTATTATTCCTAAAGATGCGCCTACCGATACGGCGGGGCAGCAGCTGGCCAGGGCTGACACCATTAGCTTCCGAACGAAAAAAGTGGCAGATTATGCCATTTTCACCGTCACGGAATTGACTATCAGCGATAGTACCCGGGAAGCGATCAATAATAGTAGTATGCACTATGTGGTACAGCTGGTACAGGATAAAACCATTAAATATTCCGGTACCATCGTAAACGGCAAATGGAGCCAGCGATTTATTACGCCTGGCGAATACCAGATCAGGCTGTTGCTGGATACCAACGGCAATGGTAAATGGGACAGGGGGAACTACTATACCCATCCCAAGAAACAGCCGGAGCGGGTGATTGTGATCGACAAGGTAAATCTCAAGGCTTATTGGACTGTGCCAAAAAAAATAAGTATTTAATCTGATCGTGGCGGAGGGAGCACTGCTGTTCCCTCCGCTGCAATATTCCTACCTTTGCACCATGATATTTTCCTCTGCACTGATAGAAAACGCAGTAAATGAATTTGCGAAACTGCCTGGTATCGGCAAAAAAACGGCCTTACGCCTGGTATTGCACCTGTTAAAGCAGGAAACAGCCCAGGTGGAGCAGTTTGGAGACGCTATTGCCAGGATGCGCCAGCAGATCCAGTTTTGCAAAGTGTGTCATAATGTGTCAGATGCTGAAGTATGCAGTATTTGCAGCAGCCATTCCCGGCAAAAGCAGGTGGTATGCGTGGTAGAAAGCATCCGGGATGTGATGGCGATAGAGAACACGCAGCAATTCAATGGCTTATATCATGTCCTCGGAGGCATCATCTCTCCTATTGATGGCATTGGTCCAGATCAGTTAAATATACATTCGCTCGTAGAGCGAGTGCAGCACCAGGGTGTAGAAGAAGTAATTATGGCGGTAAGTCCAACAATTGAAGGGGATACTACCATTTATTATCTCTCTAAAAAGCTACGGGCTTTTCCGGTAAAAATTACCACAATAGCCCGCGGTATTGCCTTTGGCGGGGAACTGGAATATGCCGATGAGATGACGCTTGCACGTTCTATCAGCAACCGCTTGCCGCTGGAGAGTTATGTGCAGAACAAATAAGTTGAGAACATAAACGACTGAAAATAAATACGGGTGCTCAACAGCACCCGTCTTCGTTTAACCTGTAATTCCACGTTATGAAAAAGTTATCTGACAGTACCCTTTGCAGGGCTGTCTGGTAATATTTTATGATTGGTTTCTGATGTTTGTTGCTCTTGCAAGGCCTTCCAGCGTTGCATTTCATATTTATTTAGGAAACATACCTTGAACACTTCCGATTGTGAATCGTCTGACTGGGGCACAGGCTGTAAACCAAGGCTGGCCAGGTGTTTATGCAGGGTATGGATATGTTCTGAGATAGTCATGACTGACGATTTTGTTGTTGTAATAAAAAAATGGGAGAACTAATGACGAATACGTTAGCAGCAACAGCAGCTACACGAGGTGCAGGTAAAGGACTGGTGGGTGGCCAGGGCTGGTAAATTCACGCTATTTCTATCATTTTGTTGCATGATATCATTTATTACTCCACAAATATAGTAGACTTTGTAGACTTCTGCCAAATTAAATTTATGATATAACCAAAATCTATATTTAACAGCAATATTATAAACATGTCGTAAAACCCGTTTAAAGGCTGACTACTTCTTATTTTCCGTAAATACACAAATCAAGAAAATAGCGGGGAAAAGGTTATATTTGTGGCACTTTTACGGGGTGGATTTGTTTATTGTTCGACCCCGTTATCATTTCTTAACGGTAACTAATAAACATCTTAACAGATATGAAATCATTACAGGACTGCGCTGATGAGCGCATACTCATTATCGATGGTGCAATGGGCACCATGATCCAACGCTACCAACTCCAGGAATCAGACTACAGGGGCGCCCGATTTGCCGACTACCCCAGCGATCTTAAAGGGAACAATGACCTGTTGAATCTTACTCAGCCTCAGATTATTGAAGCCATTCACAAGGAGTACCTGGAAGCAGGCGCTGACATTATTGAAACCAATACCTTCAGCAGCACTTCCATTGCCATGGCCGATTACGACATGCAGAAACTGGCTTATGAGCTGAATGTAGCCGCTGCAAAGATTGCGAAGAAAGCAGCCGCGGAATACACGGCCAAAAATCCCGATAAACCACGCTTTGTAGCCGGCGCCATAGGGCCCATGAATAAAACCCTGTCGCTGTCGCCAGACGTTAACAATCCCGGCTTCCGCTCCGTTTATTTCGATGAAGTAGCTACAGCCTATGAAGAGCAGATCAGGGGCCTATATGAGGGCGGCGTGGATATTTTACTGATAGAAACTATTTTCGATACACTTAACTGTAAGGCGGCCATTTACGCCATCAAAAAGTATTTCAGGGAATCCGGCAACCCCGAGTTGCCTGTCATGATTTCCGGTACCATTACCGATGCTTCCGGCAGAACCCTGAGTGGACAAACACTGGAAGCATTCTACATCTCTGTGATGCACGCCAATCCATTTTCCATTGGCCTGAACTGCGCACTGGGCGGACAACAAATGCGCCCTTATGTAGAAGAATTATCTAACATTGCCAGCTGCTATGTAAGCTGCTACCCCAATGCCGGCTTGCCCAATGCCTTTGGAGAATATGACGAAGAACCAGAAGATACAGCCTGCATCATAGAAGATTTCGCCGCATCGGGCTTTGTGAACGTGGTAGGTGGCTGTTGCGGGACAACCCCGGATCATATACGCCACATTGCAGAACATGTAAAACATATTCAACCACGCCGCAGGCCGGTATTGGCCGAAACGCTGGCATAACCGATCTCTGGACAGTTTTTTATTAAACACCACCAACAGCAACAATGAGCGAAGCTATTATCAATAATACCGACATCAGTGAACCAATTGCCAGTGAAGGTCAACGGGTTATCAAACCCTATCTGCGCCTCAGTGGATTGGAACCGCTGGTGGTCAGACCTGAAACCAACTTTATTAATGTAGGGGAACGTACCAACGTAACCGGTTCCAAGAAATTTGCCCGCCTTATCAGGGAAGGCCATTTCGAAGAAGCCCTGTCTGTTGCCCGTCAACAGGTAGAAAGCGGCGCCCAGATCCTGGACGTAAACATGGACGACGCTCTCCTCGATGGCGAAACCGCCATGACTACTTTCCTGAACCTGCTGGCAGCGGAACCGGATATTTCCCGTATCCCGATCATGATCGACTCCAGTAAGTTTTCTGTGATCGAAGCCGGGTTGAAATGTGTACAGGGAAAGTGTATTGTAAACTCCATCAGCTTAAAGGAAGGAGAAGCCAAATTCATTGAGCAGGCACATATCTGCAGAAGCTATGGCGCCGCCGTGGTGGTAATGGCTTTTGATGAGCATGGACAGGCCGACACAGAGGAAAAAAGGGTGCAGTTCAGTCACCGCGCTTATAAAATCCTGACCGAAGTAGTAGGCTATGACCCACAGGATATCATATTCGACCCCAACATATTTGCCATTGCTACCGGTATCGAAGAGCATAACAACTACGCCGTAGAGTTTATCAGTGCTACCCGCCGCATCAAAGAACTGATGCCCCTGGCGAAAGTAAGTGGTGGGGTAAGTAACGTATCCTTCTCCTTCCGTGGTAATGAAACCGTGCGGGAAGCCATGCACTCCGTATTCCTGTTTCATGCCATCAAAGCGGGCATGGACATGGGTATCGTAAATGCCGGGATGTTGCAGATTTATGACGACATAGAACCGCAGCTCCGCGAATTATGTGAGGATGCCATACTAAACAGGCGGGAAGATGCTACAGAGAGATTGATACAGTTTGCCGAAACCGTGAAGGCCAAAGGTAAGGTAGTGGAGAAAGATGAAACCTGGCGCACCGGCACCGTAGAAGAAAGATTAAGCCACGCGCTGGTAAACGGTATTACCGACTACATAGATGGAGATACCGAAGAAGCCCGCCAGAAATATCCCCGTCCGCTGGATGTAATCGAAGGCCCGCTGATGGCGGGAATGAACATCGTGGGCGACCTGTTTGGCAGTGGTAAAATGTTCCTGCCACAGGTAGTAAAAAGCGCCCGCGTGATGAAAAAATCCGTGGCCATCCTCACCCCTTACATTGAGGAAGAAAAAGCCCGGATCCAGGCAGAGCAGGGCGGCGAAATAAAAAATGCCGGTAAAATATTACTGGCCACCGTAAAAGGCGACGTACACGACATCGGTAAAAATATTGTAGGCGTAGTACTGGCCTGTAACGGCTATGAAATTATTGACCTGGGAGTAATGGTCCCGGCAGAAAAAATCCTGCAAACGGCCCGCCAGGAAAAAGTGGATATCATTGGTCTCAGCGGCCTGATTACCCCCAGCCTGGATGAAATGGTGCATGTGGCCCGTGAACTGAAAAGACAGGACTTCAACATTCCACTCATCATTGGCGGTGCTACCACCAGCCGTACCCATACTGCTGTGAAGATAGCGCAGGAATACGGACATGGCGTAGTACACGTACTGGACGCTTCCCGCAGCGTAACCGTTACGGGCAGTTTGCTCAACAAAGCCCTGAAACCCGGTTTCCTGGCGGGTATTAAGAGTGAATATGAGAAACTGAGCGAAGCATTCAAGAATAAAAAACAAACCAAACAATTTCTCCCGATTGCTGTGGCCCAGGAAAACAAAACGATGATCGACTGGCCCGCTTTCACGCCTGTAATGCCTAAAATGACCGGTACCCGGAAATTTGAACAATATGACCTGGGTGAAATTGCAAAATATATTGACTGGCAGCCATTCTTCATCGCCTGGGAGCTCCATGGTAAATTCCCACAGATCCTGAGCGATGAGATAGTAGGGGTAGAAGCTACCCGCCTGTACAACGATGCACAGGAGCTGTTGAAAAAAATTGTAGCAGAAAAATGGCTGACCGCCAATGCGGTAATAGGCATTTTCCCGGCTAACCGCGTGGCCCCGGACTCCGTGAAAGTAACGCCCGAGCAGCCAGATATTGCCCCTGTACAGCTGGAATTCCTGCGTCAGCAGGTGAAGAAGGCGCCAGGTCAGGCGAATCTCTCACTCGCGGATTTCATTGCCCCAGCAGAAACCGGCAAAACCGACTATATTGGCGGCTTTGCAGTAACAACCGGCATTGGCATAGAACAGTGGCTTGATAAATTTAAAGCCGAGCATGACGACTATAACAGCATTATGCTGAAAGCGCTGGCCGACAGGCTGGCAGAGGCTTTTGCAGAACTGATGCACGAGCGGGTACGTAAAGAGTTCTGGGGGTATGCATCCGAAGAGCATCTTACCAATGAACAGCTGATTAAGGAAGAATACGCGGGGATCCGTCCGGCGCCAGGTTACCCTGCCTGCCCAGACCATACCGAAAAGTACAAGCTGTTTGACCTCCTGAATGCCACCGAAAATACCGGCATTACCTTAACCGAATCGCTTGCGATGTACCCTGCATCCAGCGTTAGCGGCTGGTATTTTGCCAACCCGGAAGGCAAATACTTCGGACTTGGAAAAATAGAAAAAGACCAGGTAACAGACTATGCAGCCCGTAAAGGCTGGACAATAGAGGAAGCAGAACAATGGCTCCGCCCCAACCTGGAATACGATATCTAAATAAAGTAATAGCTGGTGTTTGGCCGCGCATACTCCCCTATGCTACCCTGCCGCTAAACACCCGCTATTCAAAGTTTACAGCGCATGAGAATCATATCTTACAACGTTAATGGCCTGAGATCGGCCATGACCAAAGGTTTTACCGAATGGTTACAATCTGATCCCGCCGATATTATCTGCCTCCAGGAAATAAAAGCCCACCAGGAAAACGTCGACTTTCAGCAATTTGAGCAACTGGGATATGAACATTACTGGTTTCCGGCCCAAAAAAAGGGCTATAGCGGCGTGGCCGTATTGACCCGTATCAAGCCGGATTTTGTTCAATACGGCAACGGTCATGCACAGAGCGACCAGGAAGGCCGCTTTATACGACTGGATTTTGGCGATATTACGCTGATCAACACCTATTTCCCTTCCGGCACCAGCGGGGATGACAGGCAAACCTATAAATACCAGTGGCTGGAGGAGTTTTTCCAGTACCTGGATGCCCTGAAGAAAACCCGCCCCAACGTGGTTGTATGCGGCGATTACAACATTTGTCATAAGCCCATTGACATCCACGACCCGGTAAGCAATAAAAACTCGACCGGCTTTTTGCCCGAAGAACGGGCCTGGATGGACCGTTTCTTTGAGAGTGGCTTTGTAGACAGTTTCCGTCATTTCAACCCCGAACCTCACCAGTACAGCTGGTGGAGCTTCCGGGCCAATGCCAGGAACAATAACAAAGGCTGGCGTATTGACTATATTAATGTAACATCTCCTCTAAAAGACAAGCTTAAACATGCCTCCATTTACCAGCAGGTAAAGCACTCTGACCATTGTCCGGTGTTCGTGGAGCTGGCCCTTTAAGCCTTACAAACGGAAGGTATGATCATATATAATGTAACCACCAAAGTGGCCACAGAATTGAGTTTTCAATGGCTGCAGTGGATGAAGGAGGAGCAAATTCCGGCTATTATGGCTACCGGGTTATTCCGGGAATACCGTATAAGCCGGTTATTGGAGCAAGACGATGAGGAAGGACCTACCTATGTAGTGCAATTCCTCGCCGATAGCCCGGAAGAATATAACCGGTTCGTAACGCAGCATCAACAAGCCCTGCGGCAGCGTGCCTACGCTATCTTCGGCGATGGTTTTGTGGCATTTAATACCGTGATGGAGGTCATTTAAGTAAGGGGTCTTGACTAAACTTATCCACAGGAAATCCACTATTTTCAAGGCATCCGGACTTTGGTACAATACTTGGTTCAAAGCTGCGTTAATAGTAAAAAAACGGGTAAACATGCTTCCACAAAGGGTTTCATGGGATTATGCTAAAGTCGGGCCCTTTAGCATATTATAGCCTAATCAGCTGTAACCGTTACCAGTAGCGTTTTTCAGCCGATAAAATTTTCTATAAAAAAGTTGTAAAAAATTTGGTAATCTGATAAAACGCGCTATATTTGCTCACATCAAACATTTTTTCACTAGTTAAATCTTACTAACTATGAACAAAGCCGAATTAATCGACAAGCTTGCTAAAGATGCAGGCATTACCAAAACCCAAGCTAACGAAGCTCTGGATTCTTTCACCAAAGCTGTTGCTGATACCCTGAAAAAAGGTGGTAAAGTAACTTTGGTTGGTTTCGGTACTTTCTCCGTTTCTAAACGTGCTGCACGTAACGGTAGAAACCCACAAACCGGTCAGATCATCAAGATCAAGGCTAAGAAAGTTGCTAAATTTAAAGCTGGTAAAGCTTTATCTGACAAGCTCTAATCAGTTAGCACAACTTATTCAAGCAAGGAACAATCATGTTTCTTGCTTTTTTTTTATATCAAAGGGCCAGCACTACGCTATTTCATCGAATTACAGTAATTTGCAGGCTGATAACATCATATTTAAACAACAAACTTCAAATTATTCGTTATGGGTAGAGGAGATATTAAAACCAAAAGAGGTAAAATCTTCAGTAAATCTTTCGGCAAAGTAAGATCTGCTAAAACCAGAAAAAATTCTGCAGCTAAAGCCGCAGCGCCAAAAGCGTAAGAAGCTGAAAGCTTGAAGCATAAAGCAAAAAGCTATTGAGGCGAATGACCAGAGCGATTTCATCATATCCGCTTTGATCATTCGCCTCAATAGCTTTTTGCTTTCGTCTTTATGCTTTTAAGGGGCCAGCCGCTCTATCTTCCAGCTACCTTCGGTGGTCAATGTATACAGGATTCGATCATGCAGGCGGTTACTTCTGCCCTGCCAGAATTCAATGACCTGTGGCTTCACCAGGTATCCACCCCAATAATCGGGTCTTTGGGGGTCTTCCTGCTTATATTTTGAAGCTACCTGGTCTACCTGTTCTTCCAGGAAAGAACGGTCGGGAATGACCTTACTCTGGGGCGAGGCAATGGCTCCTATCCTGCTTCCTAATGGCCTGCTGTTATAATATTCATTGCTGACAGCCATGGGGGCCTTGCTCACCGTGCCTTCTATGCGTATCTGTCTTTCCAGTTCCCGCCAGAAAAACAACAGCGTCACATGCGGATTAGCGGCCAACTCTTGTCCTTTGCGGCTTTCGTAGTTGGTAAAAAACAGAAATCCTTCTTCATCAAAACTTTTCAGTAATACAATACGTGCAGAGGGATGCCCATCAGGCGTGCTGGTAGCCAATGTCATGGCATTGGGCTCTTCGATTTCACTATGGATAGCATCCTTCCACCATTTATCGAACTGGGATAATGGATAAGACGCTACTTCGCTTTCATCCAGGGAAGCCAGCCTATAATCTTTCCTTAAATCCGCTATTTTCTGGTTCAACATGCGCAGTTAATTTTATTGGTTCAAACGGGTCCTCAAAGGTATGGAAGGATAATAGTAATTTTGAGCTACCTGATATAAATCATACTATGAAAAGAGCTTCATTTCTGCTGTTGATATTTGCGGCTGCCCTGTTTTCCTGTCATACTCGCAACGGTAACGGTAACACCGGCCCGGGCGATACTACTAACATTATTGTTCCGTTGGCGTCTACACCTCTCTTTTATACACAGCTGAAAGGGCAACTGGGCGACAAGGAAATTACCATGCAGCTGTTAAAAACAGCGCCTCACCTGTTTCGCGGTTACTATTGCGATGATAGTACCGGCAGGCCGGTAGGTTTATGGGGAACGCTGGACTCCGGCCTGGTAAACCTCTACGAAGAAACCAATAACAATGCAGAAGATCGTCTGTTTAGTGGATACCTTTCTGACGAAGGGAATTTCAAAGGAGTATGGCATGGTAACGGTACCTCTTATCATTTTGAATTTCATACCGACCTGAAAAAGGCGGTGCCTTTACAGGTATTTTACCAGATAGATTCTGCCAGTTTAATTCCTTCCTTTCCCAAATCGCCCATTGGAACGGTTTCCAGCAGCATTATCTGGCCGGATTCGCTGGTTGATAGCACTACAGCCAATTTCATCATACAACAGGTAACCGGCAGCACCGCGTTGCGGAATCCTCAGCAATATATACGAAGGGGTATTGATTCTTTTATTATGAGTTACCGGGTATCCGCCAAAGATGCCGACAGCAGCGAGTTTAGCGATGCCTCGGCTGCCTTGTCCTGGAATTGGACTACCGATAATGATATGAAAGTAGTGTACAATACCTGGCCATTACTGGTAATTGAAAAGTATGCATATGACTTTACTGGTGGCGCACATGGTAATTGGGGAGCTATTTACAAAACGCTGGATCTCTCCAAGAAGAAGGTGCTCACCCCGGATGATATCTTCAAACCGGGATATAAGGAAACGCTAAGTACTTTGCTGGATAAGGCTTTCAAAGATAGGTTTCATATGAGTGAAGAAGAAGCGCTGGATCAGAACCTGCTGGTAAAAAGCATTCCCCCTAATAATAACTTCATAGTTACCAATAAGGGGGTTGCCTTCAGTTATGTTCCTTATGAAATAGGACCTTATGCGTTGGGACAGGTAACCTTGTTTATACCGTTTACAGCCATGAAGAGTATACTCCGCTAGAGAGCAGAAAGCATAAAGCTATTAGAGCGAATGATCTTTGCGACAATATAAAATCGCATCGGTCATTCGCTCTAATAGCTTTATGCTTTTCGCTGTATGCCTTGTGCTTATCCCTGCACCAGTGTTCCTACATTTTTTCCCATGATTACGTTCAGGAGATTACCCTGGCGGTTCATATCGAATACGATAATAGGCAGCTTATTTTCCTGGCAAAGGGTAAAGGCTGTCATATCCATTACGTTGAGGGATTTCTGGTATACTTCGGAGAAGGTGATTGTTTCGAAGCGGGTAGCTGATTTATCTTTTTCCGGATCGGCGGTGTAGATACCATCTACGCGGGTACCTTTCAGGATAACATCTGCTTGTATTTCGATGGCCCGTAAAGAGGCAGCGGTGTCGGTAGTGAAGTAGGGGTTACCGGTACCACCACCAAATATTACAACACGACCCTTTTCCACGTGGCGGATAGCGCGGCGGCGGATATAAGGTTCAGCGATTTGTTCCATTTTAATGGCAGACTGCAAGCGGGTATATAAACCTACTTTTTCCAATCCACTCTGGAGGGCCATTCCATTAATCACTGTTGCCAGCATTCCCATATAGTCTCCCTGTGCTCTTTCAATGCCGGTTTCGGCTTCGTTCATACCACGGTAGATATTCCCCCCGCCGATCACGATGGCTACTTGTACCCCGAGGTCAGTAACCGCCTTGATATCGTAGGCATACTGAGTTATCACCTTCGGATCAATACCATAATTTGCATCCCCCATGAGGGCCTCACCGCTCAATTTGAGCAAAATACGCTTATACTTTGGCAACATGACGCTATAAAATATTGTAAGATTGTGATTTCCTAAATCTGGTTACGGTATTCTAATATACAACTTAAAGGCAGAAAGAAGGAAAAAAGTGCTTTTTCTTGTTCCTGTTCCCGATAGATTTAAGTGTATGATTAGTTATGCACAAAAAAAAGGAGAGAAACGACTTCTCTCCTTTTTTTCAATGCGGTAATATTAACCTAAAGCGATTCGCTTAAAGCCAGCCACTTTCAGGTCAGCATCTACTGATTTCAGGTAATCCGCTACAGACTTGTTATTGTCTTTTACGAATGCCTGTTGTAACAGGGTGCTTTCTTTGAAGAATTTATTCACTTTACCTGCAGCGATTTTTTCCGCCATTTCAGCAGGTTTACCTTCTGCCTTCACTTGTTCAACAGCGATTTCTCTTTCACGGGCAATCAGGTCAGCAGGAACGCTATCAGCATCTACTGCGATAGGGCTCATCGCAGCAATCTGCATAGCGATGTCTTTACCTACTTCTTCAGAAACAGGTTTAGAGAAAGCAACCAGTACACCCATGCGGTAGTTACCGTGGATATAGGAAGTTACGCCACCTGCTTCAACGAATTCGAATTTATTGAGGGTGATTTTTTCACCGATTTTTGCTACCTGGTCGTTTACTTTATCAGCAACGGTAGCGCCATCCAGTTGAGCTGCATTCAGGTCTTCAACAGTTTTGATGCCGTTAGCCAGTGCCAGATCAACGATTGCCTGCGCAAATTTTACGAAGTCTTCGTTTTTAGCTACGAAGTCAGTTTCACAACCCAGACCTACGATCACACCGGATTTACCATCAGCTGAAGTTTTAGCGATGATAACGCCTTCTTTGGTTTCACGGTCAGAGCGTAATGCAGCCACTTTCTGGCCTTTTTTACGCAGGTAGTCTACTGCTTTTTCAAAATCGCCATCACTTTCTACCAGTGCCTTTCTGCAATCCATCATACCAGCACCAGTTTGCTGACGCAGTTTATTTACATCAGCTGCTGTAATTGTTGCCATGAGCTATAATTAGTTTAATTGTTGTAAAAATTATTGCAATACTATCACCAGCTTTCAACTATTAGCCTCTAGCGGTTAACAGATGCTGCGGAGATAGGAATCATCAACTGCTGCATTTATTAAGCGCTAAAGGCTAATAGCTTATAGCTAAAAAATTATCTTCCGCCGCCTGGTTTTCTTGGACCATTGCTGCCAGCGCCAGATGGACGACGTTGTCCACCCGGAGCACCACCGCCACGGTTAGCGCCACCACCACGGTTAGCACCGCCCTGGCCACCTGGACCACGACCGCCGCCGCCACGGTTAGCACCGCCGCCTTGACCGCCCGGACCACGACCACCGCCTTGAGCACCTGGTTTACGACCTCTTTCGCGATCTTCACCGCCTTCAACGTCGAACTTACGTGCCTTATCGTCTGCTTCTTCTTCTTCCTCTACTTCTTCATTTTTCTCTGTAGCTCTTTCAGACAGACCTTCAGCGATAGCTGCACAGATGTAGCTGGTAACGATAGCGATAGATTTAGTAGCGTCATCGTTCGCAGGAATTGCGAAATCTACTTTAGTAGGATCGGAGTTGGTATCTACCATACCGAAAGTAGAAATACCCAGACGTTTAGCCTCTGCCAGTGCAATGTGTTCGTGGCTGATATCTACCATGAACAGTGCAGCTGGTACACGTGCCAGTTGAGCAATACCACCCAGCACTTTCTCCATTTTCTCTTTATCGCGGCTTAAAGTCAGACGTTCTTTCTTAGTGATGTTGTCGAATGTACCATCCTGCAGCATTTTTTCGATGCTCTGCATTTTCTTTACACTCTTACGGATAGTAGCGAAGTTAGTGAGCATACCACCTAACCACCTTTCAGTAACGTAAGGCATGTTGATGTTACGCGCAGCATCAGCTACGATTTCTTTCGCTTGCTTTTTAGTAGCAACGAACATGATCTTTTTACCGCTCTTAGCGATAGATTTCAGGGCAGCTGCTGCTTCCTGTAATCCTTCTACGGTTTTGTTCAGATCAATGATATGAATACCTTTCTTTTCTGCGAAAATATAAGGCAGCATCTTGGGATTCCACTTTTTCTTCAGGTGACCGAAGTGAACACCTGCCTCCAGTAACTGCTGCTGCAATGAGGTATTATTTTCCATGTTTATATTACTCAATTAAAAGGATCAAATAATGTTTAGCTTTTAGCATCCGGCGAATTAGCCAGTAGCTAATAGCCAATAGCTCAAAAATATTAGCGTTTAGAGAACTGGAAGCTTCTTCTTGCTTTCGCTTTACCTGGTTTCTTACGTTCAACGCCACGTGGATCACGTTTCAGCAGACCAGCAGCTTTCAGTGCCGGACGGAACTCGATGTTCACTTCGCAAAGCGCACGGGCAATACCCAGCTTAATTGCTTCTGCCTGACCTTTGATACCACCGCCCTGTGCATTGATTTTTACATCAAATTTATCGAGTGCATCGATCGTTTTGAAAGGCAGTTCCACCTGGTTTTGCAGGTAGATCAGAGAAAAGTAGTTTTTATAATCTTTGTCGTTTACAGTAATGTTACCGGTACCCTTGTTGATATACACGCGGGCAACAGCTTCCTTACGACGACCTATTGTATTTTTTTGCTTTTCCATGTATCAGAGAAAAATTAGAAAGTTAAAGGTTGTGGTTTCTGCGCTGCATGAGGATGTTCAGCACCGGCATATACAAATAATTTTTTGTACATAGCACGGCCCAGGCGATTTTTAGGCAACATACCTTTAACAGCCTTTTCGATCAATACCTCAGGACGACGACGGATCAGGTCCTTAGCCAATTCAATTCTCTGACCACCGGGGAAGCCAGTGTAGTGCATATATTCCTTTTCAGCCATTTTGTTGCCGGTTAAAGCAATCTTTTCGGCATTGATTACGATGATATAATCACCACAATCAGTATGAGGTGTATAGTAAGGCTTGTTCTTACCTCTCAGGATAGCAGCCATTTTGGAAGCAACCCTACCGAGTGTCAGGTTAGTCGCATCTACTATATGCCAGTCACGCTTTACGTAAGCGTCGTTAGCGGATTTAGTTTTGAAACTTAATGTATTCATTGTTGTATACGATAAAAATTACGTCTTGTAAACAATTCCCTATTATGAGGAGTGCAAAGGTACATTGCTACTGTTGAATAACCATACATTTTACCCACTTTTTTACATTGCACCTTTGCAATGAATTGATTTTCAATAAAAAATTTGTATTAAAGTTATTAACAGCACAATATTCCACCGTGAATAACTGCCTTTGAAGCCATTTAAAAGAGACCGGAGCCGGAAAAGTTCATGATAATTACCAATCTCTACCGGGAGTGTGATAACAAAACAAAAGGCGCACCCTCCCGGGTACGCCGCAGGTTATTATATAGTATATGTGTTTATCTTCTATCTCTGGCGCCCATATATATTAATATATATTGGAACAAAGTGGCCAGGGAAGCCAATGCTGCTACCACATAGGTCATAGCCGCCCACCAGAGGGCATTTTTAGCCTTATCATGCTCTGCAGGCCGCATTACCTGGCTGCTATCCAGCCAAACCAACGCCCGGCGGGAAGCATCAAACTCCACCGGCAGTGTTACCAGGGCAAACACCGTGGTAATGGCAAAGAGGATAATACCCGCCAGGAGCAACTGCGGGAAGGTATTAATCAGGAGAATACCACCAAGCAGCACCCAGGATACGATATTGGAAGTGAACTGCATGGCCGGTACTAACCGGGATCTTAGCCCCAGCCAGGGGTAAGCGGCGGCATGCTGCACAGCATGCCCGCATTCGTGGGCCGCTACAGCCGCTGCAGCCACATTGGCGCCATTATATACATCGGGACTCAGATTTACCGTCCTGCTGGTTGGATCATAGTGGTCAGACAAAAACCCTTCGGCCTCCCTTACCTGTACCCCGTAAATCTGATTATCTCTCAGCATTTTCTCCGCTATTTCTTTACCAGACAAACCGGAGGAAGTGGGTATTTCGCTGTAAGCCCGGAACTTACTTTTCAGTACCGAACTTACCAGCAAGCTGATCCCCACAAAAATCAGCGAAACGAACATAATTCCAGGTGTCATTTTTCATTAAATTAAGTCGACCAACCGGCACAAATATCCTTCCATTCACCCCGCTTTAAGTTATATTTAGCATTTACCTGCCATCCCTTCTTTTTACCACTAAATTATAAATTTAACACTGTCATTATGGCGTAAAAAATATTTTTTTACGCAAAAAGGCGTCTGTTTGTCATTTATAAAAAAGTGTATTATTAATATTTTTTCATATACAAAAATGATCGACATCAAGCCTATTTATCAACATTTTACGAGTGCCCAATGAAAGTAATATTGGATAAAAACAAGCGCTGAAACAAGCGATGGCAGCCACTTTGTTTGATCTGACAGATAGCTCAAAAGTTATTCACATCAATTAAATAAACTTTTTTATTCTGAAGCCATTTTGTAATTTAGACCTGAATTTAATGGGTTAGTAAGTAGAAAGAGTCAGCGGAATCTTCCGTTTGGCTCTTTTCTCTTTTACACCTTTTTACCTCCCCTTTTTCATACCCGCTTTTTATCATTTCGATGCAATAAGTATAAAACCATTTACTTTGTATGCATCCTGTTTTAAAAAAATTATGAGTAAAATAAGAACTGCTTTTTTCTGTCAGAATTGTGGATACGAATCAGCTAAATGGAATGGAAAATGTCCGAGTTGTGGAGAATGGAATACTTTTGTTGAGGAAAGAGTACAAAAGGATATTCCACAGAAACAACAAGAATGGAAAAATAATGACGCACCCTCCCCCCGCACCCAAAAAATAATTAACCTTTCAGAAGTCGTTGCCCGGGAAGATGAAAAAATACTAACTCCCGACAATGAATTGAATCGTGTGCTGGGAGGCGGTATAGTAGCGGGTTCGCTGGTATTGGTAGGTGGAGAGCCCGGCATCGGGAAATCAACCCTCTTCCTGCAAAATGCATTGCAGCTGAAAAATATAAAAACACTTTACATCAGCGGAGAAGAAAGCGAACAACAGATAAAAATGCGGGCCGACCGCATCCAGAATTCCAATGAACAGTTTTACCTGCTTACGGAAACATCTACGCAAACCATTTTCCAGGAAATCAAGAAACTACAGCCTCAACTGGTGATTGTTGACTCCATTCAAACACTGCATTCCCCTTTTATAGAATCGGCGCCAGGCAGCGTTTCCCAAATCAGGGAAACCACTGCTGAGCTGCAACGCTTCGCCAAAGAAAGTAATATCCCCGTTTTCCTGATCGGTCACATCACAAAAGACGGCTCCATTGCCGGCCCGAAAGTACTGGAGCACATGGTAGATACCGTATTGCAATTTGAAGGCGATCAACACTACGCCTACCGCATTTTACGCACAATCAAAAACAGGTTTGGCTCCACTGCCGAACTGGGTATTTATGAAATGACCGGCACGGGACTGCGACAGGTAACAAATCCCTCTGAAATTCTTATCTCGCAACGGGAAGATCTCCTTAGCGGGGTGGCAATAGCCGCTACCATGGAAGGAATGCGCCCATTGCTGGTAGAAGTGCAGGCACTCGTTACCCAGTCTGTTTATGGCACGCCCCAACGTACCGCTACAGGTTTTGATTTGCGCAGGTTGCAGCTATTGCTGGCCGTACTGGAAAAACGCGGCGGCTTCCATTTCGGCGTAAAAGATGTATTCCTCAATATTGCCGGCGGTATACGGGTGGAAGATCCGGCCATCGACCTGGCAGTATTGTGCGCCCTGTTATCTTCTTATGAAGACACCGCCATTTCACCTAAAATATGTTTTTCCGGAGAAGTAGGACTGAGTGGAGAAATAAGAGCTGTCAACCGCATTGAACAAAGAATTGCAGAAGCAGAAAAGCTGGGCTTTGAAAAAATTTTTATCTCCCGTTATAACAAAAAAGGAATTGATTTCAGTAAATTCCATATTGAAGTTATTTCTGTAGGAAGAGTGGAAGAAGTATACCAGCGACTCTTTTAACCCCGTTTAAAACATACTTTCATGCTGACCCGTTTGTTATCCCCCCTGGTTCATTTATTTTATCCGCATTGCTGCGAGCTGTGTGGTACAGATCTGCCGGCAACAGGCGACTTGCTATGTTTACGCTGCTGGCAAGCATTACCTGTAACCGGTTTTCATCGTTACCCCGACAACCCGGTGGCAAACATTTTCAATGGCCGAGTAACCGTACAGCAAGCTACCGCCACTTATTATTACACACAGTCATCCGGTGTACAACAACTCATTCACCGGTTCAAGTACCGGCAACGACCCGACATTGCCGTGTCGCTGGGAAAGCAAACCGGGTATCAATTATCAGAAAGTACCTGGATCCACAACATTGATTACCTGGTGCCGGTTCCACTATTTCCACACAAAGAAAAGTTACGCGGCTACAACCAGGCCACCCAGCTGGCCAATGGTATAGCGCAGGTAATTTCTCTCCCGGTATATCCCAAAATACTGAGCAGGCTACAGTTTACCGCTACTCAAACCAGGAAAGGACGGGCTGCCCGTTGGCAAAATGTAGCCGCTGCTTTCCGGGTAAACGGTAACCAGGTAAACGGATCACACGTATTACTGATAGACGATGTAATTACCACCGGCGCAACGACCGAAGCTTGTTGCGCAGCGCTGGTACATGCAGGCGCCAAGGTAAGCGTATGTTGTGTTGCTTTCGCCTGGAGCTAAATACCACAACGATTAAATGCTGTTAAATACCTGACAGGCAGCTCATTAACACGGTTAAAAAAGATACCGTTTTTTCACCCGGGAATATTAACTTTACAGATGTAGCTATCCGCTATCATTTAATCAGTCTTTATAAAAACTACGATATGTTCCGTTTAGCAATCTTGTCCATAATGATGCTTTTTGCTTCTTCTCACCTTTACGACTTTAAAGTAGATGCAGTAGATGGCGGGAAAATAGATTTTTCCAAATACAAAGGAAAAAAAGTGCTGATCGTAAATACCGCTTCTCTTTGCGGTAATACCCCACAATACGAAGGTTTGGAAAAGCTTTATAAGAAATACCAGAACAAACTGGTGATTGTAGGATTTCCGGCCAATAATTTTGGTTCCCAGGAACCAGGCAGCAACAAGGAAATCCAGGAGTTCTGCACCAAAAAATATGCAGTGACATTCCCTATGGCAGCCAAAATATCCGTAAAGGGCACCGACATTCACCCTTTGTATAAATGGTTGTTGGAAGAAAGTAAAGCTAAACATTTTGAACCTGCTGAAGTAACCTGGAACTTCCAGAAATACCTGCTGGATGAAAAAGGAAACCTGGTGGCGGTATTTTCCCCCAAAACGCAGCCTGAATCTGCGGAAGTGATTGCAGCTATAGAAAAATAAAATATAGATAATAAGGCATTCCGCCTGTTGCCAACTTTGTGTTTAAAAATTTTTATGCAGACGCCTGCTTAAACGTGTATGCGTTTAAGTGAGCGCCCCGCATTACTGTTCACAATTGGCAATTATATTCATGAAACGACCAATCACCTACAGACAAACACTGCTGCTGACTGCGGCCCTATACGCTTTCACTTTTGGTTTCACCGCCTGTCAGCACCCCATCGATGACCCCTCTTTTTCATGCCCTGATATGGACATGACGGCCTCCATAAATGGTCAGACGCGCAAAATGATGCAGACCAACAGTATTATCTTCCGGCAAGAAACTGATTCGGGGGGGCTTAAATACTGGAGCATGGAATCAATTTCCGATTCCTTTAAGATAGTGCTGAATGTGACTGATGGCATGTTTGATCAAAACGCCATTAAAAATGATACGATTCGCCTGGATACCTTTACATTTCGGCGAGGCAGCACCAACCCGATACACAAAGGGCTGGTGATGGCAGGGATCTACAACGCTAACGGCCTTTATGATTTCTTTAATACCGACTCTTCTGCTATCATTATCCGTTGGATAAACACCAAACGACAGGTAATAGCTGGTACCTTTTTCTTTACGGCCGACAATAAAAGGGTTGCCGGAGGCGGGACCTTCAACAGTGCCTGTTATGTGACACAATGAAACAAGCGCGCTTCTCCGCTCCGTCCTGATTACCCCCTTTTTATTATCTTGCGTCCATGCTATTTTCAGATATCATAGGACAAGCAGACATTAAGCAACAACTCATCCAGTCCGTTCAACATAACCGGCTCAGCCACGCCATGATACTGCTGGCGCCAGAGGGAGCCGGCGGGCTTCCATTGGGCCTGGCCTTTACACAATACCTGGTTTGTGAAAACAAACAGGAGCAGGATGCCTGCGGCCAATGCCCAGCCTGTACCAAGGCAGCCCAGTTTGTGCACCCGGATATCCACTACTCCTACCCTGTTATTCCGCGTAAAGCGGGTGATAAGCCGGTAAGCACGGATTATATTAGCGAATGGCGGGAATTTGTGGCCACGCACCCTTATGGTAATGCTTATGACTGGCTGCAGTTTATAGGCGCAGAAAACAAACAGGGCAATATCACCGCCACCGAATGCCAGGATATCATTCATAAGCTGAACCTGAAAAGTTTTGAGAGCGGATATAAGATACTGGTGATGTGGATGCCTGAATACCTGGGCAATGAAGGCAACCGTTTATTAAAATTGATTGAAGAACCACCCGCCAATACCCTTTTCATCCTGGTAGCAGAAAACCAGGAACAAATACTGGCAACTATCTTATCCCGTACCCACCTGATAAGAATAAATGCGCTGGCCAAGCAGGACCTGGTAAAAGCTTTGGAGGAAAAAAGCAACGTACCGGCCGCCAAGGCACAGCAAATTGCTACCATTACCGCCGGTAACTACCGCGAGGCGTTATATCTCTTACAACATTCCGATGATGATTACCATGAATTGCTCCGTAACTGGCTCAATCACCTGTTTACTGGTAACCGGGTAGCCCTCCAGGAATGGATTGAAGGAATTTCCAGCGCCAAAACCGGCAGGGAAAACCAAAAGCAGTTCCTTCGCTATTTTATTAACCTGCTGGAACACACGATCCGGTTACAGTATATCGACCGGTGCCTGTTAGCCTTTTCAGAGGAAGAAATGGACTTTGCAGCCAAACTGGCTAAGCTGGCCAACCTGGAGCAAATGCAACAAATTGCAGATGCCCTGAATAATGCCAGCTATTATATTGAACGGAATGCAAACGGAAAAATGCTGTTTCATGCATTGTCTCTCAAGCTCCAATATATATTTAAAAAGAAACCTTTACCTGTTCTGTAATTAGCCTCCGGGTGCTACGGGGCTTATCGGCTGCTTTTCCCTATCTTTGTTGCTTCCGGTCTTTTGTTTTTCTGGAAGGAAAAACGTATTTTGAAGAACTGGAATAACCTGAAATGCTTATTTATAAAATTTAAACTAATTAATAATATGGCTTGTGCCGGATGTGGTACGGGTGTGGATGGGAAGCCGTCAGGATGCAAGAGTAATGGAGGATGCAGCACAGGAGGTTGTAATAGACTGAATGTATTTGATTGGCTGTCCAATATTCCCCTTGGTGATAGCTTAGCACCGTTTGACATTGTAGAGGTAAGTTTTAACAATGGCAGCCGCAAAGACTTTTTCCGAAATGTGACCAAACAACTCTTTGATAAAGGAGAAATGGTAACGGTGGAAGGAGTAAGCGGATTTGACGTTGGCACAGTGAGCCTGACAGGCGAGCTGGTAAAACTCCAGATGAAGAAGCGACGCGCGGAAGATACACCCGAAGTAAAAAAAATTCTCCGTCGTTCTACCAACGACGACCTGCAGCGAATGAATGACAACAAGGCCCGCGAGAAGGAAGCCCTCATTAAATCAAGAGCGCTTGCCCGTAACCTTGGACTTGAAATGAAACTCGCAGAAGTGGAAATACAGGCCGATGGCCGTAAAGCCACCTTCTTCTACACCGCAGACGATCGCGTTGATTTCCGTGAACTCATTAAAGTGTATGCCTCCGAATTCAGGGCCAAAGTGGAAATGCGCCAGATAGGCGCCCGCCAGGAAGCCGGAAAAGTAGGTGGCATTGGCAGTTGTGGCCGGGAGCTCTGTTGCTCTACCTGGCTGTCAGATTTCAAAAGCGTGAATACCACCGCCGCCCGTTATCAGAACTTGTCTATTAACCAGGCAAAGTTATCCGGGCAATGCGGCCGCCTGAAATGCTGCCTCAACTACGAACTCGACACCTACCTGGATGCCCTGAAAGACTTCCCCGAAGATGCCGATAATATCGAAACAGCCGGTGGGGTAGCTCATCTCCAGAAAAGGGATATCTTCAAAAGCCTCATGTGGTACTCCTACGAAGGCAGTAACAAACAATATCCGCTTACGATTTCCAGGGCCAAAGAAATACGCCTGCTCAATAAACAGGGTATTAAACCGGATGACCTGAAACCTGTAGAAGTGGTGACAGCCAAACCGAAGGAAGCGGATCTGGGTTATGCAGATGTGGTGGGACAAATCAGTCTTAAATCTCTCGAGAAAACCGCCCAGAAGCGTAAACAAAAAGATAAAGACAAGCAAAAACAACAGCGCGGCGAACAAAAGCCCCAGTCACAGGGACAACCTAAAAACGATCAGCCCAAAGGTGGTCAGAAGCCAGACAACCGGCAACAACAACCGGAGCGCAGGTCCAGGCAGGAAAACCGCCCGCAGCAACAACAACGGCAGCAAAGTCAGGGAGGACAGCCAAGGCAGGTACGTGAGCAACAGCCCCGTCCTGAACAACAAGCCCGGCCCGACCAGGGACCAAGAGAGCCAAGGGAACCACGGGAGCCAAGGCAACAGGGACCTAAACAGCCTGCCCAGGGCCAGGGACCTAAGCAAGACAAACGGCCGCCCAGGCACCATCACAAAAAGCCAGGCCAACAAAGTAAAAACGGCAATCCTGAAAAAGGAGCATAAATAATAATAAAAAAGACAACCATGATGGTTGTCTTTTTTATTGCCCGGAACGGGCAGTATGTCTTCCAAAAATAAAAGGCCGCCCAGACGAGGCAGCCTTTGTTAACAATTGGTTTTTGCTTATGAGAAAATTGTAAAATATGCCATTTTATCCCTCTTCACAAAATCAACCGCACAGCTGCCGTTAGTGCATTCTACACTCGTCTACGCCTCATTTTCAAACAGTAGCTTATAATAATTCATGTTGGTCGCTTCATCAAACCCCCGCTCTATCATTTCGCGATTTCCATGAATATATATATGAAAATTCTTATCTAATTTCAATATGCTCTTAAATACTTTCTGCTGTTTTTTGACAGCTGGCGCAGATATCTCAAACTCGTCAGGGATGTCTTGCTGAAAGTGATTCGCATATTCATTCCGGTATTCTTTGAAAGAAGCAATGGCATCAGGGTGTCCTAAAACTTCTTTGGCAAAATCGTCCAGCTGAAATTGCTCTTTCTCCTTAAAATAAGCAGCCGATTTGTTTAACAAATCTACCTGGTCTACCCTATCCATTTCATACTCCGTTGGCAGTTTATTGTGTATAAACTGTTTGCACATGTCCACTGCTGTTTCTGTTTGCAGATAGCTATCTTCCCGGCGCTGTACCTGCAGAAAGGCATCTTTCCAGTATACAGCCTCGGTTTGCTTGCTGTTGCTGTCTACAATACTTACTTTAAAACCTTCAGATTCTTCGGTGTTAAAAACCAGGCAGCCTTTATCCAGCTTATTAATATTTATTCCATCCTCGTAATTAACCTGGTAGTTCTCGTCTGACAGAAATACTTTCAGATAGGTATCGCGATTCTCAGATTTAAAAATGCCGATGGCTTCTACTTCTTCACCATCCACAAGACACTTGCTAAAGTAGGCTATATAAAGCTCGCCCCCCTTGATTTTGGGATGGGTGGAATGTTTATATAGATGTTTGGCAATATTAATCGACTGCTCCTGGAACTCGTTCTGGTCAGTAAATATACGCCGACAATATTGAAAAATTTCATTCAATTCCAGATCTGCATCGTGCCGGAACCTAAAATATTCTGCCGCGTTGGCAAATGGCTGAATAAAATACGTAATCAATAACTGGCTGATCGTTTCATCCTCCAGCTGCAATGGCGCCTTGGAACACAGTAGCGCCTCATCATTGGAGGAGTTTCCTACCTTGTGAATCGTCAGCTGCGCCAAATCTTTAAACTCCGAAACATGGATCATGGGCGCAAAATTAATAAATTAGTTGACAGGCCACCGATTCGTTTATAACGGTAATTATTTCTTGATAATTTCATTACACACCAGCCCACCTCTCCGTACTCCCCGTAAAATTCTGAAATTGTTTTTTAATTTAAAGCTCCAAAACAAATAATACATGAAAATACAGATATGCCTCCTCGCAATGCTGACTGCTTGGGGATTACCCGTCCTGGCACAACAAAAAACAAGTAACCTGCCAGTATTTGAGGCCCACGACCTGACCGCAGAAAATATGTTCTCCGTCAATATCGAAGGACCCAACTTTGACAAATCAGGCAATTTTTATGTCGTTAATTTCAAACAGGATGGTACTGTAGGAAAAATCAATACCAAAACCGGTACCGGCGAAATATTCGTGACATTGCCCGATAGCAGCGTAGCCAATGGTATTCACTTCAATAGTAAAGGCACTATGTTTCTGCCCGACTTCATTCGCCACAATGTACTAACTGTGGATATGAAGACGAAAAAGATAGCCGTATTTGTACATTCCGACAAGTTCAATCAACCCAACGACCTCTGTATCAATAGCAAAGACCAGATCTTTGTGACAGATCCCAAATGGGCCGACAATACCGGGCAACTCTGGCGCATAGATCCTAAAAATCGTCAGCTTGTTTTACTGGAAGCCAATATGGGGACCACCAACGGAATAGAACTGAGCCCCGACGAAAAAACATTGTACGTGAATGAAAGTGTACAGCGGAAAATCTGGAAGTACCGGGTAGACAAAGCTGGAAACATCTCCCACAAAACCCTCTTTGCTTCCTTTCCCGACTACGGTTTTGATGGCATGAAATGCGATAAGGTAGGTAACCTGTACGTGGCCCGTTGGGGTAAAGGGGTGATTGCGGTGCTATCTCCCAAAGGAAAATTAATACAGGAAATACCCCTGAAAGGAAAGCAATGCAGCAACCTGGTATTTGGCGATAAAGACGGGAAAACCGTGTATGTTACCCTGCAGGACAGGAAGTGCGTAGAAATATTCCGGGTGAATATACCGGGAAGAAAATTTGAGTAAGCGATTTTACAGAGATATAAAACAGCAACGCCGCAAAGCTTATCAGTCTTTGCGGCGCTGCTATTTACATCATTTATACTTATTTAATAATTAACAGCCATCCTTTATTTTTTGACACCGGGATGCTGACATCCTTGCCAAAAACCTGGCCCTGCTGGAAATTACGTATATCCGGCGCCGTAATCGTTGCCCGGGCAGGGTCTATCCCCAGGGCTTTCCAGTCGATGTTCAGCTTAACAGCCACATCTTCCGGTGCCCAACTGGCTATAGATACCAGTACCGCTCCATCTTTCCGGTAAATCGTAGCTGGTACCAACGGATTATCGGTCTGCACCGGGTTGCTATCTACCCAGTACCCTATCATTTTACTTCCCTGCATCCCGAAATCGTCCCATACTTTCCAGATTGGACGGGGATCTGAGTTTTCCGTCCACGGCATACGGTTAGTCATGCCGTATACCATGCCTCTCCACTGGTTACCGCCGTCCTGCAACATTTCGCCCATCAGGCCAAACGGAATACCACTCACTTCCGTGAGGAAGAAATCAGGACTATTTTGTTCATAATCGAAATATTCACCAAACCAAAGCCGGTTCAGGTAAGGGAAATGCTCCATATACAAGACCGCGCTGTTAATAAATCCATCGGATTTATTGTATTGGTTGGCGGAATGTAAATCAATAATACCGGGGTGATTATCTTTTGTCAGCACCCGTTTCACCCGTTTCATGGTTACCCGGTCAAAAGCCACATCATCGAGGTAAATACCATCAATGCCTACGTTTTGCACCAGCCAGTTCATACCTTCTACGTAGTAGTTATGCCAGCGGTTCATTCCACTGTTAATGATAGCGGCGTCTTTGAATTCCGGCACAAACCAGGCAGCAATGTAGTCTTTGGCAACATGTTCCTGCAACCAGGAAAAGCCGCCGCCATTACCTGAACTGTATACTTCATGCCCCAGGCTCCGCAACGGGAAAGTTTCCCAGGCATGGTTAGACAGCTCTCTGACGGTATTATAGATTTTAACCTTGAGTCCTTTATTATGCGCCTCGTCTATATAATCCTTCATTTTCTTCCATTCAATAAATGGGTAGTTGATCCAGGGATTAATATCGTTGCCATGGTGGATATTCACTACGGTTGCTCCTGTAGCTTTGATACTATCCAGGTTGTGATACCTGTGATAGAAGCGGGTAGCCCATTGGAAATCGGTATTGATCGGGTGAAAGGGTGTAATGATGAGGTGGAAGTTGTAGTACAACACCTCTCCCTTATGCATCGTTCTTGCTCCGCTGTAGCTGTTTACCAATATAGCGGTTCCTTTTTCGCCAATGGTGATACCGCCTTTGTTGTCATTACCCCAGGAAGTAGGCAGCAGTAAAGGTTTCTGAAGATAGAAGTTTGTATTTAACGGCCGTACATAGTTTTCATCACGGAGATTGAACTGGATACCGGCATTCACATCTCCAATCCAGGCACCGTCCTGGTTCTTATGTGTCACATCCCATTTCCAGTCGATCTTTTCGGGGCGCAGGCCACCTTTCTGGTTAAGGCCCATCATATACCTGGCGGCACCTTTATCGAATGGCAGGTGCATGGTAATTTCTTTCAGGGCTACGTCTTCCAGGGCAGTTACCTTCACGGTATAGTCGAGGAAACCATCAAATTCGAGCGCGGCGTTTACCTCCATTTGCAGGCCGGTAGTAGTATTAATAGCTTTCCAACTGATTTTTCCGGCTTCGTGGGAAGTAACCTGCCAGCCCTGGTGAGCCCATGTCAAATCCTTGCCTGTGGCGGCGGAGGTAAAATGGAAATGTACCGGCTCTGTAAATATGTTCTTTGGCTGCGTTGTGAGCGATGTCATTTCCGGTGTGAAGAAGGTTTGTATCTGTGCCGGGAAACCATCTTTATTGATACCGATTTTGCGGCCCAGTAAGCTGATCACGCTGTCTTTCATCTCCAGTGGTGTATAAGGCGCAATCACGGTGTTATCCTGTGCCAGCGTAGAGTTGAGCCATTTCAACCGGGTTTGTTTCCAGGGTTCATTAAAGCCTCCATTCACCGCCAGTTTATTCGTTACCGTGATCGTAAGCCGAATGGGCATATCGGGCATGCCGGCAGCCTTTAAAACGGCTGTTCCTTTGTAAATGCCTGGCGCCGCATTTTCCGGTATATCAATTCCGCACCACAGCGCCTGTACTTTACCGGCAGGAATATTTACGGTAGCGTTAAACGGCCTGGCATCGTAGGTAGTGCCATTGGTGTTAATACAATTCAGCTGCACCGCTGGAATGGTTTTGCCATTACCGGCGCTCAGGTCACCAAACGTAACCTGCACATCCTTCATCTCCCGGCGTGCATAAATGCCCAGCTGAAAAGCATAGTACTCTCCTTTATCGGCTTCTCCGGCGAAAGACTGTGAAGGTCCTTTCTTTATCCAGCGTTGGGGCAGGTCGTCGGTCATTTTAATGGGAAACTGGCGATCTTCGGGGAATATCATATACCCTCCACCAGGGTGTTTGAGCTTCAGCTGTTGCATTTCGGCAGCAGTGGCAATCACTTCCATAGGATAAAAAGAGTTGAAAGTATCTATCGACTCCAGCTCTTTCACTGTGGTATTGGGCTTCATGCCATCCGAAACGGCCTGCAGCCAGGTATTATCGGCTGTTTGTTCTGGCGCCAGGTACACACCCTTCGGGTAGTTATTTCTTCCTTCGTTTTTGGAAGGCAGGTAGTAAATGTAGTATTCGCCCTTACCGGAAGTAGGTTCAAAACAGATATCGCCCTCCTCACGGGTAAGCGCCAACGTTTTTACATTAGTTATTTTCTGTTTGGTTTTTGCATCCTGGATAATGATGCGCTTGGCTTCGGGATGTTCATCGCGGCGGCGCCATGGGATTACCACGCGGGCCACTTTGGCCATTCCATCAAAAGTAACTACCGCCCGGTGGTTACCTAGCGAATCCGCATTCCAGTTATTATTTCCGGAGGTATACTTCAGTTCCTGGGCCTGTGCGGCGGTAAGAAAGCTGAAGGCAAATCCTGCCAGTAACAATCCTTTTCTGTAATGGCGGAAATGATGGCTGTACTGATACATGTAGACTAAGAATTTTTTTATGTTCACCGGTCATAAATTTACTACTGTTGGATCTTCTTTTCCGGATTATTTTATACAAGCGAAAGCCCCATTCAAGGGGCTTTCATCAGGAACTTTATTGTATTGGATTCTGTACAAGGTTAGGGTCCAGGAGTATTTCCTGTTGCGGGATGAAGTGTACTACCCTTGCATCCGTATAGGAAACTGTTTGCGGATTGGTTTGTACACCCGGGTAATTACGGTATACATTCCGGTTGTTGCGGAACAGGTCAAACACGCGATGCGTTTCAAAAGCCAGCTCCAGGCGGCGTTCATCCAACACCACGTCCAGCACGGAAGCGTAACCTTTCAGATCGGTGGGTGTAAATAACGCAGCGCCATTCAGGCCAGCCCGCTGCCGGATAATGTTCACATCTGCGATGGCAGCCGTATTGTTGCCCAGTTTGGCATTGGCTTCCGCCCGGATCAGGTACATTTCTGCCAAACGCAGTACCACAGGGGAACTCAGGGTAGGCACGTTATCCTGGTTAGCGTATTTGAGGATATACCATTTAGGCACGCCATTGCGGGTGGCCAGCACTTTATTCCCGTTGGCATCGGTCGTATATACGGCTTGTACAAATTTATTCCTTACATCTTCCGGATGTTTATGCAACAGATCGAGGTAGGACTGGGAAGCATAAATTTCGCCATAACCCATACCACCGGGCGACATATAATACATAGAACCGATGGAGCTCCAGGTACGATCATCCTGCAAAGTGTGGTGAATAGCAAAGATGGTTTCCTTGTTATTTTCGTTACTCTTGGTATAATAACCCGGTAAATCAGAAGTAGATACCAGGGAATAATTGCCGGAAGTAATCACAGAATCGGCATAAATACGTGCCGAATCATTTTTACCCATATAGAGATATACCCTTGCCAACAATGCCATAGCAGCGCTTTTGGTGGCATAGCTGTTGGTGTTGGAGTTATCCATCAGACCCGTGCCTTTCTTTAAATCGGCTACTATTTGCCCGTATACGTCCTTCACCGTATTGCGTGCAGGCAAAGCGTTGATATCAAACTTAGTGATAACAGGTATTCCCGGATTGGTTTCGGGGCTTTGTGTATAAGGGCGACCGAAGCTCCGTACCAGGCCAAAGTGAACAAAGGCGCGAATGAAGAGGTTTTCACCAATCATTTCATTAATAGCAGCCGATTTCCCTTCGGGCATTACCGCCAGGAGCTTGTTAGCGCCGTTAATAGCTTTATAGCCCATACGCCAGATCTGCAGGGTGTTTCCCTGGTTGGTCAGGTGGCCATAAGTATAAGAGTAAAACAGCGGATCGGTGGTGGCGCCGCTGAGTGCTACATCATCACTGGGAAATTCTCCCATCTGGAAATAGTTACGCGTAAAATTTTCTTCTTTCAACAACGCGTAATTTCCGGCAGTAGCTGCCGGCCATTTGGTTTCATCATTCAGGATGTTGGAATCCGGTAAAGCACTATATGGATCTTTCTTCAACGAGCAGGAAGTTGCCATTGATACCAGCAACAGACCTGCAAAATATTTCGACATGTGTTTCATGATAATCTCTTTTAGCTCCTGTTAAAAATTAATTTCAAGACCTGCAAACCATTTAGTGCTGGATGGATACTTAATGGAGTTGATACCACGATCATCTACCTCAGGATCCAGACCAGAGAATTTGGTTAATGTCCACAGGTTATCACCGCCGATAGAAATTCTGGCGTTGCCAATATGCACGCGGTCCAGCCAGGCTTTTGGCAGTGTATAGCTCAGGTTCACGTTTCTTAAACGCAGGTAGCTACCGTCTTCCAGGAAGCGGGAAGATGGTTTATGTGAATTTTTGTTACCCTTGATTTTAAACAATGGGTGGGTAGCATTGTCGCCCGGCTTCTGCCAACGGCTCCAGCCATTATCCAGCTCCATCATATTGTAAGTATAGTAAGCGCCGTCGTTATCCATCAGCTCACGGGTGTTGTTATACACCTGGTTGCCGGAAACAAAAGCCAGGAAGGCACTCAGTTGAAAGTTTTTGTAAGAGAAAGTATTACGCATCCCTCCGAAGAACTTCGGCGTAGCAGTACCTACAATTTGCAGGGAGGCATCGTTATAGTTGTTGGTCGTGGTTTTACCGGTTACTTTACCATCTGCATCGGTAATCAGTTTTTCCCACAGAGGATCACCATTGGATGGATCCACGCCAGCCCATTTGCGCATATAGAAGCTGCGCATGTCTTGTCCCTGGCGTAATACAAAGTAACCACTGATAGGATCAATGATCTGATCTTTACCACCATATAGTTCTGTTACCTTGTTTTTATTGAAGCCAATATTGAAGTCGGTGCTCCATTTAAACGCCCCCACCAGGTTGTCGGTACTCAGGTTAATCTCAATTCCTTTATTACGCACGGACCCTATGTTCTGTGAAATGTAGCTATAGCCGGCGGTTCCAGGCAGCGGCACATTAAACAGCAAGTCTTTGTTATCTTTCTGGTAAAGCTCCAGTGTCAGGTTAATCCGGTTGAATAAACCCAGGTCGATACCGATATTGGTATTGTAAGCTTTCTCCCAGGAAAGATTTGGCACATTATAAATGCTTTGGTAAGCGGCGGGAAATCCGTTGTACTGGGTATTGATGGCATAGGCGCCAATAGCACTATAATCGCCGATTTCCGCATTACCGGTAGTACCATAACTGGCCCTCAGTTTCAGGTTGGTAATCGCTTTAATTTGCTTGATGAAGTTTTCTTCGGAGATAGCCCAGGAAGCACCAAACGCATAGAAGTTACCATACTGTTGGTTAGCACCGAATTTGGAAGATCCGTCTCTTCTGAAGGAAGAGGTGAAATAATATTTATAAGCGTAGTTATAGTTTGCCTGAACAAAGTAAGAATTGAAGGCGCGGTCTACCTTAGAGCCTCCGATAGACATAGGAGCAGAAGTACCATCCAGTACGCTTACTCCTTGTATGATACCTTTACCTTTTGCGTTAATATCATTCAGGTGAGTTTGCTGAAATTCAGCGCCTACCAGTCCATCCAGGTTATGTTTTTTGTTGATGGTATACCTTGCCCTTAACAGGTTGGAGCTGATATAGCTGGAAGTATCCTGGTAGTAGTTATACAGGTTACCACGATCGTCGGAGCCGGCAGATGTTCTCACATCTCCGTTACTTTCCTGGTTAAAGTGGTAATACTGCGCGCGGTTGGTAGTACTGAAAGTCAACCATTTGGTGATGTCATATTCCAGTTTCACCAATGCTTCGAGCGATTGTCTTTTGTTTTTGGTGTAGTTATATTGCTGGTCATACAGGAAGTTGGTCATATCCCTTCCGTACCAGTTGTCTGCGGTAAGTGGGTTTACCGGCTTGCCTTGTGCGTTGTAGGCTTTATCCCATGGCAGGTTGGTATAGTATTGATACAACGAACCGTTGGAGTTATCTTTATCAGATGTTTGGGTTCCGGCTACGTTGAAGGTAACACGAAATTTATCGGTAATGTTGTGGTCGAGGTTGAGGCGTGCGCTGAAACGCTCTACGCCGGTACCTTTCAGGATACCATCTTCTTTATAGTAGTTACCGCCGAGGTAGAATTTAGTTTTTTCATTGCCGCCGCTGGTAGATAATTCGTAGTTCTGATTGGAGGCATTCTGGAAGGCCAGTTTTTGCCAGTTTGTATTTATATTCCGGAGAGAGGGGTCCAACTTGGCTCCTGCGGCGGTTTGCAGGTCATACAGTTCGGTACCGTTCATCAGGTGAAAGTGCCCGGTATTAAGGTGGGCTGTTCCAACGTTGGTGCGGAAGTTGACCTGTGTTTTACCGGCTTTACCTCTTTTAGTAGTGATAACCATTACGCCATTGGCAGCGCGGGCGCCATATAATGTGGTAGCTGCCGCATCTTTCAGGATGGTAACGCTTTCAATATCACTGGGATTGGGTAGTCCGCCGATGATACCATCTACCACCACCAGTGGTGAATTGCCGGCAGTTAATGTACCGTTACCACGGATACGGATGGCTGGCGCTGCAGCCGGGTCGCCGGAGCTGTTACCTACAAACACGCCACTCACTTTACCCTGGAGCATTTTGTCCATACTGCCGGCAGTAACGTCCTTCAGTTTAGCGCCGCTTACAGCTTGCGCAGCCCCGGTGAGGTTTTTGGTAGTAGTGGTGGTATAGCCCATTACTACTACTTCTTCCAGTTTTTTAGTATCTCCGTCCAGTTTCACATTAATTTCCTGCCGACTGCCTACTACTAATTTTTGCGGTGTATAACCGATAAAGGAAAACACCAGCACGCTACTTTCTGAAGGTGCGGTGATCGTGTATTTCCCGGTAGCATCTGTTACAGCACCAATGGTGGTTCCTTCTACGGCTACGGTAACGCCGGGCAGCGGCTCTTTTGTAACAGCATCTGTTACATAACCGGTTACTTTTACCTGTGCAGTATTGATGGGAGTAATCACTACCAGGTTGTTTTCCAATACACGATAAGTAACGTTGGTACTGTTAATGAGCAGCTTCAGGATATCGTTAATCTTTTTGTCCTTTACGTCGATAGTGACTGTCTTATTTAAATCCGTGAAGTTCTCGTTATAGAAGAAGCGATAATTGCTGCTGTTCTCTATGAGCTTAAATACCTCTTTCACACTAGTATTTTCAGCATGTAGTTCTTTTATTTTATCCTGCGCAAAAGCGCCAGCGGATACTTGTAAAAAACTTCCGAAAATCAGCAGCCCCGTCAGTTTTGTCATGAGCAAAAATTTTCGCCCGGGGCAAAAAAATGCCGCCAGGTTTGCAGTGGATTTCATAAACTTGTATAGATTTTAGTTAAACGAATGATTACGGTGGATGCCCGTCGCAAAGGCATTTTCACCAACAAATGTTGTTCGTTGATTGGGGTAAGTCGCATTACCCCAATTTTTTTAATTGTTCATACCGTGCATGTAAGTTGATTTTATAGGTGATTAAATATTGCTACGTCATATACCAGCGGTGGTTTTTACCGGGTCTTAAATGCTTTTAAATATTTGTTTTTCAATTCATTATCTAACTCCAGCGTCACTACTCCGCTATCGATGGAATATTTCAGCGGCGCGGTTAGCTTCAGGATATTCAATACCTGCTCAAGGGTTTCCTGGCGAAAGGTGCCACTGAACCGGTAGTCTTTTAGCTCCTGGTCTTTAAAAATCACCTTTACATTAAACCTCCGCTCCATGGTGATGGCAAGTTCGTCCAGGGTTTGGGCAGCTACCATCCAATTGCCGTCTTTCCACGCGGTGTATATTTCTGTATCCTTTACATCCAGGCTCTCTATTGGGGTAGCCGTGCTGCTATCTCCCGGGTAATTGACCTTTTTCTGTTGTTCACCTTTGTTGGTTGATATGGTTTTGTTATATACCACATGCTGGTGAGGTTTCATCATGATGCCGAAAGGTGTTTGAGTGTTGCTCCCGTCAATTTTCACTTCTCCTTCTACCAGGGTAGTAACCACCGTTTTGTCTTCCGGATAGGCCTTTACATTGAAAGAGGTGCCGAGTGCGAGTATTCGCAGATCGGAAGCCTTTACTGTAAAGGGTTTCTGTGCATTAGTGTGTACTTTAAAAAATGCTTCTCCTTCCAGTTTCACTTCACGGCCACGGAGATTATAAGATTGTGCATACTGCAGCTTGCTGCCTGCATTAAGCCATACTTCCGTGCCGTCCGACAATTCAATTTTAGTGGTAGCGCCTTTGGGACTGATCACGGTTACGATCGCGTTATTGCTGTCATTTTTCCGGGATACAGACCAGGCATATACCAACCCACTGCCAATCAGGAAGGGCAGCGCGTAAGATGCTGCTATCCGCAGATAATTTTTCCATTTGCTCACTTTTACCACCGGTGTTATGCCCATGTTGTGCTGTACGCTATCCCAGGCTGCGAGGGCATCATAATTCCCTGGCTGGGCCGTCATTTGCCAGGCATCTCTCAGTTGCAGGAAATAAGCCTGGTTTATTGGTGATTCATTTATCCACTGTTCCAGTATTTCTTGTGCATCCCCGGAAATATTGCCGGACAAAAAGCGTGCGATCAGGTCGTTTACCTGCTCCTGTGTATAGTTAAGCCCCATAATCTCTGTAAACAGATACTAAGACAACATTCCGGAACAAACAGGGTGACAAGCATCAAAAAAATTTTGTTTTAAATTAATCATTCATTTCAGCAAGGGAAGTAGTTCATCGCGCAATCGTTGCAGGGCGCGGGTCATCTGGGTTTTAACGGTGTTGACGGAGATGCCCAGGTGGCGGGAAATTTCGGGATAACTCAATTGTTCAAAGCGACTGAGGCGAAACACATCCTGGCATTGCGGGGGTAATTTCCTGATGGCTTTCTCGGCCAGTATTTCCAGCTCAGCGTGTTCCAGCTTTTCAACGGGCGAATGGGTAGATGCCATGCTGAACAGGGAAATACGGGATTCCACCTGTTGCAGTAATTCGTCGCTATATCTCGCTCTTACCTTATGTTGTTTAATATAATTAAGACAATTATTTTGTACGGCCCTGTACAGGTATGCCTTTTCAGACACCTGGATATCCAGATCGTCAAACTTCTCCCATATTTTCATGAAGGTGTCCTGTACAATTTCTTCCGCCAATTCATGCCTGTTCACAAAATCATAAGCAAATGTGCAGAGCGCAGGGTAATACTTCTTGAATAACGATTCAAAAGTGGGCATTCGATGTTGTTGCTGGGCAATATTTTTACTTCGTTCCTCCAAAATCTATAGTCATCCTCACCATGTTCACTGTGCCGAAAAGATACGGAAACTAGCCCCAATAAAAAAACGCGGGTTTATAGCCCGCGTTTTCCTACTATTTAATCAGTTGAATTACATACACAAACCACCGCAAGCGCTGATCGTTTGGCCGGTTACATAGCCGCTCATATCGGAAGCCAGGAACAGGCATACATTGGCGATGTCTTCAGGCGTGCCGAAGCGGGCCAGCGGAATTTGTTGAATATAGTTGGCCGCCCCTTCCCCTTCTTTGAGGTATTGGGTCATATCTGTTTCTACGAAGCCTGGTGCCACCGCATTACAACGGATGTTACGGCTACCCAGTTCCTGTGCAATAGATTTGGAGAATCCAATAATACCGGCTTTCGAAGCGGCATAGCTGCTCTGGCCGGCATTACCCATGATACCTATCACGGAGCTCATGTTAATGATACTACCGCTCTTAGCCTTCATCATAGGACGTATTACCTGCTTGGTCATATTGTATACACTCTTCAGGTTGATGTTCATTACATCATCCCATTGATCAGGGCTCATGCGGAGCAGGAGATTATCTTTGGAGATACCAGCGTTGTTAACACAGATATCAATTTTGCCGAATTCTTTCAATACATCTGCTACCAGTGTTTCGCACTCTTCGTATACGCCGGCATTGGATTTATATGCTTTGGCTTTAACGCCCAAGGCCGTCAGTTTTGCTTCGAGCGCTTTGGCTTTCTCATCAGAGCTTACATAGGTAAATGCTACATCAGCTCCCTGTGCTGCAAATTTCAAAGCAATGGCTTCTCCGATACCACGGCTGGCGCCTGTAACTATCGCTACTTTGTTCTCCAGTAATTTCATGTTATAGTTGATAGGTTTTAAGCATTCATGTTATCAGCCGCAAATTTCAGGATTTCTTCCAGGTAATTGCGGTCATTGTTTAAACGAGGTACTTTATGTTGTCCACCAAGTTTACCTTTACTTTTCAGGAACTCACAAAAAGTACCGGCCGGCAATACATGTATCAAGGGCATATGCAGGGCAATATCTTTATACCTCTTGGCTTCGTAGTCAGAATTGATGGCCTTGAGCGTATTGTCCATTACTGTGGTAAACCGGTTAATATCATCCGGCGCTACTTCAAATTCCACCAGCCATTCATGTCCACCATTGCCATGATCACTGAAGTACACAGGGGCTGCAGTATAATCATTTACAACAGCACCGGTAGCTTCAGCAGCTTTCGCAATAGCGGTGTCAGAGTTTTCCACAATGACTTCTTCTCCAAAAGCATTGATAAATGATTTGGTTCTGCCGCTTACTTTAATGCGATAAGGAAGCAGGGAAGTAAACTGGATGGTGTCTCCAACCATATAGCGCCATAGGCCGCCATTGGTGCTGATTACCAGCGCATAGTTTTTACCCAGTTCCACTTCCTGTAACTGAAGGGTGCGCGGTTCATCTTTACCCAGCTCCTCCATAGGCATGAACTCATAGAAGATGCCGTGGTTAAGGAATAGCAACAGCCCATCTTCTCCAATCACGTCCTGGGCGGCAAAGAAGCCTTCTGATGCATTATAGGTTTCCTGGTAATGCATCAGTGGTTTGCGGATCAGTTTTCTGAACTGTTCGCGGTACGGTGTAAAGCTTACGCCACCGTGCATATATAATTCCAGATTAGGCCATACGTCAGCCAGGTTGTCTGTGCCGGTGAGTTCAAAAATGCGTTTAATCAATACGATAGTCCAGGTAGGTACCCCTGCAATAGAGGTTACATTTTCATGGATAACTGCATTGGCCATGCGTTCTATCTTTTCTTCCCATTCATCCATGAGGGCTATTTCCAGGTCGGGGGTACGGATCATATTACCATAGAACGGCATGTTCTGCAGCATCACCGCACTCAGATCGCCAAAGTAGGAGTCGCTGTTTTCCGACAGTTTGTTTACCTGGTGACTGCCGCCGATGACCAGTGATTTACCGGTAAACACATCGGAGTCAGGGAAGTTATTATAATAGAGAGAAATTACATCGCGACCCGAGCGGTAGTGGCATTCATCGAGACTTTCCACCGTTACGGGAATAAACTTGCTTTTATCAGCAGTAGTCCCGCTCGATTTAGCAAACCATTTGATAGGAGTATTCCAAAGCACATTCTGTTGTCCTTCCATCGTTCGCTGTATATAGGGCTTGATGGTATCGTAGGTATGAATAGGAACGCGCTGCTTATATTCGTCTATCTTATAAATTTTCGAAAAGCCGTATTGTTTACCAAATTCGGTATACTGAGCGGCACTAATAAGGTTTTGGAATACCTGCTGCTGCACCTGCACGGGATACTGCATAAAATATGCAATACGCCCCATGCGCAATCTTGCCAGTTGTGATATTGCAGGACTTAAAATTCTCATATAGGATGCTGTAGAATTATTTTTACTGTTTTGCTGCTTCGTCGAGGTAATCTTTCCGGCGCAGGATAAAATTCTGGCCAAGATACACTTTTCTTACCTGTTCGTCAGCTGCCAGCTCTTCCGCTGTTCCGGATTTAAGGATTTTACCTTCAAACAGCAGGTAAGCCCGGTCCGTGATAGAGAGTGTTTCCTGCACATTGTGGTCCGTAATGAGGATACCGATATTCTTATATTTCAGTTTGGCTACAATTCCCTGGATATCTTCCACCGCAATAGGGTCGATACCGGCAAAAGGCTCATCCAGCAGAATAAATTTTGGATCTACCGCCAGGGCCCGGGCTATTTCAGTACGGCGGCGCTCTCCCCCGCTCAGTACATCACCGGGGCTTTTACGCACGTGGGTAAGCCTGAATTCGGCCAACAGGCTCTCCAGTTTTTCTTTTTGTTCTGCTTTTTTCAGCTTTGTCATTTCCAATACCGCAGCGATATTGTCTTCCACGCTGAGCTTTCTGAATACGGAAGCCTCCTGCGGGAGATAGCCAATACCCATTTGTGCTCTTTTGTACATGGGCAGTTTGGTAATATTCTGGTCATCCAGGTATACGTTACCTTCGTCTGGCTTAATAAGCCCTACCACCATGTAGAAGGAGGTTGTTTTACCTGCTCCGTTAGGGCCCAGCAGCCCTACTATCTCTCCCTGAGACACCTCCACAGATACATGGTTTACCACCGTTCTGTTGCCGTAACGCTTTACCAGCTGGTCTGTATGTATTCTTAATGCCATATGATCAAACTTAGCAAAAATAAGCAATTCATTCACTTAGCCTAGTTATAGTTGAGATAAGATTAAAATTGATCTGATTATAATTAGGGGATATCTTATTTTTGCCCGCGTATTTTTAGCTGGAATAAGGGCACCAGGATCTTCCCCATTCCTCAAAGACGATAACTTTATGAAAGTAACTGAACATATTGCGCAGGCAAAAGACACGCTGATTTCTTTTGAAATCCTTCCCCCGCTGAAAGGAAAGAGCATTGAGTCGATCTATGATCACCTGGACCCCCTGATGGAGTTCAAGCCGGCTTTTATCAATGTCACCTACCATCGCAGCGAGCATATGTTCAAGAAGAAGGCAGATGGTTCCTTTGAAAAGGTGGAAATCCGTAAACGTCCCGGTACAGTAGGCATTTGCGCGGCCATTATGAACCATTATACCGTAGATGCAGTACCTCACCTTATCTGTGGCGGCTTTAGCCGGGAAGAAACAGAAAACGCCCTGATAGATCTCAACTTCCTGGGAATTGACAATGTGTTGGTGTTACGTGGCGATGCTCCCAAAAATGAAACTTTCTTCGAACCCGACCCTCATGGACATAGCTATGCCATTGAGTTACTGGACCAGGTGGCTCATATGAATAACGGTGTATACCTGGAGGATGACCTGCAGGGAGGCGTTAAAACCAATTTCTGCATCGGCGTTGCCGGCTACCCGGAGAAGCATTTTGAAGCGCCCAATATGCAAACAGATCTCGCCCATTTGAAGCGTAAAGTGGAAAATGGCGCCGATTATATCGTTACGCAGATGTTTTTCGACAACCAGAAATTTTTTGATTTCGTGACCAAGTGCCGGGAAATGGGTATTACAGTACCTATCATTCCGGGGTTAAAACCATTGACCAGTCGTAAACAAATGACCATGCTTCCCAGGATCTTCCACGTGGATATCCCGGCAGATCTGTCTACAGAAATTCTGAAATGTAAGACTGATAAGGATGTTGAGCTGGTAGGAACCGAATGGCTGATTGCCCAATCAAAAGAATTAAAAGCATTTGGTGTTCCGGTGCTTCATTATTATACCCTCGGTAAACCTAAGGTGATCCAGAAAGCAGTAGCTGCTATCATGTAATCATCTGCTAAATAACTGATAATGAAATAAGGGAAGGACGGAAGTCTTTCCCTTTTTTGCTGTCTTTCATATTAAAAAAATGCCATCACGTAGATACGTAGTGGCATATCCCTATAACTGTCACACTTTTAATTATAACTGTCCAATGAAAGATGTCACCTGTTGGTGATATCTTTCGGTAATAAGACGCAGTAAACAGACCTATCCCCTATCCATCTCTAAAAAAAATAAGAAAGACCACCCCGGAAGGCGGTCTTTCTTACAAATAAAGTAGTTGGTTAGCCCTACCAGTCTTCCCTGTCGAACAGGAACCCCAGGCTTACTCCCCAATAACGGTTTTTAAATTCATTGTTCGCTGATTTGTCTATATCCACCATACCATAACCATAGGTGGCTTTCAGCGTAAGAAAACAATTGAACTCCAGGCCGGCCGTAAAGTTCAGTCCTGCATCCCATCGCTGCAGGTTCATGTCAGTACCAAAAATGTTGGGAGATGCATTGAAATCCAGCGAATGCGAGGAAGACTGCACCTCTTTACCATTGGTATAAACGGATAGATCGTACTTGCCGCTCAGACAATAGGCGGCATAAGGCCCGGCACCAATCGTAAACTTACCAATACCTATCGGCACTTTATACACCATGTTCACTGGCAACTCAAGGTATCTCAATTTCATCCGGGAAGTGCCTGAAGTAAATACTTCCGTTGGATGTGATATGGTATAGTCCCATCGGGCACCCTTCACAATATAATCGAGGCCCGGTGTCAGGTACCCATTCTTAAAAAGGGGTACATTAAAATAAACTCCCGCATGCCAGCTGTTCATAGTTGTAGGTTTCCGTGAGATACTCGTGCCAGACGACTCCAGCCCGCTATTAATGTATCCTCCATGGATTCCTAAACTCACCTGCGCATGGGAATTCAGTACAATCACTACAATCGCAGTAGAAAACAGTGTAAAGAACTTCATCAGTGGTTCGGTAAATAATAAAAAAATGAAAACCTCGACGCTTATTTTGTTGGGGAAATATTGCTATAACTAAATCGGTTACTGGTTTATGGGCACTAAAGTAAACAAAGGTTTCGATATATAATAAAAAACCACCCGGGAATCCCGGATGGTTAATAAAAAAATCATATAGTAGCAGCGCTATTTCCCGCCGAATTTATATCCGATGGATACACCAAAGGAGGTGTTTTTAAAGCTCGCATCATTAGCGGTGTTTTTCATGGCATTTACCAGGCCTAAATCAGTATTCAGGCCAAAGAATAAACCTGCCGGCAATTCATAACCAACGTTAATGCCTACACCAGCGTCAAAACGCTTCAATTGTAAGAGTCCTGCTTCATCTTCAAACGCTTTCCGTTCTCCAATTACCGGAATGTCTTTATACTTTCCGCCTATGCCATAAGCAACATAGGGGCCTGCGGCCAATACCAGCCGGCCACTACCTACTTCTGGCTTAAACATGAAATTAACGGGGAGCTCCAGGTAAGATAAAGTAGTTTTCATATCGGAGTTCTTATCTTTTCCTCCTTTACCAGAATACAATAACCCGGTTCCAATATAAAATTCATCTGCCAGTGGAATATCTACGGTAACACCCGCTCTGACACTGGTCAGTATTTTACTGGTTTCTTTACTGGAATTCGCAGATTTTGTGGTTACGCTCGAAAATTGCGGACCAGCAACAATCCCCCATTGCACCTGTGCGAAAGTCATACTTGCTACCAGCAAGGCTGCAACGGATAAAACTAATTTTTTCATACAATTTTGTTTTACAATGGTTAAAAGCGGTGCCCAACAGGCAAAAGCACCGCTAACTTTTTGTTTGCCAGCTTTTTAATAGCAACCCTGTTTTTTGCTTGCCAGGAATTAGTTAAGGCTGAATACCCTGATTGTTTGTCAGGTAAACTGCCCTTCCAGGCTTCATCCCCTCCTAGCCAAAGACTATGCCAAAGGAATGTTAAAACAAGATAACTTGCTGACAATCAGTATACCATTGCCCGGCAAATGCCCGGTGGATCAATGTTTTTGCGCTTCACTCCTGGCCATATCCCGGTCCAGGAACTCCTGTAATTGCTCTACTCCTAATTTTTTTGCTACAATTTTCTTTTTGTCGTCCAACAGGTAGATCATAGGCGTACTGTACACGTCATAAAGACGGCGATAGTTAGTAGCTGCCTGCGGATCCGAGCCATGTACCCATCCGCTGAGATGATGTTCGTTAATAAACTGTAGCCATTCTTCGCGGGTTCCTTCTGTTTTCACACCTACCATGGTTACCCCTTTACGCTTCCAGCTGGCCCGGTACGCCGAATCCAACCGGGGAAGCTCTGTTTTACAATGTCCGCAGGTAGGATCCCAGAAAACCAATATGGTATATTTGGCAGGCGTTTTATACAGGGAAAGCATGTTATTGGAAGAATCTTTAAACTCTAGCGGAGCAGCTTGCTTCCCAATCAGGTTTGGCGCTATGGTATAAGCCCGGTCAACAATTTTGTTGAGCTGCTCATTGCTCAGCCAGAAAGCCTCTCCGGGTACATAATATTTCTCTACCAGGTGCACAAAAACCGCATCCATGCCCATATAAGGAGAACTTTCATAATTATAGGTAAGCCACCACAAAACAAATTTGAAGGCTTCCTTGCTCTTACGCGTACGGGCAATCACTTCATCGCAGTCTACCATAATAGAATCCGGGTTAGCCACCACCAACTGGGTAAAGTATTTTTTCAGTTTCCCTTCCAGGATGGGCGTCCTCACCAGGCGGTCGCTATTCAGGTCTACCTGGTCCCAGTAATGGCTTTTGAAATAGCGCCAGGCGAAAGACGAATCTGCTCCAGCGGGTGGCTGTGGTACTTCCGGCTCTTTCATGGCCAGGAAAATAGTGCTGAGAATGGTGCCTGGATGTTGCGTAATGAAGTCGTTCCGGAAATGCTCTATTTTCTTTCCCAGCTCCTTTTGCAAAGGCAGCACCTTTGCGGAATCGGCGGCGCTTTTGGCGGTTTGTAGCTGCGTTTGTATGCTTCTGCTCAGCGATTCCTGCTGAAACAGGAATTTGTTATACCCCAGGAACAGGTCGTTGTCCGGACTTCCTTTATAAACTGTTTTATTGACCAGGTCCGCAGTATCTATGCTCACGCTGAACACCTGTTGCCGGTCGATCAGCGTTTCAATATATTGTTGTTTACCAGGTAATACCAGGAGATAGATGCCGGGCAATAGTTTCTCCTTCCCTTTCAACACCGCGTCGCCTGTGGTACTTACATCAGCCGAATCTGCCAGGTAGGTAGTTCTGCCCATATAATGAGCCAGGAAAAACTTTCCGCTGGTATAATTTTTCAGCTTAACGGTAATCTGGTATCCCTGTGCGACGGCATACAATGGGCCTAAAAGAGCGGCTATCAGTATAACAAATAATTTACGCATAACATTTGACAACAATATGTAAATGTAAGCGGAAAAAAGCAAAAACAGAAAGCGGTGTGGTAAGCGGTAAATACACGAATTCCTATGTTGGATTCAGCATTTCCAATTACCTTTGCAGCCGTGAGGAAAAAAAATGTTGTTTTAGAAAATGTACCCGTTACTGCCTATGCGGCAGAGGGTAAAGCCCTGGCCCGTCATGACGGGAAAGTAATTTTTATAGAAGGCGGCGTAGTGCCGGGTGACGTAGTGGATGTGCGGCTGAGTAAAAATAAAAAGGACTGGGCAGAAGGAAAGGCGGTACACTTTCATAGCTATTCCGATAAAAGAGTGGCGCCATTTTGCCAGCATTTCGGTACCTGTGGCGGATGTAAGTGGCAAATGCTGCCTTATTCCCAACAGTTGGCCTATAAGCAGCAACAGGTAGCCGATCACCTCCAACGGATTGGCAAGCTGGAATTACCCCCCATGGAGCCTATTCTTGGCAGTATTCATACCGAACATTACCGCAACAAGCTGGAGTTTACCTTCAGCAACAAGGCCTATCTTACCAATGAGGAAGTAAAAGCCCTCAATGGCGAAATACCTGTGAGGCCGGCGCTGGGCTTCCATGTACCTAAACTTTTCGACAAAGTATTGAACATAGACACGTGTTACCTGATGCAGGAACCCGTTAATCTCATTCGCAATACCATCCGGGAATATGCGGTAGCGCATGGACTTACATTTTACGATATCCGTGCCCAGCAGGGCTGGCTGCGCAACCTGGTTATCCGGTTATGTACCACAGGGGAAATTATGGTAAACCTGGTCATTCACCATGAAGATAAAGAAAACAGGATCGCTTTACTGGATCATTTACTGAAAACAGTACCGGCTATTACCACGGCGCTGTATACCATTAACCCGAAAGGAAACGATTCTATTTTTGACCTGGAACCGAAAACCTATTTTGGCAAAGGATATGCAGAAGAGAAGCTCGAAGATTTTGTGTTTAAGATAGGGCCTAAATCCTTTTTCCAGACCAACACCTACCAGGGAGAAGTATTATACCAGGTTACCCGGGATTTTGCCGGGCTGACCGGGTCAGAAATCGTATACGACTTATATTGTGGTACCGGCAGCATTGGTATTTTTGTTTCCCGCAACGCCCGTAAAGTAGTGGGTATTGAGCTGATCAGGGAAGCGATAGATGATGCCCGGGAAAATGCCGCCCGGAATAATGTTACGAACGCCACTTTTTTTGCAGGCGACGTAGTGGATATTTGTGATGATGCATTTTTTGCGCATCATGGACAACCGGATGTAGTCATTACAGACCCTCCACGGGCAGGAATGCACGAAAAACTGGTTAATAAGCTGCTTGAAATTGCGGCACCTAAAATTGTATATGTTAGCTGTAACCCCGCTACACAAGCCAGGGACCTGGCATTGCTGGATGCACTTTATACAGTGGAAAAGGTACAGCCGGTAGATATGTTTCCACATACACACCATATTGAAAATGTGGTGTTGTTGAAAAAAAGAGTAAATAACTAAGTTACAATGAACGAGTACAGGCCCGGAAAATTTCAATACCTGCCAATGGTGATCAAAAACCTGATGATCATTAATGGCCTGGTTTGGTTAGTGCAGATTACGCTGCTGAACAGATATGGTTATGATTTGAGTCGTTTGTTTGCCCTGCATTACTGGGGCTCTGAATTATTCAGACCACATCAGTTCATCACTCACCTTTTCCTGCACGATCCGAAAAGCATTACGCATGTGCTCTTTAATATGTTTACGTTGTGGATGTTCGGGGCCACGCTGGAAAACCTCTGGGGCCCTAAGCGGTTCCTGATTTTCTACATGGTATGCGGACTGGGCGCGGCTTTATGCCATATGGGTGTTCTTACCTATGAAAACATGAACCTGACCCATTACGCCAATAATTTCCTCAACGATCCTTCTTTTAGCAACTTTGCCTTGCTGGATAGCAAATTTGACCTGGGTAATGGTACAAACAGTATGGAAAGTCTGAAAACTGCCCTGGCCAACCACGATCCCCAGGCCGTTGATATTGCCCGTTTATATGTCCGGGATTATGTACACATGTACCGCAGCGGCGCTACGCTGGGTGCTTCGGGAGCTGTATATGGCATCCTGTTCGCATTCGGCTACCTGTTTCCCAATACGTACATGTACATTTACTTCATGTTTCCGGTAAAAGCGAAATATATAGTAGGGTTTATGATACTGGCCGAATTATGGTCTGGTATTCAGAATTCCGCCGGCGATAATGTGGCGCACTTTGCGCATCTCGGCGGTGCACTTTTTGCCTACCTCCTACTGCGGGGCTGGTCTAAAAGACGCTCAGATTTTTATTAATACAACTGTATTAAAGCCGTAAATTTGTATTGAAAAATATTTGTACCATGCATGCGTTGGAAAAGGAGAAATTACCCCGCCTCTCTTTAGGAGAAGGAAGAAATATGGTAACACAATTATTAGTGGCTAACCTTACCATCTTTATTTTTCTGCTTTTTACCCTGGTGATCTATAAGATGGAAGATGTGGGCGAGCCCAGGTTTCACCAGGATATTATGACCTGGCTGAGGCTTCCCGGCGATCCGGCCAAATTATTAACGCGCCCGTGGACACTGGTTACTTCGTTGTTTACGCATATCGGTGTTTGGCAGGTATTTACCAATATGGTGTGGCTGTGGTGTTTCGGCACATTTATGCAACACCTGGCAGGCCACCAGCGGATATTGCCGTTATATCTCTTTGGTGGCATTTGCGGCAATCTCTTTTATGTGGCAGCTATGCAGCTAATCCCCTCTTTTCATGCACTGGCCGGCAATGAATACTTCCTGGGCGCCTCCGGCAGCATTATGGCCATCGCTATTGGCGTTACCGCCATCGCACCCCGCTACCGGATATTCCCGTTGCTGGGAGGCGGTATTTCCCTGTGGATAGTAACGCTGCTCTTTATTTCGCTTTCCGTCAGTGCCTTATTAATGACATCTTCCTATGGTTATACTTACCTTCCTGTATTGGCAGGCGGAGGATTGGCCGGTTGGTTATATATGTGGCAGTGGAAAAAAGGAAGCGACTGGGGCGCTGGTTTCAACAGGCTCTCCTTTAAGCTCACACACGTATTCCATCCTGCTTCCCAACAGATAAACCCGGACGATCTTAAAAAAAAGGCCACAGTAACTGAAGCTGAACAACCCTTCAGACGCATTGGTAAAGTGCCGGAACAAAAGCTGAATGAAATTCTTGATAAAATAAACGAAAACGGACTGGCTTCCTTATCTCCTGAAGAAAGGGAAACCCTGCTGAGAGCCAGCCGCACCGAGTAGTTAAGCGTCATATATTTTTTTAAAAGGAGATACACCATTTGTGTCTCCTTTTTTATGTCGTATTTTAGCCGATATCACTATAATTGCTTGTTCCCCTATGCTGATCATTATACTTAAACGCTGTTTACAGTGGCTGCACCTGTTACTGATAACGGCGCTACTACTGAGTACCTGGCTTCCCTACCTCAATCCCGGTCGATGCTGGATAATTGGTTTTGCAGGCCTGTTTTTCCCTTTTCTTTTCCTTGCCTGTATACTTTTTATTCCCTTATGCTGGTGGCATAAAAACAAAAAGTACCTGCTGGCAAATGTGATCACTGTATTGTGTGGCATACCGGCCGCATTGGATACGTGGGGCCTTCATGTGTTTCCTCAGGCGGTAAAACCCGGCAGTGGCCAGTTTACGCTGATGACGTATAACAGCAGCAGTATGGGGCTCCGCGCTTACCAATCTGATACAGCCCGGATCCGGGCTATTTATGACGTATTGGAAAAAGCCAGCCCGGATATACTGTGTATACAGGAGTTTTATACGAACGACGAGCGGGAAAAGGGACAGCATCTGGAAAATATCCGCTTGAGCGGTCGTTATTCCCATCACTTCTTTACGCAGGATAAGATACACTGGAATACCTGGCGCTACGGTATTGTATTATTTTCCCGTTACCCGATTATAGCGGCTACTGCTATCCCCTGTGGAGAAAGCAAAGCGGGCAGCGGCAGCACTTTTTTACAGGCCGATGTGGCGATAGCGAGTGACACTATCCGGGTGTTTTCGGTACAGCTAACTTCGTATATGTTCAACAGTGAGGATTATCAACAGATGAAAGCCCTGCCAGGGAAAGGCCTGTTGTATAAAATACGGCATGCGGTTGAAAAAAGAGCTGCCCAGGCCGTTCAGTTGGCAGGTCTTATGGCAGCCAGCCCATACCCCACGATCGTTTGCGGCGATTTCAACGATACGCCGGCATCATTTACCTATAAAACGGTTAGCCGGCATTTACAAGATGTGTTCCTGGCAACAGGCAGTGGCTGGGGGCGTACCCTCTCCTACCTGTCGCCTTCCCTGCGGATAGATTACATTTTACCGCAGCCTTCCTTTGAAATCCACGGCGGACAGGTTTTCCCGGTAACGCCATCGGAGCATTTCCCGGTTATGGCCTGTCTGTCATTGAAAAAACACTAACTTTAGTACTTCAACAAAGTATGACGCGGTGCGATTTTTAAGACTATTTACGAAAGGATTTTTTCTGACCATCAACTTCGCCGTAGTATTACTTTTTCTGGGTGCTTGTTTAGCGCCTTATATTTCACCGGCATGGTTCTGGCCCATCAGCTTTTTAACGCTGGCCTTCCCGTTCCTGCTGGCGTTGCTGGTAATATTCCTTTTAGGATGGCTATTTTTTAATTATCGCTATGCCTTATTATCACTGATCGCCCTGTTGCTGGGGTGGAAATCTATTAGCGCTTTTGTGGCGTTTCACATGCCATCGGGCAATAAGCCCGCTGCCGATAGCAGCAGCCTCACCGTGATGAGCTATAATGTAAGCCAGTTTGGCCTATACCGTGAAAAGGACAGTAAATACAACCGGCAGGCAATGTTTGCCATGATCAAAAAACAGGAGCTGGATATTGCCTGCTTCCAGGATTTTTATACTTCCGAGAGAAAGAATGATTTCAACAACCGGGAGGATATTTCCCGAGAGATGGCATTACCATATCGCTATTTTTCCAGCGATTTTAACCGGAATGGTATGCAGCACTGGGGATCTATTATTTATTCCCGTTTCCCGATCATCGCGTCCGATAAGGTTAAAATGAGTATGGGCCCCCGTAGCGAAAGCCTGATATATGCCGATATCGTAAAAGGAGCCGATACTATCCGTGTTATTAACATGCACCTGGAATCTTATCGTTTCAATGAACGGGATTATTCCGATATCAGGAAAATCAAGAACCAGGAAGATACTGGCCTGAAAGCCACTAAAAATATCATCCAGAAAATGAGAGAGGCGTATATCCGCCGCAGTCAACAGGCGGATATTGTAGGCGGTTTTATTCGTCAGAGCCCTTACCCGGTTATTGTTTGTGGCGATTTCAATGATACCCCGGCCTCGTACACCTATTTTACCATTAAAGGAGACCTGCAGGACGCTTTTCTGCAAAAAGGTTTGGGAATAGGACGTACTTTTACAGGGCTGGCGCCTACATTGCGTATTGATTATGTTTTTGTAAGCAACTATTTTAAAGTGAATAGCTTCCGGAAAATCACGTCAGACCTGTCTGACCATTATCCTGTAATTGCCAATATGAGCTTAATCGGCAGCGGTAAAACGGAAGTCCAGGTAAATAAATAATTACACATATTATGAAAATGAATTATGCTTTTATGGCTGACCGATGTTGTTGCGCGAGTTTTACTATACCCGGAAAACAATTTTTATCTTTGCCATCCATCAATAAAAAATAAGATGTCAGCCTGTTTAAGTCCGTTGACATCTGTCATTTACAGCATATGTCAGAACTAAGGATATATAATTCATTACACCGTCAAAAAGAAGTATTTACATCATTAACACCCGGCCACGTAGGCATGTATGTATGCGGACCTACTGTATCCGGTGAATCGCACCTGGGCCATGCCCGCCCCTATATTACCTTTGATGTGGTATATCGCTATTTACAGCACCTGGGCTACAAAGTGCGTTATGTACGTAACATTACCGATGCCGGCCACTTTGAGGAAGAAGGCCGTGCCGCTGAAGATAAAATCTCCAAATTTGCCACACTGGAAAAGCTGGAGCCCATGGAACTGGTGCAGAAATATACCAACCTGTTTCACTGGGCCATGCTGCAATTCGGCAACCTGGAACCCAGCATAGAACCTACCGCTACCGGCCATATCATTGAGCAGATTGAAATGATTAAAACAATCATGGAAAAAGGCTATGCTTATGAGGTAGATGGCAGTGTATATTTCGATGTAAAAAAATATGCCGCCAGTTATGACTATGGTATCCTTAGCGGACGCGTATTGGAAGACATGCTGGAAACCACCAGGGAACTAGAGGGCCAGGATGACAAGCAAAACAAAGCCGATTTCGCTTTATGGAAAAAGGCGCCCCCCGAACATATTATGCGCTGGCCAAGCCCATGGGGCGAGGGTTTCCCTGGATGGCACATCGAGTGCTCTGCCATGAGCTCCAAATACCTGGGTAACCAGTTCGATATCCATGGTGGCGGTATGGACCTTCAGTTTCCACACCATGAATGCGAGATTGCACAAAGCGAAATTGCACACGGCGATATGATGGCCCGTTACTGGATGCACAATAACATGATTACCATCAATGGTCGTAAAATGGGGAAAGCTTATGGCAATACCATTAAGCTTACGGAGATGTTTACCGGCGATAACCCTCAGCTGGAAAAGGCATATAGCCCTATGACCATCCGTTTCTTTGTGTTGCAAACGCATTACCGCAGTACACTGGATTTTTCCAATGAGGCCCTGCAGGGCGCCGAAAAAGGTTTACAACGCTTATGGGCAGCCTATGAAACTTTGCAAAAGCTTTCCTACAACGCAGCTGCCGGTCAACCGCTCAACGAAGAACTGGACAAACAGGTACGCCAATGGTGCCTGGAATGCGCCGAATTCATGAACGATGACTTCAATACGGCAAAAGTATTGGCTAACCTGTTTGAAACAACGTCGGTAGTGAACTCCCTGAAAGGCGGACAGATAAAAATGCACGAAATCAGCGAAACAACTTTCCGCCTGTTGCAGGAAACCTGGAAAACTTACCTGGTAGATATCCTGGGTATACGCCAGGAAACCATTACAGGAGAAGACAATAAACTGGATGGGGTATTAAAGATGCTGATCGAGATGCGTAAAGAAGCTAAGAGCCGCAAGGACTACGCTACTTCCGACAAAATCCGGAATGAGCTGCTGGCTATCGGCGTACAGTTAAAAGATGAGAAAGACGGTACCGTTTCCTACAGTCTTCAATAATATTAAAAATACACCTGAAATAATGCGTAAAGCTCTTATTGCACTGACAGCGCTGGCCATAACGGCCGGCGCTTGCCAGCAGAATAGCCAGACTACTGATAATAACAACGACAGCACCGGCGCCAGTAAAGTAGCTAAAATAGATGTGCCGGTACCTGTCTTCCAGGCCGATTCTGCCTATGCTTATACTGCCAAACAGGTAAGCTTCGGGCCAAGAATCCCGAATACACCGGCACAGGAAAAATGTGCCAGTTGGCTGATCAGCAGTTTACGCCCCTGGGCAGATACCGTATATGTACAACGAACCACGGTTATTGGTCCCAAAAAAGAAAAACTACCCTGTATTAATATCATCGCCAGCTTCAATCCTGCTGCCAAACAACGCATCCTGTTGCTCGCGCACTGGGATACCCGTCCCTGGGCTGACGAAGATGCTTTCGATAAAACCAAAAAGCTGGATGGCGCAGATGATGGCGCCAGCGGCGTAGCTGTTTTGATGGAAGTAGCGCGGCAGATGCGGCAGCAGAAACCAGAAGCCGGCGTAGACATCCTGCTGGTAGACGTGGAAGATTATGGCGCGAAGAGCGATGAAAATTCGTTTTGTCTCGGTACCCAATACTGGGCACACAACCCGCACATACCTGGCTACAAGGCTAACTATGGCATTTTGCTCGACATGGTGGGCGGTCGCAATTCGCAGTTCTATATGGAAGGCTCTTCCAAACAATATGCCCCTGCGCAAATGAAAATGTTCTGGGATGTAGCTAACAAACTGGGCTACTCTGATTTGTTCCGCTACGAAAATAACGGGGCCTATATTACCGACGATCACATCGCGGTTAATACGATTGCCAACATTCCTACATTCGATATCATTGCATTACAGGCCAATAACGACTTTGCGCCACACTGGCACACACAGAATGATAACATGGATGTAATAGACCGCAAAACACTGAAAGCAGTGGGTCAAACCCTATTGCAGGTTATTTATACACAGCCTTTCAATTATTGATAACCCGGTCAAGGCGCCGGAGTAGTGGATGATAAGACGTATCAACTAAAACACTGTTTTATGCCCAGGTCAAACGGCACTCCGGCAGCCGAGCCGGTTCATTACCAGGTACATCTCAGCAAGGACAAGAAGCTGCAAAAGATTATTACGGGTCCTTTGTCAACCTTGCCTATACGAAAAAACATTGCGCTCAAACTGATTGGCTCTATTATGAGCCAGCAGCTATCTACCAAAGTAGCAGATGTCATTTATGCCCGCTTTTTAAATCTCTATGCTGGCGAAGAACCCACCGCGCAGCAAATCCTCGATACGCCGGCGCTTACGCTCCGCGGTATAGGATTATCCAATGCCAAAGTAACCTATGTACATAATGTAGCCGCGTTTGTGATTGCTGAGAAATTAACAGATGCGAAGCTCCGGAAAATGAACGATGAGGAAGTGATCACGTATCTTACCCAGATCAAAGGAGTAGGTCGCTGGACGGTAGAAATGCTGCTCATGTTTTTCCTGGGCAGGGACGATATATTTTCCCTGGACGACTGGGGGCTGCAACAGGCCATGATAAAGCTTTACAAACTGGACCGGGACGATAAAAAAGCCTTCCGCGATCAGCTGCGCCGGATATCGGCGAAATGGTCGCCCTACCGCACTCATGCCTGCCGCTATCTGTGGGCCTGGAAAGATAATACCCCGGATAAATAACATCACATATACATTGCGTAGCACGTTGGTATCTTTATGCCATGAACGTACCGGAACACCATCAGCTGCGGCTACTGGCCATAGTTTGCAATTGAAAATTTGAAAAGAACCGACCCTGTTTTGTTGATTTAACCACCCTAAAAGAATGCATCTGCTATGAAAAACCTTGTTTTATTAATCGGAAACGACATTAACAACATCTCCCGGGGACAAAGCTGGAAGGACCTGCTGGGAGATATCATCTCCTTTTGCCATGCCAATGATACCGTAGTACTGGATGAGAAAAAACCCTTTCCCCTGCTATATGAGGAAATTTTCCTGACAGCCAGTAAAAACCACCGGATACGGGAAAAAGACCTGAAATCCTTTATTGCCATTAAGGCAGCGGAAATCAAGGGCAACGGCATTCATAGCGCCATCCGGGCGCTCAGGCCAGCGCATATCCTCACCACCAACTATGAATTTACACTGGAGGGAATTACACCATTAGAGAACACCAGTATTATCAACGAAAAGTTTTACAGCATTTTCAGGAAATACAGTGTCAACGATATCAATTACTGGCATATACATGGCGACTGTCTGAATCCGATGAGCATTAACCTGGGCTTTGAGCACTATGGTGGCCAGTTACAGCTGATGCGTAATTATGTAGTCAGCGGTACCGTATATACGTCTAAAGAAGTTCCAAAACCTTCTTTACTCAAACGTATCCACACCAGGCAGGTATATTTCCATTCCTGGATAGACCTGTTCTTCACAGAAGACATTCACATCTTCGGTTTATCACTCGATTTTGTGGAAACAGACCTCTGGTGGCTGCTTACTTACCGGGCCAGGCAGAAATTCCATCACAAAAATGTACCGGTACCTAACAAAATTTATTACTATATCCCGAACGACTATGTGCCCTCTTCAAAATATAAATTGGACCTGCTGAAAGCAAACGATGTTACCGTTATCAGCCTTCCGGCACCCGATAAGGCGACCTATTATGAATCTATCGTACAATTACTGGGGGCACCCAGCCAAATAGTCTACCATGGCTCCATTAGCTAATAATGGGTAGCTGATAGCCAGACTGGCAGCGTTTTTGCAAAATATAGCATAATCTAACAAAAGGTAAACTTCATGGCTCCTTTTGTTGTTAATTATTAAAATCTATATTTTATGCTATTTGAACTAGCGATTACGTTCGCCACTACTATTCTGGCCCCGGTACAGCAAAAGCAACCCAGCACCAAAACACAGATTATTTATGTAAAAGAATCTAAAGAACCCTGTACCGGCGTAGCTCCTATGGAATGCCTGCAGGTAAAGGAATCTGCCAACGCAGACTGGTCTAACTTCTATACAAATATTAACGGGTTTAAATACACTCCGGGCTACCGTTACAAATTGAGAGTGAAGGTCACTCCTGTAAAAAATCCACCAGCAGATGCTCCCAATGTAAAATATACATTAGTGAAAGTGCTGGAGAAAAAAAGAGTGCGTGTTACTGCTGCCAATAGCCAGTGGACAAGCATTGCCGGCAAAAAATGGATACTGTCAAAGATGGATAATGCCGACCAGCCGGATGAGGCGATCTGGGTGGAATTTGATACAGATAAGAAACGTATCCATGGAAGAAGTGGCTGTAACGGCCTGATGGGAGGCTTTTCTACTTCCGGCAACAGTATCACTTTTTCCAAAGTAGCTGGTACCCTGATGGCCTGTGAGTCAAGCCTGATGCGCCGGGAAGGTTCGTTCCTCAAACAATTTGGAGATCGCACGTTCAAATACCAGGTAGTTGGTCAGCAAGTGCATCTCCTGCAAAATGGTAAACCTGTACTGCAGTTCAAATTGCAGGATAAAGACGCCGGACAGGATCAGGGCAGCAATGGCGACACCGACTGGGCCAGCATCAGCGGCAAAAAGTGGGTAATGACGCGTTTAAACGAAGCCAGTATCAGCAACTCCGGCGTGTGGCTCGAATTTGATCCCGCCAAGAACCGCTTCTATGGCAAAGGAGGCTGTAACAATATTTCCGGAGGTTATTCCACTGGCAACAATGCCGTTACCTTCACACAGGCAGTAAGTACTTTTATGGCCTGCCCCGATGCCGGTGTAATGAGCCGGGAAGCCGATTTCCTGAAAACGCTAGGCGGGCATACATTCAAATACACGCTTACAGATGGTACCATCAACCTCTTTGAAAACGACCACCTCGTGATGCAATTTGCCATGGAAGATAAATCTACTACTGCCACAACTCCAAACCAGTGGACGTTTATCGGCAGCAAAAAATGGAACGTCATCAAACTCAATGATGCCACACTGACTGACTCCGGGATATGGATTGAATTTGACACCGAAAAAAAACGCTTTCATGGCAAGGGTGGATGTAACAGTATCTCCGGCGGATACAATGCCACGGGCGACCAGATTAAGTTTGCACAGGCTGTCAGCACCCGCATGGCTTGCCCCGACCCTGCCGTAATGCGCAGGGAGGCAGATTTCCTGAAATTACTCAGCGAAGCTTCCTATCACTATGACGTGGCAGATCAAACTTTGAACCTGTATAAAGACGGGAAAATTATACTAATGTTTGGCATGCAGGATAAATAGCTGCCTTCATTAAAACTAAAAAGCCTGACTATCGTATTTCGCATGCGTTAGTCAGGCTTTTTAGTGTCAATATCTTACAACGGCAATATTACATCGCCCTGTTCATTCAATTCCCAGAACGGATTATGCGCAACCTCCACCAGGTGACCGTCGGGATCGCGGAAGTAGCCACTATAGCCGCCCCAGAATACTTCCTGTGCCGGCTTCACAATCTGCGCACCCGCGCTGCGCGCCTGCTCCATGACCACATTTACTTCAGCACGGTCGATGGCATTGTACGATAGTGTAAGTCCTCCGAAGCCGCTACCCCTGGCGGGAATGCCCACATCTTCCGCCAGGCGCTCCCTGGAATAAAGCGCCAGCACCATACCTCCCAATGGGAAGAATGCAATTTCCTCTTCACTGGCAGGCGATCTTTTCCACCCAAGCCCCTGTTCATAAAACCGGATGGCGCGTGGAAGGTCCTGCACGCGTGATCAATGTTAATTTCTGTCGCATAGCAGCTTAATTGAATAATAAATTAAATGCCGGGAGGTAAGCTTATTACCGCCAGCAGCTGGGGTTGTCGCCGCCCAATAACTTAAATTCGCGGGTGAGGTGCGCATGATCATAAAAACCATGCTCCAATGCCAGAGATAGCAAAGTGGCCGATTTCTCCTTCTTCAACTCACGGCGCACACTCATAAACCGCACGATCCGTGAAAACGTTTTGGGAGATACGCCTATCATCTGTAAAAAATTCCTTTCAAAAGTACGGGTACTCATAAACGCTTTATCTGCCAGCATTGCAGGCGTTATACTTCCATTCGATTGGCGGATCAGGTGAATGCTTTCCTGGATTTTACTTGCAACAATATTGTTCGCTGGCAATCGCTGCAATAGGAAATTTTCAAGGCTGTTAACCTTTTCTGAAATTGATGGTGCTTTTTCCAGCAAGGGCTCGAGCCGCGCATGCCAGTCGTGTGTAATGTCGCTGAGCAGAAGATGTTCGTCGGTAGCCAGTTGCAAAGGCAATGCCGTAAAAGCATGAAGGCCTCCTGGTTTAAAACGGATTCCTAACATACCGGTATTACCTTGCCTGTTAATATCACGAAAAGCGGTCATCGTACCTACTACGAATGCAGTATTGGGCGCTATGCATATAGCATTGTTACCCGCAGCAACCGGCTGATCACTGATATTAAAAATGATATCGGCACAGGTATCCGGCAAAATCCGCTGTTGCGAAAATTGCGTAGTCATACTTACCCAGTATGCATCTACATAAGCAACCAATAAAGGATGTGGCTGGAAAGTGCTGTACATACTGCAAGTGTAGCAAAAAAAAAGCATTTAAAAGACAATGGGTAGATGGCCTGAAAAGACCGCTACCCACTGCTTTTAATTTAATTGTTTTTAAAATTTAGAGGCTACCAGTTTGGCATGATAGGCAAACAGCATTGCGTTGGATACATTATCTCCAACCGTTACCATTACAGGCACGGTAGCAGCAGATTGTACAGGCACCTGTACCACCAGGCTATTGGTATTGGCACTCAGCACCTTCGCGGTTACATTGCCAAAAACCACCTTATTCTGGTTCCTGTTTTCACTAAAACCATGTCCTTTGATAATCAGGAAATTACCTGCTTGTCCTTCTACGGTAACTACTTCTTTTGTGTTTTCTTTGGGATTGAGGTTACAAGCCACCATAGCTACCATGAGCAGCAGGGCTACCACAAACATTTTACAATGTGTCATCTTATTATTTTCTTTTTTGGGGGGTCGGTCACAAACCCTTTTTACTAATAATTCACCGGGGTTAACACTATTGCGATTGCAACTCGGATAGCAACAGCATATATTCGGTATTCAAACGGATGCAAATTTACACCCTATTTTTCAAATAAACATCGATGTAAGAAAATATCTTACAAAATAGGTATTACTACGTATATGCTTATAGGAAAGGAGTGCACTATTTTTTCAGTAGCTGCGCTTTGTTGTATTCATAGTTCATACGGGCAATATGCAATACAGAAATTTGCTGCGGACATTCGACCTCACAAGCCTCCGTATTACTGCAGTGGCCAAAGCCTTCCCTGTCCATCTGATCTATCATATTTCTCACCCGTGCTTGTGCTTCTATTTGCCCCTGGGGCAATAGTGCCAGGTGCGCTATTTTTGCACTGGTAAACAATGCTGCGCTGGAATTCTTACACACCGCCACACAGGCTCCGCAACCAATACAGGCCGCTGCATCAAAAGCCGCTTCTACTTCTGGTGAACCAATAGGAATACTATTCGCCTCCGGTGCTTGCCCCGTATTCACAGCAATAAATCCACCAGATTGTATAATCCGGTCAAATGCAGACCGGTCTATTTTTAAATCACATTTCACCGGGAAAGCGGTGGCCCGAAATGGCTCTATAATAATCTCCTCATTATCCTTAAAGGTGCGCATATGCAGCTGACAGGTAGTTGTATTTTTTAGAGGTCCATGCGCGCGGCCATTGATCATCACACCACATTGTCCGCATATTCCTTCCCGGCAATCGTGATCAAATTCTACCGGGCGGGTTCCATTTTTTAACAACTGCTCATTCAAGGTGTCCAGCATTTCCAGGAAAGACATATGCGGGTTGATATCTTCCAGCGTATAGCTCATCATTTTCCCGGAATCATGCTCATTTTCCTGGCGCCAAATTTTTAGTCGTATACGCATACCCGTTAATTTATTATTTATAGCTTCTCACCGTAGGTGTTACAAATTCAAAATGTAAAGACTCTTTGTGCAGCAGTGGCGATTGGCCTGCCCCGGCCCATTCCCAGGCTGAAATAAAAGAAAAGTCCTGGTCGTTGCGCAGCGCCTCTCCTTCGGGCGTCTGGTATTCTGTGCGAAAATGCGCACCACAGGATTCGTTGCGGGTAAGGGCATCATAACACATCAACTCTCCCAGCTCCAGGTAGTCGGCTACCCTCCCGGCCTTTTCCAGTTCGCTGTTGATAGCGTAACCACCCGGTACATATAACCGTTGCCAGAATTCTTCCCGTAAGGCCACAATCTCTTTAATAGCCGCTTCCAATCCTACTTTCGATCGGCTCAATCCACATTTATCGTACAATATTTTACCTAATGTTTTATGAAAATAATCCGCACTTAAATTACCCTGTATGCCCATCAGCATATGTAATTGCTGCTGCACATTTTCTTCTGCAGCGGCAAAGGCAGCGTGGCGTATATCTATGGACCCTGCTTTTATTTCATCTGCCAGGTAATTAGCCATAGTATAAGGCGCTATAAAATAGCCGTCAATACTGGCCTGCAAGAGAGAATTTGCCCCTAAGCGATTAGCTCCATGGTCCGCGAAGTTGGCTTCTCCCAAAGCAAACAATCCCGGGATGGTGGTCATCAGTTCATAATCCACCCATAGGCCGCCCATTGAAAAATGCGCGGCAGGTGAAATACGCATAGGCTCGAGGTAGGCATTTACCCCGGTAATTTTTTCGTACATGCGAAACAGGTTGCCATACTTCTTCCGTATCTTATCTTCTCCCTGGTCTTTTATTGCCCTCGAAAAATCCAGGTATACAGCGTTCTTCAGTGGTCCTATTCCAAAACCTGCATCGATACGCTCTTTGGCCGCCCTCGACGCAATATCGCGGGGCGATAAATTACCGAAGGCCGGGTATCTTCTTTCCAGGTAATAATCTCTTTCTTCTTCCGGAACCTGGTTGGGCTCCCGTTGTTCGTCTTTATTTACCGGCACCCAGATACGGCCATCATTCCGCAGCGATTCCGACATCAATGTAAGCTTAGACTGGTATTCGCCCGATTGAGGCAAACTGGTCGGATGTATCTGTGTCCAACTGGGATTAGCCATAAAAGCGCCTCGTTTGTGTGCTCTCCAGATAGCGGAACCATTGCACCCCATAGCCAGCGTAGACAGGTAGTATATTTTGCCAAATCCGCCGGTAGCCAGTACTACCGCATGCGCCCCATGACGTTCCAGCACACCGGTATCCATGTTGCGTACAATAATCCCCCTGGCCTTTTTATCTATCACTACCAGGTCCAGCATTTCATGCCGGGCAAACAATTGTACACTACCAGCCCCCACCTGCCGCATCAGCGCCTGGTAAGCCCCCAGCAACAGCTGCTGCCCGGTCTGCCCCCTCGCATAAAAAGTACGGGACACCTGTACCCCGCCAAAGGAACGGTTGTTCAGGTACCCGCCGTATTCCCGGCCAAAAGGTACGCCCTGGGCCACCGCCTGATCAATCAGGCTGGCGCTGCATTCTGCCAGCCGGTACACATTTCCCTCTCTTGCCCGAAAGTCACCGCCTTTAATCGTATCGTAAAACATGCGGTATACACTGTCGCCGTCATTCTCATAGTTCTTACAAGCATTCACACCGCCCTGCGCAGCCACAGAGTGAGCACGGCGGGGCGTATCCTGGAAACAGAAACATTTCACACTATATCCCATTTCTCCCAGCGAAGCAGCAATAGAACTGCCTGCCAGTCCAGCCCCTACTACTATCACTTCCAGTTTCTTTCTATTGGCCGGGTTCACCAGCTTTGCGTGGGCCTTGTAATAATTCCACTTCTCTTCAAGTGGTCCCGCGGGTATTTTTGCGTCCAGCATAACCAACTATTTTAAGCAATAAACATACAGTGGCATCGCAGCAAATCCGGTACAAATAACAATGCTGAACACCCAGCCAAAAATCCTGATTGCTTGCGCATAACGCGGATGATATAATCCCAATGTTCTGGCAGCACTGAAAAAACCGTGCAGCAAGTGATAACAGAGCGCGATCATGCAAATCACATACAGTATCACATACCACAACTCACTGTAAACACCGACCACCAATACATACAAATCTTTATGCCCGTCAGCATCCATTGGCAACTGCCCAAATTTGTAGACGTACCAGAAATCGCGCAGGTGCATCACCAGGAAAATAAAAATAATAGTTCCCAATAGGCCCATATTGCGGCTATACCACTTACTGGCAGTTCCCCTGCGATCGTAGTAATACCGGACCTTTCTCGCCCGGTTATTGGCCACCGTGATAATAATAGCATATACCACATGACCAATGATGCTGGCAAAAAGGATATAGGAAATTGCCTTAATAATAAGGTTACCCGACAGAATATGGGAATAGAGATTAAACTGCCTGTGCGCCCGTTCTTCCGGCAAAAACAACTGGAGGTTGCCTGCCAGGTGTATCACCAGGTAAAGGCAGAGGAACAGCCCCGTAAAGGCCATCCAGTTTTTTCTCGATAAAGTTTGTTGCTTCCGTTGACCCATAATATCTTTTTTTCTCCACGTTTACCAGATACCGATTACTTTCCACCAGCCACCACCAACACCCATCCAGATAATAATCAGCGCAATACTCAGCAGAAACCCGCATTTCCACCAGTCTTTCAGATCTACATAAGTGCTCCCGAAAAATACCGGCGCAGGACCATGTCCGTAATGTGTGAGCGTTCCAAAAATGCCACCGCAAAAACCCAGCACCAACGCCAGCAAAGTACCTGGAATTCCAACAGAAACACCCACTCCTAAAAAGGCGGAATACATGGCCGCCACATGAGCTGTAGCACTCGCAAAAATGTAATGGCTATAAAAATACACCAGCACAATTATCGGGAAAGCCACCGTCCATTGCAGGCCGCCCACCTGCTGTTTAATCAGGTCGCTGAACCAGGGAATAAAGCCCAAAGTATTCAGGAAACTTGCCATCATTACCAGGGCAGAAAACCATGCGATCGTATCCCAGGCTCCTTTTTCCGACTTTACATCTTCCCAGGTAAGCACCTGTGATATCAACAGGAATACAAGTCCTATCAACGCCGTAGTAGTAGCATCGATACCAAATAAATCACCGGTAATCCAAAGGAATAACAGGATCACGAAGGCCAATAACATCAACCACTCATTGCGGTGAACAGGTCCCATTTCCTTCAACTTCTCTGCTGCCATCGCCGGTGCATCGCCGGTAGATTTGAGCTCGGGCGGGTATATTTTATAGAGTATCCAGGGAACGGCAATAACAGAGAGCAATGCAGGCACTATGGCCGCCGTAAACCAGGACATCCAGGTAATGTCGATGCCCATATTTTTGGCAAACTTCTGACACATCGGGTTGCTGGCCGTACCGGTTAAAAACAGCGATGAGGTAATAAGATTCATATTGTAACTGTTCAACGTGAGATAGGCGCCCAACTTACGATGGGTGGCTGGATCTTCGGGAACAGAACCAAAGTTCATGGCCATCGACTTCATAATAGGGTAAATAATTCCTCCTCCCCTGGCAGTATTGCTGGGTACTGCCGGCGCCAGCACCAGGTCGGCCAACCCCAGTCCGTAGGCCAGTCCCAGTGAGCTGCGACCAAATACACGAATAAACAGGTAGGCTATCCGTTTGCCCAGGCCCGTTTTTATGAATCCCCGGGCAATAAAAAAAGAGATGCCGATCAGCCATATTACTTTATCTCCAAAGCTGCTTAGTGCCAGTGTAATGGATCTGGAAGGGTTTCCCGGCGCCAGCACCCCGGTAACTGCTACCAGCGTGATAGCGATCATAGACATGGTGCCCATGCTGGCAGCTTTTATAATAATACCGACAATCGTTGCCAGGAAAATAGCCAACAGGTGCCAGGCCTCTTCCTTTACACCCGCCGGTGCAGGAATAAACCAGATGATCAGGCCAAATGCCAATGTAATCAACAGTTGCGGATACTTGATTTCTTTCATAATGACGAGCTTTAAAATCTGCATTGGACCTGTGCTATCAACAGGTTGCTGTTATGTGTTTTGGTACCTGGTATATCGCGGTTGTATTGATCTATCTGCATACCTAACTGAATACGTCCACCATAATCTTTCAGGAAAGCCAGGCTCACCATAGGAATGTACGATTGCCGTACGGTGCCATCGTGCTTTTGATCTTCTTTAAAATATTCATAGCGCATCGATACCTCGATAGACGTAAGTTTGTGGAAATTAATCTTGTAGCGGAAGTTGGGAAGAATATATACGCCGCTCATGATATACCGGCTAACCGGCTCTTTACGCAAGCTATCCGGCAGCGCATAATAGAGCTGATGGTTGTTACCCTGCTTATATTCCGACTGCAACTGCAGATCCCATTTAGGCGCCAGGGGGATTACGCCGCTAACATCCACGCCTACCGCATATACGCTTTGCCGCTTTACGGCGCCAAAGCCGCCATTGAGGCCGAGTGACAACTTATTCATATCGCCCAGCTCCAGCCGGGCCGTACCCAGCTTACCGTTGTCATTGTCCGATACCTGGTTACGGTTATTGCCATTTACTACCGACAGTGCATATTTCATGGGCACTTTACTGTCTTTATTGAAGGCGCCAAACATGGATACGCCTATCTGGAAACTCTGCCAGCCATTGCTGCCAAAGGCATAATATTGGTTGGAGAAATCCATCGACTGTATTATATCTACAGGGTATAGGTCTTCCAGGCCAAAAGATGGTCTGAATTGACCGATAGTGAAATTCAGGGCATCATTCCATCGGTAGGATACATAGGCGTTTTCCAGGACTTTCCCTTTCGTATCGCCGGAAAACTCCGCCAGGTTAATCAATACTGCCGCTGTAAAACGATCGCTTACCTGCGCCTTGGCCTGTAAGCGCGCCCGTTTGATACTAAAACTATTCCGTACCACTTCTTCCGCATTTGGCTGATGTACCCCGTTTACATCTACTTCCTTTACCAGGGAGCCAGTGTAACGGGCCTGGAAGACGCCTCCAAATGAAATCTTTTTTATAAATCCCGGAAGCAGGCGGGCAGAATCCTTCCCCGTACTATCACGTATGGCCGGCGAGGAAATCGCCGCAAAAGCAGGATGTACAATCAGGCAGCATACAAATAAGGTAGCAACGCGTAAAAATCGTTTATGCATGCAGGGGAGTTATAAGGTTTTCGACAATGAACAGCAACAGCCTTACTCCGGATAACACCGCTTAACAAAAAAAGTTCGATACTTTATCTGTAGAAAGCCCAAAAGCCACAGAGGCGAATAATCGAAGCGGATATTTGGAATACACGCTTTGATTATTCGCCTCTGTGGCTTTCTGCTTAAGCTTTCAGCTTATTTCACCAGCTTCAGCTCATTGATGATATTTTTTGCACCACCCAGCTTTTCAATGCACCATAATACATAACGTACGTCCACGCAAATAGTACGATTGAATTCAGCGTCGAATTGGATTTTGTGGCTCAGTGCTTCGTAATTACCATCGAAGGCCAGTCCAATCAGTTCGCCATTGGCGTTGATAACAGGAGAACCTGAGTTACCACCAGTAATGTCGTTAGTGGTAATAAAACCTACTACGATATCATTGCGTTTGGCATCTTTATACTGCCCAAAATCTTTCTTATTATACAGATCGAGGTAGTTGGCTGGCAGGTCAAATTCGTAATCGCCGGGAACATATTTCTCGATCACACCTTTCATGGTAGTTACGTAATCGTAGTGTACCGCATCACGGGGAGCGTATGGTTTCACCTGGCCATAAGATAAGCGCATGGTAAAGTTTGCGTCAGGGTACCTGTTGGCATTGGGATTCATCTGCATAACGCCTTTCAGGTAGGTACGGCCCAGGTCATTGACTTTGGTGTTGAACTGGGTATACAGAGGCAGGTATTTACCAACATAATTTTTGATAAATGTGCTGGCGTATGCGAAAGCCGGATCGTTCTGCAGGGTTACTGCATCCGGATTGGCTACGAATGCTTTCCATTTGGCATCGTCAAAAATCATAGTATTGCTCATTACGCCAGTGGCCCAGGTACGATAGGTATTGTCTTCATCCAGGCTGCCGTATTTGGCTTTCAGCGCTTCATAAAAACCAGCGGGTTGCTGGTCTTTAGCGATGTCGGTATAATACATATGGCAGGTAGCTGCCAGGATTTTCTGGTCGCTGGGTTTGTTTTCGCTTTCCAGGAAAGCTGTACGGGCTTTGTCTGCTGCTTCTATGGCCTGTTTCACGGCGTCTTTGGGAGCGCCTGGCGTTACCAGGGCTCTTTCCACCCCCATGAGAGAGCCTGCAAAAGATGCCAGCGGGGAGCCCAGGATGCCTTCATTCAGATATACACGTTGTTTGGCGTAGGGGGTCCATGCTTTATAAGTGGCTTCGTAATCTTTCAATACGTTCGCAAATTCAGGTTTGTCTTGTGCCCATTTAGCAAAAGCAGCTTCCTGTTTTTGTTTATCGGCCAGTACACCATGTTTTTCCAGTTGTTTGGTTTCGCCATCAAAGAATTTCCAGTAGTTGGCTATACCGGCGTAAGAAGAAGCCAGCTGCAATTTAACCGCAGGATCTTTCTTCATCTGTTCAAACATGGCCTTCAGTCTAACATCCCTCAGGTTTACCAGGTAAGGGTTTTCAATGCTGGTTTTCAGTTGTATACCATAGGAAGTTTCGTAACGGTTGGTACCGCCGGGATAACCGAAGATCATGGCATAATCATTTTCCTTCACGCCTTTGATAGATACCGGCAGGAAGTGCTTAGGTTTCAGGGGCACGTTGTCAGCCGCATAAGGCGCTGGCTTACCATCTTTTCCGGTATATACACGGAAAATGGAAAAGTCGCCGGTATGACGGGGCCATTCCCAGTTGTCGGTATCTCCACCAAACTTACCCACGCTTTCAGGAGGCGTACCTACGAGACGGATATCTTTATAGCGCTCATATACAAACAGCAGGTACTGGTTGCCTTTGAACATAGGTACCACTTTCGCTTCGTAGCCGGTATTGGCAGTGGTTTTAGAGATGATATCACCGTATACCTGCTGTTCCTTCTTGACTCTATCAGTCCCGTCGAGGCCTTTCAGGGCATCTTCCACTTCTTTGCTCACATCTTCTACTCTGATCAGGAACTGTACAGAGAGTTGGGAGGAGGCGATTTCTTCCTGTTTATTTTTAGCGTAAAATCCGTTTTTCAGGTAGTTATGCTCCACAGAGCTGGCGGCAGCAATGGCGCCATAGCCGCAGTGGTGGTTGGTAAAAATGAGGCCTTCGTTGCTAACAATTTCTCCGGTACAACCACCGCCAAAAATAATGATGGCATCTTTAAGGGAAGCTTTGTTGATGCTGTACAACTGTTCTTTGGTAAGTTTTAATCCACGCTTTACCATGTCGTTGTATGTTTGTTGCCCCAGCAAATAAGGTAACCACATGCCCTCATCTGCTTTAGCCCACTTGACAGATACGCTAAACAGCAAGAGCAAAACCAGTAATTTTTTTCTCATATTAAATCAGGTTTTGTTTTTTAGGACCTCAAACCTACCTATTTTTTTCCTATTGGGCAGGGGTCGCAGATCCGGTCATATACATAATAATTATTTTCATATAATAGTGACTGGAAGAAAAACTGGAATATGATTTGCTTAAGGGGAACAGCCTGAAGGGCCATGCCAATTATTTGTTTCACTTAAAAAGAGTTGTGATATGAAAAAGATATTCTTAGTACTGGGCCTGGCTGCATTTTTTGCCTGCAATGAAAGCAGCCGGCAACAGGAGAAAAAGGAAGAAGTAAAAGAAAACATCAAAAGTGCGGCAGAAGACATTAAGTCCGCCGCCAATAGCACTGGCGATTATCTGTCTGAACAAAAAGACCAGGCAGCGGAAGCACTCCGGGAACGGATCAGGGAAATAGATCAGACATCTGAGGAGTTGAAAAAAGAGGGGGATGAAAAAAGCAAGTCGGCCCGCAGAAAGCTGGGCGCATTAAAAGCGGAAATGAACAGGAAGCTGGAAGATATAAAAAGCAGCAGTGCGGAAAAATGGGACAGTACGCGTACAGCTGTGGATCAATTGATGAAAAAATCGGACAAAGAGTGGACAGATTTCAAAAAGGATTTTAAAGATCTGTTCAAAAAGGATTAAAGAATACTGTGGTATACCTTCAAAATTCGGTAATCCTTGTTCCGTGAACATTAATCTTGTAATTTTACCCGGATTAATAGATTTGATTTGTTACTTTCTTATTATCAGGAATTATTAACAGAAGCCGGTTGTGATGAAGCCGGAAGGGGATGCCTCGCGGGTCCTGTGTTTGCGGCAGCCGTTATACTGCCGAAGGATTTCCGTCATCCGCTGCTCAACGATTCCAAACAGTTGAAGGCATCTGACCGGGATATCCTCAGACCGGTGATTGAAGAAAAAGCCATCTGCTATGCCGTGGCCAGTGTAGATAATGTAGAAATTGACAAGATAAATATATTAAAAGCCTCTTTCAAGGCCATGCACCTGGCATTGGAAAAGCTGCAACAACAACCCGAATTTATCCTGGTAGATGGAAATCGCTTTTATGCTTACGGCACTACGCCCCACGCCTGTATTATCCAGGGCGATGGTAAATATGCCTCCATTGCAGCAGCTTCCATTCTCGCTAAAACCTACCGGGATGAGTACATGCAGCAGTTGCATGGGGACTATCCGCATTTCGGCTGGGATGTAAATAAAGGCTATCCTACCAAGCAACATCGGGATGCCTTACGTGAGTTTGGTGAAACACCTTTCCACCGGAAATCATTTCGCTTGTTACCAGAGCAATTGGAGTTAGACCTGTAGAAAGCGAAAGCTTAGGGCTCTGTTAACCTTAGACTTATTAATTTTGCCCTATTAGGGAACAATTATGTTAAAGCAGACACAACAGCAGAAATTATTACAGAAGCTTTCACCTCAGCAAATTCAGCTCATGAAATTGCTGCAGGTACCTACTGTAAACCTGGAAGAGAGGATTAAAGAAGAGCTGGAGGAAAATCCTGCCCTGGAATATGGGGAAGAAGCAGGGGAAGACGAATTCAAAGAACAGGAAGAATATGAAACACCTTCCGAAGAAGATGAATTTGAACCCGATGGCAGCGAAAATGAATATGACAATATAGATATTTCTGAATATGTAAGTGAGGGAGATGATGACGTGGCCGATTACAAACTGCGCGATGATAATTATCCCGATCCGGATGAAAGTAATAAAACCATTCCGATCCGGGTGGAAACTTCTTTTCATGAACACTTACTCAGTCAGCTCGGCATGCTGGAACTCGATGAGCACCAGAACGCCATTGCAGAACATATCATTGGCAGCATAGACGACGATGGTTACCTGCGCAGGGAAATCAGCTCTATGGTAGATGACCTGTCATTTTCACAGAATATTGATACCACAGAAGAAGAGATTACATCGCTGATTAAAAAAATACAGGACTTCGATCCGGCCGGCGTTTGCGCCACCGATCTGAAAGAATGCCTGTTATTGCAGCTGAAACGCAAGTCACAGGAAGATCCGGGCGTACATAATGCCTACCAGATCCTGGAAAACTACTTCGATGAATTTACCAAGAAGCATTACGAGAAGATACAAAAGGCGTTGAGTTTAACAGATGAAGGCTTGAAAGAAGCCATCACACAGATTATCAGGCTTACGCCTAAACCAGGGGGAAATTTTGCCACCCTGAATAAAGCAGAAAGCTATGTGCTCCCCGACTTCTTTATCCTCAACAATGCCGGCAAACTGGAGCTGACCCTGAACTCCCGCAATGCTCCCGACCTCCGTATTTCCGGCGGATACCGTGAAATGCTGAAGGAGTACGACCGGGGCGACAAAAAAGACAAGCGTCAGAAAGAAGCAGTACTCTTTATCAAGCAAAAGATAGATGCCGCCAAATGGTTTATAGACGCCATTAAACAACGGCAACATACGCTCCTCTCTACCATGGAGTCTATCATGGATTATCAGCGGGAATTTTTTCTCACCGGGGATGAAACCACCATGAAGCCGATGATCCTGAAAGATATCGCCGACCGTACGCAACTCGATATTTCTACCGTTAGCCGCGTGGCCAACAGCAAATATGTACAAACGGAGTTTGGTACCTTTAAACTGAAATTTTTCTTCTCTGAGTCCCTGTCTACCGACAGTGGCGAGGAAGTATCCACCCGGGAGGTGAAGAAAATCTTGTCGGACCTGATAGAGGCAGAAAATAAACGTAAGCCTTTGAGTGATGAAAATCTGACGAAGATGTTGCAGGACAAGGGATACAATATTGCCCGCCGTACGGTGGCCAAATACAGGGAGCAACTCAATATTCCGGTAGCCCGTTTACGTAAAGAATTATAAGCACCATACCATGCAAGAACATGCAGTTTTAGACCGGAACGGGAACTTACACGAAGCGCCGGAATTTTCACCTGGGATGCGATCACTCGCGCAGGCTATTTCCTATATCTCGCATCCGCTGTTCATTCCTTTGCTGGTTACCTTCCTGGTATTGGCGTCTATTCCCGAGTATATGGTAGCGTTTAAGCCGCTGAGCAAGCGCTTTGCTTTTGACATGCTATATTTCCGGGTAGCGATCATCAGTATCGGCTTCCCGGTATTAACACTACTGCTGGCCAAAGCGCTGAAGTTTGTTTCTTCTATATATATGAAGACACAGCGCGACCGGATCATTCCCTATGTAGCGATGATCACCTACTACTTTTGGGCATTCTATACTTTTCAACAGGAAGGGCGGGCGCCTAAATTTTATACAGCCTTTTTCCTGGGTGTTTTTCTGAGTATTTCCATTGCTTTTATTACCAATAATTTTATCAAGACCAGCATGCATACTGTAGGTTGGGGTGGTGTCATTGGATTTTTGCTGTCGCTCGCCTGGGGCATGCATATGAATGTATCCGTGCCGCTGGTGATTACCTTTTTCGTAACTGCGGTGGTGGCTACTGCCCGGATGGTGCTGCAGGCACATACTCCCCGGGAAATTTATATCGGATTACTGATTGGAGTTGTTTGCCAGCTGGCTGCTTGCCTGATACTGGTAAAATAAGATGCTTCTCCCTTTGGGGGGCCCCTGTTTCCAGCCGGATTTCCTCTGTAACATCGGCAAATCTGACCGGAAACAGGGGTAAACAAATTTCAGAATGGCGAATAAAACTTTTGGGGTAAACCAGACCTCTTCACTATTACTTACTCACACTGGATGTAAGGCCGCAAGGCAGGCTAACAAACAACCTTAACAAACAAAAGGGGATTAACTTTAACAACTAAACTTGACAATACAAAAGTCATACATTCCCGGCTTATACTCAAGCGTATAACTACGCTTTTTAAAAATGCAGTAGAATTCTCATACCCCGGAAAAATTTTTAACGCATTTTGTTGTTACGCATATTCAATGCGTATTGGTGTCGCATCTTTGTTATGTCGTTACGATCAAACCCTTTGTAAACGGGCATAACGGCAAAAAAGAAATACTATTTTATTTAGCATTTAAAAGAAATTGCTAAAATATTTAGGAAAATAAAAAATTAGTTATAACTTAGCAATCCAATTGATTTGCTTTCTAATTGTGATCAGCTATCTTTTAAATTTGTAAAAACATTAATGATATGTCTACAGCCAATGCAGAAAAACTGAAGGCCCTGCGCCTCACAATGGACAAGATAGAAAAGGATTTCGGTAAGGGATCTGTGATGATGATGGGTGAAAAGGCAGAAGCACCAATGGAAGTGATTTCCACAGGTTCTCTGGGTCTTGATATTGCGCTTGGAATAGGTGGTTTACCTAAAGGAAGAATCATTGAAATATATGGACCTGAGTCTTCTGGTAAAACAACCATTGCTATACATACGATTGCAGAAGCACAGAAAAAAGGTGGCATTTGCGCCATTATAGATGCGGAGCATGCTTTTGACAGCAGCTACGCCAGAAGACTGGGAGTGGACGTAGATTCCCTGTTGATTTCACAGCCAGATCACGGTGAACAGGCACTGGAAATCGCGGATCGCCTGATTCTTTCCGGAGCAGTAGATGTAGTGGTAATAGACTCCGTAGCTGCCCTGGTACCAAAGAGCGAGCTGGAAGGTGAAATGGGTGAAAGCAAAATGGGATTACAAGCCCGTTTGATGTCACAGGCGCTGCGTAAATTAACTGCCACCATTTCCAAAACCAACTGCTGCTGCATCTTTATCAACCAACTGCGTGAAAAAATCGGGGTAATGTTTGGTAACCCGGAAACCACTACCGGTGGCAACGCCCTGAAATTCTATGCTTCCGTAAGGCTGGATATCCGCCGCATGAGCCAGATTAAAGATGGTGATGAAGCAATAGGTAACCGCGTGAAAGTGAAAGTGGTGAAAAACAAAGTAGCTCCTCCATTCCGCCAGGCAGAATTTGATATCGTGTATGGTCAGGGTATCTCCAAAATGGGTGAAGTGATCGACATGGGTGTTGAATACGGCGTTATCCAGAAGAGCGGTAGCTGGTTTAGCTATGATAGCAATAAATTAGGTCAGGGCCGCGATGCAGTAAAACAACTGCTGATCGATAATCCGGAACTGGCAACAGAAATCGAAACAAAAATCAAAGTGAAAATCCAGGAAAAGCTGGATGCTGAATAAACCAGCGTTGCCTTTGAATTTTTGCTGAAGCATAAAAAGATCTTAGTATTTAATATACTCGAAGTTAGTTTTAGTTTTAGTAAGCATTGGGTTAGTATGCACATCCCTGCCTTATCCTGGGCGGGGATTTTATTTGACCCTTAACCCCGAAAAATAAGAACCCGCTCTGTTCACCAGAGCGGGTTCTTATTTTTTCACTAAGTTATCTTACCTGAACAATTAAGCTTCTGCTTTCATGCTCTTAGCAGTTCTCTTACGTTCTTCTTCATCCAGGATGGTTTTACGCATACGGATAAAGTTAGGCGTTACTTCGATACACTCATCATGCTGGATATACTCCATACATTCTTCCAGTGTCATCAGGATCTTAGGTGCAATGCTAGCCGCACCATCTGTTCCACTCGCACGCATGTTGGTCAGTTTCTTACCTTCATTTGGATTTACTACCAGGTCACCTGGTTTGTTGTTTTCTCCAATGATCATACCCTTATACACTTCTTCTCCCGGATCTACGAAGAAAGAACCTCTGTCCTGCAGTTTATCGAGAGAGTAAGCAGTAGTAGTACCTGCTTCTTTCGCAATCAATACACCATTGTTACGGCCAGGGATCGCACCTTTCCATTGCTTATAGTCATTGAAGCGGTGCGCCATTACAGCCTCACCAGCTGTAGCAGTCAGCATCTGCGTACGTAAACCGATCAAACCACGGGAAGGAATTTCAAATTCCAGGTGTTGCATTTCACCTTTGGTTTCCATGATCAGCATTTCACCTTTACGACGGGTTACCAGGTCAATTACCTTGCTGGCAAAATCCTGCGGAACGTCTACCACCAAGGTTTCGTACGGCTCGCATTTTTTACCATCTATATTTTTTACGATTACCTGCGGCTGACCAACAGTTAATTCGTAACCTTCACGACGCATGGTTTCAATCAATACACCTAAGTGCAGGATGCCACGGCCATATACCATAAAGCTATCCGCACTGTCGGAATCCATTACACGCAGCGCCAGATTCTTTTCAGTTTCTTTTACCAGGCGGTCACGCAGGTGACGGGAAGTAACAAACTTACCATCTTTACCAAAGAACGGAGAGTTGTTGATACCAAACAACATGTTCATGGTAGGCTCATCCACGCTAATAATCGGCAAAGCTTCAGGAGCTTCTGCATCAGCAATGGTGTCACCAATATTAAAACCTTCAATACCTACTACTGCGCAGATATCACCGGCAAATACTTTCTGTACTTTTCTCTTACCCAGTGCTTCAAAGATGTACAGTTCACGTACTTTCTGCTTCTTGGCAGTACCATCTGCCTGCATCAGGGTAATCCACTGTCCTTCTTCAATAGAAGCGCGCGCTACTTTACCTACTGCAATACGACCCAGGAAAGAAGAATAATCCAGTGAGGTGATCTGCAACTGCAGGTTACCTTCCGGAGTCTTTGGCTCCGGAACATATTCCAGGATACCATCCATCAGTGGAGTAATATCTTCACACTGTTCTAATGAACTGTTGAACCAGCCATTTTTACCGGAACCATAAAACGTTGGAAAGTTCAGCTGCTCTTCTGTAGCGTCCAGGTTAAAGAACAATTCAAAAACTGCATCATGTACTTCATCAGGACGACAGTTAGCCTTATCTACCTTATTGATTACTACAATAGGTTTCAGGTGCAGCTGTAATGCTTTCTGCAACACAAAACGAGTTTGCGGCATCGGCCCTTCAAAGGCATCTACCAGCAGGATAACCCCATCAGCCATTTTCAATACCCGCTCTACCTCACCACCAAAGTCGGCGTGGCCCGGAGTATCAATAACATTGATCTTGGTTCCCTTGTACTCAACAGATGCGTTCTTGCTGAATATGGTGATACCACGTTCTCTTTCAAGATCGTTACTATCCATGATCAGCTCTCCCGATTCCTGGTTAGCCCGGAACACATTTGTCTGATGAAGGATTTTGTCAACCAGGGTAGTTTTACCATGGTCTACGTGTGCAATAATTGCGATATTACGAATGTTCATATACTTAAATCTTTCGCTATCAGCCATTAACAAAATTTACGCTAATAGCTACAAAAAGAAGGCGCAAAGGTACGAAAACCTGACGAGAATGAAGGGAACGGGTTTTAAATAAATGTAATCATTTGGTCATCTCGAGCCACGCCCTCACAAACAACTAATAATCAGTCAATTACAATTAAACATAAGCAACTATTACCTTTGCGGCGGGTATGGCGTCAATTTTGACTTCCTTACTGCATTTTAACCACCTCACTTATTTACCATGCGCCTGCAATTATACTTCGTGGTCGTTGTCCTGGCCGGCATCTTTACAAGTACCTCCTACGCTCAACAGATACCCGCCCAGGATATCACCCTATCTCAATATAAATACCCATTCCCTGTACATTATTTACAGCTGCATATACAGGGCCAACCACTTAAAATGGCCTATATGGATGTGCAACCAACTAAGCCTAATGGCAAAATAGTAGTGCTGCTGCATGGGAAAAATTTCTGCGGCGCTTACTGGGACAGTACCGCAGCCGATCTTAGTAATAACGGGTATCGCGTTATCATACCTGATCAAATAGGCTTTGGTAAATCCTCCAAACCAGCAAGCTTCCAATACTCCTTTCAACAACTGGCTCAAAATACCAAAGCCCTGCTGGATACACTCCAGATCAGTAAAGCAGCTATTCTCGGGCACTCTATGGGAGGCATGCTGGCAGCACGTTTTGCCCTGCTGTATCCACAAGTCACGGAAAAATTGATACTGGAAAACCCCATCGGCCTGGAAGATTGGAAAGTAAAAATGCCTTATCAGTCCATAGATACATGGTACAAGGCAGAGCTACAACAGAGCTACGAGAAAATTAAGCAATATATGATGGACAACTACTACGCCGGCAAATGGTCGGTCGCCTATGATAAATGGGCACAGCTACAGGCCAGCTGGATCAGCAATCCCGATTATTTGCGCGTAGCATGGAATTCCGCCCTTACTTACGACATGATCTTTACACAACCCGTGATCTACGAATTTTCCAACATACAAGCCCCTACTCTGTTGATTATTGGGCAACGGGATCGTACAGCCTTGGGGAAAGCCAGCGCACCGGAAGAAGTGCGGAAAACATTGGGGAATTACCCGGAACTGGGGAAAAAGGCTGCTGAAAAAATTCCACACGCCACCCTGGTGCCTATTGAAGGAGTAGGCCACCTCCCTCACATTGAAGTCTACACGAAATTTATTACCCCCTTGCTGAAGTTTTTACAGGAATGATCCCTATTCCCGCAGGAGCTTTACTACGTATTCCAGGGCGCTCTGATTGGCAGGGTTGTCCAGCGCATGGGCAATGTCCAGCTTTTCCCGGGAGGTAAGATGCCACGACAAAGCCGCCGCCTTATCTTGTTTTTGTGGCACATACTGGAAAATTACCCGGTGAAACTTATTCGGGAAATACCCTTCCATATAATTCAATAAGCCATCCTGATCAAAGTCCTGCATAGCGCTCCAATGCTGCTGCATGGTAAACAGCGGTTCAAAAAGCAGGTCGCTGAGGTCCTTCGTTTTTTTAATAGGAGAAATATCATTTTTACGGGTGTCTCTGATCTGTATATACACTACCCCACTCGTATTTTCATCAATCCACTTACGAAAAGTATATAAGTAACGCAGGGTTGTTTGCTGCCCAAAGTTATCCCGGATTCCCGCATCCATTACGTCCACAATAGGATTGCTGGGCAAAAATGCATTGGGTAATACATACGGAAAAGTAGCACACATACGGATTGCGCTGGTGATACGCAGATCCATAGCTCCCTGCGCAGCAAAATACTGCGCGAAATCCACCCCATCGATGTCCCGTACCTGGCGGGTAGGATACAAATACTCTGGGCTGCATAAATAACTGACAGGCTGTGGGGAAATCATCAACCGGCGTCCATCAGCGTTTATCGTGGCATTCCAGATCAGCATAGGAATTTCGGCGTCCGCTTCCGGAACCTGGTAGTCCTTCAGGGTTTTATCCAGTACGCTGTCGGTATGCTCGTTCAGCTGCATTTCAAAAGCATATCCCCTATCTTTCGCATACTGATTCTTACCAATCCGGAAACTTCTCCAGGGGGTAATAAAATCGTTTACTGCCATAGCGGTAAAAACGGAATTCAGTAAATCGTCAGATACGTTTTCAACATATTTGCTATCGCCCAGGCGTATGGGTTTTCCCTGCTGTTGCCGATAGTATAACTCCCTGAAATAAGTGGCCCCTAACATGCCTCCGGAAGCCCCGGTCATCAGCATGGTGTGTTTCATTAAACGACCGTGCAAAAGGCTGTCCAGCCGCTGTAAAACATTAACACTCCAGGTAGCAGAACGACTTCCGCCTCCGCTGAAGTTCAACACGATCAAGGGAGGTTTTTTATCGGCAGGAAATTTCTTTCTCCAGTTATTTAAAATCCGGATAGTGGCGGCTTTGTCCGCCTCATATTTTTGCAGGGTAAAAAACTGCTGTAGCGCTCCCACGCTATATTCGGGTCGGTCTTTCCGCTGATGGTAATTAAGGCCATAGGCTTTGTTACGGTTATCTACCCAATTATGCTCTACCATCCAATTGAGTCCAAACAGCATCATCAGCAAAATAGGGATAGACCAGGTTTGCAGCATATAAGAATAAGCGCCGGCCACCCCTATCAGGAAAGCGAAGAAGATGAGCACGCTGGCGCCAGCCGGGATTCGGCACACATTGTAATCCATCATATAGGCCAGTATCACCAGGAATATCAGGGAACATCCCACTGTAATCATAGCCGCAAAGTGGTGCTGTTTAAGAATACTATCCAGGTAGTGCTTATTGTAGTGATCTACATTCCTGGCTCGTCGGATACGCCAGGGGGTAGTAAAATAGTTATGTACCGGCAAGGCGTTCTCATCGGGTTCCTGGGTGGGTTTAAGAATCATCCGCACAAAATTGCGCGGGTTGCCAAAACGCTTCTCCAGCCGGCGTCCGATATTTTTATCTGCGTTAAAAAAGTAGAAGAAACAGAAAAAGAAGATAAAAAGCACGCCACAGATATACCCCTCTCCCAACAACAAAATATCCGGAACGCTGGTCAGTTGCTCGTATCGCTGGTACTCCCACCCCCGAAAGAGTATACTGATGATAAATAATAGCGGGATAATACCGTTATTGAGGCAATACTTGAAAAAAGGTTGGGTGGTAGTAGCCAGAAATTTAAATCGCCCGGTATGCAGGATAAAAGTGGTGATTTGCCAACTCATAATAAACATACCAGTAGCCAGCCCAAGTAGCGTAGTACTGTAGAAATTTACCTTTCCCAGGTATTCTGGCGCCAGGTATAACGCATTGCCGCCAAACACTTTAGCAAACCCTCCGTTGATGGTGCTGAACAGAATTACCCAAAAAATAAGCAATATCTGGTACTTCCTGAAGTGGAGCAGCAGCAGCTGTATAGGGAAAGAATAGTAAGTTTTTATAAGTAATAACTTCACCTTCATCAGACGATTATTACAAATAAACCTACGGAAAATTTACGGATTTACAGATTTACGAAGACAGGAATTTTGTTTCTGTACGGCTTCTATATTAACTCAGCTGATGCTTTATCGCCCCTGCTGAGGTAATACGTCCAGATCAGCGATAGCAGCAACAACATCCCTACGGCCTGGTGTAAAATGCCATAGCTGATGGGGATTTTAACCTGGCTATTTAATAACGTCAGTACTCCCAGCAATACCTGTAATAACACCAGCAGCAATGGCAGGTAGCGGGTGGCATGGAGCAAGCTATGGGTGGGCGTTTGGGCCGCTTTCCACCACCAGAGGCCAATCAGGATGGTAATGCCATAGGCCAGGCCCCGGTGTATAAATTGAATGGTAATGGGATTATGTGCAATATCGGTCAGGAAACCGCCCTGGGAGAACATTCCAGCTGGTACCCAGGCGCCGTTGATATCAGGCCAGGTATTGGCCACCAACGCCGTGTGTAATCCTGCCATAAAAGCCCCGTATACCAGTTGAATAGTCAACAGTACCAACAGCCAGCAATTCAGTTTACGTAAAACAGGCACATTCAGCACTTCTACCGGGCGGATACTCAGTTTCAGCGCAAACCAAAACACGTATGACAACAATACCAGCGCCGAAATAAAGTGGATAGCCAGGCGGATATGGTTTACATATAAATTTTCTTCGTTCAACCCACTCTTCACCATAATCCATCCTATAGCGCCCTGAAGGCCGCCGAGAAAAAATAAGATGATCATGGGGTTGACCATACTTCTGTTAATTTTCTTTTTGACCAGGAAATAAATAAAGGGGATAATGAACACAAATCCCATCAATCGGGCCCAATCCCTGTGTAACCATTCCCAGAAATAAATGGCTTTGAAATCTGATAAGGTAAAATGGTTATTAATATAATGATACTGTCCAATCTGCTTATAGTTATCAAACGCACGCTGCCATGCTTCCTCGTTCATAGGAGGAAACGCTCCCAGCAATGGCTGCCACTCTGTGATAGATAACCCTGAGCCGGTTAAACGGGTAATTCCCCCCAGCAAAACCTGTATGATCAACATACCCACACCTATATATAGCCAAATGGCCACGGGGCGGTTACTTTTCATTGTAATTGCTTCCATAAACGGTGCAAAAATAGGGAATGAATGGCGAACAAGACAGCTAAATTCTCACATTATTTTAACAATGGCGTAATGTTCTGTTAATTCACGTGTCGGAGATTTGCGGTGAAATAAGAAAGGCACGATTAGCTAATACCGCCCTCATTTAAAAACGACGATTAAAATAAAAAAATAGTCATGAAACACTTACGTTTTGTTTTCTTAGCACCCAAAGCAGCATTGTTGTTATTCGCTACTATCCTGTTCCCAATTTTACATGCAGCAGCACAAACAAAAACATTTGCCTACAGTACATCCAGAATGGCAAATGAAAAAACAGTAGATAACGGAGCACCAGTAGAATCTTTTAACGTTCGCATTATGCAACTGCAAAAAGATCAGCTGTTATTTCAATTGTCTGTCGACAATCCGTCAAATGATAAGCTGACGCTTTATATAAAAGATAATTTCAACAACACACTGCACCGCGAAGTATTACCAGCTACCCTGCGCTTCGAAGCACGCTATAACCTCGGTTCCCTGGAAGACGGAGATTATACCTTCGAAATCAGAAGCGGAAAAACCAAACTGGCCGAAAAATCCATTGCTATCAAGACTCAGACAATGGTTAACAGGAATGTTTCTGTTATCGAATAAGTAAAGCCATCCAGGTAAGTATCCAACGCTGGTAAATAAAAAATTAAAGCTGCTGAGGCGAAAGGTATAAGCGATGCATATCGTTTATACCTTTCGCCTCAGCAGCTTTAAGCAGATGTTTATTACTTCCGGCTGGCAGCTGCTTCGTATAATGTTTCCAGCATCTTCTCCCGGATATGTAATGTAGATAATTTCGTATTGGCGCCGCCGTTAGGATATACCCGGTTGCTAAGGAATATAAATACCAGGCCCGATTCTGGGTCGGCCCATACACAAGTGCCGGTATACCCGGTGTGGCCAAAGGTTGCGGCCGATGCGCTTTTGGCGGGATATGGCTCTCTCCTGCTTACATTGTCTTTCTCAGGCTTGTCGAAGCCCAGTCCACGACGGCTTATTTTACTGTTATAAGCGGTAAACAGGTCGATTGTTTCCGGCTTTATATATTGCACACCATTGAAACTACCCTTGTTCAACAGCATCTGCATAATTACTCCCAGGTCATGTGCATTGGAAAACAACCCTGCATGTCCTGACACCCCGCCAAACATAGCAGCGCCGGGATCATGCACATCGCCATGCAGCTGTTGCATCCGGAAAGTATATTCATGTTCGGTGGGCACTATTTCGGACAACGAAAAACGCTCCCTGGGCAAAAAGCCGGTGGTGGCCAATCCCATGGGAGCATAAAAGGTTTCTTTTACATACTCATTTAATTTTTTCCCGGTGAGTTGTTCCACTATTTTTCCCAGGAAAATAAAGTCACAATCGCTGTATACATACCCCTGGTGGGGAGATAACTTACTGTCTAGTATCTTCTTCCAGATGCTATCCACGTATGTATTCTCCATATACATATTATCGGCTACCCGGATGGTATGGGAAGGGTCTGGTATTTTATGATACAGGATAGTATCGGGAGAACCGTCGGGATACAGGGTTTCCTTATAAAATGGGATAAATGCCACGAGGCCAGCCTGGTGCAGCAATATATCGCGAATACGCAGTCCGGCTTTATCCGTACCCAATACTGATGGGAGATATACGCCCAGGGTGGCATCCAGGTTTAATTTTCCTTCATCGTACAGGTGCATGACCGACAGCGTGGTGGCGCATACTTTGGTAACGGAGGCCAGGTCGTAAATAGACTGGGGAGAAACCGGGGTTGCTTTATTGTATTCGTAATGGCCGAAGCAGCGGTCATATACAATCTTTCCATTCTTCAGGGCCAGCACCTGTGCGCCCGGAGCGGCGCCGCGGGCAATCATTTCATTGGCGTAACCATCTATTTTCGCCAACGTTTGTTCATCCATGCCGGCATCTTTAGGAGTGGTTGCCGGTAAAGCCGTAAATTGGTTTACCTGGTAAGTAATACCGGTACCCGAAGGCAGGCCAGGGCAAACCGTTACCGGCAATTTCCCCGAAGGACCCAGCTTTCCGAACAACAGGTCTGCAGCCACCTGCTGGGTAGTACTATCATCTTCATAGGCCGCAACAAGGGTGGAGGCATCGCAGAAATACTGGAGGGCATACGGATTTCCGAAAGCTACCGTAGCAGTAGGCATTTCTGATTGTAACTGCCGGACGATCAGGCGTTCCGCCATAGAAAGTCCAAAGTTATTGGCCGGACGGCGGCTATAGTCGTGCAGGCTGATGATGGCAGCCTGGTAATCACGCTGAATACGGGATACAATGGCGGCAATATGCTCTATCGGTTGCCGGGAGGTAAATACGAAAACATCGGCACCTGGTTTATATGCTTTTACTGCCTGTTGGAATGTATTGCTGGCATCGGCTCCTACGGCTATTACCGCTAGTTTTTGCTGGGTCATGGCTGGCGAAAACGGTACAAGCTTCTTATCATTACGCACCAGGGTGATGGCGGCTTCCGCTATACGTCTACGTAAAGAGTCGGTTCCTGCGTTCAGGTCGGCAGCGAGGTTGTTGGTGTCTATATGTTGGGGCTTCCACAATCCAAGATTGTATTTGGCCCTCAATACTTTTTTTACCCGTGCATCTACTTCGTCCTGGTCTATTTTACCGGCTTTGATGGCTTTCTTGATAGCATCCACGCTACCGGCGGCGGTAGAAGGCAATATCATCAGGTCGTTGCCCGCCAGCAGGGATTGTAAAGATTCCTGGCCTTTTGTATAGAATTTGGCGATGCCTTTCATTTCAAGGGCATCGGTAACGATCAGTCCTTTATAGCCCAGTTCATTTTTAAGCAGTTTTGTAACCGCATTGTAAGAAATGGAGGTGGGTGTATTCGGCTTCTTATCAATAGCGGGTATATATAAGTGGGCAATCATGATGGATCCCACACCAGCGGCGATGGCTTCCCGGAAAGGATATAGCTCGAGGGAGTCCAGCTGTGCCCTTGTTTTATTGATGGTGGGAAGGTCGAGATGGGAATCTACATTGGTGTCGCCATGTCCGGGAAAATGCTTGGCGCAGGCCATTATGCCGGCATCCTGCATACCGCGGATGGTAGCTACGCCCATACGGGCTACGGTATATTTATTTTCACCAAAGGAGCGGTCATTGATCACGGGGTTAGCGGGATTGTTATTCACATCCATGTCTGGCGCGAAGTCGAGATGTATGCCCAGCCGCTTACATTGTTCGCCCATAATCTTCCCGGCATCGTAGGCCAGCGTAGTGTCCTGTACTGCGCCTATCATCATATTGCGGGGCAGGGAGATAACACTATCGAGGCGCATACCGAGGCCCCATTCGCCGTCGATAGCCACCAGCAGCGGTACTTTTGAAATAGACTGATAGTAGTTGGTGAGGTTCGCTTGTCTTACCGGGCCTCCCTGGAAGAAGATCAATCCGCCTACTTTATTATCCTGGATATCTTTTACAACTGCGTCAATATGATCCTGCCCCAGGTTGGAATGTGCCCGGATCATGATCAGCTGGGCGATACGTTCTTCCGGCGTGAGTGATTGAAATACGCTGTCTGCCCATTGTGCCGCGCGGTCCTGTGGAGGGGTAACTGCCCGTGTAGTTTCCTTTTTATGTTTCTTCTTGTCTTTAAATATATGGGGCGCAGAAATAGCGCTCCCGGTCATTAATAAACCCGTAAGTCCTGCAACCAATAATACTTTACTCATGTCATAAACTTACAAATATTCAGGCGTAAAACATGGGTAGTAGGGCTGAATATCAAATAATTACTAATAATAATCATATGATTTTGTTAGATAGAAAGGATTTAATTAAATTAGGATACCCTATTGAAGATAATTTAGATATTCTGGTTAAAAATTAAAATATGTTTACTATTTTGTCAGAATATTTACATTTAGTTCAATCAATTGTAATTTTAATTACCAATACATTCAACTGTTTCTTATATTTGCAGCCTTGCGAGTAAAGTAGATTTTAATAAAACATGGTCAATCTCATTTTATTTGGCCCTCCCGGTAGCGGCAAGGGTACACAAAGTGCTAATATTATCCAGAAGTATGGACTTATTCATCTGTCTACCGGCGATTTACTTCGCAGCGAGATTGGTAATAAAACTCCGTTAGGGCTGGAGGCCAAGAAATTCATGGACCAGGGCCTGTTGGTACCTGATGAAGTGGTGATTGGCATGATCAGTTCCAAACTGGAAGCTAACCCGGAAGCTCGTGGCTTCATTTTCGACGGTTTCCCACGTACTACTGCCCAGGCAGAGGCGCTGGATAAACTGCTGACATTGAAGAAAACGGCTATCTCCGTGGTATTATCCCTCGAAGTACCGGAAGATGAGCTGATTAAGCGCTTACTGAACCGTGGTTTAACTTCCGGTCGTAGTGATGATGCCTCTGAAGAAGTAGTAAAAGCCCGTATCGTGGAATACCACAACAAAACCGCTCCGGTAGCTGATCACTATGCCAAATTTGGTAAATTCAAGAAGGTGAAAGGTGATGGTACAGAAGAGGAGGTCTTCGAATTGCTGTCAAAGGAGTTGGATGAACTGGTAGGAGAAAGAGTGTAGTCATTGGCAGGCAACCGCGCTCACAGCGACTTTTAGTATTTTTATTATACAACGCAAAGATTGTAGGTATGGCTCTTGGCGCCAGGTAGCGCTAATTAGCTTAAACTTCACGATCTTTGCGTTTTATTTTTTGCCTGCTGTGAAGATACAGCAGTATTTAAAATTCAAGCATAGTGGAAAAAGCGAACTTCGTAGATTATATCCGTGTATTTTGTAAATCCGGGAAAGGCGGTGCTGGTAGTATGCACTTCATGCGTACTAAATTTAATGCGCAGGCCGGCCCTGATGGTGGCGACGGCGGCAGAGGCGGACACGTTATCCTGAGAGGCAACTCCCAGCTGTGGACCCTCCTTCACCTGCGCTGGCATAAAAACCTGCTCGCAGAAGATGGAGAAAATGGCAGTGGTGACAACTGCACCGGACGTTTTGGAAAGGATATCATTATCGAAGTACCACTGGGTACCCAGGCTAAAGATGAAGAAACCGGCGAAATAGAAGCGGAAATTCTCCATCATGGCCAGGAAATTATCTGGATTCCAGGCGGACAGGGAGGAAAAGGCAATGCCTACTTTAAATCTGCCACCAACCAAACACCGGAATATGCCCAACCAGGCATGCCTGGCCAGGAAGGCTGGAAAATTGTAGAACTAAAAGTTTTGGCCGATGTAGGACTGGTAGGGTTTCCTAATGCCGGCAAGTCCACCCTCCTGTCTACCATTACAGCTGCCAAGCCCAAAGTCGCCGATTATGCGTTTACCACCCTCACTCCCCAACTGGGAATGGTAGCCTATCGTGACAATAAATCCTTCTGTATCGCCGATTTACCCGGTATTATTGAAGGCGCCCACGAAGGAAAAGGATTAGGACATCGATTTTTAAGACATATTGAGAGAAACGCCGTATTATTATTCCTTATTCCAGCTGATAGCGCAGATCACCGCAAAGACTTTGAGGTGCTCGTGAATGAGCTGGAACAGTATAATCCCGAATTGCTGGATAAACAGTTCCTGTTAGCCATCAGTAAAAGCGATATGCTGGATGATGAGCTCAAAACCGCTATATCAGCGGAATTACCGGAAGATGTGCCACACGTATTTATCTCTTCTGTTACGAACCAGGGCCTCAGTGAATTAAAAGACATACTGTGGGAAGCCCTTAACAGGAAAGTAGATACCAGCGCCGGTATAGAAGACACAGAATAACTGGCTCCGGACATACGGGGAAACAAACTCAAATGCAGATGTTCGTTACAGTATCCCGTATACCATGAAAACAAATTTTTTGATGGCTGCAGTATCCCTGATACTGTTGCCGGCATGCCAACACACCGCTATACCGGAAAAGGAAAAACCAGTGCAAATCGATACAATGCAATTGATTGCTCCGCCAGCGCCATCTGAACAGGTGGCGTCCAACGAAGTAAGCGTTGTAAGTCGCGATACCACCACCTACATCCGTTTCGGAAATTGCTATTTTTCATTGGACTGGATTAAACCAGATGCCGGGCGAAATGACTTCGAGCGGCATCCGGATAGCCTTTTTTTCTGGCTGGCTCCCTCCCACAGCATCGAAGGGCAAATGTTGGCCATTACCACCGGCGAAACCCAGCGGATACAGGTTTCACAGCGATACGAAACCAGCGTGATAATTGGCGATGAGCCACTCCGCGACTGGAAACATTACCGCTCCCCCTGGGAAAGCCTGCCAGCAGAAGCCAGTAATTTCTTCATCTGCAAAAAATACCGCACAGATGAAAGTACCAGGTTCCCTCCTGTAAGTCTGTCTTTATTTCAACGATATGTAAAGCAGCACGCGTCCCCTGCCGCCTATGCCAGGGTAGCACGGCTCTCCCACTTCCCGCAGCCCCCGGCCCGCATTGCCATCAGCCGGTACTACATCCGGGTCAATGGCCTGCAAAGGCATATGTCAGACGAAATCAACAAACTGCTGGTCATCGATGTATCGTTTAAAAAATGATACGCCCTTCATTCATTATATTTACACGAAAAAACCTGTGAAACGATTAACCGGTTACCTTATTATTGTACTGTTGCTATTGCATGCCTGTAAACCCAGTGCTCCTACAGCAACTGACGCCACTGTAAAAACGGATAACGACACCTCGTTGAACCGCCTGGTAAGCACCTATACCGGCGATTTTGGCAATAGTCCCATTTATATCACACTCAACTTTTTCAATGGAAAATTAGTAGGTGGTTATAATACCCATAAAGGCTTGCGCCGCAACCTCCAGGGCGAACTGAAAAAAGACAACGACAACTGGATCGTGACCCTAAGCGAACCTGGCGATCACCAGTTTGATGGTAAATTCGCTATTACCTTCGATCACCTCTTCAATAATGCCAAAGGCACCTGGACGCCCGTCAACGATAAATCCGCAAAGGAGAAATCTTTCACGCTCAAAAGAAGCGGAGAACCGGACAATAACGGCTACAGCCTGTCTGGCAATACCTTTAATGCGATATTAATTGGCATGCAGGGCGGAGGCAGTGACCTTACCTTTAGCCAGGACGGTAGCTGCATATTACAGTACTACGAAAAGATCAACGACTCCACTTTCGCCAAACAGATGATCAAGGTAAGAGGTACCTATCAAAAAGTAAACGACAGCACCTTCCAGATCTCCTGGGAACAGAATACCATATTTAAAGAACGTACTACTCCTGCCTTTGTTTTAAGAAACAGAAATGGAGAGGGAGATGATCCACAAGTATATGACTATGGCATAAGGATCGATACGCTGGAGTTTGTGCAGGGACCATAAAAATTATGCAAACATTATTCAGGAAAGCGGGATGGTTACTAACAGCCATGGTTATACTTTACGGGGCATGGCTAATGCTCCTGTTAACCATCCCCTATGCTGCATTTGAAAAATATACCGACTTCCTGATCACCAAACAGCGGGTATACCCCATCCGCCATTGGCGCATCAGCTTTTATATACACGTTTTTGTCAGCATTGCCGTATTAGTTACCGGCCTGGCACAGTTTAGCAAATACCTGCTGGATAAATTCCCCCGCCTGCATCGTTTCAGTGGAAAAATCTATGCGATAGTAGTGATCGCCTTCAGCGGCCCCACTGGGCTGGTAATGGGTTGGTATGCAAACGGCGGCAAATATGCACGCACCAGCTTTGTACTACTTGCTATCCTTTGGATAGTGTTTACCATCATGGGCTGGATCCGGGCTGTGCAGCGCCGCTGGCCGGAACATCTTACCTGGATGCTGCGGAGTTATGCACTCACCTTGTCGGCACTTACCCTGCGCCTATATACCCTGTTACTAGGATTAATGCACATGCCACTACGCCCGGTAACCGCCTATATTACGGTTTCCTGGCTAAGCTGGACCCTCAATTTACTGATGGCAGAATTTGTCATCAAGCAGATGTTGATGAAGAAGATGGGAATAACTGCGGCCTCCCCGAAAGAAACGCCGCAGTTAAGTAAGTTAAACTAGCGACTGAGCGCCAGCTGTTGGGTCTTTGGAGCAAAGTGGCCGTCTTCAGTAATGTAGTAGTTGGCCTTTTTTATTTCGGTCCGGGACTTTTCCGGGTTGTTGATAAACCCTTCTTTTGCCGGATCCTTCTCGTATTCTACTTTATAATCTGTTAATTCAAAATCGGTATTTGAAGCAATGGTCACCACCCTGTATGGCGCATCGAAGTTAGGCTGCCCCGCTACCAGCAACTTATCGATAAGCTTTCCGCTGTTATCATAACTCGCCATAAAATAGTAGGCATGATTGGCATCTTCTGTACTACCCTCTTCTGAAATTTCATCATTTACAGCGTATATCAGTGTTTTAAAGGCATCCACTTTTTTCACTGTTCCTACATAAAAGAAAGAGCTGCCCACATCTCTTGAAAACTTGGAGTCGCGCATTTCTGCCACATACAATTCAAAATCGTAAGAAATGAAATTCTTGCCCAGCTCTTTTGCATACGCCTTATCGATGGTGAGCGGCATAGGCAGTTGTTTGAATTGTTTCGCAAAAAGATTCCATTCCAGCTTACCAGGCTCTCCGCTACCACTAAAGGCGGTGAGTATTTGCGATTGCGCGCTATAATCCTCTTCCCGGAAATATTTCAGGTCAGGATCTTTCATCGCATTGTTCATATTATTATAGCCAAACTCGATAGCGGCGATCAGGTAATAGCGGCAGGAATCAGTTTTTTTAGACAGCGAGTAAGCGCAGGCTTTATTATATAGCAGTTTTGATATTGGCTTATAGTCAAGCAGTTCTGCCATATTAAAAGCTTGTATAGCATCCGCCAGCTGATGGGTTTCCATCAGGGCATTTCCCAGCTCATAATAAGTTTTGGCTTGTGGTTGCAGGAGAATAGATTTGGTAAACTTATCTATACTGCCGGCGGCATTCTTCTTATTCCTGAATTCATCGATGGCCTTGAGAAATTCTTTCTCAGCTGCGTTATTCTTCTCGGGGGAATTGGCCGCCACCCACTTAACCGAGTCGGCATTGTAAAGTGATGCCAAACTGAGTTTGGCCGTTTGATCCGTTTTCTTTCCCGTATTACCACAGGAGGCTAACAGTACACTTAAGGCAAGCAATGATGCTATTCGCATAAGATAGGATTTGTATCATAAAGATAGGAAACAAACAACGGTATTTTAACCACGGGAAACGAAAAAACCGGCAATACAGACGTATCGCCGGTTTAAGTTATTGGCTGTAATTTCACTAACTCTTACCTAAGCCAGTGCTTCCTGTGGCTGAAACAACATGGCGGTACACAAACAGTTTCTGTAATTTTTTGCCACCAGTATCGGGTAGTTTACACAGCTTTTACATCCTTCCCAAAAAAGTGGTTCCTGTGGTAGCTGCTCGTACGTAACCGGTTCAAAACCAAGTCGTGAATTCATTTTCATGACGGCCAGACCGGTGGTGATGCTGAATATTTTTGCGACAGGATACATGGTTCTGCTCAACTCGAATATTTTCCGTTTAATGGCCGCCGCTACTTTCAATCCACGGAAAGCCGGCGCTACAATTAATCCGCTGTTGGATACAAAGCGGCCCTCTTCCCAGGGTTGTATATAAGAGAATCCTGCCCATACACCATCTGCTGTAAAAGCGATGACCGCTTTCCCTTCCAGGATTTTTTTCCTGATAATCGCAGGATCTCTTTTGGCGATACCGGTACCCCTTGCCAGGGCGGATGCCTCCATTTCTGCCACAATAGGCAGGGCAAAATCAACGTCTATGGCTGTAGCCAAACGGACGACAATTTCTTCATCTGTTTCCATTATCTGTAAGTTGATATTGAATGTAAAGAGGATAGAGGACTTCCGGGATCAGGGAATACATCCGGATTTTACTGGCAGCATCTGCAAGCGGCACCCTGCAAACTGTTGGTAAAAAAACCCGGGCAATAGCTTCCTTGACTACCGCGTTGCCCCGTTCGTATAACTTGCCGGCCAACTTCATACATTTATCTGCTACGGGAAAATTTTGTTCCCGCAACTGTTGATCTGTGTATTCACTCAGACAGCTAACTGTATCGTATATATGAAAAACCGCCGGGAATTGGTGTAACGCCTTTCTTAACGCCGGGATGGTGTCTTCAATACAGGCTGGTACTTCATATTGATTAATCATATACATCGTTTCCTATCATATGCCAAACCCTATTCCATATTCTTCATATGGAATGTTAAAACTTAGCAGGGACGGGGGTTTGCAAAGGAAACGTTAAATCCGGCACCACCATTAAACCTTTCAAAGTCTTCCGTTTTTGCACGGTTTTTTCAAAAATGGTAGTCTATGTCACCTGGGGGTATAAACGAAAAGCGGGTACACCCTTGATGAGTATACCCACTTTGCAATGCGATGAATAATATTATGCTGCAGGTGCAGGTACCGCTTCGGGTGCGCGTACCGGAGCTTTTGCGCTCTTTTTCTTCTTCCGGGTCCGGTTAATCCACATAATGATACCGGTAGTGGGAAAGGTAACGCCCAGCAGGGCGATGATCAATGCAAATATTTTAGAGGCGGTACCGAAAATGGCGCCGGTATGCAAAGGCTTGATGGTACTACGTACTTTCTGCCCGAGGTTACGCTGGGCAAAGGTCTCAGATTTCAATACCTTACCATTGAACTGGTCGAGGTAATAGGTAGTAGTAGCCGCTTCATTGAGCGTATGGGCAGGCAATAGGCTCACCATAAAGGCGGCGGTACTGTCTTTCGGCGCACTGAGGGCATAATAAACGGCGTCGGGAGCGGTTTGTTGCACGCTGGCTAATGCCGCTTCATAACTGATGCTTTTACTGTTAGTGATTTCTGCGGGTACTGATAACGGAGCAGCAGCCGGCTTGGGGGAAGTGCGCAATACGGCATAAAGGCCGTTGCTAAACCATTCGTACGACCAGGTTAAGCCGGTAAAGGCAGATACAAACAGGAAAATAGCAGCGTAGAAACCTAATACGATGTGCAGGTCGTGATTCAGCCGTTTCCAGCCACCATCCCATTTTACCTTGAGCCTCTGTTTGAGGATGTTCCTGGTTTTTGGCCACCACAGGATAATACCGGTGATGAGGATAAATACGAATATCAATGTGCTGGCGCCGGTAATTGCTTTCCCGGCATCACCCGCCAGCAACCAGCGGTGCAGGGAAAAGATCTTATAGTAAAACGTTTTTGAGTAGCTGTATAGTTCCACCACCTTACCGGTGTAGGGGTTTACAAAAGCGGTACGTCCCTTTTCTTTTTTGGGTGCTTTTTCGCCTTTGCCCATCGGGGAGGCATTTTCCCTGGGGCCTTTCTTCCCTCCTTTCCTACCTTCATCCAGGGTTACTTGTATGGTACAGGCGGGGTCTGCAAATATCTGCATACGGGATATCCCGGCGCCGGGCACCTGCTCCTTTACCAGTGCAGCTACTTTATCAAGCGGTAAACGTTCTCCGGCAGGAGTAACGTAGTAACGGTGATGGTTAAACGCTTCTGTCAGCTCTTTTTCAAAAACCAGTAAGGCGCCGGTTAAACAGCTGATGGTAATGACCAGTCCTGCAGTAAGGCCCAGGTATAAGTGAATGCGCCGGAAGAAAATTTTCATGTTATGTTGATCGTAGCTGCAAAGGAACTACGCGCGCGGGGTACTGTGCTATCGGATCGGGAAAAAGATTTATTCAAAACGGAAATTTTATCTCTTTTAAATCTATCTACATAGCAATCAATCATATATACATCTCCATAAACACAAAAAGCGCAGGAACACCTAAGATATTCCTGCGCCTTCCAGTATAAAAAATTTATTACATTAAACCACCCAGCATACCACCAGCGGCATTTTTCATTTCAGCTTCCCAGGCAGCTTCACCATCTTTCAATGCACGGTTTAACGCAGACAGCAACAGGTCTTCCATTTCCTCTTTGTTTTCAGGGGTCAGGAGATGAGCAGCAATATCAATTGTTTTTACCTGGCGGTTACCGTCAACGGTTACTTTTACCGCGCCATTTCCGGCCTCTCCGGATAAAGTTACTGTAGCTAAGCGCTCTTTTCCTTCCGCCATTTTTTGCTTGATCTGCGTCAGCTTTCCAAATAAATCACCAAACATGTTTCGTGTGTTTTAAGAACGGCAAATATACGCGTTCCGATTGCTGTAATGAAATTTAAGCAGCAATATCCGCTGCCAATCCCCTTTTCAGCCGGAATAATATTATAATTTACAGCTATACGAAACAGTAGAATTAACAATTGCGTATCTTACCCTCGCGTAAAAGTTATTAATAGCAATAATGGAAACTAAAGTTTGTATCATAGGCGCGGGCCCAGGCGGCGCTACTGCTGCATTGCAATTAGCCCAACTCGGTATTGAATGTATAGTGGTGGACAAGGCGGTATTCCCAAGAGATAAAGTATGTGGAGATGGATTAAGCGGTAAAGTACTCACCTTATTGGAACGTATTGATAAGGGTATCGGCGAACGCCTCCAACAAGCCATCTTTAAAAAAGATAGCTGGGGTGTTACCTTTGTAGCCCCCAACCGGATCGGGATAGATATTCCCTACCGTCTTAACTACCAGGAGGATAAAAGCAATCCCCGTGGTTTTGTTTGCAAACGCATCGACTTTGATAATTTCCTGGTGGATGAGCTGAAACGCCGCCCCGAAGTCCGTTTATTCGAAGGAGTTAGTATCGACAAATACGAACTGAAACCAGATGGCTACTACCTGTCTAACAAAGACGGATCTTTCCAGGTAAAAGCCGACCTGGTGATCGTTGCCAATGGCGCCCATTCAGCGTTTACCAAAGACGTTGCCGGCATCAAAATGGAACCGGAGCACTATGTGGCAGGCATCCGCGCTTATTATAAAGGCATTACCGGCTTACACACCGATGCCTTCATAGAGCTGCACTTCCTGAAAAACATGTTGCCAGGCTACCTGTGGATCTTCCCGCTACCCAATGGCGAAGCCAATGTAGGCGTGGGAATGCTCAGCAACTCTGCCCGTAATAATAAGGTAAACCTCAAACAGCTCATGCTGGACACATTGGCTACCGACCCCGTCATGAAAGAACGCTTTAAAGACGCCGAGCTGGTAGGTACGATAGATGGATATGGTCTTCCCTTGGGTAGTAAAAAAAGAAAACTACACGGCGAACGCTATATGCTGGTAGGTGATGCCGGTTATCTCATAGATCCTTTTACCGGAGAAGGCATAGGCAACGCGCTTTATTCCGGCAGGTTTGCTGCCCAACAGACGGCTGCCGCTATTGCCGCCAACGATTTCTCCGACACCTTCCTGGACGCCTATGATGAAAGTGTGTATCGTGTGCTGGGTCCGGAACTACAAGTAAGCACCAAGCTACAGAAACTCATTAAATATCCCTGGTTGTTCAATATTCTCATGAAAATGGGCTCCCGGAACAAGCAGCTGAAAGACCTGATGTCGTGCATGTTTCATGAGGTGGACCTTCGTAAAAAGCTGGGGCAGCCTATGTTTTACGTAAAGTTGTTATTTAACAGATAAAAGTATTTCCTGCCGTGAAATTTCTAAGCCAATTATCTATTATCGTATTTACATCATTTGCCATGAGCGCACAGGTTCCTAACAATCCCGGTCCGGTTCACCATCCGCACCTGACATTGGATATTGCCAATAAGCTGGCAGCATTGCCGCTGAAATGCCTGGACCTGGAATTCCCGTACAAAACGGGGGTAGTGTTTACCGATAGCTCGCTGCTAACGGCGCCGAAAAATTATCACCCGGCGTTTTATGGCTGCTTCGATTGGCACAGTAGTGTACACGGTCACTGGATGTTGGTACGCCTCTTAAAAATCTATCCCGACCTGGCAAAAGCTGATTACATCAGAGGTAAACTGGCAGCGCATTTATCTGCCGAAAACATAAAAATTGAGCAACAACTGTTCAGCAACCCGGAAAATAAAAGTTTTGAGCGCATCTATGGCTGGAGCTGGCTGCTGCAATTGCAAAATGAACTACTCACCTGGAATGATCCCCTGGGTAAGTTGCTCAGTCAAAACCTGCAGCCCCTGGCCTCCCAGTTTTCCGCGGCCTACATACAGTTCCTTGATAAAATTATGTACCCTATCCGGGTAGGCGAACATACTAACCTGGCCTTCGGTTTGTGCCTCGCCTGGGATTACGCCGTTACCGCCAAAGATGCGCCCCTGCAACAGGCCATACATAATGCCGCCATACGCTTTTATGCGGCCGACAAAAATGCGCCGGTTGCCTGGGAGCCAGGAGGATACGACTTCCTGTCGCCCAGCCTGGAAGAAGCCGACCTGATGAGACGCGTAATGCCAACCGACGACTATCGTAAATGGTTACACGCGTTTTTACCCGGACTATTCGAAAAGAAGATTGATATCTTACAGGTAGCCAAAGTAAAGGACCATACGGATGGTAAGCTCGTTCACCTCAATGGGCTGAACCTCAGCCGCACCTGGTGCTTGCAGGCCATCGCCCCCTACACCGGCAACAACAAAACTGCGGTCCTGGAATTGGCGCAGCAACATATGGATGCCGGCCTGCAACAGGTATTCAGCGGTAGCTATGCCGGCGAACATTGGCTGGCCTCTTTTGCGGTGTATATGCTAACTGTCGGAAAACAACCGTAATTTCATCCAGATAATCTATTACCCTGTACAAGCTATAGTTTAGTCGATCAGTATAATGTGTCAACTACTACTAGTATGCGCCCTATCATAGCCCTGACAATGAAGCAACTATTATCAATATTATTGATACTGATCCCCTTTTTCCCCTATGCACAAAAAGTAAACACCAGTGCTCCACCCACCTGGCTGGTACCTTATACCCCCGATCTTACCCAAAAGCCCAACGCCAAAAATATCAGCGATGGCTATTACCTGCTGCTGCTGGAAGAACAAAGGCAGGTAGAATTGAAATCCCATTACCATCACTTCATCCGGCAAATTATTTCAGAAGCAGGTATCCAAAACGGGTCAGAAATTTCTGTCGACTACGATCCTCAATGTGAAAAATTGAGTTTCCATAAAATAGTGATTCACCGCGATGGGAAAGAGATTAACCGTCTTCCCGGCGCTGCTTTTAAATTGCTCCAAAAAGAACAGGAACTGTCCAGGTTCATTTACAGCGGCACATATACCGCCTACCTCATCCTGGAAGATGTGAGAAAAGGCGACCAGATTGAATACTCCTACTCTATTTCCGGCGACAACCCCATTTTCCAAGGGAAGCTGGATAGCCGGATTTACTTTGTGGCCTATGAGCCCATTGTTAACTATTATAAAAATCTGATTGTAAGTCCCGACAAGCCCATCAGGTTTAAGTTATACAACAATGCCGTAACCCCGGCACAGAAAAAATGGAATGGACTCAACGTATATGAGTGGAACAAGGTAGACATCCGGGAAGCAGATAACAGCAGCTACGTTCCTTCCTGGTACAACCCCTTCACCCGCGTGCAGGTAAGCGAATATAGCTCCTGGAAAGAAGTGGCCGACTGGGGGCTGAAAATCAATACTACACCTCCTCCCGGTCCGGCATTGTCCAATAAAATTGAAGCCCTTAAAAAAGCGGCTAATGGAGATAAAGCCAGCTACCTGCTGCAGGCGCTCCGGTTTGTTCAGGACGATATCCGGTATATGGGTATTGAAATGGGAGAATACTCCCATCGACCCAATAGCCCCGATAGAGTACTATCCCAGCGGTTTGGCGATTGTAAAGACAAGGCCCTGCTACTTTGTACAATCCTGCAGGCAAATGGTATCACCGCTAATATGGCTTACGTAAATACCGACCTGAAAGGCACTGTCAGTGAAATGCTGCCTTCTCCCAATGCATTTAATCATGTAATTGTACAGGTAATACTTAACCATAAAACATACTGGCTGGACGGTACCATGTCTTATCAACGGGGCGGACTGTCCGACTTTTGCGAACCGAATTACCAGCAAGCCCTGGTTATCACGGATACAACTACGCAACTCAGCGCCATTCCGCTTACCACCCGCGGACGCATTACCGTGCGGGAAACCTTTCAGCTACCGGACAGTGAAAATAAAGATGGACAACTCGATGTGATGACTATCTATCAACGGGATGAAGCCGATGCACAACGCGCCGACCTGGCCGGCACCAGCATGAAGGATAAAGAAAAATCGTATCTCAACTATTACAAGAAGTTATATGGAGATGTGATCATTAAAGATTCCATTACCGTGCAGGACAGCGCCACCTGCAATACCATACGTGTCAGGGAAAGCTACCAGGTACGCCACCCCTGGAAGAAAGACAGCAGCAGCAATAAACTGCAGTTTACCGCCAACGCCCAATCTCTTTATGATATTTTATCCTATATCACCGATACACAGCGCAAAGTGCCGGTTAACCTCCGCTATCCGTATGATCTCGACTACCAAATTGTTATGCACACGCCTGTGGAATGGTCATTAGACCAGGATCCGGTGCATATCGCTAATGAATACTATCAATTTGACTATACAGCAGAAAAAAATGAGCAGCAGATCACCTTATCTTACCGTTTTAAAACTTTCAGCAACCACATTCCTGTAAAGTTTATTCCCCAGTATATAAAAGACCTGAAAATCATTAATGAAACCAGTTCCCTTGATCTTACGTGGAAACCAGACTTTACACCGGCGTCTCACCCGGGCGTACCGGGCAACTGGCTTGCCATTGCGCTGGCACTGATGTTTGCGGTAATATTTTCCCTGCTGGCGTATGTGGCATACCGTTATTCCATTTTACCCCGCGGGCAACAGGCGGAACCTGTTCCCATCGGAGGTGGACTTGCCCTCCTGGCCATAGGACTGCTTTTCACCCCTATGGGAGAATTAATGAGTCTCTGTAAAATGCCGGTATTCAATTACCAGTACTGGATAACTATTTCCAGCCGGAAAGACCTGGGAAACATTACCCTGGTGGAGCTTTTCCTGATCCTGGAGATGATCCTCAATGTATTCCTCCTGTGCTATAGCGTTTTGCTGGCCGTGCTGTTCTTTAACCGGCGGGATACTTTTCCTTTTGCACTGGCCACCTACTATTTTATCTGTATTATTTTTATTTATGCGGATAATGCCGTGAATAGTTATTATTTCCACGAAGGTCAGCCCGGTTCCATACTTAGCCTGAACTCTATTTTATGGCCGCTGTTGCGCATGGCCATCTGGATACCCTATTTATTAATATCTGAACGGGGTAAAACTACTTTTATCCAACCCTACCAGGCTTCCAAAGAGGATGCTTAAATATTGTTGACATATTTTTTCACCGTCAGCCAGTTGACCACGTACACTAACGCCAGCACCACCGCCATACCGGCAAAAACAAGTACTCCCGGCCATGGGCTGATCAACATCTGGTGCGCAGCCAGTATTGCGGCAGTCCAGTATTGCAATGCTGCCAGGAGCAGTAACGACAGTAATCCTACTACGATATACAGGGGAACAAATTGTTTGAGCAAATAACGCTGCAGCTGCTGGGGTGCCGTGCCCAATATCACCAGCAGCTGGATTTCCCGCTTACAGGAGGCAATCACCAATTGAATGAACATACTGAAAACCAACAAGGCAAAGCATAGCAAGATCAGGCCAAAGAACCCAACTACCGATACAATAGTTTGTACAATCATCCTGGTTTTACTGAACTTCAGTTTATCCTGGTTGGTGGTATAGCCGTTGTCTTCCAGGAACTTTACCAGCGTTGGATTAGAAGGGTCCGGGGTTTTGATGATCACCCGGGAAGTACCCACAGCAGTAGCGGTGCTATACTTCTGGTTGGCCCAGGCCATAAAGGAGGCCGGTACCAGGAAAGAAGAGATACGGTCTGAAAAGCCCACTACATGTCCCATATACTGGTCCGATACCTGGTTATTGGAAATGTTTACCTGCAGAGGCAGCGCTTTCACTGTTTCCTGGGATATCTGCGGCAGGTCCTGGCTGAGGGAAAAGCCGAAATTATAGAGGTTCAAAAAATCATTAGGCAGAATAATAGGAATCGTTCTATCTCCTTCATTCCATTTCCAGTCTTCATTTTTCACATCCAGGAAACTATCGGGCACTGCTTCAAAAAACATATCGGTGGCGAAGTGTAAGTCGCCGGGCGCCTGAATCACCACTTTATACTGGCTGGAGGTCACTACCCCAAAAGCCTGTACGAATGGTTGCTTCCGGATATTGGCAATTTCTTCGGGAGTAAAAATGCTCTTGGCCGATTGTCCCATCATGGCATTAGTGATGGTTTTATTGATAACAAGAAAATCGGCTGTTTCGTTTTGGTTTTTGCTGCTGTACAGGAGCTGGCTGAAATTGGTATGGGCCTGTATCGCTATCAGGATCAACAACATAGCGATGCCCAAACCCACTGCTGCCATTAAAAACCGGGTTTTACCCACTCCTGTTTGGATGATCTTCTTAAGTAAATCGAAAAAAGGACGCATGAAACAACATTAAAGATGGTAATGCACATCGTAGGCGAAGTGCTGGTCATTATCCAGGTCGGTTAAAATAAATCCCGCATTACGGGCTTTACATTCTTCTGCAATGAGGGCGGCGGCTCGTTGTGTGTTCTCTTCATCGAGGTGACTGAAGGGCTCATCCATCAACAGACACTGAAAAGGCTGTACCAGTGCCCGGATGATGGCGATCCGCTGCCGTTCGCCATAGGAAAGCGTTTTGCCGCTTTGTTCCAGTATATGCGATACATTGAGGCGGGCAGCCATATCGGCTATCTTTTCAGGAGGGTAATATGGTTTCCCCTGCATTACATTCTTGAGTATTATGTTTTCGCGGGCGGTAAGCTGTTCAAACAACCGCAGGTCCTGGAAAATCACGCTTACTTCCTGCTGCCGCATGCGGGCGATATCATTTTTGCTGTAGGAAGGCCATGGTTGACCATTTACCGCAACCTGACCTGTGTAATCGTAGCGGATATGATAGAGGTAATGAATCAAAGTGGTTTTGCCGGTACCGGAGGGTGCTTTTATCTTCACAAAACTACCTTGCTGAAAAGTAACCTCCCGGTTCCAGATGTCCGACGACCGTTGCCGGAGTTTGTCCTGCAATGGAATCGGCATGAGGTGATTGAGCTGAATCTGCATAGTGGCATTACTGTTAACGGTAGCGAATATAACTTATAAATTTCACGCAGGCGTGTAAGAAGTAAGGGCGCAGAGGATGGATTCCCCTGCGCCCTTTATAGCTTTATGCGTTGGTTATCAGTTAGGAGAAACAGCTGTAGCTGTATCTACCGGTGCTGCAAACAGGCTGTCTTCGTATGCTTTTTCTTTCGCCTTCTTTTCCTTCATTACCTTGGCTACTTCTGTACCCAGGTTTACCAGTTGCACGAGACTGTTCTGATCTTTGTTTTTGAAGGTCAATACCGCTTCGGTGTGCTGTACATCACCGCCATCAGCTTTGCTTACTACGGTAAAGTCTTTCAGCAATGCTTTGGATTTCTGCAATACTGTTTTTTCATCGCCTTCGGCTTTATCTTCGGGAACGATGCTGATCACTTTTTCCAGGTCTACGTAACCACCCAGCATGCTTCCTTTCACTTTACTTTCTACGCCTTCCGGTAATTTCACACTGCCTTTGCCGCCGAGGTATTGTTGTAATACCGTGCTATCGGAACCTACCGTTACAAATTTTTCGGTGATAGATACCGGAGGCATAGTGGCAGCGGCCATGGGATTAGCAATCACGTAGTGGTCGCCTTCGCGGGTAAATACTTCTTTCAGCATAGGGGAAGTCATCACCTTATTGAAAGCGTCTTTATTACCTACTTTAAGGCTAAAGATCCATTTGGCAGAAGGTTTTTCTACGAATTCGCCAGGCATGTATTCAGATTCTTTCTTGGTGATAGCCAGGTCAGAAGCTACGTATACCAGCTGTCCTTCAAAAGCATTCAGGATATCGTCCATGCTCAGGCCGGATTTACCGGAGATGGCCATGTTTACCACGCCGTCCATACCGGTAGCTTTAATGATTTCGCCGATCATGCGGAAATCGAAGGCATAAGAGATAAACCCGGTAATGCTTTCAGCAGGATATTTCTTCAGCATGTCCAGGTCAATTTCTTTCTTGCCATATTTTTTGTAGATGCCTGCAATTTCCTTACCCATGAAGGTATTGCCATTAAACAGGATCTTACCGTTTTCGAAGTTAACGGTACCGGTGTAATAGGTGCCTTCCATCAGCTTTTTCACGTTGGCCGGGATCATGGTGAACTGGCCGCTGTTGTAGATGGCTTCAGGATTTACGAAAACACCTGCGTCCGCATTTTCTTTCAGCAGTTTGGCAAATGGCTCGATGGAGCCGGCAGATTCTTCCTTTTTCAGGTGGAAAAGGTGATCTACTTCAGCTACCCAGTTTTTGATAGTGGCATCGTCGTCAGTAGCTCTGAGAGCAGCAGGAACCGCTACAGCGCTATCCACCATTGGCTGATCTCCATCTTGAGAGGGCTGGCTGGAGCCACCGGGAGCGTACTGCTCCAGGTTGTTGGGGTCTACCGCACTGATATAAATAACGGCCGATTTATTCCAGCCAATTACAGCGTGCTGCTTGGTTTCCCAGATATATTTGAAATCATTTTGTGTTTTCAGAGAGAAGTCAGCGACATTTTTTTTGAGATAGGCCTCAAATTTGTCGGCATCTTTCAGGCTGGCGGTAAGCGCCACGTATGATTTTTTCTCAGCGGCCTGTCCCTGGAATACGATAGAAGCGAAGAAGTGGCTTTGGAGATCAATACCGGAATTTTCGGCATCTTTCCAGGCTTTCATTACTTCATTGGCAGTGTCTTTGGTGTCGGCAGCGGCAAACAGCTTATCCATAGTGATCCCGTTGGTCACCAGTTTGGTAGTCAGTTGTTTGGCATTGAGGTCGATCACCACACCGGCTGTCTTGGGAATGTACCGGCTCTCTTCGGGGTTTTTGGAGCAGGACGACAGGATAACCGCTGCGGCTACAGCGGTTAACAAAACTTTGGAAATTGTTCTTTTCATAAAAGATATAAAAATTAAGAGTTGATTCGGAGCAACAACAAGGGTTGCTAACAATACACTACCACCATCGTGGTATTTCATTCGTGCAAAAGTACGTATATTTTTGTAGCACATATGTCTGATTTTTCCCTTTCGACGTACAATAATTCAATACTGTTTAAGTTTATACCTTTGCTACTAACTATGAAACTATTACTAAATACCATAGAAAAACCATTATGTTCCTGATCATGCTGCAATACATACGGCCAGTAGCCGCTATAGAGCACTATATGGAGGCGCACACGGCGTTCCTTCAAAAGTACTACGACAGCGGTCGTTTTATTTTGTCTGGCCGAAGAAAACCCAGATCTGGCGCCGTTATTCTCTGTAATGCGTCCAGCCGCAAAGAGGTAGAAGAAATTATGAGTGAAGATCCGCTCGAAAAATACCAGCTGGCTCTTTACGAGATTATTGAGTTTGAGCCAACGGGGTACGCCAACACCCTTGGAAAATAGTTCCGCTTTCTTTTTGACTGCCAACTGCTTACGCTTCTTTACTCCGGATAATTACTGCATAAAGTAAATGACCTTCGTCAGCCATTTGCTACTATCCTTTTCCTTGCCCGGATCCGTTACATACACCTCTATTGTGGGTGGAACAATTTTTCTGCCTTTGTCGGTAATAAACTTTTGAATAGCCACATGTGCATTGGCTATTTTACTATACGGTCCGTAATAATCTGCATAGGCTGCCTGCGCTGCGGGTAGGGTGATAATTTCATAGCCATTGCCGGGTTTACTGCCTTCCGGTACGGGAATAGCTGCCGCCATATCGGTCTGGTGCAGCTTTTTGTCCCAGGTAAAGAAAATACCGCAGGGCACTCCGGGCTGCAAATTAGCCGCAGTGGTAGCATTATAGATCGTTTCCAGGTTTTGGCGGTAGTAGTCGCTAATCCTGCTCATCGGGATAGTCTTCCTGACGGCGGCATAGGTAGTAGCCGGGAAATTCATTTCTTTTACGGTTACATCAATTCCGTTAGGGGTACCGGGACCTTTGACCTCGGCCTCCGCCATGCTTTTCAGGTGTTGCAATCCCTGGTCAAAATCCTTCTCCAGTGCACCTTTCATGAAAAGCGACATCACATTCTGGGGCCGGTCGTAATGCGTATCGAACCCCCAGATCACCTTGGTTTTTCCGGCTGCTTCGGACAATTGGAAGTATACATCTGACTCCGACTTAAAAGGACTTGTAAAGGTAAGTTTCTGGGTTACCGCCTTATAAGGCTCTAAAGACAGGTGTTGTAATCTTCCTTCTCCTATTCTTTTCCCTGACCAGGAATCGGTGGCGCCTACCGTACCATCATCACCACTGATGGTGTATTGGGCGGTAGAGTCCATCTGTCTCCAGGCGCTCCATTCGTTAAACTTTTCGAATCTGACAATATCATTCCATACAACGCTTGCAGGAGCATTGATTTCAACGCTGCGCTCCACATGCATTACAGTGGGTGCAAAAAGGATCAACACAATAGCAATAAACAGGATGAGTCCTATAATCCAGGCGAGTGTTTTAAGTACTTTCATGACTGTCGGGGGTTGATGATAATAAAAATACATCTTTTTATTGTCAACCGACAGCTCACGTTGGCATCAGGCAGAAGAATGCTGGTTACTCTAATTCATTATTGCTGGCTTTGTTTTGCTCGTACCGCTCATTCGCTTCCTGTGCTTTTTCAAAGTCCAGGATCACGGAGTTAATACAATAGCGGAGACCTGTGGGTGGTGGACCATCGTCGAATACGTGTCCCAGGTGCGATTGACAACGACCGCATAAAACCTCCGTCCGGTGCATGCCATGGGTATTATCCGGGGCATAAATAACACTGGTTTTGGTAAGCGGCTGAAAGAAACTCGGCCATCCGCAGGTGCTCTCAAATTTGGCATCAGATACGAATAAAGGATTTCCGCAAGCAGCACAGTAATAAGTCCCATTTTCTTTGCTATTCCAGTGCTTTCCGGTAAAAGCCCATTCCGTTCCTTTTTCCCTGGCAATGTGATACACCTCTTGTGGCAATAGTTCCCTCCATTGTTCGTCGGTCAGATTAACTTTATTGGCATCTGTATGGGAGTAAACATCTCCCTTCTTTTTTCCGTCTTCCATTGATTTCTATTTTTCGCCGTTACTTGGGCAGGTACAGCTCGTACCCCTGATAGAGATATTCAAAATTATTAGTTTCCATAGGTACATATGTAAAGTTTTGATTCGTTAACTTCTCATTAACACTAGCGTTGCGATTGTTGTCAGTCTGTTGCTTCGTCTTTTTTTTCCTACTTAAAGTACGTATGAATATGCATAATGGATTGTTATTTCCTGCAAATCAAAGGCGTATTTAACAAAACAGTGGGTTTTTTGTTTAAAACTGTCTGATAATCACCGATGAGCAACTGCACAGAAATTGTTAACTTTACAGCAAAAGGCTAGTAAGTGGCGGATATCATCAATTTATTACCAGACAATATAGCGAACCAGATAGCTGCAGGAGAAGTGATACAAAGACCGGCATCAGCGGTAAAAGAATTACTTGAAAACGCAGTGGACGCAGGAGCTACCGAGATTCAGCTGATCATAAAAGATGCAGGCAAAGAGTTAGTGCAGGTAATTGATAACGGTGGCGGTATGAGCGAAACAGATGCCCGTATGTGCTTCGAACGCCATGCGACCTCAAAAATACAATCCATCGATGATCTGTTCCAGATCACTACCATGGGATTCCGGGGGGAAGCCCTCGCTTCTATTGCCGCTGTATCCCAAGTGGAGCTCAAAACCCGTAAACGGGGCTCCGAGGTAGGTACCTACGTGGAAATAGACAATAGCTTCGTGCAAAAGCAGGAACCCTGTCAAACGGCAGAAGGAACCAGCATTGCCATGAAAAACCTATTCTTTAACGTACCCGCCCGCCGGAACTTCCTCAAAAGCAATGCGGCGGAAATGAGGCATATTGTAGATGAATTTATCCGGGTAGCCATGGCTTTCCCGCAACTGCAATTTTCCCTCACCAGCAATAATCAACAGCTGTTCCACCTCGAGAAAGGATCCCTTAAACAACGTATCGTTGCCATCCTGGGACAACATTATAATGCCCGCCTCGTGAGCGTAAAGGAAACTACCGACTACATGAATGTGTACGGATTTGTAGGAAAACCCGAAACCGCTAAAAAAACCAGGGGCGACCAGTTCTTTTTTGTCAATAACCGCTTTATTAAAAGCTCCTACCTCAATCATGCAGTCATGAACGCATTTGCCGACATTATCCCGGCAGATAGCTTCCCCCTGTATGTATTGTTTATTGATGTAAACCCTGAACATGTGGACATCAACGTACATCCCACCAAACAGGAAATCAAGTTTGATGACGAAAAACTGATGTACGCCTTTGTTCAATCGGCCGTGAAACACTCCCTGGCCCAGTTTAGCATTACCGCTACCCTGGACTTTGACCTCGACCCCAACATCCAGGCGCTGGATGCCGTAAGCAAACCGTTTACCGCACAGCAACAGCAAGAGTCGACGCAAAGTTCCCTGTATAAATCCTTCACACAGGCCAACCAGGCCCATATGATCGATAAAAGCAGCAACAGCAGTAACCTGAAACACTGGAAAGACCTGTACGAGCCGGCCGGCAGCAACGACAGCTACAGCACCGGCGCCTATACCGTGGAACCGGAACCGGAAACCCGGCCCGCTGTAACATACGAAAGCCAGCCTCACGCTACGGCTTCCGTTATCGATGAACGCTGGCAGGATACGCCGAAAGACCAGAAAGTACCTGTACAAATACAGCAACAGTACATTTTATCACAGATCAAATCAGGCTTTATATTAATAGACCAACAGGCGGCCCATGAAAGAATCTTGTATGAACGCTACCAGCGCGCTTTAGTGGAAGCGCCTATGGCCACCCAGCAAAGCCTGTTCCCGCAAACCCTGCAACTGCCTCCCGCAGATGCAGCCCTGATCAGTGAAATGCTGGGCGACCTGCAAACACTGGGCTATGACCTGGAGCCTTTTGGCAACAATACCTTTGTAGTTCGCGGTACGCCGGCCGACATCCAGAATAACAACAACCAGGCTACCATAGAAAACCTGCTGGAACAATTTAAAAACTTCAGCCACGAGCTGAAAGTCAATCCGAGAGAACAGCTCATTCGCTCTATGGCCCGTAATAACGCCATTCCTGCCGGCAAAGTACTGGCTGCCCGCGAAATGCAGAATATCATCGATGAACTATTTGCCTGCAGTATGCCTAATGTGGCTCCCGGAGGCAAATTCACCTTTATATCCTTCAAACTCACTGACCTCGCCCGTATGTTTGAACGGGGGAACTGATTTGAGCAGAAAGCGTAACGCTTCTGCATTATGCTTTCTGCTCCTCCAGCAATTCATATACCTTCCTGAAACGCTGGTATTTCTGCTGATATCCATCATATAAACTCCTGTCGGGATCAAATGCTACAGCTGAAGCCGTGGCTGCGTTTACCGGCTCGGACAAACCTAATGCTCTGGTAGCCAATATAATAGCGCCCAAGGCAGAAGCATCCCGCTCCTGTTGCAGATACATCGTTTGCCCGAAAATATCCGCCATCAGCTGAATCCAGCCCGGCGAATGGGTAAAGCCCCCGCTCACCAATATTTTTTGCACCGGCCCTGCAGTTTCCTCCAATGCGGCTTTAATACTTAACAAGGCAAAACAAATACCTTCCAACACCGCCCGGGTAAAATGTGCGGGGGTATGTTGGGGTTGTATACCTATAAATGCCGCAGTAGCATGGCTGTTCCACATAGGCGCCCGCTCCCCAAGCAGGTAAGGCAGGCATAGCAGGTTATCTGATTGGATTTTCAGGGCTTCATTCACCAACCTATCCAGTGCTTCCGGCGGTTGTTGCAGAAAATCCCTGATCAGCCATTGCAATACCACCCCACCATTATTAGAGGCGCCACCGGTAATATATATATGATCTGTAAGGAGATAGGTAAAAAGACGGCCCTGGCTATCGGTGAGAGCCTGGGTACCGGCCATCCTCACCGCCCCACTGGTGCCGATGGTGAGCGTGGCATGCCCCGGCAACATGGCGCCGCTGCCCAATTGCGCCAGGCAACCATCGCTGCCTCCTATAACAAAGGGCGTGTTGGCCGGGATACCCAAATCCGCTGCCACTGCGGGTAAGAGCCCCTGTATCACTGAGTCGGCCGATACCGGATCCGGCAACTGTGCCGGCCGGATACCTGCTACCCGGAGCGCGGTATCATTCCATTGCAAAGCATGAATGTCGAATAAGCCCGTAGCGGATGCTATAGAGTGATCGGTTACATATCTCCCAAAGAAATGATGAAAGATATATTCCTTAATACCCGGAAACATAGCCGCCTGCACAAACAGCTCCGGTTGCTGCTCCCGTAGCCAGATCAGCTTACATAACGGCGACATCGCATGCACAGGCGTGCCGGTTTGCCGGTATATCTCCTTCCCTTCCGGGGTATTGCGAAGGGCTATGGCGCAGGATTCGCTCCGGTTGTCGGCCCAGATAATAAGAGGCGTCAGCGCTTTGCCGGATCGACTTACAGCCATCATGCTATGCATTGCACTGCTGAAGGCAATCGCTGTGGGAGGATAGCCCATTTCGGTTACTACGGTACGGATACCGGTTTTGACGGCATCGAGTATTACTTCGGGCGATTGCTCACTATAACCGGGCTTCGGATGTTGGGTAGGATACGACTGTTGAAAAACTGCTCCAAATTTGCCGTTCATCCTTAGCACAATCGATTTTGCACTGCTGGTGCCTATATCTACGCCGATAATATACGCATGATGGTCGCTCATATAAAAAACCTTCCTTTTTCCGCATTTAATTTATAGATTTAAAACCGGTGTTTCTTATAAAAAGTCTAAAATATCCACGCAAATGGCTTTCGAAATCAAAAAAAAGGGGCAGGCTTACGATGTTTGTATTGTTGGTTCCGGCGCCGGAGGAGGAATGGCAGCAAAGATTTTATCTGATGCCGGCCTGAAAGTAGCCCTCCTGGAAGCGGGTCCAAAATACGACCCTGCCGATCCTGAACAGGCCACCCAATTGAAATGGTCGTATGAATCGCCCCGCAGAGGGGCTAGTACCACCCGTCCGTTTGGCGACTTTGACGCTGCCTACGGAGGCTGGGAAATTAACGGTGAGCCTTACACGAAAAAAGATGGCACCGAATTCGACTGGTTCCGCTCCCGCATGTTAGGAGGTCGAACCAACCACTGGGGCCGCATTTCACTCCGCTTTGGCCCCCGCGATTTTAAACACAAAACCTATGATGGATTAGGGGATGATTGGCCTATTACGTACGAAGAGGTAGCTCCTTATTACGACCGCGTTGATAAAATGATCGGCGTATTCGGATCTAAAGAAAATATGCCTAACGAGCCCGATGGCTTCTTCCTTCCTCCTCCCAAACCCAGGCTGCATGAGCTGATGATAAAAAAGGCAGGCGATCGGCTGGGCATCCCAGTTATCCCGGCACGTTTATCCATTCTCACCCGCTCTGTTAATAAAGACCGCAGCCCTTGTTTCTACTGTAGCCAGTGTAACCGGGGATGTACCGTATATGGCGACTTTTCCGCATCTTCTGTACTGGTAAAACCGGCGATGAAAAGCGGGCATGTAGACTTGTATACCAACGCCATGGTGCGGGAAGTATTGACCGACGACAGTGGTAAAGCCACCGGCGTAGCCTATGTTGACAAAACGGATATGCAGGAATATTCCGTTAATGCCAAAGTAGTGGTGCTGGCAGCCAGCGCCTGCGAATCGGCCCGTCTGCTGCTCAATTCCAAATCGGCCAAGCATCCTAATGGGCTGGCCAACTCCAGCGGTGTAGTAGGTAAATACCTCCATGACTCTACCGGGTCTTCCAGGGGAGGATTCCTGCCACAGCTGATGGATCGCAAACGCTATAATGAAGATGGTGTAGGCGGTATGCATATGTATGTACCCTGGTGGGGCGATAACAAAAAGCTGGACTTTCCCCGCGGCTATCACATTGAGTTTGGCGGTGGTATGCACATGCCTTCTTATGGCTATGGCTTTGGTATGGAGCATATGAATGGGAAATACCCCGGCCGCGACGGCAAATTAAAACCGGCCGGCGGTTACGGCTCCTCCCTGAAAGACGACTATCGCCGCTTCTATGGCGCCCACATTGGCTTTGCCGGTAGAGGCGAATGTATTGCCCGGGAAGATAACTACTGCGAAATAGATCCGAACGTGGTAGATAAATTCGGTATCCCGGTACTCCGCTTCCATTATACCTGGAGTGACCACGAAATCAAACAGGCCAAACATATGCAGGATACCTTTGAGCAGATTATCCATGAAATGGGAGGCATCGCCAATGGCACCAAACCCGGTGCAGATACCAAGTATGGCCTGGAAAACCCCGGTCGTATTATCCACGAAGTAGGTACTACCCGCATGGGAGACGATCCACGTAAATCTGTGTTAAACAAATTTAACCAGGCACACGAGGTTAAAAATCTTTTCGTAGTAGATGGCGGCGCGTTTGTATCTCAGGCAGATAAAAATCCTACGTGGACCATCCTGGCCCTTTCTATGCGGGCATCAGAATATATCGTAGACCAATTGAAAAAACAGAGTATCTAATCATTTAAGCTTTTTTCATGGACAGAAGAGAATCATTGAAGGCCCTGGCATTGGGAACCCTATCAGTAGGTACCATCTTAGCTGCCACCGGCTGTGAAGATAAAAAAGGCGATACCGGCCATAAAGACGAGGTGCCCAAAACGCCCGGCTATGGCCGCACCGCGGATGAAGTAAAGCGGGATAAAGCGCTGATGGATGAAAAATTCTTCACCCCCGAGGAAATGAAAACCATCACTATCCTGGCAGATATCATCATTCCGGCCGATGAACACTCCGGTAGCGCATCTGACGCCAAAGTGCCTGAATTCATTGAATTTATTGTAAAAGATATGCCGGAGCATCAGCTCCCCATGCGGGGCGGACTCCGTTGGCTGGACGTACAATGCGCCAGGCGGTACAACAAATCATTTGCAGATTGCAGCGAGCAACAACGCATTGCGATAGTAGACCTGATTGCTTACCCGGAAAAAGCAGCACCGGAAAATAGCCAGGGCGTTGCCTTTTTTAACAGGATGCGGAATCTTACCGCCACCGGATTTTTCACCAGTAAGATAGGCATCAAAGACCTGAATTACGTAGGCAACACGCCCAACGAATGGGATGGCGTACCTGCCGATGTGTTACAGCAGTATGGGTATGCTTATGATGAAAAAACGCTGGCTACCTGCCTGAAAATCGAAGACAGGGGTAAGCTGATGACCTGGGAATAACGACCTAACTAGCTATTTCATAATTTAAATCCAGAAAACTTCACATCAATGATTCCAGAAAAAAAGAATGAGGGAGAAAACAACGTTTCCCGCAGATCATTCCTGAGAAACGGTGCACTGGCTGCCGCCGGTTTCATGATAGTTCCACGTCACGTACTTGGCCGCGGCTATGTAGCCCCCAGCGATCGCCTGCGCGTAGCAGGTATCGGCGTGGGCGGTAAAGGATTCAGCGATATCTCTGAATTCGCCAAAGGTCCTGCTGATATTACTTTCCTGTGCGATGTAGATGAACGCCGCGCAGCGGAAGCCGTTAAGAAGTTCCCTAAAGCTAAATTCTATAAGGACTTCCGGCAGATGTTCGAAAAGGAACATAAAAATTTTGATGCCGTGTCGGTGTCAACACCAGACCACACCCATGCCGTAGCAGCAATGGGCGCCATGCAGCTGAAAAAAGACGTGTACGTACAGAAACCGCTGACACACGACATCTACGAAGCCCGCATGCTCACACAGGGCGCCAATAAATACAAGGTGGTAAGCCAGATGGGTAACCAGGGCTCCTCCGGCGATGGCGTTCGTCAGCTGATGGAATGGTACAACGCAGGTTTAGTTGGTGATGTACATACTGTTTATTGCTGGACCGACCGCCCCGTATGGCCACAGGGTATTCCCTGGCCTACCGGCAAACAGGATGTTCCCAAAGAGCTGGACTGGGACCTGTGGTTAGGTACCGCTCCTAAAAAGGACTATGTGGATAACCTGGTACCATTCAACTGGCGCGGCTGGTGGGATTACGGTACCGGCGCTATCGGCGATATGGGCTGTCATATTATTGAACCACCTTTCCGCGTGCTGGGCCTTGGCTACCCTACTTCCGTAGAGTGTAGCGTGGGTAGTGTATACGTAGGTGAGTTTACCCGCGGATACTTCCCCGAAAGCTGTCCTCCTTCTTCTCATGTTATCATGAAATTCCCGGGTAAAAATGGTAAAGAAGTAACGCTTCACTGGATGGACGGTGGCATTCAGCCGGAGCGTCCTGAAGAACTGGGCCCTAATGAAACCATGGGAGACGGTGGTAACGGCGCCTTATTTATAGGAGATAAAGGCAAAATGATGTGCGGTACCTATGGTATGTATCCAAAACTGCTGCCTACTTCCCGGACAACAGAAGCAAACGTGCCACAAACTATTGCACGTGTTCCGGAAGGCCACTACGTACAATGGGTAAACGCCGCCATTGCCGGCTTTGGCAGTAAACAGCAAAAAGCCCTCAGCTCTCCATTTGATATCGCAGGACCACTCACAGAATCTATCCTGATGGCCAACCTGGCCATACGCAGCTTCGATATCCGCAAGCCAAAAGCGAATGGCAAAGGCTTTGACTACCCAGGCCGCTATGTTAAACTGCTGTGGGATGGACAGAATATGAAAATCACCAACTTCGATGAGGCTAACCAGTTTGTAAAACGTACTTACCGCGATGGCTGGTCACTCGGCGTATAATCGTTAACGTTATTTATAAAAAATGCCGCGATGATCTCGCGGCATTTTTTTATAAAACGATTCAATTCTATTGATAATCAACCTGCTGCTGCAGATTTGAGTTTTTCCTGATTTCATTGGCAGGAATAGGTAACAGGTAGTTCTTCGCTTTTACAAACTTACGGTCCTGGATACTGATCACGTTATATTTAAAAGGATGGCCAGCGATCTGGGAGCCCAGCACTTCAATGCCTTTTGCATTTTCATTAAACGCTGTCTCTGCATCTCTCCATCTGCGCGCATCAAAGAAACGGTGCTCTTCAAATGCCAGCTCATAACGTCTTTCATATTTCAACGCTGCTTTCAACGCCGCGCCGGAGGCGGTGATCAACGGCATACCCGCACGTTCTCTTACCAGGTTTAATGCCGCTCTTCCCTTGTCCTCATCGCCCGACCAAATGGCTGCTTCTGCATAGTTCAACAATATTTCAGCATACCGGAAGAATACCCAGGATTGATCGCCCCGGAAAAATTGTGCATCCAGGTTTTTATCCATGAACTTACGCAGGTAGTAACCGGAGAAAGTACCGTTCCAGTTTTCGATGGTACTGTTGCGCGTATCGAGCCCCCACACACTGTCTTTACCATTAGTGGCTTCATATTTACCTGTCTGGATAACACCAACAGGATCGATTTTAGCCGCATCTGATGGACGGGGCTTCCATTTTGCACCATCGTACAAGATAGTAGCATAAAACCGGGGATCTCTGTCAGCGTATGGCGCTTGGGCCTGTACTGCATTACCCCAGGAGAAAGGAGTACCATCTTTCATCTGGTAGCCCGTTACAAAGTTTTCAATAGGCACATTGCCGCCCCAGTTATGATACCCATTAGGTCCATTATACAGGTCATGTGAAGTGCCTAATAAGGCCTTGTCATATAACTTTACAAAGATCAGCTCAGGATTATCCTTGTCCAGGAACACGCGGCTGTAGTTATCTGTGGCGTTGTCTGTGGGTTTATACAACCGGAAAGTATTTAATTTGATGATATCATCCGCGGCGGCCATGGCCAGCTTGTAGCGGTCGGTCTGGCTACCCGACTTATATCCCATCAGCTCATTGGGCACTTTACTATCGTTGAATAAATCACTGGCGGCAAAAAGCAGTATCCTGGATTTCAGCGCCATCGCGGCGGCAGCGGTTACCCTTCCCTTATTGGCTACCGCATCATAAGCAGATGGTAACTGCTTGATGGCCGAGTCACACTCTGCCACAATGAATTTGATACAGTCATCAAAAGAAGCCCGCTTTATGTTCAAAATGGCCTGCTCATCGCCTTTGATATTAAATGTCCGGGTAATCAGGGGTACGCCGCCATAGTACCTTACCAGCATCTGGTAATACCAGGCGCGCATAAAATGTACTTCGCCGGTCATCCGGGTACGCCGGGACTCATCTGTAATAGGAACGGAGGCTATCTTTTCCAGGAACATGTTGCAGTTGCGGATAGCTTTATAATGCGGATCCCAGCGGGCGAAATCATTAATGGCGCCTACATCATCGGCACTGGCATTGCCCTGTACTACCCTGGAAGTATTATAATCGTGAATAAAACGGCTTTCATCTGTCATGGAAGACAGCATTACTTCATTATACCCCGGACGCATCTGCACATACAAATCATTTACAAATGCCTGTACCAGGCCCACGTCTTTCCAGACATCCGATTCTTCATACTCCGTGAGCGGTTTTTTCTCCAGGAAATCCTTGTTACAACTGCTTACGGCCGCACCTACAATAAATGCGCCCGCTATATATTTGATGATGGTTGTCTTTTTCATAACACGCTAATTAAAAGGTTACATTTAATCCCACATTATAGATCTTGGTTTGTGGGTAGTATTGTCCGCTGCCACTGGGCGCTTCAGGATCGAAAATCTTCACTTTGTCTATGGTGAGCAGGTTCTGTCCACTTACATATACACGCAGATTTTGTAATCCTATGCGTTTGCACATTGGCGATGGGAAGTTATAACCAAGGTCCAGCGTCTTTAAACGGGCATAGTTGGTGTTCCAATACCAGAACGTATTCTGGCGATTTACCCAGTACTCACGGTCACGGTCATACGCTCTGGGCCAGGAACCATTAGGGTTGCTTTCTGTCCAGCGGTCCTGTACATACGCCATAGGGAAGTTTCCAATCAAACCGGATTCTGTACGCAGGTACTGGCTCGCGCCGGTAGCGCCCTGCCATAACATGGTAAAATCGAAATTTTTAAATTTTGCGGTAACCGTTAATCCAAAGATCCAGGTGGGGTTTTCTGTACGGTCCTGGCGAACGCGGTCGAGATCATCAATGACGCCGTCTTCATTCACATCTTTGAAAATCACATCTCCTGCCCTGGCGCCACCTACGTGTGCACTCTTGTCCACTTCTTCCTGTGTTTTATAGATACCGATAGCCTGGTAATAAAGCGGGGCGCCTATTTGCTTACCCGTGGCCTGTTGCCATACGGGGAGGTTCGGTGTTTCATCAAAGAACAGTACTTTGTTTTGTGCATGGGTAACAGTTCCGATTACTTCATAATGGAATTTCTTAATGTCCCGTTTATGGCTCATTACTAACTCGAAGCCCTTGTTTTGCACCTTTGCGATATTCTCCTGTGGCAGGGTCATTCCGGTATATCCCGGCATAGACTGGCTACGGGCTACCAGGATGTTGGAACGACGCGTCATAAAATAGTCTGCTTCCAACGCCAGCTTATCGCCCAATACCTTTGCTTCCACCCCAACGTCATAGTTGTTGGCCACTTCCCAGGTGATCGCTTCGTTGGGAGATCTCAACTGGTAAAGACCTTTGTTCAGATCCCCACCAAACATTACGCCACCACCACTGAAACCGTAGGTGCTGAGATACTGGAACTGGTCAATCAGGTCGTTACCCATCTGTCCCCATGCAGCGCGGATCTTGAAGTAGTCGAGTGTGCGGATACTCTGCTTCCAGAATGGCTCGTTAGACAATACCCATCCGGCAGAGGCGCCAGGGAAAAGGCCCATGCGGCGGCCTTTAGGGAAGTTTTGCGTACCGTCATAACGCATATTGAAATCAAACAGGTAGGTTTCATTATAGTTATAGGAAACACGGCCAAAGTAGTTACGACGCGCATACTCAAAACCGCCGCCGCTATTATCTTTTTCTTTGTCTGCACCTAAGCTCAGCTGATCCAATTTATCACTGATAAAATACTTTCTGCTGGCAGCAAAGTTGTCGTTCCGCAGCGTTGCCTGTTCAAAGGCGATGAAGCTGCTGACATTATGTTTTCCAAAAGAACGAACATAGTTCAGCTTAATATTGTACGTGATCTGTCTGAGGGTTCCAAAAGATTCGTTCAGCTGTGGCGCACTCACGCCTCTTGATCCTGCATTCAGCTTGTGCGTTGGATCATTTACATCGTTGAGTGTATATAAGGTCCATGGCTTAATATAAGATTTTACGAAATCGAAATTCTGGTCATAAGCAAAGCTACCATCTACAAACATTCCCTGTACCCACGGAATATTTACTACGGCAGACATATTGGTATTAATAACGTAGTTTTTATCATTCGTATAACCGATGGCGTTAGTTCCGGTTACAACCGGGTTATCACCGTATTCGATATCCGGTCCGGGCAGTCCATTGGGCCAGATGGCGTTTTCTGTTGGGCGTCCGCGCATCAGAGATCTGAAGATAGAGCCGGCGCTACGTGGAGGAAAGTTTCTGTTCTCCAAACGGCCTGCCAGGTCGAAACGCAGGCGGATATAGTCGTTTACCACCGCATCCAGGTTGGCCCTGACATTCTGTTGCTTATAGTTGGTGGCGCTGCTTTTATAAATACCGTCCTGGAACAGCGATCCTAATGATACGTAGTACGACATTTTTTCGGTACCGCCACTCAGGGAAAGGTCATGCCTGTTTTGCAGGGAAATCTTTTTAATAGCGGCGTCATACCAGTTGGTGTTAGGATACAACCAGGGATCGGAGCCGTCGCCGAACTTCTTTATTTCATCTTCCGTGTATTTCGGTTTATCGCCGCCATATTTCAGGATTTCATTGACTACCCGCGCATATGTAGGCGCATCGGCCATTTTAGGCAACCTGGTAGGCGTAACAAACGATTGGTTGTAGCCATATCCCAGTGTGGGTTTACCACCTTTACCCCGCTTGGTAGTTACCAATATAACGCCATTGGCTGCACGGGATCCGTAAATCGCCGCTGCCGCATCTTTCAGGATGGAAACGCTTTCGATATCGTTAGGATTCATTCGCTCAAAACCATCCCGGGGAAAGCCATCTATCACCACCAGTGGAGCACTGTTGCCCAAGGTGCTACGACCACGGATGAATATCCGGGAACCATCGTAACCGGGTTCTCCACTGTTGTTCACAGCAATAATCCCTGGAATACGTCCTACGAGCGAATTAGAGATATTCACGTTGGGCGACTGCTGTAATTCTGCTCCTTTAACAGAAGATACGGCGCCGGTTTTAGTCACTTTCTTCTGGGTACCATATCCTACTACTACATACTCATCCAGCGTTTTCTGGTTCTCCTTTAATACTGCATTAACACTGGGTTTTCCTTCCACCTTTATTTCCTGTGGGTCGAAGCCGATATACTGAAATACCAGTACCGCATCTTTTTTTACATCGTTCAGTACATAGTTTCCTTTCTCATCGGTGGTGGCGCCTTTTTTAGTGTCTTTCACCAACACGGTTACCCCGGGCAACGGGTTTCCATTGATGTCTTTTACTTTTCCTTTAATAACAAGATTGCCCTGCTGCCAAACTCCGGGCATTGGGGCGTGCGCAGTCACGGCGCTCGTTGTGGTCGCAAAGAGGCATAGCAATAGCATAGCCTTTGCATAACGTGGATTCATGCTACAAGTGATTTAGAGATGATAATAAAATGTTTGATTTATCTAGCTATTGTTTAGCTAAATCGGTAATCATAACGGCATGTGATTTTGGACGACTCAAATTTTGGTTTAATAATAGTTTTTCATTTTTCCCCATCAGGGCCTATCGCGCTACAACAAGTGAAATCGATAATGATACGTTTTTTATCTATGAATCGGTTTTCAATATCTTTCAAACGGGCTATCATGTCTTTGTAAGATATTTATAAATGTCTTAATTATTTTCTAAAAATAAATGTCTTTTTCACCATTATCTCTAATATTTATGAGGAAGTGAGCGCTTAATTTTGAAACACTTATTGGGCTATTTGCAGCTGCCTGGAAAAGGGTGTATTAAAAAGCTATTAGCATCGGCGTCAATGCCTTTTTTTGCATAAATTTATACCTGTTAACGTTATAGGTGTATAAGACCATCCTTTATGAAAAAATGTTACGTCCTCATCGTTATGCTGGCTGCAGTTACCCTGCTGTTTGCCTGCAGTAAAGAAATGAGCCGGGAGGGGGATAACTCACAGCCACCCGCGGGTAACTGTGATTATGCACCCTATACAAATGGCTCTTCTTTTTCTTACGTGAATGTGAACAGTGCAAAGGATACCACTCATTATACGCTCACCGTTTCGGGAGATACTACCATTAATGGCAATGTATATAAGAAGATAGGCAACGACAGTGTATTCACCTGTTCCGCCTGCAATACCGGCATTTATACACAGGTAGCCAGTATTCTTACCTTCCAGGGCTATAAGGCCGATGATCTGAAACTTACCTATCTGAAAGATAATGTGCCTGTTGGCACCTCCTGGCAGGATACCATTTCCGTTAGCAATGGAGGCATCAGCACCTCTGGCATTATCCAGTTCACCGTTACCCAGAAAGGCGTTACCAAAGCTGTTAACGGCAAGGACTACGCGGAAGTAATTGCCGTAAGAATGGACGCTTATGCACTTGTTTTGGGAAATGCTGTTCCGGTTGGCACGCTTTCCACCAGCTATTACGGCAAAGGCATTGGCCTGATAGAAGCCGACCAGGAACAGGATACTACGCGGATAGTGTCTTATACGCTGATGCCCTGATTAATATTCTCTCCATATCATTGTCAACAGCCGCTCTATCGCCTTTCTAACACTGCTGGCCGTTTCATGGTGATTATTCACCAATACACTAAATACCAGTGACTTATTTTTCTTCGTTACCAGGTAACCACTCAAAGCTACTACGCCGGTTAGCGTACCCGTTTTGGCATGTACAAACTGTTGCTGGTAATAATTTCTCAATGTTCCTTTCCCTCCTGTTGGGAAGATGTGCCATAGGCGGTCCTGCGGATACTGTGCTTTCAACAGCGATAACACGGTAACAAAATCACGGGGTGTAAAGAGGTTATACCTCGACAAACCCGATCCGTCTTCCCAGGTAGGCGGATGCGGCAATACCTTCAGCTCATGCGACAACAGGTATTCCCTGACGCGGGTACTATTAATAGTATCCCAGAGTGTTGACGCCGCCATCATTAGTGTTTGCTCGGCAAAAAAGTTATCGCTGCGCTGCATCATCGGCGTATATAGGGAATCAGCAGGAATACTGCGTAATACATTGAACCGCCCTGCCGGAGGATTAACGGCCAGCCCTATACGTTTATGCAGGGTATCTTCCAGCCGTTGCCGGAGCTCCTGCACAGATCCGGTAATGAATGGCACCTCTGCCTCCAGGGCGCTCTTATCTTTCGGATTATATTTCAGGTAGAAGAAATTGTGGCGTTCATCCCGGGTAACAATAGATTCACTCAGGGTATCATCTGCCGTAATATCCAGGTCATATAACGCGGGGCTAATGCTGTTGCTGTCCAGATGATGCCGGATCCGTACCACATTGCCGTACATAGGCCATTCATTCAGTTCCGGCTGGTAATCATCCGCGAAATCACTCCACGACCAACCGGCCCCATAGCGTTGATTGACATTCATTGCCGGTACCAGGTAGATTTTCTTATTGGTTTGCTGCAGTAATTGCAGTAAGGGTTGATAAGTATAATCGGGATGGAGGAAAGAAGGATCCGCCATGCCTTTTAAAAACAATGCTGTATCATTTTCATAGTAACGGACTGCGGGAAGTGAGTCTCCCAGCAACTTCATCCCGGCATACAGGGAAAAGATCTTCATATTGGAAGCAGGAGTAAAATATTTATCGTCCTGGTATTGATACCAGTATTTGTCTGTGGCGGGTTCATAGATGCAAATACCGGCATGGGCTTGTTCCATAGGTATTTTATGCAACAACTCCGTTTCCGCCCATTTTTTAATGGCTGCTGTTTGTGCCGCAGCAGGTGTTAGTATCCAGGAGAAGATAAGCAGGAAGAAAAGTCTTTTCATAGGCGGAATTTACAAAATGAATCAGGGATTTGTGAGAAGAACTACGACTGGTTCCTCCCGCAAATCCCTGACCTGTTTAAAATGGCTGTATTACTTATCAGGTAAAATATTTAGTGATACCTGGTTTTGCATAAGCATAATTACCTGATGCATCCGGCATTACCGGCGGTTCTGCATCAAACGCGTATCTTTTCGGATGTATATCCAGGCCTGAGTTCAGCGCTACGTTCCAGTCAATTACCTGGCCGGAATAAGTAGCCAAACGGCCTATGATGGCAGACAGCGTAGTATGTGCTCCTCTTTCTGCATCCGCAAATTTGTACTCCCCTTTCGCGATGGCGGCAAACAGCTCATCGTGCTCCGTCTGGTAAGGATTGTTTTCTTTCTTTTTATCAAACTGGTACAACACCTTTCCTTTGTGATCTACAATAGTGCCCTTGTCGCAGTAGATCCGGCCCTTTGTACCTACAATTTCTTCATCAACCTTGCTGGGTGCGTCTTTCCAGTGACGGCACTGGCTATTCATTACTACGCCGTTGGCATAACGGTATTCTACATAGTGGTGATCAAAAATTTCACCGTATTCTTTGCCGGTACGTACGGCGCGGCCCCCCATACCACTGGCTGTTACAGGAGTGGCGCCCATAAACCAGTTACCTACGTCGATATTGTGAATATGTTGCTCTACGATATGATCCCCGCAAAGCCAGTTGAAATAATACCAGTTGCGCATCTGGTATTCCATTTCAGTGTATTCGGGTTTACGCGGCTTTACCCACAGTGCGCCCTGGTTCCACCATACCTGTGCAGAAAGCATGTCTCCGATGATACCATCCTGGAAGCGTTTGTACAACTCGCGGTAAGAGTTCTGATAGCGGCGTTGTAAGCCTACTACTACGTTCAGTTTTTTAGTTTTGGCCAGTGCGGCAGCTTCCAGTACTTTTTTAATACCGGCAGGATCGGTAGCTACCGGCTTTTCCATAAACACGTGCTTACCCTGTTTAATGGCCTCTTCGAAATGGATAGGCCGGAAACCGGGAGGAGTGGCCAATATCACTACATCGGCGAGCGCTATGGCTTGTTTATATGCATCGAAGCCAATGAACTTATTGCTTTCCGGTACGTTTACACGGTCAGCTTTATCGCCCAGGGCGTCTTTAATGTTGTCATAGCTATCTTTCAATCTATCGGGGAAGGCATCTGCCATTGCTACCAGCTGCACATTTTCTTTTGTGCTGAGTGCCTGGGTAGCTGCGCCTGTACCGCGTCCACCGCAGCCGATCAACGCAATTTTAATCACGCCGTTGGCGCCGGAGAAGAAGTTAGCTTTAGATAAGAGGGGCATCGCCAGCAATCCCCCTGCGAGTAAGGTGGTTTGCTTTACGAATTCGCGGCGACCCTCACCGTGGAATTTGTTTTCGTTGCTCATAAATGAATAAGATATTTTTTTAGATTTTTAGGATGATAATCTAGTCTAGCGTGCACCTTTATATTTCGCGATAATATCTGCAAAAAATTGTTTGGCTTCCTCTTCAGAAGGTTGTTTCACCGGCCGTATGATCCTGAAACCCACAAAAGGCGCATCGGCATTCCACCAGGAGCTTTTAGGGATCTGGGGATCACGGCGGTTCCATATCGGATCTGATTTCAACCGGGCAGCGCTACGCAGCAATACCGCATCGTCCTGGTAGCTACCTCCTTTCAGCAAACGAGGCGTTTTAGCCGTGGGTACCGTCCAGGGATCTTTGTCCTTAGCATTGGCCACCCCATTTTCGTCATATTGATCCAGTGTCCACTCTTCTACGTTACCAAGCATATCGTATAAGCCCCATGCGTTGGGTTTCAGCTGTGCTACCTTGTGGTATTTCTGTTCGCTATTGCCGCTAAACCAGGCATAGTCTTTCAGTTGAGCGGCATCAGCACCGAAAGGATACGCTGTATTGGCGCCAGCCCTGCAGGCATATTCCCATTCAGCTGCTGTGGGCAGTCGATAAAATACGCCGGTTTTAGTGTACAACCATTGGCAATACATCAGGGCGCCATACTGGCTCATGCTGTTGGCCGGGAAACCGCCAGCTTTACCCATTCCCAGAGTAAGATCAATATATGGAGGGCTGGGGCGGGTCATGCCATCGGGTATGGGTGTTTTATCTTTTTCTGCATCTGCGTATACATCATATTCGTCGAAAGTGACTTCTGTAGCACCCATCCAGAAATCGGAAACCTGAACCGTTTTTGCAGGTCCTTCATCATTCTTCCTGCCTTTTTCACTGGCCGGACTACCCAGGGCAAAGCTGCCGCCTTTAATGGGTACCATCTTAAAACTGACATCGGTTCCTGGAATCTGTTGGCTGTATGGTTCAAATGCCGTTTTGGTTTGTGCGATAACAACCTGGCTGAGCAGTCCGCTCAGCAGTAAGGTCACATGCGATTTAGTCATCTATAGCTTGATTGAGAATATGAGGAGTGAATTTAAAAAAAACTAATCTGGAATGCAATCTTTTTTGATGAATGCGGGAAATGGCTGATGAATTGAAATTTTTTCACAGATATTAGCATTTCCTTATAAAACCTATTAAATTTAGCTTCCGGAGAATAAAATTCAACGTTATGGAAAGAAGACAATTTCTGCAAAACGGTACCCTGGCGGGCATTTCCGCTCTCGCATTAGGCGGCCTTACCAATGCCGCGCAAGCGGCTACCGGGCACCATCCCCAAGCGGCTGCAGGCAAGACATTCAATATGAATTACGCCCCGCATGATGGCATGTTTAAAAACAGCGCTAAAAGCGATGATTTTCTTGACCAGATAAAATTCATGTACGATCAGGGCTTCCGGGCTATCGAAGATAATGGAATGCTGGGGCGCCCCGCTGCTGAACAAGCTAAAATAGGCGATTTGCTGGCCAAGCTCGGTATGCAGATGGGCGTTTTTGTAGTGGATACCGGCAACAACTGGAAAACTTCGCTGACCACCGGTAAGCAGGAATTCAAAGATGCTTTTATAAAAACCTGTAAAGACAGCGTAGAAACAGCCAAACGCTGCAACGCCAAATGGGCTACCGTGGTTCCCGGCTACTTCGAGCGCAATCTGCCTATGGGTATACAAACTGCTCATGTTGTAGATGCACTCCGCGCCGGAGCTGAAATATTTGAACCACATGGATTAGTAATGGTACTGGAACCATTGAGCGATAATGCAGACCTGTTTCTGCGTACCGCCGAACAAACTTTTGAAATATGTAAAGCAGTAAAAAGTCCTTCCTGTAAAATCTTATATGATCTCTACCATATGCAACGCAATACCGGCAACCTGATTCCTGTAATGGATATGTGCTGGGACGAGATTGCCTATATACAGATCGGCGACAACCCGGGTCGTAAAGAACCCGGCACCGGTGAAGTGAACTATAAAAACATCTTCAAACACCTACATCAAAAAGGATATAAAGGAGTATTAGGAATGGAGCACGGTATGGCCGGGAAAAGCACTGACGGCGAATCCGCTCTGATTAAAGCTTATAGAGACGCTGACAACTTCCTGTAACAACAATACACAAAGCTATTGTAGAGATTGATCTTAGCGAATGTTAACAAATCGCTTTATCAATCTCCACAATGGCTTTTTTCTTTCTGCTTTCCGCTTTCTGCTTTTTTCGGTAACTTAACTAGTAAATCAATCTGCTATGGGTTTCTTAATCCGCATACTAGTTAGTGCCTTAGCCGCCATGTTAACCGCTTACCTGCTAAAACCGGCAGTAAAAGTAGATGACTTTATTACTGCACTGATACTCGCACTGGTCTTAGCTATATTAAATGCTTTGGTAAGACCACTATTGGTGATCCTTACTTTTCCTGTTACCATTCTTACGCTGGGGCTTTTCCTGTTTGTAATCAATGCGCTCATTATTTTGCTGGCCGCCAAGCTGGTCCCTGGATTTAAGGTAGACGGCTTTTGGTGGGCACTCCTCTTCAGTATTATCATGACCATCATTAATAGTATCCTGATCAATATTGCCGGTGGCAACCAGGATTAATTCCGCCTTTTATCGCCTGTAAAAACGTTGGTTATATGCATTTTGACCGGTCAAACCTGAGCGATGCACAATTGATATCGTTCTACAAAGCCTTGGTTTTTCCTCGTCTGATAGAGGAAAAGATGTTGTTGTTACTACGGCAGGGAAAAATCAGCAAGTGGTTTTCCGGCATCGGACAGGAGGCCATTGCTGTGGGCGCCACCCTGGCGCTGGAACCAGACGAATGGATATTACCGCTGCACCGCAATCTTGGCGTATTTACCACCCGTGAAATGCCCCTGGATAAACTCCTGCTGCAATGGCAGGGCAGCGAACATGGCTATAGTAAAGGCCGGGAGCGGTCTTTCCATTTTGGTAGCCGCGAACACCATATTTGTGGCATGATCTCACACCTCGGCCCTCAGCTATCCATCGCCGATGGCATTGCACTGGCGCATCAATTGAAAAAAGAAAAGAAAGTATCGCTGGCCTTTACCGGTGAAGGCGGCACCAGTGAAGGAGAATTCCACGAGGCATTGAATGTGGCCGCTGTATGGGGTTTGCCCGTTATCTTTCTCATAGAAAATAACGGCTATGGCTTAAGCACTCCCGTTGCCGAACAATATCATTGCAAAAACCTGGTAGACAAAGCCATCGGATATGGCATGGAGGGAGTGCAGGTAGATGGCAATAACCTGCTGGAAGTATACCAAACGATATGTACCGCCAGGGCTTATGCTATCCAGGAGCAGAAACCAGTGCTGATAGAAGCGATGACTTTTCGCATGCGCGGTCATGAAGAAGCCAGCGGCGTTAAGTACGTTCCCCCGGCCCTGTTTGAAGAATGGGCTAAAAAAGACCCTATCAGGCAATATGAAACCTTCCTCGAGGAATCGGGCCTGCTGTCGGCTTCCGACATGACCAACATCCGCGATGCCCTCCGCCAGCATATTGAAACGGATGTAGCCAAGGGACTGGCAGATACTCCCATCCTGGCAGACACCGGGAAAGAACTGGCAGATGTATACGCCCCGGCGCCGGCCGTAATTTCCGCTACAGGCGCCTCTTCCGAAAAACGCTTTATCAACGCCATCACGGAAGGCCTCACCCAGGCCATGGAAACACATCCCGAGCTGATCCTGATGGGACAGGATATTGCCGAATATGGTGGCGCCTTTAAAATTACCGAGGGACTTGTAGCCCGCTTTGGCAAAGATAGGGTGCGCAATACCCCGCTCTGTGAAAGCGCTATTATCGGTACTGCGCTGGGCTTAGCCCTCGCAGGCTTCAAAAGCATGGTAGAAATGCAGTTTGCCGATTTTGTTTCCTGCGGTTTTAACCAGATTGTGAATAACCTGGCCAAAATCCACTACCGCTGGGGCCAGCCAGCCGATGTGGTGATCCGGATGCCCGCCGGTGGCGGTGTGGGCGCCGGCCCCTTCCACTCTCAAAGCAATGAAGCCTGGTTTACACATATCCCCGGCCTCAAAGTAGTGTATCCCTCCTCCCCGGAAGATGCCAAAGGCTTGCTCACCGCAGCTATTGCAGACCCCAACCCCGTCATGTACTTTGAGCACAAAGCCCTGTATCGCAGTATCAGCGGTCATGTACCGGAAAATTACTATACCATAGAGATAGGGAAAGCTTCGCTGATACAGCCGGGAGAGGATATCAGCATCATTACCTACGGCAGCGGGGTGCATTGGGCGTTGGAATATGCCGCCCTGCATCCTGAAGTATCACTGGGCATTCTTGATCTCCGGACGCTCCTGCCATTGGATTACTCCGCTATACAGGCCATGGTGGCCGCTACCGGGAAGGTGCTGGTACTCCATGAAGATACCCTTACCGGCGGCTTCGGCGCAGAAATCAGCGCCTGGATTGCCGAACACTGCTTCCACCAACTCGATGCACCGGTGATGCGTTGCGCCAGCCTCGACACTCCCATCCCTTTTGCAGGCGCACTGGAAAAAAATTTTCTCGCCAAATCAAGACTGGATCAATGTATACAGCAATTAATGACATGGTAACAGCTCCTTTGATTGGGAATTTGACCCGAATGATTTAATTTGCACCCGGAATAATATAAATCATTATACAATGCTGACGAATCTTTTAACAGTTGTACACACCACCAACTTCTACAAAGTTGGAGATAGTATTGGCCACTTCCTGGCTCCGGTAGCTATTATCGTTTTTGCTGCTATGTTTATCTACGCCTGGGTAAAGTACGCCAAGCTCTAATCACTTCGCTTTTTTACATCGCACTATAGTCAAAAAGGCTTCCCTCAACAGGAAGCCTTTTTGCATTTGTACCCGAACCGGTATAATGCCCTATCTGCTGGGGAATCATTCCTCGGGCCTTATGTGCTGGTTATAATACTGCTCGGTGTAGCGCAAGTTTTCATCATCATAGCATACCAGGATCACTTCCTCTATGTCGCTATGCTCCTCCAGGTAAGTTACAATCGTGTTCATGGCAATACTGGCGGCCAGTTCCTTCGGAAAATGATAGATCCCGGTACTGATATTAGGAAATGCGATAGTGGCAAGGTGATGCCGGGACGCCAGTTCCAGTGAATGCCGGTAACAGTTGGCCAGTAGCGTCACTTCATTTTTATCGCCTCCGTTCCAAACCGGGCCCACCGTATGTATTACATGTTTTGCCGGAAGGCGGCCTGCAGTGGTAATCACCGCATTACCTGTTTTACAGCCTCCCTGCCGCGCCACAATTGCCCTGCAATCATTCAGGATGTCAGGACCTCCGGCACGATGAATAGCCCCATCTACACCGCCCCCACCCAGTAACGATGAGTTGGCCGCGTTAACGATCGCATCTGCCTTTATCTTAGTGATATCCCCTTTTACAATACGAATCTTTCGATATGCCATAGGTTAAACAGTTCTTACATATACAAGCTTCCCGGTTTTCTTTCCACTTTCCCGGATATCAATTTCGAAATTCGGAAAACTCTTGAGCAACTGCAACAGTTTATTAAATCCATAGTTACGGGAGTCGAAGTCGGGCTTTTTCTTTAATAACAGGTTCCCCAGCTCACCCAGGTAGGCCCAGCCATCTTCATCTGCGATATCGTTGATACTGGTGGAAATCAATGTCAGCAACTGTTTGTCTGCTTTACTGATACTATTCCGCTTGGTTTTACCAGACTTAGGTTTGCCAGTATCAGTATCCGCATCTGTATCATGGTCTGCTTTCTTTGTGACCTGTAATATTTCCAGGTAAATAAACTTATCACAGGCAGCCCGGAAAGCGGTGGGCGTTTTTTGCTCACCCATTCCGTACACCCGCATACCGGCTTCCCGCAACCGGGTGGCTAGTCGGGTAAAATCGCTATCGCTCGATACCAGGCAAAAACCATCTACACGTCCAGTATATAAAATGTCCATGGCATCTATAATCATGGCGGAGTCGGTGGCATTTTTTCCGGAGGTATAGCTATATTGCTGTATGGGCGTAATGGCATATGCTAATAGTACGTTCTTCCACCCTACCACCGTGGGTTTAGTCCAGTCGCCATAAATTCTTTTGAAGGTAGGATTGCCATATTTGGCTATTTCTTCCAGCATACCTTCTATGTTGTGATACGGTATATTATCGGCATCTATCAATACTGCCAGTCGAAGGTCGTTTGATGTGTTATCCATTGTTATGCTTTTTGGGATGACGGGGAAACAAACAAATGTAAATTAAAAACGTGTTAGCTACAGCAGCACTGCAACCAACACGTCAATAATATCGCATAACATGATTATTTGAGATAAGAACGAATCATCCACGCCAGCTTGAGGTGTTTTTGCAACATCTGGGTAGCAAAATCAGCAGCTCCTTTATCATGATATTTCTCATCAAATTCATCGATTAGCCTGCGCAGGTTACGGATAATGGTTTCATGATCGTCCAGTAATTCCTGCAGCTGCTTCTTCTGATCATTGGAGTATTCAGATTCCAGTAAATTAGTGAGTTTCAACACATCGGCATAACGGCCTTCCGCGTAATGTCCAATGGAACGGATGTATTCTGCTACGTCGTCTCCATACTGTTCCAGTTCTTCGTATTGCTCTTCATAGAACTTGTGCAGTTCCATAAAGTTGCTTCCTTCAATGTTCCAGTGGGAATTACGTGTTTTCGCATAAATCAACAGTTCATCTGCGAGTACCTTATTCAATTCTAATGCAATCTTCTTTGTGTTTTCTGCTGAAACACCAATGTTTACTTTCATATCATTGAATTTTTTGGTTATTATAAATGTACGACTTTGAGAACCTTATAAATATGATGATTATCATGATTTAACAGCTGGTTAATATAAACAGGCTATCTCCTGTTTTTGTTCAGGTGTTGCAGGCCAATTACTTTGCGAAAATTGTACCATTGTTGTTAATTTTGTGCCCATGTATCAGTCTACAGGAAGAATATATAATCTGCAATTCATCCTGCTATGCCTTAGCAATGCCCTCTTCTCAGCCAGTTTCAACATGATGATTCCAGAGTTGCCGGCTTATTTAACCCGGATGGGGGGAGCAGATTACAAAGGATATATTATAGGATTATTTACATTGATGGCAGGGTTATCCCGTCCTTTTAGCGGTAAATTATCCGATACGATCGGGCGTGTGCCGGTGATGATTTTCGGGTCGCTGGTATGCGTGGTTTGTAGCCTTACTTACCCGCTGATCAGCTCTGTAGGGGCTTTCCTGTTGCTGCGTTTTTTTCATGGCTTCTCTACCGGTTTCAAGCCTACCGGTACTTCTGCCTATGTATCAGACCTGGTCCCGGTAACCCGCCGCGGCGAAGCTATGGGCATGGTTGGTTTATTCAGCACCATTGGAATGGCTATGGGCCCCGCTATTGGTGGCTATGTAGCCATGCGGTGGAATATTAATATCATGTTCCAGCTGTCGGCCCTGTTCTCCCTCTTGTCTGTAGTAATCCTGGTAGGCATGAAAGAAACCCTTGCCAACAAACAGCGATTCCGCTTGGCATTACTGAAAATTTCCGGCGATGAAATATTTGAGCCACTGGTGTGGTCTCCGGTAATTATTACCTTCCTCACCTATTTTAGTTATGGCGCTGTATTGACCGTTATTCCTGATTTTGGAGCCTACCTGGGCATTTCCAACAAAGGACTTTTCTATACTTTTTTCACCGGTAGCTCTATCGGCATACGGCTGTTAGCGGGAAAGGTATCTGACAAATATGGCCGGGTACCTGTGTTAAAGATTTCAGCGGTGCTTATGGCCATATCCATGCTCATGCTGGGCCTGGCCGGCAACAGCACCCTTCTGCTAGCAGCGGCTGTGGTATACGGTATCTCTGTGGGACTCAATGCCCCCGCCGTTACGGCATGGACAGTGGACCTGGGGCGACCGGAACACCGTGGCCGCGCACTGGCGACCATGTATATTGCCATGGAAGCCGGTATTGGCCTGGGCGCTTATTTTTCCGCATTCATCTATAGTAACCAGTCGGCTAACTTCCCACTCACCTTTTACGTAATGGCCGGCATTACCCTGGCAGCGGCGCTTTACCTGAGCTTTGGATATAAACCAGCACAGAAACAGCCCTGCTAAGGATGTTATTCCGCTCCCTCCTGCTCGTCCGCAGCGGCGGTTTCCTCCGGAAGGCTTGCCAGAGGTGCATCTTCCGGTTGTTGTAGCCTCGCGGCCATGTCTTTAGGTAATCCCTTTTTATTATCCAACCCCAGTTTACGCATTCTTTCCGCACGGCCCACCAGGTTACCGTTACCGGAAACCAGCTTATTCATGGCGCCTTCATAGGCATTCTGACTACGCTTCAGGTGTTCTCCAACAAGGCCCAGATCTTCTACAAAACCCACAAACTTATCATAGAGTGCACTTCCCTGGCGTACAATCTCCTCTGCATTCTTATTCTGTTTATCCAACCGCCACATATTATCTATTACCCGCAAGGTGGCCAGCAGGGAAGGTACACTCACCAGTATAATTCTCTTGCGGAAGGCAAAATCATATAAGTCCTCCTCCTGCTGCATAATGGCCAGCGCGTACGCCGGTTCAATGGGAATAAACAGCATCACAAAATCGGTGGTGTTCTGATATAGCGTGTGATAGGCTTTGGCGCTCAATTCCGCCACATGGTTCTTTACTGATTGCAGGTGCATCTTCAGGGCATATCGCTTTTCATCATCGTTGGTGGCGCTGCAATATTGCTCATAGGCCTTCAGCGATACCTTGGAGTCAATCACCAGCTGCCGGCTTTCCGGCAGATGCAGCACCAGGTCGGGTTTCCTCAGTTGCCCCGTTTCATCCCGTTGTGCATCCTGTGTAAAGTAATGTACCCCTTTTTCAAGACCTGAAGCTTCCAATACCCGCTCCAGGATCATCTCTCCCCAGTTGCCCTGCTTCTTGGTATCCGCTTTGAGCGCATTCGTAAGATTATTCGCTTCTTTGGAAAGGGTTTGATTCAACAGCAACAGGCGTTGCAACTCCGTCTTCAGCTGGGCACGTTGCTCCGTTTCCGATACGAGCGACTGCTGCACACTGCTCCGGAAGTTATCTATCTTTTCCGACAACGGCTTTAAGATATCTTCCATTTTCACCTTGTTCTGCTCCATGAAGTTGCCTGAAATACGCTGCAATAGCTGCTGAGCAGTATTTTCAAATTGCACCTTAAAGTCCTGCTGTACCTGCTGCATCCGCTCTTTTTCCCCTATCAGCTGCTGTTGCAGGTACTTATTCTGCTCCATTAAACGGCCCTGCTCAGACATCAGCACCGAAAATTCTTCGTTGATCCGTTCCAGTTGCTGCTGCTTTTCGGCCACCTGTCCGGTTTTATCATCCAGCAAATTTTGCAGGTACTCCTGTTTGGCATCCAGTATATGCAGCCTTTCCTGCTGAGCGGCAAAGTTTGTTTGCAACGCAGCATAGCTGGCCTGTGCGGCATCCAGTTGTTGTGCATGCGCCGCAGCCTGCGCCAGCTGTTGCTGCCTGGCGGTAAACAGTAAATACCCCAGCAGCAACACCACCATTCCCGAAATAATTGATAGTATCAGCATGATAATCTTCCCCCTTTGACAATAATAGCTTTTTTCTACGCACTGGATCTGCGTAATGGTATTTATTCAAAGTAAAAAGGGGATACAGCCATCGGCTATCTCCCCTGATATCTTAAAATAAACGATCGACTACAGGCGCTCGTACAGCTTACGCAGCCTTTCGCGGGTCATAATCTCCTTCCAGTCCTTACCCAAAGCATTTTCCCACAGTGGCGCCATTCCCAGCGATACATTGATCATCGTGTCGAACTGCTCATCTGTTAAGCCTTTGGTAATACCCTGCGGGATCGTAATATTGTGCTTTTTCACCATTTCCTTAAACTTAACCACACCTTCCGGGTAAAACTCTTCCAGCTTGTCAAACACAATACAGTTACCGATACCATGCTTGGTACCCAGCAAGTAAGCCAAACCATAGCTAACGGCATGCGCTACTCCCACCTGGGAGTAAGCAATGCTCATTCCGCCGGCATAGGAGGCCATCATCAGCTTCTCATCTGCATCATCGTCCCACTTTTCCTTTTGCAGGAAAATTTCTTCACACAGCTCCTGCGCTTTTTCACCATACGATTGACTGAAAGCGTTCAGGTAGGTACCTGTCAGCGACTCCACACAGTGAATAAAGCAGTCCATCGCCGTATAAAAACGCTGGTTAGGTTCTACGGTTTTAGTTAAAGCAGGGTCCAGTACAATCTGGTCAAAAGGCGTAAAATCAGAGTTCATACCCAGTTTACGGGTAGGTCCTGTCAATACGCAGGTACGGCTTACCTCAGCACCAGTACCGGAAATAGTAGGTATACCCACTTTATATACCCCGGCAACCTTTACCAGGTCCCAGCCCTGGTAATCTGCTGAAGACCCTGGGTTAGTCATCATCAGCGATACCGCCTTAGCCATATCCATCACAGATCCGCCACCAATACCAATAATACCGGATACGGTACCAAATTCCGCTTTCAGCTCATCCCGGATCTTATCAACCGTTTTGGTTTTAGGTTCATCCGTTACATCAATCACCACAATTTTGTCCTTACCCTGCAACGGAATGCGAGACAAAAATTCTTGCTTATCCTGGAAATACTCATCCACGAAAAATATCATGGGAGCATCACCTACACGCCTGGGGGCCAGTATTTCACCCAGCTGATCAAAACATCCGCTGCCGTAAACTACGTAGTCCACCATCTTAAAATTCCTGAATTTCATATATCCCTGTTAGTTAGATGTTATAAAAGTTTTGCCGCCTTGTCAAGATCTTCGGGGGTATCAATTTCTACTCCCATGTAAGAAGTAACCACCATTTTCATGGAGATACCATTTTCCAGGTAACGCAGGCATTCTATTTTTTCGGCTGCTTCCAGCGGCGTTACCGGCATTTGGGTAAAGTCCAGCAACATTTGCTTACGGAAGGCATAAATACCGATATGCTCGTAGTATACCGATTGAATATCCTTATTTCTCGGGTACGGAATCACGGAACGTGAAAAGAACAATGCATTGAAATTCTTGTCGACCGCCACTTTCACGTAATTGGGATCTTCGATGGACACGGGATCTTTCAACACCTGCATCAACGATGCTACCTGTACCTGCTTGCCGGCTTCTCCTTCAAATACCTGCAACAGCTTTTCCAGGGGCTCCCGCTGCGTAAAGGGCTCATCGCCCTGTACATTCACTACAATATCCACCTCCATGTCTACCACGGCCTCGGCTATACGATCGGTACCACATTCATGTTCCTTCTTACTCATCACGGCTTTACCACCATTGCTCACAATCTCCTGGTAGATGATATCACTATCTGTAACTACCATTACATCGTCAAACACCCCGGTGTTTATAGTGGATTCGTAGGTACGTAAAATAACTGACTTCCCTCCCAATTTCGCCATCATCTTTCCGGGGAAACGGGTAGCGCCATAACGGGCAGGTATCAACGCAATTTTTTTCATGCATTCTGTTTTTGTTCACGCCAGGCAGCCAGGCATCAAAAGTAATCGCTTAGCGGCTTTGTTGCTTATGCAGCTTTGCGTGCCGACTTATAACGCGCTTTTTACAGCATTCACCAGCTTTTCTGCTCTTTCCTGGATTTCTGCATCGCTCCAGCTCAGGTTGATAGGCGTGGAAATATTTCTGCCAATAATAGCATCTGACGCAGGGAATTCTTTTGTTTTATACACTTCCATGGCCTGTTTCAGTCCGGCTGCAAATGGTGTCAACACCGCGCCTTGTTTGAAATGCTGCCATTGACGGATGTAGTGCCAGTTATTATCATAGTAATGGAAAGCTGCCAGCCCCGCTGCTTTCATGGCTGCCGCCGCTTTAGCCGCCTGGGCGGTTTCGGGCAGGAAGAAAGACAGGAAGGTGGCGCTATCGCCGGCTTCATCAGGTAAACGGCGGAAGGTAACGCCCGGTACGGTTGACAGGGCATCCTTAAATATTTTCTTGGTTTTACGCTGGATCGCCAGGAAGGTATCCAGTTTGCGAACCTGTGCCAGTCCCACTGCTGCATGCAGTTCCGAAATGCGGTAGTTGTAGCCGATAAACGGGTGCAGATCAGCACCACGGTCTACGCCCAGGTGATCGTGACCATGGTCCGTATAACCGTCACATTTAGTATATACGTCTTTATTATTCGTGATAATAGCTCCCCCTTCTGCACAGGTAATGGTTTTTACGAAGTCGAAAGAGAAGGTACCGGCATCCCCGATAGAGCCCAGGGCTTTGCCTTTATAGGTAGCGCCGAAAGACTGACAGGCATCTTCCAGCAACAACAGGTTATGCTTGTTGCAAATGGCTTGCAGGGCATCCAGGTCGGCCATAGCACCGCACATATGCACCGGCATCACCGCCTTGGTACGCGGGGTAATGGCAGCTTCCACCGCCTTCGGGTCCAGGGTCAGGGTATCATCCACATCTACCAGTACCGGGGTAGCTCCAACGGAAAATACCGATTCAAAACTGGCCACAAAGGTAAAAGTGGGCATAATGATTTCATCTCCGGCACCCAATCCCAGGGCCGCCATAGCAGTGGTCAACGCAGCGGTTCCGCTGGAAGCCAACTGGGTATACTGTACATTCAGTTTATCGCAAATCGCCTGTTCCAGCTCTTTTGCTTTCCAGATGCCTTTACGCGGACCGTCAAATCCGTAACGCATCATAATACCGGTTTCCAGTACATCGTTTACTTCTTTCCTTTCCTCGGCTCCAAATAGTTCATATCCGGGCATAAACTGTTGATTTTAAAATATAATTGAAAGAGATGTTTAAAAATAGTGCTGCAAAGTTACTATAATCAATGTTGCGTTACATCGGAAAAACTGTTTATCTTTTGCTAAAAAATTAATATGCGTTTTCTACTGTTCCTTACTCTCTTGGGTGGTCTTACCTGCTCCTCCTTACAGCCGGCCAATGCCCAGCAGCACGATCAGCAGCAAATTACGGCCCTGATGACGGCACAAACAACAGCCTGGAATAAAGGAGATATAGATGGCTTTATGCAAACTTACTGGCATTCCGATTCCCTGCTCTTCATTGGTAAAAATGGGGTTACTTATGGCTGGCAGGCCACGCTGGACCGATATAAAAAGACCTATCCGGATGTAACGGCTATGGGTAAACTGGATTTTAAGCTGCTGGAATTCAAGCCCCTGGCAGCGGATGTATACCTGTTGATTGGCCAGTGGCACCTACAGCGAACCATAGGCGATCTGCAGGGACATTTCAGCCTGGTATTGAAGAAAATAAAAGGCCAGTGGAAAATTATTGCCGACCATAGCAGCTAAAAAAAACCATCCCAGGAATAGGATGGCCGCTATACACCACAACATTAAAAAGTAATAGCTTTCTTATTAACTAAAATAGACCGTTAATGCTTTGATTGGCTGTTGCTATCATTATCCCTGACGACTTTATTCTCTTTCTCCGGGCCTTCGGATAAGTTGCCATGCAGGGGATTCCTGGTATGCGTGCCTTTGTCCTGGCTGAGTATATCTACCGGCTTCTTCAGCTTATCCTCGTGTTGACCAGGTGTTTTCTTCTTTTTCATAATATCACTTTTGGAGATGAAAAATAAGTGGCACATGAAAAGATGAACAAACTTTGTTCCATGCCCTCGGAAGGCATCTGCAGGCAAACTGAGGGGCAGCACCTGGGGTATCTCTTCCCCAAATACCTGATTCAGAATGAGAAAGAAATACAACACTTACTGTTGTAGACATATAACAGTTCTGATTAACATTAGATTTACAAAAACTATCATCCATTTCTCATATCTACCCCTTATCTTCGTATCGTTGAATGTTTTTTTAACCCATAACCTCTGAGCAACCACGAGTAGTTTTAATCAGTTCCTTCCTAAGAACCTCTATTTAGTTTTAATCTAATTCCTGTTTAGAACCCGGTATCTATTTACTCTAACTTATTGCTGGTTATGTCCGGGAAATTTGTCCGCGTTGCCACCGCATGGATGGCCATTATTTTTTATTGCAGTTGCTCCAAAACTTCAGGGTTGACCCTGAAAGAACCTGAAAAAGCGTCACAGGCAGATACGTCTATTGTGCCGGAAAACAAACTTGACCGCAGTGCCCTGCTGGTACTGGTCAATGGCTTACGTACCCATGGCTGTAAATGCGGCACGGATGTAATGCCTCCCGTAGGAGCGGTTGTCTGGAATGGCTTGCTGGAAAAAGCGGCATTCGACCACAGTAAAGACATGGCGGTCAATAAATATTTTGACCACAACGGCCTCAATGGCTCTACCCCGGGTACCCGGCTGGATGCCGCCGGTTATCACTGGAATTATTATGGAGAAAATATTGCAGCCGGCAATATGGATGAACAAGCCGTTGTATTGGGCTGGCTGAATAGCCCCAAGCATTGCCATAACATGATGGACCCGGTATTTTCAGAAATGGGAGTAGGCTATTATAGTGGTAACTGGACCATGGAGCTGGGCAAACGAAATGGAGTCCAGTAATCAGGGCGCATCCATCTTTTTGCGCCACATCCGCCAGGCAAAATAAATAAAGGCAGCCAGCGAGAGTACAAACCAGGAATAGAAAAAGAACATCCGCCCTGGTGTAGAAGCTTCCGGCTCGGCAAAACCAAGATACAGCCCCAGGAACACATTGATCAGCATCCAGAAAAGACCAATGAAAATGGTACGCATGATCTTTATCAGGAAGTGAAACAAGTCGTAGTCCAGCTGGTTGGGATCCCGTTCAGGGGTTTCCGGTACTTCCGGATCTTCTGTTTCTTCTGCCATAATTATTTATATCTACATGACTAAGGTATGCAGAGTTTTGCTAGGTCTGTGCTATCTCCTTTAAATACATTAAAGTCTACTGTTGTACGGATCCCGTTTACCCGGCCTATGTCACTGTGTTGCCAAAACAACCAGGCCCTGTCCGACCGGGGACGTTCTTTCTGATAATAGTGGGCAAGCCACAGGGGATAGCGGTCAAATTCAGTGCCCAGGTAGGTTTCATAAAAATGAATATTAGTATAAATAATAGGCTTTACTTTATATACTTTCTCCATTTCTTCCAGCCAGATCTTCGCAGTACTACGAATTACCGCTGCCGGCTGGTTATTACTGGTTTCAATATCCAGCACCGGTGGCAGGTCGCCCGATTGAAGGTCGGCTACATTGTGAAAATTGATCGCTTGTTTTAAGGGGTCGCGGGTGGCATAAAAAAAGTGATAGGCCCCCCTTACCAGCCCAGCTTTCCCTGCTTTCTCCCAATTTTGATGAAACGATGCATCCTGCCGGGTAATGCCTTCCGTAGCCTTAATAAAGGCAAAGGATATACGAACTTTCTTTACCTGCATCTGCTTAACGGCCAACCAGTTGATGTCTTTCTGGAACTTGGATACGTCTATGCCGTGTATTTGATAGTTCTCGGGAATATCAATGCCAAATTCCTCATACCGTACAAAGGTGATTCGGTTTTCACGCTGATGCCACCATATATAAGCTGCTACGGCCGCTATCACTACTATCGCCGGGAATATTCTGATCAATATGCGTTTCACTTTGCTTCGGTTAGTTGCAGGGTAATTGGGTAAGGGCCTTGTCATAAATTATTGGCGTCCTTATTTTTTACAGCAAGTATAGGCTATAATTTGTTTAAAGGCGCTACTTTTACAACGGTCAAGTGAATTTTTATGCCCGATTTTAACCTGAAGGATACCCTCAATCTGTTTTCTAAATTCACGCTGCGCCGCGGTTTGAATGCTGGCAAGGTGCTGGGAAGTTATTTTGTAAGTAAGTGGACAGGCAAGCCCGTTCAATGGGGATATCCTATTTCCATGTCCTTTGAACCGACTACTTCCTGTAACCTCCGCTGCCCGGAATGCCCCAGCGGCCTCAGGGCCTTTACCCGCCCAACCGGCATGCTGGAACAGGATTTCTTCAGGAAAACAATCGATGAAATTTCAAAAGAACTTTTATACCTGATTTTTTATTTCCAGGGAGAACCTTACCTGAACCCGGGGTTCCTGGACATGGTAAAATATGCTTCTTCTAAAGGCATTTATACCGCCACGTCTACCAATGCCCACTACCTCACCGATGCCAATGCAAAGAAAACGGTAGAAAGTGGTCTCGACAGGTTAATCATCTCCATAGATGGTACTACCCAGGATGTATATACGCAGTACCGTGTAGGAGGCCACCTGGATAAGGTAATCCAGGGCGCCAAAAACATTGTAAAATGGAAAAAAGAGCTAAATTCATCTAAGCCTTTTGTCTTTTTCCAGTTCCTGGTAGTAAAGCCCAATGAACACCAGATTGAAGATATTAAGCGGCTGGCAAAGGAAATTGGCATAGACCAGGTGAGATTTAAAACCGCCCAGGTATACGACTATGAAGAAGGCAACCGCCTCATTCCTACTATTGATAAATACTCCCGCTACCACCGCAATGAAGACGGCACCTATGCTATTAAAAATAAACTGAGCAATCATTGCTGGCGCCTCTGGCATTCACCCGTGGTTACCTGGGATGGCCTTGTAGTACCCTGCTGCTTCGATAAAGATGCGCAACACCGCCTCGGCAACCTGAAAAAAGAATCCTTCAAAGCCCTCTGGCATAATAAAGAGTATATCCGTTTCCGTAGCCAGATCCTCGAAACCCGCAAAAACATAGATATCTGCGCCAACTGTAGCGAAGGCACCAAAGTTTGGGGATAATATCCCGCATTTTAAAATTTTTTCTTGCTGATTATCAGCCAATTACTACGTTTATCGTTTACAAACTACAAAAATAGTTTTTAAACTACAAAAATAGTATTAGCTTGGTGATATGAAAAAGCTATCACGTAAAGAAGAAGAGTTGATGCAGGTAATATGGGACCTGGAGAAAGCCTTTGTAAAAGATGCTATCGAACACCTCCCAGATCCCAAACCGCACTACAATACCATCGCTACCCTCATGAAGCGACTGGAAGAAAAGGGATATCTCGCCCACACCGAATACGGTGGCTCATATGAGTACTATCCCATTATAGGTAAGGAAAACTATAAGCAAACCTTTATGAAAAAGGTACTCAACACTTTTTTTGATAACTCCTACTTCAATATGCTGGCCTATTTCGCCAAAGAAGAGAAAATCAGCCCGGAAGAAATGAAAGAGCTGGTAAAAATGATTGAGAAAGATAAAAAATAACGTGTATGCCTACCCTGTTTTTATATCTCCTGCAAGCATCAGGTGCCATAGCTCTTTTCTATCTCCTTTATATTTCCTGTTTCAGGAGGGAAACCTTTTACCGTTATAACAGGATATTATTGCTCAGCACATTTGTTTTTTCCGCCCTGCTCCCGCTGCTACCGGTACCGGCCATGCATTGGAGCAAAGTAGTTACTCCCGAACCGGGCAATGCACAGGTATATTTTGCGGATCACCTGCATAACGCCTCTGCACAAACGGCCATTGTTACCGTTACGCACTGGTGGGATCCCTTGCTGGCACACGGCACCACTATGCTGTTGGCAATATACGCAGCAGTTGCCCTTTCCCTGGCTATCATACACGGACTCCAATTATTGAAAATCAATCGCTTAGCCAAATTCGGAGATGTATATTACCGTAATCGCATCCGGTATGTACATATCGAAAAACTCGCTGCGCCCTTTTCATTCCTGAACACCATTTTCATTGATCATAACGCATACGAGCATACGGAGTTTAAACATATCCTGCAACATGAGGAGGCCCATGTAAAACAATACCACTCAGTAGATATGCTGCTATCGGCCTTCTACTGCTGCCTGTTCTGGATTAATCCGTTTGCCTGGTTGTGTAAGAAAGCATTGCAACTGAATCTTGAGTTCCTTGCCGACGATGCCGTAGTTACCAGCTCTCTTGCTCCGGTAGACTACCAGTACAGCTTATTGCGGCTCGGTACTCCCCGCACGCCAGTGGCCATTGTCAGCCATTTCAGCAAGTCATTCATTAAAAACAGAATACTTATGATGAACAAAACACAATCACCCCGGTTACGCACCTGGCGGTACCTGTTACTATTGCCGGTACTGGCACTGACAGCTGGCCTTTTGTCCGCGACCACACTATCTTCAAAAAATGACGTGGCAACGAATAAATACGTGGCAATAAAAAATGGAATAACGTATGTGGTGGTCACCCCACTCACTTCTGATGATGATCTGGCCGGCATAAAAAACACCCTGGAAGCAAAGGGAATGACAGTTACCCTTAATAAGCTGAAACGTAATAGCGACGGGAAAATTTCTGTCATTGATATAAACGTAAAAGATCGCTTTGGCTCTCTCAGTGAAAGATCAGACGATAATCCCATACATACCTTTTTCCTTTGTTTCAATGAAAAGGAGATCAGTGTAGGACCTTACCCCCCAAAAAACTGTCCCCAAAACCTCCTTGAAGTGGCGGAAAAGGAAAGTGATGGTCAGTTGAAAGGTTTCACTTCAGACACGACTTATGTCAGTCGCTTCCCGGGTGGAAAAGACGCCTATAGAAAATTCCTGGCAAAGAATATACGCTATCCCAAAGTATGCCGCGACAACAATATTGTAGGGCTGGTAACCAGCCAATACAAGATTCAGCCGGATGGCAAGGTAACAAATGTAGAAGTACTCATGAGTCCCAGCCCCGCAATGGGAGAAGAAATTAAACGGGTATTAGGGACACTGCCCGACTTTAACCCGGCGAAAAACAAAAATGTAATCACCGTTACTACTAGTATAGCTTTTAATTTACAGGGAGACACCCCGGAGAAGTCAAAAAATGTATCTCATCTTGAGGAGGCAGACATTGTGGTAATAGGCTATAAATAATCTGTTTACTCTGCCACTGGTTCTTTCTTCTTCTTCCGTGCTTTGGTTACCTTATTAAACAGGTTAATACCCAACTGCACGCCAATAAATTCCAATGCCGTCATCAACGCCCCGGTAGCAAAATTCTTAAATTTACCGCTTCCCCACGCCATCTTAGCCACATTCATGGCTACGTTCAGGGCACCGCTATGTCTTGCGCTACCGGGGATGACAGCATTTAACGCCATCTTCTTATAGTTATCCCTGAAATAATCTACCCGGTACCCCAACTCATTCTCCAGTTGCCTGGAACGCCGCTTTAAACGCTCAATTTCCAGCTCCAGTGTTTCGAAGCTGTCTATTTTTTTACGCATGTGTAAATTTTTATCATGGTTTATCCCCGCATTGTGTTTTCTGTAGCTTCGTCGTCGGGCACATAGCCCGGGTCTTCCGGCTTGTCATCAACAGGCTCTTCTTTCCTGGCGTATTGCCGCTCCCGTTTGGCGTGAATATGATCACTTTCCGCATCCCGGTCAGTGATTTCATCTACCAGCTCCGCAATCAGCAGTCTGGCCAGGGGCCGCTGTATCAGCTGCTTACGGAACAACAGGATCACCACGAATAATACCACAAACAGCCCTGCTGCACAGCTAAAACCAATGGTAAAGCTGCCCGCCATCTCTCCTATCCAGAAGCCCACCACCATACCCAGGAATACAATCACAAAAAAGAACAGCAGAAAAGCCATCGTAAGGGAGAAAAACAACCCCAATGCTTTCGATAACTTTCCTGCTGCCTGGAGCTTAATCAGGTCCAGTCTGGTTTCCAGGTATTCCCTGGCTACTTTTCCCGTTTGGTTAAAGTAGTTGCCGAAATTATCTTCCATGCAAATGAATTTACTCAAATGGAATTATGCCAACTCGTTTTCTAACTCATCATGAAACTGGTCTTTTCTTTTTCTCCATTTTTCTTTTAGCTTTTCAGATTGACCTTTCAGCTTTTCTACTAATTCATCTTTTTTGTCTGAATTGAGGAAATATCCTACTGCTACACCTACTGCTGCGCCCACGATAAATGAAACCACGGCTTTTGAACTGTTACTCATAACTAAGGTTTTAAAGATGTTATAAATTAGGTTTTCTTTTTGGGTAACTGAGGTTCAACAAACATTATTCCATAAATGATTATTTTGTATAACTTCCATGTTAAACCTCCGCAATAAGAACAAGTACCCTCAGATTTTGTTTATTGTTGACCGGAGCTTATACCAGACCATCGGTCTGCTTTTTGACATACCACCACCTCACACGATATGATGTACTATGAGCTATTTTGATAATGACCGTCTTAAACAAATTGGATTTCTGCTATTGATTCTCTTCCTGGGAATTCTCCTGTTTAAGGAAATGTATACTTTTTTTCCTGGTTTCCTGGGTGCAGTTACTTTATATGTTATCTGCAGGAAGTGGATGTTTCGCCTGGTGGAAGAAAGGAAATGGAGAATGAGCCTGGCCGCTACTGTCCTGCTCATACTGTCGTTCCTGGTTGTCCTGCTCCCCGTAGGTCTGTTGATTAATCTCCTGACTGCCAAGGTGACTTATGCTGCCACTCACACTGCCGACCTTATGAATGCCCTCAAGCAGGCCAATAGCCAGTTGGAAGAATACCTGGGTATGGGTGTACTAACCGCAGAACGGCTACAGAAACTACAAGAACGCATTACCTCCATCCTGCCAGGCTTCCTCGGCGCTACTTTCAATACACTGACCACCATCGCGCTCATGTACTTTATCCTGTTCTTCATGTTGGTAAATGGACGGAAAATGGAGGAAACCCTGTATGAATATATCCCCTTGAAAGATAAAAACGTAGACAGACTGGGTAAAGAGTTCAACACACTGGTTATTGCCAACGCGGTAGGCATTCCTTTAATTGCGGTAGTACAGGGAATTGTGTCTTTGATAGGCTACCTCATTTTTGGCATCCCCCAACCTTTTTTCTGGTTTGTTGTCACCTGCTTCACTGCCATGCTGCCAGTGGTGGGCGCAGCTGCCGTGTATGTTCCCATGGGTGTCTATTTACTCGCCACGGGCAATGTTTGGCAAGGCGTAGCGATTCTCATTTACGGCTTTGGCGTGGTAGGTACTTCCGATAACATAGCCCGCATGATGCTTGCCAAAAAAATTGCAGATGTGCATCCCCTGATTACCATCATAGGCGTTATTGTGGGAGTAAGCCTGTTTGGCTTTATTGGCCTGATCTTCGGCCCATTGCTGATTTCCATGTTCATCCTGTTGCTGGAAATATACAGCAACGAGTTTGTGATAAAAAGGCGCGACAAACCGAAAACACCCGTCGACCCGGGACCTCAGCGATAATAATTGTTATCCGCAATGTAATTGATCACCGGATCCGGCACCATGTAGCGTACCGATTTCCCTTCCTTAATCCATTTCCGGATATCTGTAGCGGAAATGTCTAACATGGGCGCATCCAGTATTTCAATAGTGGCCCCAAAGGTATCACTTATTTCGTGTCCCGGCCGGCGGTATACGTAGATAGGATAATTCTTTATGATCTGCTCATAGTTTTTCCAGCGGGGTAAATTCTGGAAACTATCGCTCCCCATAATAATAGCAAATTCCTGGGTGGGAAACTTCTCTTCCAGGTAGGTGAGCGTATCTACAGTATAAGAGGGTCGGGGTAAAGAAAATTCGATATTGCTTGCCCGTAAACGGATCTCGTCTTTAATGGCCAGTTCTACCAGGTGAAAACGATCATGCTCATTGAGCAAGGCAGACTGAGGCTTTAGTGGATTATGCGGAGAAACCACCAACCATACTTTATCGAGATCTGTATTGTAAGCAACGTAATTGGCAATGATCAAATGCCCCGTGTGTATAGGATTAAAAGACCCAAAATACAAGCCTATTCTCATGTTTCATCGTATAAGTTGCCAATGGCGACATCAATAATGCGTGTAAAAATAGGTATTTAATGCGGGAACATGACAATCAGCTTATTCCAACGGCTTAAACTGCTCAAATACCTGTCCGCAGGACTTACAAAAATGAATAGCTCTGCAAAGCGTAGAGCCAAATGGGGAACGTAAATAGGTTTCCTTACTGCCACAATGTGGACAAGGCACCGCCAGTAATATTTCAGCATGCACTTCCCCTGCGAGTAGCTGGGGTGGCGCTATACCGAAGTTTTGCAACTTTTCTTTGGCGGCCGCTGTCATCCGGTTGCTCTGCCAGTGCGCCTGTTTATCCACTGTTACGGTGACGGCTATATCCAGTTCCTGCTCCAGCACTGTTTTTATTCGTTGCTGAATATAGCTCACTGCCGGGCAGGCTGCAAAAGTGGGAATCATTTTAACGTGTACGGCACCTTCTTCCAGTTCAACGCCGGTAATCATACCCAGGTCTATCACACTTAACACCGGTATTTCCGGGTCCATCACGTGTTCCAGTGATTCGTATACCGACGCTATCGTAATTGTTTGTGACATCGCTTACCAGCTGGCCTCCGTATCCAGGTTAAATACTTCTCCCATTTCTTTTAATAACGGTTGCAGATAGGGCGTATGGATGCCCTGCCGGCCGCCGTATGCAGGCGTAATGGTTTTAATGTCGGGTAAATTGAGCGAGGCTTTTACCAGTATCGGGTAAATCCGATCCAGCCAGCGCTGGTACAGGGCTGCCTCACCAGGGTACACTTTTTCAGTCACCAGTATATTTTCATATTCCGGAGATGCTTCAAAAATACCGGCCGCCAAAGCCATGGTATTATTCAACACCTCCTGCATACGCTGGTAGCTTTCCTCTCCTGCCTGGCTTAACTGCATAATCCACGCATTGGCGTGCAGCGTATGATATTTCAATTCCCCTTTTACTTTTTTGCTGAGCATCCGGAAAGGCTCAAAGCTACTATCTACAAGGCTTTCATACCGGATAGCCTCTGCATGATCAAATAAAAAATGCCGCATCAGGCTAAATCCATATTCTTCGTTGGGCATTTCCACCAGGTGACTGCATTTGAAGTCTTTTTCCGGACGGTGAAAAGCAAATTTATCAGGGTCTTTTCCTTCCAGGTTTTCGTGCAATATGCGGTATAATGCCCATGCATGGCCTATTTTATCCTGCGCCATAGAAGAAAAGGCAATATCTTCCTCCATTACAGGCCCTAATCCGGTCCATTCAGAATTACGATGTCCCTGTATCAGTTCATCGTCTGCCATTTTGATGATCAGGTCCGTTAATGCTGCGTTATAGCTCATTTGGATTGTTTAAATTTATTGATCTTTTCCATCACCTTAAATCCGCTCGCATCGCGGTAGGTCTTTTCCAGGTTGTTGGCAAACATATCCTCATCTTCTACGTCAAAAGCCAGGATATCCGAACTTTTCACTACCCAGAGGTTCACGCACTTTTTACGGCGGCCAAATTGTTCTTTGGCAAATACCAATGCCAGTTGCGGGTCAGGGGCATGTACGCACCCCACATGTTCGTGATGCGCCCCTCTTTTCTCCTGGTGAAATACTTCATATATGTTCCAGTTCTCCCCTTCTTCTACTTTCACAATTTCACCCGCCTCTCCCAGTTTCAGCCTGTTTACGCGGGGGTCTAAAGATTCGTTCGACATGTAATTGTTGAATAGTTTTAAATCGAAAAAAATTAAGCTACCGGGAAAGTCTTTCTTTCAGCCGGCCGCATGAGTGCCTTGCGTACCCACCGTCCATGCTCTTCAGCCCATTTACGCACCTGCAAACGCTCTGCGTTACAAGGACCGCCACCATTGATGACACGGAAAAACTCATCCCAGTCGGGATCTGTGTATTCCCAGCGACCGGTTGCCTCATTTTTACGCAACGCCGGATCGGGCAATGTAAGGCCCAGATCCCATATTTTGGGTACGTAAGTATCCAGGAACTGGTTACGCATATCATCATTGCTGGCCATTTTCACTTTCCATTGCATGAGCTTTTCGCTGTGACTGGATACTTTATCGGGAGGGCCAAAGAAATGCATAATTGGCTGCCACCAGCGGTTCAGGGCGTCTTGCAGCATTTCCCGCTGCGCCGGAGTACCGGTAGCCAGCTCAATAAAAACATCATGGCCTTGTTTCAAATGAAAACTTTCTTCATAGCAAATGCGTTCCAGTGCCCTGCAATACGGACCATAGGAACCTTTTGCATTAGCTACCTGGTTTACAATAGCAGCCGCATCAATCAGGAAACCAATAACGGCCACGTCTGCCCATGTTTCGGCAGGGTAATTAAAGACATTGGAATATTTGGATTTGCCACTCAGCAGGTCGTTGATCATAGCTTCCCGGGATTTCCCCAGTGTTTCCGCTGCGTTATACAGTAGCTGACCGTGGCCTATTTCATCCTGTACTTTGGCTATCAGCGCGAGCTTGCGCTTAAATCCGGGCGCCCGGGTAATCCAGGTCCCTTCCGGTAATGCACCGATAATTTCTGAGTGAGCATGTTGTTCTATCAAACGTATCAACTGTCTGCGATACTCTGCCGGCATCCAGTCGCCTGGCTCGATCTTCTCCCCTTTGGCAATACGTTCTTCGAAAGCAGCGAGTTTTTCGGGCTCATCATGCTGTTCTTCTTCCCTCAACTGTTTCCTGTTGGGTTCATCAAATATATATCCACCGCCGTACATAGTGCGATTGTTTTGGTCGGAAGTAATTTACGGAAAAAAGCCCGGTTTGACGGGAAATGGTTGTCTAAAAAATGGGGCTAAATGTTATAGAATCGCCAAATTTTTCCGCAATGGAACAGATTTTTATCCATTGCAGTAATTTTAACGACATCTGGTTTTGCTGATGTTATCTACTGCTGCTATACTGTGTTTACTATTGCTGCCTCATGGGCACAAACACCCGCATGCCGGCAAAAAGGCGGATCCTCACTATACGGTCATAGAACTGAGTTTTGAAGAAGTGCATGCCCCACCATCCTGCAGTTCTGATACCCTTTTTTATGACCCGGAGAGACGGTTGCAATGGGGCGATTTCCTGGCCCAGCCTTCGCCCGCCGGCCCCAGCGCGGCAGTAGCCTACACCAGCTTCGCCTACGATGGCAGCAGCAACCTGGTACATGATACCCTGCGGATTATACTCCGCCTGCAGGTATTCTTCATTAAAAGCGCCTCCTGGGTACGGCCTGATGCCAAAAACAGCTATACCCTGGCCCATGAACAACTGCATTTCGACATCACCCGGTTGGTGGTGGAACGGTTTAAACAAAAACTCCGGCAAACAGCCCTGAATCGCGACGACTATGATAGTATCATACAATATCAGTACCTTCAATCATTCCGGGAAATGAACCGCCTCCAATATAAATTCGATGAGGAAACCGATCACGGATTAAACCCCGCAGCACAAATACGGTGGCGGGATAAAGTGAATATCGGATTAAAAAATAATGGCGTCCTCCCGGAAGAATTGGGCATTGAAGGCATTAACTTCACCCCCATAAAATAATAATAGCGTTTTTGCCAACGTTTAGCCATACTAGTTATACAGTATAAAAACCCATACATGCAATCTAATTATCTCTACAAATCGCTGGTAACCGGACTTTTCTTGCTTTTTTTATTGCCTGCCTGTAAAAAAAGTAACAATCCCCCGCCTGGTCGCCAGCCCGGAAACAATACAAATACAGGCGTCAGCATCAATGACAGCATCTTTTTTATTGCTAAAGATATTTACCTCTGGTATGATGCCTTACCGGATAGCGCTACCTTTAAGCCCAACAGTTTTTCCACCACCGGGGATATGTTTAAAGCCCTGATGTTGTATAAGAAAAACAGTAGTAACCAACTGCTGGACCGATACAGCTTCCTTGATAACGGCGGTACTTCCCGCGCCCTGCAGCAGGGAGTAGCAGGCGATGCAGGCTTCGAGGTTGGCTTCCAAACGGCAACAGAGCTACGGGTAGTATATGTATACCCCGGCTCCCCTGCAGATAAAGCCGGGATTAAACGTGGCTGGCAGCTCACCGCAGTAAATGGGGTTACCTCATTCAAGTCAGACCAGGCTACCAACGATTTATTGAACAATGCTCTCGGTGGTGGCGGCAGTAATACTTTTGGCTTCCGCAAACCTGATGGTAGCTCTCAAGAAAATGTATTAACAGCTACCGACTATAAGCTCAATCCTATTTTATACTCGCACCTGTTCAACTTCAACGGCAATAAAATAGGCTACTTTGTATTCAACAACTTCGTAGCCCTGGCCGATGTAAAAACCCAGATAGACTCCATCTTTGGCGCGTTTGCAACAGCCGGCGTAAAACAGGTGATCATCGACCTGCGCTATAATGGTGGCGGACTAATTGAAACAGCCGAATACCTGGCCAACAAACTGGTACCAGCCGCCAAAACAAATACAGAAATGTATTCCCAGTATTTCAACAGCAATGTTTATAGCAACAAGTATAGCCGCTACTTTACCAATATGAAGGCAGTTCCCTGGTTCCCAACAGCCAACTGGAGCGATATTTTCTATAGTGAAGCCACTACCTATAAAACAGCTAAATTTCAAAAGGATGGCGCATTAGCACTGGATAAGTTAAACTTCCTGGTAACCGGCAATACGGTATCCGCCAGCGAATTACTGTATAACGTGTTAAAACCTGTAATGAACACCAAACTGGTGGGCAGCACTACCTACGGTAAACCGGTAGGATTTATCAATATTACCTTCGGAAACTATGATATGTATGCCGTCAACTTCCAGACAAAAAATTCCGCGGGGGAAGGCGACTACTTCAGTGGTTTGCCGGTGCAGGTATCCGTACAAGACGACTATACAACAGATTGGGGTAACTTAAGCGATCCGTTGCTGCGGGCCTCTTTAATCGATATGGGGGTACCGGTGTCCTCCCTGGGACGCACTGCAAGAGTGGTTAACAGCGAAATGGTTCGCACTCCCGCTAACCGATTGGCGGCCACTCACTTCAAAGGAATGATACAGACCATTAAACAATAAATGCAGCAATGTAAAACAATAAGGGCTCGCCAAAATGGCGAGCCCTTATTGTTTTACATCTTTTTTGCCCCACTGTATTTATTCTCCGGCATATCACTGTCCATCTTCTTTACCACATCCAGTATGGTTTGTACCGCCCGATAATAAAAAGAGTGGTTAATTCGTGTATACTCGTCTGTTAGCCGGTGATAATCGGGATGATCTTCCACACCGAAGTACAGGAAAGGAATTTTTTGCTTAAAGAATTCATACTGATCACTTTGCCCCGTCCAGTCATCCATACCGGTTCCCGGTTTATCATGCCCCGCGATCAGTTGTACACTGCTACCAGCCGCGATATCATCGATATATTTTTTAAGATCGGGATACTGGGTAGTGCCACACACGAACAATTCATTTTTATCATTATGGGCAATCATGTCCATGTTAATGTTTTGCCGGATTTGTGTTAAGGGTACCGGTGGTTGCGCCACAAAGGCCTTGGCGCCCTGCAACCCTTCTTCTTCTCCATCAAAAGCGGCAAAAACAAGCGTATAACGGGGAGGGTGTTTTTTAAAATACGCGGCAATGGCCAACAATCCGCCTATACCGGATGCATTATCATCCGCGCCATTATACACGGTATCCTGGGCAGCGGGGTCCGACTTCATTCCCAGGTGATCATAGTGGGCAGAAATAACCATTACGGTACTCAGCTTTCCCGGAATATAGCCGTACAGATTAGTTCCCATTACTTTTTTCTCGCCTTCCTGAAAATAGAACGCGTATTCGTAAGTATCGTGGTAAGGCGTAATGCCGATTTGTTTGAAACGGTCAATAATGTAAAACTGCGCCAGGCGGCTTCCCCGGGTCCCTGCTTTGCGTCCTTCAAACTTATCGGACGAAAGGGTCCGTACATCCTTCATCAACAGGGAAGAATCTACCTTGGTTTGCGCTACGGCGGGAAGCACTGGTAACAAACAAAAACTGTAATAAAGCCATTTCATAAACATTGCATTAATGGTTTGACTATACCTGCAATGTACAAGATATTATCTGAAGATATGAAAGATGATATAACTGCAGATATACGCCAGTCCTGTCATATAGAGCAGCTGTATGGCAGGGAATTTCCATGATTTGGTTTCACGTTTAACAATGGCCATTGTACTCATACACTGCATGGCAAATGCATAGAAGATCATCAGCGACAAACCGGCGGCCAGGGTATACACAGGGCTTCCATCAGGCCATTTAGCGGAAGATAACTTTTCGCGCAAGGTAGCATTGTTGTTATCCGGGTCTTCTCCCACGCTGTACAGGGTAGCCATTGTACCCACAAATACTTCGCGGGCGGCGAAAGAGGTGATCAACGCGATACCAATTTTCCAGTCAAAACCCAGCGGACGAATAGCCGGTTCAATGGCATGGCCTAACACCCCCGCATAAGAGGTAGATAATTTGGCAGATTGGAATTCCTTGTTCAATTCCGCCGCCTGTGGAGAGCCAGGCGCCACCTGGGCTAGTAACGGTTCATATTTCCGGTGTACCGCTTCACGCTTGCTGGCAGGGCCATAAGAGGCCAGGAACCAGAGGATCACAGATATTACCACGATAACTTTACCGGCATCTTTCACAAATATCTTCGCTTTTTCTACCATGGTAGTGCCTACGTTCGCCCAACGCGGGGAACGATATACCGGCAGTTCCATAATGAAATAACTTTTCTCTTTAATCCGCACAAACAGCTTCATTAACGCAGCAATGGTGATAGCCATAAAAAAGCCCAACAGGTATAATCCCATCATCACCAATCCTTGCAGACCCAATATCCCAAAACGTTTATCGGGAATTACCAGGGCAATCATCATGGTGTAAATAGGCAACCTGGCAGAGCAGCTCATTAGCGGCGTTACCATGATAGTGATTAATCGTTCCTTCCTGTTTTCGATAGTGCGGGTAGCCATAATAGCGGGTACGGCACAAGCTACACCACTAATGAGTGGCATTACCGATTTCCCGTTCAGGCCTACCTGTCGCATTAGTCTATCAGTCAGAAAACTGATACGCGCCATATAGCCGGTATCTTCCAGGATGGTAATAAGCCCAAACAGGATCATGATCTGAGGTACAAATACGGCAAACCCGCTGATACCTGCTAAAATACCATTGATGAAAAAGTCGGTGACCTTATTATCAGGCAAGCTGCTGCTTAGCCAGCCACTCAGCGCCCCAAATCCATTCTCGATCCAGCTCATAGGGTAAGAGGCCAGCCAGAAAATACTCTGGAACAGAAGGAACATTACTACCAGCAAAATGGCGTATCCCCAGAAACGATGCAACAGCAAATCATCTATCTTTTCTGAACGGAGCTGCTTTTGCAGGGGGTCAGTTTCCACTACAGCCGCTTTCATGATATGTTTGATACGGGCATAGCGTTGCATGATTTCCTCTGCCTGCATCTTGGTTTTATTAAACTGATGTGCCTGCAGGGATTTTTTGATGGCCTGCCGTTGTGTTTCATCTAAAAAAGGCAAATCTTCCACATTTGTGGCGATATGCAACGCACCATAATCGCTTTTACAGGGTACTACCCGCTTTACTTCTTCAATCACCTCTTTCGCCAGGGCCGTGTTGTTGATAAAGTCCCGGGGCTGAGTACTGTATTGCGAACGGATAGCCAGGTCTATTACTTTCTTTATTTCAGTAACCCCTTTATTTTTACGGGGGTTAATGGCCACTACCGGCACGCCCAGCTCCCTTTCCAGGCCATCGATATCAATTTCCACTCCTTTCTTGCGCGCAATATCCATCATCGTTAATGCGATGATCACGGGCGTTTTAAGATCTATGATCTGGGAACAAAAGAGAAGATTCCGTTTCAGGTTAGAGGCATCCGCCACGATAATCACCAGGCGGGGGATATCCGCGTTATTCTGATTAATCAGCACATTATAGGTAACATACTCATCGGCGCTTTTAGGATACAGGCTATAGGTACCAGGCAAATCAATAATATTGGCCGTGAGACCAGGTACTATCTGTGCCATTCCGGTTTTCTTATCTACGGTTACTCCCGGAAAATTACCCACTTTCTGATTGAGACCAGTGAGTGCATTAAAAAGGGAACTTTTACCACTATTCGGATTACCTACCAGCGCGATGTTTATGGGAGCCTGCATTCCTTATCTTATCCTATTATTTAATATTATGTGCTGAATACGCAAAGTTAAACATTAATCAGCCTGTTGAATGATCCGATCGGGAAAATCTCAAAAGGTAACCCGCATAAAAAAAGTGTAACGAAAACCGGCGGTCGTTTTCGTTACACTTTATTTGTTGTTAACTGATTATGCTTACTAAATACTGTGTATGCGTATGAGGGCATCGGCCAGGAAAGACATGCTACCCTTAACTACCGTTGTATTTTTAACTGCTTTCACAGCATTTTCAGCTGAGGGGCCTTTATAACGATAAATCTGGGTGGTATCCTTCTTTTCTTCCTTTTCCGGTTTGTCTGACGGCTCATCCTTTTCAGTTTCTGCTTTAGGAGCATTCAAATCATCCGCGCCATCGGGCGTCATTTTCAGGTTGAGCGGTGCGGCCTCATCATCGTCGTCATCCCAATCATCACCACGGCCGTACCTGCTGATCGAATAGTTGCGGGAAACTTCATGATCTATTTCGATATTCTTTCCTACCGGAACTTTTATGGTCAGTGTGAGCCGTTGTCCGCGGTATTTGGAATGAGGAGCCAGGGAGAAACCATCTGGCAGGTAAATCACAGAGTCTTTCTGATTGAGCTGGAAGGCAATGTCATGCGCCAGCTCCTTGGCCTGTTGCGCATTCCGGCCCCGGGAAAAACGGGATACCTCTACTGCAAAGCTGTCATTCAGGCTCTTTTCGATACGAATGTGGATGTCGTTGATCACCACTGTATCGTCCGCAATGAGGATGTTATCATCAAAAAAGCTCATTTCGGCCCTGTCGTTATCTGTTAAGATACCTGGCGATCTTTTCAGGATCAGCTTTCCTTTAGTAGGCTGCTGAATAGCCAGCACTTCTGTTTCGGTGGCCGTTCTTCTGAAGTCTTTCACCAGTGAAGTAGCTACGATGGCAGCAAAAGCCAGTCCCAGCAACCACAGGAAGGTGAGTGTATATCCGGCATAGCGGTTTGTTTCTTTTACACCTGTAAGTTTACGGATGATGAAAATAACCAGCGCTACTATAGGAATACCGATCAACAACCCGATGGCCGGCCATATTAAGAAGATTTGTGCCGGAGCAGAAAGTAACAGGTTCTTGATGGGGAAAAGGGCCGCGGAAGATACTGCAATGGCTATTCCCACCACGATCAGGCAGATCAGCATCACTACAGCAAAGAAATAAAAGAAGCCTTTGGTAACAGCCACCAGTACGGTACCCAGTATATTGGCCAGTTTCACAAAGAAGCGTTCAATATCACTACCTACTTGCTTTCCGCGGCCCTGCGAAAAATTTCGGATATCATCTCCTACATTTTTCATCTGGCCTTTCATGTGATTCAGTTCATCCTGGATAGTAGATTTGATGCTGTTCAGGTCTACACGCTCCCCCCGCATTTCCAGCTTTTCAGCAGCAGTGTCGGCAGATGGGGTTGCTATCCAGAGGATAAAGTATACCAGCACCCCGGAGCCAAAACCACCGATCGCCAGCAGGGCAAATATGATACGGAAAATAACCGGGTCTACGTTGAAATAGGCGCCTAAACCGCTACATACACCGCTCAATACCTTATTGTCCGGATCGCGGTACAGGCGTTTACGTGGACGGGGAGTAAAGTCAAATGCATCCTCTTGCTGTTGTTGCTGCTGCGCACGTTCACCGGTAACATCATCAAACTGCTCTGGCGTACCCATAGACGCTTTGATGGCAATTACATCGGCATCGGTAATGCAATGAGCCCCTTTCTTCAATAAGTCCTGGAACACTTCAGCAATGCGGCTTTCAATGTCAGAAACAATTTCATCACCGCCCTCTTCTTTAGAAAAATATTTCTTCAGGCTGCCGAGGTACTGATTAAGCAGCTCATACGCGCTATCCTCTATGGGGATAAGGCGGCCTGAGAGATTTATATTGATTATCTTTTTCATTACTAGTTGTTTTAGGTTTTAGGTATGCTGCTTACAGCGGTGTGCTATTGGTTTTGGTTAATTCATGAACAGCATTGGCCAGTTCGTTCCAGGTACTTTCCAATTCCTTATAAAAGGCTTCCCCTTTTTCTGTCATGGAAAAATATTTTCTTGGAGGACCGGAGCTGCTTTCTACCCAACGATAGGTGAGTAATTCTGCATTTTTCAATCTTGTTAGTAAAGGATAAAGTGTGCCCTCCAGGATATCCAGCTTCGCTTCTTTCATCTTCTCTATAATATCTGAAGGGTAAGCTTCTCCTTGCTTAATAACGGACAAGATGCAAAACTCCAGCACTCCTTTCCTCATCTGCGACTGTGTGTTATCTATATTCATGGCAAGTGAGCTTTAGTTTTTTAATGTTGGTTTGTGATCAGTTGTGATAGCTATTTTTCAACTTTACGATACAAAAATAGGAATTATTTACTACTATGCAATACACAATACCATAGAAAGCAAGTTATTTTGCTTTCCACGATACCTGGAAAATGAAGATAAAAACGCCACCAGCAGGTATTTCACCAGGAAAAACCAATTTTCTGAAAAGGTTTTAAAAATGATAATCGGTCATAAATACTGATAATCGGTACTTTTGAACAAAGCGGGCTGTATTGTTAAAATCCTTTAACATTATTTTAATTATCCTATGTAAGTATTTATGGTCTCCCTCAGTTACATTTGTACAAGCGTAACATACACATGAAGAAAATTATCGGCATATTCCTGTTGGCACTCATGGTGTCTCAACTCCTTCCTATTAAGGAAGTAGGGAAGCTGCTGTTTAATAACCAAATTGTGGAAGAACACCCGGTGGATGCCGGCGGTGACCATGTTAAAATTGCCAAGGATCTTAAATTCTGTAAGCAATTTGACGAACTGCAGTTTAATTCACAATTGGTGTTAGATGTTATACACTATCAATTAATGGAAGATATTCCGAGCAACCCTGCCCAGGAAATACACGCGCCCCCTCCAAATATGCACATAGCATAATCTTCCCTTGCTGTTGTTTCACAACGGCTGTTTTTATTATTCATTTTTTATTCACCGATTACTGCCAGGACATCGTGTATCTGTTACGGAGATACCCGAACAGCGCTCCTGATGGTATCATTATACGAGCAAAGTCGTTTCCACGGTTGCAGCGGATGCTGCTATCCGGAAGCGCGATCCTTCAACGGAAAAGCTTATTTTATGAACAAGCAAACATCCTTATTCTCCAATATAAAAGGCGACTTTTCTGCCGGCCTTGTTGTTTTCCTCATTGCAGTGCCACTGTGTTTAGGCATTGCCCTGGCCTCTGGTGCCCCCTTGTTTGCCGGTATGATTTCCGGTATCATCGGTGGCCTGGTAATTGGCTTTTTCAGTGGCTCTCAACTGAGTGTGAGCGGCCCTGCAGCAGGTCTTACCGCTGTAGTACTGGTAGCTATTACCAAACTCGGCGCCTTCGATATATTTCTGCTGAGTGTAGTGATAGCCGGCGCCCTGCAATTAGTGTTGGGCCTGGTGAAAGCGGGAACTGTAGCCAACTACTTCCCTTCCAACGTCATCACCGGCATGCTCACCGCCATCGGTATCATTATCATCCTGAAACAATTACCGCATGCATTTGGCTATGATGCCAATACAGAAGGCGATTTCACCTTTTTCCAGGTAGATGGGGATAACACTTTTAGCGCCTTGTTATCTGCTGTAAATCACATCAGTATCGGCGCAACCATTATTACCATTGTTTCCATTTTCATTATTCTGTACTGGAGCAAGATCCCGAAGCTCAACATCGTGCCAGCGCCGCTGGTTGCAGTAATTACCGGCATATTGCTGAATATGGCATTTTCCGGCAGCGAGCTGCTGGCACTGGGATCTAAGCACCTGGTAACCTTACCGGTAGCCAACAGCTTCAGCGATTTCATTCACCAGTTCACACTGCCCAACTTCAGTGCTATTAGCAATAAAGAAGTATGGATTACTGCAGTAACCATTGCTATCGTAGCTTCTGTGGAAACCTTGCTGAACGTGGAAGCCACTGATAAACTCGATCCCCTGAAACGCTACACCTCTCCTAACCGGGAACTGAAAGCGCAGGGTATTGGAAATATGGTGAGTGGCTTAATCGGTGGATTGCCTATTACGTCTGTGATTGTGCGCTCCAGCGCCAATATCAACGCTGGCGGTAAAACAAAGATGGCCACCATGATACATGGCGCATTACTACTGATCTGTACTGCCCTGATCCCCGTATTGCTGAACAAGATCCCGTTAGCTACCCTGGCCGCCGTGTTGCTCGTAACCGGCTATAAGCTTTGCAAGATTTCCATCTTCAAAGAGATGTTTAAAAACGGTAAATACCAATGGGTACCATTTGTAGTAACAGTAGTCGCGATCGTATTTACCGACCTGCTCATCGGTATTGCATTAGGTATGGTGGTAAGTGTACTGGCTATTTTACGCGGTAATATGAAAAGCTCTTACTATTTCCGTAAAGAAAAATACCATACTGGTGATAGTATCCGGCTGGAACTGGCACAGGAGGTTTCCTTCCTGAACAAAGCCAGCATCCTGCTTACCCTGGACCATATGCCGGAAAATATCACACTGGTGATAGATGCGCATAAAACAGCGTACATCGATTTTGATGTGCTGCAAACCATCCGTGAGTTTAAGGATATTAAAGCGCCGCAAAAAAATATCAAGGTAATATTAACGGGGTTTAAGCCGGTGTATAACATACAAAATACGCCTGACCTCTCAGAGGAAGAACAGACGGAGCTTAGCTCCTCGTCTGTACATACTATTTCTTCCGGTAACCATAAAGAATTACTGAAACAGTTACAGTTAAATTAGGACGTAAGCCATGCGTCTCAATTATCAGGGAATCGTAAACGGAACACCATGCTTTTTTCCGTTCATTTTTCAAATTTTAAAAAATGACAATCATGAAAACACTCAATAAAATATCTCAGGCAAATATATCTCCCAGGAAAGCTTTAGAATTGCTGCAGGCCGGTAATAACCGCTTTGTAGACAATCTTCGCTTTAATCGCAACCTCCTGCAAATGGTAAACGATACCAGCGACGGACAATGGCCCATGGCGGCTATTGTAAGCTGCATGGACTCCCGTACTTCCGCGGAGCTGATCTTTGACCAGGGCCTGGGCGACATCTTCAGTATTCGTTTAGCCGGGGCTGTTATTTCAGACAACGTGCTGGGAAGCCTGGAATATGCCTGCAAAATAGCCGGTTCCAAGTTTATCGTAGTGCTTGGACACACCAAATGCGGCGCCATTAAAGGAGCCTGCGATGCAGTAGAGCTGGGCAACCTGACCGGGCTGCTAAACAAAATTTCACCCGCTGTTTTCGCAGAAAAAACAATTAAAACAGATCGGCATTCCCATAACAGCGCATTTGTAGAAGCTGTAAACAATATTCACGTAGAACGCTCTGTACAAGCCATCGTAGAACAAAGCAATATTCTCCGTGATATGCTGCAAAAAGGGGAAATCGGTATTATCGGGGCGGTATATGACGTAGAAACCGGCCTGGTACGCTTCATGGACCATACGTTGATCCTGGAAAGCAACCAACCTTCCGAGTCAGCGGTGGCCGTTTAACAACTATGTTTTTTTATAGAGGGGAATAAGTTTGCTTTTTCATGAGTAGAGGAGGCATTAATAACCCGTTGGGACATTTTATTTAAAGGCACTTGTCCCAACAGTTATTAATAGCCTCCTTTTGCTATATCAGTCGCAGCTTGGCCGCAGCCTGTTCCAGGGTTGCCTGCTTCTTGGCAAAGCAGAACCGGATTACATGATCATCTTTTCCATCGCGGTAAAAGGCGGATACCGGGATCACGGCTACCCCAAAATCTTTGGTCATGCGGACAGCGAAATCTTTGTCGCCCTCATCGGAAATACGATCGTATTTCATTAGCTGAAAATAGCTGCCTTCACTAGCTAATGGCGTGAAGCGGGTATCTTTCATAAGTTCCAGGAAATAATCCCGTTTTTGCTGGTAAAACGCAGGCAGTTCCAGGTAATGGGACGGTGTTTCCAGGAACCTGGCCAGGCCATATTGCGTGGGAGTATTCACAGAAAAACACAGGTATTGGTGAACTTTACGGTATTCTTTCATCAGGTGTTCCGGCGCCACGCAGTAGCCCATTTTCCAACCAGTATTATGAAAAACTTTCCCAAAAGAAAAAGTGACGAAGCTGTTACGGTAAATAGCCGGATAACGTAATATGCTATGGTGCTGCGCTCCGTCGAAAATCAGGTGCTCATATACTTCATCCGATAACACCAGCAGGTTAAACTCCTCCACTAACTTTTCCAGCTCCCGGATATCGTTTTCCTGTAAAATACTTCCTGTTGGATTATGCGGCGTATTAAGCATAATCATTTTGGTACGGGGCGTTATTTTAGCGCGCACGTCATTCCAGTTGATACGGTATCCCGGAAACGACAGCGGGATGAGCACCGGCGTGCCGCCATTAACCAGAACATTGGGAATGTAGCTGTCGTATGCCGGTTCAAAAATGATGACTTCATCACCGGGACGTATACACGTAGCAATGGCAGTAAATATGGCGTAAGTGCCGCCAGGTGTAATCGTAATTTCAGTATCGGGGCTAATGGATTGCCGGTAGAGGCGGCTTATTTTTTCAGCGATCGCGGCTCTGAGTGGCATCAGCCCCGGCATAGGCGCATATTGGTTATGCCCTTGTTGCATGGCTTCATTCACCATTGCTTTCAGTTCATCGCTGCAATCGTAGTCGGGAAATCCCTGGGAGAGGTTAATCGCCTGGTGGGTGACCGCCAGTGACGACATAACGGTAAATATAGTAGTACCTACATCGGGGAGTTTAGAGATCATTACCTGTTTTTTTGATATTGAAATTTAGCTATTTAGTGGCGAAGCCCTGTGCTTTTCCAGCGCTAAATATCTAAATTTCAATATCAAAAAACATAAAATCTTTAGAGGAACTTTTCGCCTTTGTTGCGTTTTATTTCCGCTACATATTCCTTGATCTGTTGTTCATTGTCTTTTTTGCAGATCAATAGTACATCACTGGTATCGATAATGATAAATTCATCGAGGCCCTGGAGCAGTACCAGCTTCTCGTTGGGTACTTTTACCATGCATTTGGTAGCATCGATCACCACTACGTTTTTGCCTTGTACAGCGTTACCGAGGTAATCCTTTTCCAGGTTTTCGTAAGCAGAGGCCCAGGTACCCAGGTCGCTCCAGCCGAAATTGGATGGGATTACATATACGTTACTGGCTTTTTCCATGATACCATAGTCGATAGAAATATTGGTACACTGGGGATATACCTGTTCAATCGCTTCTTTCTCCTGTGGTGTATTGAGGGCATAGGTGGCCTGTTCAAACAGCTCATCTATTTCCGGAAGGTATTGTTTAAATGCCGCCAGGATGGTTTTTACATTCCATACAAAGATGCCGGCATTCCAGAGGAAGTCGCCACTCTGGATAAAGGTTTTAGCCAGTTCCAGGTTGGGTTTTTCCGTGAATGTTTTCACCTGGTACACATTGTCCGCCACCATTTGAGGTTCGAACTGTATGTAACCGTAACCGGTATCAGGGCGGGTAGGTTTAATGCCCAGCGTTAGCAATGCGCTGTTTTTCTGTACAAACAGCAGCGCGTTGAGACAGGCATTGGTAAAGGCGGGTCCATCCATAATCAAGTGATCTGCCGGTGCACAGATGATGTTAGCCAGCGGGTCTTGTTTATGGATTTTATGTGAGATATAAGCAACACAGGGGGCTGTATTTTTGCGGGAGGGTTCGCTCACAATATTGGCGGCAGGCAACTCCGGCAGCTGTTCACCCACTTTACCAGTATACTGATGATGGGTAACAACGAATATGTTTTCCTTGGGAATGAACTGTACAAAGCGTTCATATGTCCATTGGAGCAGGGTTTTCCCCGTGTTCAGGATATCCAGGAACTGCTTGGGGTTGTCTGTGCGGCTATGGGGCCAAAAGCGGCTGCCAATACCCCCTGCCATGATTGCCACGTAAAAATGGCTGTTCAGCTGTGTCATTTCTAAATAATTCCTTCTCTGATTAAATCATGTAAGTGAATAATACCTTGATATCGCGCTCCGTCCATTACCAGCAGTTGGGTAATATCATGCTGGCGCATCATTTCCAATGCATTAATGGCCAGTTGATCCTGCTGTATCATTTTCGGATGTCGCGACATTATATCTTTGGCCGTAACAGCTGCTGTGGGAACATTTTTCTCCAGCATTCTGCGCAGGTCACCATCTGTAATAATACCTTTAAGTAATCTATTTTCATCTACTACGGCAGTAACACCCAGCATTTTAGATGAAATTTCCACAATTACTTCCCTTAAAGAGCTGTTTTCCAGTACCTGTGGGGAGAGATGTAATTTGCTGAGGTCTCCCACCTTGAGATACAATTTTTTTCCCAGGGCACCGCCCGGGTGAAACTTTGCGAAATCAGCAGCCGTAAATCCGTGCCATTCTATCAGGCATACCGCCAACGCATCCCCCATGACCAGTTGTGCAGTGGTGCTGGTAGTGGGTGCGAGATTATTAGGGCAGGCTTCCTGGCTAACAGTTGTATTCAGCACAAAATCGGCTTCCTGGGCTAAAAATGAGCTGGTATTCCCCACCATGGCAATTAAAGTGTTGCCAAAATTCTTCACCAGTGGCACCAGTACTTTAATTTCGGCAGAAGTACCGCTTTTGGAGATACACATCACAATATCTTCTTCCCGGATCATCCCCAGATCACCATGAATAGCATCTGCCGCATGCATAAAAAGTGCAGGGGTGCCGGTAGAATTCAGCGTGGCCACTATTTTCTGCGCAATAATGGCACTTTTCCCAATTCCGGTTACCACTAATCTCCCTTCACATTGTGCAATGCTTTCAACAACTTTCTCAAAATCTGCATTTATAAACTGCTGCAAATCATTAATAGCTGATGCTTCCAATGCAATAGTGCGTTTGGCTACGGCTCCTATATTGATAGTTTGATTCCTTTTCATGACGATTTACAAATTTATCATTTTTTAGTCAGCACTGGTACGCTCCGGTAATTTATATTGATACTCCGGGCTTTTTTAAGTAACTTCGTGTCCCCTAAAAAACATATAAATATATTTCGTCATTTGTTGGTTCTTTAGAGTTTAAATTTGAATGCAATGGCTGTTGTTAAGGAACGTTTGATGGATGCATTACGCGAACACTTCGGGTTCGATTCCTTTAAAGGAAATCAGGAAAAAATTATAAATAGCATCCTCTCAGGCAAAGATACTTTCGTTATAATGCCAACTGGTGGAGGTAAATCACTATGCTACCAATTACCCGCGCTAATGAGCCCGGGATGTGCATTAATAGTTTCGCCACTTATTGCGCTGATGAAAAACCAGGTTGACCTGGTAAGAGGCTATAGCAGTAAAGACAATGTGGCCCACTTCTTAAACTCGACCTTATCCAAGGCGCAGATTAAAAAAGTGCGGGCCGACCTTACTGCCGGCAAAACTAAACTGTTATATGTAGCGCCTGAAACGCTTACAAAACAGGAAAACCTTGATTTCTTCAAGGAGCTGGAAATATCATTTATTGCCGTAGATGAAGCGCACTGTATTTCCGAATGGGGGCACGATTTCAGACCGGAATACCGCCGCCTGAAAGAAATGATAGACCAGATCAGCGACAAGCTGCCTATCATTGCGCTCACCGCCACCGCTACACCTAAAGTACAAAGCGACATCGTAAAGAACCTGGGACTGAATAAAGCCAATATCTTTATTTCTTCCTTCAACCGTCCCAACCTGTACTATGAAATCAGGCCAAAACGCAAAAAGGACCAGACCATCAAGGATATTGTCAAGTTCATTCACCAACATAAAGGTAAAAGCGGTATCATCTACACCCTGAACCGCAAAACTACCGAAGAACTGGCAGACATGCTGGTAGCCAATGGCGTAAAAGCTGTGGCCTATCATGCCGGTCTGGATCCCAGTACCAGGGCCCAGCGCCAGGACATGTTCCTGCACGAAGACACAGAAGTCATTGTAGCCACCATCGCCTTCGGAATGGGTATCGACAAACCGGATGTCCGTTTTGTGATCCATTATAACATTCCAAAAAGCCTGGAAAATTACTACCAGGAAACCGGCCGTGCCGGCAGGGACGGACTGGAAGGGCATTGTATCTGTTACTACTCCCATAAAGATGTACAGAAGCTCGAACACCTGATGCGGGATAAATCGCTCAGCGAACGCGAAATGGGCGCACAATTGATCAATGAAACAGTAGCCTATGCAGAAAGCGCTGTATGCCGCCGTAAAGTGATCCTGCACTACTTCGGAGAACATTTCGAAACGGAGAACTGCGGTCAGTGCGACAACTGCCGCAATCCAAAGGAAAAAATAGAAGTGAAAAACCGGGTCGTGATCATGCTGAAAGCCATTCGCGCCCTGGAAGAGCGCTTTGGCAGCGAATATGTGATCAACGTTATCACCGGGAAAACAAGCCCCCAGATCAATACTTACCGCCACGATCAGCTGGAAGTATTTGGCGAAGGGAAAGAATTTGATGCGCATTTCTGGAACTCCCTCATGCGGCAAATGATGCTGGAAGGACTGATAGAGAAAGATATTGAAGAGTATGGCCTCCTCAAAGTAACCGATAAAGGCACCAAATTCCTGAAAAAGCCCTACTCCATCATGGTAGCGCTGAATCATCAATTTGACGAAGACGCTGTAGAAGATGAAGAAGATGCCGCCGCAGAAGCCCATGCTGCTGCCGACCCCGTGCTGGTAGAAATGCTGAAGGAACTGAGAAAAAAAGTAGCCAAGGAAAAGAACCTCCCTCCTTTCGTGATCTTCCTGGAAACATCCCTCGAAGATATGGCTACCCAATACCCGACTACCGTCCAGGAACTCGAAAAGATACAGGGCGTCAGTAAAGGAAAAGCGATTCGCTACGGCAAACAATTCCTCGACGTGATTACCCGCTACGTGGAAGAAAATAATATCACCAAGCCGGATGACTTCGTGATGAAGAGCGTGGTAAACAAAAGTGGCATGAAGGTATTCATCATCCAGAATATCGATAAAAAAATACCGCTGGAAACTATCGCCAAAAACAAAGAACTGAGCCTTTCCCAACTGCTCGATGAAATGGAAACTATCGTTGCCAGTGGTACCAAGCTGAATATCGACTACTGCCTCGACGAAGAACTGGATGACTATGCCCAGGATGAAATCATGGAATATTTCAAGGGCTGCGAAACTTCCAGTCTCGCTTTAGCAAGGGAAGAACTCATTGAAAATGATTACACACTGGAACAACTAAAACTGGTACGTATCAAATTCCTGGTCGTATATGGTAACTAAACCGGCTGACAACAAATAATAGTAAGATGAGCATTCAATATATTCAGGAAACCATTGCTGCCAACCGGCAGAAAGTAGTAGCGCACCCCTTATACGCTGAACTCCAAACGCTGGAAGATGTACGCACTTTTATGCAGTACCATGTTTATGCGGTATGGGATTTTATGTCGCTGCTCAAAGCTCTGCAACAACAACTCACCTGTGTAAACGTTCCCTGGGTACCTGTTGGTAACGCCGCCACCCGCTACCTGATCAATGAAATTGTAACGGGGGAAGAAAGTGATATTGACCATACCGGCGCCCGCTGCAGTCATTTTGAATTGTATGAACGGGCCATGCTACAGGCAGGCGCCGACTGTGCCCCTATAGAAGCGATTATAGCCGATGTAAAAGCCGGGAAGTCTATCCGCCACATCCTGGATAATTCATCGCTTCCTGAGGCTGTAAAGGGGTTTCTTGGCTTTACTTTTGAAGTAATTGCTACCGGCAAAGCCCACATTATGGCAGCCGTATTTACTTTTGGACGGGAAGACCTTATCCCCGACATGTTCCTGGCACTGGTAAAAGATCTTGACAGGAAATTTCCCGGAAAGCTGGACCTGTTCATTTATTATCTCGAAAGACATATTGAAGTAGATGGGGATCATCATAGCCAGCTGGCCATGCAAATGGTAAGCGAACTATGTGGACAAGATACAGATAAATGGCAGGAGGCCGCTGAATACGCCCGCCAGTCGCTGCATTGGCGGCATCAATTGTGGAGTGGCATTCTTGGAGAAAAAGTAGTTTTATAAAATTTCTCGAAAAAAATTTTGCAATTCAAAAGATTGTCTTACTTTTGCAATCCCCTCACGAGAGAGGGCAACAAAAACGGATGGTGCGGTAGCTCAGTTGGTAGAGCAAAGGACTGAAAATCCTTGTGTCGCCGGTTCGATCCCGGCTCACACCACAGAAACGGGAACATAACTGTAAAAGGTTTTGTTCCCGTTTTTTATTTGGTGCAAATCGTTTGCCTGCTCTGCAATCTGACGGAATACTTCATTCACCCGCGGGGTTCGACACTCATCATTTTTCCGATTATATAGTATCCCCTCCGGAAAGACGAGAAATTGTAGTTGCTGTTTCTCTCCGTAATCACCTAAATCCCACAAGGACGCGAGTTTAGAAGCATAGGTAATGCACTCTTCAACGCACATTTCAAGGTTCGACACCCCACTTTTGAATTTAAGCTGCTCCTGCTCAATATTTTTGCGCTCTTCCAAAAGCCGGGGCTTAAATTCCTCATATATCTCCCGATCAATTTCCTCCATAGCGAAGCGTTCTTTAAGCCGTTGCAATTTTCTATCTACCTCTGCTAATTGCTTATGAAGCTGTTCCTGCTGCTCCCACCCTTCTGCCGTTAACTGGTTATAAGTGGCAATCATCTGGAGCCGGATTATAGTCCTGTGATCTTCGTTTACATCCACTGTATAACTATTCAGCAGCGCCTTGAATGCCGAGTGCAGATTGTCGGCCCGCTTGTTACATTTACAGCCCGGAGTATTACATTTATAATAATACTGCTGATTTTTAGCCGCCTTGTACGCCCGCAGGTAATTACCGCAGTCCCCACACTTTAAAAAGCGTTTTAGAGGAATGTTCTCATTTTCTGGTTTAAGACTATACCCATGATGATTTTGAGATAGGATACCATTCACTCTTAGAAACAATTCCTTTGATACCACTTTTTCCTGTATCCCTTCTATTATCTTTCCCTCCAGAGCATTGTGGACGAGCAATCCGCAATAGAATGGATTACGCAAGAAGTCTGAAATCCTTTGATTGTCAAGCTTTAGTCCGCGCGCGGCCAACCTGGCCCTTACTTCTTCATTGGATACCCCTTCTGCTTTCCATTCAAACCCCTTCCTGAGCAGCTTTCCCGTTTGATTGATGACAAACTCCTTTTTGCCATTTCTGCGTACAATATCATACCCTAATGGCGGAGACGTACACCATATTCCCTGTAATAACTTCTCTTTTACTCCCGCCATGCACTTTTCCCTCCGAAGCTGGTTATCATACTCACTGAAAATAAACTGGATGTTTTGCTGCAGGCTGCCACTGACAGTCGTGGTATCCGTTGGCTGCGTTACCGCATAAACTAAGATTCCCGCTCTTTTCAATTGCTCTGCAATGTACATGGCATTGGTTCCGGAGCGGCTAAACCGGTCAACGCTATAGACGATGATGTAGGCAATCTTTTCCCTACTCTTCTTTACAAAAGAAAGCATATTGTTAAACTCTTTCCTCTCATCAGTCTTGGCGCTTTCGTATGTTCCACCGAAATACCCTGCTATATGATAACCACTTTTACAGGCATATGACTCGCAGGCTTTGCGTTGTGTCGCTAGGCTCATATTATTATCTGCCTGTTCTTTCGTTGAAACCCGGGTATAAATCACACAATTCCGGCTACTTGCAGCAGCCGTTTTCTTACCTTTTGTAAAGGATTCAAAAAGGCGTAAATCGTTACTCATGCGGCTTTTTGTTTATCCTCGCTTGGTACTAGTGTAATGATTTGGGCTTCTACCGCATTCCTTTTCGACCATGCGGCAAGTGCTATTCGCGAGAATACCTTAATCGCATCCAGCAGACGAACAATCTGTTCATCGCTATAATCTTTGAAACTCGCCATGGCTCTCACTTCTTCTATTGTTACATCACAATCCCTATCTGAATCGAATTGTTGGGGCATACCTTTTTGTTTACAAACATTGATTGTAAAATGATGAAATCACTAACTGTGATGGGATTTACAGACAGATAATCGTCCAACAGTGACTGGCTAAATAAAATACGCCCGCGCTTCTTACGCTGCAGTGGCTTTAATCTGCCTTCACATACCAGGCAATAGATTCTGGCAACGGATAAATGCAGATAGGCTGCCGTCTCTTTTGCGGACAATAATTGCTCCGCGGCTAGATAATGCTGCAAAGGCTCTGGGGCCTTTTGCAGCTTATCCAGCTTTTGTTCTATCAACTCCAATCTGACGAGAATTCCCTGCAATACCTCTTTCATGCTGCGTCTATTCATCATCTTCGCCCTCTTCATAGTAATCATCAATGAGGTCTTCTGCCTGATGAATAGTGTCCCTTTGGTCTTTTGTAAATTGTACCGACAGGGTGATTGTTTCATCTTTTTCATCAGCTTCTATCACCTCCGGCGTTATTTCCTGACCGCATAGAAGATTTGCTACTTCAGCAATAATCGCTACTGGTACTTCCAGTTCCCTTTCGAGAGTTGTTTTCGATGACATAATGTGTAAGAATTAGTGAGATAATAGTTCATATCCTCCTCTACCTCATTCCAGCCTCGATGCAAACATACTATGCCCACAAAGCCTACTTTTCATTATTTGATCAAATGTGTCCGTTCTTGCTTGTTATTTTCCGATTTTTTGCAAATTTTTCCGATTTCTGAGATGTACAATGGGGGCGGGGGGTAAAATATTCTCTCTGAGATACTAATAATGGTGATTTACTTCATGCCTGATCACTATTGTACGCCTATTGAAAATATTTAATCGCCATTAGAAGATAATAGAAGACAATAAGAGACGTTGCCGTATCTGATGACATTTATTGCCTCTGGTGTAATATGTGGATAAGCTACGAGGATATCCTGCACTGTTTCACCGTTTGATAATCTTTCCAATATTGACTCAATAGTAATACGGGTACCTTTAATTACGGGTTTACCTAGCATAACTTTTGGATTGATATCTATGTACTGTGTTATGTCCATTTATTCAAGATTTGATAAAAGAATCGCCAGCCTGGAAAAGCCAGCGGAGGGTGATACAAATATAGTCCTGCCAGCTAAGAAGAATCAACAACTAGGTTAGTTGCTATACATTGATAATAATATTATTGTGGCAAAAGTTCCGTTTTGTCGGTGCCTGCCTGATAGTAGACTTCATTCATGACCTCAATAATTTTCTGTTTTTCCGCATTACTGAGTGACGGAATGACTTTCTTGCTATCGGTTGGGTGTGGTTTGTCTCTTCCGCGCATTTTACGATAAAATGTGGGGGTACTCCAATTACATTCCTCACAAACCCTCTCTCTGAAGATGACCGGTAGCTTTGATAACATTGTATGTATTTGTAACAAAGTATTTACGGATTTATTCATAATGCTATTTTGTATTGTTATTAATAGATTGAATCTGCGGACGGCGATGTAGTTTATCCACCGAGTTTATTTGACCCTTTTTACCCTTTTAACGCTTTTCTTTATAAGAAAGAAGTTTGCCTCAAGCAGCTTTTCCACATCGCCAACAAATTCGATAGCGTTCAATGAATCAGGATTATTATCTGGGAGATTATTTAATAGTAGCGTAAAGTGATCATGAGCAGCGAGAAGATTGTAGATACTGAAGAACTCCTTTGATACGGATATAGGGGCCTTCATTTCGCCAGGGGTTAACCTAAGCGGTTTCTCTGCACGGGCCTTTTTCTGTGGGCCTGTTTGTTGTTTTTCTTTCATAAAAATTAGCGTTTAATTTGAGGACTTAACTAATCTGATTTTTAGAACAGCGCCAATAACATGCTCTGTAGTTTTTTAATTGTAGCTGTTCCCTGTAATGGGAAAGAGATTTCAAGGGGAGAACATTTTTCAGAAAACTCCAGGCTATGTACTTTCCAATACGGAAAATGGTTCTTTACACAGCAAAATGCTCATTAATAATTCAATTCTATCTTCATTCTTTTGACGTCTTAGAAATAATAAGGCATGGCGAAGTATTGTCTTAAATAGTAAGCAAGAATTGTCCTTAGACACGGTTTTTTCTCTTTTTGACCATAATTCGGCAAAAATATCTGCCGTGACATTCGTGATAACACTTACATCGCATGTTCCTGTCAGCCGAGCAACAGTACTGAATGTTTTATCACAATAAGTATTTAGAAAGTCCTCAAATATGGTCATATCGTTTTGTAGCTGATAAGCCATATTATTATTACCTGGAGACAGGGTTGTTTTAGCCTTACAGTTCATTGTAGCTCATTTTATGTGTGGAGAAGGGGGAATAGCTACCTGAAAGGACTTTCCAGCGGGGAAAAACGAAAGAGACGCGGGTTAGTCCTTACCGCACTGAAGGGCTGCGACACCCTAACGACGAATAAGAACGCCCACGTCTCTTCAGTACGCAATATACTAAGGAAAGCGTGAGCGATTTACCCTATTCTCGTCGTTTTTGAAAGGTCGCAGTTTTCAGTGCGAGAATTGAAGCAAATACGCTTAATATTTAGCTGTCCATATGATTCAGGAAGTGTTATACATTTTGAAATCCATCGGTTGGAAAAAATTTTATTGCAGAGTGAAATTAACAGAAAGTGTTGAATTTTGCAAATAAATTTCCGAAATAATCATCAAAGTTCTCATTTTCAACACTTCTAGCCTTAAATGACTTTTCTAGGGTTACCTATATTGCCACTTCAATGGTGAATAACGCTATTAAAATGTCAGAAAAGAGAATCCTTAATAGAATCAAAAGTGTCCTGGCGGATAAAGGAAAGACCAATATCTGGTTGGCGGAGCAGTTGGGGAAAAACAAGACGACTATATCGAAGTGGTGTACGAATGATCAGCAGCCGACACTGGAGACGCTTTTTGATATTGCGGTAGTGTTGGATGTTGATGTGAAGGAGCTGTTGGTTTCTAACAAACCTATCTAGTAAGGATAGGAATAAAGCTTAGCTTATGCGTTCCGATTTCCTGGAAACCTATACTTAACAAAGCACAATAGCTATTTTTCCTTAGGCTACCCTGTAATCATATAAATACCTTTGGAAATTGATAAATATCCTTCTTATGTCATCAGCATCGCCCAGTATATCTAGTGCATCATTAACAGAATGATATTTTAACTGCAGTAGTGCAGGTAATTTTTCCTGATCGAGTTCCTCTACACCGATTTCAATGTACTTTGACAATACAAACTCGATGAACTCTCTTTGCTCCGAACTTAATCCTTTCATAATTTCAGGCTTGGCATTGCTTACTCTTTCGTCACGTGTTATTGGTACTACAGCAAAAGAAATAAATTCCAAGACATCAAATAAATCACTACGCTCTGCGTCTACTACTTTTTGTAGGTTCGTTAACTGATCACTGTCAAAACCAGCTTCTTCCAACCGCAGCAACAAAGCTTTTCGTGTAGTAGGATTAGACCAAATATTTCTTAATTCGGCCTCACTATTAAACACATCAGGAAACTTACCAAACAGCCTGTCTAAAAATTCCTGCATAGATATAGGCTTGCCATCTGCGTCAAAAAAAGCCGTTTCAATAGTATGGGTTATTTCCTGTTCTTTACCGTCGCCCAGCTTTATTTTAATAATCTTCTTTTTAGGAAAATGTTCACCGTCACTACTTCCATAATCACCAGATGGCTCTTCAACAACTGTAGGTCCGTTGAATGGCTCAGGGTCCGCCGGAACTGGCTCTTCTGGCTCGCCGTCCCATTCGGAATCTTTAAAATGCTCATATGCTTTTACAAAGTCGTATATGGTAAAGTAATCCTTACCTTCGAAAACACGCGTTCCACGTCCTACTATTTGTTTAAATTCTATTATATCTTTCACGGGACGCAACAAAACTATATTACGAACATTCTTGGCATCCACGCCTGTTGATAGTTTATAAGATGTTGTAAGAATCGTTGGAATGCTTTTTTCGTTATCCTGAAATTCTCGTAAATATTGTTCTCCCAGTTCGCCATCATTTGCAGTAACACGAACACAATAATTAGGTTCTGTGCTTTTCTTTAACTGATTAATAAATATTCTGATAAGATTGGCATGTTTTTGTGTCCTACAAAACACTATGGTTTTCTCGGTCTGGTCTATTTCATTCATGAATATCCTAACGCGCTCTTTCTCACGTTCGTACATCTCAATGGTCAGGTTAAAATCCTTTTCCGTATATGTTTTCTTCGGATCAAATACTTCTTCGCCTTCTACTATTTCATCTTCACTGTCGAATGTATATTCATCCAATGATGTAGTTATTTTACGTACTTTATAAGGGGTCAGGAAACCATCATTGATCCCTTCTTTCAAAGAGTAGATATATACTGGCTTGCCGAAGTATTTATAAGTGTCGGTATTTTCCCTACGCTTGGGTGTAGCTGTGAGCCCTAATTGTACTGCAGGCGAAAAATATTCCAATATGCCACGCCATGTACTCTCGTCATTAGCGCCACCACGATGGCACTCATCTATGATAATAAGGTCAAAATAATCTGGTGGATATTGCCCGAAATACGGAGTATCGTTAGGGCCACTCATAAAGGTTTGAAATATTGTAAAAAAGATGCTGCCGTTTACGGGTACTTTACCACTTTTCTTTATCTCTCTGGGCTTGATGCGTACCAGCGCATCTTCTGGGAATGCAGAAAAAGCATTGAATGCCTGATTGGCCAAAATATTCCTGTCGGCAAGGAACAAAATCCGCGGTCTTCGTGTGCCGTCAAACTTTAAGTTCCAGCGGGCATGAAACAATTTCCAGGCTATCTGAAATGCAATAAATGTTTTACCTGTACCGGTGGCCAATGTTAATAATATCCGGGACTGCTTGTTAGCAATGGCATCTATTACACGTTCTACTGCTGTTTCCTGGTAAAAGTGGGGTGTTTTCGTCCTCGTATCGTATGGCTCTTCACTTAGTTCCTCCTGCCATTTATTTTCCTGCGGAAAGGTTTTATCCCATAGTTCATCCGGCGTCAGGAAATCCGTTACCCAATCTTCCTTACCGCTTTCCATGCATACCTGATATATCTCTTTGCCGTTTGCAGCGTAGGCTGTTTCCAGTTGCAGTTTTATTGCATAGTCTTTCGCCTGACCTACACCCTCGCCTACATGTTGTTCATCACTTTTTGCCTCTATTACTGCCAGCTTGCGACCTTTATAGGCCAACACATAGTCTGCTTTTAGTGGTGCTTTCCGCCGCTGACCAGGCATTATCTTACCGGGTGTTATTGGGTGCTCCCGGTGTACTTTCACCTCACCGCCTGTTACCCAGCCATTGCTGGCGAGCTTGGGGTCTATTAGCTCAGCTCTTGTTTCGGCTTCATTCATACCTGTTCGTGTATGGGTTTATGAGTAAGCTCTCCGCTGAAAGCTTTTTGAAGGATGCTTTTTTTGAGTTCTTCCAGGTCGGCTATTTTTCTTCCATATACTAAATCTAACCTGTGTGTTTGAGTACTACCAATGTCAAATTTCTGCACAAATCTCTTTTGTTGCAATAAAGGCGGATATAACACTCTGATTTTTCTTAAATCGCCAATGTTTATTTGCATAAGAGCAGCCCCATAAGTCTTCTTCCTAATCTGCTTTTGAATATAATTTGATTTCAACAGATAGTAACCAAAGGATTGATCTAGGATTTTGCTATTAAAGTTAATAGGCACGATTCCTCTCGTAACGTTTGCTCCTTTTAACTCTGTTGATGCAATTGAAATAGTGCCAGTTGTTCCACGAACACACATTAGAATGTCGCCACCTTTTAATGTGGTCCTTGAATAACTATCTGCACGTTCAGGATTAACAAGCTTGAGGCCCTCTTTGAATATTATTTTAGAATTCAAATCTGTTGGCCTAACAATAGGTAAACCATTTTCAAATTCGTCTCCAGGCTGTACTATACCATAAGAAAGGGTACAATCAGTTGAAACAATATTTTCTAATGTGGTCTCTTCCCAACCCTCTCCCTTGTTTTCAAACACTTCATTCAAATAACTTTCAAAGAGTTCATTAGCATTTCTCAGATTTTGCGCCACATTAGCTTTTGCTCGGTCTATAGCAGCAAAAGCCTTATCTAAAATGGCTACTATTTGTTTTTGTTCCTCCAAAGATTTAGGGAAGGGGATGACTACCTCTCTAATTTCTTCTAAATGAAGGTTAGGTACACCAATACCTTTTAATCGTCTGTCGAATTGTCTTTTAGCAAGTGGAGAATTGAGAAAGTATAGCATAAAATGCGGCATAATCTCTTCCAACACTCTGATGTGAGCCAAACTTACATAAATATCAAAAACTTCATTCCTATCTACAATCGCAGCAACACCTGTAGTACCATTTTTAGCTAACAAGATATCATTCATCTTAGGAGCAACACGTCTATGCATTTCCAAATGTTGCTTTTCATCTATATATTTTACATTTTCCCAATCTATTTTTCCGCTTGTAACATTTTTAGACGACAGAAATATTATTCCTTTATCAAAATATTTGGGAGTTTGGTGAGTGCCGTCTGTTATTTTCTCACATACTTCTTTTAGCTTTTTTGTTTCCCATCCTTTCTTCATATCAATCCATCTATTTGATCCAATAAGTCATTTGTCTCTGCATCCAGTTCGCGCATTTCTTTTAATATTTGCTTAGGGCTGCGCAGGATATTTTCCTCTTTTTTATGGGGGTTATTCACGCTGAGATCGCACGTGTCAATGTCGATATCTACCATCTTCACGGTCCAACTGTATTCACTATCTGCCTTTGTCTTTTGCAGTTTTAAGAAATTCTCCAGATCTTTTTCATTCAGTGCATTGGTCTTACCTAGGTTACGGCTTCGATTAAACTGATAATACCAGATTTTACGTGTTGCTGTTCCTTTATCAAAAAATAACACCACGGTTTTCACACCTGCACCGGTGAATGTACCACCGGGCATATCCAGTATGGTATGCAGGTTGCAACTCTCCAATAGTAACTTACGCAGCTGTATACTGGCTTTATCGGTATTACTGAGAAACGTGTTTTTTATCACTACACCAGCCCTGCCGTTGGCCTTCAGTATTTTTATAAAATGCTGCATGAACAGATAAGCGGTCTCGCTGCTGCGTATCGTAAAGTTTTCCTGAACCTCAGCACGCTCTTTACCGCCAAATGGAGGGTTGGCCAGCACTACATTGTATCGGTCTTTATCGCTTATGTCATTTATGTTTTCGCTCAGCGTATTGGTGTGTATAATATTGGGGGCTTCGATGCCGTGCAATATCATGTTCATTACCCCTATTATATAAGCCAGTGATTTCTTTTCATTGCCGTAAAAAGTTTTCTTTTGTAAGGTTTCCATATCTCTGGTGCTCAACTTCCCCTGCTTCAGGTACTCAAACGCCTCTACAAGAAAGCCCGCACTGCCCGCTGCCCCGTCATAAATGGTTTCACCGATCTTTGGAGCCACTACTTTTATAATAGTTTTAATAAGTGGGCGCGGCGTGTAGTACTCGCCACCGTTACGCCCCGCATTGCCCATGTTCTTGATCTTGTCTTCGTACAAGCTACTCATTTCATGCTTTTCGGCATGTGTACGAAAACGAAGTTCGTCAACACGGTTTACCACCTCGCGAAGGTTGTAACCGCTTTGTACCTTATTCTTCAGCTCATGAAATATCTCACCTATTTTGTACTCTATAGTATCAGGATGTTCTGCTGTTGTACGAAACTTACGCAGGTAAGGAAACAATTTGCCATCCACAAAGTCCTTTAGGTCATCGCCAGTCAGTGCTTTGTGATTATCCAGTTTACCCTCTTTCGTTTTAGGGCATGCCCATACATTCCATTTGTATTTGTCTGAAATTATTGGTGCGTATGTTTTGCCAGATAATCTTGCCTCAGCTTCTTTTGATCTTTCTAAATCATCAAGGTATTTGAGAAACAATATCCAGGAAGTCTGCTCTACGTAATCCAGCTCACTGCTGCATCCGGCATCTTTCCACAGATGGTCGTCAATGTTTTTAAAAGTTTGTTCGAACATAAATTTGAAATGGCATGTAAGTTATATAAAGTGCCGCCAAAAGACATTATAAACAAAGGGAGAACTCCATTATCTCCAATTGTTTATCTAAGATATTTAGTTTAATTGGATTTTAACCAATTATAATTGAAGATGAATCGTTTGCTAACAAGCCTCGCCGCACAGAAATAACATTTAGACTATGTACTTTGGTTCATTTTCAAAAAATAGCAAAATTTGCTCAAATTCCCTACAAAAAAATCGCCCCCCAGCTCCTTTCCACTAAGAAAGCTTCACAGAAATGTGAGGATTTTTTGCCCATAAGTGCCTACGTCGAAATCATTATCCGAAAATTTTTTATCTATAACAGCTCCCAAATACATGTTACCAGAGGTGTCCCAAATAAAATAAATCTGTATTGATAAAATCTTTTCCAAAAAAACACTTAATTAATAACATGTTTTAAATGGTGCCCACCATATGCTTTTTTAAATAGTTGCTGAACCAATCATAGGGTAAGCTAATCTTTTTGTTTCCCCTTTAATATCATTTAACTTATCTTGGACAAAAGTAAATAGTATCAGCAGACACGAATTGTGGATTAGTCTGACATCCCAATATGGCAAAAGCAGGGAAAAGACAAATTCTGTTTTCTCTTCTTGGATTATTATACTTATTTTAGGTAACAGGCATTAACCTATAGCTATCGTATGAGTATAGACAATAAAATCTGGTTAGATTTAGTCCATGCAAAAAAGGGGGATGAGTACTTGGTACTATACTTATGCAGGCAACGGGATATAAGAAAGTACTTTAAGATTGTAACAATAGTATTTTCGGCAGGAGGTGCTATGGGATGGGCAATATGGAAGCCTATAGCTGGATTTGCATGTGCTGTAATTGCTTTGGTTCAATTACTTGGCAGTATCGAAAGTTTTTTGATTCATAACGAAGATCAACTGGAAAGTTTATCAAAACTCAGGCTACTTTATTATGATCGAGCCAATAGACTTGAAGAATTGTGGCACGATTTGGTTAAAAATAAAGTAACGGATGAAGAAGCAAGTACCGTCTTCTTTGAATTGCGTAAATCTGCAAAAGAGATAGAAGATTTAGATAATAAACTTAATATCAAAAAGGTGAAGAAGCTCGATGCAGAGGCGCAATATAAGACTAAAGTATATTTAGACACCTATCACTTTTCAAATTAAAAATATGAGCGAAGAAAAAAAAGTTCCGCAACCTTCTCCTCAATCACAGCCCGAACCGAGACCTCAACCTACTTATATCCCCAGTCCTGAGCCTGAAAGGTTTGAGAAAGGTCAAGTTCCCAAATATGACAATCCCCCTCAGCCTCCTCCCCGTGAAAAGAGATAGGTAAAATCATCGCTTAATGGTGTGAATGAAAACTAATTGTCATTATTCTAAATGACAAATCAAACTCTTATTGACAGGCCAGAAAAGAACTTAATTCGTTTGGTTTTGTGGACCTGGAGCTGATGTAACAGTTGGCGGACCTAGTGGAACTACGTGAATCACAGGTATCGCTTGCTGGTTTTGAAATTTAGTTTGTGCTTCCTCAATTTCCTCCCGATATTCATCTCCAAAGGTAGATTTAAAATATATAAAAGCCATTTCTCCTTCCGTTTCAATGCGATCAAAGCATACAAACCTAATATCTGTACCTAATTCTATCTTCTTGCAGGCAGTAACTGGGTCAAGCCTACGGTGCTCAATATTAAATAAAAGTAGGTTAAACCCTATGAGCATTTCGTTTGGGCATAGGTTCTGCCTCGGCCCAACAACATAACTCAGCGAGGGGCAAATATGGAAAAGTAAATACGCAATCTGATTAAGCCCTCCGCGGCAGCAGGAAAGCATTACTACGCAATCATCCCCCATGCATCCTGTTTCACACAATAACACCCCAAATTTGTACCAGGTGAAATTTATTGATTCCGAGGAGTTTGAAAACCCATCAGTATTGCCGTGAGAACTTAGGTATATGTAATCGTATATAACGCCATTCTCAAGAATTCTTTCTAGGTCTGAATTATCCTTCGGGCAAACACAAGTAACTTCAATATTGTATAGCTCCGCGTGGTTTTTAATATTGTCACACTCCTGATCCTCACCCGGAATTCCACAAGCCTTGATTATCATCAACTTACGAGAGTTCATGTGATTCAATTTAAAGTCTCTAAAGATATTGGTTTTTCAGATAGTATTTAAGATATACCCAGCTTTCTAAACCCTGCCTCCCGAAAATTTCAGCCGGATTGTTCATGACTACGGTAATGAGCAGAAAGGGTTCATTACGTGGAAAAACATGCTGGAAAAGCGACTGGTATAGTAAAAATCAGCCATTCAAAGCATCGTTTAGTCTTTTAAAATCCTCCAAAAAATTCGACATCTCCCCGCTCCTTTCCACAGAAACGGGAACATTACTGTAAAAGGTTTTGTTCCCGTTTTTTATTTCCCCTAAAAGCCGGAGCAGGCCTGTCATTTGACGGAATACTTCATTCACACGCGGGACTCGACACTAGTCGTTTTTTTGTTATATAATATTCCCTCGGGAAAAATCAAAAATTGCAGTTGTAGCATGGCGTTTTTTATGAGTTAGTTTACATCGTTATAAAAACCTTGCGAGATAGTGCATCAGATCCTTTCTTGATACAGGTCCCCCATGTCCCAAATAAAATTTATCTGCTTTTTCTTTAAGCACTTTTTCAATACTTTTTTTCAATGCTGTGAGGTCATCATGAAAAGGAGGATGTTTCATTCTTGAATAAAACATAATGCCTCCCAACAATATGCCCGAAGAAGCCAAATCCACTATTATTGCGTTGCCATCACTAAGAATAACGGAAAGAGAACCTGGTGTATGCCCGGGAGTATGAATAATTTTTCCGTCTATTCCCCATTCATTAAGGTCATAATTACAATCACCGTTTAAGATGATATCTGGCTCGCATGGTGTAGCTACATCTCTTATAAGCTTTCGTTTTAGTATATTCCAAAACTTCTTATTCGGTTTTAGCGTTTCGACCATACTTTTACCTGTCCTCAATGCAACCGCATCCAAAGCATGTATAAGGAGCGGAACACCCAATTTCAGCTTAAGTTCTGCGGCGCTGCCAAAATGATCAATATGTCCATGAGTAATAATAATCAAACCAATATCCTTCTTATCAATTCCATGAGATTTTAACTGAAAAAGAATCTCCTCCTCACTTCGCGGTATACCCGAATCCACAAGAATATGTTTTTTCGTTCCCTTAATTACAAAAGAATTTATCATTCCCATTGGTAAAATGGATAATTGTATTACACTTTTCATCATTTTCATTTTTTTATACTAAAACGATGCAAAGGTCTGTGGCAGAAAGCAAAATATACTTGATAATTGTTAAGAAATCACTTGTCTGCGAATGCGGCTTAAAGATTCTGGTTTTATTCCAATGTATGAAGCGATATATTGAAGTGGAACATCCCTTATTATTTCCGGTCGGGTGGAAATTAGTTTTAAATAGCGTTTTTCTGCCGAAAGAGTTAGAATATCCTTCATTCTCTGCTCGTTAAACGTCAGGGATTGTTCATAAATATTTTTGCAAAACTTTGTCCACTTTTGACTATGCTGATAAAGTGCGTCAAGATTTTTTTTCGAGATTTTTAAAAGACTGCATGGAGTAATGCTTTCGACGTTGTCCTGTGCGGGTATAGCTGCAATGAAGCTATTGAAAGAAGTAATAAAATTAAGCTGACAATTAATATGGGTTGTTATCTCCACTCCATTCTCAATGTGGAATACTCTTATATAACCTGAATTAATAAAATAAAGATGATTAGCAATACTATTTTCTTTTTCTAAAAGCTCGTTTTTGCTAACCGTAACGGGTTCAAAATAATTTTCAATAAGACCAATATCAAATTCGTCAAGAGAAACATTTCCTTCAACAAACCTGATTAATTTTTCATGCTTCATTTTAAATGGTTGATTATGCAACGCTTGTCTTTTAGGTCTACAGGCAGCGATTATCACCACTGTTGTTGAGCAAAGTTACAATAATTAGGAAAACAGTTATTGAATGACGGACAATACATCCTGCAGTTTAAGGGCATGATACCTAAGAAAGTCGTGAATAAGGAGGTCCTGTATTTTAATGGAAGGAAAACGCGGTTATCCCGTAAAAATCAATTTCCTTAAAATCTGGCTACACTTTTTCTGCCAACAAGGCGATCAATTGTGCACAAGGCAAAAACAACAATTGCGCAAGCAAGGTCCCACCTACCCTGGCCAGCACCATATAGCTGATATACTTCCGGAAAGAACTTTCTGCCAGCTTTCCCAATACAACGTCATCAGTAAGAATGGATAAATGCGGATCAATAAATAACGCCATCAATACCGTTGCCACCCCATTTATGACGCCGGATAAATTACTGGCGGTTGTTCTATAGGAGGGATTCAGGTAGGCTGCATATACACAGGATAAAACTGAAATGGTGATCACAGCTGTTGCCGCCAGGTTATATAAAAAAATACGCCAGGGAAAATTGCGCTGATCCGGCAACTCCAGTAAGTGTTCCCGGGAGGGCATCTTCAGGCTTTCTTTTATAAACAGCATGCCCGCTCCCGAAAATCCCAGGTAAAATAGCCGGGGTATAGATTTATGGACGCTGAAGTGAGCTACCGCACCGGATAGTAAGCGTTGAAAAGTAGGTATCAAAAAAGCGCCTAAAATAGATCCAGCCGTACAGGAGAATATAATATACCTGAATACCAGCATATTGGATGATATATGCTGCTGCAGATCCTGTTCCACCGTTTTGGCTAATAAAGGCGCCTGCAGCGTGTTTGCCGTACGGGAGAATAAAACCAATATGTTAAACAATGAAAAAGTAATTGCTATTCTCCCGGTTCTGACGCCTACAATCCGTACGGCATATGACAAAGTAGTAATCAGGTTTATCAGCAATGTGAGAATAAGAACAAAGATAATCTGGGTAGACATAAGTAATTTTTGTGAGGCCTCTTAAAATTACTACTTCCAACCCATCCTTCAAAAGAAAGATTCGTCTTACGAACAGCTGTTATACTCCTTACATAGTTCAGCTACTGTGTCATGAAATTTCTCCATAAAATCCAGGTACATTTCCACGCTCTTTTCAATCCTCTCGGTGGTGGCACGATGTTCCAGTCCGTAGAAAGCAAACAACGGCCGGTAATCTGCCAGCACATACCGGAAGGTTATTTCAAAGGGGGTAGTCAGCTCGTTTAACGTGTATTTGTACTTACCGTCAGCAGTATAGTCCTGCTCATCAATGCCCACAGAAATGGCCAGCGCCACCTTTTTATCCTTCATTTTATACCCGCTCTTGCTGCCATATGCCCAGCCGTGGATAAGTACCTCATCCAGCCATTTTTTTAGCAGCGGGGGACAATTAAACCAGTAAAACGGAAACTGGAAAATAATGGTTTCATGCTCTTCCAATAACGCCTGTTCTTTTTGAACATCTATTTCACCGGATGGGTAGGCCGTATATAAATCATGTACCCGGTATTTATCGGGATATTGCTGCAATGCGGCTACCCATTTTTTGTTTACTACAGATGTTTCCATATCTGGATGAATCACTATCACCAATATCTTGCTCATATCTTACTATCTATTTTTAACTCTGTGCAAAAATATTTAAGTTGCTGATGGAATCGGGTCTGCAGGCCCAATGTATGGAGCTAACAAAAGTGTAAGTATGAGCAAAATAAAACCGACATCAACCCACGATGAAAACAAACGGCTGCTGGAGGCAGAGTGCCCTGAAATATATGCTTCCAACCTGATCAACGGGCAATGGACGGTGGCCATCTGCTGTTACCTGGGCGCAGGAAAAATGCGTTTTGCCGCCTTGAAGAAAAAGCTGCCTGCCATCACAGATCGGATGTTGACACTGGAGCTACGGAAAATGGAAGAAAAAGGATTAATCTCCAGAACCATTTTCGCAGAAGTACCCGTGCGTGTAGAGTACGAATTAACGCCTATCGGCCATGAACTAACCCCTGTCATCCAACAACTGGAAATCTGGGGTAAAAAGCATAAAGCATTGTTCGATAAACAATAGCCGATACCCCGCTTTCTTATTGAGATAAGAGTTGACAAAACTGTACAGGCTGGACCTGTTGTCAGTTACCAGGTTGCTAATATGTTGGGCAGCCAATATTATTTCAATTCCCTTTACTAGTCAACAGGTACTTACCAACCTTTACGTGATAAGAAGGTTGCCGCCCTCCCGGGCGACAACCACAACCCCTCAAAATAAAATGCAATGAAGCACTTTATACAGAGTACAGATACTACGCTACACACCCTACCTGCCTTTGTCCTGGTGTCATTCGCAGTATCGTACTCTGCTCTCCACTACAGTCCGCATTAACGCCTCTATTTCCTTCACCCGCTCATCAAAACGTAATTTCGATTGTGTTACCAACCGATCCAGTATATGGATGGTTCCATTCTCTACATGCTGTTCCAGCAACAATAAATCATCATCGCTGATGACATGCTTGTCGAACCAGCTATTCCTCAGCACCAGGTAATGAACGTCCAGCCCCGACCGGTTCAAATACGCCAGTATTCCCTTCATATCTCTAATGCTATCATCAAATACAAGGCTGGCCGGAATCAGGAAAGATGTATCCGTTTCGGTATGGAAATGCAATGCTGACCTTATTCGCGCCAGCTGGTCGTCCGAACGATGGTTGGTGTCTGAATTATTAACAACAATAAAGGGCGCAGCTCCCAGGGAAGGCGCCTGAATGGGTTGCTTAAAGGGGAAGAATAATCTTCTTTGAAATATTTGTTGCAGCGTTTTCGTTTTGCCTGTGTGGGGGTAACCAACAATGACAAACAATTTCTTTGGGTTAAAATTCATACCCAAAACAACTATAAAAAAAAGCACAAACTGTTAATCAAATCTTAACAGGCAATTTTTTTTCTCCAACAAAAAACGGGATGACTTATTGACCTTATTCTGTACTAAGACTTTTTACCGGGTTGGTAGATGCCAGGCGCTTGGTCATACCCGTTATTACAACAGATACCAGCGCCAACAGCAACATGCCCACTATTAAAAATGGCCCCACTCCTATATCTACGCTGTATGCATAATCCATTAACCACCGATGGCAAAGGTACCACGCCAGTGGCCAGGCCACCACATTAGAAATAACCATGATCCAGGAAAATTCCTTTACAAACAACGATATAATATTAACACTGGTAGCCCCCAATACTTTACGGATTCCCATTTCCTTACTTCTCCTGGCAATACTCAGGGTTACAATACCCAATACGCCCAGCAATACTATCATCATGGATACTACGGTAGCCACCCTGGCCGCCTTTTGCATCTGCGACTCTGTTTCATACAACTGTGCAATGCTATCATCCAGGAATTTAAAATCAAACGGAGCATTTGAAAATACCTCGCGCCACTTGCGCTCCAATGCAGCTATCTGTTTGGAAGGATTTCCTGGAACAAACCGGAAGGAAAGATACCGGTAAATATTATTGAAACGCACATCAATAAAGCAAACCGGCGCAATGGCATCTTTCATGGTACCAAAATGAAAATCCTTCATCACCCCACTTACATACATCACGGTATTTATATTATGAATACGCACTGGCTTATTCATTGCATCGGCCGGATTCTTCCACCCCAGCGAGCGTGCCGCTGCTTCTGTAATAACTAATTTAGATGAATCAGCAGAAGTCCCGCTATAAAAAGCGCCTTCTTTCATCTTAATGTTGTACGTTGCCGGAAACCGCTCGTCAGATATAATAGAGGTCATAGACACCGCCGTACTGGAATCATTTTCTGCCCGGTAAACCATATATGCTCCACTGCTCCACCCGTCGGTAATTTCATAGGAAAAGGACGCATCTTTTATCTCCGGCATAGCCCGGAATTCATCCCGCATTCTTTCCATATGCTTTACACCTGTTGCGGTCCAGTCACGCGGCACCGGCACTGTAACAATATGATCCTTATCATAGCCAAGATCTGTATGAAAGAAAAAAGATACCTGCTTATCTATCACAATGGCAACAATAAACACCACGATCGCCGTTACAAATTGAACGGTGATCAGGGAACGCCTGAAGACCAACTTCTCCTGGACATTCTTTAACTTCCCTTTCAATGCTGCTACGGATGGCTGCGCAGATAACACAAATGCGGGGTACAAACCAGCCAGCAAACCGGTAACCAGGATAATCATCACCGGCAAAACCGCAAACCACACCGGGAAAGATGCCGGCGAAGGAAGCTCTTTTCCAATCAACTGTGCAAACATTGGTCGCAGTATAAAAAATAAAACAACGGAGACAACAAAGGCAAACGTCACCACGAGCACCGATTCCGTAATGAATTGGAAAATCAATTGCCACCTTCTGCTACCCATCGCCTTTCTTACACCTATTTCTTTCAGCCGCGTTAAGGAATTACCTACCGAAATATTGACAAAGTTGATAATTGCCATCAACAATATAAATAAAGCCACATAGGAAAAAATCGCTACCATCCGGCCCGCCAATCCTTTATACATTCCCATATAACAATCCTTTAAAGCAACCGGGTACACTTCCAATGCTTTCTGTATTTCAGGAGTGGCATTCGTTTTAATCAACGTGGCCAAAGGCCCTTTCAACTGCTCCGGTTTCACACCAGGCTTCAGTAATACATATCCAACTATATTGGGAGATTGCCAGCTGGTGAACCCAAAAGTCCGCCCGAAATAACGAAGACTGGCCGGAGCAAGAAATATTTCATTCCCGGGCTTGGCATAATTCGTAATCGTATTAAATGGTAAGTCTTTGATGACCGCAGTTACTTCAAAGTTATCATTCCTGCCATCAAACGATTGTATTTTTAATAACTGCCCTACTATATCAGTCTTCCCAAAAAACTGCTTTGCTTTCTTTTCTGTTAGTACCACTGCATTGGGCTTATCCAGCGCTGTACGCGGATCCCCATATAATACCGGGAAATTAAACACATCAAAAAAAGTAGAATCTCCCGGGTGTACTCCTTCCCGGTAATGCTTATCCCCCACTGTAACCACCACCATGATGGCATCATGCGCGTATGCTTTTTCTATCAGGCTGGGGTAATTATCCTGCAACGCTTTTGTGAGCGGTCCTAACGTAGCAAATTCAACCCCCATTTCTGGGTTTGCCCATTTACTTTTTAAGAGAAAAATACGATCATTGTTCTTAATGAATCGGTTCACCTGCAACTCTCCCCACGCATAAGCACCAATCATTAACACAAATGTGATTCCGATGGCCAGTCCCCAAACATTCACCAAGGCAAAAAAACGGTGTTTCATAACGTTCCGCCAGGCAACCAGGAAGTAGTTTTTAATCATAATGCAAAGATTGACACTGGCTTTCGACTAAAAAAATGCCGCAACATAATTAATTGATAATCAAATAACAAAATGGCTGCAATTGTCCGATTACGCACAATATTCGTCCACTTTTGCACGGATATTCTGCCCACCCTGTACATACAAATACCCTATACAACATTCTCTTTTATTTGTATTTTGTACGCTTATTCCTCGTAGATAAATAATCTGGTATGAAAAAACTACTGGCTATAAGCCTGATCCTGCTGTCTGTCAGGATATTCGCACAGAACATCCGCATTACCACCCACAACATCAGCCTCGTTTACCACGTAAACCAGGAAGGGCGCCTGGTACAACAATATTTCGGGCCACAACTCCACCCCGAATATGCCGATACCCTGGTAAAAAACCAACAGGAAGCCTACGTCACCGCTGGTATGGAAAGCCTCCTCGATCCCGCCATCCGCGTGGTACACAACGATGGAAACCCATCCCTGGAACTGAAATACATTTCTCATAACTCAGTCCCAACTGCACCCAACGTTACAGCTACCACCATTACTCTCCAGGATCCTGTATACCCCGTAACGGTTACCCTGCATTTTGAAGCCTATGACAAGGAAGATATTATCAAAGCATGGACGGAAATAAAGCATAACGAGAAAAAACCAATTCTCCTTACCGCCTATGCTTCTTCCATGCTGCATATAAATGCTGAAAAATACTGGCTAACCCAATTCCACGGCGATTGGGCCAAAGAAGTAAATATGCAGGAACAATACCTCACTGCCGGCATGAAAATACTGGACAGCAAACTGGGAACCCGCGCCAACATGTACCAGTCTCCTATGTTCCTTTTGTCTGTAGATCAGCCTGCACAGGAGGAAAATGGAACGGTGCTGGCCGGCACCCTCGCCTGGACCGGTAATTTTAAATTCGGCTTTGAAGTAGACGAACGCAACGCACTCCATATCAACGCCGGGATCAATCCTTATGCCAGCGACTATACGCTAAAACCAGCGGAAGTATTTACTACGCCCGCTTTTATCTTCACTTTATCAGATAAAGGAAAAGGACAGGCCAGTCGTAACTTTCAACACTGGGCACTAAACTATGGGATACTGGATGGACATGGGCCCCGGCTTACCCTGCTCAATAACTGGGAAGCCACCGGCATGGACTTCAACGAACAACGTCTTACAGGCCTCTTTGGCGGCGCCAAACAATTGGGTGTAGACCTGTTCCTCCTCGACGACGGCTGGTTTGCCAATAAATTTCCGCGCAACGAGGATAACGCCGGTCTGGGCGACTGGGAGCCCAATACTGCCAAACTCCCTCATGGACTCGGCTACCTCGTAAAAGAGGCTGAAAAACAGGGCATTAAATTCGGTATCTGGCTGGAACCGGAAATGGTAAATCCCAGGAGTGAACTGTATACCAAACACCCCGACTGGATACTCCGCCTCCCTAACCGCGCAGAAAACTATTACCGCAATCAGATGGTCCTGGACCTTACCAACCCTGCTGTACAGGACTTTGTATTCGGCGTGGTGGATAAAACTATGTCCGAAAATCCTGGAATCGCCTATATTAAATGGGACTGCAACCGCCTGCTCACCAATACTTATTCTCCCTACCTGAAAGAAAAACAATCACATCTCTTTATAGAATATACCCGTAGTCTATATAAAGTGTTCGAAAGGGTAAGAGCTAAATACCCACACCTGCCTATTATGCTTTGCTCCGGCGGTGGTGGACGTACCGACTACGGCGCCCTGAAATATTTTACGGAATTCTGGCCAAGTGATAATACCGATGGGCTTGAAAGAATTTATATCCAGTATGGGTATTCACACTTCTTTCCGTCCAATACCATGGCAGCACACATTACCAACTGGGGTCATCAGTCGCTTAAATTCCGCACAGATGTGGCCATGATGGGCAAGCTCGGTTATGATATTAAAGTAAGCGACTTCAATGATAAAGAACTGCAATTCAGTCATGATGCGGTAGAAACGTATAGGCGTATCAGTAATGTTGTATGGTATGGTAACTTATACCGGCTGGTTTCTCCTTACCAGGAAAACAGGGCGGTATTTCAGTACACCAGCGACGACCAAAAGAAAACAATTGTTTTTAACTACCTGATGAACGTTGGCAAAAACGATGTTTTTACGCCCGTAAAACTCCTGGGCCTCGATCCTCAACAGCAATACCGTATCAGGGAAATCAACCTGTTTCCAGGCACACGCTCCTCATTTCACCTGGATAAACTGTATAGCGGTGATTTTCTGATGAAAGAAGGCATTCAATTGGCGCCAGGTGGTGGTAGGTCATTAACCAGCAATATCCTCGAAATAACGGCCGAATAAGGGCTCAAAAATAGCATGTCCTGCCGCCCCCTTTAACCGGGGAAGCAGGACATTTTTATGTACGCTGACAGCGCAGGATAATACTTTTCGATTTACTATCTTCAACCCATCAAAATGCCGGCACATGCTTCCTTTCTCCGATATGCCCTATGGCTATGCACCAATATATTGTTTTCCGCTCACGGGAATCTGTATGTATGTATTGTTGTTGATCTGTGGCTGGCATGCAGGTGGCAAAGGCGTGGGCCACATTTCCTGGCTATTGGGCGGACTGGGCTTCGGGCTATTATTGGAATACGTAAACGTAACTACCAGTAGCGGTTATCGCTACGGACAATTTTGGCTAATGTTGGGTACAGCCCCCCGCAATATCCCTCTTTGCATTGGCTGCGGCTGGGCAGTGATCATTTATTCGTCGCGTTTGTTTACCGATAATTTTGGGCTGCCGGTTTGGGCTGCAGCTGCACTGGATAGCCTGTTAGCGCTGAATATCGACCTGAGCATGGATGTAGTGGCCTACCGCCTGCATATGTGGCATTGGGATTGGGAGAGCAAGGGACTATCTGCTCAAGCCCTCACAGGACAATGGTTTGGGGTTCCGTACGCCAATTTCTATGGCTGGCTGTTGGTCGTCTTCTTCTATTCACTTTTTGGGCGGCTGCTGGAAAAACGATTGATTACCGCCTCCTGGAAAGCCGCTATCCCCCTACTTTCCATCCTGATTTCACAGGTAGCATTGTGGCTATCACTGTTTCCCATAGCTGATTTACTAAAACAATATTTTGGTATCACCAGTGCACACCGATTGGTGGCATTGCTGGCGCTATTCGTTTTATTGACGATTGCCGGTTATTTCAAAAGGAAACAGACCGGCACGCATTACTTCCCGCTGGCAGCATGGATAGTGCCATTATGGTTCCACATGTACTTTCTTGCCTGGCTGTTCCTCGGAGGCTTTTCGGGAGAAAACCGCTATATGATGGCTTTCTCCATCTGCAACGTGGTACTCGCTTCGGCAATACATTTACCTATGTTGGCAAAAAAGAAAAACATAACCATTTTAGCTCCAACACGTTAATAATATATCTTGCTAACTGTTTAAACTCTTACGGCTGGTGAAAACGTTGATAGGCTACCTTACGGGCAACGAATGGCATCTTTATATCAAAATAGGCAGTACTGTGCTGTTGATCCTCATTTTTGTGGGGTTGGTGGCTACTATTCTTCTAGAAAATCGTAATCCGGTTAAAGCGATTGCTTATATCCTGGTGCTGGTATTTATCCCTATCGTAGGATTGATTGTATACTATTACCTGGGCCGGGATCTGCGTAAAAGACGACGGTTTACCCTAAAAGGCAGTAAAGATGAAGTGCTGTTTTTACGATACTGGGAATCCCAGCGGGCCCAGCTGGAGCAAATGCAGCTGGAACTACGGCAACAGGCGGGTAGTAAGCAGGAACTTTCTGCCATGTTGCTAAACACCCGGCAATCGGTACTCAGTAAGAATAACCAGGTACAATTGCTGATTAATGGAGAAGAAAAATTTCCGGCTGTATTCAGTGCACTCAGGGCTGCTAAACACCATATCCACATAGAGTATTATATGGTAACGGCAGATGATGTAGGCAATGAGCTCACCGAAATATTGATCGAAAAATTAAATGTCGGCGTACAGGTGCGTTTCATTTATGATGATATGGGAAGCGATCGTATAGGAGATATTCCCAAACGGTTACGCGAACAGGGCGCCAGCGTATACACCTTTTCACCGGTACTGGTCGATTTCTACCTGAATGCCAATTACCGCAATCACCGGAAAATAATTGTGGTAGATGGCACTGTAGGATTTGTAGGAGGCATCAACTTGGATGAACGTTATATCAATAATGGTAAACACCCTACGTTTTGGCGCGACACGCATTTACGTATTGAAGGAGATGCTGTAAATATCCTGCAGTTGCAGTTCTTAATGAGTTATCGGTATTGTAGTAAAGAAATATTTCCCTTTGCAGAGCCCTTCTTCCAACGGTCAGTGCTCACTGGCAACTGTTTCACAGACATAGTTGCCAGCGGTCCGGATTCAGAATGGCCTATAGCTATGCAAACGATCCTGATGGCCATCAACATTGCGCAAAGGAGCATTCGTATCAGCAATCCTTATTTCATCCCCACGGAAGAATTGCTGACAGCCTTGCAGATGGCAGCGCTGGCAGGTAAAGATGTACAACTCATGTTACCATTGAAAGGGGATTCTTATATCGTACAACATGCGGCATTGTCATACATAAAACCTTTGCTCGCTGCGGGCGTGAAAATATTCTTCTATACCCGTGGTTTTATTCATGCAAAAACGATGGTGATAGATAATAATCTTGCCTGGGTAAGCTCTGTAAACTTCGATAACCGCAGCTTTTATCTTAATTGTGAAATTGGCGCGCTGATATATGACCAGGAAGTAGCGGCAAAATTAAACCGGGCCTTCGATGAAGATCTCCTGTATGCTGTACCTGTACAGGAAACCCGTTGGAATAAGCGCAATGTGCTAAAGCGTTTTATGGATGCAGTATGCCGCTTACTCACGCCATTACTATGAGTTGCGATCTTCCTCATCATCGAAATCAAGAAATTCTCCGTTGTCTTCTTCCAGGTCCTGATGCCGGTCGCCACCTATGCTATAAATATTATTTTCCTCATCTTCCTGTCCTATAGCTTCGTCGTCATCATCTAACTCGGCTCCCGGAACATCCAGGTCATCTCCCACTTTATCCTTACGCCAGGTTTCTTCCTGCTCATCATCCCCTTCAGCACGTTTCTTTTTTTCACTGGGCAATTCGCTGTTATGGCGGAATGAGCCGGTAAGTGCATTGATGTCTACATCCACCTCCATATCCCTGTTTCGCTTGCTCAGAATATCTTCTCCGGAAGGGTATTCAGGATATCCTGGAAAATCTTCCTGTTCTTTATCGTTGGAGTTAGTCGCCTTTTTACCTGGTTTATTTTTATTACTCATAATCAATACATTTTAGCATGAATAATCCTGCAAAAAACAGCAGGCATTACCATGATTGATAACAACCTAAAATGGTGATTGTTTAAGGTAGCAAAAGCGCCGTTCAGCGCTTTTTGCCTACCAGGTTAACCTGAAGAGATACTCCTGCAGAATAGAGTTTTACCTGGCCCAGCCCTACTCCGCGAAGTGGTATTTTGGCATAAGGTTGAACACCTATAATTAATTTCCTGCCGGCAGGATGCTGATAAAGCGCGCCTACATTCAGGATAGCCAGGTAATGCTGATTTTCATTCTCCACAGTCTTTTCTGCTGTTGGCAAGGTTTTATAGATATACTGGTATTTCTCTTTCAACATAAAATAGTTGGAGAGCCCCAGGGTGGCACTTACTGTATTATTTTTTACTTCTAAAAAGGTATAGTTCACATTCACCGGTATATCGAGCACATCGCAGTTGGCGTTTACTTTTACCAATCCATAGGTATTGGGATAACCGGACGGTATATTATAATCCTTATCAGTGGCACCATATATTTTTTTGCTATACACTGCACCTGTAGTTACAAACCAATGTTTGTTGAAATAATAATGCGCCAATACGCCGGCATTGAAGCCAATTTTTCCGTAGTTCATGGAAGGCGCCACATTCAGATCAGGACCGAGTGTAACACCTACATATAATCCCTTACTATTTATTTTTCTCCTGTTAATTTTATTTTCCTGTGTTGCAGGAATAGCTGTATTAACGGGGATTTCATGAATATTTCCAATTTTCGTATATACGTTACCGTTATTAACATTTTTTATTTTAACAGGGTAGATATCAGTATAAATCGCCGGCGGCGTACCTGTGATATTGGTATTCACAGTTTCCTTACCGGGACTATGAATATCATTGCCTGATATTGGATTTTTTGTGAGAGGATTAACCGGGTTAATCACTTGCTGATTCAACTGCCGGGTAACAGCAGCGGGTGTAGGGAGATGGATAACCAGCGCAGCGGCTTTTCCTTTGCCGCTGGCTGCCACAGGGTTACCTGTATGCACAGTGGTTTGCGGAATAGCAGATGGATGGCTATCAGCACCCGGTACATGACCCGGTTGGCTGGATAGCCTACTTTCATTTGCAGGTGTAGTGTTGTTGGTAGTAACTGGTTTATTTGTTGTGATTTGTTGAGACGCATTTTCTTTAGGGACTTCCTGTACAACAGTTTGTTGCGGGTGTTTACTCCCTTTTGGCATCTGTACTATCCACCAGGCCAATCCTCCAAGTACTGGCAATAGTATAAACCACCACCAGGCGGCCGGCCGCTTTTTGCGCCTGCCATCCAGCAGTGATTCCATTTTAGTCCACGCATCCTGGTCAAAAGGAATATCTCCTTCATTCAGCTTATTCCGGATGCTATTTTCAAACGCGTCATTCATTGTTTATACTAATGCATATTTATGTCTATCCCATCTGCAATATTCATAGATGACTTTATGATTCTCTCTTTCAGTATTTTTTTCGCTTTAAATAAATTCGATTTGGAGGTTCCTTCTGAGATACGCAGCATAGTAGCTATTTCCTGGTGCTGAAACCCTTCCATTACGTATAGGTTAAAAACAGTCCTATAAGCCGGCGGCAATGCTTGCACATGCTGGAGCAGTTCTTCATAGGACAATTTGTCGACTATTGTTTCATCCGTGGTGGGTTCAGTAATCTGGCTGATGTCATCCACAAATATCAACCGCTTTTTACTACGCAAAAAATCGATGGACGTGTTAACCATGATTTTGCCTAGCCATGTTTTAAATGACCTGCTGGTATCAAATGACTGGATATGATTAAATATTTTGAGGAAACCATCGTTAAGAATCTCCACTGCTTCTTCTCTATTTTGTGCATACCGCAAACAAATACTGAGCCCATACCCGAAGAAGTTTCGGTATAACGCCTCCTGGCTGCTGCGTTCTTTTCTGCAGCAACCGGCAATGAGATCATTAATATTAGTCAGATCCTGCACAAAAAAAATCTTGCCTTCGTTTTTCTTTTAAAAGTGTTCCTTCCTCATGGGGAAAATGATGGTTGATGCTGATTTATTAAATCAATCATACTAATGATACGAGCCAGGTAGAAAAATAGTTGCTTTTCCTTCAAAAAATATATCTATCATCAAAAAACGCATTTTTAGCCCTTTAGTTCACCTCACCCCTATTTTTAACACATTTATCCATCTTCTCCCGGATATACGAAATTTACCCACTTTATGAAGGTCGATTTTTCGGCTTTTTCACCTTTTTTTTTGAAATATATCCCTAAAAAATAGAAAAGCGGGCAAACTGTAAAACAATCTGCCCGCTTCAAAATGATGAATAATATTTTTATCGTCCCATGTAAACCATCAGGATTTGTACATCGCTCGGATTTACTCCGCTAATACGACTTGCCTGTCCCAAAGTATGAGGACGTATTTTATTAAATTTCTGCCTGGCCTCCGTCGATAAAGATACCAGCTTTCCATAATCGAAGTTAGCCGGAATCACCAGGTCTTCCAGTTGACTCATTTTTTGCACCAGTTCATTTTCCTTTTCAATGTATACATCATACTTGATCTGGATTTCTGCCTGTTCCAACATTTCCTTGTTAAAGCCGGAAAGCGCCTCTCCAATTTTTGCTACCTGTTCTTTCATGGAAAAAATATCCAGACCCGGGCGCAGTAATATCTGGTGAGCTTTCTGTTTTTGGGTTAATGGAGCAGAAGATCTGGCTTCCAGTAGTGACGCTATTTCTTCTGGTTCTACCGATAATTCCTTCAGGATACGTTTAATTTGTTCTACCCCGCTTTTCTTTTCCTGTACTTTCTGCATCCTCTCTTCCTTAGCCAATCCCATTTTATAGCTTCTTTCCGTTAAGCGCAGATCGGCATTATCCTGGCGAAGCAGGGTTCTGAACTCTGCCCTGGAAGTAAACATCCGGTAGGGCTCTTCCGTACCTTTGTTGATCAGGTCATCGATAAGCACGCCGATATAGGCTTCACTTCTTTTCAGAATAAAAGGATCTTGTTCCGTTGCCTTCTGGTGAGCATTGATACCAGCCATAATACCCTGACAAGCGGCTTCTTCATAACCAGTAGTACCATTTATTTGTCCCGCGAAGAACAGGTTCTGTACATGCTTTGTTTCGAGGGAAAACTGCAGCTGGGTAGGTGGGAAAAAGTCGTATTCTATTGCATAACCAGGTCTGAACATCCTGCAATTCTCAAATCCTGGTACCAGGCGAAGCGCTTTCATTTGTACATCTTCCGGCAGGGAAGTAGAGAAACCATTTACATAGATTTCCACCGTATCCCAACCTTCCGGTTCCACAAATAACTGGTGGCGTTCCCTTTCCGCGAAGCGGTTTATCTTGTCTTCAATGCTTGGACAGTAGCGAGGACCTGTTCCCTGGATACGTCCCTGGAACATAGGCGATCTGTCGAAGCCCGTACGTAACATTTCATGTACAGCTTCGCTGGTATACGTAATCCAGCAGCTCCGTTGCTGGGCAGGTTTAATTCTTTCAACATCCAGGTAGGAAAATCCTACAATCTCATCATCTCCTTTCTGTTCTTCCATTTTGGAATAATCCAAGCTGCGTCCATCGATACGGGGAGGTGTACCGGTTTTAAGACGATCGCTTTCAAAGCCCAGGGAAACCAATTGCTCGGTAATACCTGTGGCGGCTTTTTCAGCCACGCGACCTCCACCAAACTGTTTATCTCCAATATGTATTACTCCATTGAGGAAAGTACCATTGGTTAATACCACCGCTTTTGCCTGTATTTCATGCCCAAGCCCGGTAATTACACCATGACAACGACCATCTTTTACCAGGAGTCCTTTTACCATATCCTGGTAGAAATCTACGTTCGGGGTTTTCTCCAGGGCTTCCCTCCATTTGGCGGCGAAAAGCATACGGTCGTTCTGTGTACGGGGACTCCACATAGCGGGTCCTTTAGAACGGTTCAACATCCTGAACTGGATCATCGACTGATCCGTAACGATTCCGGAGTATCCTCCCAGGGCATCTATTTCTCTTACAATTTGTCCTTTTGCAATACCTCCCATGGCAGGATTACAGCTCATCTGGGCAATGGTTTGCATATTCATGGTCACTAACAATACCTTGGAGCCCATATTAGCGGCGGCGGCGGCAGCTTCACAGCCGGCATGACCTGCGCCTACAACAATTATATCGTATGATGGAAACATAATAACTTTTAGAAAGTGCAAAATTACGTAGAAGAAGGGAGATTGTTTGGATAAACTACAATGTTCCACGTGGAACATACAGAAATGAAAATATCCTGAGATAAGCTTAATGTTCCACGTGGAACATTAATAAACTCTCTTGAAATGCAAGGAGGTTTACTATTGAGCTTCGTGGCCAAAAATAAGCCGCAGGAGCAAGCATTTGTATTCGCATTTCGCTTTAACAACTCTAAAGTGAAAGTTCTCATGACAGCACTCTCCCTCCTACCAAACGGATATACCACTAATGGGATGACTAGAAAACCAGACAGCTCTTTGCCGCCGTTGGTCCCCTCTTTTATTATACCCTAAAACAAAAGCTGAAGTTCTCATTAGGTGGTATATCGCAATTACTATCTATCGTCCTGGCTTACTTTATTCCTGGAGCAAACCTGATTTCTACTTTCATTAGTTTTGCCAGGTAAGCTTAGTGCATTTCTCTTATATAGCCGGGTATCGAAAGTACCTACTACCTCTTGCGGCCTATGAATAAAATATCTTCGCACCAGCAGGTGCATATAATTCGTCGTCACCTGGAACGGTTCTCTTCCTCTCTATTCTTGTCTATATCAACTTCCATCAATCCGGATACTGGTCGAAAAACAGGAGTAATATCTTCAATAGTAGATCTCCCAAAAACAATCGATCATGTCATCGTCAGACTATCAAAATCCCAAAACTAAATCCTCTACAATAAATCGTTGAACTGTCCTCAATGTTCCACGTGGAACATTGAGGAAGGACATTTAAGAACTTGCCCTCTCTAAAAAACAAAAGATGTTCCACGTGGAACATCTTCTAATATATCTTGTCTCTAATAAAGATTATTTACCTCCAAAGTATTTCTCCAGGTATTCATCCTCCTTACTTCTCATCAATGCAGCATCCTTTTTACTTTTGTCTTTAAAACCACAAAGGTGCAATGCCCCATGAAAAATAACCCTGTGCTGTTCCTGGGCAATAGATACTTTAAACTTCTCCGCATTTTCTAACACCCTCTCTATACTTATATATATTTCACCTTCGGTGACAGCCGGATCCTCTCCCATTTCGAAAGTAACGATATCTGTATAGGTATCATGTTGTAAGAACTGCTTATTGATCTCTAACAAATAGGCATCAGAGCAAAATACAAAATGCAGACTCTTTAGCCCCTGTCCTTCTGCAGCAAAAAGATCAACCAGGAAGCTTTTTAACTTCCGCTTATCCTTTAAATAATCTTTTACCTCATGCGAGGTGAATTGAATGGCCATTTACGCTTAAAAAATTATGTGGATGTAAAAGTAAAGTGAAATTTCCGATTGCCTCCCGTTTCTTTTTGACATATTGGTCTTACAGGACTACCTTTGCCTATACAAGCATCAGTATGCCGGAACTATGTTTAAACAGATTAACAAGCAGGAAATGAAAAAAGGCATTATAAAATTGTCATCCCTGACCACAGGAAAGAGTGCAGTAATCATAGAATTTGAAAAAGATGATCTTCACATCAAACTCATGGAAATGGGTTGCGTACCAGGAGAAACAGTAAAGATTGAAAAAATAGCACCACTGGGAGACCCCATTTCAATTATGGTGGCCGGTTATAATCTCTCACTTCGCAAAACAGAAGCTGATCATATTTGGGTAGAGGAAATTTAATTTTCCTCCTTTTTGTACCAGGAAAAAATTTTTTTTGAAAAAAACCTAGAAAATCGGGGAAATTTCCCGTTTTTCTGGTGCTTTTACCCGTTTTATCCCCATTTTTAAGCGTTTTTTGAAGAAAAAAGAAAAAATTTTTTTGAAAATTAGTTCCCTTTTAGAAAACTCACCTCATTTTATCCCCATTTTTCTTCCTCCCCTTTCAAATAAAATTCTTCTCTGGCAAAACCGGCGATTTATCCCCATTCCAATACACTTGCTTCTCAAAAAAAAAATTTGCATTTATGTTTTCATTCTTAATACCTCCAAAAACTATTGCTCTAATAACAAGTTGAAAATTTACAGACAAACATATTGCCTCACACTTTCCTATTTTCTGAAATCCTGGCAAGATACCAACTCATAAAAAAATAGCCCATTCTCAGCGCCTGTCGATTGACCCTTAATTATTCTCCTCCAAACAACTATCTGGTTGCTCAAAAATATTCGATTCTCAAGAGCTATCCAGTGCAGGGAGAATAAGCTCCTATAGGATATACTGGCGTACCCAAAGCGAAACAAAAAATATCTAATTCTCAACACGCTCCTGGTTGGCTGAGCTTTTCGCCAATATATTTTTGCTGGGTAACGCCACAAAATTTTAGAATATCGAAACCTCAGCTGACAGGAAAGCCGCTGAGATTCTTGTAAAAAATGAAATTAATTACCTTACCAGTACAACAGAAAAATATCCGATTCTCAGCGCTTTCGTTGCCTCATGAGAATCCGGTATAAAGCACTTATCCACACCATCAATAAAACTGGAATCATTTATTCAATTCTCAGCGTATTGGTAAGGCGCTGAGAATTGAACAAAATCAGGAGGTCCTTCCATAGGCCCGGATATGTTTGATTCTCAGCAAACTATGAATGCCTTGACAATTCAATGAAAACAAACTCCCTGTGGTAACCCCGTGATAAGAAAAAATATTTGATTCTCATGAGCCTCTTTTAAAATCAATTTATACCCCTGGTTCTCTTGTTTATACACGTCAAAAGCACAGCGCAAAGACAGATATCCACCTCAAAACGCGTTTCCAAAATGCACTTATTAACATTAAAATCGTTGCCTCCGAAAAAACAAACGCTGACAATCGAATAAAAGTAAAACACTCGCCATTACCCAAGGGAAAAGAAAAAAAGAGGAATGTCAGGGCCTTTAGAAAATAGGCTCCAGGAAGATGATACTACTATTTCACAGATTGCTGTACAGAAATAATCAAAATATGGCGTTCTCAGCGCAATAGCAGGCCGCTGAGAATTAAAAAAATTTAGACTTCCTTGGCTTACCCAATGGCATTTTAAAATATTAGATTCTCACAGCCTTTAAAAACATATTCACACCCTTTTCAACAGGATTATTAATAAGTAAACCGGTTTATCCACATAAAAATCCGTTGGTTTGTATTTTAAAACAGCATCTAAAAAGCCTCATAACTTGCTGAGAATTAATTATTTCGCATATAAATACGAAGGCCATGAGAATATCACATTCTCATGGCCTTCGTATTACTTTCTTTAATTCTATTAACGCAAACTAAAATTCAAATAAAATTGATATTCAATCACTTATGCTAAAGTCCAGCTTGAGCACTGATCTCCAACATCCGCTCAATTGGCTTTTTAGCTGCTATTCGCAGGTTTTCTTCCATTATAATTTCTGGTTGTTCATACTCCATACACAGGTACAACTTTTCCAGGGTATTTAATTTCATATGTGGACAATCATTGCAAGCACATGCATTGTTAGGAGGAGCTGGGATAAAAGTCTTACCTGGATTTTCTTTTTGCATCTGGTGGAGAATACCCGTTTCCGTTACCACGATATACTCCTGGGCATCGTCTTTATGACTGAATTTCAACAACCCGGTGGTGGATCCGATGTAATCAGCGATAGCCAATACGGCAGGTTCACACTCTGGATGTGCTATCACTTTGGCTTTGGGATGACGGATCTTCAGTTTGGTAATCTTTTCCAGCGAGAAAATTTCGTGTACCATACAGGCACCGTTCCACAGAACCATGTCTCTACCCGTTTTTTTGATCAAATAAGCCCCTAAATTTCGATCCGGTGCAAATATGATGGGCTGATTGTGGGGGATGCTTTCGATGATTTTTTCGGCATTAGAGCTCGTGCAAATGATATCGCTGAGTGCTTTGATACCCGCTGAGCAGTTAATATAGGAAATCACGATATGATCGGGGTAACGGTCCCTGAACTTCTTAAACAGCTCAGGAGGCGCGCTATCTGCCAATGAGCACCCCGCTTTCAGATCGGGAAGCAGTACTTTTTTCTGAGGGCTCAAGATTTTCGCTGTTTCCGCCATAAAGTGAACCCCGGCAAAAACAATCATGTCTGCATCAGTTTGCGCGGCCTGCTGACTCAGCCCCAAACTGTCTCCGATGTAGTCTGCGATATCCTGAATATCCGGCTCCTGGTAATAGTGTGCAAGGACAATGGCGTTTTTCTTCTTTTTTAAATTTTCAATCGCTGCAAACAAATCCAGCGAAGGATCGACTGCTATATCCAAAAATCCATTGTGTTGCAAATTTTTTTTCGCTTCAGCGATTTCCATAATCATAGCTATATACTTATTTATTTATTTAAAAGAAAAAGCCCACTACTATTAGGGCTGTGAATATGTGGAAATTTAATTTCCAGCACTTGTACAAATGTAGTTGTTATTCCTTTTTACTGTACTTTCCACATGAAATTAACATGCTCTTCCCGCGTCATTACTGGATTTTCTTACTTTCATCCACATACGTGGATATCATTGTTCGTGAAAATCTTTTTTGTTAGCTGTGTATTAGGAAAATGTTAAAAGAAGCCATTTACTATCCACAAAATCACACTTGGATTTTTAAGGGTAAATTTAACCACAATAACAAAATTAGTTTTACCTGTGAACAATGGCACCTTTTCCCACCTTATTTTGCGTTTTACAGGGGTTTTTACACATCAATTGTGGAAAAAAACAGACGGGGAATGAAAAATGGTCAAAATGCATACAGTGCTAAAATAGGCTTGTTTTATTCACATTTTTATGTGGATTGCCGAAATAGGTTTTTTAACAATTGTGAATAACCGGGTAGCAACCATTTAAAGGGAATTTTACATAAAATGTAGCAATGACAGGGGTTTAAAACAGCAGAAAGAGAAGTAAAAACGAGGTTGTTGATAATCGATTCATGTGGAAAACCTGTGAATGATACATAGTCCACAAAAGTGTTATAAGCGGCTGAAACTCAATACAGGAAAGGCTTTCAAAGAGAAAAATACTCTTTTGCAGTTACAGTTATTTTATTCTATTTTTGCTATCCTTAAAAATGTAGACTATATAATATATGTCAGTAATTCAGAAAATCAGGGACAAATACGCCGTCATGATCGTTGTAGTGATTTGCCTGGCTATTGTTAGTTTCCTGTTGCAGGATGCCTTTTTTGGCAAAAGTTCTCTAACCCGTCGCAGCACGAGCGTTGGAAAAGTAAACGGTGAAGATCTGGACTTGTCAGATTACCAACGCCGCATTCAGGACGCAGAAAACAACGCGCGTCAGCAAATGCCAAATATTGACGAACAAACCCGTCAATATATCCGCGAACAGGTTTGGAACCAGTTTCTGAATGAAAAGATTATGCAGGCTCAGTACGAAAAGCTGGGTATCGTAGTAACTGAAGCGGAAGTAGTAGATCAGATCAGAGGTAAAAATCCGAACCCGGTTGTTGTACAACAATTTACCCGCGACGGACAATTTGATCGTAATGCATTGCAGCAGGCTATTTCACAAGCTGGCAACAACCCTCAGGTACGTGAAGGTTTCCACCAACTGGAATCCTATATTGCTAAATACCAGGAGCAACTGAAATATATGACACTGGTAAAGCAGGGAGTATATTATCCTAAGTGGTTGGCGAAACAACAACAGGATGATAATAACCAAACAGCCACTGTTTCTTATGTAAGTGTACCTTATGCTACTATCGGTGATTCTACTGTTAAGGTAACTGATGCTGAACTGAACCGCTTTATCCAGGATCACAAACAACTCTTTAAAGTAGAAGAATCCCGCAAGGTAGAATATGTATCTTTTGATGCTATTCCATCTGCCGCTGATTCCGCTGCTGCTATTTCACAGATTGTAGCTATGAAAGCTGAGCTGGATACCACTAAAGATGTGGCTGGTTTTATCAATCGTAACTCTGATATTAAATACTTCGACGGCTATATTTCTAAAAATGAATCCAAAATTCCGATGAAAGATTCTATCGTGAATCTGCCAGTAGGTGAAATATTTGGACCATATTATGATAACAACCTGATCGTGTATGCGAAAATGGTTGATCGTAAGAATATGCCTGATAGCGTAAAAGTTCGTCATATCCTGATCGCATCCGGTGCACAAGGCGGTTTACCAGATTCTATTGCCAAAAAACGTGCAGATAGCATTGAAGTAGCTGTAAAAGGTGGTGCCGACTTTAAAGCGCTCGTGGCACAGTATTCTGATGATCCAGGCAGCAAACAAACTGGAGGAGAATATGATTTAACTCCGTCTTCTCAATTTGTTCCTGAATTTAAAGAATTTGCTTTCGATGGTACTAAAGGTCAGATCAAAACAGTGAAAACCCAGTTTGGTTACCACGTAATGCAGATCATGGATCAGAAGAATATCGGTCCAGCCGTTAAAGTGGCTTACCTCGGTAAATCTGTAGATGCCAGCAAGGAAACAAACAATGCTGCTTTTGGTGCTGCGAGTGATTTCGCAGGAAAAGCCCGTACACAAGCTGCATTTGAGAAAACAGTACAGGAAGGAAAGCTGAATAAAAGAATTGCGGATAATGTTCGTCCAATGGACTTCGTAGTACCGGGTGTTGGCCAGGCACGCGAACTGGTACGTTGGGCTTACGAAGCTAAAAAAGGAGACGTAAGTAACGTATTCACTTTCGATGATAAATACGTAGTAGGTGTTTTAACCAGCATCCGCGAAGAAGGTACCGCCCCACTGGATGATGTAAGACCTCAGGTGGAAGCAGAAGTAAAGAAACACAAGAAAGCTGAGCAGATTATGGCTAAGCTGCAAACTCCTGCGTCACTGGATGCTGCTGCCAAAACAACCAATCAACCAGTGTTAAAAGCTGAAGGCGTTTCTTTCGGTACTCCATTTATTGCTTCATTGGGCTTCGAACCACGTGTAGCAGGTGCTGCCTTCAATAAGAAATGGGGAACCAACGCAGTATCCGCTCCTATAGAAGGTAATGCTGGTGTATATGTTATCAAAGTTGATAGCTTTGCACCGTCTACCCAGCCGGCACAGGATGTTGCTTCTCAACAGGCCGCTTACGAACAAGGTGTTAAATCCATGCTGGACCAACAGCTGTTTGAAGTGCTGAAGAAGAAGAGCGATGTGAAAGATACCCGTGGTAAATTTTTCTAGACCGCTACATTTTAAACTGACATAGATGAAAGGGGCGCCTGCGGGCGTCCCTTTCTCATTTATCCACCCTTCCTTCGTTAGCAACGGATCATGCACATATCTTCCTGATATTCGTAAATTTGTATTCTCAAACAGGAAAAAATGGAAGAAATCATCAATAAAGTAGCTCAAAGTGGATTGGAAACCATAGACCTGGAAGATTATTATCCCCAGGGGGAAACGGTCGTTTTTGACATGAAAGACCACCTGTTTATGGGACTGATCCTGAAGGAAAAGGATTTCCGGGCTGCGATGCAGTCGCACGACTGGGAGCAGTATCGTGGAAAAAATGTAGGATTGATATGTAGTGTAGATGCCATTGTTCCATTATGGGCGTATATGTTAGTAATGACTCAACTGGAACCAATAGCTGCTTATGCCGCATTTGGGGATGCCACATTTATTCACCATACCTTATACCTGCAAAACCTGGCTAAGATAGATGTATCAGCCTTTACAGATAAAAGGATTGTTGTAAAGGGATGTGGAGATAAGCGTGTAGGAGAAATTGCCTATGCAGAAATCACCCGTCTGCTTCGCCCGGTAGCCAAGAGTATTATGTATGGAGAGCCTTGTTCTACTGTTCCGGTATATAAAAAGAAAGCTTAAAACCAGCCTCTTTTTCTAAACACCATGATCATCAATGCCAGGAGCAGTCCCATACCTCCCAGGGTGTAATAATAGCCGTGTTCGTTTTCCAGTTCGGGCATATTGTGAAAATTCATGCCGTAAATACCGGCTAAAAGTGTTGGCGGGGCCATCAGGGTAGTTACCACCGCCAACACTTTCATAATCTCATTCATTTTCAGGTTCAGCTGGGTATGGTACATTTCCTGTAAATTTAGTACCATATCGCGGTAGTTATCGGCAAGGTCGTTGCATTGAATAATATGGTCGTAAACGTCCTTATAATATTTAGTGACTTTGTCGTCCAATAAATCACTTTCACTTTTCAGGAAGCCATTTACCAGTTCCCGTACAGGAGCGATTGCTCTCTTGAATAAAAACACCTGGCGCCGGAGGTAATTGATACGTGCCAGTGTACGGGTATTTGGCTGGTGTTGTACCAGGTCTTCCATCATTTCTATCCGTTCTCCCAGTTTATCCATCACAATAAAATAGTTATCTACAATCACGTCCAGCAGGGAATAACAGAGGTAATCTGCTCCCCCATTGCGGATCCGGGAGCCTTTTAACAACAGTTTAGTACGCACCGGGTCAAACACATCCCTAATAGGATCTTCCTGGAAAGAAATCACGAAATTTTTGCCCAATACGATACTTACCTGTTCCGTATCTACCGACGAGGTTTCGCTGTTGAAATAGATCATAGGTAGGAGGCAGAACATCCGGTCATTGATTTCGTCCATTTTTGCCCGTTGTCCTATGCTTAGTATGTCTTCTTCAATTAATGGGTGAATTATGAATTGCTCACAAATGGCGTGTACTTCTTCTTTTCGCAGGCCATCGATATTTATCCAGCTCAGTTGGTCAGATTCGAGATATTTGAAGGTATCTTCCACTTTATGCAGTACCAGCTCTGAACAAAGATTGGCGCCGTAGTCAAAAACGGTAATACGGGTATTGTCCGCCGACTTGCGGGTAGCCAATCCTTCTGCCGGATTGAAATTCATGATACGTTGCTTCTTCACTTTAAATGGATTCAATACCTGTACTACGCCAGGAATAGGTAGTTTGTTTTTCAAGCCCATATGCAACTGCTATTATCTGGATTTAGTTCCGAATTTAAAGGAAAATTTGGGGAATAGCTGTTTAAGAAATGATTTACAACGGTATCAGGCCGTCGGAAGCAGGTGGAAAATTGCCCCTGTTTTTAGAGAAAAAATCGTAAAAGGGTTAAAAAATAAATGCGTCACATCAGTCCTATAGGGTATATAGACTTATTAAAACGAACAAATAACATTTTAAAAGGCCATGAAACCAGGACAAAAAAAAGCTGTCGACAAGAACGTCGACAGCTTTTGATCGTTCTTTAAAAGAGTCATCAGAATTTTGGAAGGTCAATCACCGGAGCTGTCCCGGTAGCAGGGCGTTCGAAGAGATCACCGTATTGGGCATTGGCAGGTTTAAAACCGCTGTTCCAGAGGTAGAACCAGCCGTTTTCTGAGCCGCCGCCGTAATCAATACGGTCTTTGGCTTTAGCCGTGGCATCGTTGGAGAACTTCGCTTTGGTGAGTTCTATCCACTCGCCGGTATTGGTTTTAATCCATTCGTTGCCAAAGTAGCCTTTGCGCCCGAGGTGGCCATTTTCGAAGGAAAAGTTTTCCAGGAAGGAATAAAGATGGCCCATGTATTTACCATCTTTAGGTGCGCGGAAACTGGCGATCAGCTTCCATTCATGATGTTCGGGAACATAGAAGTAAGCGGTATAAGTTGTGGTAGTACCGGAAGGTACGCTGTGCATCAGGAAACGATAGTTTTGACCCGCCTTCCAATCATATACCCAATGACTATGGCCACCAGTGCCCTCTCCTCCGAATCCGCTGGCAATAACGCTGTCGCCTTTTGCAAGCATAACTACCTGGTCTTCATATTTCACCTTGTTGCGTTCGTCAGGTTCTCCACCTGCATCCCAAACAGAAAAGATAATTCTTCTTTCGGTGGGAGAATTTACCTGCATACCGAAGTATCCGCGATGAAATCCGCAAGACATGAAATAGGTACCCAGTTTGTCTTCTCCGGCTGGTACTTTAATTTCTCCGTAAAACCATTCAACATTTTTCCCTTCGGGAACCGGATAGTTTAAGTGTACCGAAGCCGCACGGCGCCAAGGTTTGGGATTGTATTGAATGTTCTTGGTGGCAGTGCCGCTGAGGGTAACACCTTTTACATCTGCATATACTTTTCCTGTTTTAGTAATACCTTTAAGCGATACACAATAGAAGCCCGGTGTTTTAATTTTTGTTTGCAATGCCGGAACATTGGCATAGTCATTATTGTTAGGAATGCTAATTGTTTTTTCTATTCCATTTACAGACACAGAAATTTTGCTTTCAGCATCGGATTTTGCCTGAAGTGACACCTGTAGTGTACCAGCTGTGGCTACGTAGAAGTAAAAATTGACCGTGTTACTATTACCTGTCCAATCGACAACGCCATTTTTATAGTTGATCTCCACATTTTCTTCTGCCGGATCGGCGTAGGCGCTAAAGCCAGGAAGCATTACCGTGGGTGCTTGCGCAAAGATGTGATGGCTGGCCAGGCAAATCGCCAGCAATGTTGCCAGTAAGGTTTTTTGTTTCATTGTTCTTGAGTTGTAAGTCAACAAATAAAGCAGCATCTGTTTCTAAATGCAATCTTGCCGGCAAAAAATTACAAACGGATGAGAATGCGTGGATTTTTAACGCAGTATGCGCAGAAAAATGTACAATCGTCAGTCGCACTGAACGATTACAACAGCGTACTGGTATTGAGTTGGCAACGGGAATTATTTTTGAGCATGCGGAGGGTTGGGACAAGGTATTTATCTGCCGAAGGCAGCATTTAAAAACAACTTAAAAACGTATCATATGGAAAAGCAATTAACCAACAAGAAAATAGCAGTCGTAGTGGCTAATGGATTTGAGGAGGTAGAACTGACTCAGCCGGTGGAAGCATTGAAGAATGCAGGAGCCACAGTAGATATTATATCACCGGAGGAGAAGACCGTAAAGGCCTGGGCAGAAGAAGAATGGGGTAAGGACTACCCGGTAGATAAGCAGATTGGTTCGGTAGTGGCAGAAGACTATGATGCGCTGGTACTGCCGGGAGGAGTTATGAACCCGGATCACTTACGTACCAACGACCAGGTGATTTCGTTCATTACTGGTTTCTTCGACGAAAGAAAGCCAGTTGCGGCTATTTGTCATGGTCCATGGACGCTTATAGAAACGGGAGAATTGGATGGACGTAAAGTGACATCTTATAAATCGTTAAAAACCGACCTCCAGAATGCGGGGGCGTTGTGGGTAGATGAAGAAGTGGTTACAGACCAGGGATTGGTAACAAGTCGTACGCCTAAAGATCTGCCGGCATTTTGTAAGAAGATGATAGAGGAATTCATGGAAGGGCCACACACGGGAAGAAGTAATGATAAGAGGCAAGGAGGTGTTGACCCGCTGGGGTGATTTATTTTTTGCTTTTTTTCTTCTTGTATTTTACTTCCACATTCGCAATGCCGGTATTCAGCATGCCTATTTTGGAGGCGGCCTTATGTGATAGGTCTATGATTCGGCCAGCAACAAACGGTCCTCTGTCGTTGATGCGGACTTTCACGCTTTTACCATTGGCTACATTGGTGACGGTAACGCGTGTGCCAAATGGTAATGATTTATGGGCGGCTGTTAATCCTCGCTGGCGGAAGGTTTCCCCACTGGCGGTACGTTTGCCGTCGAAAGAATCGCCATAGTAGGATGCTTTCCCTTTTTCAACAATTTTCCGGCTACACGAAGAAGTAACCACCAGGAGTAAAGTAACGAGCAGTAACCACCAGCTACGGAATATGCGAGAAGGGATAGGTTTCATTGATAGCGATTTAGGCGATGCTATAAAAATAAAGCATTTTTTCATGCTTTCATTGAGCGGATGTCCGTAATTGATAAACTGTATTTTTCAATATAGCAGGAACGATGAGCCGGTGGAAGGGTTTGACAAAGAAAAAATAAAGTTTCCCCCAGGTGTTATTGTAGTGAACCGTAATAGTACATACCAGTTGCTGTGAAGTAGAATCTAACGGCTGGAGGTAGAGTGATACTCTGAAATTCAGATGCTTATCATCTTCTCCCAGGATTAATTCCTGGTCATTTTTATCAAGGATATTAAAAATACCGGCCTTTTCGCCAGGAACAAATGCGAGTTGCGGCCTGTTTTTGCGGTGTGGTGTTGTTTTAAGTCCCATCTGGCGCACAATGCCATCTCTTATGTGCATTAACTTCTTTACCCAGGAAGGTGTTGAAGAGAAAAAAGCATTGCCAGTTTGTTCTATGCTCACTGGTTGGGTGACGGGAATATTGGCCGCAAAAGAATCTTTATAATGGACCACACTCGGATGTTTATAGAGCAGGGAATTTCCTGGAAGAGAAGATTTGAAAGCAATCATAGCAGTATGCTTTTCTTTTTATAAAGATACGCCCGGAGTGCAAATAATTTTTATAGCAGGCGATGATTATTTAGTGCTGGCAGGTTGAACAATGTGAAAACAGGACTGTTTTATCCAGGTACATCAGAAAATCAGAACTTTATGGCAAAAAATGTGGCAGATCAATTGGTTGATATGCTGGCGAATGCCGGCGTTAAGCGTATTTATGCTGTTACCGGCGACAGTTTAAATCACATTAATGATGCGGTTCGCCGTGACGGAAGGATACAGTGGATACATGTAAGACACGAGGAAGTGGGTGCTTATGCAGCCAGTGCGGAGGCACAGTTAAATGGGCTGGCCTGTTGTGCCGGAAGCAGTGGGCCGGGGCATGTACACCTGATTAACGGTTTATATGATGCGCATCGTTCTGGTGCGCCGGTATTGGCGATTGCTTCTACCTGCGCCACCAATGAGTTTGGCAGTGATTATTTCCAGGAAACCAATACAATCAAGTTGTTTGATGACTGTAGCTGTTATAACCAGGTGGCGGCTACTGCGGAACAGGCGCCCAGGATGATGCAGGCGGCTTTACAACATGCGGTGCATAAGCATGGTGTAGCTGTATTGGGATTGCCGGGAGACGTAGCTGCGGCGGATGCCAGGGATATTCCTACTGCTACCCGGTTGTATCATCCCCGGCCAGTAGTATGTCCCTCTCCTGCTGATTTGCAACAGCTGGCAGCATTGTTGAACGATGCCGGAAAAATTGCCATTTATTGCGGTTTGGGTGCTGTAGAAGCCCATGATGAGGTGGTAGCATTGTCGCAGGTGTTGAAGGCACCGATCGCTTATTCCTTCCGGGCCAAAATGGGAATACAGTACAACAATCCTAATGAAGTAGGTATGACAGGCTTGCTGGGACTGGCCTCTGCCTATAGGAGCATGCATGAAGCAGATGTATTATTGCTGCTGGGAACAGATTTTCCTTATACGCCCTTTATTCCGGAAGACACCCAAATAGTACAAATAGATATACAACCGGAAAGACTGGGTCGCCGCGCTTCGCTGGAAATGGGGCTTTGCGGGGATATAGGAGATACGCTAAAAGCATTACTGCCACTGCTCAAAGAGCATACGGATAGCGACTTCCTGGACAGTATGCTTGCATTTTACAGGGAGGTAAAGAAGAAAATGCAGATCTATGTAGAAGATACCGGAAAAGAAGATGCCATCAGTCCAGAATTTGTAGCCACCGTACTTAACAGGATTGCAGCGGATGATGCCGTTTTTACGGTAGATACCGGGATGACGAATGTGTGGACGGCCCGGTACCTGGAGGGAACAGGAAAACGTACGTTGCTGGGATCCTTTAATCATGGTTCTATGGCCAATGCAATGCCCCAGGCAATAGGCGCCGCGCTGTCGCAGCCGGGCCGGGAAGTGTTTGCCTTATGCGGCGATGGCGGCTTAACAATGCTTTTAGGCGATTTGATGACGATTAAGCAGTATAAACTACCGATAAAAGTAATTGTGTTTAATAACCGCGCGCTAGGAATGGTGAAACTGGAAATGGAAGTTGCAGGGCTTCCTGACTGGCAAACGAATATGGAAAATCCCGATTTTGCTGCGGTAGCTGTAGCGATGGGATTCACCGCTTTTTCCATTCACAAGCCGGAAGAAGTAGAAAGTATATTATCCAAAGCGGGTAAAACAGAAGGGCCTGTGCTGGTGAATATCTTTACCAATCCCGAATCGCTGGCAATGCCACCGAAGATAGCGTTCTCACAAATGAAAGGATATGCATTGTGGATGGGAAAGCTGATATTAGGTGGCCGGTATGACGAAGTATTTGAGGCGGTGAAATCGAACTACAAGCACCTGAAAGATGTGTTGTAAGGAGTGTATTTACGAGGAGATGTCCTTTATAAGGCATCTCCCCGTAAATACTAATATTTTTAAAACGGATACCCGATGGCAATATTTAAGATCAGGTTTTTCTTGCGCCACTCGGGATCGCCGAAGTTGATTTTATTAATGACCCAGCGTTCATTTTCCGGGAGATAAGGAATGCGCAAAGGCATCGCCAGATCCAGGCGCACCACAACGATAGACGCATCAATGCGTAACCCCACGCCGCCACCAACGGCTATTTCCCTGTAGAAAGTATTAAATGTAAACTTACTGCCAGGTTTGTCTGGCACATCTTTTTGCAGCCAGATATTGCCGGCATCGATAAAGGCGGCCACATTGAATACGCTGGCAACGTGTACGCGGAGCTCTGAGTTGAATTCCAGTTTAATATCGCCCGCTTCGTTGGCCAGCAAGGCAGTGGTATCTACTGCTTTGTTATGATACGACCCGGGTCCGAGGGTACGTGCTCTGAAGGCCCGGATGCTACTGCTACCACCAGTGAAGAACTGTTTCACGAATGGCAGTGTGGAAGAGTTACCGTAGGGCAATCCGTACCCGATTAACAAACGATTCACCCATTGCTTTCCTTTGCCGATATGCCAATAGTGGCGCCCTTCTAGGGTGAACCTTTCATATTGTGCAAATGAGTTGCCTAATATCGTTTTTTGCCCGGTATCATTCCTTGGAATGACCAGCCCAGCAAGGTTTCCGGAGATATCAATATTACCGCTGAGATAGAAATTGTGTACCTGGTTGGGCCGTTGATTATTGTAAGTGATGGTATAGTTACCACCGAGAATAAATTGTTTTTCAATCGCAGATCGTTGACTGGGATCGTTGGCCAGGATACTATCGTAGGCGGCTGTTGTTTTCGTTGGTAGTACGTAAGTGATGGCGATAGGAGCAAAGATGTGGCTGAGGTATTGCGATTTCTGCCACAGGTATTGCAATTGTAATGTATATGCGTTAAGGTTATATAGGTCGGCTCGGCTATATAATTCATAGCTGGCGCTTATGCGGGTTTTAGGAACATAAGGAGTACGGATATTAAACCCTTTGATGGGGGTAATAAACCGGGGAAAGGTAACCGCTACTTCTGCCCCCAACCCATAAGAGTTAGAAGCGCCGGAAGATTTATTACCGGTTTGCCATTCCATACCACCCCTCAATCCTATTTCCAGTAGGGAAGCAGAATGAAGCCAGTTGCGATTTTTAGCCGTTATCTGTATCTGGGATCCAATAAATCCATTGGACTTAGAGGTACCCCGGAGTTCTGTTTGCAGGGAGCGCCGTTTGTAGGGAGTCAGGTAGAATTTAGCATCCAGCCAGCCACTGTCGAGCGATACGCGGTTATTAACCATGGCGCGGTAGTTGGTGGCCATGGAAGAATCCCTGAGATGGAGAGAATCCCGCCGGATAAAATTCCGGGAGGAGTTATCTCTCCTACCAGGTACCGCATTGGGATTGCCTCCGGTGATATTATGAATAGAGGTATCTCTTACAGGTGTAAACTGGCCTTTTACAAATTTGAAAACACCCAGATTGATCAGCCTTTGCAGGGTGATATTGTGAGAGCTGAGTCGGTATAAGCTATCGGGACGTAAAAATACGGAACGGTTGAAGGTGCTGGTTTTAAATCGTTTCACCGAATCAACAATATAAATGCCTCTATATTTTACGGGCGTACCGAGCGTAGAAGTAGAATCGTTATCCAGCGAGTAATCGGGGAATAACGTAATGTCGTGCATACGATATGGACGTAGTGCGAGCTGGGGCGTATTATCTTTAATTTTCACATACAGGTCTACTGTTCCGCTATTGGTACTATCAACCTGCACCAACAAATAATCTGGCGTAAAATAATAATAGCCCTGTTCTTTCAGTGCTGCGTGTATACGTTCCCGTTCGGCCTTTATGGAATCCAGCGAATAGGGCCGACCTACAATCAGCGAGCTTTCTTCTTTGGTATTGGCAACAGTTTTCCCAATGGCGCTGGTATCTGTGATGAAGGTAACGCTCTTGATAGTATAGCGATGATTGGGGGTGGCGGTGTAGGTAATAGATGCTTTTTTCTTACCGGAAAATTTAACGGCAGATGTTACATCAGCCTGGAAGTAGCCATTATCGACCAGGTATTCTTCCAGTACTTTTGAAGTATAATCGGGCTTGGCAGTGCTTAGCAGTACGGGCGGCTCTCCCCATTTTTTACGAAACAGGTAATTCAGCCCTTTTCCCTTAGGTTCTTTGCCCAGGTTGTATAACCAAAGTTTGATGGGCATTCCCAGGAATTTGCGATTTCTGTTGGGGCGGATTCTCTTTTCCAGGTTTTCTACCAGCGAGCTATAGTCCTTAGGCTTTTTATGGGTAACGGTATCATTGAGCCATTTCACTTCACTACCGGTATACAGGCGATCTCCCTCCGGCACACTGCGTGTGGTGCTACAGGAACTGATTACCAGGTATACCAGGCAACATACTGTACAGAGAATGATATGGTTACTTGCTTTTCCCATCGGGTGTAGTCGTATTATTATCTTTATTTTTTTTCTTATCGCGTAGTTTCTGCCTGGTGACCGCTGCTTTGGAGCGCTGCAGAATTTCCCGGAACTCGTCGTAGTCCATTACCAGGGCGAAGGCTACGCCAGTTTCTACTACCTGTCCATCAATCACCGTGGTATTGTCATTGCGTTGATACACACGAATTCTATAGCGTCCATCGCGGGTTAATTTATACTCCAGGGAGATATCTCCTATCAGGGAGCTGGCATTTTGTTGGGTACCCTGCAACATGATATTGGAACCAACGGAAACGGTTAAACGGTCGTTGAACAGCTGTTTGGAAGCGCCGACTTTCAGGTTGGTGCTTTCCTGGGCAGTGCCGGTAGAATAGTCTTCCTGGTTTTGCAGGTCGAAGTTGAGATCAACACCTTTGATCAGGTTACCAGCCAGGTTATTTAACTGTTGAGAGAGAATTTTACTCACGCTGTTTTTAGCTGCCTGTCCCACTCCTCCGCCAGAGCCTGCATCCAGGGTGCTCATTGGGTCGTCTGGAATAAATGTGTTGAGCACCAGGAGTCCCATCACTTGCTTGTTTAATTCGGACGGCACCTGGTTAATTTGTTTCAGGCGGTTATATGGGGTACCACTCAGGGTGTTCCTGTCTTTTTCTGGTAGATCGAGGCGGAAGCTGATATCTGGTTTGGCCAGGTTACCTTTGATCATCAGGTATACCAGGAACGGCATACGCTGTTTATACATATTGCGTTGTTCCTGCGTCATACTTTGCAGCTGGTCGGCTACGAGGTCATATGCGGGCGCGTTTACGGTGTACTTGGCGGTGATATCCAGGTCGGCATTGGTAGGATCGCCGTTGAAGGTAATGGAGCTACCCTTTTCAATATCGAAAGCGCGCTTGATTAGTTGGTTCAGCGACATTTCATATTTACCTTCTGTTATTTCGTACCGGCCGGTCAGGCTCATTTTGCTACTGGGGTCCAGTGTGGCATTGATGTTGGCGGTACCTTTTGCCTGTACAAAGTCACCGTTTTGCTGATCGATGATGATTTTGAGAATGGACTCAGGTGTAATCTCCAGGTTACCGGATAAATACATGCCTTTCAGGCGGGTAGTATGGTATTTGAGGCTGTCTCGTTTGGCCAGCATGGCAGAATCGACCGGGTTTGACATATCCACAAATTCTACCACTCCTTCCCTATTTGCCAGGCCGGGTTCATCCTGTGGCAGCATCATAGTAACGCTGGACTTATCGCGGAGCTTCACCGTGGCATCGATCCGCGGGAGGTCCAGGGTTCCTCGTATTTTTATTTTGCTATCGATAAAGGCGGGGCCATAAATCCATTGATCGGGGCTTTGCTGTTTGCCCAGGGCCATAAAATTGTCGGCCGTAACATTCAGGTTGAAGCGATAGTTGGTCAGGTCCTTTGTATTGATGCGACCATCCACTACCAGCTCATTGTTGAGACTGTCGGCGATAACAAGATTATTCAATTGTATCCCGTTTTCGTCAATCAAGATATCTTCATCGGGCAGATGAAAGGTGCTGCCAATCATGGTCACCATGCCCTGAGCATTATTGAAATGTAAATGGCCGGTTACCTGTGGAGCTGAAGCCGTTCCCGAGATATTGAACTGGCCGTTGGCGCTACCCGACATCCGGGTAACGTTGCCCATTGTAAAGGGCTCCAGTGCTGCCATATTCAACTTGTTGATATTCAATTGTCCAGTGATGATGCTGTCGTAAGTACCATTTACTTTGATATCGTTGTCGTTGCCTGTCAGATCAGCCGTTAACTGGTATTGAGATGGGCTGGTATTTTCCACATTGGCGTGGAGATTTCCCATGCATGTGTTCTTTACCGTTAGGCTGTCGATATTCAGGTTGGCGTGTATCAGCGGAGACTTATCCCAGTTATGTACCGTGGCGTCAGCATTCAGTATACCATTGGCCAGCAAGGTATCTGTAGCCAGCAGGCCTGTAATGGTAGATAGCTGGAAATTGGCAATATTTGCCTGTAGCGCAGGAACCGCGCTGCTGTCGGGTTGGGTAGCTATCTGTATAGATTGGGCGCCATGCGATAGCTTGATGTTCGCCGTATCTGGCGCGCCATTTTTAATGCGGAGGATATTGTTGTCGGCTACCATCCAAGTTTGTTTGTTTAACAGGAGTCCCGGTTTAAGTGATAACTCCATAGCATTTTCCTTCAGGAAGGTAAAGATGCCGCCCAGTTGATATTTGGGACGCCGTTTTACGTCATCCAGCTCGAGGTCGAAGTCGACTTTGCCGGTGTTGGCTGTGGCCTTCAGGAAAGTATGATAAAGAGGAAAAGAAGGGTGTTGCATCCGCGAGAGCGCCACGTAGGTTTGCATGGAGGTATCTATAATCCGGGCAAACAAGCGTAGGCTATCTATCTGCAAGGAGTCGTATTTAACCCGCGGCAGATTGGCGCTCAATGCCAGGAGGCTACTGTCGCTGTTTAGCCGCCCGTTCATTACCAGCGGCACTTCCATGTGGAGGGCAGGCATGAGGCCCTGCAGGTTTTTAGGCCATATCAGCGAGGCGTTCCAGGTCAGCTGCTGACCGGTGGGAATGCTGATGTTATTGGAATCCGCTGGCAACAGGGGTTTGTTAATAACCCCGGCAAATGCGCTGCCTACTTTTCTATAGTCAATATGTCCATTGGCGTTTATTAGTCCCAATGGGCTTTTGAGCGTAATGTATTGTTGGTCTGTATACTGTGCAAGCAGGGAAATACTGTCTAATGGAAACACCTGGCCTTTGGTAGCAATTTGCCATTTGGTAAGGAAGGCCTTTCCTTCTACCCATTCGGGTTCAATGCTGCTGAAATCGGCCAACAGGTTGCCTTGCAGTGTCAATGGTTCGGTATACCAGTGTGTGGCGAAGAGGTCAGCTTTGGTCAAGGCCATATCTACTTTCAGGTTGTGAATCGTAGTATCCGACAACTGGCCATTTATATTGAAAGTGGCTTCCACATTGCTATCGGCGCTCTCTCCCTGGGCATCGAATGTTCCTTTGTCAATGCCGGCGTTGATATTAATGTCGTTATACGTATAGGTGTTATAGGTAGCTTCTGTTAACTGGAGACTGGCTTTAGCGGCCATTTGTTTCAACGTATAGCCCTCCCCGGTAGCGCTCAATTTTCCGGCTACCCATCCCATGGTGGTGTCATAGAGCATAATGCCCGGATTGGCCCGGAAATAAGGGATGCTTATGGTGTAGCTACTACGGATACTATCTGTAATGTTTACCAGTTGAGCATTGATATTGGCGTTGGCATAGTCACTTTTCAGTTGCAGCTGCGTGACAAGATTTTTAATACCCCCTTTAAACATACCGGTGATCAGTATATGCTCCGGAAGCCGGGGTGTATCAGGAAGTGTACCTGCAGGCAGCCATGAGCGCAGGGCTTTATTACCGGATTGTATATACAGATTAGGCAGATTGGCGTTGAGAAGATTAGTGTTGGTAGCATGCAACACCTGGCCATCGTTGGCTTTGATTAAGTTCCCTTGCTGATCGTTGAGGTACAGTTGTTTGATGTTTAGTTCTCCCAGGGTACCTTTTAGTATAGCCGCTACTGTTAGTTCTTTTTTCCACAATGGCGCAAAAGATTTGTTTTTGCGGGCATCTGGAACAAAGGGCAACCACTCTCCCAGTGCTATGTGTACGGAGTCGAGATTGGCATCGAGCCCCAGCTGATCCAGGTTATTGGAAATACCTGACCAGGAGGGAACGGTTACCAGTATTTGTTTGCGAAGAATGCTTTTATTGGTTTGTAGCAGGAAGTTGCGAAGCGCCAGGGAATGAGGTGTAAAAAGGATATCCATATTGGCTTTATGGATAGCAAAACCGGATTTATCCTGGGCTGCCAGCGTTTTAATATCCAGGGAGATGCTATCGGGTGCATAACGGATATTATGGATTTTACTGGAGAAGCGGGTCAGGAACAGGTGATTATAGTCCGGGTCGGGGCCAGCAGCTTTCGGGGCCGGACCACCGTTGTCGTAGCGCATGGACAGCTTATCCAGGTTTATCTGGGTAGCCAATACCTGCCAGGCATTGGGAGTGGTGTCTTTGGGCGTGGACGGCACGGTGTCTTTTCCTGGAACCATCATCAGCATACCATGGGTATTGCTGATGGCCAGATCTCCTACCTGTATGCGGGTGGAATCCTGATCCAGGCTGCTATTTCGTAGTAATAGTGCGCCTATATGCCAGGCGGTGTTAATACCTATCCCGTCGTCTGCATATACAAAGCTGCTATTATTGAGTTGAAGTTTTTTCAGCAGCAGGTGCAGGGAGGCATTGTTGGTATCTGCCGGTGGTGGTGGCGGTGCAGCCGTGGTAATGGCAGGCCCGGTATAGGTTTGGCGGAAAAAGCCTTTCAATCCATCCAGGGTAATGCCTCTAAATGCATAAATGCCATCATCTATTAGCAGGTCGTCCGGATCTATCTGGAGATTATCCCAGGTGAGTACCGCATGCATGCCGCCGGGGTCATCGAGATAACTCATTTTGACTTTGCGGAGGGAAATATCCTTGAGCAGAAACTGCATGGTAGTCCCGGTTTTGGGGGAGATAGTATCCGGTTTGGAAGATGGGGTGACGAAAGCATCTACCGCGAACTGGTAGTTAAAGGTGGAGTCACCGGGATGCCGGTAAACGTTTATTACCAGGGTATCCCATTCCAGCTTATCGATTTTCAGCTCGTTGCTGATCAGGGATAGCAGGTTATAGTGCACTTTCAGGGAGCCGGAATATAATAGCGCCTGGTTGGAAGTGTCGGCCACATACACATTGCGGAGTTCGAGATACTGCCAGCCCCGTGCCCTGAGGTAACCAATCTGTACTTTAGTGTGTAATTTTTTTCGCAGGTATAGTTCCCCTTGTTGTCTCAGGTAGTTTTGAACGCCATCCAGTTGTAACAATAAAACGACCATTACGGGCAAAAGGAGCACCGCAACAATTATCCATATTAGCCATCGCCACCAGGGGCGGCCGTGTTTTTCTCCGGTTTCTGCTGGTTCTGTCACTAGGTTATATTACAAAAATTCAATTACAGAATATAAACGCAAAAGCACGCTTATAGTTTACTTTGCCGGTAGGATAGTGTAACCGGGGCCCACGCCGGGGGGTACAACAAAATCCATACCTGTAGGATATAGGAATGAAATAGTTATTGCAAGAATACATTAAATACGGTAACGGACACACTATTTTGGGAAAATAGTAAAAGGAAGGGACCTAAAATACCGCGATTGATGAAACTAAAGATGGATCGGACGGGAATTATTGCGGCCTATTTTTTTGATGATTGGCTAAGGGCTTGTTGGTTTTCTTTTTTAATTCTTCGCTTTACCTTATCAACATCTTCCGATCTGGGAAGATTCTCTGGTTTGACACCGCGGTCGAGCAGTAATTTTCTAACGGCGGTATTGTTATCTACATGTTCATCCGTAATACTGGCTTCGCCGTGAAGGTTTTTTTCGATGACGTTATGGCTGGTGATACCTGTTGCCAATGCTTTTGGCCTGAATTGTTAATGTTGGAAGAAAATCCGCCAGGGGCCGATTGTCCGGTACCGCCAGTTTTTTCTTCATGTCGTGGGTGGAAAACCAGCCAAATAGTGCTTTATCGCCTTTAGACCTGATATTGGCAAATCCTTTTTCATCCACCCCCCTTTCATAGGCGATACCAGATAGTATTTTTTCTGACCGGGACAATTTTTCCCGTTCTTTAATGCGGTCAATGTCCAATAATCGTTTTTCAATGATTTCCTGTTTGCGGGACTGAACGGCAAAGTAGGTTTGCGCAAACGCGATCGGATCTTTTTGAGCGTCGCCATTTTGAGCAATGAGGTAACAGGCGTAGCGGGTGAGGGCAAAATCTTGCAATGCTCTTTGGCCTCCTTTTGGTGTATTTATCGTTTTCGTGATATCACGAAAATGATCCAAAATAGCCACCCCGCTGTTTTCGCAAGAGATTCTCGCTTTTTCAATAACCTTAAAGAAGTTTTCCCATCTTTGATAGCCAAGAATGGGTTGCAATTCCCGCGCACTCCAGCACTCTACCTCTTGATGTAAATAACACGCCTGCTCAAACTGAGCAAACAACGCATCAATCAATTCTTTTTTCATGAAAAGAAGATTTAAAATGATCTCACAAAATTGTGAGGCATGAAGATAAAACTGTGGAGAATGGTAATGGTTAATGAGAGTTAAACAATATCAAATTGAAAGAAACTATTGAATTACCGGTTTATTCCGTTCATTGAACCGGTAAATATAATTAACCAGCTGACCTTTCTTTTCCTTATCTGCCCTGAATTCATCCAGTAGGGTGCTGTCCTGGGGAAGTATGTATTTCCGGAGATTATAGGCAGATAATTCCAGTACCTCGCCGGTAACGATGTTCAATACTTTCCGGAGTACTACAGGGGTACTGATACTGTTGACGGTCATGTCGGCCTGGTTCACATAGCTGGGGGAAGGCTGGATGGCGTGGAGGGTATAGACGCAGTAATAGCCGATGGTTTCCAGCTTATTCAGCCCGTTATCTTTTATGTAAATGTTAATCCCATCGCAATATCCCCAATAATTTTTCACTTTATGTTCCTGGCCGGCGTCATCGCGAAGTACGAGTTCATTCCGGTTGGCCAGCAGGTAAATCTGTGCGGCGGTACTGCGGTTTTTAATCAGGAGGTTGCCTTCTTCTGAGGGGCTATTGGTTTGAAATTCAGCAAAGGTCCTATAGACACCTTTCTTTAAGGGGCCATTGTTGATGAGCACAGTGTGTTGAGCCGTCTGTGCTGTCACAGCGGTTGCTATCCATAAAAGGCTCCATAAACACAGCAGATATTTCATTGTCAGCAAAAGTATTTGGTTTCGGGTGTGTTAGGGGGCAGAAATAGCTGAATGGGGGCATTATTTCTACTGATGTAGGTTTTGTGTCTTTAAAAGACGGCAGCGGTATTTTTAAAAAATTATAGGCCGGGTAAAAACCCGGCCCGGCTGAAGGTTACAACAAAATCTAAACCTGCTTATGAGAAAAAAGGTAATAATAATTTATAATGCCATTGCCTGCAGTGAATGGTCTTTGCTTTCCAGTTGAGAGCTACCCATGAGGAACTCATCTACTTTTCTGGCGCACTCACGACCTTCGCTAATAGCCCATACCACCAGGGATTGACCACGGCGCATATCGCCGGCAGTGAACACTTTAGGAATGGAGGTCAGGTAATCTTTTTCGGTCGCTTTTACGTTACCGCGTTCATCTTTTTCAACTTCCAGCTGATCCAGTAACCCGGTATGCTGGGGATGTAAGAAGCCCATGGCCAGTAATGCCAGTTCGCAAGGTACATCTCTTTCAGATCCAGGTACTTCCGTGAATTTCGCTGGGCGGCCATCGGTGCTGGCGGTCCATTGCAGGTCTACCAGGCGTAAGGCTTTCAAGTGGCCATTGTCATCGCCGATAAAGGCTTTGGTAGCGATGGCCCATTTACGGTCTGCTCCTTCTTCATGAGAAGAAGAGGTTTTTAATACCATCGGGTAGGTTGGCCATGGCATATATGGTGTACGCTCGCCCGGAGGTTTTGGTAATAATTCGAGTTGTGTAACGCTGACAGCGCCGTGACGGTTGCTGGTTCCTACACAGTCAGAACCAGTATCACCCCCACCAATTACTACTACGTTTTTACCGGTAGCCAGGATGTCTTTACCATCTACGGGTCTGTTACTTACTCTTTTGTTCTGCTGTTTCAGGAAGTCCATGGCATAATGAACGCCTTTCAATTCCCGGCCTGGGATGTTCAGATCGCGGGGAATGGTAGAGCCACCTGCCAGTACAATAGCATTGTACTCTCTCAGGAGATCATTAGTGCTAACGTTAACGCCTACGTTGGCATTGCATTGAAATACCACTCCTTCTTCTTCCATCAGTTTTACACGGCGTTCCACCACCCATTTTTCCAATTTGAAATCGGGGATACCGTAGCGTAATAAGCCGCCGGGGGCATCATCTCTTTCAAATACGGTAACGGAGTGACCGGCATAGTTCAGCTGTGCTGCTGCTGCCAGTCCGGCGGGACCGGAGCCAATTACGGCTATTTTTTTGCCTGTGCGCAGGCGAGGTGCTTTCGCCTGCACCAGGCCTTTATCGAAGGCAACTTCAATAATATGTTTTTCTATTTCCTCAATGGCTACCGGTGGCTGGTTTATTCCCAGCACACAGGCACTTTCACAGGGCGCCGGACAGATACGTCCGGTAAACTCCGGGAAGTTATTGGTGGAAGTAAGAATATCGTAAGCATTTTGCCAGTCCTGACGATATACAGCGTCATTGAATTCGGGTATCACGTTACCCAGCGGGCATCCGCTGTGGCAAAAAGGTACGCCGCAGTTCATACAACGAGCTGCTTGCTGGTTCAATTTATTTTCCGGGTAGCGTTCTACAAATTCATTATAGTGTCCAACCCTTTCCCGGGGATCCGCTTTCCCGGGCAGCTCGCGTGTAAATTCCAGGAATCCTGTAGGTTTACCCATAATTTTCCTCCACAAGTCCCTTACCTGCAAGGGATATTTTGATGATGAATGTTAAATTTAATCTCAGTGACCTACTTTCTGTCCCTGTATTTTAGCCGATTTCAACGCTGCCTTGTATTCTTTCGGGAATACTTTTACGAAGTGGCGCAGTTGGTTTTCCCAATCTTTCAGGATAAACTTCGCTACGGTACTGTTCGTGTAGGCGTGGTGTTTAGTAATCAGGTCCTGGAGCTGCGCCACATCTTCCTGAGCCAACGGATCGAGGTCGATCATATCCCGGTTGCACTGATTGGCGAAAGTACCTTTCACATCATACACGTAGGCAATACCTCCGCTCATACCGGCGCCGAAGTTGCGACCTGTTTCACCCAGGATCACTGCTCGTCCTCCGGTCATGTATTCACAACCATGATCGCCCACTCCTTCTACCACTACAGTGGCGCCGGAGTTACGTACGCAGAAGCGTTCGCCAGCCTTACCGCGGATATAGGCATCCCCGGAGGTAGCACCATAGAAGCAAACGTTGCCCGCTATGATATTTTCTTCTGCCTTGAATCCAGCTTCGCTCTGCGGATACAGGATCAGCTTGGAGCCGGAGAGTCCTTTACCGAAGTAGTCGTTTGCTTCTCCTTCCAGTTCCAGCGTCAATCCTTTGGTAGCAAAGGCGCCGAAGCTCTGGCCTGCAGATCCGATGAATTTAAAGTGCAGGGTATCTTCCGGTAATCCCTCGCTCTTGTAGCGTTTGGAGATTTCGTTAGACAGGATGGTACCGATGGTACGATCTGTATTTTTTACCGGATATTGCTGGAATACCCTTGTTTTCTTTTCCAGTGCCGGCTGTGCTGCTTTCAGCAGTTGCCAGTCTATTACTTCACTGATACCATGATCCTGTTCTTCCTGTTTGTACAGGCCGGTTTCGGCGGTAGCAGCTTCGTTAAACAATACTGGAGAAAGATCCAGTTTCTGTGATTTCCAGTTGGTGATGTTATCGCGTACTTTCAGGCAGTCTACCTGTCCCACCATTTCATTGATGGTACGGAAGCCCAGTTCAGCCATGATTTCGCGAAGTTCTTCCACGAGGTAGGTGAAGAGGTTTACCACGTGCTGAGGATCTCCGCTGAAGCGTTTGCGCAGCTCCGGATCCTGGGTGGCTACTCCTACAGGGCAGGTATTCACGTGGCATTTACGCATCATGATACAACCTTCTACTACCAGGGCAGCAGTGGCAACGCCCCATTCTTCTGCACCCAGCAAGGTAGCGATGGCAATGTCACGGCCGGTTTTCAGCTGACCATCTGTTTGCAATACTACGCGGCTGCGGAGTTTATTTTTTACCAGGGTTTGGTGTGTTTCTGCCAGACCAAGTTCCCAAGGTAACCCTGCATGTTTGATAGAGCTGATCGGCGATGCACCGGTACCACCATCGAAGCCGGATACCAATACAACGTCGGCATGTGCTTTGGCCACACCGGCGGCAATGGTACCTACTCCTGCCTTAGATACCAGTTTTACACTGATACGGGCAGCGCGGTTCGCATTTTTCAGGTCGTAGATCAGCTGTGCCAGATCCTCGATAGAGTAAATATCATGGTGAGGAGGTGGTGAAATGAGGCCCACACCAGGGGTGGAGTGCCTTACTTTCGCGATCCAGTCATCCACTTTGTGGCCGGGCAGTTGTCCGCCTTCACCGGGTTTTGCACCCTGGGCCATTTTAATCTGCAATTCGTCGGCATTGGTCAGATAGTAGCTGGTTACGCCGAAACGGGCGCTGGCCACCTGCTTGATAGCAGAACGCATAGAGTCGCCGTTAGGCAGCTGTTCATAGCGCAGCTCATCTTCCCCACCCTCTCCGGTATTGCTTTTTGCGCCGATACGGTTCATGGCAATAGCCAGCGTGGAGTGTGCTTCATGAGAGATAGAACCGAAGCTCATGGCTCCTGTAGCAAAGCGTTTGAAAATGCTTGCTGCTGGTTCTACTTCATCGATAGAAATAGAAGGGCGATTAGGTTTGAACGAAAACAGGCTACGTAATGTGGCGGCTTTTTCGCTCTGGTCATTGACCGCTTTAGAATATTTTTTAAAGGCAGCATAATCGCCCATACGGGTGGCCAGCTGCAGGTAGTGAATAGTGGTAGGATTAAAGAGGTGGAATTCTCCTTTACGTTTCCACTGATATACACCCCCTTCTGTTAAGCGCTGGATAGGTGTTTCCTTACGGCCATAGCCCATCCAGTGTTTTGCCAGTGTTTCACGGGCAATATCATCGAGGCCCAGACCCTGGATGCGGGAAACGGCGCCGGTGAAGTATTTATCAACAGTTTGCTGATTGATACCCAGTATTTCAAAGATTTGTGCACCCTGGTAAGACTGCAGGGTAGAGATACCCATCTTGGAGAATACTTTCAGAAGTCCATCGCATACTGCTTTGATGTAGTTCTTTTTCAGTTTATCAACGTCCAGTGCGGTATCCAGCTTGTTGTTCAGCTTCATATCGCGGATGGTGCTGAGTGCCAGGTATGGGTTGATGGCGGTTACGCCGAAGCCCAACAGGCAAGCGAAGTGGTGTACTTCCCATACGTCGCCGGCTTCCACGATCAGTCCAACCTGGCCACGATAACCCTTGCGGATCAGGTGGTGGTGTACTGCAGATGCAGCCAGCAGCGATGGCATCGCAGCGTGTTCTGAGTCGATGGCGCGGTCGGAGAGGATAATTACTTCGAAGCCATCTTCCACGGCATCTACTGCATAACGGCAAAGACGAGCCAATCCTTTTTCCAGCGAGCCGGGTTTGCCATCTGCCTTGAAATAGGTATGTAAGGTTTTGGCCTGGAAAAGACCGGTATCGATACTGCGTATTTTTTCCAGTTCATGGTTGTTGAGGATCGGGTGACGCAAAGCCAGGCTGTGGCAGTGCAGCGGATCTTCGTTCAACAGGTTACCGTTGTTACCCACAAAAGTAGCCAGCGACATTACCAGTCTTTCCCTGATAGGATCGATTGGTGGATTGGTTACCTGGGCAAATAATTGTTTGAAATAGTTGCAAAGGTGTTGTGGCTGGTTGCTCAATACAGCGAGCGGGGTGTCTGTACCCATAGAGCCAACAGGTTCTTTCCCGTCGATGGCCATAGGAGCAATGATCTGATCCAGGTCTTCTGTACTGTAGCCAAACGCGCGCTGGTATTTGAAGATCTGCTCATGTTCCAGGTGGCTAAAGGTAACCCTTGGTTCAGGCAGTTCTTCCAGGCGGATCTTATATTTATTCAGCCATTCGCCATATGGTTGCTGGGAGCAGATTTGTTGTTTCAGCTCTTCGTCACCAATAATGCGGCCCTGTTCCATGTCTACGATAAACATTTTACCCGGCTGCAGGCGGCCTTTTTCTTTTACATTTTTAGGATCAATCGGTAATACGCCGGCTTCAGAAGCCATGATCACGCGATCGTCTTTCGTTACCACGAAGCGGCTGGGGCGTAATCCGTTACGATCCAGGGTAGCTCCGATAATTTTACCGTCGGTGAAGGAAATGGAGGCTGGACCATCCCAGGGCTCCATGAGGGAGGCGTGGTATTCGTAGAACGCCTTCTTTTCTTCGCCCATGCTTTCATTACCATCCCATGCTTCCGGAACCAGCATCATCATTACATGTGGCAGGGACCGGCCGGTAAGGGTGAGCAGTTCTATTACATTGTCCAGGCAGGCAGAATCGGATTGACCTTCTTCCACGATAGGAAGCAGCATTTCCATTTCTTCCGGAGTAAAATACTTGGACACAAAGTCCCGTTCGCCAGCGCGCAGCCAGTTGAGGTTACCTTTGAGCGTATTGATTTCACCGTTATGGGCAATATACCGGTAAGGGTGCGCTAATCTCCAGCTAGGGAAAGTATTAGTCGCAAACCGGGAGTGGATAAGGGCAAAGGCAGATACCATTTTCTCATCACTCAGGTCGGTATAATAATGACGTACCTGGTAGGTAGTCAGCTGACCTTTATATACAATTGTTTTATACGAGAGAGACGCAATATAAAACAGTGACTTTTCTTTTGGTACAGTATTACGCACTGTTTTAGATGCGTAGTTACGGAGCACAAATAATTTGCGCTCAAACATTTCAGGGTCACTGATATGATAAGGACAGGCAATAAATACCTGTTCAATTTCCGGTTCTACAGAAAGGGCGGTCTCACCGATACCATCCGGACGTACCGGTACTTTGCGATAGCCAAGAATTTCGAGGCCCAGTTTCTCTGCGCTGCGCTGGAGAATCTCACGACATTCCTCGCGCCAGCGTGGTTCTTTCGGAAAGAAGACCATGCCTACACCGTATTTTCCAAATTCCGGCAGGCGGATACCCAGTTTCAGGCATTCGTCGTACAGAAACTCATGTGGCATTTGAAACAGTATTCCTGCACCATCTCCTGTGTTTTGCTCACAACCGCAGGCTCCGCGGTGTTCCATGTTTTCCAGCATGGTTAGTGCATCACGAATGATATGGTGAGATTTACGGCCTTTGATATGAGCTGTAAACCCTGTTCCGCAGGCATCATGTTCAAATTCCGGACGGTATAAACCTTGCGTTTGCTTCACTTCATCCATTTGGTTTAGATTTTTTGCTTTGGCACACTCTCTCCCATATGACTTGCGCCGTGGGTGATGGTGTACGATATAATTCGGGAACGGTTTAAAGATACTAAAGGAATGCGGTATTTTTTATAAAAACTTTTGTTAGACGCATAAAATTTAGAAAAAGATAAAAAGATACCAGCAATTGTTAGAATAATTGAAAAAAATGAAAGGGCCGCAGTGGCAAATTGGGCCGTTTTGAGGAGGACTGCGAGCAAAGCTGTGTGGTTAAATTGGCAATTACGATATATAATATTTTTAAGACCCTTCTTTTACATCGCTTGCCATATATTATTTTAATATCTATTGTTTAATAACTTATTATTTACGCTACTATTTGCATGTTCTTTTTTATTGATTATTTTTTACATAAAAAACATATCTGTATAATGGTTAAAATCAATTTGATAGAAATAAAAAGAGGCCAACCAAATAAGTATTGGTTGGCCCTCCAGCCTGAAACAATTTATGATGAATAAGTTATAAACTGATCCATGGACCATAGCCATTGGCTTTTGTCCAGGTTCTCTGAATCAGGTTATCGCTGGGTCCTTTAACAAAGATATCCATCGACAGGGAGTCGGAAGACGCAACCGCCGGCGCTGAATAGATGCTGGAACCAATAGGCTGCCAACTTTTCCAGTTGTTATCAACATACCAATTGGTAGTAATAAGTTGGTGATTGTTACCCAGGGCGAAAACATCTACATTAAAATTTCCTCTTGCGATGGCGGCTGGTGCAGAATAGATCGTACCGCCAAGACTCTGCCAAACAGTTCTATCAGACTCTCTTGTCCATACTCCTTGTAAGAGATGGTTACTGGCATCCTGGGCGTACATTTCAATAGAATTGACATACCGGGAAGCACTGGTGGCAGATGAAGCTACTGTTGTCGCAAAACTTTGCCATTCATGCCAGCCCTCTCCTTCTACGTAGTATCTGGTTTGTAAAACATTATTTGCACCTTTTACCAGCACGTTGATAAAATTAGCCCCCCTGGATGCAGCATTAGGAGCTGAATAGAAAGTACCGCCAAGGTCTGTCCATTGCTGGCTCCATCCTCCATTCAGCGTCCAAGTTTTAAAGATCAGATTATTGTTGGCGCCTCTTGCGAAAACGGCAATATTGTTTTCATCACGGGAAGTTACAGACGGATCTGATGTAAGCGTGCCGCCGAGGTCAGTCCAGGCAGACCAGCCAGCAACAGGCGTGTATACTTTTTCCAACAGCGTATTGTTCTTACTTCTTACAAATAAGTGCAGTTCTTTGGTGCCTTTCCTATAGGTAGCAGTCGGAACATTGAAAATGCCAGTTAAATTATTGTAGAAATAATTTAGCGCAATAACGTCATTTGGATTGAACGGATGGTCTTCATTATTCAAGCAGCCGGACATCCAGCTGAAACCCGCGCCACTAGTTGGTGTTCCATCAATTTTGATGAGATCTGCCTGGGTATCGCTTGTTTTAGCTATTTGCTTATAAGTGCAGTGGTAAAGATTGTCTGCATAAGTAGTATGTCTTAATCCAATGGCATGAGCAATTTCATGGGCAATCAATGTAGCCAGCTTTTTTTCATCCAGGCTTGTTCCCAATGCAGTTACATCAAGGGTTATCGGACTTGAAGGATTTCTGGCAACTGCAGGATAAGCAGGCGTCAAAGCCTGCGTTCCATCACCCAGTTTACCATCTTTGATTTCGATATCTGCATCTGACGTATTAGCTACTTTTTTAAAGGTAATACTCAGACTAAGCGCGTTAAACCTGGCGATGGCAATATCTGCTGCATTGGAATAGGCAGCAGGTAAACCAGCTACAGACACATTGATTGTACGTGGCAGTGCTGTCAGTGTATATGATAACTTGTACTGGTCGGCTTCAGCGATAGACAAAACAGTATAGCCTTGTTTGCTTTCAAGATCTTTTTCGGTTAAAAAAAGATCTCCTTCTACTACATACCCTCCATTAAGCTTTTTTGCATTTAATGTATCAAAGCCCAAAGCGTTGATTTTACTGACAGTGGAAGGGGATATTTTTTTGTCATCTTCCGGGTTAGTTGGGGTCTTAACACAGGCAGATAAGAAAACAGCACCTGCTGCAGCACAGGCGAGAAATTTCGTGCGTGAATTCATAGTTGAGATTTTTTGACAATCAATATGTTACAGTATAAGTGTTAGTATAGGGAACAATTATTGATCGGGTGATAACAATTTTGTCAAAAATAACTAAAAACACGTAAAAAAAAAAAGCTATACAATTTAAATATCAACTTATCTACCTGGTTCTGCAACTAGAGTTGGATGACGATTTGCCTGGGCACCGGGTTAAAGTGCCCAGGCAAATGTGATTACGGCTCAAACAGGAAAACAGTCTTCCCATTCTTTACCTGTACCCGCAAAGGTTCACCCAACAGGCTCTCATTCTGCATCCTGTCGAGAGCAGTCACCACATAAGTATATGATTTCCCCTTTACATAGGTCAGATCTTTATATACCGGGTCAGACATCTGGCCCAGGATGGCCAGAATTTTCGTGGGGTCGGTAACGTTAATCGGTTCATTTTGTTCAAAACGGTATAGCACGTATTGTTTGGTGCGACCGGTGGTATCTTCATCCGTCCAGTGTATTTCCAGTCCGCCGCTGCGTTCCACGGCATCTGCGAAATAAGGCGCATCCGGGGTTTCTTTTGGCAGCCAGGGCATAACAGGACGCAGCGCCGGGTATCTGTAAACACCTCTGCGCAGCGCATCTTCAATGCCAAGCGGATTGCCCCTGAAAGAAGCCGCGCTATAAAAAATACTTCCCTGAACGGTATTGAGCGTTCTGGCTTCTTCTATCTGGGCGGGTATTTCATTGGGATTTCTCCAGGCAGCATTGCTGTTGATGCGATATACGCCATGGCCGATGTACACTTGCCTGCCATAGCCGTGCTGACTCCACCAGTTGAGTAATATTTCATAATCTGCCAGCCGGTGGCCACGCTCCCAGTAAATTTGAGGAGCTACATAATCGATCCAGCCCTTCTTTAGCCATTTAAGGATATCGGCATATAAGTCGTCGTAGTTGGTTTGACCGCCTTTGGTGTAGGAGCCTTCAGGGTCTTTGTCTTTGTTCCGCCAAACGCCAAAAGGACTTACGCCAAATTTTACCCAGGGCTTTTCTGCCTTAATGGCTACACTCAGCATTTGTATGATGGCGTCTACATTGGCCCTGCGCCAATCGTCCTTCATCATATTACCTCCATATTGGCGATAGGAGTTGTTATCGGGAAATTCTTTTCCGGGAACACGATAAGGATAGAAGTAATCATCGAAGTGTACGGCATCAATATCATAGCGTTTCACCACATCACGGATAACAGCTGTTACGTAGTCCCGCACTTCCGGGATACCCGGATCGAAATATTTTCTATTGTCGTAGGTCAGAAACCATTGCGGATGAAGTCGGGTAATATGGTTGGGGGCCACGCTACTGCGGCTTACATTGAATACGGCACGATAGGGATTAAACCAGGCGTGGAATTCCATGCCCCGTTTATGCGTTTCTTCCACCATGAACTGTAAGGGATCATAATATGGATTGGGCGCTTGTCCCTGAACGCCGGTGAGGTATTCCGACCAGGGCTCGTAGGGAGAGGCATAAAATGCATCGGTAGCAGGACGAACCTGCACCACTACTGCATTCATGCCATTGCGTTGTTGCTGATCCAGTATGGCAATGAATTCCTGTTTTTGTTGTTCTGTACTTAAGCCACGCCGGGAGGGCCAGTCAATATTTTCAATAGTGGCGATCCAAACTGCCCTTAATTCCCGTTTGGGAGGCAATTGCGCCCATGCCTGTTGCATCAGGACTACACACAAAATAGTCCCCGCTATAAATTGCTTCAACATCTGCCTTGCTTTTAACCTAAGATGCGAAAATAGCAAAAAGGGCGCCTGTTATAATATAAATATGTGATTCTTATGAAGATAGCATGGCTTACTCTTTTTCCGTCTTCACACGAAAGGCCCCAGGCTGGTAGTTTTCAGGCAGATACTCCGATGGAATGGTGGTGGTATTGCCATCGCGGTGTGCCAGGTAGTTGGGCGACATAATTTCAATACCTGCGGTATTAAAGCAATCCTGTATGTTGCGGTGCAGTTCGGAATAAAGCAGTGCCATCTGGTGAGGCCGGTCTGTATAGGCGTTGATTTCATAGGCAACGGAAAAATCATTGAGGGCGGTTTGCAGCACAAAAGGCTGTTTTTCTCCCATAATGCCTTCTGTGGCCATAGCAGCCTTTATGAGCTGTTCGTGTACTTGTTTCCAGGGAACATCATAACCGATGGTTACGGTGGTATGTATAATGAGACCAGGATCTTTACTGGAGCTGGTAAAATTGATGGTATGCCCATTTAGTATGCTGGCGTTGGGTACCGTAATTTCTTCATTTTTAATGGTGCGCAGCCGGGTCACCAGTAAATTTTTCTCAATTACATCTCCGGTGATATCCCCTATTTTTACCCGGTCTCCTATTTTAAATGGCCGCATGTAAGTAATTACGAAGCCTGCAATCACGTTGGAAATCGCAGACGAAGAGCCCAGGGAAAAGAGGATTCCCAGAAAAACGGATACGCCCTGGAATATTTTAGAGTCCGACCCCGGCAGGTAAGGAAAGATGACCACGAACATAAACGCGTACAGCAGGAATTTGATGCCACTTCCCGTAGGCCGGGCCCAATCGGGGTAGAAACCTTTGATACTAAGGTTGCCGGAAGCAATTTCTTCTGCCAGGTAGTTGACTAGTTTTGCCAGGTATCTTGTAATAAAATAGATAACAACGATGGTGAGTAGTTTGGGGAGATACTGGAGAAAGGAATAACCCGCTGATTTCACCGGGGCTAGTGTCCAGTTGATAAGTTTATCGGCAATGCCTTTGGTCCAGGGGAAAATGCTGAACACAAAGGGTAAGGTAATGTAGAAGATAAACAGGATTAAAATAATCCGGATAATGCGTAGGGCGCTGAAAACAATCCCCATCTGCTTTTGGGGGTTCAGCAAGGCATAGTCTTTCACTTTTACGCCTTTAATATAACGGTCTTTTTCTCGCACCACTTTGATACGCAACCGTTTAAAGAGGCGGTTAATGCCGTATACAATACCGGAAAATATTGCGATGATAAGGAGTAACCATCCAACCCGGATGAGGATATTTTCCAGGCTGTTATTCTTCTTTTCCTGGAGTATCGCTTTCCGGATGGCGGCGGTATATTCGGTGGCCACCTGCATTTTGTCCTGGTTAAGCCATAGGGCGTCGTCGTCGGTGATGCTTAGGATAACGAGTTCATTATAGGTAACATCCACGTTGTTTTCATTGGCTACGGCGTTGAGGGTATCGGGGCTAAAGAAGGGATCGGCCGCGAGTTGTTGCAGTTTGTGATCGGTGTTTTGGGCTCTTTCGCTGGGCTGTAGCGGACCTAGTTTATTGTACACGAAAAAGAGGGTATCTCCGAAAGGGGCTACGGGAAAGCCGCCATGGCTGGCTTTTAGCCTGGCGATGCGCTGCAGGCTTGCTGCTTTTTTCAGTGAATCAGCCTGTTCAAAGGCGGCCAGCTTTTCCTGGAGCGCTACCTTACGCTGGTCATTGTCGTTGCTGATAAGCTGGAGTTGTTGTTCCAGCGCTTTTTTCTGCGTTTCGCCGACTTTCTGCAGGGAGTCATTTTCCCGGAGCAGCCGGGTGGTCTGGGCCAGTTGCAGATCTGTAAGGGAGTCGCGGTAGGCCCGGCTGGTATCATGTTGTGCGATACAGGGCAATATGGTATTGGTCAGCGCGAACGCTAGTAACCCGGTAAAAACAGCTCTCATTCCCGAAGCTTTTATTTAAAGTACGGAAATTTCCCCGGAGCATCCGGGGGCACGTATAAAAATAAATGTATTTTATAGAAATTTAATCCAAATAGGATCATTCTATATTTTTCTCTTTGTATACTGGCTGTAATCCGGCAAGCTGGCTTCATATTCCTGGTGCATCAGGGGCGACGTGAGAAGGAAGTCGGCAGAAGCACGATTGCTGGCCATGGGGATATTCCATACAACGCCTAAGCGTAGCAGGGCCTTGATATCGGGGTCGTGCGGCAGTGCTTCCATGGGGTCCCAGAAGAAAATGATCACATCCAGCTCTCCTGTAGCTACCAGAGCGCCAATTTGCTGGTCGCCGCCCAGGGGGCCGCTCAGCAGTTTACGCACAGATACATCCAGCGCCTGCTCTATCAGCTGGCCGGTGGTACCAGTGGCATATAGTTCATGGCGACTCAATACTGTTTTGTTATAAACAGCCCACTCTATCAGCTCTGCCTTTTTGTGATCGTGCGCAATCAGGGCAATTCTTTTGCGTGCTTTTAAGACTTTCGTTGTTTGCATACTTCACAAAAGTAATAAGTGACAGGCAATAAATAAATGTAGAATTCTACCATATTATTTCGCTTCCTACCGGGCAATTATATAAGAAAAAAAGCATATAATTATGAGTGGCAAAGATATCAGGGATACCTATGTGCCAATTGTTTATTTCGATGGCCCACATTTGAACACATCCCGGAAATCTGCCCGAAAAAGATTACCTTTGCAGGAGTAAATCCGGATAAAAATGATTAAAACAGGAAATCCAATCATCAGCATATACACGGAAATGACGCCAAACCCAGAAACAATGAAGTTTGTGGCTAACAAACTGTTGTATCCTGGTAAAAGCATCGATTTCCCGGATGAAGCCAGCGCTAAACCATCTCCTTTAGCTATCGAGTTGTTTAGCTTCCCTTTTATCAAGGGAGTGTTTATCATGGCTAACTTTATTACGTTGACAAAGACCAGCGAAACTGACTGGAACGATATCATCCCTACGGTAAAAGCCTTCCTGAAAGAATACCTGGAAGACTCCCGCCCTGTTATCAATGAAGACGAGGTAGTAGTTACCAAGTCTGCCGCCAGCAACGAAGTAAGTGCTGATGATACCGATGTAGTAAAACGTATCAAGGAATTATTGGAAAATTATGTGAAACCGGCTGTTGAAATGGATGGCGGCGCCATTCAGTTCAAAGACTATGAAAACGGCACGGTGAAACTGATGTTACAAGGTTCCTGTTCAGGCTGTCCCTCTTCCATGATTACGCTGAAAGCCGGTATTGAAGGCATGATGAAGCGTATGATCCCTGAAGTGAAGGAAGTGGTGGCAGAAGCAGAATAAGCCATAGTTGAGTGAATGATAGTGTTAAACGAAAGCACAGTCTTTATGGCTGTGCTTTTTTTTAGCTGCTACCCAGGGTATTTAGCAATAGCGAAAAGGCCCGGATATAGAACATTGAACACTAAAAAAGCAAATAGCCAGCATGAGATTCTTACTGCTACTTACCGGTATTGCTATAGCGATGCAACCGGCATATGCCCAACAGAAGAGGCGTACAGACAGCACATCCGCCATTATTACCTATGGATTCAGCAGCAATGGGAAGCCAATTCCAGGAAACGAGCTGCAGCTGGCCATCAGCGGACAACGTGCCCATGTCATCCCCGGTGGTCACAAACAGAAAGAACAGCAGTATCTGCAAATGCAGGAACAAGCAACCCTGCAGGTATTAACACTGCCTAACGGCCAGGTATATACGTTGAAAAAAGCATTTGGCGAATACACTACCCCCGAACTCCTTCCCGACACCGCTACCATCCTGGGATATGTATGTAAAAAAGCCAAATTGTTTATTCGTTCCAATACCATCGAAGTATGGTATACCAATGCCCTGGCATTGAAAGGAACGCCTAATATTACTATTGCGCCGGGATTGGGACTGGTACTCAAAATTGTGCGTAATGGCAATAGCGAAACGCTGGCAAAGAAGATCACCTATAAAAAAATCGCTGACTCTACCCTGGCCTGGCCTGTGAATACCGGGACAATGGTAGATGACGCTGCCTACATGCGACAGGTAATAGATAGCCGCTACACCACCCTCCCGGTGTTTGACCAGGAGCAGATCAGCTGGGGAAATAATACATCTAATCCTGTCGGTGAGCAGCTGAATCAAACCTATCACTATGCCGGTGGCACCGTGATCCTGAAAAAGATAACGCTGCCTGCTATACAAAAAGGACAGACCCTTTTTGCTGAACTGACCCAATTTTCCAATGGTGATGCGTACGACAGAACAGGCTCTGTGTTTATAATACCGGTAGACAAAGCCACCTCCTTCCTGGATGGATTGCAAAAAGGCGTAGGGATGTTACCGTTATTTACAGCAAAGAACGGCAAACAATACCAGGGAATAGTGGCTACCGACAACTACCTGCCTGCATTGGAAATATTGCGCTTTTTCACCCCTTTTGGTGTAAGACAGTTTAACAACCAGGTAAAAATTGCGGGTTATCACTGGGCCGATTCTGTTATCTATAAACAAGACATTACCGAGCTCCATGGCCGTCTGCAGGGTGATGTTTGGCTCGGTGTTTACATTGGGAACTACGACAAAGGTGGTCATAAAGTAAGCCTCAACCTGAAATATTATCCCGGTGATCCGGAAGATGAAAATAGGCCTGCTCCCAATTGGATTTACCCGGCATTTAACACCACTAACCTGATGGAGATGGCCGGACAGGAATATGCTACCCTGTTTGATAAAGATTCGCTCAAAGTAACGGTGGATATCCCTGAAGGGGTTAAAAATATTCAGTTGCGACTCCTTACTACCGGTCATGGTGGCTGGGGTGGCGGCGATGAATTTAACCCTAAGCAGAACGAAGTATTTGTAGACGGCAAACGGGTATATCACTTTATTCCCTGGAGAACCGACTGTGCTACCTATCGCCTGTCTAACCCCGCATCGGGTAATTTCGGCAATGGACTGTCCTCGTCTGATCTGAGCCGGTCAAACTGGTGCCCCGGTACGCTCACATCTCCCGTATACATATCTTTACCGGATATTACGCCCGGTAAACACACCATACAAGTGGCTATTCCGCAAGGGAAACCAGAAGGTAGCAGCCAGAGTTTCTGGAATGTATCCGGAACATTGATTGGTGAAAAAAAGTAATAATCATAACTATTTAGCCATCTTCGCACAATGAATGATTTATACCAGGGTTTATTAGCAGGGCTGCATCAAATGACCTGGCTGGAGGGGATTGCAGTATTCTTTGCAGTATTGTCGGTCATCTTCCAGAAAAATAATAATATCCTGGTATATCCTACCGGCATTATCAGCACCGGCGTGTATACGTACCTGTTATCACAGGAGCATTTTAAGTTATACGCCGATGCGACGCTGAATGCCTATTACCTGGTGATGAGCGTATATGGGTGGATATATTGGGCAAAGAAAGGCCCTACGGAGCCATCAACGCCTGTGATGAGAAGCAGCCGTAACGAACTGTGGACGGCCATTTTTATCGCGCTGGGCGGCTGGGCCATTTTCTGGTTCCTCCTGCGTCATTATTCAGATTCCAATGTACCGGTAATGGATGGTTTTGTTTCCGCTGCTGCCTGTGCCGGTATGTGGTTACTGGCCAAGCGCAAGCTGGAAAACTGGATACTGCTCAATATATCCAACCTGGTGGCCATACCGCTGTTGTTTTATAAACACCTGTACCTGACTGCCCTGCTCACGATCTTTTTATTTATCATTGCTATATTCGGATATCTTGAATGGAGAGAAACGGTGCGGCAAAGAGAAATTTCGCATCCATGAAGAAAGTTGTAGTAATAGGACCTGAATCTACCGGTAAGAGCACACTGAGCGAGATGCTGGCATCCCACTTTAATACAGTGTGGACGCCGGAATTCGCGCGTGAATATGTAGACCAGCTCACCCGTCCATATGAACAATCCGATTTACTGGAAATTGCCACCGGCCAGCTTACGCTGGAACGTATGCAGGCTTCCAAAGCCAATGAGGTATTGATCTGCGATACCGACCTCTATGTAATAAAAGTTTGGAGTGAACATAAATATGGCAACTGCGATCCACGTATTTTAGCACAGATAGCGGAACAAGCCTGCGATTTGTACTTGCTCACCTATATTGATCTGCCCTGGGAAGAGGATCCGCAGCGGGAACATCCCGAACCTGAAATGCGTAATTACTTTTACCAGTTGTACCGGGATATTGTGATACAATCCGGTGTGGCCTGGGAAGATATCCGCGGAAGTTATGAAGAACGGGAAGCATCGGCTATTGCGGCGGTAAACCGCCTGCTGCAACGGCCGTAGTTAGTTTCTGCCGGTAACCAATTCCGTAATATCCGGATCCGGCGCGAGATTGCGCATCTGGACCAATATCCTGCGCTGGCGATATGCCGTAATTCTTGCGGGCGGGTTGATGGTATATTTAACCGGATTAGGCAGGCAGGCGGCTATCATGGCGGCTTCTTCCCGGTTCAAACTGGCGGCATTTTTATGATAGTTTACCTGGGAGGCGGCTTCAATACCAAATACACCTTCTCCCATTTCCGCTACATTGAGGTATACTTCCAGGATGCGTTGTTTCCCCCAGATCTTTTCAATCATAAAAGTAAAATATACTTCCAGTCCTTTTCGAAACCAGCTCCTGCCCTGCCATAGAAATACATTTTTAGCCACCTGTTGGCTAATGGTACTGGCTCCTTTAATCTTTTTGCTTTGCTGGTTATGCTTCATCGCTTTTTCAATGGATTTGAAGTCAAAGCCATTGTGATCCGTGAAGAGTTGATCTTCGCTGGCTATCACAGCCAGTTTGGCGTGCTGGGATATTTCATCATAGCTCACCCAGGTTTTCTGTAATGATTTGCCTGTTCCCCAAAGGCTTCCCCAGCTTGATATTTGAGTGATGGTAATAGGCGGATTCACCCATTTCAACAGGACGATATAAACAAATTGTGCAACAATCAGGACCAGCAATACTCTCTTTAGTCTCCTCCACGTTCTGGGAACAATGCCTTTTAAATTCATCGCGTAGGTTTCGAAAATCGGGCTGAAAGGTAGGTTAAAAAGCGGAAAGCATAAAGCAAAAGCCGTAACTTTAAATATGCTATTAAACGTACATCCGGAGAACCCGAATCCACGCCATTTAAAAACAATCATTGAATGTTTAAAAGATGGGGGGATTATCATCTATCCAACCGATACGGTATATGGTTTGGGTTGCGATATTACACAACATAAGGCGATAGAGCGTATCGCGAGGATTAAGCAGATAGATCCGAAAAAGGCAAACTTTTCCTTTATTTGTTATGACCTGAGTCATTTATCGGATTATGCCAAGAGTGTGGATACACCGATATTCCGGATGTTGAAGAAAGCGTTACCGGGTCCGTATACCTTTATTTTGCCGGCCAGCCGGATGGTGCCCAAGTTACTTAAAACAAAGAAGGATACGGTAGGTATCAGGGTACCGGATAATAATATTTGCCGTACTATCGTAAAGGAACTGGGAAATCCCCTGATGAGTACCACCCTGCCCATAGAGGATTATGTAGAAGAATATACAGACCCGGAAATTATTTATGAGAAGTTTGGCAGCCAGGTAGATATTGTAGTAGATGGCGGCCCCGGAGGAATGGGGTTTTCTACGGTAGTGGATTGTACGGGCGAGTTGCCTGCCCTGATTCGTGAGGGTATTGGCAGTTTTGAAGCGATTACCTGATAAATGTGGTTGATATGAAACGATGCTGGATATTGATAGGGAGTATTTTACTCAGCGCTCATGTGGGGGCACAAACGTTTACACTAAAGCCGGTGAAATTACTACCTGCCTCTAAGAAGCCTCTTCTGCTCACCGCGCCTACCCCACTCACTTACCCTGTTTACATGCTGGCGCCTAATGCTTATTACCAGCAGCACTTTGGATTTTTTTGTAAACAGGAATGGACCTGGCAAAAACATACTGGGTTGCCTGTAAAATTGCGCCTGGGAGATTACGGCTACACCCAATGGCTGGAGGGGAAACACTAAATTCTAAGACTGCATTGGATTCTGGAAATAATAATTGACCAGGTCAACTAAAAATAGTTGCTTGTAGCAAATATATTTTAATTAAATAAATATATAAAAGAAAGATATATTTTGAGGAATACTGGCAGTAAACAGTATAAAAAAGAGGATTTACCACCCAGGGTAAATCCTCTTTTTCGTTTTATAAATTATAATTATTTAATGCCTAATTTTTTCGCTACATCTGCGGGTAATGCTTTTTTGTTTACCATGAAGCAGGTGGTTTTATAAGCGAAGTAAGGTACGGAGGCGTAGAAATAACCCTGACCAGGATTATCGGCCCCCCAGGAGTTTTTAACGCGGAAGTACTTATTGCCGTTCTGGTCTTTTGCCAGGCCTACAATGTGCATACCATGATCGTCCTGCGTTTCGTAGTTATCAAATGCTTGCTGGCGCAGTTCTGGCGTAATTGTTTTTTCTTTACCGGGTTCCAGGAAAGCATTTCTTTTCTCTTCGGCAGACATATCAGCCCAGTCTTTTTCAGGAACAATGGCCAGTCCTTCTTTAAAGTTGAAGCCTTTTTCGCTCACATCAGCAGCCCATGCGATAGAATAGCCATTCATGACAGCGTTTTCCGCGATGTTGGTAAAGTCAGTCAGGTTTACATTGTATACTCTTTCCCAGTTCCAATTGTCTGGTACTTCCAGTACGAACTGCGAATTGTAAGGGTGGTGGGTAAAAGAAGAAATCAACACATAGTCATCGGCATTGAGTCCCAGCTCTTTAGCGAAAGACTGCGGCGTATATGTTTTGCCGTTGTATTGGAATTTTTCCGGAGCGTCGCCCATATAGGCGTTCAATACACCGTCGAACGCTTTAGACCAGTCGGGGTTGATGGTGCTTTGGGTGTTACCGATTTTATTGACCACGCCTTCCAGCAGGCTTTCCATTTCTGCGTGGTTGTACATTTTTCCTTTGTTGCCATCGTACACGCTCTGGGGTACCAGGCCGTATTCGCGGAGGCATAACAGATCATCCGGGAAACCGCCGCCTTCACCGAAGTTGGCTTTACCGTGCATACGTACATAGTTAGCAGCTTTCAACGGGTACATTTTGCGCACCACAAACATTTCGCTCAGGTTCAGACCTTTGCTCTTGCCAGAGCGCAGTAGCTCTGATTCAAAGAAAGACAGGCCGGAAAAAGACCAGCAGGTGCCGGTACGTCCCTGGTTCTGTACATCTCCTGCATCCAGGTTTTTTAACGTGGTGAACTGGTATTTGCTGCCCTCTACGTTGGTACTGTTTTGTGCAAACGCTCCGATGCTATACAGCATGGTTGCACACATGATCCATTTCTTCATGGTGTATAATGATAAGTTTTAAAACAAAGGACCAAAAATAAGGGAAAGCAGGTACTTGACCCTTGAAAAGATGGATGAACGGAGCCGGCTACAGTGGTTACCAGAAGGAATTACAGCATACAGGTTACTTTTCTTCATATTGACTCCGGGTAATTTCCCATTCCCAGAGGTCTTCATTTTCTTTATTTTTTATGGTGCCTACAAACCGCATCCCCGCTTTTTGCAGAATTTTAACGGAGGCGTTATACTCTTCTTCTGTATGGGCAATTACGCGATGGACGTAGGAGTGGCCAAAAGCAAACCGGATCAGGGCTTCTGCCATTTCGGTGCCTAGCCCCTGTTCGCGGTAATCTTCGGTTATTTCATAGCCCATTTCCACCAGCCCATCTCCGTTGGGCTTACCCTTAAACCCGCCAGCGCCAATGAGGCGCTTATCTTCCCGGTGGATGACCAGGTAAAAGAACCAACCCAGCATAGCCGGATCATTCCGTAATTTATCGTATGCTACCAGAACCATTTCGGGATACTCTGTCCATCCTTCCTGAATAGAAATACCAAGCAGGTCGGCCAGATGATCGTTGCCCTGTAATAGCAATTCAAAATGCTCAAGGGAGCACGGCAACAATTGTAGTCGAGGTGTTTGGATCATATTTGAAAACTAGTAAACTGTTTTGGGAAAAGCAAGCGTAGTTCCCCTGGCTTTTGGACTTATATGACCAGGTTTTAGTAAATGCTATATTTACTAAAACCTGGTCATATAAGCCGGAAGTGTTGACTAATGGGCTTCCAGCCAGTTCTTGCCAGTGCCCATTTCCGCCTCTACAGGAACAGCCAATGGCAAGGCATTACGCATAAGATCTAATATAAGGGGTTTAATTATTTCCAGTTCTGAAAGATGCGCATCAAATACCAATTCGTCATGTACCTGCAACAGCATGCGTGATTTGAGGTTTCTTTCCTTGAATGCCTTATGAATAGCAATCATGGCCAGTTTGATCATATCCGCAGCGGTACCCTGGATAGGCATATTGATAGCGTTTCTTTCGGCAAAGCCACGTACTACGGCATTGGAAGAATTGATGTCTTTTAACCAGCGTTTTCTTCCCAGCAGCGTTTGTACATAGCCTTTTTCCTGTGCAAATTTTACCTGGTCTTCCATATATTTTTTGATAGATGGATACTGGGCAAAATAGTTATCGATCAGGGTTTTGGCCTCTGAACGAGGGATGCCCAGGTTTTCTGATAACCCAAATGCGCTAACGCCATAAATGATACCAAAGTTTACGCTCTTGGCATTACGGCGCATTTCCGGCGTAACGGCATCGAGGGCAACATTGTACACCTTGGCAGCGGTAGCCGCGTGGATGTCGGTCCCGGACCTGAATGCGGCCATCATTTCGGTATCTTCACTAATAGCTGCAATGATACGTAATTCTATTTGTGAATAGTCGGCCGACAGCAGCACATATTCCTCATTGCGCGGGATGAAGGCTTTACGGATTTCCCGGCCTCTGTCGGTACGAATAGGAATATTCTGGAGGTTCGGATTATTGGAACTTAACCGGCCCGTTACCGCTACCGCCTGGTTATAGGAAGTATGTATACGGTTGGTGCGTTTATTCAGCAGTAACGGTAATGAATCTACGTAAGTAGATTTGAGTTTGCTGAGCTCGCGAAAAATGAGAATATCTTCTACAATTTTGTGTTTGCCGGAAAGCTTTTGTAGCACATCTTCCCCGGTGGCATATTGCCCGGTACGCGTTTTCTTCGCTTTGGGATCCAGTTGTAATTTTTCAAACAACACTTCGCCCAATTGCTTGGGAGAAGCCAGTTTAAACCTCACGCCAGCCTGCTCATACACACTTTCTTCGGCGCGCTTAATTTCTATTTCCAGTTCCCTGGAATAGTCGGCCAGCGCATTAATATCAAGGGCGATGCCTTCATATTCCATGTCGGTGAGTACTTTTACCAGCGGATTTTCTATCTCATAAAATACTTTCTCTACTGCTTTTTCGGGCAGCAGGGGAGCAAATTTATCTTTCAGCTGGAGGGTAATATCGGCATCTTCGGCAGCGTATTCCTTGATTTTTTCAATTTCTACATCCCGCATATTGCCTTGCCCTTTCCCTTTTTTTCCAATGAGCGTTTCTATGGAAACCGGCTCGTACTGCAGGTATTGGGCGCTTAGGACATCCATGCCCCGGCGGCCCTCCGGTTCTATCAGGTAATGGGCCAGCATGGTGTCAAATACGCTGGTAGTAACATCCACGCCGTACCATTTCAGGATCAGCATATCATACTTGATATTTTGTCCTACCAGGGTAATGCTGTTGTGATGAAACAGGGGCGTAAACTCATGGATAATAGCCCGGGCGGCGTTATGATCAGCCGGCATGGGAATATACCAGCCTTCGCCCTTTTTGACAGAGAAGCTCATGCCTACAATATCTACTTCATTGGCATCCGTGCCGGTAGTTTCGGTATCAAAAGCTACTTCTTTTTGTTGCAATAATTGCTGCAGCAAATCGGCTCTTTTCTCCGGCGTATCGGCGAGATAGTAGGTATGTGGTGTGTTGTTGATATTTTTATCTGCCCTCAGGATGTTGGGACTGTCGATGGTTTCTTCCGTTGAAGCAGTAGTTTCTTCTACTATGGTGGGGGTACCGAAAAGATCCGTCTGTACTACTTTTGGCTTAGCTTCCGCGGCGGCGCTGTTACCGCCAAAAGTATCGCCGAGAATTCGTTTACCCAGGGTTTTAAATTCCAGTTCTGTGAAGATATCGGTAAGCTTAGCCTTATCGCTTTCCTTGATACAGAAGTCTTCTTCATGGAAGCTAACCGGAACATCCGTGATAATGGTGGCGAGTTCTTTGGAGAGCAGGGCATTGTCGCGACCTGCTTTTATCTTCTCCCCCATTTTTCCGCCAATGTTATCCGCATTTTCCAGCACATTTTCGAGGGAATGGTACTGTGCCAGCAGCTTCATGGCTGTTTTTTCGCCGATGCCGGCAATGCCAGGGATGTTATCTACGGCATCGCCCATAAGCCCCAGGATATCGATTACCTGGTGTACATCTTTGATCTGCCATTTCTCGCACACCTCTTTGGGGCCCATAATTTCTTCCTTGTTGCCCATATAGGGAGGCTTGTAGATAAATATATTATCTCTTACCAGCTGGCCATAGTCTTTGTCCGGTGTTACCATGTATACGGTGTAGCCGGCATCGGCGGCCTGCCAGGCGAGGGTGCCTATCACGTCGTCGGCTTCGTAGCCATCCAGCTCTACTACAGGAATATTAAAGCCTTCTATGATACGCTTGATATCGGGCAATGCGTCCAGGAGGTCTTCCGGTGCGTCTTCACGATTGGCTTTATAGTCGGTATAAGTGGTGTGTCGTTCGGTGGGGGCGTGCGTATCGAACGCAACAGCCATATGGGTGGGCTTTTCTTTATTGATAAGGTCCAGCAAAGTAGTAGTAAACCCAAATTGCGCATTGGTGTTTCTACCCGCACTAGTGATGCGTGGATTCCTGATCAGGGCGTAGTAAGCCCTGTAAATGAGGGCCATCGCGTCCAGTAAAAATAATTTCTTTTCCATCGCTAAACCTACAAGATTTAATTTGAATCTGCAAAATTAAGATAGTAGTATGATATACGGTGAGGGTGTAACTTTAGGGTGGAAAAAAATAAAAAGAATGAATAAAATCTATCATTTGTCAACCTGTGGTACTTGTAAGAAAATACTGACAGAAACGAATGCAAAAGAACGGGGATTTATTTTGCAGGACATCAAAAAAGAAAAAATAACACCAGCGCAGCTGGATGAGATGCATGCACTATCAGGCAGCTACGAATCACTGTTCAGCAGAAGGTCCCAACAATATCGCCCTATGGGATTACATGAAAAAGAGCTAACAGAATCAGATTACAGGGAGTTGATCTTGCAGGAATATTCTTTCCTGAAACGCCCGGTGGCGATTGTCGGCAAGAAGATCTACACCGGGGCAGACGTAAAAAATATCTAAGTACCAGGGACGCAAGGCGTCCCTGGCTTATTATAAGCTCATTTAGCAGTTTAAATAGACTGTACAAAATGCTGCACCACCTGTTTGTACTGTTCCATGTCCTGGTCGTGGTGAAACGACCGGAAAGGAAAGCGGGAAGCCTCTTCCAGCGCTGTTTTTAAGTTAAATTCTTCCTGCGGAAGGGAATAAAAGTATCCTTTTTCCATCAGGTATTCGCCCAGGTATACCTGTTCTGATTGCCCGGGTGTGGGAATGAGGATGGCTTTTTTATTCAGTTTGGCCAGATCCATCAGGGTAGTATAGCCAGAGCGGCTTAATACCATGTCGGAGGCCAGCATCGCGTCGTTTAGTTCACTGGCGTTCAGGTGGTTAACCTGGGTTACGCCGGGAGCAATCGTTTCGTGCTGGGGACTGCCAGGTTTGCCGCTTACAATGAGGGCGGTAACAGGCAGTGATTTGATCTGGTCTACTATCAGTTTTTCCAGGTTAGACCTTTGTGGCTCTGGTCCGGAGATCAGCACCAGCAGATCGTATTTCTTTGTTACGCCGGGCTTGGGCTCAAACCTGCTCAGACAGCCTATATAGGCGGTATGACCGGGTAATTTACCAGGATGCGCCAGTTCGCCGGAAAGATTATTGTTACCGGAAAAATCGGGTACCCAGCAGGCGCTGTATTTGTTAATGAAACGATAATTTATTTTCTGCAGGGTCCGCTCTATCCAACCGCCGAAAGGAGTTTTGATGAGTAGCTGGTGCGTAATAAAAACGGTAGGAATATCTTTATGATACAGGCCGAACCGGTTGTCGGAAATCACTGCATTTATTTGATAATCAGCTACTATCTTTTTTAGCCAGCGTTGTTCATGCTTTACAGCCCGGTAAATTTTAGGGATTTGCTGAATAATTTTCAGCCCGAAAAACTGTCCTTTCTGTGCGTATTGGATGCGGTATCCGGGTAGCGGAAAAATGGTTACCTGTGGGAATTCCTGTTGCAGCAAAGCAGCGTGTTTGCCTTCTGCTGCAATAAAAACCTGACAACCTGCGTTTTGCATTTCATGGATGAGGGGAATATCCCGGGTGGCATGTCCAAGACCCCAATCCAGCGGAACTACAAGAATTTTACGTGAGGAACGAATTGTGGACAAATATTTTAATATTTTTTACGAATTTAGCTTAAATTACAAAAGGACATTGTTAAGAAAAGGTAAACACTTAAGATAGGTTTTAATCATAGCCAAGTATATTAAACTGCAGTATGAAAAGTATAAAATGGATTGTAGTCTTTTTTCTTTGTGGATGTTTAGTGATGGAAGGTTGTAAAGTTTTTAAGAAAAACGATTGCGGTTGTCCTACCATGAATAAGAAACGAATGCACTAATAACGATCTGTTTGACAACTAAAGACGACTTTAACTACGATTGACAGCAAACAATTTTTACCTTATCTTTTTGAACTATCCTTTGATACCTGGCCAAACAATATTTCGGGGAACAGTCAAATTTTTTATTCATGAAACCTGTAGATAGAGATTTATTAATCTTGCTACATGAAGATAGGTACACGGAGCAGCAGATACAGTCTGCCGTTAGACAGATCAGTGAAATGCTTTCGCTGATTGAAACGATGGATTATCTCTGCGCAGTTATGGAAGTGATGGATTGTAACAAGAGTCGGATTACCAGCAAACGATCGGTGCTGGAAAAAGCAATTTCACGCAAGTCGCATAAGCCATTCGAATTTATTATTCACAAGAACTAGTAGCATCACCTCTACAAGATTCCCGTTATAGTAATTTTGACCCGCTACCTTTCTGCCTGGTTTTTGCTTTTTTTTGTACGTTTGCCATCAATTAAATCCAATTAAGTGATGGCAGATTTTTCGCACCTGCAGGATTTTTTACGTCCTGTTTCTAAAGTTGTATTAAACGATGATCAGGAGTATGACCCATTCCAGGTAGGGGGTGTGATCGACGTGTATGAAGAGCACCATCAACCGGATATAGAGTCGGCCGATATTATTTTGCTGGGTGTGGGAGAAGAAAGAGGGGGTGAATCCGGCAAAACGGGGACCAGCGGACCAGATGCTATACGCCGCGAATTTTTCCGCCTCTACAACTGGCATCGTGATATTAAGCTGGCTGATATTGGTAATCTTCAATCAGGCGCCTTTCTCGCAGATGCCTACGCTGCTATGAAAACGGTGATAGCAGAATTATTAGCCATCAACAAAACCGTTATCATCCTGGGTGGTTCCCACGATCTCACCTATCCGCAATATAAGGCTTATGCTTCCCAGCAATTAATTATTGAGGCTACCGTAGCGGATGCCCTGATAGACCTCAAAGAAGAGTCGTCTGTGCGCAGTGAGCGGTTTTTAATGGATATCCTCACAGAACAACCCAACTATCTCCGTCATTACAATCATATTGGTTTCCAAAGTTATTTCGTACATCCGCGTATGTTAGAAACGCTGGATAAACTGCGTTTCGATTGTTTCCGCTTAGGACGTATCCGCGAAAATATGGAAGAAGCAGAACCAGTACTGCGGCATTCTGATTTGTTTAGCCTGGATATCAATATCATCCGGCATACAGATGCACCCGCCAATCAACTCTCTCCCAACGGCTTTAGCGGAGAAGAAGCCTGTTCCCTGGCAAGGTATGCCGGGATGAGCAGCCGCCTCTCCTCTTTTGGTATTTATGGATATCGTCCGGAAAAAGATAAAGAACAGCTTACCGCCCGGCAGATTTCGCAAATGATGTGGTATTTTATGGATGGCCGTGCGGTAAGGAATCGCGAAGCCCGGCTGGAAGACCGGGATGCCTTCTGGGAATTTCATATAGCCTTCTCCGATATAGAAACTGTTTTCCTGAAGAGTAAAAAAACAGGCCGCTGGTGGATGCAATTGCCCGACCGGGAATTTGTTCCCTGCGCTTATAACGACTATCTCATGGCCAGTAATAATGAAATGCCGGAGCGGTGGCTACGCCACCAGGAAAGGCTGTAAAGAGCATAAAGCTATTGTGCTTTATGCTCTTAAGCTAAATATTAAGTAGTGTGGCCAGTCGTTGTTTGATAAAGGAAGCTTTATTGTCTGTAGATATCATATCGTCATCCAGTCCTTCCATGGTGCGTTTATGCATCTTTTCCACCCGCTCGTCTATTTTCTTAAAGTACTCTTCTTTCTTTTCTTCCCATGCCGATTGCTCGGCTTGCAGCTGTTGCTGCCTGCCGGGATTAAGGCTGGAATACAAATGTTGCAGGGTATTGTGTAACAGGCTGTCCAGCTGTTTGTAATAAATCACGGCGCAATTATACATCTGGTGGCTGTTACTCAGGCACTGCTGGTAATGAATTTCCAATGTATCCAGCGCAGTTTTGGATGTTTGGGAATAGGCGCTGGTGCACAGGAATACCGATAAAATAAGGATAAGGTTTCGCATAGGCTCACTGTGAGCGACAAATATACGGAATAATATTATGATTTATAATAATATTATTAGTGTGCCTGTTTATCTCCTATGGAGCCGCTGCAAACATCGCCTTGCGGGAGACCGTTGAGCCACACCCGCAGGGCCTCTGTACGTTGATGGGTAAGCTCTGTCAGGTAGTTGGCCTTGCACATGGGAAACACGCTGCCATAGGTTTTAGTGGCAGCGGGATACATGGCTTTCACCTGTGCATCGCGGAACTGGATCCAGATGCGCTGTGCTTCTTTCAGGTTTTGAATGAATGCTTTATTGGCCGCGTAATCTTTGATGATCAGCTGATAGATTTCGTTCAGTTTTTTGTCGGCGTCTTTATATTCCTGCCCCGCCTGTTTGTTCATCTCCCCTTGGGATTGTGCAAAAGCAGCAGCGCTGCCGGTTATCAGCAAAAGAAAAATAAAAAGAGATTTCATGCTATAAAGGTTTGAAGAATTTAAATGCATATACCATTGGTAGCTTTCCTTCCATTCCCTGGATATAAAACCGGCCGTTTTTTTCTATTGTATTACTAAAGCAATTATAAGGAGAATAATCAAATTCCCGGAATACCTGTAGCTGCAATCCCTGCGCTGTTAGTGCTGTGATAATATCACTCAGCGGATGGTTCCAGGAATAAGAGGTGCTTTTGATATTACTATTGCGATCTGTGTAAGTGCCGGTGGTTTCTTTGATCAGGGCTTCGGTATTGAAATAAGAATAGGCAACCGTTTTAAAGTAATCATCAAACATCCATACTACCGGGTGAAAATCGGCCATCACGAAGTGCCCGCCGGGTTTCAGAAAATGCCCGATCACAGCGGCCCATTTATGCAGGTCCGGAAGCCAGCCAATGGTGCCGTAAGAAGTAAACACGGTATCAAAGCGGTCGTTGATATGCGCCGGTGCGCTGTATACATCGCAACAAACGAAGCGGGCCTGGCTGGTCAGCTGCATTTGTGCTGCCAGGGCATTGGCCTGCGCAATAGCGGTATCTGAAAGGTCTACGCCGGTCACCTGTGCTCCCATCCTGGCCAGTGATAAGGTGTCCTGCCCGAAATGGCACTGGAGATGAAGCAAGTTGGTGCTGGCCACATCTTCCAGCAAGGATAATTCTATTTCTTTGAGTGAGTTATTACCGGCGAGGAAGCCCGGAACATCGTAAAATACTGAGTTAACGTGTACGTCTGTACGTTTATTCCAGAGTACTTTATTGGCGGTTAAATAGTCGTTATTGGGTTCCATGATGCTACTGTTTAGATGAAAAGATATGCTTCATTTTCCAGTTGTACCCTGAAAGGTATTTAAATATAAAGCATTGAGGATAAGTGACGTAGAAAATAAAAAAGTTTCCATTAATGGAAACTTTTTTATTTTCTACGTCACTTATTTTCTTAAATCACGACCAGTTCATAAAAATCGCCGGGCGTAAAATATTGCTTAGCCAGTTGCTGTAATTCTTCTGCACTGATTGTTTTGATGATTTGTATATTATTATAAAAATAATTCTCATCTAAATCATTTAAAATCAAATTTTTCCAGCGTTGTATTAATTGAAAAGCGCCATCCAGGTCGCCCAGGATGGAACCGATCATATAGTTACGGACGAGGTCCAGTTCTTCCTTGGGAATTGGCTCATTCTGGAGGGTTGTTAGTTCTTTATATACTTCTTCGATAGTAGCCTCGCATACATCGCGGCCGGCTTCCGTTTGTATATTCAGCGCACTGGTTTGGCGGAAATTGTATAGCTGGGAGAAGATGCCATAGGTATATCCTTTTTCTTCGCGGATATTACTCATCAAGCGGGAGCCGAAATATCCGCCGAAGATAGTGTTTAATACCAGCATCTTAGGAAAATCAGGATGGTAGCGGTTAGGAAAATGCCGGGCTATACGGATAGCCCCCTGTACACCATTTTCATCATTGAAGATTCTGAATTTTTTTTCTTCAGCAGCCTGTATCGGCATGTCGAGCTTTACCAGGTTGCTTTCTCCATTCCATTGCGTGCTACCAAAATATTTATTCAGCAAAGAGATGATGTTGGCTGGCATGTTGCCTGCCACAAATATTTTGCAGTTGTTGTAGGTGTAATGCTTCTTGTAAAAGGCTTTAAGCCCCTCTGCCTGCAAGGCGTCGTAGGCCATCATGGTGCTTACACGGCCATAAGGGTGAAAGTCGCCAAAGAGGTATTTATCAATAAAGCGGTTGGCTACAAAATCGCATTTCAGCAGGTTTACCGCCAGTTTTTGCTTTTGATTTTGTTTATACAGACTCAGCTCCTCTTCCGGGAAAATGGGGTCAAGGATCACTTCCTGCAGCATGGGCAGCAACACTTCTGTATGTTTAGAGAGACAGTGCAGCGTGTAAGTTGCATTTTCATGGTAAGCATTCCGGTTAAGGTAGGCGCCGTGATAATCTATATTTTCATTGATTTCCTGGGCGGTATGTTTGCTGGTACCATTTCTCATCAGGAAGTTGGTGGCGGCGGCTTCCAGGCTTTCTGTCTCATACCAGCTCCCTGCCGGAAACACGAGTTCGAGCTGTAAGGTTTCCTGCTCATCCGACTTCATTGTGTACACCGGAATACCATTGTCCAGCGTAAACAGTTCATATGGTTTCAGCTTTATATCAAATTCCACTGCATCTTTAATGGGAGGGGAAATAGTTCTGTTCATCGTATCTTATTTAAACGGTGATGGCTGTAAACAAGCCATAGGGTTAGCTTGCTGCGTAATAGTAAATGGTATTCGAATTTTTTTCATCAAAAAGCAATTTAGCTTCTTCATGTAATTCGGAGGTAGTTACTGCTTCGTAATTTTCAAATTCGCGGTTCATGAGGGCGGCGTCACCCAGCAGCTCATAAAATGCCAGGTTGTTGGCGCGATTTAATAAACTCATGTCTTCGAATGCCAGTAAGCTTTCCACACGATTTTTCACCTTTTGCAACTCTCTTTCAGAGATGGCTTCCTGCTGGATTTTTTCCAGTTCCACCTGTATCCCTTTTTCAGCATCTTTCATTTTCACGCCCTTTACCAGTTTACCTTCTATGGTGAGTAAGCCGGCATCGAGGCTGCCAAAGTGATAACAGTCAATATTACTGAACAGTTTCTTTTCTTTCACCAGTACCTGGTGCAGGCGAGATGAGCTACCACCACCCAGTACATCGGAAATCAGGTCGGCTGCATAATAACGTTTATCAGTACGGGCGTACATATGGTAGCATTTGTAGAGTGCGTCCAAGGGTACATTGGCTTTTACTTCCAGTTTATGGGCGGCTGTTTGTGGTGGTTCTACCGGCAGTTGGCGCTGGTATTTTTCTCCGGAAGGGATATCGCCAAACCACTTTTCCGCCAGGGCTTTTACCTGGTCTGTAGTAATGTTGCCGGCTACTGAAAGGATCGCATTTACCGGCCGGTAGTATTTAAAGAAAAATGCTTTTACATCTTCCAGTTTAGCATTTTCTATGTGAGATAATTCCTTGCCTATGGTCATCCAGCGATAAGGATGGGTGCTGTAAGACAGCTCACGCATCTTGTGCCAAACATCGCCATAAGGCTTGTTGATGTAATGCTCCTTGAACTCTTCGGATACTACCTTACGTTGTACATCCAGGCTTTTTTCATCAAAAGCCAGGGATAGCATACGGTCGCTTTCCAGCCAGAAGGCGGTTTCAATATTTTCAGCAGGAAGCTGTATGTAATAATTCGTCAGATCGCTGGTAGTGTAGGCATTGTTTTCTCCTCCGGCCATTTGCAGGGGCTCATCATATGTAGGAATATTGATGGAGCCACCAAACATCAGGTGTTCAAAGAGGTGGGCAAAGCCGGTCTGCTCCGGGTTTTCATCCCTTGCTCCCACATCGTATAAAACATTTACCACCGCCATGGGCGTGGTATGATCTTCATGAACAACTACTCTCAGTCCATTTGCCAGCGTAAACTTATTATAATGAATCATATCTTTTTATTAGTCAATATGGTAAAAATAGGGAATTACGTGAAGCATTCCGCGTTTTCTCCTGCTTTCTGGTTTTTCCTGCGGGATATTATTCCAGGTACAGCTCTTTTTTATCGTAGTTGATGATGAGTGTAAAATCCTTCCAGACATCGTAGCCAATGGAGCCGGCTACTTCTGTAAATACGCCAAGGTCGTCTATATCTTTGCTATAGCTGATGGGGACATTTTTTATGCTGTGCCCTCCTACTTCCAGCAAGGGAATGGAACTGTTGATATAGTACAGCACTTTAACCATATCCTGCACCCGGTCGGTATTGATAGTGGGTAAGGTATTCAGCTTGTTCTTATCTACATAAGGCCAGTTAAAGAGAATACCGTAATCGCCCCCGGTGGTGATGTGGTAATGGCCTGCCAGGCGCGTACCGTTGGGTAGTTGTATGGAAGCGTCGATAATGGGCGTAGTAAAGTTGAGTTGGAAATGCAGTAGTCTGCCAGTATTGCCTATAGGCGTTTTGCCTGGTTTGTACAGCAATAATTGCTGATGTTGATAATCCAGTTTTACAATAAATGACTTCATGAGAGCTACACCAATGATACCATCTACCTGCCCCACATCGCTGAGATTTTCCAGGTAAACCTTCAGGTAAGGCAGGCGTTGGTCCTGGAGATAAAGAGCATTGATGGTAGTAACGGCTGTTTTAACCATGGCGTTGTTCGTGCCTGTCATATAGGCTTCTCCGCTGTGTTTAAGGTGTAGTTTTTCAGCGGTGGGCATATGCAGGATAGTTACTTCCGCCCCGCTGTCGAAAATAAAATGTAGCGTATCCGTACTGCCCGACAGCAGTACAGGAATGATCACATGTTTATCCACCAGTTGAAAAGGGATCACTGCTACCGGGTTCCTGTTGTCGTCTGTTGCTGCAGCTGGGTTTTTACGCTGCGCATGGGCCGACAGCAGAGAACAAGAAAACGCGGTTACTATCCATAAAAAACGCCACATGACACAAATAACGTCAAAGAATACTTTTTATTGGCAATTTTTTGAGCATCAGCTCATTATCCCGGTTAATCAGGCATACCGCACGGGTGCCGATGTTTTTTAATATGTCACGAAACAACTGGAGGTTAGGCCCCAGGTTATTGTTGATAGCCAGGATAATATCGCCCTTTTTAAAGCCGGCTTTTTCTGCCGGAGAACCCTTGATAATATCGGTGACTTCTACCCGGCCGTTGATCAGGTAAATAACCAGGCCGGTATAGGAGTAGTCGAACATATCCCGGAAGTGGGTATTGGGCACCATATAAATTTCTTTCTTCGCATAGTTGAGCGTAATGTTAAAGCGCCGTAGCAGATCGTTGCCGATCATGCCTCCCAGGAACGGATAGGCGGTAACGTTACTTTGATCATCGAAAATGTAGGTCGGTACATTTTTGAAGGTATAGTTGCCAATACGGAATTCGTTGATGGTAGTCAGCAACATGCTCATTTTGCCTCCCAGTCCCTGGGCTTCGGTTTGTATAATTTTTCTACTGCGGTGCCTTCTTTTTTCCAGCAGGCTGCTGTCGTTTACAAACTGTTGTGATAACAGCAGGCACATACCGGCGCCGGTATCAAAATAATAGCGGTTGGTGATTGTTCTGACATCGTTTCTCAAGGGAGCCGATACCAGTGGGATTTGCGTGAGAGAAGGCCGTAGTAACTGTCCTCCTCTCGGGTAATTAAATTTCCCTTTGGAATAGATAATAATTTCCTCGGTATCATAGTCTACGGTGACGATATACCGGCTTAAGAGGCTATATCCCATAATACCATCTACCTGTATCCCATATACCTGGCTGATAAGCTCATAATCGTTGATATGAAAATCGAGGCTGTCTACTTTTAACCCGGGTAATACCAGGGAATGGTGCCTGGCGAAAGACACCGGTTTGGAGCTTCCCAATCCCTTGATGATCCGGTCTGACGGCTCCATTTTGATACCCATTCTCAGGCAGGTAGCCGTATCGAGCGAAATGCCTGCGCTGCCGGTGTCCAGGATAAACTGAAGGGTATCAGGGTGGTCATCGAGCAGGGCTTGTACAACTACTACCCCACCGTAATACTGTTTGAAATGAAAGCGGGTGATCAGGGTGGCGTCGGGGGTGCTATCGGTGACAAAAGAGGTGTTTCGGGCCTGGACATTGGTTGCTCCGGCAATGATTGCCAGTAATAACACAACGCGTAACAGAATTGGTCTAAGCATACTGGGGAGTGCAGGAATGTGTATGATGCTAAATTTAACATTAAAAAGTGTTTGTATAAAATATTTTTAATACAAACGGTTAACTGCCTAAACACTACCTTTGTTGGAGTTTTTCCCGGTTAGAAATATAGCACATGGAACTTCAGGATTTATACAAAAAGGCGCAGCATTTCGAGTTTCTGACAGCTGCAGAAGGGGTTTACCTCTTTGAAAATGCACCGCTGGCGGAGCTGATGGAAATAGCCAACGAGTTACGGAAACAACAGGTACCTCATGGAAAGGTAACCTGGCAGATAGACAGGAACGTAAATACGACCAATGTATGTACGGCCAACTGTAAGTTCTGTAATTTTTACCGCATTCCTGGCCACAAAGAGGCCTATATTACGCCCATTGAAGAATACAAAAGGAAGATCGACGAAACGTTGAAGTATGGCGGCGACCAGCTGCTCTTGCAGGGAGGACACCACCCAGAGCTGGGACTGTCTTTTTATGTAAATCTCTTCAAAGAGTTAAAACAATTATATCCGGAGCTGAGGCTGCACACACTCGGTCCCCCCGAAGTGGCGCACATTACCAAGCTGGAAAAAAGTACACATATTGAAGTATTACGTGCTTTGAAAGAAGCCGGTATGGATAGCTTGCCCGGTGCTGGCGCAGAAATACTGAACGACCGGGTACGCCGGCTGATATCGAAAGGTAAATGCGGGGCACAGGAATGGCTGGACGTAATGCGGGCTGCACATAAACTGAACATTGCCTCCTCTGCCACCATGATGTTTGGTCACGTAGAAACCATAATGGAACGCTTTGAGCACCTGGTGGATATCCGGCAGGTACAGAGCGGAAAACCCGAGGGGCATTATGGCTTTACCGCATTTATACCCTGGACATTCCAGGACGTAGACACCTTACTGGCCAAGATCCGCGGTGTGCATAATATGACTACAGCGGAAGAATACATCCGTATGATTGCACTCAGCCGTATCATGTTACCGAATATTAAAAACATCCAGGCTTCCTGGTTAACGGTGGGTAAACAGGTTGCACAGCTCTGTTTGCATGCTGGCGCCAACGATTTTGGTTCTATCATGATTGAGGAAAACGTGGTAAGCGCTGCAGGGGCACCGCACCGGTTTACCTACTTATCTATGCAGGAGGCTATCCGTGAGGCTGGTTTCGAACCGCAGCTGCGTACACAGCTTTACCAGTTCAGGGAGCTCCCGGCATCGATCGAAGAGCAGGTAATCAACTACTAAAAATATCATCTCCTAAAAAAAGGGCACTACCATGTAGTGCCCTTTTTATTTTTTTACAAGGTGTTCATTAGCAAGTCGTTAACAATTGAGAAAGAATTGTTAAAACTTCTATGTGGGTGTTACAAATGGCTGCTTTCTACGTCTAACAGGTAGAATTTAATCAAATTAAAGGAGGGAATATGAAAAAGCTGGGTCTTATCATGGCAGGATTAGCAATCATGACCATGGCAGCCTGTTCAAGCACAAAAGTAACGTCTTCCTGGCGTTCCAGTAATGCTCCGCAGCTGCAGAAGGATAACAAAATTATGGTGATGGCATTGGTACCTCAAAAAGATCGTACACTCCGTAGCCAGATGGAAAATTATACAGTATCTGAACTGAGAAGGAAGGGATATAATGCAGTATCTGCCTTACAGACGTATGGTCCACAGGAAATGGGTAAAATGACCGAAAAGCAGGTAGTTCAGCAATTACAGGGAAGTGATGTAAACCAGGTCATGACGATTGTAATGCTGGATAAAGGTAGAGAAAGGACCTATGTTCCCAACTATTCTCCATACGGGTATTACGGGTTCTGGCCTTACTACTCCATGTGGTATTCCAGGATGTACGCACCGGGATATTTTACCTACAATACGAAATACCAGTGGGAGGGTAACCTGTACGATCTGAAAAGCGGACAATTGTTGTATTCCGTGCAATCACAGTCTTTTGATCCACCAACAACAGAAAGAATGGCCATTTTGTATGCACAGCGTGTGGTGAAAGATATGGCCAGACAACAGTTATTGGCGAAACAATAACAGGGGCTAATTATATAGCTTTTGAGAGATGCAGCAAGCAGAGTGTTCCCTGCCTGCTGCATTTTTTTTATCGTCTATAACTAAATGCTGGTTGGATTTTACATGAAATCGATGTATGTTTAACGCCCTTTATAAATCCAGCTATGTTCGAAGTCACGATCAATGAAAACATGTACCTGCGGCAACTGCAGGTGCAAGATGCTCCCCTGGTGTATAAGCAGCTGGACGTATCCCGGAAAAGCCTGAGAAAATTTTTACCCTGGGTGGACTATAATACCAATGAAGAACATTCCCTGCGTTTTATACAATTAATGCTGCGTAAGGCGGAAGAACAAGAGGCGGTAGCGCTGGGCATATGGTATCAGCAGCAGTTTTGCGGTGTAATAGACCTGCATGGCTGGGATCATCAGCTACAAAAGGCTGAAATCGGCTATTGGATCGGCGAGTCCTTTCAGGGTAAGGGTATTGCTACGGCTGCCTGTAAAGGGCTTATATCCTTCGCGTTTAAGAAGCTGCACCTGAATAAAATAGAAATCCGCTTTGTATTGCAAAATGAGAAAAGCGGGCAAATCCCAATCAAGCTGGGATTTGCCAAAGAAGGTACTTTACGTCATAGCGCCAAACTCCACGGACAATATGTTGATATGGTCGTGATGGGAATTTTGCGCCAGGACTGGAAATATTAGCTTTTTATACTTTGTCTTACCTTACTGTGCTTCTTTCCATAAAAGTGGTAAATAACCATGCCTATGGCCATCCAGATGATGAGCCGGAGCCACGTATCCCATGGCAAAAAGGCCATCATCACTGCACAGGTAAGAATTCCCATGATGGGCACGAATGGCACCCACGGTGTTTTGAAGGCGCGGGGAGCATCAGGCATAGAATGCCGCATCATCCATACGCCACCACATACAATTACAAAGGCCAACAAGGTCCCGATGCTGGTCATCTCCCCTACCACCCTGATCGGTACCAGGGCTGCGAATAAGCTTACGAAAATACAGAAGAGAATATTCGATTTCCAGGGAGTGCGGTAACGGGGATGAACCTCCGAAAATATTTTCGGCAGCAGTCCATCTTTAGACATAGAGTAGAATACCCTCGACTGGCCCCACAAATCCACCAGGATAACGGAGGTATACCCCACAATAATCGCCAATATAATCATCTGGCCCAGCCATTTATACGGTGTGTGTGCAATAGCGATAGCCACTGGTGCAGCGCTGTTTTTAAATGCCTGGTAAGGCGCCAGGCCGGTGAGCACATGCGCAAAAAGAATGAACAGCACTGTACATAGCGCCAGCGACCCCAGGATACCCACAGGCATATTGCGCCTTGGATTTTTGGTTTCTTGTGCAGCCGTACTTACAATATCAAAGCCCAGGTATACAAAAAAGATCACCCCGGCCCCTCTCAGGATGCCTGATACGCCAAATTCACCGAAAGTGCCGGTATTTTTTGGAATATAGGGAGTGAGGTTGGCCGGTTGTATGTATTTCCAGCCCAGGATGATGAAAACAAGTACCACGCCTACTTTCAACGATACTACTATTGCATTCCAGAGGGCAGAGCCCTTGCTGCCACGCATCAGGATGAGCGACATGAGTATTACGACCAATGCCGCCGGCAGGTTGAAATAGCCGTGCGTAGTAACGCCATTGGCCAGGGTAACGGCTTCAAAGGGCGAATGTACCAGTTGCGCAGGAAGATAGATCTGGTAGTGCGATAGAAACTCCACCAGGTAGTTAGACCAGCTGATGGCTACTGTGGCCGCTCCCACGGAAAATTCCAGCACCAGGTCCCAGCCTATAATCCAGGCCAGTTGCTCTCCCATAGTGGTATAAGCATAAGTATATGCGCTACCGGCTACGGGTATCATAGAAGCAAATTCGGCATAACAGAGGCCTGCAAAGGCGCAGCCAACGCCGGCTACAATAAAGGAAAGCGTAACTGCCGGCCCTGCGTTGTTGCCGGCTGCCGGTCCGGTAAGGGAAAATAACCCGGCGCCAATGATTACGCCCAGCCCCAGCATTAAAAGCTGAAACCCATTCAGCGAACGCTTCAGGGTATGTGTGTTTTCACTGGCCGACTCGTCGAGCAGCCAGGACAGAGGTTTCTTGTATTGCTTCATTATATTATCCTACTATTTTAGTGGACTAGTGCGCAAAAGTAGGATATTATTTATGAATTTACGGATTTTGGATGCCGGCGTGTTTGATTCTGCATCCAAAATCCGTTATCCTCCTATACTTATGCGATATCGCAGATTTCAATAGCTTGTGACAGGGAGGCAATCTGGTCTTTGTGCGCGGGGATAAACTCCTGTGCTACGTGGCCTGTGAAGCCAGTTTCATAGATTGCTTTCATGATGGCTGGATAGTACAGTTCTTGGGTTTCGTCAATTTCATGACGGCCAGGTACCCCTCCCGTATGGTAGTGGGCAATATATTCGTGGTGGTCGCGGATATTGCGGATAACATCTCCTTCCATGATCTGCATATGATAGATGTCGTAGAGCAGCTTGAAGTTTGCAGAACCCACTGATTTACAAAGTGCTACGCCCCAGGCGGTGTGGTCGCACTGGTAGTCAGGGTGGTTTACTTTGCTATTGAGCAGCTCCATTACCAGGGTCACTTTTTTCTTTTCGGCATAGCCGATAACGCGTTGCAGGCCCTTGGTACAGTTTTCAATGCCTTGCTCATCACTCATGCCATTACGGTTACCGGAGAAGCAGATCAAATTGGTGAAGCCGGCTTTCGCGGTTTCATCGATATAGTGTTTGAAGTATTCTTCCAGTTTGTCGTGGTGGGCGGGATTGTTAAACCCTTTGGTGATCCCCCATTCAGGGCCATTGCTGGCTACCATGGCGGTGATCATATCATTTTTCTTCAGGATGCTGAAATCTTTCGGATCTACGAGGTCGATAGAGGGGATACCGATTTTTTTGGCGGCCTTGCACAGGTCGTCCAGAGGAATATTGTAACACCAGGCGCATACCGAGTGGTTGATTTTACCTTTCAACTTGTAATCAACTGCCTGCTCATGAGCAGATACCCTGTTGGACAGAGACGATAACGCGGTGGATGCTAAGGCCATGGAGGCAACTTTTTTGATCATATCGCGGCGTGAGTTTTCCTGGTGCATAAAATGGTTTGCTTTTAAAGAGCCATCAATGTAATCGAAATAATGCTTATTTACAAGCCCCTGCTATCTTTTGGGGTAAAAAAGGGGAAATACGCATTTTGCTTTTTGCGTAGAACCAACGGCTGTTCTCCCGCGTAAATATGGTAACTTACAGGTAGTATTTAAAATTGGTAAGTAATTTGTTTAAAGTAGAGAAAAGCGGAGGTTGAAAATGCAAAAAAAGTATACTCCAAGTTTGTGGGTTTGCATATTGCTGGATGTAATAGGATGTGCCAGTTACGCGGTCCCGGTTTTAGGCGAGGCCAGTGATTTTATCTGGGCTCCGATTTCTGCCATTATTTTTTACCGTATGTTTGGCGGTTCTCCCCTCGCTACTTTTGGTAGTGTTTTTAACTTTATCGAGGAATTATTTCCGGGAACCGACTTTATCCCCACATTTACCATTGCGTGGGTATTAAAGCGGGTAATGGCCGGAAGGAGAACTACCGTTTCAGCGCAATAGATGATTCACTAAAATAGCTAAGGGCTTTCATTTTGTGGCTACTGCCGCAAGATGAAAGCCCTTCACTCTTGGTGAAATTGCTTAGAAGCCGCCTCTCTGGCGGAATCCGCCGCCCCGTCCACCCGGGAAATTCATCATACGGGGACCTCTATCCCCCATTTTACCGTTATTGCCACCAAACTTATTCAGGAAGTAGGTGAAGCTGATCATGAAATATTGCTGCAGCACATTGCTTTGTGTGTCCTGGATATAATTATCGGAAACGGAACGCGATACGCTGATATACTGTTTCAGTAAATCAAATCCCTGCACTTTAATCAATCCCTGCTTTTTAGGGAATACATACTTCGATACATTGGCGTTCCACATTGTAGAAGTCAGGTTATATCCTGCCTGTCGGCCGCGGCTCATGGTACAGGTCACATCGGTACCTATCATAAAGCCCAGCGGCAGGTTGATGTTGAAGTCGGTGTTGATGTTATAATCCAGGTAGCGGGTATCGCTTAGCGTGGACGCTGTTTTCTGCGTATAGCCGGTGGCGTTATAGTTTACACTGCCGCCCAGCGATACATCGAACAATTCCTTATACATATAGTTTACGTTGGCCGACTGCGACAACTGTAATGTATTGGTATAGCTGATCACGTTGTTGCTGGCAACTACATCGCGGCTGTAGCTCACGGTAGTTCCGGTGTTTAGGTTCTGTCCGGGTGTTTTCGACAGCGGAATAGAATTATGCACCATTCCCCTTACGTTAAAATAGCCGTTAACGTTAATAGGCTTTACGGTCTGTTTCCCTGTTTTAGGATCTAACGTGGTAGCGTTGATAATCCTGTTTACTGCATATGATCCGCTCAGAGACGCAAACATACCCCGGAAAGTAATATTGTTGAACTGGTTATAGTTAACATTGAGAGAGTTGTTGAAAGTTGGCTTCAGATCGGGATTTCCCAGTTGTACATACAACGGGTTACTGTTGTCTGGCACCGGCGCCAGCTGCTGAACAGAGGGTTGCTGGGTGCTTCCATTATAGTTGATCCGTAACCGCTTGTTTTTTGCAAACATATAGTTGAAAGACGCCTGGGGAGAGAAGTTGACGGTATGCTGCCTGATCAGGCTATCCTTGCCGGTGCGGAAGGAATGTGTCATATTATCCAGGTTGTTGAACAATACATTTAGCCCAAATGAATAATCATATTTTAGCTTGTTGGTACGAAGCGACAGACCCGCCTGCTGATTCACCGTATTATTGGTGAAAGCGTTGCTGAGGGAGTCATTCAGGATATTATAATCGCCTTTGCCTTCATCATAATCATACGTATATTTTGTACTCTTACTGTTGTATTTCGTGATACCGTAATTGGCTTCTACATAGCGGTCTTTTCCCACGGGCTCTGTATAGGTAACATTTACGCCTTCATTCCAGCTGTCGGTATTGATGTCATTGCGTTGGTTAAACGTTACTACGCTATCCGGGTTGAAGTAAGTGATGCTCGATTTATTGAAATTCTGCTGTTGATTATTGCTGTTGCTATAGCTGAAATTGGCGCTGAGTGTACGGCCCACCTTTTTAAATTTTTTACGGAAAAGCAGTGATCCGCCTATATTCTGGTTATTGCCTTGTCCGTCGTTATAGGTAATTCCCTTGTTGATGGTATCGTTTAAATTGTTGAGTAACGATACGTTTTGTGTAACACTGTAGCTATTCCCGTTGGTAAGCGAATAGGCAGGTGAAAAGATCAGGGAATGGAGGCTGTCGATGGTATATTCCACGCGGGCAGAGAAGCGGTTATTGCTATTGTCTGTCAGCGAGGAAGAGTTGTTGTTGTCGTAGTTGGTATTAGGATTTTTCAACGAATCGACGGTAAATGTTTGCCTGGCTGTTTTCTGCTCTACGTTCAGCTTGGTATCATTAAAGAAGTAGCTACCATTTACGACCAGGTTTTTGCCAAAGTCCTGGTTGAAGTTAAGTCCGGTGTTCCAGTTGCGGGTAATACCGGCATTATTGCTGCTACCGCCCAGGCCTTGTACCATCATACGCATCCCTCCGCCTCCGCGGCCTCCTCCACGGCCCCCGCCACCGCCGGCAGAGCTGAAGCTCATCTGATCCTGTTGGGTATACCCCATGTTGTTAACGTTGTTGCCGCCGCCCAATAGCGACAGCTGCTGATTTTCCCGGAAGCGGTTTAAGCTGAGGGAAACGCCGAAGCGGTCGTCGGTACCATAGCCTGCGGTGGCGCGGCCAAACATACCTTTCTTCTTATCCTTTTTGATTGTGATGTTGATCGTTTTCTCCGTTTGCCCGTCATCGATGCCGGTAAACTGTGCCTGGTCGGTCTTTTTATCGATCAGCTGAACTTTGTCGATGATATTGGCGGGCAGGTTTTTGGTAGCCAGTTTGGGATCGCTGCCGAAGAATGGTTTACCATCTACCAGTACTTTGGTGACGGTTTCCCCTTGTGCGGTGATAGCGCCGTCTTTATCTACTGTAACGCCGGGTAGCTTTTTCAGCAAGTCTTCTACCACTGCATTTTCGCGGGTTTTGAAGGCATCGGCATTAAATTCGAGCGTATCTTTTTTCACTACAATAGGCGGCTTCTCATCTACTATTTCTACGGTATTCAGATTTACGCCTTTGCGTACGATGGGTATATTTCCCAGCGTAAGTTGTTGATGGTCGGTATTGATCTGTATCAATTTGTTAACGGGCTTATAGCCGAGGAAGCTTACGTACAGGCGGTATGTGCCATTGGGGATATTGGTGATTTCAAAGTTTCCTTTGGTATCTGTCATTGAGGTACTGGCAACACTGGAGTCTTTTGCATTTAACAGTACAACGGTTGCGGCGGGCATAGCTTCCCTGGAAGTAGAATCAGTTAGTTGGCCTTTAATCTTTCCTTGTTGCGACTGAGCATGGGCATGAAGAATGCCCAAACTCAGTATCAACAAGAGTTGTAGAAGTTTTTTCATAAATGATATTAACAGGACGGGAGTAAGTTAGGATGAAAATTTACAATTGTGGTTGCCGCTTACGTAATTTCTCCATCTCTTGTCTCCTGATATTTCTCATCTGTTCCTGGCTTACCTTTTCAGCACCAGCGGGAACACCCAAGTCGGTGTCTGTAATGGGTTTCAGGCTAATGTTTTTTGCTGTAAATGCCCGTCTGCTGCCTTCGGCAGATAAAACCACTGCATTACTATCGGGCAATAAACCGTTTATTGGAGAGAACGCAAATGGCAGTTCGGTGGTATACCAAACGGTGTAGGTATCGTCTTTTAGCTGGATAGTGGCCTTTTTACAGGTATAGCCGGCTATCTTTTTTGTTTTGTCGGTGGATTTGTTATTAGCGGTATAGATAAAATCTTCTTCGGTATAATATGTTTTCTTATCATCTCCCAAGGTGGTAAACACCTGGTCGTATTTTTTGTTGGCCAGGTCTACGTATTGGGCATTGTTGCCGCGGAAGCCCATACCTCCGCCCATGCCTGGTCTGCGGAAATTGCGGGAGCTGGTATCCCCCTCCGGGCGCCGTCTGCCAGCGCCGCCGAAGTCGGGCCGTTCGGTGGTAAGTTTACCGAGATTGTTGTTAAAAGTAAAGGTTTGTTTAAAGGTAATGACATCGGGGATTTGGGGGGCTTCGTCGCCGTCCCCGCCACCGCGCTGAAAGCCACGCATGCGTTCAGGGTCTGTTTTTGCGGTTACTTCGTATTCAATCGTGCCTGATTGCTGTGCCAATACGGGGCTGGCGGCAGATAGCAGCGTAGCTGCAAAGAGTAAACGGATAGTTTGGTTCATACCTGGTTTTTTTTGTACTACAAAAGTGCTCGTTCGCTTTCATTTTTTAGGTTAAAAAGCTTTATTTACTGTTATTTACTGTTAAGGTCCATGGGCAAGCGTTAATCTTCCTTATTTACTGTTAATTACTGTTAAGGAGTTGACGGGAATTAGGCCGCGATTGGATAGTTTTGTAAGGAGCTTAAAAATTTTCATGCGACAAAGAATCAGAAATATCCTCATCCTTATGTCTGTTTGTATACTGGGCATATTTCTGTTCCAGGGATACTGGTTGTATAACTCCTACAAACTAAGGGAAGAGCAGTTCAATAAAGAGATCAACGAATCGCTGAGAATGGCGGTGTTTAACAAGCAGTTTTCTGATGTACGCCGCTATATCCGGTATTTTGGCAAGGATAAAGATTCACTGAATTCGCCGATGCGGGGTGTAGCCGAGCAATTGGAGGAAATAGGCATGCCCAGGGGTAAGCGGTTTAAAGGCCACGCCTTTTATCCGGGTCCTCCCCCTCCCCCCGAAGCCTTCCGCGGCGATTCTAATGTGCGGGTGTACGCCGATACGCTAGCCCGGCAGATTTCTGAGATCCTCATTACCAGCAACTTACATGATGATAGTACCAACATGAAGAAGCTGGATTCAGTATTCAGGGTGGAGCTGGCCAACCGGCAAATCGCGACGCCCTATAAGCTGGATACCTTCCACTACAGCTTTACCGGGTTGGGCCGGGAAACCTTCAGGGACAGTATCCGGCGCCGGGAGCCCAGGCAAACAGCTAAAATCCCTTTTAATCCCGCCAGTAACCTGTTTGTTCAGGCTACATTCGACTCTCCCCTGCAGTTTATATTACAGAAGATGATCTGGACCCTGCTCTCCTCCCTGGTGCTGCTGGTGCTGACAACGCTCTGTTTTACCTACATGCTGAGAACCATCCTTAAACAAAAGAAGTTATCTGAGGTAAAGAATGATTTCATCAACAACATGACGCATGAGCTGAAAACCCCGATAGCTACCGTATCTGCGGCAGTAGAGGCCATGCTAAATTTCAATGCATTGAATGATCAGCGTAAAACCCAAACCTATCTCGACATTTCAAAGAATGAGCTGCAACGCCTGTCAGACCTGGTGGAGAAGGTATTGCACATTGCTGCCGAAGAGAAGGAAGATATTGAGCTGTTCCGGGAAGAAACCGACCTGAATGAAATCATAGATAACATCTTATCGAACCACCAGCTGAAAGCAGGGAAACAGCTGCAGTTGCGCTATGACAACAACCTGGCCGGCAAGCTGGTATATGTAGATAAGACGCACCTGGCCAATGCCATCAATAACCTGGTAGATAATGCCATCAAGTATTCGGGGGAACAGGTACAGCTATATATTCAGACCAGCCTGGAAAACGGTATCCTGAAAATCCTGGTGAAAGACAACGGTATCGGCATTCCTAAAGTATACCAGGGGAGTATCTTTGATAAGTTTTTCAGGGTGCCTACCGGCAACCTGCATAATGTGAAAGGGTTTGGCTTAGGACTGAGTTATGTGCAAAAAATAGTGGAAATGCATGAGGGCAGTATCCACGTACAGAGCGAACCGGAGAAAGGCAGTGAGTTCACGATTATTATTCCATCTGCATAGTATTAAAAAGCGATTTATGGCAAAAGTATTATTGATAGAAGATGAAGTACAACTGGGACAAATAGTAAAGGACAGCCTGGAAATACGCGGATTTGAGATGTTGTACGCTGCCGATGGACGGGAAGGACTTCGCTTGTATCAGCAGGAGCATCCCGATGTGGTAGTACTGGATATCATGATGCCCAATATGGATGGATTTAGCGTTACGGCGGAAATCCGTAAACAGGATAAACTCACTCCAATCATCTTCCTGACGGCTAAATCCCAAACGGCCGATGTGGTGAAGGGCTTTGAGCTGGGAGGTAACGATTACCTAAAAAAGCCATTTAGTATGGATGAGCTGATTGTTCGTATTACCGCGTTGCTGAAGCGTTTTGGCGATAATCCCGCAGGCCGTGAACTGGAAGAAGGTGCTGTATCTATAGGGCAATATGTGTTTAATTATACCAAGCAAACCCTGGTCCGCAATAATTCCATCGAGTTTTTGTCGCACCGTGAAGCGGCTATCCTGCGCCGGTTGTATGATAACAAAAACGAAGTAATGGAGCGTAAAGCTGTACTGTTAGATCTCTGGGGGGACGATAATTTCTTTAATGCGCGCAGTATGGACGTTTTTATTACTAAACTTCGCCGGTACCTGAAAGATGATTCCCGGGTACAGATTGTGAATATCCGTGGCGTAGGATACAAGCTTATATTTTAGTGAGGGGTTGTCATAGCAGGAACTACTTCAAATGTGATATATACCCTGGTACCTCTTACTGTATTTTCTTCTCCGGGCAGATCAGTAATTTCAATATCAAACCGGGTGTGGTACAAAGATCTATACAGTGAAGCCCTTTCTATACATATTTCCATCCCCCTGGAATGGTGATTATTTGTTTTCAGTCCATCATGATGATATTGCAGGGCTTGTGCCCGGCCTATACCATTGTCGGTAACTTCACAGGCATAAAGGTTTTGTTGTAATTGTATCCATCTGATATGCAGTTGCCGGTCGTTTGCCTTGTGCATTAGTCCATGCCAGATGGCATTTTCCACAAAAGGTTGTACCAACATGCAGGGAACCGGGAGGGTGGCTGGGGAAATGCGGGAATCTGTTTTGAGGGTATATACAAAACCGTTGTTGGTGCGGAGTTGCTCAAGTCTGAGATACTGGTCCAGCATATCGGTTTCTTCCTGTAAAGAAATGAAGTTTTTATCTGTTAACAGGAGCATTTTCCGGAGCAGTATCGCAAAACCGGAAATGTATTCCTGCGCGAGGGAGGTTTCGCCGGTCATCAGCGCAGTATAAATGCCATTGAGGCAATTGAATGCGAAATGAGGATTTACCTGTGATTTGAGGCCGGATAATTTGAGTTCCGATAACTGGTGGCGCAGCAGTTGCAGTTCATTTTCCTGTTGATTGATATGATGGGCAGCGGCAGCTGCATTATTTTTAAGGAGCAGGTGCCGGGAGCGGTAGCGCAAGAAAAGGAGAAAGCAAAATGCCAACACTGTTGCTGCCAGCAACAACGTAGTAATGTTTGTGGTTATTGGCATAAAGTTCTTCAATTTGCTTATGGAATTTACGCCTTTTCCGGGAAAATAAGCGTTGTATCTAAACACGGGAGAATCGCTTATCTTTGTCGTTTATGGAACAGTTAGTACAGCAAATAGCAGCCTACAAAGATGAAATAGCGGCTTTTACGCCTGCGGGCGCAGCGGATCTGGAACAGTACCGCATAAAATTCCTGGGTACAAAAGGTATCGTGAAAGCTCTTTTCGGGGAGATGAAGCAGGTACCGAATGACCGTAAGAAAGAATTTGGCCAGATATTAAACGAATTTAAGCAACTCGCGGAATCCCGCTATGAGCAGTTCAGTGATCTGAAAGAAGCTGCCGGCGCGGATCAGGGCGATACAGACTATACGTTGCCAGCGGCGCCTCACCGGCTCGGTACCAGGCATCCTATCAGCCTGGTACGGAATAAAATCATCCGGATTTTTGAGCGGCTTGGTTTTACCATTGCTGAAGGACCGGAAATTGAAGATGACTGGCACAATTTTACCGCGCTTAATTTGCCGGAGAACCACCCGGCCCGCGATATGCAGGATACTTTTTTCATCAGCAAGGATCCTGACTGGTTGTTGCGTACCCAAACCTCTTCCGCCCAGGTAAGGATTATGGAAGAAGGAAAGCTCCCCATCCGTATTATCAGCCCGGGAAGAGTATATCGTAATGAAACGATTTCTGCCCGTGCACACTGCTTCTTTCACCAGGTAGAAGGATTGTATATAGACGAAAATGTTTCTTTTGCGGATCTGAAACAAACATTGTATCACTTTGTACAGGAAATGTTTGGTGAAAATACCGGTATCCGTTTCCGTCCTTCCTACTTCCCGTTCACAGAGCCCAGCGCTGAAATGGACATTGTATGCTTCATTTGTGGTGGTACGGGTTGCCCGGTATGTAAACAAACCGGCTGGGTAGAAATTCTCGGCTGCGGGATGGTACATCCAAAAGTGCTGGCCAACTGTGGTATTGACCCTGAGAAGTATACCGGCTTTGCTTTCGGCATGGGGATAGAGCGCATTACTATGCTGAAATACCAGATTAAAGACTTACGCCTGTTTTCTGAGAACGATACCCGTTTCCTGGAACAGTTTGAAGGAGCGATATAGCTTTTAATAACCAGGCAACATGCAAAAAGGGGAAAACGCCAGGCAATTGTGGTAGATGATAAGGATAAAATTATGATCTGAAACAATGGCCTTGCGTTTTCCCCTTTCTGCTTGCCAGAAAATCTTCCGATGTGATTCAATCTATTGTAGTATGCGGCGCCGGCACTATGGGCGCCGGGATAGCGCAGATAGCAGCCTATAGCGGATTTAATACGGTATTGTTTGATATACAGCAGGAAGGACTTAACAAAGCCAGGGTGCAGATAGAAAAGAGTCTGAATACTGCAGTGGAAAAAGGAAAGCTGGCGGAAGCAGATAAGCAGGAAGTGTTACAGCATATCCGTTTTACTACCGATATGGAAGACTGTGTAGCCGATGTGATTATTGAGGCTATCGTAGAAAAGGTTGCTGCGAAAACCACATTGTTTAACCAGTTGGCGGCCATTAATACTCCAGATACTATCTTCGCTACTAATACCTCTTCCCTGTCAATTTCCGAAATAGCAGAAACAGTAAGTCATCCATCCCGGGTAGTGGGCATGCATTTTTTTAACCCAGCCCACCTGATGAAGCTGGTGGAAGTAGTGAGTGGAAAACACACTGCACCGGAAATAGCCAACACGGTATTTGAATTGGTTCGTAAAATGGGTAAGGTGCCGGTTAGCGTAAAAGATACGCCGGGCTTTATTGTAAACAGGGTAGCCAGGCTTTATTACCTGGAGTCGATGCACCTGGCCGAGCAGGGACTGGCAGATTTCAGCACTATTGATCAGTTGCTGGAAAGTGCCGGCTTTAAAATGGGACCTTTTGCGTTAATGGACCTGATCGGCAATGATGTAAACCTGGCTGTTACACAATCACTTTACGACGCTTTTCACCATGCGCCCCGCTTTAAACCTAATGTGCTGCAGGAGCAAAGAGTAAAGGATGGTAAGCTGGGACGCAAAACAGGATTGGGTTTTTACAGGTACGAACAATAGTTTGTTTTAGTATTTTTGGTCCTCTTTAGTAATAGAATATAATCTTCATGATTTTAGTTACCGGTGGTACAGGTTTTTTAGGTAGTTATTTAATTCGGGCATTAGTGGCAGAGGGGAAACCTGTCAGGGCTTTGTACCGGCAACAACCTTCTCCGCGGTTGCAGGATCTTTCCGGCAAGATAGAATGGGTACAGGGCGATATACTGGATGTATGTTCACTGGAAGATGCTATGGCAGACGTTAGCCAGGTATATCACTGTGCGGCGGTGGTATCCTTTCAGGCGGGAGATAAAGGCCGGTTGATGAAGATTAACGTAGAAGGTACGGCCAACGTAGTAAATATGGCGTTGGATGCCGGCGTTAAAAAGTTACTGTATGTAAGTTCTGTGGCTGCGATTGGAAGAGCAAAGGAAAGGGTTGCGGTGAATGAAGATTGTGAATGGGAAGACAGTAAAAACAATTCCCGTTACAGCGTCAGCAAGTTCCAGGGGGAAATGGAAATATGGAGAGGTATTGCAGAGGGATTGGACGCGGTGATCGTAAATCCGTCGATTATCCTGGGTGCGGGTTTCTGGAACGATGGTTCGGGAGCGCTCTTGAAGAATGCCTGGAAAGAATTTCCTTACTATACCGGAGGCGTAAATGGTTTTGTAGATGTAGAAGATGTGGTGGAGGCAATGATACGGTTAATGGACAGTAATATCAGTGGCGAACGGTTTATTCTTTCCGCCGATAACTGGAGTTACCAGCAATTATTTACCACTATGGCCAGCGCATTGGGAAAGAAGCCGCCTCATATAGCTGCCAGGCCCTGGATGGCCGAGGTGGTATGGCGGATCGAGAAGATAAAGGGAATGCTTACGGGAAAGCATCCGCTAGTTACCAAAGAAACGGCGCGTACCGCCCAAATGAAGGTGTATTATGAAAACAAGAAGGTATTAGATGCGTTGCCGGGGTTTCAGTTCCGACCACTGGAAGATACCATTCAACATATTGCCACCGCTTTTTTACAGGAGCGCTCCGTTGCTCAGTAACTTTATTGGAACAGGAAGGCGGCAATAGCAGCGGCCAGGGTTTTAGACATTTCTGTTCCCGCATCCGGGCTTACCCATACCCGGGGTTTATCGCCAGGAATGACAGCCGCCACGGGTTGTCCGCGATATTGGAATTCATAACATATATTTTCGTACGAATTTACCTTTCCGAAGCGGTTATGGGCGGTAATGCGTATATCCGTATCGGTACACCGGAGGATACCTACTGGTTTATTATCGTTTAGTTCCAGGTAATGAGGCGCTTTAACAATCATTTCCCAGCGTTTTAAAGGCTCATTTTTGGTGCCGTTGATCAGGACATAGCGAAGATCGGTGCTACCCGGTAAACTGTTAAGCCAGCCCGGCAAATTGCGGTTGCTGAAGGAAATGGCTGATGCGTTCATGGTTTGTACCAGGAGGTGTTCGCCATTACCGTTCAGGTAAAAATTAAAAGCATTTTTCGGGTCTTTGATGAAGGTTGCTTCCGCTACTCCGTTTTTCCGGGAGGTGGTGGAATAAAGTCCAAAAGAGATGGTTTTAGCCGTCAGCCAGCCATCTTTTATTTTGGTAGCCCATTCCTGGTCGTTGGTGTATAGTGAAGAGGTAGTTTGGGCTTTTTTGGTGGTGGTGCAGCTCCAAAGCAGCAAGGGGATAAAAACAGCGAGTAATTGCTTCATGAAATGGGTGGTTTAAATTTTTGCGGGTCAATTTTACGGAGATTTGTTTATCTGCATCGCCGCAGATAAACAAATCTCCGCAGAGGGCTTACCGGATATCTTTTACTTTTTCCCAGATTTCGGGAATGCGTTTGACCCAGCTGATTTCTTTCCTTTTTTCACGGGCGTCAATTGCCGGGGAGCCAAAATATACTTTACCGCCCTCCAGGGAAGAAGGTACACCGCTTTGGGCCATTACAACAGCTCCTTTTCCGATGGTGAGATCTTTATTCACACCTGCCTGTCCCCAAAGGATCACATTGTCTTCAATTTTGGCTTTACCAGCAATACCTACCTGGGCAGCGATCAGGCAGTTTCTGCCAACTACGGTGCCATGTCCGATGTGGATCATATTATCCAGCTTGGTACCGCGACCAATGATGGTGTCGCCACTTACGCCTTTGTCGATGGTACAGCCGGCGCCTATTTCTACATCGTCTTCCAGGATAACTCTGCCGCAGCTTTCCAGTTTGTCGTAGATCACTTCCCTGTCGGCTCTTTTCTTGAAGTAAAATGCATCGGCGCCCAGCACTGTTCCTGCGTGGATAATTACGTTGTCGCCGATAACAGCATGGTCGTAGATGGTTACATTGGGGTGTATAAGACAGTTACGCCCTATGCGCACGTGGTTACCGATAAACACATTGGGCTGAATAATGGTGCCCTCTCCTATCACCGCTGTATCGCTGATGGCTTTGGTAGCCGGTTCAAATGGTCTGAATCTTTTCACCAGTTTTACATAGGCACTGAACGGGTCGTCTAATACCAAAAGTGCTTTCCCTTCCGGGCACTCTACCTTCTTGTTGATGATGATGATGGTAGCTGCTGATTGTAAGCTGGCGTTATAGTATTTTTCAAAGTCAACGAAGGAGATATCTCCCGGTGTTACCTTGTGTATTTCGTTGAGACCAGCAGCCATCAATTGGTTATTGCCAACCAGCTCTGCGCCTATATATGCTGCTATTTCAGTTACTGCAACAGGTGCTTCGAACTTCATATACTCTGAATTATTGAATAATGTTAAAGAGCAACAAAGGTAGTAAATCAGCAATTGCTTCCATCAAAATATGGGGGGATGACGACGATAAAAGAGGTGTTTTTGACAACTGTTATCCACAATTATTTTAGTAGTGTGAATAAAATTTTTTGTAAATTTTTTCTTTTGTGATGAAATTCTTTTTAATATTGTGTAGGGAATTTTGTTTCCCTGTACTTACTAACCCATTCACATAATAAGAAAGTCTGATTGTTAAAGCAGTCAGACTTTTTTTATTGCCTTTAAAAGCCGCACGAATAAAGCATTACAGCGGATCGTTATTTTCTCTCACATAAAATGATCCTCTTTTTATCGTTACTTTTTTACCATTTCCCAGGGATGAAACCCGAGATATCGTTGTTGGTTAATTTTATGTTTTTGGGAGGATTTCACCCCCTTCAGGGGAAAAATGTACCGGGAACGGTCAAATATTTTTATCATCATAACGGGTGTTTTGTTGTTTGAAAAATAGCTGAATGACGCAGGTGTCGTTTTACTTCAAATATTTTCAGTTTTATACCACTCCGCACCCAGTTATGAAGATGCATATCAGTATGGAATCAAGATCACTATATTGCTTTGCTAAATAATTGTGAATGTGGTACTTGTCGCCACAGCCGGGCGTCGAAAGCCATGCATATATTGCGTATAAACGGCTTTCCTTTGGCGGTTACCTGTACCTTTTGAGGTGTTACCAATACCAGTTCGTCGCGTTCCAGTTCCTGCAATCTTTGCAGGCCATCTATTACGGCGTCGCATTGTGTGTCTTCCCGGCGCCAGGTGGTTTCAAAGTGGCACATCAGGTTGTGAATATGCCTCCTCAGGAGCAGGTCTTCGCTGCTCAGTATATGTCCGCGTACTATTGGAAACTCGCCTTTGTTAACCAGTTCCTGGTAGGCGTTTACCTGCTTCTCATTTTGTACATACGCGTACCAGTTATCTCCAATGGAAGAGGCGCCCAGGCCTATCAGCAGCGACGTATGAGAAACGGTATATCCCATGAAGTTACGATGCAGTTTTCCCTGTTCAAAAGCTTTGTGCAGGGCTTCGCCTGGCAGGGCAAAATGGTCCATTCCTATCTCTGTATATCCGCTGCTGTCGAAAAGCAACTTGCCCAGTTCATACAGCTGGCGTTTTTCTTCATCTTTGGGCAAATCTTCTTCTGTATATCTACGCTGACCGGTTCCCTTAATCCAGGGTACGTGTGCATAGCTGTAGAAAGAGATCCTGTCGGGCCGTAGCCGCACCACCTTATCGATGGTGTGCTGCATGCTTATAAGGGTCTGTAATGGCAAACCATAAATAAGGTCGAAGTTGATGGAGGTGAAACCGATCTTCCTGGCGTTCTCTACTACAGAGGCTACCATGCCGAACGGTTGCAAGCGGTTAATGATTTCCTGTACCCGCATATCGAAGTCCTGGATGCCCAGGCTGATTCTGCGAAATCCCAGGTTGTATAACGATTGTAAATGTTCCGGCGTGGTATTGCCCGGGTGTCCTTCAAAGCTCAGACAGGCATCGGGTAGCAGTTCGGCCTGGCTATAAATGCCGTTCAGCAGCGTGGTTAAATGGTTGGCACTAAAGAAGGTGGGTGTACCACCTCCGAGGTGTATCTCCCGGATGCGGGGCTTGCTGCCAAAGGTATTTACATACAGTTGCCATTCCTTCAACAGCGCTTCGATATAAGGGCCTTCCACTGCATGGTTTACCGTGATGTATTTATTACAGCCACAATAGGTGCACAGGCTTTCACAGAATGGCAGGTGGATGTAAATGCTGATGCCGTCCCGGTGGTTAGACTCCAGGAAAGATTTTTTCAGCAATGCTTTCCATTTGTCGGGGTCAAAGCTGCTTTCTTCCCAGTAAGGAACAGTTGGATAGCTGGTATATCGTGGTGCGGCTACATTATATTTAGTGATGAGGCTCATGATAGCTTAAGATTTATGACAACAATTATGAACAACATGTTCGGTACCGGCAGACATGGAGGGACTGATGTAAGGGATGCCCAGGTTCAGGCCACGAAGGATCAGCAGTACTCCCATGATACTGATAACCACGGGGATCAGGCTACGCATGCGATTACGTACAGAGAGCGTAACGAGGTGACTGAACCAGGTAACGCCTGCCATTGCCGGAAGGGTGCCTGCTCCAAAAGCCGCCATAAACAATGCTCCCTGTAATACTCCGCCGGTAGCGATAGCGCCGGCTATAGCCAGGTACACTAACCCGCATGGCAGGAGTCCGTTCAAAAAGCCGATGGCAAATAACGTCCGGAAGCGCTGCTGCCGGAGTAGGGTACCCAGGGCAGATTTTATTTTGCTGGTAAATATGGTAGGAAGCGCACCTCCTTTCCTCCACCCGGTACGGGTATATTTTACGACAACCGCCAGTAACAAAACAATACCGGTAATAACAGACAACCATTGTTGCAAACCACCGAGATACAGCTGTTTACCCAGCCAACCGAAAATGATGCCCAGTAACGCATAGGCAGTAATGCGGCCGGTGTTGTACAGGAGCATGCCTGCCAACTTTTTCCAGCCAGTCAGATGCTGTATAGGTAAAGTAAGGGCAATAGGCCCGCACATCCCTATACAGTGAAAACTGCCAACGAAACCCAACATAAAAGAGGCGATCATAATGTTAGTTTTTAGCGGAATGATTAGTAGATATGCACGGGTGTTTCCTGGTAAAAAGGCTGGTTGTTCATGGTCCACTGCACTTTTACCTGGTATTGCCCTTTGCTGAACAGCTGTTTCCTGATCAACTGATGTCCAGATGGATCGGGTTGGAGGGCTAACTGGATATCTTTACGGGAATCTGAAGGCCGGTAAAAGGTAAGTTTACCGGTTAATGCTTTGCCTTGCAGTTCGGGCGGAAAGGTGATCATTATCCCTTCTTCAGGTTGTGCAATAGTAATGGGAGCAGACAGCCTGCCGGCATTTTGCTTACCGTCAATTATCTGCTGATATTTCAGTTCTTCGCCATAGTAATCAGGCGTTACCATATCTACCCTGGTGCGCATGCTTTTGGTAACCAATGTGAGGATGCCGGCAGCAAACACTACAAATACAATGATAATCTTGTGTCCCCAGTTCATGATAATCAGTTTAATCGGTTTATATAGCGCCGTTTATTGTACCGGTCCCAGGAAGGTGGTGCGTAAACGGGTAATTCTTTCATTATTTTCATACAGGCCGATATAAAGGGTCGACTTACGTTTATGCACAGCTGTTTTGGGTAGTACCACAAAGAAGGTCCCTTCTCCCTGCCCTTCTGCTTTTACATGGATCAGGGTATTCCCCGCCATGGATATAACGCCGGCTTCATCTTCCAATCGTAATTCCAGCGGAATGTCTTTCGTTGTTTTATTAATGAGTTTAATGCGGTAGAGGTTTGTGAGGCTATCAGTGCCTCTTTCCTGGTACAGCATCCCGGCGGTACGCATGATAGTGCCACTTACCGGTTTGCGGCTTCCCAGCATAGCGCCAATGGCGATGAGGAGCAACGTCAGTACAGAGGTGTATACCCGCAGCCGGGGGGTAAAGCGCAGTTTTTTCTTTTGTGCAATGCCATTTTCAGAGGCATAGCGTATGAGCCCTTTTGGCCGGCCGGTTTGCTCCATCATGAAGTCACAGGCATCTATACAGGCGGTACAGTTCACACATTCGAGCTGGGTACCGTTCCGTATATCTATCCCCGTGGGACAAACCTTTACGCATTGCATACAGTCTATGCAGTCGCCCAGTGCCCGGGAGGCGTCTTTACGGAACTTTCCGCGGGGTTCTCCCCGCTCATAATCGTAGGCTACCAGTATGGAGTCTTTATCGAGTAAAACGCCCTGTAAACGGCCATAAGGGCAAACAATAGTGCATATCTGTTCCCTCATAAAGGCAAACACGCCGTAGAATACGCCCGAAAATACCAGGATGGCTATGAAGCCCCCGGCATGCGCTGATAAAGGCTCGGTGATAATATGCCCCAGGGCTTTAGCCCCGATAATATAGGCCAGGAAGATGTTGGCAATCAGGAAAGATAATGCGTAAAAGGCCAGGTGTTTTCCCGTTTTGCGAATAATTTTATTGGTATTCCAGGGCGCTTGTTGCAGCAGTTTTTGTGCTGCCGCATCCCCTTCTATCCAGTACTCCAGCCTGCGGAACAACATTTCCATGAAGATAGTCTGAGGGCACATCCATCCGCAGAAAAGCCGCCCGAAAGCCATGGTAAATACAACAATAAAGAGGATAAAAGCCATCATTGCCAGCCCAAAGATGAAGAAGTCCTGTGGCCAGAAGATAGCGCCAAACAGGATAAACTTCCCTTCTATCACATTCAGCATAAATAGGGGTCTGCCATTTATGGAAATAAACGGCAGGCTGAAAAAAACACTAAAATAAAAGAGGCTCACCAGACTGCGGATATTGTACCAGCGTCCTTTGGGCTGTTTGGCAAATATCCAGTTGCGTTTGCCTTGCTTATCAACTGTGGCTATAGAATCTCTGAATGTATGGTCGCTCATGATATAATACTTTATCCCGGTAAACAGTCCTACTCTTTTTGCCCCTGTGGTTCCTTGCCATTGGGTGGATTACTACCGTGTATTGATTTGATGAAGCTGGCCAGTTGTGCCAGTTGTTTAGGCGAAAAGTCTTCCTGCCAGGACTTCATCCCTTTGTCGGCAACGCCGTATTTGATAGTTTTAAACACTTCATTGATCTTGCCTCCGTGCAGCCAATAGTCATCCGTAAGGTTGGGCCCTACAACGCCCTGTCCTTGCGGACCATGGCAGGGTGCACAGTTGGAAATAAACATCTTTTGCCCCGCAGTAATATCTCCTGCATCAGTAAGGAGGGTGACATTATTTTCGTCGATCTTGTTGGCCGCTTTTTTCAGGTATTCGGCTTTGCTTTCCGCTGCTTTTGCTTCTGCAGCTGCCAGCTCTTCCAGTTGATTCGGAGCTGAATGGGAAATTTCGGTACGCCAGAAGTATACAATACCAAAGCAGATGGTAAAGGCGAAGCCCCATTTCCACCACGGAGGCGTAGGGTTATTCAGTTCCCGGATGCCATCGAAGTTGTGGCCCATATCCTCGTTTTCTTCTGAGGCGGCGTCCACTGTTTTGGTGTTGTTGAGCTTTTCCATCCAGGACACCTTCGGTTTTCCGGGTACCACTGCTTTCGCTGGTTTGCGCTTGCGTTGAATACCTACCAGGAAACGCAGGAGAAATAAGAGGCTGATGACTACCGCCAACTCCAGTACGATCACAGATACCAGTATATAGAATGAAGTCTGCGACAGATGAGAGAAATAAGGATTAGCTGCAGCCGGCGCAGTAGCCGACGTTTGTGCGAAGGCGGAGCTACTCATGAGTGTCGTCACGACAATACCTATTACCAGCAAGGTTTTTCCGGCATCTTTTTTCATCTTTTCCCTGAAAATATCCATGGCTCCCATTACCGCATTGCCCAGCACGGCGATGGCAAGTAATAGTCCTCCGATTACGACCAGCAATACCAGCGCTACCGGGTCAGATAATTCTGAAGGAGCGTTAGCTCCGCCCTCTGCGAAAGCGGGAATGCTGCATAGTAAGCTGCCGGCCAATAGTTTTATACACTGTTTATTCATCATTATACTTTTATAGAGAATGATCGTCATTATTATCTAATGGAATACGGCTGATATGATCCACCATTTTTTTGTCGGCTTTAAAAGCCCACAGCGAAGCACCCACGAAAAAGGTGAACAACAGCAGTAGCGAAGCCATTGGGTAAACGCTGATGCCGGCTATAGATCCCAGGTAATTAATGAATTTCATGATCTGAAGATTTAAAATGCTGCGTTATCGGTTTGTGCTACGGGTTTGGGCGCTGACTTGATATCTTTCCCCATCCTTTGCAGGTAGGCGATTAAAGCGATAATTTCACGATCCGCCTTGATGGGTAGTTTGTCTTTCTGTAACCTGTCAGCTATTTTCTGTGCCTGTTTGTCCAGTTCTGTGTTGGCATGTACCTCATAACCATCTGCATAAGGAACACCCAGTTTCCGCATTACGCTGATCATAGCAGGCGTTTTACTTTTATCTACCCTTTCTTCAAACAGCCAGGGATAAGCGGGCATGATAGATCCGGGAGACATAGATGTTGGGTCCAGCATGTGGTTAAAGTGCCAGGAGTCGGGATACTTACCGCCGATGCGGGCCAGGTCGGGACCTGTACGTTTGGACCCCCACTGGAAAGGATGGTCATATACAAACTCTCCTGCTTTGGAATATTCGCCATAACGGGCCACTTCATCCCGGAAAGGGCGTATCATCTGGGAGTGGCAGGTGTAACAACCTTCTCTCAGATAGATATCACGGCCATGGAGCTCCAGTGGCGTATATGGTTTTACGCTGCTGATAGTAGGGATATTACTGCGTATCAGGAAAGTAGGCATCATTTCCAGTAAACCGCCTATGGCAACTACTACCAGGCTGAATACCACCAGCTGAATGGGCCGGCGTTCAATCCAGTTGTGCCAGTGGGCTTTACCATGGGTAACGATTACTTTCGGTAGTGCTGGGGCTTCGGCTGCTTCGTTGGCAATGAAAGCGCCCTTGCGGATGGTTTTAGTCAGGTTGACTGCCATCAGGATTACGCCGCTGATGTATAATAATCCTCCTACGGCACGCAGCGCATACATGGGCACGATGGTGGTAACGGTTTCCAGGAACTGGTATTTCAGTTGTCCTTCTTCCGTAAACTGTTTCCACATCATACTTTGTGTAAAGGCGGCCCAGTAAAGCGGGATCACATAGAAGATAATACCCAGCGTACCAATCCAGAAGTGGGTATTGGCCCATTTGCGGGAATGTAAGGCAGTGCCGAACAGGCGTGGAATCAGCCAGTAGAGGATACCAAAAGTGAGGAAGCCATTCCAGCCCAGGGCGCCCACGTGTACGTGTGCAATGGTCCAGTCGGTATAGTGACTGATTGCATTTACATTTTTCAGCGACAGCATTGGGCCTTCAAAAGTGGCCATACCATAGCAGGTCAGTGCTACCACAAAGAATTTCAGGATGGCGTCTTCCCTTACCCGGTCCCATGCACCACGGAGTGTGAGCAACCCGTTGAGCATACCTCCCCAGGACGGAGCTATCAGCATTACGCTGAATGCAGTACCCAGTGACTGTGCCCATTCAGGTAAAGCAGTATATAGCAGGTGGTGCGGGCCGGCCCATATATATATAAATATCAGCGACCAGAAGTGAATGATAGACCAGCGATAAGAATATACTGGTCTGTTGGCTGCTTTGGGAACAAAGTAGTACATGAGTCCCAGGTAAGGCGTGGTCAGGAAAAATGCCACTGCATTATGTCCATACCACCACTGTACCAGCGCATCCTGTACGCCCGCATACCAGCTATAACTCTTGAACAGGGATAAAGGAAATTCGAAGGAATTAATAATATGCAGCATCGCGATAGCTACCCAGGTACCAATATAGAACCAGATAGCTACATAGAGATGAGATTCACGCCTGCGAAGAATAGTGCCCAGCATATTGGCGCCAAATACCAGCCAGATAAGGGTGATGGCGATGTCGAAAGGCCATTCCAGTTCCGCATATTCTTTACCGGTAGTATAACCCAGGAAGAGGGTAAGGGCGCCACCGGCAATGATGGACTGCCATCCCCAGAAGTGGATTTTACTCAGCAGGTCGCTGAACATACGGGCTTTACATAAGCGCTGCAACGAATAATACACACCCATGAAAATGCCATTGCCCACAAAAGCGAAGATGACCGCATTGGTATGTACAGGACGGAGCCTGCCAAAAGTAATGGGTGCAAAACCCGCATTAAGACCGGGGATTACCAGCTCCAGTGCGGCCCACAAACCGGCCAGCATGCCTATCAGTCCCCAGAACACACAAGCATAGGCAAACCATTTCACCGGCCGGTTGTCGTAATAAAATTTTTCGAGTGACATAATGGTATTTAATGGTGTTTATAAATTCGTTTGTTCGTTAACGTTGTCTTTCTTGTCTTCAAAAAGAATGCGGTGAGCGGGAGAAAAATCATCTTCGAATTGTCCGTTTTTAACAGACCAGATAAAGGCGCCGAGGAACCCTAATGCTACCAGTAAACTGACTCCGAGTAAAATGACGATAACGCTCATGGTATAGTTATTTAATGAGAATAAAACGTGTTGTTTCCAATGCCTGCAAGGCATGTAGCTCATTGGCGCCGAAAGAAAATACATCTCCCGTTTCCAGGATGGTTACTTCTTCATTCAGCATAAATGCGATCTTTCCTTCCAGTATCAGTATCATGGCATTGGCGGGAGAAGTATGCGGAGGGATCTGGTATCCCTGCTGCACGATCAGCAGCGTGGCGTCGAAGCGTTTGGTTTTAAGAATAGCACAGCTTTTCACTTTTTCATTCCCCGCCTCCTGCATTACGTTTATACCTTTCATTTGCTAGTTTGTTGATTTCCGGCATGCCTCACCCGCTGCGTGTAAACAGTCATTTTGTTAACTGTTTACACGCCCATTTCATGCGGGCTTGGAATGGGGGTAGCTTAGATTATACTATGTATGTTTCGTGTTATGTCAAAGGTAGTATCACTGTGTAGCAGCGGCAATGACTTTACTCAACTGGGAATATGATTTTACTCAACCGGGAACATGACATTTGTCAGTCATTTGTTGAAATGCCTTGGCAGAGAGCTTCTTACCCTGCCATTCGCTGCATCCGAAAGTGATCAGGATAATGCTGATAGAGCTGGCCGGCATTAGTATCGCGGCTACCAGGGGAGATAAAATACCCTGTACGGCAAAATACAGCCCGGTAATATTGTAAAGCACAGATAGAGCAAAGCTGATGAGGATAATACGTTTGTTGGCTTTGCACAATTGTATAAAGGAGAACAATGCAGGCAACTGTTTGGCGTCCATAATACCATCGCTGGCCGGCGTAAAATTATTACTGTCTTCCGTTATCGAAATGCCAATATCGCTTTGTTTGAGCGCTCCTGCATCATTGAGGCCATCTCCTATCATCATCACTTTTTTTCCTTGTTGTTGTAGGGAGATGATATAAGCAAGTTTATCAGCCGGCTTTTGTTCAAAAAGCAAGGTGGCCTTATTTCCCATCAGTTTTTGTAGCTTGTTGGCGGTATGATTGTTATCTCCTGAAAGTACAGACAGCGGATATTGTGTCTGTAATTGTTGCATGAGCTGCCGCAGGCCGCTGCGATACGTATTCCGGATGGTGAATAGGCCGGCCAGTTTTTCATTGATAGCAACGTATACCACGCTGCCTTCCTGTTCATTTTTTTTATGCGCGCCGGCGAAGTCGGCATTTCCCAGGCGGATAAAGTAGCCGTCTACCCAGCCGCACACGCCCTTACCAGTAAAATTTTGAAAGTCATGAACGGCAAGAGGCGCCGGGTTTCCGCAATAAGCTACGATGGCTTTACTCAGCGGGTGGCTGGACTGGGCAGCCAATGTAGCCACCAGTACTTCTTGTCCCGGGGTGAGTGCGGTGCCATAATAAACAACCGAGCTACCTGTTTTTCCGGTCAGCGTACCAGTTTTATCAAAAACGATATGCGTAGCGTTAGCCATATTTTCAATAGCCTGTGCATTGCGGAGATATAGCTGATGCCGGCTGAGAATGCGGAGAATATGCCCGTTGGTAAAAGACGATGCCAGTAGCAGGGCGCAGGGGCAGGCAATGATCAGGATCGCGGTAACCGCGGGCCATATACGTGCTGGCTCATGGATAGCCCAATAGCACGCGGTGATAGCAGCAATAAACAATACAATCCAGGTAAAGTAGCGGCTTAGCAGATGCACAAATGATACCTCTTTTTCCTCCTTATGTTTTAACTCATCACGGTTCCATAAGCTTGTCAGGTAGCTTTGCGCCACTTCCTTAATGGTAAGGATTTCCAGGCTACCATCTAATTGCCGTCCACCGGCATAAATAATTTCCCCGATAGATTTATGAACCGGAGCAGATTCGCCGGTTACAAAACTATAGTCTATCAATGCTTTTCCCCGGACAATTATGCCATCGGCGGGTACCAGTTCATTATATTGAATGCGGATGGTATCACCTGTTTTCAGGTCAGGAAGCGTAGTGGGCACTTCTTTGTTTTCCTTTAATACGGTAACGGCTATAGGAAAGTAAGCTGTATAGTCCCGGTCGAAGGAAAGCCCCTGGTAGGTTTTATCTTGCAGGATACGTCCTATCAGCATGAAGAAAACGATACCGGTCATCGAATCAAAATAGCCGGCTTGTCCCTGCCATACCTCTACCAGGCTACGGATAAAGGTGACAAAGATGGCTAGTACGATTGGCACATCGATATTGAGAAACCCATGTTTAAGCCCGCCCCAGGCGGATTTATAAAAGGCTTGTGCACTGTACAACAATACAGGCAGGGCCAGCACAAGATTCATATAACGGAAGAGGCGGTTGAAACTTTCATCGAGCCCACCGGCACCGGCGAAATAATCTGGGAAGCTGAGCAGCATAATGTTACCAAAACAAAAGCCCGCTACGCCCACCTGGTATACCAGCTGGCGGTTGGTCCGTGGTTTTTTATGCTGTAAATCCTGTAAGCTGATATAGGGCTCATAACCAATTGCGGTAAGTATTTCAGCCACTCTTCGCAAGGAAGTTTGTGTGTGTGAAAAAACGATGAGCACTTCTTTCTTACTGAAGTTAACGGTTACACGCAGGACCCCTGGTTCCAGTTTGTGTAAATTTTCCAGGAGCCATAAGCAGGAGCTGCAATGGATTTGTGGAATGTAAAAATTTACATGGGTTTGCGTATCATCTTTAAACAAGTATAACTGCTGGGCAATTTTTTCATCATCGAGGAACGCAAACTTATCATTCCTGGCAGTAATACGTTGATTTATACCCGGTTTGCTGTTCAGATCGTAGTATTCGCAAAGGTCGTACTGGTTAAGTATTTCATATACCATTTTACAACCCTGACAGCAAAATACTTTGTCCTGTATGGTGATATCGGTATCGAAACAATCCTCCCCGCAGTGATAACAGGACGTGAGCGTATTGGTATGTGAAGAAACTGCCATGCTGTTGGTATTTTGTGTATTTACAAAAGTACCGGTAGGGCTCCCGGGGAGCAATGACATGTGTCAAGGGGGAATATGATATTTATCAGGGTTATTCCTGCAGGTTGGCGGTCCTGATGATTTCCGGCATATCGAGCAGGCGGATTTTTTTACCTTCCAGCTCTATCATACCGTCTTTCTTGAATTCAGAGAGCAGGCGTATGGCCGACTCGGTGGCGGTGCCTACCAGGTTGGCGATCTCCTCGCGGGAAAGACGAACGCTGAGGGTATGTCCGTCGGCTTCCAGTCCGTAAGTTTCTTTGATGAAAAGCAGGGTTTCTGCCAGGCGTTCCCGTACGGGTTTTTGCGCCAGGTGGGTAATTTTCAGTTCGGCTTTGCGGAGTTCACTCGACAAGATGCGCATCATTTCAAAGGAAAGAGAAGCATCTTTTTGTAAGATATTGAGAAACAAATCTTTAGGAACAAAGCAAATAGAAGAGTCTTCCAGGGCGGTAGCCGTAGCAGTATATCTTTCATTGCTTAGCAGGGCTTTATACCCCATGATATCGCCGGCTTTCACCAGGCGTACAATTTGTTCCCGGCCGTCATCGCCGCTATGGGACAGCTTTATTTTGCCGTCGTTGATACAGTAAACACCGAATGGATAAGCCCCTTCATGGAAAATGACCTGTCCTTTTTTATAGACAGAACACACCTTTGCCTCTGAGAGAAGATCCAGATTGCATTGGTCCGCCTTGCAAAATATGGAAGAAAAGCGGTCCTTGCAGTTTTGACAGGAAGGATTGTGAATCGGTGTAGCCATAATCAATTTGCAAAAGTACTAATTTACACGGCCTTAACCAAAGTAAAAGTATTAGTGGAACTTTATTATTATATTATTTATAAACCATATGAGGTGCTGACAAGATTTACCCCGGAAGGGAATAAAGCTTGTCTGGCCGACTACTTTAAAGTACCGGGAGACGTATACCCGGTGGGGCGACTGGACTACGATAGCGAGGGGTTGTTGATCCTGACCAACGACAAGGCGCTGAATCAAAGGTTATTATCGCCCCAATATGCGCATGAGCGGGAGTATTGGGTACAGGTAGACGGGGCCATCACACCGGAGGCGATGCAGCGGCTGGAGGCTGGCGTCCGGATCAATATAGATGGAAAGGACTACCTTACTCGTCGTTGCAAGGGGGAGATACTGGCAGCAGAACCCGTATTGCCACCCCGTAACCCGCCTATCCGGTTCCGCAAGAGCATTCCGGCGCCTTGGATACGGCTGGTTTTAGCCGAGGGAAAGAACCGGCAGGTAAGGCGTATGACCGCTGCCGTTGGGTTCCCTACGTTGAGGCTTGTCCGTTACCGGATGGAGGACATCACCATTGCGGGTATGCAATCGGGCGATATCAGGCAGTTGAGCCGGGAGGAAATTTACCGCGGACTGAAAATAAAAGCCTTTAAAGACGGGCGCTGAGCACTTTTGAAAGGCCGATGGTAAAAAATCGGGCTTACCACTCCTCCATTGCTTTCAGCTTAGGCTTTATCCTTTCAGCTTTTTTAACTAGGTTTGTCACCTACAAATTTCTATTATGCTGAAATCAATGACCGGCTTCGGAAGGGCAGAAAGCACCAAAGGCGAAACAAGTATCGTAGTGGAGATCAAATCGCTGAACGGGAAGCAGTTTGAAGTGAATCTGAAGTTTTCTCCTTTGTTAAAGCCCTATGAGTTTGACATCCGCACCCTTATGCAGCAAACGTTGCAGAGAGGTACCCTGGATGCCACTATTAATATTCGCCAGAACGGCGCCACCCGTCCGGTTGTGATTAATACAGATCTTGCCAAATATTATTACCAGTCTATTACCGCGTTGTCCAATGAATTGGAGCTGCCGCAAACCGATATGCTGAATGTGTTGATGAAGCTCCCGGAAGTAGTAACACCAGCTACTGAGCAAATCACAGAAGAAGAATGGAAAGATGTGGAGACTACCCTGCGTCAGGCCCTGACCGACCTCGACAGTCATCGTATCGATGAAGGTCAGATGCTGGATGCCGATCTGCAGCAGCGTATCGATAATATAGATGCTTCTATGCAAAAAGTGCGTGAACTGGACCCACTTCGCAAAGACCGTATTCGTCAGCGCCTGGAAGGCTTACTGGCCGAACATGTAGGGAAAGAAAATGTGGATGGCAACCGCCTTGAACAAGAGCTGATCTTTTACCTGGAAAAACTGGATATCTCGGAAGAGTTGTCCCGACTGGAGAATCACCTCCGCTATTTCCGGGAAATCCTGAAAGATGCCGACGCCGCCAAAGGAAAGAAGCTGGGTTTTGTATTGCAGGAAATAGGCCGCGAAATCAATACCACAGGCTCCAAAGCCAATGATGCCGGTATTCAACAATGGGTAGTGCTGATGAAAGACGAATTGGAAAAAGCCAAAGAACAAGTTTTAAACGTTTTATAGTAAGGCACATCACCGTATGAAGCAACTTTTTCTGGCCACCGCAGGCTTATTATTGCTGGCAACAGCTTGTAAGCCTCCTAAAATGGATACTTACGAGAAAAACCTGGAAGTGCCGGGGCATGAGTGGTCCTATGATTACAAACCTACTTTTGAAGTAAACATACATCCGGAGGATACTGCTTACCTGTATAATATCTGCGTAAATATCAGGCATACCGATGCCTATCCCTACAGCAACATATGGGTATTGGTAGGTACGCAATACCCGGGCGACAGTATACCTAAAGAACAACGGGTAGAACTGCCGCTGGCAGATATCACTGGTAAATGGTCTGGTTCGGGTCTGGATGATATTTACGAGCACCGTATCTTCATCCAGCAGCGGGCCATCTTCAACAAACCAGGAACCTACAAATTTACCTTTGAACAGAATATGCGGCAAAATCCGCTCCCCCATGTGATGAATGTTGGTTTGCGGATCGAGAAAGCCGGTACCAGGCAATGATGAAAAGATTTTTCAATAAAATGCAGGAAGGAAAAACCGTTTCCTTCGTTTACTTCCTGGTGATGGCTTACACCATAGCCGCATTGGTATGGTGGGGCATTTTATTGTTCAGGCAAAGCGAACAAATCAAAGGCTTCGAACAACAAAACCTGTATCTCCGGGTCGATAGCCTTACACAACCGGTAGAACATCAGCTGGAGTTGCAAAGGATTAACAAGGAGGAACATATGCGCTCCTTTAAGTACCTGGGAGAAGGGATCATTTTCCTGGGCATTATCTTATTGGGGGCTGTATTTGTATACCGGGCCGTTTGGAAATATATGAAACTCAGCCGGCAACAGCAGAACTTTATGATGGCGGTAACGCACGAGTTGAAATCCCCGATAGCAGTAGCCAAACTAAACCTGGAAACGATCCGTAAACATAAGCTGGATGAGGAAACGCAGTTGAAGCTGCTCAACAATACGATCCGCGAAACGAACCGCCTCGACCAGTTATGCAACAACATTTTGCTGGCCGCACAGCTGGAAACGCATAAATACCGGCTTTTTAAGGAGCCGCTCGACTTTTCCTCGCTGGTATCCGGAAGTATTAAAGACCTCGATGGCCGTATAGGCACCCATCAGATCAATGCGGAAGTAATGCCGGATATATGGCTGGAAGGAGATAAGCTTACCCTGCAGATTATTGTTAACAACCTGGTGGAGAATGCCGCTAAATATGCCCCCAAGAATACTACCATCCTCGTAAAACTCTTTGAGAGCAACAAGGAGCTGAAATTACAGGTAATTGATGAAGGACCAGGTATCCCCGATGAAGAGAAAGGTCGCATCTTCCTAAAGTTTTACCGGGTGGGCAACGAAAATACCCGCAATGCAAAAGGATCTGGACTGGGGTTATTCCTCACGGCTAAGATCGTAGAACAACATGGCGGCAGTATCGAAGTAAAGGATAATGTACCGGTTGGTAGTTGTTTTGAAATAACCTTGCCTGAATATTCCATTCAAACAGCGTAAATTAGATGAAGGATTGGTGAATATCAATAACCCGGATTCGATGTAAAATCAAACATTAACACATGAAGGAAGCGACAAAGGCATCAATACTGCTGGTGGAAGATGAAGAAAATCTTCAGGAAGCGCTGAAGCTGAACCTGGAGCTGGAAGGATATGAAGTAACGGCAGTAGATAACGGTACAGCTGCGCTGAAAGCAGTTAAAAACGAATATTTCGACCTTATTATATTGGACATCATGTTGCCCGAAATGGATGGTATTGCTGTATGTGAAAACATACGCATTCAGAATAATGAGATACCCATCCTTTTCCTCAGCGCCAAAAACAGTAGTGCCGACCGTGTACTGGGGCTAAAGAAAGGGGGCGATGATTATATGACCAAACCCTTTAACCTGGAAGAGTTATTACTTCGGGTTGAGAAGCTGATCGTAAAAAATAAGAAGATCCAGGATAAAGACAGTGTACCCAATGTATATCGCTTTGGAGATAATACTATTGACTTTGCCGCACAGGAGTGTATTGGCAAAGACGGTAAACACTATGAGCTGAGCAAGAAGGAAGCTATGCTCCTGAAGCTGCTGATCGAAAATAAAGGCGAAGTAGTTACCCGCGAAAAGATATTACAGGTAGTATGGGGATATAACGTATACCCTACCACGCGTACTATTGATAACTTTATCCTCAATTTCCGTAAGTATTTTGAAGAAGACAGCCGTAATTCCCGCTATTTCCACTCTGTAAGAGGCGTTGGATATAAATTTACAGAAGCATAACCAGTTGTTTTTCTGCCTTATGCCTGCAAAGGGTATAAGGCAGAAAGCAAAATGCTTTTAGCCACTTTTCATCTCAATCTCCCCACTTTCCCCTGAAATTCGACCTCATAGTAAATCCCCCTTTCCCGTGGTGCTGAATTAGCCGATATTTATTCTGCTTATATGAGATGAAGTGCATCCTGTAAACCTAATTTGTGGCACAACATTATACGTACATAGTCTTTGCTGCGGAGTGGCCCTTGTGGCTGTTTTTTTTGTTAAGTCTCGTTACCCTAATAGTATTTTTTGCCCTGCGGGAAAGAAAAATCAGGAGAGCTTCAGCGAAAGAAATAACCAAACACCATGCGCTGGTTAACCTGGAACTACATGCCTTCCAGGCGCAGATGGACCCTCATTTTATTTTTAATAGCCTCAACGCTATTCATCATTATATCCTTACTACCAGTACGGATATGGCCTCCCTATACCTCACCCGTTTTTCCCGTTTGATGCGCCTCATGATCGGGAACTTCAATAAAGAATGGATTTCTCTCCAGGATGAACTGGACGCACTGGAACTATATATACAGCTGGAGCAACTACGCTTCGATGAGCAGTTCAACTACCAGATAAATGTACTGCCGGATGTGAACAAGCAATTTACTTTAATACCTCCCCTGATTATTCAACCTTACGTGCAATACGCTATCTGGCATCGCCTGTTGTTAAGACCCCAGAAGTCAGGTGGACAGCTGCTGATCACCATCTGTAAAGAAAAAGACCGCCTGTTTATACAGCTGGAAGATAATGGGGTATTGATTACGGAAATACTGGATAGCACCGGCGAGCGCCAGGCATCCGGTATCGACATTGCCTCGGAACGGTTGTATATGATGAGTGAAAAATATCATATGCAGGCCAGTATTAAAGCGCTGCAGATATACGACGCCTCCCTTGCGCCCACTGCTAACAGGTTGATTATTAGTATGCAACATGTGGGAGCCTGCCAATCTCTGGCTGGCTAAGTCTTTAATTGGGTCATATGCCATTAATTGCTTAATTTCTACATGGATTTTGGGGCTCAATGACCATATAAACTTCATCTCAACGCAAACCTGCAATCACAATCTTATTACTTTAACGTATGCGTACCATCATTGTAGATGATGAGAAACATAGTCGGGATGCATTACAAATAATGTTGGAAAGGTATTGTCCGCATGTTGTCTTACAAGCGGTTTGTGGAAACGGCCTCGAGGCCATTCACGCGATTAATAACTTGCACCCTCAACTAGTTTTCCTGGATGTGGAGATGCCCGGAATAGACGGTTTCCAGGTACTTGAAGCCTGTAACCACCGTGATTTTTCCGTCATTTTCATCACAGCTTATGATCAATATGCCCTGGAGGCTATTCATCACAGCGCACTGGACTTCCTGCTCAAACCGATAGACTCGAAAGAGTTGCGGCTAGCGGTAGAAAAAGCCGGTTTGCAAACGCATGCCGATAAAACAGAAAAGTTGGATAACTTGTTGCAGTTCCTGCAACAACAGCTCGGGCAGGACGAAAGAATGGCATTGCCAACCCTGAACGGGTTGCAAATGGTTACTGCCCGGAATATTATTTATTGCAGATCTATCGGCGCGCAAACCCGGTTGCATTTACAGATGCCAGACAAGCCAGTGCTGGTACACCGCACCTTGCCCGAAATGGAAGTCTGGCTATCCGGTAAAGGGTTCTTCCGGGTACATAATAGCTTCCTGATTAACCTGTCGTTTATGAACAAGTATATTAAGGGAGATGGGGGAGAAATAATTATGAGTGATGGCTATTGTGTACCGGTAGCCCGCGAAAAGAAACACGACTTTTTACTGCGGATAGAGCGATTATAAGTATTACAGCCGTTTAATATACGAACAACTTATCCAGCCGCTTTTGCCGTCTGCCAGTTCTATTTTACAGAAATCAGCGGTGGCATCGGTAATATGTACTTTCATGCCCTCTCCTACTTCAAAGGCATCCCGGCTGTTTTCATCGGGCGCCGTTTTCGCTTTAATATTGGCGTTCATGACGATGCCTGTTTGATGATTATTGGCAGAAAGGTAAGTATCTACCGCCATGAGCAGGTAAAGCGCACATAAAGCGCCCAGCACATAGGTGCCCCATTTTACAAAATGGTTTCTCCATCCGGGTGTATAAACATTCATTATGATGCCGGCTATCAGTAGCCAGAAAAGCACTACGGCGCCTATTGCCCAGCCATTTGCTTTGTGCAGGTGTTGTAACTGCAACCACCATTGCTGGAAAAACACCAGCGGTAATTCCTCTACGAAGCCATTCACTTTTTGATTTACCAGGTCGAGGTTATGTTTCACTGCAGCATCGTTGGGAGATAGCTCCAGCGCTTTTTCGTAGTTGTATACTGCCAGCCCGGGTTTACCGGCTTTATACCAGGCATTACCGGCATTAAAATAAAGCGCTTTTTGTGTATGTCCTTCATCCAGCAACGCCTGGTAAGCCCTGGCGGCTTCGGTGTATTTGCTTTGGTTAAAAAGGAGGTTGGCCTCTTCAAAGCGATGCTGTGGATTAGCGCTGGGGGCAGATTGGCCGCGTCCAACGGAAAACGTGAACAACAATGCTATCGCTAAAAACGCCGGTTTAATATGTTGATGATAGTTCAGCATGGTTCAATTAATTCTTTAACGCCTGTTCCAGGTTACTGATAATAGTCACGGCTTGTTCGTAGGTCCCCTGCATTTTACGATTATCCTGTCCTGGTGCATACAGGGCTACTTCGCAGTTATCGATCAGGCTAAACAGGTCGTGGGTATTGCTGCCATTGATGTGGCGCACATTTAGTTTTTCCTGTACCAGTTGCTTGCTCAGGTCGGCCATGGGTATTTTCAGTTTGGTACTGAGATATCCCCAAACAGCGCGGGAAGTTTCTTCATAAAATGCCTTATCCTTTCCTTCCTTCAGGTAACGGGCGGCCAGTTCCAGTCGCTTCAGGGCTACTTTGTTGGCATAGCGGAGTTTGAGCGCAGCAGCGTTGGTGGTATTATAGTCTTTTCTGCGTTTATTCAGGATAATACCGGCAGCTGCGAGTAATGGCAGCAGCAGTAAGATATAAAACCAGGGACTGAGGACAAACCAGCTATGATGGCGGGTCCAGTCGAGTACGCCGGTATCATTTTTCACCAGTTCATTCCTGGCCACGCCAAAGTCCTGTTTATCTTGTTTTATATGCTTACCCTGGGCCACGTGAATATTGAAAGGCTCGGAGCGCAAGGTTTTAAAGCTATTGGCTTCCGGGTCGAAGTAAGAAAATTCTACTGCGGGGATGGTATGATCGCCTGCTTCCTGGGGCATCAGTACATATTCAAAAGTACGTTTGCCGGAGAGCGGATTGCTGTTTTTTTCGATATCGTCGGTAACCTTGGGGTCGTATTTGTCGAAACCTGCAGGGACGTCTATTTTGGGAGAGTTAAGCAGATTTACGTTACCCTGGCCGTTGATGGTTACTTTCAGGGTAAGTGCATCATCTGTGGTGAGTTTATTTTTATCCACCACGGCGGTCATATTGAACTTACCTACTGCGCCATTATAGCTAACCGGGCGTCCGTCTACCGGTACAGGTTTTACTGTAATGCTGATAGGATTGCTCTGTATTTTGTACGGAACGTCCTGGTATTCAACTTCCGGACGGTTAAAGAAGTCATCAAAGAAAGGATCTTTAAAGGCAGGATCGTTGAAGAAATCTTCAAACGGATCTTTGCCCCCCCGTCCGCCGTTATTACGTTTGCTGCTCACCATTTTTACGAGCCTTACCTGGTTGTCTACTTCTACCGGGTCCAGCTCCAGGGTACCTGATTGCAGGGGGAACAGTAAAGTTTTGCGGATGGTAAATACTTTATAGGGAATACCATTCACCCGTTCTTCGGTGGCCTGGGGTGGATTGGGCAATTCAATATCTTTTGCGGAAAAGCCTTTAAAGGCAGGTACTTTGGTAACGCTGGAATTAGTTGGGAGCCTGGTGTATAGTTTATACGTTGCCGTTAGTTGCTGTCCTTCGTATAAATTGGTTTTATCCACCTCTACTTTCAGGAAAATATTTTTCTTCAGCTTTTCATTGATGTCTTCTCCTTTTTTCAGGAATCCTTCGGGAAGGTCTTCTCCGCCCTGGCCGCGGTGGGATGGATAGGCCCCGGCAGATGCAGGTGGCTGCTGTTGTTGTTGCTGTTGCGCATTGCCTTTTCTGACTTCAATCAACACCGGGTTTGATTTTACCACGTTCCCATTTACGCGGGCCTGTGCGCCGGCAATGGTGAAGCTGCCTACATGTTTGGGTTGAAGGAGATAGCTAAGTGCTATGTATTCAGAACGTTTACCGTTGAAGATGGATTGCCCCTGCATTTGTGAAGGCCCCTGGAGCACTTCAAAATCTTTAAAGCTGGGTGGTGTAAAGCTGGTCACATTGCTCCCATTTTCCAGCATAAACTGGATCTGGAACGGTTCATCCTGCGTCACGGTGTTATTGCTCACAGTAGTCGTAAAGCGGAACTCCTGCGCAAACGCGCTGGCTACCAGTCCCAGGCAAAACAAGATGGAGTAAATACACTTCCTTATGCTAATTCTGTACATCATAAATTATGTCAACAAATTTAACCAAAGCCGCGCTGGAAGCGAGGCAAGCCCCGTTAAAAGTTAGTTAAAACATTTTAATATGTTCTAAATTAGTTATTCAGATCTTTTGCGTTGCTGTCATTATCCGAATAACTAAAATTGCTCATGTGATGAAAGGATCAAATGTCTCCCAGCATGGGTCTGAGCAGGATTTCCTCTACAACCGTTTGTTTGGCCAGGGACCAGGCCGACCAAATCACACTGGCTATATCTTCCGGGGGCATCATCCTGTCGGCGGGCGCTTCGAAGCCATCCCAGGAAGCGGTTAAGGTAGGACCCGGACTTACTGTAGTTACCTTGATATGATGAGGGATCAGTTCTTCTCTTAAATTTTTGCTGAACCCCAATAAGGCATGTTTGGTAATACCATAAGACCCGCCATTGGGATAAGCTTTATAGCTGGCTGTAGAACAGAGATTGAAGATATGCCCGTTGCGATGAGGGATCATGGCTGGCAACAACGCCCTGGTGAGGTGGTAGGCACTGTATACGTTCACCGCCATCAACTTTTCCAGCAGTCCATCTTCTTCTTGCTGCAGGGCGCCAGGGATAAAGATGCCGGCATTATTTACCAGTATATCTATACGGGAGAAAGTGGCCATCACTTTACCTGCAAAGGCCAATACCTGTGATTTATCTCCCATATCTACACTTTCTGCCAGTATGGTAGCGTTCGGATTCTTTTGCTGGATCGTTGCTTTGGCATCGGCCAATGCGCCGGCATGTCTTGCGCAAATGGCCACGTTACATCCTTCCTGTGCCAGTTTCTCAGCAATGGCCTTTCCAATGCCTTTGCTGGCGCCTGTAATAACTGCGTTCATATTTTTTCCTCGTTAATGCAGTAAAATAATGAATTTACTTTGAATGCCCTTGCTTACGCTCATCCTTCTGGGCAGTATTTAGTACCTTTGCGGTGCCATGAAGTATAAACATCTTTTCTTTGACCTGGACCATACACTCTGGGACTTTGAAACCAATGAACAGGAAACCTTGCAGGAGCTGTACAATAGCCATGCTTTAGAGCGGAGAGGAATACCAACTTTTGAGGCGTTTTCCGTTTCTTATGTAGATCATAATGAGCGTTTGTGGGACCGATTCCGTAAGGGATTTATCACCCGCCATGAATTGCGCGACAAGCGCTTCCGCCTTACATTGCTGGATTTCAAAATCGGGGATGAGGCATTGACCCAAAAACTCAGTGAACAATTCCTGGAAATATTACCTGCCAAGAAGGCATTATTCCCGGAAACTAAGGAAACACTGGACTACCTGGCTGCAAAAGGTTATCCAATGCACATGATCACCAACGGGTTTGAAGAAACCCAGTTGCTGAAGATGAAAAACTCGGGAATCGACCATTATTTCACCCATATCATTACTTCTGAGCTGGCAGGCAGCTTAAAGCCCTACCGCGAAATCTTTGATTTTGCGATAGGCCGTGCGGCTACCAGCGCCACAGAAAGCATCATGGTCGGTGATGCGATGGAACTGGATATTAAAGGCGCCCATGGCGTAGGCATGGACCAGGTATACTTTAATCCGGCTAAGCCACCAGTGGACTTCCAGCCTACTTATGTAATTAATCACCTGCGTGAGTTAAGAAGTATTTTATAAGCGCCTGAAAACGGCACAAAAAAAGCGAAGCATTTCATGAATGCTTCGCTTTTTTTATGATGTTTCGCCGCCCCTGGAGGAGCAGCTTCTATTGTGCTTTTGCTTTCGTTTTATTCACGGCAGCCAATCTCAGGTTGGCGGTTTTAGACGGTTGCTGACAACAGCTTTTCCCTTTGGCAGTGGTGCAGGTAGCTGCCGTGCAATCCTTTTTTACAACAGGTTTGCTTTTGGTTTTTTCCTGGGCCAGTGCCACGCCGGCTAATAACAGGAAGGTGGTAACACCGGTAAAAGCTTTCTTTATCATATGAAACCGTTTATTTTTAAAGATACTAGATTTTAGCAATAACGGAAATCCCGCCCTGTACCACTTGTTCCAGCTGTACGGCTACTTCTGTACCAATAGGCAGGTAAAGGTCTACCCGGGAGCCGAACTTAATAAAGCCCATTTCCTCATTCTGTTTCACCTCCATACCCGGTTTCAGGTAGTTTACAATCCTGCGGGCCAATGCGCCGGCAATTTGTCTTACCAGGATATCTGTTTTACCGTTACCGATTACAACAGAATGTCTTTCATTTTCGGTAGAAGATTTGGGGTGCCAGGCCACCAGGTACTTACCAGGGTGGTATTGCGACAGTTTTACGGTGCCGCTGATTGGGTTACGGTTTACGTGTACGTTAGCCGGGCTCATGAAGATAGACACCTGCAGGCGTTTATCTTTAAAATACTCTGGTTCATATACTTCTTCAATTACCACTACTTTACCGTCGCAGGGTGAAACAACGAGTGAATCACCGGTTGTATATTGTCTGGAAGGAATGCGAAAGAATGAAACGATGAACAGGAAGAACGCCAGGGAAATAATGGCGATCGTCCAGCACAAGCCGGGAGCAGCGCCAAACCAATAACATACTGCTCCGTTAATTAACGCCAGTACCAGGAATACAAGGGAAATGGTAGCAAATCCTTCACGATGGATCTTCATTGTTTTTTTATTAGATGATTGATGTATGTGTTTAGTCTGCTGCGAAGTTACTTCAATTCAATTTTTTTAGCATACGAAATTATGTCAGGCCATCATAAAGAACTGAACATAAATCCAGGCGAAGGGAGCGGCCAGGAGCATTGAATCGAACCGGTCGAGGAAGCCGCCATGGCCAGGCATAATATTACCGGAATCTTTTACACCCGCCATTCTTTTGAGCTTAGACTCAATCAGGTCGCCGATGGTGCCAAAAATGGCCGCAATGAGGGCCAATACGATCCAGTGTTGCAACGCCAGGTATTCACCTCCCCAGAAGTGGCCGTAAACGCCGGCGGTGGCTACTGCCAGGATCATCCCTCCCACCGTACCTTCTATGGTTTTTTTCGGAGAAATTGCAGGCGCAAAAGGTGTTCGTCCTATGAGGGAGCCCACAATATAGGCCATGGTATCATTAATCCAGATAAAAATAATGAGTAACAGGGGGATCAGCCATCCGGGGGCTGTTCCTACATTATCGGCTGTATAGTGAATATTGATGGCGTTTAAGCGGATATTGATCAGCAGCCCGAAAGGGATGATGGTATACAGCAGGCCAATAGCCGAGTAGCCAATATTTTTTAAAGAAAAGTCCTTACTCATTAACACTTCTCCCAAGGGCATTACCAGCAGGAATATGACGGTGGTCCACCAGCCAATGAGCCCGGTAGGGATATGTGCCACGCTAAAATTATTGCCGGTAAAGGTGAGCAGAATAGCTGCTCCGGCAATGGTGGCGCCCCACTTATGCCAGGAAGTAATGCCGGCATAATCGGCATCGATATGGCGTATGAGTTTAAAATATTCCTGGAGCGCACAACAGCCTACCAGGAAGAAGAGTAGGAAAAAGGTATAGTCGGCCCATAAAATACCCCCCAGCATTACTGCCACAAACACAAGCGCTGAGGCAGTGCGGGTGAAAAAAGTCTTCATTATATGTTGTCTGTTGATTAGAATGTACCCGCAAAAGTGGACAAATTTACGGCACGAAGCAAATTTCCACACCGAAGCCCTGACCCCGGTGTGTTGCTGCGGCCCTCCTATTCAGCATCTACCTGATTGGGGTCGCCGGTGGGCAAATTGTTGTGATTATGCACCAGGCTTTTGGCCGTTTCTTCCTGCGATTGATGCACATATAGTTCTGCCTGGCCGGGCAGGGTAATATTGTAGGAAGAGGATTGACGGTTCAGTAAAACAGCGTCAATTCCGTTGTCCAGCAGCATTCCCTTTACAATTTCCGCCTCAAAGGGCCGGTCGCTCGAAAATATTTTAACCCAGTCTTTTTCCATAATACAGCTTTTAGGTCTTGTTAAGATTACAAATTTCCGTCCTTTCCTATCTCATCCACATCACCAACGGTGCTTTTATTTTCCCTGGTTATCATGGCTCCGGCGGGCGACTTTTGCTTCAGTGCCCAAAACAGGCCGATAGTTACAGGAATACTCAAAGCTACGTAATACCACTCGATATGGCTATCGCCCTGGGGGTCCTCTTTTACTATTCCATGCTGGAAAAGGTATAGCATCACTACCTGCAGGCCATTATTCAATACATGGGCGCCAATGGCCAGCCAGAGATTACCACTAATGACATAAATAGCTCCCAGTGCAAAACCCAGCAATACCCGGGGTACGAATGCCAATATTTCCATATGGATAGCGCTGAAGATAACGGCAGTGATAAATATACTCAGCCATACTTTCCCAGTGGCGTTGATGATTAACCGTTGTAAAACACCCCGGAAAAAAAGCTCTTCCCCAATAGCTGGTATGATAGCCACCAGTATAAGGTTTATAAACAAGTCCTTTATAGTAGGCATTTTGAGCATAACGCCCAGCAGCTTTTCTGCCAACGCCTCCATATCCTTAACCGATTGTGGTACCTGCCAGGTTTGGTTCCACTCGCCCAGGGCGCCCGACAGTGGTAATACGCCGAACATTGCCAAGAGGGCCAAAATCCACAGAATGGCTTTGGACGGGAGTTTTAAGCCCAGGTAAGACATGGGATAAGGTTGCCACAGGTAGGCAAAAATGGCCGCTGGCACCAGGAAGGCAATGATGGTATAAGCGAGTTGTATTATTTTCAGATAGCCGACAAAGTTAGGATCCAGGGTTCTTTGGAGGGCATCCAGGCTTTGACCGGTGATGGTGGGTGTTAATGATTGAATACCCACTACATACAAAGCAGAGAAGCCAAAGAAAAAGCCAAAGAAGGTAAGGAACTGTAATAAAATGGGCGATTGTTTCAGGCAACCAATCATAAGAGAATACTGTATTAAATTTGCGTAAATTTACAGCGCGAAATTCACTTTGCAGTCAGCTTCCTGGTAACGATAGCTGCCCTTTTTCAGGACATTACTGCAAAAAAATCCTGCTTGTAAAAGAAATAGTATATAAAATATTAAAATAATAACTACCGCGAAACCTGCTGTGGTTATATAAATTATGGTGAAGATAGGAAATATTGAACTGGGAGAATTCCCTTTATTACTGGCGCCCATGGAAGATGTGAGCGATCCGCCTTTTCGTGCGGTATGCAAGGATAATGGGGCTGATCTGATGTACACGGAGTTCATATCTTCAGAAGGATTGATCCGGGATGCCATTAAAAGCCGGAAGAAGCTGGACATCTTTGATTACGAACGCCCGGTAGGGATACAGATTTTTGGAGGAGATGAAGAGTCGCTGTCGATGGCTGCCCAGATCGTAGAGGCCACCAACCCCGATTTGCTGGATATTAACTTTGGCTGCCCGGTAAAGAAAGTGGCCTGTAAAGGCGCCGGAGCGGGTATCTTAAAAGATATCCCTAAAATGGTAAAACTGACGGCTGCTGTAGTAAAGGCAACCAGGCTGCCGGTAACCATTAAAACCCGCCTGGGCTGGGATGAGGAAACCAAGAATATAGAAGACGTAGCGGAAAGATTACAGGATGTAGGCATCAAAGCCCTCACCATTCACGGCCGTACCCGTACCCAGATGTATAAAGGAAGCGCCGACTGGACCCTGATCGGAAAAGTAAAAAGTAATCCACGCATACAAATTCCTATCTTTGGTAACGGTGACATATGTACGCCGGAGCAGGCAATAGCCGCCAGGGCGAAATATGGCGTAGATGGTGTGATGATTGGCCGTGCTGCTATCGGTTATCCATGGATTTTCCGGGAGATCAAGCATTTTATGAAGACTGGCGAACATTTACCCTTACCAACTGTTTTAGAAAGAGTGGAAGTTTGTAAAAAGCACCTTCACCACTCTGTTGCCTGGAAAGGAGAGGTAGTAGGCATACTGGAAATGCGCCGGCACTACACGAATTATCTCAAAGGACTGCCGCATATAAAGGAATTCAGACAACAATTAGTAACTTACAATACATTAGCTCAGATAGAAGAAGTACTAGACGCGGTTGTGTTACAATACAAAGATCATATATTCGAAAGGGCTGCTCCCCAGTTAGCTGCACACGATTTTCTGCCAGCTGATAATGAAATGGCTGGTTGTAACGTTTACGGATAAACGGATAACCCCAGGATATAAAAAAATATAAATTGCTTTCACATGACCACAATTAAAAATCTGAAAAACGAAGTCTGGAAAGACTTACAGATTAAAAACAAATCTGCCCTGCGTAAAAAATACGCTGTATCCAACATGGGGAGAGTGATCAGTTATCATGAAAGTACCGAAGATGGCAAGCTGCTCACGGGTTCTACCGTGGAAGGCTATACGGTATTGAACGTAAAGCCAGCCGACAGCTACCAGTCACTCTACCTGCACCGGGAGGTGGCCAAACTTTTCAGTAAAAAAGCAGGACGGTCACATAAATATGTGATCCACCTGGACTACGATAAAAAGAATAACAAAGCATCCAACCTCAAATGGGCCACCAAAGAGGAAATGGAGGAGCATCAGCAAAAAAGCCCTGCCAAGCTGGCCTATAAGGAAAAACAACGTAACCGTATCAAAGGGCTGAAACTGAATGTTTCTAAAGTAAAAAGCATTAAACGCCTGCTGAATAAGCCTGGTAAAAAAACGATGAAGCAAATTGCCGAACAGTTTGATATCAGTGAAATGCAGCTTTACCGCATTAAAAGCGGAGAAAACTGGGCACATGTAACACTGGATTAAAGCCTGGTTAGCCAGGAATGATCATATATGATGTTGTCTGAACAATGGCCATACCTCGTGTATGGCCATTGTTATTTGCGGCATTCTACAGCACTCCCCTGCTCATATCCGCCAACATCCGACGGTAATGCGCACTATCTTTCAATACCGGCTCGTGACCCAGGATAATCACCTGTTTTCGTGCGCGCGACAACGTTACCAGCAGTTTACGGTCTACTTCTATGTGCTCCTCTTCCCAGTTAAACTGCCCCAGGCATTGCAGCGTTTGGACCTGCGCCGCATGATATACCGCCAGCGAAACAATAATAATATCGTTTTCCGATCCCTGGAAACGCTCTACTGTATCTATATTGATGTCTTGTAGGGCATCATCGTCGGCTATCAGCTCCCGGATAAGGCTGATCTGTGTGCGCCAGGGAGTTACCACACCCACGGTATCTTTACTAAAGCCAGCCCCATAGCGGGTTTTCAGGTGCTGTAGCAAGGAGGCCACCCAGCGGGCTTCTGTTTTGTTCATCTTGGAAGTAGCCTCATAGGGGCTGGGTATAAATATTTTTCTCCCGAGAGATAATACCCGCTCCCAGCCTATATTTTCATAGTCGGGTGCTGGATCGAATGCCGCCTGTTGCGCAGTCCTTCCCGACGACAGCTGGCCGGCGTAGTAATGATTTACTAATGCCGCAATGCCATCGTGCATCCTGAAATGGGTATTGAGCATGCCCCAGGCATGCCGCCAATGGTTGGTTTTACAACGTAGTATCAGCCGTTCAAAGATAGATGTACGCAGGTCGCGTATGCCCAGATCCAGCAAGCAGGGAGCTTTCACCTGGCAGAAGTGCTCCTCCTGCGCTACCACAGGGGGCAGCTGATTCTGGTCGCCTATCAGGATAAATTTGCGGAAAGGCATTAACAGCCCGAGGAGCTGAGGCTCCGTTAGCTGAGAGGCTTCATCTACAACCAGGGTATCGGTAGGAATCCCCATCATCACCAGCTGCTCCAGCCGGGTAGCCATGGTAGCCACGGTAGCTACAAATACCCGGTGCCCGGTAATATAACGGCGGGCTTCATCCAAAGAGCCTTCCAGGCAGTATTGTTTCAGGGTAAGCGCCGCCTCTGAACTGCGGCCACCCATACGTAAATGGCCAATGCCTTTAGCGCTGAGCTTATGACAGATTTCCTCTACTGCCTTGTTGGTAAAGGCTACAATAATTACGTAGGTATCCTGCCTAACCATTTCACCTACAATGGTCGTGAGCAGGGAGGAGGTTTTGCCCGTGCCGGGAGGCCCCTGCAACAGGTAATAGTCCTGTGCTTCCAGCGCCTGTTTCACGATCTGTTCCTGGTTAGCATTGAACATTGCCGGGGTGTTGTGTTGTAAAGGATACCAGCGCGGCGTACCCAGGCCCAGCAACATGTTGGCGCGCTCCCGGTACAGAGGGGAAATCATGTAAAACAGGGATGCGGTGGCCGTCCAATAATTAGATTCGTAGATGTCGTGTTCAATAATCCATTCATCAAATTGACGGAAGAAGTCGAGCGTCATTTGCCGGTTATTCAGCGAAAAGGCCAGCTGATCTTTGCCCAGCTCCTCTATCCTGCCCTTTAGCAGCTGTTGCTGCATGGGCTGTAGCTCAGTGCTGGTGCGGGGGTAGATAATAGCGGTATCGCCCTTCCGGAAGTTGTGGCTAACGGGAACGACTATGTCAAACAGCACGGAGCTGTTCACTGTATCAAATTCCCGGAATCTCAGTCCGGGGATGATATTGAAGCGGGATAATTTATCTTTTTCGGGTTGTAGCCATAGTGCGGCGAAGCCGTCGGCATCATCTTCCCGGTTAATTTCCGAAAACATACCACATTTGGCTTGCAGGTATTCCCGGAGCATAAAAGAGAGGAACTCATGGTAGTAGGCTTTATGTACCGGTGGCGCCGTTTGCCAGGCCTGTTCAAAGGCGGTAAAATGGGCGGCGCTGAACGAGGGCAGCCCGATAGCAGCGGCAGTAGTAATGGCCGACAGTATTTCTGCCTCGCCTCCGGCCAGGCGGAGTAACATGGCCACCACTTCATTACGGAGTTGTAGCAGGTCGTTTTCCGTAAGATGGGTACTGGTTACATTTCGCAGCGGAGTGGTGGTAGCAGCTGAATACAGGATGGCTGAACTGCCTTTGCGATGCCGCCCAAAAGTAGATTTCAGCAACAGGTTATACCCTACTACCTGCATTTCATGGTTTTTCCAGGTGTGGTAGTCGGGACACTTGCCGCTTTTCAGCTCAAATATTTCTTTGCGGTATTCGTCGTGATCGTCTTCGGCCATCAGGTCGAGGCGCCCTTGCAGCCCGTACTGAGCAGAAAAAAAGGTAGGCTCTATCCGGACGGGCTGCCCCTGTAACTCTTTTACGGTATTATGCAGATTACCCCAGTGTTGTTGCCGGATATCACGAAACATGTCATTGATCTTTTCACGGCCGTAGGCGGCAGCCTGCAGAACATTTTCGGCGACGGCTTCTACAAAGGAGGTTTTGAAGTCGATGTCTTTGTTTCGCAGCATCTCATCCAGCAGGGCGTTCACGAGATTTCCTTTGAAGGCGGCGGGACTGGACTGCTGCGGGGTGAGTTTTTTTACCAGATAGAGCAGCCGGTTGGCGCCTTTATGGGTAAAGCATTCCGCCAGGTCGCTGATATCTATCAGCAGATCGGGTTCGAGTACTACCTGGCTTTCGGCGGTGGTAGCGTATTCGTGCCCGGAAGCGCCCTGGCGGCAGTGGAGTACATTGATCGTATCGTAAGGGCGTAGCAGCTCCTGCAGGGAGGTGATGGTGGCCGGTTCGAGGAGTTCGAGCAACAGCTGGAAGTCGCCTTGTTCATCGTTTTTGGCCGACAGTAACAGGGTATATTTTCCCTGGGCAGTGGTGGTGAGCGATCCCACCGCCGTGACCATACACTTTACCAGGGCGAGGCTGCTGGCGCGATGGTGCCAGGCCAGCGATAGCTTATGTACGCCGGCGGAAGCATAAATGGTGGTGAGTTCGTCTGGAGGCGGCACCTGGTAGCACCAGGCCACCGATTCGGTGAGTGCCTTGATGCAAAGCACATGTTCTGCCTCCTGGAGGGGGAACATGCCCCGTGTAGCCTTATTCGTTAGTATGCGCAGGGCAGTCAGCTGCTGATGGATATCCGGGGGAACCACCTGCCGGTCGAAAAAGAACTGCATGCGGGCAAACAGGTTACCGAAAGTGCGGGTTTCTTTCCGGGTTAACTCCCGGAAGAGGATTTCCAGGATCTGTTTGTAATGACGGACTTTGTCCTCCGTATTTTGAATGCTGTGTACTTCCTTTATCCGGGCGTAAAACGCGGCTGCTGTTTGTAATGCCTGCATATCTGCAAGTTAAGGAATTCGTTGCCGTTTGCATGGATGCGGCTTTTGTTATACCTTTCTCAGGATTTATAGTGTAAACATTTTTTTATGTCAGCCAAGAAAATAGCCATTATAGGTGGAGGAAACCTGGGATCGGCCATTGCCCAAGGATTGCTGAAGAGCGGTTTTTCGAAGGCCGCAGATATTACGGTTACCAAGCGTAACACCAGTACGCTGGCAGCCTTAAAGGATGCAGGAGTGAGGATAGAGACCGACAATGATATAGCGATCCGCGAAGCGGAAGTGATTGTAGTGGCGTTGAAACCCTACAATGTGAGGGAGGTATTGCAGGAATTTAAAGCGTCTTTTGACCCGTCCCGCCATATATTAATCAGTGTGGTTACCGGTGTTAGTATAGATGACCTGGAACATGTATTGCCAGGGATGCCGGTGGTAAGAGCGATGCCTAATACAGCTATTGCCATCCAGGAATCTATTACCTGTATTGCCCACAAGCATGCTACGGAAGAACAGATGCGCTATGTAAAGACGATGTTTGACCAGTTAGGGGCTTCTGTGAGTATTGATGAAAAGCTGATGGATGCCGCTACTGTATTGGGAGCCTGTGGTATCGCCTATGCGCTGCGTTATATCCGTGCCAATATCCAGGGAGGTATTGAAATTGGTTTTGATGCACGTACGGCCAGCCTGATAGCGGCGCAAACCGTGAAGGGAGCAGCAGAGTTACTGATCCGGGAGAACCGTCATCCGGAGGAAGAAATTGATAAGGTAACGACGCCTAAAGGATGTACCATTGCCGGGCTCAATGAAATGGAGCACCAGGGCTTCAGTTCTTCCCTGATCAAGGGGATAACCGCTTCCTATAATAAAATTGTGAAGGACTAATCGTCTTTTCGCGGGTATTCAAAGAAAAGGAACTTTTTCCTGGCCATGTCAAAGTCTTTCCAGCTTTGAGTATCCGCCTGTATGCCAAAAATACCCGTAGTTGGTACGTTATCTATCCTGATTTCTTCTGTCAGGTAATTGGCAAAATCAGTAATACCGGGGTTATGGGCAAAGATGGCGACGGCGCCAAAGTCATCATCAATTTTGGTGATTACTTTGAGGAAAGTGGCTGCATAGCAGAGATAAAGCTCTTCTTCCAATAAAATAGCCTGTTTAGGATATTTCCATTCACTGGCCATCATTTTGGCGGTTGTTCGGGCCCTTTTGGCCGGGCTGGAAATGATCAGTTCCGGTACCATTCCCCGCGAAACCAGTCGCTGCGCCATTTCCGGTGCATTTTGTTTGCCCCGTTTATTGAGCGGCCGATCAAAATCATCCATGTCCGGATCATTCCAGCTGGATTTAGCATGACGTATGAGCAGTAATGTTTTCATGGGCTGAAAACCAATAGTTAACTGAGACGAAAATACAGATTTTACAGGAAGTTAGCTTCTTAGAATTATACTGTCAGCCACCATAGCGTTATTTAAGATAAAATTAACATGGGAAGAAAAGGTTATTTGATGGAGGTTGACAGCAAAAAGCGTAAAGCAAAAAGCCATTGAAGCAAATGCCAAATGCGATTTTAATATTCGCAATAATCATCTGCTTCAATGGCTTTTTGCCTTTACGTTTTAAGCCTTGGGCGCTATTAGTATCCTCTTTCGTTTTTACCTTCCATATAGTTCATGAAGGCTTTATTTACTACGCGATTGCCTCCCGGGGTAGGGTAATTACCGGTAAAGTACCAGTCGCCCAGGTTATTGGGGCAGGCAGCGTGTAAACTTTCGATAGATTGATAAATAACTTCCACTTCGGCACCAATACCTTTCGGTGTGAGGATTTCTGCAATTTTTGCTGAAATCTGCTCTGGAGTAAAGGGTTTATAAATATTTTTTACTACGTTCTGGGCATGCAGGGTGTTGGTACGCGCCAGTTCTTTACAGAGGCCGTAGGCTTCCTGCAGGATATGTTCTTTGCCATGATCTTTCAGGAGGGCAATGGCTGCCTGGAAAGCCACGAAATCGCCCATTTTGCTCATATCGATACCATAGCAGTCGGGGTAACGGATCTGCGGAGCAGAGGATACCACGATGATTTTTTTAGGGCCTAAGCGGTCCAGCATCTTGATGATACTTTCCTTGAGGGTGGTACCACGAACAATAGAGTCGTCAATAACCACGAGGGTATCGATACCGGGTCTTACCTTACCGTAGGTGATGTCGTACACGTGTTGTACCATTTCATTACGGCTGGAATCTTCGGTGATGAAAGTTCTCATTTTCACATCCTTAGTCGCTATTTTATCGATACGGATGCGGCGGTTGACCATTTCGCTGAGTTTTTCCTCATCATAATCATTTCCCCAGGAAAGGATACGTTCTACTTTTATCTTATTCAGATACGCTTCTAATCCCTTTACCAGGCCATAGAAGGCTACTTCGGCGGTATTGGGGATAAAGGAGAAGATGGTATTGCGGAGGTCATTATCGATGGCTTTCAAAACGGTGCCAGATAAGTGACGGCCGAGATCTGTACGTTCCCGGTATATTTTTTCGTCGTTCCCGCGGGAGAAGTAAATCCTTTCGAAGCTGCAGGCTTTACGTTCTTTGGGTTCGAGGATCTGTTCAATGGAGTAGTCGCCGTTATTTTTAACGATAAGGGCATTTCCTGGCATCAGTTCCAGCACTTCATTTTCGCCAACGTTGAAGGTAGTACGGATCGCAGCTCTTTCAGAGGCGGCTACAATCACGTCGTCGTTGATATAGTAATAGGAAGGGCGGATACCATGGGGATCGCGGATCACGAAGGCATCGCCGGAGCCGATGAGGCCACAGGTATGGTAACCGCCATCGAACATGGAAAAGGCCTGTTGAAGGATTTTTCTAACGTCGAGTTCTTTTGTACCGTCGCTGTCTTCCTTTGCCAGGAAATGGTGTACCACTTCCAGCATAGCGGCGAGGTCACTGTTTTTGTGCACATCACCAGGCTCAGCTTTGGAGAATGCAAACAGTTCGTCGGTGTTGATCAGGTTAAAGTTACCCGCCATGGTGAGGTTGCGGGCGGGGATGGTATTGTAGCGAACGAAAGGATGGCAGAGTTCCACGTTGTTCTTACCCTGGGTAGCATAGCGGATATGTCCCATCATCAGTTCTCCGAGGAAGCGTACATGTCCTTTCATCAGGCCGGGGTATTTGGTGATTTCCGGCTGATATTTTTCTATTTCCTGTATCTCATCGCGTATTTTGGCAAACACATCGCCTATGGCCTGCGGCGCCGCGCTACGGATGCGGTGCATAAAAGGTACACCGGGTTCGGTGTTCAGTTTTACGGTAGCCACCCCAGCGCCATCCTGGCCTCTGTTGTGTTGTTTTTCCATGAGCAGGTATAGTTTGTTCAGCCCATAAAAAACGCTCCCATATTTTTGTTGGTAGTAGGAAAATGGTTTTCTTAATCTTATAAATGCCAGACCGCATTCATGTTTGATCGCATCACTCATGGCAGAAAATTGAAGTCGCAAAGGTACGCCAAAAAAGGAGAAAACCAGAAAGCTATAAGGATTTAGCCATCGGGCTAAAATCAGAAAGCGGAGATAAAAGTTTTTCGCTCTTATCTCCGCTTTACTAATTGCTCATAGCCAGGGGCTAAAAGAGCTTTTATTGTTTGGCCAGTGACGACATCCACTGGCTGATTCGATTACAGTTTTTGTACTCATCGTCAACGTGTACATAGAACGTTGGGATCTTTTCTGTGAGCCATTTGTTGATAGCTTCGGCGCGTTTGATATCGAGGGTACGTTGCTGGATACGGGAATAGTCATCAGTCAGATTTTCCCGGTGTGGCTGCGTACGGGTTTTCAGGTACACGATACGAACGGAGGTACGGCCATTTTCATCGGTAAACTGCACTGGTGCTGATATTTGTCCTGGTTTCAGGGTATCGAGCATCATTACGATATCTTTTTCGCTTGGATCGTCGAGCTGGTCAATAGTGATCAGGGTGCTACCATCGCCGGTTTTGGACTGGAGCATACCGCCATCGAATTTCGCGGAGGGAGCATCGCTGTACTTCGCTACGGCTTCGGAGAAGGTATATTTATTGGCCAGGATACCACTGCGGATGGAGTCCAGCTTGGCGATATTAGCTGCCAGGTCGGATTTAGTTACCGCGGCGCGTAATACGATATGTTGTACAGTTACGTTATCACCGGAGCGCTTCACCATCTGGATAAGGTGATATCCAAACTGGGTTTTTACCGGGGAGGAAATTTCACCTTCTTTCAAACGGAAGGAAGCGGCCACGAACTCAGGATCGTAGGTGGTTTTATCGTTACGGTTTAATACATATACGCCTTTATTATCTTTCACGCCTGGATCTTCGGAGTATAAGAGGGCAAGGGAACCGAAGTCGGATTCTTTATTCAGTACGCGTTTTTTGAAATCGAGAAGACGGTCAATGGCGTATTGGTCCATTTCGCGGGTAGCTTTGGGCTGCAGCACGAGGGTACCGATTTCCATTTCAGACTCATAGAACTTGAGACTGTCTTTCGGGATGGCGTCGAAGAAGCGTTTTACTTCTGACGGCGTCACTTTTACCGGTTCAATGATTTTATTACGCATGGCCTGGGCCAGTAATCCTTCTTTAATAGGTGTGCGGAAGCGTTCGCGCAGCTGGTAGATGGAGTAGCCGGTAATTTCTTTCATTTTTTCCTTGCTACCGTACATTGATTCGAAGTAACGGATACGGTTTTCCATTTGGGCTTCTACGTCGCCATCGCTTACGGGTAAGCTATCTCTTTCCGCCTGTAGCACCATTACTTTCTGGGAAATCAGCATTTCCAGGGTTTTGCAGGCAGCATCGGACTTCAGGATTCCATCGGGGGAATTGTGTTGCTGATCGGCGAGAGCGCCGTCCATATCGGATTTGAGGATGATCTTATCCCCTACTACACCGATAATCTTATCTGCCACAAGTTTTTGCTGGGCCGTAGATGCTTGCCATAGCAGTAAAGCACCTGCGGATAATGCTAAAAGTTTCTTCATACAAAAACGGTAAAAATCAAAAATAACCATTTAAAGGTCAGTAGCATAGGGAATGTCGACGGATTTAACAAAAGTTTAGATGAATCCCCGGTGGGGATAGAAACGGCAAAGGCGCCAAGGATATTATGATATAATGTAATCCTTAACGCCTTTGTGTTTTTTTGTGAGATATTATTAGAGAGTTCTCTTTACTTCTACTTCTTCGAAACCTTCGATGTTGTCGTTAGGTCTGAGGTCGCTATAGCCACGAACGCTCAATCCGCACTCCATGTTGGCGGCTACTTCCTTCACGTCGTCTTTATAACGTTTCAGGGAGCCGAGTTCGCCGGTAAATACCACGATACCATCGCGTACCACATTGATACGGGTGTTCCTGGTCAACTTGCCATCGACCACGAAGCAACCAGCCACTGTAACCTTTTCGAATTTGTAGGTTTCGCGCACCTGAACGTTGCACACCACTTTCTTTTCGATTTTTGGTTCCAGCATCCCTTCCATGGCGCTCTTGATTTCGTCGATTGCGTCATAGATGATGGAGTAGTTACGGATTTCGATGTTTTCTTTCTCTGCTAGTTTAGCTGCCTGAGAAGAAGGACGTACCTGGAATCCGAGGATGATGGCATCAGAAGCGGTAGCCAGCAATACATCGGATTCGGTGATCTGACCTACTGCTTTGTGAACGATACTGATAACGATTTCTTCGGTAGACAGTTTCTGGAGGGAGTCGCTCAATGCTTCTACGGAACCATCAAAGTCGGCTTTGATGATGAGGTTCAGCTGTTTGAAGTTACCCAGTGCCAGACGGCGACCGATTTCATCCAGGGTGATATGTTTCTTGGTACGGATACCTTGTTCGCGAACGATCTGGGCTCTGCGGTTGGCCACTTCTTTCGCTTCAGATTCGTCGGTATACATCTTGAATTTCTCACCAGCCTGAGGGGCGCCGTTTAAGCCGAGCACCTGTACTGGCATAGAAGGACCTGCTTCATCCATTTTCTGGCCACGTTCGTTGAACATAGCTTTGATTTTACCGAAGAAGGAGCCGGATACGATGGTATCGCCCTGACGGAGGGTACCATTTTGTACCAGCAGGGAGGCCACATAACCGCGACCTTTGTCCAGCGTAGCTTCCACTATACTACCGGAGGCTTCACGGTCTGGATTGGCTTTCAATTCCAGCAGTTCTGCTTCCAGCAATATTTTTTCGAGGAGCACGTCGATATTCAAGCCGCTTTTGGCGGATATTTCCTGGCTTTGGTATTTACCGCCCCAGTCTTCCACCAGGAGGTTCATGCCGGCCAGTTGTTCTTTAATTTTTTCCGGGTTGGAGCCTTCTTTATCCACTTTGTTGATCGCGAATACCATTGGCAGGCCAGCCGCTTGTGAGTGGGAGATCGCTTCACGGGTTTGAGGCATGATAGCGTCATCAGCTGCGATTACGATAACAGCGATATCAGCTGCTTTAGCACCACGGGCACGCATCGCGGTAAACGCTTCGTGACCGGGGGTATCCAGGAAGGTAATTTTCTTACCACTGGCAGTAGTTACCTGGTAAGCACCGATGTGCTGGGTAATACCACCGGCTTCACCGGCTACCACATTTGCGTTACGGATGTAATCGAGGAGGGAGGTTTTACCATGGTCAACGTGACCCATGATGGTAACGATTGGTGCGCGAGGCAGCAGATCTGCGGGATCATCTACTTCGTCTTCCTCATCGTTTTCCTCTGCATCTTCCAGACCAATGAATTCCACTTCGTATCCGAATTCGCCGGCAACCAGTTCTATTACTTCCGCGTCGAGGCGTTGGTTGATAGATACCATGATACCGAGGCCCATACATTTTGAGATTACTTCGGCGAAGCTTACATCCATCAGGTTAGCCAGTTCAGAAACGGAAACGAACTCAGTTACCTGGAGTTTGTTGTCTGCGCCTCCTTCTTTCTCCTTGAGGTTTGCTCTTTCTTCGCGTTTTTCTCTACGATGTTTTGCCTTCACGTTCTTACCGCGACCAACGCTGAGTTTGGCCATGGTTTCCTTGATCTTATTCTGGATCTCGTTCTTATCAATTTCTTTTTCTTCGGTAGTGCGTTTATCGTCACCGCGATGTTGGCCGGGTCTGTTGAAGTTACCACCTTGTCCTGGCCGGTTAAAGTTACCGCCCTGACCGGGTCTGTTGCCTCCACCCTGGTGTCCGCCTTGTCCGGAGCGGTTATATCCGCCGCCTTGACCGGGAGGCCTGTTACCACCACCTTGTCCACCTTGACCAGCGGGTCTGTTATAGCCACCTTGTCCGCCCTGACCTTGTCCGGCAGGTCTGTTGTAGCCGCCACCGGTTCCGGTGTTGGTGCCACCTGGACGGTTGCGGTTATCGCCTTGCGGGCGGTTGCCGCCCTGGTGTCCACCGCGGTTATCGCCATGGTGGGGGCGATTGCCGCCTTGTCCGCCATGTTGATGAGGACGGTGTTCGCCTGGGGCGCCGCCTTCTTTGCGGTCACCTTCTTTAAAGTCTTTAGGCTGAACGGGTTCAGGTTTCTTTTCTACGATGATACGCTTGCGTTTGCGTTTCTCGTCCCTGTTAAAGTTGCTTTTATTGTTATCGCGTCTGTCAGACTGCACTGGCAGTTCGATTTTACCGATTACTTTCGGGCCGGTTAATTTTTCGGCCTGGATGTTTTCGATTACTGCGGGACCAGCATCTTCCTGGGCCTGAGGGGCGGCAGGAGGAGGTGTTGGTATGTTTTCGGCAGTATTATCGGGTTTGCGATTTTCCGATTTTACGACTTGCTTAACAGGAATGTGCGCCGGTTCTTTGGCTGCAGCCGGTTTAGCCTCTTGTAATACTTCTTCCACTTTTTTAACTACAGGTTTATCTTCAACCGGTGCGGCTTTCTCCGTTTTTTCTGTCGTATCGGTCTTATCTGTTTTCGCTACTTTGTCAGCCGGAGTAGTGGTTTCGCCTTTAGGGGCTTGTTCCGTTTTATCGGCTTTCTCAACTGGTTTTTCAGTTGGTGCAGCAGTTGCTTCCGGGGCAGGAGCTGGTTTGGGTTCCGGTTGTTTTTCCGCAGCTGGAGCAGGAGTTACCGGTTTTTCTTCTTTCACCGGAGGTTTTACTGCTTCAGGAGTGGGGGCCGGAGCCTTGTCCTGTTCGGTTTTTTGGGCAACTGGTTTTTTGCGGTTCAGGGCATCCAGGTCGATGGTTGTAATTACTTTAGGGCCGTTGATTTTCGGCGTTTCTGCTTTTACAACTTCTGGTTCTGCCGGAGGTGGCGTTACCGGGGCTTTAGGAACTTCCGCAACAGGGGGAGCTGTAACAGCGGTTGGTTCTGGCTTAGGTTCAGCTTTTTCCTTTGCGGGAGGCGGAGGTGTTACCGGGGTAACGTTCGCCTGTGGTGTTGGTTCCGGTTTAGGGGTTTCCTTTACTGGTTCCGGTTGAGGTGTTGGTTTAGCTTCCTGTTTGGGAGCTTCTGCTACCGGGGCAGCAGGTGTTGCCTCATTTTCTTTAGTGGTATTCTTTTTAGCCGCCGCTTCCGCTTCCTCCTTTTCTTTCTTCTTCATCGTTTCTAACACGCTTCCTTTGGGCAGGGCTATCTGGTCGCTTTTGCGCTTATTAGCCTTGTCCTGCTGGAATTCCGACTGCAGTGCTGCGTACATAACAGCCGTAAGGCGGGCATTGGGAGAACCAAAGCCACCCATGTCGAAGCCTTTATTGCCAAGGAAATCGATGAGGGTTTCCTTACCAATATTAAACTCTTTGGCTGCAGCCAGCAATCGTGGTGTGTTGTTTGTTGTTTCAGGCATATCGTATTTCGGGCCTCCCCTGTTTCCCGTTTCTTCAAAACGGGATGTTTTTTTACGTTTAAACAATAACTCGAAAAAATCAATTCCCTTTCTAATAAGGCCTTTACCTGGGAAGGGTTGTGGCTCGGCTTTATTCTTTGTCAAACTCTTCCTGTAATATTCTTCTTACATCCTGCACTGTCTCTTCTTCCAGATCAGACCGGCGAACCAGTTCTTCGACTGTCAGCTCCAATACGCTGCGGGCAGTGTCACAACCTATTCGCTTCAGTTCATCTATTATCCATTCTTCGATTTCATCCGAGAATTCTTCCAGATCGATATCAAATTCAGACTGTTCCTGTGCTTCGTCACGGAATACATCAATCTCATAACCAGTCAGTTCGCATGCCAGCTTAATGTTTACGCCTTTTTTACCGATGGCCAGTGATACCTGGTCAGGGTTGAGGTAAACGGAAGCATATTTATTTTCGTTATCTACTTCCATGCGGCTGATTCTGGCGGGAGTCAGGGAGCGTTGGATCAACAGCTGAATGTTGGTCGTATAGTTGATGATATCAATATTTTCATTTCTCAGTTCGCGTACGATACCGTGAATGCGGCTACCTTTCATACCTACGCAGGCACCTACCGGGTCGATACGGTCGTCGTAGGATTCTACGGCAACTTTGGCTCTTTCACCGGGTTCGCGAACAATTTTCTTGATAACAATAAGCCCGTCAAAGATCTCAGGCACCTCAATTTCCAGCAATTTAGCCAGGAAGGATGGATGTGTGCGGGAAAGAATGATGAGTGGCGCGTTGTTCTTCATTTCTACTTTCTTCACCACCGCTCTTACGTTCTCTCCTTTCTTGAAATAATCTGTGGGGATTTGTTCAGATTTAGGCAAAATTAACTCATTCCCTTCATCATCAAGCAATAAAACTTCTTTTTTCCAAACCTGGTATACTTCCCCGTTCACAATTTCGCCTGCTTTATCGGCATATTTCTTCACCAGGATGTTCTTTTTCAAATCGCCGATACGGGCGGATAAAGTCTGCTTAGCAGCCAGGATGGCCCGGCGACCGAAGTCCATGATCTCTACTTCTTCATATAAATCTTCACCCACCTGGTAATCCGGTTCTACGAGAATAGCTTCAGAATAGGCGATTTGTGCGTTATCATCTTCTACTTCCCCATCATTAACGATGGTTCGACGGCGTAATATTTCAAGGTCACCTTTTTCGGTATTTACAATCACGTCAAAATTCTCATCTGAGCCATATTTTTTCCGCAGCAATGTTTTGAACACATCTTCGAGGACCTTCATCAATGTAGGACGGTCAATGTTTTCCGCCTCCTTGAACTCGGTAAATGACTCAATCAAGTTAATACTAGCCATGTTTAGTTGTTATATTTTAAAACACGATGCACACCTTTGTGTGCTTTATTTCATTAAGTTTTAAATCTGTTGATTTCTTTTCTTTCTTTTTGCCTACCAGCTCTTCAATGTTGATTGCCTCTTCAGTTACCGCCAGCAGGGTACCTTCCTTTACGGAACCATCGAGGAGGGTTACTTCCACCTTACGGCCAATATTTTTAAGGTATTGTCTGTGCAGTTTGAGCGGTTCATCCAGGCCCGGAGACGATACTTCCAGAGAGAAATCGTTGTTAGGGAACAGTTCAGCCGCTTCCAGCAAGGGATATAACTGACGGTTGAATGAAACCAGCGTAGCCACCGGTACACCTTTGTCGCCGTCCAGAAAGAGCTTTATATTGTTAGTGGGCTTAATCCTGATGTCTACCAAAAAATTGTCGGGATCATTAACCAGCAGTCCTTCTGCTATTTCCCGGATCGTTTTTATCACGTGTTCGTTTGCCATACAAAAAGCGCGAAGGGGACAATATCTCGTCCCCTTCGTTTGAATCATTTTTCCTCACACAAAATTATGATTTTATTTTGATTGAAAAACTATTTCTTTAACTTGTATGTAAATATTTGCATGAGACGCGCTGCCATCATTCATATGTATTTTTAAAATATCTGACGTGCGAACCACTTTCTGGCAAAAAATTAACATAGAGTTGATGGCGTGGCCACTGGGTCTGATCCTATTATATATGATGAAACCCGACCAAAAGTCAGAGAGCCTATGTTTGTTAAAGCGGGCAGGCATTCCCTTCTGCCCGGGTTGTGGCCTGGGACACGGCATCCATTATTTCCTGCACGGCCAATGGGATACTGCTATCCGGCATCACTGGCTATCGCCGCTGGTAGTAGTGGTACTACTATATAGAATCATACAATTAGCCCGATTACAATATACAGACCTTAAACAATTATAAACCTACCGCTATGAGCGATTTTTCATTTGCCATGCTCCCGGGAATAGAAACCGAAGAGATGCTATGGCTCCAGGAACTTACCAAAGGTTACTCATCAGAGAATAAACAACGGTTCCTGGCTGTTTACCAAAGCAGGCGTAAAGACCCGCAAACGATCCTGATCTGCAGCCTGATCGGATTTCTGGGCCCCGCAGGCATACAACGCTTCCTGCTCAACCAGATTGCCATGGGGATCATCTACCTGATCACCCTGGGCTTTTGCTTTGTAGGCACCATCATTGATGCTGTCAATTACCGTAAAATGACCTGGGAATTCAACAAAAAAGAAGCCCTGGCATCCGCAGCACTACTGGGCATCTAACCAGCATGGAAAGTTAAAAAAAACTTAAAATGAGGTGATTTTCAAGGCCGCGGAAAGTATATTCCGCTAACTTCGCATCATTATGTTGAAATTTTTCTTTTCCATATTTATTGCCTGGCTGCTGTATAAACTGGTATTTGACCTGCTCATACCAGGATATAAAGTAACCAAACAGGTGCGCAGACAAATGAGTGATATGCAGGAACATATGCGTCAGCAGTATGAAAGCCAGCAAACCGGCACTCAGCAGTCATCTGCTCCTAACCCTCCCCCACCAAAGAAAGTGGATAAAGGAGATTATCTTGATTTTGAAGAAATAAAATAAGAAAAGGCCGGTGACACACCGGCCTTTTTATACCGCACTCTTAGGACGGAAAATATCCATGATCGTTTTGGGTGACTGCAAATGAATGGTCTGCAAGCCCACCGCCTTAGCCCCTTCGATGTTGGGCAACGTATCATCAATAAATAAAGTCTCCTCTGCCACCAGCCCATTTTCATCCAGCACCACCTGGTAACATTCCTTATCCGGCTTACGATAGCCCATGACATGAGAGTAATAAGCCCGGTCGAAGAAACCGCCCAGCGATGGAATCCCCCTGGTCTCCTGCAAGATCCGGTTGAACGCCTCCAGATGAATGGCATTGGTATTACTCAATAAATAAAGGTTATAATGCTGCCGTAACTGCTGCAGAAGCTGTAACCGCTGCAATGGAAAGTCGAGCAGCATGGCATTCCAGGCTGCAACGATCTGCTGGTCGGTTACCGTTGCCGGCACGTGCTGGTGCATTTTCGCCAGGAATTCTTCCGTAGTTACATGCCCCGTTTCCAGGGAATTGAATAAATCGGAACCGTGAAATTGTGAATAAAGAGAGTTAAAATCGTTTACTCCCAATGCCTCAAAAGCCGTCCTGGTAAGCTGATAATTGATATTCAGGATAACGCCTCCCAGGTCGAAAATGATATTTTTAATGCCTTGCATATGATCAGAAATAGGGCCCAAATTTATTAAAGTATAGGCGTAAGCGTTGGAAGAAAAAAATAATTTAGGATTTTTCAATAAAATAATTACTTTTGCCGTCCCTTGAAAAAGGGAATTTGTTCTTCGGAACAGGTCCTATAGCTCAGTTGGTTAGAGCACCTGACTCATAATCAGGGGGTCCCAGGATCATGCCCTGGTGGGACCACGCAACTAGAAAGGCTTTCAGCGGATTGACGCGGAAAGCCTTTTTTCATTTGATACATGTTTTGATACACCATATCAACTACAAGGATATTTTGTATCTTCATCCATAATTGTATAACCTATATCTCCTTATTTATGAAATCACTATTTGTAACCCTTCTCTTCTTGTTTGCATGTATTACAGTAATCGCCCAAAATGCCTTGCCGGCCGCCAATGGATATATAGGTATAGGTACTGCTGCTCCGACAAGTCGGCTTCATGTATTGGATAACAACCGGAATTACTATGTAGATAGAGGAATTCCGGGAATATCTGACGATAACATTACCGAAAACTATATTTTATTGCATGTAATGTATATCGGGACTATTTTGCCTACCGACTACCATGTAATGGGGCGATTTAGTGCGGTAAGGGGCAGTTCAGTGGGATCGAACCGGAAATGGATCGTTGATGTAAATACGGCTTCTGCCTATAATAGGAATATTGGCAGCCTGGTTTCTTTTAGCGATCGCGCATCATTGGTGACTTTAACCTATAACTCAGTTGCATATTTGGCAGTTTCAATTCCTAAAATGTCTACCCTTTATAATTTTTCCTTTACTGGGTATGCTCAAAACGATTCATTTAGAATAGTGCGGGGGAGTGAAGTTACGGATGTAAATACTTTTAATGCTACTGAAGAAATTGGAATACAAGGTGCGGTGGTCATAAAAAATGCGGCCACATCTAACCGACTGGTACTCTCGGGAATTGACTCTACTTATTCTAATATAATCGCAGTTACGCATACGGCCATTCCCAACTCTCAACTGTATATCGGAAACGCAACATCTTCCTACCCCGTTATTACACAACGAAACGCCAATATCATCGAGAGTTACCGGGATCTCCATATTGGCGCCGCCAATAGTGGAAAAATTATTTTTGAGAACGGAAGAAATGGCACTACCATAGGCTCATCTATGGTCATTGCTAACAACAAAAATGTTGGAATTGGCGTGGATAACCCAGCCTACAAGCTTACAGTGGATGGAACTATTGGAGCAAGACGGGTAAAGGTTACCCAGGAACAATGGGCCGATTACGTTTTTCATCCGAATTACAAACTCCCCGCATTGGCCACAGTATCGCAGTTTATTAAAGACAATAAACACCTGCCTGATATTCCATCTGAAAAAGAAGTAAAAGAAAGAGGTGTTGACCTGGGAGAAATGAACAAATTGTATCTCCAGAAAATAGAAGAGCTAACACTTTACATTATCGACTTGCAGCGGCAGGTAGATGCATTGAAAGAGAATACTGCTAAGTTCATGAAGGAAAACAATCAATAATCCTCCGCTCAAATATTGTCCAGTGCTCATGTGAGTGCTGGACGATGCTTCACTAACAATTAGCGCATAGCCGTAATCGTCATCCGCTCCCCTGTCACCAAATAAATAATTTCTTCTATCTTCTTATCCATATCCGCCTTGTTTAAAAACGGGTACTTCCTTCGAATTGCCTCAATTACGCCGAGCTCTTTCAATAGCGATATTTTATCAAAAGGCATATTGGCTTCTTCTTGGCCACGTGCATTCTTTTTCAATAGCTGTATATACTCCCCATACATAACCCCCTGTGCATATAGGTACAGCTCTATTATTTTTTTCCTTTTGGGGGCAATAACAGGCATGCCGTGGGCGCTGAAATCGGTGAGCCCTTTCAGGAATACCAATGCAAACTGAGTGTTTAGACGCCTCCTGTTATCACAAGATACTTTTCTCTTCAACATAACGAGCATTTCATTTACGGACGCCAGCATTGTATTGACAGGTGTTTTGCTCTCGCCGATCAGTTCCAGCTCTTGCTGTATTTTCTGTTTAAGTCGAGCATCGGCCTGAAGAAACCGGGAGATGATATAGTTGTTGAAAGTAGCGTAGTGTGCAGGACCAGGTTTGATGCTGAAGGTATAATGCTCTTTTTCGAAGAAGAAAGTCTTTTGTAATGATTTACTGTTCTTTCGCTCCATGCGCAACAAATTTTCAAATTGCTGCAGGTGATCTTCCGAGAAAAAGGTAAACAAGTTTGTTTCGAAGTCCGGAAGTGTGAACGGTAGGATATTAAAATGATCATCGTAGAATTTAAGCCTGTCTCCATATTTGTCAATGCTATAGAATTTTAGAAATAGCTCATTTATTTCGGGTTGTGTATAAATCATGGTGGTATCATTTACATGCCGCTGAGGGTAGAAAGCGCCGGTATACTGCATACCGGCGCTTCCGGTAAAAGACAGGGTTATTTATTTTTCCCACCAGGCTTTGTAGGTGGTAATTTCTTTTCCTCCCATTTGCTGCACTTCCGCAGCATAGTTTTTACCGTTGATCGTTTGTTCAGATGTTGGGTAAAGGAAACGGGTGGGGATCATGCCGTTGTTCATATTGGCCGCATCGCCTGTTTGGAAGGCAGGGTAGCCTGTACGGCGAAACTCGATCCATCCTTCAAAACCGTTGTTGATGTTGGCCAGCCATTTTTGTGTAATAATTTGTTGCATGGCGCTACTTTGAGAGGAGTTATCGAGTGGTACGCCGGTATGCACCAGGTAGTTGGCTGCTGTGGCGGCATTGATACCAATTTCTGCGAATGCCCCCATTACACCATTGTTGTAATATGTCAATGTAGCGGAGTTACTTCCACTGATATATCCTTTTAGGGCAGCTTCCGCCAGGATAAATTCCTGCTCTGCATAGGCGATCACTCTCGCTTTAATCAAAGCGGGGTTAGTACCTTTGGCGAAGCTGGGATTGAAGTTAGATGCTTGCTTGCTCTGTGCTTCTGTGGCATCTACTACCATAGGCATGCCTCCGTAGTTATTGAAGTTAAATGGGGCGCCGGCAGGTGTTGTTGCATTGGTAGTAAAATACGTCGTGATACGGGCGGTATCCTGCGTGGTCTGTAATTGATTGTACAGGGTGCTGTTCATGTACTTAACGGCAAAGTCGCCGGAGCGCTCCGTCAGACTCACAAAATTATATGGTGTTACTGTTGGTAAAGCCAATGTACCGCTCTGGGAGGAGTTCTGCATCAATGCCCCATCGTTGACAATATTTTGCATTTCAGCGGCAACATTTACTTTGCCAGCTACTCTCAACAAGTAACGTAAGCGCAAAGCATTGATAAACGCCCTCCAGTTGCCGGTGTTGGAGCTGTACAATACATCGCCTTCCATTAAACCGGAAGGATTCGCTTTTAACAGGCTGTCGGCTCTTCTCAGGCTGGGAATAATACCCTGTCCGGCGTCCATGTATACGGTTTGCTGAGAGTCATATGACGGCGTATACACGCCTGTATTCCCTTTCAGCGCCTGAAGAAAGGGAATATCTCCCCATAATTCTGTCAACTGGGCAAAGGCATAGGAACGCAAAGTGAGAGCGGCTGCTTGCAACAGCGGGTTGTTTTTGGTCTGCGCCAATGTGTATAAAGTATTGGCATCACGCGCTGCTTCATACATGGGAATCCAGTATGGCTCATTGGTTACGGGCGAATAACGGGTGGGCTGGTCATAGTACGACTGGCTAAAGGTCATGTACTGGTTATATCCATTTCCCAGGGTCCATACAATGTTGGCGTTGTTGTAAAATTCCGTAACAATTGTATTGGATAACAAGGTGGTGGCATCTGGCTTCTCTAACGCATTGGGGTTAGTGTTCACCTGTTTCAGTTCTTTGGAACAAGCGCCCAGTGTAATGCCTATTATAATGATAGCCAGGAAATAGCTGTTCTTTTTCATGATGAGGAGTTAGATTTTTGCATTAAAAATTAAGACCAAGAGAGAAACCCATACTTTTAGTTGATGGTATACTCAGGAATTCGGTTCCAGGCAGGATCTGCTGTCCACGCAGGGCCAGGGTTTCGGGATCTACGTCCTTGTTCTTGGTAAATTCGAGGATATTTCTACCGATCAGGGAAACATTCAGCTTGCTGTTGGACGATTTGCCGAAGATGTTTTTGAAGGTATAGCCAATGCGCAGCTCTCTTAGTTTGAGATAAGAAGCGTCGTACATGAAGGCTTCATTGTTGGAAGCATTGTAATATCCATTGTAATAGGTAGCAGCATCTACTTTTACGGTGTTAGGTACGTATTTTCCGGAAGAAGCATCCATCATCACGCCTTGTCCGATGACACCAGTTTCCCTGCCAGGTAATGTTTCTACCGACATGCCGCCTGCCAATACGCCTAATTCAGTATACGAGAAGAATTTGCCCCCCTGGTGCCAATCCCATAGGAAGCTCATGGTGAAGTTCTTGTAGCTCAACTCATTTGACCAGGCCAGCACGAAATCAGGGTTATAGTTGCCCAGCAATGAATTTTGGGTGCTGGTAAATTGCGGTACCCCGTTTTTATAAACGATATTGCCCTGGGGATCTCTCACAAAGGCATTGCCATACATATTACCCAGGCGTTGTCCTACCTTGGCGTCATATTGTATCGCCCTGTAATAGCGGTCGTATTGGGTAACCTGGGCGTATACATAGGTGTTGATACCATCCGGCAGCGATACTACCTTGCCCACGTTGTGACTGAAATTGAAGCTCATATCCCAGTTGAAACCGTTGGCAGCATGAGAGCGGAACGGTGTACCGGTCAGCATGATTTCTACCCCTTTGTTGTTAATTTTTCCACCATTTACATAAGCATTGGTATAGCCAGAAGATACTGCGATGGGCAATTGTACTACCTCATCTTTGGTATTTGACTGGTAGATGGTGGCATCAAGTCCTACCCTGTTTTTCAGGAACCGTACTTCGATACCAGCTTCTGTAGTAGTGGTAGAAGAAGGTTTCAGGCTGTTATTGGCCAACACGTTATTGCCGGTAGTTAATGGAGTGCCATTAAACGGGGTATTGGTAATAAACGTGTTGTTGATAGAATAAGGATCTGCATCGCGGCCTACCTGGGCGGCGGATGCCCTTACTTTCAGGAAGGAAATGGCCTGCGGCAGATGTACCATATCTGAAATGATAGCGCTCAACGACGCTGATGGGTAGAAATAAGAGTTGTTACCAGCAGGTAAAGTGCTGGACCGGTCGTTACGGCCGGTTACATTTAAGAAAACCAGATTTTTAAAATCGAAATCGGCAAAAGCATATAGGCTGTATACCACTTTGTCAAACTTCTGATACAATGTAGGCAACTGGTTTTGCGCATTGGAGAAGTTATACAGTCCCGGAGTAATCAGCGCATTGGCAATATTCCTGGTATAGGCAATATTCTGCATGAAGCGGTTACCTCCCAGCGACGCATTTACGTTAAATAAATGGCTGGGCTTTTTATGATAGCTCACCAGAAAGTCAGTGTTATTTTCGAAGTAGTTAACATTATCTGTTCTGAAACCACCTGTCGGGAAACGAACGCTGGTAAAGGCTCTATGACCTTCCCTATTGTCAGCATAGAAGTCGGAACCTGTTCTCAGCATCACATTCCACTGGTCGTTGATAGCGTATTTCAGAGAGGCATTACCTAATATCCTGTTTTTGGTGAAGCTGTTGGTATTGTCGTTGAGTGTTACGTAGGGATTGTCGTGGTTATTCCAGTAACGGAACTGATTTTGCTGATCCCTGCCGGTTTGCCATTCTTTTTTCAATGAATTAATATCAATGTTTATCGGCATACCATATACCCCGAAGAAAGTATACATCACGCTTTCTGAGCCATAACCGATATTGGGACGGTTACTACTTCCACTGTTGATATAATTGATAAAGAAATCGGTGCTGAGCTTATCGGTAAAGTGGTGATCGGCACGGAGTGCAATACCGTAGCGTTTTAGGTCAGTACCGGGGAGGATCCCTTTGTTATATAACTGGTCAACCGCAAAATGGTAACTTCCTTTGTCGGTAGTACCGCCGAAGCCTATACTATTTTGTGTAGTTAAGCCTGTTTGGAGAAATTGTTTAAAGTGATCGGCATGTCCTACCCAGGGAGTAGGTGTTACGGTGAGACCCGGATTAATACCTCTCGCCACTAAGTCACCTGCCTGGTAGCCATCTCCTGCGGGACTATCGAACTGTGTTACTTTTACAGAGGGATCGAATTTAAGACCCCAGTTGGGAATATTGTTTTCACTGGCCCCTGCTCCGTTTACAAAGGAATAGGTGTTAGGCGTACCGGAAAGTGGATAGGCGTTTACACCGGCGCCATATTCATTTTGCAGGTGAGGCAATTTTAAAGGAGACTCAAAGGTCGTAGTAGTATTGAAAGTAACACCCATTTTACCTTTTTCCGTATTGCCTTTTTCTGTAGTAAGTACCACGGCACCGTTGGCGGCGCGGGAACCATATAGCGCAGCAGCGGTAGATCCTTTAAGCACGGTTACTTTTGCAATGTTATTAGGGTTGATTTCTGCAGCGCCGTTTCCCCAATCCACTTCGGCCCAGGTTCCTTGGTTGGACGAATTTTCGATGGCATTATTGAAGAAAGTCTCATTGTTGATAGGAACACCATCTACCACAAATAGTGGCTGATTAGAGCCGTTGAAGGAGTTTTCTCCCCGGATCACAATGCGGGAGGTAGATCCTACTCCTGCGCCGCCATTGGTGATTACTACGCCGGCTACTTTACCACCCAGGTTGTTAATCAGGTTGGGGTCAGGCGCTTGTGTAAGTTGTTTGGTGTTAACGGTTTGCACGGCATATCCCAAAGCTTTGGACTGTTTGTTGATGCCAAGTGCAGTAACCACCACCTCATTCAACGCTTTATTATCTTTCTGCAATGGGATAGTTAGGGTAATCTGCGTGCCAATAACTATACTGGACGATTTATATCCTATGAAACTAATATTCAGTGTGCTATTGGCCGGGGCATTGATTTTGAAGTTGCCTTCAGCATCAGTTACAGCTCCTTTAGATGAATTTTTTAGTGTGACTACCGCACCTATGATGGGTGATTGATCTTCTGCATCTACTACTTTTCCCGAGATGATCCCGGCAGTTTGTGCCTGTGTGATAGCTGTATTTAACAGCGACACCAGGAATAGAGATAATATAAACAACAAAGAGGAAAGCTTTCGCATAATTCTGATTTGATTGAAACAAATTGCTGAGACAATAAACTGCCTGCGCATAACGAATGATATCGTTTGCGGCATGAATAAACAGTTATACAAATGAAATTACAGCGGCATAGAGTACGCCGTGGAACCAGATGTTAGCAGGAGCTCAAATGCGAAGTACGCAATGCCTTATAAAAAGAGGAGATAAATAATAGGTATAGTGATAGCTGGGAATGATGGCCACAATGTTGGTGAGCGATAACCATCTTTTTATGATGCGTAGTAAACCAGCTAAATTTCGTTGAACTTCGGAAGATGATTCACAAACAATGCTTTCATGTAATACAGCGTCATCGGTAGCGCTGGACCTTCTTTTATGCAAACGCACCTGTTCAAATGCTCTTTCCGGGTGTTGCATATGCTGTACGTTATAGCTATACCATATCGGGGAAAAGAATACCCTAATGAAAAGTAGCGTAATGAGTATGGTAAAACGCGCATACATGATGTAACAAAGCTATGGCATGGCGTGAATGCTTTGTTAATAATCATGTTAACTTATAATGAATTAAACGTTAACGATGTTAACACATTGGTGTAACAGTAGGGGTATGCACTTCATATACCAAATATAAAGAAGACCCCCCGGAAAATCCAGGGGAGCCGTTCTTTTTATTACAAATCCACGTTAATGAGCTGATTACCATTCTCAAAAGTGGCCTGTAGCACGGAACAACGCTCTGCAGGATTAAAAAATCCCTGTGGATCAAAGCGTGAAATAGGTGATAGGAAAGCGTATCCATTCGCCTGCAATGCCAGGGGACTACCATTAACGGATATACTTTTTTGCTCATCAAAACCGTGGAGTAATAGCTGGATATGATGGAATTTAGAGGGATAACTACCATTGACTTTGTCCAGCACAATTTTCTTTTCTGCCGGTGAATAGGTAATTGCACGTTGATAGAAGACACCTTTTTCGTTGTCAAAGCTTTCACCATCATCTTCATAATAAACAAAGGTGTTGGGTTTATTGCCCTTGTAAATATGCAGGAATAAAGTGTCTGTGGGCTTCTCTGCGGTCGACTGTATCAGCGATTGCATCGGAATGATGCTGCTTTCTTTTACATATACGGGCAGCGTTTTTATGCTCAACGGTGTAATCATTTCTTGCCGGCCGTTGACCACTGCATCGGTATACAGGTTATACCATTTTCCTTCAGGAAAATAAATTTGACCAAATTCTTTGGTGCTCTCAAAAGGAGCAATCATAAAGGCGGGGCCATAGCCGTATTGATTCTGATAGCGGGCGTCATATACGTTGGCATCGAAGGTATTGGTGAGTGCCAGCGTACGCATTACGGGCATACCCGTACGGGTAGCCTCATACATGGAGCTATACAAATAAGGTAGCAACTCGTAGCGAAGATTCACGTAGTTGCGGGTAATTTCCAGCACTTCTTCTCCATAAGCCCAGGGCTCGGAAGATTTGGTGTTAACACCAGTATGATTGCGGAAGTAAGGAACAAAGGCGCCTATCTGCATCCAGCGGGCATACAGGCTAACAGTAGGATTACCGGTGAAACCGCCTATATCCATCCCCGAAAAAGCCATGCCGCTTACCCCCAAACTATTCAACAGGCGAACGCCCAGCAGCATATGATCTTCTTCAGCCCGGTTATCGCCCGTCCAGATAGCGCTATAACGCTGAGAACCGGAATAGGCTGCCCTGGTTAAAAGAAAAGGACGTTTTTTTAATTCTTCCCGGGCGCCTTCGTAGCTGGCGCGTACCATTTGCAGCCCGTAAATATTATGTGCCTGCTGATGAGTAACAGGATGACCCTCGTATCCGAAAATCACGTTGTCAGGCATTTTCTGCCCCCAGGTGGCTATTTCGTTCATATCATTCCAAATGCCCCGCACGCCGTCATGGATATACGATTTTAGTTGCCATTTCCACCAGTCGCGCCCCTTTGCCGTGGTGAAGTCGGGAAAGTGGCACCAGCCGGGCCATACCTGGCCGGTATAATTTTGTCCGTCACTGTATTTTATGAAGATGTTTTCCTTTTTACCGCTTTCATAAGCGGCATATCCATCTTCTACTTTAATACCCGGATCTACGATAACAGTGAGCTTAAAGCCCATATTATCCAGCTGTTTGGCAAGTTGAGCAGGATTGGGAAAACGGGATTTATTCCAGGTAAAGAGTTTATAGGCATCCATGTAGTGGATGTCGAGCGTAATACCATCTGCGGGAATCTTTTTCTCCCGGAGCGTTTGCGCAATGCGCAGCACTTCAGTATCAGGATAGTAGCTATAGCGGTTTTGCTGGTAACCCAGGCTCCAGAGTGGGGGCATAGGCATACGGCCGGTAAGGCTTGTATAAGAACTAATAATATCAGCCATCTGTGGGTGATAGATGAAATAGTAGTTCATCTCCCCCCTCCTGGCGCCAAAAGATGAGAAGCGATTGTTGCTGGCGCCGAAGTTAAAATCACTTTGAAAAGTATTATCGAAGAAAATGCCGTAATTAAGATGATGGTGAATACCGATGTAAAATGGAATGGTAGCGTAAATCGGGTCCTGGTTAGTAGCATAACCGAATTTATCGGAGTTCCAGTTCGTATAGCCTTCGCCTTTACGATCGAGATTACCTGTTTTTTCTCCCAGGCCGATAAACCGCTCGCCGTCCTGCATTTTTTTATAGGTAGTTACCTCATCGCCAATCCAGGAGGTGGTGAGACCGGCTTCATCTTCATTAATCACTTCCCCCGACGGTGTTAGAAAATGAAGGGCGAAAGGATTTTTATCGATCCGCAGCTGGAGCGAGTCGGTGCTAACATTGATAGCATCATTGTTCTGGGATGTCTGTATACGGGTGGTAGTCGGCTTGGCAACTACCGCATAAGAAAAATCGGTTGTTAGTGGCCGTTGGTCCAGTCTTACCCGGATAACCGCCGGACTGTATACCGTAATTTCGGCATAGGCATTTTCTGCACTTATAATGATTTGCTGACCAGAGATATGGGCAGTATTTACTTTACCAATCTTCTTTACCTGGTTTTGTGCCTGGGCCGACAGGCATGAAAGCAGGAGTATCCATCCGGAACACCTTAACAGAGCTTTTATATACATATGAGCGATTAATTTTCCACGCAAAACTTTCCCAGGCGCATCATTCAGGTAATGCGCTGTGGTAATGAGATAGCGGGTAGTGGGAAATTAAAGGGGTGCAGGCATGGCATGGCCTGCACCCCTTTAAAGCATATGGTTAGTAGCCTGGATTTTGTACCAGGTTTTTATTAACAGCAAGATCGCTGGTAGGAATCGGGAACAGCAAATACTTGGGATCGCTGGCTGGTTTCAGTTGCCATGCGTTGAGGAATTTGCCAAAGCGGATCAGGTCTTGTCTTCTCCAGCCTTCCCAATATAATTCACGTCCTCTTTCAGCCAGCATCTGGTTAAGATCCAGTGTGGTCAAAGGCGTAGCGCCGCGTTTAACCCGAAGATCGTTTACCAGCAGCAATGCGGCAGCAGCATTATTGGTTCTCAGTAACGCTTCGGCCTTCATTAGCACCGCATCGGCATAACGGAAGAATACGAAATCGTTGGATGCTTCACTACCGTTGGAACCCATATCCGGTGGATATTTTACAACCCTGATGCCGGCCATTTCCACCTGGTCGCCGGTCGCCCTGAGTTCTACTTCGCGGGTAAAGATCAGCGGACGTTTGCTTCTGTCGAGGATCTTATTACCGTTTTGATCGTATTGCTGCCCGATGAGGAAGCCTACTTTCAGACCGGAAACGTTGGTTACGCCGGGATAACTACCGCCTCTGCGGGTATCCACTGCTTCAAACGTATCGTAAAAATCAGACAGGGTGGTAAAACCATTCCAGCCGCTTGGATTCTGGCTGTAGTGCAGGGTACACATCCAGCGGCAATATACGTTGTTGCCGTTGCGGATATTGCTGATACCAGGACCATTCTGCTGTGTGAAAATGTTTTCCTGGGATTTTACATCGTTATCCTTGGCGAAATTGTCAAAGTAATTGGGCTGGATAATATAGCCGCTGGCTTTCAGTTCGTCTGCCAGGGATATTACTTTCTGCATGTCGGCGGCATCGAACGTTGGTGCGGCCCTGTTGAGGAAGGCGCCTTTGTTCAGGTATATTTTCATCAGCAGGAACCTGGCGGCATCTTTGTTGGCTACATAGGCCTGTCCGGCGGTGGCTCTGTCGGGCAGGTTAGCCATGATGGCATTCAGTTCGGAGATGATGAAGTCGATGCCTTCGGCGGCTTTATACACTTTAGGCGCTTCCAGCAGATTATCTCCCGGACTGCGGAAGGGCACCTGGCCGTACAGATCAATTACCGAAAACATAGAAAAGGCGCGCAGGAAGCGGGCTTCGGCTTCTTGTCTTGGCGTAGGGCGGAAGTTCAGTACGTTGGTAGCGCTGAATTGTTCCAGCAGCAGGGCATTGAAGGTATTTTGTACGTGCGCGTGATCGGGTGTCCACTGATGTTGATGGAGGGCACGCCATACGCCGTTATCGTCCCAGTCGCCGCCACGGGTGGGTCCGAGCGCTTCATCGGTACTGATTTCACTCATCCCCCATGTCTGGGAAAAGTCCTGGTAGGCATTCTGGAGATTGTCATAAGCGGTTCCCAGCAGTTGAGGCGCTTTAATGAGGGAGTCGGCCTGGGATTTATTCAGGTTGCTCCCCAGGTCTTCTTTCAGGCTGCAGGCGGTGAATCCCAGGCTGCAGGCTATTACCATAGCGGTTTTAAGTATATGTTGAGTCGTCATTGTGGTCAATTTTTAGCGGTAGATTATAAAGTAAACTGTACACCCAGCATAAAGGTCCGGGCAGTTGGGTATGGAGCGTACTCGATACCGAAGGAGCTTACGCCATTTACATTTTTGTCGGTATTTACTTCCGGATCAAAGCCGGTATACTTGGTAATCACGAACAGGTTCTGGCCGGTAAGTGATACGGCAGCTCCTTTAAATACTTTGCCTACAGCGCCCAGGTTGTAGATGAGGGTGAGGTTATCCAGTTTCAGGAAGTTACCGTTTTCCAGGTAGCGGGAAGAAACAGCCGGAGAGTTCGTTTGTGCTTCCCCGTTACCTACCAGCGATTTCGCGATGTTCCTGGAACCGAGGTTACCGATAGGTAATACGGTGTTGGCGGTGTTGTTATATACCTGGAATCCAAACGCGCCATGGGAGCTGGCAGACAGGGTCCATTTTTTATAGTTGACTTCTGTATTAATACCCATCAGCACTTTCGGATTTGGGTTGGTCATATAGTAGCGGGTAAGACCATTATCGGCATACACACTCATACCCTTGTCGTCGAAGCCTTCGAATTTAAGCAGGTAGAAGGTGTTCAGCGGGTAGCCATTGGCCAGGCGTTGAGAAGTAGCGCCGGATACACCTTGTCCGTCGATAGAGCCGGTATTCACCGTTGGGCCGGAGTAGCCAGACATTTCGTTTTTCAGCCAGGTGCCGTTTACGCCCATGCTCCATCTCCAGTTCTTGGTTTGTATGATTTCGCCTCTGAGCGACAGTTCCACCCCGGTGTTCATTACCTTACCAGGTAAGTTGATCCAGTAATTGGAAGCAGGGGCTGGTTGAATGGCCGGGAAGCTGAATAACAGGTTGGTGGTATTTTTCAGGAAGTAGTCGAGGGTACCGCTTAACCTGTTTTTCAGGATGGCAAAGTCTACTCCTACGTTCAGCTGTTTAGAGCTTTCCCATTTCAGATCGGGATTAGGTACGTTGATCAGGCTGGCTTTACCGCCGGAGGCCAGGCCATATTGGGCTTGAGCTGCTCCTGCAGGAAATTCCTGGTTACCGGTAACACCGTAGCCCGCTCTTAATCCCAGGTTATTAAAGAAGGTATTGCCTTTCATGAAATCTTCATTGGAAATATTCCATTTGGCGGCAAAAGAAGGGAAATAACCGTAGCGGTTGTTGGCGCCAAATTTACTGGAGCCATCTGCCCTCATGGTAGCAGTGAGGATGTATTTGTCTTTGGCATTTACGGTTACCCTGCCGAAGAAGGATTGCAGTTCTGAGCTGGGATTCCGGAAAGAGCTGATGTTGGTATTGACCTGGGTAGGTGTTTGGAAGATGTCGGTATAATCAACGGCATTGGTAGGAAAGCCCTTGGCGCCGATGCCTACACCTGAATAGGCAAATTTCTGGTATTCATACCCTACCATGGCGCTGAGGTTCCAGTTGCCAGACAGTTGCTTGTTGTAGCTCAGGGTATTATTGAATAACTGGGTATTGAGTTCAGCGGTATTGTATGCCGCGATGCCCACGCCCATCACCTGGTCGATGTTAATAGAGGAGTCGAGAGAGGCCCTGCGCTGCCCTACCTGGTGATTTACGCTATACATCATGCGGTATTCCCAATTATCGTTGAATTTAAAGTAGGGAGAAATGCTGGCCAGGACATAGCTGATATTCGCTTTATCGTTATATCCCTGCGACATGTTCATGGGATTGATAGCCTGGTTTTTAGCGAGGACGTTGAGAGAGCCATCAGGGTTGGTCAGGGATACAGTGGGATTCCATTGTAAAGCCTGGCCAATGAGGCTACCGGTAAAGCCAGCGTTGTTGGAAATAGGCGCCAGTTGCTCAGAGGTTTGTGCCGCCATGATATTGTAGTCGATACCCAGTTGTTTGCTTTCCAGGAATTTACTCTGACCACTGAGGGAGGCGGTATATTTTTTCAGGCCGGTTTTCTTTACAATACCCTGTTGGTCCATCATACCAAAGGAAGCGCGGTACCGGCTTGTTTCGTTGCCGCCACTCATCGATACGCCAATGTTGTGGGTAACGCCAGTTCTGAGAATGGAGCCGAGTCCATCGGAGCTGGAGCCGCCATCGCCGGTGAGCTTATACTCTTTTAAGGCGGCGCGGTATTCATCTGCATTTAATACATCCAGCTTTTTCATGATGTTACTCATGCCCACGGAATAGTTTACATCCACTGTGGCGGGACCTGCGGCACCCTTTTTAGTGTTGATGATAATCACCCCGTTGGAACCGCGGGAACCATAGATAGCGGTGGCAGAGGCATCTTTCAATACCTCCATGGTGGCAATATCGTTGTTGTTAATAAAGTTCAGGGGGTTGGCATCCGGTGTTTGTCCCAGCCCGGTAAGGTTGAGGGAAGGACGGGCTACGCGGCCATCCAGGGGAACACCATCTACCACATATAGCGGCTGGTTGCCGGTACGTACGGAAGATACGCCCCTGATCCTTACGGTGGCTGAAGCGCCGGGCGCCCCATTGTTATTGAGAATCATTAAGCCGGATACCTTGCCCTGGATCAGCTGATCGGGGGCGCTGGTAATGCCTTTATTAAAGTCGGCCGCCTTTACCTGGGCAATGGCGCCGGTCAAATCTTTTTTGCGGGAGGTACCATATCCTACTACCACCACATCGGTCAGGGTAGTATTTTCCTGGGATAATTGTACGCTTACATTTGTTTTGCCTGCAATGCTCACTTCTTGCGGGGTATACCCGATGAAGCTGATTATCAATGCGGTGGCTCCGGGCGCTACTGACACCTTAAAAGTACCTTCCGCGTCTGCAGTGGTACCGCTCTTAGTTCCTTTGATCTGAACAGAAGCGCCGGGGATGGCGACGCCGTTCTTATCGGTAATTTTCCCGGTAATGGTCTTGTTCTGTGCAGCTACGATGCCTTGGATGGCAAGCAATAGCATACCTAGAAAAAGATGTTTGATAAATCTTGTTTTAAGCATAAAGTGGATTTTTTAAGCAGTTTTGGTTGTCTGCTACGTGGATTAAATATGTTTCGTTAAGTGAACGGAAATAAAGCGTTGCTGGCAGGGATACTCCCGGCAGTTTGTCAACGTGGATGCTATTGTTTTTCGGAAACTTTTAAGTTTTCTTTAAATGGTTTTAAACGTCAAGTTAGATTTTTGGCTTACTTCTTATTCTACTGATGAATCAAAGTAAAAACTCAATCAGCAGGGCAACAACTTTTACAATCAAAATATAGAAAATAAAGGCGAATAATCCAATATAATCTAGTTATTATTATTGATAATCAGATAGTTAACATCATATATAAATTATTTATATATAAATGAATTGAAAGCAAAAATGCTACTTTTTACAAGGCTTTAATGCTCATAATTTGGTTCTCGAAGTCTTCGCTGGGCACTAAAGACCGTTTTTTAATTTTGGTTTTATACGCGTAAATCGTGTTAACGGAATATTCGAGTATACGGGCTATTTTTTCATTATCTGTGATCCCGATACGGATTAGTGCAAAAATCCTGATGTCGGTATTCAGCAATTCATTTTCTTTAAGGATCACCTGATTTTCTTTATCAAACAACTTGTTAAACTCCTCTACAAAATGAGGGAATATTTTCAGGAATACCCGGTCAAAATTGGTAAAAAGCTCCTCCCGCTCCTGGCGGATATTAATATTATTAACGAGAAACTTTAACTCGGCCGGCTTATTGTCGGCAATTTTTTGCTCCAGTGTTTGTTTTAGCTTTTCTATCTTTCCAATATAGGTTGCATTAATATTAAAGCAATAACCCACATATTCTTCCTTTATTTTATTAGCTTCCAATAATTGGTTATTGATTTCTGTTTGTTTCAGGTGGGCAGCGGTGATGATACGCTGGGCTGATTTCAGTTTCTGTACCTGCCGGAAAACCGTGATGGCCAGGATCACCACTGCCACGAGTAATAAAGTAACAATGGTGGCATAAATCAGTAGTGATTTGGTTTTTTCTTCAGCGGTTATGATCCTTTCATGCTCAATAATGGGTAAAATACTACTTACCATTACCTTTCGCTGACGGGCGCCATAAAATACCGCCTCGCCAATAGCCCGTTCAATACAGTGGGAGGCGTTTTCTACATCCCCCTTTTCAAACAACAAGGTCGCCAGGCTATAACTGGCCATTGTTTCTTTGGTCGACGACCGGATGTCAGCTATGGCAGATCGCATCATGAGGACAATAGCCGTATCCGTATGGTGGGAAGCTTCATAAATGGCCCCCAGCGTACAGGCCGAAATGGCCAGCTGCCGGTCGCCCAGTCCTGGCTGGTCCAGGTTAGGATAAATGGCCAGCGCACCCGGAATGTTTCCCATCTTAAACAACTGAAGGCCTTTGTTATACCGGTACTCAAAAGAGCCGGGCGTAATCAGCTGTAGAGCAGAGTCGATATATGTACTGGCCTGTTTAATATAGGAGGGGGTATAATATTTATCCTGGTTGTAGTCTGCCAGGTCGAAGTACAGGCGACTCTTCATCAGGTAAAACTCTATTCTAATACTATCGGGTGCGCCTGTGGCGTCAATGCCATTTACAAAGGCAGCGGTTTCGGTAAACATGCCGGATGAGAGTAACACATACCCCAATTTGATCTTCGCTTCTGTAGTGCGCACCGGGTCATGCAGCTGGGTAGCCAACTGTTGTAGCCTTTGGGCGTAAGCAAACGCAGAATCAAAATTAAAGACCTTATAGGCATTATATAATTGTAGGCAAATGAGGTACTGGCTGGCCGGATCACTCGCTGCCGGCCAGCCGCGTTTAATACTGTCAATATTCCGGAGCTTTACAGCATCATAGGTCGCTGATTGCTCCATGGCTTTGTTCAGCTCCCGCAGCAGGCTATCTGTGGGAGCAACGCCATAGGTATGAATAGTACATAGTAAACATAAAACCAGGTAGCCCAGAATTCGATTCATAGCATGATTAAATGATAAAAAGTCACAGGTCACCGCTAAATTTAAGCGACTTTTTTGACATAATACAAAGAGCCGGTTTATTTTAAACCGGCTCTTTGTATTATGTCAGGAATATTATAAAGCCTTTTTCAGGGTATAATTATTATTGCCGGCAATTTCCCTCATATCTCCGTCCAGCATCTTCAGTTCATTTTTGTCTACCTGCTGGAAATAACGTTGCAGATTTTTGTCCTTATCGGGATTGAGCAGAATAACTGTGGCGCCGGGATCGGCTGTTGTTCCATGTTGAATGCTGTAATTTCCTTCACTCGGAAAGGTTTGGTTCTTACCCTGGTAGGTCTCCCTTAAGGTAAACCGTAGCTCGGGCTGTCGGTGAAGTGCTAGTTCCATCATAATACCATTGCAATCGGCACAGGGAATGGTACCGGTGTAGGTTGCCCAGGTAGCCGTATCCGCTTCGCTGGATGCTGCAGGGGTACGATCCCCCTGGCCGGCTTTGGCGCCGGTATGCTGACAGGCAGCGAATACTACGCATGCGAACAATAGCGAGAGGTATTTCATATAATCAGGTTTTTTGTTGTTAACAACTATGGGGGATTATTGTTTTTTTAAAGCATTATTTCAAACACAAAGGCTTTCGCCCAAAAAGGTATTGTTCGCTACAAAATCTCAGGGTTTCACGACCATTTGCCAAACCGGGCGGAAAGTTACGCTTTCCATGTTATCTATATATTTACTCCAGACAGAGAAATCTAATGGCAACGATTTAATAACAAGCTTTGCTGGTGGGTTATTAGTAGGGAGAATAAAAAACGCCCAGGTTAACCATTGTCAATCCGGGCGTTTAAAAAGATGGGTTGGTATTTACACGGCTCTACCTCTGATGATATTGATGAGTATGGCAATAATAGCCAGCACAAGCAAAGCATGTATAAGTGATCCGGCGGAGTAAACAAAGAATCCCAATATCCATCCTATAATGAGTATGACTGCTATTACATAAAGAAGACTGTTCATGTCGTAAGGATTTGATTCAGTAATTATACTAGAAAATTTATGCCAACCCTTAACGGGCCTTTTCGGGGCTATGTATGGGCTGATAATGACGATTTTTGTGGAAGCTTCTCCACCATACGAGAAAAAAAAGACCGGCTTTTATCCTCTTTCCTCCGGAAATACCTTCTGCTAGAGGATTTATATTATGGATGGATTTTTGAAGACCTGTAATAGTAATGCAGCGACTTATTTTTTTAACCACAAATTTTTGATCATGTTACAGGAAGATAAATTGGTGACCCTATTAAACGATCTTGTGAAAATCAATAATGACCGGATAGAAGGATATAAGAAGGCGAAGGCGGCTACTGATAATGCAGATGTGAAGGCCTTATTCCAGCATATGATGAATGATAGCGTTAAATACGTGGGAGAGTTAAACCATCAATTGTTGGAGCTGGGAGCCGATACTGACAACCATGATACGACCCTCAGCGGCAAGATATATCGTACCTGGATGGCTATTAAAACCACCTTAACCGGTACTGACCGGTACACGCTTTTTTCTGCTTGTGAATATGGAGAAGATGCCGTGCAACGTGCTTATGCTGATGCCTTGAGCAGTGACGTGCCCATGTCTTACCATATCAGGGAAGTGCTCGGCAATCAACGGGCACGATTGAAAGAAGCACATGATACGATTAAAAGCTACCGGGATGTAGTGAGTCAATAGCATTTTGTGCATTCAGTGTACCCTTGTTCTTTTTGTTCATCTGACGACAGAAAGTGGTTGTTCAGCTTAGCCATACTACATTTGAATTCATGAGATTCCAATCATACTTATATTAATAAGTAATATGGCAACTACGGGATTTTCGGTACAGGGCTGCTTCTCCATTATCAGAAGCAGCCCTTTTTAATGCTTGCCAGCGCCTGCAAAAACACCAAAAAAACAGATAAAGAGGGAGAATAAGAGTCCGGTTTGTTCACTTGGCTTCAAGCTGTTCATTTTATTCAGTTTGCTTTTTCGCTTTTTAGTTTCTTCCGGCTACATTAACTTTAATATGATTGAGAGAAGTACTCCTTGTAATACATTTTAACCTCCCCCATGAAAAACAACAATAACTAGTCAGGTGGTCTAACCAGCCACCTTTTTTATTTCCCCTGAAAAAGCAGGATCCCAATCTTTCCATACTGCCTCATATCCTTGCTGCTTCAGCATAGCCGCTATGGCCGCGGCACTGCGATCGTCCGAAATTTCGAACTGCTCCAGGGACTGCGGATCTACCGTATAACCGCCGGGATTGGTTTTAGATGCGGCGCTCATAGATGTAATTCCCAGGGGGACAATATGATCCCTGAACGCCTCATCTTCCCGGGTCGATAAGCTAAGCTCTACCTCCTGGTTAAATAGGCGGTAGGTGCAAATCAGTTGCACCAGCTCGCGGTTGCTCATTTCTACTTTGGGCATTAAGCCACCGGAAAACGGCCGTAGCCGGGGAAATGAAATACTGTATTTAGTTTGCCAGTACTTTTTTTCCAGGTAGCTCAAATGTAATGCAGTATAGAAACTGTCGGTCCGCCAGTCTTCCAGCCCTATCAACACGCCCAGTCCCATTTTGTGGATGCCCGCTTTTCCCAGCCGGTCGGGTGTTTCAAGCCGGTAGTCAAAGTTAGATTTGCGTCCTTTCGGATGATGTTTTTTATAATCTTCCTGGTGATAAGTTTCCTGGTATACCAGCACGGTATGTAAGCCCTGCGCAGACAATTCCCGGTAATCGGCTTCATCGAGTGGCTGGACCTCCATGGAAATGTTGGCGAAATGCGGACGGAGTAGCTGCAGCACCTTTTTGAAATAATCGACGCCTACCAACTGGCTGGCCTCGCCGGTTACCAGCAATACGTGTTCGAAGCCCATTTCCTTGATGGCGGCTGTTTCCATTAATATTTCCGCGGAAGAGAGGGTTTTTCGCCTGATTTTGTTATCCAGGCTAAACCCGCAATAGGTGCAGATGTTCTGACATTCGTTAGACAGGTACATGGGAATATACAGCTGCATTGTATTGCCAAATCGCTGCCTGGTAAGAGCATGGCTGATAGCCGCCATTTGCCCCAGGTAAGGCGCTGCCGCCGGAGAAATAAGCGCCGCAAAATCATCGAGGGTACGGCGTTGGCGATGGAGCGCCAGCTCCACATCCCGGGATGTTTTAGCATAGATACTGGCTTTCACCTCCTCCCAATCATACTGATCAAATATGCTTTTAAACATGATATAGCGTTAAAGAGATAATGAAATAGGTTAAGCCTCATCCAGGAAGGCAATCAACGGGCTGGAAGCCACTGCATGCTGGCTGGTGCCTGCCAGTCCGGCCTCATAGGCCATGCGCCCGGCTTCTACTGCCGCTTTGAAAGCAGCCGCCATTTGTACCGGGTTGCGGGCCACTGCAATAGCCGTATTGACTAATACAGCACTGGCGCCCATCTCCATAGCCTGTGCAGCATGTGAGGGGCTACCGATGCCAGCATCTACAATAACCGGTATATTGCTTTGGGCAATAATAATTTCCAGGAAGTCGAATGTTTTCAAGCCTTTATTGCTGCCAATAGGCGCGCCCAGTGGCATTACAGCGGCTGTTCCTACCTCTTCGAGGCGTTTGCAAAGCACCGGGTCGGCATGCACGTAAGGCAATACCACAAACCCTAGCTTTACCAGTTCGGCAGCCGCTTGCAGCGTTTCCACCGGATCGGGCATCAGGTAGCGGGGATCAGGATGTATTTCCAGCTTTATCCAGTTGGTTTCCATGGCTTCCCTGGCCAGCTGGGCGGCATATACCGCCTCCCTGGCGGTGCGTACGCCCGAGGTGTTGGGAAGCAAATTGAACCTGGCATGAGCGAGATGCTGCAGCATGTCATCGGCTTTATTGTCCATGTCGACACGCTTCATGGCTACCGTTACCAGTTCGCTGCCGGAGGCCAGCAGGGCGCTTGTCATAACTTCGGGCGAAGAAAATTTCCCGGTGCCGGTAAATAGCCGGGAACTGAACGATTTGTCGGCTAAGAGAAATGGTTCCATGTTGTTGTCTGGTTTAATTGTGCCTGAATATGATGTACTACCGCGCGTTTGTCTATGGCACCGGAGATCAGTCCGCTTACGGCTATTCCATGTACGCCTGTTTCCAGCAGTGCAGGGATATCTTCTGCCAGTATACCGCCAATGGCGATAACGGGAACGGATATATTTCTTTCTCTCAGTCCCTGTATAATGGACTGGTAGCCCTTCAGCCCCAGTATGGGACTGAGATTTTGTTTGGTGGTGGTAAACCGGAATGGCCCCACTCCTACGTAGCTGGCGCCATCCCGTACATGTTGCAGGATGTCTTCCAACGTATTGGCAGTGCCGCCGATAATGAGCTCCGGGCCTGCAATAGCCCGTGCTGCCGCCACAGACATATCCAGCTTGCCTACATGGACGCCGGCAGCGCCAACCGCAACGGCGATCTGTGGATAGTCGTTAATAATCAGCCGGGCCTGGTAGCGGTCGCAGATGGCCTTGGCCGCCTCGGCTACCGGCAAAATGGCTGCCGGTGGTTCATTTTTAATACGCAGCTGTATCCATTTGCAGCCGGCATCGCAGGCCGCCTGGATATGGTCGGTATGTGGTGTTTGTGATATATAATGTAAATGGCTGATCATATGTAATGATATCCTGTTAATGATGAATGACTGGCTAATAATTTTTCCGTATATACTTTCCCGTTATAGCAGGCTTCTGATAGCGACAACCCATTGGCTAACCCGGCGGTGATGGCGGCAGATAATACGCAACCGGAGCCGTGCTTGGGATATACCGATGTCAGTACAGGAGGAAAGGTATGTATCACATCGCCCGTGTATAGCATATCGTACCCTGGCTTGTTTTTATGATGACCTCCTTTCAGCAATATGGCACAGCGTTCTGCCAGGGTTCTGGCAGCCACTTCTCCATCTTCAAGCCTGGATAATAACAACGCTTCATCGTAGTTGGGCGTGAGCAGAAAGATGTCTGACAGTAGCTCCAGCCAGGCTTGTTGCTGTATACTGTTATGGAAAGAATGGCCGGCGGAGGCTTTCAGCACCGGATCCAGTATGATGCGGATGCCGGGAACCAATAGTTTTACCTGCCGCACCAATTCCTGCATCGACTGGATATCAGCCATGATACCAATTTTGCAGTACCTGGGCTGGTGCAATGCCAGTAATGGCCTGGCCTGCGCCAGTGTCTGCGAAACAGGCAGCCATTCTACTGATACAAACTGTTCGGCAGTTTGTACAGTGATAGCGGTACAAGCACCTAATCCCAATACCCTGTGTTGTTCAAATGTTTTGATATCTGCCAGCAAACCTGCGCCCCCGCAGGGGTCCAGACCCGCAAAACTCATCACATAAGGTCGCTCTTGTTCCATAATTGCTGCATACGGGAGTAATGCTCCACTGCCTTTTCCGGCGTTCTCCAAATGCTTCCCAGCAGGGCCGCACCGGAAAAATGCCATTGTTTTAATAAATGTATATTGGTATGATCCACACCACCCAATGCTAATACCGTTCTGCGGTTATTGACAAGAATCGCCTGGTGCCGGCCGGCATAACCAGGTTTGGAAATACTGTCGAATACCGGGCTAAGTAATAATGTATTATAGCGTATGTCCGTCGACGTTATTTCACTTATCGTGTGTATACCGATGCTATTCTCCCGGGTGGTTATCAGTGTGTTTTTGTTGGCGGCCGCCTGCATTCCGCTCCAGTGGACGCCTGCAAGGCCATAAACACCTGCCAGTAAAGCATGATCCCGGATAACAATACGGGGATAGCATACCGGGTCAATATGCGCCAGCAGACCAATATATTGCTCCATGGTCCATCCGGGCTTCCGGATTAGCACCCGGGAAGCGCCGGCCTGCAATAGTTCACCGATAATGATACCTTCGCCGGGTATGGCGTCGGGAGATGTGATCACCCAAATCATAGGTAAATCTCTCCCCCCTGTGCTGCAAAGGCGGCGGCTTTCTCCTGCATACCGGCTGTTACTGCCGCTGTTTCTTCCAATCCTTCTCTGGCTGCGAAGTCTCTTACCTCCTGGGTAATCTTCATAGAGCAGAAGTTGGGTCCGCACATAGAGCAGAAGTGCGCTATTTTGGCGCCCTCGGCAGGAAGCGTTTCATCGTGATAAGCCCTGGCCGTTTCTGGATCGAGCGATAAATTAAACTGGTCTTCCCAGCGGAATTCGAACCGGGCTTTGCTGAGGGCGTTATCCCTGTGTTGTGCGCCGGGATGGCCTTTGGCAAGGTCGGCCGCATGCGCAGCTATTTTATAGGTAATTACACCCTGCCGTACATCTTCTTTATTGGGTAAACCCAGGTGTTCTTTGGGCGTGACATAGCAGAGCATGGCCGTACCAAACCAGCCAATCATAGCGGCGCCAATACCGGAAGTGATATGATCATATCCGGGGGCAATATCGGTGGTGAGGGGCCCCAGCGTATAGAAAGGCGCTTCGTGGCAATGTTCCAGTTGCTTGTCCATATTGGCTTTGATGAGATGCATGGGCACATGGCCGGGACCTTCAATCATCACCTGTACCTGGTGTTTCCAGGCTATTTTGGTGAGTTCGCCGAGGGTTTCGAGTTCGGCAAACTGCGCGGCATCATTTGCATCGGCGATGCTGCCGGGGCGTAACCCATCTCCCAGGGAAAATGCTACATCATAGGCTTTCATGATCTCACATATTTCTTCAAAGTGGGTATACAGGAAGTTTTCTTTGTGATGCGCCAGGCACCATTTGGCCATGATGGAACCTCCACGGGATACAATGCCGGTAGTGCGTTTGGCCGTTAGCGGTATATATCTTAATAATACGCCTGCGTGAATGGTGAAGTAGTCAACGCCCTGTTCTGCCTGTTCTATGAGCGTATCGCGGAAAATTTCCCAGGTAAGGGCTTCTGCTTTTCCGTTTACTTTTTCCAGCGCCTGGTAAATGGGTACGGTGCCGATAGGCACGGGGGAATTGCGGATAATCCATTCACGGGTTTCGTGGATATTTTTTCCGGTGCTGAGGTCCATAATGGTATCGGCTCCCCATCTGCAGGCCCATACAGATTTTTCTACTTCTTCTTCGATACTGGAGCTCACGGCAGAGTTGCCGATATTGGCATTGATTTTTACGAGGAAGTTGCGTCCAATAATCATGGGTTCACTTTCGGGGTGGTTGATATTGGAAGGGATGATAGCTCTGCCGGCAGCTATTTCCTGGCGTACAAATTCCGGCGTAATGTATTTAACCGGGGTATTGGCGCCAAAGCTGTGGCCGGCATGTTGCTGCCAGAGCGCGTTATTTTCTTCATATAGTTTATCGGCGCATTGATTTTCCCGGATGGCGATGTATTCCATTTCCGGGGTGATAATGCCCTGTTGCGCATAGTGCAACTGGCTTACATTGTGGCCGGCTTTGGCGCGCAGCGGACGGTGGGTATGACTCATGAGCGGCATTTTGCCTCCTTCTTTCATCAGATTCCGTACAAAGGGGCTGCTGTATTCGGGTAGTTGTTCCACGTCATTCCGTTGTGAGATCCATTGTTCGCGGATACGGGGAATACCGGTACTCACATCAATGTTAATGGCAGGGTCTGAAAAGGCGCCGCTGGTATCATATACAATCACGGGCGCGTTGGGCACTGCCGCAGCGGTTTTTCCGTGAATGCGTGTATCCGTTAACGTTATTTTGCGCATCGCTACTTTAATAGGGTGCAGCTGACCGTCGACATAAATTTTTTCTGACGCAGGAAAAGGAGTACGGCTCAATGCCGCAGGCTTATTTTGCATGATCGGTAGATTTTTAGAGATAGCAATGCCCGTTCCGTAGCGGTAACTACGGAAATGGTTATACGAAAATTAATATGCGGCGTTTATCCGCCTTGTGTGGCCCTGATAATGGTGATGTTATCGGCAGCAGATAAGGATTGGTTTTCCCAGTGATTTTTAGGAATTACCTGGTTGTTGATGGCTACTGCGATGCCTTTTTGAGCAGAAATTTGAATAAACTGTAAGAGTGCAGCAATGGTTGTTCCCGGCTGCACCGCATAAAGTTTATTGTTTACATGCACTTCCATGTTGATTTGGAATTTAGGTGAAACAATAAACTTTAAGGATGTGGAAAGATGAGAAAGGTTCAGTTACTTTTCCCTACGGCAGTATGAGCTGCTTCAGGTACTGAGGGTATCATCTCAGTTCATCCGGGTATAATCCGGATAAACACCCCTAAAGTGTAGGCGTAAAAGTAAATAAAAAAAACAGGAAATGCGAATTAGAATTTGATAGATGCCAGTAATTCGTATTTTTAATTTATGGGAAGAATCTATTTAGGGTGTTTATTGATACTGGCTATTGCCTGTAACCGTGCCAAGCAGCATGCGGAAGAGGAGGAATTACAGGGTGATAGTAGTTTGATAAGTATCGTAGACAGCAGTAATGCCGGCATTACTGACAGCATTACCGCTGTGGCAGATACAACGCTGCAGGTGGAAGCAGCTAAGCTCATAGGAAAGTGGATACAGCCTGTAGCAGGCCTGGACAAGGAGATGCAGGGTTTTCAATTAAGAAAGAACGGAACGGCCAGGTCTATTAATATGTACACTTTGGTATACGAAAAATGGGAACTGGCGCACGACACCTTATTGTTATGGAATCATTCCGAAGGTGTAAAAGATACTTCTACGATTGTTGATACGACCATTATTAAAGAGCTAACGGATACTTCCCTGATACTATTCCCGGTAAAGGCCGCCGAAGGGTATAGAGAAAAGTACCTGAAACGAAACGGATAGATCAGCTGTAGATCTGCCAGAGTCCTACCAGGCAGGCTACTACAGACATGAATATGCCGGCTGCGGCGAGTTGCATATCATCGATATTTTTTCTTCCTATAAATAAGGAAACCAGGCCTATAATGATGGCTACACAACCGGCGGTTACTGCATATGCAGGCGTTTTGGTAGTGAATGCAAATGCGGCGGATAATACCCCGATAATGAGAGCTGAGATACAGGCTGTCTTTGTTGCGGTTGTTGAGTGTTGCATATATATTCTAGTTTTGAAAAACAGGTGAAGGAATATTATTCATCTATAGTTTATCGTGTTAACTGCTTACATTCTCTTTAACGGTCGCCGCATGTTCCCAGGGAACTTTTAAGAGGGTGCCTACTTCCTGGTAGCGGGCGTCCTGGTATTCATCCAATCCATATTTGAGGGCAAGTGTGTCAGGTACTTTTACGAAGGTGCCAAAGAGCCTGTCCCAGATAGAGAATATATTGGCGTAATTGGCGTCTGTTTCCGGTTGGTAGCGGCTATGGTGCACCTTGTGCATATCGGGCGATACAATGACCCAGCTGAGTGCGTTATCCAACCATTGCGGCAGATGGATATTGGCGTGGTTAAACTGGGAGAGGAAGGCCGACAGGCTTTGATAGAACATCACCATCCAGAAAGGTACTCCCATCGTAATAATGGCCACGAAGAGTGCTATGACTCGCCAGAGGCTTTCTACGGGGTGGTGCCTGAGAGCGGTGGTGGCATCTATCTGGGTATCTATATGATGAATTTTATGGAATTGCCATAGCCAGGCGGTTTTATGTTGTGCCCAGTGAATGGCCCAGGCGCCGATAAAATCGAGCATTAGTAATGCGAGGATGGTATGTAGCCAAAGAGGAAGTGGTACGAGGTAAAGCGCCCCAAAATGGGTTTCGCCGGTCCACCTGGAAGCTTTTACAATAAGGAACGCCAATCCTGTATTTACAATTACCGTAGTTAGTGTAAAAAACAGGTTGGTGCCGGCATGGCGGTAGCGGCTGGTGCCAAAACGGAACCGTGGAGCGACCCCTTCTATTATCCATAGCAGAACCAGGCCACTTACGAGTATAGCGGTACGCCAGGCGGAAGGTATATGTTCAAAAAAGCTTACCATAACTGGTAAAGTATATGTTGTCGAAATATTACGCTATGCTTATGTTGGTTTTCCTGACCAGGCAAACAAAATCAATACGGGTGGATATGGGGAGTGATCTGAATAATTATAATACACAGTACGTTTATAAATTACTGTTATTATCCCTGCGTTACAGTTCTGAACCTTTCGGGTGTATCTCCCCGGGTTGATTCCGTGTAAAAATTACAACTATTTGGGCAATAAATAAAGGCCTTTAGGGGCCATTGATAAAGAAAAAAGCAACCTCTTTGTGGGAGATTGCTTTATGTATATTTTTTTAATTATAAGTATTTTTCTTTTAGCGTTTCGCTAAGAAAGAATACTAGTTATTCAACATCAGCGGCATTACCAGCATGAGCAGGTCTTCATTTTCTTCTTTTTCGGAAGGTCTGAGGATACCGGCTTTAGTAGCGGTGGCCAGGTCGATGGAGATTTCATCGCCTTCGGCGGCATTGAGCATTTCGATAAGGAACTTGGCGTTGAAGGCAATCTGCATATCATCGCCGGTGTACTGGCAGCTCATGCGTTCGTTACCTTCAAAGGAGAAGTCTACATCCTGGGCAGATAACTGGAGTTCGCTACCGGTAATGCTGAGGGCTACCTGGTTGGTACTCTTATTAGCAAATACGCCTACGCGTTTCAAAGCATTCTGGAAGTCGCTTTTTACTACGGTGAGGCGGTATGGGTTGTCTTTAGGTATTACCACCTTATAGTCGGGGAACCGGGCATCGATGAGGCGGCAGATCATCTGGGCGCCTTCGTGCTGTACGAAGAAGTGGTTCTGGCTATAGGCAATTTTAATTTCAGTATCGTTGTCTGGCAGGGCGGTTTTGAGCAGGTTCAAAGGTTTCTTAGGTACAATGAAGCTGTCGGCCTGTGGGCATTTCACGTCTGTTCTTACGTATTTTACCAGGCGATGGGCATCGGTGGCTACGAAAGTGAGGCTCTCGGGGGAGATTTCGAAGAATACGCCGGTCATAGCGGGGCGCAGGTCATCATTACTCACTGCGAACAGGGTTTTATTAATTGCCGTTACCAGGCCGGTAGCAGCCATGGTAAAGGAGGTTGTATCATCGGCAGCAGGTTCTTTCGGAAAGTTTTCCGGATTTTCGCCCATTACCTTGTACTTACCATTGTCTGAAGTAATTTCTACTGCGTAAGAATTCAGGTCAATATGGAAGGTCAGCGGTTGATCAGGCAGATTTTTCAGGGAGTCCATCAGGATCTTCGCCGGAATACAGATTTTTCCGCTTTCCTTGGCTTCCACCTCCAGCTTCACCCGCATAACAGTTTCCAGGTCAGTAGCAACTACAGTCAGTTCATTTTTGTCAATCAGGAACAGAAAATCCTCCAGTATTGGTAATACTGTGTTGGAATTGATCACCCCGCTGATTTGTTGTAATTGTTTTAATAAAGTAGAGGAAGAAACAATAAATTTCATGATCTATATAAGTTTGCTTATCATTTTTTGGTAATGGGTAACCATAGAGGGACTGGCCTGACTCAAAGCGTTACCTCCCATAAAAGGTCAAATGTACAGTAAACAAAGATAGAAAGTTTCGACATTCGCCCTAATTTCATCACATCTTATACACTAAGATAATGTGGTTTTACACAACGATTTGCAAGCGTTCATATATTTATTTTTAAGATAATACTATGCGTAATTGTTAAAAAGGGCTGTCTTTATTAGATGCTATTTAATGGTGACGTATTATTATTGATGAACGTGAAAAGAATTGGCCCGTTCTTTTAAATTATCTTCAAATCGGTTACTTTTGCCGCGCTGAAAAATTATTCCAAACCAACAAAAAAAAGCAGGTTATGAAACTGTCTCATTTAGCCGAAACACTGATTGGATCCGAAATCATTAAGTTAGCAGCTGAAATAAAGGAGAAACAGGCCAAGGGTGAGAAGATTTACAATTTCACGATTGGCGATTTTGACCCGAAGGTATTTCCCATCCCGGTTGAATTTGAACAGGAAATCATAACAGCCTATAAGGAGCACCTGACTAACTATCCTCCTGCAGATGGTATTGCGGAGTTAAGACAGGCAGTAGGCGGCTTTATAGCTGAACGGGAAGGGCTGACTTACGACCCGGCTAAGGAAATCGTGATTTCCTGCGGCGGTCGTCCGATCATTTATGCTACCTTCCGTACTATCGTGGATCGCGGTGAAAAAGTAATATACGCTACACCTTCCTGGAATAACAATCACTATACCCACTTCCTGGAAGCGGAGCACGTAGTATTGGAAACTACGCCAGAAAACGACTTTATGCCTACTGCGGCTGAACTGAAGCCACTGTTGAAAGGGGCTACCCTCCTGGCGCTTTGCTCCCCGCAGAACCCTACCGGTACTGCCTTCCATAAACAGCAACTGGAAGAAATCTGCGACCTGGTACTGGCAGAAAACAAAAGCAGGGGCGCCGGTGAAAAGCCGCTCTATGTAATGTTCGACCAGATGTACTGGGTACTAACCTTCGGGGAAACGCACCACCACAACCCTGTTTCTCTCCGTCCGGAAATGAAAGACTATACCATTTTCATTGATGGTATGAGTAAAGCCTTTGCTGCTACCGGCGTAAGAGTGGGTTGGGCTTTAGGTCCCGCACACGTAATCGGTAAAATGAAATCCATTCTCTCTCACGTAGGTGCCTGGAGCCCGATGGCAGAACAAAAAGCTGCTGCCCGCTATCTGGTACAGAAAGAGAATGTGGATAAATACCTCCAGCACTTTAAAGGAGAAATCGAAGAAAGACTGGTGAAAATCTACAATGGCTTCGATAAACTGAAAAAAGCAGGTCATAAGGTTGAAGCTATTGCGCCACAGGCGGCCATCTATCTCACCGTTAAATTTGACCTCGTAGGTAAACAAACGGCTGAAGGTACGGTGCTGGCTGACCAGGCTGCGGTTACTTCCTACATCCTGAATGAAGCAAAACTGGCACTGGTACCGTTCTACGCATTTGGATCCGCTAAAAACTCACCATGGTATCGCCTCAGCGTAGGTACCTGCGTGAAGGAAGAAATTCCGGCTATGTTCGAAAAATTACAAGGCGCACTGGAAAAACTGAAATAACCAGGTCACTTCCTGAAAATATATTTTAAGGAGAGCGAAGATAGGCAACTGTCTTCGCTCTCCTTTTTTATGCTTGATTATCAGATAAATACGCGCTTCTAGCCCCCTCATGCCTTCCTTTTTTGACTTTTTGACTTTTGCCATTAAAAAGTTAAATAGCTGTTAAAAGGTCAACTCGCGCTACTAATTCAAAAAAACTTTCTAATTTTGACTCTGAAACTAAAAAAGTCAAAAGGTTAATGCACACAGAAGCTAAAGATGAAATGAGGGATAAAATCCTCGAAGCTGCTCTGAAGCGTTTTACTCACTATGGCGCTTCTAAAACAACGATGAACGAGATAGCAGATGATCTTCACTGCTCCAAGGCCTCGCTGTATTATTATTTTCCTGACAAGAAGGCTATGCACGTTGCCGTACTCCAAAAGATTGCGGAAGCATACTTCAGTAAAATGGAAAAAGAAGGGGAACAATTGACATCCGCCACCCAGGCTTTATATAATATTATAGATCTCCGGAAGGAATTCATCATCAGATTTTGCCGGCTGGAAATATTTAAGATCCTACAGGACAATACCACCCTCTTTCAACAGGAAAAGCGGAAAGCACGGGAAAGGGAGATCCATCTCCACACCCGTATCCTTGAAGCAGGTATTGCCTCAGGAGAGTTTAGGACAGACAACCCCGCACAGGTAGCAGAACTGCTGGTACTGTCAGGGATAGGAATACGTTTCTCGCTGATGGATGACCCCAGGGAAGATTTTGAAATGGATGAAGAAGAAATGGATAAGGTGGTAGAAAAACAAAAGCAACTGCTGGATATCTTCATAAAAGGATTAAAAGCATAACAACGGAAGCCATGGAAATGAGAGAAAGGATACTCGGAACAGCACTGAGAATGTTCAAAACCTATGGTGTCAAAGGAGTAACCATGTTTGATATTGCGCGTGATTGCGGTATTTCCAAGAAAACAGTATACGAGCATTTTGTAGACAAACAGGCGCTGATAGACGAAGGTATGCAGCAGTTGCTTAATAATCATATGGCGTATTTCAATGAATGTATAGTCACTACCGACAATGCGATTGAAGAAATGGTACGTAATATGAAGTATGTCACCCATATCGCCAAAACGCAGAATCCTGTGATGTTGTATGAAATCCAGAAGTATCACCCCGATACCTGGAAAAGTGTGGAAAGTTTTAAAGCCGAAGGGATACTGTGTAACATCCGTAAAAATTTAGAAAGAGGTATGACGGAAGGCCTATACCGTCAGCATCTTCATACAGATATTGTAGCTCGTATGCGCCAGCTGCAGCTGGAGGCAGCATTTGACCCAATCCAATACCCGGCAGATAAATTTGAAATGCACACGGTAATGGAACAAGTAACCGCCCATTTCATCCTGGGCATTGCTACACTCAAAGGACATAAACTGGCAAACCAGTACCTGCAAATTAAAGAAGACGAATAAACTACTACCGCTAACAGATTTATTTTATGAAGCGATTAAAGTTAACGCTTATCCTCCTTGTAGGGATAGGGGTATATAATGGCTATGCCCAAGCGCAGCTTACCTTACAGGAAGCACTGAAGTTTGCCCTGGCAAATAATAAGCAATTGGCCAGGACAAAAATGGACGAAGAAATGGGAAAATACAAAACCCAGGAAGTTCGCTCCCAGGCACTGCCACAGCTGAATGGTAACGCCTCTTACACCGACAACCTGATGCTGCAGAAATCGCTGCTTCCAGGCGCCATTTTTGGCAAGCCGGATAGCTCCATTTTAGTGGCATTTGGTGTGAAATACAATGCCACCGTAGGAGCAGAACTCAGCCAGCAAATCTTTAATCAGGCAGTATTCACAGGATTGAAAGCGGCTAAATCGGGCGAAGAATATTATCGGCTGCAAACAGAGCAATCGACCGAAACCGTGATCTACAACGTATCACAGTTGTACTACCAACTTTTGGTGACACAGGAAAAGATTATTTCCATCAATAGTAATATCGAAAAACTTACAGAGCTGGTAACCGCCACCAAATCACAATTTGATAACGGTTTGGCAAAAAAGATAGACCTAGACCGTATCCGGGTAAATCTTACCAACAATCTTACCCAGCGCACACAGCTGCAGAATCAATACGCTACGCAAACCAACAACCTGAAAAAGGTGATGGGCATGCCTTTGCAGTCAACCTTCCTGTTGCCTCCAGCTTCGCTGAAAGAGATAGAGAACAAAGCTGCCGGCGTATTGCAATATGATGATATGAACCTGAGCAACAGAACTGAATACAAATTACTGAAGAAGCAGGAAGAGCTGCAACAATTGCAGAAGAAAGCCTACCTGGCAGAATATTATCCTTCATTGTCATTGTTTGGAAGATACTCCTACAACGGCATGAGCCAGCAGTTTGCTTTCCAGAAAGATCCGTCTAACTCTACCAGCTGGTATGGCGCCGCCGCCATCGGCGTTTCCCTGAAGATTCCCATCTTCGATGGCTTTGGCCGCCGCTCAAAAGTGAACCAGGCGAACGTAACGCTGCGCCAGCTCAACAAACAGCTGGAAGATACCGAGTTGTCACTGAACACCGACTATGAAAATGCCAAGTTGATGGTGCGTAGTAATTTATCTACCATCACTACACAGAAAGAAAACGTAGACCTGGCTAACGAAGTGTTCTACTCTACCCAGAACAATTATAAGCTGGGCCTGGCAGGCTTAACAGATCTGCTGAACGCAGAAACGTCGCTGACGGACGCACAAAACAGCTACAACGAAGCACTGTTACAGTATAAGTTGGCAGAGCTGGAAATCATAAAAAGCAAAGGAAGTCTGAAAGATCTCCTAAACTAAACGTATAAACGAAAATAAGATAGAACACACAAACTATTTGCAGATGAAAAAGTTTATAATCTGGGGAGTGGTAACGGTAGGTGCAGTAGTACTGATCATGTGGAAGCTCAACGCTAATAAAAAAGCTAACGAAGCTAAAACTGAATTTGTAAAACAAAGTAATATCGGTGATATTCCTGTACTGGTGCAGAAAGTAACCCGCAACGATTTTTCCCAGGGCTTCCTGGCCAACGGAAACTTTGCGCCGGTACGTGAATTGTCGTACCTGGCTGAAACCGCCGGCCGTATTACCCGCCTGCTTGTAGATGAGGGCAGTGTAGTAAAACAGGGACAAGCCATTGCCTATATTGATGGAGAGATCTTAAATACGGATCTCGCATCTGCAAAAGCTAACCTCAACCAGCTGAAAGTAGATAAGGAAAGATATGAAAGCGCGTTCCAGACCGGTGGCGTTACCCAGAAACAAATGGACGATGCCCGGTTACAGTACGACGTGGCCAAAACCCGCTACGAGGCCGCTAGTCGCCGCGTAAGCGATACTTATGTGAAAGCACCTATCTCCGGAATTATCAATAAAAAATATATAGAACAAGGGGCTTATCTCTCTGTTGGAACAAAAATGTTCGACATCGTAGATGTATCCCGTCTTAAACTGGCGGTATCTGTTCCTGAAGCACAGGTGGTGACCCTGACCAAAGGCCAGAAAGTATCTGTTACCTCCAGTGTATTTCCTGAAACAACGTATGAAGGTACCATCACCTTTATTGCTGCAAAAGGCGATAACTCGCTGAACTACCCGGTAGAAATGGAAGTGGGCAATATTGCCGGGAAAGACCTGAAAGCAGGTATGTACGGTACTGCCCACTTCGTAGACCCGAAAGCAGATAAGGCTATTTTCATTGCCCGTACCGCCTTTATCGGTGGCGTAAACAGTAACGAAGTATATGTAATGGCAGGCAATGTGGCGAAGAAACGCAAAGTAGTAGCCGGCCGCATTGTAGGCGACCAGGTAGAAGTACGGGAAGGGCTAAACGAAGGTGACATAGTAATTACCAGCGGTCAGATCAACCTGACAGATGGCGCTACGGTAGCCGTTCAGCAAACCGTTAAGTAACCGAGGAAATGTATCTGGTGTTTGACCAAATTTTTGCAACATGAAGATTACTGAAGTATCGATTAAGCGACCCACAATAGTGGTGGTGGTATTTACCATCCTCACCCTGTTGGGCGTGATGAGTTATAAATCGCTGAACTACGAGCTGTTGCCCAAGTTCAGCTCCCCCATCGTCACTATTTCTACCATTTACCCGGGAGCATCTCCCAATGAAGTGGAGAGTAGTGTTACCAAGAAAATTGAAGACGCCGTTGCGTCTATGGAAAAGATCAAAAAGATCACGTCCAAATCGTCTGAAAGCTTGTCGGTTATTACCGTTGAGCTGAATAACGACGCCAATGTAGATATTGCCCTGCAAGATGCACAGCGCAAGGTAAATGCCATCCTGGCCGACCTGCCCGGTGATGCAAAGCCGCCATCGCTGAATAAATTTTCGCTGGATGACTTGCCCATCATGACGTTGTCTGCCACCGCCAAGATGGATGACAAACAGTTTTACGACCTGGTAGATAAGAAGCTGCAACCTTTATTATCCCGTTTGCCAGGCGTAGCCCAGGTATCGCTGATTGGTGGCCAGGAACGTGAAATACAGGTAAACGTAGATCCGAAGAAACTGGAGGCATTCAATTTATCCATTATGCAGGTGCGCCAGCTGATCACCAATGCCAACCTGGATTTCCCTACCGGTAAGGTAAAAACGGCCAATGAGCAGATCCTGATCCGTTTGGCAGGTAAGTATAAAAACGTGGATCAGCTCCGCAACCTGGTGCTGAAAACAACGGCAGATGGTACACAGGTGCGGCTTACTGATGTAGCCGATGTACAAGATGCCCAGAAAGACGCAGACCGTATTGCCCGTGTAGATGGTGTAAGTGCCATTGCCTTGCAGGTGCAGAAGCAAACGGATGCCAATGCGGTAACCGTGAGTGAGGAAATGAAGAAGTCCATTGCCCAGATAGAAAAAGATTATGCAGCTAATGGCCTCAAAATACTGGTAGCCAATGACTCTTCCGATTTTACGCTGGAATCTGCCGATTCTGTAATACATGACCTTATCCTTGCGGTAGTGCTGGTGGCGGTGGTAATGTTGTTGTTCCTGCATAGTGTGCGCAGCGCCTTGTTCGTAATGATCTCCATTCCGGCCTCGCTGATCGCTACGTTTATTGGTATGAAGCTGATGGGATTCTCCCTCAACCTCATGTCACTGTTAGGATTGTCGCTGGTGGTAGGTATCCTTGTGGATGACGCCATTGTGGTACTGGAAAACATCTATCGCCACATGGAGATGGGTAAAAACCGGGTACGTGCGGCGTTTGAAGGTGTAAAAGAAATTGGGTTTACCGTTACTTCCATTACCCTGGTAATTGTGGTGGTATTTCTGCCGATCTCTCTGACGAATGAGCTGGTATCAAAGATCCTGCGGGAATTCTGCGTGGTGGTAATGATATCAACGATGTTGAGCTTGCTGTCGTCTTTCATGATTGTACCGTTGCTCTCTTCCCGTTTTGGTAAACTGGAGCATATTACGGGTAAGAATGTGTTTGGAAAATTTATTCTTTGGTTTGAGGCACAGCTCACAAAATTCACCAACTGGATGACCGGGCTGCTCAAATGGGCGCTGGCGCATAAGGCCATTACGCTGATTGCGGCGATAGGCCTGTTGTTCGCATCTTTCATGCTGCTGGGTAAAGGTTACATCGGAGGTGAGTTTATTCCAAAAGGTGACCGCGGACAGTTTATTGTGATGCTGGAAATGCCGAAAGATGCGTCTGTAGCGCAAACAAACCTGGCCACCAGAACGGCTGAAAAATATTTGAATAAAAAACCAGAGATCACCCGCTTGATCACGACGGTGGGTCAAACCAGTGAAGATGGATTTGGTAACTCCCAGTCCACCGCCTATAAATCAGAAATTACGGTGATGCTGGTGGATCCTGAGAAGCGTGCCGACGCTTCAGATATTTATGCGGCAAAGATCAAGAAGGAACTGAAAAACATTTTGCCTGGTGTTAAAGTGAAAACGACCGCTGTAAGTATTATGGGTACTGCCGAAAGGGCGCCGGTGGAGTTAATTGTGATGGGTACAGCGCTCGATAGTGTAATGAACTACGCTAAAAGAGCGATGGATACCCTTAAAACCATCAGTGGTGCCACTGAGGTGAAACTGTCGGTGGAAGACGGTAACCCGGAAATCAATGTGCAGGTAGACCGTGATAAGATGGCCGCACTGGGGCTTACGCTCGACGGCGTGGGTGGAACCATGCAAACTGCATTCAGCGGTACTGCGGATGATTCCAAGGTGAAATTCCGCCAGGGAGACTATGAATATGATATCAACATCCGTTTTGACGAGTTCAGTAGAAAGAACCTGCAGGATGTTTCTAACATACAGTTTATTAACGATAAAGGTCAGCTCATCAAGTTATCGCAATTTGCAGCGGTAACAGAAGGTTCCGGTCCGAGCCACCTCGAAAGAAGGGATAAAAATACATCCGTATCTGTGCAGGCACAGGTAATGGGGCGTCCTTCCGGTACGGTAACGCAGGAGTTTACCGACAAGCTGGCAAAAATGGGTAAACCGACAGGCATCAGTTACGTATTTGGTGGAGATGCGGAGAACCAGGGTGATTCCTTTGGCACATTAGGAGCGGCGTTGCTGATTTCTATTGTGCTGGTATACCTGATCATGGTAGCGCTGTACGATAACTATATATATCCGTTTGTGGTATTGTTCTCTATTCCGTTGGCAATTATCGGCGCCTTGCTGGCGCTGGCGTTGACCAATAATACGCTGAACATCTTTACCATATTGGGTATCATCATGTTGATCGGTCTGGTGGCGAAGAATGCAATTATTCTGGTCGACTTTACCAACCAGATGAAAGAGCAGGGACAAAGTACTTATCAGGCACTGATACACGCCAATAACGCGCGTTTGCGTCCTATCCTGATGACGACGATCGCGATGGTAATCGGTATGTTACCGATTGCATTGGCAACGGGTGGTGTAGGCGCTATTAAAAATGGATTGGCCTGGGCTATCATCGGAGGGTTGATCAGCTCCATGTTCCTGACCCTGATTGTGGTACCGGTGGTATACATGGTGGTGGATAAGGGAATGGCTAAGTTGGGTATTGGTCGTTTGTCTGCCAAACGCTATATCAGGCAACGGATGGTAGCATCATACGAAGAAGTGCCTTTAAACGAAATTCATGTTAATTAAAGATATGTTACTAACAGTGTAACAGTTGTAGGTTTAGGTAATGGCCGGGATAATCATATCCCGGCTTTCTTTTTCTTTGATATTAACAATAAGTTCTTTCGTTTCTACAAATGAGATGAAAATGCCGTGGAGTATTTTTGCGGCAAATAACATCTTATGAAACAGTATTTCCCCGCTTTTCTTTTTTTATTCATTCCTTTTATCTCCTATGCTCAGCAAAGCATTTCCGGCCTTTCCAACCCGGAAAGCGTGGTGGCGGCCAATGGTGGCTACTTCGTATCGGATATAGGCCCAAAGCTGGATCCTGTGGCTAAAGATGGAGATGGTTTTATTTCTTATATAGATAGTAAGGGTAAGTTATCCCTGAAGTATTTTGATGATGTACTCAATGCGCCCAAGGGGTTGGAGGTTATCAACAGCGTTTTGTACGTGGCCGACATTGACCATGTGAAAGGTTATGATATATCCACCCGGAAGAAAGTATTTGACCTGAACCTGGAAGGGAAAGCCGCCCTGCTCAATGATTTGAGCCGTGTAGATGACAGCACTTTAGTTATTACAGATTCATTTAAAGACCAGGTATTGTTGGTGAATGTGCATACCAGCGACGTGACTATTCTAAAAGGAAATATTGTAACGGCCAATGGTGTGCTGTATGATGCGCATAGCGATAATATTTATGTATGCTCTATGGGACCTAACCTGGATGGTACCGGTAAAATATTTGCAAAAAAACTGCATGACGACAATGCAGCCTTTGAGCCGATAGAAGGCACGCCGACGGGGCTTTTTGACGGTATTGTACAGTTAGATGATCACCGTTTATTGGTATCTGACTGGATTACGATTAAAGATCCGGCAAAAGGGAATTTTTACGTGTATGATATTAACAGCAAGAACTATACGAAAGTAACATCCATGCGTTCGCCAGCAGATATTGCGCTGGATGCAAAACATCATACTTTGTTGGTACCTCAATTGCTGGATAATAAGCTGGTGATAGTGCCGCTGAAAAAACTGGGTTTATAATATCCTATATATAGCAATGCCGCAGGCTTCGGCCAGGGGCCTGTGGCAGGCTCATTATTTCCTGGCCATCAACAACATATGTGAAACAGGGAAAGGGATAGGTAAAGGTACATCATTGTTGCACGGGCGCATCAGTTGTACCTTTCCTTCCAACCTGTTTTTTACAATCCACTCATTTCTCCAGGTAGTGGAGAGGTTGTCTAACCGGAGCCCTGCTTCTTCCAGGGCTGATTTCCAGTCGTTATAATTCCAGAAACAGAAGGTTTCATGCATTTCGCTGAGCCAGTTGTCGTGGTAATCTTTTTTAAATAGAAACTCGCAGGCGTTTTGCATCGACAGCTGGGCATAAGTTTTTCCGGCTATGCTGACCCATTCGTGCGGTAGTTGAAATCCTTCCTGGTGGCGAAAGTCTTTTGCAAATTGTTTGAACAGCGCCATGGTGGACAGTTTCCCCAGCCAGCCTGCCAGCACTTGTGTGGTGGGGTTTTCGGGCATGGGCAGGTTATTTTCCCCATCTTCTTCGTTTAACCAGAGTAAGATAATTTCATCCTTGTTTTCCGGTCCTACTACATCGCGGTTAATCCATACACCGCCGGGTACCAGCTCGTTGTAACGGTTGCGTATAAACGCAATCAGGTCTTCCCGGCTGCCATACGATTCTATTTCATGCGTGAGGGAAGAAGTATGAATGGTATTCATGCTACCGGCTTCAAACACCAGGCTGGTGACGGCATTTTTTTGGGAAAAGAATACCGAAGGATTAGCAAATTCCCCATTATGTTTCCGTTGCAGGCAGATATCATAGAGGTGGCGGGATACTTCAATGCCGTAAAAGTCGCACTCGTGGAGGCGATCGTCGTCGCAGGCTATTTTTATCCAGGATCCTGCGGCGCAGCCAATATCGCCGATGTTGCCGGGTTGTATATATGGCGCGGTTTCGCGGTATTTCTGTGCCGCAATGTCGTCCATTTGTTTCACGTATACGTTATAATCGCGGGTGGCAGTAAGATCACCATCGGCGCCTATGATAGGGTCTTTGAGGATATGCTGTACCTTCTCCCCTACGCCGTAAAGCGACCATATTTTAAACGATGCGGGGTGCATCTGGTCGAGGATGGTTTTATTTTTCCGCCAGTCGCCTGCTTGTGCAATGAGTTTTACCACATCCCAGGGCATGGGTTGTGTAAACTGGTTGCTGACAGGGTCCCATTCGGCGGGTAATACCTGGAATCCATGCTGAAGGTACATTTCCTTTACGCCGGTAGAGCAGATAACGACGGTATTTTCCGGGGTGAGTGCATGTACGCCTTCGCTGGAATGGCGGATAGTTTTGATGGTATATTCCGGGAAATCGTTGATTACGCCTACGTCGTCAATTCCATATACAAAGGCTGGTACATCCAGTGAATTGGAGAATTCCTGTATGATCATGGCCCGGAGGTAGAATGGAACGGGGTTTCGTTTAGTACCCAGGTGGTTGGCCGAAGTAACGGCGAAGATTACTCCCTGAATTGTTTGGGACACTAACGGTGCACCATATACGTCCTTTTCGCCATCCAGCTGGCATTTGATAAGGCGGTTTAAATATTTGAATTGAAAGTCAGTCAGCAGGTGATGACGGCCGGGTATGAGTAAATACATGCCCTGAAGTTAAGAAATGTTAGTAAAGAAAAAAGGTTGTATCGTTTGATGATACAACCCGCTGAGGTAAACGTTTTCTGGAGGAAATAAGAATATTTTTATAAAGTGGCAGCCTTGCGTACCTCATCGAAGGTGTAGGTGCGTACCACCTCCCCATTTTCAAACACTGTTTGCAGCAGGTTTGTTGCCTGGGTAGAGGCGGCTACCGTTTTAAATTCATTGTTTTCTTTTATCAGGGCCAGTTTACCGGCTTTTGACTTTTTAAAGGAAGTACGAAGTTGGCCGTTGGCGTCCATTTCCACCGGCATTTTTTGTACATCGATAGGTTGACCATTTACCATGGCGTAGGCGCATTTGAGTGCAAATTCCTGGGTGTCGCGGTTTACGCGTTGGAGTAAGGCGCCGCCCATGCCCAGCACCAGGTTTTCGGCGCTGATACCGGCTTGTTTCAGGGCTTCAAATATACCAGGGATGGAAGAATAGCTGATGCCATCGCCTTGTATGACTCTTACCTGTGGTGGCAACACTTTATATCCTTTTTCATTGGTGGTATAGCCAAACTTATCCATGAGGATGCTGAATATGCGGAGCAGCGTTTGCACCGGGTCGCCGCTATCGGGACGAATCACCAGGGTGCCATCTCTTTTAAGAATTTTTTCTTTCAGCTCAGTACCCCAGTACTCTTCGCAGGCCCGGAAAATATTGTAAGAATCGGATACACAGGCGATGGTGCCGGTTGGATACGTATCGAGAATGTGTTTGAAGATGTCCAGTTCTCCTTTTTCACCCAGCAGGGTTACTACGGAGTGCTCTGTGGCAGGGATAGAGAGTCCCGGTGCGGTAGGTGCATTGTAATACCGTTTGGCAAACAGGGAGCCGGGAATGGTGTCGCTGCCGGAAAAGCTTACCAGATGGGCACTACCGCCGATACCGGCACTTTCTACAGAGCTGGCGCCCCGGAAGCCGAAGTCGTTCAGTACAAAGTCGATGCCTGCATAGGCTGCTGCACTGGCAGTTTCATCATAATATTTCTTTACTATTTTTTTAATTTCTCTTGATACAGAGGCTACGGTACAGGGGTACCATACCTGCATGAGCAGCGTTTCGAGGAAGTTGGTAAGCCAGAAGCATTCAGGGTCGGTGTTTTCGATGGTCATCAGCACATTTCGTACAGGCACCACTGTGCCTTCGGGTACCGCTTTGATGCGGATGGGAAGTTTACCACCGTGTTTTTCGATGATATATTCAAAGCGGCTGCGGTCGAATACATCCTTACGTCCGAATACCTCTGTGAGCATAGTTTCGGCTTCATCCAGCTTTTCTTTGGTAAATACTACACCTGCCAGGTATTCTTTCAGGAAATATTGGAGCCCATAGAACACCGTTTCATCAAATTTGCCACCGCGACTTTCGAGGTAAGAGTAGATGTACTCGGTACCAGGGATATATAATTTGTGGTGAGAGTATTTATAAGCGTCGGCGAGGAGAATGAGGTTTTCCTTTGTCATATCTCAATATTTTAGTCTTAGTAAGTATATTTTTCAGTGAGTTTAGCGATCAACGGAAGATGTGTATCTACGATTTCATTCCGGCTGATCATGCCCGGTATGTCTTTTACTGTTACCCATTTTACTTCTTCGAGATCGTCATTGGCAGCGGGTTCTCCGAATACCAGGTCAGTGCTGAAGAGGGTGGTAATAATTTTGTTTACTTCTGTGCGATAGCGCCAGTCGTTTACCCGTACGGAGGCTACATATTCCATGGGGCCGATTTCCAGTGCGCCGCATTCTTCCTGCAGTTCCCTGGCAGCGGCCAGTTCGAAGCTTTCGTCGGTTGGGTCGGAAAATCCGCCCGGGAGGCGCCATACGGCTTCATTTGGTTTGCGGCCCAACAGCAACTGTGTTTTATTGTTTTTATATAATGCAATATCTACAGTAGCATATACGGATGGAAACAGGTTATAGGTGTTATAGATAATGCCGGCGCGGAATTCTTCCGTATCAAATACTTTATCTGATATGGCTTCCCGCATGGCGGTAGCGTTATAATCTTTTATGGGTGGCAGTGCTGTGGTGGTATAGCGACCGCAGTAAGTGCCCATGAAGCTATCGCGGCTGCCGTATAATAAAAAGGTTTCGTGGGGGAAATTATTGTGAAGCAGTTCATCCAGTTTCTGTGACCACACGGTGTCGCTTTTCTGATCGCTCAGGGGTAATACAATGATTTCAGGAAATGCTTGTTTGATCATCCGCTCGCGGGTGTAGTAGTCGAGCGGATTTTTGCGGCTGCCTCTCACCGGACTAACGCCAAGGATGATGAGGACGCGGTTATGTTTTTGTTTAACCTGCCGGATCAGCTCCAGGTGGCCTTCATGGAGGGAAGGTGTTTGGAAGCGGGCGATGATCACTCCTGTGGGTTTTGTGTTTTGCATGTCCGATCTGTTTTGTGTAATTGTTACACAAATATAGAAAGGAGATTTGAATCAGCAAAATGTTTTTTGTAAAAAGTACACAAAATAAAAGTGGCTGTTTTACGGGAGATGCTGGGCTTAAACAAAGAATGTATACAAAGAACGGGAATGTTCACATTTCATAGACATCTTGTAAGCAGTCATTTTTTAAATTGGATAAAAATATTCATCCAATGTTGGCAGTTAACCGAAACCAGGAAGATTTAAAGAAGCTCGGCATGAAAATCCGCGAGCTGAAAACGGAAAGAAATATTACTGATAAAGCGTTTTCACGATTGGCAAGAATTGGCGCCTCCCAGGTATGGCGGATATTAGAGGGCCAGGTTAATCCCACCTACTCTACATTAAAAGCTATTGCGGAGGTATTAGAGGTGCATCCCGGGGTTTTCTTTGATCTATAAAATGGAGTTCTGGTCCTCGCCAGGGGACTAATTACAAGTTGTAATAACAGGCTTAAAGAATCTTTGATTTTAACTCCCTTGAATTCGAGGGAGTAGGAAAAGGCAGGGCTAAACGTCTTTGCTGCCGGTGTAAGCAACAGTGTTAATTCTCAAGAACCTCTATTATATCTCAAACGTCATCCCTTCTTTCTTCAGCTTAAAATACCTCGCCTCATCGAAACTGAACAAATTCGCGGGCCTTCCCTGCGATACCTGTTTTTGTTTTTCGTTATGGGCAATCAATATCCCCAGGTGGTTTATTTTTTTCTGGAAATTGCGGCGATCTATAGGCCGGTCCAGCAGGGTTTCGTAGAGTTTTTCGAGGTCGGCGATGGGGAACTTTTTATCCAGCAGTTCAAAGCCGATGGGCTCGTAGCGGATTTTATTGCGGAGGCGTTGTACCGCTACATCAATGATGGTAGCGTGATCGAAAGCCAGGGATGGTAAATCTTTGATATTGAACCAGCTGGCATCTTCGGCATCGGAACTGGCTGCGAGCTTAAAGTTGGTAGGATTTACCAGGCCGAAGTAAGCCACGGACACTACCCTGCCCCTGGGGTCGCGCCCGGGGAGACCAAAGCTGTACAGCTGTTCGAGGTAATTGATATTTACGCCGGCTTCGGTAAGCAGCTCGCGGGTAACGGCTTCTTCGAGCGATTCGTTGTCGAGTACGAAACCGCCGGGCAGTGCCCAGCTATGCAGATAGGGTTGGATGGTGCGCTTAATGAGCAGGACCACGATTCCTTCTTTGGGAATATATCCAAATACAACCGCATCTACGGTCAGTCTGATGTTTTGTATAATGGGCAAACCTTTCTGATTATTTTGCTTGTATATATTGTTCTATCTGGGCAGTGCCTTTGTGCAAATTTACGAACAAAGGATTTTTTACCGGGTCAAAAACGATAATAGTACTTTGTTCCCAGATATCCTGCGGTGTAGGTAGCTCAATGATTACTTCCTGGCCATTCTGACGGTGGAAGAGCAGGCTGTCTTTCCCGGCCATATGGGCCTTGAACTGGTGCTGGTCCAGGTAGTCGGTCAGTTGCTTGCGAAGTTGCAGCACAGAGTCGGTCAATGCGCCGGGAGCGGGTTTAAACTCGCGGTATACGTAACACTTTTCGTTGATAACGTCATAAGCCGACCGGTCGGTACTTTGTTCCTTGTTGCGGGCGTTGTTGCAGGCAAACAGCACTACGGTCATTGTGAGGAGTGATAATATCTTTTTCATGAGTGCATAAGTTTAATGTTCGTAGCAATCATAGTTACGCTGACGGTAAATTTTTCCATCGCGAAATTCTATGATAGTGCAAATAAATGCTTTCATCACCTGGCCGCGGCGGAATTGCCCGGCATCTACGCCTATTTCACCGGTCCATTTGGCTTCTACTACCAGGGTATTTCCTGATTCTACCACTTTCAGCACACTGAAGTGCTGGGATTTCAAAATTATTTTATTGGTGGCCATGCTTTCCAGCATGATCTCAAAATTGCGTTGTTTGATCTCATTCGAGAGCTGGTTTGGATATTCAGTCTGAATGATGTTCGGATGAAAAATCCTGGCAAATTCAACGGGATCTGCTGAAAAAGTTTCCAGCAGCTGGAAATACCGGTATATAAGCGCCAGTTTCTCTTCCATTTAAAGGGATAAATTGAAATATTACGAATAGCGTATTTATGCGAAAATATACATTTCGCACCTATATGTAACTCTCAAATTTTGAGTGGTTCGTAATTATGTGGTGATTATTGGGCACTAGTGAAGGCCAGCTTGTCCTTATTATTCGTTTTATCGATGATGTTATACACCAGTTTGAGGACGTTGAGGGTGCCGGTATAATTTATCTTGTCGTCGCTGGTAGCTGTTCCGGTATAGAAGTAAAGTACCGGTATATTTTTTTTGTAGAAAGATGCGTGATCAGAGTTGCCAGCCAGGGTAGAGTCGTAGGCCAGTGGCAGCTCTTTGTTGGTGGCGGCTTCCTGCAGGATGGCGGCCCATCCGGGGGAGGTGCCTGTTCCGCCTATCTGTAAAGCCTTACCTGGATTGAGTTGCCCGATACCGTCCATATTAATCATATAGTTTACCTGGGCCAGGTTTACGGTGCTATGGGAGGCGAAGTATTTAGAGCCATATAGGCCTTGTTCCTTCCCGGAAAAGGCGATGATCACATAGTTATTGTTATGGAGACGGGAGCCTGTCAGCAGGCGGGCTAATTCCAGTAGGGCGGCTGTTCCGCTTACATTATCATCTGATTTGGCGGTACTTTCCCAGCCGGGAAAATCGTAATGGGCGCCGATAATGATGGTATGGGGGGCTTTGTTATCCACATAGCCGATTACGTTAGTGCCGGTGCGTTTGATGGGTTTAAAGGCAATCTGCATATTTACCTGGAAGCTACCGGCATCGTCGGCGCTTAGTTTTTTGCTGATTTCCCTGCCAACCCATACGGCCGGAATGCCAGCAGTGGCGGGATGTTGATCGAGCCATTGCTGTACTTCGGCAATAGATTCTCTCCCGTTAAAAAATATTACGCCGGTAGCGCCCGACTTTTCAGCGATCTGCGTTTGTTGCAGGTACTGCTCCAGGGGTGTTTTCCGGCTATCGGTATCCATTTCTGCCACGTTGATAAACCAGATATTGTCGGGTTCATTTACGCTGGGCATTACTTCTCCTTTGACTGATTTTTCTGCGCTGAAAGGCAGGGGGAGATACTGTTGGCCGGCTACCAGCTTATCTTCGTTGATGGCCAGGTGGCAATTGGTAGCGGGTTCCTTGCTTTCTTTGACAGTAAATTGCTGTAAAAAGCCATCCTCCCCTTTGGGGCTGAGACCAATTTGTTTCATCTGAGCAGAAATATACGCTGCGGCCAGTTGCTCGCCGGGAGCGCCAGTACTGCGGCCTTCCAGCTTATTGCTGCTCAGGTAATTGATATGTAGTTGTAGGTTACCAAGGGTTTTTCTGTCCTCTTTTCTTTGGGCATAAACATGGATGGTAACAACTACCAGTGGTAACAGCCAGGTGATCTTTTTCACAGCAATCTGATTTGGGTGTTGCGGCAAAATTACGAATTACCATGGTTGAATGGCCAAATCTGCCAGAAGATCTTTTGACTATATCATTGTATTTTAAGTATTTATAATACATTACTTTCGTCTGAAAACCGTCATTCGCCAAATGGGGTGTAAGGTTGGTAATTCTCAAAATGCTATTTTTGCCCCGTTTTAAAAACAAAGTATGAAAAACACGCCTTTTACTGAGAAACACATTGCGCTGGGCGCCAAGATGGCCGCCTTTGCAGGTTACAACATGCCTATTTCCTACACTGGTATTAACGACGAGCACCAGGCGGTACGTACAAACGCCGGTGTGTTCGATGTAAGCCATATGGGCGAATTTATTTTAAAGGGCGAACATGCACTGGACCTGATCCAGCGCGTTACCAGCAACGACGCCTCCAAACTAACTGCCGGTAAGGCGCAGTACAGCTGCCTGCCGAACAACGAGGGAGGTATCGTAGACGATCTGCTGGTATATTGCATTGAAGAAAACAAAGTATATATGTTGGTGGTAAACGCCAGCAATATTGAAAAAGACTGGAACTGGATCAGCCAGTTCAATACCAACAACGTGGAAATGCACAACATTTCCGACAAAACCTGCCTGCTGGCCATCCAGGGACCTAATGCTACCAGCATGCTCCAGCCACTCACCGACGTGGACCTGGTAAATATGAAATATTACACTTTCGCCAAAGGCACCTTTGCCGGCGTACCTAATGTGGTGATCAGCGCTACAGGGTATACCGGTGCCGGTGGTATCGAAATTTATTTTGAAGATACCGACGGTGCAGCAGATAAGGTATGGGAGGCTATTTTCGCCACTGGTGGTCCTAAAGGACTGAAACCTATTGGTTTAGGCGCCCGCGATACCCTCCGCCTGGAAATGGGTTTCTGCCTCTATGGCAATGATATTGACGACACTACTTCCCCTATGGAAGCAGGTTTGGGCTGGATCACCAAATTCACCAAACCATTCACTTCCAGCGAAATATTTGCAAAACAAAAGGCCGAAGGCGTTACCAAAAAGCTGGTTGGTTTTGAAATGGTAGATAAAGGTATTCCGCGTCACGATTATGAAATCAAGGATGCTGCCGGTAATGTGATTGGCCGCGTAACCTCCGGTACACAGTCGCCTTCTATGCAAAAAGCCATCGGTCTGGGTTATGTAAATACGCCATTCGCTGCACAGGATACTGAAATATTTATTGCGGTAAGGGACAAGGCCCTGAAAGCAAAAGTGGTAAAAGTACCTTTCCTGAGTTAGGAATAATAGGAATAGCCGGCTAAAAGTTGTTAATTTCGGTGCCTGAAAGTTTTCGGAGCACCGAAATTTTTATATTTACCACCATATCTATGCCTACTATCCATTTAACTACCGTTATCCATGCTCCGCTGGAGCGGGTCTTTGACCTGAGCAGGAGCATTACGCTGCACAAGAAAAGCATGTCGCACCGGCAGGAAGAAGCGATTAAAGGTCGCACCAACGGCCTGATTGCTTATAACGAAACCGTGACCTGGCGGGCTAAGCACCTTGGGAAGATGAGGGAGCTGACCACCAAAATCACTGCGATGCGACAGCATGAGTTTTTTAGTGATGAAATGACCGATGGCGACTTTACCCATATGAGTCATGAGCATCATTTCAAAGAAATCGGCAACGGTACCGTCATGATCGATATCATGGATTTTGGTACGCCTTATGGCTGGTTTGGAAGAGTATTTGAAAAGATTTACCTGCAAAAGTATATGACCAAGCTACTGCAGGAGCGAAATAATACTATTAAGGAGTTTGCCGAAAGCGAGAAGTGGCGGGTGATCCTTGATTAAAGTTAAAAGCATTTGAATGACAGAAAGCAATAAACCCAGCCTGGAAGTGTGTTTATCCCCGGCATTGTTACACTTATTTGATGTGAAAAGCAGCATAGTCGTTATTATCGATGTGTTGCGGGCTACTTCTACCATCTGTACAGCCCTGCACAACGGCGCCGCCCGGGTAATCCCGGTGGCCAGCGTGGAAGAATGTGTGAATATTGGTCGCGCTATCGGTGGTATTACCGCTGGCGAAAGAGATGGCAAAATAGCGGAAGGACTGGTACACGGCAACTCTCCTTTCGAATATCCGCGCGAGTTTATAGAAAATAAAACTCTGGTACTCACTACTACCAATGGTACCAAGTTATTGCATATGGCCAAAGATGCGGTGCAGATTATTACCGGCTCTTTTCCTAATATCAGCGCGGTGTGCGAGTACCTGGTGGCGCAAAAACAAAACGTTCTCCTGGGTTGTGCCGCCTGGAAAGACCGGGTCAACATGGAGGATACTCTCTTTGCGGGGGCCGTGGTGAACCGTATTAAGGCGCATTTTGACGTTAACTGCGATTCCGCTATCGCGGCTGAGGCTCTTTATACTTCCGCCAAAGACGATATTTATACCTTTATGAAGCAGGCCTCCCACTATCAGCGTTTAGCGAAGTATGGGCTGGAAAAAGATATACACTACTGCCTCACGCCGGATGGCGCTAATGTGCTACCGTTGTTTAAAAACGGGGAACTGGTGGCGGGATAAGCTTTTCTACCGGCCCTGCTCCTGCTCCCGGAATTGCTGGGGGGCGATACCCATATTTTTCTTAAAGAACCGGTTGAAATAGGCCGGATCATCAAAGCCAAGCTGGTAGGCAATTTCCTTGATACTGAGGTTGTCGAGAAACAGCAGGCGCTTTGCTTCCAATAGTATTCTTTCTTTGATCAGGGCGCCGGCATTTTTGCCGGTGAGTTTTTGCGTGAGCGCGTTGAGCTGTCGCGGACTGATATGCATTGCGTTGGCATAGTCCTGTACTTCGTGCTGTTCGTGGAAATGCTGATGTAACAGGTGCTTAAATGCCAGCAGCTGCGATTGCCGGAGCCCCGGTTGCAGATGCGCTTCCTGGAGCCGTTGTCCGCGGATGCGGAGTATTTCCATGAGTATCACCCGGATGTAGGAAAACAGGATATCGCCGGTGCCGGTGCTGGCATGGTCGTATTCCTGCAGGGTGAGCGTGAGCAAGGTATTCAGCCGTTCATATTCTTCCGGTTGCAGGGCAATAACCGGGTAGCCCTGCAGGTTGTCGAACAAGAAATGGGCATACAGCTGTTTATCAGGATCATTGCCACTGCTGAAGAAGGGAGCGTTGAATTTAAGCGAAAAACCCTTGCTGCCTCTATCGCGTTCCAGCAGATGTACCTGTTCGGGCGACAACATAAATACTACGGGACCTTTGAAGGGAAAAGGCGTAAAATCGATATGCTGAATACCCACTCCCTCCGCCAGGAGTGATATTTCGTAGTAGTCGTGGCGATGCGGATATTGCCGTTCCATTATTTTTCCTTCGTCATTGATGACCGCCACCAGCACGTCTTTCAGCTGGGTGGGGATATTGACAGTAACGCCATCGGTGATATGGTGGGATGGAATATGTTTTCGCTGCATGTCTAAAAGTACAAGTAATTGTCGGGTATGTCTATTGAGCCGGCTACGGGGTAGCGGTAGTTTTGCTGGTAAAAATAAGCATTATGTCAACAGATAACACGAGAAGGAACTGGATAAAGCAGAGTGCCCTGGCCGTGATGGGAATACCTGCTTTATTTAAAAATAGCTATATTCTACCAGCAAAAGTGAATGATATGATACATTACCTCTGTAGTACCTGTGGGGTACAGTATGAAGCCAGTAAGGAAGTGCCGGCGCATTGCCCGATTTGTGAAGATGAACGACAATATGTGAATCCGGGAGGGCAAAGCTGGACGACACTGGAGCAGGTGCAGAAAACGCATAAAAACATTATAGAACTGGTGGCGCCCAACCTGTACGCCATTTATACCACTCCCGATTTTGCTATCGGCCAGCGGGCGCACTTGCTGGTTACGCCGGAGGGAAATATCCTGTGGGATTGTATTGCTAACCTCGACGCCTCTACGATAGATATTATTCAGCGGTTAGGTGGTATCCGTGCGATGGCCATTTCCCATCCGCATTATTTTTCCACGATCGTGGAGTGGAGTCATGCTTTTGGAAACATACCGGTATATGTGCACGCATTGGATGCTGAATGGCTACAGCGCCGTGATGAGGTGATCAAGCTTTGGTCGGGCCCTGAACTGGTACTATGGGCGGGTATGAAGCTGGTGTTATGCGGCGGGCATTTTGCCGGCGGCAACGTATTGTATGCCCCGGCAGGTAAGGGATTGTTGCTGGTTGGCGACATTATCCAGGTGTCGTCTGACCGGAAAACGGTATCGGTGATGTACAGTTATCCCAATAATATTCCTTTGTCGGCCCGGGAAATCAATACCCTGCATGCTGCTGTAAAACCGCTGGCATATGATGCCATGTATGGAGCTTTTGGACGATATATTAAAACAGATGCAGCTAGGGCGGTAGATTTTTCATTGGAACGATACCTGCAACATATCCGTTGACCTATTTTAAATGCTTGATAAACAAGCATCTATATTTATAAAAAAAGATGTTGGAAAATAGCCGCTTCCCAGCCATGGTAAACGGGAAGCGGTTAATCAGTTCTTAATGTGCGGACTGCGGGTTATTATGAATTTTCTGCTTACTTTTGTGGATTGCCTTTTTATCAGCTGTTAAGTTTTTTTGATATATCTAGCAACCCTTTGTTGATAATAAAAGCAGGCAACAACGAATAGTATGTCGCTACCCCATTTGCTAAAATATGTTTACAACAACGGCACTGATGAAGTGATCCGCAGGGGGAAGCGTATTTTCTCGACCGGGGGTGTTGAACTCATTGAGGCAGACCCCGTGCTAAAAACAGCTACCTTCCGCGTAAAGAGCGACACACACGCCAATTATTACCGTGTTTCCATCAATAAATACGGGGAAACCAGCGGTATGTCCATTCGCTGCCAGTGTCCATATAACCTGGGCGATATTTGCCGGCACGAAGCTGCCGCGCTTTTTCAGCTCCAGGAAATGCTGGACAAGAACCATTTTGAAAGCTTCGATACCCAGTTTGACCAGCAGCATACGCTGGTGAAAATGAAATCTATCGATATCAAAAGTATCAAACTGCTTACCTCCGGCGCCATCCTGGCCGAGGCCGAAGAAATTGCCAAAAAGCATCCGGCCAAGATCAAGCATGCGAAGGATGAAAAGGTGGAGGCCGTGCTGACACTGGATGGACAAGAATTTCCACTGATTATTCAGCGAAACGAAGAACGCTTTTTTGATACCCATTGCACCTGCGACGAAACGGAACACGCGCTTTGTGTGCATAAAACAGCCCTGTTCCTGCAATTATTGCAGAAACACGGACCGTTTTATTTCGATACGCTGCGCAACTGGGACAAGGAAAAGAACAAATTATTATCGCTGTACGGTTATTCCCTGTCGGACGACCTGGAAGGGAAATTTGCCTTTTCCTACATGGATGGCAAGCCGTTCTTAAGAGTGCTGGACCCTACCATCAAGCGGGTAGATGGCGCCACTGCCGGCCGGCAGCCGGTAACGGCTCCCCCACCACCGGAGGAAACCATTACCATTTCACAGCGACTGGCCACCGTTTTCAACGCCAATGAAACGCTGTACCCCTACTTTAAAATAGACCTGGTAAGCGGCGAAATCAACGAAGAGCAAACCGCCTTTGTATCGCTCGCCAGCAAACTGGATCTCACTAAATACGTTGACTTTTACCAATACAAGGAAAAAGACAGGGAACTCATAGCGCCTATACGAAAATTACAGGGCAGCGAAGTGAGTAAATTCCTCAGCAAAAACTCCCCGTTTGCCGGCATCTGGGAAAATATTACGCATGAAAATGCGGAAGAATTGCCCACCGAAACGAAAGAGTTGATGCTGGAATACCTGCACCCTAAGCTGGCCAAACTGTTCCCACAGCTGGCAGAGCATGGACTGGTATTCGAATTGCCCAACCGGCAGGCCTTTAAAACAAAGAGCCTGCAACAACTGCAAATCGGCGCCGATCGCCTGAAACTGGTGATCAAAACCACTACCGGCGATACCCACGTTACGGTAAACTGTTACGTGAGTATTGAGGGCGAGCTAATAAATGTAGCTGATAACCAATGGGATAGCCCGCTTTTGTTCCTGCATAAACAGGTGATTTATTTGTTTGAAAGTCCGCAGGATGCCCTGCACGTAGAGCTTTTCAAACAAAATGGTCAGTTGCGCATCGCCAACAATGAATGGCCTACCTACCTGAAAGACTACTTGTTGCCACTGAGCCGGCAGTATGATATCCAGTTCGATAAAGGCTTGCTGGCAGAGGTAAAGGATATTGCCCCAGAACCCCGCGTATTCCTGAAAGAGCTGGGAGAAACATTTATTATACAACCCGGATTTGCTTATCGCGGCCAGGAAGTAGAATGGAATGACGAAGGCAAGATTACTGTGCAGGAAGGCAATAAGGTGGTGATTATCCACCGGAATAAACCGGCGGAAGAAGAGTTTGTAGCAAAACTCCGGACTTTACATACCAACTTCGCCCAGCACGACAACAACAACTATTTCTACCTGCGGGCAAAAGAAGCATTGAAGAACAACTGGTTTTTCCTGTTTTTCGATGCGCTGAAAGAAATGAACGTGCGGGTATTTGGATTTGATTCGCTGCGCAATTTCAAATTCAGCTCGCATAAACCGGTTACCAACCTGCAAATCAGTTCTGGCATCGACTGGTTCGACGCCCAGATTGAAGTGTTGTATGGCGATCAGAAAGTAAGTATTAAGGATATCAAAAATGCGCTGGCCAATAAACAGAACTATGTTCAGCTGGCAGACGGCTCCCTGGGGCTGCTGCCGGAAGAATGGCTGCGTAAATATTCCCTGTTATTTAAAGTTGGGGAAGAAAAGGATAAAGGACTTAAACTCAGCAAATACAATTTCAGCGTTATTGATGAGTTGTATGAGTTTATAGATGACGAAGCGGTAGTGCTGGAGCTGGAACAAAAGCGGCGCAAGCTGTTGCAGTTTGATGAAATCCGCAACATAGCCCTGCCGGAGAATTTAAAGGCCAAATTGCGGCCTTACCAGGAAAGCGGATTCCAGTGGCTCAACTACCTCGACGACATTAAATGGGGTGGTATATTGGCAGATGATATGGGTCTCGGTAAAACCATCCAGGCGCTTACCTTCCTGCAATATTATAAGAACAAGAACGGTGGTAAAACCATGGCGTTGATAGTTTGTCCTACTACGCTGATTTACAACTGGGAAAATGAAATCAAGAAGTTTACACCGGATATCCGGCATCATATTCACCATGGCCCGGCGCGATTCAAATCGGCGGAGGAACTGGTAAATTTCGATGCTATCATCACTACCTACGGTACCTTGCGCAGCGATATCCAGCTGCTCATGAAGATAGAATTCGATTATGTGATCCTGGATGAATCGCAGGCAATCAAGAACCCGCAATCGAAGGTGACCAAGGCAGCGCAACTGCTGCAAACCCGTAACAGGCTCGCGTTGAGCGGTACGCCGATGCAGAACAATACCTTCGATATTTATGCGCAGATGAACTTCCTCAACCCGGGTATGCTGGGCAGCGTAGACTTCTTCCGCAATGAGTTTGCAACGCCTATCGACAAGTTCCAGGATGAAGAAAGGAAGGAACACCTGCGTAAGCTGATCTATCCGTTTATCCTGCGCCGTACCAAAGAACAGGTGGCGAAAGACCTGCCGGAAAAAATAGAAACCGTGATCTTCTGCGAAATGGATGCGGAACAAAGGCATATTTATGATGCTTACCGTAATACCTATCGCTCCAAGATCCTTGGTGTTATTGAAGATCAGGGTATGGAACGTTCGCAGCTCACCATCCTGCAAGGGTTGATGAAGTTGCGGCAGATCTGCGATTCGCCGGCTATCCTGAACGATACCGAACAATACCCGAATCACTCAGTAAAACTGCATGAGCTCACCCGTGAAATTTCCGAGAATATCGGCAACCATAAGGTGCTGATTTTCTCCCAATTCCTGGGTATGCTTGGATTGATCCGCGATAGGATGCAACACCTGAAAATACCTTACGAGTATTTTGATGGTAGCACCTCCACCGTAGATCGTGAAAAGGCCATTCAAAACTTCCAGCATAACGATGAATGCCGTGTATTCCTGATTTCACTGAAAGCCGGTGGTGTAGGTTTGAACCTCACCGCAGCTGACTATGTATATATTGTGGATCCCTGGTGGAACCCGGCTGTAGAGCAGCAAGCGATTGACCGTACTCACCGTATTGGGCAAACGAAAAATATCTTTGCTTACCGCATGATCTGTAAGGATACGGTAGAAGAGAAAATATTGCAACTGCAGGAAAGGAAGAAATCGCTGGTGAAAGAGATTATTTCTGATGACAGCGGTTTTGTGAAGAAGCTGACGAAGGAAGATGTGTTGTATTTGTTTAGTTAATGTTGAGGTATTGCCATTATGCGTTAAATTAGCTTTATGAAACTTTCGCAACAAGAGATTCAAATCATTCAGCATTATTTCGCAGATAAACCTGTGAAAAAGGCTTTCATTTTTGGTTCTCAGGCGAGAGGTGATGCGGACGAATTAAGCGATATTGATATTTTGGTTGAGTTGGATTACTCCAAATATATAGGTTTGGGATTTGTAACAATGCAACAGGACCTGGAAAACCAGCTACATAAAAAGGTGGATCTTATTTCAGAAAAAGCGTTGTCGAAATATATCTTACCATTTGTAGAATCTGATAAGCAGTTGATCTATGAAAGGTAAGATGGGTGATAAGCAGCGCTTACAGCACATCGCCGAAGCAATAGGCGAGATAGAAGCCTATGCCGGAGGCAAATCTCTTTCTGATTTCATGGAAAATTCAATGATGCGTTTTGCTTCTGTAAAGCAAATTGAGATTATTGGAGAAGCTGCCAATTTGCTGACGCAGGAGCTAAGAGATAATAACAACGATGTTGCCTGGCGGCAAATTATAGGACTTAGGCATATTCTCGTTCACGAATATTTTGGGATAGATGCTGAAGTGATATGGCAAATTATCGAGAACGATATTCCTGTTTTAAAAGAAAGAGTAGATGAAATGCTGAATGCTATAGAATAGCTTATTTTAAAAGCAGCTGGAAGGGAGATATTTGTTTTTAACAGCATATCTCCCTTTTTTGTGCCTGCCAATTTTCATAAACCCTTTTTCATTTTCTGCATACACCCTTCCGTTTCTGCATGGTTTACCTCACCAATACATTTTATTCTAATGCCGTTATTGTTTTTTAAATAATTGATATTCAATTATTTATGTATCAATGAAAGCATCTTCCCCAACGCTGGCATTCCGCTGGCATTACCCCAATTGTATCAAAACAATTGATCGATATGCTACCAGACTCAAAAATCTCTCAACTGATAGGTTTGCAGATTCCAGGGTTAACATTTCCTGCCGCTCAGCAGGAGCCTGTGAGAGGCTCCATTAGTAAGGTAATCCACACTTTTGCGGATTATACCAGCCGAATGATCAGAAGTGAACAATTACACGAGGTAAAGCGTTGCTTTACCGTGGCAGGTGTATTATATCATAATGGGAGCAGTGCGTTGCGCAATGCTATTGAAAGCGCCTTCATGTATACGTTATCTCCCCTGCTCTGTGGCAAGCATAAGGAATTATTGCCTTTATCACTGAAGAACATCAGGATTCAGCATTTACAAACAATCGCTATATAAAACAACATTTTATGATGATGACTATTCTCCTGGTACTGGCGGGAATCGCCTGCTTTGCCGTGTTTTTTAAATCGGTAGACTATTTCGAAAAGATCTAATTACAATTATTATGAACGCATTATTTGTTTTATCACTTTTCGTTTTCGGCTACATGATCTATGTACTGTTGAAACCTGAAAAATTCTGAGTAACAGATTACTCCTACGCCTATACGCAAAGCTTTTTTAACTCACTATTGAAATGACAACAGAAATTTTAGGCGTTATAGCCACCTACGGTATTACGCTGTTATTAGCCTGGCCACTGGCGAGGTACATCGTAAAGATATTCAGGGGCGAGCGTACCTGGTCCGACTTTATGGCGCCACTGGAGCGCCTGTTCTTTAAGATATCGGGCATCAATCCCCATGAAGAAATGAATTGGAAACAGCATCTGAAAGCCATGCTGACCATCAATTTAGTATGGTTTGTATATGCCTTTTTTGCGCTGATGTTCCAGGATAAACTGCCGCTGAACCCAGATGGAAACCCGGGACAGTCGGCCGATCTGGCGTTTAACACGGCCATCAGTTTCGTAGTAAACTGTAACCTGCAACACTATTCCGGCGAAGCAGGTGTTACCTACTTTACACAGTTATTTGTACTGGCCTTCCTGCAATTTGTGAGCGCCGCCACGGGTATTGCTGCATTGGTAGTAGTATTTAAGGCGATGAAAGAAAAGACGACCACGCAGCTGGGCAACTTCTGGGACATTTTTCTTAAAACGATTACCCGTATCCTGTTGCCTATCAGCATTGTGATAGCGCTGATTTTCATATTTAATGGTATGCCCGCCAGCTTTGCCGGTAAAGATACGGTGCTGACCATGCAGGGCGATACCGTAAACGTATCCCGCGGACCTGTTGCCGGTTTCGTAGCCATCAAACACCTCGGTACTAATGGTGGTGGTTTCTTTGGCGCCAACTCCGCCCATCCACTGGAGAATGTCAATTATGTTACCTGGATGACCGAAATGGTAGCACAGGTAGTGATTCCTATTGCGATGGTATTTGCCCTGGGCATGTTTATACAACGAAAGAAATTTGCGTACGTCATTTTCGGGATCATGACGATAGGGATGATCTGTTTGCTGATCCCATCTATGCAGCAGGAAATGGCCGGCAACCCGGAAATAGCCAAGATGGGTATACACCAGGCCACAGGGGCCATGGAGGGCAAGGAAGTGCGGTTTGGCCCGGCCGCCACTGGTTACTGGAGTACCGTGACCACCATTATATCTACCGGTTCTGTATGCGGCTGGCACGATAGCACCATGCCACTCACAGGTTTAATGCAGCTGCTGGGCATGATGCTCAACTGTTTCTACGGCGGTTGTGGCGTGGGTATCCTTAACTATTACATCTACATCATCATAGCAGTATTTATATCAGGATTGATGGTGGGCCGTACGCCAGAGTTTATGGGACATAAACTGGAGGCGAGAGAAGTAAAGATTGCAGCGTTGATTACGTTGTTATCTCCCTTCCTGATCCTGGCGGGTACCGCGTTATCTTCCTGGGTACTGTCGCACCACCCGGATATTAACTGGGCCGTGAAACCGTCGGCCTGGCTAAATAACCCCGGCTATCACGGTTTCTCTGAAATGCTGTATGAATACACTTCTGCCAACGCCAACAATGGTTCTGGTTTTGAAGGTTTGGGCGATGGTAACATATTCTGGAACGTATCTACCGGCTTTGTGCTGATCCTGGGCAGGTTCCTGCCGATTATCGGCCCGGTGGCAATTGCAGGCCTGATGGCATCCAAGAAGTATGTGCCTGAATCTGCCGGCACGCTGAGAACAGATTCGCTCACTTTCGGCGCCATGACATTTGCCGTGATTGTTATTCTCACTGCCCTGGCTTATTTCCCAGCCCTGGCATTGGGACCTATCGCAGAGTATTTTTCCCTGTAATTTTTTTAATGACTGACTACCATGAAGCATGATAATAAATTGTTTCCGAGAGAGCAGGTGATGGAGAGCCTGAAGCAGTCTTTCGTGAAGCTGCATCCGAAATTGATGATTAAAAACCCGGTGATGTTCACCGTGGAAATAGGTACCGCGGTAATGGCCATCGTAGCTTTGTATACCATTTTTACCGGCAACCGTGAGCAGGGCAGCGTAGCTTATAACATCGCCATCTTTGCGGTGCTATTTCTCACTGTATTGTTTGCCAACTTTGCAGAAGCCATTGCAGAAGCACGTGGTAAAGCACAGGCTGAGAGCCTGCGCAAAACAAGGGAAGAAACACCTGCGAAAAAGATAGAATTGATAGGTGAAATATTCACCAATGAAATTAAAATAGTATCCTCCTCTACCCTGCGCAAGGGCGACATCTTTGCCTGTGACCCCGGCGACATCATCCCGGCCGACGGAGAGATTGTACAAGGGCTCGCGAGCATCGATGAATCGGCTATTACCGGCGAAAGTGCGCCGGTAATCAGGGAAGCCGGTGGCGATAAATCGAGTGTGGTCGGTGGTACTAAAGTATTGTCTGATCATATCAAAGTAAGGGTCACCACCGAACCCGGTGAATCCTTCCTGGATAAAATGATTGCCCTGGTAGAGGGCGCCAGCCGCCAGAAAACGCCGAATGAAATAGCGTTAACGATCCTGCTGGCCAGCTTTACACTGATATTTATTATCGTGTGCGTAACGCTGAAACCTTTTGCCGACTATGCGCAAACACCTATTACCATTGCGGCCTTTATTTCACTGTTTGTTTGCCTGATTCCTACTACCATTGGTGGTTTACTATCTGCCATCGGTATTGCGGGTATGGACCGTGCTTTGCGCGCCAATGTAATTACCAAATCCGGTAAAGCGGTGGAAACAGCCGGAGATATTGATGTGCTGTTGCTTGATAAAACAGGAACTATTACCATTGGTAACCGTAAGGCCACTAACTTCTATGCTACCAATGGCATTTCTACTGAGGAATTTATCCGCCTCTGTGCATTGAGTTCTTTATCAGACGAAACACCCGAAGGAAAGTCAATTGTAGAGTTGGCAGGTAAAGAAGTGGTAAACAAATTGACCGTAACTGGCGCCAGCCTGGTAAAATTTACCGCCGAAACCCGTAGCAGTGGTATCGACTTGCCCGATGGTAACCGTATCCGTAAAGGCGCTTACGACGCTATCCGCCGGCTGACCGAAAAAGAAGGATTTGTTTTCCCGGAAGAGACCCGCTCCCGCGTGGAAGCCATTTCGAAGGATGGTGGTACTCCACTGGTAGTAGCACTCAACAGTAAAGTGCAGGGAGTGATAGAATTACAGGATATTATCAAGCCCGGTATCAGTGAGCGTTTCGACCGCCTGCGCAGAATGGGGGTGAAAACGGTGATGGTAACCGGCGACAACCCACTTACCGCCAAATACATTGCTACCAAAGCCGGTGTGGATGACTTCATCGCAGAAGCCAAACCGGAAGATAAAATGAGTTATATCCGTAAGGAGCAGAATGAAGGCCGCCTGGTAGCCATGATGGGCGATGGTACCAACGATGCGCCGGCACTGGCGCAGGCCGATGTGGGAGTAGCGATGAACAGTGGTACACAGGCCGCCAAAGAAGCCGGCAATATGGTGGACCTGGACAATGATCCTACCAAGCTGATTGAGATCGTGGAAATTGGAAAGCAACTGCTGATGACGCGTGGTACACTCACCACTTTCTCCATCGCCAACGACGTGGCCAAATATTTTGCCATTGTTCCTGCGCTGTTTGTGGCCTCTATCCCCGCTTTGCAGGGTATTAACATCATGAAACTGCATAGCCCTGAAACAGCCATCCTGAGTGCGGTAATTTTCAATGCCATTATTATCCCATTGCTGATACCGCTGGCATTAAAAGGGGTGGCCTATAAACCAATTGGCGCCAGTGCCTTGCTGCGCAGGAACCTGCTGATTTATGGCGTAGGTGGTATTATCGCGCCTTTCATTGGCATTAAGCTGATTGATATGGTGATTGCCCTTTTCATGTAATTCTAAATAGAAAAAATTTAAAGAGATGAAAAAATATTTGTGGCCTTCTATAAAACTGACACTGTTGCTGGTGATTGTACTGGGCGGATTATATCCCCTGTTCCTGGCGGCAGTTGCTAAACTGGCCCCTGGTAAAGGTGATGGTGTAACGGTAACGCATAATGGAAGAGTGGTAGGTTATGAGAACATTGCGCAGAAATTTACAGACGATAAATATTTTCAGCCACGCCCTTCTACAGTGGATTACAATGCGGCAAGTTCCGGTGGTTCCAATAAATCGGCCGGTAACCCTGACTACCTCAAAACGGTACAGGCCAGGATCGACACCTTTATGGCGCATAATCCGGATGTAAAGAAAGAAGATATTCCCGCTGAACTGGTAACAGCTTCTGCCAGCGGACTCGATCCGCATTTATCGCCGGAAGCGGCCTATGTACAGATACCGCGGGTAGCGAAACTGAGGGGTATTCCAGCCGACCGTCTGAAACAATTGGTAGATGCTAATACCAAGCCTCCTGTTTTAGGAGTATTGGGTGTGGCCACTGTAAACGTGTTAAAATTGAACATAGCACTCGACGATTTGAAGTAAGCCGGGTGTAGTCCTATTATTCCTTTAACCTGTGATATCCTATGAAACCCATTGACTGGCAGTCCGTAGCTGCGGATTGCCAGGATTTATTACCATCAGCCTATATTAAAAAGTCAACTTACATGAAGAAAATTTTATTGCTGGGCGGTTTGCTGGCAACAGCTATTACTATGTTTGCTCAGGAAGCGCCTACGGCCGAAAAAGAGAAAGGAAAAGTAACCTTTTCAGGATATGCGGAAGCTTATTACAGCTATGATTTTAACAACCCGGCTAATCATCTCCGGCCAGGTTTTTTATACAACTTTAACCGGCATAATGAGCTAAACCTGAACCTGGCGATGGTAAAAGCCAATTATACCAGTGACCGGATAAGAGCAAACGTGGGATTGATGGCCGGCACCTATCCGCAATATAACCTGGCCACCGAGCCTACCCTGATGCAGTATGTATATGAAGCCAATGTAGGCGTTCGTGTGGGCAAAAACGTATGGATTGATGCAGGTGTAATGCCGTCGCATATTGGGTTTGAAAGCGCTATTGGAAAAGATTGTCCCACCCTTACGAGGAGCATACTGGGCGAAAATTCGCCTTACTATGAAACCGGTGTAAAGGTAACCTGGAATCCGAACGACAAATGGACGTTTGCCGCGATGTACCTGAATGGATGGCAAAGAATCAAAAGAGTAGATGGTAATCAAACTCCTGCTTTTGGTACGCAAATTACTTTTAAACCCAGTGACAAAGTACTGCTCAACTGGAGCACTTATGTAGGAAATGATCTCCCGGATAGTGTAAGGCAAATGCGTTACTTTAATAATGTTTATGGTACCTTTAATATAACGGAAAAGTTAAGTGTTATTGCCGGATTTGATTTTGGATTACAACAGAAAGCCAAAGGGTCTTCTGATCTGAACAGCTGGTATAGCCCTGTTGTGATTGCGAAATATGCTTTTACCAGCAAATTTGCGATGGCAGGCCGTGTAGAGCATTACAACGACCAGCATGGCGTAGTAATCAACACCGGTACTGCAAATGGATTTCAGACCACCGGCTACTCCCTTAATCTTGATTTTACCCCGGTGGATCATGTCATGTTTAGATTGGAAGGAAGAACATTCGATGGTAAAGACAAGACCTTTATGAAAGGCACCCAGATGAAAAATGCCAATACAGCGATTACGGCGTCGCTGGCAGTATGGTTCTAAGTATATCGTATGACAGATAAAGAACACTCGGTACAGCACTTTCTTAACCTGGCCAACCGCGCCGGCAGAGGTAAGTTTAAGATATACATCGGCATGAGTGCCGGTGTGGGAAAAACATACCGCATGTTGCAGGAAGCGCATGCCATGTTAAGAAATGGTGTTAATATCCAGATCGGATATATAGAAACACATGGGCGTGCGGAAACGCACGCCCTGCTGGAGGGGTTGCCCCAGATACCCCGCAGAACGGTGTTTTATAAAGGTAAAATGCTGGAGGAGATGGATCTTTCTACCATCCTGCTCCTGTCGCCCGAATGGGTGGTGGTAGATGAGCTGGCGCATACGAATATCCCCGGTTCAAAAAATGAAAAGCGTTGGCAGGATGTGATAGACTTGCTGAATGCGGGGATTAATGTGTTGTCGGCGGTTAACATACAGCATATAGAAAGCATTAACCAGGAAGTAAAGTCCATTACCGGTATTGAGGTACAGGAGCGGATTCCTGACCTGGTGTTGCAGATGGCCAATGAAGTGGTGAACATAGACCTTACGGCAGACGAGTTGATTACCCGTTTGAAAGAAGGGAAGATCTACGACCGTTCCAAAGTAGAGAGCGCGCTGAGCAACTTCTTCCAGGCCGATAAAATTTTGCAGCTGCGGGAGCTGGCACTGAAAGAAGTAACTACACAGGTAGAAAGAAAGGTAGAATCAGAGATTCCACGTAATTTGCAAATGAGGCATGAAAGCTTCCTGGCGTGTATTTCTACCAATGATGAAGTGGCGAGAAAGGTGATCCGCAAAACGGCGAGGCTGGCTGCTTATTATCATGCAGACTGGTTTGTACTATATGTACAAACGCCGCGGGAGAGCGTGGATAAGATTGCACTGGCTGCGCAACGCCATCTCATTAATAACCTGAAACTGGCTACAGAATTGGGTGCGGAAGTGATACAGGAGCATAATGCCAATGTATCGGAAGCGATTATCAAAACAGCCCTGGATAAACGGGTGACGACCATTTGCATGGGAAAGCCACACATCAATCTTTTCCGTATTATACTACGTACCAACCTGTTTAACCAGCTACTGAAAACGCTTTCTACCAACGACATTGATATTATAATACTATCATGAGTAAGTTCAGATTAAAAACGAAGATTACGCTGGGGGTATTATTCCTCTATATTATGCTGCTGGTAGTGAGCATTCTGGGCTACTACTATCTGAACCGCCTGAACGAAAAAGCGAAGTTTATCCTGAAGGATAACTACGAATCCCTTGAGTACTCCAAAAATATGCTGGTAGCGCTGGAAGATTTGCCGCAGCACCGATCCGCAGCCATGGAAATGTTTTCCGCCAACCTCCGGAAACAGCAGGCCAACGTTACCGAACGAGGGGAAATGGCTGCTACCGCAGAGGTAAGCCGCATTTTTGAGTTGTTGAGAAAGGATTCTACCGCAGATATCAGTGACATCAAAAAGAGTATCTATACCATTATGGATCTCAATATGGCCGCTATTGTGGGGAAGAACGAACTGGTGAAGAAAACGGCCGACAATGCGCTTTTATACATCGCTATCATCAGCGGTGTTTGTTTTTTATTGGGCTTTACGTTTGTATATAATTTCCCCGGATATATTGCTAATCCCATCCATGAACTAACAGAAGGTATTAAGGGGATTGCCAATAAACAGTATGGCAAGCGGCTTTATTTCAAATCGGGTGATGAATTTGGGGAGCTGGCCACCGCTTTCAACGTGATGGCGCAGCGGCTGGACGAATATGAACATAGTAACCTGGCCCGCATCATGTTTGAAAAGCAGCGTGCAGAGGCGGTGATCAGCAGCCTGAAAGATGCTACCATCGGGTTTGATAACAACAACATCATCCTGTTTGCCAACGCACAGGCGCTACAGTTGCTCAGTATGCCGGAGAAAGACGTAATAGGGCAGGCTGCCGAGGCCGTATCTAAAAGAAATGACCTGTTACGGTATTTGATCAATACTCCCGAAAACGCCCCGCTTAAAATAGTGGTAGACGGAAAAGAATGTTTCTTTACCCGGGAAACGATCGATATACAACATGAAGAAAAACGTATAGGCTATGTAGTGATACTCCGCAACATTACTACGTTTAAAGAGCAGGATATTGCGAAAACGCATTTTATCGCTACCATTTCACATGAGCTGAAAACCCCGCTGGCAGCATCTGATTTCAGTATTAAGCTATTGGAAGATGAGAGAACCGGCGCGCTGAGTACAGAGCAACGGGAGTTGGTAGATAGCCTGAAACAGGACAACCGGCGTATGATAAAGATTGTAAGTGAGTTGCTGGATTTGTCGCAGGTGGAAAGTGGCAATATACAACTGCAGCCGCAGCCGGTAACTGCGTTGAGCATTGTACAATACGCCATGGATACGGTGCGGCAGCAGGCGGCCCAGCGGGAGGTTGCAATACATACCGCAGTGCCGGATAACCTACCCAGGGTACTGGCAGATGTGGAAAAAACCGCCTGGGTATTGGTCAACCTCTTGACCAATGCTATCCGGTATTCCGAACATGGTGCCATTATCGACCTGGTGGTGAGTCCTACAGGTATAGAGATGGTATCCTTCGTGGTGCAGGATTATGGAAAGGGTATTCCTGCTGCCTTCCGGGACAAGATTTTTGAGCGCTTTTTCCAGGTGCCGGGTATGAAAGGGCATCAGGGCAGCGGCTTAGGGCTGGCTATCTCTAAAGAGTTTATAGAAGCACAGGGCGGCGTTATTGGGGTGGAGAGTGATGAAGGAAAGGGCAGTCGTTTTTATTTTACCTTGCCGGAGGCGCCTGATCAACATTGATCGATATGCTCCCTGATCAGGTGTACTTTTGAATAATATATCTTCATTAACTCATCCAGCCGGGAAGCAATAGTCTCTACATTTTCTTCCAGCCGGGCATCTCTTTCTATTCCCCAGGCGATATCAGATGCGTGTAAAAGGCCAGCGAGGTTGAGGTTGAACTTCATTTGGTGCGCGATCATATACAGGTGTTGCCAGTTTTTTTCTATCACCAGTTGATTCATTTCTGAAAGTTTCTTCGGGATGCTGGACAGCAGTTCTTCCAGCAATATTTTGATGTGCTCAGACTCACCGGACATCATGTTATAAACGGCGGTGAAATTGAGGGGGGTATCATTATCGGGCATATGATGGATGGTTTGTATGAGAGAAGGAGATTCCGGCAGTTGTTCTTCTAACCCCTTCAATATTTTGAGAAAGAGGTCGGTACGTTCAAAGGGTTTGGAGATGTAATCATTCATACCGGCATTCAAACATCGTTCCCGCTCTCCTTTCAGTGCGGAGGCGGTCATCGCGATGATGCAGGTTTGTATACCTTTTTCCCGGATAGCCCTGGTGGTTTGATACCCGTCTATCCCTGGCATTTGTATGTCCATGATGATACAATCGTACACTTTGTAGTGGAGCATTTCGAGGGCGGACCGGCCGTTGCTGACCACATCCGTTCTGGCGCCGGCATCTTGAAGGGTATAGAATACTACCTGCTGGTTAATTTCATTGTCTTCTACCACCAATATGTTTTTACCCTGTAATGGTTTGGCAATGTGAGATAGCTGGTCTTTTTCTTCTTTTTCGGAGAGATCGCCATGGTACCGGGTAAAGGGTACCTCAAAATAAAAGGTAGCGCCTGCATTGAGATTGCTGGTTACCTGGATAACGCCGTCTTGCAACTCTATCAATTCTTTACTGATAGCGAGTCCCAGGCCGGTACCACCGTATTTTCGGGTATTATCCGTATGTGTTTGGGAGAAGCTTTTAAAGATGAGGTCATGTTGCTCGGGGGCAATGCCGATACCGGTATCTGTTATTTCAAAGCCGAGTCTTGCTACATCCGGATCTTCGTTTTCTTTTACCAGTGATACTTTGACTGTTATTTTTCCCTCGGGGGTAAATTTGATGGCATTTTCCACGAGGTTGGTCAATATCTGGTTGAGGCGGATACCATCTCCCAGCAAGGTGGCAGGGATAACGTTGTCTATTTCATCAAAGAAGGACAAGCCTTTTTGTTGGGCCTGTAATCTAAGCGGAAACAGGGCTTTGTCTATTACTTCGTATACATCGAAGGGCTCGCGTTGCAGGTGAAGTTTACCGGCTTTTATTTTAGAGAAATCCAGTATTTCATTAATGATGACCAGCAAGTGATTGGCAGAAGCCTTGATGGCATTGGTATATTCGAATTGGGCCGGGGATAGTTGATTTTGTTGTATCAGGAGATTGGTCATCCCCAGGATACCGTTCATCGGCGTACGAATTTCGTGGCTCATATTAGCCAGGAACATTTCCTGTGCGTTGATGGCTTCCTGTGAGGCCTTGCTGGCTTCTTCCATTGCTTTGATATAGTTGGCCTTTTCGGTGAAATCCTGTCCTATACCGCATATACCGATGATTTCTTCTCCGGCATTTCTCAATGGAAACTTGGTGATCAGGAAATGGTACTTCCTACCCCCTACTGTAATCTCATCTTCCAGTTTTACCCGGTTGCCGGTAGTCATCACCTGTTCGTCCAGCTTAGCATAGCGGGATACCCAATCGTACGATAGTTCATCATCTGTTTTGCCGATGATATCTTTTTTATTGATTCCCATGATATCGGTAAATCGGGTATTGACCAGGAGGTACTTGCCTGGGGCGTCTTTTATGAACATCATGGAAGGCATGTAGTCGATGATGGCATCAAGCCGTTTCTGGAGATATTCCGTTTGGCCGGCATCTCTTTTGCGCTTGTCGATATCCCTGACAATGCATTGAAACTCCTGTACGCGGCCGTCGGGGCCATAGATTAGGGCCGCGAGCTGTTCTACCCATTTTCGGTTGCCCGATTTCGTGATGATTTCGAATTCCTGGAACGTATAGTCGTCACCGGTTTGCATTTGGTTGACGTAGAGCGCTTCGAGTTGCTGATGGGTTTCATCGTCGAGAAAGAAGGAGTAATGTTTACCGATCAGCTCCGAGTTGTTGTAGCCGGTGATTTGTGCCGCGTGTTTGCTTACGGAAGTGAAGTGACCCTCTATCGTTGCCCTGAATACAATGAGTTCTGTTTCTTCCGCCAGGCGCATAAAGGATTGTTCTCTTTTAAGGAGGCGGTTGGTATGTATTTTCAGTTTGAGGAAGAGGCGGTAAATATAGCGGGATTCTCCCAGCAGCAGGATGAGCATGAACAGGCAGATGAAGATGGTATTCCTGAACAGCAGCCGGGTATACTTATTATTATTTTCCACCTGGGTTACCAGTTTATCCCGGTTGATGTGCATATAAGTGTTGAGATGCTCCAGGATACTTTTTCTAAAATCAGCGTTTTTAGGCGCTGTGATCAGTTGTTTGGCCAGGGCGGGCTGTTGAGTGGCTGTGTAGAGGATTTGCTGGTTATAATTAAACTTTTCTTGGAGCAGGGTGTGGAGGTCGGTCAGTATCCGGGAGGAGGATGTATCGTTTTGGGTGATAGCCCGGAGGCTGGAAAGGATATGCCTGATGCTGTCGGGAATGGTGTAGGCTGCGGGAGGAAGGGCCACTTTATCTGTTAGGAGCATGTCCCGGATACTATTGGTATAGCTGCCTTCGAGGTTGATGATGTTTCTGACCATATCGATTTGCTGGTTGGTTTGCACCATCCATTGAGCGGTGCTTTTGCATCTTCTTTGCATATCCCAGGCATAGTAAACAAAACCAATGAGCACCATGAGCACTGCAAGAATGAGTGCCAGAACAGGATTGACAATTTTTTTCATGCTTTGTGTTTCAACGACTCTTTAAAAGCATTGGCAGGGGTTATGGTCCGGGTGATGGATTATATTATTCAAATTAGGAATTTTTGGACCAATATTGCTATTCATCTTGTTCAGTATGAAAGGGGGATCAGGAAAAGAATATGGGTTCAATATCACTTTTTCTGTAACTTTCGGGCCGGGAATGTATAATATGGAGTATGTTTTTGCAATATTTTAACCAATTGTGTTACAATCATTCCATTATATTTGCCTAATATTCTTTTTCCTAAGTATGTATTAATAATATGAAGAAAATAATTTTTACCCTGGGTCTGATAGCTGTATCTATTGGAGTTTTTGCGCAGGAAGGTGGCTCTCCGATGAATAAGGCGGTGAATAAGCTTACCCATTCCAACGACTTTTTGATGATTCAGTTGTCTTACGATGGCTGGGCTGGTAAGCCAGACAGCTTAAAGAGTGGCCTGAACAGGGGATTTAATATAGCGCTGATGTATGATTTCCCGTTTAAGAAGTCCAAAATGAGTTTAGCGGCTGGTTTGGGTTTCAGCACCAGCGGCGTATATCTGAAAGATCATTATATGGAGATAGGAAAGAATAACAGTTCTGTGGCATCCTTCCCATCCTCTTCTTATAAAAAGAATAAAGTAGCTACTACTTACCTGGAAATTCCGATTGAATTGCGGTACCGTAGTGTACCAGACAATGCCAATAAAGGCTTTAAAGCGGCTATTGGTGTAAAAGTAGGCGCACTGGTAGATGCGCATACTAAGGTGAAATATACCGGGGCTAATGGTAATAAGGAATTTGACAAGGTATCCAACAAAGGGTTCTTTAATCCATGGCGTTTTGCTGCTACTGCCCGTGTGGGTTACGGCAACTTCGCGTTATTTGGCGCCTACTCGCTGAATCCATTATTAAAAGACAATGCTGCCAATAACCTGGACATTAGGCCGTACTCTATCGGTATTGCTCTGAGTGGACTGTAATAACAGCTAACATTATAAAAGCGAAAGACTGAAGCTACCTGCTTCAGTCTTTCGCTTTTATAATGAATTATATTCCTTTAAACGCCGGCTTTCGCTTTTCCAGGAACGCCTGTACGCCTTCGGCGTTATCTGCCGAGTTGCCTGCTATTTCCTGGCAATAGGCTTCGTAGTCGAGTACGGCATCAAGATTTTCTGTCATGCCTTTGGTCAGCATTTTTTTCATGAGTGCAATAGCTTTCGTAGGGGCGGCAGCGTAATAGGCTGCTTCTTCCTGCACGGCGGCGTCGAGGTCGCCGGCAGGCACTACTTTGTTGACCAGTCCCATTTGCAGGGCTTCCGCAGCCGTGATTTTAGTGGCCTTGGTGGCCAGTTCAAATGCGCGGTGGTAGCCAACAGTGCGGGGCAGGAAATAGGAAGAGCCAGAGTCGAGTACCAGTGCAATGTTGACGAATATTTCGATCATGGTAGCTGTTTCGCTGGCGATGATCATGTCGCAGGCCAGGGCTATGGAGCATCCGGCGCCAGCCGCCACGCCGTTCAGCCGACAAATGATTGGCTTAGGCATGTTGCGGATGGCGCGAATAATCGGATTATAGCGTTTGTGCAGCGACTCGCTGAGATCACGTTTACCTGACTCCATAGATGCTTTCAGGTCCTGGCCGCTGCTAAATGCTTTGCCAGCGCCGGTAAGCACCACCACTCTCACGGAAGCATCCTTTTCGGCCTTTTTTAATGCGTCTTGCAACTCATAGCTGAGCGGGTCGTTGAACGCATTGTATACTTCAGGTCTGTTAAGCGTGATGGTAGCAATACCATCCTGAATATCCATTAATAAAGTAGTCATGATACCAGGTTTAGTGGTTATTTACAGGGTTTCTTTCAGCCAGTTGAAGAATTCACGTTGCCATACGATGGCATTTTGAGGTTTCAGCACCCAATGATTTTCTTCCGGGAAATAGAGCAGTTTGCTCTTGACGCCCTTTAACTGTGCCAGCTGGAAGGCCTGCAATCCCTGCTCAATAGGTACGCGAAAGTCGATTCCTCCCTGGATAATGAGGATAGGTGTATTCCATTTGTTGGCGTATTCGCTTGGGTTGAAATGTTTATATCCATCGGCGTTGGCCGGATCCCAGTAGGCGCCGATATCCCAGTTGGCGAACCAGAGTTCTTCGGTGGTGCCATACCAACTTTTCAGGTCGAACAGGCCATCATGGGCGATAAATGATTTGAAGCGGTTTTCATGTACACCTGCCAGCATGTATACGGAGTAGCCGCCATAGCTGGCGCCTACGGCACCGCGGCGGTTTTTATCTACATAGCTTTCCTTGCTCACATCATCAATGGCGCTCAGGTAGTCTTTGATTGGTTGTCCACCCCAGTCTTTACTGATGGAAGCGTTCCATTCCACACCGTGGCCGGGCATCCCTCTCCTGTTGGGCGCTACTACGATGTAGCCCTGGGAGGCCATGAGCTGGAAGTTCCAACGGAAGGAGTAGAACTGTGATACGGCCGATTGAGGGCCACCCTGGCAATACAGGAGGGTAGGATATTTTTTAGCGGGATCAAAATCCGGTGGATAGATCACCCAGGTGAGCATGTCTTTATTGTCGGTCGTTTTCACCCAGCGCTTTTCTATTTTGCACATACCGATCTTATCGTAGATAGGTTTGTTAACGCTGGTGAGTGGGGTTACCGTGCCTTTCTGGAGGTCTACGGTAAACAGTTCCGCCGCGTGGTTCATGTCGGTACGGGATACCACCATGGTGTTGCCGGCCTGGGCTACCAGGTCGTTGATGTCGAAGTCGCCGGTGGTTACCTGTCGTATATGTTTGGCGTTGGTTTGTACCAGGTTTTTCTGTAGTGTTATTTCCAGCAGTTGTTCGGTGCCTTTGATCACCGCTACGAAGTATATCTTTTTGCCATCATTGCTGAAGCGGGAGGAAGCGGCAGTGCCGTCCCAATCTTTGGTGAGGTTGGTGATAACGCCAGAGGCACGGTCCATCACGATCACGTCATTTTTATCAGACTCATACCCGTCGTGGGCCATGCTTAACCAGGTAATGTATTTGCCATCCTGGCTGAAGGAAGGGGCTACATCGTAGCCCATCATGCCCGTAGACAGGTTGCGGGTGTTTTTGCTATCCAGGTTATATTCGTAGATATCGGTATTAGTGCTGAGGGCATATTCTTTCCCGAATTTCTTCTTACAAACATAGATAATGCTTTTGCCGTCCTGGCTCCAGATCATATCTTCCGGGCCACCAGAGGGCATTTGCGGGCAGTCGTGCGGCTCTTCCGCCATGATGTCTATAGGGGTACCTACTTCGCCATTATTGTAAGTAGCATAGAACACGTGGGAGAAGCTGCCATCTTCCCAGGTATCCCAGTGGCGGTAGTTGAGATTATCATAGATCTGGACATTGGATTTAGGAAGATCCGGGAAATGATCTGCGCCGGATATCTTTTTCACTTTTACATCTTTCGAAAACAAGATATGCTTACCATCAGGAGAGATGCGGATATTTTGCATACCGCCTTCCACATTGGTTTTTTGTACCGGGTTGGAACCATCGGCATTCATTTCATACCATTGTCCTTTCTGGGAAAAGCCGATTTTGTTGCCCGGGAGAATGGCCACATCTCCTTCTGCACCCGGTGTTTGGGTGATTTGAGTGGCGGCGCCGCCGGCTAATGGAATGGCATAAAGATTTTTTTCACTTTTGTTTTCCGTCATATTGATCTGGGAGACGCCAAAGAAGACGGTTTTCCCATCGGCGCTCAATGCCTCGCCGCTTACACGACCTAATTGCCATAGCAATTCGGGGGTCATCTTATCCTGGGCTACTGCCATAGTTGAGATTAATAGTCCTGTCAGTAAAAATGGTTTATACATGGTGTCGAAAGGTTGTTTTGGATCGGGTAAATGTAGGAAGAAAAGGGGATTTTACGGGGCTCGCTCTGTAGCCGGTAAATTCTGTGTAAATTTGCTGCAAATTCAGAAAAAACTTGATTGAGAAGAAACAAGTCGTACAAAAAGAAGAGAAGGCCGTTATTGTGGGGGTGATCACGAAAGACCAGACAGAGCGCCAGGCCAATGAGTTCCTGGACGAGCTGGTGTTCCTGGCAGAAACTGCCGGAGCAGCCACTGTAAAGCGTTTTACCCAACGTTTGGCACATCCCGACAGGGCCACTTTTGTGGGAAAGGGAAAGCTGGAAGAAATACATCAGTTTATTGCCGGCCGGGATATTTCACTCGTCATCTTTGACGATGAATTAACCGGGTCGCAGATTGCCAATATTGAAAAAGTCCTGAAAGTAAAAACGATCGACCGCAGTGACCTTATCCTGGACATCTTTGCCCGCCGCGCCCGTACCGCACAAGCCAAGGTACAGGTAGAGCTGGCGCAGTACCAGTATATCCTACCCCGTTTGCGTGGGATGTGGAGCCACCTGGAAAGACAGGGAGGCGGTATTGGTAGCAGGGGCCCCGGGGAAACGGAAATCGAAACGGACCGTCGTATTGTAAAGGATAAAATTGCCCTTTTGAGAAAAAGGCTGGAGGAAATTGATAAGCAGTCGCTCACCCAACGCAAAGAACGCGGCGAGTTTGTGCGTGTAGCCCTGGTAGGATATACCAACGTGGGCAAAAGCACGATCATGAACCTCCTCAGCAAAAGTGAAGTATTTGCCGAAAATAAATTGTTTGCTACACTGGATACCACTACCCGTAAGGTAGTGTTTGAACAAACGCCCTTCCTGCTCAGCGATACTGTAGGATTTATCCGTAAGCTGCCTCACCACCTGGTGGAGAGCTTCAAATCCACCCTGGATGAGGTGCGCGAAAGCGATATCCTGATCCATGTGGTAGATATTTCACACCCGCAGTATGAGGAGCAGATTGAGGTAGTAAACCGTACCCTGCAGGACCTGAAAGCCTTTGAAAAGCCTACCATCCTGATCTTTAACAAAATGGATCTGTATGAGGCCAACACCTTTGACCAATGGTTGGAACCCGAAGTGAAAGCGGATATCCTAATAGATTTGAAACAAAACTGGGAAACGAAAACCCAGGGTAACTGTGTATTTATTTCTGCTTTAGAGAAAAGGAATATTGAAGAGCTGCGTAAAACCATACTGGACAAGGTATCCAAGCTATACAAAGAGCGTTTTCCCTATAAATCGGAATTTTTCTACTAATGGCCAAATCGTATACCTGGTATAAATTGTCGGACGGGCATTTGCCACTTGCCGAGGGAGAAATCACGGAGTTAGAGGTAAATGGAAAGAAAATCTGTTGCACCCTGCACCAGGGCCAGCTTTTTGCCTTTGCTCATAAATGTCCGCATGCTGGCGGTATTATGTCCGATGGGTTCATAGATACCGCCGGCAACGTGGTATGCCCCATACATCGTTATAAGTTCAGCCTCAAAAATGGATACAACTGCAGCGGAGAGGGATACTACCTGAAAACCTATCCTATAGAGCAGCGGGGAGATGGCCCCTGGCTGGGAATAGAGAAAACCGGGTGGTTCTGGTAGGCAATTATCTTTCTGTTAAAAGTGACTGGTGAGCTTGACGTAACGGGCATATGCCTGTAACTTTTCGCTATGCTGACTACACCTACAACTATCACACACAGATTTCATCTCCAGGAGAAACAGGTATGGCTGTTGATAACCGCGACAGCAGTACTGTTACAATTCAGTGCCTTATTTGTACCTATCCTTGAGCCGGATGGCGCGCTGTATGCCGGTATTGCCAAAACAATGGTATTAAAACATGACTATTGGAATCTTTATGCCGATGGTCACGATTGGCTGGATAAACCCCACTTCCCTTTCTGGATGGCTGCTATCAGCTTCCAGCTCTTTGGTTTTCATACCTGGTCGTATAAACTGCCTGCCATCCTGTTTTTGCTGATGGGCGCCTGGTATACTTATCGCTTTGCCTATGAGCTATACGACGAAAAGGTAGCCCGTTGGGCGGTATGCATCTTACTAACGGCCGAGCACCTGGTTATTTCAAATAATGATGTAAGGGCAGAGCCCTACCTTACCGGGTTGATCATTGGGGCGGTATACTATGGCTCTCGCCGGAAAATCCTGTTAGGAGCCATTTTTACGGCATGTGCCATCATGACAAAGGGTTTATTTGCCCTCGTACCCATTGGCGCTGCTATTGGCGGTCAATTGCTGTTTACCCGCAACTGGAAAGAGCTGTTGCATGTTCGCTGGCTGCTGGCGTTGCTATTGACTGCCCTGTTTATTACACCAGAGCTGTATGCGCTTTACCGGCAATTTGATCTGCACCCGGAGAAAACGGTGTTTAACAGCACCGGGGTATCGGGATTGCGCTTTTTCTTCTGGGACAGCCAATTTGGGCGGTTCATGAACACCGGTCCCATCAAAGGAAGCGGCGATCCCTTTTTCTTTTTTCATACGGTATTATGGGCATTTTTACCCTGGTCGGTGATGTTATATGCCGCCATCATTCTATTTATCCGGAAATGGAAGCTACAAAAGGAATATTACTGTATTTGCGCGGCCCTGGCTACCTTCCTGCTGTTTTCATTGTCGAGGTTTCAACTCCCCCACTACCTGAATATCATTTTCCCCTTTTTTGCAATACTCACTGCCCAGTATATTTTATCGCTTGAAACAGTAAGAGAATTAAAGTTTTTCCGGATCACCCAGTACACCATTATTATCCTGGTGGCGGTAGCCGGCGTAGTGTTGGACCTGCTCTACAAACCAGCTATGCACTATGCCTGGCTGTTGCTGGCAGGTGCGCTGTTACTCCTTTATGTACTATTACATTACTGGTTGGATAAGTCTACCCGGCAGGCAATTTTTTATCGCACCATCGCCATCAGTATCCTGTTGAATCTTTACCTGAACACCATCTTGTACCCCGATATGATGCAGTACCAGAGCGGTAGTCGGGCTGCAGCATATGCCAATACTGCACTTCCTGGGCAAAGTATCGGTTTATTCCAGGTGAACTCCTACGCCTTCGATTTTTACCTGGATGCGCCTGTAATACGCCAGGATAGCGCCAGCGCGGTAGTGTTTACCTCCAGGGAAGGCCTGGATCTCTTACAAGCCCAGGGACATACCTGCACCATTATCCGGTCGTTTCCTCATTTTTATGTGAGCAAACTGGATTTACCATTCGTCCGGAAAGTAACCCGGGCAAGTGCTTTGGGAGAAAGATTGCTGGTGGCGGTGAAAAAATAGTTTTTTGTTTATTGCTGAAATGCAGTGTGGTGGCTGTATTTGTCGTTCTTTGCTTTTCTATTTTAGAAAATTTTTGAAAAAAAGTGCAATAAGATTTTGCAAAAATAAAAATTTACCTATTTTTGCAATCCCAAATCGCACAAACGGTACGGGAAACACTCCTCCTTAGCTCAGTTGGTTAGAGCATCTGACTGTTAATCAGAGGGTCGCTGGTTCAAGTCCAGCAGGGGGAGCAAAAGAAAAAAAGAAGCCTTATCAGTTCAAACTGATGGGGCTTTTTTAATTTTATACTAATTTGTTTTCCTGCCAAAAGTTCTCTTTCAACAATTATTTCCACGGTCCTTTAAACAAAGCATATTCGGCCTTTTGAACAAAGTCCGTCACAAACCACTGGGCTACTTTTGTATCAAACAAAACGAAATTAAAATGATACAGAATAATTACCAGGGAGCATTACAGCATCCTATTGGCTCAGGCTTCTATGCACAATCTACCACAGCAGATGTTATCAAAGGTGTTGATCTCAGCGGTAAAATTGCTATCGTAACAGGCGGAAACACGGGTATCGGTCTTGAAACAACAAAGGCACTAGCCTCTGCAGGTGCTGTGGTGCTTGTTCCTGCAAGGGACGTAGAAAAGGCAAAGAGAAATCTGGCGGATATTGCCCGTGTAGAAATTGAGGCAATGGATATCATGGATCCTGCATCAATTGATGCTTTTGCCGGGAAGTTTTTAACCTCTGGCAGGCCTTTGCACTTATTGATAAATAATGCTGGCATTATGTGGGTGCCGCTACGTAGAGATCTGCGGGGTATTGAATCACAATTGGCCACCAATTATATCGGGCAGTTTCATTTAACGGCCAAACTTTGGCCTGCACTTAAAAAAGCCAATGGTGCAAGAGTGGTAAATGTTTCTTCTCTGGGCCATCATATGTCGTCATTTAATTTTGAAGACCCGAATTTTGAGCACCGGGAATATGAAACGCTATTGGCATATGGCCAATCAAAAACAGCCAGTAACCTATTTACCCTTGAACTGGATAGTCGCGCACATACATATAATGTAAGAGCCTATGCTGTACATCCCGGATCAATTGCAGGCACTGAATTGGGCAGAGAGGCATCAATTGAATTATTTCAGAAAATGGGTTTCCTTGACAAAGACGGAAATATGCGTCCAGACGTATTAGCAAGATTAAAAACAATTCCGCAGGGAGCAGCAACCACTGTTTGGGCGGCAACCAGCAGTCAACTTAATAATATCGGTGGTGTATACTGTGAAGATGGAGATATCGCGAAACTGTTACCGTCTAATGCGGCTACACCTACTCACGCAAAACTTCACCAAAGCGGCGTACAGGAGTATTCGCTGGACGAACGCGATGCAAAGCGGCTATGGACACTCACAGAAGAAATGATAGGCCTGCATTTCCAGGTTAAATAAAAACCCACTTCCCCAATATTTAAAAATAAGAACATTCAAAATGACTACTCTTAACGGAAAAATTGCGTTGATTACAGGTGGTAACAGCGGTCTTGGATACGCTACCGCAAAAGAATTGATAGCCCAAGGTGCACAGGTGATCATCACCGGCCGGAGAAAAGAAGCGATAGAGAAAGCCGCAGCCGAATTGAATGCGACCAGCTTTCTCGCAGATCAAACGAACCTCGACGATATTGAAATCCTGGTAGCCAGTGTAGAACAGCAATTTGGTAAGATTGATATTCTGGTGGTGAATGCAGGTACTTCCAAATTAACAACGATAGAAAATGCGACGGAAAAATTGTTTGATGAGGTGATAGACCTGAATCTAAAAGGGACTTATTTTACTTTAAGCAGGTTTATTCCATTACTGAATGATGGGGCATCTGTAGTACTGGTGGCATCTTCCTCCGCATCGAAATCAATTCCGCAGACATCTATCTATGCGGCGAGTAAAGTAGCTGTCAATGCAGTGATGAAAATTGCATCCGTGGAATTGGCGCCGAGGAGGATCCGGGTAAATTCTGTGAGCCCAGGTCCTTTTGACACAGAAATTATGGAAAAAACAGGGTTAGCCGATCCGGGAATGCAGCATTTCATTAAAGCAGGCGTTCCCCTGGGCCGGCTGGGAAACCCCTCCGAAGTAGGAAAACTGATTGGCTTCCTGGTTAGCGACGGAGCGGCATTCATTACAGGAGCGGAATATCTGGTAGATGGCGGACAATCACTGAATAAATAAGGGCCCGCCATCCCCTAAAGTAAAAGGCCATTTTTATCTTAAATTTGCAAGAAGCATATGCGATATCGACATGGAATATCAAGCTAAATATATTACGGAAGATATTAAGCTGTCTTGCTACGAGGACAGGTTCTTTAAATCGGATATCATGTTCGAACATCACATGCTCATCTGGTTTATCTCTGGGGAAACTAAAATCATTCGTGCTGAAGGAACCTACCTATTTAAAGCCGGGGATATCTTCTTAATTCCAAGAAATCAGCTGGCTACTATTATCAATTACCCTAAAGATGGCCTGCCACATAAAACAGTGGTAATGCACCTGACTACAGAATGGCTGCGGCGCTTTTACGCAGGGCTTAATGTTAAGCCTGCCACTGCGAATGTGCAGCAGATACGGCATTATACCAATCACCCGTTGCTGGAGAGCTGTCTCGTGTCACTGATCCCTTATTTTGAGATGAAGGATTTACCTGGTGGGATTGCCAACTTAAAAATTACGGAGGCCGTCACCATATTACGTACCATAGATGCAGATATTGATAATTTACTCGCCAATTTTGAGGAGCCCGGCAAAATAGATCTGGTAGATTATATGGAGAGGAATTTTATGTTTAATTTACCGTTGGAGAAATTCGGTTACCTTACAGGAAGAAGCCTGACGACTTTTAAAAGGGACTTCAAGAAAACATTTGCCACTACACCCCAACGATGGCTGACTAAGAAGCGGCTGGACTTAGCACATTATGAATTTGTACATAAAAAGAAGAAGCCTGTGGATGTTTGTTATGAAGTGGGATTCGAGAATTTATCACATTTTTCATTCGCATTCAAGAAAGAATTTGGTTACGCGCCCACTGAGTTGCTGGCATCAGTAATATAGCAGATGAATAGCAAGGGACCGCTACTGCCGGGCTATGGGGCGTAAGTTTTGCCTTAAACCTGACCAGCGATGCTACCGGTATCGACAACTGGACATTGGACGCTTTTAAAAATGCCATGCGGAATGGGCGCTTTAAAGGAAGCGATAACGGCCGTCACTTGTTGCCACCCATGTCCTGGTTTAATTATGCCCGCTTAACGGATGATGATGTTACTGCCATCTTCGCATACCTCAAAAGTACTAAGCCTGTTAAAAACGTACCCCCTGCCCCCGTGCAGTTCTAGTTGAGAATTAACCCCAAAAAAAGCTTCAGCGATGGTAAGAATGATAAATGCGTGATAACTGATTTAGATAGGTGTCCTGATAATGAGGTGAATATTTTTGTTTTTAAACCAACCGCTACCGTGGCTCCTGATAAAAAGAATAATAAAATGAACATTATACTGCTATGGTTGTTATAGTATCCGATTCTTCCACCATTAAAGAAAAACGCGGAATGCAACACAGGATATCCTTCTGTACAGTATGTATGAACAGGACCATACATCTTAAGGAAACCTTTATCCGTAACATCCAGGATAACATGGATTACGGGAATATTGAATTCATTTTGCTCGACTATGGCTCCCGGGATGATATGTATGAATGGGCACAAACAGCATTGTCATCTTACATCAACGCTGGATTGGTGAGCTATTACCGGACTACTACCCCTTTATTTTTTCATATGAGCCATTCCAAAAACATGGCCTTCAGGCTGGGTGTCGGCGATATTTTATGTGGTATTGATGCAGATAATTATACCGGCGCCGGTTTTGCTGCTTATGTAAATGAGCAGTTTAACCGGGACGAGGAAATATTTATGGCGCCACCCCGTATTGCCACCGATAGAAAATGGTGGGATGTACAAGGCCGGATATGTGTAAGGAAGGAAGACTTCTATCACCTGAGAGGCTATGATGAAAAGGTGGTGGAATACGGATTTGAAGACCAGGATTTCAAAAGCCGGCTGGAAGCCCTGGGACGCAAGAGAACCACTATTAAAGAAGAACATTTTTTACATGCAATTACCCATGATAATAGTCTGCGTATTGCCGACAGCTTATCGGGGAAAAACGGGAAAGACTTGTTCATGGCTTGTATTGGAGAGCAGATGGCGGAGATTATCTATCTGCAGGAAAATAATATCTTCGAAAAATTTTTCGTTGCCAGCGATTCCCTGACAGACACTGATTTGAAACACTCCATGCTGCATCCGAGGAAAAGAGAAACAGGCCTGTATCACCAGGATGGTCAACAGCTACAACTTTACCGGGAAACCGGGAAGCCTTTCCAGGTTCTTACCTACCAAACTCCCGACCACCTGGTGTCAGATAACCAACACCATTTTCATCGGATCAAAGCTGAATTGCAGCGCCAGAATTTTCTCCTGAAAAGGGCCATCTATATGGGCAAAAGGATATTTGCAGATAACAAAAGCAAAGGTGGCCCCATCAATGAACCCGGTTTTGGCGAAGGGACTGTTTATAAGAATTTTGGCAATACCGCTATACACCTGGGAGCGATAAACGCGTTATCTGAGAATTCTACGGCATGGTAAGTGATTTGGATTTGCTCCAAACTTTACTAACTTCGCGGAGTTCCTTAACTCAGGTTTTATAATGAAAGAAAGCAATAAGTTTATAGCGGTCGAAGGTTTAGATGGCTCTGGAAAATCAACGCAGATAGAGCTTTTAACAAAATACCTGGAATCAAAAAATCAGAAAACAAAATTTGTTCACTTCCCCAGAAGTAGCCAGGGCGTTTTTGGTGAGCTTATTGCTAAATTTTTACGTGGTGAATTCGGGGATGTTAAACAGGTACATCCTCAGCTGGTTGCACTCTTGTTTGCGGAAGACCGAAAAGCATTTGCCGCTACGATCAATGAATGGCTCCGCGATGGCTATTTTGTATTGGTAGACCGGTACGTACTCTCCAACATCGCTTTCCAATGCGCTAAACTCCATACCGACGAGGAAAAGGCCTACCTGAGAAAATGGATCCTGGACTTTGAATACGAATACAACCAGATTCCTCAGCCACAGTTTTCGATATACCTGGACGTTCCCTTTTCTTTTGTAGAAGCCGCGTTGTCGAAAAGAAGGGCTAATGAAAACCGGGAATATCTACAGGGAAAAGATGACATCCATGAGAAGGACTCCTCCCTGCAGCAGGCAGTAAAGAAGGAGTACGAAGCGATGCTCGCAGTAGATCATACTATCAGCAGCATTCATTGCACCAACGATGCCGGTCAGATGAGATCCGTGGAAGATATTCATGCGGAAATTGTACAGCTGGTGAATAGTCAGTTACCGCTGTAATAAAATAACGCGATAGCCCCCAAAAGCATCGTGCTTTTGGGGGCTTTTTTTATGGCTGTATTTGCAATAGGGTGCAGGCATTGGTATAACATACCTGTTTTTCTTCTGCCGCTGTAAGCCCCATAGCATGCAACCCTTTAATGGCTTCACCTGGAGAGAAAATAGGAAAATCAGATCCGAAAAGAAACTGCGTAATGCCTATTTTCCGGATAGTCCACACCAGCTGTTCCCGAAATGGAGAGTCGCCTAACACGGGGGCAATAGCGGATAAGTCCATCCAGATATTTGATTTGAACCAGGGATATTTCTTCAATCCATCTATTACCAGGAGCTGCGAAAAGTTCATAAGCCCCATGTGCGCAAAGATAAACCTGGCATCAGGGTGTGTGGCGGCCAGCAGTACCAGTTTGCCAATTTCGCCGGGGTCTTCCAGGCTATAACTGTCGAATAATAAGATCATGTGCAGCTCACCGGCTTTCCTGGCAACCGCGGCTACCTCGGGTGCCGACACATCAAAATGTTGGGTATTGGGATGGAGCTTTATAATTTGTACGCCTTTTTTCTGTATACGCGCCATCTCTACAAAAGCCTCTTCTCCATCCATAGGATGCACCGAACAGATAGGAATTAATGAAGGATATTGTTTACTTAAAGCAATAATGCTGTCATTCCTTCTACGCGTATCGGCCATATCACCTTTATGTGCCATCGTGATGATACCTATTTTGTCTATGGGAATCGACTTCATAAAGGATAGAATATCCCGTAGGGAATTGGCTTGCGTGGTGCTCATGCTTTTGGTTTCCTGCTCATCTAAACCTATATGTACATGCAGATCTATGATTTTCCCATTATAATGTATGGCTGGCGATTGCCCATTGCTTGTTAAGAAGATAGCGGTAAAGGACAGGGAGATAAAGGACATCAATATTGTTTTCATATAACTGGATTGAAGCAAGCGATTCGTAAGTAGAGGTCAATGTACATTTATTTTGATGATTTTGTCATTAGAAAATAAGATTGATGATAATCATTCGATTACCTGTTTTTTATGAATTTTTTCTTTGGTTGTAAGTAATTCTTTCTGTTAAACCTGTCCTGACCTAATGGATACCTGTGTAAACCCGGTTCCATTGTATACGCGTATTGCCGGTACCAACAGGCAATGGCTTTTGTATTGACTGGCCCTGTTTCAACCTGATCTCTTCATTCCACAAAACAGCAAAAACATGAGAATTCCACCTCTCCGCAACAAATGTATGGCGGCCCTATTGCTGGCATTGACCATTTCCGGATGCCAGAAAAAAGAAATGACGCTGAAAGACAGCAGTTCCCTCAACAGTAAAACCACGGGCACGGTCACGATCAACTCCGTACAACCGGTAAAATCGGAGGCATTGCTGGCCATGCAATGCTATAATAATGCATTTTATCACCAATATGGTACCTATGGCCCATCCTACAAGGCCTATTACTATTCAGATGTAACGCAAACCGGCCGCATGGATTTCTGGCGCCAGGCGGAGGCTATCGAAACCCTCATTGATGCCTATACCATCAACAACGACACAGATCTTAAAAACAAAATGGTATACCTCTACAACGGTATGAGAGATGCCTATGGACTACTATGGTCCTCCAATATTTATAATGATGATGTGATCTGGGGCGCCCTGATGTGTATCCGGGCTTTCCAGATTACCAACGATGGCGGTATGAAAGATATGGCGAAAAATAACTTCGATATGGTATGGGCCCGCGCCTGGGATACCAGCCTGGGCGGCGGTTTATGGTGGACTACCGCCAACAATACGAAGAATGCCTGCGTGAATGCTCCCGCCGCTATTTGCGCCATGTACCTGTACCAGGCCACCGGCGATGCCGGTTACCGCGATAAGGCCAAACTGATTGTAGACTGGATGGTGAGCAAATTATACGTATCCGGTAGCGGAGAAGTGAAAGGCGCCATCAATGCCGGAGGCACTATCACAGAAGGCGCTCGCACCTATACCCAGGGCACTTTCATTGGCGCCTGTAATATGTTGCAAAGTGCCTACCCCTCCAATAATTACAAGGCCATGGGCGCTAAAGCGATGGACTATACGAAAAACAGTATGTGTAACGCGCAGGGTTTATTACCAGATGAATACGACAACGATGATTGCCAGGGCTTTAAAGCCATTTTTGCACGCTGGGCCTGTAAGTTTGTGCATGACCAGGGCTACCAGGGCACCTATGCGTCCTGGCTTAACTATAATGCTGCTGAAGCCTGGAACTACCGTAACTCCAACGGTCTGATGTGGGGACAGTGGTGGCATAGAACGCCGGATAACTACGTTAATTCCTTTGAAACTACCTGTGGTATTGCCATGATGAATGGCGTATGGTTATTTTAAGTAGCCAACCGGCGGCAGTTTGCGCTGCTGCCGGTTTATTTTGTTAATAATCTTTCCAGTCGCTGTATTTTGTCAAGCGCAGGCTTGGTGGTATAGAACCCATAACCCGCATTATTCCTCACGCCCCGCACAAAACAATAGATAATCCCGCCAAACTGGCTATGGTAGTCAAAGTAAGGTAAACGGCTTTCCAGGTATTTCTTCACGGCCACAGTATAAATAAAATATTGCAGGTGATAATTATTTTCATTCATGGCTGCTGCCAGGCCTGTAGCGTCGTAGTCGGTAATGCTGTTGCCGAGGTAGTTCGACTTCCAGTCGAGAATATAATACTTACCACCGTGTTCAAAGAACAGGTCAATTTTCCCGTTCATAATACCTTCCAGCTCCTGGCTGCTATATTCCGAAAAACGCCGGATGCTTACGCTCACTTCGTCGTCTGAAAGTTGATTGAGCAGATTAGATTGGAATACCGGTACCGGGAAGTCGAATTCAAATTCTGCGAGGCGTTGATGCCGCCCAACGGAAGCCAGTTGGAAGCTGGTGCCACCTACCTGGATGGTGCTGTACATTACATGCTGTAGCATTTCGTTTAGTCGTTCGAGGTATAGCTCCCTATGGCCTGGTACAAACCGGCGAATTGCTTCTTCCAGCCAGTATTCCCATTTACTACTATCCGCAAAATTGATGCTTTCAAAAATGAAGTGCAGCAGGTTTCCTGTTTTAGCGCCCCGGCGAAGGGTGGTAAAAATGAAATTATCGTAAGGGTCGGTTTGTTGGATGGAACGTATCCGGGGTCGGTGTTCTGCTTTGGCCGCGAGCATGGTATAACTCATTTTACGCCAGTTTTGTTCCAGCAGGCGGAAGTTGACCGAAGTACGGTTTACGGCCAGCTGACCTTTGGTAATTTGTTGTCGGTAGTTTTCTTCCGGGGCTGCTGGCACAGGGGTGTTCAGGTCAATTAGGCTGGTATCCAGTACGGTAGTAATGCCTGGAATAACCGCCTGTTCCGGGCTGATTTTTTTCAGCTCTTTCAGGAAGATGGCCAGGGAAGAATCGTTGAACCTGGCGTAGCTGTTTTTAAACAGGTAGCACTTGTAAACCGCGCGGGTGATCGCTACATAAATGAGGCGACGGTTTTCCTGCTCTTGTTGTTGCTGGTAAGCGGCCAGTTGATCTTCTGAGAGACGGGAACGCTGCGTGCTCAGGTAATCGCCGGTTACCGGGTCGCGGAAGCTGACCAGCTCTATGTTTTGTTGTTCTACGAAATCCAGGAAAGGCGCCATCACGATCTTGTATTCCAGCCCTTTACTCTTATGGATGGTAACGATATTAACGGCTTCCTCGTCGCTTTCTACGCGTTGTGCGTACTCGTCGCCATCGGTAGTCATGCCGTCTATACCGCGTTTGAGCCAGGAAATGAGGTCACGCATCGACAGGTTTTTGCGGCTCTGTACCTGGTGTACGAGTTCCGACAACTGGTAAAGGTTAGTGATAATACGTTCGCCGTTTTCTACCGTTCCATCCAGTAATACGTGACGTACACTGAAATCGGAGATGAACTCCATCAGGGCGGTGTAGGCGCCGTCGCGTTGCCAGAGGGTACGGTATTTGGCAAACAGGTCCAGCATAATTTCATCGTCCAGCTTCAGGATGGTATGTGCGTTGTAGCCGGTGAAGGATCCCAGCAATGCACGGTTAATGGACGACCGGTCGGGCGTTTCCATGGCTTCGAGCAGGTGCAGCAGTTGTTGCGCTTCTCCCGTTCTCAATACCCTGGCTTCGTCTATCGTTACGGCGGGGATACCCAGTTTTGCCAGCGCGTGTTTGATATCTTTCCCTTCCTGGCCGGTACGCACCAATACCCCGATATCCGAAGGGGTAATGGTGCGGGTGCCCCTATCGTTGGTAATATGATAGTCTTTGTTCAATAGAAGTTGCGCTACCTGGGCTGCTACAGCGGTACAAACACTTTCTTTCTTCTCACAGGTAATAACTGCTATGGGCACTTCTTTATCCCGGCCTTTAAACAGGTAGCCTTTGTTGTTGCCAGCGGGACTGTTTACCTGGATATAGTCGATACTATTGGTTTCCTGGCCAAAGTTGAAGGTATCGAAATCAGGCGTTGGTTTAAAGAAAAGATTCATGGCGCGGATCAGGTTTTCCGAAGAGCGGAAATTCTGGTCCATGTCGTAGATCTGCTGTACACCGTTACGCGCCTTGAAGTAGGTAAAAATGTCGGCTTTACGCCAGGCGTAAATACTTTGCTTGGGGTCGCCGATATAGAACAGGATGGTGTTTTGGCCGAAGGCCTGGTTAAATATTTCAAACTGTTCACGGTCGGTATCCTGGAATTCATCTACGAAAACCGCCTTATACTTATTTCGCAGGGAGGCCGTCAGTTCAGGATTTTCATTTTTTACCAGCGCTGTATGGAGATTGTTGATCAGGTCATCGTAGCCCATCATATTGCTACGTTCCTTGAACAGGCGCACCTCCTCTCCCACCTCTTTAATAGCGGTATAAAAGACCTGCCTGCGTATAGCTTGTTGCTGCAAAGTAAGCTGGTGGCGCATTTCTTCTATTTTGTCCAGTTCTTCCAGGATATCAGGGAAAACGGCCGCGATATATTTTGCGTCTTTTTTTTCCAGGATCTTTTTCACCAGTAACTCCGGCTGGGTTACCAGCTCCGGCCAATCTTTTTTGGTATACCGGTTAGCGAGACAAGCAGTTTCCAATTGCGGGCTGTGTGCGGAAATCCAGTCGTATAGCGCTTCTATAGCAGCCTGTATTTTCGCTGTTTGTTGTGCTATTTCCTGAAGCCAGCTGTCCTGCTGCGCTTCGCTGATAGTATCGGGAATATCTTCTGTATAGCCGATATATTTCTTACCGCTCAAATGTTCCTGGATCACCTGTTGCATGTCTGGTTTCATCTTTTCATCCCAGATATTTTCCAGCAGTTCCGTTTTAAGTGTGGTAATATGTTTACGCCAGAATTTATTCAATTCATTTTCTACGATGGGAGTAAGATCGGGCACCATTTGCGCGCCAAACAGCTGGTTGGTTTCAAAGGCGTACTCATTCAGCGTTTGCTGACAAAAGCCGTGGATGGTTAACACGGCTGTTTCATCCAGCAGCAAGATGGCATCACGCAACAGCTGCTGCGTGGGGATAGGATCTTCCGGATCAATCACATCCAGTACCAGGTTGAAGATGGTTTCGTCCGGAATGTCTTTACCCAGGCTGGCTTTATAGGCCTGGCGAATAAAAAGGCGGATCCTTTCTTCCAGTTCCGCTACCGCAGCCCGGGTGAAGGTCACCATCAGAATTTCCTTGATGGATAGCTTTTGTTCCAATATCAGTCGCAGTACCAGGATGGCAATGGAATAGGTTTTACCCGTTCCGGCGCTGGCCTCAATGAGGTTGCTGCCTTCCAGTGGCGCTTTTATGGCATCGAATGGTTTATATATGTTGCTATCGATCATTATGATTTATCTGGTGTTTCAAAATAAGCGGGCAACAAGGTTGCCAGGGGCGTTATCAGCAGCTCGTAAATATCGAGAAAGCTGACAAGGGCCGCTTCTCCGTCAAAAAATCCCTGCTCATACGCCTGCGCAATGTATGGGTCGGGCGATTCCTGCCGTTCCACCAGGCTGCTCAGCTTTGTGGTGAATTTTTTCAAATCCAGCGTGAGCAAGTCTTTGGCGGTAATCTCCAGGTCCGGGTAGAATGCCACCATCTGGTTGAACCCCATTTTATATACCCGGATAATAGTACTCAGCCGGCGAATGGCCTCTTCCTGGGTGATTGCCACTGCCTGGAATGCATCTTCTTTTTTGGTGCCGGAAATAAAGCACAGGTCAGTAGCAATGCCGGCGGCCCTGGCGGCGAGGTAACGGAGATAAGCCTCTATAAGGTATTTGCTTTCCCGTTTGGACCAGGATATCTGTAAAACGGTATGGTCAAATACCCGGATATTTCCTTTTACCAGGCTATCATCTATCATTATTTCAATGGGCAGTCGCCTTTCTGTAGCACCCTGGGTGCAGGCTTCGTAGAGGTTGCGTACCGGCACCACCTGGTCTTCCATCCGGTGAATGGCCACTGCGGCCATATTCCGGAGGGGAAGCTTCCCTTTTTTGACCATGCTTCCCTGGAGTGAACTTTGCGCTGGCGCCGGTACCGGCAACAATTCATTTTTGATAGACCACTGCTGTAGTTTATTCAGGTCAAAGATTTCTGTTTCGCTGAGCAGCAGCTGGTTGTCATTATACCGGATGCCCAATACCTTGTTGTAATACGCTCTAACAGGGTTTTTAAAGAAGCTGATCAGCTCATCCAGCGTAATTTCTTCGAAGGTTAAAAGGCTGGTAGTTTTATTTTCATTGAGAAATGATTTTCCAACAGCTGTTTGGGCGCTCAGGTAAGAAAACAGGCGTTCGTCTGTGCCTGCATACTTTCTACTGAAGCTTTGCAGCGGTTGCAGTGTCACCAATTGTTGCCGCACAGTTTCCGGCGAGGGCGTGCCGGCCTCTATATAATCTATCAGTTCATCAACCAGGGCCGAAGGCGGAAGATCTGCATTGTCTTTCGCATTTTTTCCGAGATAGCTGATGTACAGGTATTCCCGGGCAGAGAGTAAGGTTTCCAGGAACAAATGTTTATCATTTTCCTTTACGTTACGATCGCCCTTCTGCCGGTTTTCTTCCATGAGGTTGAAGCTGGATTTATTTTCCCGGCGGGGAAATTTATCGTAATTCAACCCCATAAGTGCAACGATTTTAAACGGGATACTACGCATGGGGATGAGCGAGCAGAAAGTAATGCCACCGTTTACAAACAGCCCTGCGCGGGTGCTGCCGGTAAGGGTATCGAGGAAGCTATGGCTGAACACCTCAAAAGTTACCTTTTCACTCATGAACTCATTGAGCGCATTGTAGGTGGTGAGTTGTTTTACCAACGTGTTATAGTCTTCGTCTATATCTTCAACGGGTTCAAATACCATGTTATGCAGCACTCTTTCTGTATAGGCTACCCATTCCACGATGGTGCGGGGGCGCCGCCTGTCGAGGATCAACGACATCAGCACTTCTGCAAAGTGGCAGAACCGGATCACGTCGTGTGCATCGCTGCCTTCGGTAATATCCAGGGGGAAAAAGCTGTCTTCCCCGGTGCCATATTCCTCTTCCCCGCTCATGCAAATGCCGTACATGATGCGTTGTATACCGTACTGCCAGCTTACAAAGTGCGTTTCATCCTTTTTCTGGCCATTGATACCAAAACGGATATTGGCCGCTTCTATAATCCGGCGGATCTGCACCGGGTCGGTCAGATTGAAACGTTTGCGGATATACGAAAAATCAAGTAACTGCACTACTGCCTCCGATTTAAACGATTCCTCGCTCATAGTGAGAATGGCATGCAGGGCATTGAAGATATTGTCGTTGTCAGTATAGCTTTCGTCGGCAATGGTGTAGCGGAAGGTGTAAGGAGCATTGTTGAATACCGCCTTAATATAGGGAGCGTAGGCATCTATATCGCTGACCATCACTACAATATCACGGGGCGACAATGCTTCTTTCCGTTGAGCCACCAGGTGTACCAGGTAATTATATAATACTTCCACTTCCCGGGCTACGGTATAGCAGGCATTGATGGTAATAGAACCGTCTGTGATATGCTGCCGGGTGAGTGGGAGCCGGTCGGAAGGGGCTGCGGCAGAAAAGATATCGTGCTGGATTTTATGCAGCAGTGTATCGGTACCTGGTTCCACCGATTCAATTTCCTCATAGCCGTTAATAAAGGCATCGTAGGCAAAGAAGAGACTGAAGCTGTCCTGGATAATCCTGCCCCAGCCGGTAAGGAGGGCGTTGCCGGCCTTATTATTTTCCAGCTCGTTGAGTCCCTTCTGACGCCAGCGGGCCAGTTGTTTTTCGTTGCGGTCATCGAACCAGAATACGCCGGGCGCCGGGTTAATGATATGAAAATGTACGTCGATAAAGGACGACAGCTCATGCAATATCTTCACGTGATAGGCTGTAATAATGGAGAGGCCAAACAGGTGAATAACCGGCATGCGGCTGGTGAGCGTCGATTTGTTATGGGCGGTATTGTGTAAGGTGTCGAGGATAAAGTTGCCCACGATGGTTTTGTCGGGCAGGGCGCCGCCCGACAGTTGTTTTACCTTTACCCATAGCCAGTGCTGCCAGCCTGCGCTGGCAAGTTCCGGGGTATTGGTATAGGTCCAGGCCTGGATCATTTCCGGGCGGTATACCTGGTACTGGTCAAATAAGTCGGCTACTTTTTCCGCCAGGGCCATGCGTTTCAGGTCACTTTCGCCATTTTGATCGGCATAGTAAACAGCTACTTTTGGGAATTTGGCCATAAACTCCTCCTGCCCCAGCAGCTTAAATACCAGCCAGCTTAGGTTTTGGGGAGAAAGCACTTCTGAATATGGCCCGCCCAGCAACACATACAGCTGGTACAACAAGTCGTTGGGCTTGAGGAAACGGCAATTGGCCGCTATACCCAAACGGTCTGCCAACTGGAGTTTCAACCAGTTGTTCATACCTTCTGTTTGTGTAATAATATAATGAGGTTGAAATACACTGTTGCCCGCATCCTGCAGGTCTTGCGCCAGTCCGGATGATAAGCTGTTCAGTGAATTTGAAACCTTTAAAAACAATGCCATTGATAAGTCCTTTGTTTACACTCCGCCATTCCCGAAGCATGTTATTTAATCTGCATTCTCTGCTACTTCCCTGAACCGGGCTGCAATACCGGAGGCCCTTTCCACAAAACGTTCTGCCGCCATCAGTATCACTTCCGGTGATCCCTGTACGTATACTTTGTGCCTGGCCCTGCTCACCGCAGTGTATAGTAGTTCCCGGGTGAGAATAGGCACATCGGTGGTATCCGGTAATAATACCAATACTTCTCCGAACTCCGACCCCTGACTTTTATGGATGGTCATGGCGAAGGCGGTTTCTGCCTGGGTAAGGTAGCCGGGTAATACCGCTTTCAGCGCGCCGGTACTATCTTCAAACCAGGCCATGAGCACCCCGTTTTCATCAGCACGGATAATGCCGGTATCGCCATTGAACAGGCCATGTTCATAATAGTTACGGGTGAGGATCACCGGGCGGTTTTCATAAAACTCACTGTGTGCAGTAATTAGTTTCTTATCGTATAAATATTTTTCAATTTGCTTGTTAACGGTATAAAGTCCCTGTGGCCCTTCTCTTACGGCAGTAAGTACCCGCTGCGCATTCAATAATTTCAGCGCACTGGCAATATCTTGCTCCTGGATAAAAGCGGCGTACCGGGCTATAAAGTCTTCAAATAATTTTACATCCGCGTTGGGGTCTATGACTACCTGTTCATCTGCCGAAGGCGGAAAAAAAGACTGGATAACAGGTACCTGGTTAGCGATAATGGCTTTACTGAATTTGCCAATGCCTGTGTTGCCAGTGAAACGATGGCTACGCCGCAATTCTACCAGGTGCTGAAACAAGGGATGATGGCTTTCCTGTTGTTCATGCGAAGCGGGTATATGACGTTGTTCATCGGTAATAAAGCTATTGATAAAGCGGCGTCTTTCAGCGCTGAAGCCGTTAAGGGGCTCCTGTGCCTGGCAAAGATCACCAAACAAACTACCTGCTTCCACAGAGGCAAGCTGGTCTTTGTCGCCCAATAAAATCAGGCGCGTATCCGGATGGATGGCATCCAGCAGCTTGGCGAACAGCGCCACATCTATCATAGAGCACTCATCCACGATAACAACATCGTAGTTGAGCGGATTGGTTTTATTGTGCCGGAAATAGGGGCTGCCACTGATAGATTTCAGGAGACGGTGAATAGTGGCCGGTTGTAGCTGCCTGAATTGCTGGCTAATGGAAGCATCTACCTCCAGGTTAGTATTACGGAGGCTTTCCGCCATACGGGCTGCGGCTTTACCGGTAGGCGCTGCCAGGGCCACTTTCAGCCGGGGATCGGTCGCAAACAGGATGGCCAGGATTTTGGCTACCGTAGTGGTTTTACCGGTACCGGGGCCGCCGGTGATAATCGTAAAATTATTCAATACGCCAGTGATCGCGGCGGCCAGTTGCCAGTCGGCCAGGTCGCTGCCATCGTTGATGGCGCCACCGGCAAACAATTTACTGATCAGCGGTTGCTGGTTTTGCAGTAAAGCCATTCTTTCCGGCAGTAATGTTTTTTCCGCAGCCAGAAATGCCTTGATGCGTTGCAGGAAATTGGTTTCGTACCTGAAATAACGTTGCAGGTAGAGGCGGTCCTGGTACACCACGAAAGGTTGTTTATCGTTGCCTTGTAGTCCTACCAGCGGGATACTTTCCAGTATTTCTTTCCCGGTTGCTATTTTCTGATAAGATTCCGGAAGATTTTCCTGCTCTTCTTTTATTTTATCGAGATGAAGACAGATATGGCCTTCGCTGCCTTTTTTTGATAGTAGATAAGCATACGGCTTCAGTGCCGGTATATCGAAATACTCAGCAAATTGTTGGTGTACATCGTTCAGGGTGGGTATGTTTCGCATTCTTTCAGGCCACTTGAAAAGATTAAAATACAACTTTTTCTGCTTCATCAGAAAGGGCTGTATATTGCAAAAATACGTAACCTATACACTGTATACAATGTCCCAAAAAATGAAGGCGCTCTGCGCATTACTATTGTTTTCCTGTTTGCGTGTAGCCGCCCAGGAAGAAGGTTGGAGAAAACCGAGTCAACTAAAAGCAAATCTTTCCCTGTTAGGCGTGGGCGCCAATTATGAATTACGATTGTTGAAATATACTACGCTCAACCTGGAAGCAGGTGTTGAAATGGGCCTGGCATATTCCAGCAATAGTTATAGTTACTTTGAAGATGATCATTGGGCTTATGCGGGCGTACCCGTTTTTTCAGGAGAAGTAAGGCAGTATTATGGCATTGCCCGCCGGATGGCCAAAGGGAAAAAAGTAAATAACAATGCGGGCGCTTTGTAAGCATTACTGCGGGAACGGTAACGGCGCCCCTTTTTTCGAAGAACTTTGCCACAGGGACTTACGGTTTTGTAACACCTGCCTGGGGTATGCAGCGCAGCTGGGGAAAAGATATCAATTTCGAAGGCCGCTTTGGCTGGATGTTTACGCCACGCAACTACTACAACGACGCCGCAAAATACCTGAGCATACGATTAAGCGTGGGGTATGTGATATGGTAATGTCGTACATTCGCTGCTTAAAATCGTGAGGTATGTCGTCCAGGATAGTTAAGCAGGTAATTGTGATGCGCAAGGATTTAAACATGCGCAAGGGGAAGATGATTGCCCAGGGGGCACATGCATCTATAGCCTTCCTTACCCGGCATGCTACCATAGAAGGTTATACGTTACAAACGAGCCTGCGAAACCCGGAAGAGGTGTCGGAATGGATGACGAAAGGGTTTACTAAAATTTGTTTGTCGGTAGATTCGGAAGAAGAACTGGAGCGGGTGTATCAACAAGCGGTGGAGGATGGATTGAACGCCACTTTGATAACAGATTCGGGGTTAACGGAATTCGGCGGCGTGCCTACGAAAACCTGTTGTGCTATTGGTCCTAACCTCAATGAGGCGATAGACCGTATCACCAAAGGCCTGAAGCTGCTTTAGTCTTCGTCGCCCACTACATCTGTTTCTACTACCCGGCCTATTTGGCCATCTTCCAACCGTACTTTAATACCGCGGGAGTGATAGGCGGCTGAGGTGAGTAAATCTTTTACAATGCCATAGGTTTTTTTACCGCTGCGTTGGTCTTTTTTCAGGATGATGGCTACTTCCAGTCCTGGATAAATGTCTTTTCTATATTGTCCGTCCATAGGGCAAAGTTAGTTTTTTACCCAGAAAGCAAAAAGATAACAAGCGGGCGCATCAAATTTGATGCACCCGTTGTTTTATTTAGGGATAAATATTTGCCTCAATTGATCTATCAGCACGCCGTTTCCGCTCAGGCTGATGCTGTTGATTTTTTCAGCGATCTTCTCCACATACTCCATCTCCTTCAGCTTAAACAGCATGGGATTGTCTTCCATTAGCTTGGCGGTATTCAGCAAGCTCCTGGTGCTGGCAGTTTCTTCCCGGCGCATGATGATATTGGCCTGTGCCTTCTTTTCGGCTACCAGTACCTGGTTCATGATTTCCTTCACATCGCCTGGCAGGATGATGTCGCGGATACCAAAGGTATGCAGGGTGATACCCAGGTTTTCGGCTTTGTCGCTCACTGCCTTCATGATGAAAGGTGCCAGGGCATCTTTCTTTTCCAGCAATTCATCGAAGTGCAAAGTGGCGATGTATTCTCTCAGCGCGAGCTGGAACAATACATACAGCTGTCTTTCATATTCTTTGTTTTGCAGGATGGCCTTGTTGATATCTGCTACCTGGTATTGTGCCCACGCGTTGATACGCAGGGCAGCCTTGTCTTTGGTCAAGATTTCCTGGCCGTTGATTTCCAGCTGTAGCTGCCGCATATCAATCTTGCTGATGGCGATAGAGATATTATTTCTCCACCAGGAGTAGATGCCGGGATACAAGGTAGTGGCGTATTTGCCATCTACCAGCATCACTGCCTGTTCGTAATTTTCTACGTTGAACGTTCTTACGAAAGGTGCTACCAGCCGGTGACTCAAAGTAGACCGGTCTATATTTTCGGTGATGGTGATCTTGGAGATATCGGCCCTGACGAACTTATAGTCGATCATGTTTTTCCAGAAAGTATATCTTCCGGCAGTCAATACCTGCTTCAGTAAACCGTTTTCATAATGCAACACAATTTCAGTTTCGCTTACTTCCACTACGTGCAAAGCTGCGCGTACGTCGCTGTCTTGCAATAATATGTTTAATTCAATGGGGGCCACGAAAGGTTTGTTGATATCATAAATCTGCGCATCCTCGTTGATCAGCCAGTGACGGCCTTCCATCAGCATTCGCTGGTATACGCCGTTCTTGAATATCAATCCTCTTTCGTAGGCATTGATGGTAACTCTTTTCATTTTTTTGTTTTTTGGGGTTCATAAAAAAAGCCAGGGGTGTTGTCCAATGGGTGCGCACGGAGGCAGTGGTTCAACAGCTATCTCTGCATCAGTTGGGGCGGAAGTGCCAAGTGATGGGAGATCACAGCCGAAGCGATTGCCTGCTGGTGTTTATTCATTTGCCGTTATCATCCTTTTGATGAAGTGGCAGGGCTACAGCCCTGGCTTTTGTTGGTTGTTGTTGCTTTTTTCAGAAGCATTAAAGGATTTCAAGTCCTTGTTTGTTGTTTTTTCTCTTTACAGGAGAATTCTATTGCTCTTCCTACTGAGCTACCGCCTGCACAGGCGGACAGGAATCGAACCTGCGACCCATAGATGATGGCGAGCATAGTGCCTGCGAAGCAACAGCATACAGCGCGTTACTACGGCTGCACTGCGGGGCTATCTGAAACCCTCGCCTGGTTTGCTTGGTGAAGGCATCGATACTCGTCTTCCCGCGAGGGAAGTTCTTTAGTAAATGCGGTGCATTTGCCTGGTGTGAGTAGCAGGATTCGAACCTGCTAAGCCGTTAAGGCGATGGTTTTACAGACCATTGCGACACTCCCACGCCGCCGTACTCACAGTTGAGGGTGCTGGCGGGGATCGAACCCTGTTCTTCCGGTTCACAGCCGGATATTCTGCCATTGAACTACAAGCACCATAAAGAGGTTGACCAGGCCGGATTTGAACCGGCAACCTGCTGCGTATAAGGCAGTTGCTCTCACCATTGAGCTACTGGTCAGTGTGTAGCCTACGCACACTTTGGGGTCCTCACTATACGAGGTATTAATGGATGAAGGCCGGTTTTTACGTTGGTTAAATTGGCCTATAACCTTTTGCTATAGGGATTTTACCAATTTTGGAAGCAATAAAAAAAGCCGGTCGTGATGAACGACCGGCTTTCGTTTAGCATAACCATTGGTTATGTTCGTTGACAAATCGGTCGTTGAAAATAATATGTATGCATGCCCCCTATCGGTAACCGTTGTTTACCGCTATGGTGACTAAATGATATGTATTGAATGCGTATTTGCATGTTTCAAATCTATTTTAAGCACAAATAAAAAGCCCCGCAATCTCTTGCGGGGCCTGTGTTATATCGAATTCGTTTTATCAACTATTCAGTAGCATAACATGCCCCGCCATTAGCATAACCCCCTTTGTGGCTAAACCAACTTTTTGTTTGTATGTGTATAATTGAGCGGTACATGTTTATGATTTTTTTAACAGTGCAAAGATGAATATATTTTTTTAATATCTCCAAAATTTTTTTAAAATATTTTTTTGACTTGATAAAAGCGTATAACTGTTAGAGTAGTACGATGGGCTCAGTTTGGGGTATGTAGGCACTCAGGAATTAGTGTTTCATGTATCGATATGAAACTGCGTATTAACATAACTGTATATTTTTTGTGAAATACACATAATTAGCAAATATGTAACGTTTACGGATATACGTTAACTAGTAATTAACATAATTATATATTATTTGCTAAATCTTACCAATACTGAAGTTGTAATGATGTTTTATTTATGTTTGTGTTTTGTAATCATTTTGAATTTTTAAAAGTCAATATGATCTTATCGCAAAAGGTATCCATTGTCATTCATATTGAAATGGGTGTTTTACTGTGGCGTTATTGAAAGACCATTGAATAATTGTCGGCGATATTATCTTTTATATCATTACCTACTGTTAATCAAAATCAAATACTAATGAAAATTAAAGTACTCCATGCGGAGGATGATCTTGTTTTTTCCAGGATTGTTAGGCGGATTTTGCCACCAAGCGATTTTGAGGTCTACCATGCATGTGATGGAGAACAAGCATGGGAACTTTTCACTAAAATGAATTTTCACTACTGTCTGCTGGATATTATGATGCCCCGATTAGGCGGAATTGATTTAGGCGAACGGATACGAAATACTGATAAGGAAGTGCCTATTTGTTATTTGTCAGCAGAAGAATTGGTATTAGTGGAGCAAGAGGTATTTGGACGGGGCGGTGGTACTGCTTTTTTTAATAAAACTTTTAACATTAATAAGCTATCTCTTTTTTTAAAGCAATATTTTATAACGAATCCTATAAGATAAACGCATGCTGGTTCCGGTCGTTTCGACAGATTACAATATAGCCAATCAGGGCTTGGTTGTATCCAATATGAAAAAGAAGCCACCTCCTATTAGTAGTAATGGCAAAATATTTCAAATTCAGCTCCTACAGCGAAACGTCGATTTTTTAGACAACTTATATTTTAATTTTTATAATTATATATTATGAATATTACTACACCAAAGCATAAATTGACTATTCTATGGGTGGAAGATGATGTCATCTTCTCTGACGGCTTTAAACCATTTTTGGAGGCTACGGGAAAATATGAAGTTATTCTTGTAACGAGTGGACGGGAGGCATGGGAAGTGTTTAAAGAAAATTGTATTGATATTTGCTTGCTTGATGTGCACATACCCGGATTAAATGGCCTGGAGCTTGGAAGAAAAATCCGCGCTAAGAACCCGATTATTCCAATTATGTATATATCAGCTGATAGAAATAAGGATACAGAGCTGAAAGGATATGAGGGAGGGGCGGATGATTATTGCCAGAAACCGATTGCAATGGATGTGTTTCTTTACAGAATGGAAGTGCTTGTAAGAAGGGCTAAATCTCAGATAGATCTCTGTAAGGAAATTGATTTGGATGGGTATAAATATACTACGAAAGATGCGTCTATTAAATGTAATGGAAAGGTGTTTAGGATGGGAGCGAATGAAATAACGGCGCTAACGCTCTTTATAAAAAATTTAAATGAGACCGTTTCAATTGAGGAGTTGAAAGAAGTTGTTTTCGGATTTGAAAAAGAAGGTTCCTTAACGGCTACCATAAAAAAGTTGAGAGATCATTTTAAGGGAAGTGAAACTGTTAAATTACACACCATTCGTGGAATTGGATACTTGTTGGAAGTTCCTAGAAAACTTGTTCGATATAAATAGATATCTAGTTTGCGATCCTATCAAATATTTATTTATATTTGATACTGTTAGTGAACCCAAATAATTGTGTTAACCATATTTTTTACCCAGAAAATTTATTAAATATGAAACTCCATAGAACATTGCACCACCCGGACGGTGCGCGTTCATTTGCCGAATATGAAATAAGAGAAAATAACGTGTATACTACTGTTCATCACGACAATGGCTCCAGTGCTCTGCCGTGGTTCGAAATACGGGATAATAAGCTATATCCTACCACGCATCATCCGCAAGGGCGGAGCTCATTCCCCTGGTACGAAATCAGCGACAGTGCGGTGCTCACTTCCGTTCATCACCCGAAAGGGAAGGATGGAATGCCCTGGTTTAAAATCGTATAAGCTGAAAAGGGTTTACTGACGGAGCCTGGCCTGCTGAGCCGGGCTTTTTATTTAAATGCCAGGATCACTATCAACAGGTAAACTGTCAGGTGTGCAACCCGGTAAATACGGGTATCCGTTTTATCATCCAGCGCTTCATCTGCTTTCCCTGGCCACCCTACCCCAATGATAAACGCCAGGAACTGCGTTGGTAACACCGCTATCAACGGAATGAGCCAGATGACCACCGAGCCCAGCGCTACGCTCACATAGCCCGTATGCAGGTGGATATATAGCAATAAGGTGAGAAAGTAGATGACGTAAATAACCAAGAGTTCGGTAAGTCGTTTTTTCATAGGAACCATAAGATAGGGAAATTTTTTATTCCCGGAAAAGGGATAAAATAAGCATTGACTTTTTTTATAAATATCTTTTTATGGTTTGTTTTTATGCATTATGTGAGAGTTATTATATTTAGATTGTTGATAAGTATGCTTTAAAGCGGTTTTATGAGTGATAAAATATTTAATAGTCTAAAAGTAGTATTAGCTGAGCAGTGCAGGCTGTTAACCCCTATAAACATTTGCACATGCAGCACCAGCAAGAAGTAAGCCTATTGCGCCTGCAAATCCCCATAGGCCTACGCCATGCCCTCCAATTACTCAATAGTACCAACGGCAATATCGACCAGGCCATCCACCAATTCAAGGCCGAAATGATAGCTATTGTTGTGGAAAAAGCGGCTATAGCGGCCGAAATGGCTGCAGAGCATTTAATCAAATGCAATTATGATATCGCTAAAGCCTTGGCTAGTATTGAAGAAGAAAGGTATACCTTACCTGAACGGATCTTACGTAGTAAAAAGAACGATAAAGAAGGGGCGTTAGCGCTACTGGCCGATAACCTGGAAAAGGAACAACAACTTCCCCGTAATTACTGGTTGTTATTAGACCAGCTGCCGGCCCTCACCCCTGTGCAATATACATTGGCAGTAGTAAAAGAATGGTGGGAATACCTGGACTATGAAGGGTTTGATCATGCTATCTATTTCCACCTGGGTATAGTAGCATCTCAGCTAGAAACCGCGTTGCAATTGCCAGAAATAGCCCACTGTCTGCGGGCTGCCAGGATACGTAGTGATGAACTTATCGCGCACTATAAGAAAAAACCTGTGAAGGAGGTGTCAATTCATGTGGTGAATGTGATCAACGCGGATCGCTGGTTCCTTGAGCAGGAAGCAGCTTTTGAAGCGCATCGAGGGCTGATTGTAGATAGGTTGTATGAGTTGGTGGCGGCTAATTTAGCGAGCCTGTAATTTCAGAGAAGCTTGGATCATTACCCGCAGGCTTTCAATCGATATATCATCGATTTTTTTATGCAGCATACGGTGACAATTAGAACATACCAACGCCAAGTCTGCTAAGGTAGTCTGCCGTGACACTTTTATATCAGCCAATGGCGTGATGTGATGGCATTCTATAAAACCCTTGCCTACTTCCCCATAACAATCGTGAAAGTCAAAGCCACATACTTCACAAGATAACTTTCCATTTTTCTTTAGTACCGCGGCTTTTTTATCTTTCACAATAGATGGAACTCTTTCCCTCACTTTATGTAGTTTATATAAAATAGCCCCTTCTTCTACAGCATCGGTTAGGGTTTGTTCATCTTCTTCTATTTGTAGTATTTCTTCTTTGAGAGTTTGATTTTTAGCGATAGCAGTGATTTCCTTGGCTATTTTAGCCAGCAAATCTTTTTTATGCTGAAATTCCAAGAAGATTGCCTTATCCAGCTTGGAGCCGCGCGTCATGCCCGTACCGGTATATTGGTCATCGAAAGGCAAGAAGTTACTCAACTTAAGTGCTACGCCATTCACGTTCCGGAATCGCTCTTGGTCAGGACGATTGGTAACTAAAGGGAGTTCATTCAACAATTGGCTTAATGCGATGATCTTCGGATTTTTAGTATCAATGGTGCCTCTATCTGGGGAAAAGTAAAGATGTAGTGCAAGTATGATTTCATCCCTATGCCATTTTGGATTGCGGCTCATATTACTGCGACGTTTTATGGGTATAGATGGTATGGAAGCTAACGAATAAGGTGATCAGGTTTTCGATCTCCAATCATTTTCATATCGTGAATATCAAAATGATAAACAAATATAAAAAATAGCTGTCACTCTTCCCCCTCACCATTGCAAATCCCCCCTATTCTCCCTAAATTTACCCTACATGTACACCAAAGAACAATCTCCTGCATTCCACCAGCTGAAGTCATTATTTGACCTGCTATACCTGCGTCTATGCCGATTTGCCGACCTGCTTATCTCCGATTCCGCTATCGCAGAAGATATTGTACAGGAAGTATTTATTCAGTACGCACGCCAAAAACAAACGATTACCGACTACCCGGCTATTAAAACTTTATTGTATACAATGGTGAAAAGTGCCTGTCGGCAACAGGGGCAACACACGGAAACAGCCATGCTGCAAGCAGAAGTATGGGGAGAGATCTATGGCGCCATTGCTGCATTGCCGGAAAACTGTCAGCAGGTATTCCGTCTGGGTTTTATTGAAGGGGAACAAAATAATACCATTGCCAGCAGGTTGAATATCTCTATGGACGCGGTGATACTGCAGAAGTCGAGGGCACTGGAACTACTGCGGTTGAAATTAACGTCTGAAACTTTCCTGGCATTATATCTTGTTTGTTTATAAAAGTGAACCATGGAGCAAGTGTATCATACATCGAGGCTAATTGTTAAGTATTGGAAGAACGCTTTGTCGCACGAGGAGCGCAAAGACCTGCATCAATGGATGGCGGCCAGTGAGGACAACCGGACATTGTTTGAAGAATTAAGCCAGGAGCCCATATTGAAAAAAGAGATGGGGAAAATGGGACAATATCACCCGCAACAAGCCTGGCAGCGTATTTCGGGCGAGTTGCTGGTAAAACGACAAGTGCCCTGGGTGAAGATGATATTAGGCATTGTGCTGTTGTTATTGGCCATCGCATTAAAATGGTGGTATACCCACCGTTAGGGGAATAATAGCCGGCAAACGCCCTGTTTTACAGAAAGAGCATCCTTTTCTTTCCGCCATAGTATTTTATGAGCGTTTCCCCACCAGGAAACGCTTTATTTATAGCCGGCTGCCTGGAGTTCAAACAGCTCGGCATATCTACCCTTCTTATCCAGTAGCTCCTGGTGACTCCCGATTTCTACCAGGCTTCCTCTTTCCAATACCAGTATACGGTTGGCCATGCGTACGGTAGAAAAACGATGAGATATTAATACTGCGGTTTTATCGCGGGTCAACTCTGCAAAATGCAGGAATACATTGTATTCTGCCCGGGCATCCAGGGCAGAGGTGGGCTCATCGAGTATAAGCAGCTGGGCATCTTTCATGTAAGCCCGCGCTAACGCTATCTTCTGCCATTCGCCCCCGGAAAGTTCTACTCCCTGGCTGAAGCGGCGACCGAGCATCTGGTCAAAGCCATGGGGCATTTTTTCTATCAACGGATAAGCAAGGCTCTGCCTGGCTGCCTCTTCAATCATAGGCTGGTTGTGACTTTCCGTGATCTTGCCTACGGCAATATTTTGAGAAACGGTCATCTGGTAACGTTGATAGTCCTGGAAAATAACGCCTACCTGTGTCCGTAATTCATTGATGTCGTATTCTCTTAGGTCTACTCCATCCAGTAAGATCCGGCCTTCTACCGGATCGTATAAACGCGAAAGCAGTTTTACGAGCGTAGTCTTGCCGGCGCCGTTTTCCCCTACCAGCGCCAGTTTTTCTCCAGCATGCAGGGTAAAGCTGAGGTGACGGATTGCCCACTTATCGGAATTTACATATTTAAACCCTACATCTTCAAAAGTAAAACCTGTTTGTATAGGCCTGGGAAATGGCCTGGGACGCGCTACTGCTACCATTTTCGGCTGAATCTCAAAATATTCAAACAGGTCGCGTAAATACAACGCGCCCTGGGTTACGCTGGAAAACCGGATCAGTATACCTTGGAAAGTGGTGCGCAGTTGCCGGAAAGAGCCTGCCAGGAAAGCCAGGTCGCCAATGCTGAGGCGTCCGCGGATGGTTTGCAGGATGATGATCACATAGGCGGCGTAGTATCCGGCCGCGCCCACAAAGGCAAATACGGTACCCCAGATGGAGTCCCTCACCTGCAGCGTTTTTTTATCAGTGTAAAATTTATCGGAAATTGCCCGGAAGCGGTCAATGAGGAAATTGGAGAGGTCAAACACCTTTACTTCTTTGGCTGTTTCATCGCTCGCACCCAGGTAACGGATGTAGTCCAGCTCCCGCCGGTCGGAAGTTTGTCCCCAGGCCAGCTTGTAATACAGGTCGTTGAAATGCGACTCATTCAAAAACGCCGGCACTACCGCCAATAACAGCAGCAGGATCAGCCATGGGTTGAATATCATCAGGCCGGCGGCCAGGAAGGCAACGGTAATCACATCCTGTACCTGGCTCAATACCTGCGCCAGCAGCACTGTTCTGCCACTGGTTTGCTGCCGCGCACGCTCGAGTTTATCGTAAAATTCTGCGTCTTCAAATTGGTCCAGATCCAACCTGGCGGCATGTTCCATGATTTTTATAGAGGTGTGGTTGGCGAAAAGATCACCTAACAGTCCATCCAGTAAGGATATAGCCCGGCTCAGCGCATCAGACACAATGGCCAGCGCAAATTCAATGGCTACCAGCTCCCACAGCCAGGTGGCGGAATGACTGGCATCTTTGCTCAACAGCACTACCTGGTCTATAATCAGTTTGCCTACATATAACAAGGATAAAGGCATGGCCGACTGTGCTACCCGCAACAGGGTATTGGCGATGGTTAACCCCGGACTGGTTTGCCACACCATCCGGAAAAAAGCTGGCAAATTCCGCAGCGCGGCCAATCGTTCTTTAAAAGTTAATTCCTCGTCCTTACCCGGACGCTTTCTTCTTGCATTCATCTGTGCGCTCATACCCTTAATTTACGAAACTCTGGTGGGAAACCGCGACCTTAGGTCTGTAACAAAAAAAATGTAAATTTGGGTTCATGTGAAAAATTCGAGTGCTATGTTATTAATAATATCTACCGTACTGATTGTATCCTGCCTGGTCGTCGCAGGCGCTGTTTATGCTATTAACCTGCAGTCCAGACAATGGGCCGAATCAGAAAAGTAATGTGCGCTTGCCATCAGGCATGTTTTTTCTGGAATGAACAGGTGTTTCACACCTACTGCCACATAAATATACCTCAGCATAGGGGGACTCCCTCCCGGCACGCGTTATACAGGCATATTGTAGCTTTAAATGATCACTGATATGCGTGAAAATGATATGCGTGAAAAAAGAAATGTACTGACTTATCTGGCAGAGAAAGAATGGCTAATCCTGGGACTCTGGTTTGGGCTGGCCTTTCTGGGCGCTGCCGTGGAAATTTCCAGGCATAATATTAATAACTACCTTATATTTAAACAGGTCTTCTTCCATGTGTTGCATCAGCAACCCTTATACGCTGCCTACCCGGCAGAATATTTTGACGTTAACCATTATGGCCCCGTATTCAGCTTCCTGATTGCTCCCTTTGCCGGGCTCGACGACCGCCTGGGGGCGTTGTTGTGGGCATTAACCGGCGCTGCCGTACTGTTTTATGCCATCAGGCAACTACCTCTCAGCCGCATTCAACAAAATATTATCCTGCTATTGTGTGCCCAGGAAATGATGGGGGCCAGCGGCTGGTTTCAGCTCAACCAGTTTATCGGTGCTTTTATCATCCTCACGTTTACCAATACCCTGAAAGGACGGGAAATGTGGGCTACTTTTTTAATCGCATTAGGTACGTTTACCAAACTATATGGCATCGTGGGACTCGCATTCTTCTTCTTCAGCCCCAATCCCAGGCGCTTTATTACCGGCTTTTTCCTGTGGAGCGCCGTATTGTTCGCATTACCAATGGTTATTTCGTCGCCCCAATATATTATGCAGGCTTACCAGGATTGGTATGTAGAGTTGGTGCATAAGAATGAGCAGAACGTAAATACAGCAGCTACCCTCTACCAGGATATTTCTGCCGGAGGCTTCATTAAACGGGTATTTCATATTCCTTCGTTGAATGGTGCCATTATACTGGTTCCCGCCATTGTACTTTTCTTATTACAATATACCCAGCTCAAATACCGCTACAACTCGCGTTACCGCTTATACATATTATGCTCCACCCTTATGTTCCCGGTATTATTCAGCAGCGGTTCAGAGGCTTGCACCTATATCATTGCCTTACCTGCAGTATGTATCTGGTACGTGTTACAACCTGCTACCCGGGCAAATAACATTTTCCTCTTTTTCTCCATTTTATTGGTCAGCTTCTCGCATTCCGACCTGGTAACACCTTGGGTAAGAAAAAATATAGCCACCCCTTATGCCATCAAAGCCTTGCCTTGCCTGGTTTTATGGCTGATGATTGTATACCAGGTACTTACCCGTAAATTTTTAGTGAGAAAGGAACCAGCGCCGGTTCCTGCGCCTGCCAGGGAATTACAGCCCGTAAGCCACCCGTAAAAAATTAACAAAAATCCTTTAACATTCTGCCGTAAATTGCCGGGATTATTAAAGGTTTTTGATTATGAAATCGGGATTCAAGATAGGTAGCGCTTTGGTGCTATCTGCTGCATTGCTTCACGGCGTACAAGCAGAGGCGCAGAAGAAAGAAACATTTGTAGAAAGCAAATCCGTTGCTTCAGTAGATCCTTATATCGGCTCTGGTGAGCATGGACACGTATTTGTAGGCGCCAGCGTACCTTATGGCGCCATATCCGTAGGACCTACCAATATCGTGAAAGGATGGGATTGGTGCTCCGGCTATCATTATTCCGACAGTGTGTTGATTGGCTTCTCCCAGCAACACCTGAGCGGAACAGGTATCGGCGATCTGGGCGATGTACTGGTAATGCCCTATACCGGCAAAGTGAGAACCAACAGGGGCACACAGGAAGATCCTACTTCCGGCTACGGTTCCCATTATTCCCATAGCCGCGAAAAAGCCCGTCCCGGCTACTATTCTGTTCAACTGGACGATTACAACATCCTGGCGGAATTAACAGCATCAGAAAGAGTATCGTTTAATCGCTTTACTTTCCCGAAAAATCAACCCGCTAATATCATCATCGACCTGAAAGAAGGTATTGGCTGGGATGCTCCCGTAGAAACATTTATCAAACAAGTAGATGAATATACGCTCGAAGGATACCGCTATTCCAAAGGCTGGGCGGAAGACCAGCGTCTTTGGTTTGCGATTAAATCATCTGTGCCGGTAAAACAATTCCTTGTTTTTGATGGAGATACCAAACAAACTGGAAACTCCGTGAAATCAAAAGCGGCCAAGGGAGTCATCGTTTTTGATAAATCTCCCGGACAAGTAATGCTGAAAATAGGTATCTCCCCGGTAAGCAGCGAAAATGCACTCGCCAATATCAAAGCAGAAATACCAGGATGGGACTTTGCCAAAACAGTGAATACTGCCAACGTTAAATGGGATAAAGAACTGTCGAAAGTAAACATCGAAACTAAAGATCCATCTGCCCGCCGTGTATTTTACACCGCCCTTTATCATACCATGATTGATCCGGCTTTATTCAACGATCATGATGGTAGCTACCGCGGCACCGATAAAAAAGTATATCCTAATCCAGGATTCGATAACTATTCCGTTTTCTCCCTCTGGGATATCTACCGCTCCTGCGCGCCATTGAGCACCATTCTGCACCCTGAAAAGGTAAACAGCTTCGTCAACTCTATGCTCACCGTTTATAAGCAGCAGGGCAAACTGCCGGTGTGGCACCTGATGGGCAATGAAACTAATTGCATGGTTGGCTATCATGCGGTACCTCCTATCGTAGATGCTTACCTGAAAGGCTTTACAGGCTTCAATGCAGAAGAAGCTTTTACGGCAATGAAAGTTACCGCCAACCGCGATGACCTGGGGCTTAAATATGTAAAAGAACGCGGTTATATCCCGGCAGATAAGGAATATGAATCCGTTTCCAAAGCACTGGAATACGCCATCGATGATTGGTGCATCGCCGCTATGGCAAAGAAATTGGGTAAGACTGCCGACTATGAATATTTTAAAAAACGCGCAGGCTATTACAAAAATTATTTCGATAGCACCATCCGATTTGTACGCCCACGTATGAGCGATGGCAGCTTCAAAACACCTTACAATCCGTTTAATTCCATCCACGAAAAAGGCGACTTCACCGAAGGTAACGGCTGGCAATACACCTGGCTGGTACCCCAGGACGTAGAAGGTCTAATAGAACTGATGGGTGGCGATGATGCCTTTACCCGCAAGCTCGACAGCCTCTTTACCGCCAGGGGCGATATGGGCGCTGAAGCCTCCAGCGATATTTCCGGCCTCATAGGGATGTATGCACATGGTAATGAACCTAGTCACCACGTTACTTATATGTATGCTTTCGCAGGTAATCAATGGAAAACAGCCGAGAAAGTAAGACAGGTAATGAAAGACTTTTATTTCGATAAGCCGGAAGGTCTTGCCGGTAATGAAGACTGTGGCGCTATGTCGTCCTGGTATGTATTCTCTGCTCTGGGCTTCTACCCCGAAAATCCCGCCAGTGGTGTGTATGTACTGGGTAGCCCGCTGTTCGATAAAGCTACTTTGAAGGTAGGCGCCGGTAAAACATTTACCGTACAAACCATTGGTAACAGTCCGGAAAATATCTATATCCAGGGTGTTACGCTCAACGGAAAGCCTTACAGCAAAAGCTTTATCTCCCACCAGGATGTGGTGAAAGGTGGAACGATGGTGGTTAAAATGGGTAACAAACCTAACTACGAGTTTGGTAAGCCTGTTGCCGACAGACCTAGAAATATCTTATAAGATAACATAAAATAGAAAGGGCCCCGCATTACAATGCGGGGCCCCTTTTTATGTCAAAAAAGTTAAGCGTTTTCCCCCAGTATCCGTAACACTTCCGGTGTTACTTCTCCAAAAATGGAAACACCTGCCGCTCCATTTTGTATAGCTAGTCTTACTGCTTCTGCCAGATCGGTGTAATTGCTGTGAAAGTCGGGTAAATAAAGCCCTGCATACAATGGGAACGCCCCATGCAGCCCTTTCACGCCTTCTGCTACGGCATCCCCTATCCACGCTACATTTTCGCGGTAAAAGCCATGGTAAATCATGGGGCATACGGCGTTCAACGGCCAGTTGGTCCAGTCCTGACGTACAATACGTTTGGCAATTTCCGGCGTAGGAAATACCGCTGCCGAAATAGGCTTTTTATGTTGCCGCGCTACCTGTGCCAGGTTATTCACTACGTTAGTAATACGATCGTAACGAAACTTGCGCCAGGAAGGGCTTTGGTCAGGATGTTCTATCTCCAGCGGATCTATGCCCCGCTTTTCTTTATAAGCATTGCGGCATTGTTCGCAATAACAGAAATCATATTCCGGTAATTCTTTCGATTGATCAATACCATAATGGCTCCATAGGTTGACCGGCAATATCACATCGCAAAAACGCACATAGTCCAGGTGAATACCATCTACATAACTCAGGGAGAGGATTTTTTCTACTTGGTCTTTGAGGTAATTGATTACTTCCGGTTTACTCGGACATAACCACCGGTAGTAGTCTACATAGGGTGGATGATTGGCGCAGGACTCTCCTTTGCGGTTTTGTGCATACCATTCCGGGTGACTGGCCAGCAGATCTTTTTCGCCCCTGTTCATGGTCCACATCCAGTGGTGTGCCCTGATCCCATTGGCCTTTGCGGTTTTGAAATGCAATTCGCTATCCGCTTCAAACATAATATCGGTAATGCCTGCTTTTCTGTAAGTGGCATACCTGGCCTGCAATACAGCGGCAGTATCTTTATGATCGGGATTAATCCATACCCGGTGTTCAACGGCTGTTTTTTCCAGGCTGGGCGAAGCTGCTGCCGCGGCTGCACGCGCCGGCAACGACGGCTTTACCAGCGCTAGTCCGCCAATACCTAATGACTTAATAAAATGACGTTTATTCATATCCGTTATTTGCTGTTGTGATAAACTTTACCTTCCTGGTCAATGTAGACAGCGCCGGAAAAATCGGTACCGGTAATGTTGGCATTGAACTGGGAAGAGGTAGCCTCCAGGCGGAGTGTATATTGTTGTCCTTTACTGCCGCGCTGCTTTTCAGGTATTTGAAGCATAGCCAGGTTATTGGCATAACGTCCATGGGCTTGCCGGTATTGTTGTTGCGCCCAGTATACTTTCCAGAGGTATGGTTTAGCTTCCTCGGCTGCTGGCAGCTGAAAATCGGTATGTGCCTGCGTGGTGAATAGCAGGTAGCCCCATCTTTCCGGTGCATGCATATTGATCATATTTTGTGGCGACCATACCCAGTTGTTTTCTGGCTTCCTTTGTTTTACATAGGCGCCATTTTTTATATCAGTATCCCACTCCACCCTTGAAAAATTAATTCGCCATAGCGTATTGTCTGAAGGCCGTTGATTCCTGTCGAAGAAGCTGAGCGCACTATAAGGAATCGCCATCTCCACCGTCCATTCCTTATCTGTATCCGAAGGATTGTTGATGGTACCATTTACATGTACGGCGGTACGTATACCCTTGGTATCCCAGTTGAGCATGGCCAATCCTCCATTGCGGTAAGGCTTAACCATAAACAAGTCCATTACCGTATTGAGGGCGTTGATCTCTATTTCATAATACTGATGCGTATTGCCATCCGGATCAATAAATACTTCAAAATCATTATCCTGAAAAATGATAGTATCGTGGTTTAAAAGCGTGCCCCATACATGCGGTTCTTCTAAAGACGCGGCAATATATAAGTACTGGTTATCCCACAGCATTTTTACCCGGGTACGCAGTCGTGGCGCAGGTTTAGCATCACCTTCAATATCTTTAAAATCTTCTGACCATGGTGCTTTCTCCCAGGCACCTTCTGTAATATTGCCATCAATCTGTATGTTGCCGGAAGTTTGATAACATACGTAATGACGGGGTACGCCGGTAAATGGGCGAAAACCATTGGAAAAAGTTTGTGCGGAGCTGGCTGTTCCGGCCAGCAATAATCCTATCATACCTGCTGCCACCTTGCTGGTCAACGATCTACCTGTCTGCTTCCTGCAGCGAGTTTCATTTTTCATCTTAAACACACCGTTATAAACTACTAATGTACGATGTGGTGCTGGTTTTTTCATGGCTAGGGCAAAAAGCTAAAAGCATAAAGCAAAAAGCTATTGGAGCGGATAATATTAGCGAATGTTTAAATACTCATATATTATCCGCTTCAATAGCTTTTTGCTTTATGCCTTCGGCTTTGCGCGTTATATCTACCAGATTCTTACCCTGGCGCTATCTGCTCTGTACATCCCGTTGCCAGGCTGTAATCCATATACTTCGTAAAACGCGTCTACATCGCTGAATGGTCCATTCACCCTGAATTTAGCTGGCGAATGTACATCTGTCAGGACCTGCCTGGCCAACGATTCTTTTTTGGTATGGCTCAACCATCCCAGGGCATATCCCATGAAATAGCGCTCTGCTGGCGTGTAGCCGGCAATCTTTTCATTTTTCTGGTATTGTTCGGTCTTTTTAAATGCTTCCCATCCCAGTAAGATACCACCCAGATCTGCAATATTTTCGCCCAGGGTAGCTTTCCCGTTGATATGTAAGCTATCCACCACTACGTAGCTGTTGAACTGTCTAACCATCACATCGGCGCGGTCATTGAATTTTTTGATATCTTCTTTGGTCCACCAGTTTTTCAGGTTACCGGCTGCATCAAATTGGCGACCTTCATCGTCAAAGCCATGGGTAATTTCATGCCCAATGGTAGAAGCCCCAGCATAGCCATATACAACGGCATCGTCCAGCTCTTCATCACGCTTACCAGGAACGGTGAAGATGCCCGCCGGTAATACGATTTCATTGTTACTGGGGTTGTAATAGGCATTATAGGTTTGTGGCGTCATATCCCACTCGCTGCGGTCTACCGGTTTCCCCAGCTTATTAATCTCATAATTTTGCCACCAGTGTTTGGCTGCCACTACGTTCTGGTAATAGGATTGATCCTTGATATCCATAGCGGAAAAGTCTTTCCATTTATCAGGATAGCCTACTTTTTTGCTGATTTTGGATAGCTTGTATAATGCTTTTTGTTTGGTACTATCGCTCATCCACTCCAGGTGTTCAATCCTGTTTTTCAGTGCGGCGCGGATCTCTTCTACCAGGTTCTCATATCTTTTTTTAGCAGTAGCATTAAAGAATTCTTTTACGAACAATTGTCCCAGCGCTTCGCCCATGGCGCCTTCTTCCGCATCTAATACACGTTTCCAGCGGGGCTTTTGTTGATCCTGTCCCCTGAGGAGTTTACCATAAAAAGCAAATTGGGTATTAGCAATGGTATCGCTTAATTGCGATGCCGCGTTGGCAATCACTATCCATTTCAGGTAATTCTTCCAGGTGTCGAGCGGTTGCGATTTGATGGCGCCACTTAGCGCCGTATAAAATTCGGGCTGACCAACAATCACTGTATCTGCAAATTTGCTGATACCCTGTTGTTTTATAAATCCCGCCCAGTCTATATTTCCGGCAATTTTATTCAGCTGGGCTACTGGCATTTTATGATAGTTGGCTTCCGGATCACGCAGGGCTTCCAACTTGCGACTGGACTTAGCCAGGAGTGTCTCCAGTTGTACGATACTAGCCGCGGCCTTCTGCGCAGTAGCGGTATCCATGCCGGTAAATGCCAGCATTTTTGCCACATGGCCGGGGTAAGCTTGTCTTATTTTAGTGGTGCGGTCGTCTGTATTGAAATAGTAATCGCGGTTCGGCAATCCAAGGCCGCCTTGTCCCAGCTGTACCATAATGGCATCGCTGTTTTTCGCATCCTGTCCTATGGAAATATCACAAGTACCACCGGCGGTTACATTCAGTTGGGAGGCCAGTTGCGCCAGTTGTTGTACGTTGCTCACGGCATCAATCTCTTTTAAAGTCCCGGTTATAGGTTCAATGCCTGCTGCATTGAGGCGCACGGAATCCATGCCGCTTTTCCAGAAGGCAGCAATTTTTTTGGAGATGGGATCGGACGGATTTTCTGCCGCTTTTTCATTGATGATACGCAGGCGTTTATATAGTTCTTCCTGTACCAGGTTGCCGATGCCCCAGGAGCTGTATTCTGAAGGAATCGGGTTACGTTTAATCCAGCCTCCGTTGGCATAATCAAAAAAGTCGTCTTTGGGATTTGCAGTGGTATCTACGTTGGCGGCTACCGCATCAGGAGTGGTATTTGCCTGTTTGTTGGTGTTGGACTGTCCCTGGTTGCAGGCTATAAAACAAGCCACGCTGGCCACGCCGATGCCGGCGAAAAGGAGTTTGTTCATAAGTTGTTTGAGATTTTGTTAGCGGGAGAAAGGTAATTATTTTTTGCCACCTCCAATATTAGAAAGGACGAGAGGCGATCTTGATAAATAAGAATAAATCACAATTTATTATTGTATTTTGTTATTACTTCAATCTTTACGCATTACCCGTATGATCAACAACCTGAAACCCGGTCGTATTTTATCTATCGATGCATTCCGCGGAATTACTATCCTGGTCATGATTTTCGTGAATAGCGTAGCAGGCGTACAGGGCATCCCTGCCTGGATGCAGCATGCACATGCTGCGGAAGACCGGATGACATTTGTAGACGTGGTATTCCCCGCATTTCTCTTTATTGTGGGCATGTCTATCCCATTTGCTATTAATAGCAGGTTGGCTAAGGGAGATAGTTTCTGGAAGTTACAGCAACACATCGGTTGGCGTACCGTAGGCCTCTGGGTGCTGGGTATTTTTATGGTAAATACAGAAGAGATGAATGCCGCCGCTACCGGGATGAGCGTAGCGCTATGGTCGTTGCTGTTTTACGTTTGCGCTATCCTGGTATGGAATGTTTATACATTTAAACAGTCCTGGATAAGCTGGTGCTTTAAAGGAGCTGGTATAGCTGGTTTGATCATATTGGGCATTATTTATCGGGGCGGCAACGGCAGCGAGCGACTGGCGCCGCAATGGTGGGGCATCCTGGGATTGATTGGCTGGGCCTACCTATATGCCTGTATTTTCTACCAGTGGTTTAAAGGCAATGCCAATGCTATTATGCTCATGATAGCTGTTTGTATTGGCTATTATATTTTATGCAAGCAGCCCTTTATACATAAAGGGGAATGGAGCTGGATAGCCTCCCAGAGCAGGAATGCGGCTCATACTTCTATTGTTTTATCCGGGATGTTGCTCACCTTATTTTATTTTGACGAGGATCTTGATTTGAAGGGGCGCCGGCTTTTTTCAAAAATATGCGGCTTTTTTGTGCTATTGATGATGAGTGCCCTGCTGTTAAGACCTGCATATGAAATTTCTAAAATACGCGCTACGCCTTCCTGGTGCTTATATAGCGCGGCTATTTGTGTGGTGATCTTTTCCCTGTTGTATATACTGATAGATGTAAAACAGGTCGGTAAATGGACTGCCTTCTTCCGCCCGGCAGGGTCCAACCCGCTGCTCACCTATATATTGCCTGATATCGTTTATTTCGGTATGATGTTGGCCGGTATCAGCCTGCCCGCAGTATTGAACCAGGGAGTACCCGGCATTCTCTGGTGCGGTTGCTTCGCAGTATTGATGCTATTGCTGGTAAAAGGGTTAAATAAATTAGGTATTCGTTTGCAACTGTAACAATCTGATCCCTTGGTTCGTTTTACCCCTCGTTACATGATAAACAGGTGAGCTGCACATCCGTTATTGCCGTTGTTGCGTATATAGGATGTTGATTTTTGTTTACCTGGATAGAAGTGTAGCCCCCCCATTTTTTATCCCCCAAAAATAATTCCCCATGAAAAAAATTGCCGTGGTATTGGCGTTGACAGGAGCGATTTTAGCTATCTTAGCGCAGTACGCCATTACAAACGACTGGATATGGTTTAAGGTCTTCCATACACTCGGTTTTATTGGCTACATATTGATCATCAGCGGCCTTGCTTCCTTCTCCCTGTGGGGTATTCACCAGCTTTCCCGTGAAGAAAAAAACCGGATCAGGCGATATTATCACCAGGATGAATAAGCATGAGCACTACATAACGATAGCCATATGTCAGACATTTTCACGCTTAAATTTGAATACAAAGGTCACCCACATATCGTAGAGGTTACAACAGCGCATCAACAATTCAAAACGGTATACAAGGTGGTGATCCAGGAACATGAAATCACCTTTGAGCCCGATGAAGAAGGTTATGTAAGAGCCGTGTCGAGTAAACCCATGCATGATCACTTACATTCGCTGGATGTAGGACTGTTGCACCATGTAGCGGAATTAATCATTCAGCATATCCGCTAGGCACTATTCTATTTCTCTTTTCTCGCCCCTGATTTCGTCCCGCAGTGATTCGGGATCCCAGCCCTGGCCCTCATCCAGCCAGGTCTTCACGCGGTCAGACGAAATGAGTTTTTCCATTTCTTCAATACGCTCCTTCATGGAGATGATGTATTGTTTTTTATCGTCGCGGAGGGCTGACAAACCCTTCAGCGTACGTTCATCCTGCCGGAAAAAGGTACGGGCGGCCCGCTCGCTTTTGTAGGCGCGGTTGCCCAGCATGCGCAGGGCATCTACTCCTACCCGTAACGAAGTGTCGATGGTTTCCCGGTAAATGTGTAATACGCCCAGGTCCATCAACTCAAAGGTATCTTCATTATTTTCTGCCCGTACCAATAGCTGCAGGTGCGGAAAATAGCGCTGCGCCATCTTCACAATTTCCAGCGTTTGCTCCGGGTGGTCGGTGGCAATGATCAGTATTTTGGCATCGGCTGCGCCGGCGGCGGCCAACAAATCATACCGCGAAGCATCTCCATAATATACTTTAATACCCAGGTTGTGCAGGGCATCTACCCGGTCGGAATCCAGGTCCAGGATAGTGGCGTTGATACCATTAGCTCGAAGGAAACGCCCCGTCATACTGCCAAAGCGGCCAAATCCTGCAATAATCACAGGATGCTTTTCGGTAATTTCATCGGCTTCGCGCTCAGCTTTTACTTCTGAACGGGTAAAATGTGGTTGTATCACTTTTTCATACAACAGCATAATCAGCGGTGTCAACGCCATACTAATAGCCACCACGGCGGTCATCATCGCCGTCATTTCACTACTTAACAGGCGGGTCTGACTGGTAAAGGATAACAGTACAAAGGCAAATTCTCCAATATCAGCCAGGGCAAAGGCAAACAACAGGTTCTGGTCTATGTTCAGTTTAAATATCTTGCCCAATGCAAACAGCACAATACCTTTTACGGTCATAATACCTACTACCAATCCCATTATTAACCAGGGCTGTTCCAATATCAGCTTGAAGTCGATAGAAGCGCCCACCGCAATAAAGAATAAGCCCAGCAACAATCCTTTGAATGGTTCAATATCACTTTCCAGCTCGTGCCGGTATTCACTGTTAGCCAGTACTACTCCTCCTAAGAAGGCGCCCAGCGCGGAACTCAGGCCTACCAGGTTCATAAGTACTGCAATGGCTACCACCATCAGCAGGGCGGTGGCGGTAAATAATTCCCTCACCCGCGTACGGGCTATCACCCGCATGATGGGCCGCACCAGGTACCTGCCGGCAATAATAATGATAGCAACAGCCCCTAAAACCACCAGGGTTTGTCCCCAGCCGGGTAGGTTATCCCGGAGAGAAGAACTATGTGAAGTGCTTTCTGTAGCCACGCTTCCTGCCAACAGCGGAAAAATAGCCAACATAGGGATCACTGCAATATCCTGGAATAACAATACAGAAAACGCACTTTGTCCCGCAGCAGTGCCCATCCACCCTTTTTCATTCAGGGTCTGTAACACAATAGCGGTGGACGAAAGCGATAGTATCATGCCCAGGGCCAGCGAGTTATTTACCGGTTGGCCCAATAATAGCGCAATTCCGGCAATGGCCGCAGCGCTTATTACTACCTGCAGCCCTCCCAGCCCAAGTATGGAAGCCCGCAACCGCCAGAGCAGTGCTGGCTCCAGTTCCATACCGATCAGGAACAACATCATCACCACACCAAATTCCGCAAAGTGCATGATGTCTTCTCCTTCCGTACCTATAAAACCTAATACCGATGGGCCTATAATAACACCAGCCAATAGATAACCCAGTACGGCGCCCAATCCCAATTTCTTAGCCAGGGGTACAAATACAATCGCTGCGGCCAGGTATACCATCGCCTGGAATAGTAATGAATGTTGATCCATATTATTGGGTTTGAGCGGGAAGTTGAAGTAATTGCGACAAGTTGCTGAGCCCTGTAATAACGCCCGGGTCAAACTCCGGACGCCGCAAGCGTTCCAGCACCTGCACCAGTTTTTGCGTTTCCTCTTTTATATCGGAAATATCTTCTCTGTGTACGCCATAAATCACATAAGGGGCGGCGTAGTGCATATTACAGAGTTTGGCCGTTTGTATAAACGGCAACAGGAAATCATGTATCGTATGGCCATGATGCCCGTCGGGCTGATAGGCATTTTCAGCACCGCCGGCACTGATAATATTACTGAAATACTTTCCCTGCAAGGCTTTCCCGGTATGGCCATATGCCCAGCCATGTTCCAGCACCAGGTCTATCCACTGTTTTACAATGGCCGGCGCACTATACCAGTAAAAGGGATGTTGCATGAATATAATATCGTGTTGCTCCAGTAAGGTCTGCTCCCGCGCTATATTAATATCAAGATCGGGGTATTGCTCATACAGGTCGTTGATAGTAATACCCGGTATGGTTTTAATGGCACGCAGCAGCTGGGCATGTACCCTCGATTTCTCCAGGGCAGGATGTGCAAAATTGATCAGTACTCTGGCCATTTTTTCTCATTATAATTATAAAAATAGCCAACAAATATGGCTATCCTTCGGAATATTCCTGTAACAGCGACCGGTATTTATTCAGAATACTGGATTTGGAGATAAAACCCACCAGCTGTTTATCCTGCACTACGGGCAGATTCCAGGCTTGTACCTCATCAAATTTCTTGATCACCAGGTTAATATTATCTTTCAGGTATACTTCCGCCGGAGGCGCCTTCATCAGTTTTTTCACCAGCACCCTGTCATACAACTCCGGGTTAAACATGATGGGCCGTATATCATCCAGGGTAATAATACCTTCAAACCGGTTTTGATCATTTACTACCGCAATAATATTCCGGTTTCCTTCTTTTATCAACTCAATTAATTCCCGTAAAGTAGCACCAATATTGATTTGCTGTACATCTTTTTCAATCAGGTCGTCCATTTTCAATAGCAACAGAATATTGTTGTCGTGGGCCCGGGTAAATATTTTACCCTCTTTTGCCAGTTGTTTCAGTTCTGGGGAAAGTGGCGAAAACCATTTGGCCATCAGGTAAGAGATAGTGGAAACAATCATTAACGGGATAAAAAGATCATACCCCGAGCTGGATTCAGCTATCAGGAAGATGGCGGTGAGCGGGGCGTACATCACACCGGCCATTACCCCACCCATGCCTACAATGACGAGGTTAGTGACTGGGATATCGGTGATCCCCATTTGCTGGCAAACCATCGCGAAGAAAAAGCCCAGGAAGCCACCCGCGAATAAAGAGGGCGCAAAGTTACCGCCATTCCCCCCGCTTTGAATGGTGACAGAGGCGGCTAAAGCTTTCAGTAAACAAACGCACCCGGTAAACACTACAATCATCCAGCTTTGAATAGGCAGGTAACGGAAGAAACTATTTTGCAGGATGGTTTCTCCATTGCCGGAAGCCAGCGACTTTACACTGGTATACCCTTCGCCAAACAGCGGAGGCATGGCCACACAAAGCGCAGATATCACGATGCCCCCCAGGATGGCCCGTTGCAAAGCCGTCCACTTTAATCCATGAAAGAAGTGTTCTACTTTCTGTGAAATCACCACATAGTAGCGGGCGTAAAATCCACTCAATAAACCCAGTACCAGGTAAAAGGGTACATTATGATAATTAAAAGCTACCCGCGATTCAAAGTGAAACAGGGCTTCTTCCTGTAAAATGATCTTAGACAACAAACTTCCACATACAGCCGCTACAATCAGCGGCATGAAATCGGAGAAAACCACCCCGGTGAGTAGAATTTCAAATGCAAACATCATCCCGGCAATGGGCGCATTAAAGGCTGCGGCAATCCCGGCGGTGGCACCGGCCGCTAATAACAGGGTGCGTTCTTTATAGCCCAGGTGGTAAGTACGGGCGTAGTTGGAGCCCAGGGCAGCACCGGTAACGGCTATCGGGCTTTCCAGCCCTGCAGATCCCCCCAGTCCCACCGTAATAGCACTTTGCACGATCTGGGAGTACATTTTTACCGGCGGAATAAAACTGGAATTTTGGGCTATTTCGTGTAAAATGGCCGGAATTCCTTTCCTGGACTGCCCTTTGAAAAACCAGATCACCATGAGGGTGGTTAGTACAATTCCCAGGAAGGGAAATACCACATAGAAAATTACCTGGGTGCTGAAATGTACCTTATCGGTAATAATATAATGAATGTAATGGACCAGGCTTTTTAAGACGACTCCGGCTAAACCGGCCGTACAGCCTACCAATATACCCGACAACAGGAGGAACTGGCTGCGGTTCATCCGGGCATGAAGCCAATAGAGTACCAGCTGGTAACTCTTCACACTTTTAAGACCGTATTGCTGAAAATCTTTTTTAAAGCGAAAGAAACTATGGTATTTCCGGAGGCGGTTAAATTGACTCATGTGGCAAATTTAACGATCAGAGCTCAATGAGTGCATAAACTTTATCGTTCATATAAGGGCCGCCAGGGTGCCGGGCCGTATAGTCGAGGTTGATCCAATACTCCCCTTTCAATTCATGGTAGTAGATTTCCTTTACAGCCGGTTTGGGGAAAAGCGTGATAATGGCTTGTTTGGCGATCTCAAAATCACTCTTGTCGCCGCAATACAATTCCGGGTAGGCGTGTCCTTTCACCAGTACAATACGGCAACGGGCGCCTATCGACTGCAGGCAGGACATCATTAATATGGAATGGTCATCGCAATCGCCTCCCAGCCCGTTTTGGATGGTTTCCTGCGGGGTAGCAAAATATTCATCCCTGCGGGAGTCGAGCACATACTTAAAATGGCTGTTGATATACCGGAACAGTGACAGGAATCGGGTAATTTTTCCGTATTTGTAAAAATATTCGTCGTAGTAATCCAGGGAGTGTTTTACAGAGAAGTTGCGGACGACGGAATCCTGTGAGTTAATTTTTTCCCGCATGCCTCTCACGGTTTTGTCGCGGTAGCTTTCCACTCTCCTGGGATAAAGGCTGAGGATATCCAGTTGTTTACTGTCCTTTGCGCGGAGGTTGCCCTGCACCATTCCTTTATAGTCATTCAACACGTTGGAGAAGGTATACCGGTCAGTAAACTTGTTGACCAGCAGTACTCCCGTCATTAGTAGTACAATCGGAATAATGAGGGGGCGGAATATCCAGCGGAGGAGGTATACTATTAAAAAACTCACCACCACGGCTGCCAATAGGTCTATATGCCAGCCATTGGCCACCAGTGGTGGTGTGAAACGGTTTATGTAGGGGGCCAGTAATAGTAAGGTCAACAGACTCAATAAGTTGAACCCTATTTTTTGTGCACTGGTATATTTGCTTTCGTCAATAGCCATTATGCTACGCAATAAAGCAAAATTATGCCATAATCACCTCGCAAAATTTGAAACAGCCTGTTTAAAAGAGGTGCTTTTCCGGATGAGTTCTATTTGTTGCGCCGTATCATTTTTTTGTTTCTCCATCTGCAGTTGCTGATAGATTTTATTGAGCAGGCCAAAGTTCATCAGGGCAAGTACTTTAAAATCGAGCTTCTGTGCATTCTCTACTGCCATTTCCGCAGTACGGATGGCTTTGTTGAATTCGTGTTCGTTGAAGTATACGCCGGCGTACAGCAGTTTTTGAACAGACTCCATGTATTTACCGCCAAAATAGTCGGATGAATATTTTTTAATCACCTGGTCGGTATGCCGGCAAATGCGCGCGGCAGATGCAGTGTCTCCTAATCCCAGGTAGGCCTGGGCCTGCCAGCAGAGCAACGTCAAACGCAGCGAATCTGTTTTGCGATGCTGCAGGGAAGGATAGGTTTCAAATATCCGGGTGGTAAAGCTTAGCAGGTGCTCATGGTCATTCAGCAACGTAAATACGATGCCCATGTTCCGGAATACTACCTCCTGTGGTTCTGTGATCGGTTTTTTACCACCGCCTGTCCAGTAACGGAAATAATTGTAGATTTTTTCTCTGATATCTTCGTTTATGATGCCAAACTTGAGGAATTCGTAAATGAACAGCTGGATTTCATAGGGAGTTACCCACAGCTCATCTTCAAATTCATCAGGGGCATATATTTTTTTAATATTGTTCAGTTCAATTTCACATTGTTCCGCATCCAGCTGGAGCAAGGCCATGGTAAACAGTTTGCTCCTGATCTTGAGTTTATCTTCCCGGGCTTCTGCCAATCCCAATAGGGCGGTAAGGACTTTACGTTTTCTGAAATGAATAAATTCATCATTGATAAAGGGACCTATCGGATTCTTCTTGAAGAAGCCCGCCGGGAAAATGGATTTGAGTTCTCCCTGGTTATTACCATCATGCTGATAGTGGAGTACAAGGTATTCGAGCAGATGGGATTTTTCTATGTTGGATAATGGTAAATGCAGCATTTTGATGATGCCATCTATCTGGGCATGGTTAATGGCGTAGCGGAGCAGCCATCTGAACACGCCGATGCGATAGGGCGACTGTGGCAAATGCTCCAGTATAGCCATGAGCAGCTGTTCATTGATTTCCTGGCCATTTTCTTTCAGGTAATGCATGGCCACAAAATATTCCAGCAACATGGTATGGGCAAAGCGCACTTTTACATTGAACATAATCTCCTGGCTCAGGTTCTCTTCTACCAATATGTTATCTGCCAGCAATTCTTTATAGGCAGGAAACAGATCGGCATTCTGGGCCAGTAACAGGTTTTTATCCGTATAAATACCTGTTCTGCCGAGATCCAGCAGGGTCAGTAATTTTTCAATGATTTTTATTTTGAACGAATTGCTTTGAGAGTTGAATACTCGATTTTGAATAAACCGGGAAACAATTTCAAATAAGCTGAGGTGTTCATCTACAAATGTCTGATCGGGCCCGCTATTCAGCTGGCAGAACAGCTGCAGGTAGTAGGGGTACCGCAGTTTTTGCAGGAAGCTTTCGGAAAAGAGTCGCACGGTAGCCGGGTCGAACTGGTGATTATAAAGAATAGACTTTACCTCCTGTTCAGACAATTGCGGCATATTGATATTGGTTTCCTCATCCATTTCGGCGCCGAGGTACCAATAGCGGCGGAAAGCAGGGTATTGCTGTGAGTGCTGGAATATTTCTGCCCAGGTACTGCTGCGGATGGAGAGGATCACTTTTACCCAGGGATATAAATCATTGGAGTAAACGAAATCTTCCAGTTTAGAATATAATAGGCGGAGTTTTTCACCTGCTACGGCGATTTCATCAAAACCGTCTATTATTAATATAAGGCGTCCGCCTTTTTTATCGAAGTGACTGGCGAAGTATTCCCGGAAGTTTTCACCGTTGCCGAGGTTCATCTGGTTGTCGAGCCAGGTGGATAGCGAAAACCCTTTCAGTAGGAGACTACCGGCTGCATGTGCATGGATAAACCAGCAAACATCCTGTTTATAGCGGGCTTCTTTTCCGAACCAGCAATGTTCTGCCAGGTGTACGAGTGCAAGTGATTTTCCCCAGCCGGAAGGCGCAATCAGTGCGGTGGCCGCATAGTCGCTTTCCAGGAATTTCTCTATATGTGCGTTACAGAAAGGTCTGTGCACGGTATAGGGAAATGCAATTCCAGAGCGGTTCTTGAGAGTGAGCATGGTGTAATGGGAAACTGCGTCTGCCTTGTTTTTAAGGTCAGACCATTTACCACTGTCCAGTGCTGCAGCCGAGCTGGGTGTGCCGGAGGACTTTGAAGTAGTATTTAATTTTCTATAGTGATGTTGCTGAAAATCTTCCCAGTCTTTATACTGACAATATTGCGAAAGCGTGTTCAGCGTATATCTGGAGAAGCTGTGTTGAGCAACAGCAAATCCGAATACCCTTTTGAGCGTAGTTTCGCTCACCAGTTTCGTAGTGTCATCCAATATGGACTGAGAGAGATGTTTGCAATCTCCTGGTAGCATGACTTCAACACCGAACCTGCGTAATACTTCATTCTGCAGGGTAATGATAAAGTCATAGGATAGATCAATCATAGGGGACAATAAAAATGGATTTTCGAATTGTCGGTACATGTTTAAGTACGTATGCTATTTGCGTTTAGATTTAGGAAAATCCGAATGAACAAAATGAACAGCAGATATTAATATGAATTATATATATTTATTTTTTCAATAAAACATTTATATGCTATGATTAATATATGAATATCATATGTTAATATGGTTGGCCCGGTATAATCGTGCTATCAGCTACTCCTATATATAATATTTTTTTATTCTGCGAAAAAATTAAATAATTCGAATTTTTTTTAAAGAAACCTTGTTTTCCTTACCCCAAGGACCATTTAGCGGTTATCGCGCATAAAATCGGTTTAGTTTAAATGAACAAAATGAACATGAATTTTTCATTTTGAACAAACTGAACCAGAACGCTGGAATGAACAAAAAGAGCCTTCCGTAAACCACCCCTTCAGTATACATTCGTAGCGTTTTTGTAACAATACATTAACAAATCCCGAAAGGAGGTGTACTAAAATTTTATCAACCAGTATCCTTCCCGTAGTATTTCCTAACCTGACTGCCGCCTATAGAGTTTTGTTGTAAAGCAATGAAACTGAACAATTATTGTCCAAATATTTGATGCTATGCATTCAAAAGCTACTCCTAATAGCCCTTTTACTGCCCTTTTTCGCCTTCCTTTCCCTAAGGAACGGCATACTGTTGCAAACAGCAGCGCTTATAGCTGTAACGGCATTGGTTCGCTGGCCTGGAAAAGCCTCTTATTAACCCTGTTATGTATATTAGGTATAAGTGCCAGGCAAAGCTGGGCGCAAACATATACTACCCGGGTATATGCCAACAGTACGCCTAATCCGGGCGGCACAGCTACAGGCGTTTGTTTGCTCTGCGGTGTGACCAATGGTGCAAATGCGGTGGATAACTCCCTCAGCACAAAAGCTACCATTACCACCACGGTAGCACTTTTGGGCGCTAAGGTTTCTCAGGATCTGGTTTTCCCCGCTCCTATTACCAACAATACACCTGCTATTGTAAAGATAGGCGCCTCCGGAACTCTGGGTAACCTGGTATCATTAAATCTATTAGGGGGTGTATATGTGCAGGCCTTTAATGGTAGTACACCTGTAGGAGATACCGCTTTTGCCAGCCAAACTGTGTTGCAGCTTTTGGCTAGTGGTAACCAGGGAGAGGTATTCCTGGCTACCCCTCCAGGCACCTACGATCGCGTAAGAGTAACAGTGGATGGAGGTCTGGCAGGCGTTGCCGGAAGTATCGATGTATATGCAGCTTATTATAATAAACCCGCTACCAGCACCATCGCCTGCGATGCACCTATCGATATATTATATGGTGTAGCCGGTGCAGTAGGTAGCCTCGGAACAGTTACCAATCCCGCTCAGGCAGGTGATGGTATTATATCAAACTCCAACTATGCAGAACTAAGCAGCGTAGTGGGCGCCCTGGGAAGCAGTGCTGAAGTAACTGCGGTATTCCCCGGGCTATCCAAATTAGGCGACTCTGTCCGCATCTACATGTCAAGCCCTGCTTCCCTGCTTTCCCCGCAGGTATTGGGCTCTGTGAGAATCATTACCTATAATGGTGGAACCGTTGTTGATAGTTTTAACGCTTCCAGCAACTTTCTGACACTGGGTTTCATGACAGGGTCTACCACCTTGCAGGGATTGTCGTTCAAGGCCTCGGCGCCATTCGATCATGTGGAAGTTCTTATTGGCTCCGGCATTGTTGGAGCCCTCTCTACTATCCGGGTACATGAAATACAGCGCTACCCACCAGGACCGGCTACCGGTGCCGCTGGGCCACTCCGAATTACCTGTCTGAATACACCTATTACTTTAAGCGTAAGCAATCCCGATCCGGGACTCGTTTATTCCTGGTTCGACTCTACTCAAACAACAAAGATAACAGATGGTACCAGTTACAGCCCACCGGTAAATGTAGCCGGAAGTTTCCGCTACTATGTTTCGTCAACCCGGCTGAATTGCTCTACCGCATCGGCCCAGACGCTCGTGACTGTCATGGTGAATAACTATGCAACAGCTGCTGATATCACCGTTCCTGCAACTACAGCATCCTGTACCAATGATACCGTACAGATTACACCAACTTCAACAACGGTTACCAATAAGCCGGTATTTAAGTGGTATAAAGATGCCGCTAAAACTACGGCCATCACTAATGGCCTCGTTGAAGGCAACGTTAAATACAGCATTGACACCACCGGTAAGTTATCTATCACCGGCCTGACAGCAGGTTCCTATAACTATTATGTTAGCGTTTCCGACAGTAACCACTGCGAAAATGGCGCTAATACACTTAAACAAGCTTCGGTAACCGTAGGTGCTGCTCCGGCTCCGCCAACAGTAGCACCATTCTTCGCCGTAGCCACCGGCCAAACCGTAACGCTTACGGCGTCACCGGTAGCCGGCGCCACTATCGAATGGTACAGCGATACTACCCTCGCCCCAATTGGATCTGGCACAAGCTTCCAGGTAGGACCTTTCAACACCCCCGGTAACTATACCTATTTTGCAGGTGTAAGATTAACCGGCGGCTGCGAGTCTTACCGCGTACCAGTACTCATCACCGTAACCGGCCCGGTAACCACCGGCGGCTGTAATGTACCTACTTCTCAAAATAGTGGTACTACCCTCGGTTGCGTACTGTGTAGCGTTAGTAACCCAACAAACGATATTGATACAGATCCGACCAACTTCACTCAACTTAGCATACCGGTAGGGCTGCTCGGAGGTTCTGTTTATCAACAGCTGATCTTCCCAACCGCAGGAGCTGCAACGGATAGCATCCGGTTTGATCTGGGTACTAATGCGCAAATAGCCAATGTAAACCTGCTGGGAGGCATTGTGTTAACAGTGGCCAACGGAACAACCGTTATCAGAAGAGATACTGTTTCTCAACTGGCTAACGTACAACTGCTGAACAACAATCACGTTGTAGTAACGGTACCTGCTACCGCCGCTTACGACCGCGTGCAGATATTGCTTACCGGCATAGTCAACCTGCTTAATAATGTGCAGATATATGGTGTGAGGGCAGTGGGTGCTAACCCAACCATTGCTGCCGGTGGCGTAACTACCTGCGTCGGTTCTACCGCTACGTTGACAGCCACTCCAGCTGCCGGAACTTCTGTAAGATGGTATGCAGATTCTACCACTGTCACTTCTCTGAGCAATCAAAGTACTTATACTACACCTACCGCCTTTACCACAGCAGGTACTTATACCTACTATGTACAGGTAGTGGATGCAAATGGTTGCGCTAACCCTGAACGTATCCCCGTTGTAGTGACAGTGAATCCATTAGGAACACCAGCAGACATCACCCTGGCTGATACTACCGGTGTTTGCAGTGGTGGCACAGCACGTCTGGCCCCAACAGCTGCAGGTGTAACTAAACCGGAATTTAAATGGTATGCAAACGCCAACAAAACTACTCCAATTATAAATGGTACCGTAATAGGCAGTGCTACTTTCGCCGTTGATACAGCTGGTAACCTGAGTGTTACTGGTCTTACCCCTGGTGATTACACCTATTATGTAAGTGTATCCGGCACCAACCGTTGTGAAAACGCCGCCGGAAATCTGAAAGCTGCTACTATAAAAGTAACCAGCACACCAGCTCCGCCTACCCTGGTACAAACTTATGCTGTCAGCACCGGCTTGCCATTAACACTGGTAGCTTCTCCTGCTCCGGGCAGCACGGTGGTTTGGTACAGCGATACTACCAAAGCATCTATTGGTAGTGGCAATTCTATTACACTGCCACCATTCACCACACCCGGCGTATATACCTATTTCGCTGGAGACAGTGTAAGCGGAGGTTGCGTATCCAACCGCCTGGCTATTGTTATTACTGTAACTGGCCCGGTAACACCAACCAGCTGTAATGTTCCGACCAGCCAGGTAACAGGTACCACTCTCGGTTGCGTATTGTGTAGTGTATCTAATCCAACAAATGATATCGATAACGATCCAACTAATTTCACCCGTCTGAATATACCAGTGGGATTACTGGGAGGTTCTGTGTATCAACAGATGATCTTCCCTGCTGCCGGGGCATCTACCGACAGTATCCGTCTGGACCTGTCCTCACCGGGTGGACTGGCAGACGTAAGTTTACTGGGCGGCGCTGTGGTAACTGTATATAATGGTACCACTGTAGTAAGTACCAAAACATTGTCTCAGCTGGCCACCTTAAGATTGTTGAACGGTACCCGTTACATCGCTACGGTACCGACTGGAGGTGCTTATGACCGCGTAGAGGTGAGACTGACTGGGGTAGCTAACCTGCTGAACTCACTGGATATTTACGGTGCACGTGCCGTAGGCGCTAATCCAACTATCAGCGCAGATAGCGTAACGGTATGCGCCGGTTCAACTGCCGTACTTACCGCTACTCCTGCTGCCGGAACGTCCGTAAGATGGTATGCTGATTCCACCACCACCATTTCCCTGAGTAACCAGGCCAGCTACACAACAGATACCCTGAAAACAGCTGGTACCTTCAAATATTATGTACAGGTAGTAGATGGTAATGGCTGCGCTAACCCTGAACGTATACCAGTTGTAGTAACTGTTAACGCGCTGGGCTCTCCTGCCGATATCACTGTAGCTGATACCACTACCGTTTGTGGCAACAGCACTGCGCTGTTGACGCCAACAGCTGCCGGCGTAACCACTCCTGTATTTAAATGGTATGCAAATGCCAATAAAACCAGTCCGATTACAAACGGCACTGTAATAGGTAGTGCCACCTTCACGATCGATGCAGCAGGAAATCTCCGTGTTAGCGGCCTGACTCCAGGTAATCATACTTACTATGTAAGCGTATCCGGTACTAATCGTTGTGAAAATGCTGCTGGCAACCTGAAGGCTGCAACTATCACAGTAGCCAATGCAACGGCGCCGCCCACCCTGGTGCAGACTTATGCTATCAGCACAGGTTTACCATTAACCCTGGTGGCTTCTCCTGCTCCGGGTACTACCGTGGCCTGGTACAGCGATACTACCAAGGCAGCTATAGGTACCGGTAGTAGCATCACCTTACCTCCATTTACTACACCGGGTGTTTATACTTATTATGCAGGCGATAGCTTACCGGGAGGTTGTATGTCCAACCGCCTGGCCATCGTTATTACTGTAACAGGTCCGGTTATACCAACCACCTGTAATGTGCCTACCAGCCAGGTAACCGGTACTACACTGGGTTGCGTGCTGTGTAGTGTGACAAACCCAACTTATGATATTGATTCGTCAGCTACCAACTTTACCCGCCTGAACATTCCGGTTGGTTTGTTGGGTGGTTCTGTATACCAACAATTAATCTTCCCTGCTACCGGTGCTGCTTCAGACAGTATCAGACTGGATCTGTCTTCACCTGGTGGACTGGCAGACGTAAGTTTACTGGGTGGTGCCGTGGTAACCGTATATAACGGTACTACAGTAGTGAGCACTACCACCTTGTCACAGCTGGCCACCTTGAGATTACTGAATGGTACCCGTTACACTGCTACAGTGCCAACAGGCGCCGCTTATGACCGCGTAGAAGTTAAACTGACAGGAGTAGCTAATCTCCTCAACTCCCTGGATATTTATGGCGTACGGGCAGTAGCACCAAATCCGACTGTTGCAGCCGGAGGGGTGACTGTTTGTGCGGGTCAACCAGCGGTATTAACTGCTACTCCGGCGACAGGAACAACTGTTCGCTGGTACGCAGATTCTACCACAACTGCGATCCTGAGCACGCAGGCCTCCTTCACTACAGACACCCTGAAAACAGCAGGTACCTTCACTTACTATGTTCAAACAGTAGGTGCAAATGGTTGTGCTAATCCTGATCGTATTCCTGTGAAGGTAGTGGTGAACCCATTGAGCAATGCGGGTAACATTACCCTGGCAGATACTACTGTGGCTTGTACCAACAACCCTGTAGTACTGGCACCAACAGCAACAGGTGTAACTGCACCGGTATTCAAATGGTATAAAGATGCCAATAAAACCACAGCTATTACAAATGGCCTGACAGAAGGAGCTGTGAAGTACGCAGTGGATACCGCCGGCGTACTCACTATCACTGGCCTTACTGCAGGAAACTATAAATATTACGTAAGCGTATCTGGCAGCAACCAGTGCGAAAACCCGGCCGGCGCGCTGAAAGCAGCTACCGTACAGGTAGTAACCGCTCCTGCTGCTCCAGTTGTAACCGGCGACGTAGTAGTACAAACCGGGGTGAAAGCTACCTTAACAGCTGCCGCACCACCAGCTGGTGCTACTGTCGTATGGTATAGCGATTCAACTACCACTACACCACTGGGAACTGGTACCAGCTTCCAGGTAGGACCGTTCAATAATCCTGGAACATATACCTACTTTGGAGCTATCCGCATCACTGGTGCCTGCGAATCTCCAAGAGTAGCCATACATGTAGTGGTAACCGGACCAGTTATTCCATCTCCTGATTGTAATGTCCCAACCAGCCAGGTATCTGGTACTACCCTTGGTTGCGTACTGTGTAGCGTAAGCGGACCTACCAATGATATCGATAGTGTACAAACCAACTTCACACGGTTATCTATGCCGGTTGGTTTATTGGGTGGCGCTGTTTACCAGCAGCTGATATTCCCGAATCCGGGTAAAGCAACTGACAGTATTCAGGTTCGTTTCGCTGCTTCTACCGGTTTGGCCGATGTAAGCCTCCTGGGTGGTACAGTAGTTTCCCTGTACAATGGCAATACCCTGGTAAAAGCAGATACATTGACAGATTTACTTACCCTGCGCGTGATCAACGGACAACAGTTTGCCGCTACACTGGCAGCTCCTGGTGCTTTTGACCGTGTAGAAGTAAGATTAACCGGCGTGGCTAATCTGCTGAACTCCCTGGATATTTATGGCGCCCGGATCTTCTATCCAAAAGCAACTGTTAATACTACGAATACAAGCGTATGTATAAATAATAAAGCAACGCTGTCTGTAACACCGGCGGCAGGTACTTCCGTACGCTGGTACGCTGATTCTACCAGCACCACCGTATTAAGTACACAGAATACTTATACGACCGATACGCTGAAAACCGCCGGCAAAGTGACTTACTATGTGGCGGTAGTAGGTGGATCTAATAATTGTCCGAACCCAGACAGAATACCAGTTACAGTGAATGTATCTCCGGCGCCTCCGGTTCCGGGTGCACCTGCAACGGTTAATATCTGCTCTGGCTCCGATGCATTACTACAGGTAGCAACACCAGATCGTCAGCTTACTTACAACTGGTACAATGTACCAACCGGCGGCACCAAACTGAATACCGACAGTGGCTTCGTATTCAAGGTAACAGCCGTTAACCGCGACACTACCTTCTATGTAGAAGCAGTGAGCAGCTGTGGTGCAGCTTCACCAAGACAAGCGATCAGCATTGTGCTGTCTTCTTCTTTGAGTGCGCCAACAGTAACACCGAATCCTGACTCTGTTGTGATTGGTACGCAAACAGCATTGAATGCTACCTCTAATACCGCCAACGCCATTTACAAATGGTACGGTAGCCAAACAGGCAACGACAGCCTGTTTACCGGACCGGTATTTACACCACCAGTTAGCAATACATTGGGTACGGTAACTTATTGGGTAGAAGCATCCCTGGCAAGCGGTGCTACCTGTAAGTCTATCCGTGTACCGGTACAGGTGATATCTATCGCTCCGCCACCATTTACACAAGTACCGTGTGAAGGCGCTACCAGTCAAACAATTGGTGGCAGCGGATTACTCATACTGGGTAATGTGTACAACCCTGCCCTGGCAGTGGATAACGACGCCAGCACCGCTTCCTCACTGGTAATTAACCTGGGCGCCCTGAATGCACAGGTATGGCAGAGGGCGAAGTTCAATGGCGTATCTTCCATCGGTGATACTGTTAGAGTATTGCTCTCCAACCCAAGCCAGATACTTTCTGCCAGCTTACTGGGTGGAGTACAGTTAACTACTTATAACGGTACCACTCCCGGAGATTCTGTAAATATTAATAGCACACTGGTTAAACTCACTTTACTGAGTAACCAGAAACAAGCAATAGCTGAATTTGTGCCCACCAAAGCATTTGATGCAGTGGAAGTGAAACTGAAATCAGGTGTGTTGGGTGCATTAACCACAATAGATTTCAACTACGCACAACGAGCCCTGGTATCGCCAACCGTTCAGGCAACCAAGGTAGCAGTTTGCGCAGGAAGCACCGCTACTATCAGCGTAAGCAACCCTGCAGCAGGTGTCACCTACCGCTGGTATAATAGCCAGGGTAACTACCTCACTGGTAAAGACGGTACTACTTTCACTTCCGGTGTGCTCAGCAAAGACACTACCTTCTATGTAGAAGCATCCAGAAATGGTTGCGTAAGCAAGGGCCGTGCAAGGGTGGATGTAAGCGTAGCTGCTGCACCAGCTGCACCACAGGTACAGGCTACTACCGTAGCAGTATGCGCCGGATCTGATGCAGTACTCGCGGTGGCCAACCCAGTAACAGGCTACACCTACGCCTGGTACAATGTAGCCAACGGAGGAACCAAGCTGAATACAGACAGTGGATATACCTACAAAGTGGTGAATGTGACAGCTGCAGCTACTTACTATGTGGAAGCGAAGAACGATAGCTGTAATACTGTTTCAGCTACCAGAACAGCGGTAAACGTGAACACTGCTACAGCCCTGGCGTCACCAACTGTAACTCCGGTGAATGATACCGTAGTAGTAGGTCAGCAGGCCGTATTCGTAGCGAAAGCTGCTACTGCAAATGCTGAATTCTACTGGTTCGCTACACCAACAAGCACAGATACACTCTTCAAGGGCAGCACATTCGCGGCTCCTGCATCTACAGCAATAGGTACTGTTACCTATTGGGTGGAAGCAGCACTGCCTGGAGGCGGTTCTTGTAAGTCTGCAAGAGTAGGGGCTAACGTAATTACTGTTTCAACACCAAATGGACCAGTGCCTTGCGAAGGAGCCACTACGCAAATTATAGGTGGATCAGGTCTGTTGGTTTCCGGTAATGTATACAATCCGCAACTCGCAGTAGATAATAATGTGAACACAGCATCTGCCCTGGTAATAAACCTTGGAGCACTCAATGCTTCAGTGTACCAGAGAGTATCCTTCAACGGCCTGTCTACGCCGGGTGATACTGTAAAAGTGATGTTGTCTAATCCAAGTCAAATACTGTCTGCAGCCCTCTTAGGTAGCATTCAGCTGACTTCTTATAATGGTAACACGCCAGGTGATGTGGTACTCGTATCTAACCCGATACTTAACATCAACCTGCTCAGTGGCAACAGAGGTGCAATACTGTCCTTCGTACCAACTCAACCGTTCGATGGCGTACAGGTGACACTGAAATCAGGTGTAGTAGGCGCCCTGACCGAAGTGGACCTCAACTACGCACAGCGTGCCTTGGTACAACCAACTGTACAGGTAACCAATGCTGTCATCTGTAAAGGAAAACAAGCTACGCTCAACGTAGTAAATCCTGCACCAGGTATAACATATAGCTGGTACAACAGTTTGGGTAACCATCTGCTCGACAGCGTGGCCTTTGTAACACCAACTACCCTTGATACCGGCAGATACAGCTACTTTGTAAGAGCAAACAGGAACGGTTGTACAGGTGCGGCCTCTGTACCAGCAGTGGTAACTGTACAGGGAATACCATCTAAACCAGTAGCTGTTAATAATAACGTATCTACCTGTCTGAATACACCAGTAACGCTCAGCGTGAAAGCGGTAACCGGTGTACAATTCAACTGGTACGATGCAGCAACAGGTGGCGCTTTGGTAATGTCAAACAGTAACACTTACACCACACCAGCTAATCTGCTGGCAGGTACATATAACTTCTACGTAGAAGGAGTAAATGCGGGCAACTGTATGAACGATAGCGGACGTACGAAGATTACCCTCACCGTAGACAGTGCGTCTACCGCAGCAGATATTCAGGCTGCTGACCAGGTAATCTGTGCCGGAGGTACGGCTGTATTAACGCCAACCAGCGCTACTGTACAGAATCCTGTATTTAAATGGTACGCTAATCCGGATAAGACCGGTCCTATCACACAAGGTGTTAGCGCAACCGGCGTACTAACTATCTCCGGATTAACTGCCGGTACCTACACCTACTATGTAAGTGTAAGCAACGCCGGTAAATGTGAAAATGCAGCAGGTGCACTTAAAGCGGTGAAAGTAACGGTAAATACTACTGCTACAGCAGCCGATATTACAGTGACCGATACTACTATCTGTGCGAATACTGCAGTGAAACTGACAGCTACCAGCGCTACCGTCACTAACCCAACATTCAAATGGTATAGCGATGCTAATCTGACAACATTGCTGTTCACAGGAGCATCTTATACAACACAGGCAATAAGCACTACCACTACGTATTATGTAACAGTATCTGGTGATAACAAGTGCGCTAACACAGCAGGAAATGCGAAGGCGGTAATGGTAACTGTACGTGATGTACCGGTTCCGATCATCTCTGCTTCTGCTATCAGCATCTGTGTGGGTGATACAGCAACATTAACTGTACAAAACGCAGATAATACACTCATCTATCGCTGGTACAATGCAGCACAAGGTGGAACACTGCTGTTCACAGGACCAGTATACAGTGTAACCGGTCTTACTGCATCAGCCGACTTCTATGCAGAGGCATCAGCCGGCGGATGTACCAGTGCAACCAGGACTAAAGTATCCATAGGTGTAGGCATGGCGCCAACGCCGATCCTGGATGCTACTAATGTAACAGTATGTCAGGGTGGAACAGCGGTACTGAAAGTGACATCTTCTACTAACAATATCACTTATAAGTGGTATACAACCGCTACAGGTGGTACTGCAGTATTTACCGGACCGATTTATACCACCAATGCAATCAATGCTAATACTAAGTTCTATGTAGAAGCCATCGGCGATACTTCGAAATGTGGTAAACCATCTGCACGTGCAAGCGTAAGTGTGAATGTGGTACCAGTTCCTGCAGCGCCGGTATTGGTGAATAATGCGGTACAGGGTTGCCAGGGTCAGGGTGTTTCCCTGTCAGTGCAAAACCCTGCGGCAGGCACTACTTACCAATGGTTCGATAAAGCAACAGGTGGTACTATGGTATTTGAAGGAGCAGTATTCAACATTACTTCTCTGGATAGCACCGTCACTTATTATGTACAAGCCCTGGTAAATGGTGGTTGCCCAAGCGCATCCAGGACCAGTGCCACCATTACGGTAAATAGTATACCAACAGCGCCGGTTATAAACGCTTCTTCTCTCTTCGTATGTCAGGGAGGAAATGTGACGCTGAGTATTCAAAATCCGACAGCAGGTACTACTTATCGCTGGTATGATGCACCAACTGCAGGTAACCTGTTATTTACAGGTACCAGCTACCAGACAGGCTCATTAAACAGCAATACTGATTTCTATGCAGAAGCCAGCAATGGTAACTGTAGCAGTGCTGCCAGAACCAAGATATCTATAGGTGTGGGCCAGGCGCCAACACCAACACTGGAAGCAACATCCCTCACTACTTGTCAGGGTACGGCAGCTACACTCCGTGTGACTTCAGCCACCAATAATATCGCGTACAAATGGTACACACAGGCTGTGGGCGGTACGGCTATATTTACAGGACCAGTATTTACTACAGATCCGCTGAATACTACTACAGACTTCTGGGTGGAAGCAACTGGTACTAGCGGCCAGTGTGGTAGTCCATCTGCAAGAGTGAAAGCTACTGTAACAGTGGTGGTAGCTCCAGCTGCACCGGATGTAGTAGCCACATCGCTCAAAACATGTGCTGGTACAGGTGTAACCGTAGCGGTGAAAACAATACTGCCAGGCATTACTTACCAATGGTACGATGCGCCAACAGCAGGTAACCTGCTCTTCACAGGTGCTGTTTATAGTGTACCAGTAGTAACACAGAATACTACTTACTATGTACAAGCTAACCTCGGAGGCGGTTGCTCCAGCTCTACCAGGACCGCAGTAAACGTATCGGTAGATCCGGCTCCGGCTATTCCGACCGTGGCGCAAGACAACGTGATAACCTGCATAGGTGGCACAGCTACCTTCACGGTGACTAACCCTGACGCTACGTTCACTTATCGCTGGTACGATGCACCATCAGGTGGAAACCTCCTGGCAACCGGTAATGCTTACACTACTGCGCCACTGGCTCAAACCACTACCATCTACCTGGAAGCATTGAATGGCGCAGGTTGCAGCAGCGTACGTAAAGGCGTAACAGCTACAGTGGTAAGCACAATTGATGCACCGCTCGCCGATCCGATTACCGTATGTAGCGGTCAAACAGGCGTGCTGTCCGTGAAATCTAAACAACCAGGTGTTATCTATAAATGGTACAGCGTGGCTAACGGCGGTACAGCAGTATTTACAGGTGGCGACTTTACCATCACACCGGTTGCAAATACCACTTACTTCGTAGCAGCTTCTACCAGCGGTGGCTGTATCAGCGCCAGCAGAACACCGGTAAGTGTAACCGTAAATCCGTCTCCGGCAGCTCCGGCTGTAGCGAATGCTACCCTGCAGGCTTGCCCAGGTCAAACCGTTACACTGAATGCGCTCAACCCGGATGCAACGCTGACTTATAAATGGTACACCGTACCAACTGGCGGTACAGCTGTAGCTACAGGAGCTACATATGTTACTCCTGGTGTAACTGCAAACCAGATGTACTACCTGGAAGCTCAAAACAGCAATGGCTGCGCTAGCCCAACACGTACAGCTGTGAGCGTACAGGCTACGCCTGCCCCAGGTGCACCGACAATAACTGGTAACGACAACGGTGTTTGTCCGGGTAAAACAGCTACGCTGACAGCGGCATCCACTACCACAGGCGTTGATTTCCGCTGGTACACAGTGGCAACAGGCGGTACACCGATATACACTGGTGCAACGTTTGTAACACCTGCCCTGAATACCAATACTACCTATTATGTAGAGGCGGTTACCACCGGCGGTTGTATCAGTGCGGGTCAGAGAACAACAGTTAATGTAAATATTGCACAGCCGCTGCCAGCTCCAGTAGTAACGGTAGATAATACAACTGCTACTACTATCACATTCCGCTGGTCACCAATCACCGGAGCTCAACGCTACGAAGTATCGCTCGATGGTGGCGTAACATTCCTGCCACCAAGTTCAGGACCAAACGGTACTACACATACTGTTACCGGCCTGCAGCCTAACCAGAGCGCTGCTATACAGGTGAGAGCCATCGGAGCTTCAGATTGTGAAACCAGCGCACTGTCTACAGCGGTTACCGGTAAAACAACGAACCCACAAGGCAATAACATCTTCATACCAAACCTCTTCAGTCCGAATGGCGATGGCGTGAATGATATCATGTATGTGTACTCAACATCGATCGCACAACTTGAATTCAGGGTTTACAACCAGTGGGGTCAGTTGGTATTCACATCCAAAGACCAGCGTCAGGGATGGGATGGTACGATGAGCGGTGTGAAACAACCAGTAGGCGTTTACGTATACATCGTGAAAGCCACTATGCAGGATGGTACTGTGATCATTAAGAAAGGTAACGTAACACTTATGCGCTAACCCGGATTCATGAGCATAAGTTCAAATCATCATAAAGCCGGGATGCGGTATAGCATCCCGGTTTATTCAGAAAAACTAAAAAGTGTTCCTATGAAAAGGATGTTTATAGTTGCAATAATTTTATGGAGCAGTTTGTTGCCCCGCCTGGCTGTAGCCCAGGTAGATCCACATTTTTCACAATACTATGCCTACCCGCTATGGTTAAACCCTGCCCTGACGGGAGTAATTGACGGCGATTACCGCATTAGTGGCAATTATCGTAATCAGTGGGCGAATTATGGGAAGCCATTCTCCACGGCCGGTGTAGCAATCGACGCAGCTACAGACAAGAATATTGGTGTAGGACTCAATGTAATGAACATGTCTGCTGGTGATGCCGGGTACAACTATTTTAATGCGATGGCCAGTGTTTCCTACAGTGGGGTGAAATTTGGCCGTACCAAAACCAGTCAGATAGTATTTGGTATAAATGCCGGTTTAATCAATAGAAGAGTAGACCCTGCTAAATTCCAAACTGGTAGCCAGTATCAACCGGTTACAGGTTTTGATCCCAGTATTTTTAACGGAGAAAATGTAAGTAAAACCAACTCCAGCCAGTTCGATGCAGGAGCAGGTGCGGTGTACTTCGACGGAAATCCCAATCACATGCTCAATCCATTTGTGGGATTTGCCGCCGCTCACCTCACACAACCCAAGGATTTTTTTGCATCAGAGGGAACAGATAAAAGATTGCCGGTTCGCTACCTGGTACATGGTGGAACTAAAATTAAATTGAACGAACGGTTAAGCTTTACGCCTACCGGCTTATATATGAGACAAGGCAATGCGGAAGAAACAGTTGCCGGCGTGTATGCCAGCCTGCTGGTAAATCCGGAGTTTGACTTCCTGGTAGGTGGTAACTATCGGTTTAACGATGCGGTCATTCCTTTTGCCGGTTTCCACTTCAAAAACTTTGTATTGGGATTGAGCTACGACGCCAATACCTCCAATATGCGCCGCCTGGTAAATGGCAGCCAGAGTTTTGAAGTATCCCTGTCCTTTATCAGCCGCAAAAGAAGGGTGCTGAATGAAGAATATTTTATTTGCCCAAGATTATAAAACTGTCTGAAACCGGAGGAAGAATGGAGGAAAAAACTTATACAGAAAAATAGAAATGGAACCCTCATGAAAAAAATTACACTCTGTTTGCTGGTGATTTTTTTAGGAATAATTAACTCCATACAAGCGCAGTATGTGTATGATTACAAGCATACGGCGGATGTTTTTTATAACTCAAGGGATTATTATTCTGCTGCCCAATACTATAATAAGGCATTGGGTACCTTTAAGATTAAACCAGAACAGGTTCTACCCTATACCGTTGGCGGCGCTGCGCCAAGTGGTAAACTAAAAGATTACCAACAGGTGGTTGCCCGCCTGGCGGAGTCATACCGCCTCTTCTACGACTATGGTAACGCGGAAACCTGGTACTCGCAGCTGGTAGGATTTAACAACCCTGCTTTTCCGCAGGCACGCTACTGGTACGCCGTTTGTCTGCGTTACAACGGCAAATATCAACAGGCTCTCGACGAGTTCACTAAATTCAAGCAAAGCTACACTGCAGCAGATGAACTGTCTGTAAGAACCCCACTGGAAATTGCCTGCTGCCAGTTCGCACTCTCTGAAGCGAATAAAGAGCCCAGGTATACGATCGAAAAAACTGCCGGTAATGTAAATGAAGGCGGAGCCAACTACGCCCCCGTAATATTGAGTGGTGGAACCCTGATGTTTACATCTTCCCGCCCTGATAATCCTCCCTTACCCGTTCCGGCAACCAATAACCAGGCTGCTGCAAAAAAACAAACAAAGAAAGGAACTCCTTATGTAAATGACCTTTACACTGCTATTGGCGCCGATAATACTTATGATAAAAGCAAGAAAGTAAACATTCCTATTGCTAAAGGATATGACCAGGGGGTATCGGCTATAACACCTGATGGCAACACTTTATACCTTACCAGGTGGACAGTGAAGGATGGTGTAAAACACGCTGCTATCTACATCAGCACACTCCATAACGGTGAATGGACAGAACCTAAAATACTGGGAGATAACGTAAATGCGCCCGGTTATAACTCCATGCAGCCTTATATTACTGCTGATGGAAAATACCTGCTGTTTGCATCCAACAGGCCAGGAGGTATGGGTAAAAATGATTTGTGGTATTGCATTATGACCAATGGCGTACCGGGAGGAGCCCGTAACATGGGAACTACCATCAACACTAAAGATGAAGAACAGGCGCCTTTTTATGATGCAGAGAAGAATTTGCTCGTATTCAGTACCGATGGCCGCGTAGGCCTGGGAGGATTAGACTTCTTCCAAAGTGAGGGAGATTTCGGTACCTGGTCTGTACCCGTTAACATGGGCAAACCCTTAAATTCTCCCAAAGATGATATCTACTACACCGCATTAGATAATACCCACCCCTTTGCAGCAGGTTTCATCAGCTCCGATAGGGAGTCTATCTGCTGCCTCGAAGTATTCAGCATCAGGCGGATTAAAAAGATAGTGAGTGGCCTGATCATAGATTGTGATACACAACAGCCGTTAGACGGCGCCACTGTAAGTTTGCTGGATACAGTGAGAAGAAAAACCATCCGCCAGGTTATACTCGATGCTTCAGGTAGGTATACCTTTGAGGTAGATCCGCAACGCTTCTATAAGATAGTAGCAGAGAAGGAAAACTATTTTACAAAGAATATCTACTTTAATACCGCATCCCTGCAGCAGGTAGACTCTATGGAAAATCCTACGCTCTGCCTTAAACATTATGAAATTGAAAAGCCCATTGTCTTAAATAATATCTACTACGACTTTAACAAGGCCACCCTGCGGCCAGAATCGAAAACAGTACTGGATACCGTAGTTGATATGTTGAATGATAATCCTAAGCTGACCATCGAAATGAGCGCTCACACTGATAGCGTTGGTTCTGTGAAATACAACGAGAAACTATCACAGGCGCGTGCTCAATCCTGCGTAGATTATCTCATTAGCAGGGGAATTGCCGCGGATAGGTTGATTGCTAAAGGTTATGGTAAATCAAAACCAATAGCGCCTAACTCATTGCCTAATCATAAGGATAATCCTGAAGGACGGCAAATGAACCGTAGAACGGAATTCAAAGTATTAAAAAGACAGGTAGCGGTAAAGAATACATACGACACCGATACTGGACAATAATATATACCCCTGCCGAAGCGTTATTGCTTCCATATCCTACAATTACCAAAGCCGTCTCCCTGAGGCGGCTTTTTCTTTAGTATTAACTTGATGCTTGTATTATATGGTTGTATGGGTTTTATTTTGCCGGTAGCTCAATACGGTCAGCCCTGCACCTACTAGTACTATAATAGCTCCTATCCAGGGAGTGGCATTTAATCCCAATGAGGAGGTATCTACAACTCTTCCACCTACGGAAGCGCCGATGGCTACTCCCAGGTTAAAAGCTGAAATATTCAAGGTAGGTATATTGCTACCCTTCCCTTTAATATCAACATCAAATTTGGGGAGTATCCGGATATGCAGCAATATCTTGACCATGGATTGCTCGACCTGATCATTGCACCTCATAAAAGGAACTGCTCTATTGTTCGTTGCTTGATTGATGGAAAAGACTTTGCTATTATTCCCGATTTTCTTTGCCGGCATGAACTGGCTACGGGAAAGTTAAAGCTGGCCTGGGAAGGAAATAAAGTAATGGAAAATACGCTCTACTTCGGTACCCGCAAGAAAACCATGTGCAGCAAGGAAATAGGAATGATTGAAGCGCTTTTTGAAGAACAATCTTCTTTATTTTCTAATGATCAAGTGTTGCAGGATGCTGTGTAAATATATTTAGTTAGTATTCCTTATATTTTTAGAACGCACAAAAGCATGCTTCAATGAAAAGCATGCTTTTATAATTTTAATGAAATTTTACAACAGTGCTGTTAACGCTTATTTACCAAAGCTGCCGATGGCCAGCGTTTCAGTTCCCGTTGCAGTAGCCACTTTCAGGAAAGAAGAAAGTGCCAGTACATCGTCGTATTTAAATTTAATCTCAGTACGTACGTTGTTAGGCTGGTACAGTTTGATGGTATTGATTTTATCAACTACGGTATGAGTGAGTGCAGCACCGGTACCTTTAAAGCTGATCGCTTTTTTCTCCAGGTCTTTTGGCCGGAAAATAGTGTCGGTGGTAGGCGCGGCGATGGTGCCTTTAATCAGGTAAACATTGTATTCTGCATCTTTGGTGTTCTTGTCGAGATTTAATACAACGATTACGCTATTTCCAGTATCAGCAAGGTTTTCCTTGAGTGTTACGGTGCCTATTTTTTTGTCCTTGTCATCTCCTGTAGTGCCTTTCAGCTCATAAGTTTTGCTGCGTGGAGTAGGAACAATTGGATCGTCATTATCCTTTTTGCAGGAACTGAAAGATATACCCAATACAGTGGCCATTACTGCTCCGGTCAGGAGAGTATTCTTGTTGAACATAAGCATTGTTTGTGTTTTACGAAGGTTTTATAAAGGTGATGCTACGTGTTGATCGTATAATTTTCGTTCTTGAATTTTTATGCAATAGGTTCTCAGCGCTGATATGATATGTTAAACGGAACTTGAAATTAAATGTTACAGCTATCGCAATATATTTTGAATTATTTTTCTTGTGCCCTGTAATCGCCTGCTGTAAATGGTTGCAGCAGGGTGATTTTAGCTTCGTGGTAAGTATGCCAATTTTCCACTTCTTTTGTCAGAGATGATTTTTGTGGAAAGAAATCAATTACATTTGTATTTCATCATTCGGTGATAAACTGATAGTAATATGAAAGCTTAAATAATCGCTGGTACTTCCCGCGAATCTTCTCTACACATTATTGTTTGGTTTGTGGCACTGCCAAGTGTCATTATCGGTTTATTATTTCAACTTATTATATGTCTATTTTAACGAAAACGTTATTGCGTGTCCGTCATTTTTTTCAGTTATTCAAGATGGCGGTGGCTGGTAGTGAAAAGGAGTTCACTACCGGCAGTATTAACCGGGCTATTTTCCTGCTGGCAGTACCTATGATCCTGGAAATGGCCATGGAGTCGTTATTTGCGGTAGTGGATATTTATTTTGTAGGCCATTTGGGAGTAAATGCCATTACAACGGTAGGACTTACGGAATCCATCCTGATGTTGGTATATACGGTTACAATGGGATTAAGTATGGGTGCCACTGCCATGATAGCGCGTCGTACGGGGGAAAAAGATCCGGATGCTGCAGCACATGCTGCTATGCAAGCCCTGTACATTGGTTTAATCTTATCGCTGCTGGTAACAGTAGTGGGCGTCTTTTTTTCAAAAGATGTTTTATTAATGATGGGAGCTTCCATGGATGTGGCAGACTACGGTTATGTATATACGAAGATATTATTATGCGGTAATATTGTGGTTATTTTATTAATACTCATCAATGGTATTTTTCGTGGAGCGGGAGATGCGGCCCTGGCGATGCGTGCCTTATGGATTGCCAATGGCTTGAATATTATTTTATGTCCTTTGCTGATTTCCGGTGCGGGTCCCATTCCGGCTATGGGACTGAAAGGTGCGGCCATAGCTACTTTCATTGGAAGAGGAGTAGGTGTGCTATATCAATTGTATCACCTGGCAAAGGGAAGAGATCTGATACGTATTACCCGGAAACACCTGGCGCCTGCCTTGCCGATTATCTGGAGCATTCTCAGGATAGCACTGGGAGCCACTGCCCAGATGCTCATTGCTGCAGCCAGCTGGATTTTCCTGGTGCGTATCATTGCCCATTTTGGAAAAGATGCGGTAGCCGGCTATACGATTACGATCCGGGTGGTGCTTTTTACCATCCTGCCGGCCTGGGGAATGGCCAATGCTGCTGCAGCGCTGGTGGGGCAAAACCTGGGCGCACAACAGCCGGAAAGGGCAGAGATATCGGCCTGGCGGGCGGCGTTTTTTAATATGCTATTCCTGGGCTTCGTGGCAATTGTATTCATCACCGGGGCACGGCCTATTATAGGCTTTTTTACAACCGATCCGGCGGTATTGGATTATGCAGTGCAATGTATCCGCCTGATGAGCGCAGGATATGTCTTTTATGCCTACGGTATGGTGCTTATACAGTCGTTCAACGGCGCCGGAGATACCCGTACTCCCCTGCTCATTAATTTATTTGTGATGTGGACCCTGCAAATGCCCCTGGCTTATGTCCTGTCTATCTGGCTAAAGCTGGGCCCTGTGGGGGTATTCTGGGCCATTGCCATCTCCGAGTCTACGTCAGCTGTCGCCGCTATACTGCTATTCCGCCGCGGTGCCTGGAAAACAGTAAAGATTTAAAGTTGTCTTTCTATTTAAGTAATTACCTTTGCCAGGTTTTGTATTAAATTTTAACATAATAAAAATTAACTGGAATAGCATGTCTCTCACTGTCGTAGGTACAATGGCTTTCGATGAAATCGAAACCCCCTTTGGAAAGTCAGGTAAAATTATAGGTGGATCGGCCACTTATATTGCCTGGGCGGCCTCTAATTTTGTTAAGCCTATCAACCAGGTATCTGTAGTAGGTGAAGATTTCCCCCAATCAGAGCTGGATGCGCTGAAAAACAAAGGAGTGGCGCTCGATGGAGTACAGATAAAACAAGGCGAAAAATCTTTCTACTGGTCCGGTAAGTATCACATGGATATGAATACCCGCGACTCGCTGGCTACAGAGTTAAACGTACTGGCAGATTTTAAACCGGTTATTCCTGAAAGCTACCAGGGCAGCGAATTCCTGATACTGGGTAACCTTACCCCACAAGTGCAGATGAGCGTATTGGATCAGCTGAAAGTACGTCCTAAGCTGATTGTAATGGATACCATGAACTTCTGGATGGAAGTGGCACTCGACGACCTGTTGAAAGTGTTGAAGAAAGTAGATGTGTTGATGGTAAACGACGGAGAAGCACGCCAGTTAAGCGGTGAGTACTCCCTGGTAAAGGCTGCCCGTAAAATCATGGCTATGGGTCCCCGTTACCTTATTATTAAGAAAGGTGAACACGGTGCCCTGCTGTTTTACGAAAATCATGTATTCTTTGCGCCCGCTATGCCACTGGATGACGTGTACGATCCAACCGGCGCCGGAGATACTTTTGCAGGAGGGTTTATCGGTCACCTGGCTAAAACAAAAGATATCTCTTTCGAAAACATGAAAACCGCCATCATCGTAGGATCGGCAATGGCATCTTTCTGCGTGGAGAAGTTTGGTACCGAACGCCTCCGGGAAATTACGCAAGAAGATATTTCAGCGCGCCTGGAGCAGTTTGTACAACTGGTTAATTTTGATATCGACCTGGTATAGGACATAACATCTCACTTATAAAATAAAAAAGGGGAATAACCAGCTTAGGTTATTCCCCTTTTTTATTTTATAAGTGAGATGTTATTTATAAATGCTGTTCAGAATAGCAGCCAGTCTCAACCCGCCTTTCAGCAATTGCTGGTTCAGATCTTTCATAAAAACATAGTTATAACGGTAGCTGAGCTTGGCATCGGGTTGTGTATAGCTATATACTTTATCGGCCAGTAGGTGCGATTCATACATCCAGTCGGCAATAGACCCTTTTTGCATAGCTTTTGCTTCCGCAGCAGAAACGATGTCCAGGGCTTTGGCGTACTCGGTATAGCTGAGCTGCTGAAAATCGATCAGGTGTTCGTCCCAAACCCGGTGTAAGTTAGAAGGCTTATCGAACCACATCACGGAAATTTTATTGCCGCCCATATCTTCATCACGGCCTACATGCAGGGGTTGATGCATATCTCCCATCATATGTACCAGGAAAGTAAGTGCAAACAGCTGTTTGTCTTTGGAAAGGGAACGGTTTTTCAGTTCCTTCATCATCGCCTGGGTTTCGGTGTAAAGGTTTTCATCGGTAGCCGCGGCGAGTAATTCATTGAATTTAGCCCGGTCGATATTAGCCGGGAAATCCAGGTAGTGCCATTTGTTGGTGTGATCGTATTGATGCGTGGTGTCTGATTTAATAAAATCAGGCCAGTTGGCAATCATTGCCATCGGCTGGCGACCCAGAATTTGCGTGATCGCTTTACGGGCTTGTGGAGTCAGGTGCTGCCAGGCTATTTCAGCAACAATACGGTGGCCATTGGGGCCCCAGGCAAAAGAGGCAAGAGGAAGCAGGAAGGCGATTAACAGGCCTGTTAAGATTTTTTTTCTCATAAGTCGTCCTTAAATGAGCAGCAAAATTAAAGCATCTTTTTTAACACTTCTCTTCCTGATTCTTTAGTATTTTTACAGACTGCTCAAATACAAATTTCAATATGTCATTTAAGATACAGGCTCCATACGCTCCTGCTGGTGATCAGCCGGAAGCGATTAAACAATTAACCCGAGGAATCAATGACGGTGAACCATTTCAGACCCTGCTGGGGGTAACCGGTTCAGGAAAAACCTTTACTGTTGCCAACGTGATCCAGGAAGTACAGCGCCCCACCCTGGTGCTTACCCACAATAAAACCCTGGTGGCGCAGCTCTACGGCGAATTAAGACAGTTCTTCCCCGATAATGCGGTAGAATACTATGTGTCCTACTACGATTATTATCAACCGGAAGCCTATATGCCTGTGAGCGATACATATATAGAAAAAGATCTGGCTATTAATGAGGAACTGGATAAACTGCGACTGAAAGCTACTTCCAACCTGCTTTCAGGCCGCAGGGATATTATTGTGGTAGCCAGCGTGTCTTGTATCTATGGTATCGGTAACCCTACAGAATATGAAAATGGGATTATCCGCATACAGAAAGGCCAGACGGTGAGTCGCAATACGCTGTTGCACGGGCTGGTAAACTCCCTGTACAGTCGTACTACGGGCGATTTTAACCGGGGAAATTTCCGGGTAAAGGGAGATACCGTGGACATTAATCTGCCTTACGTGGATTATGGTTACCGTATTACTTTTTTTGGGGATGAGATTGAGGAAATAGAGACGATTGATGTACAGAATAGTAAACGCATTACCGTGGTGGAAAATGCTGCCATTTTCCCGGCTAATATGTACCTGGCGCCAAAGGAAATGATGCAACAGATCATTTTTGAAATACAAGATGAATTAAAGGCGCAGGTAGAATACTTTAAAGCCAATGGTAAGCTGATAGAAGCACAACGTTTATCAGAACGGGTGAATTACGATTTAGAAATGATCCGTGAGCTGGGCTATTGTAGCGGTATTGAAAACTATTCCCGCTTCCTGGACCGTCGTAAGCCAGGTGCAAGGCCCTTCTGCCTGTTGGATTATTTTCCTAAGGATTTCCTGTTGGTGGTAGATGAAAGCCATGTAACCATTCCCCAGATAGGCGCCATGTATGGCGGCGACCGTTCCCGTAAACTGAACCTGGTGGAATTCGGATTCCGCCTGCCTTCGGCACTGGATAACCGGCCCTTGAACTTCTATGAGTTTGAGAACATGCTCAATCAGACCATTTTTGTAAGTGCTACCCCGGGTGATTATGAGTTGAAGAAAACAGAAGGGGTGGTGGTAGAGCAGGTAGTACGTCCTACCGGCCTGCTGGAGCCTCCCATTGAGGTACGGCCCAGTGTGAACCAGGTGGATGATTTGCTGGAAGAAATCGATAAGCGGGTACTGAAGGGCGACCGGGTACTGGTAACCACTCTGACCAAACGTATGGCGGAGGAAATGGACAAATACCTGGGACGTATTAATGTTAAGTCGCGGTACATCCACTCTGAAGTAGATACCCTAGAACGTATAGAGATATTAAGAGACCTGCGCCTGGGTAATATCGACGTATTGGTGGGCGTAAACCTCCTCCGTGAGGGATTGGACCTGCCGGAAGTATCGCTGGTGGCTATCCTGGATGCCGATAAGGAAGGCTTCCTGAGGGATGAACGATCGCTGACCCAAACAGCGGGACGCGCTGCCCGTAACGTAGATGGATTGGTAATATTTTATGCCGATAAGATCACGGAGAGTATGCAGCGTACGATGGATGAAACAGACCGGCGCCGGGAAAAGCAGCTGGCATTTAACAAGGCACATCACATTACACCCAAAACTGTTCGTAAGAGCAAGGAACAGATCCTGGGGCAAACGTCTGTACTGGAAATCAAGCACTTTGATGAACATTCGCCGATGGCTGTTCATGACGAAGTGCAGCTGGTGGCAGAAGATGCCATGGCTTACGCCAAGTCCTCTGCGGCGGCCGTGAAAACCATCCCGCAAATGGAGAAGTCGATTGCCAGGGTGAAGAAGGACATGGAAAAGGCAGCACGTGATCTCGACTTTATGGAAGCGGCCCGTTTAAGGGATCAAATGTTTGCTTTAGAGCGCGAATTATTAGAAATGAAACAATAATTGAGCTGGCTCATTTAAAACATTACATGTATTTATTTTTAATATGATTGGCCGGTTTTGAATCACGAATTGATAAATATATAATTTATAATAACTTGTTTACCAGGTATCTGTATTGCTTTTTGCGCAATTACAGTAGTACATGTACCTGGTAAATTTGAAAATTGTTAACCTTCTGATAATACTCTGCTATAAATATTGATATTCAATTACTTATGTCTGTTTAAATAGTGTTTAAAAATGTTGCTATAGCAATAATTCGTAATTAATATTATAATTAATTGTTATATAGTTAGCTTAATCCTAAATATCGCACCCACTATTCAAATATTTCTATTTTTAGCGCCTTCTATTTGACGTTTTAAATTTCGGATATACTTTTATTTAAGAAATTTAAAAATAGATCGCTATGAAGAAAATATCATTTCAGGACTATCTCCCCTTCATCTTTCTTGCAATAATTGCAATTATTGGAGTTTTTATTCCTTCACTCCCAAATTTTGCTGATACCAGTAAATATAATTCTGCTGACATTGCTTGGATTCTGGTAGCCTCTTCGCTGGTATTTTTAATGACCCCTGGTCTGTCCTTCTTCTATGGAGGTATGGTAAATAAAAAGAATGTGATTTCTACCATGATGCAGAGCTTCATTGCCACCGGGTTAATCAGTATAGTATGGGTAGTAGTTGGGTTTAGCCTGGCATTTGGTTCTTCTTATCATGGCATCATCGGTGATCCCCGTACATTTTTTATGTTTCAACACGTCGGATCCGGCGGTCCCTGGAGCCTCGCCCCTACTATTCCGCTGTTACTGTTTGCACTCTTCCAGATGAAGTTTGCCATCATTACCCCAGCGCTGGTGGTAGGTGCCGTAGCAGAAAGAATCCGCTTTACTTCTTATGTACTCTTCATGGTATTATTCAGCTTATTAGTATATGCGCCTATTGCACACTGGACCTGGCATCCTGATGGTATCCTGTTTAAACTCGGTGTACTCGATTTCGCAGGTGGTACCGTAGTACATATTACAGCAGGTTGCGCAGCCCTGGCCGGAGCCCTGGTACTGAAAAGAAGAAAAGATCACATCGAAAAGAAAGAATTACAACCTGCAAATATTCCTTTCGTTTTACTGGGTACCGGTTTACTGTGGTTTGGCTGGTTCGGTTTCAACGCCGGTTCTGCCCTGAGCGCAGGCTCCCTCGCAGCTACTGCCTTTGCTACTACCAACACTGCTACTGCTGCTGCTGGTTTATCATGGGTATTCTTTGATGTAATCCGTGGTAGAAAACCATCGGCCCTCGGTTTCTGCATAGGCGCCGTAGTAGGCCTGGTAGCCATTACGCCTGCTGCCGGCTTCGTAGCTATCCCACAAAGTGTATTCATCGGCTTTATTGCTGCCATCGTTTCTAACGTAGCTGTACACTGGAAATCAAAAACAAGTATCGACGATACACTGGATGTATTCCCCTGCCATGGTTTAGGTGGTATGGTAGGTATGCTGCTCACCGGTATCTTCGCTACCAAAACAATAAACGATGCTGGTAACAACGGTTGGTTTTACGGCAACTTCGAGTTGTTTAAAAACCAGGTGCTGGGATTATTACTGGTAGTAGGTTACAGCTTCACTGTTTCTTACGGGATCTTCAAACTCATCAACCTGATTCACCCACTGCGTGTATCTGAAGAAGAAGAAGCACTTGGACTCGATCTTACACAGCACAACGAAAACTATCATCCTTCTCTCATCAGCATATCAGACAATGGCTCCCTGAAAGAAGAAGATGAACTGGTACATTCCTGAAATGTAACATTGATGGGCATTTCAAAAGAATGGAACTTCCCCGGATACGATCTATATCAACTGTATTAAACATATATTTTATGTTGTAAGAACCTGGAATGGATAATTGGTAGTTAACTAGCTGTAAAGAAGTGAAAAATTGCACCAATCATTGACTACTGATTATCCATTCCTTCTATTCTGATTGTAGCACTATCAGAAGCACACGTTATGCACCATCCCTGAAAACAATCTGCAAGAAAGGCCGTAGTACTTACTTACCATTTCTCAACCAAATATTTAAGTATGAAAAGAATGTTAACGACCTTATTTGCTATGGGCAGTACTTTGTTTGCCATGTCGCAATCCACTGCAGACACCACAGCTGTACCCGCGTTTAAGCTTTCCGGTTCAGCAGATGTTTATTATAAATATAACCTGAACGGTAACTATACCGACAATAAAACCAGCTTTACCAATTCGCACAATTCATTTGAATTGGGTATGGTTTCGCTGAAAGTAGAACACGGGTTTAAAAAAGGAAGCATCGTAGCTGACCTGGGATTTGGAAAAAGAGCAGGAGAATTTTCCTATAATGACCTGCCAGATGGGAAAAACGGGCTGGCCATGGCCATTAAGCAATTATATGTTTCTTACGAGCTGACCCCTAAAATAAAAATCAGTTTGGGTAGTTTTGCCACCCACATTGGTTATGAGCTGGTAGATGCCTACGCCAACAGGAACTATAGCATGAGTTATTTATTCAGCTACGGCCCGTTCTTCAATACCGGCGCCAAGGTTGACCTGGCACTCACTTCTTCACTCACCGCCATGGTAGGGGTTTTTAATCCTACCGATTTGAAATCAGTCACCGCAAACAGTCATAAATATATAGGTGCTCAACTGGGTTTTGCACCAGCTGAAACACCCATCAAATTATACCTCAACTACCTGGAAGGAAAGGATACTTCAGGCATACAGAATCACCAGGTAGACCTGGTAGCTACTTACCAGGTGAATAAGGTATTGGGGCTTGGTTACAATGCTACCTATAGCACTTATTCCAATACCACTGTGCCTAAGAATGTTCGTGAAAATGCCAAATGGTGGGGAAATGCCTTGTATGTAAATCTTGATTTTACAAGCAAAGTAGGGCTCACAGTCCGCGGTGAATATTTTAGCGATAAAGACGGCCTGAAAGTATTTGGCAGCGTGCCTGGCGGAGGTAACGTAGTAGAAGGAACAGTTACCTTAAATTATAAGGTAGGAAACCTTACTATCATGCCGGAGTTTAGATTAGACAAAGCTTCAGCTAATATATTCAGTAAGTCTGATGGCAAACCATATGACGTTACATCCAATGTTTTGTTAGCCGCCACGTATCACTTCTGATAAGAGTATTAGAAAAAGAACGATGCGGGGATGACAGCAACCCCATGGCAATGGAAACAAATGGTTAAATCCCTGCATCGTAAATTGATTTGTATTATCTTGCTGTCAAAAAGAAAGAATGCTGCAGCCGTCCACGTTAAAATTTCTGAAGTCACTCAGGCTGAATAATAATAAGGTCTGGTTTGACGAACACAAAACCGAATACCAGGCCGCCAAGGCTGATTTTGAAAGTATGGTGCAGCAGCTGATAGATGGGCTGTCCAAGCAGGAGCCTTCTATGCAGGGCCTGCAATTAAAAGATTGTGTGTTCCGGATCTACAAGGATGTTCGGTTTTCGAAAGATAAAACGCCCTATAAAGTGAATCTGGCTGCTTCTTTCCAGGCAGGGGGCAAAAAATCTACCCTGGCAGGATATTATTTCCACATGGAGCCGGGAGGCAATAGCTTTGCCGGTGGAGGGCTCTGGATGCCAGGCGCTCCTGAACTTAAAAAGCTACGCCAGGAAATAGATTATAATTTCCAGGAATTTGAACAGCTGATTTCCCATAAGGAGTTTATTAAACAGTTCGGGAAAATAGAAGGAGAAGCGTTAAAAACCGCTCCACAGGGTTATCAACCGGATAATCCGGCTATCGCTTACCTGAAATTGAAAAGCTTTGTTGTTTCTCATCCGTTCACTGATGAAGCTTGTACACAGCCGGCGCTCGTGAGGGAAATACTGAAAACTTTTGCCATCATGCAGCCCTTTATCCAGTTCATTAACCGCGCTATGGATTAGCCGGAAAGTGTTGATATTAGTTTATCAGATAAATGCGATTATTTAATAATCGCCTGTTGCCAGCTTTTGTATGACCATTGCGAATAATAACAAAAACATTAAGCCGCACATAATACCTAATATCCATATAACAATATAGGCGAATATGGCCTTTTGTTCTGAAGGTAAATGCAGGTTGTTTTTTGGATCAAGTTCGTATTTAAATGGCCATTTCTTTTTCTTCATCCCATACTTATCTGATAAACTAATATACCACTAGTTCTTGTGAATCAGAAATTCGAATGGACGAGCCTTACGATTCTTTAAAAGATTTTCTTTGTCAGTACGAGCGTGAGCAAAACGTTGATTATAAACGTTTGCCACTTCGATAATTGGTATGATCCCATCTAAAGTATCCTGCTGATCAACGATGTTCATGATCCTGGATACCTGTGAGGAGAAATTGCTACTCCACTCTTCGGTGAACTTGTGCATTAACAGAAGCTCGCGATTGGTGTTGGTTTTCATAGGACTTAAGGGTGTTTTCTGATTAGAAAATAACGAAAAAAACCGGCATCTCTAAAATTGGACTACTCTTCACTTTCAAAGAGTTTTTAGTTGGCATAGGATTATTGATTCCAAAATTGGATTTTCTGCCGCACAAATCAATACTACTTCCGTGTAATTTTTAAGCTTTCTGTGTTATTGTTTTATGAAGGATATAAAAAAGAGCAAGCGATAACATGCTTGCTCTTAATAAGTTATAAAATCGTTTTCGTATAGTCATCTACGGGAGCCACGTTTAGGGGTATTTTTGTCCCTTAATTACATAGCACAACAGTATGATTACAACCAGTTTTTGCCACTGAGGTATTCTGCAATCTGTACAGCGTTGGTAGCTGCTCCTTTGCGGAGGTTATCTGCTACTATCCACATATTCACCGTTTTAGGCTGTGTTTCATCCCTGCGGATACGGCCTACAAATACTTCGTCTTTGTCGTGCGCATCTTTAGGCATGGGGTATTGGGCTTTAGAAGGATCATCTACCACAATAACACCAGGTGTTTGTTCCAGTAAGCCACGCAGTTCCTTTACATCGTATTCATTTTCAAATTCTATGTTTACGGATTCACTATGACCACCCATTACCGGAATACGTACAGTCGTTGCTGTTACCAGGATACTGTCGTCCCGCATAATTTTTTTGGTTTCATTTACCATCTTCATCTCTTCTTTCGTATAGCCGTTATCGAGAAATACGTCTATCTGCGGAATAACATTCAGATCGATAGGGTATGCGTATGCCATTTCACCACTGATACCTTGTCTTTCATTCATCAACTGGGTTACCGCCTTTACGCCGGTACCGGTTACTGACTGATAAGTAGATACCACTACCCTTTTAATTTTATATTTTTCGTGTAATGGTTTCAGTACCAGCACCATCTGGATGGTGGAACAGTTAGGATTAGCAATGATTTTGTCGTCCTGGGTAATGGCATCGCCATTTACTTCCGGTACCACCAGTTTTTTGCTGGGGTCCATTCTCCAGGCGCTGGAGTTATCGATCACCGTAATACCAGCTTCCGCAAATTTAGGCGCCCATTCCAGGGAAGTACCACCACCAGCAGAGAAGATAGCCACATTAGGCTTCATCGCTATTGCCGTTGCAGCATTCACCACCTTCCAGGTCTTACCCTTAAATGTTACTTCCTTACCTACGGACTTCTCAGAAGCCACTGGAATCAATTCAGTAACGGGAAAGTTTCTTTCCGTTAACACCTGTAACATTTTTGAGCCTACCAGTCCGGTCGCTCCTACTACGGCAACTTTCATTTTGTTTTACATTTTAAATTTTGGAAGCCCAAAATTAATGTATCGGCTGCGCTTTTCATAGTATTAAGTATTTTTTTTGCCGTTTAGATGGCGTTAACACTTTGCAGAAGTGAATAGGGTAAGTTTGGCCCCAAAAACTACCCGATATGCGATTCCCCATTGTTTGTATTGGCCTGTTGTTACAGGCTTTCAGCGGTTTTACCCAATCGCCGGCCATTTATGACGTGGTTATCCACGAAATAATGGTTAAACCTGCTCCCCCACTCGGTTTACCACCTTACGAATATATAGAATTAAAAAATATAAGTACGGCGCCTGTACAGCTGAAAGACTGGCGATTGGCAATCAATAAGCGGGAGGTGATCCTGCCGGCTTATTTGTTGCAGCCAGACAGCCTGCTGTTGCTCTGTGCTACCGCAGGCGTATCCAGCTACCAGATACCCAACATCAGGGGGATAGACCGTTTTCCGGCCCTGGCAGACGACAGCGCGCTGGTGGTGTTGTATGATGCCCATCGGCGGGTAATGCATGCGATAGACTATGATGCGCACTGGTATGGTACGTCTTCTCCTAAAGGAGGCATCAGCCTGGAAATGATCAATGATGCGCTTCCCTGTAGCGGTAAAATCAACTGGACCGCCAGTACAGCTGCGGCGGGTGGAACGCCTGGCAATCCCAATGCGGTGGCTGCGTCACTACCGGATAATACCCGGCCGGATCTCAGCTACGCAACGATAACGGATAGTTTGCATGTATTGCTGGGATTCAGTAAAACGCTGGATAGCGCACTGGCCGCAGATCCTACCCATTATCATTTCAACAATGGCCTGCAGGTGGCCGCCTGTCGCGTGCTTCCTCCCCTATTCAGGAATGTGGTATTGCTGCTCTCTGTTCCCCTATCTCCCGGGGAGATATACACCTTAACTACCACTACACTGACAGACTGTATGGGAGAAAGCAGCGGGCTACATACCAGTCTCTATATAGGCATTCCACAACGCCCGGAAAAGCAGGAGGTAGTCATTAATGAAGTATTATTTGATCCTGCTCCGGGAAGCCCGGAATTTATAGAGTTATACAATGGCAGCCAGAAAGTGATAGAACTGGCCAGCCTGCGGCTTTGTAACAGGAAGGCCGATGGCAGCCTGGGGGCATGGAAGATACTCAGCAACACCGGGCGCCTGTTGATGCCTGGCCAGCCATTGGCGCTCACCACAGATGCAACTGCGCTTTGCGGGGCCTACCCGCATGCGCAACCGGAAAATATTCAAACCGTTGGGAGCTTGCCTTCTATGCCCGCTACAGAAGGAACCATTGTATTATTACGGACAGATAGCACCCTGTTGGATGAACTGCATTATACGAGCCGTTTGCATTTTCCCCTGGCCCGGGAGCTGCAGGGCGTGTCGTTGGAGCGCTTATCTTATGCTAATCCTACAGAAGATATAAATAACTGGCACTCGGCCGCTACAGCGGCGGGTAATGCTACGCCGGGAGCGATTAACTCCCAGCGCTGGCCGGATGCAGGCGATTCTCTGAGTATTGTGCTGGCCCCGGGTGTTTTTTCTCCCAACCAGGATGGTATAGATGATTGGGCCAGGCTTTCCTGGCAATTGCCCGGTCCTGGCTATGTTGGAAATATTGTTATTTATGATATACAAGGAAGACCCGTGAAATGGCTAGCCCGTAATTTTTTGCTGGGAAATAATGGATATTTGCAGTGGGACGGAAAAAACGAAAACGCAGTAATTTTACCTTCAGGGATTTACATATTTCTTATAGAAATATTTAATTTGGCCGGACAGGTGAAGCGATGCAAACGCACGGTGGTGATGGCACGAAAGTTGAATTGAGCGACACCCCTGTTGAAGGCTTTTGATTGCCTAAAAATAGCAGCGGTCAATCTATTATAATTATTTATATTTGCGCTTCCTAAAAATTTGAACATGCAGTACAGAGAAATTGTTGCAGTAACCGGGTTGGGCGGTTTGTTTCAGTTAGTAGCCAGTAAACAAGATGGCGCCATCGTAAGGTCACTGGAAGATAAAAGTACAAGGTTTGTATCTTCCCGCGTGCATAATTTTACTCCACTGGAAAGTATTGAAGTATTCACTACCGGCGAAAACGTAAACCTGGCTGAAGTATTTAAAGCCATGGATGAAAAAGCAGCGGTATTCCCGCTTGTAGCTGGTAAAGCAGACAACAATGCTATCAAAGCTTATTTCAAAAGCGTATTCCCTGAATTCGATGAAGACAGAGTGTATGTGAGTGATATGAAGAAGATGGTAAAATGGTTCGGTATCCTCAAAGCAAACGATCTGTTGAAATTTGAAGAGATCCTGGCCGATGGTGAAGGTGAAGTGGAAGCAGTGGCTGTAGAAGAAACCGCAGTTCCTCAGAAAAAAGCCAAAGCAGCTCCTGCTGCCGCTACTGAAGAAACAGCAGTAGAAGAAAAGCCTAAGAAGACACGTGCTAAAAAAGCCGCTGACACTGAAGAAGGCGTTGAAGAAAAAGCACCTAAGAAGACTAAAGCTAAGAAAGAAGAAGCGCCGGCAGCAGAAGGTGAAGAGCCTAAAAAAGTTGCGAAGCCACGCAAGAAGAAAACAGAAGAATAGTAAGACACTGGTTATTTGCTGATGCCCATCAACAGATAACAAATATTTCAGGCTTCTATTTACCGCCTTTGCTGACGGTGAATAGAAGCCTGAATCGTTTTAGTATTCGTTTTTTAACGATTCTTTTAAGTGCATTCGCCTAAAAAAGTGCTACATTTCTACATTCGAAAAAATTCAAAATATTTGATAGCATGGATAATTTAAGTGCAGATATAAAGAGATTACCTCGTCAGTTTCTCCCCGAAACTTTCCAGGTAACTACCTGGGATGCGCTACAGCCCTATTTTGAGGCCCTGAAACAAAGACCCATTAATAGCGTTGCCGATCTCGAGAAATGGCTGAAAGACCTGAGTGAACTGGAAGCCGTTACCAGCGAAGATGCCTGCTGGCGGCAGATCCGTATGACCTGCGACACTACCAGCAAAGAACTGGAAGAAGCATTTGCATACTTCTGCATGGAAATTCAACCCAAGTTGCAGCCCTATGCTGATGCGCTGAATAAGAAATTGTTGGACAGTCCATTCCTGAAGGAACTGGACCAGGACTTATATAAAACCTATCTCCGGAACGTACAGAAACAGGTAGAACTATTCAGGGAAGAGAATATTCCCATCCAGGCGGAACTTACCGTAATGGCGCAGCAGTATGGCGTCATTGCAGGAAAAATGACCATCCAGGTAAAAGACCAGGAGTACACACTGCAACAAGCGGCCAAATTCCTGGAAAGTGGTGACCGTTCCCTGAGAGAAGAAGTATTCACTAAAACGGCCGCCCGCCGTTTGCAAGACCGGCAGCAACTGGATGAACTCTTCTCTTCACTGGTACAGAAACGCGACCAGGTAGCTAAGAACGCGGGATTTGCCAACTACCGCGACTATAAATTTGTAGAACTGGGTCGCTTCGACTATACAAAAGAAGATGTGTTCCAGTTTCATAATGCCATCAAAGCGCATATTATTCCGCTGGTACAGCAAACCCTGGAAAGGCAGAAAGCTAAACTTCAACTGGATACCCTGAAACCATGGGACACAGAAGCGGAGCCGGCTGGCGTAAAACCGCTGGAACCTTTCCATACCGGAGAAGAGCTGATCAATAAAGCCATCGCTACTTTTGATGAGCTGGGTCCCTTCTTTGGGAACTGCCTCCGGGTGATGAAACAAATGGGTCGTCTTGACCTCGAAAGCCGCAAAGGCAAAGCGCCGGGTGGATATAACTGCCCGCTGGCAGAAACCGGCGTTCCCTTTATTTTCATGAATGCCGCCGGCCAGATGAAAGACCTTACTACCATGGTACATGAAGGTGGTCATGCGGTACATTCCTTCCTAAGTCATCACCTCACATTGAGTGCATTTAAAGAGTACCCGATGGAAATTGCAGAAGTAGCCAGCATGAGCATGGAACTGCTCACCATGGACCATTGGGATATTTTCTTCGATGATGCGGAACAGTTGCGCCGTGCACGGTTGCAACAACTGGAAAGAGCGATTACCATATTCCCATGGATTGCTACCATCGACAAATTTCAACACTGGATATATGAGCATCCGCAACATACAGTGGCCGAACGTACCGCCAAATGGGTGGAAATCCTGGAAGAGTTTTCTCCTGCTGTGGTAGACTGGAGCGGACAGGAAGCCTACCGCGAAATCACCTGGCAGAAACAACTGCACCTGTTTGAGGTGCCTTTCTACTACATTGAATACGGCATTGCCCAATTGGGCGCCATCGCCATGTGGAAACAATACAAGGAAAATAAAACCCAGGCCCTGGATAATTACGTACAGGCGTTAAGTTTAGGTAATACCAAAACTTTACCCGAGTTATATAAAGCTGCAGGGATTAAGTTCGATTTCTCACCGGCTTATGTAAAAGAGCTGGCCGATTTTATACAGGCGGAGATAGAGAAACTGTAATAAGTTAGTTAAATTGACGAGGGTGTACCGGGAGCTCCGGTACACCCTCGTTTTTACCAGGATAATCGCCCTGCTAATAATTTGATCAGTCGTTTATTTGCATGATTTGCATACTCCGCTTACCACTACTTCTACCGTATGTGCCGCATACCCTTTGGGAAGGTGTATCTGTGGTACATCGGTTTCATCCAGGCAAATGGTGTTGCCACATTCCTCACATTTGAAGTGGATATGATGATCGTGATGATCATGTTCGGAACACTCCGATTTGCATAATGCATAACGTACGGAAGTGTCTGTAGTAGGTATTTTATGAATGATGCCTTTATCAAGAAATGTTTGCAGCGTGCGATAGATAGTAACGCGGTCAAATGTTTTACCGGTCAGCTTCTCAAAATCAGCATGCTCCAGGGCGCCGCTGCTTTTCATAAACAGCTCCAATATCTTAGTCCTGGTTTCCGTAACACTCAACTTGCTTTCCCGCAAGAGACTACCGATTCGTTCTGTTATTTGTTGTTTAGTGCCCATGATGAAAAAACGTTATTCTTCCATTAATCGGTCTATATCTGTAATCAGTTTATCTACATCCTGTTTTTTAGTACCCTCGTACAAGCCACGAATACGGCCTTGCTTGTCTACCAGGGCAAACCATTGGGTATGTACGAAGTCTTCTTCGCCGGTATAAGTACCGTCATCTACCAGGTAGGCCTGACGGGCCATGCGGTATAGTTGCTTTTTGTCGCCGGTAAGGAACCACCAGTTTTTACTGTCGGCCTTATGCTTGTTGGCATATGCCTTTAAAACAGGAATACTGTCATGATCCGGATCTACAGTATGTGAAAGGATCAGGAAGTCGGGCTTGTCCTTGTATTTAGCATAAACCTGGTCCATGTTGGCATTCATCTTCGGACAGATCCCGGTACAGGTAGTGAAAAAGAATTCAGCCACGTAGATTTTACCTGCTACGTCTGCCTTGGCCTTCGTTTTACCATCCTGGTCTGTAAATGAAAATCCCTGTACAGTATGCCCCGGCACGCCTAATACCGGCAGCTTTTCTTTGCCAAAGAAGGTTCCGGTTTCACCCTTGATAACATATCCGGCGTAGCCCAGGAAACCTGCGCTCAGTACTATAAAAAACGAAATGAGTATAATTGCTTTCTTCGACATAGGTATGATTTCCCTGTTTTATCCGATATACAAAGGTAGTACATAGTTAACAGATGCCCAGCGATGGTCAATGTCTTGATATTTTTTAACACGATTGCAACATTTTACAATTTAGAAATAAAATTATCTGATGAATCTGGTAATTTTTATTTGCAACATTGTTGCAAATTTATGTAGTTTTGTTGAGCAATAAAAAAGAGGGGTATGGACGATAACACGCTAAAGCGGATGAACCTGGACACTTTAGGGATTGGAGCTTCATTGATCTGTGCAGTACATTGTGCTTTGTTTCCTTTGCTGGTAACCCTGTTACCTTTGTTGGGAGCCGATTTTATGGAGAATGAAACACTGGAATACGGGCTGATGTCATTTTCCTTTCTTGTTGGCTGTATATCGCTGGGCCGGGGATATTTCCGGTATCACCACCGCCTCACGCCACTCCTGGTATTTATAACAGGTTTCCTGTTACTGCTGGCGGGACATTTTTATTTTTCGGGTACCTATACGGCATTTGCAATTATCCTGGTAGGCGCCACCGGCATCATGGCCGCACACCTCCTGAATATCCGCGGTTGCAAACAAGGTACGATTCATAAACATCATTAATAAAATAGATTGATAAACAGGGACCCAGTTACCGGCAACGGGGGTGGTTGTTAAAGCCATGCCGGTAAATGCCCCTGCATGCCATGCCCATAGCAACCTAATCATCTTATATATGGAAAAATTGCCTGTTACGGTGCTGAGTGGGTTCCTCGGCGCAGGGAAAACTACGCTCCTGAATCACGTACTGCATAACCGCGATAATATTCGTGTAGCCGTTATTGTGAATGATATGAGCGAGGTAAATATCGATGCACAATTGGTACGGAATGAAAATAGCCTGCATAAAACGGAAGAGCGGCTGGTGGAAATGAGTAATGGCTGCATTTGCTGCACCTTGCGCGATGATTTACTGAAGGAAGTGGCCGCATTGGCAGCAGAAAAACGATTCGATTACCTGTTGATAGAATCTACCGGCATTTCCGAACCTATCCCGGTGGCCCAAACTTTTTGTTACCAGGATGAAGCCAACGGCATAGATCTGTCCAGCGTGAGCCGTCTTGATACAATGGTGACTGTGGTAGATGCTTTCAATTTTATGCGGGACTATAGTAGTATCACGCAGCTGCATGAACAAGGATTGACAGACGATCCGGCCGATCAGCGTACCATCGTAAACCTGCTCACCGACCAGGTTGAATTTGCGAATGTGATTGTATTGAATAAATGTGACCTGGTAATCCCGGAAAGGCTGGGCAATCTCCGGGCAGTGCTTCGTAAGCTCAATGCCCAGGCGCGGATAATAGAAGCGATAAATGGTGATGTGCCGCTAAAAGAAATATTGAATACACATCTCTTCGACTTCGATAGTACAGCCCAGAGCGCGGGCTGGCAGGCCGAGCTGGAAAATGAACATACCCCAGAAACCATCGAATACGGCATTGCTTCTTTTGTATACCGTAGCCGCAAGCCCTTTCACCCTGAACGGTTTTGGCACTATATCAATGAGCAGTGGCCGGGCAACATTATACGCAGCAAGGGGCTCTTCTGGCTGGCCTCCCGGCCGGAGATCGCTGTCAACTGGAGCCAGGCCGGTGGTTCGCTGCGCGCGGAAAAAGCGGGTTACTGGTGGTGTGCCATTCCCCGCCAGCAATGGCAACTGGATGCTGAAACTTATGAGCTGGTAACCAGCCGCTGGGACGATCGTTTTGCAGATCGCTACAATGAACTGGTAATCATTGGGCAGGAGCTTGATCCTACAGCTATTAAAGCTGCCCTGGACGATTGCCTGTGTACAGAACCGGAGGTTAAAAACTTCCAGCAAAAGGGCGTCTTTAAGGACCCTTTTCCTGTAATTTAGGCTAATCTAAAAAATAATTAAGACAAGTATAAAAATAGAATATAGTTTTGTTGAAAATTTAATCAGAAGTGTAACCAGTGTTACTATCCTGGAAGTCTTGCACGGTTACCATTTACCTACATTTCTTACTAACATGAAACAAATAGCTACATTACTATTTTTACTCTTACTGACTTCCCTGACGTACGGCCAGCATGGCGTCATTAAAGGAACCATTGTTAATAAAAACGGTCAGCCACTGCAATTCGCCAATATTGCTATACGTCAGCTGAATACCGGCGCCATTTCCGATCCACGTGGTGGATTTAGTATCCCGCAATTGCGGCCAGGTACTTACGATATTGTTTTTTCAATGATAGGATTCCAAACTATAAAAATAAAGCGAACCATCGTTGCTGAACAGGTCTGTACATTGAATATCCAACTTGAGGAAGACCTGTCTAAACTAAACGAAGTAATAGTGACCGGCGTTTCCCGTGCAACCGCCGTACGGAAAAATCCTATACCCATTGCCGTTATCAGCAAGCGGGAAATGAATATGAATGTAAACAACAACCTTATCGATGCTATTGTGAAAGGCATCCCAGGCGTGAGCGCAGTTACTACCGGACCTAATATTTCGAAGCCTTTTATCCGGGGGCTGGGATATAACCGGGTACTTACCTTATATGACGGCGTGCGGCAGGAAGGCCAGCAATGGGGTGATGAGCATGGAATAGAAATAGATCAGTACGGCGTTTCCAGGGCGGAAGTAGTGAAAGGCCCTGCCAGCCTTACCTATGGCTCCGATGCCCTGGCCGGCGTTATTAACATGATTCCGGATATACCATCTTTAACTCCTGGCAAATTGCAGGGCAGTTTCCTGGCCGATTATCACAGTAATAACGGCATGCTGGGATCTTCTCTTGGATTGGCCTACGGCCAGAACGACTGGAAGTATGTTTTCCGCGCTACTGCCAAAACTGCGCATAACTACCGGAATAAGGTAGATGGATGGGTGTATGGTACCGCTTTCCGCGAATATAATCTATCGGCCCTGGCAAGAACAGATAAATCCTGGGGAAGCACGCAAATTGGCGCAACGCTATACGATAATACCCAGGAGATACCCGACGGCAGCAGGGATTCTCTTACCCGTAAGTTTACAAAGCAGGTGAAGGAAGAGTATGATATTAAAGACAGACCACTGGTGCCGGAAAATGAACTACGCTCCTACTCCATCAATCCATTGCATCAGCATATACAACATTACCGGGTGTATAACCGTACTAAATGGAACCTGGGCGATGGAGATATCAATGCGATGATAGGGTTACAACAAAGTATCCGCAGGGAGTATAACCATCCGGAAATGCCGGCGCAGCCTGGATTGTACGTAGTGCTCAATACACTCAATTATGATATACGCTATAATGTACCGGCTATGGATGGCTGGGAAACTACCGTGGGCGTAAATGGTATGTATCAGTCAAATGCCAGTAAAAATGGTACAGACTTCCCGATTCCTGATTATCGCCTGTTCGACATAGGAGGATTTGTGTTTGCAAAGAAAACGATTGGGAAGATAGATATATCAGGAGGTCTCCGGTACGACAATCGTACAATTCGATGGAATAATTTCTATGTAGGACCCAATAAGCAAAACGGTTTTGAGCAGCACGTGCGGGGAGTGGATACGGTAGAAGCCCGCTTGCAATTCCCTGCTTTTAGCCACAGCTATACAGGTATCTCCGGTAGTTTGGGAGCTACCTGGAATATCAGCGAACGGGTGTTGTTCAAAGCCAATATTGCCAGGGGGTATCGCGCACCCAATATCACAGAAATCGGCTCCAATGGCCTGGATCCGGGGGCGCATATTGTATACCTGGGCAACCGCGGCTTTAAACCGGAGTTTAGTTTACAGGAAGATATTGGTATACAGGCCTGGTTGCCGGATGCAGACATTAGCATAGAATTGTTTAACAATGATATTGATAACTATATCTACCAGGCAAGGCTATATGATAATAATGGTAACCCGGTAGTAATTGTTCCTGGCAATGCAACATATCGCTACCAGCAGTCGGCCGCAAGGTTGTATGGTGCAGAGCTGGCAGTGAATCTGCATCCACGCCAGATTGCCTGGCTGGCGGTGAATAACAGCCTGGCTTATATACAAGGGCGGAATAAAAACCAGGAATTGATCCGCTTGCACGGAAAGGAAGCCCGGTACCTTCCGTTTATCCCTCCTACGCATATACGAAGTGAATGGAGAGCTACGGCGCAGCAGAACTATGGCCTGTTTACCAAAGCGTATATCCGGGCAGAAGTAGATATTATAGCCGATCAGCCTCATTTTTACGGCGTAGACAATACGGAAACATTTACAGCAGGTTATACCCTTTTTAATGTGGGGGCCGGTAGCGGAATTATAAGTAAAAAAGGGAAAACGGTTTGCGAAGTGTTCCTGCAGCTGGATAATATAGCCAATGTGGCTTACCAGGCTAACACCAACCGGTTAAAGTATTTCGAATATTATACGGCTTCCCCTAACGGGCGCCTGGGTATATATAATATGGGGAGAAATTTCAGCGCTAAAGTAATTGTACCTTTTTAGGTACAGTTACCACAGCTTGAGTCCCATTTTTATCCCTACCTGCAGGCTGGGGAGTATACTCACCAGTTTGCCGTTATTCAGGGATACGTTATTGTTGGCATCGAAATGATAAGTGTTGTAATTGTAGATTTTACTGCGGATACCGATGCCAATGAAGGGATCGAGGAGAAAGCGGTCTTTTTTAAACTGGCGGCCTATCAGCAGTTGTAGCCCGACCACAGATTTGTCGCCGGAGTCGGTATAAGTAACATTGCTGATGGTATTGTCCTGGTTGGGATAGAATACTTTTTTGTAGAACAAGATAGGTTCGAAATAGGTACCGGCTGCTCTAACCGGCGCCATGTCCATATCCGGAGATACCAGGTACCAGCGCATGCCTACCCTGAAGCCAAGGCCGCGTCCATCTACAAATTGTTCGGTGCTGATATCTGGCTTTTTCTGGCCGAAGTCTACTTTTTTGGCGAGCACATAGTCTGGGTAGTCTGTATAGATACCGCTTATTCCTACCTCCAGGCTGAATTTGTCAGATAGTTCCTGTTCCAGGTATATATCTAACTCATTAATTAAGGTAGTAGGATTCACTTTCAGGTAGGCGTTTTTACCCACTTTTGTTTTCGTTTCCTGTGCATAGGATGCGAAAAATAGTGAGCAGGACAACCATAGTAATAGCAGTGTCTTTTTCATACAGTTGTAAGGGTTAGACTGGCTTAAGTACCTTGATCCTGGCGGTATGCCGTGGTTTATAAACCGGTCAATAATCGTTCCACAATTACCGGAAACCATTGGTGCTCGAGGGCTTGTACCTTGCGGGCTACAGTGTCAGGAGTGTCTTCCGGCGTAACCACACAGCGCTCCTGCAGGATCGTTTCTCCGTCGTCATATTTCTCATTGACATAGTGAATAGTGATACCGCTTTCCTTTTCTCCGGCTAACACTACCGCTTCATGCACGAAATGTCCATACATACCTTTGCCACCGAATTTAGGTAACAGCGCCGGGTGTATATTAATGATGCGGTTAGGAAATGCCTGTACCAGGTTGGCAGGTATTTTCCATAAAAAGCCGGCCAATACCACCAGGTCTATCTGTTGCTCCTTTAATAACTGTATATATTTATCAGAATGGAAAAAGGCTTCTTTTTCTATGAGTACGCTGGGGATACCTTCCCGTTCAGCGATTTGTAATACACCTGCTCCCGGCTTATTGCACACAATCAGGGATACCCTGCCTTTATCTGAGTTCCTGAGATGATCGATGATTTTCTGAGCGTTGCTACCTGCCCCCGAAGCGAATATGGCGATATTTTTCAATTGATTCCTTTTAAGGGGGCAAAATTACATAATTGCGGCCTGATATCTTTATATCATGGTATCATGATATAAAGATATCCCGGGCATTCATTTTATTTCAGGAATTCCCCGCAGCCCTGGTAGGTCTTTTCCTTTACCTGAACCTGTACGGTGTTAGGCCGCATGATCCCGCTCATGTCGTCGGAGCATACGGTGTTCCGGATGCTGATGGTGATCTGGGGAGTGGTATATACTTTTAAAGTGTCGGAATTGGGGTGTGGAGGTGGTAAAGTTGCCTGCAGGCTATCGCCGTTCATCGTATGAAAATAGACTTTCCGGTTGTCGATGTCCAGCTCCCAGCCGGGTTCGTTGCCATTGGCGGTAAACCGGACGCCTGATTTCAGCTTGGCGGCGAGGAGGGCACGCCTGTCGCCTCCTTCTACGGGTTTCAATACGTAGTTGCTGGCCAGTACCCCTTCCATGCGTTTTCCTTTGGTATCGAGCAATAGCAATTTCCCTTCAGCGGCGAGGAAGGAGCTGCTATCCGTTTTTTTATGGATCATTGCGGTGGAATCGGAGGTTTGTTGCCAGGTACCTGTTTCTACGATAGCTACCTCCTGTCCCCTGCCCTGGTAGGCAACGAGTTCACTGAAAGTATGGTCATCGTACAGGCTTATCTGGTAGTCCATACCGGGGCAATCGGCGCAAGGCAGCGTACCCTGGTAGGTGCCGGTCATATGGGGGGCAAGTGTATTTTTGGGAGTATTTTGAGCCTGGTGATCAGCCGTATTGTTGTTACAGGCTGCCAGGACGGCCAACAGAACAGGTAGTAAAAAATGTTGTTTCATGGAGTAGTTTTTTAATTGAGGCGTGAACATTATGGCCTATCGGCAGGTTATTAGGTAAAATTAACGACTCTTAGAGAAATTAACCAGGTAGCGGGATAATATATTATATTGTGTAAGTTCAGGAGGATATAGGGGGCCACTATTTCGTTTTCATCTACATATATTATAACTATATCCCCGCAAACCTTGCCCCCTACTATGATGTAGACGAGCCTCCACAGGGGAATCGAACTTTCAATCAAAATAATAAGTTTTGAAAGATATATTCGGTAAAATGTTAAAATAGGCCAGCAGAAAGACTTACAGCGCAATTTCCACTAAAAAAACGAGCCCAAAACGAGCAGCTATAAGACAATAAATTTTTTTAATTGTTGGTAAATTGTCAACATTCTGTCTTATTTTTGCTGGCACTTTTAAGAAACTTTAGGTCAAATCTAAACTATATAGGCTGTGTATCGTCGTGTTTCCATTCTTTTGCGCAAGCATTTTGTGAGTGTGCTTATTCTATGCGCTAGTATAGTAATTCCTTTTTCTTCAGTTAAGGCTGCAGATCCAGCAAAGGGTAAAGCAACATTCCAGACAAATTGCGCCTCATGCCACAATGTCCACAAACAGTTGACAGGTCCTGCGTTAGCGGGTGTAGAAGATCGCTGGCCCGATAAGAAATTATTGCACCAGTGGATCCATAACTCTGCTTCTGTATTGGCTTCCGGGGACAAGTATGCCAATGACCTCTTTACCAAGTTTAACAAGACTGCGATGACCGCGTTTCCTCAGTTATCTAATGAGGACATCGACGACATCCTGGCTTACATCCAGGTAGAAGAGAAAAAAGGTCCTGCTACTGCTGGTCCAAAACCAGGAGAGCAGCCCGAAGGCGGTGCTGAAAAAGGCAATGATAACAGCTTACTGTTTGGTATCATTACCCTGATCCTCGCAGTGGTAGCGCTGATCCTCATGCAAATCAACAGCAACCTGAATAAGCTGGCTGGCGATAAAGAGGGCGTACCTACTCCGGATCCTGTTCCTTTCTACAAAAACAAAGCTTACCTGGCACTGATTATCCTCGTGCTCTTCATGGTAGGCGGTTACTTCACTATCAATGGCGCAATCGGCCTGGGTCGTCAGAAAGACTATATGCCTGAACAACCCATCTTCTACAGCCACAAAGTACACGCAGGTATCAACCAGATCAACTGTCTGTATTGCCACGCTGGTGCTGAGAAGAGTAAACATGCCATGATTCCTTCTGAGAATATCTGTATGAACTGCCACAAAGCGATTAAAGAGTACTCCGGTACTTATGAGCTGGTAACTGCAGAAGGTAAGAAGATTGATGGTACTGCCGAAATCGCAAAATTATACGACTACGTAGGCTGGGATCCTAATGCTGGTAAATATACCAAGCCAGGAAGACCAATCGAATGGACCAAAATCCACAACCTGCCTGACCACGTTTACTTTAACCACTCTCAACACGTAGTAGCTGGTCAGCAACAATGTCAAACCTGCCACGGTGCCATCACTGAAATGGACGAAGTTCACCAGTTCGCCGACCTCTCTATGGGATGGTGTATCAACTGTCACCGTACTACTAAAGTGCAGTTTGCCGACAACAACTATTACAGCATCTTCGAAAAGCTTCATCAGGATATTAAGGATAAGAAGATCGATAGCGTAACTGTTGAAATGGTAGGTGGTACTGAATGTCAAAAATGTCACTACTAGGTTGGATTTAGAGAGATTTTCTCTTAATCAGAAGATATCAAAATTTATAAACGTAACTCGTTAATATAACATGGAGCAAAAAAAGTATTGGAAAGGCTTGGAGGAGTTGCACAATACCGATGCGCATCAGGAAATTGTGAAGAACGAATTCAGTGAAGAACTGCCGTTCGAGAGTGAAGGCCTGTTGAATGCTACTACCCCCCGCAGGGATTTTCTGAAATATCTGGGGTTCACCACCGCTGCTGCAGCCATCGCTGCCAGCTGTGAAACACCGGTAAAGAAAGCTATTCCGTATGTAAATAAACCGGAAGAAATCACCCCGGGAGTAGCCAATTATTATGCTTCTTCTTATGCTATTGATGGTGAATATGTACCAGTAGTGGTGAAAACCCGCGAAGGTCGCCCCATCAAATTGGAAGGAAATACTTTATCTTCTATCACCCAGGGATCTACTTCCGCTAAAGTACAGGGTGCTGTGCTGAGCCTGTATGATACTGCCCGTCTCCGCTTCCCGTCTATCGCCGGTTCGGAAACTACGTGGGCAGAACTGGATAAACAAGTAGGTGCAGCACTGGCCGGTTTAGGCGGTGCTCCTGTTGTTTTATTAAGTAGCACTATTCTCAGCCCAAGTACCAAAAAAGTAATCGGCGAGTTCCTGGCTAAATATCCTAACTCCCGTCACGTAGTATACGATGCTGTTTCTTATGCAGGTATGCTGCAAGCCAACGAATCTTCCTATGGTAAAAGAGTGATCCCTTCCTACCACTTTGAAAATGCAAAGGTAGTAGTAGGTCTGGGCGCTGATTTCCTCGGAACCTGGCTCAACCCGGTTGAATACGCCCGCCAATTTGCACAAACCCGTAAGATCAATGCACAGAAACCGGAAATGTCTAAACTGTTCCAGTTTGAAAGCACTATGAGCCTTACCGGTGCAAACGCGGATGAAAGATATACACACAGACCTTCTGAAACCGGTGCTATTGCACTGGCACTGCTGGCGGCTGTAGGTGGTGGCGTTACCGCTCCTGCTATTGCCGACAAACGTGTGGCAGACGGTATCCAGAAAGCGGCTAAAGCGCTGAAGGAAAATAATGGTAAAGCCCTGGTAGTAAGTGGTTCTAACGATGTGAATGTACAGATCATCGTAAATGCCATTAACAATGCTATCGGAGCTAATGGTACTACCATCGATTTCGCTTCTCCATCCAACTACCGTCAGGGTAGCGATGCAGATATGGCGAAACTGGTAAGCGATATGAACGCAGGCAGCATTGGTGCTGTACTGGTTTATGGCGTTAACCCGGCTTATGACTACTTCGATGCCAAGCAATTTGCAGCTGGTCTGGGTAAAGTGAAACTGGCAGTTTCTTTCAACGAAAGAGCTGATGAAACAACTGAGCTGTGTAAATATGTAGCACCTGATCATCACTTCCTGGAAGCATGGAATGATGCAGAAGGTAGAACCGGATACTACAGCTTCGGACAGCCTACTATCCTGCCGCTGTTTAAAACACGCGCTATCCAGGATACATTGCTGGCCTGGGCTGGTAATACCACGCCATGGGCAGATTACCTGAAAAATGAATGGGTATCCAAACTGGGTGGCCAGGAAGGTTGGGACAAAGCACTGCAGGACGGTGTTGTTGAACCAGCTACCGCGCCGGCTTTGGGTGGCGCCTCTTTCTCCGGTGATGTTGCCGGCGCCGCTGCTAAAGTCAACAGCGCTAAGAAAGGTGGTAAATTAGAATTAGTACTCTACGAAAAAGTAGCTATCGGTAGCGGTAAACTCGCTAATAACCCATGGTTACAGGAAATGCCGGATCCTATTACCCGTGCAACCTGGGGTAACTACGCTTGTATCTCCAACAAGCTGGCTAAAACTTTCTCTACACAGTTAGGTGATGACTACGAAATCAACGCTGAAAAGAAAGTACTGAAAATAAAATCCAACGGTAAAGAAATCGAGCTGCCATTACTGATTGTTCCGGGTATACATCCTGATGTAATCGCTATCGCAGTAGGTTATGGCCGTAGTGAAAAAACAGGTAGAGCTGCCGGCGGCATCGGTGTTAACGCTTATCCGTTTGTAAGCTTTAATGGTCAGACTTTCGACTATTTCACTACAGATGCTACCGCAGATGCTACTGGTGCAAAAGAAATTGTTGCTTCAACACAAACACATAATAGCTACGAAGGTCGTCCTATCGTTAAAGAAACTACCCTGGAAGAGTTCATCAAGAACCCTAAGGAAGTAAACGAAGACAGACTGGAACTGAAGAAATTCGGTCCTGACTTCCGTAAGGATGCTACCCTGTATCCTAATTATAGCTACCCTGGTATCAAATGGGGTATGTCTATCGACCTGAACACCTGCTTTGGTTGTGGTGCTTGTACCATTGCCTGCCAGGCGGAAAACAACGTATCTGTTGTAGGTCGGGAAGAAGTAGCGAAGGGACACGAAATGCACTGGATCCGTATCGACCGTTATTTCAGCGGTGATGACGAAAATCCGGAAGTAGTATTCCAGCCAATGCTCTGCCAGCACTGCGATAATGCTCCTTGCGAAAACGTTTGCCCGGTAGGTGCTACCAACCACAGCTCTGAAGGTATTAACCAGATGGCTTATAACCGTTGTATCGGTACCCGTTACTGCGCTAACAACTGTCCTTATAAAGTACGTCGCCTCAACTGGAGGGACTGGAATGGTGCTGATAGCTTCGAAAACAACCTGTACGATGTTGCGGATATGAATGATAACCTCACCCGCATGGTACTGAACCCGGATGTAGTGGTTCGTAGCCGTGGTGTGATGGAAAAATGTTCTTTCTGCGTACAACGTCTGCAGGAAGCTAAGCTGGATGCGAAGAAAGCTGGTCACCCATTGAAAGATGGAGCTGCTAAAACTGCTTGCCAACAGGCTTGTGGCGCTGATGCGATCGTATTTGGTAACATCAACGACAAGAATAGCGAAATCTATAAGATCCGCAACGAACAGCAGGTAGACAGAATGTACTATGTGTTGGAAGAAACACACGTACTGCCTTCTATCAGCTACCTGGCTAAGATCAGAAACAAGGATGCCGCTCCTAAAGCAGAGAAAGAAACTGCTCACAAGGAAGAAGCGCATCACGCGTAAGAGATCTTAATTGGTTATCGTTAAGAGATAAAGACAGAAAGAAGTTACAGAATCTGAGATCATAACAAAAGACAAGGCTAGTAGCTAGAAGCTAGCAGCTAAAAGCTTATAGAATATGCATTTAAAATACGAATCCACACTGAGAGAACCTTTGGTAGACGGGGTTAAGGATTATCACCAGGTAACGGAAGATATCATTAGTCCCATTGAAGGGAAGCCTGGAACACTGTGGTATGTAGGCTTTTTCATCTCCCTGACATTGTTGGGCTTTGGTGCCTTCTCCGTGTTTTGGCAGATTTATTTCGGTGTCGGAGTATGGAACCTGAATAAAACCATTGGTTGGGGTTGGGATATCACCAACTTCGTATGGTGGGTAGGTATTGGTCACGCCGGTACCCTGATCTCCGCCATCCTTCTCCTGTTCCGCCAGGGTTGGCGTACAGGGGTAAACCGTGCGGCAGAAGCGATGACCATCTTCGCGGTAATGTGCGCCGGCCAGTTCCCGATTATTCACATGGGTCGTGTATGGATGGCGTTCTTCATCCTACCTTACCCTAACACCCGCGGTCCGGTATGGGTTAACTTTAACTCTCCGCTCCTTTGGGACGTATTTGCGATCTCTACTTACTTTACCGTGTCCCTGTTGTTCTGGTACTCTGGTCTGTTACCAGATTTCGCTACCGTTCGCGACAGAGCTAAAACCAAATTGCGTAAGCTGTTATATGGTGTAGCGGCTTTCGGTTGGACCGGTTCTACCAAACACTGGCAACGTCATGAGGCGCTGTCACTGGTACTGGCAGGTTTGTCCACTCCACTGGTATTATCTGTACACACGATCGTATCTTTTGACTTTGCTACCTCTGTAATTCCTGGTTGGCATACTACCATCTTCCCTCCCTACTTCGTGGCGGGTGCGATCTTCTCCGGATTTGCGATGGTACAAACACTGCTGATCATTACACGTAAAATATTAAAACTGGAAGAATACATTACCCTGGGCCACATGGAAGCCATGAACAAGGTAATTGTACTGACAGGTTCTGTAGTAGGTTGCGCTTACTTGACTGAGTTGTTCATGGCATGGTATGGTGCTAACCCTTATGAGTTTGCCACTTTCTTCAAATACCGTGCTGCCGGTCCGCTGGGCTGGTCTTACTGGATCATGATGACCTGTAACGTAATTACGCCACAGGTATTCTGGTTCCGCAAAATGAGAAGAAGCGTAGCGGTAACTTTCGCAATGTCTATCATTGTGAACATCGGTATGTGGTTTGAACGTTTTGTAATCATCTGTACTTCCCTGTACCGCGATTACCTGCCATCCAGCTGGTCTTACTATCGTCCGTCCTGGCCAGAAGTAGGTTTCTACATGGGTACATTTGGTCTGTTCTTTACCTGCTATTTCTTGTTCGCTAAATATTTCCCTGTAATTGCTGTAGCGGAAATCAAGTCTATCCTGAAGACTTCCGGTGAGAATTTCAAGGAGAAAATGGTGGTATACGAAGAAGAAAGTGCCGAGAAATTTGCACATGACGTAGCGCATGCACATTAATTAGACGAATCAAGAGATTTATTAACTGGAATTTGAATTTTTAAATATATGGCTGTTAAAAAATTTGTTGTAGGCTTGTTTGACGATGAGGCAGTGTTGTTCCCGGCAGTGAAGAAAGTACGTGCTGCTGGTTACAAATTGCACGATGTATACACTCCTTTTCCTGTTCACGGCCTCGATCATGCAATGGGTTTAAGAGAAACCAGCCTGCACACAGCCGGTTTCGTATACGGTATCACCGGTACTACTACAGCATTATCCTTCATGAGCTGGGTATTTAATTCAGACTGGCCGTTGAATATTGGTGGTAAACCACACTTCCCGCTCCCTGCATTCATTCCTATCACTTTTGAGTTGACCGTATTGTTTGCGGCGGTAGGTATGGTGATGACTTTCTGCTATTTGTGCCAGCTGATGCCGTTTGTAAAGAAACACATCTTCCATCCCAGACAAACAGATGATAAATTTGTAATGGTGATAGAAGTAACCGAAAAAACCAATGCAGAAGAAGTGAAAAGCTTCCTCGCTGGCGCTGGTGCTCAGGATATTAACGAGCAGAAAGCTGAAGCTGGTTGGTGGTTCGGAAGATGGGATAAGGATGATGAGCCTTATCTGCGTAAGATTCAGACCACAAACGCTTAATTATAATTAACAGCTAAAACATACAGTTGCGACATTAGGATTTGAGCAAGCAAGAACTAATGAAAGCTAGATAAATAATTTCTGATGAAAAGGACTTCCAACATATTGATTGTAGCCGCATTGGCAACTGGAGCTTTCCTGGCAGCCTGTAACAGAGGGGAGCATAACAGAAAGCCCGGCAGGATTTATATGCCAGACATGTATGAATCCCGTGCGTACGAATTTTACAGTGCTCGTTTGTCAGGCCTGAAGCCAGTGGAAGGAACAGTAAAAAGAGGTGAACTTTTGCCATACCATCTGAAAGAATCAGATACGGCGCTGGCTAATCTGGTGAAGAATCCATTAACTATCACGCCAACTGATCTGAAAGAAGGCGAACGTTTATTTAATATCTATTGCGGTATCTGCCATGGTACTGCGCTGGATGGCAACGGTCCCCTCTACAAAGGTGGTGAAGGGCCATTTTCTGCCGCTCCTGCCAACCTGATAGCTGGTGCAAAATCCGGTTATACAGAAGGCCGCCTGTTTCATGTAATGACCTATGGTTTTAACATGATGGGTAGCTACGCCAGCCAACTCGACAGGGAACAACGCTGGAAAGTGGCTGCTTATATCAGAAGCAAACAGCCAGGCGCTGTTGCTCCTGCTGCCGCTCCCGCTAAAGACAGCGCTGCTGCAGTAGTAGCATCTAAATAATGAGTTAAAACTGAATTTCAATCAAGTATTTTAATATACAGTAATGAAAGACCAATTTGTAGTACCGGCAAGATTAAAAAAAACCAGCTTCGTGTTAATGGGCGTGGGCTTGCTGACGTTATTGATCGGATTAGTTGCGTTTAGAGGCGAACACTCGACACGGTTTTGGGCCGGTCTGTTGCAAAACAGCAGCTTCTTTTTGCTGATTACATTGGCAAGCACCTTTTTTATCGCTGCTACCACCCTCGCACATGGTGGTTGGCAAATCGCGTTCCGCCGCGTTCCTGAAGCTATTTCAATGGCAGTACCTGTTCTGGCAGCCATTTTATTTATAGTAGTAATGATCCTCGTGTTTGGCGGAAGAGATGATATCTATCACTGGGTAAATCCTCACCACGTTGCGGAAGATAAAATCCTCACCTGGAAATCTGCTTTCCTGAACAAAGGATTCTTTACTATCGCTACTATCCTCACACTGGGCCTCTGGGTATTCTTTACCGTAAGACTCCGTAAGATGTCTATCGAAGAAGATGGATGGGATCTGCGTCCTGAAACCGGCCGTAAACTGCTCTGGAGAAATACCGTTGTTTGCGGCGCCTTCCTGGTAGTTTTCACCCTCAGCGTTGGTTCTACCACTCCATGGATCTGGTTAATGAGCATCGATGCACACTGGTTCTCTACCATGTACAGCTGGTACACTTTCGCAAGTACCTGGGTTTCCGGTCTTGCACTGATCTCCCTGTTTGTAGTATACCTGAAAAAACATGGTTACCTGACCTTCGTAACAGAAGAACACCTGCATGACCTGGGTAAATTCATGTTTGCATTCAGTATCTTCTGGACTTACCTCTGGTTCTCCCAGTACATGCTGATCTGGTACGCTAACATGCCAGAAGAAACTGAATACTTCCAACCTCGAGTTTGGGGCCAGTGGAGACCAATTTTCTTCCTCAATCTCCTGATCAACTTTGTTACACCGTTACTGTTCCTGATGAAAAGGGACACTAAGCGTAACTATACAGCCGTTGTATTCATCGCTATCGTGATCATCTTCGGTCACTGGCTGGATTTCTGGCAAATGGTATCCCCCGGTACCGTGAAAGACCTGGTATTCCCATGGTTTGAATTCGGACTCGGACTTGGTTTTGTAGGACTGATCATCTTCCTGGTTGCTAATCAACTGACGAAGGCTGCACTGGTTCCGAAAAACCATCCTTACCTGAAGGAAAGTATCGTTCACCACACCTAATTAGGTGATAACGAAGATTAGGCAAAAGAAAAGCATTAGATAACTTAATTATTTCATATAGCAATGTCAGGATTTTTAGCAGTCTTAGTTGTTGTTCTCATATTCATAGTCATCTTCCAGATTGCGAAGGCGAGCGAATATGTGTCCATATTGAAGGGAGAAAAGAAAGCGCGTGAGCAAAGCAACCGTATAAATGGTTTCCTGCTGATAGCATTCCTGGTGCTGGGGCTTATAGGCGTGTACTACTGTAACGATTTGCTGAAAGGCAAAATCCTGGGCGAATCTGCTTCAGTACAAGGCGAAGGTGTCGATACCCTCATTTACGTAACACTGGCCATCACCGGTATCGTGTTCATTATTACCCAGATTCTGTTGTTCTGGTTTGCATTTAAATACCAGGAAAAAGAAGGTCGTAAAGCCTTCTATTTCCCACACAATAACAAACTGGAAGTTATCTGGACTGTTATCCCAGCCATTGCGCTGACCGTTCTGGTAGCTTTTGGCCTGAAACACTGGTTCCAACTGACTTCCGATGCTCCAAAAGATGCACAGGTAGTAGAAGTAACTGGTAAACAGTTTAACTGGATCTTCCGTTATCCTGGTAAAGATGGTCAATTGGGTCGCCGCGACTTCAAAGACATCGATCCAGGTGCTGGTAATGAACTGGGTATGGATTGGAACGATCCGCTGAACAAGGATGACTTTATGCCTACCGAAGTTCACCTGGTAGTGGGCAAACCGGTTAAATTCATCATCGGTTCCCGCGATGTTATCCACGACGTAGGTTTACCTCACTTCCGTATGAAAATGGATGCGGTGCCTGGTATCCCTACTACCCTCTGGTTTACTCCTAAGTACACCACCAAACAAATGAAAGAAAAAACCGGTAACCCGGATTTCACATATGAAATTTCATGTGATCAGATGTGCGGTAGCGGCCACTACTCTATGAGAGGTGTGATCGTAGTAGAAACTCAGGAAGAATTTGACGCCTGGGCAGCCAAACAAAAATCAACATACAGTCTGACCCACGCTGATACAGCAGCTCCCACAGGAGCCCCTAAGGCAGACAGCACACAAAAAGTAGTAGCTGCTGTTACTAAGTAAGCTTAATTTTGTGTAGAAGAATTTTTGACGGAGTACAATTAAAAACAATAAAGACAAACTGACAAACGACGATACTTCCCGGGCGTTAGTTTATAATAAATCGAACCGATTATGAGTAACGAAGCAACATTGCACAGTCAACAGGAGGTAATGCACGGAGCGCATGATCATCATGATCATGAGCACCACCATGAAGACAGTTTCATTTCGAAATATGTGTTCAGCATGGATCACAAAATGATCGCCAAACAATTCCTGATTACTGGTATCGTTTGGGCTATCATTGGTGCTTTCTTCTCTGTTCTGTTCCGTTTGCAACTTGGTTTTCCCGATGCAACTTTCCCATGGCTGGAAAGCATCCTGGGTCATTGGGCTAAAGGTGGCCGCATTACAGCGGAAGCTTACTATGCACTGGTAACCATGCATGGTACCATCCTGGTATTCTTTGTATTAACTGCCGGTTTGAGCGGTACCTTCTCTAACCTGTTGATTCCTTTGCAGGTAGGCGCACGTGATATGGCCTCTCCTTTCATGAACTGCCTGAGCTATTGGTTTTTCTTCCTGGCCAGCCTGGTAATGATGGCATCCCTGTTCGTTCAAACAGGTCCTGCTTCCGGAGGTTGGACAATGTATCCGCCATTGAGTGCTTTGGGCGACGCTTCTATCGGTTCTAAAATAGGTGTGGATCTGTGGTTGACCAGTATGGCACTGTTTGTTGTTTCTCAGTTGCTCGGCGGTTTGAACTACATCTCCACTATCCTGAATATGCGTACCAAAGGTATGGCCATGACTAAAATGCCATTAACCATCTGGTCATTCTTCTTTACTGCTATCCTGGGTGTACTGTCCTTCCCTGTATTGCTGTCAGGCTTTATCCTGCTGCTGATGGATCGTCACGCAGGTACCAGCTTCTACCTGTCTGATATCTTCATCGCTGGTAAAGCTTTAGCTAACGAAGGTGGTAGCGCTATCCTCTATCAACACTTATTCTGGTTCTTAGGTCACCCTGAGGTATATATCATCATCCTCCCTGCTATGGGTATGGTATCTGAAGTATTGGCGGTTAGTTCCCGCAAACCTATCTTCGGTTACCTGGCGATGATCGGCTCCCTGTTCGCTATCTGTATCCTGGCCTTCCTGGTTTGGGCACACCATATGTTCGTAACAGGTTTGAATCCGTTCCTGGGCGCATTCTTCGTACTCTTAACCTTATTGATCGCGGTACCGTCTGCTATCAAGGTATTTAACTGGATCACTACTATCTGGAAGGGTAATATCAACTTTACACCTGCTTCCCTATTCTCTATCGGTTTCGTGAGCACTTTCATCTCCGGTGGTTTAACAGGTATCTGGTTAGGTAACTCTTCTATCGATATTCACCTGCACGATACCATGTTTGTGATTGCTCACTTCCACATTGTAATGGGGGTGTCTGCATTCTTTGGTATGTTCGCAGGTATCTACCACTGGTTCCCTAAATTGTATGGCCGTTTCATGAACTCCACCATTGGTTATATCCACTTCTGGGTAACTATGGTAGGCGCTTACCTGATCTTCTGGCCAATGCACTATGAAGGTATGGCGGGGATGCCAAGAAGATACTATGATGTATCTAACTGGGCTTCCTTCAAACAGTTCGGTGGGCTGAACGAATTCATTACCATCGTGGTAATCCTGGTGTTTGCTGTGCAGCTGTTGTTCGTATTCAACTTCTTCTACAGCATCTTCAAAGGCAGAAAGATGACTACCTTAAATCCATGGCATGCAACTTCCCTGGAATGGACTACACCAATCCATGCTGGTCACGGCAACTGGCCTGGCGAAATTCCTGAGGTATATCGTTGGGCTTATGACTATAGCAAGGATGGAAGAGATTTCATTCCACAAACAGAGCCTATCGGTCCTAACGAAGAAGTACACTAATATAATTGTTAGAATTCCGGTAGGAAGGCGAAAAATCTTCCTCCCGGGATTTTGTTCACAGTGATGTTTGTAAATTTGCTCCGGACTTAAACCCGGAATGTGGCTAGAAAAAAAATGTTGCAAGAAAACTCCATAAAATTGTCGTCATCATATGCGGTAGCTAGCAAGGTGAAAGATTACTCTCAGCTGATGAAGTTTAATCTCACCTTTATGGTGGTATTTTCGTCGGTAGTAGGCTATCTGCTGGTGCCGGGCGTGGAGTTTAACTTAGTAAAAGTTCTTTTATTATTCGCTGGTGGTTTGCTGGTTTCCGGATCAGCCAATACCATTAACCAGATATGGGAAAGGGAAACAGATAAACTGATGGCCCGTACTGCTGTACGTCCCCTGCCTTCCGGGCGGATGAACGTTAGCGAGGCGGTGATATTGGCTACTGTAACCGGGTTGGCTGGTATCTTTGTAATGGGATACTGCTTTAACCTCCTTTCTGCCCTGCTGAGCCTGGTTTCCCTGGTGATGTATGCTTTTCTATACACCCCCTGGAAAAAATGGAACTCATTGGCGGTGCTGATAGGCGCATTTCCCGGCGCCATGCCTTTATTAATTGGTTGGGCAGCAGGGGCTAATGACCTGAGTTTAGGTGGTTGGTCTTTATTTGCCATCCAGTTTTTGTGGCAGTTCCCGCATTTCTGGGCTATCGCCTGGATTGCATACAAAGATTACGCGAGGGCAGGCTTTAAAATGTTGCCCGGTAGTGGCGAACCCAACAAGTATACCGCCTTACAGGCAGCCATGTACACGCTGTTGTTGATTCCCGCCGGTGTAGCGCCTTACCTCCTGAAAATCACAGGCAGTATCTCTGCGATAGTGGCTATTCTCGCTGGTGTGTTCTTCCTCTACAGGGCAATCAACCTGTACAGAAAGAATGATGTGCCGGCAGCACGCAAGCTGATGTTCGGATCTTATATTTATCTGACTATTGTTCAGCTGGCGCAGCTACTGGACAAAGCTTAAAATGAAAAGAGGAGTGATGGATACTATGACATTAGAACAACGTAAGAAAATACATCCGCATAAATATTCCCTATGGATTGCTATGGGGAGCATCACTATGATGTTTATCGGGTTTACCAGTGCTTACATTGTTAAAAGATCCCAGGCAAATTGGCTGGCATTTGAACTGCCACATATTTTCTGGATATCCACAGCAGTGATTTTAACAAGCAGCCTGACCATTCACCTGGCTTTGAAACAATTCAAAGAAAGGAATATGCAACGCTATAAACAGTTAATTACGCTGACCGCTATACTGGGTGTGGTGTTTGCTGTTTGCCAATGGATTGGATTTTCTCAGTTGAAGGCAATGGGACTTCCCCTCAACGGGCCAGTTTCTGCCTCATTTATTTACGTTATCGTAGGCGTACATATGCTGCACGTACTGGGTGGTGTAATTGCACTGCTCATTATGTTTGGCCGGGCTTACAGAACCCGCATACGCACCTACAGCGCAGTACCCATTGAAGTAGCCGCTACCTACTGGCATTTCGTGGATATATTGTGGATTTACCTGTTAATTTTTTTAAGTATCGCCAGATAAACTTTGTAAAATTTTATAAAACTAACAATGGATACAGCAGTTACAGCGAAGAAAAAATGGTGGGCCGGAGGATATTCTCCCTTTAATGTGAGCTATGGCAAGTTGATGATGTGGTACTTCCTGATGTCAGATGCGTTCACATTCGGCGCATTATTGATAGCATATGGTACCATCCGGTTTTCCAGCCCATCCTGGCCTGATCCGAATGAAGTGTTCAAATCATTTCCTGGCATGGGCCATGCCGAATTGCCGCTGATGTTTGTGAGCTTAATGACCTTCATTCTCATCATGAGTTCTGTAACCATGGTACTGGCGGTACACGCTGGTCACATGAGAGATAGGAAAGCAGTAGCTAAATGGTTGCTCCTGACTATCATTGGTGGTTTCGCCTTCCTGAGCTGCCAGGCATGGGAATGGACACACCTGTTCCACGAAGGTGCATGGTGGGGGCGTAATCCTTTCCTCAATGCAGACGGTACACAGGCTTCTACCAACTTCACCAACTTCTTCTTTACCATCACAGGATTCCACGGATTACACGTTACTTCCGGCGTTATCCTCAATATCGTAATCCTCGCTAACGTACTGAAAGGTACCTACGATCAGAGAGGCCATTACGAAATGGTGGAAAAAGTAGGACTGTACTGGCACTTTGTAGATCTGGTTTGGGTATTCGTATTCACCTGCTTCTACCTGCTCTAAGACAAGATAGGTTATTGATTATTTGGAATCTGATTTTTAGCATTTATTTAATTTAAATAGTAATGGAGCATACACACACTGCAGCAGGACACGAAACTGCACATGTTGATTCGTCTACTAAATCTATCTGGAGAACGTTCTGGATCCTGTTGTGTATCACCTTAGTGGAAGTAGGTCTTGCATTTTTACACCTGGAATATGGCTTCCTCCCAAGAGTAGTGCTGAATGCAATATTCATCGGCCTTACCATAGTGAAAGCTTTCTATATCGTAGCGGAATTTATGCACCTCGGTCATGAAATCAAAAACCTGATCATGACGATCTTAATACCGCTGTTACTGTTCATCTGGTTTATCATCGCATTCCTGTATGAAGGCGACTCCTGGAAGAACATGCGGAAAGATCTGAAACCAGGTACACCCGTAGAAACACCGAAGATAGGACCAGCTGTAAAGCCAGGACACGTTTAATTCATTTATAAATTCAAGGACCATTTCTCGCAGGGCTATATTAGGAGTTTCATTGGCTATTCTGGTGCCGCTTTTGGGTTATCTCATCGTAGATCACTATGGAAAAAATGTGGTGCCAGTACCAGGATACTATATACCCGAAAGAATAGATACGATCCACGAAAATGGTAAAGTCTCCTACGACACCGTTTTTCATAAGATCAGGGACTTTCACCTCACGAACCAACTTGGCCAACAGGTGAGTCTCAAAGACATGGAAGGAAAAGTATTATTAGTTGATTTCTTCTTTACCTCCTGCCCAAGTATCTGTCCTACGCTTACCAAAAACCTGAAGAAGATCCAGGGAGCCTATGTAAAGAATGATTCTTTACTCCAGATCCTCTCCTTCTCAGTAGATCCGGAAAGGGATACGGTAGACAAACTGCGTAAGTACGCATATGATTACCAGGTAAATCCCGATAACTGGTGGTTGCTTACCGGTAGTAAAAAAGAAATCTATGACCTGGCCAGAAACGACTTTTTTGTTTCGGTAACAAAAGGAGATGGCGGCCCGGATGATTTCATACACACCGAAAAGCTGGTGCTGATTGATAAAAACGGAAATATCAGGGGATACTATAATGGTTTGGATTCCAATGCAATTAAAAAGGTGGCTGGCGATATCGCCATTCTCCACCTGGCAAAGGAAAGACACCGGCCAGGATTTATAGCTTTCCTTAAGAAGTTATTCTCCGGAGAAAAATAATTGATGATTTTGAGTGAAGGGTGAATAAGGAAAGGGTGTTCACCTTTCTTTATTCACCCTTATATATTTTAAAAGATATGGAACTAAAAAACAAAAACCTCAATACGCCCATTACGATCGTTTCCATTGTCATCCCGGTGCTGGTAGCGTTATTGTTCGTTTTACCCAAGCCGGACCTGCATCCTGGATTCGATATCCGGATTCTGCCCTTGTTCCATGCTATTCTCAATACTGCTACTGCTGTATTGTTGCTGGCCAGCCTTTACTTTATCAAAAACAAATATGTAAAAGCGCATAAAACAGCCAACCTGATCGCAGTGGCGTTGTCCGCCATTTTCCTGTTGTCATATGTTACCTATCATGCCCTGGCGCCTGAAACCCGCTTCGGAGATATAGATCATAATGGCGTGCTGGATGCGGCAGAGAAAGCTGCCATCGGAGGTATCCGCTACTTTTACTATTTCTTGTTGCTCACGCATATCCTGCTGGCTGGTATTATCGTGCCATTGGTGCTTTTTACGCTGCTGCGCGGATTCCAGAACGATATTCCCCGCCATCGTAAAATTGCCCGTATTACCTGGCCGCTTTGGTTTTATGTGGCTGTAACCGGCGTGATTGTATACATTATGATTTCTCCTTATTACCACTAATATAATTAAGGAGATTTTTTAAACGGGATGCCCTAATTTTGTAGCATCAAACGATAAGTACTATGAAAAAGGCAGGTTTGTTTTTGTTGATAAGTGTTTTGATGATGATGAGTGGGTCAGTAATGGCGCAGTGTTCACTTTGCACTAAAACAGCGCAGCAGCTGGGCGAAGGTCCTGCTAAAGGCCTGAACAACGGTATTTTAATGTTGGCTTTAACTCCCCTGATGATTATTGGTTTCCTGGCTTTCAGGTGGTGGAAAAGTAATAAGGAAGCCTGATAAAGTATAACCCTTAACAACTATGATTACCTACAGAAAGGCGGATATAAACGATATCCCGCAGCTGATTACATTGCGGCTGAAGTTTCTGAAAGAAGTATACCCTAAAGCCGATTCCGCTCAGGATCATACACTCACTGCACATCTTAATATTTACCTCACCGAACATCTCGGTGCAGATAGCTTTGTAAACTGGATTGCAGAAGCTGAGGGCAAGGTAGTGGCCAGCGCCGGCATTATTTTTTATAATCAGCCGCCACTGTACCACAACCTTGAAGGCAAAGTTGCCTACATTTTGAATGTTTATACGCTTCCCCCTTTTCGACGGAAAGGCATTGCAAAATACCTGCTTGAGAAAATTCTCGAAGAAGCCCGGAAACGTAATACTGGTAAGGTAAGTCTGCATACCAGCAAAGACGGACGTTTGTTATACGAACAGCTTGGCTTCGTGGCCGGAGATAATGAAATGACCTGCCAGTTGCAAATACCAGTTGTACAATAGTAACAACTACTCTTCCCGAAGTTCAAACACCGGACAATCTACCCGCAAACCACCATGGTTTAAGGATATTTTCAACAGATTGCAGTAATGCCCCTTTTTCTCGGCATAATGCTGGCAATTAAAACACATAGGCTGTGAAGAAATCACTTCCTGTTGGTTAAGCTGGTAAATCAGCTGCATCAGCTGCTCCAGCAATGTGCTTTGGTCTTTGGAAGACAGCTGCTCTACTGTTTCCTGTAATGGTGCCGCAAACAGTTCTACTTTTTTGGCTACCGCCCTGCCTTCCTTTACCAGGTGTAAAGTGTGACTACGGGTGTCGGTGAGACTTGCTTTACGGGTCAGGTAGTTCTTTTGCTCTAAAGATTTCACTGCATCACTGATAGTGGCTTTGGTCATGTTAAAGTGCGATGCCAAAGTTGTAACGGTACGCTGCTCCTCTGGATAGTGCAGTAAAAAAGTAAGTACCTGAATCTGTATGGGACTAAGCCCATACTGTGTAGCCTCCTGCCATAACAGTACGCGGAAGGCCTCTGATAATCGCTCCAGGGAGGCCACTACTTTACTAGATGTGTTTTCTGCCTGCTGTGCGGGGCTGAATGTGGAAACTTTCCCCATATTTTCTTGCTGTCCTTAATAGTTAATGAGGCAAGGTACAATATTAATGTATGGCGGGAAATAGCATATTAGTGACATTCCTGATTATTCGTCTTTTTTTAGTGGCATCCTTCCAGCTCATGTATGTAATAACCCCGCTGTGAGATATGTTCCTGCCATTGGGGAATGATCTCGGCAAGATGGCAAAAGCGACAGTCCTTATGCGAAACAGATAAGGTTTCGCCCTTTCTTGATCGCAAATAGGTATTTCCATACACTAAAACATCCTCGAAGCAAGTAGACTTGTCAACTATGATGTCGAAATGAAGATAGCCCCCATCTTTTTTCTTTACATAGGTGTCGAAAACAGCAACTTTCATAACAACTGATTTAAGGGGGAATGATCACTCATAGATAAACCGGTTGGTGGAAGGATATATCCATAGTAATACACTGAAACAAATGGCTTTAAACCAGGCTTGCTGCATACGCGCAGTGGTTTGGGGCGGATACCTGCTATCACCTAAGAAAGGCCGTCCCGCCTCCGCTACCGGGTAGATAAACGTAGATAAATAACGCAGGTAGATGGAAGGCAACTCATTTACAGGATCTATTCCCGGGCCCGGATGTAATTGCGCTACAATGCGCTCTTCCAGCTGCCACCAGTCACTCCCTTCTTCCCGGCTGCATAAATCTATAATCCATTGCCGGAAATGTGGCCGTAAACGTTGCAGGTAATCCGTATCAGGCGCGCCATTTTTCGTAAAGTAATGCGCCAGGTAGTTATTCCTCAGTATGTGATCGTACCAGGCATCTAATATCTCCTCTGTATGCCCCAGTAAAATATTGCCTGCCATCAGCAGGTATTCTTCATCCTCATGCGTGAAGAGCAACATCCTTTTTAAACTGACCAGGGTTTGTGCATCCGGCGAGGAGGGAGAGCCGGAGTCTGCCGGATTGTGCCGCAGCGCGTCATCCATAAATAGTGATTTAGATTTTCATGAGGAATAGTTCTTACAAATATAATAAGGTTACCTAACTAAAAAAATATTATATATCTTTTGTAGTTCATTAATAGTATATATTAATAAAAATTTATTTGTGATTGTAGCGCGAACAATATAGCTTTGAACATAAGGACTATAAAACACCGCATGATTAATATCTTTCATCGCATTAATAAAAAGGGACTTCACATAACCCCGGACTTTCCTGTATTGTCAACGCCTGCAGGAGCGATTACACGCTCCAGGATACCCCGGTTATCCGCTATAGCCATATTGGTAGCCGCTACTGGCATAGCAGCAGCCAAAAGCATTACAATAACCATCCAGGCCATTACCTCCCTGGCATTTTATGGAAGTTTGTCCCAAATGGAAGCTGGCGCACAAGACAGTGAGCTGGGTATTTTGATCATATTGGTACCGGTTGTTGGTGCGCTGCTGCTAACGATGCTCTCAAAACAAATCAATGCTTTCCTAAAAGCCATCGGACTTACATTGGCTATTGGAATGGGGGGGCCGCTGGGCATCGAAAGCCCGGCAATGATACTAAATGGCGCCATAGGCAGTTGGCTGGGGAAGCTGTTCCGCTGTACGGCAACTGAATCGCAGCTGTTATTAATAGTGGGTATTACCAGCGCTTTCGGTTATTTGTTTGGTGCACCGATAGCATCCATCATACTTGCATTGGAAATATTTTTAGCAGAATACAGCCTGGCGGGCATCATTCCCATAGTGTTGGCTGCCGCTACTACCGCTGCAGGCAGCTACCTGCTACGCGGCAATGCGCCGGTATTTACCGTCAACGCCGCGCCGGTAACAAATTTGCCGGCAATATTGGTATACGCAGTGGTAGGTCTGATTGTTGGCGGCTGGGGCAGGGTTGTTTTAAAAATATATCGACTGTTGTATAATTGGTTAGGAAAGATAACTGATAATAATCGTTGGTATTTATTGATACCTGTGTTGTTGGTGGCGCTAACCGGGTATTTTTTTCCCAGGGTATTAGGTACGGGGGAGTATTATCTGGATGACCTGTTGCAGGCACACGTTACACTGGCAATATTATTCGCATTGGCAACAGGAAAATTATTGGTATGGATTTTCTTTTCCAGCGCTTATAAAACAGGGAGTGGCATTATGCCCCTGTTACTGATTGGTGGCGCCACCGGGTTGTTGTTGGGCGTGGTTATCCAATTATTATTTCCATCTGTAGTAATACACTCTGGTACATTGGTATTGGTAGGCATGGGGGCTATGATGGTAGGTACTTCACGGGCATTATTTACAACGGTGATATTGTTGTTGGAAGCCACCCACGATATGAATACGGCTATGCCTGTATTGATAGCCTGCATCATTGCCTATGGGATAACAACATACGGAAAAAAACAGCGCAAAGCATTGCTTCGCGCTGATGAGGTATCAGTTAGTCATGACCCGATACAAACTTTAAACCGATGATAGAACCAATTAACAAGGCGAGAAAAAATAGCCGCCATACTGCCGCTGGTTCTTTAAAAAATATCATCCCGGCAATAGCAGTGCCGGCAGCGCCAATACCCGTCCACACTGCATAAGAGGTGCCTATTGGAAGTCCTCCGTTGATCGCCTTATTCAAAAAGAAAAAGCTTAAAGAAATACATACTGCAAAACTGAGAGAAGGCCATAGCCTTGAAAAATTCTCAGAATACTTTAATGAAATAGTAAAGCCTATTTCAAACAGTCCACCAATGACAAGGAATAACCAAGGCATAACACTGAATTTAAAAAGTAAGAAAACAGATTAAAAAAGGGAGGGCATGAAACGCCCGTTCTCTGTGGATCAGAGACCGTAATTAAACACTGCGTAAGTGAGAGATATACCGAATGAAGTAAAACGCATGCGGCAAAGGTAGCAAAAATTATTTATTCTATTCTCCTGAGCGCTTCCCGCCTGCTCAGTGGAGCTAACGCGTTACTATTCACAAAGGTGCGTACACGCTCCGGGTTTGTTTTGGAATATTCCCGCAACGCCCATCCTATGGCTTTCTGGATAAAGAATTCTTTGGAATGAAGCTGTGTTTTAATGTACCGGTATAATAACTTTTCGTTGGTATGTTGCTTGTAACCGTTCTGGAAAATAATAGCGGCCCGTTGCAGCCACATATTGTTACTGGCAATCCATTTATCGGTAACGGCAGGTTGTTGTGAAGGAAATTTTCTGAGCCAGGGGCCCGCTACAAAGGATACAGTGCCATCTACCGTATCCCACCAAGACTTATGGGTAATCATGTATTCAATTAGCTGAAGGTAATCGAGGGTCCATGTCTTGTGCATTAGTTGCAGGAAGTCGATCGCTGCATATTGGTATTCCCGCTCGGGTAGCTCCCACAGCACTTTTATAAGCCCTGGCATATCATTGATGTCTGGAAGCCCATGCTGTACAACGAGTGCTTTATTGAGCTGACGGCGCTCGGGGGTTTTAATACCCAGGAATGCAAACTGATCCCTCATATAGGCTTTCATAGCCACCGCATTATTGGTATTGGCAGCGGTGCTATAAGTTTGCGTAATCAGGGAAAGATAGGACATGCGTGGTTAGCTTTTGGTAGATATATAACGGTACAGGTTAAACGTTTTTTCCTGCGCCAGTTGTTGTATCTCTTGCTGGAGCATTTGTTTGGAGATATCCTTCATACGGCGGTGCTGTATCAGTTGATATGCTTTTTCTGCCAGTAACAGTGTATGTCTTTGTTGTTGGTGAGATACCTGCTCATGATGTTGTTCGATGGCCTGTATAATGTCGTGTATACCTTCCTGTTGGGTAGCTACCGACTTGATCACCGGGATTTCCCAGTTACCGTGATACTTGCTGTGTGCCAGCAAGCGCAGGTTTTTTACAAAGATATCCGCATTGTCGCGGTCGGCTTTATTAACAATAAATATATCGGCTATCTCCATTAAGCCTGCTTTCATAGTTTGTATTTCATCACCGGCTTCGGGCACTACTACTACCACGGTGGTATCTGCTACGCCGGCAATTTCTACTTCGCTTTGTCCAACGCCTACTGTTTCAATGAAAAGATAATCGAAGGCAGCCGCTTTAATCAGGTCGCTTACTTCAATGATCTTGGGACTTAATCCGCCCAGCGCTCCCCTGCTGGCCATAGAGCGGATGTATACGCGGGGATCATTGAAATGTTGACTCATTCTTATCCGGTCGCCCAGCAGCGCGCCAAAATTAAAAGGGGAAGACGGGTCTACTGCAATGATGGCTACGCTTTTTTCCTGTTCCAGCAACTGGGTGATCAGCGCATTAACGAGGGTGCTCTTTCCCGCTCCGGGAGGACCGGTAATTCCTACCACTTTTGTATGGTTGTTTACCGGGAGCTGTTCCAGCAGCCGTTCATAGCCAGCAGCTTCGTTTTCAACCAGCGAAATGCAACGGGCCAGTGATTTAATGTTTTTATCAGCCAGGCCATCTATTAACGATTGGTACATGCCCAAACTTTATAGTAGTAAATATTCACGTAATTTTTCTCTCCCGGTTCTCTATGGAGAAGCGCTGTGTACAGCGGTTACGTATTATTATGGTATGTATGAGTCAGTACGTTTACTAAAACATAATAATGTTAACTATAAAGGTATCCCTTTTATTTAATATAAGGTTACAGTCCTACGCTTCTGTGTTTTGGCTGGGTAGTTGCCGGATGATTTTTTAACTTTAGCAAAATACGGCTAATCTGATATGACAAATTTCATTTCCATATTTCCGCTTGGAGTAGTAGTGTACCCGGGAGAACAGTTGAATCTGCATGTTTTTGAACCGCGGTACAAACAGCTGGTGGCTGCCTGCATTGCTGAGCAGAAGCCATTCGGCATCCCGGTGGTGATAAATAAGAAAATAATGGAATATGGAACCCTGGTGCAGATAAAGAAAGTAGAGAAAATGTATGACACCGGTGAAATGGACATTGTAACTGTGGGTGACCGGGTTTTCCGGATCTTGGAGCAGGTAACCGAAATACCGGATAAGCTGTATACCGGCGCCATCGTCAATTATCCGGATAATAATGAGGGTAGTCATCTGCGCTTATTGAAAGAGGTGTTGCATGGCGTACGGGAATTACATGCAATCCTGCAAATCCACAAATCCTTTAAAAAGGAAGATACGGCGCTTCTATCGTATGATCTGGCGCACCATGCCGGACTGTCGCTGGATGAAGAATATGAATTATTGCATCTTTTTTATGAAGCGCAGCGTTTGGAGTACCTGAAGCGCCATCTGCACAAAGTAATTCCTATGATGGCTGAAATGGAACGCCTCAAGGAGCGGGTGCTACTGAATGGACACTTCAGGAATTTATCTACAGATAATTTATAAAATTTTTAATATGACTATCTGTAGGGCTTTTTACGCCTTTTTTACGCCAACTTTAACGTGTATTTAACAGGTCGATTTTTGGTTTTTTTTGCTTCCCGCCTTAAAAAGTAGATATTTGCAGACCCATATTTGACAGGGATAAGGGCTTAAACTCAATTCTGTAACTCAATGCATTGGACAAAAGTCAGTATTCTTTGCTTGCTGGGCACCTTTTTCCTGGTGGCAAATAAAGTTAGCGCACAAGAGAACTCACCATATTCCCGCTACGGATTAGGAGATTTGAATAACAACCAGAATACCGTAAATCGTGGTATGGGAGGTGTTTCTCAAGCTTACAATGATCCTCAGGCAGTAAACTTCGTGAACCCGGCTAGTTATTACAGCCTGGTATTAACCACTTTTGATGTTGGTATTGAAGGTGGTGCAAAATCTATTACTGATCAGGGAGCTAAGTTTAGTTCCGGGTTTGGTACACTCTCTTACTTGCAGTTGGGTATTCCGTTGGTAAGAAACAGATGGGGCCTCAACCTGGGCCTGCGCCCGGTCACCAGGGTATCTTACAATATTCAGCAAGGCTTTAACAGCAATTTCGGCGATACTACCAAATGGCCACTTACCAACAAATATGAAGGCAGTGGTGGCCTTTATCAGCTCTATGCCGGTACCGGCGTTCGTGTAGGTGATTTTAGCATTGGCGTAAACCTGGGCTATCTTTTCGGGAACGTAGAAAACAACACCCGTTTATTCTTCCCGGACCCTAACACCTACCCTTCCCATAAAATGACCCGTATTACTTACAATAGCTTCTTTTATAAGCTGGGTTTGCAATACAGGGCTAAGCTGAATAAAGAAATGGACATGACCTTTGGCGTTACTGGTAGCATGAAACAAAATATGAATGCCCGCCAGGAAGCGCTGAATGAAACGCTGATGTCGAATGGCGCCGGTAACTATACCAACCAGGATACTGTAAGCTACGTAAAGGGCAACAGAGGTAAGGTGGTTTACCCGGAAGAATTTGGTGGCGGTATCATGATCCGCAAATACGATAAATGGTCAGTGGGTGTGGATTATACATCCAACCAATGGCAGAACTTTAAGAGCTTTGAAGTAAAGGATTCTGCATTGCAGAATGCCTGGAAATTGGCTATAGGCGGACAATTTGTACCAAATGCAACTGCGCTCAGCGGTTATTGGAACCGGGTAGCTTATCGCTTAGGTGCCTACTACGGCCAGGATTACCTGAAGCTGGCTGGCCAGAATATGCCAATGATGGGATTCACCGTAGGTGCCGGGCTGCCAGTACGCCGCATGCCTTACTCCAATCAGTACAGTATGCTCAACCTGGCTTTTGAAGTGGCTCACCGTGGTAACAACCAAACCGTGCTAAAGGAAAATACTTACCGGATATCATTAGGCTTTACCCTTAGTGATAAATGGTTTATCAAACGTAAATACGAATAAAGTCTTTATTCATCAATCGTGGCGGAGATATAGGCAAAGTTTTAATATAAACTACGCTTATATCTCCGCCGCATTTCTGCCAATAGCTGCGAATAGCTATCTTTGACCTATTATATGCTCAGATGATTAAAAGAGTTTGCTTATTTCTTATAATAGCCGTTGCCGTTAGTAGTTGTGAGAACGACCTGAAAACGGTAATGGAGTTCGATTCCAAGAAAGCGGCTACCGAAAACGGGGTCGATATTGTTACCATCTTCAGTCAGGGAGGGAAAGTGAACGCAAAGCTCCTGGCGCCCACCATGGAACGCAGCCTCGATAAACCCTCTTATGTGGCTTTCAATAATGGTTTGCGGGTATTGATGTACAACGATAGCCTCGGCATAGAAAGTACCCTTTCTGCCAAAAAAGGGAAGTACCTGGAAGCAGAGGGAAATGTGTACCTGACAGACAGTGTAGTAGTCATCAATAAAAAAGGGGAAAAACTGAATACCAATGAATTAAACTGGGACCCCAAACGGAAGATCTTCTATTCTACCAAGGAAGTGTTTATTACTACACCTACCGACTCCCTTCATGGCTGGGGACTCGAAGCCAACGAAGATTTCACTGAAAAGAAGATATTAAAGGTAAGTGGTCCTATTACCGTAGAGGATAGTACGGCCCTAAACTAATCTGCCTAACGGAAGTTACTATACGAAAGAACCCCACCTCTGCAGGTGGGGTTCTTTCGCTTTAACCTATTTTTTAACCTAAAATTTGTGGTAAAAAGTCAATAATTATGCCAGTTTGCTATATAAAGCAGGTTAGTTTTTTCCGTTCATAACATTTAAATCCCGCTGTTTGTTAAATAAAGTCAGTTTATTTTTTTCCACAGACACAAAGTATTGAGGTTGCGGGTCCCGATAGGGTTTGCTATATTGCCAAAACAATTGAATAAAAGATGGAAACGATTACCTGGCCGGATTTTGAAAAAGTAGAAATAAGAGTAGGCACCATTCTCGAAGCAAAGGATTTTCCCAAGGCACGTAACCCTGCCTACCAGTTACTGATCGATTTTGGACCTGAACTGGGCCTGAAAAAGTCCTCCGCACAAATTACCGCACTTTACCAGAAAGAAGACCTGGTCGGAATGCAGATAGTAGCTGTTGTGAACTTCCCTCCCAAGCAAATCGCCAATTTTATATCTGAATGCCTGGTGTTGGGAGTGGTAGGCAGTAATAAGGAAGTGGTCTTACTTCAACCAGATAAGAATGTAAAGAATGGTCAACGAATTGCCTAATGGGTTTTCGGTATTTATCATTTTATGATTGATTAATAATATATAATAAATATTTTATAATTCTAATTCTAAATAATAATAATATTATTATTAAAATAATATGACAGCACATTATCCATTATCATCTGTTTACGAACAATAATTCATCGTTCACGGAAATGAAACCTAAGACAAATTTCCCCGGTATATCTTTGTTCTAGGTTTTTCATAGGATATGGTTAAAATTATTACAAGGGCGGTATTCTTACCAGCCCTTTTTTTATTCCTTCTCTCCTCCAGGGCACTTTTAAGCCAAATATTTGTGTAGATACCTATTTGAGTTGATAGTCAATTTATTAGGGAAAAATGACGCATATTAAGTTATCATGAAGTATTTTTTACTCCCTTACGTTCACCCTCCTTTTTCTTGCGTTTACCGGATAAAATATACCGTTCACTAGAATGCTCACTGCAGTGTCGCGAAAAACGGTCACCTTTGGTATAGGTTTTTCAATAAAGATATGGTTAAAATTTTTCGGGGCTGTAGTCTTGCAGCCCTGTTTCTTTTTTAGGAACTCCCACTTTTTAGCCAACCTCCACTTACTTTTCAAGATCATTTAACATCATAAAATAGATAACGGCTTGATATACAGATACAAGCGTATTCTGTATGCCAAGCCGTTATTGGCTATTACCAATAAATCACTGCTGGAATTGGGCCGGGTAGGCTTTGCTCAGGAGGTTATTGTATATAAAGCGATAAGATTCGCCGGCGGAATGTACACTTTTCAGTCCACCCCATCCATGACGCTCGCCGGGATATACCATCAGCTCAAAATGTTTGTTCAGGTTTTCCAGCTTGTCCACCAGCTGGATACAATTCTGCAGATGTACGTTATCATCCATGGTACCGTGGGTAATACGAATGAGCCCCTTGTATTTATCAGCATAGGCTGTTACGCCTGTGGCTTTGTATCCTTCAGGGTTTTCGGCAGGAGTGTCCATGTAGCGCTCAGTATAATGACTGTCGTATAGTTGCCAGTCAGTTACCGCAAAATTAGCCATGCCATGCGTAAACACGTCCGCTCCATAGGTGAGGGCCATACAGGTCATATAACCGCCAAAGCTGCCACCAGTCATGCATATTTTGCTACCGTCGGCCCATGGCTGGGAACGCAGCCACATAGCGGCATCCATATAGTCTTCAATCTCATGTATACCCAGTTTACGGTGGATATAGTTCATGCCCATTTTACCCAATTGTCCGCTGCTACGGTTGTCGATCGCTACCTGTATTACACCTTCCTGTGCCCACCATTGCTGCACCGGGGTAAACTTCCAGGTGTCATATACGGTACCTGCATTAGGACCGCCATAAATACTGATCAGGATCGGGTATTTTTTACCAGGCTCCATATGTACCGGCATGGTAATAGTGAGCGGTAAGGTAAGCCCGTCACGGGTTTTGTAAGTTTTTAATTCAGTTTTGGCCAGGTTATAGTTGTCAAAGCCCTCTCCCTTACTGTCGCCCAGCTCACGTATTACCTTGCCATTATTATCTACCAATGCCATTTTTGAAGGCGTTTGCAGGTTGGAATAAGTAGTGATAAAATATTTACCACCGGGCGCCATCTTGATACTGTTATTATAATCGCCGTGGGTGAGACGGGTGATGGCTGCGGTTTTCATACTTACCTTATACAGATCAAAGCGGGTGGAGGCCTCTTTGCGTGCGGTGAAGTAGATCACCTGGTTTTTATCGTCTATCTCTACCACATCCTTCACTGTCCAGTTACCGGAAGTAAGTTGTTTTTTCAGAGAGCCGTCCAGGTTATAGAGATAGAGGTGCGACCAACCGGTTTTATCGCTTTGGATCAGGAAACTTTTGCCATTTTGTACGAAAGGCACTGCGTCAAACCAGTCGATCCAGGTTTTTTGCTTTTCATCGTAGATTTCTTTTTTGGCGCCGTTCTTTGGATTGATGCTATATATTTTCAGGTTATCCTGGCCGCGGTTCATCCATTGCATGCAGAGTTGCTGGCTATCATCGGTCCAAAAAGGCATACCGAAGTATTGATCATCATTTTCGTTGAAATCGGCCCAAATGGTGGCGCCACCGGAAACCGGTACTACGCCTACTTTCACAGCCGGGTTCGGATCACCTGCTTTGGGATAGCGGGTATTTTCGAGGTAGCCATGCTGGCCTTTTTCGCTATAGATCGGGAATACAGGTACTTTGCTGTCGTTGAAATGCATATAGGCAATCTGCCGGCTGTCGGGGCTCCACCAGAACGCCCGGTAGCGGGTGGGGCGACCCAGAATTTCTTCATAATATACCCAGGATGCCCAACCATTATAGACCACATCAGATCCGTCGGTGGTATAACGGGTTTCCTTTTTGGTAGCTATTTCTATACTGTATAAGTCGTTGTTACGGGTAAACGCCACATATTTTCCGTCCGGAGATAAGGTAGGGTTCTTCTCTTCGGCTGCATCGTTGGTTAAACGCGTACTATTACCATCAGCGGCTTTATAGAATACATCTTTATCGCGTACTTCCACGCTAGGGCCATCTACAGGCGCTGTATAGATGGTGGCATTGCCGCTACGGGCATCTATCTGCCAGGCCTGCATACGGCCGGTAGCCGTGTCGGGACGCATTTCCAGGTAATGGTCACCATCTACCCACTCCCGGATAGCCGGCAGGGGCTTGCTGATATGGGTGGCTTTACCTTTAAATGCCTCTTCGAAAGTAAGATCCGGCTTTTGTTGTGCATCCAAATGGGAGGTGGCCAGCAGCAGGAGCGCTACACCGCCAATGAAGGTTGGTTTAAACCATTGTTCGCTTCTCATAATAAATAGAAATCAGGCTGTTTTTTGTTGCTCTTAGCGAACGAAAATAAGCATAACTCAAAAATAGCCGTAACAATTTATACAAACGGACCTCCGGAAAACCAGCCATTCGCCAAATACGACCAGATATGAAGGAATTCCCCGCATCTGGTAAATCCGGCTGTAAATAGCAGTAGAAGCGGCTATCTTTAAATTGGTTTTCATAGGATATGGTCAAAAAATAAGAGGGCTGTAGTCTTACAGCCCTTTTTATTATTTTTGCACTCCAATTGGCAATTACAACTTACTACATGACACAATTATCTGAGCAAGAGATTATACGCCGGGAAAAATTACAGGAGCTGCATAATTTAGGTATAGACCCCTACCCTGCAGCGGAGTACCCGGTTAATGATACTTCCGTTAATATAAAAACCAATTATTCGGAAGAAACAAAAGAACAATTCCAGCAGGTATGCCTGGCTGGCCGTATCATGAGCGTTCGTGATATGGGGAAGGCGGCATTTGCCGTTATCCAGGATAGCGTAGGCCGTATCCAGGTGTATATCCGCAGAGATGATATTTGCCCAGGTGAAGACAAAACGCTGTACGACATTGTATTTAAGAAACTGCTGGATATCAGCGATTTTATAGGTATTAAAGGATATGCCTTTATTACCAAAACAGGTGAAACATCTGTACACGCCACAGAACTCACGATCCTGGCTAAATCTCTGCGCCCGCTACCTGTGGTAAAAGCGAGAGAAGGAGAAGTATTTGATGAAGTAACCGACCCGGAATTTAGGTACCGTCAGCGTTATGCCGACCTGGTTATCAACCCGGAAGTGAAAGAGGTGTTCATCAAACGCACCAAAATCATGCAAACCATCCGCGATTTCTATAACAACCTGGGTTACCTGGAAGTAGAAACGCCGATTCTGCAGCCCATTCCGGGTGGCGCTACCGCGCGTCCGTTTATTACGCACCACAATGCGCTGGATATGCCATTATACCTGCGTATTGCCAACGAATTATACCTCAAACGCCTGATCGTAGGTGGTTTTGAAGGCGTATACGAATTTGCAAAAGACTTCCGTAATGAAGGGATGGACCGTACCCATAACCCTGAATTTACCGTAATGGAAATGTACGCCGCGTACAAAGACTACGAGTGGATGATGCGTACTACGGAGTCCCTGCTGGAAAAAGTTGCCCTCACCTTACATGGTACCACCACCGTACAGGTAGGCGACAAAACAATCGACTTCAAAGCGCCGTTCCGTCGCGTATCTATGTATGAATCCATCCTGGAACATACAGGTATCGATATTTCCACAATGGAAGAAGAACAACTCCGCGAAGTGTGCAAGCAACTGGGCATTCACGTAGATCCTAAACTGGGTAAGGCCAAACTGATCGATGAGATTTTTGGAGAAAAATGTGAAGGCAACTACATCCAGCCTACCTTCATCACCGATTATCCGGTAGAAATGAGCCCGCTCACCAAGAAACACCGTAGCAAACCCGGTCTGGTTGAACGTTTTGAGCTAATGGTGAACGGAAAGGAAATCGCTAACGCGTATAGTGAGCTAAACGATCCTATTGATCAGCGCGAGCGCTTCGAAGAACAGGTAAAACTGATGGAACGTGGCGACGATGAGGCCATGTACATCGACTACGACTTCCTGCGTGCCCTGGAATACGGTATGCCGCCTACTTCCGGTATCGGTATAGGTATCGACCGTTTAACCATGCTGATGACCAATCAGCCGTCTATCCAGGATGTGCTCTTCTTCCCGCAAATGAAGCCGGAACAACAAAAATAAAGCAGAAAGCTGAAGGCATAAAGCGAAAAGCTATTGTGGAGAATGACCAAAGCGATTTAAATATTCGCTAAGATCATTCTCCACAATAGCTTTTCGCTTTATGCCTTTCGGCTTTCTCCTCTTTCTGGCATTAAATTTTCTTAAACCGTTCATAAACCAAAGCACATCGTTAACTTTAAGTAATACTTATCGGTATCTTAAAAGTAGCCATATGAAAACAATCTTAGTACCCACCGATTTTTCTGATACGGCCTACAATGCTGCTACCTACGCTTTATCGCTGGCCCGGAACCTGGGAACAACCCGCATCGTATTGTATCACGCCTACGAATTGATAGTGCCCATTCCAGACATTCCTACCATGATTCCGATGGTAAATCCAGACGACCTGCGAGCCGCCAGCATAGAAGGCCTGGAGAAAATGAAAAAGGAGCTGGATACTTTGGTGCCACCCGGTTCTACACTGGTAACAAGGGCAGATAATACCCTACTGGCAGCTACGATTGAGGAAGTATGCAAGAATGAAGCGGCGGATCTGATCGTAATGGGAATCACCGGCGGTAGTAAACTGGAAGAAGTACTGGTAGGTTCTAATACCATTGATGTAGTAAAAAATACCAGCTACCCCGTGCTGATAGTGCCCGGAGGCGCAAAGTACAAGCCTATTGAAAAAATTGTATTTGCCGTAGACCTTCGCAAAATAGCAGAAACTACCCCGGTAGAACCACTCAAGAAATTGTTGCATATATTCAATGCAGAGTTACATGTCATCAATATCGACCATGAAAGCCGGCATTTCAGCACAGATACGCCTTTTGAAACCATGTTGCTGGATACCCTGCTGGAGGATTTCAACCCGGTATACCATTTTATCGATAACCCGGATGTCGTAGAAGGAATTGTTGAATTTGCAGAGGAGAATAAAGCGGATATCATCCTGGCTATCCCTAAGAAACACGGCCTTTTTGAAGGTATTTTCAAACGAAGCCGTACATCTAAACTGGCCTACCAGACACATTTACCGTTGTTGACATTACATGAATAATTTATACTTTTACAGATATTAATATTTATAATAACTATATGATTAAACGTTCATTATTAGTACTGCTGGGCTTCTTCTGCCTGCAGGCAACCCAGGCCCAATTCCTGAAGAAACTGAGTAAAAAACTGGAAAGTACTACTGCCAACAATAATAGCAACAGTAACAGTTCCGGCGGTTCGTTGGCTGCGTTAACTGAATCTGATGCCGGTTCTGCTATTAAGGAAGCCCTGGCTAAAGGCGTTGCGTCCGGTATCGCCAAGCTGAATAAAAAAGATGGTTTCTTTGGCAGTGATGTCTATAAATTATTACTCCCCGCAGATGCCGTGAAAATTGGTAATACCCTACGGGCAATAGGTTTGGGCAGCCAGGTAGATAAGGCCATCCTGCAAATTAACCGCTCCGCTGAAAAAGCAGTAGGCTATGCGGCGCCTATTTTTGTGAACGCAATCAAACAAATGACCCTTACTGATGCCGTAAACCTGGTAAAAGGTGGCAATACGTCGGCGACCGATTTCTTTAAAAACAAAACAACAGATTCCCTGAAAGCGGCCTTTTCTCCTGTGATCAGGAAGACGCTGGACAGCACCAGTGCCACCCGTTATTATTCAGATATCGTAACGTCTTATAACAAGCTGCCTACTACTTTCAATAAAGTGAATCCAGACCTGCAGGACTATGTAACCACCATGGCGGTAAATGCCCTGTTTGACCAGATTGCAAAAGAAGAAGTAGCTATCCGCGCTAATCCTGCGGCCAGGACTACCGATTTGCTGAAAAAGGTATTTGGGGCAAAGTAACATGCGCCTGCAAAAAAAAGCAGCGATGATCCATTCATCGCTGCTTTTTTTTGCGCGTAATACTACGGCTGGTTTACAGCCGCCGTGAGCAATACCTGCCAGGCCGCCGCTACTTTTCCATCATCCAGCAACCGCTTGGCATAATGGTGTAGCTCCTTTTCCATTTCATCGGGAGTAACACTATAGTATTGAATAATATTTTTGAGATGATCGTCGTGAAAGGAGGCATCTACAAAGGGAATCTCATGAACGTTGCCCAGTTGGCCCAGGTTGTTACCGGTGAGAATATGACTCTGACGGATCGCCAACGGTAAGGCATCTACGCCAATGCCCAATTGGGTATTGGGTTTTGCCACCTCAAATACGGCATTGCCGGACGCCCGGCAGTAGTAGTCGCCACCCATGCGCGCTACCAGGTCTATTTTATGCGGATCTATTTTACCGTGTTCGTTCAGAATGGCCTCGTTGATATGTAGCATCACCGGCTCACAAATCACCAGGTTGCCGGCTCCTCCACCCTGTCCGGTTTCAATTATCTGTTTTACAATACATTCCATTTGCACCGGGCTCTCTTTCACCCGGAATGGCCTTACCTTTTCGGAAGCTATGGGGGTAAAGCCTGCTTTCTCAAATTCGTTGACACCCGCCGGGTATTCACAACTGGCCAGGGAGGCCTGTTGCACCATCGCATAGTTCACTACATTGATCACCACCTCTTTGGTGGCATATACATTTTCGAGTGTATGCTTCACCGTATTATCGCGTACCCTTCGGGAAGGCGAAAATATCAGTGTGGGTGGATTGGATCCGAATACATTGAAAAAGCTGAAGGGCGACAAATTGGGCCGGCCATCTGCATCCAGGGTGCTGGCAAAGCAAATAGGGCGCGGTGATACAGCCCCCAACAAATAAGCATGCAGTTCACTTGTTTTTATCTGGGAAGGATCTACCTGCATACTATCCTTTTTTCTTGAGTGACAGTATGGAGAAATCACTATCTTCCTGGACAATAGTATTGGAGAGGACACCAAGGCCGGTAATTTCCATTTCCACTACATCGCCGGGTTGCAGCCATTGCTCGGTATAGTCGGGATCGTTGAGTTTACCGGTACCGTTCAGCTCCAGGAAACAGCCGGTGCCCACGGTGCCGCTGCCAATAACATCTCCGGGGAGAATATTGACACCATAGGCACAGCGTTCTATGATTTCTGCAAAGGTCCAGTCCATATCACCCATATTTCCTTCACTTACCTGGACACCATTTACCTTACAGGTCATTTTCAGGTTGTAGTTATTGCCGGTATGACCTGGTTGGGCAGGCACTTTCAGCGATTCCAGTTCATCGGGGGTAACCAGCACAGGGCCAATCACGGTGCTGAAATCCTTTCCTTTTGCAGGTCCCAGGTTCAGCAACATTTCTTCCATTTGCAGGGTACGGGCGCTCATATCGTTCATAATCATGTAACCGCCGATATAATCATCTGCTTCCGCCGCAGTAATATTACGGCCGGCCTTACAGATCACCACAGCTACTTCCAGTTCAAAGTCCAGTTTCTGAAAGTGATCCGGCATACAGTGAATATCGCCGGGGCCCTGGATAGCATTATGGTTAGTAAAGTAAAAGATAGGATACTGGTCAAACTCCGGGATCATGGGCACCTTACGGTTGCGGCGGGCCGCTGCCACGTGTTGCCGGAACGCATATCCATCGCGGCAGGAGGTAGGAAAAGGTACCGGGGAAAGTAACTGTACACTGCCTACGGGAACACCAGTAGCCCTCGTAGGGTTTTTACCGGCTTTCAAATGGGCATCGGCCTGTTTGGCGATGTCTATAACATCTTCCCACATCATCAGGAACATCCCCATATTATTAGGCAAATCAGGATGCAGCTCCTGGGCATTGTACAGCAGTCCGTCTACCAAAATGGCCAGCTGGTCTGTTTCCTCTCTTAAATAGCTTACTAATTTCATGGTTGTTGATAATTGTTCTGGTTGTATGAAGTACCAAATATAAGGAGGGCCTTTAAATGCAGGGGGTATTTTTTCGTAAATTCTAAAGAGAAGTGCCCAATCCGGAAAATGTCTGTAGAAAAATGCCGTTAGCAGCCAGGTAATTACTTTATATTTATGTACAGATCGATCGTATATGCGTTGCTGTTTACTATTCTTATTGTCCTGGTATTATCTGCTATCTCTATCGGCGCAGTCCCGTACAGATACCCTGCTGGAAAATCTGCTGAAGCGGGAAGGTTCTCCGGCTTTACAGCATATACTGCAATACCCTGACTCATTTCGTTACCAGCTTATTTATACGCAAATTGACCGGGATGCGGATAACACGCCCCATTTTAAAAATTATTATCTCCATGTAAATGATAGTTTATACTACAATCCCGCCAGCACTGTAAAATTGCCTATTGCCCTGCTGGCATTGGAGAAGCTGCATGCGCTGAATACGCCGGGGCTTACGGGTAACACGCCCATGCTTACCGATAGCGTATGGGCCGGTCAGGTAATAGTACATACCGACAGTTCGGCGGCCAATGGCCTTCCTTCTATTTATCATTATATTAAAAAAATATTTCTTATTAGCGATAACGATGCCTATAACAGGCTATACGAGTTTATCGGCCAACAGGCTATCCATGAAAAGCTATGGGGAAAAGAGTATGGTAAAGTGCGTATTGTACGGCGATTTATGCCATTGTCGGAAGAGGAAAACCGGCATACAAATCCTATTCGCTTTGAGGCTAACGGGAAGTTGGTGTACGAACAACCAGCTGCATACGATACCCTGGCTTTCGACTACAGCCGTAAGGTATTTATGGGGCATGGCTACCTCGACAAAGACGATAAGCTGATATTTTCGCCAATGGACTTTACCAGGCACAATTATTTCCCGCTAACGGCCTTGCAGCGGATGTTACAGGCGGTATTGTTTCCGGCTTCAGTACCGGTGGCACAACGATTCAACCTCAGTCCGGAGGACTATCGTTTTCTATACCAGTATATGTCGCAATATCCTTCGGAAACGCAGTGGCCGAAATATGATACAACGGAATACTTTAACAGCTATACCAAATTCTTCTTTTTCAAAGATGGCAAGCGGAACATTCCTCCGTATATACGTGTATTTAATAAGGCTGGCTGGTCATACGGTTTCCTGACAGACGCGGCATATATTGTTGATTTTGAACACAAAGTTGAATTTATGCTCACCGGGAACTTGTATGTTAACCGGGACGGTATTTTGAATGATGACAAATATGAATATGAAGAAGAGGGATATCCTTTTTTTAGGGAAGTGGGGGAAATTATTTACCAATATGAATTGCAACGGAAGCGAAAGTATGTACCCGACTTACAATCATTCCATATTCGTTACGGGAAGTAGCATAGCTACGAGATAAATATTATTTATAACCCAATAGGTCGGCTTGGTGTTCGGAATAATACCTGAAGGTTGTATTTTTGCGTTCTGTCAGGCCATATCTGAATATGCATTGTTTTTGACGTGGCCGTCTGGGAATTATAAGCAAGGTTTTATTCATATCCCGTAACTGCACTCTAAACTTCGGAGTTATGAAATTTGAAAAGATTAAGAACAAAGGACAGGCAAGATTATTTGAAAGCCAGTATCTGGAGATGCTTACCAAAACGCATCCACTTGTGATCTGGGGACTGTATTTACCCATTATCGGCTATATGCTTTACTATAGCCATAACACACTCGGTTTTTCACCCGGTACGGTATTCGGCGTGTTTATCGGAGCAATGGCCTTCTGGTCATTCTTTGAGTATATCATGCACCGGTTTATATTCCATTTCGCAAGCGATAAGCCTAAAGTACAGCGCTTTATTTACGTGATGCATGGTAACCACCATGAATACCCCAGGGATAAGCAACGCTTGTTTATGCCGCCGATACCCAGCCTGATATTGGCGTCTGTAATATTTGGCGCCCAGTACATTTTCCTGCGCCAGATCACTTTCATGTTTTTCCCGGGCTTTATCCTTGGATACCTGATTTATGGTAGTATGCACTACGCAATTCATGCCTGGAACCCTCCCTTTAAATTTATGAAGCCTTTATGGCGCAACCATCACCTGCATCACTATAAGAGCGAAGACAGGGGATTTGGCGTAAGTTCTTCTGTATGGGACAGGGTATTTGGTACTTTCTTCGACCTGGATAAGGAAAAAGAAGATAAGGAGAAGGTAAAAGAATTGATGTTTTAATATCCTGGTGTGACGAAGAAAGAAGGTGTTACCATCTTTCTTCGTCATCGGGCAGATGATCCTGTTTATAGGTAGCCCTGGAGATAATTTTCTGTAATTGCCGCGCTATGATGAGCGCTGCAATTGGTTTATAGGGATCAGCCCCGGTTGCGGCAGCCGTGTCCAATATTTCTTTCACTTGCTTTTCTGATACATCCACCCGGTACAGCAGGAATATAAATTGCTGAAAGTTTTCACTGATCAGTGTTTCCAGCCTCTTCGCCAGTATTTCTTCCAATTGGTCGGCACTTACCTGTACGGGTATGCTAATGTCGAAGTGTTCCTGGGTCCACAGCGCTGTGGCCTGGAGATATTGGGCGGGTACTGCCGTCATTATTTCATGCGTTTAATTTTGTAGGAGGCATTGGTCACTACTTTCACCGGCACTTTCAGGTCGTGTTTAATACGTTTGGCCTTATTAACCTTATAGGTATAATCACCCGCCATATCTGTGTTTTGTACACAGATGCGGGGTAATCCGCTGCCACGGTCTATGAGATAGTTGGAAGAGGTAGTTCCGCTGATTTCGGCGGTCGCCTTAATATCATCTTCCAGCGTTAGCGTCTGTATCTTATCTGTTTTTATTTTGTTAGTGCCGCCTATTTTAGCAGTTTCCGCATCCCATGTTTGCAGGTTCCAGTATAGGTCTACCCGGCCTATCAGGCCGCCGCGCAGGGGCACGTTTTCTTCCCATTGGGTACCTGTTTTAATGCCATGGACAGGGTACATAATAAGCAGTTGTTCCAGCCACCCCTGGAAGGCGTCGGTACCAAACTGGTCTTTCATCAGCTTTTTATAGGCTTCCTGTTCGTCTTGTTTCAGGGAACTGAAGGCGCTGGCAGCATTATCAAGAATAGCGTCTAAACCGTCTACTTTATTGATAATACCGTTGGTTTGTATCTCCACGGTAAAAGGTTGGTCCAGTACCTTTTTCAGACCTGCCTGGAAAGGTTCTTTATCATTGGTCACCTTCGCATCCACGAAGATGTTTTGGTTTTTGGCGTTGAAATTAAATTTCAGGTCTTTGTAACGAAAAGTGAGGGTAGTTTTACCGGGCTGTACATCGGTCACTTCAATGCTGATGATATTGTTATAGTCCCGGGTGGTACGTTGCATTACTTCATTTACCGTCATATAGGTTTCGCTCCTGCTTTTCTGTTCCAGTTCAAACAGCTGGCCTTTTTCAAACCGGTATTTCAGGTCTACATATTCCTGTGCCCTGGCGGATAAGGCCAGCGTTACAACCATTGTCATCAGTCCCAAAAATCTTTTCATTACTTTTTCAATTAAATCAAACATATTTCTCAATGACGCCAAGACCGAACAGGGCAAAATCATATTTTGCCGGATCGTCGGGGTCCAGCTTTCTGAGCTGGTGGGTGAGTGCGGCGGCTGTTTTCCAATCGGCCTTTGCTTCCGGTATTAAACCCAGCCTGGCGGCTACCCTGCTCACATGTACGTCCATTGGGCATACCAGTTGAGCTGGCGATATGTAACGCCAAAGCCCAAAATCCACGCCATTTTCATCTTTTCTTACCATCCAGCGCAAATACATGTTCAGTCGTTTGCAGGCCGAGTTTTTGGCGGGAGTGGCAATATGTTTACCGGTTCTTTCCGGGTGTTCTAATGCAAAAAATACTTTCCGGAATCCTATCAGGGCCTTCTCCACATTTTCATCTTCCGGCGTAATATGTGCGCTGAAGGCAAATTCCAGCGATGTTACGTTAGTATAATAATGCTGAAGGAACTCTACGAAATAAAGGAGGTCCAGGCCATTGAAGGTGCGGTGACAGAACGAAAGTAATTTCATCCGATCCATGGGTTGATGATGACGGATAAAGTCATACGGCGCGTCATCCATCATCTTCATCAGTTCCGTGCACTTATTGATAATGCTGGTGCGGTTACCCCAGGCCAGTATAGCGGCAAAGAGTCCGGCAATTTCAATATCCTGCAATACACTGAACCGGTGCGGTATGCAAATAGGATCATTTGCAATAAAGTCCAGGTGATTGTAGTGTGCGACCTTGGCATCTAAAAACTCCCTTAGTTTCTGGATCTTCATAAGTTAAATCACGTGTATCACCACCTGGCTTTCCCGTTGCCAACGGGAAAGCGGCTGGGATATGGTTAGGGTAAATATTTACGCTCCGGTAAAGATAATTTTTACCAGATAAGAATTAAAATTATTGCTATCCAATAGCCTTAGCCAGATCTTCGGTGAGGTCGCCGGCATCTTCGATACCCACGCTCAAACGTATCAGTGAGTCTACCAGCCCGTTTTTTACCCTTTCCGCACGGGGAATAGAGGCATGGGTCATACTGGCAGGGTGGCCAATCAGCGATTCTACCCCTCCCAGTGATTCCGCCAGTGAAAACAGGTGCGTATTACTAAGTATACGGTTGGCAGATTCTATATTATCGTCTTTCAGGGTAAAAGACATCATACCGCCAAAGCCACGCATTTGTTGTTTGGCAATATCATGATTGGGATGGTCGGTAAATCCGGGCCAGTATACTTTATCTACTTTAGGATGATTGCGAAGGAAATTGGCTACCACTATACCGTTTTCACAATGACGCTGCATTCTCACATGCAAGGTTTTGATACCACGCAATACCAGGAAGCAATCCTGTGGACCAGGCACCGCGCCGCAACTATTCTGGATAAAATAAAGCTGTTGGGCGAGGGCTTCATTTTTTACAATGATGGCGCCGTGCACCACGTCGCTATGGCCTCCCAGGTACTTGGTGGCAGAATGCAAAACAATATCTGCTCCCAGGTCTAGCGGATTTTGCAGGTAAGGTGAAGCAAAGGTATTGTCTACGCAGAGTATCAATTCACTTTTCCGCGCTATCTGGGCGCAGGCAGCAATGTCGATAATTTTCAAAAGTGGATTGGTAGGCGTTTCCAGCCAGATCATTTTAGTTTGAGGAGTGATATGCGCTTCAATATTCTGCGCATCAGACATGTCTATAAAATTGAACCGGATGCCATAACGTTCAAATACCTTGGTAAAAATACGGTAGGTACCTCCATAAAGATCGTTGGTAGCAATCACTTCATCGCCGGGATTCAGCAGCTTCATTACTGCATCGGTGGCCGCCAACCCACTGCCGAAAGAGATACCATGTGTCCCATTTTCAATGGCTGCCAATGCATTTTGCAGGGCGTCGCGGGTCGGATTTTGGGTCCGGGCATATTCATAGCCCTTATGTACCCCCGGTGCGCTCTGCACATAGGTGGAAGTTTGAAAAATAGGCGTCATAATAGCGCCGGTGGAAGGATCGGGGGCTACACCTGCGTGTATGAGTTTGGTTCCCAGCTTCATGTCTTAAAGTTTTAAATGATCAATTTCTGGTGGTTTCCAAATATACTTTAGTTTTTGTGATTGAACAGGGCTCAATTGATGAGAGGGGACACTTGTCTATTTTAGCTAATATTATGATATGATCGTATAAATTGTAGCGGTTACGAACATTTTTATATCGTTCACCAATTAGCCACTCACCGGTAAGAATAATCCGCCTACTTTCGTAATAGGTTTTTCATAGGATATGGTTAAAATTCTTAAGGCGGTATTCTTACCGCTTTTTCTTTTTTAAAAAAATATTATTACATAAAATAATTGAGGCGAAGAGAAAATATACTTTTCTCTTCGCCTCAATTATTTTATAAGCAGTGCTATTATTACTTTTTCTTCACCGGTGTATCCGACCATTTGATAGGCAGGCTAACGCTTACCTTGTCCCAGGCAATGATCAGGTTGGCACCCGGATCGCCTTTTTCAAATGCCATGGTAAAAGCCTCCACAGGAGTATCGAGCGACACTACCGGCAGCGCGGTTCTTACAATATCCTTTTTCTGGTCATATTTAAAGGCGCCCCATATATCAGTTTCTTTGTTCAGGATGATGGTCCAGGTTTTTTCTGTGGGGATGGCATACAGCGTATACCGGCCTTTGGGAATACCTTTACCGGCAATGGTTACAGGGCGGAAAAATTCAATCTCAGTAGCTTCGTTGGCTCCCAAACGCCATATTTTACCATATTCTTCCAGGTTGCCAAAAATTTCCCTGCCCTTGGTTTGCGGACGGCTGTAAATAACCCTGGCTACCAATGATCCTGGTTCGCCTTTTACTTTTACAACATATGGGTACATTACCGGGTAGTAGGCCATATCCATAGGGCTGGCATCGAGTGGTGGTAGTTTTTTGTCCTGCGCCATGGCGTTTAGACTAAGTAAGCCTGCTGCAAAGGCAAAAAGGAGAACTTTGTTCATCATCCTGGAAAGCTTTTTTCTGTAAATGTAATGGGCGCAAACCTACCTATTTTTAGGGAATCAGAAAAGAGCGCATCCGCCTTTTAACAAGCTGTTAGTGGTTTTCCATTTGTAACCAGTTTTCTACATGCGCCTGTAAAGCAGGAAAAAATTCTTCATAACACATTTTCAATGCATTATAGTATTCCATGAAAACAGCAAATACCATATTCCCATCTGCCTGCAGATACTTTGCCCGCCGTGCTACCCCCCTGATGGCCCGGGAAATTCCATCGGTAGTATGGTAGTTATACAACCAGTTATACGTTTGCATATGCTCGAACATCTGGAGAAAAGACGGTGGTAAGATGGGCGCCTGCCGGTTAATTTCACTATAAACATAATGCGCAAACGAATAAAGGTCATCATTACTGAAACGGCTGGTATCACCAGCCAGGAAATGGTCGTACACGATATCTGTAAACACGCCGCTGTATAGTCCGCAGGATGGCCTGAAAAAGAGTTTAGCCCTGGCTGTTACCGGGTGTTGATCTGTAAATGTATCAATAGCACGGTGTAACCGGATACCCTGCTGTATATCCGCCGGAAAAGCCGATAAATGTTTATGACCTTTTACAAAATCAGCGATAAGATTACCGGTAATCAGCCCAGGTTGCCGGAAAGATAGATAAGCGTGAGCCAGGTGGTTCATAAAAGCAAGGTACGCATTTATGCCAAATAGGGCGAATTGCGAAGTGGGCTGGACCTCAACGGGTTAGGATTCCTGGTCTTTATTTCCAAAAGTTATTTGTTAATGGAAAACTTATCCATTTTAACACTTTCTTAACTCAGCGCCATGCAACATTGGCAAGTTGGCACCAACAGACATGCTATGGCTGGTCTGAATTGCCAGATGTTCACCACCGGTCAGGCGGACGTCCATAAGCGGATAGCCCAACTAATCTAGTGCCTCCATCAGTAAAGTATACCTTGACCACTGGCCATTTCCCGGCGTAGCTTTGACTCATCAAATCAAAAACATCAAAAACAAAAAATCACTAACAACATAAAATTTTTCCGCCATGAAAAAGATTATCCTCCTCGTTGGTGCCGCCCTGTTACTGAGTGCAAATGTACTTTTGGCCGCACCTTATGAAACAACTGTTAATAATAAGATTAACAGCGCATTTAATGAAGCATTTACCGGCGCCACCGATGTAAAATGGTACACCGAAGATAACAGGACATATACCGCGAAATTTACGTTGAGTAATACCAAAGTAACTGCCTTCTATAAAGAAGATGGCTCCCTGGTGGCTACCTCCCGCTATCTGCAGGCCGACCAGCTGCCGCTGAAAGTATCTGCCCGGTTAAACAAAAAGTTCCCCGGCAACAGCATCTATTGCGTAGTAGAATATACCGCAGAAGATAGCGTGGTTTACTTTGTTACCCTGGAAAGCAGCGATACCTGGACTGTCGTTAAAACTGACCCGGACGCCAATTTCAAAATACAAAGCCGCCTGAAAAAAGCTTAGTTTTAGTAGTGTTAAAAATACAGGGCTCGTCGCTTTTGCGATGGGCTCTTTTGTTTATACACAGTACCCATCCCCTTCAAAAATTATCTTAACTTTGCCCCCTGTTAAGGCTTATTAGCCAGACTGCTAATGTATAAACGATTAAATGACATGAACAAGGGACCCGTTTCTCAATTTATCCAGCACCATTACCGCCACTTTAATGCCGCTGCATTGGTGGATGCTGCCAAAGGATATGAAACACATTTACTGGAAGGTGGTAAAATGATGGTGACATTGGCCGGTGCCATGAGTACGGCTGAACTGGGCATTTCTTTCGCTGAAATGATCCGTCAGGGTAAAGTAGATATCATCTCCTGCACCGGTGCAAACCTGGAAGAAGATATCATGAACCTGGTAGCACATACACACTATAAAAGAGTTCCCAACTACCGCGACCTGAGTCCACAGGAAGAATGGGACCTGCTGGAACAAGGCTTTAACCGCGTTACCGATACCTGTATCCCGGAAGAAGAAGCTTTCCGCCGCATCCAGAAACATATCTATAAAATCTGGAAAGAAGCAGAAGAGAAAGGCGAACGTTACTTCCCGCACGAATTTATGTACAAGCTGCTGCTGAGCGGCGTAATGAAAGAACATTACGAAATCGATCCTAAGAATAGCTGGATGATTGCCGCTGCAGAAAGAAATATTCCGATCATCGTTCCGGGATGGGAAGACAGCACCATGGGTAACATCTTTGCTTCTTACTGCATCAAGGGCGATCTGAAAACGTCTACCATGAAGAGCGGTATCGAATACATGATTTTCCTGTCTGAGTGGTACCGCGCTAATTCCGCCGGTAAAGGTGTGGGTTTCTTCCAGATTGGTGGTGGTATTGCGGGTGATTTCCCGATTTGCGTAGTACCTATGATGTACCAGGACCTGGAATGGACGGATGTTCCTTTCTGGAGCTATTTCTGCCAGATTTCTGACTCTACTACCTCTTACGGTTCTTACTCTGGTGCCGTGCCTAACGAGAAAATTACCTGGGGTAAACTCGATATCCACACACCTAAGTTTATCGTAGAATCAGATGCTACCATCGTAGCGCCGCTGATATTTGCCTATATCCTGGGTTGGTAATCCGGGTGATGATAAAGTTGCATGCAGCGGGAAGTTTATTCCCGCTGCTTTTTTTATATAAAAAGATCTCCTGCAATACCGTCTGCAAATAACCTTCCTGCCTTGGTTAACCTCAGCGCATCGCCTACCCGTTCCATACGGCCCATCCTGATAAAGGATTGACTATTGGCAATTAATTGATTGACCAGGTCGGCACCGAATTTTTCGGCCACCCACTCCAGTTGGCAGCCGGCAGAAGTGCGCAGGGCCGTCATAATGTACTCGTTGAATTGCATGGAAGTGGTGAGCGATTCCATTTCAAAAGGCACTTTACCAGTAGTAATGCTTTTTATATACTGGGCATTGTTTGCGATGTTCCATTGCCGGGATATGCCATTGAAAGAATGGGCTGATGGTCCCAATCCCAGGTAGGATTTCCCCTGCCAGTAGCTGCTGTTGTGCCGGGAATGCCATCCGGGTAAGGCAAAATTGGAAATTTCATAATGTTCATACCCTGCTGCTTCCAGCCATTGCATTAGCATTTCAAAGTGACGGGCCGCTTTATCCGGGTCGGTGGGCGCCATTTTTTTCTTTTTGATAAAGTGGCCCAGGGCGGTTCCCGGTTCTACGGTGAGTGCATAACAGGATAAGTGGGGAATACCCAGGGCAATGGCCTGTTGTACGTTTTGTTCCCAATCCTCATCGCTGAGGGTTGGTCCGCCATAAATAAGGTCAATGGTAAGGTTCTCAAACCCTTTTTCCCGCGCCAGCTGTATGCAATTCAGCGCCTGTTGGCTGTTGTGAGCCCGGTTCATCCACACCAGGTCGGCTTCGTGGAAAGATTGTATGCCTATACTGAGCCGATTAATCCCTATCTCCTTCAGCATGACCAGCTTATCGGCGGTAAGATCGTCGGGGTTAGCCTCCAGCGTTATTTCTGCATCGGCAGCTACGGAGAAGGTGGCGCGCAGTTTTGTCAGCAGCCCGTGTAACTCACCGGCATCCAGTAAGCTGGGAGTGCCGCCGCCAAAGTAAATGGTGTGTACGGGCTCCTGGCCCAGGTAGTCTTTTTGCAGGGTGATTTCCTCCAGCAAACTATTTACCATGGCCTCCTTCCCTGCCAGGGAGGTGGAAAAATGGAAGTTGCAGTAGTAGCAAGCCCGTTTACAAAAAGGTATATGTAAATAAATTCCCGACATGTACGTTTTAATGGTCCGCCATTGCCGTTTCACGGGTCAACTATGGACTATTTTAATATCTTTGCAGCGACAAAATTACGTTTCAGTTTTGTTTTGTGAACAGGACAGTGTTAATTGCCGTTGAATCTTCCGGGAGAACGGAACGTTATTGTTGAAAAACCGATTTAAAGTCATTGCAAAATATTTTCCTGGTGCGAAACTGGTTATTGCTGCTATTCATTTTCAGTTATTTGCCGATACTGGCACAAACAACAGATTCCGCTGCTGTAAAGCCGGTAGTAAAGAAAAAGCCAGTGGTAAGCCATACGGCGGGAGATTCTTCACGTCCGAAACCACGTACAGCACCGCTGAAAAGAGATGCTGCACAAGTGGTGAAGAAAGATAGTACCCGGGCGGCTTTGCCGGTGGTGGGGTATCAGAAAAAAGATTCCACCCGTTTATCCGCCGATACGGCAGGGCATAAAACCGATAGCGTGGCGGTGGCTGCTGTACCCAGGGTAAAGCCGGTATCCGACTATGATCGTTATATGAAACAGCTGGCACAGGAAAATATCTTCCTGAAGCCCGGTAAGCCAAGATTTGCAGATACTAATCCATTGCGTCCTTACCGCAATATGGACTGGCTGATTTACCTGATGGCAGGCATTCTGCTGATACTGAGTATTGTGCGGCTGGCCTATCGGAAATATTTTTCCGATCTTTTCCGGGCTTTTCTGAATCCTACGTTGAGCCAGCGCCAATTAAAAGACCAGCTGTCACAGTCGCCGTTTCCCAATTTCCTGCTGAATATATTTTTTGCCATCGTGCTGGGAGTGTACTTCTACCTGGTACTATACCGGCAACAGGTATTTCCGCAGGCCCAGCCCTGGCTGTTGATTCCAGCCCTGGTTTTGTTGGTGGCGGTGGTGTATGGGTTTAAATACATCATGCTGCGATTTTGTGGTTGGTTATTTGGCAATAGTGAGCTGGCGGATGCTTACATTTTCATTTTATACCTGATTAATAAGATCCTGGGAGTGTTGCTGGTACCCTTTTTAGTGATAATTGCATTCTGTAAGCCGGAAATAGCCCGTACTTTCCTTTATATATCGTTATTCTTTATAGTATTACTGGTTATATACAGGTATATTAGATCTTATTCATTGGTTAGGCAGTACCTATCCTTCAGTAAATTGCATTTTTTTCTTTACCTTTGCACATTCGAAGTAGCACCCGTTTTAATATTAACCAAGGTGCTGCAGAATATCTGGTTAACTGGTAATCCCTGATTATCGCCTATTGTTAACACAAGAGCAAAAAACGTATGATAAAAGGCGGGCCAAAAAAAGATTTGCAAGGTAAACAAATTCAGTCAATCCTAATTTCTCAACCTAAGCCTGAAACTGAAAAGTCACCCTACTTTGATCTGGCCAAGAAGTTCAATGTTAAGTTGGATTTTTTCCCATTCATTAGGGTGGAAGGTTTGCCAGCGAAGGAGTTCAGAAAACAGAAAATCGACATTCTTAGCTATACGGCAGTGATTTTCACGAGTCGTAATTCGGTTGACCACTTTTTCCGTATCTGTGAAGAAATGAAGATTAAAGTGTCGCAGGACTGCAAGTACTTTTGTATTACAGAAGCTGTAGCGTTGTATCTGCAGAAATTCATTCTTTATCGTAAACGGAAGGTATTTTATGGCGCGGATGGCTCAACGAAAGGGGTACTGGAAGTAATGAACAAGCACCGTGACAACGAGAAATTCCTTTTCCCCAGTTCCGACAGTCAGAAGAAGGATATTGAAGAATGGTTGAAAGCCAATAAGTGTGAATATGCCACGGCTACCCTTTACAAAACAGTGTCTACAGATGTAAAGGAAGTACTGGCCGCCACTGCTTACGATATGATCGTGTTTTTCAGCCCTTCTGGTGTAAAATCACTCTTCGAAAATATGCCGGAGTTTGAGCAGAACGGTACCCATATCGGGGCCTTTGGTCCTACTACCTCCGCAGCCGTAGAAGAAGCAGGATTAAGGCTGGATGTAAAAGCACCGCTCCCACAGGCGCCTTCTATGGCAGCCGCATTGGAACAGTATCTGACCACATTGGCAGCAAAGAAGTAAACAGTTTCTGTCTATAGAAATTCATCAGGGATGGCATATGCCATCCCTGTTTTTTTACTGCGATATTTTCTCAGCAGAACAGGCCGAAAAATATTTCTTTATAATCATGAAAAAATAAATTTCTTTGTAGCGGAATATTTTATCAATCATTATTGCTTAGCGGAATCCATGAACAAGCTGATCAGTGAATCAAGCCCTTACTTGCTCCAACATGCACATAATCCTGTAAACTGGTATCCCTGGGGAGAAGAAGCCCTGGAACGTGCTTTACGGGAAGATAAACCGATACTGGTTAGTATTGGTTATGCTGCCTGTCACTGGTGTCATGTAATGGAGCGGGAAAGTTTTGAGAATGAAGCCACTGCAGCTATCATGAACGAGCATTTCATCAATATAAAGATCGACCGGGAGGAAAGGCCCGACCTGGATCACATTTATATGGATGCCGTGCAGGCCATGACCGGCGCCGGAGGCTGGCCACTCAATGTTTTTCTGACACCAGAAAAAAAACCTTTTTACGGAGGCACTTATTTCCCTCCTGTGAAGGCCTATAACCGGCCTTCCTGGACGGATGTGCTCCTGTCACTGCATGACGCGTTTGTAAATAAACGTGCGGATATTGAAAGCCAGGCCGATAATCTGGTACAGCATATTCACCAATCAGCCCAATTTGGCCTGCCATCCTCGCTGGATGTGCATATCCCACGGGAAGAACTATTTACTAAATCCCAATGCGATACCATTTGTGAAAATATACTACGGCAATCTGATACTACCTGGGGCGGTTTTGGGCGGGCGCCCAAATTCCCGCAAACCTTTACGATAGGGTACCTGCTGCGGTATCACCACACCTGGGAGCACCCGGCAGCATTGCAACAGGCCTTGTTGTCGCTGGATAAGATGTTGCAGGGAGGCCTGTACGATCAGCTCGGAGGTGGCTTTGCCCGTTATTCTACTGATGAGAGATGGCTGGCGCCCCATTTCGAGAAGATGCTGTACGACAATGCACTGTTACTCGATGTGCTTTGTGATGCTTACCAGTTAACCCGCAATGAAATATATGCCCAAACCATCCAGGATACCATGGGCTTTATTACCCGGGAGATGACGGCTCCGGAAGGTGGCTTTTATGCTGCGCTGGATGCCGATTCCGAAGGCGTGGAGGGCAAGTTTTATGTTTGGAGTAAAGCCGAAATTCATCATGTGCTGGGGGAGCAGGCAAAGGTGTTTTGCGACTACTACGACATAACAGACGAGGGAAATTGGGAAGAAAAGAACATTTTATGGGTACGGCAGCCATTGGCGTCATTTGCTGCGGCGAATGGCTATGACGCGCCTGTCCTGGCGGCCATGCTGAAAGGTTGCCGGGAAAAACTGCTGGCAGTGAGGGCCAACCGGGTAAGACCTGGCCTGGACGACAAGATACTCCTGGGATGGAATGCCATGATGGTACATGCCTGTTGTAAAGCATACACAGCACTGGGAGTTGAAGAATACCGGGAGATGGCAGTACGGAATATGGACTTTTGTTTATCCAGTTTCCGTGAAACGGCTTCCGGGCAGGCCTTTTTGCATACCTGGAAGAACAACGAGGCAAAATATCCCGCTTTCCTCGACGACTATGCCTGCCTGATACGGGCATTGATAGCCCTGCAAGAAATAACCGGGGAGCTAAATTACCTCTACGAGGCACGGGATATCACCGAATTTGTAATCAGGCACTTCAGCGATGAAGCCGGTCACTTCTTTTACTATACCATTGCCGGCCAAAACGATGTGATTGTGCGTAAAAAGGAGATATACGATGGGGCGGTACCCAGCGGAAATGCGATTATGATGCAGAACCTTTGGTATCTTTCCGTTGTTTTTGATAAACGGCCGTGGGCCGACCGCTGTGTTGCCGCAGTTTCCGGGCTGGCGCAAACGGTGGTACGCTATCCCACCTCTTTTGGTGTATGGGCCAGCCAGCTATTACAGTTTGTGAAAGGTACCCCTGAACTGGCGATTGTGGGCAAAGATTTTAAAGAAAGGATGAAAGAAGCCGGAAAATGGTTTATCCCGTACCGGATTTTGATAGGAGCAGAAAAAAATATTCCGGAGATGCCACTTTTAACCGATCGGCTAAAGGAAAATGAAACTTTAGTGTATTTATGTAAAGATTATCATTGCATTAAGCCGGTTAGTTATATACAAGAAATTATTAATTTAATATAATAATTATGTAACTTGCCCCCTGTAAGGGAGAGGCTTGATTCAATAAATGTTATTACGTTTATATAATAAAATGTTAAAAGCAACGTTTAAACTAGTTACAGAATGGTTCTGAGTGGAATTGAAAAAGTTGGATAAAAAGTCACTACGGATTAAAATTAATTATTACATTTGCTATCTTTCATATAAACAAAAGCGGGTGAAATATGAGAAATGTGTTCCCTTGTATACAGGCAAATCGCACCAGGCTGGTTAATAGAAAAAACATATTCTGATGAAAGCTACCCTTATGAAGCTTAACTATGTAAAAGGTCTGTTGGCGGTTTTGCTGGTTTCCCTGCTGGCCAGCTGTGGCGGTAGTAAAACCCCTAAAAATGCGCAAGGTCAATTGATTGGCGTAAGCCCAAGACCGAAGTACACTCCCCCTGTACCTTATGGGATGGTATACGTACCAGCCGGAACGTTCCACATGGGTCCCAGTGATGAGGATGTAAACTATGCATACACTGCGCGTAATAAGTCAATTTCCATTTCTGGTTTCTATATGGATGCCACGGAAATTACCAACAACGAGTACCGCCAGTTTGTGCAGTGGGTGCAGGACTCTATTGCTCACATCCTGTTAGGACACGTAAAATCTGATGATGGACATGACATCATCGATTGGAAACAGAAGATTAACTGGAGAGACAAAGGAACCACTGAAAAGCTGGATGCGATGATTTATTCTGAAGCAGACCGCTTATACGGCCGTAAGGATATCGACGTAGGTAAACTGATCTATCACCAGGAAACTTTCAACTGGGACAAAGCCAAGTTGAGGGAAAATGCGGGTAAACCACGTTCTACCTTTATCGTTAAAAAAGATGTACCCATCTATCCCGACACCCTTTGCTGGATCAGGGATTTCTCTTATGCCTACAATGAGCCAATGACCCGTATGTACTTCTGGCATCCGGCATTTGACAATTACCCGGTAGTAGGTGTAAACTGGCACCAGGCCACAGCTTTCTGCGAGTGGAGAAGTAAATTCTGGGAAGACTACCGCGCCGGCAAAAAGCTGTTTACGGAAGATAAATTCCAGTTGCCATCCGAAGCTCAGTGGGAATATGCTGCCCGTGGCGGTAGAGAACAAACACCTTACCCCTGGGGTGGTTACTATATCCGCAATAAGAAAGGATGTTTACTGGCCAACTTCAAACCTGGTCGCGGTAACTATCCGGAAGATGGTGGATTTTACACCGTTCGCGCAGACGCTTACTGGCCTAACGATTACGGATTGTATAACATGGCTGGTAACGTAGCTGAATGGACCGCGGATATCTTCTATGAAAATGCCTACTCTTTTACTTCCGATATGAACCCGTATTTGAGAATGGATGTACCAGATGACGCGCCATTAAAAATGAAGCGTAAAGCTATCAGAGGCGGATCATGGAAAGACGTAGGATATTTCCTTCAGACAGGAACCCGGACATATGAATACCAGGACAGTGCTAAATCATACGTTGGTTTCAGATGTACCATTGCCCTGAGCAGAAGAGCCAAACACAGATAGCGTAGAATCATTTTGAATAATAGCCTGTATTTATAACTGCTAAAGAAACCTTTTGTATTATGTACACTATTATCAGCAAATCAGTGAGAATTAACTATTCCATACAGACTTTAACTATTAACACTTTAACCAGTAAATTTTAACCTATGGCTATGAATCCTAACAAAGCTAAATGGCTGAACTTTTTCGTATGTATTGCGGCTTCCGTGGTAATTATCGGAGCGTTATTTAAACTGCAACACTGGCGGGGTGCCGACATCGCTTTGATCTTAGGTCTGAGCACTGAGGCGCTTATCTTCTTCGTATACGCCTTTGTACCCGATTCCGGTGCTTCTCACGCAGAAGGGCAAGTTGTAGCAGTGGCTGGCAGCCCGGCAGTAGCTGGTCTGGACAAAATGCTCCAGGAAGCTGACATCACGCCTGCTAACCTGCAACGCCTGAGCGAAAATTTCCAGAAACTGGGAACTACCGTTGACAAAATGAGAGACATCAGTGATGTAGTAGCTGCTACCGGCGATTACACACAAAAAACAAGAGAAGCCGCCAGCGCTATCGGTAATGTAGCCAACGCTTACACTACTGCCGCTGCTGCTGTATCTTCTTTCAACAGTGCTTCTGAATCAACAAAAGAATTCCATGTACAGATGCAGGGTATGACCAAAAACCTGGCTTCTCTTAATGCTATCTACGAACTGGAACTGCAAGACACCAACAACCACCTGAAGGCAATGAATTCATTCTACAGCAACCTGCAGAATGCTTCTACTGCTATGAGTGGTAGTATTGAAGATGCTAAGAAAACACAGGAACAAATTTCCCTGCTCGCTAAAAACCTCAGTAACCTAAACTCTATTTACGGTAATATGCTGAGCGCTATGCACGGAGGAAGATAAGGTACAGCTAATAGTTTCTGAATTAACACATATCAATTAAATCTGAAAACAAACTATGGCACTACCTAGAGATCCCAGACAGAAGATGATCAACATCATGTACCTGGTCTTGACGGCCATGCTCGCGTTGAACGTCTCTGCTGAAATATTGAATGCTTTTAGTATCGTAAATAATTCAATCAATACCTCTAATAAATCCCTGGCAGATAAAAATAATCTCATTTACCAGCAATTTGATGCTCAAATGAAGGACAACGCCGAAAAAACAGCTCCCTTCAGAATCAAAGCGCAACAAGTAAAAAGTTTATCTGCCAGCATGTATGACTATGTAGAGTCTTTAAAGAAAACCATCATCGATGAAAGTGGTGGCCTGGACGAACATGGCGAAATCAAGGATAAAGCTGGCCTGGATGCTCCTACCAGGGTGATGGAGAATATGAAGAAAGGTCCGGAACTGGAAGCTAAGCTGAAAGAACTCCGTGAAAAATTACTCTCTTTCGTAGATCCTAAAAAAAGAGACCAGTTCAATAAAACTTTACCACTGAGAATTGAAGTAGGTAAATCAACAGATGAACATGGTGGTGGTACCAAATCATGGACTACCTACCACTTCAACATGGTGCCTACCATCGCAGCTGTTACCATCCTGGGTAAATTCCAGAATGATATCAAAAACTCTGAGTCTGCCATCATCGATGACCTGTATCGCCAGATCGATGCGAATACTTTCAAGTTTGATAAAGTAAGACCATTCATCTCCCTGAATTCCAAAAACCTGATGGAAGGTCAAACCTTAACTGCCAACATCGCAGTAGGTGCCTACAGCACTACGGTAAATCCTACTATCGTTGTAAACGGCCAGTCTGTTGAAGCAAAAGATGGTTTAGGAACTTTTACAGCAGTTGCTGCCGGCATTGGCGAAAAAACCATCTCCGGTACCATTACCTTACCTAGCCCAACTGGTGGCGCTCCTGAATCCTATCCCTTTACAGAAACTTATAACGTAGGAGCTTCTTCTACTTCTATTTCCGCAGATAAAATGAACGTGCTGTATATCGGCCTGCAGAACCCTATCTCCATCTCTGCTGCTGGTGTACCTGCCGAACAGGTATCTGCCTCTATTACCGGTGGTAATATGACTAAACGCGGTTCAGGCGAATATATCGTAACGGTAAGCCAGCCAGGTAAGGCGGTAATTAATGTAGTGGCTAACATCGATGGTAAAACCAAATCACTCGGTCAGAAAGAATTCCGTGTAAAACGTGTTCCTGATCCGGTACTGAAAGTTGGTGTTAACAAAGGTGGTTCCATGAAAGCAGCCGACTTTAAAGTACAGGGTGGTTTGCGTGCCGACCTGGAAGATTTCGAATTTGAAGGCGTAAAATATGAAGTAGTTGGTTACCGCGTAGGTATCTCTGCCAAAGGTAAAGAATACCAGGAAGGTGATGCTACTTCTGCTTACTTCCCGGGCAGCGTAACGGCTTCTATCCGTGCACTACGCCCAGGTGATGAAGTATATTTTGAAAACGTGAAAGTGAAAGGCCCGGACAACGTTGTTCGTTCTATGCCGAGCACAATATTTAAATTAAACTAACGGTCATTAATTACTGAATTATGCGAGCAGTAATATTTAACAGAATTGGTTGGTGCACTCTTTTGCTGGTGATGCTGGCAACAGCTGCTGATGCGCAACGCCGCGGTGGTACAACCCGCCGCAGAACCGCTACTACGGGCACTGCTACTACACCCGATGCATCCGTGGTAAACCCGGCTACCGGGAATGCCGTGACACCTCCCCCTGCTCCCGCTGCCCCTGCTTCTCAACGCCCGGACGGTATCACCGCCCCCGTGGTAGATACCCCACGCAAATCACTGCGCGTTGATGGCGTAGTGGAAAGAAACCTGGCCAGAGAACGTACACCGATTGCCTACGACTACATCCGCGAGGATGATCGTTTCTGGGAAAAACGTGTATGGCAGGTAATCGATATCAGGGAAAAAATAAACCTCCCCTTCCAATACAACGTGGAAGACGAGTCTGGTGTAAACCAACTGTTTATTAATATTCTGCTCGAAGCCATCAAGAATAAAGAGGTAGAAGCTTTCAGCCCTATCGACGACCGTTTTACTACCGTAATGCCCTACTCTGAGATCCAGAATAAACTCAGCGGTGAAGAAAGAACAGTACGCAGTATAGATCCGGTAACCGGCGAAGAAAAAATGGTGACTACCCGCGATGACTTTGATCCCCGTACTATCAAACAGTACAAAATCAAAGAAGTTTGGGTATTCGACAAAGAAGCTTCGGCGCTGAAAGTTCGCATACTGGGTATTGCTCCAATGGTATCCCGTATTAATGAAGATGGTAGCATACGCGCCTCCATCCCCTTATTCTGGGTATATTATCCCGACTGCCGCGGTATACTGGCTAAACATGATGTGTACAACCAGAACAACGACGCCGCTACTATCAGCTGGGAAGATCTTTTCGAAATGCGCTTCTTCGGTAGCTACATCGTGAAGGAAAATAATACCTACAACCGCGAGATCAAGGATTATATTAAAGACGGTGTAATGCGCCTTCTCGAAGGCCAGGCCATCAAAGACCGTATCTTTAATAAAGAGCAGGACCTCTGGCAGTATTAAACCTATTAAAACAATAAAAGCAAATGACCTAAGCACCTGCTTAGGTCATTTGCTTTTATTACTTCCTGCTTTGCCCGCTTTTCCCTATCTTTCCGTATGTCGCTCGAATTACTCCGTAAGCTCGCCAATAGTATGATGCCTCTTCCCGACCATGAATGGGAAGCGCTGGCAGCTTGCTGGCACCCGGTACAGTTTAAGCGTAAGGAAGTTATTACCGTAGCCGGTGAAGTGGAAAAATATCTCTATTTTGTAAATGCCGGTGTACAGCGGCTTTTCTGCCTGGAAGGCGATAAGGAAGCTACTCTCCTTTTTACCTACACCGGATCGTTTTCCGGTATCATGGATTCGTTTCAGCTGCAACAACCTACCTCTGCCTACCTGGAAGCCCTCACAGCCAGCGATATGCTCCGGATGAGTTATGCCGATTTTGACCGGCTTACCCTACAATATCCTACCATTGAAAGATGGGTGCGACTCGGAACGGTAGCCGCGCTATCCGGTCTCCTGGAAAGACACAAAGAGCTCCTCTCTTTTACTGCCGAACAGAAATTCAGGAAGCTGCTTACCCGCAGTCCACATGTGTTACAGCTGATTCCACATAAATACCTGGCCTCCTACCTGGGTATAGATCCTGCTACTTTCAGCAAATTGCTAAGTACCGTGAAATTATAAAATGTTGATCTGCACCAAGATTTTCTAACCCCGGCCATACTACTTTTGAGATAAATATTACTGCCATGCCTGCTATCAACAGCATCGAATTATTACAAGGCCTGCGTAAACAAACTGTAGCTACACAATATAAAGTGGAAAATTACTTTGGTGGAAAAACAGCTGCCCTTTTACAACAGTCTCCTATGCCTGGCAAGTGGAGCGCTGTACAGTGCCTCGAGCACCTGAACACCTATGGCCGGTATTATCTCCCGCAACTGGAACAGGTGATTGCTACCGCCGAAAAGCAACATAGCCGGCCAGAACGGCTATTTCGCAGTAGCTGGTTAGGCGCCAGGTTTACCCGCCTGATGCAACCGAAGGAAGATGGACAGCTCCGCTCCCGTATGAAATCGCCTAAAGGCCATCTCCCATCTATACAACCGGATGTAGCAGCTGTTATACAGGAATTTGTACAACAGCAGGAACTTACCGAATCCTTACTGCAACGGGCGGAGAAGATAAATATCCGGCAATATAAAGTGCCCACTTCCCTGTCGCGCTTTATTAAACTATCAGTGGGCGATACTTTCGGATTCCTGGTTGCGCATATCCAGCGGCATATATTACAGGCGGAAATGGCCATGGCCGTTGGCCCGCAATTAGTGGCCCAAAATGCTTAGCCGTTAGGGTGATGGAAATGATTCCAGATAAGTTTTGCTTTGGCTGCCCCTACTTCTTTAGCCAGATCTTCTTCAGGTAACAGTTTTACTTTAGCCACCGACCGGAAGGTTTTCAATAGTTGGGTAGCGGTGTTCTCCCCGATGCCCTTAATGCTTTCCAATTCATTTTTGAAAGTGCCCTTACTGCGCTTTTGCCGGTGAAAAGTGATACCAAAGCGGTGCACCTCATCACGTACCCGGCGTATCAGTTTCAGGCTTTCGCTGTTATAGGGCAGCTTAATACTTTGAGAATCGCCCGGGAAAAATATTTCTTCTTCGTTTTTGGCCAGTCCCACAACGGTCATGCTACCAATCAGGTTCAGCTCACGAATACTTTCCATAGCAGAGCCAAGCTGACCTTTACCGCCATCGATAATCACCAGTTGAGGAAGTGGCTGCCCTTCTGCCAGTAAGCGGTTATATCTCCGGAAAACAATTTCTTTCATCGATGCAAAGTCGTTGATACCTTCCACCGTTTTGATATTAAAATGCCGGTAATCCTTCTTGGAAGCCACGCCATCCTTAAATACCACACAGGCGGCTACAGGATAGCTACCCTGGAAGTTGGAGTTATCGAAACACTCAATATGTTCCGGAAGCACTGGTAATTCAAGATCGGCCTGTAGCTGGTATAATACCTGTTTTCTCTCCATATCTGACTTACCTTCCAGGTGCAGGATCTTTTTGCGGTATAGTTCGTCTTTGAAATAATTGACGTTCTTCTCAGACAGCTCCAGCAATTTCTTTTTGTCGCCCCCCTTGGGAATGGTGATGGTAATATTACTTTCGGGGTATTCTAACGGAAACGGTACTACGATTTCTGTATTAATGCTTTTAAATACTTCCCGGAGATAGGCGATGGCGTAGGCCAGCACCTCTTCGTCACTTTCTTCCAGTTGCTTCTCCAGGGTAACGGTTTTAGTGTCGGCAATGGTACCGTTCAGGATGCGGAGGTAATTAACATAAGCGTGGTTACCTTCACTGAGAATAGAAAACACATCCACGTTGCCCATACGGGTATTTACAATGGTGGATTTGGCAGAGTAGGTTTCCAGGCTCTCTATTTTCTTGCGCATGATTTCTGCCTTCTCAAACTCCATCCTGGCCACGTGGTCCATCATCTGTTCTTTGAACAGGTTTACCACCGGGGTAAGGTTTCCTTTTAATACGTTCTTCACCTGTTGCAGCCCTTCACGGTAGTCTTCCTGCGTTTGCAGCCCTTCACAGGGGCCTTTACAGTTGCCGAGATGGTATTCCAGGCATACTTTAAACTTGCCTTTCCTGATATTTTCTTCCGACAAATTCAGGTTACAGGTCCGTAACGGGATGTTGTATTTGATGACGTCCAGTATTTCACGTACCCGGCCCACAGAGGTAAAGGGGCCCAGGTAATCTGAGCCATCTTTAATAACATTGCGGGTGAAAAATACCCGGGGAAAAGACTCGTGTTTAATAACAATGTAAGGATAGGTTTTATCGTCCTTTAAATTGATATTGTACTTGGGCCTGAATTGTTTGATGAGTGAATTTTCCAGCAGGAAGGCATCCTGCTCAGAGTCTACAATGGTGAATTCGATGTGGTGGATATGCTCTACCAGTTTACGGGTTTTGTAATTGTCGTGGTTCTTTACAAAATAAGAACTCACCCTTTTACGTAAACTTTTGGCTTTCCCTACATAAAGCAAGGTGCCAGCCTCATCATAGTATTTATAAATACCGGCGTTGCCGGGAATTGTATGCGATATTTTCTGAAACTCCGCTGCTGTCATGTTTACATACCTGTTTTAGGTGCAATGGTTACATTTACCTCCAGCTCTTTCGGGGAAAGAAAAGCAATTTTCTGATAAGTAGTCATCCGAACTTGCCTGTTTTGCTGGTAAAAAAGGTCCTGCCGGAATTCATATACCAGGTTGCTGGTATAAGAATGGATGCTTATCTGTTGAATATTTCCCTGCCTGTCCAATTCCATGGTGATTTCGGAAGGGTTGTTCTGGTTTCCTCTCGATTTATAGATTACTGATTTTCTGCCGGAGAATGGATCGTATAAGCTGGAAGTATCATATTCTTCCCGCAGGGAAGGTTTATTCAGATCAATTTCCATAAATGGCTTCAGCAAATCGTGTACGGCGGCACTGTCCCGGCCGGATATGGTAGCAGTATCTTTTTGGCCATTGAGGGTCACCGTTTTAAAGAGGGTAAAATCTCCTTTCCTTAATTGATCATACTGCTGGTTAAAATATGCAGGGAATGATGCAAATTTATCTTGTGACGGGTTCTTGGATTGTTTATTCGCCAGGTTACAGGCCATTAAGCCAACGATGGTAAATAACACTGTTACTTGCCTGTATTTTTTCATGGTGCAAAATTAATACTTAAATGTGGGTCATAAAAAATGCGCCGTGAAAACGGCGCATCGATGCATGAGCAAATCTGTCGAGAGCACTAAAAATATGTAAATCAGCTAATTGAGCTGAAATTTTCCAGGGTAACGCTTGTTAAACGAGGGCGATGAACTAAATGTTACAGGTGGTGGTAAATAAAGATGGATTTTTATCAGATTTTAATCCAGAGGATAAAAGAGAGAGGGAGAGCAAGGTCTTTTAATGACCCTTCTCTCCCTCTTTTAAAATTGGGAAAAATATATTTATACCAGCAGGTTACCGGTCATTTCTTTAGGAACAGATAATCCCATGAAATGCAGGATGGTAGGAGCAATGTCGCCCAGTTTGCCATCTTTTACGGTACCTCTGAAGTCTTTATTGATGATAAAAAACGGTACCAGGTTCAGGGAGTGGGCGGTATTAGGGCTTCCATCCGGGTTGATCATAAAGTCGGCGTTACCATGATCGGCGGTCAGGAACACGGTATAATCGCTGGCCAGCGCCGCGGTAACCACTCTTTCTACGCAATGATCTACGGTTTCTACTGCTTTGATAACGGCTTCAAATACGCCGGTATGTCCCACCATATCCGCATTAGCAAAGTTGAGTACAATAAAGTCGGCAGATTTCTTTTCCAGTTCCGGTACAATCAGGTCGGCCAGTTCGTTGGCGCTCATTTCAGGTTTCAGGTCGTAGGTGGCTACTTTGGGAGAAGCTGCCATCATCCTGCGTTCGCCTTCGAATTCTGCTTCGCGGCCACCAGAGAAGAAGAAAGATACGTGCGGGTATTTTTCTGTTTCAGCGATGCGGATTTGTGTACAACCGTCTTTGGCCAGTACTTCACCCAGCGTCATGTTAAGATTGTCATTTTCGAAGATGACATGCACATTTTTATAGGTGCGGTCGTACTCCGTCATGGTAGTATAGAAGAGATTCAGCGGTTTCATACCGAAATCCGGGAATGCTTCCTGGGTGAGTACTTGTGTGATTTCGCGGCAACGGTCTGTCCGGAAGTTGAAGCACAGTACCGCATCTCCCTCCTGGATAGTGGCAATGGCCTGCTGTTGCGCATCAGTTACGATGATCGGCTTGATAAACTCGTCGGTTACGCCTTCGGCATAAGAGGCTTTTACCGCGGTGAGCACGTCCTGTGTAGCGGTGCCGGTGCCGTTTACCAGCGCATTGTATGCCAGTTGCACGCGTTCCCAGCGTTTGTCGCGGTCCATCGCGTAATAGCGGCCAGTAACAGAAGCAATTTTACCGGTAGTTTTTTCCAGGTGGGCCGACAGGTTTTCCAGGAAACCTAATCCGCTTTTAGGATCAGTGTCGCGGCCATCGGTGAAGGCATGGATGTATACTTTTTCCAGTCCCTTAGATTGGGCGATGGTAGTAAGTGCTTTCAGGTGTTCTATATGGGAGTGTACACCGCCATCGCTTACCAGGCCAATCAGGTGAAGGGCTTTGTTATTGTCTTTGGCATGTGCCATGGTTTCCTGCAACACAGGGTTGGCGGCCAGTTCTCCATCTCTGATGGCTACATTGATACGCTGTAATTCCTGGTATACAATACGGCCGGCGCCGATGTTCAGGTGACCCACTTCGGAGTTGCCCATCTGTCCATCAGGAAGTCCTACCGCTTCTCCGCAGGTAATGAGGTGGCTATGTGGATATTGTTTATATAAGCTGCTTACAAAAGGTGTTTTCGCGTGTGCAATAGCATCGGCAGAAGGTACTTTACCTTCGCCCCATCCGTCCATAATTACGAGAATGGCTCTTTTCTTTTCCATATCCTATCTGGTTATAGTTTAATAATTCACTCAAGAGGGTGAAAGTACTTATAATGGGTTTAAATTTTTTGCAAAAATAACGCTTATCAAAAAATTAATTTTCAAACCCGGCAGTTCATATGAATGCAAAAATTGATATATGCAAAAATTAAAACATGTTATTAAATCATTATTACTTAGGCATTAAGCGCTACCACTATAATGTGATTTTATTGATTTGCAGGCTCTTTGGCATAGTTTTCGCTTTTAATTTGAGTTAGAATAATCACATTTTTAATAAAATAACTGACAATGAAGAAGCTATTGATGGTGCTGGGGATTCTGTTGTTGGGAGGTGTTTTTACGACGTTCACATTGTCGGCCCGGCCAATTGAAATAGTGGCGGCTGGTCCGTTTGAAGATGTAGTGGCAGCACTTAAACAAGGTGATATAAATGGCTTATCCCGTTACCTCGATAATAACGTTGAGATTAATATAGCAGGTAAGCCTAATTCCTATAGTAAAGCACAAGCTGAAATTATCTTAAAGGATTTCTTTAATAAGAATCCGGTTAAATCGTTTGAATTAGTGCATCAGGGAGGCGATAACTCCCGGTTCGGCATTGCTAATATGGTAACAAACAACGGTACATTCAGGGTTTCCTTTTTCCTGCAAAAGAAAGGGGGCTCTATGGTACTAAACGAATTAAGATTTGAGAATAAATAGCCGATATAAATTATTGAAAAAACCCGGTGCTCCGCAATTAATTGCGGGGCACTTTTTATTTTTGACCTATCTTTCGCACCGGAGGGAGGACACTCCAGGTGTGAATATTCAATAATACCAACAATTATGTTAGAAGAATCAGCGCTGAATGCGTTTATCAGGAGCGCACTGGCAGAAGACATAGGAAGCGGCGACCATTCTACCCTGGCTTCTATTTCGCCTACTGCCAAAGGAAAGGCGGTATTGAAAATAAAGGAAGATGGTATACTGGCAGGTATGGAAGTTGCCGAGGCAATTTTCAGGTGGTTGGATATGTATACCGTGTTCACACCACATAAGCAAGACGGCGATGCTATGAAAGCAGGCGAAACAGCCTTTGAAGTAACCGCAGCCGTGCATACCTTATTGATGGCGGAAAGACTGGTGCTAAATTGTATGCAACGCATGAGCGGGATCGCTACCCTTACCCGCCAGTACGTGGAAAAGCTGAAAGGATATCATACCCGGATACTCGATACCCGGAAAACAACCCCCAATTTCCGCATGCTGGAAAAAGAAGCTGTTCGTATAGGCGGTGGCGTTAATCACCGTATCGGGTTGTACGATATGGTAATGCTGAAGGATAATCATATCGACTTTTCCGGTGGCATCACTGCTGCGGTTACCAAAACAGTGGCCTATCTCAAAGAGCGGCAGCTACCCCTGAAAATTGAAGTGGAAACACGTAACCTCGATGATGTAAAAGAGGTGCTGGCAGTAGGGCAAATCGACCGGATTATGCTCGACAACTTTACTCCGGCAGATATTGTTAAAGCACTGGAACTGATCAATGGCCGGTTTGAAACAGAAGCATCCGGCGGCATCACCCTGGATACCCTGGAAACTTACGCAAAAACAGGCGTGGATTATATCTCCGTGGGCGCCATCATACATCATGCGGTGAGCCTGGATCTGAGCCTCAAAGCAATTATTCTATAAAACGGTTTTTTTGAAGAAGATACTATTTATCATTAACCGCAAGGCTGGAACCGACCGGGAAAAACGGTTGGAAGGAGCTATCAGGCAATATTTGCCCGAAAGCCAGTTTGAAGTAAACATCGCCTGGCTCGCTTACCTGGGCCATGGTGCCGACCTGGCAAGAGAAGCCGTGCAAAACGGGGTTGATACGGTGGTAGCAGTGGGCGGCGATGGCTCTATTAATGAGATAGCGCAAGGCCTGGTAGGGAGTAATACCGCGATGGCCATCCTGCCCCTGGGCAGCGGCAACGGGCTGGCCCGGGCGTTGAAGATTCCATTGGATATCAATAAAGCCCTGCAGTTGATCGTTAAAAATAAACAACGGCCTATCGACGTGGGATATGCCAATGAACATCTTTTTCTCAGCAATGCTGGCGTAGGCTTTGATGCGCTGATTGCCGAACAATTCAGGCATAATACCAAACGCGGATTGTCGGGCTATGCTAAGCTGGTACTGAGAAGTTTTAGCAGCTATGATCCGGCGGAATATGATATCGATATTGATGGCAAAACGATTCAAACAAAAGCATTTTTGTTGACGGTGGCCAATGGTAACCAGTTTGGTTACGAATTTAAACTGGCGCCCAAGGCCAGCGTATTTGACGGGCAGCTCGACTTATGCGTAATGCCCCCGGTAGGTGTACTGAGCCTGGTGCCGGTCAGCGTTTTTTCTCTCCTGGGAAATATCGATAAAACCCGCTACCTGCAACACTTTACAGGTAAGGATATTACCATACGCAGCCATCAGCTGGAATACCTGCAGGTAGATGGTGATGCAGTACCGCTTTCAGAAAAAGGCATGGTGCGTATCCGTATACAACCTAAAGCCATCAACTTAATTGTAAACGAGTAACCTTTAAATATTTTAAAGAGATGTCGAAAAAGAAAAATACATCAGGTAATGGGATTGTATATTCCACTGATCCAAACTTTTCATTCGAGCCGGAGCAAGAGGAAGTAACAGAAACACCGGCGCCCGCCAACCAGGTGCTAAGAGTAACTCTCGACAAAAAACAACGTGCAGGAAAAGTAGTGACCCTGATTACCGGGTTTGTTGGGAAAGAGGAAGATCTCGAAAAACTGGGAAAGGAATTAAAAACCAAATGTGGTACCGGCGGTAGTGTAAAGGATGGTGAAGTCCTTATCCAGGGCGACTATAAAGAGAAAGTTGTAAAATGGCTCCAGGACTGGGGTTATAAGAAGACGAAGTAAGGCAAAAAGCATAAAGCATAAAGCAAAAAGCTATTTAGGCAAAATGATCAGTGTATTTAAATATTCGCAATGATCATTTTGCCTAAATAGCTTTTTGCTTTATGCTTTATGCTTTTTGCCTTCAGCTCCTATCTGTTTACGAGCTTCATCCCTCCTTCAGTATAACGGAGTCCGAACACGGCGTGCTGTTGCAGTATCTGCTCAATGGCTGCCAGATCTGCTGCTGATAAATTAATGTCTGCTGCGGTTGCATTTTCCAGTAAATATTTCCTGCGTTTAGTACCTGGAATTGGAATGATATCGTCTCCCTGTGCCAACAACCATGCGAGTGACAGCTGGGCAGCTGTAATCCCTTTCTCTTTCGCAAATGCTTCCAGCGCATTCACCATACGTAAATTCTGTTCAAGGTTACCTTCCCGGAAACGTGGCAAGTTAATGCGAAAATCTTCTTTGCTCAGGGATGCCTGGCTGTTGATAGCACCGGTGGAAAGCCCTCTGCCCAATGGGCTGTAGGCCACCAGGCCAATGCCCAACTCACGGGTAGTGGCTAGAATTTCATCTTCTATATCACGTGTAAACAGGGAGTATTCTGTTTGCAATGCAGCAATCGGATGTACCGCCTGTGCCCTGCGGATAGAATCTACGCCTGCTTCAGATAAACCGAGGTAGCGTACCTTTCCTTCTTTTACCAGTTCAGCCATAGCACCCACCGTATCTTCTACCGGTACGGTATCATCTATGCGATGAGTATAATAGAGGTCAATTACATCAACGTTCAATCGTTTTAAACTGGCTTCGCAAGCCTGTTTAATATATTGTGGAGAGCCATCAAAGTAATTGGTATTATCTTCTTTAAACCTGAATCCGAATTTAGTAGCGAGGAAAACTTTATCTCTCCTGGTCGCTAATATTTTTGATAATAAAATCTCATTCGCTCCCTGGCCGTACATATCCGCGGTGTCCCAGAAATTAATGCCTGATTCCAGCGCCAGTTCCAATGTGGCTAATGATTCCTGTTCATTGAAATCCTGGCTGCTGCCGTACGCATATGACATACCCATGCAACCCAGTCCTATCGCAGATATTGATTCGCCCGTCTTTCCTAATTTTCTGTACTGCATATTGTTTTGTTTTAGAGTGGTACAAAAGTAGATATCAATACAGGAGCAGCAATTGTAGGGAACAAAGTATTAATTGTTAATGTCAAAGAGTGTTATTGTGCCCGGTACACATGTGGTGAAACACCACTATGATTTTTAAAGAAGTGAGTAAAGTTGCCGGGATCCTCAAACCCAAGGCACCAGGCTATTTCAGAAATTTGCCAATCGGTATGGATAAGCAGTAAGCGGGCTTCCAGCAACATACGCTGACGGATATGTTCGCTCACGGTACGGCCAGTGGCTTGTTTTACACAGGCATTTAAATGATTGGGATGTGTATTTAATACCTGGGCAAACTCCTTGGCTGTTTTAAGACCGAGCTGACTATGTGTATACTCAATTGGGAATTGTTTTTCCAGCCTGTCGGTAAAGCGATGCGCCAATGCCTGCGCTGCCGTAAACTGGCGCTGTGGGGAGGTAAACTGGGTCGATAACCGTTTTCCCTCTAACAGGAGCAGTTTGAGGTAAATAAGAATCGCTTCATGTTTAAAAGCTGCATTCTCATTATACTCTCTCAATAATTGCCGGAAAATAGATTGGATATAACTGCACTGTTCATCGGTTAGGTTATATACTGCCTGGGCCCCCATTTGTAACAATGGGTGCGTCAACAGGTTTTCCTGATGATTGGTTTGCGCTTCAAACAATAGGTCGGTAAACAGGCAGAAGTAACCCTCTTGCTCTTCAGAAGTGGCATGCCATGTTTTTAATTCAAATGGATTAATAAAAATTAAAGTAGGCCCATCTATTTCATAGCGCTTTTCTCCCATCGTAAAAATACCACTGCCTTTACTGATGAAACTGATCTTGTAATAATCCCGCCGGCTGGCAGTTACTTCATCCACGCAGTTGTGGTCCGCCCTTTCCTGCACCGCAAAACTTCCGCGTAACGGAGCTTTGGGGATCATTTCTTTTCGGGTGTACAGGAGGAGGTCGTCGTTGAAGTCGTTGATTGTTTTCAATCCAATGGAAGCATTTTTATTGGTAGACATATTCCAAATTTAGGCAATTTCGAATGAATTTCTTTGCAGGCTGATAACAGCAATGTTAAGTTTTTAGTAGTCTTTGTGCGCCCAAAAGCGTACTGGATAAGGGTGATTTTATAAATTGAAACGTTGTTGCAATTTCATTTTTGATTAAGTAGAAAAAATTTCACAATTTGTTAACGCCTTTATCAACCAAAATCTTGTTATCATCAAGCCCTGATGATTGCTATGTAGAGCGGTCTGCCACATATGCCACCGAACAAGAAACTCTAAAATCCATAGACGGAAATACATTCGTATTTCCGTTTTTTATTTAATAGATCACCAGCTTTTTTGTGACATATTCATTATTATGGCAACACCTATTAGTTCTATCACTATGCCTCCACATAGTACCTCCCTGTTGCTGCTGTTATTAATTGTAATAGTGAAAATGGTGTTTTCAATCCCTGGTATTACAGCCATATTATGATTTGCGAAGAGGTGAATTCCTGCACCTGGACCTGGCCAGGCATCTTTCATCGGGATATTTATCAGTACCCTCTTTTATGGTGCTTAACTCAATAGTGATCGGATGGTTGGAAAATGGTATTGTTCTGGTCTGTCGCGGGTCAATTTATTGTATCAGCCTAGCTCTTTCGATATACTGACCTGGACGCGGTAGCCTTTGGCGGCGATTATGTATTCGGCGCCCTTCAGGATACCCTTTGCTGCGGATATGCCTTTGATATTCGTGCTTACCTGTTATCCGGTTTATCGCCTGAGTTGCCGGCGCTGATACAACAGCGGTTGGTAAAGAAACAGGAGAGCTTCCAGGATGGTATGAAATAAGCTGGCTGTCAGCGGTTAAGTATGAATTCTATTTCTCCGAATCCCAATTGCAGAATTTGGCCTTCTTGTTCCAGGCACAGATGCCCATCTGGGAGCACATCCCGGATAATGCCCTCAAAGATTTGACCGTCCTTACGGTAGAGGGCCGGCTGTTGCCACCGGAAAAGCCGGGTGGTATACTCCTGGAGTAGGGCTTCGTAGTTCGCCGGGACTAGCTGTTGGATCCTTTTATCGAGAAAGGTACAGAGTTCGCGGGCCAGGTCGGCCGCTTCCCGGACTTTGCCGGTAATTTGCCGGAGGGAAACAGCGTTAGGAAGATCAGGTGAAAAGGCTGCCTGATTGATATTAAGTCCTATGCCAATAATGGCATATTGCCAGACATTTCCTCTTAATACATTCTCAATTAGGATGCCGCCTGCCTTTCTGTCACGCCAATAAATATCATTTGGCCACTTAATGATCGTTTCATCGCCGGCATAGCTGGCAAAGAAATCGCAGGTAGCGAGGGCTACGGTAACGCTTAGCATAAATTGCCTGGAAAGGGGTAGCATCGCTGGTTGGAGGGCAATACTGAGGGCACTGATATCGCCGGGTTGGGCCAGCCATTGTTTACCGCGGGTTCCTTTTCCGGCGGTTTGGTTGCTTGTAAACCAGGCTGTACCGGATGTCACCTGCCCGGAATTTACCTGCTCCATGGCATAGTTATTGGTGCTGTCAACTTCTGTTAATACCTTGAACGGGTGTCCTATCACATGAATCTTTTTTAGTCTGTATATCTGGCCCGAAAAGTAATTCATTTTATTATTTAATTAACATTTTCAGGAGGCCCGGAGGCGATATTAAACATGTTATATTACTGCTTGTTTAGTAACTTTGACAATTAAAGATTATTTTTAACAAAAACGAGATTTATTGGCACCCTTAACCGTTCTGAGCACGAGAAAGAAGGCGCAGTCACGCCTGACCAGAGAAAGTGAAATTTTTACCACCATCATCAAGGCCATACAGGATAAGAAGGGGGAAAATATCGTATCCCTGGATCTACGCCAGATTCCTGAAGCTGTGGCCGATTTCTTTATCATATGTGAAGCCAATTCCGGCACCCAGGTGAAAGCTATTGCTGATTATGTGTCAGAGCAGGTGGAGTTGCAGACATCTGAGGAACCGTATAAACACGAAGGATTTAGTTCACAAAACTGGGTTTTGGTGGATTATGTGAATGTTGTTGTTCATATATTCCAACCTGAAAACAGGAGATTCTATAATCTGGAAGAAATGTGGAGCGATGCCGATAGAATGGACCACGTAGAAAACTGAGTATAACAGTTGTTTTAGAATTTAATTATTCATATTATTCTGATTGCAATAAATATCCGTAAAGGAGCGTAAGATTATGGAAAAAGGAGGCAATAACTTCAACAAGGGTTCAGAGAAATCACCTAAGAAAGGACCGAAGTTCAATATATACTGGGTATATGCCTTTATTGGTGTAGCCCTGCTCGCAATGAACATTTTTGGCGATTTCAAGTCCCCCACCAAAGAAATCTCCTTCCAGGAGTTTCAGGTAAATTATCTGAAACCCGGAGATGTAGATAAGCTGGTGGTTGTAAACAAGAAATATGTAGAAGTCTACATAAAACCAGACTCTTTAAAAGAAGCCAAGTTTAACGGCGTTAACAAGAGCAGATTTGGTGGTGATAACCCCGGTCCGCATTTCCGTTTTACGATAGGCAGTGAAGAGAGTTTTAAGAAAGATATTGACAAAGCCCAGGAAGGTATCCCGGTAGAAAACCAGGTAAAGATATCTTACGATGAGCGCCAAAGCTGGTTTGAACCAATATTCCAGCTGTTGTTGCCAATTATCCTGATCATTGGCTTATGGATATTGCTGATGCGTAAAATGGGCGGTCCTGCCGGTGGCAGCGGCGGCCCGGGTGGTATCTTCAATATCGGTAAATCCAAAGCTACCCTGTTCGATAAAGGCACCCGTGTGAATATCACTTTCAACGACGTAGCCGGTTTGGACGAAGCTAAGGTAGAAGTAATGGAAATCGTGGATTTCCTGAAGAATCCTAAAAAATATACCTCTCTGGGAGGTAAAATTCCTAAAGGTGCGTTACTGGTAGGCCCTCCGGGAACTGGTAAAACACTGCTGGCGAAGGCGATGGCAGGAGAAGCGCAGGTTCCTTTCTTCTCTATGTCCGGTTCCGACTTTGTGGAGCTGTTTGTAGGGGTGGGCGCCAGCCGTGTACGCGACCTGTTTAAACAAGCCCGTGAGAAAGCGCCTTGTATCATTTTCATCGATGAAATTGATGCGATTGGCCGCGCCAGGGGTAAGAACGTGATGATGAGCAACGATGAGCGGGAAAATACCCTGAACCAGTTGCTGGTAGAAATGGATGGTTTCGGAACAGACAGTGGTATCATTATCCTGGCTGCTACCAACCGCCCCGATGTACTGGATAGTGCATTGTTACGCCCAGGCCGTTTCGACCGTCAGATTTCTATCGATAAACCAGACCTGGCCGGAAGAGAAACCATTTTTGAGGTACACCTGAAGCCCATCAAAACTTCCCCTAACCTGGATGTGAAGAAACTGGCTTCAATGACCCCTGGCTTTGCCGGAGCAGATATCGCCAACGTATGTAACGAAGCTGCCCTGATCGCGGCCCGTAAGGGTAAAATGCAGGTGGAAATGGATGACTTCAATGATGCCATTGACCGTGTAATCGGTGGTTTGGAAAAAAAGAATAAGATCATTTCTCCGGAAGAAAAAGAAGTCATCGCTTACCACGAAGCAGGTCACGCCATCTGTGGCTGGCACCTGGAACATGCTAACCCATTGGTGAAAGTAACCATCGTTCCCCGTGGCGTAGCAGCACTTGGTTATGCGCAATATCTCCCGAAAGAACAATACCTGTACAATACCGAACAACTGCTCGATGATATCTGCATGACCCTCGGTGGCCGCGCGGTAGAAGAGCTGGTATTTGGTAAAATTTCCACCGGTGCACAAAACGACCTGCAGGTAATTACCCGTATGGCCTATGCAATGGTAACTGTTTATGGTATGAACGATAAAGTGGGTAATGTATCTTTCTATGATCCCAACAGCGACCAGTCATTCACTAAGCCTTACTCTGAAGAAACATCCAAGATGATTGATGATGAAGTAAGAAAACTGATTGCTGCCGCTTATGTCAGAACAAAAGACCTGTTGACCGAAAAAATGGACCAGGTAAAGATACTGGCAGAAGAGCTGTTGAAGAAAGAAGTGTTGTATCAGGCCGACCTGGAAAGACTGATCGGTAAACGTCCATACGACGTACACCGGGAACATCCAATGAGTAAAGAAGGTATGACTACTGATGGCGTTCATCCGTCAGATATCATCAACCCTTCTCCATCACCAGCTAATGCGTAAATAGCGATATGAAGATTTCTCCTGCTAAGGAAAATATTCTGAAGAGAGTACGGAATGCGTTAAGTCAGTCAGTACAGTTGCCCTTCCCAAATTCGGAGGGCAACTCTTCTGTTTTCAGAACTGAGAATGAGAGCCTGGAATTAAAGTTTGCGGAGGAATTTAGCCGCTTGCAGGGGAAGTTTGTTTACTGTACCAGTAAAGGTGAAATGATGGACAGTTTGCGTGCGCTTTGTGAAAATAAAGAGTGGCACAACGTATACTGTCAAACACCTGCTCTGTTGAAAACGATTCGGCCCGAAGAACTGCCGGTACTGAACCAGGGCTCTATGCATGAAGCGGATGCTGCTATCACGGACTGTGAATACCTGGTAGCCCGTACAGGCACGGTGGTATTGAGTGCGGCCCAACCCAGCGGAAGGGCTTTACCGGTATATGCGCCGGTGCATATCATGATCGCCTATACACACCAACTGGTTTTTGACCTGAAAGATGCACTCAGTAAACTGAGAGATAAATATGGCAACGACCTCCCGTCGGCCATTTCCTTTGCCACAGGTCCAAGCCGTACGGCCGACATCGAAAAAACATTGGTGGTCGGTATTCACGGCCCCAAAGAAGTATACGTATTTTTAGTAGACGAGTAGATAAAACAGCTTTTAGTATTTAGCCATTATACTTTGGTGAAACGAGCGATTTTCGTTTTCTCACCGGAGAATAACGCTAAATACTAAAAGCTTCATAATTTTAAGAATGGACATTCATTTACCAGCCCGAAAGAAAGTATATTTTGCCTCTGATTTTCATCTGGGAGTTCCTAATGCCGCTGCCAGCCGGGAACGGGAAAAGCTGTTGTTACAATGGCTCGACCAGGTGGAGGCAGATGCAGCGCATATTTTCCTGGTAGGTGATATTTTCGACTTCTGGTTTGAATATAAACATGTGATCCCGAAAGGGTATACCCGCATATTAGGCCGGTTGGCAACATTGAGCGATAAAGGTATTGGCATCTCTGTATTTATCGGTAACCATGATATGTGGATGAACGGATATTTTGAAGATGAACTGAATATCCCTGTATATTATGAACCACAAACCTATACCATAGGCGCCAAAAAATTTTATATAGGTCATGGCGATGGCCTGGGCCCTGGAGATCATGGATATAAAATGCTCAAGAAGGTTTTCAGGAACCCCGTTTGCCGCTGGTTATTTTCTGCTATCCATCCATGGGTGGGGATCTCCCTGGCCAATTACTTCAGCCGTAAGAGCCGTGCTGCAGCCGGACAGGAGTTGGAACATTTCCTGGGCGCAGAAAATGAATGGCTGGCTATTTACAGCAAGGAAATATTGCAAAAAGAACACTTCGATTATTTCATATTTGGTCACCGGCACTTGCCGTTGGACATTCCGTTACAGGAAGGCAGTCGTTACATCAACCTGGGCGACTGGCTGAATTACTTCTCTTATGCTGTTTTCGATGGCAACGATGTAGAACTCAAATTTTTTACAGAGGCAGGTGAAAGGGCCGCCCGGTCAGGCGTCGAGAATTTCGTGCAGGATAGGCGGTGAGTGGAGCTCTGTAAAATCCGCTAAATGCAACCGGAAGAAATCCAGGTAAGCATATAACAACTTTCTTCTTCTTTCTTTATTCATGGCAATAGCCGCCAGGTGCTGTATTTCTTTACACTGTACCAACTGATCTGTTAGTTCACTGTTTTGTGGATCGAGGTGGTTAGGATGATGTGGCGGCAGGTCGGTAAAATGACCTTCCTGTAAATCTACATAGGGCGTGTACTCTGAAAAGCGGCCATTGAGCCGGAATCCGAGGTGCTCCCCTGTTTTCAGGGTAAAGTAGAGCGGAAGGTTGGCTACTACCGGCATGGGGGCTACATCCAGCAGTTGTAGTATGTTTTCCGTAAAGTAATAGAGTTCCAGGTTTTGCTCGGGCTGTTTCAGGCATTTCTGGAGTAACTCAATCATATACAAGGCCACCGTATTCTTCACTACATTCAGGTGTACCGTAGTAAAAATGTATCCCAGCTTAAATTCTGAAATGCGCTGAAGGTTGCGGCTTTCATGGTGATACACTACTAATTCCAGGATATTGCCCAGCTGGAGCAGGTTTCCCTTGGCTGCCTTAGGCTTGGAAGAACGTGCTCCGTTAACCATATAGGATTGCACGCCAAAAAGTTCCGTGAACATGGTCACGATCAGGCTGGTATCGCCATATTTTACCGTGCGTAATACGATGCCGCGTGTTTTGTGAAGCAATTTTTCAGCAATTTATAAAGGTTGCAAGTTACTATAAACAGGAGATACCTGCTGCGGCAGGTGGGCCGGGACCCCAAAATGAGATGCTAACAGCTAAAAGTGAAAACCCGCCGGCTGGTAGCTAAAACCGGGCAGCTCATCGCTGTTGGTTAACAGCCAATAGCTATTTTGATTACCTTTACGCCCATTATAAAAAAAGAAAATCCTTATGTGGCAACGTTTAGCAGGCTTTGTGCTAAAATATCGATTATTGCTTCTACTTCTATTGCTCGCCGGTACCGGCGTGATGGGTTATTATGCCAGTAAGGTACAAATGTCTTACGACTACGTGGCTACCATTCCACATGACAATCCCAAATTTCTTGAGTACCAGGAATTTAAGCAAAAATTTGGCGGGGATGGTAATGTGCTCATGCTTGCGGTGCAGACAGATAAATTTTTTCAGGCAGATTTTTTCAAGGATTATGTTCAGCTGAACAAGGACATGAAGAATGTTTTTGCCGTGGAGAATATTATGAGTGTACCAATGGCCATCAATCTCGTAAAAAATGACAGCACCCAGAAGCTGGAGGCTAACCTGCTTTTCAAGGGCGATTTGGGCAACCAGGTGGTGATTGACAGCTTATCCAGGGTATTTAACACCCTCCTGTTTTATAAGGGACTGTTGTACAACCCCGATTCGCATGCCTATCTCATGGCTATTTATGTGAATAAGGACGTATTTAATTCCCCTAAGCGCACTGGCGTGGTAAAGGAAATTACCAAGCTGGCCAATGCTTTCCAGGAAAAACAGCATACAGAAGTACATTTGAGCGGATTGCCACTTATTCGTACAGCCATGGCCGTTAAAGTGGCGGACGAGCTAAAGTTGTTCCTCAAAATCTCCTTCTTGCTGACCGGGTTGATATTATTCCTGTTTTTCCGGTCCTTTAGCGCAGTACTGATGTCCATGATCGTAGTGGCCATTGGGGTAATCTGGTCGGTAGGTACTATTGTGCTGATGGGTTATAAGATTACTTTGCTGACAGGGCTGATTCCCTCGTTGATTGTAGTAATAGGGATTCCGAACTGTGTGTACTTCCTGAGTAAGTACCATACCGCGTATGCAAAGGATGCCAATAAAACGCGGGCATTGGTGCATATGATACAACGGATGGGTATTGTAACGTTGTTTACCAACCTTACGGCGGCTATTGGTTTTGGAGTATTCTGCTTTACCAACAGCGCCATCCTGAAAGAGTTTGGCGTAGTAGCGGGGCTGAATATCATGTTCATCTTCCTGATCTCTTTTATTTTCCTGCCCTCTGTGCTCAGTTATTTACCGGCGCCCAAGAGCAAGCATACCAACTACCTGGAGAACCGCTTCTTTGCAGCGATACTGGATTTTCTGACAACGCTGGTATTCAAATACCGGCCCTGGGTATATGGGGTGAGCTTAATAGCGATAATATTGGCGATAGTGGGGATGGGCCGTTTGCAATCAGTGGGATATATGCTGGATGATATCCCGCATACCGACAAGCTATATACTGACCTGAAGTTTTTGGAAACCAATTTCAAGGGCGTAATGCCGTTGGAGATTGCGGTGGATACAAAGAGGAAGAACGGGGTGATTAGCCTGCAAACGCTGAACAGACTAGATAAATTAACCCAGCTGATCGGTTCTCAGCCTGATTTTGGCCGTCCTTTATCAGTGGTAGAAGGGATTAAATTTGCCAAGCAGGCCTATTTTAACGGGGATAGTTCCAACTATGCGGTGCCCAATGAGTTTGATCTTGGCTTCCTGGCGCCTTATCTCCGGATGAAGGGAAATAACAATGCCACGGGAGCTACTTCTACCTTCAGTAAGCTGGTATCTTCCTTTATGGATAGTACTAAGCAGATAGCGAGGCTGAGTGTAAATATGAAGGACGTAGGATCACAGAAACTGCCTGTGTTATTGGATTCCCTGCGGCCGAAAGTAACGGAGATTTTTGATACAGCGCATTACAAGGTTACTTTTACCGGTACCAGTGTGATATTCCAGGAGGGTACACGCTTTATTATCAATGGGCTGATGGAGAGTATTATCCTGGCTTTTGTGCTGATTATGCTCTGTATGCTGTACCTGTTCCGTTCGTGGAGAATGCTGATCATATCGCTGATCCCGAATGTGATTCCGCTGGTAGTAACGGCTGGTGTAATGGGCTGGGTTGGTGTGGCGCTGAAGCCTTCTACGGTGTTGGTATTTAGTGTGGCACTGGGGATAGCTATTGACGTTACTATCCGTTTCCTGGTTAACTTCAAACAGGAGCTGCCACGCCATGATTTTGATATCAGTGCTACGGTGAAACAGACCATACATGAAACCGGCTTGAGCATTATTTATACATCTGCCATTTTGTTTGCTGGCTTTATGATTTTCAGTTTTTCAGAGTTTGGCGGTACGAAGGCATTGGGCTGGCTCACATCGCTTACGCTGGTAGTGGCTATGATTACCAATCTGACTATCTTGCCGGCTTTGTTATTGTGGATGGAAAAGGCGTTGCTGAAGAAGGCGAGGAAGAAAGAGTTGTGGAAAACGCTGGATGAGGAGGAAGATATCGACATAGCGCAATTAGGTATCAGCGACAAGGAGTAACTTTAAGACTTATCATAACGGTTATCGGGGTTAACACAGGGCGTAAAAGCAGCTTTGTGTTAACCCCGATGGCATTCAGGAGCTGTATTTCGCAGTGGGTGCTAAATGTTTAGCTAAAATGGACAAAAAAACACCTTGAAATAATCTAGTGGACAACATTCAAATACCCTTATCACCGCTTGTAAAAAAGGAGGGGGTATTATAATGAAAAAGTATGAGGTTTATAACGCCATTCTAACCACATAGTTCATGAAAAATAAGTTCTTAAAGGGCGCTCATTTATCTGAGCGTAAGTTTAAGGAGATCTTGCGGCTATTTGCCGATGATCTGACTGCAACCCAGATAGCGAATATCAGCGGTGTCAGTAGGGTAACTATCAATAGTTATCTGAAAAAATTAAGACACCAGATAGCCCGCTTTTGTGAATCGCAGCATCCTGCGCCGGTTCCCGTGTTAACCTACGATGTCCGGCAAAGTGACCCTACCCCCGACCACGACAGCGATACGCTGGTGGCAGTAAAGCCGGAAGTAGACCGGATAGTGAAGCCCGTAATCTTCGGTATTTGCCGAACGGCAGACAGGTTACACACCGAAATTCTCCCAGATGTAAGTCGTTCTATGATCCATGCTGCTACGCGCGGACGTTCCGTGTTGGAAACGCAGGGTATTTCAGAGCGTTTACGCCGTTTTAACGGGCTGGTAGATTTAGGTCAGTACCGTTTGTATCGTTTAGGTCAGACTTCCGATTCCCATCAGATGGATGATGTGGATGCTTTCTGGGGACTTACCAAGCACCGCCTGGCTAAGTTCAAGGGATTAAACCGTAATACGGCTTATTTACACTTGAAAGAGTGTGAGTACCGGTTTAATCATCGGAATGATGATTTATTTATGGTATTGCTGGAGTTGTTAAAAGCATATCCGCTTACCCTTTCCTGATAAAACATTAGCCCCGCTTTATGCGGGGCAACATTAATCTCGATTTAGATTTTGGTTGATGAGCACAGGCGGTATTCTTGCCGCTTGTTTATTATTATGCCATTACAAATTATTTAAATATATAATATGTTAATGCAATGTTAAAGTAATGTTATCCGAATGTTATCGGGAACTTTCCAAGCTTAATTTTTTGTTAATAAATATTATATTTGAAGCCGGTTGAAAATTTGCTAAGGAAACTGCTTATGAGAAAGAAGTTGATTACTTCTGCTGTCGGTTTATTGAATAAATCGCAACAGACGTTGTCAATATTTTATTTATTGTCAATGTATATTACTGTACGCTTGTTATCTCGCCAGCTTTAGAAGCATTCCATCACCATTTAATTTCGACTGAATTATTTAACGGGAACCAAATAAATTAAGGCCTCGGGCCTTGATAACGATTATTATTTTTTAAGGTTAAGGAAACAACAAAATCATGCTTATGAGGAAAGTTTTATTTCTCCTCTTGTCCGTGCTATTTCTGGGCGGACAGGTCTTTGCGCAAAGTCGCACTGTAACGGGGAGAGTTACTGACGCCAATGATGGCTCAGCGATTCCTGGTGCCAACATTCAAATTAAAGGCACCTCCAAAGGAACCACTACCAATCCGGAAGGTTCCTTCTCTATCCAGGTAGACGCCAACGCTACCCTTATCGTATCATTTATCGGCTATGAAGCCAAAGAAGTACCAGTAGGTAGCGCCGCTACCCTGAACGTAAAACTGAAAACAGATTCCAAGAGTCTGGAAGAAGTAGTTGTAACCGGCTACACTATTGAGAAGAAGGTGAATTCAACAATTGCCTCTACCTCTATCGCCGGTGCCAAGATTAACAACGTTGCCTTACCTGATGTAAACCAGATGCTCCAAGGTAATGCACCCGGAGTAGCGGTATCTACCAACTCCGGTCAGCCAGGTGCTAAAACAGAAGTACGTATCCGCGGTATCGGATCTATTTCTGCCAGCAACAGCCCGCTGTATGTAGTGGATGGGGTCGTAATTTCTACCGGTGATTTCACCCAGAACACGCCTACCCAGGATGTGATTGCCAACCTCAACCCAGCCGACATCGAAAACGTAACTGTATTGAAAGATGCGTCTGCAACAGCATTGTACGGTTCCCGCGGTTCCAACGGGGTGATTGTTATCACCACCAAAACCGGAAGAAAAGGGCAAAACAGGATTAACTTCAACGCCAAGTACGGTTTCCAGAACCTGGCACATGGCATTGATATGATGAACTCCACCGAGTTGCTGGCTTATCAGCGCGAAGCAATGAGAAATGCTACCAAGAAAGATGGTAGCCCCACTTTCACGGAGGCAGACATCCTGGCTAACCGCCCGGATAAACTGACCAACATCAATACCAACTGGATGAAAGAAGCTTTCCGCACTGGTAAAACCCAGTCCTACGGTATCAACGCCAGCGGTGGAAACGACAAAACCCAGTACTACGCTTCCGGCGACTACTTCAAACAACAGGGGATCCTGATTGGTTCTGATTTCAGCCGCTACAGTGGCCGTTTGAACGTAGATCATAAATTCAATGATAAGTTCGACCTGAGCGTAAAAGTAAATGGTTCCTATACCGACCAGAGAAGTGCCAGCGGTGGTAACTCCTACTCTTCCCCGCTGATGGGAGCGCTGTCTAACGTACCGTATATCCCTTCCCGTGATGCAGCCGGTAACCCTTATAACGGTTACACTGCTGGTCAGCCAGGTTCCACTACCTGGGATGGGTTTGCAGGCATTCCTTCCAGCTATGTTCCTATTATCCGTGGCGGTAACTTCCTGAGCACCGTAGACAAGAACTATAACAAGTCTAACAACACCCAGACAGTTTTCAATGCTGCGTTGGGATACAACATTATCGACGGTTTACGCTTCGTGGTAAAAGGTAACGCTGAGTTAACCAATATCCGCGAAAAGCAGTGGACTGCACCCGATTCTTATGATGGTCGTAACTATGGTGGCTACCTGTATAACGTTAATTCTAACATCGCGTTGTACACTACCCAGCAATTGTTGACCTATAACTTCAGCATCGGTAAAGATCATAGCTTCCGTTTACTGGCTGGAAATGAATATTCTTACCAAACCCGTGTATGGAGCCTTGCTGCGAAGAATGGCTTCCCTAACGGTCAGGCACAGGTGCCAGATGCAGGTGCTAAGTACTTCGACATGGGAGGCGATGAAACTTCCTATGCGTTCCAGGGGATCCTGGCGAAAGCAGACTATGACTATAAATCAAAATATTTCCTGAGCGGTAGTTTCAGAAGAGATGGTTCTTCCCGTTTCCCACAAGATAATCGTTTCGGTAACTTCTACTCTGTAGGCGCTGCATGGCGTATTTCAGAAGAAGAGTTTACTAAAAACATCTCCTGGCTGAGCGACCTGAAACTGCGTTCCAGCTATGGTATTATGGGTAACGCCGAAGGTTTGGGCGACTATCCTTATCAGCCACTGTATAGCCTGAAAGGTGTATATGCCGATGGCTCTGTTGCATTCCAGAAACAACCTGCGAACACGGCGCTGAGCTGGGAAAAACAAAATCTGTTTGACGTAGGCCTGGACATCAGTGTGCTGAAAAAACGTTTATACGCTGCCGTGGGTTACTACGACAAACGCTCTTCTGCACTGCTGATGCAGTTGCCTCTGTCTATGACCAGCGGTTTTGACGTAATGAATATGAACGTAGGTAAGATGCTGAACCAGGGTTTTGAAGTAACTATCGGTGGTATTCCGGTAGCTACCAAGAACTTCCAGTGGACTTCCGACCTGAACTTTGCTACCCTCCGCAATCGCGTATTGTCATTGGGTGGACAGCAGTTTATTCCTTCCGGTTCCCGTCAGAGAATTGAAGTGGGCATGCCTTTCGGTTCCTGGTACATGCCGGTATGGGCAGGTGTAGATCCTCAAACAGGCGCTGCTACCTGGGTAGGTGCTGATGGTAAACCTACCACTGACTACAATTCAGCTGTAAGAAAATACGTTGGTCAGGCACTGCCTAAGATTACCGGTGGTTTTACCAACAAGTTCAACTATAAAGACTTCGACCTGTCTTTATTCATCACTTTCAGCGCTGGCAACAAAGCCTATAACTACAACCGCTCTTTCCTGGAAAGCGATGGTAACAACACCACCGGTAACCAGGCAAAAGACGCCGGCAGCCACTGGCAGAAACCAGGTGATATTGCCGACAGACCTAAAGTTATCTGGGGCAATGGTACCAACTCTAATGCTTCTTCCACCCGTTACCTGGAAGATATCTCCTATGTTAGGTTGAGAAACGTGACTTTCGGTTACAACCTTCCAAAAAACATGGTGAGCAGAATGCATATGCAGGGATTAAGAGTATACGCACAGGCAGAAAACCTGTTTACGGTGACTGGCTATAAAGGATGGGATCCGGATATGAACACCAACCCGATTTCTCCGACCAGCACTGCCTCTACAGCTACTACCAATGCGGGTACTGATTTTTATCGTTATCCTACTTCAAGAGTGATCACATTTGGTATCAGTGTAGGCTTGTAATGAAGTAAAACAAAAACTTTAGTCAATTATGAAATATTCAAAACTCTCCATATTCGCAGTGGCCGCAGCGGGCTTGTTTTCCGCCTGCACCAAGCTGGATCAGAATCCACAGTCGTCCTTAAATGGAAATGACGCGGTAACAGAAGGAAACGCACGTATTCTCGCCAATGGTATCTATACCCGTATGGAAGAACTGGAATACTATGGCCGCGATTTTCTGATTGTTACTGACTTAGGTGGTAATGACATGAAAATAACTTCACAGAACTCCAACCGTTTTATCACGGAGTTCCAGATGAACTATACGCCCTTGCTGGCGCCACAAACCAATACTTTCCTGAACGCTTACCGCGTAGTAAACCAGGCTAATGTATTGATCGATAAACTGCCGGAAACCACCACCACTGCTACTATTAAGGGAGAAGCGTACTTCCTCCGTGCCCTGGCAAATTTTGACCTGGCGAGAAGATACACCCGGCCTTATACCAATGTGGATGCTAAGGTAAATGAACCTAACAGTGGTATCACCCTGGTAACAAAGGCCACAGATGTACCCGCCACTTTCAAACCTGGACGTAGTACACTGGCAGAAACTTACGCAGCTATTATCGCTGATCTGAAAGTAGCACAGCAGAAAGCACCGGATGGCCTTACTACAGATGCTAAAGCCAATGTTTTCAATGCTACCAAAGACGCTGCTACAGCATTACTGAGCCGCGCCTATCTCTACAAAGGCGACTGGCAACTGGCTATTGATGAAGCCAGCAAGCTGATTAACAGTAACAAATATGCTTTATACGCACCTACGGAAGTAGCAAATACTTTTAATGCAGACGCTCCTGGTAGCGAGGATATCTTCTCCCTGCGTTTCCTGACACCTAACGGAAGAGGTTCTAATAACTTCGGTTATATGTACGTTCCTTCTAAACTGGGTGGTTACGGAGATATCAGGTTGACCGATGGATTTATGGCTTTACTGGATACTAAAGATGTGCGTAAAGGCTTTACCCAAACGCTCGATGGTAGCAACTACCTGATGAAGTTTTCTGGTAATAAGGCACAGGGACAAGTTGGTTTAGTGAATGTGAAAGTACTGAGAATCAGCGAAGTATTGCTGAATCGTGCCGAAGCTTACGCTGAATTGGGCAACCTGCAGCAAGCGACCGACGACATAAACACGCTCCGTGCTAAACGTGGCCTGGATCCATTTACTGATGTTAATAACATCAAAGCTGAAATCGCTAAACAAAGAAGGATTGAACTGGTGGGCGAAGGATTTGCGATGACTGACCTGTTCCGCAAGAACGGCGAACGTAATATCGCTGATGCCAATGCGCTGAGCACCAGGAAAACCGGTCCTACCGATTTCCGCGTTGCCTTCCCGATTCCGCAGGCTGAAATGGATGCAAATCCAAATATGGTGCAGAATCCAAAATACTAACGGACCTTACTATTAAAAACCATGGAAAGGCGTCCCGGTTACCGGGGCGCTTTTTTCATTTCTATACCTAACTAGATAAGTTTAATGGTGTGTTTGCCGGTAAGATACTAACTGATGGCCCTGTTCATCAAAAAACGTTTAAATAATTCCCGTTATACTAATATTAGCATATTTTAGCAGGGAAAAGTTAAATGAAATGTGAATCATCACATTTTTTAAGAGGCTGTAGATAAGGTTTTTTTGAATTTTCTATATTGCAGCAGTTTAATTACTAATAGCAACCATTATTTCGTGTATAGTATAAGAAGGGGTCGCAGACAATGCAGGATAAATCGGGCACAAATATGAGGATGCACACGCGGTTTTTTGTGTGACATACAAACAAGTAGAATTACCGGAAATAAACAAACAGCGCTATGATCATTTTGATCTTCCTGGTTTTAATTGCTGTCAAATATTTACAAATCAATATTGCTTATGAAAAGAGGACTACTCTTATGGTTACTTGTAACCGTTAGTGTTGTAGGCGCCTATGCACAAACAAAATCAATCACCGGTAAGGTTACAGACGCAAAAGATGGATTAGGATTGCCGGGAGTGTCCATTGGTATTAAAGGAAGTGGAAAAGGAGCGCTGACAGCCAACGATGGGTCCTATAGACTAGAAATTGCCGAAACAGGGCATCCGGTCCTGGTATTTTCTTTTATCGGCTACACTACCCAGGAAGTGGCTGTGGGAGCAGAAAGCACTATTGATGTAGCATTGGGAGTGAATAAGAAAGATCTTGGCGAAGTAGTGGTAACGGCTTTGGGAATCAGGCGTGAAAAACGCACCCTGGGGTATGCTACACAAGAAGTAAAAGGGGAGGATATCGTACAGTCGAAGGAAACCGGTTTCCTGAATGGCTTGCAGGGAAAAGTAGCCGGGGTACAAATCAGCGCCACCAGCGGAGCGCCGGGGGCCGGCACCAAAGTGATTATTCGCGGGGGCGCCTCCCTGAGAGGAAATAACCAGCCCCTGTTTGTACTGGATGGAGTACCCATCAGTAATGACCAGCTGCGCGCTGGTGACGACGATCCCCTGTATGTTGGCGGCACTACTCCCAACCGCGGAATAGATATAGACCCTAATATTATTGAATCGGTAAACATATTAAGAGGCGCCTCTGCCACAGCATTGTATGGCTCAAGAGCCGCAGGAGGAGCCATTATTATCACAACTAAAAATGGCGCCGGCAGAAGATCCAAAGGATTGAATGTAATAGTAGGTTCCAGCGTCAATATCGACAAAGCCATCTTACCCGAGTTTCAGCAAAACTGGGCACAGGGCGATGGAGGAAAGTATTATGATGGGGTGAATGCAAAAACGCCGCTATCCTGGGGCCCTCGTATGGATACTTTTAATGTGAATGGGCAGCCACTACCCAAATACGATCCGCGTAAAATGTTTTTTAAAACCGGTACCACCTGGGACAACAGCGTAAGTCTTACCGGTATGACAGATAAATCGAGTTACCTCCTCTCCTACACTTCCCTGCGACAGGAAGGGGTAACCAGGAACGCCGATTACTACCGGAACGCTCTTTACGCTAATTTTTCCAGCCATCTCACCGAAAAACTGGTAGTTAATACCAGCCTTAATTATATTGATTCGCGCAATGATCGCTTGCTGGAAGGAAACGGAGGGGCGGGGACCGTTACTTACCTGTCTACCCTCTATAGTGCTCCCATCAGCTATAACCTGCTACCCTATACGAATCCAGATGGCAGCCAGCGGATGTATAAAGACAATAAAAACAGTCCGTTCTGGATTGCTGACCGTACGGGGTTACGGTTAAATGTGCACCGTTTTATACCAACAGTAAGCCTGGTATACACACCGCTGAACTGGTTAACGCTTACTGAGCGGATTGGCGCCGATGTATATACCGATAATCGCACTTTCCACGAAGCCAAAGGCTCGTTAGGCACCTCCTATCCCAACGGCCGCGTTTTCGACGAAGTCATAAATAATACCCAGATCAATCATGATTTCTATGCCACCGCCCACAAGGCCTGGGATAAATTTGATCTGACAGTAATGGTAGGTAATAACATTATTTCAGAACATTATACCGACCTGCTGACCAAAGGAATAGGGTTGTCGGTAGATAACCTATATGATATTGCCAACAGCGAAACAATCACTACCACGGAAAATTACTACGACAGGAGAAGGGTGAGTATTTACGGACAAGCGGTATTGGAGTATAATAAGATGTTTTATGTTACCGTAACCGGAAGAAATGACTGGTCGTCTGCTTTGCGTGAGGGACATAACTCTTATTTTTATCCATCGGTAACCGGCGCTTTTGTATTTTCTGAATTGTCTGCATTAAAGAGTAGTAAAGCATTATCCTTCGGAAAGCTGAGAGTAGCTTATACCGCGGTGGGTAATGATGCTGCGCCTTATCAGACAGATACCAAATTTTACAAAACAAAAATCCAGGATGGATTTGGCTTGCAGATTATACCGCCTGTAAATGGGGCCAGTGCCTTCTCCAGCCGTAACATACTTGGAAACCCCAACCTGGAGCCAGAGCGCCTGAAAGAATTTGAAGCAGGGCTGGAAACAAAATGGTTCGATAACCGGATTGGCCTGGAGGCCAGCTGGTACAGCAAAGTAAGCACTAACTTGATTTATGAAACCAGCGTTTCCGCAGGAAGCGGGTATACTACCGCCATTGTAAATGCAGGAAAGTTAACGAATAAAGGAATTGAACTAACGTTAACGGCTACCCCGGTTCGTATTAAAGATTTTAACTGGAACCTGATGCTGAACTACTCACGTAACAGAAGTGAAATTGTAAGATTGTCGCCAGGGGTAACGGCTATACAGATTGGCGGTTATACCGCACCTGGTATATTCCTGGAAGCGGGTCAGCCTTATGGTACCATTAAAGGATCGCGTTGGAAAAGGAATGCTGATGGGCAACAATTGGTAACCGACAACGGCTATCCTATCCTGGATCAGGGTACGGCTTTTAACATCGGCAATATTCAGCCGGACTGGCTGGGTGGATTCACCAATACTTTTTCCTATAAGGGTATAGATCTTTCTGCTACACTCGATGCACGCATTGGTGGACAGCTGGTGAACTTCGACGAGTACTATTCCGTGTATTATGGTACCAGTAGTATTACGGCGAACCGCGAAGGCTCCACGATCATTAAAGGCGTAAGAGCCAGCGATGGAAAAGAGAATACCACGGCGATCAAAACAAATCAACAGTACTACCAGGGTATGTGGGTATATGCCAATGAAAACCTGCTACAGGATGCTTCTTTTATTAAGCTGAGAAATGTAACGCTGGCCTATCACCTGATGCCGAAATTATTGAAGCGTACACCGTTTAAAGCCGCCATGGTATCCATTGCAGGACGTAATTTGTGGATACACCATGACAAGAGCTTTACGGGCTCTGATCCGGAGTTAGGTACTTATGGCGTGGGCAGCAATGCCGGTGGTTTTTATCATTATGTAACGCCCAGTACCCGTTCCTTTAATGCAACAATGAAGTTCACTTTCTAAACCTGGTAACGATGAAAAAGAGAATAGTAATGACGGCTATCGCCGGATATATGCTGATAGCTGGAGCCGGGTGTAAGAAATTCCTGGACGTAAACTCAGACCCGGCCGGTGCTTCCAAAGTAGATGACAGGCTGCTGCTGACATCTGTTCAATTGAATGATGCCTTTAATATTGCGGGTGGTTATCCTGCCAGAACCGCTGCTTTCTGGACGCAGCAATTGGCTTATAACCTGGGCGCCCCGGATTGGGATTCCTATAGGGTAACGGCCACAGATGTAGACATCACCTGGGCATTTGATCTGTATCCAGCCTGTCTGAAAAATCTTAAGATACTGGAAACACAGGCCGCTGCGGCAGGGCACACGCACTATGAAGGTGTTGCCAAAGTAATGATTGCTTACAACCTGGCTATTGCTACCGACTTGTGGAATGAAGTGCCTTACTCAGATGGATTACAGGGATTCAATAATCTCAAGCCAAAGTATGATACACAGGAGAGCATTTACCAGTCTATTTTTACTTTGCTGGATGATGGTATAAAACTGATGAAAGGACCGGATAACAGCATAGTACAACCAGATGCCAAAGATCTTTTCTATGGCACACAGGTTGATCAGATGGGGAGCTGGGTGAAATTTGCCTATTTCCTGAAGGCACGCTATGCGCTTCGCTTGTGCTATGCTCCGGGAAAGGATGTCAAAGCGCAGGCGCAACTGGCACTGGATGCCACAGCGCTAAGTTTTACAGATGCCACTACTAATCCGGGTGTAAAGTTCAGCAGTACTGCTGGCAACAATGCACCGTGGTTCCAGTTTCTTACATTCTGGGGTAATACCTATATGTCGTCTACCCTTGTAGACTTGCTAAAATCTAAAGCAGATCCCCGACTGCCGGTGATTGCAGCCGTAGCGCCAGCAACGGGTGAATATAAAGGGAGAATAATAGGTAGCAGTCCGAATGGAAAATTAAATGGAAAAGATACTGTTTCCAAAGTAGGTAGCTTTTTTAACAGGCCCGATCAATCTGTTTATTTAGGTACGTATGATGAGTTACTGTTTATCCGGGCGGAAGCTACTTACCTGATCAGCGGAACAGCCGCAGCGCAACCAGTTTTTATAGCGGCTGTAAATGCGGCGATGAGCAGGCTGGGACTGAACCCATCGGGCGCTGACGTGAGTGCATATATTGCCGCTCATTGTACGTTGACAGACGCTACTGCCTATGAAACCATTATGACGGAAAAGTATGTGTCTAATTTCCTTTCACTGGAATCGTATAACGACTGGAGAAGAACAAATTTTCCGAAGTTGAAAGTAGTATTGAATCCTTACCAGGGGCTCACTTCCATCCCCCGGCGTTTTGTATATCCATCTTCTGAAAATGCTACCAACAAACAGCCGCAGCAACCAGGGTTGCTCACTGACAGGGTTTGGTGGGATACACAGCGTTGATAACCGTTAGTCTAAAACAAGCATAAAAAAAGCTCACCTGGATACAGGTGAGCTTTTTTTATATAGTAGGTTATTTATTTCAGTACTTCCCGGAGTTTAGCTTCCAGCGCAGGGCCTCGCAGATTTGCTGCGATAATTTTTCCCTGTGGATCCAGCAGGAAATTGGTGGGAATGGCGTTGATACCATATAAAGGCACTACCGCTGAATCCCAGAATTTAAGATCACTTACATGGTTCCAGGCCAGGCCGTCATCTTTAATAGCCTGTTGCCATTTGTCTTTGGTTTTATCCAATGAAACGCCCAGGATCGTGAAATTCTTTCCTTTAAATTGTTGATACGCTTTTACCACATTGGGGTTTTCCTGGCGGCAGGGACCACACCAGCTGGCCCAGAAATCAACGAGTACATATTTACCACGGAATGAGCTGAGGCTGATCATTTTGCCGGAGGGATCCGGTAATGAAAAATCAGGCGCTACCTGGCCAACTTTTACCGCGCTGCTGGGTTCTTCTCCACCGGCTGCATCACCGCCGCTTCCCTGGGATTTTTCAAGTTCCGCAATTTTATCGGTCATACTTTTTACCAGCGTATTTTTAGGAAAGCGTTTAGTGAGATTGGCGAGCACTTGTTTGTGTGCAATAATTTCTTCTCCGCTTCTTACCTGGCTGATCGCAAATACAGCATTGGCGGGGTTTTTAGTTTTGTCGGCCATCAGGAAGAAACCTTCTTCAAAGTCCTTCTGTTTTTTCTGCATAGCTGTCACTTGCGGCTGGAAAACGCTGTCTGGTACGCTTCCATGGAGACTATCCAGTTTACGCATTTCTTCGGTAAGCCCGATAGATTCTTTGCTGATGGTAGTCATAAAGCTCTGTAGTTCGGATGTTGCGTCAGAGCCGCTGATTTTTACATCATCCAGTTTATCTACGTCTCCATCTATCTTCATATCGCCGGCATCCAGTGCCAGCAATAAAAATTTGCCGTTGTCGAAGCGAATGCGGTATAGTCCCTGTTCAGCCACCATGCCTTTCAACGTAAATTTACCGCTGGCATCTTTTACGCTGGTGGAATCCACTACTTTCACGTTGTCCAGGGTCAGTTCTTCCAATACCACTGGTCCTAACGGAAGGTTATTAAGATGTCCGTCTATTTTAAATTCACCTTTTTCAGTTTGTTGGGCACATCCTGCCAGGAAAACACCTGCGGAAATCCATAATAAGTATTTTTTCATGCTATTGTTTTTTGAACATTCATCAAACCTACGTTCCTCAAGATAGGACAATTTATCCTTTTAGCTTTTCTGCCAGCAATTCGTTGGTTAAACGCGGATCTGCCTTGCCTTTGGATAGTTTCATTACTTCTCCTACAAACAGCGACATTAATCCCTTTTTTCCTGCTTTAAAGGCAGCCACCTTATCGGGGTATTTCGCCAGTACTTCGTCAATAATGGGAGAGATATTATCGGCATTGTTATCTTGCAGTAAATTCAACCTGGTGGCTATTTCCAGCGGGTCTGCCGGCGCCTGTATCATTTCCGGTAATATCCGGGAGGAGGCAATGGAGAAACTCACTTTACCGGCGTCGGTAAGACTAATGAGTGATGCCAGGGCAGCAGGTGTTACCGGGAACCGGCCTATTTCCATGGCATTTTCATTGAGCCAGGATTTTACAGGGCCAAGCATCCAGTTGGCAGCTGCTTTATACTGGGAAGTAACGGCAATAAGGCTTTCGTAGTAGTCTGCGGTAGATTTATCGTCGCAAATTACACGGGCATCATATTCGGGCAAGCCAAATTCGGTGGTGTATTTGAGGATCAGTTCTTCCGGCAGGGCAGGCAACGTGGCCTTTATGCTGTCAATAAATTCGTCTGTTAGCTTAAATGGCGCCAGGTCGGGCTCCGGGAAATAACGATAGTCGTTGGCTTCTTCCTTGGAGCGGAGTGAAAACGAGCTGCCGTTAGATGCGTCGAAGCTGCGGGTTTCCTGCACCAGGGTACCGCCGGCTTCGATCAGGTCTATCTGTCTTTTTACTTCGTTGTCTATCGCCCTTTTTACGTTGCGGATAGAGTTCATATTTTTCACTTCTACCTTGGTTCCCAGGGTAGTCGCTCCTTTTAAACGTACGGAGATGTTGGCATCACAGCGCATGCTGCCTTCTTCCATATTACCATCACATACGCCCAGGTAACGTACCAGGCGGCGCATTTCGGTGAGGTAGGCATAGGCTTCGTCGCTGCTGTGGATATCCGGTTCGGTAACAATTTCTACCAGGGGAACACCCGCGCGATTCAAGTCTACATAGCTGTAGTCAGGGTCCTGGTCATGCAGTAGTTTACCGGCATCTTCTTCCAGGTGAATGCGGTTTAGTTGTATATTCCGGCTGCCGGCATCGGTAATAATGCTGATATAGCCGCCTTTACAGATGGGGGCGGTATGCTGTGACACCTGATAGCCTTTGGGAAGATCCGGGTAGAAGTAATTCTTCCGGGCGAAATAGTTCTCTTTTTCAATTTCGCAATGGCAGGCCAGGCCCAGTTTAATGGCATATTCAGCCGCTTTACGGTTCATCCGGGGCAGGGTGCCTGGGTGCGCCATGGTAATAGGACTGATATGGGTATTAGGAGCGCCGCCAAAAGCCGCGCTGTCGCTACAAAACAATTTACTGTCGGTAAGCAGCTGGGCGTGCACTTCCAGCCCGATCACTGTTTCATATTTGCTGTATATATCGCTCATGTTCCGTACTGATTGCCACAAATATATTCAAATAATACCGTGATTTCAGGCTATTTGGTGCCAATAAATCCCTAAATTGAGATACACATCATCTATTAAAAAATTCCCTATGATCAGCAAGGCCCAGATTACCCAGCTTTATCAGGCACAACAGGTTTATTTCGATGCGGGTATTACCCTGCCTTATGCTTTCCGGAAAGCACAGCTGAAGCGGCTGAAAAAAGGCATTCAAAAGTTTGAAGATAAAATTACAGCAGCCCTGAAGGCCGATCTGCACAAGCATCCCGTTGAATCTTACGGGAGTGAAATAGGGTTTTTATATGAAGAAATCAATTATATACTCGAGGGATTGAAACTATGGATGGAGCCGGAAGTGGTGACATCCCCCTTTGTCACCTATCCCAGCAGCAGCCGGGTGTATAAGCAACCATTGGGACTCACCCTGATCATAGGGCCCTGGAATTATCCGTTTATGCTGCTGATCAGCCCTTTGCTGGGGGCTATTGCTGGTGGTAACTGTGCTATCATAAAGCCGTCTGAAATGGCGCCGCATACGGCCCAGGTGGTGAAAGAGCTGATTGCAGACACTTTTGAACCCGCATATGTTACGGTGGTAGAAGGCGATGGCCAGGAAGTAATTCCTATGCTAATGGATTGTCGTTTTGATCATGTGTTTTTTACGGGTAGTATACCGGTAGGGAAAAAGATTATGGAGATGGCGGTGCCACACCTGACGCCTGTTACCCTCGAGCTGGGCGGGAAATCGCCCTGCGTGGTGGATGAAAAGGTAAATATAACGGTAGCGGCTAAACGTATTGTTTGGGGCAAGTTCTGGAATGCAGGCCAAACCTGTGTGGCGCCTGATTACTTACTGGTACACCAGCGGGTAAAAGATGAACTGGTAACGGCCATGAAAGCAGCTATTGTAGAATTTTTTGGAGATAATCCCGCCAGCAGTGGCGATTATGCCCGGATGATCAATACCCGGCGATTTGACACGGTAGCAGCCTACCTGGAAGAAGGCCATATTGTACATGGCGGGCAAAAAGACCGGGATAACCTGTATATCGCCCCTACCCTGCTGGAAGATGTGGAATGGTCAGATCCGGTGATGCAGGAAGAAATATTTGGTCCGGTATTACCCATACTCACTTATACTGACCTGTCGCAAGCCATACTGGCTATAAAAAAATTGCCCTATCCGCTTGCCCTCTATGTTTTTACGAAGAGTAAAAAAACAGAGAAGATGCTGATAGAGCAGGTGCGCTTTGGTGGTGGCTGTGTTAACAATGCCCTGGTACATCTCACTAACCCTGAGCTGCCTTTCGGAGGCGCCGGTTATAGTGGTATGGGCCGTTATCATGGTAAATACAGCTTCGATACCTTTACCCACCAGAAGGGAATGTTGAAAACCGGTACCTGGCTGGATGTTCCTATGAAGTACCCACCGTTTAAAAATAAACTGAAAGTAATGAAGATGTTGATGAAATAGCTATAAGTCAGCCTTGTTCAGCTTCTTCGGTACTTTAACAGTTAAGGTAGTAGTGTTATTATTTCTCTTTACAGTGGCGGAAAACTGGCCCTTTTCCCGGTTGGTGCGGTAAGCGCCGGAAAGATCGGTTACATTTTTTACAGGCGTGCCAGCCAGTTCAGTTACGATGTCGTTTTTCTGGAAACCGGCTTTGGCGGCCACCGATCCCGGTGCAATATCTATTACCACGGCGCCTTCATCGTTTTCGGTATCCTGTACCTGCAAACCCAGCTTTTCACCTTCGTCTGCCTGGTGGCGCCAACCATAGCCAAATGGCTGTTCTCCGCGTGGATAAGGAGAAGGGAAGCTAAAACTACGGGGCATATTTCTCGGAGGAAGATTGTTCCAGCCCTCACTGGTACCCAGGTCTTTCCTGGCTTCCAGCTTTACAATAACACTCTTCGGCTTTCCATCGCGTATATAGGTGATCGTTATTTCATCTGATGGTGCATGCTTGCCGATAGCTTCATACAATTCGGCCGGTTCATTTATTTTATCGGGGCCTACTGCGGTGATAATATCCCCGGGTTTAATACCAGATTTGTCGGCCGGAGTCCCTTTGGCAACGGATTTTACCGTAACACCGGTTGCCGCTTTTTTCTCCGTGATCACTCCCAGCATGGCTTTATTTACGGGCAATGGCATATTGTCGCTACCACTATCATCATCGTTAAACAAGCTGAAATTATCGCGCGGGTTGTCGCTATCGAAGCTCAGCGTATTGCCATTGCGTGGTGTAATTTTCCTGCGGAAAACAGATAGGTTAGGATCATTGTACTGATCAATCTTTTCTCCGTTTACCAGGATGTCGCCATTTTTGATTTCTACTGTTACCTTTCCATCTTTATCACTTTTATGTTTGATAACAATTTCATCAAACTCGCCCATCTGGTCTTTGGAAGGCGTTTGGGATTGCGCAGATACCGCGCTCATGGTGAAGCAGGAAAAGCCTGCCAATGTGAGAATTTGCAGTAACCTGGTCATGGTATTTAAGCGTTTTTTGTTGACTAAATTTAAACTAATGCAACAAATTTAAAGGGTGGGAAAGGAAAGAAAAAGTTAAAATAGAGCAGCAGGCTGAAAGCATAAAGCGAAAAGCTATTGTGGAGAATGGACAAAGCGAATTTTAAATATCCGCTAAGATCATTCTCCACAATAGCTTTTCGCGTTATGCTTTCAGCTTTTCGCTTTTAGGAAATCACTTTCTTCACTGCTGACACCACCTGGTCTAGCTTATCGGTTTCTTGTCCACCGGCTGTAGCAAAGGTTTTCTGGCCTCCACCACCGCCTTTGATCAGGGGAGCAATCTGTTCTTTGATGATTTTAGGCGCTTCCCAGCCTTTGGCTGCTACCAGTTTTTCATCAATAGAAAGCGCGATGCTGGCTTTACCACCAATGTTGGCCACAAACAGCAGTACGTGATCAGGGATTTCATTTTTCAACTGGAAGGACAGTTGTTTTAATCCTTCTGCATTGCTGACGTTCACCACCTGGCCAAGGAAATTAATGCCATTGATTTGTTCTGCCTGGTTACGCAGGCTGGCTGCCAGGGCGCGTATTTTCTCCTGTTCCAGGGCTTCCAGCTGTTTTTCAAGCGCGGCTTTGTCCTGCAACAGGGTTTCTACCGACTTAACAATTTCTTTCGGATTTTTCAGCGCGGCTTTAATTTCTTTCAACTGCTGCAGTTGTTCGTTCACAAAAGCGGCTGCTTGGGCGCCGGTAACTGCTTCCACGCGACGAACGCCCGCGGCAACTGCGGCTTCCGATACAAATTTAAACTGACCCAATTCGCCGGTAGAACTGATGTGTGTACCACCGCACAATTCCACGCTATAGGCGGGATCTATAATTACCACACGCACCACATCACCGTATTTTTCGCCAAACAGGGCCATGGCGCCAAGCTTCAGCGCTTCTTCCTTGGGCAATTCACGAATCACTACCGGTATATTTTCGCGGATCTTTTCATTTACAATCGTTTCTATCTGTGCTAATTCTTCATCCGTTACTTTGGCGAAGTGAGAGAAGTCGAAACGTAGCGCTTCTGCATTTACCAGGGAACCTTTCTGGGCAACATGTGTGCCCAGCACCTTACGTAAAGCTGCATGCAGCAAGTGCGTAGCGGAGTGATGACGCTCGGTATTGTGGCGTTTATCTTTTGCTACTACTGCTTTTACCGCTGCAGCAGGTTGTGCTGGCAGTTTATCTGCAAAGTGTATGGTCAGGTTGTTTTCTTTTTTGGTATCGGTTACATGCACTACCTCGTCTCCAAAATATAGCACACCGGTATCGCCTACCTGTCCGCCGCTTTCTGCGTAGAATGGCGTTTGGCCCAGTACCAGCTGGAACTGCTCTTTACCTTTTGCCTTTACGGTACGGTATTTTAGCAGCTTGGTATTGCTTTCCAGCTGTTCGTAGCCTACGAAAACAGAGTTAGGGGTTTCGTCCAGGATAACCCAGTCGCCAGTATCCATTTCAGTGGCTGCGCGGGAGCGATCTTTCTGTTGTTTCATCGCTACCTCGAAGCCTTTCTCATCCACTGTAAAACCATTTTCAGCGGCAATGAGATTGGTGAGGTCCAATGGGAACCCGTAGGTGTCGTTCAGTTCAAATGCAGTAGCGCCATCGATCAGTTTGGTGGTAGCTTGCTGCATGAAGTCTTCGATGCGGCGGATTCCACTTTCCAGAGTGCGAAGGAAATTATTCTCTTCTTCAAATACTACTTTCCTCACAAAATCCACCTGTTGTTGTAATTCAGGGAATACGTGGGAGAATTGTGCCGCCAACACGGGTACGAGGTCATGCAGCAGCGGTTTCTTTACCTCCAGGAAGGAGTAATAATAGCGCACAGCTCTGCGGAGAATGCGACGTATAACATAACCTGCTCCGTTGCTGGCGGGTAACTGTCCATCGGCGATGGTAAACGATATCGCGCGAACGTGGTCGGCTATTACACGGAAAGCCACGTCTTTTTTACTGTCACTGAAGGTATATTTCTTGCCGGTAAGACCTTCTGTATAGTGGATAGTACCGGTAAACAAATCTGTATCGTAGTTGGAAGTTTTGCCCTGTAATACTCTCACCAATCGTTCCAGTCCCATACCGGTATCCACGTGTTTGGCAGGCAAAGGCACCAATGAACCATCTTTCTGACGGTTGAACTGCATGAATACGTTGTTCCATATTTCAATCACCTGGGGGTGATCCGCATTCACCAGGGTTTTACCGTCTACCTGTTTTCTTTCTTCATCCGGGCGGCAATCCACGTGAATTTCAGAGCAGGGACCGCAGGGACCCATATCTCCCATTTCCCAGAAGTTATCCTTTTTGTTTCCCAATAGGATGCGGTCTTCCGCAACATGTTCCTTCCAGAAGTTATAGGCTTCTTCATCTTTGGGGAGATTTTCGCTTGCATCTCCTTCAAAAACAGTCACATAGAGCTTATCTTTCGGTATTTTATATACTTCTGTCAGCAGTTCCCAGCTCATGGCGATAGCTTCTTTTTTAAAGTAGTCGCCAAAGCTCCAGTTGCCGAGCATTTCAAACATGGTGTGGTGGTAAGTATCAATACCTACTTCTTCCAGGTCATTTTGCTTGCCGCTTACCCGCAGGCACTTTTGGGTATCCGCCACTCTTTTGTGGGGAGGCACCCGGTTTCCAAGGAAATAATCCTTAAACTGGTTCATACCTGCATTGGTGAACATCAGCGTGGGATCGTTTTTAATAACGATTGGCGCTGAGGGCACAATCTGGTGTCCTTTGGAGGCAAAAAAGTCCAGGAATTGCTGTCTTATTTCAGATGCTGTCATAAATATTGATACAAATTAATATGTATTTTATATCTTATAAGGGCGATTTAACCTGCTTTGGGCTTGTTACTGTATTTCAAGCCCTTATAAAGTAGTTAGAAAATTGACATTCAAAAGGTTGATGTTTTAATCTAATTACAGTAGGTTTGTGCGCCTTATTTTCCCGCCGTGTTAAAGGGAGTGCAAAAATATTGAAACCTGTATGATTATGCAAAACAGGTTATGTAACCCGGCAAAAATAGTTAAGGGGGGAAAAATGCCAACGAATAACATCCGGATGTTTGACTCCCATGAAATAAATCTGCTGTCATAGCGTTCACTGCACTATGGCGCATAAAGTATACCCTGGTGCATGAAGAAGGTTAAATATTTTTATAATACCCAAACATTAAAATATGAAAAGCTCGTAGTATCACTGCGGGTAAAGATCCTCCGGATATTGGGATTTGTGTCTGCGGCTATCGTTACCGGGGCAATCTTCCTCTCCATCGCCTACCGGGTGGTCGACTCTCCCAAAGAAAAGTCCTTGCGGGGCGACCTGGAAGGGATGAGGGAAAAGTACGAAGCCTTACAGGGTCGTATGAAAGAAATGAAGGGCAAACTGGCCGAGCTGGAAGACAGGGACAATGAAATTTACCGGGTTATCTTCGAAGCCTCTCCTATTCCGGATAGCGCCCGTATGGGTAAAATCAAACGCGATGAGGAAGCTGCCCAGCTGCAATCCTTTGCCAGTAGCGAAATTATTGCCTCTACCTCTGTATTGCTGAAAGAACTGACCAACCGCGTTAAAGCCCAGGAAACTTCCTATAACGAGATTGATAAAATGGTGAAGAACAAGCAGCAGATGCTGGCTTCTATTCCCGCTATTCAACCAGTATCCAATAAAGATCTTAAACACATTGCCTCTGGTTTCGGCTATCGGATAGATCCTATCTATAAAACCATGAAATATCACGCGGGACTGGATTTTGCAGCGCCCAGCGGCACGGCCATCTATGCTACCGGCGATGGTGTGGTAGAAGACGCCAGCCTGAGCGATGTAGGATATGGCAATCACGTAATAATACGCCATGGCTATGGTTACAAAACCCTCTACGGGCACATGCTGCGCATGAAGGTTAAGGCCGGCCAGGCAGTTAAGCGTGGCGACGTATTAGGTTGGGTAGGTAGTACCGGTAAATCTACAGGTCCTCACTGCCACTACGAGGTAATGAAAAATGGGGAAAAAGTGGATCCCGTATACTTCTTCTTTAATGATCTCACCCCCGAACAGTTTGACCGTATGCTCAAGATGGCCAGGTCCGGCAACCAGTCCTTTGACTAGTATTTCCGGCAACAGGCTTTCATTTTTAAGCAGTTATAAATCCTGACCTGCTGGTCCCGACCAAAAAACAAGTGACAAAAAAGGTAAAGCTTACCACGAAAAGCTTAACTTCATCTTCGTAAAAGATATTTGTCACCTCGTTTTTTTACTCCGATGCACCAGCTAGATCTTTTTTCGACATCTGGAATACCGCATCCTACAGGAGCAGCGGTAACAGTGCCAGCTAAAGTAAAAGTTAAGGCAAAAAGCAAAAAAGCTACCGTGGTCCCCGACATAGTCGGGAAAAAACGGGGTCGTAAATCATTGAAAGAGCTATCGGAGGACCCGGATCTGATTATGGAACTGGATAAATTAATACTAGATAAGCAGTATTATTCGATCAGTGAGGTTGCAGCCATGTTTAAGGTGAATACTTCACTTATCCGCTATTGGGAAAATGAATTTGATATACTGCAACCCAAAAAGAACCGTAAAGGCGATCGCCTTTTCCGGCAGGAAGATATTCAGCACCTCAAACTAATTTATCACCTGCTGCGGGAAAGAAAATATACCATTGAAGGAGCCAAGCAAAAACTGAAGGAAGATCACAAGCTGGCAGCCCGTAATTTCGAAATGGTACAAGCTTTGCTGAAGGTACGGGGTTTCTTAACGGAACTGAAAGATCAATTATAAAAACATCATTATGCGTTTGAAAACATTACTCCTGGGTGGCAGCCTGCTTTTCTCCACGCTGGCCTGGGCACAGAATGACAATGACAAGGTACTGAAAGGTAAGATAGATATGAAGACATTAATGAATGATCCCGGTACCACCTGGTTCTATAAAGGTGTCAACAGCTATGAACCCAACGACAATATGCTCAATTATATTAAAGCCAATCGCAGCGGCTTCAATATGGTAGTGGTAATGGGCACCTGGGATCAAACCAGCCGCGAAGTAGTGCCTGCGCTCTATAAAGTGATGATTACCGGTGGCAGCCCCGATGAACAGGTAGTGATGTTTGGCGCCGATCAGAAACTGCAGTCAGATGCACCAGTGGATTACAAAGTGAAGAAACTGCCTACCATCATCATCTTTAAAGATGGAAAAGAAGAAGGCCGGATAGTAGGCGCTCCTAAAGAGTCTGTAGAAGCCGATATCTCCCGCATCTTATTAAGCAGCAGCAAGAAAGAAAAGGATAAAGAGTAAGCACATAGTAACTGCTATAGTTACAGATATTATTAAAAGAGAAGGGCGTTATGTTGTTTCATCAGCAACATAACGCCCTTCCTCTTTTTAGCGACTATTTATCTTCGTTCATCCGTAATCGTTACATTGGTGGAAGTCGTGGGTAATTTAATATCCCGGGTTTCCAGCAGTTTGATGATCGATAGGTTAATACTCTCCCGCAGCGCCGCGTAGCGGCTGCCGTCGATGATGTAAGTATTGAAAATGACCTGGATTACGTAAGTATCTTTTGTAAAATCATGGAGGTTTACGGTAAAGCCTTCCAGTACATTAGCATCGTTTTTTAAAAGTTGCCGTACATCCTGTAGAAATAATAGCAGGTTTTCCGCCGGCGTATCGGTGCCAAATTCCATTTTGAGCGCCACCCGTTGCTGGGTGCGGAGCGACAGGTTGTCCAGGATACTGTCCACCATCTTTTTATTAGGCACGGTTACAAACGTTTTTTCCAGGGTACGAATGCGGGTACTACGCAGTCCTATCTTTTCTACAGATCCCTGGTAGGTATCTACCTTAACGCTATCGCCTACACGGAATGGTTTATCGAAAAAGATGATAAAGGAGCCTATCAGGTTTTCAATACTTTCTTTGGCAGCAAGGGCAAGGGCCGCAGCACCGATACCCAAACCCGCGATAATCTTTTCTACCAGCCCGTTACCAAACAGGATGCGGACAAAGGCAATGGCTCCCATAATGAATATGATAGCCTTGAAAAAATCGCGGAAGAAAACGATAAACTGGTTATCGGTTTTATCTTCTGTGAGATCGGCCTTTTTTTCCAGCACCAGGGCCACAAAGTCGATCAACCGCAACACAATCCAGATGATACTCATGCTCAGAGCCAGCTCCAGCAGGGTATCGGTTACATTTTGCACGGTCACTTTCCCATATACATGTACGTTCAGTAAACGCGGAAAAGTAAACCGGTCGATCGTCAGCATAAAGGTGATCAGCAACAGGAAATATTCCAGTGGTCTTAACAGGAGGTTGACAAAGTCTTTTTCATCGATTTGCGGCGACCAGTGCTTCACCAGCCTGAAAAGGATGGCGGCCAGTCCTTTGGACACGTATCGTTTTACGATGAATACAAACAATAAAACACCGATCAATACGAGATAATCCCGGATGGTGTTGTCTAAAAATACTTCGTTCAAAAAGTCATTCATAAGTTACAGCTAAATTATTCTACTGCTTTCCTGGTTAATCAATATCACACCTGGTTTGGTACCGGTGTTGAAACTGCCGTAGGTATCCTGGATGTTCAGGGCCTTTGCGCCGTTAAAAGTAGCCCATTGCAGGATTTCTGCCAACGGAATTTCCGGGAAATGGTGACGGATGGTTTTTATTTCTTCCCAAATGGATAGCCGGTGGTTGGAAGCCAGGCTGTCGGTACCCAATGTAATGGAGCATTGCAGGCGACGGAACAGCGGAATGTCTGGCAGGCGGTCTTCTATATACAGGTTGGCCTGTGGGCATAGGCACCACCAGGTTTCCAGGGGTTGTTGTTGTGCAAAGCGTATATCCTCTTCCGTGGTAAAGGTGTTGTGCACCAGTAATATTTTATTTTGGGAGAAGTGAGAAAGCCAGGCTTCCAGGCTGTTGGTCCCGGTAGGCTGGAACGTGCTTACGTCCATGCCGAAATGTTGATAAAAACGGAGGAAATCGCCTGTTTTGTGCCGGAATAATTCATTTTCCGCTGCGGTTTCCTGGTTGTGGATCGTTACGGGTGTATTATCGGGGGTATTGCCAAGCAGGCCAAATAGTGTTTGGCTAACGGAATAGGGAGCATGTGGTACAATGGCGCATTGATGGTGGCTGCCATTGATTTCCCGGAAGGAAGCCAATACATCCAGGCTATACTGGTATCGGCCTTGGGCGCCGGCATCGGCTACGCCCATACATTCGATGAAAGAATGGTAGTACATTCTGCCCTGTTGTTTTTTTACCAGGGTGGTGGTGCCGTTGCAAATATCTCCCACGGCGGAAATGCCGGCATCCCACATTTCCTGTTCGGCCCTGTCGATAGCCTCGTTGATGTTGCCGGTATATTGGTTACGGGACTGCATTACCTGGGTCAGAAAGGCCGGAAGGCCGGTTTTTTCCGGGATTACGCCTTTCATATGTGATAATTCCAGGTGACAATGGGTATTAACAAACCCCGGGCACAAAATACCATCCAGTTCCTGTACGCTATCTCCGGCATCTGATGCCGCTACAATGCCCGCCACTACGCCGTTTTCATGGAGTAGCAGTACGTTGTCGGGGCCCAGCAGCCGGGTGCCGTTAAATATATCCTTTCCTTTTAATTTGATCTGTTTCAATTACCTGCTGTTTAATTAAGTTAATGGTGTTAATTTTGCAACCCGATTGGCAGTATCACTTCCCGGTTTGGGGAGGCTACTCAAAAGTCAAATATAATTATGATAGACAAACTGGAAGCTATAAAAGGTCGTTTCGAGCAGGTATCGCTGGCACTTACCAACCCGGAAGTGGTGAGTGATAACAAGAAGTTTGGTCAGCTCAGCAAGGAATACCGGCAGCTGGAGAAGATCGTAAAGGCATATGATGCCTACCGTAAATTACTGGACAATATTGCCTTCAACAAGGAGGTGCTGGACAGCGGCGATGAAGAAATGCGCGAGCTGGCCAAGGCCGAAACGGAAGAATTACAGGAGCAGAAGGGTGCTGCCGAAGAGGAAATCCGTAACCTGTTGATTCCTAAAGATCCCCAGGATGAAAAGAATGCTATTCTTGAAATCCGGGCGGGTACTGGTGGTGATGAGGCCAGTCTCTTTGCGGGCGACTTATTCCGTATGTACCTCCGCTTCTGTGAGCTGAAGGGCTGGTCGACCAGTTTACTGAGTGAAAACCCCGGTTCTGCCGGTGGTTACAAGGAAATCGTGATGGAGGTAAGCGGCGACGATGTATATGGTACCCTGAAATTTGAATCCGGTGTACACCGTGTACAACGGGTGCCAGCTACAGAAGCCTCAGGTCGGGTGCATACTTCTGCTGCCACCGTAGCGGTGTTACCAGAGGCAGAAGAGGTGGATGTAGATGTAAGAGAGGCAGATATTAAGATGGATACCTTCCGTTCTTCTGGTGCGGGTGGTCAGCACGTAAACAAGACCGAATCGGCGGTAAGGCTTACGCACATACCTACCGGCGTGGTGGTAGAGTGCCAGGAAGGCCGTAGCCAGCACTCCAACCGTGAAATTGCCATGAAAATGCTGCGTACCCGTATCTATGAAGCGGCAGTACGTAAACACGAGGATGCTATTGCTTCACAGCGTAAGAGCCTGGTATCTACGGGCGATCGTTCCGCCAAAATACGGACCTATAATTATCCCCAGGGGCGTGTAACCGATCACCGTATTGGTATGACGGTATATAACATGGATGCCTTTATGAATGGCGACATCAAAGAAATGATCGATGCTCTGCAGTTTGCGGAGAATGCCGAAAAGCTGAAACAAGGTAATTAATCGGCTGTTATAGAAAATTGATAGTAATGTTGCGGAAAGATACCCGGAGAATGATCTGTTGTTATCTTTCCGCAACCTCGTTTTAAATTTCCCAAAATATCCTACATTTAGTCAGTACTCTTGAATAGCAAGGGTATAGCACTAAAAACAAACCTTTACTTCCCTAAAAAATCATCTCCAATGTTAGAGCAATTAATGGACCTGGTCCGCGAACATGCACAGGGTGCTGTGGTGAACAACCCGGCTGTTCCCAATGAACAAAATGAAGCGGTAATTGGTGCTGCCACTGAATCCATTGCTTCAGGTTTACAACAAGAGCTGGCCAATGGCAACACAGAAGGAGTATTGTCGTTACTCAGCGGAAATGGCGGCGAAACTGCCAGCAACCCGGTGGTAAGCAATATTTCCAATAACCTGGTGGGTACCTTGTTGGAAAAATTTAACCTGGACAAGGGTGCCGCTACACAGCTGGCTGCCAGCCTTATTCCTGCGGTACTTGGTTCACTGGTACATAAAACCAATGATCCTTCCAACAGCAGCTTTAGCCTGGATGGTATCCTGAATTCGCTCACAGGTGGTTCGGCACAGGGCATTAATCTGCAGGGCATACTGGGTAAACTGTCTGGTGGTTTAGACACCAACGGCGACGGGCAGGTTAACCTGGAAGATTTAAAGGGATTATTATCTAATGGGGCGCAACAACAGCAGGCGAACGCTGGTGGCGGTTTTGGCGGATTATTAAAAAATCTGTTAGGTTGATCCTTTTTGCCGGTTGAGTTGTTACTATTCTGCAACAATATTAGAATATATATTGTTAATCATATATATTATCGATATTTGCCTTGTTTTCGTTGAGTATACTTGTTTGATAACCAATGTGCTGCATAAATTAAATTAAATTGGCAGCATATTTGTTTACAGGATTTTCAATTAGTTTTGTCAACGGAATTAATGCTTAAAAACCTTCATGTTTAAAATTATTATGATGAAAAAAATCAATGTTCTGGTAGCTTTGGTCCTATCTGTAACCATGTTGTTCAGTTGTAAAACCTGGCAGGGCATGGACAATACCAAGAAAGGTGCTGCCATTGGCGTAGGCGGTGGCGCTGCCGCTGGTGCCGTAATTGGTAAGGTAGCCGGTAATACCGCATTAGGAGCTATTATTGGGGCTGCTTTAGGTGGCGCAGGTGGTGCTTTGATCGGTAAGAAAATGGACAAACAGGCACAGGAAATTAAAACTGAGGTGCCAAATGCAACCGTAGAGCGTGTGGGTGAAGGTATTAACGTAACATTTGATGCCGGAGTATTATTCGGTTTCGACAAATCTGATCTGTCGCCTGTAGCACAGGACAACATCAAACAATTAGCTACCATCCTGAACAAGTATCCAGATACTTATGTTCGTGTGGAAGGTCATACTGACGATAAAGGTACAGATGCGTATAACATGGGTTTATCTGAAAGAAGAACCAACAGTGTAATTGCATATCTGAAACAACAGGGCATTGCAGCTAACCGTATCCAGGGCTTCTGGTATGGTAAATCTCAACCTAAAGTACCAAACGATTCGGATGCTAACCGCGCTATCAACCGTCGTTGTGAGTTCTCTATCTTTGCGAATGACAAGATGAAGAATGATGCGAAGAAAGAAGCTGGTCAGCAATAATATAAGCATATTTATTTCTCATAAGCAGATATAATCCCCTTCCGCCTCAGCGGGAGGGGTTTTTTTATTTATGTCTGCCGGAGAAAAACAGGTGTCTTACAATTTTAAATACCCATATGCCTGCGATAGCGCCGAGCGTATCGGCTACTATATCATATATATCGAAGCTGCGGCCAATGGCCCAGTACTTCTGTATAAATTCAATAGCCAATCCGTAAGTGGCTGCAATGATCACCAATGTGATAAGGGTTACTGGCGATATATATCTTTTCTGCTGGTAGATACCCAGGCTGAGGAACAATACCACACCGCCAAACAGGCCAAAATGGACGATTTTGTCGAAATGTACTTTTTCGAAAAATGAATTAGTTGGAATATCCTTTCCCGGAAGGGTACATATAATGAGGATCAGGATGATCCATATAGTAGCTGGCAGGTAGTATTTCAAGAGCTTCATGGAGCAATGTTATTGGATATGCAGTAAAAAGGACAACAGGCCGGTCGTCATAACGAGGCCTGTTGTCCTTACTATATAAAAGAGGTTATAATGTTAATTATTCACCTATCAGCGCCTGGTATGCAGCAGCATCCAACAGGGCGTTTACATCAGCCGGGTTAGTAACGGTTACCTTTACCATCCAGCCATCACCATATGGATCCTGGTTTACCAGTTCCGGTGAGCCATCCAGTTCAGGGTTGATTTCACTTACAGTACCGGCAACGGGCATGAACAGGTCAGATACGGTTTTCACTGCTTCTACGGTACCAAACACTTCTTCAGCGTTAATCAGTTTGTTCAGTGAGTTAATATCCACGAAAACGATATCTCCCAATTCACGTTGAGCAAATTCGGTAATACCGATGGTAGCCACATTACCTTCTAATAAAATCCATTCGTGATCTTTTGTGTAACGCAGATTTGACGGAAAATTCATATCAAGTTTGATTTTGAGCCGTAAAAATACATAGAATGCCCCAATTAAATAAATAGTTCTTTTTGTACTAAAAAAACAGCCATTTCTTCACTACCCGTATCCGCATAGGCACGTCTGTGACGGGTCTGTTGTTGCCATCGGTTTTAATGGCGGCAATTTTATCAATGACTTCCATCCCTTTTATGACCTGGCCAAATACGGTATAGCTTTGATCCAGGTGTGGGGTACCTCCTTCCGTTTTATATACCTGTCGCTGGTCTACCGGGATTTTGCGGCCACCTAGCCTGGTTTTCTCCAGTTTATCGAGCTGCTCATCGGTAAATACCTTGCCTTGTACAATATAGAACTGGCAACCGGAGGAGGCTTTGTCTGGGCGGTCTTCCCGGGCTGCTGCCAGCGCGCCTTTGCGGTGAAACAAGTCGAGCTGAAACTCCGGTGGAATGGTATAGCCTACGTCGCCATTGCCCAGCATATCGCCGGTATGAGCATGTTTCGAATCAGGATCTCCCCCCTGGATCATAAATTGATTAATGACCCGGTGAAACAGGGTACTGTCGTAAAAGTGGCTCCTGGCCAGTTTGAGAAAGTTATCGCGATGTTTCGGCGTTTGATCGTATAACCGGATGACCATGGTGCCGTAGGGGGTATAGACTTTTACCTTTCTGTGCCGGCCTTCGGCAAACAATACGGTCAACAATAAAAGGGTGTGGAGTAGCAGCAGTTTTTTCATACAAGGGTATTATACTTCTTCATGACCAGCAAAGTAAGCAATAATATGCTCTTTGAGGAAGTGTTCCTGTTCTTCCAGTTCCATTTTGGGGACCGGCTGCAATTCTTTGAAATGAGGCCAGCCGTCTTTGTCATAGCCATCCATTTCAAAATAGCCACTCTGGCTCAGCAGCGTGCATACCGCTACGTGCATCAGGTCCTGTTTTTGCTCTTTGGTATATTTCTTTTTCAGGTTATTTAGTTCGTTTACGCCGATCAGGAAAAGGATGGCCTCCATATTGGGAGTTTTACCAAACCTTGCGGTAAGCATTTCCTCTACCGGTTTCCAGCGCTGCTCAAAATCTTCCATGTTCTATTACTTTAGGTGCGGCAAAGGTACGGTATACGGAAAAATATTATATAATTATGCCCGGCTTTATTAATTTAGGCATCGCCGTTAAATGATTATATCAGCTAAAGTAGCCACAGTGGCAAGTTTAACAGCATTTTAACGGCCTCTTCACATAGTGATAAGTTTTATTTGACCAGAGAATGTTTATTTTAGCACACCTGAAAAATTATTAGCATGGAAAATACATCGTCCGATATCCGGCAACTGAATGAGAAGATCCACCAGGCCAGCGCCTTTGTGGACCTGCTCACTATGGAGTTAGGTAAAGTTATTGTTGGCCAGCGTTATATGGTGGAAAGACTGCTGATCGGTTTACTGGCCCAGGGCCACGTATTGCTGGAAGGTGTGCCTGGTTTGGCTAAAACGCTGTCGATTAAATCACTCTCATCAGCTATCAACGCTAAATTCAGTCGTATACAGTTTACGCCCGACCTCCTGCCGGCGGACGTGATAGGTACTATGATCTACAACCAGCAGAAGAATGAATTTGTAGTACGCAGAGGTCCCATCTTCGCCAATTTTATCCTGGCAGATGAAATCAACCGTGCCCCGGCCAAAGTGCAAAGCGCCCTGCTGGAAGCCATGCAGGAAAGACAAATTACCATCGGCGACAACACCTTTAAGCTGGATGAGCCCTTCCTGGTACTGGCTACCCAGAACCCGATAGAGCAGGAAGGTACCTACACCTTGCCGGAAGCGCAGGTAGACCGTTTCATGCTGAAAGTAGTGATCGGTTACCCGACCAAAGAAGAAGAAAAACTGATTATCCGTCAGAACCTGAACCCGGAAGCGTCCTCCCCTATCCGCGCTATCATACAGCCTTCAGATATCATTGAAGCCCGTAAGCTGGTAAGAGAGGTATATATGGATGAGAAGATTGAAAAATACATTCTCGATATCGTTTTTGCTACCCGTAACCCGGAAGACTATAAGCTGAATAAGCTGAAACCACTCATTGCTTATGGTGGTTCGCCGAGGGCCAGTATTAACCTGGCCTGGGCAGCAAAAGCCTATGCTTTCATGAAACGACGCGGTTACGTTATTCCGGAAGATGTACGCAACATCTGCTTTGATGTAATGCGTCACCGTGTAGGCTTAACCTACGAAGCGGAAGCAGAAAACGTTACCAGCGAAAATATATTGAGCGAAATCCTCAACGCCGTAGAGGTTCCATGATAACAGCGATTCCCGCTGATTATATTCATCACACCTAACTCAAGATTTTTCATGTTGGATACGGCTGAAATATTAAAAAAGGTAAGACAATTAGAAATCAAGACGAAAGGGCTTACCAACCACATCTTTGCAGGTGAATACCATAGCGCCTTCAAAGGCCGTGGTATGTCATTCAGCGAGGTAAGGGATTACCATTTTGGAGATGATGTAAGGTCTATCGACTGGAATGTAACAGCACGGTTCAACCACCCTTTTGTGAAGGTTTTTGAAGAGGAAAGAGAGCTGACCGTGATGCTGCTGGTAGATATGAGTGAAAGCTCGGCTTTTGGTACCAAAAAGCAGGATAAGCGCGACCTGATCACTGAACTCTGCGCTGTACTGGCATTTTCAGCGATCAAGAACAACGATAAAGTTGGCGTGATCTTTTTCAGCGACGGGATGGAAAAATACATTCCCCCTAAAAAAGGTAAATCGCATATCCTGTTTATTATCCGGGAGCTACTATCGTTTACGCCTAAACGAAAAGGAACCAATATTAATGAAACCCTGCGTTTCTTTAACAATGCCAATAAAAAACGCAGCATCGTTTTTGTGCTGAGCGATTTTCTCTCAGGAAATTACCAGGATGCGCTGAACATTGCAGCCAAGCGCCACGATGTAGTAGGCGTACAGGTATACGATCAACGGGATAAAGATCTTCCGCCGGTAGGACTCATACAGGTGGCAGATGCTGAAACCGGCGCTACTCAATGGATAGATACCTCCGATCGCCGCGTGCGTCAGTACTATGAACAACAGTTTCTGCAGCATTCACAATATTGTAAAAATGCATTTATGAAAAGTGGCGCAGAACTGGTAAGCATACGTACCGATGAAGACTATGTAAAGGCGTTACAAACATTTTTCCTGAAGAGGGCGTAAATAATAAAGGAGAGCAAATTAAACATGCATAAACAACAAGTTATCAGGCGTATATTTTTATCTTGCTTACTTGGGTTGTTATATCCTTTCAGCTTGCTGGCACAGCAGGCCGTAGATGTAACTGCCAAAGCAGACACAAATAGCATCAGGATAGGTGAACAGATCAAACTGCAACTGACTGCCACCCTGACGCCTGCACAGTTTAAGGATCCCAACTTTAAAATAATATTCCCGGTATTACCTGACTCACTTGAGCACTTTGAAGTAATAACACGCACTTCCCTGGATACAGTGAGCACTCAGGATGTACATACCCTTCACCAGACTTTTACCCTCACCAGTTTTGATTCGGGCCATTGGCAGATACCTCCCATGAGGTTTGAAGTGATTACCGGCGCCAATGCAGCGGCAGATTCTGCGGTGACCCTTCCCATCGGCATCGATGTAAATACAGTAGCCGTAGATACCACTAAAGCATTTAAACCGATTAAAGCCGTACAGGCCGTACCCTGGAGCATCTGGGATTACTGGTTGTATATCGCTATTGGTGCAGGTATTGTGTTGATCATAGGTGGTCTGATATGGTATTTCCGTTCCAGACCGGAGAAAGCGCCGGTGGTAAATACACCTACTATATCGCCGTATGAACTGGCTACCCGGCAGCTGAAAACACTGAAAGAGGAAAAGCTATGGCAACAGGGTGATGTAAAGCAATACTATACCCGGTTAACAGATATTTTGCGTACTTATTTTGAGCACCAGTTTAATATCGCCGCGCTGGAACAAACCAGTGAGGAGTTATTACAGAATATTAAACCAGTTACCAAGCTGAATCAGCAAAGGGATAAGCTGCGTAGTTTGCTGGCTATTGCCGACCTGGCGAAGTTTGCCAAACTGCAACCAACGGCAGATGAACACGAAGATTGTATGGTGAAGGCGGAAGAAATCCTTGAATGGACCAGGCCTAAAGCGGGTGCTACAGAGGAAGACGGAACTGCTGCCGAGAAACAACAAGCATAAAGCCAGAATGGATCTTAATTAGAAAATTGATGGATTTTTCAACGTGGAAAAATATTGAATTTGCCTATCCGGCTTACCTGTGGCTGTTGCTGCTGGTACCGGTGCTGATATACTGGTATTTTGCCAGGCGCAAAGGCCGGCAGAGCGTTATGATGGTATCTTCCATTGAAGGATTAAAAGGCTTACCGGTATCCTGGAAGGTGCGTTTCAGACCCTTACTGCTGGTACTGCGGTTACTGGCCGTAGTTGCCCTGATTGTGGCCCTGGCACGCCCGCAAACTTCCAACACGTCTGAAAGTATCGACAGTGAAGGGATTGACATCGTAATGGCGATAGATATTTCGGGTAGTATGCTGGCGGAAGACCTGCAACCTAACCGTATGGAGGCCGCCAAGAAAGTGGCCATGGACTTTGTTGACAAGCGTATCAGCGACCGTATCGGGCTGGTGGTGTTTTCCGGCGAAAGCTTTACCCAATGCCCTATCACCACAGATCATGCGGTACTGAAAAACCAGATCATGCAGGTGAAAAGCGGCATGCTGCAGGATGGTACTGCCATCGGTATGGGATTGGCTACTTCGGTAGACCGCTTGCGCAACAGTCACGCTAAAAGCAAAGTGATTATCCTGCTCACAGACGGGGTTAACAACACAGGGTTGATAGACCCACTGACAGCGCTGGAAATATCCAAGGCGTTTAAAATCAGGGTATACACCATTGGGGTAGGAACAATAGGCAAAGCGCCGTTTCCTATGCCCATGGCTGATGGTACGGTGCAAATGGTGATGCAGGATGTACAGATCGACGAACCGCTGATGAAGAAAATTTCCAAAGAAACCGGTGGTAAATATTTCCGTGCTACCAACACCACCGATTTAAAGAACATCTATAATGAAATTGACCAGCTGGAGAAAACCAAGGTAGAGATTACCTCTTACAAACGTTTTGCAGAGCATTTCTTCATCCTGGCCATGATAGCACTGGCATGTATATTACTGGAAGTAATACTGCGCTATAGCCTGTTTAAGAGCCTGCCCTAGGCCGGCTGGTATAACAGTTACCATATTTGGGGAGATGGATACCACCTGGCGGTATCCATCTCCCCAAACTTTTATCCGCGAATACCCTACCTTTGTTACTCCTAATCAATAACAAACAATATTGCAAGCAACAGTATATAAATCGACAGGTAGCTGGTATGCGGTGAAAACCACCACAGATGAAACGTTTCAGGCAAGAATGAGAGGTGTTTTCAAAAAAGATGAAGACATTACCTCTACTAATCCCATTGCGGTAGGCGACATCGTAGAAATAGCCCCGGACGATAGCGATGCCAATGCTAAAAATGCTATCATCACAGGAATTGGCGCCCGTAAGAATTATATTGTACGCAGTTCTCCCCATGGGAAAAACAAAAAGCATATTGTGGCAGCGAATATGGACCAGGCCATGCTGATATGTACTGTAAAGGAACCGCGTACCTCGCAGGGCTTTATTGACCGCTTCCTGGTAACCGCAGCGGCCTATCATATTCCGGTGATACTGGTGTTTAACAAAAAAGATATTTACCGGGAAAAAGAAGCCGATAAATTTGCTGAACTTGCAGCACTTTACAACAGTATTGGCTACCAGATATTGTTAACTTCTGCTGCTAATGATGAAGGTATTGATGAGGTAAGAGCCTTACTGAAAGATAAAACCACCCTGATGGCCGGCCATTCGGGTGTGGGTAAATCATCGTTGATCAATGTACTGATGCCGGGCCTGGATCTCAAAACCAAAGCGGTGAGCGGCTGGAGTGGTAAAGGGTTACATACTACCACCTCCGCAGAAATGTACGATTTGCCTTTTGGCGGCCGTTTGATCGATACCCCGGGCGTCAGGGAATTTGGCATCGTAGATATCCCCAAAGCAGAATTATCGCATTATTTCCTGGAAATGCAGCCTTATATTTCGCAATGCCAGTTCAACAACTGCCTGCATATCAACGAGCCCGGCTGCGCGGTAAAAGCAGCGGTAGAAGAGGGCGACATTGATGCCGACCGGTATGTGAGTTACGCCACTATCCTCGAAACCATTACGGAAGACCAATACTAGTTAGCGTTATCTATCGGTGTTTAGGTTTCCCTAATTCATCCAGTACTTTTTCAGCGCCCCAGTTACGGCGGGGTTGCGGACATCCTTTCTTTTGTGTACGGCAGGCTGCCAGTAAGGCAACAGCCAATAGCAGGACCAGGCAAACTTTCTTTTGCATGAGTGATTTTTTAGAATAAACGACTCATTTGTTTGCCCGCCTTGCGGTTAGATTGCTTGATATCTTTCGTGTAGTAGTTGGAAGCGGGGCATCCTGTTTTCTCAGACGAACAGCTGGCAAACAGGATGCTGCCCAATAGGAGCAGGCACAGAATTGTTTTCATAGGGGGATCTATTTGCCTGCAATATAATATTTTTCTATAACATGTGTAGATTATGGTTTTACTTCTGCTGCTTCATCATACCAGGAGGCATACATGTTATAATTTTTGGAAATGCGGTTGATTTCGCCCTTAATGAGCACCATATCAATATCTTTTACTTTCCTGGCGGGAACGCCTGCGTAGATAGAGCCGGGCTCTACATGGGTACCTGCAAGTACTACAGCGCCGGCAGCAATGATGCTGTTGCTGCTTACATGTGCATTGTCCATTACGATAGCCCCCATACCAATCAGTACATCGTCGTCGATCTTGCATCCGTGGAGGATAGCATTATGGCCAATAGACACATTATTACCTACGATCGTTTTTGATTTTTCATAAGTACAGTGAATCACGGCGCCATCCTGCACATTTACGTTTTCGCCGAGACGTATGCTGTTTACATCGCCCCGAACAACCGCGTTGAACCATACTGTACAACCCTTACCCATTACTACATCCCCTACAATAGTAGCATTGGGGGCAATGAAACAATCGTCTGCAATTTGAGGAGTAACGCCTCGTAGTGGTATAATGTACGCCATAATGATGTGTTTTAATGCTGATGTTACAAATATAACAATTACTAATTAGCAGTTGTTTTCTAACTTCGCAAAGAACAGCGTAGAATGTATGAACAACAGGCAACTTTTTTTGCAGCACGTAGCGCAAACGTCGGATGCTCCCCTGGCCCTGGAGATTGTGAAAGCCGAAGGCATGTACATGTGGGATGCTGCCGGTAAGCGTTACCTGGACCTGATAGCTGGTATCAGCGTATGTAATGTAGGGCACTGCCATCCGGCTGTAGTAAAGGCTATACAGGAACAAGCGCAACAATATATGCACTTGCTGGTATATGGCGAGTTTGTACAATCGCCACAGGTGGCCTTTGCCAGCCTGCTCACCCAGCATTTGCCAGCGCAGTTGAATTGCGTATACTTTACCAATTCGGGTGCAGAAGCGGTAGAAGGAGCCATGAAACTGGCCAAACGCTATACCGGCCGAACAGAGATCGCCGCTTTTAACCGCAGCTATCACGGGTCTACCCAGGGCGCATTAAGTATCCTGGGAGATGAATACTGGCGTAATGCCTATCGGCCGTTATTACCCGGTATTCAACACCTCGAGTATAATAATTTCGATTCCCTGGCATTGATTACAGAACATACCGCCGCCGTAATCGCTGAATCGGTACAGGCAGAAGGCGGGGTAAATGTACCACAACGGAAATGGATACACGCACTTCGCGAGCGGTGTACCGCCACTGGCGCCCTGCTGATATTAGATGAAATACAATGCGGATTTGGGAGAAATGGAACCCTCTGGGCCTTCGAGCAATTTGGTATTGAGCCAGATGTATTGTTGCTGGGGAAAGCACTCGGCGGAGGTATGCCGTTAGGCGCCTTTATCAGCTCCCACGATATTATGTGGACACTCACCAACAACCCCGTACTGGGACATATCACTACCTTTGGCGGACATCCGGTGAATTGTGCCGCCGGCCGCGCCGGCTTCCAGGCCCTGTTGGACCAGGACCTGGTGAAAGACGTGAAAGCAAAGGAACAGGTGTTTTTACAATACCTCCGGCATCCGGCAATCAAATCAGTGCGCTCCCTGGGGCTAATGATTGCGGTGGAATTTGAGAGCTTTGCTGTCAATAAAAAAGTGATTGACTACTGTATTGAAAAAGGAGTACTCACCGATTGGTTCCTCTTTGCAGCAGAATGTATGCGCATTGCACCACCATTGATTATTACAGAAGAAGAAATTAAATGGGCCTGTGCTGTGATTTGCGAAGCGGCGGGGCAACCATAATATTGTTATTATTAATAAGGAACGCCGCAGGAATAGTATTCTGCGGCACTTTTATTTTATCATATTACGTGTAATCGTATCAGTTATAGCTGTAATAACAAAAGTATTTCATGATCTAGGAATTCAGTCTGCTAATTGCCATAGTAACGCGTTTAGCCAATAATTCTATCGTATCATTTTCCAGCAATGCCAGGTAGTAATAGTATTTTCCCGAAGAAGATATTTCATGCAGGTTGTTATTGAATTTAAACCGGCCCCGGTAGAACTGGTCAAGGGTACCGGTTTTGCCTGCTTTCTCAGGCGAAATCGCAAAGTTGGTAACGGTTACCTGGTGAAATTCCACGATGATTTTATAGTCGTCGTTAATGAAGCGTAGCTGTAATTTTTTCTCTGCCCCATTTAGATGTATTTTGATGCATTGATAGTCGTTGTGCAAATCGTAAGGATGCCCATCTATTTCACCGGTCATCATACATTCGAACAGTGGCGTATGCGTTACATCTTTCATGTGCAGCGATTAAAATTGCAGTTTGAAGCTACCGAATACTCCAAAACGTTTGTTGGCAGATTCGCCTGGCTGTACATCCGGTGTTACTCTCCAGATAAAGTCTACCCGCAGAAATTTGAAGATATTTTCTATACCTGTTCCCAGCTCCAGGTAAGGATTTCCCTGTAAGGTTTTAAATGCAAAACCGTTGTTCAGGTTTAATTGTTTGTTGGAGTCGGATAAAGAACCTATCACGCCTTTGGCGGTCCAGAACTGCCGCCATTTCAGTTTTTTAATTAAAGGAATATAACCGAAGATACCATTACCGATGGTATGTTCTACGTTGAATCCTACGTATTGGTCGCTGATAAACTCGAAGCGGTTCATCATATTAAACGCGTATTTATTGTAGTAATAGATTTCGTTACCGGGATGTACTTCCAGGGAAGTGTAAGGTACAGTACCAAAAATTTTACCGGCAAATACGTTGTAGTAAAACGAGCCAAACGGCGGAAGTTTCACGTAGTCGGATACACTGAGCGACAGGCGTTCATATTTTTGTCCGCTGTTGGCGATACCCGGGATGCCCGCTGCAAACTTCATTTCTGCAATAGGGAATTTACTGCCCAGGCTGATGCGGTAGTAATTTCCTTCCAGGAATTGCTCATGGAAGGCATAACGGAATTTTACTTCTACTTCCATATTGGTCAGCGGATCGCGGCCATTGGGCTCTTTAGGATAAAAAGCAGTAGTAGGTAACGGATCAAAAGGCCTTACCCGCTTGTGAGATAAGGATATCTGGTGGGAGAATCCGCTGTAATATTCCTTGAAGAATTCTACCCGTTTTTCATCGACCATTAAAAACTTTTGAGGGACGCCTCCTTTACGGATAGCGAGGGTAAATATGTTATCGGTGCCTACTTCATCATAATAATGGGTACCATTATCGAGGTCGCGGGTATAGGCCGCATACAGGTAGGTGCGTGGATGTCTTTTCAGCAGCCAGAGGGCCGACATTTTCCCTTTATACACCTGGTCTTTGAAGCCATAGGCCAGGTACCCGTAGAGGTACAGGTCTTTATTGAATTTGGGAGTAGTACCGAGGTCGAGCCGCAGGCGGAATCCTTCCAGCCTGTTTTGGGAAAACAGGTAGTAGTAAGGTCCCCACTCTATGGGGCCGAGAGGTTTATAGCCGGTGGCCAGGAATCGGATGGTATTGGAATAGGTTCTGAAAAGCGGCATTTTCTGAAGGGTATCCACCATTTTATAAATACCTTCTTCATTTTTGCTGAGATCTTCAGGCCGGTTGTTGATCCAGAAAGAGTCTTTCCGGTTACGGGCGCTATCCAGCACTATTACATTTTCAGGATATTTTTTATTACTGAAGATGTTGGTTGCGGCAGTATCATTCGTAATCACGTTATCATAGGTTGTTGTTTTGCGACCTATGAAATCCAGTGTTCTTCCGGGTTTGGGACTGGGAGCCCAGAAGTCGGCTATAAATTTATCTTTATACAGGAACCAGGAGCTGTCGGCCAGCTGACGAAATTCCTGTACCATACTTATTTTATGTACGAAGTTGATGTTGGCATCGCGGGGTACTGACAGCGTTGTTTTCTGTACGGCATAAGTAGTATCATGTACCCAGAGATCGCCGATAAACGTATTTTCCCCTTTTCGTTTAGGTGTAAAGTTTAGTTTAATGAACCGTTGCCCGCTGATGTATTGCGTGTCGGCAATGGAGTAGTCGTAGTAAAATGCGCCATTATGGTGAATGGGGCTTACAAATTGTTTATCGAATACAGGGATGAAGTTGTCGTATATATTAACGTTCTGGTACATGCCTCCGAGGAATTTGGTAACGCTTTCATTATCGATACCGGAGGTACGGGCAGCACGTATAATTTCCTTGGTTTTGCGGGGGCTTGACTGGAAGTAGTAATCAGACAGTGATTCTGTAAGGAAAATGGGTAAAAAGGGTTTCTCTTCCGAGGTACTGTCGATATTGTCGAGTATAAAAGCGAATGGTTTAGTGAAGCGATTTTTTCCCAACTTTTCTTTGTTGAGATTTTTCATGTCCAGCTCCAGTTTATTATACACTTCGTAGCGGTAGCTATTGAGTCGGTTGTAGTTATTTTCGGGTTTATGTTTAACGATTTGCCGGAGGAGGATAAGGGCAAAATTTACGTTGGCTTTTACTTCATATGTTTTAAGGGAAACATCGGAGCGGGTAATGTCGAAGTTGATGGTTTGTTCTTTCAATTCCCGGTTGACCGGCATTTTTAGGATGTTGTAACCCATTACCCTTACCAGTATTGAATCTGATGGGATAACATTCAATTCGAAAAGGTATTTACCTTCCGCGTTACTAACCATACCCGTTTGGGTACGTACGAATTGCAGCGTAGCGAAGGGAATGATTTCCTGTGAATGCGCGTCTCTTACTACCCCGCTCACTTTATACTGTTGCGCCATCAAGACTGAACTCCAAACGCTTACGCCAAAAATTATTGCTAATATTCTTTTCCAGCCAATCATATCTACAACAATATTATACTATTTATTGCGAATCCTGATAGTTACTATCCTCCAGGTAACGTCGGTATTTGAAAAAAATATATTTTGAGAATAAAGTTTTTCTTTTAACTTTGTACTGCAAAGTACTTTTTTGTATGACAGACCAACAACATCTGCAGGCATTAACAGATATCAAGCGAATGATGGAGCGGAGCAGCCGTTTCATTTCGCTGAGTGGATTAAGTGGCATTACCGCCGGTATCAGTGGATTAATTGGGGCTTTTATAGCCAAAATCTGGCTGGATGAGTACTATCAGCAGTGGAATGTTACAGGAGTGCATAGCAACGCGGATTTCCAGTTGCTTAAATTCCGGTTGATGGCATTAGGGGCGGCGGTATTGGCAGCGGCGCTGGTAGGGGGTACTTTCTTTACCTGGCGTAAAGCCCGGCAGAATAATTTGTCGATATGGGACCTGACAGCGCGTAAGGTATTGATAAACATCGCTATTCCCCTGGGCGCAGGCGGTGCATTTATTGCGGGTCTTTTATATAATAACCTGGAAGTATTAGTAGCGCCTACCTGCCTGGTGTTTTACGGGCTGGCTATTATCAACGCCAGTAAGTATACGTTGCCGGATGTGCGATACCTGGGTGTTTGTGAAACGATATTGGGTATACTTAATCTTTTCTTTTTGAGGAAAGGCCTTTACTTTTGGGCAGTAGGTTTTGGACTGCTGCACATCATTTATGGGGCATTGATGTGGTGGAAATATGAACGGAAAAGGACTATTTAATCAATAGCATGAACCCGATAGGTAACTTAAATAAGATATTCGAAAGCCGTATACGCCTTGGCGTTATGAGCGTATTGATGGTGAATGAGGAAGTAAATTTCAATGACCTCAAACAAATGCTGGAAGTCACGGATGGCAACCTGGCCTCCCATCTCAATACCCTGGAAGAAAATGGCTATTTGAAGGTGCATAAAGGGTTTATTGGCCGTAAAACCAATACTACCTACGCTATCACGGCGGCCGGGGAAAAAGCCTTCAAAGGCCACCTCGCAGCCCTGGAACATATGATCAAATTCACTAAATAAATTTTTTTTGCCTTTTTACTTTGAAATACAAAGTACTTTTAAATCTACTGATATGGAATCCTCAACACATGAACCTTCATTTCTCGAGCGTTATGCCTACGCTATCAAAGGCATTATCATTGTGGTACTCCTGCTGGTGTTATTAATTCCCACGGCAATGATACAATCCCTTATATGGGAGCGCCGCGACCGCCAGGAGGAAGCCACCAAAGAGGTGAGTGAGCGCTGGGGAAGCGAACAAAATATCACAGGCCCGGTGCTGGCCGTCCCCTACAAGGCCGATGCCTCAAACCCGCGTACCTATGTGTACCTATTGCCCGAAAGTCTTAAAATAAACGGGGAACTACTCCCGGAAAAATTGCAACGAGGTATTTTCAACATAGCCGTATATAATGCTAAACTCCAGTTGAGCGGCACTTTCAGCAGGGATGTACTGTCATCACTGCAAGTCTCTCCTTCCGCCTTAGATTGGGAACATGCATCGTTGCTCATTGGCGTCAGCGATTTACACGGCATTGGAAACCAGGTACAAATGATGTGGAATGGGAAATCCTACCTGTTTAACCCGGGGGTAACCAGTACCGACCTGTTTGATAACGGCATTCAATCACCCGTGTCTATTAACCTCGCAGATACCAGTGCATTAAATGGCAGCTTCTCCCTGGAACTGGGCATAAAAGGCTCCGGCAGGATCAGTTTCTCTCCCGTAGGTAAAACAACCCAGGTGGGGATCAATTCCAGCTGGACCAACCCCAGTTTCGATGAGGCTTTCCCACCCCAAACCCGGCGGGTGGATGACAAAGGATTTGCCGCCACCTGGCAGGTACAGCACCTGAACCGCAGTTACCCCCAATGCTGGGAAGGCAAGAAATTCAACATCCACTCGGCCGATTTTGGTATTAAACTCTTCCTGCCAGCCGAAAGCTACCAGAAGTCAATGCGGGCAGTGAAATACGCCGCATTAATCATTGGGTTAACCTTCTTTGTCTTCTATTTTATTGAATTGTCACAGCGCCGCGCCCTTCATCCATTGCAATATTTCCTCATAGGATTAGCCCTTTGTATTTTTTATACCCTGCTCATATCTATTTCAGAACAAATTAACTTTATGATAGCATATATCATTACCAGCATACTTACTATAGGTCTGATTATTGCTTATACGGCAGCTGCATTCAAAAGCACCCGTATTGCTGCAGGCACAGGTGGCGCCCTGGCCCTGCTTTACGGATTTATTTATGTGATTATCAGCGCAGAAGATCAGGCGTTATTAATGGGTAGCTTGGGACTCTTTGTCATCCTCGCTTTGATCATGTACTTCAGTACCACTATTAAATGGGATAAGTTAGGACAAAGAACAATCGCAAATAAACAATAAAACGAAATATGGAAAATTCTTATATCAGCAAACGGATCGCCAGCTTCGGATACGCATGGAACGGTATTGTTGCTTTTGTTCGCAGTGAGCCACACGCACGCATTCATGTACTGGCTACCATTGTGGTAGTGGCGGCCGCTTGCTGGTATAGGATTACAGCGCCGGAATGGATATGGACCATATTAGCGATAGCGTTGGTATGGACAACTGAAATGCTCAATACAGTAGTGGAAAAAATGATGGATCACCTCTCGCCACAACTACATCCCCAGGTAAAATTCATTAAGGATGTTGCTGCAGGCGCTGTTCTGGTGGCCGCCATCGCCGCTGCAATTATAGGGGCTGTCATATTTATTCCCCATATCTTTTAATGATAAAACTTAACCATATGCAATTGAAGAGAACAATCCGGTTACTACAATACCGCATTGGCCGGTCCCGGTCGCAGTATACGTTATACGCTTCTGTCCTGTTTAGCCTGGCGCTGCTCCTGTTTCGTATTATACATTCCGGTAGCTATCTGAGAGCTTCCCTCGTTTGGAACCTGTTTCTGGCCTATGTGCCTTTTGCAGTTACCCGCTGGATAGAAAAACACCCGGAGCAGATTCAAAACCGGTATAACTGGTATGGCTGTTTTATGGTGTGGCTGCTGTTTATTCCCAATGCCCCTTACATATTAACAGACCTGTTTCATCTCTTTGATGGCGGCGTGCCGCTCTGGTTCGACCTGTTCGTCATTTTTTCTTTTGCCTGGAACGGCATGATGCTGGGGTATATGTCTATCCGCAGCATGGAAAAGATGTGGAGCGAACGCCATTCCCGCTGGCCTGCCTGGTTGTTTACTTTCCCGGTAATGTTCCTTTGCGGTATGGGGGTATATATTGGCCGCTTCCTGCGTTATAACAGCTGGGATATCGTAAAAGACCCCCTTACTTTATTGGGTGATATGAGGGATATTTTCCTGCATCCATGGGAAAACCGCCATGCCTGGGCCTTTACCATCTGTATGGGCGTTTTCCTGAGTTTAATGTATCCATTGGTAAAGAAGCCAGCTGTTTAACGGCTTCCTGTTGGCCTCATAAAAAAAGCTGCGGATCATATCCGCAGCTTTTTTATGAAAAGTGTATGATGGTTTAAAAGTCTACTCCCATTCCAAAGTACCAGATGGGGCTGCCTCTGAAGAAGGCTACTGCCGGCCAGCCTGCATCTGCACGGAGGAAATAGCCTGCAATGGTAGTACGGGCGCCAAATCCATAACCGCCTACAAAGGGTCCAAGGAAACCCTCTTTTACCCTGGTAACTACGCTGCCGTTATCATTGGGATAGTTGCCGTAATTGGCATCTTTAAACGATAGTTTTCCATTCCAGGCGGTACCTATATCTATAAACGAAGTTACCTGGAAATTACGCAGGAACGCAGAGTTGATGGGCTTGTCGATGAAGGTGGAGAATACCGGCAAACGCAACTCTGTGTTCAGTAACATTACATTATTACCATTCCTGGCATTTTGCTTATAACCACGCAGGTTTTCAGCCAGGGTTTGATACGCATAATTAGCGCTGGTATTAACCTTGTTGCTGGTATTGATCTGCGGATTTAACCAGTTGTCTACACCACCCAGGTAATATAACAACTTGCGTGAGCCCCACGACATATCCATGGCAAAGCGGGTAGCCCAGATAAAGTTGCGGTAAATCTTTTCATAATGACGAATGTCTACGCCCATGTTATACGTAAACCTTCCCTTACCAGCAGGGGTACTGCCATTAAATAATTCATTGAGACCGCCGTTGGTCAGCTGGGCATTGGTTTCTCCATAAATTTTATAACGGGTACCGTTCCAGATATTGATGGCTGGGTTGATGGTATTATCGTACACATATTCCAGGCGTGCTAACGCGTAGGTTTCTTTAAAGTCGGGCGACATGGCCGCTTCCTTGTTTTCGGTCTGCACCACTAGCCTGTCGGTACGTATACCGGCAGACAGACGGATGCTTCTTACCTGGTCAAAAGGATACCTTACTTCACCCTGGTAAATGTTGGTGATCATTTTGGTATGTACAAAGGCGGAGTCGTTGCCTTGCTGATCCGGAATAACGAAGCCATTGTTCTTATCTACCTTGCGGTAGTAAGTGAATTTATAGTCAAAACGTTTTTTCAGATAGCTGGTGCTGAAGAAGTACTCAGATCCCTGGAGAGACGATGGAATACGGAACCCTCCATTAAACTTCAGGTCTTCAAACAGGTCGCTCACGCCTATACGAATTAATCCGTTTACCGGGTCGGTCAGGCGAATAGGCCCGCTGGGCTGGCCGGTGAATGGCTGATATTTATTGATCAGCACAGAGTTATCAAGTTGTAGGATCAGGTAATCTGATGCAAACTTGAACTTATACGGGAAGAGTTTTGATTTCTTCAATATGGGCTCATCCGCCGTGGCTTTGGGTTTGCCAAACAGGGAAGGTTCACCGGTGGTTGTTTCGTTGCCTGTTGGGGCATTTACAATGGTATCTGCCGGTTCGTTGGCAAATTCATTCTGGAAAAAGTTAGGATGTGAGCCGGTATCTTTCGAAGGCGCCTGCAACGTTGGAAAGCCTAAACGCAGGCTATCGGCATGCATCTGGGACCTCCGGAAGTTGGTAGGTCTTGCGTTGACATTTCTTTTCTTCAACGCTACGGTGTCTACTTTCAGCTTCATCAGGCGTTTTATATCGGCATACTGTACTACTTCCGATACTTCCCCCTTTTCGCCGGTAACGCGCGATTCCTGGATACCGTAGGGGTAATTGGAAATTGGGAAACTGTAGGTGGAGTCTTTGGTAATCATGACTGCTTCCACAGAATCCGGCGCAGTAGTACCATAGGCCGCCAATGCAGAGTCCAGTTCTTCCGGCTCTGGATTATGAAGGATTTCGGAGCCTACGTAAAACAGGGAGTCAACGCCTGCCGCCTGGGATTTAAAGAAGCCGGCATAACGGTTACGGATACCGTTGGCATCGGATACAAAGGTGAAGTGTGTGGTATTGTATTGCATAGGCAGCCTGGCGTTGCCATACTGCAGATCGGTTAATTGGGTAATTTGTTTATCAGCACTTCTGTTCCAGTTGTCCACCATGAAGATGTTGAAGGGACGGTTCATCAGTGAGGTGTCGCTACCCCGGCCTTTAGGAGAAGGCCTGTTGGAGGAGTAAATGATACCGCTTTTTCCTGGGAATGCGGCAAAAGCCGGATCCAGGTCGTCATATACATCGTTGGTGATCTGTTCTGTTTTTGAATTACTGATACTATAGGTGAAAATGTCGGTGTGACCATTTTTTACGGCCGACAGTAATAGGGTATTTTCCTGTACCGGCATATATTTAAAGTCGATGACACGGTCAAACTGGTTGAGTTCCTGGCGTATAGTGATGCGGGTGATGAGATCGTACACCATTAATTTGGTTTTGCCTTCGTGCTCGTAGATCACGGCGAGGCGATTGCCTTTGGTGTTCCAGGCCATCTGCGGGTAGTTAGGATCTACCTGGTTGGCCAGCTGCATAACGCCACTCTTCAGTAACACTTTAGGTTTATTCCAGCCCTGTTGTATTTCTACGCGATATACGCCTTTTTTGAACTCTACCACTGCGTAGGACGTATTTACCGGGTTGGGATTGAACCGGTAAAAATCTTTTTTAGGGGTGATTTCCTGGGCTACAATAGTACGGCCCTTGGCAGAAGTTTTCCTTCTGCGGTTATCTTCCTGGAATCTTTTCTGAAAAAATACAAAGAAGTCCTGGGTGGCTTTTTTAGGCGTTTGGTTCAATACCTGTTCAAAACCCTTCTTGAGTCCCCGGTTGATACGGGTAATATACATCAGGTAAGGAACGGCATCTTTGCCATATTTGCTTTCCACGTAATACCAGAAAGCCTGGCCGGCCAGCAGGGAGTGGTCGTAGGCCAGTGCATTGAAGTTGCTGTATTTACCTGACATGAGGATCAGCTTCAGGTCTTCATCTTGTTTGGCGGTCCAGTTTTCGGCGGCATAGCCAATAAACCCATCGGTAAACCATTTAGGGAAGTCGATCAGGGCCGCATTTCCGGCAAATTCGCCAATATCTTCCCCAAATAACAAGGTTTCGAGCATAATACGGGCAATTCCCTGCCGGATCTGGCGCCGGAGATTTTCGTGGTTGCCGTCGAAATACACGATCATTTTATTACCTACCAGTTTGGTAACCCCGCCTGTATTTTGCCATTCAATACCAATCCCGATATTGGATTGCTTCATTTCCCCGAAAGAGTTGTAAACCACAATATTAATACGCTGCCTGGGGTTGGTTTCCATGAACTGCTCCAGTTGGGGTAATTCCCTTTCGGCTACCTGGGCGGCATACTTACCTAGCTCCAGCCCATTCTGGCTGAAATAAGTGTTGAAATGCCTGCTTTGATAGTATCTCCACTTAAAGTTCTTGAACTGCACTCGATTTTGGCCGAATTCTACTGTATTAGTCTGAGCTTGCGATACTATTGTTCCAAGTAATAGGGTACCGTGGAATAATAACCGGGTAATAAATCTGTTCATACAGAAAGTATTGATAATATTGTGATCTGTTTTAAAATTAGCCTAAAAAAATCGGGTAGCAATGATTGAAATACAACAATTCACTTTCGGACCACTGCAAGAGAACACCTTCCTGCTTATTAACGGTAAAAAGGAATGTATAATTATAGACCCCGGATGTTATTTTCAGGACGAAAGAAAAGAATTATTACAATATATACAAACGCATGGCTTAAATGTTATAAGATTATTGAATACGCACTGCCACTTTGATCATATATTCGGAAATAAGCTGGTATCGGACACGTATAAACTCCGCCCGGAGTTTCATGAGCTGGAGCAACCCATCCTGGATAATTCCCAACGGGCAGGCGCCATGTACAACATCCCGTTTGAACCTTCCCCCCAGGCCGGCCGTTACCTGGCTGAAGGAGAAAAGATCCTTTTCGGTACCGATGAAATTACTGTATTGTTCACTCCTGGCCACTCTCCGGGTAGCGTGTCTTTCTATTGCCCCAGCCAGCAGTTCGTGATCGGCGGCGATGTTTTGTTTTTCCAGAGCATTGGCCGAACCGACCTGCCCGGAGGCAACCACCAGGTGCTGTTAGAAAGCATCCGTGAAAAATTATTTGTATTGCCGGATGAGATAAGGGTATTCCCGGGGCACGGGCCTTCTACCACCATCGGTTTTGAAAAGAAACATAATCCGTTCCTGGTAGGCTAGCCTATACTTTAATGTATTTACCAATTACCGGGAAACGGGCAAACTCCTTCTTCTCCATACGGAAAATAAACCAGGCATACCCTGCAAATAAAGCAGTAGCCACTGCGAGAGGAAGGGGTTTGACAGCGTAGATATCTCCGGGAGATAACATCCGCATATTGAGCCAGTTGAATACATAGTAGGTAAGGATCGCTAATCCTACATAGGTAACCAGTTTAGGGAGATGGTATGGAATAGGATAATACCGTTGCCCCCATACATAGCACACTACCATCTGCACAAAATAACATACCATCGTTGCCAGTGCGGCGCCATAATAGCCCATCACCGGTATCCACCAGTAATTGAGCATAAACGCCAGTACAGCAGTGATAATCGTAATCACGGCACCGGTTTTTGTCCGGTCGGTGAGCTTAAACCAGATGGTAAGATTATAATATATCCCCAGGAACATATTGGCCAGCAGTAAAACCGGCACAATGCGCATGCCCTGGTAGTAGAAAGGCGTACGGAGAAACGCTTTCCAGATACTCAGGTAAAGACTCACAAATAGGAACATGAAGCAGAGCATGATAACAAACAGCTTCATAATACGGGCGTAAATTTTCCGGGGATCTCCACTTTCGGCCTGTTTAAAGAAGAAAGGCTCAGCCCCTAACCGGAACGCCTGTATGAACATGGTAATCAATATCGCCAATTTATAGTTGGCGCTGTACAGGGCAATAATCTCTTTTTTGGCTTCCATGTCGTTGCCGGGCAAAAACTGGGGTAAGAACCAGGCTCTGTCAAAGGTTTCGTTCACCATGCCGGCCATCCCCACTATAATCAGGGGAACAGCGTAATGCATCATCTGCTTCCACAGGCCCATATCGAACTTCCACTCTATTTTCCGTATCTGGGGCAGGAAAAGTACCAGGGTAATGGCACTGCCCAGCATACCACTCAGGTAAATATAGCCGGTTTGAGCGCTGCCGCCCTGTACATCGGGCAACCAGTGCGCGCCGGAGGCATATAACTTGGGGCATATTACCAGGAAAAATACATTGAAAAAGATGGTGGTAACAATACCGGCTATACGAATCGCCGCATATTTTACCGGCCTGTTTTCCAGGCGCAACTGGGCATAGGGAATGGCTGTGAGCGTATCAATAGCCATTACCATGACGATATAGGTATAAAAGGTAGGATGCCCGCTGAGTCCCGCCAGTTCCCCGGCGTAGGAATTAATAACGGGCGATCGCAGGAATAACAGTATCAGCGTAATAATGAACGTAGAACAGAGCAACGAAATCGTGGAAGTGCCCAGTACATGCGACTTATTCTCCTGTTTGGCAAAACGGAAAAAGGCTGTCTCCATACCATATGTCAGCACAATATTGGCAAACGGGATATAGGCATATACGTTCGACATCTCCCCAAATGAAGCATGGGTCAGGATAGTCAGATAAAAAGGAGTAAGGAAATAGTTGAGCAGCTTGCTCACAATATTACTCAGCCCATAAAACACGGTTTGTCCTGCCAGTTTCTTGATACTCAATTCCCAGAAATTTTGATGCAAATTACGAATTACGTGTCAGGAAATATTCCATTCCCGGATCTCCAGCCGGTTATTCATACCCGCCCCGGCGCTGCTGTTTTTTCTCTGATAACCGTTTTTTAGACGCTATCCGTTTCTCCCGGGCGGCTTTGGATGGGCGGGTAGGTACCCGTTTCTTGCGGGGAATCAATGCTTTATTGATGATGTCATTCATTTTGGCAATCACCTCCTGCTTATTCCCCAACTGGGTACGCGCTGTTTGCGACTTCACCTGGAGCAGCCCCTCTGCGTTGATACGGTTGGCCAGCTTCTCTGTCAGCACAGTTTTTTGCTCTTCGGTTAACAAGGCAGATGCCATGATGTTGAAATAGCCCTCTACCATCGTTTCCACCTTATTCACGTTTTGCCCTCCGCTACCACCGCTGCGAGCCGTGCGAAACGTGATTTCAGTGGTCACATTAATATTCATTTTAATTTATTTTATAATATAATAAATTGCTTAAGAAAGGCAATTTATTAAAACTACGGCGAAGATGCCGTTCTTTTTATGAGAAGAGCGGGACAAATGGGGGCTACAAAAAGCTACAGGTGGCTGAAATGGTTAGCCACCTGTAATCGTTTATTTCAGCAGATTATAGCTTACAAGGGATGAGGTAAACACCTGTGGAGTCTTTGATAATCGGAGCTGGATTGTCGTTCAGCAACACGTTACTCACCAGCTCCCCACAGCAGCCGGCCGATTTCGTTTTTACGTCAACTTTGTATTGTATTGCCTTACCGGGTGTGCCAATACGCAACGACTGCGGTCCGCCCGTCATCATGAAAATCATATAGGCGCGTTTACGCGCAGGGTCAATTATCTGTCTTACCCGCAACAGGGTATCCATCGCGTGGTTTCTCACGCTGTCCAGTGGTATAGTAGCATGGTCTCCATAAACCAGGTCATGCCCGGTATCGGGATCTACCAGTTTAAAATAAAAGGTCAGCGGGCCATTGTCACATATGATCCCATCGCAGGGGCCTTTATCTTTAGAAAGACTACAGGAAGAGAAAAGGGCAAGGCTCAAGATAAGCATAGTACAGATACGGGTCATGCGTAATGATTTTGGTGCTGTTAAACGTTTATTCCCCGCCAGATGTTACAGATTTAAACGATTTGCTTAATTTTCCGTCGCTAAAAAAGAGTCCATGAGGGTAGTTATACAACGCGTCAGTGCGGCATCTGTTACGGTGGAGGAAGCGATAACCGGGCAAATTCAGCAAGGCCTGCTGGTATTGCTGGGGATAGAAGATGCCGACACCATGGAAGATATCCAGTGGCTGAGCAGCAAAATCGTTAACCTCCGCATATTCAACGACGACAACGGGGTAATGAATGTATCCGTAAAAGATATCCATGGCGACATACTCCTGGTGAGCCAGTTTACCTTGCATGCTTCCACAAAGAAAGGCAACCGGCCTTCGTATATACGTGCCAGTAAGCCGGACGTCGCCATACCATTGTACGAAAAAATGATCGCGCAATTGGAACATGATTTGGGTACTACTATCCAGCGGGGTATTTTCGGGGCAGATATGAAAGTGTCGCTGCTCAATGATGGCCCTGTTACCATTATTATTGATTCACATAACCGGGAATAAAAGTTCAATCCGTTATCTTTAATAAATAAAATTCAATCCATGACCATTCAGGAAGCCCAGGAAAAAATTGATAACTGGATCAACACTACGGGTGTTCGTTACTTCAGTGAACTTACCAACATGGCCATACTTACAGAGGAAGTGGGAGAAGTGGCCCGCATCATGGCCCGCAAATATGGCGATCAGTCGTCAAAGGAAACGGACAATAAAATGCTGCTGGCCGACGAACTGGCGGATGTAATGTGGGTATTGCTTTGCATCGCCAATCAAACCGGCATTGACATGACCGTAGCCCTGGAAAAGAATTTCGAGAAGAAAAATATCCGTGATGCACAAAGACATCATAATAACCCTAAACTGAAGTCATAGCCTGCACACTTTTTGTGCTGGCTTCCAAAAAAAAAATTACTATAATGCAAAAACAGAGTCGGCTGAAAATTATCTGGCACGTGCTAAAGCAGTCTGGTAGCGACTTTATAGACGATAAAGTACTTAAACTCAGCGCTGCACTGGCTTACTATACCATCTTTTCTGTAGCCCCCATGCTCATTATTATCATCTTTTTATGCGATCTCTTCCTGGGGAGAGATGCCATAGAAGGCAATATTTATGGGCAAATACGTGGACTGGTAGGCAGCGAAGCCGCCCTGCAAATACAGGCGATGATAAAAAATGCTTCACTTTCCGGCGATATGAGCTGGGCCACCATCGTAGGATTTGTAACCCTGGTGATAGGTGCTACCGGCGTTTTTGCGGAAATCCAGGATTCTATTAACTATATCTGGCGACTGAAATCAAAGCCTAAAAAGAATGGGTTGCTGCGGATGATCCTGAACCGGCTCCTCTCCTTCTCCCTGGTAGTCAGCATGGGCTTTATCCTGTTGGTATCGCTGGCGGTAAATGGGTTGGTGGAGCTATTTTCTTCGTTGGTAGTAAGGCTATTGCCAGGAAAGCTAACTTCCGGTATCCTTTTTTCCCTGGCCGATTTTGTGGTGCCATTTCTCGTTATCACTACGCTTTTTGCGATCATATTTAAGGTACTGCCCGATGCCCGCATCAAATGGAAAGATGTACGGGTGGGAGCTGTTGCCACGGCCATTCTGTTTATGCTGGGTAAATTCGCGATCGGATATTACCTCGGCGCCAGCAGGGTAAGCTCTACCTACGGAGCAGCCGGCTCTATTGTGATCATCTTGCTATGGGTATACTATTCTGCTGCCATCCTGTATTTTGGGGCAGTGTTTACCCGTGTATATGTACAGTATTTCGGTGCCCGGATATACCCTAATGAATATGCGGTCTGGATCAAGCAAATAGAAATTCCCCATGAACCTACAACGGTGGAAGAAGGATAAATTGCTTGCTGGTCATTTCTTTATAAGTTATTTAATAATCGCATACGTATTTTCAAAATTGGCCTTTATCTTTGCGCCACTATGTCTACAGATCAGAATAAATTCCAGGCGATAATATCGCATTGTAAAGAATATGGTTTCGTTTTTCCGTCCAGCGAAATTTACGATGGACTCAGCGCTGTATACGACTATGGTCAATATGGGGCTGAACTGAAGAAAAACATTAAGGATTACTGGTGGAAAAGCATGACCCAGCTGCACGAAGATATCGTAGGGATCGATGCGGCCATCTTCATGCATCCTACCACCTGGAAGGCATCCGGGCACGTGGATAACTTCAGCGATCCTATGATCGATAACAAGGATAGCAATAAACGCTACCGGGTAGATCACCTCATAGAAGGATATGCGGAAACTTTACCTGAAGAAGCCGGAAATGCACTCCTGGCACAAATGGATGAACTGCTGAAAGAAAATGACTTCGCAGGGCTCAAAGCATTAATTGAGAATAATAAAATAAAATGCGGCATCAGCGGTACCGTTAACTGGACGGATGTCCGCCAGTTTAACCTGATGTTCTCTACCCAGCTGGGTAGCGTTACCGACGAAGCCAACGAAATATACCTGCGCCCGGAAACAGCCCAGGGTATTTTCGTTAACTTCCTCAATGTACAGAAAACAGGTAGAATGAAAGTGCCTTTCGGCATTGCGCAAATTGGTAAGGCTTTCAGAAATGAAATCGTAGCCCGCCAGTTTATTTTCCGTATGCGCGAATTTGAGCAAATGGAAATGCAGTTCTTCGTACGCCCTGGCACACAAAAAGAATGGTACGAGAAATGGAAAGAAGAACGTATGCAATGGCACCTGAGCCTGGGCACCGATCCTGCTAAATATCATTTCAAAGATCACGTGAAATTAGCGCACTACGCCGATGCTGCCGTGGATATTGAGTATGAATTTCCATTCGGTTTCAAGGAAGTGGAAGGTATCCACTCCCGTGGCGATTTTGACCTGAAGCAACACCAGGAATACAGCAAGAAGAAAATTCAGTACTTCGATACAGAAATCAATCAGAACTACGTACCCTATGTGATAGAAACCTCTATCGGATTGGATCGTATGTTCCTGCTCACTATCTGTAATGCATATGCAGAAGAAGACCTGAGTACTGCAGATAAACAAGATAGCCGCGTGGTATTACGCCTCCCGGCTAAATTAGCTCCTATCAAACTGGCTATCTTCCCGCTTACCAAAAAAGATGGTTTACCGGAAGTTGCGCGTGCGCTGATGAATGAATGTAAATCAGCCTTCCATTGCTTCTACGAAGAAAAAGATGCCATTGGAAAACGTTACCGCCGCCAGGATGCCATTGGTACGCCGTTCTGCGTAACGATCGATCACCAGACGAAAGAAGACGGTATGGTTACCATCCGTCACCGCGACAGCATGGAGCAGGAACGTATCCCGCTCACTGCCGTGAAACAATTGGTGCTGGATAAAATCCAGTAATAATTTATCCGGGCTATGACTGTTTTAGTAAGTATTACTGCCACTGTCATAGCCCTTTTTATGTCCGGTATGGTCGTTGTTGGCTACACCCGGGGGAGAATTGGGTAGCCGCTTTTAGCCATATAACTCCTGGTGTATATCGTGCCGGTCGTAGCCCATGGCCTGGATACGTTGCTTGGCCTCGTCTATCATGGCTTTCCAGCCACAAAGGAAAAAATTGGCTGGGCGTTTATCCTGGAGCATTTCCTCGTAAATAGCGTGTACATAGCCTTTTCGGCCGGCCCAGTTTTCCTCGCGCGATAAAGTAGGGATATAATTAAAGCCCGGAAGATCCTGCGCCAGCTGCTTCATTTCTTCTGCATACAACAGGTCGTGTGCATACCGGACGCCAAAAATGAGGTGTATAGGCTGATGCGGCACCGCGTGCTCGTGGATATAGCGGGCCATCGACCGGAATGGCGCAATGCCGGTTCCGGTACAAATCAGGAATAATTCCTTATCTAACGGTTGCGGGAGTACGAAAACTCCCTGCGGCCCTCTCAGCAATAATTCGCTGCCTACTTTTATTTCGTTAAACAGGTAAGTACTCCCCGCTCCTCCTTCCAGCAATACGATCACCAGTTCGAAGGTATTGGTACCATCAGGATGGGAGGCGATAGAATAGCTACGCCAGCGTTTGTTCTTTTTCTCATGTATGGGAAGGTCCAATGTCACAAATTGCCCCGGTTTGAAGTCGAACCGGTCCATGTCCGGCACCTGTATCCAAAAGCGACGGGTATTGTGGGTTTCGTCTATCAGTTTTGTAACGATGCCGGTGTGCCAGAGGTCCAACATGGGGATTGCGTTTTTGGTCCTTATGAATATAGTTAAATTTTTGCATTTTATATAGCTGCCCGGGGCTTATTTACGGTCGGGCATTCAAATATCTCCCTCATCAAATATTAAAATCGGTAAATCTTCTTTACCTTTGCATTCTTCATGAATTTACAGGCTGTATTACAACTATTTCAACGTGATGCTCGCCTGCAGTCGCTGGTGAAGGGGATACAATCACCCACCCCACAATACTTTCAGCTTTCTTCCATTAGTGGAAGTGCAATAAACTTTGTGGCAGTAAGCACCTGGGCGCATGCAGATGCGAACCATCTCTTCATCTTAAACGATAAAGAGGAGGCAGCCTATTTCCACAACGATCTGGAACAACTCAGCCAGGCACTCGATATTTTTTACTTCCCGGACTCTTTCAAGAAAGCAGGTCAGTTTCACGAAATCAACAGCAGCCACAGCATGCTGCGTACAGAAGCCCTCATGAAACTTTCCGGGGATGCCGTTCATAAAAAGATATTGGTTACCTACCCGGAAGCCCTCTGGGAAAAGGTGGCTGGCAACAAAGCCTTCAATGCCAACATGGTGCAGCTGAAGGTGGGCGATATGCTGAAAGTGGATCCATTGCTGGACCAGCTGGTCTCCTGGGGATTCCATGCCACCGATTTTGTGTACGAACCAGGGCAGTATGCTGTAAGAGGAGGTATCCTGGATATCTACTCCTTTGGTAACGAAAAACCATATCGTATTGAATTATTTGGAGAAGATATCGACTCTATACGCCTGTTTGATCCGGAATCCCAGCTGAGTGAACGCAAGCTCACCCAGGTGACCCTGATCGCCAACATGGACACCCATGGCTCCGTCACCGACCACGGGAAAATGTCGCTTTCTTCCTTTTTACCCGATAACACCGTTGTATGGATCAAAGACCCCGCCTATGTGCAGGGTGTTATTGAGCAAATGGAACAGCGCCTGGACGATTTCCTGCTGACCGGCCAAAAGGTAAGGATTGACGAAGATGAGGAAATGGTGCTGAAAGAAGATGACTTCGTAAAAGCCGCTCCCTTACTGCAACAGCTCTTACAAAAACCTACAATCGTTTTTGGTAACAAAGACTGGTTAACGGAACAGGGACACACGCCCACGCTTATTTCTTTTGATACCCAGGAACAGCCGGTGTTTAACCGCCAGTTTGACCTGTTGATCAAAGACCTGGGCAAGCATAACAGCAATAAATATTCGCTCTTTATATTCGCAGATAACCCCCGCCAGCTTGAACGCCTGCGGAGTATTTTCGAAGACCTCAAAGCCGATTTTGTATTCTTTCCCATCCCGGTAGCTATCAGCAGTGGTTTTATCGATCATTCACTGAAATTGGTTTGTTATACAGATCACCAGATTTTCCAACGTTTCCACAAATACAAGGTAAAGCAAGCCTACAACAAGAATAAGGCGATTACCATGAAAACCTTGCGGGAACTGCAGTCGGGCGACTTTGTAACGCATATCGACCACGGTGTGGGGATGTACAGTGGCCTGCAGAAAATTGAGGTGGGCGGTAAAATGCAGGAAGCTATCCGCATTATTTACAAGAACAACGACCTGTTGTATGTAAATATTAACTCCCTGCACAAAATCAGTAAATATACCGGTAAGGAAGGCGTAGAGCCTAAAGTGAATAAACTGGGCAGCGATGCCTGGGATAAGCTAAAGGAAAAAGCCAAAACACAGGTAAAAGATATTGCCAAAGACCTGATACAGCTATACGCTGTACGCAAGGCCCAGCAAGGATTTGCACATACGCCGGATACTTATCTCCAAACAGAGCTGGAAGCATCTTTTATTTATGAAGATACCCCGGATCAAAGCAAGGCTACTGCTGATGTAAAGCGCGATATGGAATCGCCGGCACCTATGGACAGGCTGGTATGTGGTGATGTGGGCTTCGGTAAAACAGAAGTGGCTATCCGCGCTGCGTTTAAGTCTATTGTAGATGGTAAACAGGCTGCCGTACTGGTGCCCACTACCATCCTGGCGTTTCAGCACTACAAAACATTTGCAGATCGTCTCAAAGATTTCCCTTGCACGGTAGACTACCTCAACAGGTTCAAATCTTCCAAAGAGAAAAAAGAAACGCTCAAACGTTTAGAAGAAGGTAAGATAGATATCATCATCGGTACACATGCCTTGCTGAGCAAGGATGTAAAGTTCAAAGACCTCGGCGTACTGGTGGTGGATGAAGAACAAAAATTCGGTGTTTCTGCCAAGGAAAAACTGAAACAACTGAAGCAAAATGTAGATACGCTTACCCTAACGGCAACGCCTATCCCAAGAACGTTGCAGTTTTCGCTGATGGGCGCCCGCGACCTTTCTGTGATTAACACGCCGCCGCCTAACCGCCAGGCGATTGAAACAGAAGTACAGGTATTTAACCAGGACCTCATCCGCGATGCCATTTATTTCGAAGCAGAAAGAGGTGGCCAGGTGTATTTTATCCACAACCGGGTAAAAGGTCTGAAAGAAATGGCCGGCCTCATTCAGGGCCTTTGCCCCGACCTGTCGATCGCTACAGCACATGGGCAACTTGAAGGGCATCAGCTGGAAGAAGTTATTCTCGACTTTATAGACCGTAAATACGATGTATTGGTATGTACCAATATCGTAGAAAGCGGGGTGGATATTCCCAACGCCAACACTATCATCATTAATAATGCGCACCATTTTGGATTGAGTGACCTGCACCAGTTACGTGGCCGTGTAGGCCGCAGTAATAAAAAGGCATTCTGCTATCTGTTGGCGCCTCCTATGAGTACGCTGACGTCCGACAGCCGTAAACGCCTGCAAACGCTTGAACAGCACAGTGAGCTGGGAAGCGGCTTCCAGATTGCCATGCGCGACCTGGATATTCGCGGCGCCGGTAACCTGCTGGGTGGAGAACAAAGCGGCTTCATGGCGGAAATAGGCTTCGATATGTACCAGAAAATCCTGGATGAAGCCATCCGCGAACTGAAACAAAATGAATTCCGCGACCTCTTTAAAGATCAGCTGGAGCAAAAGAAAGACTTCGTCAGCGACTGTACCATCGATACCGACCTGGAAATACTCATCCCGGATACTTATATAGAAAGTATCCAGGAACGTTTAAACCTCTACCAGGAACTGGACAATACAATGGAAGAAGGCAAACTGCAAGCCTTTGCCAATGAACTCGTTGACCGGTTTGGTCCAATGCCGGATCCGGTAAAAGACCTGCTCACTACCATTCGCTGCCGCTGGATGGCAATACAGCTGGGCTTCGAGAAGATGATGCTGAAAGAAGAAAACCTGCGTTGCTATTTTATCAATAACCCTGATTCTCCTTATTTCGAGTCGCCTACGTTCAATCATATATTAACGTATATCCAAACCCGTACGAACAATGCCAAACTCAAACAGGTGGGCAAAAACTTCATGCTGGTAGCTTCCCGCATACGTAATATGAATGATTTACATGACTTCCTCAAAGCAATGACCGACAGCCGTCAATAGTTTCCTGTAACATTATTTTATCATAACCGTTTCATTTATATAATGAAATGTATGATGCTATTCCTGTAAATGTGCATTAACAAAATTTTAAGAAGTGCTATTATGAAATCGCTTTCACCTGCAGCATCATGATGGCGTAATTAACAACAAACAATATTTTTTTAAACAATAGAAAACATCGACACATGAAAAAGGTAATGTTATTAGCAGCGGGATTATTTTTTGCTTTAGGCGGCGCTTTTGCCCAGCAGGCAGACAAACAACCAGTAAAGAAAATTGAAGTCAACGGCACTTCTGAAATAGAAATAACACCCGACGAAATTTATTTCAACATCTCATTGCGCGAATACATGAAAGGCAAGAATAAAGTAGATATCTCTACTTTAGAAAAACAATTACAGAAAGCTGTTTCAGACGCAGGTATTCCCAAAGGCGACCTTACCGTAGAAAATGTGTATGGTAACAACTTCGAGGTATTGCGTAAAAAGAAAGATCCAACCGAGTTTATGGCGCGTAAACAGTATCGCCTTAAATTGACGAAGCTCGACAAAATCAATGAGATCCTCGGTGCAGTAGATGCAGAAGGTATTGAAAACACCAGGATTGCCTCTTTCTCTTCCAGCAAAATGGAAGCTTATCGCAAGGAAGTAAAAATTAAGGCTTTGCAGGCTGCAAAAGATAAAGCGGAGTATATGCTGGCAGCTATCGGTAACAAAGTAGATGGTGTTATCGAAATCCAGGAAATGAATACGGATAACTACTCCGATGTTCGCCCGGTAATGTACATGGCTAAATCCAGTATGGCTGGCGAAGAAGCAGCTTCAGATGTGGAAGTAAAAACTATTAAGATCCGCGCAGAAGTAAGAGCAGTATTCGGTATCAAATAAATAATCACACAACATAAAGAGAAAGCCCCCGCAGACATCTGCGGGGGCTTTCTCTTTATGTTGTGTAGGTTTCTCTTAGAAAGAATATCTCAGACCCAGCTGCATCTGGTGACGTGATGCGAAGAAGTCTTTTGAATAAGGAGCTCCTGGCTGAGAGAAAGTATAGATAGGATAGTTATCAGCAGATTTCTTACCAGTTGGGTTCAGACCAATGTTAGCAGAGGAGTTGAACGTGTTTGGCGAGAAGTACTGGATACCCCAGTTCTTGTTCAGCAGGTTGGTAACATTCACGATATCGTAAGTGAGTGTCAGGGTGTGCAGTTGTTTACCGGCTTTGAAGTTGAAGTCCTGGCTGAAACGGAAGTCGGCTTGTGTATTCCATGGAGTACGGCCACCGTTACGTTCAGTGAATTCACCTTTACGGCTGCTCAGGTATTTTTCACCGTCTACATAGTTCATGAAGGCAGTAGCTTGTTCAGCAGCAGTTTTGCCACCAGCGATATCAGCAAAGAACTTGGTTGCTTCAGTTACATCTTTTGGAATGTAAGCGAGCGACAGCTGCTGAGGTGTGTTCTGGAGCTGTACGCTGGTATTGATAATACCATAGCTATAAGGTAAGCCAGAAGAAGTATTGAAGAAGGCAGAGAAGTTAGATACCCATTTGCCTTTAGTGCCCCAATCTTGTTTGTAGCTAACGGTAGCAACGATACGGTGACGAACATCGAAATTAGAGTAAGCCAGTACCGGGTTATTAGGATTTAAAGCCTGGTTCAGCTGCCAGTTAGACTCCATGGAGTTACGGATACCGTTGGTGATGTCTTTAGCTTGTCCGTAAGTATACGCTGCCATTGCATTCAAACCGAATGGGAATGATTTGGAGATCTGGGCAGTGATGCTGTAACGGTAGCCTTTGTCGGTGTTAGACAGCAGGTAAGCGTTAGTGTATAAAGGATTGATTTTAGAGCCAGAGTAGATAGGCTGTTGTTTGTTTACATCGTAAGCATAGTAAGTAGGATTATCTACCAGGTTCACTTGTTGGAACATCAGGTCTTTAATCACTTTAGTGTAGATACCTTCTATGCTGAATTTCCACATGTCTTTAGTTGTATAATCCAGGGCCAGGCTGCTTCTCCATACCTGCGGCATTTTGAAGTTGTTATCGATCATATCTACCTGGGTAGCACCGGAAGCGCTGGTGTTAGCACCGTTCTGTGCAGCGAAATCAGCGATACCATTTGGAGATGGTTTAGCAGCTGGCAGCGGTGTATTTACGAATGGTTTGCTGGAAGCTTTCTGGTCGTAAGCACCGTAAGTAACACCATTATTATAATAAGCATAACCGATCCATGCAAAAGGAATACGACCGGTGAAGAGACCAGTACCACCACGCAATACCAGGCTGTTGTCGCCTTTAATATCGTAGTTGAATCCTAAGCGGGGAGAGATCTGTACGTTATTCAGGAAGTCATTTTTGATATCCTTAGGCTTGGTGTAGGTGTAAGTAGTTCCGTAGTTAGGATCTTCTGGTGCTTTGATAGTTTTATCGCTCAGCGGTTGTTTGTTAGGAATACCAGTGTAGTCTAAACGGATACCCGGAGTGATTTTGAAACGATCTGTCAGCTGTATTTCATCCTGTCCGTATAAGCTCAGCAGGTTTGCTTTGAACTGTGCGGGAGGATTAGACATGATATAATCACGGGAGTTGTTGGTGTAGTTGTAGTTACCACGAACACGGCTGGGATTGTTGGCCAGGAAGTCTTCAATGCTGCTATAATCCAGACGGCCATTCCAGGAGTTCACAAAACCGTAGGTGATGTTGTAGAACTCATTGTGTGTACCTAAAGTAATGGTGTGGTTTCCTTTAAATAAGGTAACGTTATCAGTTACTTCAAATGTTTTTTGTTTCATGTTGAAGATACTGGCTTCACGGTCAGTACCCAGGAAGATAGTAGTACCGCTGGTTCTACCTTTAATCTGGATCTGTGGTACAGCTGGGTCAGACAATGGATCTCTGTAGTCATGTACATTAGAGTAACCCAGGATCAGGCTGTTGGCCAATGTGCTGCTGAAGTTACTTTTCAGTTCTGCTACTGTAGAAGACTGGTTATTTACCTGTTTGAAGTCGATACCTTTGAAACGGAAGTTCTGTTGGTCACGCTCCAGGTTAGTAGCTTCAGAAGTAATAGTATTGTTGCGGATAGACAGCTGGTGTTTATCATTGATATGCCAGTCTAACCTGTTGAAGAATTTATTGGAGTTGGAATAGATGCTGGTGTTACCTGAGGTACCTGCGTCTACACCATAGCTTTTCATCAAAGCGGTGATATCAGCAGCGTCTTTTTCAGTTAAGATGCCACCACCATCAGCAGAACCTGCGGCAAGGATTACCGGGTCTACACGACGGGTGATTTCTTCGTTGGTGAAGAAGAACAGTTTGTTCTTGATGATAGGGAAACCTAAACGGATACCTGTTTGGTATTCATGGAAATCGCTTGGTAGTTTAGAGCCATCACCGGCGTTGTTTTTACCGATCATGGAAGCGTTACGGCCATAGCCATAAATGGAACCATGTACTTCGTTGGTACCGCTACGGGTTACAGCGTTTACGCTACCCCCGAGGAAGTTACCTACTTTCACATCAAATGGAGCCAGTAATACCTGTACATCCTGGATCGCATCGAGCGATACGGGGTTAGTACGGGTGCTGCTACCAGGTTGGCCGCTGGTGTTGCTCTGTCCACCGAGGGAAGGGCTAAAGCCGATCGCGTCGTTGTTGATCGCACCATCCAGGGTTACGTTGTTATAACGGTAGTTGGTTCCGAGGAAGGAGTTGTTGTTGCTCTGTGGAGTAACTTTCGTTAAATCCTGCAGGCTACGGCTCAGAGTAGGCAATGTTTTGATTTGCTCCTGGCCAATTTTGGTACCACCAGCTTTAGATCCGCCGGCAGTACCGGTTACTACTACTTCGCTCAGCGCGGTAGACTCTTCCTGCAGTTTGAAGTTGTAGTTGGTGGTTCCCAGCGGTAGGTTTACATCCGCTTTTACTTCTTTTTTATAACCAATGAATGAAACGGTAATAGTGTATGGGCCGCCTGGGTTCAGGTTAGGGAGTATGTAACGGCCATCTGTGTTAGTTTGTACACCAGATTTTGCACCAGTGCCGTTATTCACAATAACGACTGTAACGCCAGGAATTGCCTGTCCACCTGCATCGGCTACTTTACCCGATATAACAGAAGTGGTGACTTGTGCCTGCGCGTTGTTGAAGAAAAGAATTACAATAAAGCTAGCGAGTAGCGTAAAGAATGATTTCATAAACTCTTGTAAGTATTTACAGGTGCAAAGGAAACAGTCTAAAACAACCAGAATGTTAACAGATTATTACGGAATTGTTAAGGAGTGCATAAAGCAAGCTTAAAAAAGCTTATTTTCTATTTTTTGGGTTAAAATAGTATCGGTTTATCGTCCCAATTTGATTTTAATGTTAACACTGCGAAAAAAAGGAGGTATAAATTATTTGTTAACTGAGGGTAAACAATAAACATATTTAATATAACATTAACGAATATACGAATAAGGCCCCACCTTAAAAGGCAGGGCCAGCTAAACTCATCTAAAAATAATGCTTAATAAATTTCGACTTTGAAAGTCCCGTCCGTTAAAGGTTTTTCGGTATCACCATTTGTTAATACACCGGAGAAGTTGCCCTCCGCATGTTTACTATTAATGCTCGTTATATTTATTTTGATAGCCTTGCTCACATAACCCACCGCTTTTTGCTGTATATCCATCAACGACATTTCTGCCCCCGCTTCATACGAACCCACCCGGATGCTATCGGGAAAAGTGATCATTAGTTCCATATGGTAACCGAAGTTATTGGTAACGCCGTCTATTACCAGCGTTTTTTTGCCAGCCGCAATGGTATCTGTAATATATCCCTCCGTAGAATTGGAGTGGTAACTGATGGTATCAAGTTTAAAAGCGAAGGTGCCAGCCGGCGCCAGGTCATTTTTCTTGCTGCAGGCGCTCAGACCCATTCCTATGGCAATAATGGCTGCCAGTAATAATTTTATACGCATTATGGAAGTTTTTCGGCATGCCATCTTCCAGGACTTAACCAGTGCCGGCCGCCGGTTAAGCGGCCAGCGATAATTTAAATTAACATAGGATACTGGTCAATTCTGTTGGCATAGGGATAATGTGGGTGCAATATATATTAAAAAAAATGAATTAAATAAAATATATATGGATATAATGCTAGTTTATCGTGCTGTCACTTGGTTATCTGTATGTTGTAGCAGGATATTTTTTCAGTAACATGGAATACAGTGGTGAAAACATTGAAAGAAGATCGTTTTTACTCCACCGGGAAAGCTGGCGAAGCGATGAAAATACCATAATTAACAATTTTTTTGTACCCGAAATGCGTATTATTACGGGGTTACTGAACTTTCAATTAAAGCACATCATGTCATCGGAAGTAATTAAACAATTGCAGGAGGCGGTACAGTTTTCGCCGGAGAATGTGCCTTTACGTATGCACCTCGCACAGGTACTGCTACAGGATTATGAATATACAGCAGCGGAAGAACAATATAGGAAAGTGCTGGAGTTATCATCGTCTAATACTGCCGCACAACTAGGGCTGGCGCGGACATTCTATCACCAGCAAAAATACTCAGCGGCTATCGTAGTATTGGAACAGCTGGAACACCGGGAACCGGATCATTTCGATGCGCTCCTGCTGCATTGCCGCATCCTTGTGAAAGAACATTCCATGCAGCTGGCGAAAGAAATATATCAACACCTGCTGGAAATAAATCCCGGTTTCCGCGATGAAGCCCTGGACAACCTTTTCAGGGTTGCCCAGCCTTCCCCGGCGTCTTTCAGCGGAGAGGAAGAAGAGGAAGAAGATGGAGAAAACCTGTTTATGCTGGAAAAGCCGGAAATCAATTTTTCCGATGTGGGCGGTATGGAAAGGGAGAAACAGGAAATAGACCTGAAAATCATTAAACCCCTGCAATTCCCGGATCTCTATAAAGCCTACGGCAAAAAAGCAGGAGGTGGTATCTTATTATATGGCCCTCCCGGTTGTGGTAAAACTTACCTGGCCAAGGCTACTGCCGGACAAATACAGGCCGAATTCATTAATGTAGGCATTCATGATGTATTGGACATGTGGGTGGGCACCAGCGAAAAGAACCTGCATAGCCTGTTTGAACTGGCAAGACAAAGTAAGCCCTGTGTGTTGTTCTTCGATGAAGTAGATGCCCTGGGCGCCAACCGGTCGGCATTACGCCAAACAGGCGCTACCCATATTATTAACCAGTTCCTGGCAGAAATGGACGGTATTGCCGCCAGCAATGAAAACATTCTCATCATTGGCGCTACCAACGCTCCCTGGAGCCTCGACCCAGCATTCCGCCGCCCCGGCCGTTTCGACAGAATTATTTTCGTGGCGCCACCGGAAGCAGATGGACGGGAAGAGATCCTGAAACTCCAGCTGAAAAATAAACCGGTAGCCGACATCAACTATTCCGCCATTGCCAAAGCCACCGCCGGTTACTCCGGCGCTGATCTCAAAGCGATTGTGGATATAGCTATCGAAGAAAAACTGCTGGAAGCATTACAGAAAGGCGTACCACAGCCCATCACCCAGAAAGAATTATTAAAAGCCGCTAAAATACATAAACCTACCACCAAGGAATGGTTTAATACTGCCCGTAACTATGCGCTGTATTCCAATGAAACCGGTCTTTATGATGATGTACTGAAATACCTGGATATTAAGAAATAACGTTTATGGCTGTATTAATTCAGCGCGCTCAGATTTTGGTTCAGCAGGGCCGCTTCGAAGATGCCTTTACTGCGCTTCGGCAGCACCTGAGTACCAATGCCCATGATACAGATGCACTTTTCCTCCTGGCGGTATGTTACCTGGAAACAGGAAATGATACGGAAGCAGCACAGGTAGCCAGCAACACCCTCAGTTTTGCGCCTTACGATGAACGTTTCCTGTATCTGCTGGCAAGGATTGCCCTGACAAAGAATCAATATAATGAAGCTATCAGGGCCATTAGTGGTGCAGTCGCCATCAACCCGCATCATGCGGATTATTTTGCTATCTGGAGCCAGATATTGCTGTCGAAAAAAGACTACGAAGCTGCCCTGCAAAAGGCGGAAGAAGGGCTAGCCGTGAACCCGGAAAATGAAGCCTGCCTTAACCTCCGCTCCCACGCTCTGTTTAGCCTGGGCAAAAAAGAAGAAGCCTTCTCTAATTTGCACGAAGCCCTGGAGCATAACCCGGAAAATGCCTACACCCACGCCAACCTTGGCTGGAAATGGCTGGAAGCCGGCAACCACCGTAAAGCACTGGAACATTTCAGGGAATCACTGAAGATAGATCCCAACAATGATTGGGCGCGTAACGGTATGGTACAGGCTATGAAAGCCAGGTATTGGCTATACCGGCAGTTCCTCAATTACGCTTTCTTTATGGGGCGGCAAAAAGCCCGTACACAATGGATGATCATCGCCGCGCTTTTTATCCTGACGCAAATTGCCAGCAGGGTATTCTTCCCGGTATATGTACTCCTTGCGTTGCTGGCTATTTCTACCTGGCTTATTACGCCGGTTAGTAACCTGTTTCTCCGCCTTAATCCATACGGAAGATATGCCCTCAGCCCAGAGCAAACGCAGGTATCCACTATTGTAGGCATACTCCTGGCTATTGCGTTGCTGTCTGCCGGCGCCTTCTGGATAACTAATTTACCGGGTCTGCTGGCGCTGTGCCTTTGTACTGGTGTAATGCTCTTGCCCGCAGCAGGTATTTACATGCCACAGCGTCTAAAGAACCGCCGCATTGTAAAGTGGTATACCCTTGGTCTGGCCGCTGTGGCAATGGCTGGTATAGCGTACGCTTTCGTGACTAAAGAAGCTTTTAATATATTTGTGACCGTTATGCTGATAGGTGTATTCGGTTACCAGTTTTTAGCGAATTATATTTTAACGAAAGAAGGATAGGAATTTTTTTATAGAGATAATAACCGGGTGTGTAGCTTTTAAAGACACCCGGTTTTTTTATTTAGTACTGTCAATTACAAATGTTCTTTCCTCGAATGCTGCGGCCTCGTAACACTTATACCGGAAGGTATAAGGCGCTGTCTTTTTAATCAGAGATTTACCATCAAAGAGGTTTTCTTTATCCAGGCTTTCACTTTCATGGATATGGAAGGCGAGCAGCTTCTTCCACTTTTTTTCTTTGGTAAGCGTAATAATCGTGTATTCGTTAAGGTTACTATGCCCGGCTAGATCAATAACATACCCGATTTCATCTCCTCCATCTTCATTCAGGTCTCCCAGATTTTCCAGCATATAGATACCAGTATGATCACTATGATCCGTTAATGAAAGGGTATCTACGTTGGCAATAGTGGTGTAAATGCGGCTTACCGGCAGGTTGGCATTGATGGCTTCTTCTACCATGTCTACATCCATATGGGCGCCATAAACATATTTGAACGTTTCCCGTCCTGTTTTCTGGCTGATGTAAGACTCGTAAATCGTATCAATGATATGATCTCCGTCAAGATCACCACTCAGCTTTAGGCGGTTTCCCATTTCATAACTAATACTGTCTTTTGCAGGCGTAACAACAGGAGCAGCAGCCACTATAGTAACACTGTCTTTTGCAGCTGAGTCGGCAGGTGAGGAGGCATGATCGCAACTACTGATCAGGGCAACGAGTACAAACAAAGGATACATGCTTTTCAGCAACATAAGAAATACTTTCATTTTTCTAAGATATAAATAAAAAACCTTCCGCTGTTGACGGAAGGTTTTTTATTTATATCATTAACGTATATACGTAATTAGGCATCGATTTTCGCATACTTCGCATGCGATTCAATAAACGCTCTGCGCGGAGGTACTTCATCTCCCATCAGCATACTGAATACGCGGTCTGCTTCTGCAGCGCTTTCAATAGTTACCTGTTTCAGGGTACGTTGCTCAGGGTTCATGGTAGTATCCCACAACTGCTCTGCGTTCATCTCTCCCAAACCTTTATAACGCTGAACGTTTACACTATCTTCTTTACCGCCGGCAGCCAGTTTAACAGTGGCTTCTTTACGCTGCTCTTCTGTCCAGGCATATATCTGCTCTTTTCCTTTCTTTACGAGATACAGCGGCGGTTGTGCAATGTATACATAACCCTGTTCTACCATTGCTTTCATATAACGGAACACAAAGGTGAGGATCAGCGTAGCAATGTGACTACCGTCCACATCGGCATCCGTCATGATGATGAGCTTATGATAGCGCAGCTTGGAGAGGTTCAGTGCTTTATCATCTTCTTCTGTACCGATGGTTACGCCCAGGGCAGTAAAGATGTTCTTGATCTCATTGTCTTCATAGATCTTATGCTCCATGGCTTTTTCCACGTTCAGGATCTTACCACGCAGTGGCAGGATAGCCTGGAAGTTACGGTTACGGCCTTGTTTGGCTGTACCACCCGCGGAATCCCCTTCCACCAGGTACAGTTCACATTTTGCGGGGTCATTATCGGAGCAGTCGGCCAGCTTACCCGGTAAACCGCTTCCGGTCATCACGCTTTTACGCTGTACCAGCTGACGGGCTTTACGGGCAGCTTCACGGGCCTGGGCAGCCAATACTACCTTATTGATCACCGTTTTGGCTTCCCTTGGGTTTTCCTCTAGGAAGGCATCCAGTACGGCAGCAACAGAGCTATCTACTACCCCCATTACGTCAGAGTTACCCAGCTTGGTCTTGGTTTGTCCCTCAAACTGCGGCTCGGGCACTTTTACGCTGATAATTGCGCTCAGGCCTTCGCGGAAGTCATCTCCGGTAACTTCTACCTTCGATTTCTCAAATAATTTATTCTTATCACCATAGGATTTGAATACACGGGTAATGGCACGGCGGAAACCAGCCACATGTGTACCCCCTTCAATGGTGTTGATATTATTTACGTAGGAGAAAATGTTTTCACTGAAGGCATCATTGTATACCAGGGCTACTTCTACGGATACATTGGAGGCCGCATCATGCGCTTCTACATAGATCGGAGCCGGTAAGAGCGGGTTACGACGGCCATTTTTATCCAGCATCTGGATGAATTCCTTGATACCGCCTTCGCTATAGAAAGTCTCTGAGAAAATATTGCCAGCTTCATCTTTCTCCCGCTCATCTGATAAAATAATCTTGATTTTACGGTTCAGATAGGATAATTCCCGTAAACGACCGGCCAGTATCTCGCGGTTGTAGGTAGTATCCTTGAAGATTTCACCATCCGGTTTAAAATGAGTAGTAGTACCGGTAGCTTCACTGTCGCCGATTTCTCTTACGGTATATTGAGGAATCCCACGGTGGTATTCCTGTTGAAATATCTTTCCTTCACGTTCTACGGTTACATTCAGCACTTCACTCAGCGCGTTTACGCAACTCACACCCACACCATGCAAACCTCCGGATACCTTGTAAGTGTTTTTATCAAACTTACCCCCGGCGTGCAATACCGTCATTACCACCTCCAGTGCAGAGCGACCTTCCTTCGGGATAATACCGGTAGGAATACCACGGCCATCATCCTTTACCCGGATAGAGTTATCTTCCAGGATAGTCACTTCAATATTCTTACAATATCCGGCCAGGGCCTCGTCAATGGAGTTGTCTACCACCTCGTAAACCAGGTGGTGAAGCCCCTTGATGCCAATATCGCCGATATACATGGCTGGACGCTTACGTACGGCTTCCAGACCTTCCAATATCTGTATACTCCCCGCGTCATATCCATTGCTGCTGGGGCTGGGTGCTTGCACTAATTCTTCGCTCATATGTTGGTGTAAAATCTATTAGAAATAAAATCGGTAGACAATCATGCAAAAATACGGAAAATAAGGCTTATTTCCACAAAAGAATGGCTGTTTTTAACAAGGGAGGACCCATCATTTTTTCCACTATAGATTTCCTGCACCAGCAATGTCTTTTACCCCTTTAAATAAAGTTTTCCACACCAGGTTAAAAAATGATTTCCCGGTATCCCGGGTTTGACGTACGCTAGCTGTACGAACAGCCTCTCCCTTTAGGGGATTATTTTCGTTGATAATCATAATGTTAGCTATCAAGCTGGCCAATCCTTTACGTTTGAGTTGCTTATTGCCCGGATCCTGGGTTAATACGGCTATTTTCAGGTTTTGATACATCAATTTTACAAATCCTCCTGCTCTCCGTTCACCCCCCTTAATATTAAGGTCAGGTTATTAATATCACAGGATTTGATTTCAATCATTCCCAGTGGCTTACTCGCCGCATTCAGTTCTTTCCCATTCATGTCTTTTAACTAGATGCTCCCCATTTGATGCGTTTCCCTGCTTAATTCGGTATAACTAAGTTGCATATTATCAGCGGTCAGCGTATCTACATATAACGGGATCCGGAACCGTTGCAACAATTCTCGTGGATATTTCCCCAGTTTGTTACGCGAAGGCATCGGCTGTTGCCGGTCCCTGTAAATATGCATGTTACCACCACTGATATCGATATGCTTTGCCCATATCTGCTGCTCTTGTAGCAACAGTTGCGGATGTAGCCTGCCAACATGGATACCCGTCAGCAGTACCTCATACCGATCCTGTTGCACGCCTGTTTTTTGCTGAAAAACGTTGCTGTCATATCGCGGAATGAGTGTTACCTGCTCAATATGAAGGGGGTGCATGGCAGCATCGTACCGGATACCATTTATATTGATCCGGTAAAGACTATCAGGCGTATTGCCGGAGTAATCCTTCATGCCAATTTCATAATTACGGGCGTAAAGGTAGCGGGAAGGATCAATCATGGCGAGAGAGTCTATCTGTAAATCATTGACCTGGAGACTTAGATGCTCAAATTCATGGACTACCCGGGAGGAATCCTGACGGATAAAAACATACTAGAAGTGGGTACTGTCCAGCCGCAGCCTGCCTATGACAAGGGATTTTATTTCCGGCGATAGCTGTTGCCAGGCGGTTTTGGGTTAGTATCTGATCGTTTTGTAAGGGGATTGTCAAACCCTGTTTCTTTAAAAAATGAATCCCTAAATTTGTGGCTTCGTATAACAGCTCGGCATTAAAAAACAGGTAAAGTGAAAGAAATACAGGAAATATTGTCATTAGCTATTCCGCAACCCGCCATGAGCGACCAGTTACAATTGGCCGAACAGGATAATGTGTCAGTGCCTGATTGTCTGGATTTTACATTGCAGCGCTTTGTATATGACAAACCGTTGCCTGTAGAAGATGTGGCCATGGTGATTTACCAGCCGGCCAAAAGGGGGCAATCTGCCGCCATTGAGCTGCGGTATTGTGTTGCGGGCAGCAAATATTGTAAAAATCCTTCCTGTACCGATCAGCTTTGCGCTGAAGGTAAAAAAGAGGCCTGTATTGACCGGGTACCTTCTGTAGACCTGATTACGGTTCGTTTTCAACCTGCTTTCATTCAATCTTTACAGAAGGGAACTACTACCTCCTCCCTGTTTGAAAATCAATCCCGCAAGCCTTTTGTGAAAACCATCCAGCCCTGTACTAAATCCAAGTCGGTGCTGGAAACGATGGTACATCATGATTATGAGGGCATGCTCAAAAACATATTCCTCCAGAGCCGTGCATTGGACCTGTTGCTTTACAGTTCCGATCAGTTTATCGAAAATGATACTGATGAGCGCTATGGTTGCCGCTTCCTGACCCAATTGGAAGACCGGGAAAAGATAGAAAATGCCCGCGGTATTTTACTGGAACAGCTGGATTCTCCTATTACCATCCGCGACCTCGCTCGCAGGGTAGCCATGAATGAATGTTACCTGAAGAAGGGTTTTAAAGCCATGTATGGTACTACCATCTATGATTATTTCCAGAAAGAGAGGATGGAAAAGGCCAAAGGGCTGCTGTATGAAAAAGGAATGTCTGTTTCTGAAGTAGCCATGCTGATGGGATATTCCTGTATCTCTCACTTCTCCACTGCATTTAAGAAACACACAGGATTGAAGCCGTGTGAATTATTACTGCGCTAACCAGCAGTGGTTGCTTTAATTTACTTTTTTATTGTTTTCTGCAGATGATTTCCGATTAAAACCTGCTTTGGTGGCGGTTATGGCTTCATTTTCCCTTTTCGATCATTAGTTTTCCCGATTTGACAAACCGAAGATGAAATATAGGTGTTTCTTTGTAACACGATAAGCAGATATCTATTTGCACTTCCAATAAGCTTCCTTATTAGATTTGACCATGGGAAGAGCTTTGCTGGCAAAAGTAGGTAAAGCCATAAATGACTTGCATGAATATCAAACACCATTGAATAAATGCATCTTGCCAGGAAAGCTTTTACCAGATTTTATAAAAGTCGTTCGCTTCTGCGAGCGACTTTTTGTTTTCAGGTAAGGTATATTGCATAAAACAGCCGCTGCGTAAAGGATAGTCCCCCTTATGCAGCGGCTGTTTTGTTGCTTTGTAAAAAAAGAAAACCCCGCCCAAAAGAGCAGGGTCTGTCCTATTTATCCCTATACCTATGAAATACGTGTTTGTGTTATTCAGTAATGGTCCCTGCTTCGTTCAACAGCACTGCTTTATCTGTACCATTATCCTGAATATTTACTTTGTAGTATGAAGCTACATCTGATCTCTCAATTTTCCAGCCATCTTTTATAGTAGCTGCCGGATATTTTGTTTTTAGTGTACCAGCCACTGATTCCGGGAGGTTTTGAGCATCATAAGCACTTCTGGTGGCAATCCATTTGCCATCTGCGTCATACTCTGCAGTAGTGTTTATATTGTCTTTTTGGAAACTTGCTGTCCAATGTCCTGCACTTGTCTTTGTCCACTTAGCAGCTGATGTTCCCGCAAAATTCTGATCAAAAGAACTTTTAACTGCCGCCGGTGCCTGCACCGTTTTGGCAACTATCTTTGTTTTTTTAACTGATTTTTTTTGCTGTGCAAAAGTTATGCCGGAAGTGAATAGAACCGCGCAAAATATTAACGTCAACTTTTTCATATATCGATATGGTTTTTTCCGTTGGGTTAAAATTAACTACTAGGTTTTTCTAATCTTCCTGGCAAATTAGCTAAAACAATGCCAAAAACGTAATTTATATTCTCTTTATTGCAAAGTAATGAAAAAACAATAAAAAATGTCCAAAAAGTCGGTTTTTTAGCAAAGTTCCCTCTTTAGGAGCCAGTGTTATTTCTTAACTTTGCACAATTTTAATCAATTATTGTCTAAATAACATCAAAGGGCGGGGAATTGTTTTATGTCCAGCAAATATCAGGAATACAACCAGTTGAATTTACCTCAGATCGAGAAAGATATACTGCAACACTGGGAGCAGCACCAGGCTTTTGAAAAAAGCGTGGAAGAGCGTGAAGGCGCTACTCCGTTTGTGTTCTACGAAGGTCCTCCAAGCGCCAATGGTTTGCCCGGTATTCACCACGTAATTTCGCGTACCCTGAAAGACCTGGTGTGTCGCTATAAAACGATGCGCGGTTTCCAGGTGAAGCGTAAAGGTGGGTGGGATACCCATGGTTTGCCTGTAGAACTTGGGGTAGAGAAGATGCTGGGTATTACTAAAGAAGATATTGGCAAAAAAATTTCCATCGCTGAATACAATGATACCTGCCGCAAGGAAGTATTGAAATATAAAGACAAGTGGGACGACCTGACCCGTAAAATGGGGTATTGGGTAGACCTGAATGACCCTTATATTACCTTTGATAATAATTATATAGAATCGCTGTGGTGGTGCTTACAAACGCTCTATAAGAAAGGATTCTTATACAAAAGCGTCAGCATTCAGCCCTACTCCCCTGCTGCCGGCACTGGTTTAAGTTCGCATGAGCTTAATCAGCCAGGCACGTATAAAGATGTGAAAGATACCACTGTGGTGGCTATGTTCAAGGCGTTACAGGCCGAAAATTCACAATTCCTGTTCGATGCTGCCGGATCCCCGGAGGTATTTTTCCTCGCCTGGACCACTACCCCATGGACACTGCCTTCCAATCTTGGTTTGACAGTAGGTGCCAATATTGAATATGTGCTTGTAAAAACTTTTAATCCATACACACACTTCCCGGTGAATGTAGTAATGGCTAAAGTTTTACTGGGCAAGTATTTCAAGGCAGAAGGTGAAAATGGCAACTTTGATACCTACCAGGAAGGCGATAAGGTGATTCCCTGGAAGATATTGACGAGCTTTAAGGGAAGCCAGCTGGAAAATATCCGTTATGAGCAGTTGCTGCCTTTTACACAGCCTGAAGAAGGAGATCCCTTCCGTGTAATACTGGGCGATTTTGTGACTACTGAAGATGGTACCGGTATCGTCCATACAGCACCTGCCTTTGGTGCAGACGATAACAGGGTAGGCAAGAAATATGGTATTGGTATTTTGACCCTGGTGGACAGAGAAGGGAAGTTTACGGATAATGTAGGTGAGTTTTCTGGCAGATTTGTAAAGAATTATAAGGATGATCCTGATTATAAAGACGTTGATGTTGACATTGCAGTGAAATTAAAGAAGGAGAATCGTGCCTTCAAGGTGGAAAAATATGAGCATACTTATCCACACTGCTGGCGTACGGATAAACCAGTGTTATATTATCCGCTGGATGCCTGGTTTATCAAAACTACTGCAGTGAAAGACCGGATGGTAGAGTTGAATAAAACGATCAACTGGAAGCCTTCCTTTACAGGAACCGGTCGTTTTGGCAATTGGCTGGAAAACATGGTAGACTGGAACCTGAGCCGTAGTCGCTACTGGGGTACTCCTCTGCCTATCTGGCGTACAGAAGATGGAAGCGAAGAAATTTGTATTGGTGGTATCGAAGAGCTGAATGCTGAAATCCGTAAAGCCAACCAGGTGTTAGGGGGAGAAGTGAATAAGTCTTACCTCCATGAAGGCATACTTGATCTGCACAAACCATATGTAGATGATATCATATTGGTGAGCCCTTCAGGTAAACCAATGCGCCGTGAACCAGACTTAATTGATGTTTGGTTTGATAGCGGTGCAATGCCCTATGCGCAATCACATTATCCATTTGAAGCTAAAGAGCTGGTCGATAATGGCAAGGCATTTCCTGCCGATTTCATTGCAGAAGGGGTGGATCAGACCCGCGGATGGTTTTATACCCTGCATGCACTGGGTGTAATGCTATTTGATAGCGTAGCTTACAAAACAGTAGTTTCCAATGGATTAGTATTGGATGCGAAAGGGCAAAAAATGAGTAAACGTCTTGGCAACGTTGTCAATCCTTTCGATACCATTGAAAAGTTTGGCGCAGATGCTACCCGTTGGTACCTGATTACCAATGCTTCTCCCTGGGATAGCCTGAAATTCGATATCAAAGGTATAGGGGAAGCGCAGCGCAAGTTGTTTGGTACCTTATATAATACTTATAACTTCTTCGCGATGTATGCCAACCTTGATAGCTTTACTTTCAAGGAGGCTTATATCCCGCTGGAGGAGCGTCCGGAAATTGACCGTTGGATCATTTCTGTGTTGAATACGCTGATCAAGGATGTTACTGCCAATTTTGATGATTATGAGCCTACCCAGGCAGGCCGTGCGATAGAGCGTTTTGTGGATGAGCAGCTGAGCAACTGGTATGTACGTCTTTGCCGCCGCCGGTTCTGGAAAGGGGAGTATGAGCATGATAAGATTAGTGCTTACCAGACCTTATATGAGTGTTTGGAGAAAATTACCCAATTGATGGCCCCGGTTTCCCCATTCTTCACCGATTGGATGTTTGGCAACCTGAATAATGTGAGTGGGCGTAGCAAGGCCGGTTCTGTGCATCATACTGATTTCCCGGTGGTTAATGAGGGCGCTGTGGATACCGATCTGGAAGAAAGAATGCAGTTGGCGCAGGATATTTCATCGTTGGTATTATCCTTGCGTAAAAAGGTGAATATCAAAGTAAGGCAGCCTCTGCAGAAAATCCTGATCCCGGTGTCAAATAGCCGGATGCAGGAACAGATTGAAAAGGTAGCCGGCCTGATAAAAAGTGAAGTGAATGTCAAAGGGATTGATTATCTTACGGAAACGGAAGGTTTTATCAAGAAAAAGATCAAGCCTAATTTCAAGTCGCTGGGTGGCAAAATGGGAGCCAAGATGAAATCTGTGGCAGCCGCTATCGGCGGATTTACAGAAGCAGATATAGCCACCATCGAACGTGACGGCCATTTCAACCTGGTTGTGGAAGGCGAGCAATTGCAGATTCAACTCTCTGATGTTGAAATCATTTCTGAAGATATTCCGGGATGGACAGTAGCTAATAAAGGCGCTTTAACGGTAGCGCTCGATATTACTATTACTTCCCAGTTACAGGATGAAGGAAACGCCAGGGAATTGGTGAACCGGATACAAAAGATCCGTAAGGATAGCGATTTTGCATTAACTGACAGAATCAATGTAACAGTGGAACGGGTGGATTCGCTCAACTCGGCCATTGTAAACTATAATGACTATATTTGCACGGAAATTTTGGCAGATAGCCTGGAATTAGTGGAGCAACTACAGGATGGTACAGAAATAGAGGTGAATGACCTTAAATTTAATGTATTAGTTAACAAAAAAAGCTAATCCCCCATGGCAACAAAAAAGAAGGTTGCTAGTAAAACGACCCAAAAGGCGGCTCCGGCGAAGAAAACTGTGGCCAAGGCAACACCAGCTAAGAAAACAGCTGCGAAGCCAGCGCCCGCCAAGAAAGCGGCACCTGCACCGAAAAAAGCAGCTGCTAAAAAAGCTGTCCCTGCAAAGGCAGCTCCTAAAGCAGCCGCAAAACCAGCAGCAAAAAAAGCCGTGGTAGCCAAAAGTCCTGTGAAAAAGACCGCTCCGGCGCCTAAAGTTGCAGTGAAAAAGGCGTCAGCCATAACGAACAGTAAATCATCATCTGTCAAGAAAGTTGCTGTACCCGCAAAATCGACCGTTAAAAAAGAGCCTGCTGTAAAGCAGCAAGTGGTTACGAAAAGTGTTTCCGCTGAAAAAGAAAAACCATTTATTTCTAAGTCAGAAGAAAAAGAACTTAAAACGATGGCAATAAAGAAAGCAGATATTAAGGTAGAAGTTGCTAAGGAAAAGGAATCCACAAAAAAGGCAGCTGAAAAGCCAGTTGTTAAGGCGGAAAAATCAGTGAAGGCAGAAAAATCCGAGAAACCCGAAAAAGTGGAAAAATCCGAAAAAACGGAAAAAAAAGGCGGAAAAGCTACTTTGGTAACTTATCAGCCCGAATTTACCAAATCGGTATTGGATCAACCAGCCACGCCAAGTGGTCCTGTATACAGATATAGTGATTCTGACCTCCAGGAGTTTAGAGAACTGATCCAGAAAAAACTGGAATCAGCGAAGAAAGAACTGATTTACCTGCAAGGCTTAATCACCCGTAAAGATGAAGCCGGTACTGATGATACCGAAAATAAATACATGAGCATGGAAGATGGTAGTGGCTCCCAGGAAAGAGAGCAGCTCAACCAGATGGCCAGCCGTCAGATCCAGTTTATCGATCACCTGGAAAAAGCCATGGTACGTATCGAAAACAAAACTTATGGTATTTGCCGTGTAACTGGTAAGCTCATCGACAAAGCAAGACTCAGAGCTGTGCCTCACGCTACCCTGAGCATTGAAGCCAAACTGGCGAAAAGCAAATAAACCAGCGAATAACGCTGCATAAATTATAAACTAATAAGGCGAATGATCACTTTGATCATTCGCCTTATTTAATTTTTATAAATAAGCATTCGCCTTATGCCTGCTGTTTCCCCAACCTTTTCCTGGCCTTCTGTTCACGGGTAAGCAGGTATATTAATCCTGCGCCTGCCAATCCCACCAAGCTTCCCACGCCTATGTTGCGTGCCTGCTTTTTAGAAATAGCCGGAAGCTTAATACCAAATTTAGCAGGGCTGGCCTGTGCAATATCTAACAATGGCGCCAGTGATAACCCTTTAATGATTTTATCGGCAATCTTTTCTACAGCATTACCTCGGTATTGTGGACAAAACGCAACGCCTATACCCGCTTCTGTCAATAGTTTCCGGTCATGATATCCATCGCCTACATAAATAATGTTCTGTGTGTTGATATGAAACTGTTCCTTGATGTAAGGAAACATATTGCTCTTACAATATTCTCCATCTTTCATGAAGTAATCGGCTTCACTGAATTCGCCAGTAGCCACACTATTGATCAGGTGTAGTTTATTCGCTAATGCGAAGTCCATTCCCAGCTTATTTTTAATGTGACGGGCCACTGTGCCAAATCCATCTGTAACCAGGCCGCAGGCGTATCCTCTTTTCTTTAATTCCCGGACAATTTCCCTGATGCCCGGCACGAGGGGAACACTGTCAGCTACTTCCAGCATCTCGGCAATATTGCGTCCATCGAAAATACGGGCGCCCAATCGCATGGTAGTAATAGGATTATAACGGGCAGATTGTATTTCATGCCAGGTATCTTCCTGGTCGAACGCCACTGCAGCCCATTCAAGGTAACTCTGTGTAAATACTGCCTGGTCAAGGTTAAAGATGACCATCTTCTGTAATTTATCAATAGATTCCAGGATGGAATATTCCATTTGTTCCCGGATGAGGTTAATATTTCCCAGTGTTTCCAGGTTTTCCTGGGGAATATTTTCCGCCTTACGCAGAATAGTGCGGGATACTTCCCTCGACATCTTACTCAGTTGTTCCCAGGTTTGCATGGCGTTTTCCACTTTGCCAATATTCGCTTCTACAATGCGGGCGCCCAGATGATGCATATCTATCAGCAAACCAATATCTACTCCATAATCATTTTCGAAATGTACTCTCGACAGAAATGATTTGCGTGCGGCAATCATGCCGCTGAGTGGTTGTTGAAAATGGGACAGTTCCGGGTATAAAATGCTCAGCAGCGGCTTGGCCACCAATTGGGTGACCCTGCCAGCCTGCCTTTCAAAGTAGGATTTGACGAAGTCAGCTTCGTCTTTTTCAATAGGACCGGTTAATAGGTCAATGATATTATCAGGGTAAGTAAGAATATCGCCATCTACGTACGCAATGATTTCATGTTTTGCAGCCATCATACCTTCACGCATGGATATACCCTTTCCGCGCTGGCTGCTGGTAATTACCCTCACTTGTTCCTTCATGGCTTCTTCCACAGTATTATCTGTAGAATTATCATCTACCACGATAATCTCAATTTTGCGGGTGGTTTTTTTTACAGTTTTGATAACCTGGCGTATGGTAGCACCTTCGTTTAATACAGGAATTACGATAGATATCATAGGAGTTCGCTATGTTAAAAGGTTAGAAAATAGTGCTGCAAAGAGCTGGTGTTGGCATTATCAGGGCGCAATAATAACAAAAACCATACCTGTTGCCGTTATCCGCAGCAGGGTCATTCAAATGCCACTATATAAAATGGAGAACGCCCTGTACCAATACAGAGCGTTCTCCATTTTACGTATATATTTTAACGTTAGGATTCCTTTATTTGAACTCCTGCATTTCCACTAGTTTATGATAAATACCATCCTGCTGTAACAATTGTTCATGCGTGCCTCGTTCTTTAATAAGACCCTGGTCCATTACAACAATTTCGCTGGCAAACTGGATCGTGCTGAGGCGGTGTGCAATAACAATAGTAGTGCGGTTTTGCATTAATTTATCAAGGGCAGCCTGCACCAGTTTTTCGGATTCAGTGTCTAATGCAGAAGTGGCTTCATCAAGAATGAGAATAGGCGGATTTTTGAAAATAGCCCTGGCAATAGTGAGGCGTTGGCGCTGACCGCCACTGAGTTTGAGCCCGCGATCGCCAATGAAGGTGTCATAACCATTTTCCAATTGCTCAATAAATTCATGTGCATTGGCAATTTTAGCCGCATGTATAATCGCCTCTCTGTCGGCATCTGGCTGGCCGAAGGCGATGTTATTAAGCACGGTATCATTGAAGAGAATGGCTTCCTGCGACACTACGCCAATCATGCTGCGGAGGTCGTGCAGTTTGAATTCGCGTATATCGGTACCGTCTATACGAATTGCACCTTCATTTACATCATAGAAGCGTGGTAGTATGTCGGCCATCGTAGATTTACCGGCGCCGCTGCGGCCCACCAGCGCTATCATCTGCCCTTTTTTTATGGTGAGTTGAATATGTTTTAACACATCGTGTTGTTCATATTTGAAGGACACATTGTTGTAGGTGATGTTTTCCTGAAAGGAGGTAATAGGAAGGGCATTGGGTTTTTCGGTAATGCTGATATCCGCATCCAGTATCCGGAATATTCTTTCACTGGCTACTATTCCTTTTTGCATAGTAGTAATAGCAGTAGAAATATTTTTGGCAGGTTGCATAATCTGCGAGTAGAATACCAGGTAGGTCATGAAGGTTGCACCGTTCAGCAGATCGCTGCCATTGAGTACCAGGGTACCTCCGTAAATTACCAGGATAACAATGACGATTACGCCCAGGATTTCCGAGATAGGGGAAGCCAGTTCTCGTTGATTGTACATGGCTTTGCTCACCTTAGTAAAACGATGATCCACCTCCGAAAATTTGTCCCGCATAAAACGTTCAGCAGTAAAGGATTGTATAATGCGGATGCCACTCAGGGTTTCCTCTGTTACATTCAGGATCTTACCGAGCAGCTCCTGGCTAAACCATCCCTTCTGCTTTAATTTCTTGGAAACGTAAGAAATCAGTAAGCCCGATACAGGAAAGAAAACAATGGTAAAAAGGGTGAGGTTAACAGAAAGATAGAAGAGGGCAGCAAAGTAGCCTATGATAATAAAAGGATCTCTCAATAATATCTGGATAGCATTGATCACATTGCTTTCTATTTCCTGTACATCGTTCGTCATGGTAGACAGCAGGTCTCCTTTTGTCTGCTGACTATAATAGCCCATGGGCAGACTGGTGAATTTAAGATACAAGTTGTTTCGGAGGCGTGAAAGCATGGTCATCTTCAATCGCACCATTACCCGGGAACTCATATAGCGGCCTGCGTTGGCAATGGTAATACAAACGCCGATGACCGCGCAAACGAAGTACAACGCGCTTTGTTTAGAGCCGCTGGCCCTGATAAAGCTATAGAAGTAATAATTGAAAAGATCAACGAAATAGTTGATAGAGAAGGAAAAAGCGGGATGTGGCAAGGTATTGGGCACCTCTCCTACCTGGTTAAAAATAACGGTCAATAGTGGAATAAGCATGGCAAAATTAACCATGCCGAATATAATACCAATCAGCGTATATATAACATATTCCGGGATATAGTGATGTAAAGGTGTGGCATATCCAAGTAATCGCTTGAATGTCTTCATTCCTGGTGGCTTTTTTACTGCTGGCAAAAATAGCATAATTACGACACGCGGGGGTGTAATTGGCGTTATTCTTTCCCAGAAATGGTTAATTTCGCACCTGACAGGCAGTTGGATGCTTGTTGGGTTTGGTGCGGTGCTGTAAATATGTTATTATCGTGCATAGGCCGTTTTACTAACGAATAAAATTGAATGAGATGCAGGAAACTAAAAGGCAGAAGCAAATAGGACAACTGGTACAGGAGGAACTCAGCAGTATTTTTCAACGGATTGGATTTAATGTAGTAGATGGAGGAATGATATCCGTGGCTACCGTAAAAATGACTCCTGACCTGCTGGAAGCCAAGGTATACCTGAGCATGTTTAAGATTAACGCTCCCAATGAGATGCTGGAACGTATCAAGGAAAGAATGGGAGAAATCAAAAAATTGCTGGGAATTGGATTAGGCAAACAGCTGCGTCGGATTCCGGAACTCAGCTTTTTCCTGGATGATACCCTCGATTATGTGTTTAAGATGGAGGAGTTGTTCAAGAAAATCAAGGAAGACGATGCAAACATCAAGGATGGCAATAATAAGTAAGCATTTGCCAGAAATTTAAAGAACATGGTTTGGCAATTTGCTTCCCGTTATTTCCGGGCTAAAAAATCTACCAATGCTATAAACATCATTGCCTGGGTAAGTGTGGTGGCAATTGCAGTCGGGGCTGGAGCCCTGATTGTGATCTTGAGTGTATTCAATGGTTTTGAAGGCCTGGTAAAATCCCTTTACTCTTCTTTTTACCCTTCTATAAAGATAGCGCCGGCTACCGGCAAAACGATTCTTCTTACGACCGACCAGTTGCAGAAAATTTCGGAAGTACCCGGGGTTGCACATTATTCACAGGTAATAGAGGAAAAAGCGGTGCTCCGCTACGGTGACGAGCCTACGATTGCTGTGCTGAAGGGAGTAGACAGCGGGTACAATAATGTAACTGATGTTAAAAGTCATATTGTCAGGGGCCGTTTCGATACAGGCGATAGTGTGGCGTACCGTGCTATACTCGGACTTGAGCTGGAAGGAGCATTGGGAGTGGATGTGGTGCACAGCCTGGCCCCGGTAACGGTATACCTGCCGCGGAGAAATGTGAGTACGTTTGTTACGCCGGAAGATGCCTTGAATAATGGGGTGCTTTATCCCACCGGAACATTTGCGATCCAGCAGGAATTTAACAGCAAGTACGTGATTACCAATATTGAATTTCTGCGGAAGTTACTGGAATGGGGAGATCATGAAATGTCGGCACTGGAGATCAGTACGTCCGCAGGGGTGGATGAAAAGCTGCTGAAGCAGCGGTTGGAAGCACTGCTGGGGAAGGATTACAAAGTACAAACCCGTTACGAACAGAATCAATCGTTGTATGCCATCATGCAAACGGAGAAATGGGCGGTGTATGTGATCCTGAGTTTCATTATGATCATTGCAGCGTTTAATATGATAGGATCACTATATATGTTAGTGATAGAAAAGCAGAAAGATATTACCATTTTGAACGCAATGGGTGCGCGTAAGTCATTGATTATGCGGATATTTCTGACGGAGGGATTAATTATTGCGGGGATTGGAACTTTATTAGGATTAGGCCTGGGGGTAGGATTTTGTCTGTTGCAACAGCAATTTGGTATTATCAAGCTGGAGGGGACTTCCTTTCTTGTAGATGCTTACCCGGTTAGTATGCATGCAGCTGATTTTATACTTGTGTTTGTGACTATTATGGTTATTGGGCTGGCAGCAAGTTGGTACCCGGCCAGACGTGCCGCAGTAGAGGCCATTGAATTGAAAGCCACCTGATTAGGAAATAAAGATATTAAAAAGGCCTCCCATCATAAAATGGAGGCCTTTTTAATATCTTTTAATTAGTTATACTATTAATAATCGCCCAATGTTTCTGGCAATTGTGCCAAAGCTTTGGCAAGTTGTTCGTCGCTGGGAGCAATGCCATGCCATTCGTGATGCCCTTCCATGAAATCAACTCCCTGGCCCATTACCGTTTTCATGATAATTGCAATCGGTTTGCCCTTACCGGTAAGACCTTTGGCTTTTTCGAGGGTAGCAACTACATCATCCATATCGTTGCCATTCATATGTAAAACTTGCCATCCGAATACTTCAAACTTGGCACCTACATCGCCGAGGCCAGCTACATCATCAGTAGTACCATCGATCTGTTGACCGTTGAGATCCACAGTGATGATAAGATTATCAACTTTGTGGTGTGGTGCAAACATCACGGATTCCCAGATTTGGCCTTCTTCCAGTTCTCCATCACCGTGGAGGGAGAATACCAGGTTTTTATCGTTGTTCAACTTTTTAGCGAGGGCGGCTCCTATAGCTACGCTCATGCCCTGACCCAGGGAACCGGAGGCGATACGCACGCCTGGCAAGTGTTCGTGAGTAGTTGGGTGGCCTTGCAAACGAGAGTTCAGTTTGCGGAAAGTGTTGAGTTCCTGTACCGGAAAATACCCGGAACGGGCTAATGCACTATACAACACAGGTGAAATATGCCCATTGGAAAGGAAGAAAAGGTCCTGGTTTTTGCCATCCATGTCAAATGGTTCCGGTTTATGGTCCATTATCTTGAAATACAATGCAGTGAGAAAGTCGGCGCAACCTAAAGAACCTCCGGGGTGTCCGCTTTGAACGCCATGTACCATTCGTACAATATCTCTTCTAACCTGGGTAGCTATATCTTTGAGCTGTGGCATGATAGTTGATAAATTTTGTGCCGCAAAACTAATAGAATTTCGTAGAATTTGTGGCTGTTGAACTTTTTTTTTGCGGTCTCAAAGTATTAAAATTACTTGATTTATTTAATGAATATTTTCACATTTCATTGAAATTAATATCTTTGCACAATCAAGCCCCACAAATGGAGAATGTATTAATTGCTACCGTCCTAAGTTTTGTTGTTACCTATTTTTCTATTCCAATACTGATTAGAGTAGCGGAATTAAAGCATTTATACGACGAGCCGGACGAAAGAAAGACGCATAAACAGCGCATACCAACACTGGGGGGAATGGGTTTCTTCTCTGGATTTATTATCGCTGCTGCTATTTGTGTACCCGCAATAGCGAATTCGCCGTTTCAATACATGATGGCTGCCTTCTTTATTATCTTCATGGTAGGGATGAAGGATGATATTGTGGGATTATCCCCGTTAAAAAAATTGATAGGTCAACTAGCGGCCTCTTTCACTATTATCTATCTAGGTAACTTGCAGATTACCAGTATGTACGGCTTTATGGGAATCTATACACTGCCTCCTAATATCAGCCTCATGCTAACGTATTTCACCTTTATAGTAGTGATTAATGCCTTTAACCTGATTGATGGAGTAGATGGACATGCGGGTAGTATCGGGTTATTGGTAAGTGCAGTTTTGGGTGCTTATTTCCTGCACGTAGGTGAAATTACTTATGCCGTTATTGGATTTGCCCTGGCTGGTGGATTGGCTAGCTTCCTGATCTACAATATTTCTCCAGCCCGGATTTTTATGGGTGATACCGGTTCCTTATTGATTGGCCTGGTGAATGCAGTATTGGTGCTTAAGTTTATTGATGTGGCCGGCAACCCGGTAGGTAAAATGCCTATTGGTGCTACTCCAGCTGTTGCGTTCGCTATCCTGATCGTTCCATTATTTGATACTTTACGAGTTTTTGCTGTGCGTATGTTGCAGGGGCGTTCTCCTTTTTCTGCGGACAGAAACCATATTCACCACTACCTGCTGGATCTGAAACTGAATCACCGTCAAACAACGTTGGTGTCTGTTGCCATTAATGCTACTTATATCCTGGGTGCATTTGTATTGCAGGGACTCGGCGCTACCTTGCTACTGATGGTAGTAATAGGTTCAGCTACTTTCTTTACCGGCATGCTATACCTGGCACGCAGAAAGAAACTGGTGGTGAAACCAATACCAGAACCTGTTATTCAGCCGGCATCTGTTGCCGTAAAGGAATCCACCAAGGTATTTCGTGTTACAACAGAAGGAGTATTACAGGATAAGTAAATAACTTCCTGTAAGCGCTTTGGTTAGTATTTCTCCTCCTATTACAGGTGCGTTACTTTGACGATTAAAAGAAAACCTGTAGGTTTGCACGCACTTAACTATTTATGTTATGCAAGATGATCTAACGCTTATCATTGATGAGGCAGCGGACTCGATGAAGAAAGCTATCGGGCACCTGGAATTGGAGCTTACAAAAATCAGAGCCGGAAAAGCTAATCCGCAAATTTTAGATGGCATTTTCGTTGATTATTACGGATCGCCAACCGCATTGAACCAGGTAGCTAACGTGAGTATTGCCGATGCCCGGACCCTGACCATACAGCCTTGGGAAAAAAACATGTTACAGCCTATTGAAAGAGCTATTATTGCTTCTAATATTGGGCTCAACCCTCAAAACGATGGTGTAATTATCCGTTTATTCCTCCCTCCTCTCACAGAAGAACGAAGGAGAGAATTTGTAAAAAGAGTAAATAACGAGGGTGAACAGGCTAAAGTAGCAATCCGTAATATTCGTCGGGATGCTATTGAAGGTATAAAGAAACTGCAGAAAGATGGCCTGAGTGAAGATACGGCGAAGGATGCAGAAGGAAATGTACAGGCATTAACAGATAAAAACATTGTCCTGATCGATAAGCACTGCGAAGTGAAAGAAAAGGAAATTATGGCTGTTTAATAATAGCACATCTCAAAAAAGCGGAAATATCACCTGATGATATCTCCGCTTTTTTTATGCCTTATTTGCTGGTGGCAGGTTTGCTGGCTCTGTTAACGAGGTACACCCCCAGTAAGATGATGATCATACACAATACCTGGACCCAGGTAATGCTTTCATGAGCGAGTAAGCCCCAGCCCACTGCCACTAACGGCAACGCATATGCTACCATAGAGGCCATCATAGATCCGGCTCGTTTTATTAACAGGAAAAATAATACCGCTGCCACACCAGTTCCCATTACGCCCAGTATAAGGCCGGCAGATAAAGAGCGCCAGGGGGCATGGGGTTGGGCGAACTGAGGAAAGAAGTTACTATACCATAATATCGGGAAAGTGACCAGGGCGCAGAAAAACATGGCAATGGAGCCCAGGTGCAGAGACGAAAAGCCTTTAAGCCGGTGGTGTACCATACTGATATTCACACCATAACTGATAGTGGCCAGGATGATCAACAACGCATAATACCAGTGACTATTGGTACTGATGCCTTTGGAGGTAAACAGCAAAACCACGCCCAGCAATCCAATAAATATCCCGGTAAATTGTTCTTTTTTCAAGGGGCTGCCAAAGATGATAATACCCGACAGTAAAGCCATCAAAGGAGTGAGGGCATTTAGGATACCTGCCAGTGAGCTATCTATTTCCGTTTCAGCCAGGCAAAATAGAAAGGCAGGAATGCCGTTACCCAGGATGCCGGAAAGTATAATCAGTGGCAGTTTATTAACAGGTGTATCCCGGAGCGCCTTAGGTAAAAAGGGCAGCAGTGCAATACCTGCAGCTACCAGTCGCAAACTTGCTACCTGGTAAGAGGTAAATGCTTCCAGCCCGATTTTCATCAGTATAAAAGAGCTGCCCCAGGTGAGTGATAGCAGTAGAAATACTCCCCAGTGAGCGAAACGTTGGTGCATAATTTTATTTTCAGGCTACAAAGTTGCACTTATCAGTGGCATTCAACAAAATATAAATCGTGTTATTGCAACACTTCTGGACTGATTTTGTTAAATTTATTAATAAGAATGCATGAAATGAGTAAAATTAAGTTGTCAACCATCAGCACTACAGCCCCCAAGAAGCTGGAAAAAGAAAAGATCAAAGTAACGACCCAGGAAATCTTGCAGGAATTGGATGAATTACAAAATCTGTTATATGCCCAGCATAAATACAGCATTCTGCTGGTAGTACAGGGAATGGATGCCAGTGGAAAAGATGGTGTAATCAAGAATGTAACCGGTACATTAAATCCCCAGGGCTGCCAGGTACATTCTTTCAAAGCACCCACCTCAGAGGAGTATGATCATGATTTTTTATGGAGAGTACATCAGCATGCACCAGGTAAAGGCATGATCCAGGTGTTTAACCGTTCCCACTATGAAGATATCCTGATACAGCGCGTGCATAAATGGATTGATGATAAGACTGCTTTCAAACGCATGGAAGCCATCAACGATTTTGAGAAATTGCTGACCGTACATAACAACACCCATATCATCAAATGTTATCTGCATGTATCGCAGGAAGCACAACAGCAACGGCTGGTAGAGCGCACAGAAGATCCCAGAAAGATGTGGAAGTATAATGAAAATGACCTGGCAGAGGCTAAACTATGGGATAAATATATGGATGCTTACGAAGATGCCATTAACCATTGTAATTATGTGCCATGGCTGATTGTACCCGCTGACCATAACTGGTATAAAGAGTACCTGATAGCACTAACACTGAGGGATACACTGAAATCGCTGAAGATGAAATATCCCCGTTTGAAGAAATAATAGATTAATAATTAACGGCTTATGATATTATGTTTTAATTTTGCTCACTTATTTAACCAATAAAAACCTTGCATTATGTCGTTCATCAAAGAGTTTAAAGAATTTGCCATGAAGGGCAATGTAATGGATCTGGCTGTGGGTGTGATCATTGGAGGTGCGTTTGGAAAGATCGTTACATCATTAGTGGATAATATCCTGATGCCTATTGTCGGTATATTTACCCAGGGTAAGAATTTTAATGACTTCTTTGTATTACTGGACAAGAGTAAGGGAGAATTTGCTACGCTGGCAGAGGCGAAAGCCAAGGGGGTAGCTGTTTTTGCCTATGGTGCTTTTATTCAGAGCGTCATAGATTTTCTGATTATTGCCTTCTGTATTTTCTTATTGGTGAAGTTCATGAATAAGCTGACCAAGAAGCAAGACCCTGCTCCAACTGAACCTTCTGCACAGGAAAAACTGCTCATGGAAATCCGTGACGAGCTGAAGAAAAGATAAACTAACTATAATAATACCCCACCTGCGTGTTTCTTTTGACCCGAAGAAACACGCAGGTTATATATGTATACTCACCTTAAACATTAAATGAATGAAAAAATTTACTTTGTCCATAGCATGCTTTCTTTGCTGTTTCATGGCAGTGCATGCACAGAACGACTGGATGAAGAAGTCAAGGGAAGAAGCAGCTGGTAAAATCAAAAAAGACCAGGACCCTAATGATACTATTCCGAAATTATGGCGGAAAGGTCTTAATCTGAATGTGAACATCAACCAGGGCTCACTTACCAACTGGGCGGCAGGTGGTGACAAGTTTTCTTTCGCCATCGGTTCTAACGTATATGCGTGGGCGTTCTATAAAAATGGCAGAAGATCCTGGGACAATGTGGCCGATCTCGCTTTCGGATATATTAATACCACCAGTCTAGGTGGCCGTAAAAATGACGACCGTATTGACCTTACCACCAAGTATGGTTACGATATCGGCAAGAACTGGTATCTCAGTGGACTGGTAAATTTACGTACGCAATTTGCCAACGGTTTCCTGTATCCAAATGATACCACCAAGCAATTGTCGTCTAAATTCTTCTCTCCCGCATATGTACTGGTGTCACCAGGTTTCGATTATAAACCAGATAATTCATTTTCTTTATTCCTCTCTCCCATTACTTCCCGTTTTGTATTTGTAATGGACGATTTTCTGTCAAAACAAGGTGCTTATGGTGTAGATACCGGGAAGCATTTTAAATATGAGATTGGTGCTTACTTATCAGCCAATTACGTAAAGACTTTTGCCAAAAACATGACTTACAAAGGTAGGTTGGACCTGTTTTCTGATTACCGGCACAATCCGCAAAACATTGACGTGTTTTTCACTAACGCCTTGGAGTTGAAGGTGAATAAATGGATTTCTGCCTTGCTGACCGTAGATATGATTTATGATGATGATGTAAAAGTATTTGAGAATAAAGCAACCGGAGTAATGGGGCCGCGATTACAGGTCAAACAGGTGATAGGCGTAGGCTTTACCGCCAAGTTCTGATTCGCCGGAATTTTGTTATTTTTGATATCGCGCATTGGCACAGAGGAAAGAAGCCGGGAATTGACTCCCGGAATAGTTGACACTCCGTGCCTTTGTGCGAATTCTTTTTTAAACCATATTAATTAAACGTTATACGTGAACGAACAAGCACCTGTCTATAAGATCAAATTACCGCAATTTGAAGGTCCTTTTGACCTGTTGCTGTTCTTCATTGAACGCGATGAGCTGGATATCTACAATATCCCGATCAATAAGCTGACACAGGATTTCCTGGACTATATCCACCATATCGAATCGCTCAATATAGAATTGGCCAGTGAGTTCATTCTTTTTGTATCTACACTTATGCGTATTAAGGCGAAGATGTTATTGCCCCGCAAAGAGGTAGATGAACAAGGGAATGAGATTGACCCCCGTATGGAGCTGATAGATAAAATCCTGGAGTATAAACGTTATAAACTGGCTGCGGCCGAACTGGCTGAGATGGAGGCCGACAGGATGCTGCAGGCCAAGCGAGGCAACATTGCCAAAGAACTGGCCGAAATTGGTGAAATCACCAGTGAAGGTACAGAAGTACAAACGCTCACATTGTTTAAGCTCACCAAAACATTTGAAAAGGTGATGCAGCGTATGAAAGAGCGTGATAACAAGCCCCAGCACGTGGTGTATAAGTATGATTATACCATGGAAGGTTCCAGGATGTATATGGAAGAACTGGCAAGGGCTGAGCGTACCTTATCTTTCGAAAAAATATTCGATCATTGTAAAGACCGGGTGCACGCTATTTTCCTGTTCCTCAGTATGCTGGAACTGGTACAGATGAAGCATATGGGAATTATGGTCGGAGAAGGACGGAATAACTTTATTATTGAATATATTGATCCTTCTGATAGGGAGGAAGAAACCGCAGGAACTTTAATAGATGGCTGAGAAACGTGAAAATATAGGAATTGTTTCCTTACCGGAATATGCGCATGTAGATCCTAGCTTTGTGGTATCTGGATTGTGCGAACTGGGCAATAGTTTTTTTGACCAGATTGGTGTGCCGCACCGGCACGACTTCTACACTATCTATTGGATAAAGAAGGGGAAGCTGCTGCATACTATTGATGCGGTAACACATGAGGTGAAAAAGAATACACTTTTTTTTGTGGCTCCTGGCCAGGTACACAATCTGCAGGCTACTGAGAAAATTGACGGCTATATGATCGCATTCCGGGAAGCTTTTATGTGTTTAAAAGATCAGTCGCAGGTATCGGGGATTAATTCCGGCTTGTTTTTCAATAACCAGTTCAGTAGTGTATTACAGCTCGATGATGAACAGGAAAAGGACATTGAGGCTATTATTCGCCTGATGATGAAAGAACTGGCGTTCCGTGAGCCGGAATACGAAACCGCGCTGCATGGATTGCTGCGTTATTTCCTGGTGCTGGCTTCCCGTATTAAAGGTGAAAGTCTCTCTATTTCGACCGAGCAGCATGCCGCACATAACAGTTCTATCTTCCTGAAATTCAAAAACCTGATAGAAGAAAAATACCAGTATTTAAAAAACGTGTCCGATTATGCCGGGCTCCTCCATATAAAACCTGTACTGCTCAACGAAATCAGTAAGCAATTATCTGGTATTACAGCAGGAGAGCATATCCGCAACAGGGTCATCCTGGAAGCGCAGCGGTATCTGTACAATACAGACCTTACTGCAAAGGAAATCGCCTACAAACTTGGCTTTGACGATCCACATTATTTCAGTCGCTTTTTTAAGAAATATACCAACCAGAGTCCTTCTGAGTTTAAAGAGGCAGCCCGCTCCTCCTTAACCCCTTCTGTATAAGGTTTTAAGGAGATTTGTAAAAAAGTCCATCACTAGCGACGTTTTATCCATTTTTAACGGGTGTTATAACATGTAGTTTTGTGTTGTCTTAGGAGGCAAAAAACTATGAACACACAAAAACATGTAAACCAGATAGTAAAAGCAGCCGCACCACATATGGTAGGTGATGGCTTCCGGGTACAAAGCACCTTACCGGGTGGTACCCGGTCTGAAAATAACAGGATTAGTCCTTTCATTATGATGGACTATGCCGCACCCAACTACATCCCACCTAGTCCCAGGCCCCGTGGTGTAGGAGAACATCCGCATAAAGGTTTTGAAACTGTAACCATCGTGTACCAGGGCGAACTGGAGCACCGGGACTCTACCGGCAGCCACGGATTCCTGTACCCTGGTGATGTGCAGTGGATGACTGCAGCCGGCGGTATTTTACATGAAGAGAAATATAGCGAGGCATTCACCAAAGCTGGTGGTAAAGCAGAATTTGCGCAATTGTGGGTAAATCTTCCCAAAGCATTTAAAAATAACCCGGCAGGCTACCAGAACTTAACCAAAGCTGAAATCCCAGTGATTAACATTGGTACGGAAAGTTATGTAAGAGTAATAGCTGGTGAATATGGGGATGTGAAAGGCGCAGCGCGCACTTTCTCTCCGCTGAATGTACTGGACGTGCGTTTAAAGAAAGGCGACACCGTTACTTTTTCTATACCGGCACATTTTAACACCGCGGCAGTTGTTTTCCAGGGAGAAGCTGATATTAACGGCCAATCACTGAAAGCAGTAGAAACAGCCCTTTTTGAAAAAGAGGGTACTGAAATTACGCTCATTGCAATGGAAGACGCTACTATACTAGTATTGAGCGGAGAGCCAATAGATGAACCCATCTTTGCTTATGGCCCGTTTGTGATGAATACAGAAGAAGAGATTGTTACCGCTATCAACGATTTTAATGCCGGTAAAATGGGACGCTTATAATTTATAATAACAAATCATTTCATTTCAATAATACTACTAAAAACAAAACAATATGGCAACCTGGAAAATTGATCCTTCACACAGTGATGTACAATTTAAAATTAAACACTTGATGATTACGACCGTAACCGGTCAGTTTGCAAAATTTGATGGTACTATGCAAACCACTACTGACAATGATTTCAGTAATGCTTCCATCTCTTTTGAAGCAGACATTAATAGCATTTCTACTCAGAATGCACAGCGTGATCAGCATTTGCTGGCAGGAGATTTTTTCGAAGCAGAAAAATACCCGAAGCTGACATTTGTATCTAAGGAAGTAAAGAAAATAGATAGTGAGACATATAAACTGGTAGGTGATTTGACCATTCGTGACAATACCCGTCCGGTAGAACTGAATGTTGAATTTGGTGGCGAAGTGGTAGATCCATATGGTCAGACCAAGGCTGGATTTGAATTAAGCGGTAAAATTAACCGTAAAGATTTTGGACTTACTTTCCATGCTACTACCGAAACCGGAGGATTGTTGCTGAGTGACGAAGTGAAGTTACTGGCTAGTGTACAAATGGTAAAACAATAAGCACATATTTTGTTTTGTTACTCAGCTATTTTGTTCGATTACGGCCCTGTATCCCGGGCAGATAGCTGGGTAACAAAATACTAAGCAAGTATTGACGATGGATATTCTGAATAAACTGCAATGGCGTTACGCCGTTAAGAAATTTAATCCGGCTAAGAAACTGAGTGCAGCACAGCTGAATAAACTGATTGCCGCCACCAGGCTTTCTGCCTCTTCTTATGGGTTACAACCGTATAAGATACTGGTAGTGGAGAATCCGGCGGTACGTGAGCAATTAAAAGCAGCATCCAATAACCAGGCACAGGTAACCGACGCCTCACAGTTGGTGGTGTTTGCCAGATATACCGACTTGAACGAGTCGCACGTAGACGATTATACGAACAATATTGCGGAAACGCGCAACATAAACCCCGCGCAGCTGGCAGGTTTTGCGGGTGTGATGAAGAACACGGTGAATCAGCTGGGTACAAACGGCACTGCCGTATGGAGTTCCAAGCAGGCTTACATTGCATTGGGTACCCTACTGACCGCTGCCGCAGTGGAAAATATCGATGCCTGTCCTATGGAAGGCTTTGATGCTGCCAGGTATGACGAAATCTTGGGATTAAAGGAAAAAGGGTTGACTGCCGTGGTGACGGCTGCCATTGGATTTAGAGCAGATGACGACGTGATGCAGCATGCGAAGAAAGTACGTAAGCCAATAGCAGAATTGGTAGAAATGATATAGGAATCAATTGAAGGGAATCATGTTTATACCGCACCAGCCACTGGTGCGGTTTTTTTATTGGCGGAAGCTACAGGAAGCTCCGGCATTTTTTATTCCCGATTAATTTGTAATTTGGGCCCCTGCACTGATTCTTCTAACAAAGAAAAAATAAAACATTAAACATGAAAAGATCTGCATCTGCCAATTGGCAAGGTACCGGTAAAGAAGGTAAAGGTAATTTAACCACCCAGTCTACCGTTTTAAACAAGACCCAGTATTCTTATGGTAGCCGTTTTGAAGAAGGCGTTGGCACTAACCCTGAAGAACTGATTGCAGCTGCTCATGCTGGTTGTTTTACCATGAAATTGAGTTTTGTTATCACCGGCGCTGGTTTTACACCTGGGAACATCGATACCAAATGTACCATTACATTGGAAAACGGCGCTATTACCACCAGTCATCTGGAAGTAACCGCCAGCGTACCCGGCCTGGATGCTGCGAAATTTGCTGAATTTGTAAAGGATGCAGAAGCAAATTGCCCGGTAAGTAAAGTATTGAATGCTACTATTACTTCCGAAGCCAAGCTGGTATAAGCAGCTTAAAGCATAAGGCACAAAGCGAAAAGCTATTGTGGAGAGTGATCAACGCGATTTTTAATTTCGCTGAAATCTTCTTCACAATAGCTTTTCCCTTTTTTTGTCCACGTTTTTCATCAGATCATCCATTCTTCCCGCGGGCACTTATAGCGATATTTGTGTTGTATTAAACAATGGAGATTAAGTTATGAAAAAAGTTATTCATCGTGCAGATACCAGGGGATATGCGAACCATGGTTGGTTGAAGAGTCATCATACTTTCAGTTTTGCTAACTACTACGATCCCAACAGGATTCATTTTGGTGCATTGAGGGTTTTGAATGACGATTCGGTGAAGGGCGGTATGGGCTTTGGTGCTCACCCGCACGATAATATGGAAATTGTATCTATTGTACTGGATGGTGCGTTGGAACATCGTGATAATACCGGTAAACAGGAAGTGATCCGCAAAAACGATATACAGATCATGAGTGCCGGCACGGGTGTTGTTCACTCTGAGTTTAACGCTTCCAAAACAGAAGATGTTAACTTCCTGCAGATTTGGGTAATTCCTGCCGAAAGAAATGTAGCACCCCGCTACGATCAACGTACATTTGATCCTGCCAGTCGTGAAAATAAATTGCAGGTAGTCATTGCACCAGATAAATCGGCCGGTACACTTTGGTTAAACCAGGATGCGTGGTTTTCATTAGGTAAATTTGATGTAGGTGAAACAGTAGCCATCACTGCAAAGAAAGCGGGAATAGGCACTTACCTGTTTTTGCTTAGCGGAGAAATAAAAATAGATGGAGAAACCTTACAAACCAGGGATGCTATTGGGCTATCGGAGTATGATAAAGCAACAGTGGAGATTATTAAACCGGCAGAGTTTTTGCTGATAGATGTTCCTATGTTGAGCTAATTATCATTTCATTATACACTAACCCATTACATCTAAGAAAAGATCAGCTGTGAGGCTGATCTTTTTTTTCTATTTTTATCCGGAACATATATTTATTGCGTCACTATTAAAACCGCCACAGAGAAAGAAATCATGTTACTAGCTACAGACCTGGATGGAACTTTTTTAGGAGGAACACCGGAAGATAAAGAACGACTCTATCATTTACTACATCATAACAAGGAAATTCAATTGATATTTGTAACCGGAAGAGGCATACGCAGTGTATTGAATTTATTGGAAGATACTGCACTGCCGCGTCCGGAGTATATTATTTGTGATGTAGGCGCTACCGTTACACATCTGCCCACCCTGGCGGCTGTAGAGCCTGTACAATCCAATATTGCCGCCAAATGGCCAGGGGATCATGTTAGAGAAACAATGAAAAAGGTAAGGGGGTTGCTACACCAGGAAGCTCAACAGCAGTATCGTTGCTCTTATTATTACGATGAGGAAACAGATATAGAAAGTGCCCGGGAAATAGCGGCCTCACTGCAATGCGACATGGTTTTATCTGCCGGAAAGTACCTGGATATTTTGCCTGGTGGGGTTAATAAAGGATATACTTTACAGCAGTTGCTGGAGATACTGGTACTGCCTCATCATAAAATATTGGTAGCTGGTGATTCTATGAATGATATAACGATGTATGAAACAGGGTTTAAGGGGGTGGTAGTAGGTGATTCGGAAGCGGAATTAGTTAGGCGTACTGCAGGCATGTCACATGTATTACAGGCACAGCGGGCCGGTGCTGGTGGTATCCTGGAGGCGATGGCATTTTTTCCTGAGTTCCGTAGTTACCTGTAAAAAGGGCGATAAAATTGTGGGCAGAACAGAAAAAGATTGTACCTTAGAATAGGTCTTTGCCAGTAGAGTATATGGATATTGACAACAGCGTTTGGTATGATGAATAGCTTTTTAATCATCATTTAAATTGATAAATCAATACACCATGAATATGACAACTCCCACTGAAGAGCTGCACCAGCAGCTGAATTCCTGGAAAGAAGAAGTGAACGAGGTCAGAACAGAAGTGAAAATGATGCGTGAACGTTTAGAGCAAATCGCATTGAGTAAAGCCTCCAGGGATGTAATGACAAAAGTTGAACATTTCGAAAACCGTTTACTACGCCAACGGGAAGTAGCTGATGAAATGTATCACGACCTGAAACAATGCGCAAAAAAAGTCTCCAACGCGCCTGTAACTGCTGTACACGATGACCGGCCCATAGATGACTACGATACCATGCAACATCGCATGGAAATTTTTCAGAAACTATACATCTCGTTAAAAGAAGAATTCAATGACTTTATGCCTTGCGAGGTATAATGTTATTGAAGGCTTTTTACTTTATGCTCAATTTTATGAATGATGTCATCCAATTGACGGGTGGATTCATGTAGCCATGCCATCAACTGGGAGTTAAAATCCCCATTTTGGTTGCTTTTGTCGAACAGATCGGTGATGCCCAGTATGGAGACTACGGGCCTGCGTATTTCATGTGAATTGATCCAAGCAATTTCGCGGAGCGTTTTATTTTGTTCTTCCAGCAGCCTGGCTTGTTTTACATGCCTGTCGATATCCTGTATCATCCCGATCATGCGATAAGGTTGCCCGTTTTCATACATAATAAACGCACGATCGACTACATATTTATAGCCGCCATCTGCGCATTTGAAGCGATATTCTTCCGACCAATAGTTAAGATTTTCCTTTTTGCATCTTTCGAGGGAAGCCATTATCCGAAAATAATCGGCCGTGTGAATATTTGCTTGCCACCATTCTACCAGGTCAGCGTCGTCGGCATTATTGTAATGAAAGAGATCCGATAAGCCGTGATTCCAGGTAACAGCATTAGTAACCAGGTTTTTATCGTATACCGCATCGTTAGTAGCTTTAGCCAGTAGTTCATAGCGCATGCCCAGCTCATGAGCTTCCCTGTTAGCTTTCACTTCGGCATCTACATCTTTCGACATAATGAAGCGGGCATCTTTACCAAAATAAATGGCAGGAAGCGAATAGATTTCTGTGAAAAAATTGCTGCCATCCTTTTTACGATGTTTCCATATGCCCCGGTATTCACCGCTGCAGCACCGTTCTGCGGCATTTTCCAATAATAAAGGGACATCTTCCGTATTTCGTAGGTCCTTTATCGTTAGTTGTTCCAGGAACTCCTTTTTGCTGTACCCGTACTTGGCCGATGCCGCTGTGTTAACCGACAGAAAACGCATCGTACTTTTTTCATAAATCCACATAGGAATGGGATATTCATTGAACAGGTGTTCAAACTGGAGCGCGCGTTTGTTAATCAATCGTGGAGCTACCAGTAAGAAGATAATCATACCTGTCAATAAAATGATGCTGCCGGTCAATAGCCAGGAGTAAGGGGCGGTGTTAAATTTAAATAAGAGGTAACTGTTCATCGAAACGACAACAAATAGGAGGCATAAACAAACAATCTTTATAGGGGAGTTTAACATTACCTGATTTTGCAGAGAATGTAGATAATTTTTCAGCAATAGAAAAATTATCCTTGATCGTGATGATTGATAATGTTTTTTGCATTAATAGTTGTCATAATTCAAGTGTCAGATAGTCGCTTGAGGGATAGCCCACACAGGTAAGCACCAGGCCTTCTGCCAGCTCTTTTTCAGTAAGTACTTCGTTGACAGACATCCACACTTTACCATTGGTACATTTAACGGTGCAGGAGCCGCATACACCGCCCTTGCAGCTATATGGCAAAGGTATGCCCTGTTCGAGTGCATAGTTCAGAATGGTTTGGTCGGCAGGAACTGATAGTTTGTATTCCTGACCATGTGCATGGATCACGACCTGCTTAGGGTCATGATTTTGTGGCAATAGTGTTTTTGCAATTTTTATATCGGTGTTTACCACAAAGTTTTCCTTGTGAAGCTGATCGTTCCGGAAGCCCATGAAGGTGAGGGTAAGGAGGATGGTACGCATATAGTCTGGCGGGCCACACAGGAAGAAGCTGGCATCGGTATACTGATAGCGCATATGGGTTTTTACCAGTTGCTCCAGTAAAGTATTATTAAGTCGCCTGTAGGCATGGTGACTATCGGGGTCGTTACTAAAGAGATAGATACTTTGCAGTTGTTCCGGGTAGTTGGTTTGCCATTGCTGTAGTTGCCCGTAGAAAATGGTTCTTTCAGGGCTGGTATTACTGTAAATTAATGTAACGTGTGCGCCGGGGTCGTGGGTAAGTATTTGTTTCAGGAGAGAAAAGATGGGTGTTATCCCGCTTCCCGCTGCAAGCAGAAAAACGTCTTTTACAGGAGCGGCAGGTGGTTGATAGGTAAACCGGCCGGTAGGCTCCAGGGAGGTTACCACATCTCCTTTTTTCCAGGTCCGGATGAGATGGCGGGAAATTTCGCCATTTTCCTTCTCCCGTATAGTTACCGACATAAAGGGATCTACGCCGGGCGTAGAGCTGAAGGAATAAGAGCGCCTGTATTCTTTGTTATTCAGGGTGATGAGGAAGGTCAGGAACTGGCCTGGTTGATAGCTAATCAGTTCAGGCGATATGTTAGCCAGTTTATAGGTGTAAGTGCCGGGTGTTTCGCGTATGATGTCGGTGATCCTGAGCTGAAAGTACATGGTATAAAAAAATTTAGCTACCAGGATAGCCTATTGGGGCATATCCAGGTAGCTAAATAACTAAATTCCTGTTTATATGGTGACAGTAATTTTTTCTTTGAGCATTTCCCGGGTGGTGCGGGCGATACCGGCGGCATCGTAGCCGCATTCGCGGTAAAGTTCTTCCGGTTTGCCGTGTTCCACGATTTTATCGGGAATACCTAATCTTGTTACGGTTGCCTTATAGTTATTGTCGGCCATGAATTCAATTACGGCGCTACCGAATCCGCCTTTAATAGCACCATCTTCCACGGTAATTACCTTATCAAATGATTGGAATATTTCGTGGAGGAGGGCTTCGTCCAGTGGTTTTACGAAGCGCATGTCGTAATGGGCTGGCTGCAAACCATCGGAGATCAGTTCTTTACAGGCTTCGGTCACGAAGTTGCCGGTGTGTCCGAGGGAAAGGATGGCAATGTCTTTACCATCGCGGATTTTCCGCCCGGTGCCTGGTTTGATGGCTTTAAATGGCATGCGCCATTCCGGCATCACGCCTTGTCCGCGTGGATAGCGGATCACATAAGGCATATCATTTTCCGGCAGCTGAGCGCTGTACATCAGGTTACGGAGTTCTTCCTCATTCATCGGGGCGCTGATGATCACATTAGGGATACTGCGCATGTAGGCAATATCGTAGGCGCCATGATGAGTAGGACCGTCCTCTCCTACCAGTCCGGCTCTGTCGAGGCAGAATATTACCGGGAGTTTCTGGATGGCTACATCATGTACGGCCTGATCAAAGGCTCTTTGGAAGAAGGAGGAGTAGATGGTACAGAACACGCGCATTCCCTGCGTGGCCATGCCGGCAGAGAGGGTAACGGCGTGTTGTTCACAGATGCCCACGTCAAAAGCTCTTTGCGGCATTTTCTCCATCATAAATTTGAGGGAGGAGCCGGAAGGCATGGCGGGGGTGATACCGATGATTTTATCGTTTTGTTCTGCTAATTCGATGATGGTGTGCCCGAAAACGTCCTGGTATTTAGGAGGTTGGGGGGTAGTGACTGGCTTTTTGAAGATTTCGCCGGTGATTTTATCGAACAGGCCTGGTGCGTGCCAGGTGGTCTGGTCTTTTTCTGCCAGGGCATAGCCTTTACCTTTGGTGGTAACGATATGCAGCAGTTTGGGTCCGGGAATGTCTTTCAGATCCTGCAGGGTATCGGTCAGTTTGGTGATATTGTGGCCATCGATAGGGCCAAAATAGCGCATCTTCAGTGCTTCGAAGAGGTTACTGGATTTAGAAACAACGCCTTTGAGGCTGGCTTCCAGTTTGGAGGCCATGTCGCGGGTGAATTTCTTTCCTACGGGAAGTTTCCCCAACAGGTTCCACACATCGTCCCTTACTTTGTTGTAGGTAGGAGAAGTGGTGATATCGGTGAGGTATTCTTTCAGCGCGCCCACATTAGGATCTATGGACATGCAATTGTCGTTCAGGATGATCAGCACATTGGCATTGGCAACACCCGCATGGTTGAGGGCTTCGAAGGCCATTCCGGCAGTCATGGCGCCATCTCCGATCACCGCAATGTGCTGGCGGTCAAATTCGCCTTTATAGTGAGATGCCATGGCCATACCCAAAGCGGCGGAAATGGACGTAGAGGAGTGGCCGACCCCGAAGGTATCGTATCTGCTTTCATCTCTTTTGGGAAATCCGCTGAGACCTTTGTATTTCCGGTTGGTCGGAAATGCTTCCCGGCGCCCTGTCAGTATTTTGTGGCCATAGGCCTGGTGGCCTACGTCCCATACCAGCTGGTCGTAAGGGGTATTAAAAACGTAATGCAATGCCACTGTCAGCTCCACTACGCCGAGGCTGGCGGCAAAGTGGCCACCATGCACACTTACCACGTCAATAATGTATTGACGCAGCTCCTCACATACCTGGTGAAGCTGCTCTTTATTCAGCTTTCGCAAATCAGCGGGATATTCTATCTGGCTCAACAGTTGACCTGCCTTTATATTCATAATATTGGTTCAGGGTTTTTATGAAGTAACAAAAATACATAAAAATATGTGTTAATCGGTGATCCAATGACAGGAAAATAGGCCTTGTATGACATATCAGACCATTCAGCCGGAGGCATCTGCCATTTACCGTTTCTGATTCACCATTTATAATATTTAGGTTTAAATGGGGGATGCTAAAGGGTATTTTTGGAATATAGGTGAAGTTTACTAATTTGATTTAATGTTAAAGAAGATAAGCAAATATTGGTGGTGTCAGATGCTGGGCTGGTCAGCTTATTTTGCTTTAAACTGGTTCTATTATTACACCCTGGATAAGTCAGTGGTGCAGCTGTCGGACTTTATCAATCTTTTAATATTCATTGCTTTAGGCATTTTAGCCACCCACCTTTTCCGGACTTTGATCAATAAACGTAATTGGGTTACCTATAATTCGGAGCGCCAGATATTACTGTTTTTCGCTATGGTGGCCGGCACTTCTGTCACTGTGTACATCAGTTATAACTCACTGATGTATTTTGTGTACAAGTATAAGCAGGAAGACTTGGTAAGGGCATTGATCTCTCCTTTTGTTATCTCGTTTATCTGGTGGATGATCTACTATATCTGGCATTATATTGAGCGAAACAGGAGTTCCCAGGTAGATCAGCTTAAATTGGAGACAACGGTAAAAGAGTTGGAGCTTAAAACGATCAAGGCGCAGCTGAATCCACATTTCATTTTCAATGCATTGAACAGTATCAGAGCGTTGGTGGATGAAAATCCGCAGCGAGCCAGGACCGCTATTACGGAGCTTTCAAATATATTGCGGAGTTCCATGCAGTCGGAGAAGGCGGAAACAGTGAGCCTGGAGAACGAATTAAATATTGTAAAGGATTACCTTGCACTGGAGCATATCCGTTTTGAGGAGCGGTTGAATGTGCAGTACGACATCGATCCGGATACGCTGGAGTTGCAGGTACCGCCGATGATGTTGCAAACATTAGTGGAAAATGCTATTAAACATGGTATTTCCCGTATTATCAGTGGCGGTTCGGTATACATCAATTCTTCACTGAAGGGGATGCAGCATGTTATTACGATCGAAAATACTGGTCAGATAATTGAAAATAGCATTAATGGCCATGGTTTTGGCTTGCAGAGCACCCGGCAAAGATTAGGTCTTTTGTTTGGTAGCCGGGCTTCTTTCGAGATCAGGAATAAAGATGAGCATACGGTAGAAGCCACAGTGGTCATGCCTTTACTCTAATCACTTGTTATAAACTGCCGTAGCTGGTTAAGAGCTGGTTGCGGTTATTATTAAATCAATTAAATTAAATCATTCAACCAAACTTCATATTGCCAATGAAAAAAGCATTGATAATAGATGATGAACGCCTGGCCAGGAGTGAACTCAAGAAATTACTGGCAGATCACCCGGAAATAGTGGTGGTAGGAGAAGCTGTGAATGCGAAGGATGGTATAGAAAAGATCGAAACGCTACATCCTGATCTGCTGTTCCTGGATATTCAGATGCCTGATAAAACGGGATTTGACCTGCTGGCTGAACTGGAAAAAACACCGCAGGTAATTTTTACCACAGCTTACGATGAATACGCCTTAAAGGCATTTGAGTACAACGCGCTTGACTACCTGTTGAAACCGGTAGAACCGAAGCGACTGGCGGATGCTATCCATAAATTGCATCAGCAGGAAGAGAAGGATCGCCTGGCGGCATCGGGTGGGATACGTTCGTTGTTATCGGAAAATGACCAGGTTTTTGTAAAGGATGGAGATAGGTGTTGGTTTGTAAAGTTGCAGGAAATCCGCCTTTTTGAGAGTGTTGGGAACTACGCCCGGGTGTATTTTGAAAGTAATAAACCCTTGATTCTTAAATCACTGAATGCTTTGGAGGAGCGGCTGGATGAGCGTACTTTTTTCCGGGCTAACCGCAAGCATATTGTCAATCTCCGGATGATTGAGAAGATAGATACCTATTTTAATGGTGGGCTATTGCTGGAAATGCGGGGAGGCGAGAAAATTGAAGTAAGCCGCCGGCAGGCTGTGAAATTTAAGGAGATGATGAGTTTATAAGGAGCAGAAGGCATAAAGCATAAAGCTATTAAAGCGAATGATCTAAGCGGGTATCCCCACTGGTCATTCGCTTTAATAGCTTTATGCTTTGTAGTTTATGCTTTTACTGGTACAGAATGCACCGCATCGGCCAGTTCCTTGATAAGGGAGAGATCTTTTTCTATGGCATTTCCTACTACGATCACATCTGCGCCTGCCTTACAGTTAAGGTAAGCTTTCTCGGCATCACGGATACCGCCGCCAACAATAATAGGTGCCTGTATCTGGCTGGCTACGCGGCTGATCATACTTTCTGTGATGGGTACACGGGCGCCGCTGCCGGCATCCATATAAATCACTTTCATGCCCAGCATTTCGCCTGCTATTGCCGTACACATCGCAATATCCGCTTTGTCGGCGGGAATCGGCGTTGTATTGCTAATATAGGATACCGTGGTGGGGGCTCCTCCATCGATTACCATGTAACCTGTAGAAATCACTTCAAGTCCACTTTTCTTAACGGCAGCTGCAGATACTACATGCTGACCAATCAGTAATTCGGGATTTCTTCCTGAAATAACAGACAGGTAGAGCAGCGCATCTGCATATTTAGATACCTGGGAGGGGCTTCCTGGAAATAATACAACGGGTATGTCGCAGCAAGCTTTCAGCTGCTGCACACATTCATCCAAATGATCGGAGATCACAAGGCTACCTCCAAGGAAGATATAGTCAACTTTGGCAGCAGTGCATTTGGCTGCGAGCTCAATGATATCCACGGGAGTTACCTTATCCGGGTCAATCAAAACCGCGAATGCCTTTTCCTTTTTAGCCTTTCTTTCGATGAACGAAGTGTATATGTTATTGTACATCAATAGCGCATTGTTCCGGTTGTCGCAAATGTATAATATTTTTATTAATAACACACATTGCTAAATAAATAAGCATTCAATTCATTTTCTATTCATGAACATCATGATACCTACATCGTTAGGTGTTATATGACTGTGAAGTTTTTGTTAACGACAAATTTTGAGCCGAATTTCCTTTTGGGGTATAAACAAACATGTTGGCAAACTGTTTGCGCAATTATCCACAATCTGTGCAAAATAAATGCCCCCCTCCCGGCATTTAAAAATTAATTTTAAAGTACTCCGCATCACTAACTCATTCTATCATCTAAGAAAACTTGCCGTATGAAAAATCCAGCTAATACGGGTGGTCTTTCCTTCACCCGTCATTTTACCCAGGAAGGTGTGAGTCCTTACGATCAGTTTACCTATGAATTGCGTTCGTCTGTGATACGCAATCCCGGTGGAGACGTAGTGTTTGAAATGAACAACGTAGAAGTGCCGGCCTCGTGGTCGCAAATTGCCACAGATATCTTGGCGCAGAAGTACTTCCGGAAGGCGGGTGTACCTCAGCCGGACGGCAGCTCGGGGCGGGAAACGTCGGTAAAGCAGGTGGTTCACCGGATGGCTAATTGTTGGAGGGCCTGGGGATTGAAATACGGTTATTTTGCCAGTGAAAAGGATGCTACGATATTTTATGAAGAGTTGAGCTATAGCATGCTCAACCAGTCATGTGTACCTAATTCTCCCCAATGGTTTAATACCGGGTTATTTGAAAGCTATGGCGTCAAGGGAAAGCCGCAGGGGCATTTTTATGTAGAACAACGTACAGGCAAGTTAGAGCAATCAACTTCCGCTTATGAGCGACCTCAGCCACACGCTTGTTTTATCTTGAGCGTGGACGATGATTTGGTGAATGAAGGTGGAATTATGGACTTGTGGGTACGGGAAGCCCGGATATTCAAATATGGATCCGGGGTAGGTACCAACTATTCACATATACGGGGAGAGGGAGAGAAACTGAGTGGAGGTGGTACTTCCAGCGGATTAATGAGTTTTTTGAAGGTAGGTGACCGGGCTGCCGGTGCTATTAAATCGGGCGGTACCACCCGGCGGGCAGCTAAAATGGTATGTCTGGACCTGGACCATCCGGAAATTATGAACTTCGTGAACTGGAAGGTAGAGGAAGAAAAGAAAGTGGCCGCATTGATTGCGGCAGGTTATTCGTCTGATTATGAGGGAGATGCGTATAAAACGGTATCTGGTCAAAACTCAAATAACTCCGTTCGTGTTCCTAATTCATTTTTCCGGGCACTGGAAGCAGATGCTGACTGGGACTTGAAAGCCCGTACCACTGGAAAGACAGTTAAGACATTAAAAGCCAGTGATTTGTGGAATCAAATCACCTATGCCGCCTGGCGTTGTGCCGATCCAGGGACCCAATATGATACCACTATTAATGAATGGCACACTTGTCCGCAGGGAGGGCGCATTAATGCTTCCAATCCCTGTTCTGAATATATGTTCCTGGACAATACGGCCTGTAACCTGGCCTCTGTGAACCTGCGTCGTTTCTTTAACGAACAGCAGCGGCTGTTTGATGTTCCGGGATTTGAGTACACTGTGAGATTATGGACTGTAGTGCTGGAAATATCTGTACTGATGGCACAGTTCCCCTCAAAAGAGGTGGCGCAGCTCAGTTATGAGTATCGTACGCTGGGATTGGGATACGCGAACCTGGGGTCGATGCTGATGGTAAGCGGTATTGCTTACGACAGCGAGGAGGCACGCGGAATAGCCGGTGCTATATCTGCAATCATGACGGGTATTGCTTATAGAACATCGGCGGAAATGGCGGCTCATCTGGGGGTATTTCCGCGGTATGCCGAAAACCGGGAAGATATGTTGCGGGTAATGCGGAACCATCGTGCGGCGGCTTATGATGCCACAGATGCTTATGACGGCCTGGAAATAAAACCTAAAGGAATAGATGCCCGTTATTGTGCCGATTACCTGTTGAAAGCGGCCACCAAGGCCTGGGATGAGGCCGTAAAATGGGGCGAGCAATATGGCTACCGTAATGCGCAGGCCACGGTGATAGCGCCTACGGGCACTATAGGCTTGGTGATGGACTGTGATACGACGGGCGTAGAGCCGGATTTTGCGCTGGTGAAATTTAAAAAGCTTTCTGGCGGGGGATATTTTAAAATCATTAACCAGTCTATCCCTGCTGCTTTACATACCCTGGGTTATTCTGACCATGAAGTTAAGGCCATTGTGGATTATGCCAAAGGTAGCGGCAGTTTTGCGGGAGCGCCTTATATTAATCATCAGTCATTGAGCGAAAGGGGGTTTATCGGGGAGGAACTGAAAAAGCTGGATGCGGCGGTAGTTTCCTCTTTTGACATAGGCTTTGTTTTCAATGTATACACCTTGGGAGAAGAGTGTTTACAACGGTTAGGATTCACGCCGGCTAATTATTACAGCCTGGAATTCAGCTTGTTACACGAACTTGGGTTTACAGATGAACAGATCCAGGCAGCCAATGACTATGTATGTGGTACCATGACAGTGGAGGGAGCGCCTTATTTAAAGGATGCAGATTTGCCGGTATTTGACTGCGCTAACAAATGTGGAAAAAATGGAGTACGGTATATTCATCCGCATGGGCATATCCGGATGATGGCAGCCGTACAGCCTTTTATTTCAGGAGCGATTTCAAAAACGATTAATCTTCCGAATGAGGCGGTGGTAGAAGAAATAGCAGATGCATATAAGATGAGTTGGGAGCTGGGGTTGAAGGCTTGTGCGTTGTACAGGGATGGCAGTAAGCTGAGTCAGCCGTTGAGCAATAAGAGTGATAAAAAGAAAAAGCAGGAAGGCAGTAGTACGGAGCAGCCCTCAGGACTGGGGCTGGGTGAGTTAACGAATGATGAATTGCTGGGAGAAGTAAATCGCCGTATGCTGGCCAGCAGAGATACTACGTTGAAGCGTCAGTTGTCGCGGATTGTAGAGCGGCAGGCGTTGCCATCCAAGCGGGGAGGCTTTACGCAGAAGGCGAATGTGGGGGGCCAGGTAATTTTTGTGCGTACGGGAGAATACAGTGATGGTACGTTGGGTGAGATATTTGTAGACCTGGCCAAGGAGGGATCCACCTTGCGCAGCCTTATGAATTGCTTTGCCATTGCGGTTTCTGTGGGATTACAATATGGTGTGCCACTGGAGGAATTTGTAGACAAGTTCATATTTACCCGTTTTGAGCCGGCGGGGATAGTGGATCATCCTAATATTAAATCTGCTACTTCTTTGATAGATTATATTTTCCGGGTGTTGGGATATGAATACCTGGGGCGTACAGACCTGGTACACGTATTAGATGCGCCGGAAAATACCGGAGAGGAAGACGAACCAACGAATACACCTCCTGTTTCTTTCCGTGCCGGTGGCGGAGAAAAAGTAACGCCCAGGTTGCCGAGAACGCAGGCTGTTGGCGCTTATCAGCAGGAAAGCAATACGCAGGATTATATGAAAAGTATGCAAAGTGACGCACCGGCATGTACTACCTGTGGGCATATTACGGTTCGTTCGGGAACCTGTTATAAATGCCTGAATTGTGGCACCAGCATGGGTTGTAGCTGATTGATGTTATAACTTCTTGTTAATGATATGTTATTGTGCCTCTAAAATTTCAAAGAAAAATAACATGCCTTTATCTTTGTATTCAAATAGGGTTTTCATAGGATAGTAACAAATTGAGGGCGCTTTTCTAGGCGCCCTTACTATTTTCTCTAAGTAGATCCTTTTGTTAATTTCCATTGTTATTTTTAGGTTTTAGACCGTTCCTTTTTTCTTCCTTTATTTTTTCTCATTTGAAATTTTTCTGAAAAAGTGGATTTTATTGCGTGTTTTATAATTATGCGATAAAATATTAGATTTTTTCTAATATTTATTCTTTTCTCCCAGTCGCGATATAATTTTATTATATTTGTTATTGTATTAATTTTTATTATGGTTACTGTCCTATGAAAAACCAAATATTCCTACACCGCATGACTCTTCATGCACTGTAAATGACTCTCGAAAGCAATGGTTCGTCCATTGCTTTTGTTTTTTTCAGGGGTTTTTACGCATATTTTATAATCTACTAGAAATCTCAAAATATAATTGTATTTTTAGACTCGAAAATTTGACACCTTATGAAAAAGCTGTTGTTAATGCTGTTGGTTATCTTGGCCGCAGCCACATCAGCAAATGCCAGCACTGGTTTCAAGAACGGGGATAATAATGGAGATAAAAACGGTGACAACAACGATAACCGTAATAATTCCAAAAACACAAATAATACAAAGCCTGTACGGGTAGAAGAGTTTGTGTTAATGTTTCCACGGGTAGAGACGGCAGAAAAAGTGGATGAAGCAGAGTTGGAAAAAGCTATTGTGGATTTATACAAGTGGTATTTACAAAACGAAACCAAATTAAATACAAACGACTTCCTGAAAGGAAGTGGTAAGGAGTTGGCGTTTCCATTTAAAGTGGATCCAAAGACCTTACAGCAATATTTTCTATTCATCAAAAAGAACTTCCCAGGTTTTGGCGAAGACGACCTATCCAACGTAAAACGCAACCGGAAGAAAGAGGCACCTGTTACTGTGCGTGATGAAATGGATAATCCTATGTCGATTTCAGTTAATAGATAAAATTCGTTTTGCCAGGCCAGCATGCATTTAGAGTTCAGTTATGACAAGGGAGAAGTGTTACATGCATTGCGCTATCATTTTACGCAAAGAGGAGAGATAAAAGTCTTCCGCAATACACTCATTATATTGCTATTAGCCACCCTGACAGGTTTTTTCTTTAAGGTGGTAACGCCCGGGGCGCTTACTGGTATCGTGTTAATGGTACTGGTTTTAGGCTGGGTGTTCTGGTATCTCCTACCCGTTTCTATCTATAATAAAGCTGCTACATTTAAGGATAGTATCCAACTGAAATATTCTGATGAAGGCATCCTGATCTCCACCAGGGGCAGCGATCATCAGCGGGCTATCAGCTGGAGTAATTTTTCCCAGGTAGTAGAAACCAAGAAATTCTTCTTTTTATACCGGGATAAAAAAACTTTCTTCCTTATTCCTACCAGCGCCTTTAAGACAGAAGAGGCATATAAGAATTTTGCCGATGTGTTGAAGGAAAAATTCAATCACTATAAATAATCCTGTTTCCTGCTGAATATACGGGGATTATCCCGGAACGTCGGAGAAGGCTGTTGCCGGCAGCCTTCTCCCTAAAAATCTATTGTCTGAAATACACTGAAATGCAGGATATGGTTCATTGTTTTAGCACCGGACGCTGCTTGCACTAATTGATTCATATACCCGATATCTGCTTTTAGTTTTGTATTGAATTGATAGCCAAATGCTGCCAGGAAGCGGTTTTGGTCAAAAAGTAGGTTACTGATATCATTTCCCCAGAGGTTCAGAAAAATTTCATCCTGTAGCGCTATATAGAAGGGTGTGTCTTCTTTTTTATGTTTAATGCCCAGCTGGGTGCGATTGAAATAGCGGAAGCGGTTACCATATTTCCAGTTGCCTATGGCATCCGGGTGGCCGGGTTGTGAGGGTTGGGCTACCCAGCGTTGTTCCAGCCTTAGCCGATGGGTCATATCTATTTTCTTCTCCTTATGAATATACTGTTCGAAGATACGTTGTTCCGGAAGCCAGGTGTTGCTTACCCCGTTGTAAGTAGGAACGAAGGCATAGCCTAATAATATGTGGTCCTGTTTGGTGAGCGAATATTGTAACCCGCCGCGCATCAATAACTGGCCTTTGTTGCTGATACCATCTCTGATACGAAGTTGTACATCAAATGGGATGGCCCATCTGCTATTCAACTTAGCGGTGCCAAAATAAGTATACCAATGTTGGTAAGTGTGTGTAGTGCTTTGCGCAAACGTTAATTGAGCAATAGCCATTAAGGCTGCAGCCAGCAGTAGTTTCCTCATAAATGCCGAATATAGGTTGGGGTTAAAGATAGTTAATCGGGGGTAAAAAAAAGCGCCTGCAGATGCAGGCGCCGGCAGATTGTTGTTTAGCTATAGTTGATTGTTGTATCAGAATTTATTGTACCACAGTTTGGTGCCTTTGAAATCGCCGCCTATGGCAGTGGCAGCTGAATTGTAATTGGCTGTGTTCTGTGATTGTTCGGTGATAGGATAGGTTAAGCGGTATGGTACACCGTCTTTCACACTATTATCCAGCACACCTGATTTAGGCGCCATAAATAATGGTGCACCACCTGGTTTTTTGAATTTCAGCCTGGTTCTTTCAAACCATGCCTGGAATCCTTGTGGGTAGAGGGCCAGCCATTTCTGGGTGCCTATTACATTACGCCAGTCTGCAGCCACATAAGGCACTTTGGCGATATATGCATCGATCGCTGCATCTGTAATGGTAGACGCGCTTGAGGTAACGTCGCGCCACCAGGTCATAGATGCTTTGATACCATTTGCATAATGTGTGGCAGCATCGCCTACAGTCATGCCCCGGGCCGCGGCTTCAGCCAGGATAAACTCCACTTCTGCATAGCTCATGAGGATACCAGGCATAGTAGCGCTATACACTTTTTTGCCGGGAGCTGAGTAATAGGTATCTCCTTTATGGTCAGGATCTGAAGTGGCCCATCCATAAGGTAATCCCCTGAACACGTTGCCATCTGCAGTAGGCCTTGCATATATCGGCAGGCGGGGATCATTCAGGCTATTCATATAATCCAGTAAGGTGGTGCTTACTGCAAAATCGATGATAGGACGATCTACATCATTCTGCGGATACCTGTTGGGTACATCAGCGAGGTACTGGAATAGAGCTGACTGATCATTGGAACTGATGGCCTGTTGATAGTTGGCCTCAATGATGGTCTTTGCCTTTTGCGGATCGGCATCTGCCATCCGGATAGCCAGACGCAACAGTAGTGAATGTCCCAGCCTTTTCCAGCTTTCTACATCCCCTTTATAGATAATATCTCCTGTATTAAAACTTGTCTGGGTGGCATCCAGCACTTTGATCTGTGCCTGAAGGATATCTATCAGGGAATTATATACTGTTTTTGCATCATCATATGCAGGAGCGATGTTGGTCGTATTCTGGAAGGCCTGTGAATAAGGAATATTGCCGTAGGTATCTGCCAATATCTGGAAGATCCAGGCGCGCATAATATGCGCAATGGCAGTTTGATTAGCTACGCCCGGTTCACTGAGCTTGGGCTTATTCATATTAATCAATGCATCGAGGTCGTGCAGCGATATCCTATACAAGTTATTCCAGAAGGTACCGTTGTTACCCTCATCCAGTTGGTACTGGCTATCTACTACCCTGGCATTGCCAGACCAGTATTGTGCGTAATGCATGGCGATGAAGCCATTCTGTAAACCGCTGTACAGTACATCCATGGCTGATTTCTGGGCGCCGGTTAACAAGTATTGTGGCTCTGTGGTACTTGGTTTGGTAGGGTCCCGGTTCATATCATCCAGTTTTTTACAACCGGAGATGGCCAGGGAGACTGTCAGGAGTAATGCACCACTATATTTCAAAATCGTCTTAGTCATCTTCGTAAAATTTAGAATGATACATTCAGGTTTATACCATAAGAGCGGAGGGAAGGCAATGCACCACCTTCAATCCCCTGGATATTGGAGGCGGAGTTGAGGATGTTGGATGGATCCACATTGGGTGCATTGGACTTGATCAACCACAGGTTACGACCATAGAGGGATACCCTTACGTTTTGTGCCCCGATTTTTTTATACCAGGATTCCGGCAGGTTATAACCCAGTTTGGCTTCTCTCAGGTAGATATAACTGGCATCATACAAATTGGCTGTACTGATGGCATTTCCTCCATTATACTGGAAGTGATCTTGTGCAGAGATCTTGGTTTGATTAGGCTTCCCGTCTGCTGTAACACCAGGTACCGTGATACCTGTTTCGCGGATGTTGTTGGCTACTGTGCTTTCGAGCAAACCTGATTTTTCTCCATACAGGTTAGTGTACGAGAAGAACTGGCCACCATGCTGGAAATCGACCAATGCAGAAAGGTAGAAGCCTTTATAGGAGAAGGTATTAGTGATACCTCCCACATAGTCCGGATAGGCGTTACCGATATTATGAATTGCGGAAGGCACATAACGACCTAATGAGTCTACTACTTTTTGCCCGTTTAAGTAGGTGTAATCCGTACCGCGGAGCGTTCCCAACGGCTCTCCTACTTCCGCTACCACAGACACTTTCTGGGTACGGCGATCGGTACCAATTGTCAGAATAGGCAGAGAGGTGTTGTATTGCGGAATGTTGAGGTTCAGCAATTTGTTGCGGTTGAACGCGATATTGGCATTAATATCCCAACGGAAGCCACCTCTCAGGCGGATCGGGTTTAAGTTTAAGCCAATTTCCACCCCTTTGTTTTCAACACTACCTCCATTTACATAGGCGCCAAGATAACCGCTTGGCGCGGAAACGGGCAGGGTGATGATCTGATCTTTGGTTACGCGCCGGTAGTAGGTAAGATCGAGTCCAACGCGATTATCCAGGAATTTCAATTCCACACCGGTTTCCACTTCCGTGGTACGTTCTGGTTTCAATGCAATGTTGTTGTAAGTAGCATTGAACTGGCCAATGGGATTACCGCCGAATGGAGGTATATAGTCGAATGTGTTAAAGCTATGGTACGGATCGGCATCGTTACCTACTGCAGCGAGGCTACCTCTTAATTTACCGTATGACAGCCATTTCCATTCTTTCAGCAGATCGGAGAACACGAAAGACAGGGACGCAGACGGGTAAAAGTATTGGTTGTTGCCTTTCTGCAGGGTGGAAGTCCAGTCGCTGCGACCTGTGAGATCGAGGAACAGGAAGTTTTTATATCCCAGGTTGGCGGTAGCGAATACAGAGTTAATTTGTTTTTCGTAATATTCATCTATTGGCGTAGCTGTTTGAATAGAGTTATTCAGGTTATAAATATCCTTGATAATGAAGCCTCCGTTGGTGACGCCACCGGTAGTAGTCCACAGCCTGTGCATCACGTTACCGCCCACAGTTGCATTTAACTGCAGGTCCGTTCCGAAATTCTTTTTGATATCGGCGGTTACCTGGTAGTTCATTTCGCGGGAGGTCCGGATGCGTTTGATGTAAGTACCTGGTATGTAGTCCTGCGCGGTTCTTTCTTCTTCCAGGGTATTGTAGTCGTCCATGAATACGCGGCCAGAGAAGCTCAACCATTTAGTAGCATCTATATCTACCCCTGCGTAGCCGTGCAACCTGTTGCGGCTATCCGTTTCATAATCCATATAGCGGTTCCAGTATGGGCCATTGCTGGAAGAGATACCTGGATCATTCCAGGCTTTACGGTTCCAGGTAATCTGGGAACCATCGTCGTATTTGTATCTCTTTTCCTTTTCAATATCGAGTTGACGCTGACCATACATCGTAAACTGCAAGGTTGGGTTGGGGCCGGTGAAACCGGTGCCGGGGCGACCTTTTACGCGGAGGGAAGTGTAGTTAATGGAGGCAACTGCTCTTACTCCTTTCGTCACTTCATAGTTTCCGTTTACCGAGAGGTTATTCCGTTTGTTGGTGGCATTGGGCAATACGAAGCTCTGGTCCATGTTGCCGTACGAGAGGCGGAATCCACCCTTATCGTTGCTACCAGCGAGGGAGATATTGTTTGTGAGCGTAAAGCCTGTTCTGTAGAAGTTTTTTACGTTGTTTGGATGTGGAGACCAGGTATCTGTTTGTCCGAAGAACGGGTTGTTTTTGTTTTTATCCCATGACCAGTAGGGGCGGATTTTGCGGCCATCCAGTTTTGGGCCCCAGGATTCATCTACTGCATATTTGGGAAGGAGGTCATATCTGCCTTTCCCGTTATTATCGTCGTAAGTAGCACTTTGTTCATTCAGAAATCCTTCAGGGTGTTGGTTATAGTAAAGTGTATCGAAGCTACCTGCACTACCGCCACCATATTGGTTTTGGTATTTGGGGAGAACGGCTACCTGGTCAACCTGTGCGTTGAGGCTGTAGGTAACACCGATGCCTTTTTCGCTATCCGGGCGTTTTTTGGTAGTGATGAGGAGTACGCCATTAGCGCCGCGGCTGCCGTATAATGCAGTAGCGGCTGCTCCTTTGAGTACAGATATATTTTCGATGTCTTCCGGGTTGATGTCCTGGAGGGGGCTACCGTAGTCATAGCCGCCGCCGCCGTTTTGTTGTCCGCCCTGGTTGGTAACGCTGTTCATCATGGGTACGCCATCCAGGATGAAGAAGGCGTTGTTATCGCCGAGGATGGATTTAACCCCACGGATGGTAATTTTGCTGGAACCTCCCATAGAGCCCGTATTGGTACTGATTTGTACCCCTGGTACTTTACCGGAGAGGGCATTCACAAAGTTCACTTCTTTAGCTTCCTGTACGGCGCTTCCGCTCACTTCCTGTATAGCATAACCTACAGAGCGGGGATTCTTTTTAATGCCAAGGGCGGTTACCACCACTTCTCCCAACACTTTTTTAGTAGCGCTGGAAGGTACCATGTTGATATCCAGTGCGCCTCTTTTGGTAACGGGAATGGTTTGTTCGCCGAAGGTGGGAGCAGTTACCAGGATGGTATCGCCAACGCCGGCCTTGATTGTATAGTTACCTGTAGGATCGGTTTGTGCATTCAGTTTTGCCGTTTTGTTCCTGATCACTGCGCCGGGAATAGGAGTGCCTTTATCATCTTTCACTGTTCCGCTGAGCGGGAATTTACCTACTTCACTTTTAGCGGTAGCCGGATCCGGAGGGAGGATTAATGCAGTATCCTCTTTAGGTTTGGCAGTGGGTTTTGTGGTATCAGTAGCGGGTTTCCTGGTGGTATCCTGTTTACTGGTATCTGTTGCAGCAGGTTTAATGACTACCGGAGTAGTGGTATCCTGTTTGGGTTTGGTACTGGTATCAGCAGCGGGCTTAATGACTACCGGAACGGTGGTATCAGCCGGTACTGATCTGGCTGTGAGGTACCCTTCGGGTTTTGCGTATGCGCTGCTGGAAGTATAGCAGAAAAGGGCATAGCACAGGCCCGACCAGGCTAGTACATGGCTTCTCATTGTATAATGAAAGATTTGGTTACAAACTTTTTCGACAGGATTCCTATACTGTCTGTTATTATATTGCTTATCCATCAATATAACAATACAATCAAAAGGGCTTCTACAATGGGTTGTAAAAGAAAAAAAAGTATTATTTCAGCGTTTTCCTCATTTCGTAGTGTGGGATTCCCACCTCTGTAAATTCTTCTCCACAGATTTCATAATTTAACTTCAGATAGAAGCCTATGGCCTCTTTTCGGGCATGCATGGTAAGTACGGTGAAGTTGTTGTTACGTGCATAGGTTTCTGCAAACATGATAATTTCACTGCCTGCTCCTTTACCCTGCAGGGCCGGCGAAACGGCCATCTGCCTGAGTTGTACGGTATCTTCACTGATGGGTGTGAGGATGCAGCAGCCTGCCAGCATTTCTTTGTCATTCACTGTGGTAAAGCCTGCAATAAAGATGTCATTTATTTCTTTTTGCAGCTGTTCATCCGAAAAGGTGAGCCCCAGCGGTTTGCGCAGCACTTCATTGCGAAGGTCGAGCATGGTGTGATAGTCGCAACTACCGTATTCGAGTATACGAAAATTCAGCATATTTGCCTGGTACGTTAGTGAATGTTAAAGGTAGGCAATTGGACCGGGAGCTGGATAAGTAGGTGCTGAATGCTGTTCTGTAGCAGGTTCAGGAGTGCTGTGAATGGAAATAATCGATGATCAGCTGGCTCACGGACTTTACTTCCAGCATATCATCGTTGATGGTAAGTGCATTAGGGTGCGTGTCGGTACACACCACCTTTTTTATGAGACCGCTTTTTTTGATCTTATCGAAACCATTTCCAGCAAATATGCCATGGGTGGTGATTACACAGATTTCTTCAGCGCCGGCTTCGTGGTAGGATTCGGCTGCATGAATGAGCGAGCCCCCGGTACGGATCATATCATCGTAGATGATAACGGTTTTACCTTTTACGTCGGCATTAATACCGGTGATGGCCGTTTCATCGCCGGAGATGCGGCGTTTAAACACGAAGGCTGCCGGTACATGCAAGTCGTTTGCGAGTGATTCTACCCATTTAGCTCTGCCGGCATCTGTGCTGGCCAATACAAAAGGCTGACCTGCTGCGAGTTCCAGGGCCGCCGCTTTTATCAGTTCTTTTGCATATAGATGAACAGGGCGAACATCATTTTCAAAGTACCAGGTAATTCCATCTACATGCAGATCTATCATTACAATCCTATTGCCACGGGAAGTATTAGGAAGCGATGAAAACAGTACTGCGCGTGTTTTGGCTTTGACAATTTCCCCATATTTTACTGCCCGCTCCATGGTAGAGTATCCGAAGAAAGGGATGATAATGGTGAGGGAGAAAGCGCCCAACTGTACACAGCCGCTGGCGAGGTCGTATAATTCCAGGGTTTCTTTGTCGTCGATAGTGCCGCCTATTAAAATAACTTCCTTGTTACTGACATTACTTAAAATGCAGTGATAGTGTTCTCCATCAGGGAAATCGCGGATGTCCAGTACTCCGTTTTCCCAGGATGGACCTGTAATATCAAGGATCCGGTTTTTTAAATACTGGTAGTGTTGTGTAGCAAAAACTATCTTCTGTGGCATGACATTTACCCGATAAATCTGTAATAATCGTAAAAATAAGTGATTGAAGGGATATTTATAACGTTGATAATTAATATTTTTGTTGGTTAGCACTAGCACACGCCCTGTTTTTTAACTTTTCGTTTAGGGGTAGAGCATTAAATTTGAGAGATTAGCACATTCATGATTCGTATTACAGCATATATAGGAGCACTGTTTTTCTTCTTTTTCATTAGCATAGAGGGTACTGTCGCGCAGGTGAGGTTATCCGGTATGGTAGCAGATCAGGAAACCAAAACGGGATTGCCTTTTGTTACGATTGTTAACAAGAGGACCATGACCGGCGTACTCAGTAATGAAAACGGCCGGTTTTACATAGAGTCGTTACCAGGAGATACGCTCGAATTCTCTATGTTGAGTTATACTACCAAGCTACTGATTACCCCGGGCATGTCTTCCACTATGGATGTGTATATGCAAAAACGCATGTTTGAGCTGCAAGGGGTAAATGTAACGGGTAAAGGATATAAAAAAGATTCATTGGCTATGAGAGATGAGTATGGCCGTTATTTTAATTATCATAAGCCTGGCGCAGTAGATGTATTGAAAACATTGCCTGCCAATCCTATTACGGCACTAACTTACCTGGTGCCCAGCAAGGTACGTAAGCGGAAAGAGCAATTTCATGAACAGTTGTTATACTGGGAAAAGGAAAAGTTTATAGACTACCGGTATTCCCCGGAGCTGGTAGGAAAAATGACCAAGCTGCAAAGTCCTGAGCTGGATTCGTTTATGCATGAATACAGGCCAGGGTACCAGTTCCTCAACACTGCGTCGGATTATGACCTGCTCTTGTATATCAAGCAATCTTTTGAGGAATACCAGAGAAAGAAACAGGATAAGAAAGAACCTTAAGAATAATAGCGCCGGGTGAAAACACCTGGCGCGTTTTTTTTTGTTAGTACGCATTGGGTTGTTATAAATCGTAGTCTGACGATTCGATTATTTTTTTTAAACTTTCAAGCGAATAATAATGTTGTTGCCGGATATAGTCTCTTAGCCCAGGGTCTTTTTGAATGATCCGCTCCAGTACAGAAAAATCAGGCCAGTTGCTATTTAACGCTCCCAGGAATTTATGAAAGAGCGGTTCGTAAACAATAGCGATATAAGCAACAATTTTTCTTTTTTCATTGAGGGTGAATAGATCGTACGGCTGGTGGGTAAATATCTCATTAGGCCTGTTGTCATATAGCATGTTTGCATATTTATCCAGTGCATCGAGGAGCTGGTGGTCGTGGGCAGCAGTATGCCGGAAGATCCATTTCAGCAATTCTTCTTTTATTTCCAATACACCCAGCGCATTTTTAACGAAGATGATATTACCTATTGTCGGTTTCCTTTCATCTTCCATATCGAAGTAATCGTTCATGACAAGATCATTTATTTTAGGTTCTTTTGTATAGCCAAAAGAGGTGACGAGGGTTTTTAAAAGGAGGGAATCTTCCTGGAGCAGATAGGCAAGATCGGGCTGGCTGTTGTTGAAGAGGTATTTGTTGAGCGCGACAAATTTTTGTAGCGCTTTAATAGTATAATGGCTGCTATCCACGAATTCTATAAAGTCGCCCAGGAATGGAACTGTTGTAATGAACGAGTGTTCCTTTGGAATAAAGAAATTATCAATAGTATAATCAAATTCAAGGTCCTCGTTGCTTTTTTTTTCAGCAAATACTGTTAAGAATTTATCTCGTATTCTGACTTTGTCGTTTTCTGATTTTAGTATGTCGCCGAATATTTCATGTAGTCTATTTTTGAAACTTTTCTGGTCGATTTCGTTGAAACCACTATCCCTTAAGCCTTGAGCAAGTAAGGGAAGTGCAATATTTACGTCTCTTTCTGAATAGATATGGAGTGGTGTTGTATCGCCCTCTATTTCTTCCAGATGGTCTTGTAATTGATATACTTGTTTTATGGAATCTATGTTTGATGTATACATTTTGCTTTGGTTGTTGGATAAACTTATTTGACTTAAAGACGTGTTTTTGGAGGTAGTAGTGTTATGACAACCAACTGCACACACAGCAGTGATAATAATTGAGAATGTTTGATAAGGTTTCATAAGGAGTCATTTTTTTTGTCTTAATCCGATGTGGAAATGATTTTGGTGTACTCTTGTAACTTTACTAAGGGTATTTTTAATATGTTCCCGAAAAGCATAATTATTGGTAAATCCCCATTTCCTGGCGACTTCGAGAATATTTTCCAATACGCTGATAAAATCGTTCTCACTTTTATATACCTTCATCGCCTCACTCCAAAGCACTTCTCCTGATTTATTAGAGCTTCCTGGATACCGGATGTCTATATCATTCCCATCTATATGTCCCTTATGCCCGATATTTCTTTTATCAGCTGCGGAAATATCATTGAAGTATAGCTTGTCTTTGTAACCGTTTTTGGGAAGCGAATAGAAGAAGCCGAATAGTGGTGCTGCTATTTCCGGGGCTATGTAGTTATCTCCGCCTTTGTCCCGCTGCCCATACCGGCCCCAGTTAGGGCCAGTTTCGGGGAAGGGCAGCAAGTGACAGCGATTTTTTTCGACTATATAGGTACGAACCAGGTTACGGGAAACGTATACATCATACTGATATTTGTTGCTAGCCGGGTTATGGCGAACCAGCTTGTAGGTAAAGGTGTCGGTGTCGATACAGTAGCGGTTCGTCATTTCAGTACTGACGGTTTTATAGCGGCATCTGCGAACATGGAATGCCAGGGACGTAGCGTTATCAAAAGCATGTTGTTTTTCACTATGATTGCTTTTGCCATTAACAACTATTTCTTTGCCGACCTGTTGACTAACGGCGATTGTTGCGTTCCTGCTGCTATTGGCAATCAAAGGCAGCCCTTTTGACACCCAGAACGCCATGGCTGATAGGGTGGCAATCTTCATGTTGCTGGCTACGAGGTCGGGATGGGCTATCACATCTGCTTGTTCCTTTATCGTGTAGTTGTTGGCGTAGGCATATGCTTCCCTGCCAGTTATCTGTATCAGCCCTCGCCCTCTGAAGTTCCAGCCATCGCCGGCAACGGTATTGCCCAGTGATTTACCTTTAGCAGATCCGGGGCCATAAGCATAATTAGCGATGTGCTGCATATTTTGCTGGCTGACGCCTGGATGAGCAGGTTTCTTCACCTGGCGTCCCCACTCCTTTGCTTTTTTGCGACCTTCAGTGGTTTTGAAAGCGCGAAAGTTGGCAGGGAGGTCTTCCCAATACCAGTTGAAATTTTCACCTTCTTTTATTTTAAGACTGCCACCGCACTCGACAATGATCTGTGCGAAAAAATGCGCTTTGTTCCAGCAGGAGTTCATTCCTGTTAATTGCATATACTTATTGTAGATGCCTGCAACAGGCAGTAACAAGGCTTTACTGGCATTTGGAAATATTCTCTCCAGCTGTGCAGTGGTGATATTTTCCTCACAACGGGGACATTCCGGCAACTCGTCATCACCCAGCGCTTCTCCCACTACTACCTGGGCATTGGAACCGGCAAATTTATTCAGTAACCCATGGAGACCATCAGATAGCTTTATGTGCTGGTAGTAGCTAATGCTGCCGGGGTTTAACAGGTTGTTATCAGCTATTTCAGCGGGATACAGGTATTTGTTGGTAGCAGATATTTTTACCGCAACGTAGAAACTGCGATAACACTGTTCTTCCAGGAATTTCCCTGTTTTAAGAGAAAGCGTGTTAATCAGTACATCGCAGGTTTCACTATCATTTACCTGGATTTCCTTACGGCAATGGCATATATCTTCTTCCTGGAACTTGTTTTCCCATATTTCAAATAACAGGGTTTCTTCCGAGAGGTTGCTGGTTTGTATATGTACCGTGATTTTCTCTCCGTATGGATATACCTTGTAGGCCGGTACATGATGGCTGTCGAAGAACTGTATAGATATTATTTCCTTCACATCTTTTACCTGGAGATATTTCCCCATTTCCGCTCCTCTTAACTGCTGCTGTTTTCGAGGAAGCCAATATTTTTTATCATGACAGCAAATAACTTTCATGCCAGCAAACTGTATGCTGTCTTCTGTTTGTGCTATGGCGAATAATAAATTACTGGTACCCCATTGGAAGGAAGATGCCGTGAGTATAGGCTTCAAATTTTTGGTATTGATCGCTACAGTTAGCGTACCGGTATCATCGAATTTTACCTGACCGATTGCCTTTACGTGACAGATCCGGTTTGCGGGTGTGCTTTGCAGCAGATGCAGGGTAATCGCTTCGTTACCGGCTTCGGGGCTGACAATAGTGATATAGATATTTTCCTGCCATCCTGCCCGAGGCTTATAGATATTTTGCTGATCAACAAAACACCATCGGGTGACAGTAGCATATACTGCGTTTATTTCCACTGTTTGTACTGATTGTTTTAACCGGGCACTAATCATAAATGCTCCCTCGTGAGGTACAAATGCGTTTTCGTGTACGTCGCGGCCTGCGCCGTAGGGTTTCCATATAATGGGACCATCGAGGTTTTCGTCATAAGGCATTAATGTTTGCGCTGTTAATGTATAGCGTTTACCTACTATCCAGTTGGTATCGGAACCATCTACTTTTATTGCCTGTATTTCATTGTTTTTTACTTCGAAATACCTGCGGGCCTGTTGCGGTTTTGATGGAGGCAAGTCTATCAGTGCCGATATACAGTATTTCCCCGGAATGGTAAAGTGGGTATGGCCATCAAGCATAAGTGATGCGCCTATACCCACTTGTTTACCATTTAAGTGCCATTGGGTGGCAGCTGCAGAAGAAGACGACAGCTTAGCAGGGGACATCATGTCTGATGCCTGGAAACTAAGGGAGGTTCGGGGTCTAACGATATGGTTAACAAAGGGGTTAACAATAAATGCTACAGTTGGTTTTTGTTCTGGAAATAAAGACTTTGTCGTTTGTTGATTATTGCAGGTTCGCGCCGCTGGGGCAGCAGTGTTGGTAGTATCAGAAGGTATGGATGTTGTCATTTCCGCAGGATGACATGCAACGATAGTTTCGTTGGTATCGTTTGTCGCAGGGGATGGTGTTTGACCGTGATGAGTAATAGTAATACAGGGGATGCCGGCTACGGTACAATATGCCTTGCTGTTTTCCGTGAGTATTTTGCCATCGTTAGCCAGCACTATGTGGGGTAATGTATCCCGCCATTGCGAAACGGCTGGTATGCAGGCGTTTTGCGTGAGACTGCAACGTCCGAATGTAGCGGGCATGAATGGATTTCCCAGTTCTGTACTGCTGGCAACGGGTCTGGCGTTGCCGGAGTGGTCATTCATATATTCGTTGGTATTCAGCACCTGGAGTTTACTGTTGGTAGTACCAAATCGACACTGGCACACCGCTCCCTGTACCACAAAATGTTTGTCAGCCATCTTATAGTTTTACAAGTGTATGATAGTTGAACGCGTTACGCTTCCCGTGTTTGCGTTGCAGTACTGTTTTTGATAAACCTTATCCCGGTTTGTTTTCCGTGGATAACAATAGATTTGATGGCATAGAGCGTCAATGGTCCATGGGAATTCCAGTGGATGCTTCTGCAGTTTTCTGTATATCTTTTACAGATAATAGATAGTTTTCCTGTGGAATTGTTATTCATATGGTTAATGTTTTAGTGTATGATAGATTTCTCTGCGCTTTTAATAGTGACGGTTTTTCCTGATGAAATATGCATATCTTCTTTAGTGCTGTGGATGTTTATTTCTTCTGCATTCTTTTCCATTTCTCGTGCTTGTACATGGATATTTTCCCTTGCTATTTTAACAATGTTAGTGGCGGTTAACCGGTAGTCGTTGAGGGCATATTGGTTGATGCCATCGCCGGCTGTATGCAGGATGTTCATGCCAGCGGTATGATGCTGGTGTATGCCGGCATTTATATCAATATTTTCGGTAGCCTGTATGCCGATGTTGCGGGCGGTGATTTTTATGTTTTCGGGAGCAGAGAGGGAAATGCTTTGGGCCTTTGTATTCATGATAAGGGTATTACCACCTTTGTCGGATATGATAATATTTTCGTTGCCATCGGTGTCGTCCAATCGTATAATATGGCCACTACGGGTTTTAATTACTTTTATGTTGTTTTGGTCGTCTCCTTCATTTGTTTTGGCAGCTCCGTTATAGGCGCATCCCGTGGCATAAGGTGCCTCTGGATTTCCTCCTTCGAAGTCTACCCATACTTCTTCATTTATTTCAGGGATAAAATAAAATCCTTTATTGGCGCCGCCATGGGGTTGATGGAACCTGATCCACGGAGTGCCGCCTTTCTGCCAGTTGAATCTTACGCGTATCCTTCCCAGCCCTTTAGGGTCATTGTTGTCGATTACGACTGCACTTTGCGCCTCACAGCGGGGCATGTTGAGAGATTTTCTGAGAGCGGGATTCAGATCGGCGGGAATGCCTTCGAAAGCGTTGTAATAATCCCCATTTCCATTGCAATGGTGCTCAATGGCGGTCAATAAGAATTCGCCATATTCTTCCCGGTGGAGTAAGGTTTCCTGTATGCTGACGGTATCGCCCAGCCGAAGCCCTGTATTGGTACTGGCGCCGTTAAGTAGCACCATTTGGGAGAGCAATCGTTGCTGATATTGCTGCGAAAGCAAAGATAACTCCATGGCCGCATGGCTGCTGAATGCAAATGGAATATTATAGGTAGCTGTATGATGGTAAAACTTTTTACTCAAGGCATGGAGGTGCCGGGTATAATTATTGGAACTTTGAACGGGTTGCTGTAATACCTCCGATGCTATGACCTGCGGACGCCTATATTCATAGGCTTGCAACAGCTGGCTACCCGGTAAAATTCTGCAGTTGATCTGAAATGACGCCAGATCTGTTTGGTGCGTGAGACTTGTTTTTTGAGGTCTATATTTCCCAAATATAATTTGTTGCCCATTGTAGAAGAAGTGTTCTCCATATCGCTGGGAAATACGATGAAGAAAATCAAACCCTGTCTCTTTGTATTGTACCACATATTTCAATGTGTGGGTAAAGATGGGATTTACCAGGCATTCAACAGAAAAGGGGTAACAGTTTTTGATAATGGTGTTGACAATGGATGATAAGGCCAGCTGCTCAAATGATTGGGTGTGTGGATTGCCTGATAGAAAGATGGTGGGGCTATTGCCCTGTAATATACAACTGCCTGTATTTCCATTCTGTTCTTTACCTGCACTGATATTGGTGATAATGCCGTTAAATAACAAAGGATTGAATTTTCCTGCCAGTTCAACAGGTTGGATGCATATGCTCACTTCTTTTCCAAGTAAGTATTTTCCAGCTGTTACCGGGTTGGATCCATAAACCGATAGCCAGTCGTATCCAATACCTAATTCAAATTCATGATGCTTTTCCATGGATTGTTTCAAATGCAGAAACTGAAATTGTCTGAGTTTCATTTTGTCTATAGATATGGTAGTTACAGTATTTAGCTTCATGGCGTGGGGTTTGAAGTTTTTCAGGAAGGTTTTTGGCGGGGTTAACCTTGCTAGGTTATAAATCGGGTTGAAAATTATGTAATAAATTTGAATTGAGAAAAAATAATTAAGAATCCTACCTAAAAAAAATATTTTAAAAACTGTATTTATTTCATTTAATTTTTGATGCTGTCTTTTGAATCCATTTATCGTATTGCGTTTGGTGGCTCATTGGTATTAGTATGAAGCCGGATTTTTTTATCGACCATCATTTTTTTTATTGAAAAAAAATTAACTTTGGATAAATATTCTGAGAGCGATTCTCTTCATTTGTTGTGATAAACCAAAATCGAGTAAGCAAATCTATTATCGCAACGTACTTCCATCTGTTAGTAAATGTAATTGGTAAAGGCTGAATTGTGCTGTAATTAAGACTTTAGCGCAACTTGGTTTTTGATGCTATGGGATGCTGGATAATACCAGGATGCCAGGAGCATGCTGATTATTTTTCTAAAAGTAATTAAAAGGAAGCTGTACTGGCAATAGGGAAATTAAGATGACTACGGGAAGAATTTGTTGACTAGATGAGCATTGTATACAATCGGGGAATTGTAGCGAACAAAATATTTTATTTCATGCGGTTTGTAAACTCAATCGTAGCTGACCTTCCGGCTGGTATTGGGTAAGGGATAACTATGGCAGTACAGCCGTATAATGGTAGGTTTTCCTGGCGGGACAGACCTCATTGTTATTGGAGATAACTGCTTAGGTATTACCTGACCCGTGGCCCGGGAGTGCTACGAAATAATTCCGAGTTGATTGTTGGTTAGCATAACCGGCATGAGAAGCTATGCTTCCGATATAATGCAGGCGGGCATACAGATAGCCGTTGGCGTTATAGTCGATGAGGAACGGTATGTCCCCGACGTAAAGGAGGAGGTTATAGAAGGTGTCATTGGTGTTGCGCCAGTGAGGATAAGTATTGTTATATGTTGATAACGGTTGCATTATCGGCACGGAAAATTGTGCCCGCGGTGTAACAGCGAATTCACACGAAGTGACATCGGCTTCGAAGACGATGAGAGGAGTTGTGCGTTTTGTTGTCTATAATATCGGCTAATGGCTGGTGAGGAAAGTTATGTTCACTGTATAATGGAAAGGGTACGTGAATTGACGCCGGCTTTGAAGACGATAAAGGTGATAAAGGAGATAAAGGAGATTTGTTTGCATGTTTGCATATGAACCTATGACTATGCATCGTGCAGCAGGTTGTGCCTGGTATTGTTGCCAGCGAGGAAAGGTGCGCTTAGTAAGATTGACCGTTTGGCCGGCATAGGAGATTATGCTCGTTATATGAAGGCAACTAAAAAGGCCTTAAGCGCCAACGCTCTTAAAGCCTAACTTCTAAATTAACAATCAACAATTTTATTTGAAGGAAATATTTCTCCATTCTCCCGAAGAACCATTGCCTACCCAATACCCTACCATACCTGTTTTAAGGGTGCTAATCTGTGTAACGGATAAACATTTCTTCCCGTTTACATAAGCTGTTATTTCGGGGAATTCAATGACGAGTTTAACGTGAAACCACTTATCTGGATCGGTAGCCGTGTCAACTTCATTTTCATATTTACCGGGATATTGATCTCTTAACGTAAACCAATCATATTTAGGAAGGGAAATGTATTGCACGGAATGGGATCTTCTTCCCCGCTCCGGTACCTGGAAGTTAAATGGGCGAAAATAAACAGCATCATAAGTAGAATCATTCTGACCATGAAAGGCAAGACCTACAAAGCTTTGCTGCAACACATTCTTTCCTTTTACATCGAACTCTATAATACCATTTGAAAATTCCTGATGGCTAATCCACGCTACTCCAGGACCGTCTGCTTTATTGAGATGAATAACGGAATCTTTTATCAGCGAACGATTCACTAAACGGAGTTGTTGAGCAAAACAGGTACTGGTAAGCAATAAAAAACAGGTTACAGCGATACTAAGATGGCGATACATGATGATTAGGTTTATAGTGCTTTTTATAAAATCATGCCGTGACAAATTTTGTTGATAACTAATCTATATTGTAATTTATTTATTATAATGTGTTCGCCGGCGATACACTTGCTGTTCATCGCCGTACATGTCTTTAAAAAGAAAAGCGGTACCAAATGATACCGCTTCGCTGTAAAAGGTTGGTAATTGTATTTTATTGCAATAATGATCCATTTAAAAGGCCTAACTGCGTTTCCGCCAGCTTGGCATTATAACGCGCCTGTATTAAACGATAGAATGAATCCTCCAGGCTCTGTTGTGCAATCTTCACTTCCAGGATAGTAGACACGCCTTGCTTAAAGCGTTCGAGGGCTACCATCGCATTTTCATGCGCCAGGTCATTGGTTTCTTCTTCCAGCGCGACTTGCTTTTTATAGTATTCGTAGTCTTTGAATGCGTTGTTGAGTGACAAATCTACCTGCGATTTTATATTATCCAGGGTAATGTTCTGGAAATCGAAATCAATCTTCGCATTTTGTACCTGTCTCTTCACATTAAACCCGTTGAAGATAGGTATGGCAGCGGTGAGCCCATAGTTGAAAACAGCGTTACGGTTGAATTTTGGACTAAACGCATTAGAGGCTGCATTGGAAGTATTCCGGTTATAGTTGTAGCCTGAATTGAATGATATTACCGGGAAATAATCCGCGCGATGTTCTTTAATGGCAAGCGCCGATATATTCACATTTTGCTGTTGCACTTTTATCGCGGTATTATTATTGGCAATGTTTTGCTGCAACAGGGAAAAGGACAAGCCACTATTCAGGGGAATGGAATCTATCACATCGTAACCGATAGCACCGGCGGGAACTGCCATGAGTTGATTGAGCAACCCTTTACTTTCTTCTATCAATGTTTGCTGGCGGAGATACATTGCTTTTTGGGCATTCAGGTCTACCTTGGATTGCAGCAGGTCGGTTTTAGGCGCAAGCCCAGTGCTGAATTTAGCATCTGATAATTTTACCCGCTCTTCTGAAATCGACATTTGTTCTGCCAGGGCCTTCAGCTGTTGCTTCTGTTGTACAATATTATAATAGCCATTAATAATAGTGGCTATGGAATTTTGCACCTGGTTTTTGATGGCCAGTTCTCCCAGGTCGCGGATAGATTGTAATTTATTGCGTGTGGCAAACATTTTCAACCCATCGAACAAGGTCCAGCTTAATGTTACGTTGCCGCTAATATTATTGCCTTTGATGCCACTGGTATCTCTCTTGGTACCATTTACGAATTCCTGTTTGGTAGCGGTACTGTTCCAGGTAGTACCGGCAGTGGCATTCAGGCGGGGCACGAAAGCAAAATTCGAGTAGGCGTAGTCATTAGCAGAAAGTTCCGCGGTATTCCTGGCTAGCCGGATATCAAAATTATTCTTGAGCGTCACATCAATGGCCTGCTCCAGCGTAAGTATCTGTTGCTGGGCCTTGAGACTGGTGGCGCTTATCAGTATCAGCAGTAGACATAAGTACTGCTTCTTTATATTTATCATCATAGATAGCTTCATCTTGTTCATGCAATCAGTAGCGTTTAGACATGTGCTGAAGTGACAGGTACAACGGTTTCGTTCTCGTCTTCTTCCTCATCATGACGTTTATTACCTCTGCGGGAGAAGAAAGTATACATCGCCGGGATAACGTATAAGGTTAATACTAGTGAAAATACGATACCTCCCACAATCACAATCCCTAATGGGATACGGCTGGTGGCGGCGGCCCCGAGCGACATAGCAATGGGGAGCGCACCCAGTGCCATGGCCAGGCTCGTCATGAGGATCGGGCGCAAACGAAGCGAGGAGGCGTTGATAACGGCATCTGATTTTTTCATACCACTATCACGTTGGTGGTTGGCAAATTCTACAATGAGGATACCATTTTTTGTTACCAGACCTATCAGCATGATTACCCCAATCTGAGAAAAGATATTCCAGGTTTGATTGAACAGCCATAGCGATAGCAGCGCGCCCGCAAATGCCAGTGGCACCGTGAGCATAATGATTAACGGATCTATCCAGCTTTCAAACTGGGCGGCAAGTACCAGGTAAATAAGCACCAGGGCCAAACCTAATGCAAACATGGTATTGGAACCGCTTTCCGCATAATCGCGGGACGAGCCGGAAAGCGCCGTATTGAACGAGTCATTCAGTATATGCTCCCGCTGTAGTTTGTCATAAATCCGGTACATCTCTTTCAAGCCATCGCCAATGGTTTTGCCAGGAGCAAGGCCAGCAGAAATGGTGGCCGATTTATAACGGTTAAAGTGATAAATAATAGGCGGACTGGTTTCTTCTTCAATGCTCACCACGTTGTCGAGCTGTATGGCTTCGCCACGGGAGTTGCGCACATACAGGTTTTGGAGGTCCATAGGATCATCACGATCTGCCCGGAATACCTGGCCCATTACCTGGTACTGTTTACCGTTCCTGATGAAATAGCCGTAGCGGAGATTACTCAGCGCCAATTGCAGCGTTTGTGAAATGTCCTGTACAGACACACCCAGCTGGGTAGCCTTATCGCGGTTGATGTGAATACGCAGTTCTGGTTTATTAAACTTCAGGTCTACGTCGGTGCCCTGGAATATTGGACTGGCACTTACTTCTTCCATAAACTTGGGAAGTACGGCTGTTAAGGTATCGAAGTTGATATGTTCAAGTACAAACGATACGGGCAATCCGCTTCTGCGTCCTACCTGGATGGTTTGTTGCTCGATGGCAAACACTTTACCTTCCGGAAACCTGCTCATATTGCGGTTTACCAGGTTTACAATATCTTTTTGCGAACGGTGGCGCTCCTGGGGTTCGGTGAGCACTACATTGGCAAAGGCGGTATTTACCGCACCGGATCCGCTGAAACCGGGTGACGTAACACTGAGAATAATTTTCTTTTCCGGGATAGAGTCGGCCATAAACTTGGTGAGCTTATCTACATAAGTGTCCATATAGTCGTAGGCAGTACCTTCCGGCGTGGTGATGGAGAGCCGGAAAGTGCTGCGGTCTTCCAGCGGTGCCAGTTCTGATGGCAGTGTTTTAAACAGGAAGTAGATCATAACCAGGCACCCCGCAATGATGAGTCCTGCCACCCAACGGATATGCATAAACGATTCCAGCGAACTTTTATAGCCTTCTTCCATCCAGCGGAAGAAAGGTTCTGTTTTAGTATAGAACCAGGAATGGGTATGCGTTTTACGGCCCAGCTTTACGTTTAGTACAGGCGTTAGTGTAAGGGATACAAATGCAGAGATGATTACCGCACCGGCTACCACGATACCAAATTCACGGAATAATTGTCCCACAAACCCCTGGAGGAAGATAATCGGTAAGAATACAAAGGCCAGGGTGATAGAGGTAGCAATTACTGCGAAGAAGATTTCTTCTGATCCTTCCCGTGCTGCGCGCATACGGGGCATGCCGGCTTCTATCTTTTTATAGATATTTTCCGTTACCACGATGCCGTCATCCACCACCAAACCGGTAGCGAGTACGATGGCGAGCAGGGTGAGGATGTTGATGGTAAACCCGCAGGCATACATAATGAAGAAGGCGCCGATAAGGGATACGGGGATATCTATCAGTGGACGGAGGGCCATGAGCCAGTCGCGGAAGAACAGGTATACGATAATAATTACCAATACGAGGGCGATGAGCAGGGTTTCTTCTACTTCATCGATCGATTTTTTGATGAAGCGGGTATTGTCCATGGCGATATTCACGGTGTAGTCGTCGGGAATATCTTTTTTCAGCTGGTTATATCTTTTATAGAATTCATCTGCGATGGCTACGTAGTTGGATCCGGGTTGAGGGATGAGTGCCAGTGCAATCATCGGGATACCGGATTCTTTGAGCATGGTTTCTTCGTTTTCCGGTCCCAGTACCGCCTGGCCGATGTCGCGGATACGGATTTCGCTGCCGTTAATATTTTTGATGATGAGGTTATTAAAGTCATCTTCCGATACCAGTCGGCCAAAGGTACGCACCGTAAAGTCGGTGGCGTTACCGGCAATTTTACCGGAGGGCAATTCCACGTTCTCGCGGGCCAGGGCGGCCTGTACGTCGCCTGGGGTGAGGCTATAGGACGACAATTTAGCCGGGTCCATCCAGATACGCATGGCATAACGTTTTTCTCCCCAGATCTGGATGGCGCTCACACCGGGAATGGTTTGGAGTTTTTCGAGGAGTACATTGGTACCGTATTCCGTTACTTCCAGTTGGTTGCGGGTATTACTCTGCACTGTCATGGAGATGATAGCGTCCGAGTTGGCGTCTTGCTTGGATACTACCGGGGGGGCATCAATATCCGGGGGCAGGCTGCGGAGGGCCTGGGATACTTTGTCGCGCACGTCGTTGGTAGCGCCCTCCAGGTCTTGTCCCAGTTCAAACTCCACAGTAATATTGCTGCTTCCCTGGCTGCTGCTGGAAGATATATTTTTGATCCCTGCAATACCATTGATTTGTTTTTCCAGTGGTTCGGTGATCTGTGTTTCAATGATATCGGAGTTGGCGCCTGCATAGGAGGTACGCACGTTAACGATAGGCGGGTCTATCGCCGGGAAGTCTCTCACCCCCAGGAAGGTAAATCCTACCATTCCGAATATCACGATAATGATATTCATCACGATCGCCAATACCGGGCGTTTGAGTGATAAAGAAGGTAAACTCATGGCAAATATTTTCGGTGTTCTTTATCTGTTGGCAGGTAATCAGGGGAGATAGGTTCCGCCGCGGGCCTGCTGCCGGATAAGAAAATGGTTACTGTATCTTATTATACTTCAGCGGCATACCTGGTTTCAGCTGGAGGATACCGGTGGTGATAATGGTATCACCGGCTTGCAGACCGTTGGTGATTTGTACGCTGCTTTCGGTACGGAGGCCTGTTTCCACAGTTACAAATTTGGCTTTACCCTTATCGGCTACAATTACTTTTTTATCGCGGGTACCAGGGATCACTGCCTGGGAAGGGATCATCATGGCATCCGGCATATTTTTGAGTATAATTTTTACTTTAGCGAAAGACCCCGGGAACAGTACTCCATTATTATTAGGAACGATGGCACGTAGTCTTACGGTGCGGGTGGTCAGGTCAATTTTCGGGTCTATAGCATAGATGCTGCCTTTGTATTCGTTATTATCTCCAGCTACGTAGAAGTTTACCTGGTCGCCATTTTTAATGGCGTTGCGATATTTTTCGGCTACGGAGAAGTCCATTTTGAGTGGATCTATCTGTTGGAGGGTGGTGATAACGGTAGCGGAGGACACGATGGCGCCTTCACTCACATTGCGCAGACCCAGTTTACCGCTGAAGGGAGCGCGCAATTCGGTTTTTTGCAGCTGGGTTTGGGTATAGTCCATGTCTGCCTGGTAGGCGCTTACCTGGTTGCGGGTTACGTCTACATCTTGTTGGCTGATACCATTTATTTTGAGCAGGTTTTCCTGGCGTTCCAGGGTGGTTTTAGCCAGTTGTTGCTGTAATTTCAGTTTCTGGAGTTGGGCTTTCAGGTCTTCATCATATAATTTAACCAGCATATCCCCTTTTTTCACGGGAGTACCTTCTTTAAAGTATAGGTGTATGATACGGCCGTTGATTTCTGGTTTCACTTCTACTTCTTCATTGCTTTGTAAGGTTCCGCTTGCCTCAATGGCCTGGTCGAGTTTGGATATTTTCACAACCCAGGCGTCGGTGAGCAATGACCTGGTGCCGGCGGCTCCTTTAGCGGAAGCAGCGGTTGTGTCGACAGCAGCCTTGTTGCCCGCAATTTTCTTATAAACGAAGAAGATGACGATGCCAGCTGCAGCCAGTAACAGGATGGAGCGAACGGTCTTTTTGGTGATGGCCATATCTTTTTATATGTGTTTTAGCAGCGTTTAGCTGTTGATCTATAGCTTAATATTAACGGCGAGCGGTGACTTTTAGTTACCGTACAGCATTACCCCGGTGGGGGAAGTCTCTCACAAGCCGGACAAATTTAAGCATTGAGGGGGCTGAATGCACCCGGCAACTGTTAAATAGCGTTAAGGGTTTAGATAAGTGGCTAAAAAGCCGGTTGAATGGAGATATTTAAAGATTTACAGATTTTGGTACAGGGGGATTGTCTTATTTGTCCTTAAAAAGGCGACTTTTGTGTGAAAATATGCAAATCTGTAAACATACCAGTATCAAAAATATATAAATTCTTTTATTAACAAAGCTATGAATATGTTTACTGTACTGAGTTTGGTGGGATTGCGCTGCTTGGACGACCTTTAAAATTCGGGCTATCTGTTGGCAATTCAATAAAAATTATATTTTTGCAGTCAAGTTTTAAACCAAAAACACTTAAAATTATGTCAGACATTGCATCAAGAGTTAAAAAGATCATCATTGACAAATTGGGCGTTGACGAAGCCGAGGTAACTCCTGAAGCCTCCTTCACCAACGACTTAGGCGCTGACTCTTTGGATACGGTAGAACTGATTATGGAATTCGAAAAAGAATTCAACATCTCCATTCCTGACGAACAAGCTGAAACTATTACTACTGTTGGCCAGGCAGTTGCTTACCTGGAAGAACATGTAAAATAATCCTACTAATCAGAATTGTTTTAATGCAACCAAGACGAGTTGTCGTTACAGGTTTAGGCGCTCTTACACCGCTCGGCAATTCCGTGGCTGATTTTTGGCACGGATTGACGAACGGTGTATCCGGCGCAGATTTTATCAAGCAATTTGACGCTTCCAAGTTCAAAACCCGTTTTGCTTGCGAACTGAAGAATTTTGATCCTGCTAACTATCTGGACAAGAAGGAGGCCCGTAAGATGGACCCCTTTACACAAACGGCAGTTATTGCCGCAGATCAGGCGATACTGGACGCCAATATCAACAAAGACAAGATCAATGCTGATCGGGTAGGTGTGATATGGGGTACCGGTGTGGGCGGTATGATCAACTTCAGCCATGAGCTGCGGGAATTCCATACAGGGGATGGTACACCCCGTTTTAGTCCGTTTTTGATTCCGAGGCTTATACTGGATATCGCGGCCGGGTATATTTCTATCCGCCATGGTTTCAGAGGGCCTAATTTTTCTGTTGTATCTGCCTGTGCATCTGCTACCAATGCAATTATAGAAGCGATGTACAGTATCCGTTACGGTAAAACTGATATGGTTATTACCGGTGGGTCAGAAAATGTAATCAACGAGCCTTGCGTAGGTGGCTTTAACGCCATGAAGGCTTTATCTGAAAGAAACGACGATCCTAAAACTGCTTCCCGTCCCTTTGATCTCGACCGTGATGGTTTTGTAATGGGAGAAGGAGCAGGAGCCCTGGTACTGGAGTCATTAGAACATGCCCAGGAAAGAGGCGCCAGGATATATGCAGAACTGGCAGGCGGCGGCGCTACTGCAGACGCATATCATATCACAGCTCCACATCCGGAAGGGTTAGGCGCTTTGAATGTAATGCGCAATGCATTGGCAGATGCCGGGATGCAGCCAGGCGAAATCGATTATATCAACGTTCACGGTACTTCCACCCCATTGGGAGATATTGCCGAAGTAAAAGCCATCCAGCGGGTTTTTGAAGAGCATGCATATAAAATGAATATCAGCTCCACGAAATCCATGACAGGTCACTTACTCGGAGCCGCCGGCGCCGTTGAATCTATAGCCGTAATTATGTCTATCATCGATAGCATAGTTCCTCCTACGATCAACCACTTTACTGACGACCCGCAGTTAGATCCGAAACTGAATTTTACTTTTAATATCGCACAGAGGAGAGAAGTAAACGCCGCATTATCCAATACCTTTGGTTTTGGTGGACATAATGCCTCCGTTATTTTCAAAAAATTTGTTCCTTGATCTTGATTGTGTGAATTTACTGCCAGGTTTTTTATATCGACTTGTTTCCAAAAAACGGCACTTATATAAAGAGCTGCACAACCTGCTGGGATTTCCCCCCGGTAATTTTGCCCTCTATGAAGTGGCCCTGAGCCATCGTTCCAGTAAAGAAAAATTCCTGGAAAGCAACGAAAGGCTGGAATACCTCGGTGACGCCATTCTCGGCGCTATCGTAGGAGACTACCTCTTTAAAAAATATCCCTACAAAACAGAAGGATACTTAACTGAGATGCGCTCCAAGATCGTTAACCGGCAACAGTTAAATGATATCGCCATCAAAATGGGGTTGCGCAAGCTCACCATCTACGACAAATACAATAGCTTTCTCAAAATCAGCCAGATATTTGGAAATACCCTGGAAGCCCTGGTAGGCGCTGTTTACCTGGACCGTGGGTATAACAAAACCCAACAGTTCGTACATAAACGGATTATCATGCCCTACATTGATATGGAACTGCTGGAAACTGTGGAAATGAACCACAAAAACAAATTGTATGGCTGGGCCAACAAAAATGGGAAAAACCTCGAGTTCGAATTGCTCGAGGAACAAATGGACAATGGCCGTCGCATTTTTACCGTTGGCGCCGTGGTAGATGGAGAACTGATCTGTAGCGGAAAAGCTTTCAATAAGAAAGATGCCAGCCAGATTGCCGCGCAGCAAGCCATTATTCAGCTGGGGCTTGGCGATTAACCCTTCTCCCCTTCTTACGCTACTAACGACTTACGGGATGCCTTAATATCGTTCTCAGTTTTTCAGGCGCTGTTTTCCGGAAATCGGAAAGATAAATTTCATGGTGTCGCCCATTCATCTTCAATCCATGCTGGTGCATAAAATCATCCATCTTTTTCAAAGAGGCTGGTTCCTCACTGTAAGCGCCGGTATGTAACAATTGTACACAAAGCCCTTCGGCTATTTCTTTATAATCAACTTTGCGGATTTCGGAAGATTTCTTCTTTTTCTCAGCTGCCAATAATGCTTCAGAGAACTGCTGACGGGTAATTTCATCAGGAATCCGGATCGCCAGTTCATAATGCCAACGATCCCGTGGTACTTTTAAGGGATCTGTGGTTACATCCTCTACCCACCAGAAGCCTTCCAGCTTGCTGACGGTGAAGTCGTGCCCTTTGTCCTTGCTGTTGAACTTGATGCCATATGCTACTGCATATAATGCGGCGGTAGCATCGGCAAACCCGGCGCCGTTGGGGTCGCCCTGACCAGCAATGGTTAGGAAAAGTCCTTTTTCCATGGTGGCCAACGCCGGTTCACTGGTAGCTGTGTAGTACTGTTTAAAAGTTTTGGTTAAATCCTGTTTCATTGTCATGAGATATTGGTCAAGTATAAATGATGTTATGAGCAGCCATCCCAGCCTGGTATATTGTTTCATGGGAGTAAAAATTAGGGTGCCATATATCCCCGGAAAGTGGCTGTAGTCTGCTTCCCGGGGTATGGCTGTTGCTATACTATCCCGATTTGTACGTTGGTAATATTTTGTGTGGGTTGTTCGAAATTGTAGCGGAGGTACTGTTCGCGGGTATACCCTGTCATTGGTGTCCCCAGCATTTGCAAGCCGGTGATCAGCTTCCCGTAAGTATCGCCCAGTTGTTCCCAGGGGCCATGGTGCTGGAGGCTTACGCAGCGGAATGGAGGAATGGTTTCACATACCCAGGGAGCGGGTACTGGTTGAACGCCCGTAACGGGCAGGCCAATATCGAGGGTGAATACCGTATCCGGTTGTCCATCAAAATTGTGATAGTGCCACTGTGCGCCGCCACATACTTCCAGTCCCGACGTAATTGCTGCTTCATATACCGTTTTGATGGCCGTACGCACCAGTTGCATCATGCCGGCTAAGTTGGTCTGGTAGCGACGATAGAAGAAATGGAAGGACGCAGCGGTTTCCATCTCCGGGCCATTATTACCGGCATCAAAGAAGCCAAACCAAAATTTCAGTTGCTCCTTTTCCAGCAAATCAAAGTGGTTGAAAATGGCCTTTGCAAAAGCCACCATGGCGGTACCCGGGGCGGTAATGATTTGCCCGCCATCTACTGCAGCACTTTGCTGATAGCCGGCCTGCCCTTTATACGCCGGCGCCAGCATCTTCAATACTTCGGGGTGATTGCTGGTATGGGGAATATTGTCGAGAAAACCATGTTGGGCCAATAGTGCTGTGGCGCCGCAGATGGCGGCCACTGTTTTTTGCTGTGCCAGCAGTTGTTGTACCAGTGGCAGCACTTCTGTATTGGCGCCTTGTTCCATCGGTGCGCCACCCGGCAGGATAAGCAAGTCGATATCAGCTGCCATGCTCTGTTCCAGGCTGCATTGTGGCTGCACCGGCAATTTGCCTCCTGAAGTAACCGCCTCGCCGGTCAATGAAAAAGTTACCAGGTTAATATCTGTAAAGCAGCCAATGCCATACATGGTAAGGGCAGGTTCCCAGTCGGAATAGCCATCGAAAAGAAATACATAACAATTGGTCAACTTCTTCATATAGTAGTGTGTTTAATGACAGTACAAAGCAAAGAAGGGCTGGTGACAACCTTATGTCAGTAGTTATACCGGGTTTAAAAATAATGTTGATGGAGTTCTGCTACAAGGTTTGCAGTAGTAGTTTTCAGCTCCAGCGGTTCCAATACAGTTACCTGGTTTCCAAACATGACCAGCCACCGGGAGAAGTACCCCAGGGAGCCGGTGAGGAAGGTTAGTTCGGTGAAATCGCCTTTCACGGTTTCTTCCATCAACCCGAAATAGTATTTCTGCTCACGTATATGCCGCATGACTTCATTGGTGAAGCGAAGTTTTATCAGGTGGGCTTCCTGTTTATGATTATTATGTTGCTGTTCCAGGTAGCCCTGAAGCGAGGGGTGTTTCCCTTTTTCATAGTGGCTATTGAGCAGGTTGAGTTTACGGATGCGGTCTAACCGGAAGTCGCGGTATCCTTGCCGGAGCCGGCAAAAGGCGATCAGGTGCCATTTATGGCTCATGTGAAAAATACCGATGGGTTCCACTTCGCGGCGGGTGGCCACCTCGTCCTGGAGGGAAAAGTACTCCATATTAATCACCTGGTTCAGGCCGAGCGCCTGCTGGATATCAGACAGGAAGCGGTTGGGGAACTCTTCTCCATCTACATTGGCCAAGGCGCCGGGCTGGTAGCGAAGTACGGCTATATTTTCTTCCAGCGACTCCAGGTAGTCTTTTTCCGATCCCCGGAGTACGGAACGGATCTTTTCCATGGCCAGGCTGAATTGCTTTTTGTTGCTGTGGTCGCTAAACTGCTCCATCAGCTTCTCCCCGGTCAGCAGGGCAGCGGCTTCTTCTTTGGAGAACATCACCGGGGGCAGGTGGTACCCGTCCACAATATAGTAGCCAGTACCGGCTTCCGCGCCAATAGGCACACCAGCCTCCTGAAGGGCCTTTACATCTCTGTATACTGTTCTCAGGCTAATATTGAAACGGTCAGCTATATCCGCTGCTTTTACTATTTTTTTCCCTTGTAATTGAATCAGAATGGCAGTTAGACGGTCAATGCGGTTCATGGAGGCGGTAAGTTGTGGCTACGAATTTCGGTCGCCTGGAATTATTTTTAGAAATTTTTTTAAACCAGTTAAACTTTATTGAAAGTTAACGGTCTTAAATATACAACACCTCCCGAAGAAGGCATGAAAGTGAGAAAATGACGCAGGCGAGTTTCGGGAGATATCAATTCAATGCTACAGTACAGAATATAGGTTAAATGGTAAGTCCCTGCAATTTCTTGCGGGGACCTGTTTTTTAGGCCCCTCCACCACGACATATAATAGCAGGCACCTAATGTAATTTAGCCGTCAATTAAATTCAATAATAGCAGAGCACGCTTAGTAACTCATCTCATTCAACTTCACCTTACCCCTGAAAGTCCAGAACAGGAAAGTAGTATATCCAACCACCATGGGAGTACCTATTGCGGCGATCAACAGCATAATTTTTAACGATTTCACAGAAGAAGCAGCGGCATAGATGCTAATGCTATAAGCCGGATCGGTGGTAGATATTACGATATTGGGGTATAATCCAACAGCAAACAGGATCAGGAGACAAGCGGTAATGATACAGGAATACGCAAAAGCGGTGTAATATTTACGGGCATCCACATTTCTCTTAATATTCAGCACTATCAACACCGCCAGCATCGGCAGCAGAAACAAGCTGGGATGTGATTTAAACTGATGGGTCATATGGGGCACATAAATCAGGGTAGCCATCGACGTTAGAATGAAACAGAGGATAAAGAATTTACTACAATTGTTAACAATGAGCGTGAGCCGGGTATAAAGCCTGTTTTCCGTTTTCATCACCAGGTAAATAGACCCGTGTAGCATGAACAGCGACAAGGTGGTGAATGCAATCAGTATCGCATAAGGGTTGAAGAACGTAAGCAGGTTGCCGGTAAACTCATGGTCTTTATTCATAGGCAGGCCATGTATCAGGTTGCCCAACACCAATCCCAGCAGGAGCGTAATCCCTGTGCTGGACACCGTATAGCTGATATCCCACATTTTGCGCCACCATAGCCAGGGTTCTTTACTTCTGAATTCGATGGAAATAGCGCGGAAAATAAGCGCTACCAGGAACAGCATGAAGGGAATATAAAAAGTAGATAACAACACGCCATATACCAGCGGGAAGCCTGCAAACAGCGCCCCTCCTGCTATCACCAGCCATACCTCGTTACCATCCCATACCGGGCCTATCGCATTCAGCACCAGTCGGCGACTTTCTTCTTTTTTAAAAAATAAATGTAAAGCACCCGCTCCGAGGTCAAAACCATCCAAAACACCGTACCCGGTAATTAATCCTCCAATCACTAAAAACCACCAGGTAGGTAAATCCAGTCCGAGTATTGTTTCCATACATTATAATTTAGTAGGGTGGTAAGTAATATTATCGTGGTAATAGCCATCGTATTCTATTTCCGCATTTTCGGAGATATCAGGCCCATGCTGTATTTTCCTGGTCAGCAAATAGATGAAAAGGGTAAACAACAGCACGTATACTAATGTAAATAAGATGAGGGAAAACATGACCTGGTCGGCTGTTACCTTGCGGGATAAGGCGTCCGATGTACGGAGCAGCTTATATACTACCCAGGGTTGCCGACCTACTTCCGCCGCATACCATCCCACCTGGTTGGCTATTTGCGGTAACAATACGGCCCAGGCAAAAATGACCATCAGCCAGCGCTGCTGGAAGAGTTTCTTTTTCCATAGCAGGAAAACAGCCAGCAGTGTAAGTCCTATGAGCGTGATGCCGATGGTGATCATCATATGATACATCTGGAAAACGAAATTCACGGCGCCGGGCCTGTCTTCTTTGGGCGTAGCGCGCAAGCCTTCTACTGGTGCAGAAAAGCTGCCATGCGTGAGGAAAGAAAGTCCGCCTGGAATTTTGATACCGGTAGTTTGCTCATTTTTATTATCTACCCATCCTACAATATACATAGGCGCTACCGCAGAGCTGTCGTAGTGCCCTTCCATAGCCGCCAGCTTAGCAGGCTGGTATTTGCTGACATAATGCGCAGAACGATGACCTGTGAAAAGCTGCAGCAGCGCAGCAATCACAGCTACGCTCAAACCCACTTTAAACATGGCCTGTGCGTGAGTAACGGCACGCTGTTTTAATATATACCATGCGCCCACACTCATCACGAGGAAGGACCCTGCAAGGAAAGCACCTATAATTACATGCGAAAAACGGTCTACAGAAGAAGGATTTAACACCATGGCCCAGAAGTCGGTCACCACGGCACGGGCACCCAGGTCGTGGCCTTCGATGCGGAAGCCGGCAGGCGTTTGTTGCCAGGAGTTGGCAATCACAATCCACAGTGCAGAGAAGATAGAGCCCAGCGCCACCATACAGGTAGAAAAATAATGGACGCCTTTATGTACTCGGTTCCATCCGAAAAGCAATACCCCCAGGAAGGCCGATTCCATCGCGAAGGCGAAGATCCCTTCCGCCGCCAGGGCGCTACCAAAAATATCGCCTACATAATGAGAGTAAGTAGCCCAGTTAGTACCAAACTCAAACTCCATCACAATACCGGTAGCTACGCCAATACCAAAGATCAACGCAAATATCTTGATCCAGAAGCGGGTAATATCTTTATATACCGCTAAACCTGTTTTGAGATAAAGCCCTTCCATGATCACCAAGCATAGCCCCAGCCCTATGCTCAGCGGAGGATAGATGTAATGAAAGGCGATAGTAAAAGCAAACTGTATCCTGGATAGTATTTCTACGGATGGCATAATCTTGAATTATTGATGCAAAGGTAGCAGGTGAAGATATCCATGAAACTGATGTTTGTCATGTATTGATAAAAATATAATGTTATGATCACCTTAACAAGGAAATAACCTGTTTATCGCCCCATTTTTACTATCTTGAAACAATAATTTTAGTGTAATGGTTTACTTGATATAACGTCCTGCCGTAGTGCAGGACGTTTATATGCGTGGATCAGGCATTCATGTCAATCACTATTTTCCCAAAATAATTACCGCTACCCATATGCCGAAATGCTTCCTGGACTTCACTTACAGGGAATATACGATCAATTACGGGGTGAATATTGTTTAAAGCTACGGCGGCTGCCAGTGCTTCGAAGCTTTGCAGGCTACCCACAGAGTAACCCTGTAACCGGATGTAGTTACCTACTATGGTAAACAAATCCAGCGGGAGTTGTGCGCCGGCAATAAATCCTACCAGGCCCACAAAGCCATTGTAGCCCACTGATTTCACAGAATTGACGATGGTGGCGGCGCCGGCAATATCAAGTGTAGCGTGTACCCCCTCGCCGTTAGTAATCCGGCTTACTTCTTCATACCAGTTGGGATGCTGTTTATAGTCGATCACTTCATGGGCGCCCAATTGCTTCAATTTTTCCAGTTTAGCAGGATTACTGCTGGTGGCTATTACGCGGGCGCCCGCTGCCAGCGCTATCTGCAGGGCAAAAAGGGAAACGCCACCAGTACCTTGTGTGAGCACCGTTTGACCCGGCTGAATGTTAGCATAACTCATCAGTCCTGTCCAGGCCGTAACGCCCGCTACCGGCAAGGTAGCTGCTTCTGCACTGGTTAAATTAGCAGGCGTGCGTACCAGGGCATATTCGGGGATAACGGCATATTCCGTGAGCAAGCCTGGTGTACTAACGCCTGTTCTGATATGATTCGTAGCCGGTGTCGCCAAACCTCGCTGCCACAGCTGGTTATACTGTATCATGACCCGGTCGCCGGGTTGCCATTTGCTCACGCTATCGCCAACAGCAGCAACGATGCCGGCGCCATCGGAAGTAGGAATGCGGGGCAGCGGCAGCTCTTTACTGTAAGTGCCGGTAGCCAGTGCCACATCAAGATAATTAAGCGCTACGGCTTCTATTTTTACCAATACTTCGTTGGCAGCAGGTGTAGGTGTGGGGAGATCGGTGAGTTGTAAACTTTCGAGTCCGAATGCTATTTGTTGGATCGCTTTCATGAGAATAATTTTTCTTCCACAAAATTGAGGGTTAACTTTACTTTAGACAAGTATGCACCATTTGGGAATGTAGGTACTAAATGGATACTATTGTTGATAATCAATGCCAAAAAAATGAAGAAAGTTCAAAAAAATAATGAAGCGGATACGGTTTGTGCAGTTGATTACGCTTTCCAGCGTATGGGAGGCAAGCATAAAGGAAGAGTTATTTATCACCTGCGGGAAGGCATAAAGAGATATGGCGAATTACGCCGTTCATTGACCGGTATTACGCCCAAGATGCTCACACAGGTATTGCGGGAGCTGGAGCAGGATGAACTGATTACAAGGCATGTATACCTGGAAGTGCCACCCCGCGTGGAATACCAGCTTACCGACACAGGCAGGGAACTGTTACCATTCATTATACTGCTGAGTGAATGGGGCAGGAAACAATTAGGAATGCCATCGCTGTATGCGTGCCAGCCGGAGTTGAGTTCCCTGGTTATCGAAACCAGGAAATAAACAGGATATTCCGTTAAATAAAGCAGGGAGATGATAGCTATTATATTGGCTATCATCTCCCTGCTTTATTTAACACAGTAACGATGGCTACGACATCACTGCCATGGATTCGAACTCTTTCTTGCGGTCGCGGTATTCTTCCATGGTGAAGTTATACACCACGGAATCCCGTTTGTTTTTGTTGGATACAAAGTGACACGCGTGAATATATGGCTCCGCAATATTCAGTTTATCCAACGGCGTTACCACCAGGAGTTGCAGGTTTAACTGCCCGCAGTATTCCATGAGGTAGTGACTCTTTTCCGGATCGAGTTTACTGAAGGCCTCATCCACCGTAATGAAGCGGAGACTACGATGCTGCCTGTTGGCTTCGTTGATGCCAAACTGGTAGGCAATAGCGGCGCCGAGAATGGTGTAGGTAAACTGTGCTTTTTCACCACCGGAAAGACTGGCAGTATCTTCGTAATATTTGAAGGCTTTATTATCTGCGATATAAAACTCTTTCGCTCCAAAGTCGAGCCAGTTACGTACATCGGTTACTTTACGGCGCCAGGCTTCATTCTGTTGTAAATCGTCGATCAGTACTTTAATATTTTCAAACAGCTGATCGCCGTATGCCTCGTCTTTTTCCATGTGATATTTGTAGGAATCGGGCACGGCATTGCTGAGTTTTTCCTTGAAGTTCCTGATCTCTACATCGCGTACATGGCGGCATTCCAGCTGGAGGTAGGTGTCCGGGTTTTTGTTGAAGGTAATGTTGCGTAGTGGCTCATTCAGATCTTCCATTACTTCCCGGATTAAGTCTTCCTGTCCGTATATCCATGCCCGGTAGTTGGTGATGGCATTGAGCATACTGGTATCCATGTATTTACGGAAGCGCTCTTTATGTTCAATGAGGCGTTGGAACTTAATGTTCTCATACAGGGAAGTAAATTCCTCCAGGTATTTAACATGCGGTTGCAGGTCGCTTACATCGCCAAGCCATTCGGGATAGGTATCGTGGATGGCTTTGGGCGGCATAACGAAGGCCGACAGCTGTCGGGTTATTTCTGCCTCTTTTTCTGCACTCTGGCGCATAGCGTCGTGCAGGGTTGCTTTCAGGTTATCGTCGGCCCGTTTGCGGTAGGCGGCCAGCTCCTGCGTTGTTTCGGCAGGTTCCGTGAGCGACAGGTCTGTCAGGTATTCCAACACATATTGCAGGGAAATATCGTCCAGTTTATTCACCTTCAGCTGATTAAAGTGACGGAGTTTTTCTGCCGCTTTATCATCGAGGCGTCCTTTTTCCTGTAGCGTTCTTTCCTTTTCTTTCTCTTTGCTTTGTAACTGGGCGGTAATATCATCGAGTTGATCGCAGATCACCTGGTATTTGTCGCTGGTTTTGAGCAGCTGTGCTTTTTCGCGGGCAAAAGACTCGATTACGCCGGCATGCGACTGCCAGCTGATTTCGGCGTAGTTGCGCAGCGACAGGAATGCATTCAGTAATGTATTGACGGTGGCAATGGTCTTGCGGCTATTTTCCAGCTGTGCAATGCTATGTTGCAGGGTATCAATATTACTGTTGCATTCGTCCTGCTCTTCTTTCAGCAGGCGTAGTTTGTTTTTGTTATTCCATCCCAGTACGTAGTTGTTTTGCTGCGAGCGGTTGGGGCGGTCATCTTTTTCGTGGCGTGTAGCCTGCCGCGTTAGTCCGTTGGAGGTAACCGCTTTGCGGGATCGGTTAAACACGGCCATGTCATCGGTACAGGTATAGTCAAACTGGTCGAGCAGCTGGTTTTGCAGCCATTCTTTGAACACGGTGCCGGGTTTGATATCTATCTTCTGTAACAGGCTATCCTTTTCATTCGGCATCCTCAACATGGTATAACTCTCCTCTTCTATCTTATGATATACGAGGCGGGTTTGCAGGTTGTTGGAGTTGATGTACCGGTTGATATCCATGATATATTCTTCGGGTACGAGCAGGCGTAAGCCGAAGTTGTGCAATACTTTTTCTATGGCATTTTCCCAATGGCTTTCGGCATCTTTTACTTTGATGAGTTCTCCGGCAAAAGGGAGGTCATCTTCGTGTATGTCGAGCATATCAGCGAGTTGCTGGCGGATGCGGATGAGCTCATAGGGAATGTTGTTTTTGCGGTTGAGGAAGGAGTTGATTTCTTCTTCCAGCCGGGTAGCCTGGGCTCTTTCGGCGGTGAGACTGCTTTTATGATGAAACAGTTCTTCCTGCAGGGTTTCCAGCTGTTTGTCGTGTGCTGCTTTCAGCTGTTCGGCGCCGGCAATGTTTTCATGAAATTGTTGCTCATCGGGGTTGGGAGCCAGTTCCAGCCTGTCGGCCAGCATATTGTATTCTTCCATCTTGTTACGTTTGGCTTCGAGGGCCTTTTGTTCGTAGTGGATGGATTTTTCAATAGAGCGAAGTTGTTCATCTACGCTGTTGTTGGCTTTCTGGGCAATGAGTTCATCTTTGCGCAGGTTGAGCGATTGCAGGGCTTCGTTGATACCGGTGAGGGTACTGGCGGTTACCTGTTGCTCTTTCTGCAATGCTTCCAGTTCTTTTTCGAGGATATCTTTTTCCTGCCTGTTAAACCAGGTGGGTAGTATGTCCTGGAGCATTTGCAGCTCCCGGTTCCGGTCTTGCAGTTCCTGCCAGGCGGTTTTATTGTCTATGATGGGTTCCAGCATTTTTAGCTGGGTTTCATCTTTTTGTATGGCCCGGTGGCTGGAAAGCAGGCTGTCGTAGTTTTCCCGCAGTTTGAGGAATTCTGCTTCCGCGTCGGTTTCTTCCAGCATCTGGCTGCGGATGAAGGTATTGAGGTCGCCAAGTACTTTGATACCAACGGTTTGGTTGAAGAGCGATAAGGCTTTTTCACTTCTCAGTCCGAAGATGTTGCTGAACAGGGCGGCATATTCCTTGAAGCTGTCGGTAATTTCCGTTTTAGGAAATTCAACCCGCAGTTTCTTTTTCCAATCGCCTTTCATATCAAACTTACCACTACCGAAATGGTCGTTGATATTGAGTTTATGGGGAGAAACGATGTATTGTCGTTTCAGCTCTCCGGAATACCACCGCACCTGCGCCAATGTGATCTGGTGCATCGTAGCAGCATTGTAGAAATAGGCCAGCAGTACGGAATAAGGGTTATTTTCCTTATGACGCAGCTGTTCTGTTTTTGATTGCAGGGAGTCTTCGGAAAATGTTTTGCCGTAGTATCCCCAGAAGTAAGATTCTTCTCCCCTGTCTTTTCGCTGCTCTGTACCGGACGACTGGTTATAGAACCGTTTGCCGGCGGGTACGAGGAGGGTAAGCAGGGCATCTATGAGCGTAGTTTTGCCGCTACCATTGGCGCCTGTGAGCAGGGAGGTGTTGCCGTTCGTATTGAGCCGGTATATTTTATTGTGAAACGTGCCCCAGTTATATATTTCGAGATATTGTAACCGGAACCCGCTTTCTTTAGAATCACTGTTGAACAGGGTTGACATGCAATTTTAATTTTGATTTTATTTCTTCCAGTTTCTCGTTGTTGACCAGTGCTTTGATCACCCTTTTCACCTCATACTGATGCAGTTCTTTGTTGGCTGCGTCTTCGCGGGTTGTTTTCAGGATGCCGACATTCAGCAGGCTGTTGATAGGCTTGTTGAGATCTTTCAGCAGTTTGGATTTGTTGTTACGTTCTTTGAAGAATAGTGTAAGTCTTTCCTTAATTTCTTTCTGTGTCATGAACAGGCGGGTGCCATTGCCGTTTACATCGAATTCGTCGAGGGCTTCGCGGAGTACAATGCAGAGCAGGGTAGCTTCGTAGGTTAGCCTGGTTTTGCGCATGAGGCGTGGCAGTGGTTTATCGCTGCTGCTATCGTCTGCCTCGGGTTGCAGGATACGGGCAAAGCCGTCTGCTTCATTGATAATGAGTTGCAGGCCTACCTGGTGCAGGTATTTACTGAGTTCTGTTTGCCAGCCCAGGAGGTCTTTCCAATAGCCTTTGTCTTCTTCATACACCGGACCCTGCATGAGTTTGAGGAACACGTGTGCATAAGGAGAAATATTGTTATTCGCCATAGTTTTAGTTTTGAGAGTTTGTAAACAGTACCATTGGCATATTGATGGTACGGTTGCCCAGTGATACGGGATCAGGTGTTTCCAGTATAATGTGGCTGGATGACTGGCTGGCGATAGAGAAATAGGTGATGAGTTCTGTCAGTCCTTTTTCTGTGCCGTAAATTTCTACCAGTTCCTTCAAACTGATTTGTTTTTTGTTTTGCAGTTGGGTGTTGATACGATCTTCCAGTAGGGCGCGATCGATATTGAAGTGGTTGAAGAGTGCATCGAAATCGGTGTCAGACAGGTCGGTACCGCCCACGCCTTCGGGGAATTCCACGTCGGGGTGTTCTTTTCTTTCTTCGGCCATTTCCCAGCGATCGATCATATCCAGTTCGGGGTCGCTTTCTATGTCGACAAAGAATTCTTCACCGGGTGGATTTTCCAGCGCCTGGAAAGCCAGTTGGCGGATATCGTTGATCAATTCAGTGGCTTTGCGGCGGTCGGTGAGATTTTTTTCACTGAGTACGCGACTGAGTTTATCACTGAGCTTTTTGTTGGCATCGATTACCTTTTTACCGGAGGCATGTAAAAACTGTTTTAATTTTTTCAGGAACCGGTCGTTTTTGTATTCAATGTTGCGATCTTCCAGCAGGGAGTAGAGTTTTTCTATCATTTCCCTCATTTCTTCCTGTTTGTTTTCGTCCATGAGGAATTGCCAGAAGGAATAGAAGCTCTTGCCCTGGTCTTTTTGGCGCAGGGCTTCGAAAGAGTCGAGTGTATAGGCCAGCAGGGCGCCTTTGGCGATATCCTTTTCGCTTTGTTTGCGGTAAATTTCCTGGGTAATTTGTTCGAAGTTTTGTTCTACTTCTTTAAAATCGCTCAGGAGTTCACGGGACATGCGGTTTACATCGTAGAAGCGTTCCTTGATCTGTGTGTCGTCAAACACCTGTACTTTGCCGGTGATGGTGATAGCCTTTATCTCCTGTTCAATTTCGTATTTCTTTTTTTCCAGTTCCTGGATCCTTTGCCGGGGATCTTTATTGCTCTGGTCAATCAGCTCTTTGAGTTTGGAGAAAATATCTTTAAAGCGGCTTTCGGTGCCTACAAATTCGCGTTTCTGAAGTGTGGATACCCAGTGCATCACCTTTTCCATGTCGCTGCTCAGCTCATGGATATCTACTCCGTCGTCGTCGGGGTATTTGCGAAGGAAACCTTTATTGCTCCACTGATCGATATATTTCCTGGCTTTCACGTCGTCATTGTCCAGCAGGCTGCTCGCATCTATTTCATCATCGGTGGCCCGGTAACCGGTTACGCCGAGGTAGTCTGACAAACGGGTTACCAGTTCCACGTTGGAAATGGTGGTATGGTTTTTTTCCTTGAAGGTGTAATGAAAAAATGACAGCATCATTGGTGCGCTACGTGCCCGGAGTATTTTGAGTGTTACAGACTGGGCATATAGATTACATAATTGGTCATACGTCATAGCTGTAAAAATACGGAATTGCGTGTTAAGAACGGCGATTTTGGAAGGCTTACATTACATAAAGCCCATCGAGCCGGGGCTGTACCGGGGTTGGTACCGGTTCATCGCCCAGCATTTGAATCACATTGATTTCTATGGTCCTGGCTATATTATCCAGGGGAATGGCCAGGGGCTGGAAATCGAAGGGATCCATCAGGGTAATGCCGTTGAGGTGAGTTACATGAAACACGAAGCCAAACATCCAGCCGAAGGGGATGGACCAGCCGCCAATTGATTCGGTCATCATTAGGGTGTTCATGATCACATAGAACCAGATAAACACTTTGGTGAAATACACGTAGCTGGGTGGGAATACGGTATTCCTGATCCGTTCCGACTGGCCCATAGAATCGCAGTGTCTTACGAGCAGCTGGTTAAGTTCTATGAAATGAAACCCGTCTATTACGCCGGCATCCCGGAGTCGTTGCAGATCGCGGGTTTGCAGATTCAGGATAGCATTGGGGATATTGCTTTGTTTTTGTACGGCCGTTATTTCGTCCTGGGTGAGATAGCGGGTGTAGTATTCATCGGGGCGTTTACGGAGCACCATTTTAAGGGCGTTGATAAAGGCCAGGTGCCGGTATATCATGTGGCGTACCAGGGCTTTATTTTCCATGTCTGCCCCGGCACTGGCATAAAAGAGCAGGCTACGGGCCCAGGAGCGGGAGTCGTTGACCAGGGCGCCCCATATTTTCCGGGCTTCCCACCAGCGATCATAGGCCTGGTTATTGTTAAAGCCGATAAAGAAGGCGATAGCAGTACCCAGTACAGCGGAAATGGTAACGGGAATCGACACATGTGCCGAAAGCCAGTATTTATCGATGCCATACACCAGGGCACAACAGGCCAGCAGCATAAGATCTACCTTCCAGGTGTAAGAAAATATCTGGCTGAAGGAGAGTCGGTGTTTCAGCAGCATATGATATGTTTATTTTTCTGGTAATCTTTTTTGGGATGCACATCTCTTTGCATGACTTCAATATACATAATATCGTTCCAATTTAATGCGCTTCTTTCAAGTTTTTTAAATATCATTTCATTGGAAACCAACCATTTAAATTTTATTTCCCTAATAGTCTATAGATTTAGTAGGGTGATTAAGATATTCTTTCTATATTTGTGGTACAATAGCAAGCAATATTCACCAAACCTATAACAGCGGCCATTTTATCAGCCATTAAAAATATTATTATGTCATCACTTTACAGATACGCCGATTACTTAACCGCACCGGTACCAGAAAATTTCCCCAGCCCCATTAAAAACCGGGAGCGCATTAACCCGCTACAGGAAGGCGCTTTTTTCCCTGAATTTTTAGCAGAAGAGTCGCGCATTATTAACCGCGGAGCCTTACTGAGCGATGTAAAGGATATAGTGTCTTTGCACCAGCTGACTGCGCAACCGTTAGTAGTGGTATTTTATTCCTGGCATTGGAATGACTATGCCGACCGTTTACTGGCACAGTTACAAGAGAGCCACGCAGCCATTGAAGCCACTGGCGCTCGTTTATTGCTGGTATCCAGTGAGGATAAGAAACATTTTACTACCGTTAACCCGGGCAATTTTTCTTTCGATATTATACATGACGCACAGCATCGCATTGCCCGCAAAGCAGGCATTTACAGGGAGTCGGACCCCATCTGGGGACGGGTATCAGGTGTAAACGCAGATGTGCCGGTACCCGCAGTATACCTGGTTACACCTTCACTGGAAATTAATTATGCGTTTATTGATCTGTACTTGCAGGAAAAATTTTCGCCGGAAAGCCTGATAGCGGCCATTGACAACCAGCTGGCCATCAGTGCCTGATAGCTACACGGGCTGCATATCATGTTTGCGCAGGCACATTAAAGTATAGCGATATATACTCCATTGTAAACTGTTGCAGTTTAATGGCGATAAATTTTCTATTTTTTCCTGGAGAGAGGGGATAATTTTTTTGAATAACTGTTGATGAGTTTCTTCCGCTGTAGACAGAATTTGGTCTGCCTGTGCGTAATTTGTTGCCGTACTAAGAGCTGCTATAATCTGTAAAGCATGTTCATCTGTCGTCATAATAATAATTTTTTTATTGCTTAGTCCTATCTTCTGATCCACATTTTTAGCATTAAATCTGCCGAAGTATCCACCAGCTGATAGCAGGGAGGTACCTCATCTTCAAGGCTGTGAAAGGTAACAAGCCTTGTTCCGCTGGCACAATCGTTTAATTTTTTAAACAGGCAGCGGCTATAATAATTATATAAACTGGTCGATAATTCCACTTTGTTATCAATCTGATCCTGGTCTACCAGGTTTTCGAAGAAAGAATTGTAAAAGTAGAAGCCATCGTATGCAGAAATATCTGTTTGCGTAAAATTGCCCTGGATGAAATGTGCATTCCCGGTTTGCGTAACTTCCCTGGCCTCCATCGCATATTGATAGAGTTCTTCCCGTTGTTCAATACCATAAAAAGAAGATTCAGGATAAAAGCGCGCGCCAACCAGGCAAAATTTGCCGACGCCGCTTCCAATGTCGAGGATTTTTTTCCCGGGCTGATGTGCCAGGAAACGTGCTGCTGATTTTGCGATGCTAAGTGGCGTCCAATGCCGCCTGGAAAGCTGTTGTATCTTTTCCGGATATAACCAATCAAAAGCGGCATCATTTACGTAGCAATTCGGCTTTAAAAAAGTAGAAGTTTGCATGAAGGCGCAAAGGTACGATTTTTACTGCAAGCTTGAAAGCCCATCCCGTCGAAAAAGATGATATAAGCATTTTATGTATTATTCATCTGCCGTTTCCAGCAGAAAGATGGCCTCTACCGTAACATTGAATATCCGGGCTATTTTTAATGCCAGTACCGTAGAAGGTACATACTTCCCGGATTCAATCGTATTGATGGTTTGACGCGATACACCCACTTTTTTTGCCAGGTCTTCCTGGGTCATGTTATGAATGGCCCGCTGCACTTTTATGGTGTTTTTCATGAGGGTAAAGTTCGACGGTTTTTAATAATGACAAAATGGAAACGCAGTATGAAAAAAATCAATGGCGTAAACATGTTATACACCAGTACCGAAAAGTAGTCCCAGTTGTAAAAAGTCCAGGTACCAATCAATAATAACCCATAATTGATGTAGATGGCCCACTGTAGCGACTCCCGGCGAACCGCCGCAATGTACTCATCTTCATTTTTTTCCTTGGAAAAAGCAATCATTAACAAACTGATAATAAGTCCCGTGACGATGATTTCATCCGCAAAATTTCCCTGGCTTTCCTTCGTGGTGTTGTAATCCACCCAGCTATAACTGAAATTCATGACGGTACCTAACAGCCATGTACCAAAGGTTAACAGGAAGAGTATTCCCCCGATTTTTTTGTATAGATGGGGTAGTAAATAACGTGATTTCATGATAAAGGTCTTTTTATAAAGGTAAATATTTCTTACAAAAAGACAAAAATACTTTACATAAAGTAAAATAAATAAGACTAATTATCATGATCCGTTATATGAAAGTTCGTGTACCAGGAGCCGTATAAGCTGATCTGAATGCTTTAGGTGTACAGTCTTTTTTCTTTTTGAAGATGCGGTTGAAATTGGAAATATTATTAAAACCGCATTTATAGGCGATTTCATTGACGGTATGTGTTGTTTCAATGAGTAGCCGGGAGGCATGTCCTAGCCTGATTTCTATCAGCGTGTCTACAAATGTTTTCCCGATTTTGGCCTTAAAAAAGCGGCTGAAAGCCACTTCTGTCATCGCTACCAACTTAGCTGCTTCTCCCAGGGAAATTTTTTTATCATAATTGGCATTCAGGTAATTCATAATTTTTTCCACACGCCTGCTGTTGTAAGAAAAAGTGCCCGTGTTACCGAATGTAGTATCGGAGAGCGTGCGCATATTCCGGCTGGTCGATAAATCATGCAGGATAGACATCAGCTCCAGTACCGCGTCAAATCCTTGCTGCTGCGGCAGCCGGATCAGGCGGGGCATTATCCGCTGCGTGGTTTCCGTAGAAAAAAGAATACCGCGCAGGGAACGCTCAAACATATTTTTGATAAAATTCATCTGATTGCGTTGCAGAAATTTTTCATCAAACAAATCACGGTGAAACTGGACAGTAATTTCTCTAATTATGCCGCCGGTATGTTTGTGCGTAAACCATCCGTGCTGCAGATTAGGCCCTACCAGTACCAATTCCAGCTCGCCGATTTCTTCTATATGATCGCCGATAATTCGCCTGGCTCCTTTGGCGTGTTGAATAAAATTGAGTTCAAACTCGTCGTGGTAATGCAAAGGGAAATCAAATTCCTTTTTCTCCCTGGCAAATAAAGTGAAACAATCACTCTGGGTTAGCGGCGTAATTTCTCTCAGTAACTTACTTTCTATCATAAACGTGGATTGGCTTCCGTAGAATCTCGATGCTAAAAAAGCATCATTGAGATAAACATATTGGGTTGTAAAATGCAATTTTAATTTATTTTCCTTAAAATCTAACAGGCTGGGCTATTTGATTGGATAAGTGTATGTATGACATTTTAATTTAACAACAATGCCCGTTGTCATGGAATAGCCAATAGTTAATAAAGTATTACATTTGTGTGTTCATAAACCACGTTATGCAGTTAGGATGCCATTAGCACTGTTACCCCATTTCCAGTTGTTGCCGTCCGCGCCGCTTATCTACGGCTTCAAAGTAAAATTATCTGCGGCAGCAACACCTGGATGGATAGGCACTATGAATGTTTAACAGGATGTTAGGATATCTAATATAAATATTGTACCGTTTAAATAAATATTCGTTTATCCGTTAAGATTAGGTGTATGAAAACGTTATCACAGGGTAGATGAAAACGCTTTCAGCTGCCAGCGTTTTGTCCCGTGCTGTAGGCAGTCAATTTTTTCTCCAGGGTATCCCCATCTATTAAAGCCCAGTGGGCAATGATCCGGTTATCTTTCAGGTGAAAGCAACGGTAACCTCTGGTCGTTACCGTTATACCCGTAGCGGGAATACCTCTCCAGGTACCAATATGTTTCATTTGCATGGTAACCCTGATCATAGCCTTACCAAGTTCTGCTACCTGTTCCTCTATGACGGTAATAGGTAGAAAGGAAGTGTGGGTCATTGCAATCCATTGCTGTAGCCCGGCGATGCCGGCCGGGAGCGAAGGTGCCAGGGAATGGTCTGTAAATTCCGGATGCAGGAATTCATGTACCCGGGATATATTGCCCTGGTTCCAGATAATGGAAATAAAGCTGTCGATGAAGGCTTTTTGTTCGTGTATAGTCATAACCGTTAGTTTGATTGAACAAAGGTAGATAGCCGGTGGCGGTACGATTGTGTCAAACGTCACATAATGGCTACCGGGTACGGCGGCGGATGCGGCTGAGTGTTTCCCTGGATGTGCCAAGGTAGGAGCACAATTGTGTAAGAGGTACACGTTGCACCAGTTCGGGGTGATGGGTCAATATGGCCTGGTATCTTTCTTCCGGGGTATTTTTGGTGAGCCATTGTATATGTGTTTCCTGTACAATAAGCAGGTGTTCCAGCCACTGGCGGCCAAAGGTGGTAATTTCAGGCGATAGTTGATAAAGTTGGGAGAGCGTGTCTTTATGCCATTTCCACAGCGTAGTTTTTTCCATGGCATGCAGGTTGTATTCAGTGCTGGTATTGTTTCGCAGGCTTTTTATATCGGTAAAAAACGTGTTTTCGAAGTAAAAAGCAGTGTTGATTTCGCGGGTGTCTTTATCGTGGAAGGCCCTGCAGGCACCGGTTTCTATGAACCAGATGTATTGGCAGCGCTGACCTTCCCGAAGTAGATAGTCACCTTTATTTACCACTTCCGTGTTAGCGTTACCGATGAGCAGCTGCATGGCGTCAGGTGTTAATGACGCAATGTGCGCAAGGTTTTCCGGCAAATGAGGTGATATAGCTTTCATCATATGAAGTTCTTAAAAATACCCACAAGTAGGTATTTGACAGGCTATTACTTTAACATATATTTGTGACAGCAATTTGATATCATCTTATTCCATTATAAAAAGTCATCCACCTGATTTAGTCAATCACCGTATTTTCTACCCCCAAAAAAGGGTCTCTTCTTCGCGAATGGGACCCTTTCGTATTTTTTAATGCATTACATTTGCCGACAGAGAGTGCCATTATCAACCATCATTAAAGAGCAATTCCTATACAAGATTTATATCAGTACATGATTGAGCACATTGTATTTAATAATGACTCAGGGCTGGAAGGTAAGCTAAAAGCTTTAAAGGCCCTGGATGCAGCGCTTCCTGTTGTGGTAATTGTGATGAATGTGCAAAAAAGCTGTGTGGAATATATGTCGTCCCGTGGCTGCAGAGAGCTGGGAACAACGCTGGAAGCCTTACGGGAGATGGGACCAGCCTATTACGACAATTTTTTTAATCCTACAGACGTAGCCGATTATCTGCCAAAGATCATCGCTATGCTGGAGGCGCCGGCAGAGGAAAATATGGTGGTTACCTTTTTCCAGCAGGTAAGGATGGCCACCTCCCGTGACTGGTCCTGGCATTTGGGCACATCCCGGGTGTTTATGCGCGATGCTGACGGTCAGCCTACTCATGTTATTACTTGCGCCACGCCCATTGATCCGCTGCATCATGTGACCAGTAAGGTAAATCGGCTGCTAGAAGAAAATAACTTCCTCCGTCGCAACCAGCATATATTTGCTTCGCTTACCAAACGGGAAAAAGAAATACTGCGACTGCTGGCCCTGGGGTTCAGTGCGGTGGAGATTGCTGAAAAAACGGGTATTTCGGAGAAAACGGCGGTTACCCACCGGCGAAATATTAAAGCAAAGATAGGCGCACAGTCCAGTTACGACCTCACCAGTTTTGCCCAGGCTTTCGATCTTATATAATTTTTATATATGTGTGGAAGGGCCGTGGCCGGCATTTCTCTGCTTTAAGGAAAAATAACCCTCAATTTTTCTGCATGTAAGCAGAAATGTGTATTTTCATTTCGTATACCATATTTCTTTGCCTGTCTGTTGCGCCTTGCAACGGGCTTGTTAACCAAATTAATTATGTCTTTTAAAGCTGTTCTCAACATCGATGGTGAGGAAATGAATGTCCTGGAATGCAGGTTTTCATTTTCCCAAAACACAGACCATAATGGGAAACCTGCCGCCCGCCCCAAAGGAGGCACCATTAATTTACTGATAGAGTCTGCTGGCGAAACCAGTTTGTTTGACTGGATGATTTCCAACACCCAAACAAAAAATGGAAGTATTACCTTCTTCCGGAGGGATTCCATGTCCAGGCTGAAAGAGCTGAAATTCACTGATGCTTACTGCGTGGAATATGAAGAAACGTTCAACGCCAACAACGAGCAGCCGTTGCAGATTCAGCTCACCTTATCGTCCCGGGAAGTGAAGTTGAACAACTCCACTTATCAAAACCCCTGGCCGGTATAGAGCGCCCGTTGCCCAGTTGGCATTATAGCCTGAATGAGGTGCGCAAAGCGGCCCATTCAGGCTACCATAATTTTGTGTATCTTGGTAGCAGTCCGTGGTCTATCCATGCCTGGATAACGAATACCTTATCATATGCAATCATTAAATTTTACCCCGTTCCCTTTTCTCTCTACGCCCCGCTTTCAGCTGCGGCCGCTCGCCTTAACAGATACGGAGGATGTTTTTATATTACGCTCAGACCCGCGTGTTAACCAGTTTCTCGACCGGCCGGTAGCAACTACGACAGCAGACGCCCGCCAGTTTATAGAAATGATACAAGACGGCATCGCCAATAATAAATGGATATACTGGGTAATTACCAGTAAAGACAATGACCAGCTAATAGGAACCATTGGCCTATGGCATATAGTGCCGGAGCTCGAAGAAGCGGAAGTTGGCTATGAACTGCTCGCCGATTATTTCGGAAAGGGCGTTATGCTGGAAGTCATGCCAGAAGTTATTCGCTATGCGCGGCAACAGCTGCAGGTAAAAAGAATTGCCGCTTTGCCAGCTGTGGGAAATGAACGCTCAATCAAACTCCTGGAACGGAATCATTTTACCGTCGATGATGCGCTGAGAGCACGACTGGAAAAAGAAGATGATCTTATCAACATGTTAGTGTACTCGCTGATAATGCCGTAAAATATTCCCTCACTTTTTTCTGCTATCGTATTCCCTGATTCCCGTCATATTCCCATTATAGCCGCTGTATCGATGATGAACACCGTGCTTTGGTAGATGAACGACCTGTTTGATGTTTTATTCAACCGGTATTAGCCGGTTAATGCCCCTGGTACCCGTTTCCCGTGATTCGGGATGGGCTGCTTATGTCTATATCCATGGCACTTGGACAGCGATTTTAAATGCACCAATATTGTTTCATTAAACAAAAAATTACCAGTATGAAACAGACCAACAGTTACCCCCGTATTTTCAAAAACTTGCTGGCAGAACAGAGACAATATATTAAATACGTAACCGTCGCTGAAGATGGCATAGATATCCTCCACACTTACGCATGAGGAACGAGAGTTTTGGAACGCCTACGGAGTGGGTATTGTAAAAGCCATCAGTGTTAGTGCCGGCGATTCTACCGTAACCACTCCGCAGTCGATCGAATAACTGTTTACCACCATTTTATCAAACCATTAGTGCAAATGCCTGAAGTACTTATATCTGAAGTGTACCAGATTACTAACCGCGTTACAGGACAAGTCATAAAGTTCCTGAAATCTACCGACGATACTGCGGGGGAATACCTGGAAATGGAGGCTACCTATCTTCCCTTTTCTTCCGAACCTCCCCTGCACTACCATCCTGCCCAGGAAGAATTTTTCCAGGTAGAAGAAGGAGAGCTGACCATACGTTTGAATGGAGAAGTAAAAATTTTAAGGAAAGGAGCCAGGGTACATATTAAACCTAACATAAGGCATAGCATGTGGAATTCCGGTTTTAAGCCCACTGTCGTGAACTGGAAAATTGTTCCCGCCATGAATACGGAACAGTTTCTTCGTACCATGACCCGGCTTTCTAACCAGGGAAAAACCGACAAAAAGGGAATGCCCTCCTTCCCCGTTTTACTATTCCTGTTGCAAAAATACAGGAAAACATTTCGGCTGGATACCCTCGCTGGTATTTCACTGCAGCTATTGTGCATTTTATTGTTGCCCACTTTCTTTGTACGTAATTACAAAAAAAGATTTAATAACCCCTCACATCTTTAAAGAACAATTCAACATGAAGAAAATTTTACCGCTATGCGTATTTTCATTGGCATGCTCTCTGGTATCAACTGCCCAGCTGAAAACAACGCAAAAGCAAACCTGTTGTTAAAAAAAAGGTGGAGAAAACAGCGGCTAAACGAGCCCCCGGAACCGTAAGGAAAACAACGATTAGCACTACAAACGCGGCCGCAGTGGCTGTTGCGCAGCCCAGTGCGGCACCATGCTGCAGAAGCCATCTTCAAATTCAGAGGATACCATGGCGTAGGCACCGACATGACCCTGGCACTGATGTATGAATATCATGGAGCTATTCCTGTAGACGGACTACGCTGGTATGCCGGCGCTGGAGTATTCGGCGGGCATTTCCGGCTGAAAAACAAATACCTGGCAGCCAGCGGTTACGTTTAACGGTGGTTATGTAGACAGCGGATTTTCAGCAGAATACGGAGGAATTAGTGTGAAGTATACATTTTGACGATTGATGAGCGAGCACCTGGATGGCGTATGCTGTCTGGGTGTTTGTTTACTTCTTTTTTTATAAAAAGGAAATACTGTTAGTTGTTAGTTGCTCTTTAGTCTTTTGTGACACTCTGTTTTATAATTTCTGCCAATAGGTAGTTCAATGCCGAGCAGCTCTACAGAATAGGCATGATAGCTTTCTATTTTATGCGTAGATACAATGAATGACCGGTGTATTCTCATGAATTTTTCTTCCGGTAACAACTCTTCCAACAAGCTGATTTTCTGTTTTGATATCAGTACTTTATCTTTAAGAACTACTTTGATGTAGTCCTTTAGACTTTCAATCCAATAGATGTCGGCTACATTTACTTTCACCATCTTTCTTTCCACACGCAGGTAAAGGAATACATCATTTTTTTGTTCGGTTGCTTTTTCCGAGATCGTAATTTTCGGGTTAGTTACTTTATACAAAGCAAATACTTTATCGACTGCTTTCAGGAAGCGGTCAAATGGTATGGGCTTCAGCAGGTAATCAACGGCGTTGAGATCAAATCCTTCCAGGGCGTAGTCCTGGTAAGCCGTGGTAAATATTATTTTGGGTGGATGCTTCAGGCTCCGGATAAAATCAGTGCCTAATAGTCCAGGCATTTTGATATCCAGGAAGATAAGATCCACTTTATGTTGTTGCAAGAGCTGGAAAGCTTGTATAGCATTATTACATTTAGCAACCAGTTCTATCTCCTGGAAATTTTCAATATACTTTTCGATAATCTCAATCGCATGTGGCTCATCATCCACGATCAAGGTTCTTATTTTCATGAGGTATTAAATTTTGTTTCAGGTCCAGGTCAAGAATAACGACAAACATTTCTTCTTCCTCGAAGATCTGTAATTGATGGGCATATGGGAACAATAGTTCCAACCGCTTCTGCACGTTGTTTAGTCCTATTCTTCCTACTTCCTTATTGCTATTGGCCGATGTGCTGGCCGGTTTACTATTGGATATTTTAAATTTCAGCCGGTTGTTTTTTAAGTGCAGGTCCATATTGATCCATGCGTCTTCCACTGTTTCGCTGGTACCGTGTTTAAAGGCATTTTCAATGAGCGGCAGCATCAGCAGCGGTGGAATTTTTTGCCCATTCATTTCTCCTATAATACTGAAGTTGAGATCGAGCCTGTCTTCATACCGCAGCTTTTCCAGTTCCACGTATCGCATCATGATCTCTACATCGCGTTTCAACAGCACCTGGTCGGTACCGCATTCGTATAGCATATACCGGAGTATATCTGACAGGCCAAGCACAATAGTGGGTGATTGCGGCGATTGCTGCAGAGTAAGGGCGTACAGGTTGTTGAGGGTATTAAAGAGGAAATGGGGATGTATCTGGCTTTTCAGGGCGCTTAATTCCGCTTGTGTACTCAGCTGTTTTTTCTCAAACCACATTTTAATGAATTTGAGAGAAATAGCTACCCAGATGACCATGTTGCTTTGTTCAAAGGCATTAATGAGATATATCGGTTTAAGTAACTGTTGCAGGAAAGTGCCATTCAGTTTATGCCATGTAAAGGCAGGGTTTTTCTTCAACATTTGCTGCATGATATAAGGATCGGCCAGCGTGATTTCTATTAGCCTGAACAGAAATCCTGCGGTGAGGGCGCAAGCAGTTAATACCAATGCCAGCTGTACATATTTCTTGCGGTAAAGAAACCGCGGAATAGCCCAGTAGGCCACTGTATAGAAGTAAGCCCATTGCAGCGGCTGAAACATCATGATCACCAGGAAGGCGGTACCATAATCAGGAAGACCTGCGCCATAGAATATGGTGAGTATGAGGGTGACAACCGACCAGAAGATAATATGATGTAGTGTGCTCTTATTCATTTGCCAATGCAAAGGTACCTATCAGAGAAGTGTGCTGCTGCAACTGAAGATAGACGGTGTTGTTTTGTCGATCAACAACCGGTTTGTGCCGGGGTGGCATAGCCAGGATCCGGTTTCAGCTTCAGTTTCATAATGACGGCAAATACTTCTTCTTCGTTAATAATTTTAAGTTCGTGTTGCCCGGGATAAAGAATATCCAATCGTTTCCGGATATTCAGCAACCCAATGTTGCCAAAGGCCGACGATTGCGCATGATGGTCGCTGTCTGGCAACTTGTTATTGGATATTTTAAAAATGAACTGATCCTGCCTGGCTTTTGCGGAGATGTTGATCCATCCATCTTCCATCAGTTTACTGATACCATGTTTAAAGGCATTTTCCACCAATGGGAGGATCAACAGGGGGGCCACGTTAAACTGCGCCAGGTGTCCATCCATATCCATATTAATTTCAAGCTGGTTCTGATACCGGATTTTTTCCAGTGAAATATAACGTTCTATCATCCTGATTTCCTTTTCCAGGTTGACAGTAGATGTGTTGCATTCATACAGGATGTACCGTAGTATTTGTGATAGCTCCAATACTACTTCCGGCGACTTATCAGATTTGCTGAGACTGAGTGCGTATAAGTTGTTGAGGGTGTTGAATAAAAAATGTGGATGAATTTGTGCTTTCAGCAGGTTAAGTTCTATCAGCTGGTTTTTATTCCGGTAGATCAGGTAGATAATCAGGCAGATGCTGATCAGCCCGATGATCAGGATGATAGCAATGAGAATGACGCGGTTTTTATTTTGCAGCTGTACGTTTTTATTACTGAGTTGTAATTGTTGCTCTACGATGGCTTTTTCTTTTTGTGAAGATTGGTATTTTATCTCTGCTTCATGAATGGCTCTCTGGGTGGTTTCGTTGAGGATCGTATCGTTGAGTGTATTGTATTTTTTCCACAGCTGGAGTGCGATATCGGGGTGTTTTAATTTTTCCTGGATAGCCGCGCCTAACAGGTATACTTCTTTCAGGTCATTTTTAGGCATGAGCGCTTCTGCGGTGGGGAGTACCAGGTCATAGTATTTTTGAGCGGTACGGGGATCATTTAATCCATCGTAGGAAGTTGCCAGGCCATAATTGGTATACATTTCAAAGTCGGGGTCAGGATCGGCTTTAAGTATATCAGCGGCTTTTTGGTAATAACGAAGGGCTTCCCGGTTATTTTGTGTTTTGTTGTTGATATCTCCAAGATTGACGAAGGCGTGTAACAGGAGGCTGCGATCGTTGAGTTTTTCCGAAATGTGTGTTACCTGCTGGAGATGTTGCGCAGCGCGATTGTACTGGCCATTTATCACTTCGCTGTTGGCAAGGTTAACGATGCTTTTGGCCCATTGGAGGCTGTCTTTTAGCAAGGCGGCTATTTGGGTACTTTTTTCTGCGTAATAAAGGCTGTTCTTTTTATCGTTCAGGTCTACGAATATAGAAGCCAGGTTATTGTAGTTTCTTCGCAGGCTGGCAGAATCTTTCTTGTATTCAGCAATTTTAATGGCTTTGAGCATGTTATCTGCTGCCAACTGCAGGTTACCAAGGCAACGGTACTGTACGGCCATATTATTATAGGCGTTGGCGATGACCTGGTCGTTTTTTAGTTGTTGACCGAGGGCTAGTTGTTCCTCGCTAATCCGGAGTGCTTCCGGATAGCGTAACCGGGTATACAGGAAGTTGGCATAAGCCTGCATGGATTTAATGGTTTGAGCAGTCTGGTGGCTTGTTTTGGCTAATGTCAGCGCTTTTTTTATATAAGTTTCGCTGGAATCAAATTCATTCCTGTCCATTTTCACAGTTGACCATTTCAGCCAGTTATCAACGGTGATGCTGTCTGCTGCGGCAGACTGCCCGTAGATTGGCTGTAATGACATACAGCATAGTACAAGGATATAAAGAGTACGTATACAGTACAACATAAAAGATTCCTGTGGCTATCAATAATAATAAAAGTCCTGTGGTAAGCAAGATAATACAGTCCAGGGGCTGTTCCTCCAATCATCGATATAAGGTAAACTTTGGTCGATTAACTGCAATATAGGGCAAAAAAAGAGGCCAACATAGCTGGCCTCTTTTCTTAATATGTTAGCTGGATTAGTGGTTCCATTCCAGTCCGGCTGTATTGAATTCCATGATTGCGGAGCCGTTATCGAAAAATTCGGCTTGTACGAATACTGTTTTTGCCGTTTTCAGTTTAGCCAGCAGTTTAGCTGCGCCCTGAAAAAACACGACGTTGGAGCTGCCATCTGCTGCGCCGGTAACATTGATCGTTTGCGCGGCGCCGCCGTCAAAACGGATGTTTATTTTTCCGTTTCCCAGTCCATGTGCCGCCATAATCTGGCCTTTGGTAACGGAAAGGGCTATGTCAGTGGCGCCGGTACTACGTTTAATAATGCTTAGCGTGGCTACAGAGCCGCCATTGTAAGGGAATTTAAAGTCCAGTTCGTCCTTCGCATCTACCTGTGCATAGAAGTTCTTTTTAGAAGTCATTTTATCTTCTTCTTCAGAATACTTCCAGGCGCTGGGAGTGGTTTCAGTTGTAGTGGTGCTGGTACTGCCGGAGGTAGCTCCTGCTTTTGTGCTATCTGTGGAGGTAGTGGTAACGGTTGTTTTGTCTTTGGAACCACTAACAAGGCCTCTAGATATCAGGATAAGGCCAATTGATTAAATAAAAAAAGCCGGTAGCTATCAGCTGCCGGCTTTTTTATCTACGAACGGTTGTCGTTATTCTTATTCTTTATTGAATGTACGTACTGACGTACCAAAGCTATTGTTGATAACCACCCATTTAAGTGTAACAGCGCTACCTGGTCCTCTGATAATGGAGGTGTTTTTAAACGACATTGCTCCAAGTGGAGTGTTTTGTTCAGTTCCAACAAAGGTATTTCTGTCAAGAAAACCAATATAAAATGGGAAAACAAAGTTGGGGTCATTGGCTACTCCTCCTGGGTTTTCCACAACGTATAACCCTGTTGCCACTTTGGTAACCGTAATTTCAACGCCGTTAGTGCTCCTTTTGTAGGTACCACTGATGTCATCCGCAGCGTCAGCATAATTGCTGATCAGTACGTGCCTGGTAGCGTTGGTCTGATAACCATAGGAATTTACGGCATGGTAATTTACCGTATACACGCCACCTTCAGCAGTGTTTACATTTTGGGATACCGGTGTAAGGTCGGTTGTTTTATTGGCTGCGCTATCAAAGGAGGTAGCTCCAGGGTCAGTATAAGTGCCACCAATCGGGAACACTACGTTAGGTCCACCCTTCATAGTGATTTTGGGATACTGTGGAGTTACTACCTGGGTGATCACTCCTTCTGAGTTCTTTGTACAGGCTGTAAACAAGAGGCAACCTGCAAAGAGAATATATAATGCTTTCATGAAAATCTGTTAATTGTTAAAAGAAAATATTGACCCGATATCATCCATGCCAATAGTTACTAATAGCTAATTTTTACTGCGCCCACCATACTTTATCGTACACAAAATGGTTGGTTTTAGGTGCATTTACGTTCCTTGTCATTTCCGAACTAGGATAGAGGAATATACCCGGCATCCTGTTGGCACCAATAATAGAACCTTGAGACACTATGAAGAAGGAAGGGAAACCGGTTCTTCTCCATTCTGTCCATGCTTCTATGTTCTGCGTGCCGCACATAGCAGCCCATTTCTGTGTAATAATAGCTTCAAGTTTCTGAGCGTCGGTACCAGTTGAAGGATATTTAACTCCATCCTGTACAATGTAATCACCATAACCATCTACCTGGAAGGCGGCAAAATTGTACCGAACACCTCTGTTATAGAAGCTATCTGCCGGAGTACCGGTAAGCCAGCCTCTAACGGTTGCTTCTGCCTGCAGGAAGTTAGCCTCGTAATCTGTCATAACTCTTACCGGAGCGAAAGCAGATTGAGGATCATTGGCATCGCCACCAGTGATAGCAGTCGGCGGTGAAACGATGGTAGTAGGCGGGTTACCGAAGCTACCCTGTGGTATACTGGAAAAGTTACCATTGGGTGCTGGTCCGTAGAAGGCAAAAATTCTGGGATCGTTATTTTCATTGAAGAAATTGAAAGCAGTAGAGCTGGCCACCAGGTTTTGTGTTTTATCCAATACTGGGCCTGCAATAGCTCCATACAGAGGATTTTGTTGTCCTCCTGTGGCATTAAAATTCTGCATAGCAGATTCTCCTGGTCTGATGAATTCTGCCCCCTGCAATGATTTAACGATATTGGCCGCTCTTGCTGCATCTTTTTTTGCCAGGCGTAAACCGATCTTTAATTTCAGCGTATTGGCAAAGCGAAGCCATTTGTCCATCTTTCCTCCATAAATCAGATCGTCTGGACCAGGGTTTACTGCATCATTTACGTCGATCATATTCCTGGCGGTATCAATCATCTTTACTAAACCGTCATAAATATCACTCTGGGCGTCATATTTTGGAAACAGGATGCGAGTGACAGCGTCTCCCTGCAGCGTTTGGCTATATGGTACATCTCCCCATAAGTCGGTGGTTAATTGGAATGCGTAGACTTTGAGGATAGTAGCTAATGCTACATACTCCTTTTGCTTGGTGGCATTTCCTTTTTCTACTACTTTCTGGAGGTTCTCCAAAGCATCTACCTGCAAGTTGAGCCAAACGTTATCAAAGTCACCCTGTGCCGGAACATATTGGTCCAGGGAATTGTATTGATTGGAAGTCGGATTCTGCGTCCAGTACTGGGCCCAGATGCCACCATTGATCGCCAGTGTATTACCAAGGGCATATGTCAATCCCGTTTCCGCTCCGGGCAATAACAAATTAGCTGGTACATCAACCGCGTTATTGGGATCAGTATTAACATCCAGGAACTTTTTGCACCCCCCTGTAAATATCAGGAGGACTGACAAAGAGAGTGTTGAAATTATATTCGTTTTTTTCATCAAATTAATTTTTTAAGGCCCTTAAATTAGAATGACACATCCACCTTGATACCCATGTTCCGGAGAGATGGATTAGACAAGAACTCATAACCCTGTACGTTGGCAGCACCCTGACCGTTGATTTCAGGATCTGCAAACTGATTGGATTTTGGTACCCACAGGAAAAGGTTATTTCCATAAAGTACTACATTGAGCCTGGAGAATGGTGTTCTCTTCAGCATAGACTGTGCAAAAGAATAAGTCAAAGATGCTTCACGCAGTTTCACGTAGCTGGCATCAATGAGGTTTTCCCCAGCAGGAACAATACGGGTCCAATACCTTTCAGGGTGGAACGTAATAGAGGTATTGTTAACCAACTTGCCGGTACCATCATCATATACTGAATTCGGGAAAACATAATCTTTACGGCCGTTAGCAGCTGTTTCTATTGAATAACCACCAAAATCAATTACGCTCTTGGTGTTAGAATAGAATTGTCCACCTTGTTTGGTATCAAACAATACTTTCAGCGTAAAGCCTTTGTAAGAGATATTAGCACCCAGGGAGGCCATATAATCAGGCAGGTAAGTGCCATAGAAACGGGTAGCACTGTTGTGCGGCATCCCTGTTGCGGTATCTATAACTACTTTACCACTGGCTGGATCTATTTCAAGACCAGTACCATAGAATGTACCATATGGTTTGCCTATAGCGGCCACCTGTTGCATAGCAGTGGTACCATTACCGATTACAATCTGGTTAATGCCTTCGTTGATGCTTACTACATTGTTTTTAACTTTATTGTAAGTACCAAATACTTCTATTCTCAGGCCATAAGACGTATTTACAGGGGTAGCTCTCAAACCTATTTCAAGACCTTTGTTGGTCATTTCACCCACGTTCATAGCAATAGAGGTATAACCGGAGCTGTTTGGAATTGGAACGTCTACAATCTGGTTGGTGGACTTGGTGTTATAATAAGTCAGGTCCAGATTAATCATATTTTTGATAAACGATAATTCCGTTCCTACTTCAAAAGAAGAAGTGAACTCTGGTTTAAGGTTCGGGTTACCAATCCTATTACCGCGGGAAAAGGATGGGATAGTAGATCCATTAGAAGTCAATGGGAAAATAATGGATCCAAAGTCGCCATTGATACTGGTTTTAGCATAAGTGGTCTGCAAGAGGTAAGGGTTGGCATCCTGACCTACTTTTGCATAGCTCAGTCTTACTTTACCAAAGCTCAGTACATCACTGAACGCTTTGTCTTTGTATAGCTCAGAAAACACAAACGCACCATTCACACTTGGATAGAAGTATGAGTTGTTATTAGTGGGCAGTGTAGATGAGATATCATTACGACCGGTGAAGCCGAGGAAGAGCATGTTTTTATAGTCAAAGTCAGCTTCTCCATAAAAACCATACAGTCTTCTCTGTGTAAGGGTATTGGTAGAATTGATCGGTCCGTTGGAGTTATCCAGGTTATAGAAACCGGGTACGATCAGCCCGCCAGTACCGTTAGTAGCAGAAAACAGATTATTGTTGGTAGTTATTCTAACGTTGTTACCACCCAGCACTTTCATGTTCAGGTCTTTGGCCAGTGTGGTGGTGTAAGTAACGATCAGGTCATGGTTGAACTGCAGATAATTGGTAATATCCTGGGAATATTTACCATTATCAGTCCAGTTGTTCTGTCCATAGAATGCTTGTTCAAAAGGCTTATAGAAATATTTGGCGCCTTTTTCATATCTACGGTCGGCATATACGTCTGCACCAATACGCTCAGTGATATCCAGTCCTTTCACAGGTTTATAAGACAGGGAGAATGTACCGTTTATGCGGTCAACGGAGTTGTTGTTCTTGTAATTCTGTAGCAGGAAATACGGATTTTTCGTATAGGCGCCATAGTAGCCATAGTACTGAGTACCATCAGCACCAGTGAAAGTACCATTGAAAGGATTGCTAAGGTCCTTGAAATCAACGATAGGCATGTCCCTTGGTTGCTGGAATATGGAGTTATACACAGAGTTCGTTTGTCCGCCCAGTGGCAGTTGGCTGGAAATGTTAGTATAGCCTACTGATACGGTGCTAGAGAATTTGTCGGAAAATTCAGATGATCCGCTAAATCTAATGTTGTACTTATTGTAGTTGGTAGTAGGGATAATGCCCTTGTTGTTTAATGCCCCTACTGACAAGAAGTAAGTTGATTTTTCGTTACCACCGGAAATAGTCAGGTTATTATTGAATGTCTGGCCGTAGTCGAAGAAATTTTTTACGTTGTTAGGGATCGCCTTGTATTCTTTCAGCTGTTGTTTACCATTGATCACCTGACCGAAAGGTCTTACTTTACCATCAAATGGCAAGCCCCAGCTAAAGTTTTCTCTTCTGTCGTCCGCAATGGCATCCAAGTCACCCTGACCGAATTCATTTTGGAAGGTAGGCAGTTTCAGTACCTGGGACAGTTGATAACCAGTGCTGAAATTGATTTGCGCTGGAGAATTTTTCTTTCCTTTTTTTGTAGTGATCAGGATCGCACCGTTGGAAGCGATACTTCCATAAAGAGCAGCCGCAGCAGGTCCTTTCAGTACGGTAATGCTTTCAATATCGTTCGGGTTGATATCGTTACCCCTGTTACCGTAGTCCACCTGGTCGTTCAGAAAGTCGGAGTTACGGATGTTATCATTACTTACCGGGATACCATCGATAACGAATACTGGTTGGTTGTTACCATTGAACGAGGTTGGACCACGGAGTGTAATCCTGGAAGACGCGCCAGGAGCATACCCAGAGGTAATGTTCAGACCGGCTACTTTACCAGTTAAAGCGTTGATCGGGCTTACGTTATCGCCAATATCCTCTTTGTTGATAGTGGCCACGGCGTAACCGAGACTTCTCTTTTCCCTTTTCACACCCTGACCGGTTACAACGATTTCCGTTAAAGCGGTACGGGTAAATTGCAGGGATACATTGTATGTGGAAGCGCCGGTAACCGGTACTTCATGGGTGGTATAACCTACAAAGGTAAATACCAGCACTTGTCCTTGTGATGCTGTGATGGAGTAGTTTCCTTTTGCATCTGTCTGCGTACCAGTGTTGGAGTCTTTAATTCTAACACTCACGCCAGGCAGGGCAGAGCCATCCTCTTGTGCAGTTACTTTACCGGAGATCTTTTGCTGTGCAAAAGCAAATACAGGCGCTAGCAGTATTAGCAATGCTGCCAAAGTTTTTCGCAAAACTTTTTTGATTTCCATGTCACAAGGGGTAAAAAAAATGAGACAGGTAGTTTTTTTCCTCATAAACAAGATTTGGGTTGTGGATTGTTAATTTATAAACAGTCTTTATGTACTTATTGGTAAATACAGCTAATGGATAGAGGGTGTTTAAGGATCAAATACGTTGTAGCAAGGTATCAAATGTTGTCTCCTTCCATTTCCGACGCCAGGTTGAATTGGCGCCTGCTGATTTAGTTATTTTGGTCAATTACACTATTTATTCACTAAAGCCGTTGTTGGTCGACAAGGTCATGAACAAATTTCCGGGTATGCTTCACTTCATTTGTGACAGGTTATCAGCGTCATTAAAGAAACGAGAATATTCCAGGCGGTATGCCTTTCTTTAGTAGTCTTTTTTCCTTTTTTCACAAGCAACATTCTCTCTAAGCATGGGCAGGTACGGTCATTGGTTATTATAAGCTGAGGTCGTTCTTTTCCCCGTATGAAAACCGTATGCACCCAATGAACTCTTCTATCTCTTTTTTGCTGATCATTATAACAAGTCCTATATCTATAGCGTCTTAAGTTATCAGGGTGTCATTTTTAATTTTGTTGTATTAGTGTTTTAATTGAATTCCTGGGATCACCCCATTCATTAAGTTTTCCCGATAGTTACTTCACGTTTGTCACGCTTTTTGGGTACCCCAACAATTTTTCCTCATAATGCAAAGGGTAACTTAATAATTAGTTAACGATAATGTTTTGTTAAAAGTACTAATTTATTCTAATATAACGGCGCAAATTTCTATAAGAAAGATGTGCCATTACTGGTAGAAAAGTAATAAATTCCCATCTGCACTAGCTTCTGGCCGAATTTGTGATTTGTTCGTCCAGCCGGATTTCCGCTAATTCGCCTTACAAATTTAAAGAATTGTTAAAAATCTACTTTTCTAGTTAAACACTTCGGAAGTACCTGAGGTTTAATTGATACCGATTTTTTTTGTTGAAGGAAAAGAGATAGCAGAAGGTTGTTTTGTTAAAATTTATATAAATTTAATGTGTAATTATTTGATTATAAATAAAAATAGGATACCGGTGGGTATCCTATTAGTGTTCAAAACTTTCACTTTATTACTGCCGTTGTCCGCCAATGGCCAAGCCGCCATCTATCAATATACTTTCTCCTGTTACAAAAGAGGCGGCAGCGCTGCTCAGCCAAAGCACCAGTTCCGCTACCTCAGCAGGATTTGCAAACCGGCCAATGGGGGCATGCCTTTTCAAGGGCTCCTTTTGCAGCTCGGCATCTTCACCACTAAAAAAGCGATCAAACATCGGGGTTTGGATATAGCCCGGCTGAATATTATTTACCCGGATACCCGCTTCAGCTGTTTCTACCGCCAGGGCCCGGATCATGCCATCCAGCGCCGCTTTACTTGCCGAATACAGGCTTGAACCGGCAAATGCGCCCCGGGCCAGCCAGGAAGAAGTGTTGACGATCACCCCGCCGGTACCTTGTTTTTTGAATTGAGCTATTTCATATTTACAGCATAACCATACGCCTTTTACATTAATGTCGAATACTTCGCCAAATGCGGCATCGGGCATTTCATGAACCGGGGCGAAAAAACCTTCGATACCGGCATTATTAAAGGCGATGTCTAATTGGCCATAGATACGTACTGTTTCGTTGATCAGACGTTGCACCTCCACGCTATTGGAAACATCGGTTTGTATAAAAGTAATATTGGGGCTTATTTCCCGAAGCGAGGTAACGGCCAGTGCTCCCTGCTCCTGCCTGCGTCCGGCAATGACTACGCTGGCGCCGTTTTCGAGATACAATTTGGCTGCTGCCAGACCTATTCCTGTTGTGCCGCCGGTAACCAGCGCAACTTTTCCTTTTAGATTTTCCTGTGCCATAATTTTAGTAATTGATGATGACACAAAGATCCATCGCGTAAGCAGGAAAAAATTATGCTATTCAAACGAATTGTTATGAATTGGCATCAGGAGATTTCGGGATATGTACACTTTAAACGGCTTCCGGCATTTGCAGGTGATTGCTGAAACCTATCTCCTTCCTGAATTGTAAAGGAGTAACACCGCTTTGTTTTTTGAAGAAGATAATGAAATTGGATGCGTGTTCAAATCCAAGGGAGTAACCTATTTCTCCTATGTCCCAGCTGCTATGTCGTAGTAAAGCCTTCGCTTCTTTCATCATGCGTTCTGCAATCCATTCGGTGGTGGTTTTTCCGATTGTTTCTTTCAGGGCGCGGTTCAGGTGATTGGTATGCACATTCAATTGAGCGGCGAACTCATTGGCATTTTTAAGCTTTAGTATCTGATGAGGAGAATCTATGGGGAACTGCCGTTCTAACAATTCCAGGAATAAGCTGCTGATACGTTCAGCTGCATTCGCTGGCTGGTAAAAGGTATCGGGTGGCTGAATTTTCATCGCTTCATGCATGAGGATCTGCACATAGCTTCTTAACAAATCATACTTGTTGGTGTAGTCTGACTGGATTTCGCGGAGCATGTTTTCAAAGATGCTACTTATCAGTCTGGCACTTTCATCCGTCAGTAAAAAGATATGATGACCGCCTACTTTAAATAGTGGCGATTGGGAAAGACTATCGTTTTTAAGATTGGAATTGACAAAATCTTCCGTAAAAAGGCAAAAATAACCCGTTTGGTTGTCTGTTGTTGGCTCCCAGGAATAGGGAATAAGCGGGTTCATAAAAGAAAGGGTGTTTCCCTTTACATGGATAGATTTGTCTGCCAATGAAATAATGCCTTCGCCTTCCAGTACCAGTGATATTTTATAGAAATCCCTCCGATTGGTGGGTAGAGAAGTCGCATCACAGGCAAATTCTTCCCGGCGATAAATATTGAATTGTCCGGCCTGGGAATATTGTTGTCCATGCCGGGAATAAAATTCAGCAATGCTTTCTTTCCTGTTCATAAAAACAAAGTTATGTAATTCAAATAAAGAATTGCAGTAAGATCAGATGGGAATGGGAACAAAAAAAGGGTCCTCATCAGAGGACCCTTTAGCGGAGAAGAAGGGATTCGAACCCTTGATAGGCTTTCACCTATACACACTTTCCAGGCGTGCCAGTTCAACCACTCCTGCACTTCTCCGTGATTATCTTTCTGAATAAATGGAAGGGTTGATTTTCCAATTCAGGGTTGCAAAGATAATCCTTTAGTTTATATTTCAAAGAAAATTTTAATTTTTGTCATATAGCTTCCAGATACCAGCTCCCAGCAGTCCGCCAACGATAGGGCCTACTATAAATACCCAGAGATTGGATAATGCGGGACCTCCTACAAAAATAGCGGGACCGATACTACGCGCAGGGTTTACAGATACGCCTGTTACCGGGATACCCACAATGTGAATCAAGGTCAAACACAAGCCAATAGCCAGTCCTGCAAACTTACCGGTTTGACTGTTTTTACTGGTGCTGCCATGTACCACTACCAGGAAAATTGTGGTGAGAACAATTTCGGCTACCAAACCACTCATCAGCGAGTAATGATCGGGCGATCCCTGATCCACGCCATTGGCGCCCAGTCCATTGGCCGCCAGCGAATAGTCGGCTTTTCCCTGGGCAATAAAATACAACACAGCAGAAGCTACGATCGCCCCTATAACCTGGGACACAATGTAAGCACCTGCATCTTTACCGGAGATCTTACCGGTAGATGCCAGCGAAATCGTAATCGCCGGGTTCAAATGGCAACCGGAAATATGCCCAATGGCATATGCCATGACGACTACCGACAAACCAAACGCAAATGCAATACCCAGAAAACCTACGTGGGCGCCAGCCAGCACCGCACTACCGCAACCCATAAATACCAGCACGAAGGTGCCGAAGAATTCAGCGATACATTTCTGTGATAAGGAAACTGTCATAGATGAAATTTTGTGGTGAATAGAAATCGGGGAAATGTGAAATTGGTGATAGCTAAATTTACCGCAAATATTCAAGACAAAAAAACGGGAAGCAAAAAAATGCTTCCCGTTGATCACTGCTTATCAATATTTTAATACACTTCAATCGGTGTTAACTCGCCGCGAAGAGAAGTTTCTATCATCGTTTTTGTTGCTTCCGGCGGTAGTCCCTGACCCAATACAAACATCAGTTTGGTGACTGCCGCTTCAAAAGTCATATCATGCCCGCTCACTACGCCTATTTCCATCAGGTGCTGGCTCGTTTCATATTTGCCCAACTCCACGGAACCACCGTCGCATTGCGTGATATCTACTACAATGGCGCCGTTGTCAATGACCTTTTTAATACTTTCAATGAACCAAGACTGGGTGTTGGTATTGCCGCTACCAAAGGTTTCCATGATCACTCCTTTCAGGCCGGGAACACTTAAAGTGGCTTCTACTGCTTTCCTGGTAATACCGGGAAACAGTTTCAGTACCGTAATATTTGTTTCCAGCTCTTTATGTACTTTCAGCGGTTGTACGGGTGGCGGTAAAATAAACTGGTGCTTAAACTTAATGTCAATGCCTGCTTCGGCCAGTTGCGGGTAGTTCATCGTATAAAACGCTTCGAACTTTTCCGCATTATATTTCTTGGAACGATTACCCCTGAATAAAGAGAAGTCGAAGTAGATACAAACTTCCGGTACCATGGATACCGTAGTGCCATTATGCCTGCTGCAGGCTATTTCCATGGCCGTGATAATATTTTCCTTGGCATCGGTACGTATCTTTCCGATAGGCAGCTGTGATCCTGTTAGGATAACAGGCTTCGACAGGTTTTCCAGCATAAAGCTCAGGGCAGATGCGGTAAAGGCCATCGTATCGGAACCATGCAGAATAACAAAGCCGTCGTAACGATCGTATCGGTCTTCAATAATGCTGGCCAGTTCTACCCATATCTCCGGCTGCATATCTGATGAATCTATAGGCGGATTAAATGCGTACACATAAAAGTCAATGCCCATCCGGTAAAGCTCCGGTAAATTATTCCTTATTTCGTTGAAGCCGATCGGGCGCAGTGCTTTGGTTTTATCATCGTAGATCATACCCACTGTACCGCCCGTGTAAATAATCAATATTTTGCTCATTGTGCTAGTAGCCATTGCCTGCAAAGGTATTCACTAAATAGTTAGAGCATTTTGAATAATTTCCGGGCATTGCTGCTTGTTATGGCTGCTACATCGGCTATTTTTAGATTTTTTATATCTGCCACCTTTTCGCCAGCCAGCGGGAGATAGGCACTTTCATTACGTTTGCCCCGGTAAGGAACCGGCGCCAGGTAAGGAGCATCTGTTTCCAGTACAATATGCGCCAGGTCTATTTCCTCTAGTAATTTATCCAGGCCTGATTTTTTGAAGGTAACTACGCCACCAATGCCCAGATAAAAGCCTAGGTCAATGATTTCCCTGGCTTCTTCCAGGGTGCCGGAAAAGCAATGAAATACGCCGCTCAGGCGTCCATCCTGTAAGCCTTTTACTTCGTTGATACATTCCCGTGTGGCCTCGCGGCTGTGAATAGATACTGGGAGGCCGTATTCCCGGGCCAGGATCAGCTGCTCCTGGAAAGCGTAGTACTGCTGCGTTAGCAGCGACTTATCCCAATAAAAGTCCAGCCCTATTTCCCCGATGGCTTTAAAAGGACGCTGTTGCAGCCAGGCTCTTACCAGGTCCAGTTGCTCATCTACCGTTTCTTTTACATAGCAGGGGTGAATCCCCATCATGGCATATATATGGTCGGGGTACCGGGCTTCCAGGTCCAGCATGCCGGTAATAGAGCTTTCATCTATGTTGGGTAAAAAAAGTTTGTCGACTCCCGCTGCTATGGCCCGCGCCACCATGGCTTCCCGGTCTGCTTCAAATTCTTCCGAATACAGGTGTGTGTGGGTATCTATCCAAAGCATAATAATAATTTTATCGAATTTGTAATTTCTTTAATATTTAAGCAATATCTTTATACTACAAAGGTAAATACCGGAAAAGCTATTTGCTAATAAAACCTAAACTATGAAAAGCTATTTCAGTACAAATCGTGTGCTGGCGTGGACCATCACCGGAGTGGCAGTAGCCACCGTTTTCTTCGCCTGCAAAAAACAGGTCACTACCGATACGGCTCCCAATAATCAAACGGATAACAACACCCTGACGGTGACGCAACACGAAACGGTGGCAGCATCCATGTACGCCGATCTATTTGATGAAACAGCCAAAGCTGCGGTGTTACAGGGGTTAGATAAAGCAGGGGCCCGTCAGGCTACCCCGGGCAGTACTGCAAATGCCGATGCACCTGGTTGTCCTTCGCTGGAACTGTTGAATGGCACCGGCAACACCTGGCCTAAAAAGGTGATCGTTGACTATGGCACTTCCTGCCTCGACCGGTTTGGTGTATTCCGCAGCGGTAAGATCAACATCATCTTCAACGGCCCTTTATTTAATGCCGGCGCCACTACTGTAATAGAAACAGATAGTACTTATAAACGCAATGGTATTTCCATCAGCGGCCGCCTGGCCATCAGTGGCGTTACCTACGATAATGTGAAGGGAATCCAGTATACCACCGATCTCACCAGGGGGAAAATTGGTTTGTCGGACAGCGTGATCATTGATTATATCAGCCATAAAACTGTTAAGCAGATAGCAGGTGTAGACCCGGTAGGCGCCCTGTTAAATCCTTCCGACGACGTATACAGCATTGAAGGTAATGCCAGCATTACTTATGAAAAAGGGCCACTGGTGGGCGTGCCGGCTACCTTTACCACTGTAGAGGCACTCATTAAAAGATGGGATTGCCAGTATATCAGCAAGGGTAAATTGCAGATAGTGTTCAATAAAATTACCGGCATATTGGATTATGGAGATGGAAAATGCGATAATGATGCTACCATTACGGTAGGTGATAAAACCAAAGCGATTAAATTATAAGGGGAAGAGCAGAACGTATAAAGCTATTGCAGCGAATGATCAATGCGATTTATATCGGCAAAGGTCATTCGCTGCAATAGCTTTGTGCTTTATGTATTCCGCTCAACTAACCGGGATGGAAGCGACCTCAAATTTTTGTTTTTTGCAAAACTCCAGTACCCGCGGCAAGGCATATTCCAGGCGATCCCAGGCCTTGGTGCTGTCATGAAAAACCACGATAGATCCAGGTTGTAATTTGAATACCACGTTCTGTACACAGGCTTCTCCATTGATCATCGTATCAAAATCTCCGCTTAGGATATCCCACATAATGATTTTTGCCCCTGGTATTTTTTGCCGGATCTGCCGGACCTGGAAAGGCGTAATCCTGCCATAAGGTGGGCGGAATAAAGGCGAAGCAATATACTTTGCTGCTTCCAGCGTGTTTTCCAGGTACTGTTGTGTATTGGTTTTCCACCCATTCAGGTGGTTGTGGGTATGATTGCCGGTAGTGTGCCCCGCTTCCAGTATCTGCTGATAGATGGCAGGGTATTCCACCACATTTTTTCCGATGCAGAAAAAAGTGGCTTTTGCATTGTATTTGGCCAGTTGTTGTAATACAAACGGAGTAGCCTCCGGATGCGGACCATCATCAAAGGTGAGGTATACTTTGTTGCCAGCGGGCGACATATTCCAGACGCAGCTTTTGTATAAGGCTTTAAGGATACCAGGCGTTTTAGTAAGATAGAACATACAGCCTTGGGCTTTTTGCGTTTAGCTTATTGATCCCGCAATATACTCAATGTCGTGCAGCCGGGCAGGGGATTAAAAAATTTTAATTTTTGCTGCCCCATCCCTATACTATTCCCGGATCGCTTACCACTAAATCCTTATCTTTGCGGCCTATGGATCACAAAAAAGTAAGAGTGCGTTTTGCGCCCAGTCCTACTGGAGGCCTACATCTTGGAGGTGTACGCACTGTATTGTTCAACTATTTATTTGCGAAGCAGCATAAAGGCGAATTTGTGCTGCGTATTGAAGATACAGATCAAACCCGCTACGTGCCGGGAGCAGAAGAGTACATCAGCGAATGTTTGAGCTGGTGCGGACTCACGCCGGATGAAAGCCCTGCCCTGGGCGGTCCTTACGGTCCTTACCGCCAGAGTGAACGTAAGCCTTTATACCGTCAGTATGCAGAAAAGCTGGTGCAATCGGGCCATGCCTATTACGCTTTTGATACACCGGAAGAGCTGGAAAGCATGCGCGAACGGCTCAAAACCCCGGAAAACCCTTCTCCACAATACAACCACCAGGTAAGGCAGAAAATGCGTAACTCGCTCACCCTGCCCGACGCGGAGGTGCAGGAACTGCTGGTGAAAAATACCCCGCATGTGATCCGTATTAATATGCCTGCCAATGAAGACATTACCTTCACAGATATGGTACGTGGCGCAGTTACCTTTAATACCTCACAGGTCGACGATAAAGTACTGCTGAAAGCAGACGGTATGCCTACCTATCACCTCGCCGTGGTGGTAGACGACTACCTGATGAAGATTACACACGCTTTCCGCGGAGAGGAATGGTTACCGTCAGCGCCAGTACATCTCCTGCTCTGGAAATACCTGGGCTGGGAAGCTGATATGCCCCAATGGGCACACCTCCCGCTGATCCTGAAACCAGATGGCAACGGGAAACTCAGTAAGCGCGATGGCGATCGTCTAGGCTTTCCTGTTTACGCTATGAACTGGACGGATCCTAAAACCGGCGACCTCACCACTGGGTTCCGCGAAAGAGGCTTCCTGCCAGAAGCTTTCATCAACATGCTGGCCATGCTGGGTTGGAATGATGGTACCGAACAGGAAATTTTCTCTTTAGCAGAGCTGATCGAGAAATTTTCTATGGAGCGCGTGCATAAAGCCGGCGCCAAATTCGATTATGAAAAAGCCAAATGGTTTAACCACCAGTATATTCATCATAAAGACAACGATAGCCTCGCAGCTCTTTTCCAACCTGTACTGGCAGAAAAGGGTATCTCCGCCGCTCCTGCCTATGTAGCTACCGTAGCGGGCCAGGTAAAGGAACGTTGTTACTTTGTAAATGATATCTGGGAGCACGGGTTTTTCTTCTTCCAAAGCCCCGCCAGTTACGACGAAGCAGCGGTAAAACCAAAATGGAATACCGATAAGGAAGCTTTCTTTACTGCCTGGTCTGCCCAGCTGGAGACGCTGGACGCTGCTCCTGCAGCTGAGCTGGAAGCGGCTTTCAAAGCGCTGGCTACCGAAAGGAATTTAAAGATGGGAGATGTACAACTGCCTTTCCGCATTATGCTGACCGGTGGTAAGTTCGGTCCTCCTGTTTTTGATATCGTAGCCACTTTAGGTGTAGCGGAAACCCGCAACAGGATCGCCAAAGGGTTGGAAGCGTTTAAATAGCCATGTTAGAAGTTGGATATAGATAAAGGCTAAATGATGTAACATCGTTTAGCCTTTGTTGTTTTTCCAGATTTTTAGCGGAGAATGAGCGCTGATGAGGTCGAAGTCGCTGTCGTTATGGACAACTTGAAGATCAAAGCTGATTGCGTAGTATGCAATCATGCAATCATTACTTTTTCGAATGGTAACTCCCTTTTTCCTTAGAGCCCGAAATAGGTTGGAGGCTCCCATTGCAGCAGCCATAGGCGTAATTTCCAATTTCGTATAGCCTCTTAAAACTCGCTTGATTTTTTGATGTTGTGCATCATGTCTTATTCCTTGTAATAACTCCTGTACTATAACTGGAATTAGCGGGATTTCATAGTCATGCTGCATATAGTAGGCTAATACTTCAGTTGCTGGTGTATTCTTTTGCCGTATCGAATCAATCCATACCGACGTGTCAAAGAGAAGTGGTTGTTTCATTTGCCTCGCATTTCGTTTAAGTCACCATCCCATTCTATTTTACCTTTTAAATCCAGAAATTTACGTTGATGGATTCCCATCACATATTTTCTCAATGCCTCATTAATCACTTCTACTGTAGTTTTTCCCTTGCTGAGTTTCATGGCTTCCTCCATTAATTCGGGATCCAGGTTAACTGTTTCGATATTGGTTTTAATTTTAATTTTTGTTTTTGCCTTTGCCATAAGCATTAATTTATCATGAACTAAAGTACGTATAATATATACACAAAAAAGGCCGGACTGTAACAGTCCGACCTCCCATATTGTTCAAAAAAGATTAACCTTTTTTACTTTCTTTTGCCCAGGCGTCTTTCAGGGTAACGGTTCTGTTGAACACTACCTTTTCTGATGTGCTATCCGGGTCTACCGCGAAATAGCCTTTGCGGAGGAACTGGAAACGTTCTCCGGGCTTGGCTTTCAGTAGGCCAGGTTCTACGAATGCTTCTTTGATTACCGTTAAGGAATCCGGGTTGATGAGGGAAGCGAGGTCGCCTTCTTCTGCTGCGGGGTTTTCCACATTAAACAGGCGATCGTATACACGTACTTCGGCGGTAGCGGCATGTGTTGCGCTCACCCAGTGGATAGTACCTTTTACGGTCAGGCCGCTGTGGTCGCCGCCGCTTCTGCTTTCCGGCAGGTAGGTGGCGTAGATGGTAGTAATATTTCCGTTGGCATCTTTTTCTACGCTTTCCCCTTTAATGATATAGGCGTTCTTCAGGCGCACCATCAGGCCGGGGCCCAGGCGGAAGAATTTTTTGGGTGGTTCTTCCATGAAGTCTTCCCTTTCAATATACAGGGTGTTGCTGAAATGGAGCACGCGGTTACCGGCGGTTTCATCTTCCGGGTTGTTGTCGGCCACCATTTCTTCTACCTGACCTTCGGGATAGTTGGTGATTACCAGTTTTACCGGGTCCAGTACTGCCATTACGCGGTTGGCAGTTTTGTTCAGTTCCTCACGGATGCAGAACTCCAGCAGTCCCAGTTCGATGATGTTATCGCGTTTTTGTACACCTACCCTTTCGCAGAGCATACGTATGCTGGAAGGGGTATAGCCACGGCGACGCAGGCCGCTGATGGTAGGCATGCGGGGATCATCCCAGCCACGTACATGTCCTTCCGTTACGAGTAACTTCAGTTTTCGTTTGCTCATCACCGTATAGTTGAGGTTTAAGCGGGCAAACTCGTACTGCCGGCTGGGGAAGATGTCCAGTTCCTGGATGAACCAATCGTATAACGGGCGATGAGGTATGAATTCCAGGGTACAGATGGAATGGGTAATATTTTCAATGCTATCACTCTGGCCGTGGGCGAAGTCGTACATCGGGTAGATGCACCATTTGTCGCCGGTACGGTGGTGATGGGCATGTTTAATACGGTACATGAGTGGGTCGCGCATGTGCATATTAGGCGCGGCCAGGTCTAACTTGGCCCGGAGTGTCTTTTCTCCGTCTTTGAATTCACCTTTACGCATCCGTTCAAACAGGTCGAGGTTCTCCGCTACAGACCGGCTCCTGGAAGGGGTTGGCGTACCGGGTGTGGTAGGTGTTCCTTTGGCGGCGGCTATTTCGGCAGCGGTAGCATCTTCTACATAGGCCAGTCCTTTTTCGATCATTTTTACGGCAAAGGCGTAGAGTTGTTCGAAATAATCGGAGGCATACAGTTCTTTATCCCATTCAAATCCCAGCCAGCGGATATCTTCCTTAATAGAATCCACATACTCGGTATCTTCTGTAACCGGGTTGGTATCATCAAAGCGGAGATTGGTTTTCCCATTGTATTTCTGGGCCAGGCCAAAGTTCAGCACAATAGATTTGGCATGCCCGATATGGAGGTATCCATTGGGCTCTGGCGGGAAGCGCGTGAGTACGCGGCCTCCGTTTACGCCGTTGGCAATGTCGTCTTCTACAATTTGTTCTATAAAATTGAGGGATCTTTCTTCGCTCATAATGATTTTATCTTGGAGGGCAAATGTACGAAAAAGCCGAAAGCTTACCCTTTTCTGGTTTTTCGTTACATTTACGACCTTAATAAAAAAAGGTATGGTCAACCCGTTAAATCGTCCTGTTCGTGTATTGGTAGCCAAAGTGGGCCTGGATGGTCATGATCGTGGCGCAAAAGTGATTGCCGCCGCACTGCGGGATGCCGGCATGGAAGTGATTTACACCGGTCTCCGGCAAACCCCGGAGATGGTGGTCAATGCTGCCCTCCAGGAAGATGTGGACGCTATCGGGGTGAGTATCCTTTCCGGCGCTCATATGACGGTATTCCCTAAAATCATCGCGGAAATGAAGCAAAAAGGCTTGAACGACGTACTGCTGACCGGTGGCGGCATTATCCCCGATGCCGACATGGAAACTTTACAGGAGATGGGGGTAGGTAAACTGTTTCCCCCGGGTACAAATACCAAAGATATTTCCGAGTATATCACCCAGTGGGTGGCCGCTCACAGAAATTTTTAAATTTTTTTCGGGATCGTCGTAACATTTCTTACACCGGGTCGTCTTTAAGGTATTCCACATAAATCTAAAAAACCACAACCCGTATTATGAAATGTAAGTTACTCCCGCTATTCCTGGTACTGTTGCTGATAGGAAGTAGTGTTTTTGCCCAGGAGAAAAAAGATTCGGCCAGTACCCCGGCCGTTGATAGCACTGAAAAAACGACTTTTACTACCTTCTCCCTGATTTTTGGTAAATACCCTAAACATCGGGAAGGGATATACGTAACGCGTGGCGGCGAAGGCGCCCTGTTATCTTTTGCATCCATGAAGGAAAACGGGGAACATATGAGGAATATTCCCCGCTTTACCCTCTTTTTCAACATAGGTACCAATTTTAACAAGGATGTGTCCAAAAACCTGGGCTTTTTCACTGGTATCAACATCAAGAACATTGGGTTGATTTCCAAACCTACCGACTCACTGAAGCTAAAGCAGCGGGTATATACCCTGGGTGTTCCGCTGGGATTCAAGATTGGAGATGTAACCGGCGGTAGCTTCTTCTTCTTTGCCGGTGGCGAAATTGACCTGGCTTTTAACTACAAGGAAAAACAATTTATAGACGGTAAGAAGGTGCATAAATTCAACGAATGGTTCAGCGACCGTACACCGCTCCTGATGCCTTCTGTTTTTGCGGGCTTCCGTGTCAACCCCGGATTTGGCTTAAAAGTGCAGTATTATCCGCAGAATTTCTTTAACCAGGACTTTAAAACAAAAGATAAGGCAACGGGCAGTAGCATCTATCCTTACAAAAACCTGGAAGCCAACCTGGTATTTGTGACCCTCGGATATAATTTTAGTGGGGTGAATTATTTTAAAGTAAAGAGAAAATCGCACTATATGAAGATGAAAAGTGGCAAAGCAGAGTTTGAAGTAAACTATTAAGACATTAATGCGTTATTTTAAAAACCGGAACTAATTGAATTAGTTCCGGTTTTTTTATTTTGAAGAGAGTCTGATATCACCCAAAATGGAACCATATGAAACGAAGTCTATTCTTTGTTAGCACGTTACTATTCCTGTGCACCAGTTATGTCCAAGCCCAATTTGAGATAGGCGTTTCCGGAGGATACAATAAAAATTACCTGCATACCAGTACCGGTTACAGGGCTTATACAAAATATGATGCTTTAAGCGGATTTACAGTGAGCATTCCCCTACAATATCACTTTAACAATTGGCTGGCTGTAGAAGCAGATCCGGGGTACATCCAGAAGAATTACGAACAGAAAAGGGACCACTTCTTTGATGGTATCTATCAAAAAAGTACCAATAGTTACATCCAGTTACCTGTTATGGCCCATTTCTCTTTTGGTGGCGATAAGCTGAAAGGGTTTATGAACCTGGGCGGGTACGGCGCCTATTGGGCCAGTGGCCACATTAAAGGGGCTATGGCCAATCCCTTTAACCTGGCACCGGATATTCCCGATAATCAGCAGACTTATACTTTCTTCGAATACGACAAAGCGTATAACTATAATGAAAAGTACAGCTTCGACAGCCGTCGCGACCGCCGCATGGAATTTGGCCTCCTGGCTGGCGCCGGCGTTGAGTACCTGTTGCATCAGCGTTACCGCATTTTTGTAGAAGGCAGATATTACTATGGGCTAACCGATCAGCAGAAAAACTATATGATCAACCAGATACCGCGTTACAATGATACTTATGTGATCCAGGCTGGCTGCCTGTTTAATCTCAAGAATATCTTCCACCCTGAGTTGGCTGCTGCAGAATAATTTCGTTCACTGTTAATAACTGATAAGATGAAATATCTTGATAAATATATCCTGATCATCCTGGTATTGCTTACCGGAGTTTCCTGTCGTAAAGAAATGCCGGAAATCAATGATCCGCAGAATACCATTGCTGCTAATTTCAATGAAGTGTTTGACGCCTTTTGGAATGGAATGAATAATAATTATATATTCTGGGATATTGACACTGTTAATTGGGATAACGTATACAAGCAATACAAACCGCTTTTTGCCAAGTTAAACTTGAATGATTCTAATGATGTAAGAAAAGGATATACTTATTTCAAGCAGATGACAGCAGGGTTGGTTGATTCGCACTATAATATTACGTTTAACGACACCTGGCTGGTGGATTCACCCAGTATCAGTCCTTCTTATGAGCGGAAGTCGGCCAGTCCCGGTTTTCACAATCCTATTAGTATTTTTCATTTTTATGACACTATCCCGCGCAAATACCTCGACCGGGGCGGTGCTATTCGTGGATATACCAATACGGTAGATGGCTCCAATCAATATGTGGCGGTATCGGGAACTATTCAACAAAACATTCTCTATTTTTTCTTCAGCGAATTTGCCTTGAAAGAACTGTATAAAACGGACACAGCTAATGGCGTAAAAAGGGTGGAACAGTATTTCTTCGATAAACTGCAGAATACTGCCAATATCAAGGGGATTATTATTGACGTGCGTGGTAATCCCGGTGGCGCTTTGGCGGACCTTGATTTCCTGTTGGGAAGAATGATCGATAAGCAACTTGATTTCGGCTATACCCGTTCCAAACAAGGAAATGGCCGCCTGGACTATTCTCCCTGGGCGCCGGCTTTTGCAACGCCGCAGGCAGGGGCACGCAATATTACCGCACCCATTGTGATGCTGGCAGATGCCTGGTCGGCAAGTATGGCGGAAATGACTACCATGGCCGTGAAAGCGCTGCCCAACGGACATTTCGTGGGAGAACGTACCTGGGGCGCCAATGGTCCGCTGATTGGCAACCTGTTTTTTAACGGGGGCCAGTTTACCACCAATTATATGAACCTTGTATATACCTCTTCCCTCATGTTGAAATACAAGGATGGGAAAATTTATGAAGGAGTAGGATTTCCTCCGGACTTGGAAGTGAAATATGATGAAGCTGCGCTTAATTTAGGGCAGGACAAGCAATTAGAGGCTGCCATCGGGCTGATTCATTAGGTTATCAAATATTGCTTAATATTGATAAACTAAAAATACGGCCCATGTATCAGACGTTAAGCACAGCCATAGAGCAGAACATCCTGACTATTACGATTAATCGCCCGGAGAAAATGAATGCCCTTAACCAGCAGGTGCTGGCAGACCTGGCATTGGCGGTAGATGAAATATACGGCGACAAAACCATTAAAGGAGCTATTATCACCGGCGCCGGCGAAAAGGCCTTCGTAGCCGGTGCTGATATCAGTGAATTTCTTACCCTGTCGAGCAAGCAGGGAGAAGAATTGGCAAAAAAAGGTCATGTGATTTTTAAACGGATAGCCTCCTGTCCCAAACCCATCATCGCGGCGGTGAATGGTTTTGCCCTGGGCGGTGGTTGTGAACTGGCCATGGCCTGTCATTTCCGCCTGGCCAGTGAAAATGCCAAATTTGGCCAGCCGGAAGTTAACCTGGGACTGATTCCCGGCTACGGTGGTACCCAGCGGCTCACAGAGTTGATTGGCAAAGGCAAAGCCATGGAGCTGATGATGACCGGCGACATGATTACCGCTACTGAAGCCCTGTCCTGGGGACTCGTGAATCACGTGTTGAAGCCCGAAGAACTGCTGCCCAAAGCCAAAACTATCTTACTGAAAATACAAACCAAGGCGCCGCTGGCCATTGCCCGGGTGATCAAATGCGCCAATGCGGCACTGGACAAAGACGTAGACGGTTATGAACTTGAACTGAAGGAATTCGGGGCCTGCTTTGCCACCAAAGACCTGGAAGAAGGTGCAGCTGCCTTTATCCAAAAAAGACAGCCGAATTTTAAGGGAGAATAGCTTGCTGCCCTATCCTTAAAGCTGTACTTTTGTACCCTTAAAAGTTTAAGTCATGGAATTCAGAATAGAGAAAGACACAATGGGCGAGGTAAAAGTGCCTGTAAATGCCTATTATGGCGCCCAAACTCAGCGCTCCATTGAAAATTTCAAGATCGCGCAGGATATCAACAAAATGCCGAAAGAAATCATTAAGGCATTTGCTTACCTGAAGAAAGCCGCAGCTATCACCAACCTGGAAGCAGGCGTACTGCCAAAGGAAAAAAGTGACCTGATTGGCCAGGTATGTGATGAAATCCTGGAAGGTAAACTGGATAACGAATTTCCACTGGTAGTTTGGCAAACAGGCTCCGGTACCCAGTCTAACATGAACGTAAACGAAGTGGTGGCTTACCGCGCACACGTGCTTCACGGCGGTCAGCTGACTGACAAGGATAAATTCGTTCACCCGAATGATGACGTGAACAAATCGCAGTCCTCCAATGATACCTTCCCTACTGCCATGCACATTGCGGCTTACAAAATGCTGCAGGAAGTAACCATCCCGGGTATCACCAAACTGCGCGACACCCTCGCTAAAAAAGCAGAAGCCTTTAAACATATCGTGAAAATTGGCCGCACCCACTTTATGGATGCTACCCCGCTCACACTCGGACAGGAAATCAGCGGCTATGTAGCACAGCTGACGCATGGTCTGAAAGCTATCAACAACGCGCTGCCACACCTGAGCGAACTGGCACTGGGTGGTACTGCCGTAGGTACCGGCATCAATACCCCTAAGGATTATTCAGAAAATGTGGCAAAAAATATTGCCCGATTAACCGGTCTGCCTTTCGTAACGGCTGAAAATAAATTCGAGGCCCTGGCTGCACACGACGCTATCGTAGAAGCACATGGCGCCCTGAAAACTGTAGCGGTGAGCTTAATGAAGATCGCCAACGATATCCGCATGCTGAGCTCCGGTCCACGTGCAGGTATCGGTGAAATACATATCCCAGACAACGAACCGGGATCTTCTATCATGCCAGGTAAAGTAAATCCTACCCAGTGCGAAGCCCTCACCATGATTGCTGCACAGGTAATGGGTAACGATGTAGCGATCAGCGTAGGCGGCGCTAACGGCCACTTTGAGCTGAACGTATTCAAACCTGTAATGATCTTTAACTTCCTGCATTCTGCCCGCCTGATTGGTGATGGCTGCGTAAGCTTCAACGATAAATGTGCGGAAGGTATTGAGCCTATCGAAGCCAATATCCAGAAGCATGTGCAAAATTCACTGATGCTGGTAACTGCGCTCAACACCAAAATCGGCTACTACAAAGCGGCTGAAATTGCGCAGAAAGCACATAAGGAAGGCACTACCCTCAAAGAAATGGCGGTGAAGCTGGGTTATGTAACCCCTGCTGAATTTGATGAGTGGGTAGTTCCCGCACACATGGTAGGCGAAATAAAATAGTCAACTTAATATTTATGGCGAGGGCTGACCGTCGGGCAAAATTGCTTCCAGGTCAGCCCTTTTTATTGCGTTCTCCCCTATTACTGCAAAACAGGCACAGTTAATATCTGATGATAAACGGCTAATTTTTGCAAATACCGGCCATCGATTTATCTATACATTTAACTCCTTAGTACAGCAACCAAAACGATTACTTATCTAACTGTTTCCACAAAAGAGATTTTTTGTCAGTTGTCCGGCTATACGATGAAGTGTCCATTTTTAAGAAAGTGGCAGAGGGTGATGAAGCAGCCTTCCGGGTACTCTTTGACCAATACTGGGATACGGTGTATGGAGTAGCCCTCGCCCTTACCAAATCGGAGAATATGGCCAACGAGATGGCCCAGGATGTTTTTGTAAAGTTGTGGCTGAAACGGGAAAAGCTGGCAGGGGTTGAAAATTTTGAAGGATACCTGTTTACCATTGCACGTAATCATATCTATAATGTATTCAGGAAAAGAATAAAGACAGCGGCATTTACCAATCATTTACTGGACTATGCCGAAGACACTATTGCTTCCTCCGATGCCCCGGATAAGCACCTGCTCTGCCATGAGCTGGAAAAGCAGGTAGCCGGCGCCGTTGAACATCTCTCCCAACAACAACGTACTATTTATTCATTAAGCCGCCACCATGGCATGAGCCAGGAAGAAATTGCAGCGACCCTCCACATTTCCCGGCACACGGTGAAAAGCCATATGAACAAGGCTTTGCATGTGATTCGCGATTATCTCCGTCACTACAGCATACTCGAAATATTGCTTATGTGCTTCTTTGCACAGGCTACCTTTTTTGCCAGCTGAAATTTTTTTTGATTTCCACTAATACCTCCGCTTTTTCCAGGTGTCTTTATAGTAACGTTCACCTTTTTGCTTTACAATGGATAGTCAACATCTAAGAGAACTGTTGCAGCAGCACCTTAATAATGCCTTGCCTGTGGAAGATTTGCAGGCATTAATTAATCAACTGCGTGAAAACGGGCATTCAGAAGAGTTGTTGGGAGTAATTGAAGAAGCATTGGAAAGCGGGACATTTACCGGGCAGACAGATAAAGCCCGAAAGGATCAGCTTTTCCAGGACATTCTGCGGAAGACAGGTAAAGAAGATTCCGTGCCCATGGAAGAGGAAAACCAGCTGTCCATTAAAAGGCGTACTGGTATATGGAAGGCAGCCGTAGCCGCCATGATCATCTTGTTGGCAGGAACAGCTACCTATTTGATCAGGAAGTCCATTACTCATCGCGGAACTACGGTTAACCAGGTAGCCAAAGCAGATATATTGCCAGGAAGCAATAAGGCCATCCTTACACTTACAGATGGCAGCCATATTGAACTGGATAGTGCTGCCAGGGGAACCCTCACCCAGCAAGGCGCGGCGTCTGTAACGAAATTGAATAACGGTCAACTCGCCTATCAAATAAGCAATCTTACAGGAGCAGATGCAGTATATAATACGGTAACCACACCGCGTGGCGGCCAGTACCAGATTGTACTGCCAGACGGTACCAAAGTGTGGCTGAATGCGGCTTCTTCGCTGCATTTTCCTACCAGCTTTACCGGAAAAGAACGTATAGTGGAAGTAACCGGGGAGGCCTATTTTGAAGTAGCCAGGAAAGAAAACCAACCATTTAAAGTAGTAGCACAAGGAATGGAAGTAAAAGTACTGGGTACCCATTTCAATGTGAATGCTTATGCCGATGAAGCAGCCAGCAGTACTGTTTTGCTGGAAGGAAAAGTAATAGTGTCTCACCTTGGAAAAAAGGTGTTAATGAGTCCCGGCCAGCAGGCGTTGGTAAACGAGGATATCAGGATAGTGCCACATGCTGATATAGAAACGCTGATGGCCTGGAAAGCCGGCAAATTTTCCTATAATAACATGGGGTTGGAAACAATTATGCGGCAAATAGCCCGCTGGTATGATGTAGATATAATATTCGAAGATAAAATTGCTGATTCCTATAGCATGGAAATATCCAGGAATGTTCCATTATCAAAATTATTACAATTCATGGAAATCAGCGGCGGTGTTCATTTTGTGATCAATGGAAGAAAAGTTATCGTAAGAAAGTAAGACCAACATTCAGATCAACCAAGAAATTGATGCAACGAAAAACCGGGTAGTGTTTGCGGCACTGCCCGGCAGATTGTTGGATCAGTACAACTATACAATCATTTCGGGACTGACAATTGTTTACATCCAAACCTTAACAAAAGTATGCAAAATGTTCTTTGTAATTCCACTTTTTTGAATGGCTGCTATGTCGCACAGCAACGACCTCAAAAGGGATTGTGGGCCAAAACCAGATTGACAATGAAGCTGACCACGTTTCTGATCCTGGCATTCATTATACAGGCGGGCGCCGCTACGAATGCACAGACTATCACACTTTCACTGAAGAATGCCCCTCTCAGCACCGTATTTAAAGAAATCAGCCGGCAGGGAGGATATAACTTTGTTTACAACAATAGCCTGCTGGAACACACCGGCAATGTTGATCTCGAAGTAAACCATGCCAACGTGGAGGAAGTGTTGAAACAATGTTTCAAACACACCTCTATTACCTATGAAATCATCGACAAAACGATTGTTGTCCGGAAGCTTTCATCGGCAGGAAATGCTACTGTGGCTGAGCGCCAGCCTGCTGTGGCAACAACGGTAAGAGGAAGAGTAACCGGTGAAGATGGTACCCCACTCGTGGGGGTAACCGTACAAGTAAAAGGAACTTCCACCGGTATCGTTACCAAAGAAAATGGCGAATTCCAGATCAATATACCCGATGCCTCTTCTGGTATCCTGGTCTTTTCCTTCATTGGCATGGAAAGACAGGAAGTAGCGATCGGAAAGAGTGTATTCGTTACCGTTGTATTGAAAAGATTGGTCAGCCAACAGCAGGAGGTGGTAGTAGTGGGTTACGGTACGCAGAAGAAAACCACGCTGGTGGGATCTGTGGCCACCATGAAAGGAGAAGAAATTGCAAGGGTACCTACCGCCAACGTAACCAATGCCTTTGCCGGGCATATTCCCGGTGTTATTGCCAACAACCGCTCCGGCCGTCCGGGCGATGACTACTCCTCCGTATATGTGAGAGGATTCAATTCTTTTAGCGGTGGTGTAGATCCTTTGATTATCGTAGATGGTATTCCTGACCGGAATATCGACAGGCTCAATCCTAATGATATCGAAAGTGTAACCGTGCTGAAAGACGCATCTGCAGCGATTTATGGCGTACGTTCTGCCAACGGTGCCATCCTTATTACCACCAAGAGAGGAAAAGCAGGGAAGCCGGTTATTTCCTATGAGGGCTCTTATGATATCCAGCAACTGACCAGGATGGAACACCGTGTTAACTCCTGGCAGTATATGACTTATTACAATGAGCTGAATGGTTACCAGGGTAATACACTGCCCTATACACAGGCTGATATAGATAAATACAAAGCAGGAAATGATCCCAATTATACCAGCACCGACTGGCAGAAGGAAGTGTTCCGCAAAAACGCGCCGCAAACCAATCATAGCATTTCTGTAAGAGGTGGCAGCGATGCCGTGAAGTTCTTTATTTCCGGCCAATACCTGTCGCAGCAAAGCAACTGGAGCAACAGCGATGAAAATTTCAAGAACTATAACTTACGTTCCAATATTGATGCTTCCGTATCCAAAAATTTAAAGCTCACCTTCGATATCGCTGCCAGGAAGGAAGAAAGGAAATACCCTGCTATTTCTGCTGGTAGCATCTTGCATGAAACGGTGAGCATGTATCCTTTTATCCCGGTACACTGGACCAACGGGTTGCCTTCTGCCGGTATTTCAAACGGACGTAACCCTTACCTGATGATGTCGTCTGCACCGGGCTATGATAATGTAACAGATCTCTTCGTACAACCCAAAATAGGATTTGACTGGCAGCTGCCCGCTATCCTGAAAGGTTTGTCGGTGAGCGGTTATGCAGCCTTTGATTATCGCCAGAGAAGTGAAAAGAATTTCACCCGCCCGTGGGATGCATATACCTATAGCCTGTCTACCAATACATACAACAACCAGAAGACCAGCACCGCTATACTCAGCCTGTCGCAGGATGAAAGGTCCTATAACGAAAACACTTACTTCTATAAAGTGGCGTTCGACAGAACTTTCGGCAAGCACAGCATCAACGCTTTCGCAGGATATGAGCAAACTGTTTCCAATTACCGGATGACCTATGCTTATCGCAAAAACCTGGTAAGTGATCAGCTGGATCAACTCTTTACCGGTAGTGCGGTAGACCAGTTAGCCACCGGCAGCGCAAGCCAGGATGGTCGTGAAAGCTACCTGGGCAGGGTATCCTATAGTTATGCAGATAAATACCTGGCGGAGGTAGTAGGTCGTTACAATGGTTCCTTTAACTTCCCCGGAAATAAACGTTGGGGCATGTTCCCTTCTGTATCTCTTGGTTGGCGCATTTCAGAAGAACCATTTTTCAAGGATAATGTAAGATTTGTGGATAACCTGAAGCTGCGCGCTTCCTGGGGTGTAATGGGTAGCGATGCGGTATCTAAATATATGTACCTGGCCAGGTACTCACTGGTGAGCAATATGTCTTCCGACTATTCTTCCTATCCTAAAGAATATTATACTTATTTCGGTCCCAATTATTCAGAAGCCACTGCGCTGTACCTGGCCTCTATTCCCAATACCAACATTACCTGGGAAAAGCAGGATACCAGGAACATTGGGGTGGATGCCGTATTCTTCAACAATCAGCTGAGTGTAACAGCAGATTACTTTCACAACCTGCGTAAAGATATCCTTGCACCACGGAATGCGTCTGTACCATTATATACAGGCTTAACTCTGCCGGCAGAAAATATTGGCAGAACGCTGAACAGGGGCTTTGATTTTATCGTGAATTACAATGGCAAAGCCAGGGCTGTTAAATACAACGTAGGATTTAACTTCACCTATGCAAAAAGTAAAGTATTGTTCCGCGATGAAGCACCCAATATCCCGGACTACCAGAAATCAACCGGATTGCCTATCGATTCATGGGTAGTATTCCAAACTAAAGGAATTTATCATACGCAGGAAGAAGTAGATAAATCGCCGCATATGGCGGGTGCAAAGCCAGGTGATCTCTGGTTGGTGGATAAAAATAATGATGGCCTTATCACTTACGATGACCAGGTGAGGATTCCTGAATCGGCCTATCCAAAAATTGTTTTTGGTATTACGATGGGAGCAGAATACAAAGGACTGGCACTCGACCTGGTATGGGCCGGTCAAACAGAAGCCAAACAAATGATCCTGCCCCAGATGCAGGGTTCTGTGGTAGCGCCTCCACAATGGCTGTACGACGGCCGTTGGACGCCAGACAACGCCAATGCCATCTATCCAAGAGCATTTAACTCGAAAGATCCGCGTAATTCTGTATATGCCGATTTCTGGCTGGCAGATGCATCTTTTATCCGCTTGAAATCAGCCCAGCTGTCTTATATCGTCCCTAAAAATTTATATGGTCGCATCGGTATTGAAAATATCCGGGTGTTTGTGAGTGGGTTCAATCTCTTCTCTATCGACAAAATGAAGAAGTTTAATCGTGACCCGGAAACGAACAACATTACCGGTATCAATTATCCACAGACCAGGATCTATCGTGCAGGTATCAGCATAGGTCTGTAATCCATTTTATCATATTTATGGACATTTAAATTTAATTATTGTGAAAAGAATATACTGGAAAATAGGAACCGCATTAATGACCACCTTCCTGCTAATGGCATGTCAGAAAAATGTGTTGGATAAAGTGCCCCTGGATTCATTTTCTGACCAGTCGGTATGGAAAGATTTAAAGTTGGCCGAAGCATTTGCTGATTTTCAATATACAGTGTTACCTAACCCCGGGCACTACTGGGATAACCTTACCAATCGTACCTGGGCGCTCTCTTCAGCAACCGATGAAGCATTCAATAAGTTTGACGACTATAATGCTTCCATCATGAACTCAGGATCTTTAACACCCGATAACCTGGGCAACTTCGATATCTGGAGTGATACCTATAAAAGAATACAGGATTGTAATCTCTTCCTGTCTAAAATAGATGGTGTACCCGGCGATGATGCCATACGCGCCCGCCTGAAAGCAGAAATTATCTATCTGCGCGCCTATGCCTATTTTAAACTGATTAGCGACTATGGTGGTGTGCCCCTGGTAAAAAAGCCTTTTGATCTGAACAGTAATTTCCAGGCATCCCGTAGCACTTTCGATGAATGCGTAGCCTTCATTGTAGCAGAATGTGATGCCGCTGCGGCTGTATTGCCGGTAGGTTACAGCTCCGGCGCCGCCGGGCTGGGACGCGCTACCAAAGCCGCCGCCCTGGCGCTCAAATCAAAAGCCCTGCTATATGCCGCCAGCCCGCTATGGAACCCATCCAACGATAAGCAGAAATGGCAACTGGCATCTGATGCAGCCAAGGCAGTGATTGACCTGCCCGGATACCAATTATACACCGGCGGTTATGAAAATATCTTTACCACCTGGAACTCAGAAATACTCATGGCCCGCCAGGGTAACAAACAATACCAGTGGAACGCTTTCCAGGGTGTAGAAATGTTCCTGGCTCCCTGCGGCTTCCATGGCTGGTCATCCTTCGCGCCCAGCCAAAACCTGGTAGACGCTTTTGGTACTGCCGATGGAAAAGATATCACCGATGCCACATCAGGCTATAATCCGCAACAGCCCTATGTTAACAGGGATCCCCGTTTTTATAGTGATATTATTTTTGATGGAAAGCCTTATGGTAAACCTGATTTTTTCAAAGACCGCTACGCTGCAGGACATAGCAATATTGCCGAAATGTATGAAGGCGGTCTTGACTCCCAGCAGGGATGGGATACCTGGAATGCCAGCATGACAAGGTATAGCTTTAGGAAATACCAGGACACTACTTTTAATTTCAATGTAGAAACACAAACCAACAAATTCTGGATCATTTCCCGACTGGGAGAAATCTATTTAAACTATGCAGAGGCAGAGTTTAACCTGGGACATGAAGCTGTATCCCGGCAATATCTCGACCTGCTCAGGCATCGCGCTGGTATTGTAAACAACCTGCCAGGTAGCTTAACCGGTACCGCACTATTGGCCAAAATACAGAACGAACGCCGCGTGGAGTTGTGCCTGGAAGGACAGCGATACTACGATGTACGCCGCTGGAAGATAGCCGATGTAACAGAGAATACCCCGCTGGGTGGCGTAAAGATTGTTAAGAATCCTGACGGATCCAAAACCTATACCTACATAAAGGTACAGGACAGGGCATTTAAACCTCAACATTATCTTTTGCCTATTCCAAGGGAAGAAATCAGGAGAACCAATTTACCACAGAACCCCGGATATAATTAATAACCCCTCAGAATGAAAACACAATGGACGTTAGTATTACTGCTGGCGGTGGTGGGTGCATGCAAAAAAAGCAGCACCCCCGCCGGTGGTGATAAACCCGATGGCAAAATCCAGGTAGCCGTGTCAGCACCGGAAGCCGGCTATATATACCTCGACGGCGCATACACCGGCATTTCCGCCCCCGGTAATATTGCCGTAACTGCCGGTAATCACATAGTAGGCGTGGCGCTGCAAAATTCTTTTCAGTATCTCCGTAAACAAGTGGATATAACGGCAGCGGGTACGCTGAATTTTACTACTGCCGATAAACCTGTTCCTAAGGTATGGAAAGCACTCTGGATCGGAGTAAATGAAACCAAAGGCACTTCCACTACGGGAGATTGCAGCACCCATTTTTCAACAGCAGAGCTGGACCAGGGATACGATTTTTTCCGGTGGAGCCTGCAGCAGCATTTTGAAAAGTATGCTTACAACACCATACATTGGGAAGTAACCCGCAAAGATATCACCGCCCCGGTGATGCTGACGCGCGGCGCCAATAACTGGTATACCGTAGATCCCTCCACCATTGCGGATCTGATGCCTGATATTCAACCCGGCGCCTACGACTGTGTGTTTGTTTTCTGGCGTGAAAGCGAGGGCGCCTGCAGCTTTAAAAGCGGCTACTTCGGACTGGCATGGACCAACCCGCTGAAGGAAAGCATGAAAACCGGCTATGTTACCGTAAAATTTGATGCAAGCACCAGTCTCACTGACCGGATCAATTATTACAAGAATAATGACCCCGGCGTATGGGTGCATGAATGGCTGCACACCGTGGGTGAAAACTTTTACCAGGATAAAGGCCTTCAATTGCCCCATAAGGCGGGCGACGGCCTCGTAGTACATGCGGCAGAAATGTACCATTACATATTTCCGTGGATGAACTGGTATCTCGATTTCATGTCTGCCAGAGTCACCAATGTAAATGATGGCCCCAAATACCTGGGCATAGGTCCGGAAGCCTTCCTGGGCTGTTCTGTCAGGGAAAAAGCAATAAACACTTGTAATGACTGAATATTTTAAAGCGTTATGAAAAGATTGATGTATTGGATACTGGCCTTATTGGCAGCCAGTAATGCTTCGGCACAAAAGTTTGAGGGATTGGCGCCCACACCGCCCATGGGTTGGAATAGCTGGAATACTTTCCAGACAGCTATCAATGAAAAAATGATTATGGAGATAGCAGATGCCCTGGTATCCTCCGGTATGAAAGATGCGGGATATAGGTACCTGGTACTGGATGATGGCTGGATGGCCATGGAAAGGGATAGCCTGGGCAACCTCATTCCTGACCCGGTAAAATTTCCGCACGGTCTCAAAGTAGTAGTAGATTACGTACATGCGAAAGGGTTAAAATTTGGCTTGTATAACTGTGCAGGTACGCTCACCTGTGCTAAGTATCCCGGCACAAGAGGGTATGAATACCAGGACGCCCGGAACTATGCTGCATGGAATATCGACTACCTGAAATTCGACTGGTGCAATACAAATGGTATCAATGCGAAGGAAGCCTATACCACTATGAGCAAGGCGCTGCGTAAAGCGGGACACCCCATGATATTCAGTTTGTGTGAATGGGGTGTGAACAAGCCCTGGCAGTGGGGTGAACCGGTAGGCCAGCTATGGCGCACCACAGAAGATATCTACCAGGTATTCGACTCAGTGCATAACCAGGGTACCTGGGATGCGCTAAGTGTAATGCGCATTGCCGACTTACAAGATACCCTGCGCAAATACGCCGGTCCCGATCATTGGAACGACCCCGATATGCTCGAAGTAGGCAACGGCATGACTTATGAAGAAGATAAAACCCACTTTTCCCTTTGGGCCATGATGGCTGCCCCGCTGATGGCGGGCAACGATATCCGGAAAATGAGCCCACAAACGAAAGAGCTCCTTACGAATAAAAGTATTATTGCGATTGACCAGGATCCATTGGGTATCCAGGGGTTTAAATACACAGATAAAGACAGCCTGCAGGTATGGTTTAAGCCGCTTCAGCAGGGCGATTGGGCCATTTGTTTTGTGAACCGTGGCAGTCATGACAGGCCAGTTATGTTCAACTGGAAACAAACACCGGTGGTCGATCCCGTTTTCCATTATACGCTGGAGAAAAATATCGACTATACCCTGTACAACGTATGGACAGGCAAGCAAGAAGGCACGACGAAAAAGAATCTCAACGCTATATTGAAATCGCATGACGTGTTGATGTTCAGGCTAAAAAAGTAAAGGGAAACAATGAAGATACGCTTACTGCTGCTGATGATAGCAAGTTACTCGTGCACACAGGCGCAAACCCCTGCTGTTTTTACTTCATCAGACAGCGCTATGCAACGGGCTTATGAATGGGCCGGAGGTATGGTGCGGCACTACCAGGGCAACCCTGCCGACCCGGTGGGACCCTGGTATGAAGCTGCATTACCCTCCCGCATGGCCTTTTGCATGCGCGATGTAGCACACCAAACGATAGGAGCCACCATATATGGGCTGGCTAAAGAAAACAGGAATATGATCGGCGCCTTTGCACGGCATATCTCCGCAAAGAAGGACTGGTGCTCTTACTGGGAAATCAACAAGTATGGGAAACCTGCTCCTGAAGATTACCGGAACGATACCGCCTTCTGGTATAATCTCAATGCCAATTTTGATATCTTATCAGCCTGTTGGAGACTGTATCAGTGGACGGGTGATACTTCCTATATCACGGATCCGGTGCTGGTTAATTTTTTTGAAAAAACAGCCAACGAGTATATCCGTCAATGGACCCTGCAATCCGACTCACTGTTGACCAGGCCCCTGCATCCCAATGCCTCATCGCCTTTTAATCAGCAGGATAATTTCCACGTTTGCCGTGGATTACCCTCCTACGTGGAAAATGTAGCAGATCTGAAAATGGGCGTTGATCTGATCGCCACTATTTACCGGGGATTATTGTCTTATGCTGCTATTTTAAAAGCCAGGGGAAACGCGGTCAAAGCTGCACAACTGGCGCAAACTGCTGCACGATACCAACAACAGATAGAAGAGGTTTGGTGGAATGAACAGCAGGCACGTTACTACACCTGGTACAATAGCAATGGTAAGTTTGGTAACGGGGAAGGAGCCGTTTTCCTGTTATGGTTCGATGCGCTGAAAGACAGCGCCCGAAGCCGTGCAACCATCGCCCAGCTAACCGCCGGTACCTGGAATGTGGAAACCACTTCCTATTTGCCCGTAATACTGTTTAAACAAGGTTATTGGCAGAAAGCCAGCGAGTATATACTGCAACTCACAGATCCCGGTACGCCAAGACGGGAATATCCTGAAGTATCTTTTGCTGTGCTGGAAGCAATTGTAAGAGGATTGATGGGAATAGAACCGGATGCTGTGGCAAAGCGCATCACTACTTTATATCGGGCTAAAAGCGGAAGTCGCGCATCAATAAAGAATTTGCGGGTACTCCATACAACGATCGCTGTTAATCATGCACCGCAAGAAACAGTACTTCGTAATACCGGTAAAAATGCTTTCCTGTGGAAAGCCGCGTTCGCAGGAGAGTATCATACAATAAGGATTAATAATATTATCATGCCGGCCCGGCACGAGGTAGACAACAATGGGAACATGATTTCTTATGTAGAAGTAATGGCAAAAGGAAATAAAACACTTGATGCAAAAATTGGTAAATAAGCAACCCTTTGAAACCCTATAACAAAACGCCGTGTACTCAATACAAGTACACGGCGTTGCTATGAGCACCCGGCGGGGAATCGTCCCTGCTCGTTTATTGTTTACCTCTCTTGAATACGTTATCGTATGTTACAGATAAGTAATAGAGCCCGCCGATAGTAGGTCCGCCTACGTATTGGAAGTATTTTGCGTTCAACACGTTGGAGGCGCCCAGTTTAAAGGAGGTATTGATTTTTGGCACGCGGTAGGTGATCTGTGCATCTACTGTGCTGTAAGAAGGAACATCTCCGTTGCCGAACAGGTTTTGCCAGTAGAAAGTATTCTGCCAGTGCCATACCACGTTGAAACCAATGTTTTTAATCACATTGCGGTTACCCACACTCACGTTGGTAAACCAATCCGGGGTATTGAAGCCTGGGATGAGGGCATCGTCTTTCGTTTTATCCTGTGCCAGTTTATTATAGTTGGCATTACCACTCACGGTGTAACCTTTGTAGATATCATAGGTCACCGCTACAGCAAAACCGTAGTTGTTCACCGTAGACTTACTGTTGGTCCATACACGGTAGCGGTCTTGCTGCGATTTGTCCAGCATTTGATTCAGTACGCTTTGATCCGGGTTATTTACATTGCCGGTTTTAGGTACTACCGCTTCTATTTGCCCGATGAAATGCTTATAAGAGCTATAGTAGCCATCTACGTCAATAAACAGCTTATTATCCAGCAATACTGCTTTGTAGCCAGCTTCGAAAGAAGTGATCTGTTCGGGCACGATAGGGTCGAGGTTGGCCACTTTCAGGATACCGGCGTTTTTAGCGGCAGCAGCATCTTTGGAGATGTGTTCTGCATTGATGGTTTTATTCACCGCTACTCCAAATGCATCTACTGTGCTGGTGAGGAAGGAATTTTTGAAGTAGCCGAGGCCCTGTTCAATAAATGCCAAACCACCCACGCGTCTTACCTGTCCGTTGTTTACGAAGGAATAGGCTTCAAACAGGGATGGGAAGCGGAATCCATTCTGCCAGGAAATGCGGAAGTTGTGTTTGTCTTTGATACTGTATACTGCCGCGATACGGGGATTCACTTTAGCGTCGAACTGTTCGTTTTTATCGTAGCGCAGGGAGCCGGTTAACTTGAGCGCGTCGTTGAAAAACGTTTTGCTGATTTGGGCGAAGCCGCCGTATTTGCCGTACCAGATGTGTTTTCCGCCTGGGGTATTGCGTTTATCCATGGGCAGGGAAAAGTCTACGAAGTTGTTGCCATCCGGGATGATTTCGTAGGTGCGATAGTCGGCGCCTACCAGTACATCGGCGAAGTGGATGTATTTACGCAGGTTCCAGGTACCTTCCGTGTGATAGAAACGGCTTTTTTGCAGTAGGGCTGCACCACCGCTGGTATTGTTAGGATTCTTGGAAGTAGGGTAAATATCCCAGTCGTTGATACTTTTAATTTTTGCTACCTGTGCATCAAATGCGGGCGTGCCGGGTGTCCAGCGGCCGGCATCTGCAAAGGCGCGGGCTGACTGGTGTGCTGCTACCAGGTCGGCGCCGGAGGTCAGGGCATTATTTAAACCTGTGGTATAATCAGATGCCCATTTTTTATCCGGTTTGAAAGACTTCTCCAGGTTATCGGCCAGCGGGTTCATATTGTAGGAGTTGCCGGTATTTTCAATGGAGATATAAGACCTCACGGTAAAGTCGGGGTGTACCAGTTCCAGCTTGGCATTTTGTACGGTAACGCCTCTTAGGCCAATACGGTTACCGCGTTGGAAGAATCCATCCATTTCGCCATAGCGGTAGGAAGCGGATAATTCCATTTTATGAGGTAAGCGGAAGTTGAAGGAGAAGTCGGCTTTTTTGTTCTTAACGGTGTAATCACCTACGATATCTTTTTCCCAGTAGCCGGTGCGGTGTACATTGTAAGCGCGCCCATCTTTATCAATGATCTGGATATTGGCGTTATCGCCATATTTATTCCAGGCATCGTTGGCAATGTTATTGGGGCCGCTCAGCTGTGGGAAGTCAGGGTTGGCTTTCGATTGGGGGGAAAAGTCGTTGTGACTGTCGGCATACCAGTCGGTACCTTGCATATAGCTGAGGTTCACTTTCCAGGCAAATATGCGGCCATATTGTTGTGCATACCGTATAGCCGTTTCAGTGAGTGGCTTGGCGCCGCCGGCGTCGCCGATATGGTTAACCGCAATTTTCTGGTAAACGCTTACGCCCTGGTATTGGAATGGGTTTTTAGTGACCAGGTTAGACATCCCGTTGATAGCGTTCATGCCATACAGGGCGGAAGAAGCGCCAGGCGTTACTTCCACGCTGGAGATGTCCAGCTCCGTAGGTCCGATGGCGTTACCCAGCGGTACGCCCAGGGTAGCGGCCTGGTTGTCTACACCATCTACCAGCTGCATGAAGCGGAAGTTATTGGGTACGTTGAAACCACGGGTGTTAAATACTTTGAATGTGAGGCCGGCAGTGGTCATCTGAACGCCTTTGAGGTTGCCCAGGGCGTCGTAGAAGGTAGACGAAGGGGTTTCTTTCAATGCGCGGATATCCAGTTTTTCGATAGCCACCGGGGAGCGCAGCATCTTTTCCTGTTGGCGGGAAGCTGATACTACTACTTCGTTTACCAGCAGTGATTGGGTAAACAGCTGTATGGCCAGTTTGCTATTGCTGTTTTTTACTTCAAATTCCTGGGGTTGATAGCCAATAAGGCGGAACACCAGTTTCAATGGAAACTTCGCGTTGGTGGTTACTTCAAAATGGCCGTTGGCATCTGTTTGTGCACCAAAGGAAGTACCCTTGATCTGTACCGATGCGCCGGGGAGGGCGTTGCCATGGTCGTCTGTAATATTACCCTGGATTACGTAGGAACCGTTGAGCTGTGCCTGTACTAGTACCGGACTGAATACCAATATTACAAAAAGGTATTTTGCCAGTATAGGTAAGAACTTTTGCATTGTTGTTGTCATTATAGATTCTGGAAAGATAAATTGATAAGGGGAGCTTAAAATGATGTCTTGCCGCAACATCGTATTGAAAATGAATTATTTGTAAATTTTAAAACCATATAGTCTATAGAATTAGTGGACAAATATAGTCCGGGTATTTTTCATTTCAAAGTAAATGGGCAGTATTTATTGGAAAAAAGCCGGCCTGACGATTGTAAACGGGCAGCAGTGCAAGGTTTAAGTCGCTGGGAATGAGGCCTTACCACGCCGGGAGCGGAACACAAATTTTTTGACCTGGAGAGGAATACAGTCATCCGGGGAAGAGAGGATGTCTTACAGGGATAATAAAAAAGCGTTCACCCACGGATGAACGCTTTCTGCCTATAAATATTGAAAAAGGTAATTAAGCTACATGGTCCTTCGCTACCGGGTGATCGGCTGCTTTAGGATGCATATGTTTTCCGAAAAAACGTTTCTGGAACAATAGTATAGAAATGACACCGGTAGAAATAGCTGCATCAGCAACATTGAATACCGGGCGGAAAAACACGAAATAATCGCCGCCTTTGAAAGGTACCCAGCTGGGCAGGTATCCTTCGTAGATGGGGAAGTATAGCATATCTACCACGCGGCCGTGTAAGAAACTGCCATATCCGCCACCGGCAGGCAAAAATTTAGCTACATCATATCCTATGCTGTCGTTGAAGATCAACCCATAAAACATACTATCTATCAGGTTGCCGGCAGCTCCCGCCAGGATGAGGGAACCACAGATCAGCAGGCCGGTGCTGTATTTTTCTTTAATGAGTTTCTTCATGTACACAAATCCTACTACTACGGCCACCAGGCGGAACATAGTCAGCAGAATCTTTCCAAAGTCGCCTCCAAACTTAAGCCCATAGGCCATTCCTTCATTTTCAATGAAATGTATCCGGAACCAATTGGGGAAAATCACAAACTCCTGTTGCATAAACATATGCGTCTTGATCCAGAACTTCAGCGTTTGGTCAATAACAAGGATAAGGATAACGATAAATATTACGTGACGATATTTCAACTGATATTAAAATTTTATCAAAAATAATAGTTTATTTCAAAGTCGAAGCCTGCAATATCATTATTCCTGGAAATATACCCTTTTTACACGTTGTGAAATTCCTGTTAATATTTCATAAGGAATGGTGTCAGCCCAGGCAGCTAACTCCTGTACGGATAAATCCTGTCCAAATACAATCACTTCATCTCCTTCCATAACATCAGGGATGTGAGTTACGTCCAGCATCAGCATGTCCATGGCTACAATACCCACTACCGGCGCCAGTTTACCACGGATCAGCATTTTACCTACTCCCTGGCCTAAGCGGCGGGGATAACCATCTGCATAGCCAATACGTACGGTGGCCGTTACTGCGGGCCCTTTGGCGGCCCATTTGGCGCCGTAACCTACGGTGTCGCCGGCATCCAGGTGCTTCAGCTGTGCCACTGTGGTCTTGAGGGTGCTCACATTACGGAGCTGTTCCTGTATACCATTACTGCTATCTATGCCATACATGCCGATGCCCAAACGCACCATATCCAGCTGTAGGTCTGGATGGCGCGTAATAGCGGCGCTATTGGCAATATGCCGGATCACTGCATAGCCCAGGGCTTTCTGCAGTTCGTGGCTCATATCGTAAAACAACCGGCCCTGCTGCTGGGTCAGCGCATCCTTTTCCGGATCTTCACTGGCAGCCAGGTGGCTGAAGATAGACTGTACTTTCATCAGGCGGCTGGCGGTCAGTAACTGCGCCAGTTCAGTAATCTCGCTCTTCACAAAGCCCAGCCGGTGCATACCGGTATCCAGCTTGATATGTACGGGGAACTCAGTTTTGCCTGCTGCCGCTATTTCTTCCATAAACTGCAGTAAGATCTGCATGGAATAAATTTCCGGTTCCAGGTTCCAGTGAAGAATGGCGTCGAAACTGGCCGGTTCAGGATTCATCACCATGATCGGCATGGTAATGCCTGCCCTTCTAAGTTCTACACCTTCATCTGCATAGGCTACCGCCAGGTAATCTACACCATGGAACTGTAAGAGATTGGCAATTTCAAAGCTGCCGCTGCCATAGGAAAACGCCTTTACCATGGCCATTAACCGGGTATCCGGTTTCAGCATTGACTGGTACAGCTTTACGTTGTGGGAAATAGCCGACAGGTTGATTTCCAGGATGGTCTGATGCGCTTTCTGCTCCAGCAGTTTACCAATACGCTCAAACTGGAATATCCTGGAACCCTTTACCAGTATCGTTTCGTTTTGAAAATCATCTGCATTGAACTGCTGGATATATTCATCTGTGGTAGTAAAGAATTGTGTTTTCAATCCTTCTACCTGCTGGAAACTTTTCTTCTCACGGCCAATGTTCTTACCAATGGCCACTAATTTATTAATGGCTTTCTTCTGCAGCAGGTCTGCTACTTCTTCATACAGGGTAGCGTCGCTCTTGCCGCTTTGCAGGATATCGCTGAGAATCACCGTGCGGGTGGCATGTTGCTGCTGTTGCTGCAGGAAGTCGAGTGCAATGGTTAAAGATCCCAGGTCCAGGTTATAGGCGTCGTTGATTACGGAACAGTTATTAATACCCTGCTTGAGTTCCAACCGCATGGCAATATTGCTCAGCTGGTCCATCCGTTGTTGTATAACGGCTTGTTCTTTGCCCAGGTACAGCATCAGGGCTACACAGTGGATGGCATTTTCGATAGAGCCTTCATCCACGAATGGAATCCTGAATTGCAGGGGTTCCTGTTTGTAAAGCACTTCTATACGGGTATGATTATCGAGTTTCTCTACGGTGGTTACGCGCAGATCAGCGTCCGTTTTCCTGGACCAGGAAAACAGTTCCGGGCCACCGCCGCCACCTTCCTGGTTCTCTTTTTTGCCCACCTGGTTGTGGAAAGACAGTACACACTCATTTAATGCGAGGTAATCTTTACAGTAAATGAGGATATCGCTTTTGGCAAATAATACCAGCTTTTCATTGATCTTTTGCCGGATATTCAGGAAGCCTTCGCTATGCGCTTCGCCAATGTTGGTGAAAATGCCGATGGTAGGGCGTATAATCTTTTCCAGGTTCACCATTTCGCCGGGTTGGGAAATGCCCGCTTCAAAAATGGCCAGCTGGTGTTCAGGTTTCATTTGCCATACCGACAAAGGAACACCTATCTGCGAGTTGTAGCTTTTGGGGCTGCGTACAATGTTATAATCCTTTTCCAGCAGCTGGTACAGCCATTCTTTTACAATGGTTTTTCCATTGCTGCCGGTAATGCCAATTACCGGGATATGAAACTGCTGCCGGTGAAAGGCCACCAGGGTATGCAGCGCCTGTAAGGTATCTTTTACGAGAATGAAATTGGCTTTTGGATACTTTTCCAGTGGCACAGATTCGCTCACAATAAAATTGCTCACACCTTTACGGTACAATTCTTCGATGTACTGATGGGCATTGCGCCGGGGGCTAACTAAAGGAATGAACAGGGATGTTTCAGGGAAGCTCAGCTTCCGGCTGTCCAATAAAAGATGGTCAATTTCAGAAAATCCGGTCTCTTGCAACAATTCCCCTTTCAAAGTCTTGTTGATACTTGCTGCGTTATACACGTTTATCAGGTTTGAATAATCACTTAGCAGGTGCAAACATCGCATGCCACTGCTTTTTACTTCACGTCTGCTTCCGGTAATCCTTTTTTCTGACGATAGCGGGAGTAAAGAATGGAGCCGCCCAGGCATACCACTATTACGATCAACGATACATACACGGGTATGTGTATGAAATACGCTGCCAGCATTTTCAGGCCAATGTAAATAAGTACAACGGCAATGCCCTGGGGCAGATAATCAAATTTATCTACCGCTCCCCTCAGTAAAAAGAACAAGGACCTGAGCCCTAATACCGCAAATATATTTGAGGTGTACACCACCATTGGTTGTTGTGATATGGCAAATACAGCCGGAATGGAGTCCAGTGCAAAGATAATATCAGTAACCGCCAGCATTACCACAACGAGAGATAACGTGGTAAGGTAAACCTTATTATGTTTACGGATAATAAATCGCCCTTTTGGCGCTTCCATGGTTATCCGCATATGTTTGCTCATAAAGCGATAAGCGAAATTTTCTTCCGGTTTAAATTCATCCTCACTTTTAGCGGTAAACATTTTGTAGCCGGTATACAACAGGAAGGCGCCAAATATGTATAGTATCCACTCAAACTGCCGGATCAATACTACGCCTATGCTGATAAAGATCGCTCTAAAGATGATGGCTAATACAATTCCTATTAGTAATACCCTGGCATAGTTTTCCTCTTTTATTTTGAAGAAAGCAAAGATGAGAATAAATACGAAAATGTTATCCATCGATAACGACTTCTCCATGAGATAAGCGCTCATAAAGCTAATTGCTGCTTCGGAGCCATCTTCCCACCACATGAAGCCAAAAAAGAGGAACGACAACCCTATCCAGAAAACACTCTGCCATAGTGCTGTTTTGATGCTGGTTTTCTGGTTCTTTTTACTGAACAGGCCCAGGTCAAAAATCACCGCCACCACTATCACAATAAAGAATATGAGATAGGTTAATTGTGTTGGTGTCATAGCACAATTCCGCTTTAATGAGGGGCAAAGATAAGAAAACGACTGTTAGCAAGGTGCGGTTGAGTGCCGCAGATATGTTACAATTTTCTTATTAAAGCATTTAAAGCCAATATTTAAGCGCTATTCTGCGAATTTCCGTTGCCGTATAAATTGAAATATCATGGCAAACAACAGTACCAGTCCCACCGGCACCAGGAAGCAGATGACCTGCCACTTGGTTTTCTCCTGCCTGATCTTTTCTCCATCCAGCAAACGTAGCGTCAGCTCTTTGTTGCGGGCTTCCATGATGCCGCCGTTGCCGCTGAGGTAAGCCAGGCAATTGAGGAAAAACTCTTTATTGGCAAAGGAGAAGCCGGGATTAAATTCGTTGATGCCCATTTGCAGCGGGCCCTCTTTGCGGGATACGGCGTTGGCAATTAAATCGCCATCACTTACCACGATCATTTTATTGATGGTATCGGTGGCATCGCGGAAAGGCTTGCCGGAAGCCTGTTGTAAGGCGCCCACAGCAGCAGGATCCTGGCGGTTGTGGAAAAGCGACGTAAAATGTCCTTCCAGCAATACGGCGGTAGCCAGGTGTTTAGCCCGGTATTCCCGCGGATTGGGCTGCGTTTTTACAATATCCCAGCCTATTTGCGCCGGCAAACGGTTGGTACGGCTGTTATTGCCGGAAGTAAGTAAAATCGTTTTGCTGATAGCGTCATTTTTTATGGTATCTAACGAACTCACAAACCGGCTCAGCACCATATCCAGGTTTTTTACGATGGGATGTGCTTTGGTGGGCATCAGTAGCGGGAAATAAGGAAAAGGTACCGGTTGTATTTGTGGCCGGTTGCCTACATTGCCGACTACCAGCGGAATAGCATCACTTTGCAGGTCCATGACCAGGTCCTGGTTAATGCGTACCCCGTAGCGGAACAAGAGATCTTCGAGGTTGAGCCCGCGATCAAATGCAAAGAAGTTGGGGTGTTGTTGCAGGCTGTCCATCGTGGCATTCGACTCATCGATAAACCACAACACCTTGCCGCCATTCATCACATATTGGTCTATTTTTAACTTATCCACATCGCTGAAAGCGCCTGCAGGCTTGGCAAACAGGATGATATCAAAATCATGTGGAATATAACCGGCCGATTGCAGCGTGAGGGTATCCAGGGCGTAGTTGGTCTGGAGCGTGGTAAGCGCATCATATACTTCTGCGCCCAGCGATTCACCGTGGCCCAGCATATAGCCTACCAGCGGTTTTTCTTTTTCCTGTAATTTATTGATCGCATACGCAAACTGGTATTCGAGCAAGGCTTCGGAGTTATTCATGGTCTGCATCGGATCTTGCCCTCCCTGGTTTTTCAGGAGGTTTACCCCGATGGTTTTGCCTTTGTAATGCACCAGTGCGCCGGGGAAGATGAGTTTTTCTGCAAAGCCGTCATTGGATTCCTGCTGCACTTTCATATTAAAAGGCATAATGCCCTGTGCAGTGAGCTCTCCGAGAAATTTCAGGCGGGCAGAATCGGTCATGCCCTGGCCAGGATTGATAAAGCTAAAACGGATATTTTGCTTGCCATATTCCCGGAATTCTTCCAACAGCTCTGTGGTGGCCTGTGCCAGCTGCCGGAAGCTGGCAGGGTAATCGCCTTTCAGGAACACTTCTATTTCTACCGGGCTGTCCAGTTTACGCAGCATTTGCCGGGTATTGGCGGTAAGTGTATATCTTTTTTCGGCTGTCAGGTCCCACCTGCCATGGAAATAGGCGGCGGCAATATTTATGCCTGTGAGTACCAGTATTACCGTTAATGCCCGTTGTATATATTTTTTTCGTGTAGCCATAACATTTAGTCGGCAGGTCTTTTACCCGTTTTGCCAGAGTTTTCTTTGCAGGGATAATTTAGTGAGATAGAGCATCAACCCGATGATGCTGATGAAATAAATGATGTCACGGCTGTCGACTACGCCCCGACTGATCGACGTATAGTGAAATTTGATCCCGGCCATTTGCAGATAATAATCGGCCCCACCGCTGAAAGTAGGGATTTTGCTGACGGCATCGAAACCGTTATAAAGTATAAAGCAGGTGAAAAGTGCTATCAGGAAGGCTACCATGGCATTGTTGGTTAAAGACGACGACCAGATGCCGGTAGCGGTAAATACGGCGCCCAGCAGTACCAGTCCTATATAGGAGCCAATAATGCCGCCAGTGTCCAGCGCCTGGTTATCCACACTCAGCTGGCGGATAGCAAAGTAATAGACCACGGTAGGTAATAGGGAAATGAGTACAATTACCAGGCTGCCCCAGAATTTACCCATCACAATTTGCCAGCCGCTCAATGGTTTGGTACTGAGCAATTCCATGGTACCAGTTTTAAATTCATCGGCAAAACAACGCATAGTAATAGCGGGTATGAGCAGGAGGTAAATAAGCGGCGCCAGTTCAAATAATGGATCCAGGTTGGCATAGCCAGTGTCGAGCAGGCTGGTATCCGGAAAAACGAACAATAACAATCCGTTTGCCAGCAAAAACAGGATAATGGCCACATAGCCGGTAACACTGCTGAAAAACTGGTTTATCTCTTTCTTAAAGATGGCTAGCATGAACAGTTTGTAAGGATTAGGATATTAGTAAAGATACAAATATAGATAAACGCCATTAGCTTTAGGCTATTGTATCGAGGTCTATGCCATCTTTATACATTTCCCAGATAGGGCTGGTACTCCTCAGCTGGTTGACCGTGTCTGTGATGGTACGGATCACATAATCCACCTGTTCATCGGTGGTAAACCTGCCCAGGCCAAAGCGCAGGGAGGCGCGTGCCAGGTCGTCGGTGAGTCCCATGGCCTTTAGTACGTAACTGGGCTCCATAGAGGCAGAGGTGCATGCAGAGCCGGTAGATAAGGCAATGGTTTTGTTGAAGCCCATCATCAGGGCTTCTCCTTCTACATATTTAAATGACAGGTTGCAGGTATGTGGGAGGCGATGCGCCGTGGAACCATTTACATAGGATTGTTCGAGTTGTAGCAGGGCTGCCTGTAGTCGGTCCCTCATGGGCGCCAGGCGTTGTGCGTCGGCGGCCATTTCATCCATACACAGTTCGGCTGCTTTTCCGAGCCCCACGATACCGGGTACATTCAGGGTACCGGAGCGCATGCCTCTTTCATGGCCACCCCCATCTATCTGGGCGGTGAGCTTTACGCGGGGCGAACGGCTACGTACATATAATGCGCCTGCGCCTTTGGGACCGTACATTTTATGAGCGCTGAGGGTGAGCAGGTCAATACCGTCGGCATTAACGTTTACCGGGATTTTGCCGGTGGTCTGCGTAGCGTCCGACATCAGCAGCACGCCGTGTTTCCTGGCAATATCGCTGATGGCCCGAATGGGTTGTATCACCCCCGTTTCGTTGTTGGCATACATGATGGCGATGAGGATCGTCTGCGGCGTAATAGCTGCTTCCAGCGCCGAGAGGTCGATCAGCCCTTCTTTGTCTACCGGCAACCAGGTAATACTGGCGCCGGATTTTTCCAGGTGCTTGCAGGTATCCAGTACGGCTTTATGTTCGGTGACCGCTGTAATAATATGGTGCCCTTTGCCGGCATACATATCGTATACCCCTTTGATGGCGAGGTTCACCGCTTCGGTAGCACCGGAAGTAAAAACGATTTCGCGGGGAGCAGCGCCAATCAGCCGGGCTACCTGTTCCCTGGCATAGTCGACCGCTTCTTCTGCTGCCCAGCCAAACGGGTGACTGCGGCTCGCTGCATTGCCGAATACTTCGGTAAAATAAGGCAGCATGGCCGCCACCACCCGCGGGTCGCAGGGGGTGGTAGCATTATTATCCAGGTAAACAGGTAACTGTAACGTCATCATCTTTCTTTTATAGAAAAGCCTAACCTAACAAATTTACAACATAAGTTCTATTTTTACCGGGTTAAGCAGGCCGCAAAAGCTATACGGATACTGCATTTGGCATACATTCAAAACAATTAAACATGCTCAGGGTAGAACATATTGGCATCGCCGTAAATTCTTTGTCTACTTCCGTTCCCTTATTTGAAAAGTTATTGAATACCCCCTGTTATAAGCAGGAAGAGGTAACCAGTGAACACGTGATGACCGCATTCTTTCAACAGGGAGAAACCAAGATTGAGTTGCTGGAAGCCACCGGTCCGGAAAGCGTCATCGCAAAATTCCTGGATAAAAAAGGAGAAGGCATGCATCATATCGCTTTCGAGGTAGCAGATATCTATGCGGAAATGAAAAGATTACAGGAAGAGGGCTTCGTTTTACTCCAGGAAATACCTAAAAAAGGAGCAGATAATAAGTTAATATGTTTCCTGCATCCTAAGCACAGTAGCGGGGTTTTGATCGAAATTTGTCAGGATATCAAGTAAACATTTACTTATATATTTTAAATTTAAATAATAATAAATTTTTTAATTTTTTTTCCATTTTAGCAATCCAAAGGAAATATGTATTCGTAAGTAATTAGGAAGCACGCCTGAAAAGGCACAAAAAATTAAAGACAAAAATTTTTTTGGCGTTTTTTGAACAAATACGTTTTCCATTACGTTATCACTAATAGAAGCACAAATACAAAAAAGAACAATACTCAAAATATTACAATACTTAAGCTTTATAAATTTTAAAGGTTTAAGTTTTAACGATTACTCTAAAGTTGGCATAGGTTATGAACACCTGCGGGTTTTTTAGCTTGCAGGTCTTTTTTTTTGTCAACATCTACACTATAGCATTTCATTTCAAAGGCGGAAAGAGAACTTGCATCAGGACGATGGTAAGATGCTGCCAGGTTTTGTTGTAGTAATAAACGACAATACCCGCAGGAAATTGTCGCGCCCGGGATTATTTTGCTTTTTACACGTCGTGAAACGACTGAAATACAGTACAATTAAGGATATTATAAACGAAAAGGAGGTGATTTCTATTTACAGAAACCACCTCCTTTTTTGTTTACCAATATTTTTAATACCCGGGAAACTGCACCAATTTTTTATTCCGGTCAATTTCACTTTGGGGTACAGGATAAAAATAAAATTTATTATCCCACTGTGCCCGGGTGAAAGCTACTATTCTTTTATGGAACTCAGGGTCCGACAGGGAGCTGCCTTTTTCAATGTTCATTCCGTGGAACTGTCCGCCCTGGTGCTGCTCTGGCGTATTGGCCACTTTCCAGCGACGTACATCCCAATAACGCTGTCCTTCAAATATCAGTTCTATCTGCCGTTCCAGGTGGATCTGTTTACGCATTTCTGCCTGACTGGCACCGGCTACCATATCCGGAAGTCCTCCCCTGTTGCGGATCTTGTTAAGATATTTTAAGATGTCGGGATTTCCGGGATCGTATTCATTCAGCGCTTCTGCATAGTTCAGGTAAATTTCACCCAGGCGGATCATCATGGCCGGGCGGGAGAAACTCCTGCCGCTTCTGAAATCTGTATTGGGATGGATATTTTTACGGGCAGTATAACCTGTGGAGGGCCAGTCACGTGGGGCGCCGTTCTTACCGGAGTTGCCGGTAAAGAAAAACTCAACCCTTGTTTGCCCGGTTTGAGGTACCACCGGTACCACCGAACCATTAAAGGTCACATCTACATAAAACCGGGGTTCGCGCCCAAGGTACATGTTGGAAGTGCCGCTTACATAATATGGCGTAGCTACATCTGTAAACCCGCTTTCCGTATAGCCGCTGGTGTTATCTGTAATCGGTTTGCCGCCGGCCATCCGGAATACATCTACCATTTCCTGGGTTACGGCAATTCCGTTCCATCCGGAGCCATTGGCACACCTCGGCGAACAGTGCCGCTCCCAGTTGCCTACGTGATCAGAGCTGGTACGGATCCAGATGGCTTCCTTTTGCCAGCCATCGAAGAATAAATTCCGGCAGGAAAGGAAGGCCGCCCGGAATGGATCGGGATCTGCTACGGTGTATAACTCCCACCTGTTAAGGTCTATCACTGCCTTAGCTGCGTCCGCCGCTTTCTTCCACTTTTCTTTATCGAAAGTGGGGTTGAGTAAAGTGGTTCCGTCGAAGTTTTTAAAGTTGCTCAACTCGCTATTGCCATTGAATAAGGGGCTGGCGCTATATAACAATACCTGCGACTTTACCGCCATCACGATAGGTTTAGTGATACGGCCAGTTTGTGTTACATCCGGTTGTGTGGGATCTACTGGGTTCATGTGCTGTACCGGCAAATCGGGCATCGCTTTATCCATCTCAGATAATACATAAGCTACACAATCATCCCAGGGACTTCTTGGAATCTGGAAATCATCTTCGGGAAGTTTGGGATCCTCACCCATTAATACTACCGGGCCGTATTGGCGCATCAGCAGCCAATAATAGTAAGCCCTTAAGAAGCGGGCTTCTGCTTTATATTGTTTCAGCAGCTCCACGCCGCCTGGCTGTGCGGTGATTTCTTTATTTTCATCGGCATGCTTCAGGAAAATAGCGGCCTGCCGGATGGTTTGATAGTAGCCGTTCCAGTAAGAGGGACTGGCATTATCTGGCGTAATGGCGCCTGAATTAATGCCCGGTTGCACCCATGCATAATCTACTTCATCGCATTGCCCCGTCCACGGAATGCTGTAAGGCTGCGCCCACATGTCGGGCATGGGATTATACAGGCGTGCCAGCCATTGCTCCGTCATGGCCCTGTTGCTGAATACATCTTTCAGCGTGGTAATATTGTCCGGTACGGTATTGAGATATCCTTTTTTACAACCAGCTGCCAGCAATGCAGGCAGTAGCAGCAACAGGATATTTTTTTTGAATAAACGACGCATCATAGTGTTCAGTTTTATTTGAAATTAGCGCGGATGCCAAAGTTGAAAGAAGTGGTGTTAGGATAAGCGGTGCCCCTGCCATCGCCCAATTCAGGATCCCATATTTTCCAGGGAGAAATGGTAAACAGGTTAGTACCATTTACATAAGTACGTATGCTCTTTACACCAAATCGCTGTAATCTATCACCGCTGAAAGTATAGCCCAGCTCCGCACTTTTAAGGCGGATATAATCTGCCCGTTTCATCCACCACGTGCTCTCATAATAGTTGGTGGTAATATCCTGCCGGGTTGACATTCTTGGGTAGAAAGGCCGTGTATTGGGGTTGTCGGGTGTCCAACGATCGGTGGCCACCGTATATAGGTTACCTATAGTAGGTCCTTCATAGAATGGGTTAGTAGCATGACCACCGCTGTACATGAAGTCTACCATCGCTACTCCCTGGAAAAACAGGCTCAGGTCAAATCCTTTTGCCCCTACGCTGAAATTGAGGCCGTATACAATGCGGGGTACTGAACCATAACCAATAGCCTGCTGATCATAGCTGTTGATCAATCCATCGCCATTCAGGTCTTTATATTTGATGTCGCCGGGGCGCACATCTCCCGCCTGTTTGGGCGATTTAGCGATTTCAGCAGAATCCGCGAATAAGCCCAGCGCTACGTAACCAAAACGCTGGTCAATAGGATGACCGGTGCGGTTCAGCCAGGGATATTGCCAAGGTGGTAACCCATCGTATACATCTTTGTTGATGTTGAAGTTGAAGTTACCCCTGAACCCAATCCAATAGTTTTTGGAAAAGGATTTGTTATAATCAAGGGTTACATCAATTCCTTTATTCTCCGTAATACCTATATTCCGGTAAGGGATATTACCACTCGTATAGCCGGAGGCGTAAGGAATATCATATTGTCTTAGCAGGATACCTGTTCTGCGCTCTTTAAATAACTCCACGATCAGCGACAGCTCGTCATGGAATGCTTTTATTTCGATACCCAGGTTTTGGCGTTTACCGGTTTCCCAGCTTACCTCAGAGCCAATCTGGTCTTCTTCCAAACCGCTGTACCAGGAAGTGTTTCCGGGTACTCCAAACGTATAGCCGAGGCCGTTATCTGCCTTTATCCTGGTCAAAAACAGGAAGCGGGAACCGGTATTACTATTTCCGGATAAGCCATAGGTATAGCGGAGCTTGAAGTAACTAAATACATTACTGAGCGACGAAAAGAAGCTTTCATTGGATACTACCCAGCCCACTCCAAAAGAAGGAAACAAGCCATAGCGTTTATTAGGTGTGAAGTTTTCGGATCCATTATAGCCAAAGTTAGCTTCTGCAAAGTAGCGGCTCTTATAACCATAGGTAGCTCTTCCGCTCAATCCCCTGATACGATAAGGGATAGAGGATATGAGGGTACCGGCATCCGCATCTATGTAATCTGACTGGTTGTAGAGCAATAAACCGGAAACATCGTGGTCGCCGAATTTATTGGCATAGTTCAACGCGGTTTCTGTATAAAACCGGCGGTTGCCGCCTCTCGACACATCGAATCCTAGTACATTAGAGCCGGGGTCAACAATGTTTGTCAACAGGTTGCCGGCAGAATCACGTCCGGTGGCGTAATAGGTTTGCACTTCCCTTTTCCTGTTGAGATTATTCCAGCCATAGGAATCAAATGCAAACATGCTGGTGAAGGAAAGCCCTTTCACGAAGAAGTCGAGGTTCTGGCGCAGCCTGATATTGGAACGAATGGTATTACGGTACTCCGTGGCATAACCAGATTGGGTGAGATTGCGGTAGGGGCTGGGATAGCTTCCTCCGGGAATCTTAGGCCATTGGCCATTGGAATACTGTGGCGGTATCAGGTGAGGCGGCACCTGTGTAGCCAGGTCGAACAAGGCATTAGTACCAATACCCGGATAGTTGCTGTTGATAATAAAACCGTTGATGCCTAACTCCAGTTTGGTTGTTTTGGTGATATTAGCGTCAACGTTGGTGGTGAAGTTATAGCGGTCCAGTTTAATATCTGAATTATAGGATTGTACATGATCGCGTTTCAGCAAACCTACTTCCGAGTAATAACCGGCAGAGATATAATACGTGGCGAATTCAGAGCCCCCGCGAACATTGAGGTTGGCCCTTCTGCTCTGCCCAAATTTGTTAAACAGCACATTAAACCAGTCAACATTAGGGTACAGGTCGGGGTCTTCACCGGAGATATGTTTTTGTATCTGTTCATCGGAATACAGCGGTGTTCTGCCTCTCATCTGCAGTCCTTCGTTGTATAATCTCATGAAGGTGGGCGCATCTGCAAACTTGGGCAGTTGAGTAAATTTTGTGATGGCCTGGTTTAGTTCCAGGTTAATCTGTGGTTTGCCGGGCTTGCCGGATTTGGTATTTACCAGGATAACGCCATTGGCGCCGCGGGTACCGTATACGGCGGTAGCGGAGGCATCTTTCAGTACCGTAAAGCTGGCAATATCTTCTGGGTCCAGGTCATTAATGCTACGATCGGGCACGCCATCCACAATAATGAGTGGGCCACGTGGACTGGAGCCAAAAGTAGAGATACCACGTATCCAGATATCGGAGCCATCATAGCCGGGTTCGCCACTGCGTTGTACGGCTACAATGCCCGCCAGGCGGCCGCCCAGGGCGTTGGTTAAACTCCTTACCGGCAGTTTCAGCTCTTCTGGTTTAATGGTGGACTGTGCGCCTACCAGGCTGATTTTCTTTTGTGCACCAAATCCTACCACCACTACTTCATTGAGCCCGCCTTCTTTTGCCAGCATTTCCACGTTGATGTCTACTTTATTTCTAACGGTGATCTGTTGAGATTGATAACCGATATAGGAAAATTCAAGTATATCCGTTGGTTCTACATCCAGTTCGTAATAGCCTTTGTCGTTGGTGGTGGTACCTGTGGGCGTTCCTACTATTTTTACCGTTACGCCTACCAAGGCTGCTCCCAGCTTGTCTTTTACGGTACCTGATACTTTCAGTTTAACGGCTGGTTTTCGTACTGCGGGGGCGGGGTGACTGACTGGTGCAATCACATATTGCGATTCCCCCATCTGGTTCAGGGTCAGGTTATGGTTTTGTAGTGCTTTCTGTAGATATGGAACCACTTTTGAGGATTCCATTTTCAGTATTTTATCAGGGATATAAATATCTTTTGCATACTTTTCATTGAGTGCAATCCTCAGTTGATACCTGGTATAAATTTTTTCCAGGATATCCCTCAGTGGTATCATTTGTGTGCCAGGGGCGTCGGAGGGGCTACTTCTGCCTCGCTCCTGGCGGGATTGATCCTGGATGCTGGCCATTGCATCCTGCGCATGTAAGGAAGAAGGGATAACGGCCAGTACAAGACATAGGCCGGCCATTCCCTTCAGGCAATGCCGTAGAGATCCAAATTTCATAACGAAGAAAATTTTGGTTAAAGACTACATATTTGGTTAAAAGACTACATCATTAAAGTGGTACTGCTACCGTTGTGTTTCGCTTCATTATTGTTATTATTGTCACTGTTGCAAGTATATGGCTACGGGAAAATATGGATATTACCTGGCTGGTAGTGACCCTGGTCAGTAAGGTTTACATGATAAATATTTTATCCGATAAGGCGCACCATACCATCGCAGTTGCCCCATAAGGCTGCAATAACCAGGCTTTTCACAATAAGAATTTTCAGAATTAATAATTATCCCTTCGGCTTTTGACGATACTTTGTTTTAACATGCTTACTTTGGTTGAATAATAATCCGGTTACCTGTTTTATGAACATCTGCTTCCAGCATGGCGGACAATGCATTACATAAGCTTACTTCATCGGTAATGAGTACTCGTCCGCTGATCCTGGTATCCTTGAATTTTTGTGGTTGTAATATCTCTACTTCATATCCGTAGTTTGCGTGCAATAATTCTTTTATTTCCCCCACGGAGGTATTTTCAAATTTATAATTGCCATCCTTCCAGGCTGCGTATAGTTGCGGGTTGGTAAGATCTGTCAGGATTTTGTTATCCACGATCTTTCCTCTTTCTCCCGGGTGTAGCAACAGTTCCTGTTGAAAGGCAGTGGCAGTGGCTTTAATCAAACCGGTGTTAACCACCACCATGGAATGGTGTTGATCATCATTAACGGTAAAAGAAGTTCCCAGTACGGTTACTGTCATATCCGGAATATGTACAGTAAACGGTTGGGAGGCCTTTTTAACTACTTCAAAATAGGCGCTGCCTTCCAGCCATACTTCACGGTTACCTCCATCTTTTGTATCCCGCATTTTCAGTGAACTGCCCGGCTTAACCCATATCCGGGTGCTGTCTGGCAGCAATATGGTTTGTACCATTGTTTTTTTAGCTACCAATACAGCCAGGGGCGCCGGCTGAGGGGCGGTCCTGGTAAGCAGGTAAGTGGCAGTGCCTCCTGCCAGTAATAGTATAGTTATTGTCGCTGCCACTTTCAGCCAGCCTAATCGCCTTACAGGGGCCGGCTCCGACGAAGCCGATAGTTTCTCTGCTACCTGTCGCCAGCTTTCTTCGGCTGCGGTGGCCGGAATCTTCGCTGCCAGTTGCTGATCAAAGATGTCTTTTACCTGGAAATATAGTACCTGGTTGCCGGGTGATGCCTGCAACCATGCAACTACCTCCGCTGTTTCTTCCCGGCTGGCCTGACCTTCGATGAACTTTATTAAAATGCTATAATCCAAATCGTTGGTATTGTAATGTAGTGACATGTCATTTATTTAGACGACAAGGGGATTATTTCTACGTACAGTTTTTTTATTTTTTTTTCAGAAAGATGAAGAGGTGGTAAAACAGGGGTATTAATACATCACTGAAAACAGGTAATTCACTTTTCGCACTATGCTCTTTAGTTGCTTAATGGCTTTATACAGTTGTGTTTCCACAGTACGGGAAGAAATACCCATCGCGGCGGAAATTTCGCCTGTTTTAAGCCCCTGCTGGTACCGGAGCTTCACTACCTCCCGGCATTTGGGCGGGAGTTCTTCTATGGCCCGCCATACGCTGGCTGCCAGGTTGTCTTGTTCCAACAGGCTTTGCCGGGGACCATCGGGGCTAAAATAATTCAGCTCAGCTTCTGTTAATGTGGGAAAGGCTGCATTAATATAGCGCTGATGCACGGCTTCGTGTTTGATATAATCCAGGCAGCTGTTATGAATACTGCGAAACAGGTAACTTTTAATATTGGTGGTAATGTGTAGAGAAGTACCTTTTTTATATATCTGTACAAAAACATCCTGTACGATATCTTCTGCCGTTTCGCGTGATACAAATTTGCAGGCGTAAGCGAGGAGAACCGGGTAGCACTCTTTAAAGACCAGTTCAAGAGAGGTAAACTCTTGCAGTAATAACGTGGCGGCCTGATGGCCTTCCTCTACAGGCTCCCCCATAGCTTGACAAAAGTATTTTGAAACAATTGATCCAAGATAATGATAATAAAATTAATAGACAATGCCTTTATGCGGCATAAAAAAGGAGCGTTACGTAAATAAAACAGGGTGATCTCAAAATAATTCCCTTCTCTTGTCCAATTTCTGTCCGGTCAGTCTTTATTAAGGTATAAAACAAAAACAATAACATATGGATACCTTCTTATCTCCCATTGAAAAGCCCAAGGGGCTGATGATGAAACTGGCATATTTCTTTACCCGTAAGCAATTCGGGAAAGTGCTGATGCCGCTGAAAGTGCATTCCGTACGCCTGCCGGCAGCCTTCGGTATGTTTTATGGAAAAGTATCGCAACTGGACAAAAAGCTGCAATTGTCGCGGGAACTGGTAATGCTGATCCGGGAACAGGTAGCGCGTATCAATATCTGTCTTTTTTGTATGGATGCCGCCCGCTGGAGCGTTGTCAAGGAATCGATGGACGAGGCAAAATTTGACGCCCTTGCACATTATAGCACCAGCCCTCTTTTTTCAGAAGCCGAACGGGTGGCGCTAGACTATGTCACTGACCTTACAAAAGATAAAAAAGTAAACCCAGCGACGTTTGCCCTGCTGCTGGCACATTTTTCAGAACGGGAAATCTGTGAAATCGTATGGCTGGTGGGCAGTGAGCACCTTTATAATTTAACCAATATCGGGCTCAATATTCATTCCGACATGCTTTGCAAGATTAGCCATTAGCCTTTAGCTAATGGCTAACTGCCGTTTTAGTATACCACCCTGAAACTAATGGTATCCTTAATCTGCTTCAGTTCCTTCAATACCTTTTTGTCATATGCGGCGTTGATATCTGTAATTACATAGCCAATCCGCTCATTTGTCATCAGGAATTGCGATACAATGTTAAGCTGCATATCGGCCAGTACCTGGTTCACGCTGGCCATAATACCCGGTACGTTACGGTGAATATGGATAAGGCGATGACCATTCTTTACTTTGGGTAATGGTATATTGGGGAAATTGCTGCTTTTGAAAGCATCTCCGGTATTAATAAATTTCGCGATATGCTTAGCAACAGATTCGGGCTTTTTGATATTGTCGAAGATGACAATTCCCCTGTCTGTACAGGCATCCTTCGGGATATGCTTTTTGCTATTGCCAAAGTAGCCGATCACCTTCAGTTTGGTGGCTTTGGTCAGTTTTTCTGCGGGGATAGACTCCTTATTTCCCAACAAAATTATTCCTGCTTCTTTCAACTGTTTGTCTTCCAGGGAAGAGACCTGTTTTACGGTAAAGCCGTCTTTTTTCAGGTATTTTACCGCTGCTTCGGGTACATCGCCCACCACCAGGCATTGAATACGATTCTTTGGATAAGAGATGGCCGAAGGCAGGTTGTTGACATATAAAAATTCATCCAGGCTGGGCGTGATATGATCCGCCTTTTCGGTCACCGACTTACGTTCTATATTTTCTGTAAACGCATAAAATTTCTTGATCATGCCGGATTCCTTGAGCTGGAAATCGGAATAACCATCGCCGATACCGTGTATTTCGCCTTGCAGCTGTAGCTCTTTCAATAATTTTACTTTGCCGCCTTCGTTGGAGAGTGGGTTGTTTTCATCATAGCCGATGATTTTTCCTTCTTCGTTAAAGACAAAGGTGTTGGCGTAAATGTTTTCTTTTTTAATATGAAAGGGCAGTACCACCGGGGTAATAAACTCTTTAAATCCGCCGGATACGATCAGTACATCGTCGGCATGGTGTTTAAAAAAGTTCCGGTTCCTGGAAAAAGAGGTAGATACCAGCTTTTTTAAGTGTTTCACCAGCTGTTTCAGATGGTCTTTATTGGCTTCCAGCAATTGTACCCTGCCGGCAAGGCTTTCCCGGAACGACAACTTGCCTTCCATGGCCAGGTTGGTTAAATCTTCTATTTTTTTGTAGATCAGTTCTCTGTCCGGGCGGTCCTGTAGGGAAATACGTGCCAGTTCATCCAAGGCTTCCACCTGCGTAAAGGTGCTGTCAAAATCAATTATATAATACTTTTTACTCACGGATTCGTTTTTAAAATAGCCTGCTGTTGCGAATTGGAGCACAAAAATAGAAGTTTAAATAGCATTTTTCAGACAAAAAACGGCCGTCTCATAAATATTGAGACGGCCGTTTGAAATTTTAGGAGATGCTGTTAATTAAACATATACCGGATACCCAGCTGGCCTTGCCAACGGGAAATGGTATTGGTATTATCTCTCCAGGAGTTAGTTACCGGGATCTGGTTAGCCGCATCCTGGTATGGGAAAGAGTACGCAGGAGCCGCAGTACCGTTGCCGGCGGCATCTTTTATTTGTCCTTCATACTTCAGGAAAGAAGGTACGTTCGGCATTTTGGAAATGCCCCAGTTTTTATTCAACAGGTTACCGAAGTTGACAATATCCAGGCTGATACGCAGGGTATGCTTGGTTTTATCTTTACCACTATAGAAATAAATATCCTGGGTAACATTAACGTCCATTCTTTTTGAGAAAGGTAATACTACTGCATTACGTTCTGCAAATTCGCCCCTGTGGCTGCTCAGGTAACTATCCTGCTTAATGAAATTATCCAACTGGTTCCAGATAATATCTGCTGTACGTTTGTCGGCATTGGTGGCGGGGTTATAGGTTTTGTCGCCATAACCTACCGGTACCAGCTTAATTTCATTTTTATTTCGTGGGATGTAGATCAGGTCATTGTTTCCGCCGGAACCATCGTTATTCACGTCGCCATTATAGGTATAGGAAGTAGCATTATACAGGCCATTCAGGCTGGGTGATGCTTCATAGATCATACCGAAGGAGGTAGCGAAGTGTTTAGCCCAGTTGAACCGGTAAGTAGCGGCCAATACAACGCGGTGTGGCAGGTAGTAGTTGGAATAACCCAGTTCATTGGCGTTAGGGTCGCCTGCTACCGGGCGATCGCGCCAGTTGCTCTGTGCAATGCTACCACCATCATTTACGCTACGCGATTTGCTATAAGTATAGGCAGCGCTCAGGTAAAGATTAGGCGTGTTTTTTTGCAGCTGGATAGTGGCAAAGTAAGAGTAACCCTTATTGGTATTACGCATCAGGATAGCGTCGCTGATATTAGGGTTGCTCAGGCTGTTGCCTGCATATATTTTAGAGCTGCTGTAGCGGAGGCGGTGATCAGGCGTACTGTCCAGCTGGAAACCGGTAGCAGGCAGATTCACGTTCTGGAAATATACCGCGTTGATATCTTTGGTATAGTTGAATTCCACCGTACCGATAATACCTCCGGGCAGCTGACGGTCTACCGCCAACGTTGCCTTTAATGCCTGTGGATATTTGAAGTTTTTATCGGTAACTGCTATGTTATAGTTAGGAGATAATTTGCCTTCAAAGTTTTTCTTATAGGTATCCGGATTTTGGCTGAATGGATAGTTGATAACCGGAACGGTGTTGCTGGTTTGCGCGGTGAACGAGCCAAACTGTACACCATTGTTACCAGCCTGGTTGCTCAACCATACGGCAGGCGGAGGACCAGCAAATAAACCGGCGCCACCACGGATCTGCGTTTTGCCATCGTGGGTTACGTTCCAGTTGAAACCTACTCTCGGTGAAAACAACGGGGTTGTTTTAGGCGCCTGGCCCACATCTATTTTGACACCATCTCTGAAGGTAAGTGCTGTCAGGGAATCATTTCTGCTGAAGGTACTGCCTATAACAGGAACGTCTACACGTAATCCATAGGTCAGCGTAAAGTAGTTATTTACGCTCCATTTATCCTGAACAAAGGCGCCCAGTTCCAGCATATTGATTTTAGCATATGGGAACGATTTATCCGATGTGGTAGCATAGCTCAACGCATAACGGGACGCAGTAGGCGATCCATTGATGGCGCTGGCGTAGAAGTCCTGCAGCGTGTTGAAGCGATAGTTACCATTGTAATTAGGTGCAAAACCATTCAGGAATGTTTTGTAATAGTTTTGGGTACCGATCGTAATTTCATGTTTTCCTCTATACATGGTGTAGATATCGGACAACTGGAATACGTTGGTATTGAGTTTATTGTTGTAGGTGAATGGTTCATAGCCGAAAGCGGTGTAGCTGGCGCCCTGACCATTCATAATATCTACCAGCGGGAAATTGCCTTCAGACAATGCCTTACGGAAATCGCGCATAGCGGAAAATCCTACCTGCAGCTTATTGGAGGCGCGGTTGCCGATACGGGTATTTAATTCCGCAATAAAGATGTTGAAGTTGTTATTGATGGTATAACCGCTACCGCTAAATGGTAAGCCGGTAGCACTTGGCTGACGGCCGCTTCCCACTGCTCCTCCGCCTGGTGCGCCACTATTGCTGGCCGCAATGTCGCGGAAGGATTTCAGGTAGTTGTATTTGAAGGTAAACGTATTGTGGTCGTTTACGTTCCAGTCGATCTTAACAGTAATTTTATCGCTTTGGGTTCTGTAGGTATAGTCCTGGTAATCACCTGGATTATAGCCATAGTTTTTTATCAGGAATTGTTTGAGCGCATCCAGGGTATCGGCTACCGCCTGGGATACGTTTCCACCGGCTACGCCGCCTGGTTTATTGGCTACAAGGCTGGTGGCAGGGGCTTTAATTCTTTCCTGTTCTGCACTTACGAAGAAGAACAGTTTGCTGGGAACGATAGCACCGCCTACGTTGAATCCGCGCAGGTTATAGTTGAAATCTGGCTTGGGAACAGTAACAGTACCTACTTTTCTTCCCTGTAAGCCAGGTGTTTGTATGTAGGTATATACCGTTCCTTTAAAGGTATTGGTACCGCTTTTGGTAACGCTGTTGATACCGGCGCCGGAAAATCCACCCTGTCTTACATCATAAGGGGATACGTTTACCTGTATTTGTTCCAGCGCTTCCAGGCTGATAGGCTGAGAAGAAGTCTGGGATCCCAGCGTAGGTTGCAAGCCAAAAGAGTTGTTGAAGTTGGCGCCATCTACTGTGATGTTGTTTAACTGGTTGCTTCTGCCGCCGATATTTAACCCGTTGGCAGAAGGGGTAAGCCGGGTAAAGTCCTGCATAGAGCGGCTTACAGTAGGTAAGCGATCCATCTGGGCGCGGGTAATTACCTCCTGGCTACCGGTGCGGGCTTTGTTGATCACTTTGTTCTGCACGCCGGAAGTAACTACTACTTCTGTTAAGGTGCTGGTACTTGGCTGTAGGTTTACATCTGCTTTGTACTCCTGGCCGAGCGACAGGAAGATGTTTTCCCTTTTTTCATCTTTAAAGCCGATGTAGGAGATCGTCAGCGTATAGGGACCGCCCACACGCAGGTTAGGTAAATTGAAACGACCGTCTTTACGGGAAACGGTGTTGTACTTGGTGCCTGTTGGTACGTGAGTGGCTACGATACTGGCTCCGGGCACGGCACCTTCTTTGCTTCCGACAATGCCTGCTATATCAGCGGTGGTTTCCTGTGCTAACAAGGCGGTGGGGATTAATAGCGCGCTACACAACATACAAATGAGGTAACGACAGATTTTCATGTACATGCAATTCAGATTTTGGGTAAAGTTCAAATGTCAAATTGAAGTATTAAAAATACTACAATTATGAAATCGTTAACAAATAATCTGAATTATGCATATCATGTGAAAGGCCTGCTACGCAATTACCTTTTCCATACCAGTGCTCCTTGAACCTTTAATGAGTATATGGGCGTGCTCAAATTGTTGCTGTTGAAGCCATTTTGCCGCTTCGGCAGCATTCTCAAGATAAATATAAGGATGGGTTACTTTCTTAAAGTCGCCGCCTACCAATACCACGGCATCCCAGTGTAGGCGTTCCAGTAGGGATACCAATGCCTGGTGTTCTTTGATACTATCGGCGCCCAGTTCCATCATAGCGCCCAGCATGAGTATCTTTTTGCTGGCGGAGAGGCTGGCAAAGTTTTCAATGGCGGCCTTCATGCTGGAAGGATTGGCATTGTAGGCATCCATGATGATGGTATTACTACCCTGTACAATAACCTGGGAGCGGTTGTTGGAAGGGGCATAATGTGCAATGGCCGGGGCAATATCTTTTTCAGCAACGCCAAAATGCGTGGCTACGGCTACTGCCGCCATCACATTGGGGAAGTTATAAGCGCCTACCAGTTGGGTTTGGATAAAGCCTACCTGGCTGTTACCCCTTACTTCCACAGCCAGGAATGCGCTGTCGGTAACGGCTTCCCCTACAAAGTCGGCTTCCTGGCCACCATAGGTAATGATATGCGGGATGCCTTTGGCCATTTCCATCAGGTAGCCGTAGTCGTTACAAACAAACGCGGTTCCGTTGTTGCTGCGCAGGAAGTCATACAGCTCTCCTTTTGCTTTTTTAACGCCTTCTTCGCTGCCAAAGCCTTCCAGGTGTGCCTTTCCAATGTTAGTGATGATACCATGGGTGGGCAGGGCTATCTGGCAATAGGCCGCTATTTCCTGCTGGTGATTAGCGCCCATTTCTATCACGGCTATTTGTACATCGGGTTGTATGCTTAAGATGGTGAGGGGTACGCCAATATGGTTATTCAGGTTGCCCACCGTGGCATATGTTTTTAATCCGGCAGACAAGGCTGCGTTAATCAGTTCTTTCGTAGTGGTTTTCCCGTTAGTACCGGTGATAGCCAGGAAGGGGATATTAAGCTGTTGCCGGTGCCGTAAGGCCAGTTGTTGCAAAGTAACCAGGGCATCTTCTACCAGCATCATTTTTTCAGGTACGGTATAATACGCTGCTTCATCTACCACCGCAAAGGCGGCGCCCATTTCTAATGCTTTGGCGGCAAATTCATTACCATTGAAGTTACCTCCCTTGAGGGCAAAGAAAATATCGTTGGGTTTCAGTTTCCGGGTATCTGTTTGTACCGAGCGATGTTGCTCATAGATGCTGTATAGTTGTTCAATATTCACGGTCAAAAGCTTATTTGGTGCAAAAATAAGTGGTTAATCATGTAATATAGTAGAATTTTATTCCTGATTACGCAACCAATTATTGAAGTCTCTCGTATTAACTGAGAACAACAAATTTTGGATAACCTATGAGGAGGATTACCATTTTTTTATTCATGAGTTTATTATTAGCTGCAGCCTGTAAGAATGAGCAGGCGCCATCGCCGGTGAGTGGTGGCGTTAACTGCGATGTAGCCAAGATCACCACTAGTTATGCGCTGGCGGCGATACAGACCAATTGTACCAACCGGGGCTGCCATCCCGGCGGCAATTCTCCTGCTGTGGCCGATTTCTCTACCGCCACTACATTAAAGTCCTATATCAATACGCACCGCTCTACGTTTGAGCTGCGGGCTATTGGTTCACTGGCCGATATGCCCCAGTCACAGGGCTTTCCGGCGCTGAGCCAGGGCATGAAAGATTCTATCGCCTGCTGGATAGCACATGGGCTTCCTGATCAATAACCTAAAACAGATCAATATGAAATACTGGCTGCTTTTGGTGAGCGCATGGCTGATGGTAACAAGTGCCACCGCACAAGACGTGTATACCTGCAAAAATGCCCGTTTATCTTTCTTTTCTTCCGCCCCAATGGAAGACATTGAAGCTAAAACAGATAAGGGCGCCTCTGCCCTCAATAAGAAAACAAAAGAAGTTTTTTTTAAGGTGGCTATCAGCTCCTTCGACTTTAAAAAGAAGCTGATGCAAGAACATTTTAATGAAAATTATCTCGAAAGTGATAAATACCCTTTCGCTGAATTCAAGGGAAAAATCAATGAAGACGTAGACTTCAGTAAAGAGGGCACTTTCCCGGTAACGGTAACGGGCACACTTAATATTCACGGGGTGGACAAAGTATATACTGCCAAAGGCACCCTGGCCACCCAGGGGAATACCATTACCGTAAATTCCACTTTCAACGTACGGGTAGCTGATCACCATATCAAAGTCCCTTCACTGGTAGTGAAGAATATCGCGGAAGTGGTAGCGGTAACCGTCAATGCAATTTATACTCCTTACAGTAATAAATAATCAATGACTACATGAAAATTATACCTGCTATATTATTATGTCTCGCCGCCGGCACTGCCGCGCAGGCTCAGAACAGCCTGGAGAAGCTGTTCGACAGCACCGGTACTACACATACACGCGTGCTGGATACATATAAATCGACCCGCATTATCCAGGGCCAGTCTACCGAAACGCTCCGCAAACATGAGCTGGACTTCCGGGTGGCACACCGCTTTGGTGACGCGGGGGGTGAGTTTGGAGGCACCAAAACGTTTTTTGGTACCGATAACTCTACCGATATCCGTATTGCCTTTGAGTATGGGATTTCCGATGACCTCATGGTAGGGATCAGCCGGAGTAAAGGTGCCGGTAACCTGCGCCAGTTGTACGAAGGACTGGTGAAGTACCGGTTTCTTCAGCAAACCAGGGATGACTATGTACCAGTATCTGTAGCGGTATTCGGTAATATGGTAATCAGTGGTATGCCGTCGGCCGCAGATAAATCGGTGCCCGATTATTTTGGGACTACGGCCGACCGTATGACGTATGTGGCCCAGGCGCTGGTATCCCGCAAATTTGCCGAGCGGCTGTCCTTCACGTTGATGCCGACTTATGTACACCGTAACCGGGTTTCATATATGGATATGAATAATATGTTTGCCCTGGGTGCTGCCGGCCGTTTGAAGCTGAGTAAACGCCTGGGATTACTGGCAGAGTATTATTATCCGTTCCGCACCGCTGAAAGCAAAGATTATTTCAAATCGTTGGGCACTAAATTCTATAACCCGCTGGGCGTGGGACTGGAAATAGAAACCGGGGGCCACGTATTCAGCATCACCTTTACCAACTCCACCGCCATCCTGGAAAACCAATTTATTCCGGAAACCACTACCTCCTGGTTGCAGGGGCAATTCCGCTGGGGTTTCAATATTTCCCGTAGATTTACGTTATTCGGGAAGAAGGATTGGAAAAAATAATCTGTCGCATACGTGAAAATTCAAGGCTGGCGAAGGTCGCAGCCCGCTTTATGCGGGTACAATCTGTAGCCATGGTCCTGGGACGCACCATCCACCTGCATGGAGCGTCCCGGGAACGTTTTTTGTCAGACGTTGCCTGGATGCGGCACGAGGCTTGCCATATAAAACAGTACCAGCGTTTTGGATTTTTTGGATTTCTATGGAGATATTTCGCTGAATACCTGCGCAGGGGCTATTATAACAACATCCTGGAGGTAGCAGCTAGGGCCGCTGAACAAGATCCGGCTATACTAGACAACATTGAAATAATCTAAAGAATCGTTAAAGTAGGGCAGATACCAGATTTTTTCCAACCACTGGTTTTATTTTTCTTATTTTTACGTTAAAGGTTGATTTTATGGTTAAGAAGGTAACAGAGGGCATCACCATCAGCGTGGAGACATTCTACCAGCCGGATTATTCAAATCCAATTGGAAGCGAATTCATGTTTGCTTACCGCATTACCATTGAAAACAATAACACTTTCCCCATCAAGTTGCTGCGCCGTCACTGGTATATTATCGATTCTAACGGCACACATCGTGAAGTGGAAGGAGAAGGTGTTGTAGGTGTTCAACCACTGCTGGCGCCCGGTGAAACTTACCAGTATGTCTCGGGATCCAATCTCAGAACAGAGATTGGTAAGATGTATGGTACTTATCAGATGGAAAACCAACTGGACAAGAAAATTCTCGAGGTGAAAATCCCTGAATTCCAGATGGTCGTTCCTTTCAAACTCAACTAATCCTGTCTTCGTTTAGCCTGTAACCGTTATTTAGGCCTGTATTTGGTGGCCTTAAAGATTTCCGTCATATCTTTCGATTCCATTAATTGCTGCAAGGTAACCTCCTTGTGCTCATTCATATATTTCTTTATGATCTGCCAGCCCACGAAATTGGCGATTTTGCCTGGAGCGCCCTCGGGCATGCCCTGTGTAGAAGGGCCATCACCCACAAAATGATTGATTTGCTGCCAGTCGCTGGAGTACACCAGGTTATTCTGCACAAAAAACTGCCAGATCATCTGCTCATTGTCATAGCACCAGTCCAGCTGACTCTTGGTATATCCCAGTTTCACGGTGTCTGGAGTACCGGGGAGTACCTTATCCAGGAAATACTGTTGCTTACCCGCTTCCATCATCTGTTCCAGCAGGTTCGCATTTTTACGCGCAGGGGGATATAATTGTTGCTGTATCACCTGCATACAGTTGGTGGTAATGTACTCGGGGGCAAAGCGGCGTATCATATAATCCGGGTAGTCAGGGATCTGGGCATAGGGAGGAAAGTCAGCTCCCATGTACATATCCAGCCCTATTCCCAGGATAGTGTCCACTGTAATGGCACCATAATTGGCTATTCCCGAAATAAAAGTGACCACTTTTGGCGGATGAAAGAAAGGAATATAATATTTAATATACCGGAAACACTGTGCCAGCTGAGCGTTTAGCGCAGACCCGTCGCCAAATTTTGCCTGTACCGATTGTTCCAGGTGACGGAAGTCGGGTGTGGTCAGGAACATATGCAGCTGTTGCTGTACCGTACTGCTGCTATCGGAATAGGCGCCCAGGTTCATAATATCCGTTACATACAGGGGCAGAAATACCGGGTAGCTGGCATGTAGCCTCGCAAGACCGGGTTGCATGGCAGTGGTGTCGATAGTGAACAGGGCCGAATCAAAGCGCGATACACTAACGGTCATGGGTATATGACTTACGTCCGGGGCTTTGGGCCCCGATGTACAGGCCGCCATCCCCAGCAGGGCAATCAGGCTGGCTGTCAGCAGGGTATATTTATTAATGTAACTTTGCATCACTCTTAAAACTCATCTAAGGTAAAATTATTATTTACCTTGTATTATAAAAAATTGTGAACTAGCATCATCTATGAAGAAGATTCTCTTTTTGCTGGCCATTACGGGTATCACACAGGTAAGTATGGGTCAGTATGGCGGCCCCCGGGCTTTCAGACATGGAACCAGGCTGGGATTTACATTGAACCCGATGATATCGGTGTTAAAACCGCAGGAATCGGGCGTAAACCGCAACAGTGCTAAGGCTGGGCTTAATTTCGGGCTCATGGCCGACTTTAACCTCAACGACAGGGGCACCTATGCCCTCTCCTCGGGATTCCAGGTGATGCTGGCAGGCAGCAAGCTGCAATACGATGCCGGTAAAGGATTGAGCAGCTATAGCGGCAATACGGCCGAATATAATATGAAGCTCACCTATATCGAAATCCCCGTAGCGCTGAAACTGAAGTCGGTGCCCATGGAAAATGATATCGTGTGGTGGGGGCAATTTGGTAGCTACCTCGATTTCCCGGTGAGCGGCCGTGCCAATGTGGTGAGTGGCAGCCAGTCGTACGACCGGGTAAATATCCTGTCGGACATGAACCGCATTAACATTGGTATGTTGATAGGAGGAGGCGTAGAATATCCACTGGGCGAGAATTTGACCGGCCTGGTGGGCGTTACCTACCAGAACGGGTTTGTAGATGTAACCCGCAATGCAAAATGGAATGATGGCAGGGTAAATATGAATAACTTCGCCCTGCGGCTGGGAATATTCTTCTAGCCGTTTTTTTGAATCAGCTCACTTTATTACTATGAATATTATACTGGCGCAACAGAATTATCATATAGGCAATTTCGAGAAAAATACAGAGAAGATTATAGCCGGCATCCAGGCGGCCAAAGCACAGGGCGCCGACCTGGTCGTGTTTTCAGAGTTGTGCGTTTGCGGATATCCTCCGCGTGATTTCCTGGAGTTTGAAGACTTTATCGCACAGTGCCACAAAGCCATTGATGTGATTAAAACACATACCAGCGATATCGCCGTTTTAGTAGGCGCCCCGGCCCGGAACGCACAACGGGAAGGGAAAGACCTCTTTAATGCGGCCTGGTTCCTGTACGAGGGGGAAGTAAAACAGGTCGTTCACAAAACCCTGTTGCCTACCTACGATGTATTTGATGAATACCGGTATTTCGAGCCTTCTTACGAATGGAACATTATTCCATTTAAAGGAAAAAAGCTGGCCGTCACCATCTGTGAAGATATCTGGAACCTGGGAGATAATCCCCTGTACCGTATCTGTCCGATGGATCAGCTGATTGCCCAGGAGCCGGATGTAATGATTAACCTTTCTGCTTCTCCGTTTGACTATGACCATGATGAAGACAGGAAGGAAATTATCCTGGCCAATGTATTAAAATACAAGATTCCGCTGTATTACTGTAATACCGTGGGTTCCCAGACAGAAATTGTATTCGATGGTGGCTCCCTGATTTATGATGCCCAGGGCAATATCGTTAAAGAACTACCTTACTTCGAAGAGGCGATGGGAGGCATAGAGCTGGAAAAGCTGGTGGGTAGCAATTTACCACCGGTGAAACCTTCCGGCTTTACACCGCTCATGGCGCTGGAGTTCGATCATAATATTCACCGTATTTACGATGCACTGGTGATGGGCATTCGCGATTATTTTGGTAAAATGGGCTTTACCAAAGCCATCCTGGGCTCTTCCGGCGGTATTGACAGCGCAGTTACCCTGGCTATTGCCTGCGAGGCATTGGGTAAAGATAATGTGAGGGCTGTATTGATGCCTTCTCCCTATTCTACCAGCCACTCTGTAGATGATGCCGTGGCACTGTCCAGGAACCTGGGCAACCCTTACGATATCATTCGCATTAATGATATCTACGAAACCTTCCTGGCCACGCTGGAGCCTTATTTTAAAGGGCTGCCATTTAATGTGGCGGAAGAAAATACCCAATCCCGTATCAGGGGAAATCTCTTAATGGGCTTGTCTAACAAATTTGGCTATATCTTGCTGAATACCTCCAACAAGAGCGAGTTGTCTACCGGTTATGGTACTTTATATGGCGATATGGCGGGAGGTTTGTCTGTTTTGGGAGATGTGTATAAGATGCAGGTATATTCCCTGGCACGGTATATTAACCGGGAGAAAGAGATCATACCGGCGAATATTATTGATAAGGCGCCATCAGCAGAGCTGCGCCCTGATCAGAAAGACAGCGACAGCTTACCAGACTACGCGATACTGGATCGCATCCTGTATCAGTATATTGAGCGCCGTCAGGGCCCTCGTGAAATTGTAGCACAGGGCTTCGACTCGGCGTTGGTTTCGCGGACCTTAAAGATGGTGAACACCAATGAATACAAGCGAAATCAATTCTGCCCCATTATCCGGGTATCTTCCAAGGCTTTTGGTGTGGGCCGCAGGGTACCTATTGTGGGGAAATATCTTAGTTGAGCTGAAAGCGATATGGCTTTTCGCTCTTTTATTATCTTTGTCAAAATTTTATCATACAACACATGTTACAAGTACCGTTTATACGTCAAAATAAAGAATTTGTGCTGGAGCGTCTGGCCTTTAAGAATTTCAAAGAACTGGAAGTAGTGGAAGAAGTGTTGGCCCTGGACGACAAGCGCAAGAAATTAACCCTGGAATACGATGAAACCCAAGCACAGGTAAACAGTTTGTCTAAAGAAATAGGGAAACTGATGGCGCAGGGCAAGAAAGAAGAAGGAGAAGCGCAGCGTGCTGCTGTAGCGGCTTTGAAAGACCGCCTGGGACCTGTAAATGAAGAATTGAATGCTACTGAAAAGGCATTGCACGATACCCTGGTAAAGCTGCCTAACCTGCCTGCTGCGATGGTGCCCGCCGGTAAAACGCCCGAAGAAAACGAAATCGTGCGCAGCGGCGGTAAGATTCCTGACCTGTATGCAGGCGCTGTTCCTCACTGGGACCTGGCGAAACAATATGACCTGATTGACTTTGAGCTGGGCAACAAAATTACCGGCAGCGGTTTTCCTGTTTTCAAAAACAGGGGCGCCCGTTTACAACGCGCTTTAATCCAGTATTTCCTGGATTATAATACCAGCAACGGGTATACCGAATACGCGCCACCTTACCTGGTAAACGAAGCCTCTGCTTATGGCACTGGTCAGCTGCCCGACAAAGAAGGCCAGATGTATCATGCCACGGAAGATAACTACTATCTCATTCCTACGGCAGAAGTACCGGTAACCAATATCTATCGCGATGAAATCGTGAAAGATACCGATCTGCCCATCAAAATGACGGCCTATACGCCCTGCTTCCGCCGCGAAGCCGGTTCTTATGGTAAAGATGTACGTGGATTAAACCGGGTGCACCAGTTTGATAAAGTAGAAATTGTACAGCTGGTACATCCCGAAAAATCTTTTGAGGCGCTGGATGAAATGATTGCGCATGTGGAAACGCTGCTGAACCAGCTGGAGCTGCCTTATCGTATTCTGCGCTTATGCGCCGGCGATATGAGCTTCACCTCTGCCATCACCTACGACTTCGAAGTGTATAGCGCCGCCCAGCAAAAATGGCTGGAAGTGAGCTCTGTGAGCAACTTTGAAGCGTACCAGACCAATCGTATGAAAATACGCTTCAAGGAAAACAATGGTAAGCCGCAGTTAGTGCATTCCCTGAATGGCAGCTCCCTGGCGTTGCCCCGTATTCTTGCCTGCCTGTTGGAAAACAACCAGACAGCTGAAGGTATCCAGGTGCCAACCGTGCTGCAGTCTTACTTTGGTAGCCATATGATATAATTACCCACAATGATCTGGTGGCCAGAACGCTGGTCACCAGATCATCGGATATGCCGATGTGTACATGAAACATTTCCTTCCCAATGGCGATGAACTCATTATTCGCCCGCCTGTATTACAGGATGCAGCAGGGCTGCTGGCCAGCTTCCAGCGCCTGACCCGGGAAACGGACTTTCTCCTTTTTACCCACCGTGAGTCATTGGAGCTGGATATCCACTCCGAACAGGATTATATCCAGGGCTATCTCGATAATCCCCATCAACTCTTATTACTGGCTATCGTAAAAGGTAATATTGTAGGCTCTGTCAATGTTAACCACAGCGGTTTACATAAAAAGGCCCACTCTGCAGAAATGGGCATTGCCGTAGAAAGCCAGTGGAATAACATGGGAATAGGCCGCCGACTGATGACCGCTATGCTACGCTGGGCGGAAGAACGCCCGGATTTATACCTGCTTTCCCTACAGGTATTTGCTACCAACGAAAAAGCCATGCAGTTATACCGCAACTTCGGTTTTATGGAGTGTGGACGCCTGCCCCGCGGCATCCTGCAAAAAAATGGCGCCTATGTAGACCTGATCACTATGTACCTGCAAATAAAACCACTGCCATAATTACTGGAATACGATTATTTTTAACGTCTAAAACCATGCGCATGGACCGATATGACCGTCAAACCCGGTTGGAGGGATTTGGACCACAGAAACAGGCATTATTACAACAAGCCAAAGTATTGGTAATAGGCGCTGGTGGCCTGGGCGTACCCGTATTACAGTATCTGACTGCCATGGGCATTGGCCGTATTGGTATCGTGGAGCATGATATGGTATCTGTTACCAACCTGCAAAGGCAAGTACTTTATCATACCGCCGATCAGGGACAACCTAAAGTAACCCTGGCCGCAAAACGCCTGCAGGCACTGAATCCAGAGGTTACCCATGTAGTACACGATACCTGGCTCACTACCGAAAACGCCCTGGCGCTTTTTGCCGCTTATGATGTGATTGTTGATTGCTCCGATAATTTCGGTACCCGCTACCTGGTCAATGATGCCTGTGTAATTACCGGGAAACCACTGGTATATGGTGCTATCTATAAATACGAGGGACAGGTAAGTGTGTTTAACTACCAGGAAGGGGCTACCTACCGTTGCCTGTTTCCCGAACCGCCCGAAAGCGGTGAAATGCTGAACTGCAGCGATATTGGGGTGCTAGGCGTATTACCCGGCATCATTGGTTGTTACCAGGCCAATGAAACCGTAAAGGTGATCACAGGTATTGGAACACCCTTGCGCAACCAGTTAATGACCATTGATACGCTGCATAATAACCACGTGGTATTTAACATCTCTCCAGTAGCTGCCAACCGGCAGATAACTGCTTTACAGGCCAACTACAAACAAACCGTTTGCGAGGTGGCCGGCGTACAATCCTTATCTGTGGACGAACTGGCGCAGTGGCAGGAAAATAATACCCGCTTTACCCTACTGGATGTGCGGGAGATAGATGAGTGGGATATTTGCCATATATCACCTTCGCTGCATATTCCCATGGGAGAAGTGATGCAACGGATCGCCGCATTACCGGCCGATATGCCGATAGCGGTGCTTTGTCACCATGGTATGCGTAGCCGCGCCGTGGCGCAACGCCTGGTAGCAGCGGGTTTCAAACGAATATACAATGTGGAGGGCGGTATTCATGCCTGGGCTTGTGTCATAGATGACCAAATGCAAACTTACTAACTGTGATAGCAGAACTCTGTTTACTTTTTTTCCTGGTAGCACTGGCTTATTCTGCAGCGGGCTTTGGCGGCGGATCGAGTTACCTGGCCATGCTGGCATTATGGAGTGTAGATTTTCAACTGATGAAATCTACGGCATTAATATGTAATGTGGCTGTGGTAATTGGAGGTGTATATCATTTTTACAGGAGTGGTCATTTGCCATTGAAAAAAGCCTGGCAGTTGTCGCTGATCAGCGTGCCCCTGGCATTTGTGGGTAGTTACCTGCCTTTGAAGCAGGCTACCTTTTTCCTGTTGCTGGGAGTGGCTCTTACGCTGGCGGCGCTGGTGATGTGTTACCGGCTGTTTTTTGAGCGGGAAGAGCCTATTATTCCCGCCAACAGGGGTAATGGAGTGGTATATGGCGTTATCGGCGGCGCTATAGGCCTGCTGTCGGGCATGACCGGCATAGGCGGTGGCATATATCTATCGCCGGTGCTGCGTTTGGGAAAATATGATACCGCCAAGAATATAGCGGGTTTGAGCAGCTTTTTTATCCTGGTTAATTCCATTGCCGGGCTATGCGGACAGGCCGCCAAACACGCTATTGTATTCGACTGGAAGTTTACAGGGCCTTTGCTGCTAGCGGTTATTTTAGGTGGACAGATAGGCGCACGCCTGAGTGCTAAAGTGCTGAAACCCAGGTGGGTGGCTGGCGCTACCGCGATGCTGATCTTATATGCCGGGGTGAGAATGTTGATCAAATAGCATTATCCTCCAATCACAGACATACTTTCCATATACTTTTCTGCATGGTGCTTTTCGGCTTCAAAGCCATTGGCAAATCGCTGATGGATGGCCAATTGTATGGCGCTTAACAGCAATGGTTGCTGTGCCGGGTCTCTCATTATTTCCTTTACATTCAGCACATCATTGCCGTACAGGCAGGTTTTCATACTACCGGTAGCGGATATACGAAGCCGGTTACAGGTGCCGCAAAATGTGCGGCTATAGGCAGGAATGACGCCAATATTGCCTTTATGCCCCGGAATGTGGTAGTTGAGCGAAGTAGAATGTGGCGCATCGGCTATTTTCTCTAATGGATATGCTGCGCTGATGGTATCCAGTATTTTCTGATAATGCCAGTTAATACCGGAAAACAGGTGTCCCTGGCCATTGAAAGGCATTTCTTCTATGAATCGCACCGACAAGGCATGGTCGCGGGTAAGGGCGGCGAAGTCGGTGAGTTCATCCGTATTCACATTTTCCATCACCACCACGTTGATTTTTACCTGCATTTGTTGTTGGAGCAGGCTTTGCAGGGTATCCACCACAGCGGCGTATTTATCGCGCCGGGTAATTTGCAAGAAACGATCGGCCCGGAGGGTGTCCAGGCTCAGGTTAATATGCCGGATGCCCAGTGCTTGCAGTGCGGGAATATAAGGTTGGGTAAGCACGCCATTGGTGGTAACGGCAATTTCATCAATGCCCGGGATCCGGGTTATTTTTTCGAGCAATTGCATCAAACCCGGTCTGAGAAAGGGTTCTCCACCGGTGATCCGAACTTTGGAAATACCAGCGCCGGCTAATGTTTGCAATAAAAGTAATATTTCTTCATCGTTGAGTAATGCCTTACTGTTAACGAAGTGCATATGTTCCGGCATGCAGTAGGTACAACGGAGGTTGCACCGGTCTGTTACCGATAGCCGAACATAGTCGATCGTGCGATGATGTGCATCTGTAAGCATGCGTGTTAGCAATTTTTGCCGGCCATAGGATTGTCAAATGACTGGCTATCATCCTCGTCTCTGTCAGTAAGACACTTAAAATCTTTTTCTACCAGTACCTTCAGTTCCGAACCATCATGGTTGGGTAACGTCAGTTCAAAACCTACCTGGTCTGGCGGATACCACGCATCCAGCTGTGGAAGCGGCAATAGGAGGTGTACCCCATCTTGTTCCATTTTAATAATGGGATCGGTAATATCTTTTCCCCGTATGCAGAAGTGAAGCGTGCCGGCGCCGATATGCGTGATAGATTCCACTTTTCCTACATTTTGGAGAAGTTCCAGATCTGTTTTGTCCAGCCGGTACCTGATGCTATTACCTCGTATCCTGATTTTCATAAAAAATGCTTTATCTGCCGTACTAAAATTACTACTTTATCGGGGCTATATTGTAGTTTTAACGAACAATTTAACCGGTATGGGCATATTATTGTTTGGTGTGGCAAAAGATATTACAGGTGCGGCGATGCTGGAAAAGCCGGCGCAGGTGCGGGATGTGGCAGCGCTGAAGGCCTGGTTGTATGAGGCTTATCCCGGGCTGCAGCAGCTGAAATCCATGATGATAGCGGTTAACAGAACCTATGCCGCTGATTCACAGGTAATTAATGAGCAGGATGAAGTAGCCGTTATTCCGCCTGTAAGTGGTGGCTGATCTTTTGTTGCCCGCTTTTAAAGCATATTTTTTAGTAAAGAAGAGATGGAAATATTAATAGATATTAAAGATACGATTACCGTACAGGAGGCACTGGATTTTATACAGTCGCCCGCCTGCGGCGGAGAAGTGATTTTTGCCGGTACCGTGCGTAATCATACCAAACAACGGCCCGTGCTGAAATTATTTTATGAATGTTACGAAGCCATGGCTATCTCAGAAATGCAGAAAATAGCGACGCAGGTGCAGGAACGTTGGGAGATCCAAAAGATGGTGATGCTGCATGCGGTGGGAGATAAATACCCGGGCGATATAGCCGTGGTAATAGCGGTGGCGGCGGCGCACCGGGGCATTGCCTTCGACGCCTGTGAATACGTAATCGATACCCTGAAAGAAACCGTTCCTATCTGGAAGAAAGAATTTTTTGCCGATGGCGAAATCGCCTGAATAACTTCCCTGTTTTTTATTTCTTGAGGCTGGATAACACCGTCGCTTTTTCTTCCGGTGTGTTGGCATTGAACTGCTCCGTGGCAAAAGGGTTCTGGAGTAGCTCTACATCGCTGTTCAGCAAGGTTTTACGCGGACAGCTTTTCCCATTCAGTACATTTTGTTGTAATGTTTGCAAGCCGCCAGGTTCCCATATAGCAATCAGGGGTTCCGGCGAGTCATTAAACGGGCTGATGAAAGAGGTGGCTGATTTCTGTGGATTCCGTGCCTGGATCAGTAACTCCAGGCTTTGCCGGCTTAGCAGGGGAAGATCGCAGGCCACTATCAGCCAGGCAGTTGCCGGTTGCAACGCATGTGCGCTGAGGAGCCCGGCAGAAGGGCCGCCATGAGGTACATTGTCAGGTATTAGTAGTGGATGAGCAGCAAAGTGGGCCTGTTGTTCCGGCCGGCAGGAAACATATACTTCTTCTAAGAAAGATTGCAGTAAAGTAACCAGGTATTGCCATTGCGGTACGCCATGGTAGGCGATATCACTTTTATCTTCGTGCATCCGTGTACTAAATCCGCCGCAGAGCACGAGACCTTTTAATGGTGCATTATTATTTGCTGTAGTCATGTTTTCCCCCGGTTTTGCTGATCAGTTTCGTTTCCCGGATAATCATTTCCTGGGTGAGCGCTTTACACATGTCGTAGATGGTGAGTGCGGCTACGCTGGCGCCGGTGAGGGCTTCCATTTCCACGCCTGTTTTGCCATTTGTTTTCACGGTGCAACGGATAATGGCTTCTTCCCCTTCCAGCTGTATCTGCAGATCGCAGCCATCCAGCAACAAGGTATGGCAAAGCGGAATAAGTTCCGGCGTTTTTTTGGCGGCCATGATACCCGCAATAATGGCAGTCTGAAAAACGCCACCCTTGCGGGTTTGGATGTCTTGTCCTGTAAATTGCGCCCGCACCGGCTCCGGTAAATACACACGACTCTCGGCAACGGCTATACGATAGGTATCCTGTTTGCCGCTGATATCTACCATGGCTGGTTGACCACTTTCATTGAGGTGCGAAAAACCGCTACTTGATTCATTGGACATAAAAGCATAAATTTAAAGAAGTTCACCTTATACAAAAGTAATTCAAAATGATGTTGACTGTTGCTGCTGCATTTAAGGCTGTGATGGATACGGTATGGGACCTGGGTACAGAAACGGTTGCCTTTGAAACGGCCACTGGCCGCGTTTTGCGGGAGCCGATACTGGCCGATAGGCCTTTTCCGCCGTTTGACCGTATTACCATGGATGGTATCGCGGTAAACTATGATAGCTATGTCAGGGGGCAGCATATTTTTGGGGTGGAAGACATACAGGCTGCCGGGGCACCACAGCTGCAGCTTTCCAATACCGCTAATTGCATAGAGGTGATGACCGGCGCCGTATTACCGGAAATGACAGATACCGTTATTCCTTACGAGCACCTGGAATTTTCTGAACACGAAGGATTCCGTCGGTTTACGGTACATGGTACCGTAAAAAAAGGCCAGAACATACATTACAAAGGATCTGATGTGGATAAGGGGGCCGCACTGCTGCAGCCGGGCGTAGTGATAGGTCCGGCGGAAATAGGTGTATTGGCTACCGTAGGAAAAACAAGGGTTCGGGTAAGCCGACAGCCGCGGGTGGTAGTGATTGCCACCGGCGATGAGCTGGTACCGGTACATGCCACGCCGGCCCTGCACCAGGTGCGCATGTCGAACGTTTACAGCCTGGTGGCCGCGTTGGAACAGATCGGTATCAAAGCCCGTTATATACATCTGACTGATGAAGTCGCCACCATGCGGGCACAGCTGGAGCCGCTGTTAACGGAAACGGATATATGGATTAGTTCCGGGGCAGTGAGCGCCGGTAAATTTGATTATCTCCCTGCCGTATTACAACAGTTAGGCATGCAACAGGTATTTCATAAAGTACAGCAACGACCCGGAAAGCCTTTCCTGTTTGGCACTTTCCCGGATGGCCCATTAGTATTTGCCTTACCGGGCAACCCTGTGTCGGGCTTCATGTGCTTTTACAGGTATATACGCCCCTGGATACAAGCCGCTATGGGCGAGGTAAACCCCGCGCCGGTGTATGCGCAGTTAGCGGAAAAAATTGTGTTTGATGCGGCATTGGAATACTATATCCCGGTAAAACTGCAATCACAACCCGATGGGGTATTGCTGGCAATACCGCAGCCCTACCAGGGTTCCGGCGATCTGGCCAGCCTGTTGAAAGCCGATGCCTTCCTGGCATTACCACTGGAAGAAAATGTTTTTGAAAAAGGAAATTGTTACGAGGTATGGAAATTTCGTTGAGATAAACCCGCCATTTTGTTAAATAAGGATTCGTTTGCCTGGATAGTTAAACCCGCCCATTATTTGATAGTCTTATATTAAATCATTTAATTATGGCTGAAGTTACCCAAAAGCTGCAGTTGCAACATCTTGCCTGGCGTGCCGGCTTTGGAGAAACCCTTCCCGTCATCTCCGACTGGGAAAAAAAACGAAGGAAAGATATTGTGAATAGCATCCTGATAGGCCCTGCCAGGGCATCCATTGAATCGATGGATGTAATTGCAAATGCTGATCTCCCTGATTATAAGAAGCTGAAATCCATGACGCCCGAAGAAAAGAAAAACGTGCAGCAAATGAATACGCAAGGGATACGCGACTTGAACGTAGCCTGGATCAATGGCATGATTAAAAGCGACCATCCATTGCGGGAGAAGATGAGCCTTTTCTGGCATGGACATTTCGCCTGCCGTACAGAAAATGTGATATTCAATCAGCAACTGTTAGCCGTGATACGCGAAAATGCGCTGGGTGATTTCGGCGACTTGTTAAGTGCAGTATCTAAAACACCGGCCATGCTGCAATTCCTGAATAATCAGCAAAACCGTAAACAGCACCCCAACGAAAATTTTGCCCGCGAGGTAATGGAGTTGTTCACATTGGGCAGGGGCAACTACACCGAAAATGATGTAAAGGAAGGCGCCAGGGCCTTTACCGGATGGGGCTTTGATGAGTCCGGCGCTTTCGTGTTCCGCGATAAGCAACACGATGATGGCATGAAATCATTCCTGGGACAACAAGGTAATTTTAACGGAGATGACGTACTGAAAATATTACTCGATCAAAAGCAGACTGCGAGATTTATCACCACAAAAATTTATCGATTCTTTGTCAACGATACACCGGATGAAGCGATCATTACGATGCTGTCAGATAAATTCTACCATTCCGGCTACAAGATAAAATCGCTGATGAAAGAAATATTCATGTCGGATTGGTTTTATGACAGCACATTAATCGGTAACCGTATTAAATCGCCGGTAGAACTGCTGGTAGGCATACGCAGGGCGGTGCCAATGGATTTTGAGCAGGAGGAAGTGATGATATTATTTCAACGGGTATTGGGACAAATGCTGTTTTATCCCCCCAATGTGGCAGGCTGGCCAGGTGGGCGCAGCTGGATAGACAGCTCCAGCCTGATGTTCCGTTTACGCATACCACAAGTCATTTTATATTCTCAATCATTTAATGTAATGCCTAAGGAGCTGACACCGGAAATGGGCGGCAATTATAAAATGACGCTGCAAATGAACGATTTCCTGAAACGGCAATACGCAAAAAAAGTAAATGCCCGTATCAACTGGGACCCATATCTACAGGGCTATGCAGATGTGCCCAGGGAAAACCTGGCGAAGGAAATAGCCGGTGTGCTGTTGCAGTTCCCCGATAAAATTGGCCCATCGCTGCTGGAGAAGTACGCGGATAGCAGTACCCGGGAAAACTATATTAAAACAGTGACCATCGATGTGATGAGTACGCCGGAATATCAATTGTGTTAATCACCATAAAAATTTTCCAACATGCTGATTCTAAACAGGCGTCGTTTTTTGCAGGTAGGCTCGCTGGCTTCGGCTGCGATGATGATGCCAAAATTCCTGAAAGCGCTGGAACGCGGTAGCCTGGTGCCTCCCGGCAACAAAATTCTGGTGATCATTCAACTGTCGGGTGGTAACGATGGATTGAACACGATCATACCCTACCGCAATGATATTTATTACCGGGCAAGGCCTGCCCTGGGTATAAAACGGGAAACGGCTTTGTCGCTGACCGATAACCTGGGCATACACCCGGCATTAAAAGGGCTAAAAGAGTTATACGACGACGGCGCTTTGGGTATTTTGAATAATGTAGGTTATCCCAACCCGGATCGTTCTCACTTCCGGTCTATGGATATCTGGCATTCGGCCAGCCAGTCAAATCAATACTGGTCTGATGGCTGGATTGGGCGTTATCTGGATGCACAGTGCAAAGGTTGTGATAAACCCACCCAGGCCCTGGAGATAGATGATACCCTGAGCCTGGCCCTGAAAGGTGATAGCGATAAAGGCCTGGCGCTGACGGATCCTGCACGTTTATACGGTACCAGCAGCGATAAATATTTTAAAGATCTTTTACAGCAGCATCCCGGGGCAGATGATCACCACAGCAATGTAGACTACCTGTACAAAACCATGGGAGAAACCATTTCTTCTGCGGCCTACATACAGCAACAGTTTAAGACGTATAAGTCTACCGAAAATTATCCGAATACGGAGTTGGGTAAGAACCTGCGCACCATCGCTAACCTGGTGATGTCGGATATCAACACGAAAGTGTACTATGTATCGCACGGAAGTTTTGATACCCATGTAAACCAGGATGCGCAACAAGCCCGCCTGTTCGGGCAACTAAGCGATGCTCTTACCGTATTTACCGGCGACCTGAAAAAGAATAACCGCTTCCAGGATGTGGTGGTAATGACCTTTTCAGAGTTTGGCCGCCGGGTAAGCCAGAATGCCAGTGGAGGAACAGATCACGGTACAGCTAATAACATGTTTTTAATTGGGGGTGGCTTAAAACAACCGGGCATGATCAACGAAGGGCCCGATTTATTTAACCTGCGGGATGGGGATTTGCAATATAAAGTTGATTTTAAAAGCGTGTATGCCACCCTGTTAAATAAGTGGCTGGGCGCGGATGATAACGCTATTTTGAGGAATACTTATCCGCATTTGGAATTTATTTAGCCATCATCTCATTATTATAAAAAAGCGGAGCGGCATCTGGTCAAAGATGCCGCTCCGCTTTTTTATATCGGGTATTTATTGTCCTACCTGGGTAATAATCGCTCTGAAAGCGCCGTCCTGCACACTTCTGGGCCCCCCCTCGGCTGACTGGTCGGCGAGGGTACCGGAAAAGGTGCCTTCTACCATCATATTGTCAATACGTGTAATCCTGATAACGAAGTCGCTGCTGCCGGTAGACACGAGGGTATTGGCATATACGCTGTTGAGCACGATGCTCATGCCATTGCCGGTTTTGGTAGCGGGATAGGCGCCTGGCGTAAAAGGCAAGCTGGGGGCGGCCATGGCCATAGTGATTACATCACCGGTATAAGTTTGCCCGGTAATCTCCAGTCTGGGATAGTCATTATTCGGGTTGTTGTCTGTTAAATTGGGCGCATAGATGGTTCCTTTTGGATTATCTACCAGGTACACCCTGTTATCCAGTTTCATCGAAACATACTTGCGGCGCTGGGCATCGTCTTTACTATCTTTCTTGCAGGATATACTCAACATTACAATGGCACTGAGTAATGCAGTTACTAATATGCGCATAGGTTATATTATAATCAGTTTTAATTAATCGGCGACTAAATTAATCATTTAAATACAAAAACGGATGCCGGTAACGGATTGTTACATCCCTTCACCGGCATCCGCTGTATATCTTTTCGATGGGCTATTAAGCCTTACGCGCTGTGCGGTACAGGTACCAGCCCATAAACGCAAAAAAGCCACAACCTATTATATAATACCCCGTTTGTCCCAGCATATTGGTGAGCCCTGTTTGTTGATTGAGCTTGGACAGGATAACGGCCGACCAGTCGAAACCCGCCAGTATAGCGATGATAACGCCGGCCACGGCTCCTCCGGCTACCAGGCCGGTTGCAAAGAGGTTGCCTTTACCGAGTTCTTCTTCTTCCGGAGAAATCTTTTTGTTGGATTGTTGCTGTTTTCGGTCTACCACACCGCGGATAGCTCCACCCACAAAGATGGGCAAGGTAGTGGATAGTGGCAGATAAGCTCCCACTGCGAAAGACAGGGAGTTAACGCCGCACAGTTCCATAGTAATAGCCAGGAATACGCCTACCAGTACAAACTGCCAGTCGAGGTTGAACGACAGGATACCTTTTGCCAGTGTAGCCATGAGCGTGCCTTGCGGAGCTGGATAGTATGCACTGCCGATGGCATGGTCTTTCACCCCATGGAGTACCATATCAGCCGTAGGCTTATCGAGGAACTTCACCGTTAAACCGATCACCACAGAAGAAACGATAGCGCCAATAAACAACGACAGCTGTTGATACATAGGCGTGGCACCTACAATGTAGCCCGATTTTAAGTCCTGCGATGTACCGCCGGCATTGGCTGCAGCAATACAGATCATACCACCTACTACCAGTGCCATCGGCTCATACATCTTACCTGTCCAGCCTACGGCGATAAATACCAGGCAAGTACCCATGAGCGTGGCGATGGTCATTCCGGAAATAGGATTGTTGGAAGAGCCGATCAATCCTACGATGCGGCTGGAAACGGTGACGAAGAAAGCGCCAAATATAACTACGAGTAGTCCTACCAGTAGTTTTTTGCCGATGGAGTCGCCCGGAAGCTGCGGTAACAGTGCGATAAGTAGTACCAGGGCAATACTGCCGAAGAGCACCACTTTTAAGCTCAGGTCTTTTTCGGTTCTGGGAGCGCTGCCTTTGGCGGCACTATTTTCAGAACCATCTTTGATGGCGCCCAGGCTTCCCTTAAAGGAAGAAATAATAGTAGGAATTGTTTTCAGCAGGGTAATAAAGCCCCCTGCTGCTACAGCGCCGGCGCCGATTTGCCGTACATAGGCATAGTATACTGCAGCGGAATAATCGCCGAAAGTATGTGTAACCGGGTTCCAGTCGCCTTGTCCACCGGGCGTTTGCAGGTTAGCCAGGTAACCTATTTTCACCAGTTGGGTAGCAATGGTATCAGGCGGCAGCAGGGATGCCAGCAAAGGGATGAGGGCCAGCCATGACAGCACGCCCCCGGCTACCAGTACCCCGGCAATGCGGGGGCCGATAATATATCCTACGCCCATGTACTCCGGTGTAATATCCGCACTGATTTTAGCGGAAGGAAAAAACTTACTGGCCTGTTTAGTCATGTATTCCGGTGTTTCCGCAATCACATGCAGGATCTTCTGGAAGATGGCATATACGAAGGCGAAGCCCAGTCCGTAGAAAGCTGTTTTCGCAAAGTCGCCTCCCTTCTCTCCCGCTATCAGTACATCACCGCAGGCGGTACCCTCCGGGTATGGGAGGGTTTTATGTTCTTTTACAATCAATGATCTTCTCAGGGGAATCATCATCAACGTACCCAGGATACCGCCACAGATGGCGAGAATCAGGATGGTAAAATAATTGAAATACTGGGTGCCGCCACCATCGCTGAGAAACAGGAATCCCGGTAAAGTAAACACCACGCCTGCCGCAATAGATTCGCCGGCAGACCCGGTAGTTTGAATGATGTTGTTTTCAAGAATGGTGGTGTTGAAGAATTTTCTGCCTAAAGTAATGGCAATAACGGCAATAGGGATAGAAGCTGACACAGTGAGACCGGCTTTCAGCGCCAGGTATACGGTGGCGGCGCCGAAGATAATACCGAAAATACAACCGAGTAAAATGGACTTGAGGGTAAACTCTTTCATTTGTACGCCGGGAGGAACAAAGGGCTTGAATTGGTTATCAGACATAATGCGTATTTGATTACTGGATGAAGTAAATATAAGGAAAAGGAGAAAGCTTAAAGCCGAAAGCAAAAAGCTATTGAAGCGAATGAACAAAGCGATTTAAATAATACTCGCGGTGATCATTCGCTTCAATAGCTTTTTGCTTTCGGCTTTAAGCTTTCGGCTATCTAACGCCGTGCATCCATTTTTTCAGGAAGGTGGTAGACAGGAACAGCAATACTGCTGCAGCTCCTGGCAGGATCACAAATACCATGAAAAATTCATAGAGGTTGTGGATCGTAAAGCCGGCGAAGCTGGGATAGTGAGCGGCCAGTTTCAGCTCTTTCAGTTTATCCAGTTGTTGCGCAGTAGCGGTAATTGTACCATCGAGAATGCCTTTCAGGTCGATACCATTTTTGGTAGCCAGTTCGTATTTGTCCATCGTAGGTGGCAGCAGGGCGCCGAGTGTACCAGCCAGTGCATAACCGGCGGCATTGGCCAGGAACCATACGCCCATCAGCAGGGATGAGAAACGATGAGGGGCCAGTTTGGCTACCAGTGATAAACCGATAGGCGACAGACACAATTCACCCAGTGTATGGAACAGGTACATGAGGATTAACCAGCTTACGCCGATTTTTTCTTTAGCACCCAGCCCTTTCATCTGCCATGCAATGATAAAGAAGCCAATGGCCAGCAGTGCCAGTCCCAATGACTGTTTCACCGGGGAAATCGGCTCCAGGCTACGCTGCTGTAATTTCAACCATAAGAAGCTGAAAGGCAATGCAAATACGATGATGAAGATGGAGTTGGCGTTTTGCACCAGGCTTGGCGGCATGTCCCAGCCAAAGATGCGGCGATCAGTCTGATAGTCGGCTATGAAGGTGAGAGAAGATCCCGCCTGTTCAAAACAAGCCCAGAAGAAGATGACGAAGAATGCTACAAAGTAGATTACGATGATTCTCTGTCTTTCTACTTTGGTAATAGATTTATCGGTAAGGATTAATACAGCGAGACTGATACCAGCGGCATAGATGAAGGGATATACCCATGACTTGATAGGATTGGGGTCGATGGACAGGTAGTGGATGCCGAAGAAGAGGACTACCATTAAAGCCAGTACACTGAAGATGGCGGTAGAAGTAAATTTGGCTTTGTCGGCTTCACCGGTAGCGGTAGTACCGGTTGACTTGGAGAAATCCGGTTTGCCACCGATGGCTGCGCCGGTAGGCGTTACTACATATTTATCTTTCAGGAAGTAAAAGAGGATGGTGCCGAGGAACATGGCGATACTGGCGGCCAGGAATCCCCACTTGAAGGCGCTTACCACTCTTACGCCGGTGGCTTCAATTTTTACGTCGCCGAGGATAGGGCAAATGGACATACCGAGGAAGGCGCCCATGTTGATACCCATGTAGAAGATGGTGAAGGCAGAATCGAGGCGGCTGTCATTTTTTGGATACAGCTGGCCCACCATAGAAGAGATGTTGGGTTTGAAGAAGCCGTTGCCGATAATGAGGATGAATAGTGCCAGCCATACAATCATTTTGGCTGCTTCCAGGTTGGAGGCATATAGTACACCACTTAATACCATCAGCAGTTGCCCTATACCCATTACAAAACCTCCTAATATAATGCAGTTCCTGTTTCCCAGGTACCTATCGGAAATATACCCGCCCAGCATAGGTGTCAGGTAACATAAACCGAGGAATCCTCCATAGATGATAGAGGAATCTGCTTCAGAGAAAGCCAATGCGTTCACCAGGAAGAGCGTCAAAAGCGCTCTCATGCCATAAAAATTAAACCGTTCCCACATCTCCGTGGCAAATAATACTGGGAGCCCTTTAGGATGGCCCTTCTGCGAGGCAATAGGGGACTCTTGTGCAACAGCAGTTTGCATCATAAATTGGTTAGTTTTAGCAATAGTTGTTTAGATTTCGTAAACCTTTAAATATGGCAAGTTAAATAAAATCGGTTATCAACGTAAAAAAATGGTATGAATGCTCATTTTTTGCCATTTTTTGAACTTTCTTTGCATTTTCTTTCGCATCTGCATTTATTAGGCAACTCATATGAACATACTACTACTAGGAAGTGGTGGCCGGGAACACGCGCTGGCCCTGAAAATGTCACAAAGTACCCTATGCGGTCATCTTTTTATTGCCCCGGGTAATGCCGGTACCGCTCAATGTGGTACGAACGTCAACATGGGGGTGAGTGATTTTGAGAAGATAAAGGCTTTTTGCCTGGAAAATGCCATCGACCTGGTACTGCCGGGCTCTGAAGAAGCGCTGGTAAACGGTATCTATGATTATTTTAAGAGCGAGCCTGCATTACAGCATATACCGGTAATGGGGCCGTCTAAGGAAGGGGCGCAGCTGGAGGGCAGCAAGGCTTACGCCAAGTTGTTTATGCAACGCCATCACATTCCCACGGCTGCCTACCAGGAGTTCAACGCCGATAATTATGAAGCGGGGGTGGCTTATCTTCAACAGCACTCCTTACCAATTGTACTGAAGGCCGATGGCCTGGCAGCCGGTAAGGGCGTTGTTATTGCGACTTCGCATGAAGAGGCGCTGGCCGAATTTGAGCAGATGATTAAATCGGCCAAATTTGGCGATGCCAGTAAAACTGTGGTAGTAGAGCAGTTCCTCACCGGTATTGAGTTGTCTGTATTTGCTCTTACTGATGGGCATTCCTACCAGATATTACCGGAAGCCAAAGATTATAAGCGGATTGGAGAAGGCGACCAGGGGCTGAATACAGGTGGTATGGGAGCGGTATCCCCGGTACCTTTTGCCGATGCGGCATTTATGAAGAAAGTAGAAGACCAGGTGATCCGTCCTACGATTGAAGGGCTTTCCAAAGAAGGAATTGTCTATTATGGATTTGTGTTTTTTGGCCTGATTAATGTAGGAGGGGAGCCGTTCGTAATCGAATATAACTGTCGCATGGGGGATCCTGAAACGGAGGTGGTAATGCCCCGTTTAAAAAATGATTTACTGGAGTTATTCAACGCAGTAACCGCAGGTAAACTAAGTGAGCAGACTATTTACGCCGATGCGCGTGCAGCATCTACGGTGATGCTGGTATCAAAAGGATACCCGGAAGCATATGAGAAAAACAAGGTAATCAGCGGTATTCCGGCGCCTACCCACGACCAGGTGGTGTTTCATGCCGGTACCCGGCAGGATGGTGCCAACGTACTGAGTAACGGTGGCCGCGTACTGTCTGTTACTTCACTGGCGGCCGATCTGTCTTTAGCCCTGGCTCATTCTGTACAAACAGCAGAGCAGATCTCTTTTGAGGGCAAAGTATATCGCCGTGATATAGGATACGAGTTTATTTAGCCAACGAGCTTTAGCTGCGGGTAATGTCCGACAGGGCTGCTGCCGGCAGCTAAAGTGTTTTAGCCACGAACAGCTACAGTAGGGAGGACTGGTACAGGACAATTGAAAAGCGGGACTTGTAAAGGCGTAATTTTAGGCGGCAGGAACAATTAAAACGGACTAATTCCGTTCATCTGATCGAAGCGTAAAGAGAGCAGTTACTATGCCGTTTGTATAACAAATAACTTTTTTTAATATTTAGCTGTATTATTGCAAGAATATCCATTTTTTGCATCGTATATTCGTTGGAATTATTCATTTTTGCATTCTAATTTTTGACCGTATCAACAATGGGATTTTTTAATTTTTTAACGCAGGAAATCGCGATTGATCTTGGTACAGCGAATACGCTGATAATTCATAATGACCAGGTGGTAGTGGACGAGCCTTCCATTGTAGCGATAGAACGGGCTAGTGGCAAAATTGTGGCTGTAGGAAAGAAGGCCATGATGATGCACGAAAAAACACACGAATATCTTCGTACTATACGTCCCCTGAAAGATGGCGTGATAGCGGATTTTAATGCCGCTGAAGGCATGATCAGGGAACTCATAAAAATGATTTACCCCAAAAAGCCCCTGTTTGCCCCCAGCTGGCGCATGGTGATCTGCATTCCTTCCAGCATTACGGAAGTGGAAAAAAGAGCCGTACGCGACTCTGCTGAACAGGCAGGCGCCAAAGAGGTATACCTGATTCACGAACCTATGGCCGCGGCACTCGGTATTGGTATCGATGTGGAAGAGCCAGTAGGTAACATGATTATCGACATAGGTGGCGGTACCACCGGCATTTCGGTGATCGCACTGGCGGGTATCGTTTGCGACCAGAGTATCCGTATTGCGGGGGATGAATTTACCGCCGACATCATGGAAGCCCTGCGCCGTTACCACAGCTTGCTGATTGGTGAAAGAACCGCAGAACAGATCAAAATCCATATCGGATCTGCCCTGAAGGAACTGGACAACCCACCAGATGATATTCCTGTTAATGGTAGAGACCTGGTAACCGGTATTCCGAAACAAATCATGGTATCCTACCAGGAAATTGCGGAAGCCCTCGACAAGTCTATCTTTAAAATCGAAGAAGCCATCCTGAAAGCGCTGGAAACAACGCCTCCTGAGCTGGCATCAGATATTTATCGCAGAGGTTTATACCTGACCGGCGGTGGCGCCTTGCTCCGCGGATTGGATAAGCGTCTCACGCAGAAAATCAAACTGCCGGTGCATGTAGCGGACGATCCATTACGCGCCGTGGTAAGAGGTACAGGTATTGCCTTAAAGCATGTTGGTAAGTATCCGTTCCTGATGCAATAACACTATTTTGATATTTACGGATTTTGAGGTACTGTGGCGGATACTCCCCCGATGCCGAAAAATCCGTAAATCTCTAAATCTCAAAACCCGTGCGCGCTTGTGCGAAATTTAATCATTTTCTTTAGGCGATACTTTAACTTCTTCTTATTTCTGCTGCTGGAAGTGATTTGCATGGTATTGGTATTCCAGCATAACAACTTTCAGCGAACCGCCTACCTTAGCTCCGCCAACGCCATCAGCGGTAAACTGTACGACAAGTATAACAACGTTCAATACTACTTTCACCTCAAGTCGACCAACGATAGCCTGGTGAACGAAAACATGCGGCTGCACAATGCCCTGCTTACCAGCTACGATAGCATGCTTACCGCAAAGGGGATTAAAATCGATACGGTACGCCAGTACAGCGATGATACCCTGCGCCGGGTGATTGGTACACAGATTCGCCGCTACGAGTACTTTTCTGCTAAAGTGATCAATAACTCCATCAACAAGTCTGTTAACTATATTACTATTCACCGGGGAAGTTTGCAGGGTATCCGCCCGAATATGGGCGTTATTAGTAGCAGCGGTGTCGTAGGCGTAGTAAGAAGTGTGAGCGATAATTATGCAGTGATTTTGTCGATGCTCTCTAAATCCAACTCCGTATCCATCAGCGCCCGTCTTGGCCAGGGTAAGGAAATGGGATCGGTACACTGGGATGGTGAAGACGCTGGTTATGCGCTGTTGAAGGACGTCCCCAAAAGTGCTAAAATACATAAAGGAGATACGGTGGTAACCAGTGGGTTCTCTGCCCTCTTCCCTGAAAATATTCCTATCGGCTATGTGGAAAACATTGCTGTGGGAGATAAGGCCAGCACCTCGTATACCATCCGGTTGAAATTGGCCACCAATTTCTACAACCTGCAATATGTGTATGTGATCGAGAACCTGTTGAAAGAAGAACAACAACGATTGGAAGATTCAACGTATAAGTTGATTAAATGAGTATACTGTTAAGAAATATAATCCGCTTTGTGCTCCTGTTGCTGATACAGGTGTTTGTGCTCAATGAAATATTGCTGCATCAGCTGGTGAGCCCCTATCTTTACATGCTGTTTATCCTGGCGCTGCCCTTTAACCTGCCCCGTCCTGTATTGATGTTGATGGGACTGCTGATGGGGCTTTCCCTGGATATGTTTATGAATACCCCCGGTATGCACGCTGCTGCCTGCGTTTTCATTGCTTATCTGCGCCCGTTTATTATCAATATCCTATCGCCACAGGGAGGTTTTGAAACTACCCAGAAAACACCTTCCATGACCAGTATGGGAGTATCCCAATTCCTTATTTATGCTGCTATCCTGGTATTGCTGCATCATACCGTATTTTTTTCCTTAGAAGTATTTGGTACAGGTAACCTGTTATACCTGATCATGAAGATCGTCTTTTCATCGCTGGCCAGTCTTTTCCTGATTGTACTGTATGAATTACTATTCTTCTCGAGGAAGTAATAGGGAGAAGCGGCAAGCTTTAGGCTTTTTAATGTAGGTTTGTAATTTAAAATATATCCGTCCTTAAAGCATGTCGGTATTTAATCAGCCCAGGAAGAGAGTAATACAGTTGATTATACTGGGGATGGTCACATTAATCATCTCGAGATTATTCTTCCTGCAAATTGTGGAGAAGAAGTACGCCAAACTGGCGGATGCCAACGCAGTATTGCGTAAGGTGGTGTATCCCAGTCGTGGTATTATCTACGACCGGCAGAATCGTAGTATCCTCGGAAACGATGTATTATACGACCTCGTAGTAACGCCCGCCAGTGTAAAAAATATTGATACCGCCTATCTCTGTAATATCTTAAAAATAGATAAAGAAGAATTCAGGAAACGTATTATCAATGCCATTGTAAAAAATGGACGGGTAAGACAATCCGTATTTGCTCCCCTATTGGCGCCGGAGGTATTCGGACAGCTCCAGGAAAGCATGTACCTTTTTTCGCCGGGCTTTGAACTGGTGCCCCGGCAGATCCGCTCCTATCCTTACTCTGCAGCAGCTAACATACTTGGGTATATCGCGGAAATTTCCCCGGCCATGCTGAAGGATACCGCCAACTATGGCTCCTATAACTCTGGCGATTACCTCGGTTTTACAGGGCTGGAAAAAACGTATGAGTCGGTATTAATGGGCCAGCGAGGTATCCAGTACCTGGTAAAAGACAACCTTAACAGGCCACAAGGCGCCTACGAAAACGGCGAATTCGATAGTGCCGCCGTAGCCGGGAAGAACCTGCGCCTTTCCCTGGATATCGAATTACAGCAGCTGGGCGAGCAGATGATGAAAGGAAAATCCGGCAGTATCGTAGCCATAGATCCCCAAACCGGTGGCATCCTGGCTATGGTGAGTGGTCCAAGCTTTGACCCTAACCTGCTTACGGGGTCAAACAGAAGTGCCAATTTCAGTAAACTATATACCGATACCACTAAACCGCTTTTCAACCGTGCCATCCAGGCCACCTATCCTCCCGGCTCTACCTTTAAGCCTATGATAGCCCTGGTGGGACTGGATGAAGGCGTAATTACACCCAGCTTCGGCTATCCTTGCAGGGGTGCCTATTATGGCTGTTCCCGGCCTATCAAGTGCGAGCACCACGATCCGGGCCACGCAGCCAACCTGCGCCTGGCGCTCTCCCACTCCTGCAACGCCTACTTCTCGCATGTATACCGCCTCAGTGTGGATGCTGCCAAATTTGGCGGCATTAAGGAAGGCGGGATGCAGAAATGGGCTGATTATATGAACACCTTTGGTTTCGGTCACAAGATTGGGGTAGATATCCCCAGCGAAGGACGGGGGCTGGTACCAGATAAAAAATATTATGATGCCCGTTATAAAGGCAGCTGGAATTCCTGTACATCCGTGTTCCTGGGTATAGGTCAGGGGGAATTGTTGTTAACACCGTTGCAAATGGCCAACGCCATGTGTATTGTGGCTAACCGTGGTTCCTACTATATTCCTCACTTTGTGGCCAGCATTGACAATGACGATACACACCTGTTGGATAAATATAAAAAGAAACATGAAGGTGCGCATATTTCCGACTCGGCCTATAGTGCGGTAATTCATGGTATGACCGATGTGGTGGAGAGCGGTACCGGGCGTATTGCACAAATTGAAGGGATTACTATTGGTGGTAAAACCGGTACAGCGGAAAACTATGGTATTGTAAATGGCGTAAGAACAAAATTGAAGAACCACGCATTGTTCGTAGCTTTTGCACCTGCCGAAAATCCACGTATAGCCATTGCGGTGGTAGTGGAAAATTCCGGCTTTGGTGCCACGTATGCCGCACCTATCGCCAGTTTGATGATGGAGAAATACCTGAAAGACAGTATCTCTACCAAACGTCAGCCATTGCTGAAAAAGGTAATGGAAACAGTTACCCTGGACCAGTCGTTGCTGGCTAAGTCGCACCTGGATTCATTGAATAACAATGCCATCATGCTGAAGAAGAAGAAGTCGTAACCAATCACTCATCGAATAAACCGATTAATGAAGAATGAACCGCTCGCAAGCCAAACTGACACAAGGGATTGACTGGCCAATAGTTGGCCTGTACCTCGCACTGGTGATTATAGGCATAATGTCGATTTTTGCTGCGGAATACCGGGGTGACGACAATGTGTGGTATGATATCATCCATCCAAATAAAAACTATTCCAGGCAGCTGGTGTGGTTCGGCGTTTCATTAGTACTGGCGGCTGTAATATGGCTAACAGATAGTAAGTTCTTTACGGCTACGGCTAACCTGATGTATGCGGGCGGGTTACTGTTGCTATTATTAGTATTGGGGATCGGTAAAGATGTAAAAGGATCTCACTCCTGGCTGGTGATCGGAGGATTCCAGTTTCAGCCGGCAGAGTTAACCAAACTATGTACTAACCTGGCCCTGGCCAAATATATATCATCGCAGGAAACGGATTTCACCAAGCTACGATCGCGGCTGATTGCGGCGGCTATAGCCCTGATTCCGGCCGGTATCATCATCTTACAGGATGAAACCGGGCTGGCACTGGTGTATTTTTCCTTCTTCCTGGTCATGTACCGTGAAGGGCTGCCCGGCGTATTACTGGTGATCGCATTTTCAGGAATTGTACTCGTATTATCTGCCTTGCTGGTAGATCGAACGGTGCTCTTTTCTATCTTCACGGTGGTAACCGCCCTGGTCATTTATTTCAGTCGAAGGGAAATAAAACGAAAGCGGTCGAGACTAGCCATCATACTGGGGGTATATGCTTTTTGCGCCTTGTTTGTGATGTTTGTGGTGCCATTTGCATTTACCAAAGTGCTGAAAGACTACCAGGTACGCCGTATTGAAGTAATGCTGGGTAAGGAAAATGACCCCAAAGCAACGTACAATACCCGGCAAAGTATGATCGCCATTGGCTCTGGTGGCTTCTGGGGCAAAGGCTACCTGAAAGGAACACAAACCCGTTACGATTTCGTACCAGAGCAAAGCACCGACTTTATATTTTGTACAATAGGGGAAGATTTTGGCTTTTTGGGCAGTATCGTCTTCCTGGCCATTTATGTGGCATTGCTCTTCCGGGTCATTTTCGTCGCGGAGCGACAGCGATCGACCTTTACGCGCGTCTATGCTTATGGGGTGGCGGGGATTATCTTCTTCCACCTGGCCATTAACGTGGCCATGACCATCGGGTTGGCGCCGGTAATCGGAATTCCCCTGCCGTTGGTAAGTTATGGCGGATCTTCCCTGATGACCTTTACCATGTTGATATTTATCTTATTGCGACTGGATGCCGACCGGCAGATGGTTTTAAGATAGCTGAAAGCAAAAGCGTAAACCCAAAAGCCATCGAAGCGGGTAACATGCACGAATGTGTATCTGCTTCGATGGCTTTTGCTTTATGCTTTCAGCTTTTACCTTTTTTGTACCTTTGCGCCATGGCGCGTATTATTCCATTATCCGAGGGGTCATTTACAGTAGACGGGACCAAGAAATTCCTTCCTTTTAGCCGGGAAACCGACCGCATGCAGGATCGTCCGCATGGATCATTGCTGGTAGAAATCCAGCCATTTCTCGTGATCACTGACCGCGATTATATACTTTTTGATACCGGGCTGGGATTTCGTAACCCGGATGGGGTGTTACAAATCCATCAACACCTGATTGACCATGGCGTTAATCCCATGGAAATCACGAAAGTGTTGATGAGCCATCTGCATAAAGACCACTCTGGTGGCGTATCAGCAGAAGATCCGATTACCAGGGAGCGTACACTCACCTTTCCCGGCGCTACTTACTATGTTAATAACGAGGAAATGCTGTATGCCATAGAGCATTCCGGCAAATCTTACCTCGCAGAAGATATCTTCCTGTTACAGCAGCGGGATAACGTGGTGTTTACCACTGGCAATGGTATCATAGATGGCTATATTCATTACGAAGTAACTGGTGGCCATTGTCCCTATCACCAGGTATTTTTGGTAGATGACGGAGAAGATAAAGTGTTTTTTGGCGGAGATGTGGCACCACAGATTTCCCAGATGAAGAGTCGTTTTGCCGCCAAATATGACTATGATGGTAAACGCAGCATGGAACTGCGGCAGGAATTTATGGAGCGGGGCAAAAACGAAGGCTGGACTTTTCTGTTTTACCACGATTCCAAAGAACCTTTCACCAAGTTTTGAATATAAAGCGTACCGCTGTTTATGTATACCCTTTTTGATAGTCATGCCCTGAAGGGACAGCATGCCGTTAAAACATGGCAGCAGAATGGCTATCGCTGGGCATCGTATAGCCTTTACCGTGAACCGGCTTCCCACGAATTATATATACCTCATACTTTGTTGAACCTGGTTATACAGGGCCACAAGAGAATGTATGACGGCAGGCAGGTACATCAGCTGGAAGCAGGCGATGTGCTGGTAATACCAGCCGGTACCCTGCTTTGTTCTGAAATACTCCGGCCGGCGCAGCAATACCGGAGCATCAACCTGGTGATACCGGATGAAATGGTGATGTCAGCGCTGGCAGGAAGGGCCCGTTTACAGGATGCTTACAGTAAGGAATTGACCGTACAATCCGGCGACAGGCGTTGGCGGCAACTCGCCACCACTTTGCTGCAGGGTTTTACTGAGGAAGGTAACCCCGGCCTGGCCTGTGAGAATATTCTCTCCCAGGCCTTACACCTGGTAAGCAGCAATGGGGCTTTGAGTAGCATGCTGTTGAAGGCGGTGAAATATCCGTTACCGGATATGATGGACCAGCTGAGAACCCGCTTGCCGGAAGTGCGTTTTTTGGAAGAAATTGCCCAAATGGGACATATGAGTACGGCCACCGTAAAGCGCCGTTTCCGTGAAATATACCATTGCAGTCCTATGCAGTGGATATGGGAAAAGCGCCTGCAGATGGCGGGCTTCTTGTTGCGCACCACGGAACAATCCATCCCGGAAATTGCCTACAGCACCGGGTTTGAAGATATTACTCATTTTTATCGCCAGTTCAGGCGTTGTTTCCAGGTAACACCATTGCAATGGCGGCATATCGAAACTGATCTTTTCAGCAAATAGCTTTATTCCCTGATTCTCTACCTTCAGGAAAAAAAAGTAATGGAACAACTGAGCCACTTTGGTGAGGCCTGGGTAAAAGCCTGGAATGCCCATGACCTGGAAGAGATATTATCGCACTATGACGACAACATCGTTTTTTATTCCCCGGTGATCAAAAGAATCAACAATGATCCTTCCGGAACGATCCGGGGCAAAGAAAACCTGCGGGCCTACTTCAGCAAGGCCCTGGTAGCGTATCCTGATTTACATTTTGAATTGTATCATATCCTGGAAGGGGTCCAGTCTGTAGTGCTGTTTTACAAGAGCATTAACGACAAATTATCAGCGGAAATGATGGTATTGAATGAAAAGGGGTTAGTGTGTGAAGTAAGGGCACATTACAAATAATGTTACCACCTGTTAGGGTATCTTGTTCAGGGATTAATACCGCTGAACAAGATATCTCTTTATATTATAATTAAGGTCTGCGTCTGGGGCCTCCACCCTGCCCCATCCTGTTCATTCGTTGGGTATTGAGGTGGTTAATCATAATACTCCGGAACTCTCTTTCACTTTTAAATACCATGCCTGCTTTTCTGCCGGGTAGTATGCGTTGAAATTCATTGTTGTAGCGGGAACGGATGTCGAGCATTCTTTTTTCGTAATTCAGCTCTTTGTCCATATTTTTCCGGGCCAGTTCATCGGCATTATCTGCAGTCAGCTTATCCTGTTCTTTTTTGTCCCGGCGTTCGGCTATCAGTTGTTCTACTTCGTGGGTATAATTATTATATATCGGCAGAAACTTTTGGGCTTCTTCCGGTGTGAGTTCCAATTTTTTGGTCAGGTATTGTATCTGTATAGCCTTTATTTTCTCCGTAGCATCCTCTGCCGGAGGTTGTTGGGCGCTACTAACGCGGGTACCGGTGAGTAGCACAAACATTACAATCCATATAAAGCTAAAGCGTTTCATCATTTCTTATCAGGTAACACTTCCTTGGATAAATCTGTTTGCAGCAGGTATTTTTCGATGGCATCCAGCGGAACGTCTTCACTCAGTTGATGTTGAACCGGGGAAACTTCCTGGGTAGCTGAAGATGCGAATACTGCATCATTATCAAAGGAATCAGTGTGGGTTTGCAGGTATTGAACGATATCCTGGTCGTTAAGATCTTCCAGTTGTTTTTCAATAGAGGTATTGTGATAGTTATTATTCACAATAAACAAGATGGCGCTGCTGCCTATAAAAGCGGTGAGGCAGGCGGCAACGGTCCATTTCATCCATGTGCTCACTTTATTTTTATGAACAACGCGGATAGGCGAAACAACGGGGATATGACGACCTGGTTGTAGGGATGCAAAGTAGTCATCCGGAACGGAAAGGGTATCTTTTCTGGTTATAGCGGCCAGGAAAGGGGAAAGTGTTTCCAGTTCTGTTTGTACCGGATTGATATTTTCTTCGGCTTTGATCCGTTGCAGGATAGTAGCTGGCAATGCGTCAAAATAACCAATGGGGATATCCTGGGGTGTGGGTGCGACAGAACGGAGTTCTTCCAACTGAACCTGCATCATAATAGCGGCCGGGAGCTGTTCAAAATAGCCGGCTGGAACCGCAAAAGGTGCCTTTGCCGGCCAGTTGATGCCTGGCGCTATTTGCATTAATTCACTTTGTATGTTGGTTAGCTTGTTCATATCCTGTTTGTTAGACAGTGAAGGGATCTAATAGTTTAATGTGATTTTAATCTTTTAATAAAAATCTTTAAAAATCACTTAAAATAGATATTTGTATGATTATATATCAGGCATTTCTGATAAATTCTTCTATTTTTTTTACTGCGTGGTGGTAAGAGGCCTTCAGGGCTCCCTCCGAGGTTTCCAGCACTTTACTCATTTCTTCATAAGGCATTTCATCGTAATAACGGAGATTAAACACCAGCCTTTGTTTATCTGGCAAGCTCAGAATGGCCCGTTGCAATTTCCATTCCAGCTTATTGGGATCAAACTGCGGGTCAGCTTTGAGTTTGTTGCTTAAGCCGGTTTCCACTTCCGACAGGGAAACGGATGCCTTACGTTTTTGCTGTTCCAGGAAAGTTAAACTTTCGTTGGTGGCAATTTTATACAGCCAGGTATACAATTGTGCATCTTCCCGGAAGTTTTCCAGGTTTTTCCACACTTTAATGAACACGTTTTGCAACACATCGTTTGCGTCATCGTGATCCAGCACCATTCTGCGAATGTGCCAGTATAGCCTTTCCTGGTACTTCTGGATAACGAGTGTAAACCCTTTTTCCCTGGTATCCGGGGTGCGGTATAATGCCAGTAATGTTTTATCGTCCTGTGAAACGGCCATAGGTTAAATGGATCTTAACAGGTTTTAATTAGATGAATATAAATAAAAACCCACTCATAAGACGAACGGATTAAGCGAAAGTTTAATGGACAGCCAGTGTGCCGGGAGTCTGGGGGGAATCATATTTTGATCCTAGTGATGGAAGAGGGTTGCAGGATATGGCTATAACGGGAAAAGGCCCCGTTCAGCGGGACCTTTTCTCAGTTATTATCAATGATGTTATTTTTTCTTTCTCTGCATAGCTTTCTCTGCAGCAGCTACGATATGATCCGGATCCAGGCCATACTTTTTCAGGAGTTCCAGCGGTTTACCACTCTCACCGAAGGTGTCGTTGGTACCTACGTATTCGATAGGCACGGGAATATGACGGGAGGCAACCTGGGCAATGCTGTCGCCGAGTCCACCGAGTACGTTGTGTTCCTCTGCAGTAACTGCGCAACCGGTTTTAGTGAGAGAAGCGATAACAGCGGCTTCGTCGAGTGGTTTGATCGTGTGGATATTGATAATTTCCACGCTATATCCTTTTTCTTCCAGGATTTTGCCTGCTTCGATGGCCAGCCATACCATATGGCCACAGGCGAACAGGGTTACATCTGTACCTTCATGGAGAATCTGGGCTTTACCCACCTCGAATTTTTGATCTTCTGCGGTGAAATTAGGCCATTTCGGACGACCGAAGCGGAGGTATACCGGACCTTCATAGTCAGCGATAGCGATAGTGGCGGCTTTGGTTTGGTTGAAATCGCAGGGCACGATAACAGTCATACCAGGCAGCATTTTCATCATGCCGATATCTTCGAGGATCTGGTGAGTGGCGCCATCTTCACCCAGGGTAAGACCCGCGTGGGAGGCACATATTTTTACATTTTTGTTGGAGTAAGCAACAGATTGACGGATCTGGTCATATACCCTGCCAGTGGAGAAGTTGGCAAATGTAGTTGTATAAGGTATTTTACCACCAATAGTTAAGCCGGCAGCAATGCCAATCATATTAGCCTCAGCAATACCTACCTGTACAAAGCGGTCAGGAAATTCTTTCACGAATGCATTCAGTTTCATAGAACCGAGCAAATCGGCTGTCAGTGCTACTACATTGGGATTTTTACGGCCTGCTTCCAGTATTCCCTCGCCAAACCCGCCACGGGTTTCCTTTTCATTTAGTGGTTGAATATCTTTTACCATTGTGGTCTTTTTAAAATTGAAGTCTAAAAGTAAACATTAAAAAGTGATGATCCTAGTTGCTCAGCACTTTATTACGGAGGCTCACTTCCCACTGCCAGGCAGTGCGCATGCTGTCTTCTATACCTATTTTAGGTTCCCATTGCAGTTTCTCTTTAGCCTTGCTGTTGTTGGCATAAATAGAAATCACATCTCCTTCGCGGCGGGGACCTGTTGTATAGTTCAGTTTAATACCAGATATTTTTTCAAAGGCTTTGATAGCTTCCAGCACGGTAACGCCGTTGCCGGTACCCAGGTTAAACACTTCGCAGTTGCTGGTATTGCGGTGTGCAATCAGGTATTGCAGTGCTTTTGTATGGGCGTTGGCAATATCCATTACGTGAATATAGTCACGTACGCAGGAACCATCACGGGTATCATAATCGGTACCAAAAACGGTCATCTTAGGAATTTTGCCGATGGCGGTTTGGGTGATCACCGGTACCAGGTTATCGGGTTTACCCAGGGGTAATTCGCCGATGAGGGCAGACGGGTGGGCGCCTACCGGGTTAAAGTAACGAAGCAGTATAGACTGGGTATCGTTTACGCGGCTATAATCTTCAATCATCTGTTCTCCCATTTGTTTGGTACGGGCGTAGGGTGATTGCGCTTCGCCGAGCGGGGTTTCTTCTACTACCGGGAGGGCTTTGGTGTTGCCATATACCGAGCAGGAAGAAGAAAATACCAGGTTAGGTATGTTGTATTCTTTTACACACTTCAGCACATTGATGAGTGAGGTGAGGTTGTTCTGAAAGTACATCAGTGGCTCGTTAACAGATTCGCCCACTGCTTTCAGGGCTGCAAAATGGATAACGCCAACAATATCCCTGTTTTCATGAAATACCGCATTGGTATCTTCCAGGTTACAAAGGTCAACTTTGTAGTTGCGTACCTTTTTTCCGGTAATTTTTTCTATACCATCCAATAGTTGAGTGGAGCTTCTGATGTTGCTGTCTACAGACACTACATCAAATCCATTATTGATCAGATCTACAATAGTATGTGCGCCAATATAGCCACAACCACCCGTAACAAGAACCTTCATGATATTTCAGATTTACTTTTAGTTGATATTTCAGAACATTTTTTGTTTGAGTACGGTTTCGAGGTAAGTTCCGTAACCGCTTTTCAGCAAAGGTTTGGCCAGCTCTTTTAGCTGGTCGGCATTGATAAATCCTTTGCGGTAGGCAATTTCTTCGATACAGGCTATTTTAATGCCTTGTCTTTGTTCAATTACCTGCACAAACTGGGAGGCCTGCATCAGGGAATCGAAAGTACCGGTGTCCAGCCAGGCGGTTCCGCGGGGTAAGATAGAAACTTTTAATTTTCCACGGCGTAAATATTCTTTATTTACATCCGTAATTTCATATTCGCCCCTGGCGCTGGGTTCCAGGTTTTTGGCAATTTCTACTACTGAATTATCGTAGAAATAAAGCCCCGGCACTGCGTAATTGGATTTGGGATGTGCTGGTTTTTCCTCAATAGATAGTACGGTCATATCATCACCAAATTCTACCACACCATATCTTTCAGGATCAGATACCTGGTAGGCATATACGATTCCGCCATCTGGAGAGGCATTATTCGCCAATTGGGTGCCTAGGCCGGCTCCGTGAAAGATGTTATCGCCCAGTACCAGCGCTACATTATCGTTGCCAATAAACGATTCCCCGATTACAAAAGCCTGTGCCAGACCATTGGGATTGGGTTGTTCGGCATAATTCAGGTTAAGCCCCAGCTGGTGTCCATCCCCGAAGAGGCGTTGAAATGCGGGAAGGTCATGGGGGGTAGAAATGATCAGGATATCTTTAATCCCCGCCAGCATCAGGGTAGACAGCGGGTAATAGATCATGGGCTTATCGTACACCGGCATTATTTGCTTACTGATAGCGTAAGTAATGGGATGTAACCGGGTACCGGAGCCGCCGGCCAGGATAATTCCTTTCATTTCAAGATCATTTTTTGATGGTCAATAACTATGGTCTGCTTAAGAAAACCGCACAAAAATAGCGGCTCTCTTTCAAATGTCCAAAGAAAGCCTGCAGCCATTAAAGCAAACGCCCCATGCGATCGTTGAATATTCGCATGGGACGTTTGCTTTAATGGCTTATTATATTAAATAAACAAATTGACGATAAAATAAGTTACTGCAGCAAGAAGTCCACTGATGGGGATCGTTAATACCCAGGCCCAGAGCAGGGATACGGTTACACCCCAACGAACGGCCGATAATCGTTTAGTAGCGCCTACCCCCATAATAGCACCCGTAATAACGTGGGTGGTACTGGCAGGGATACCCAGGTGTTCGGTGAGGAAGAGGGTAATGGCGCCGGAAGTTTCAGCAGCCACGCCTTCCAGCGGGGTTACTTTGGTAATGCGGGTCCCCATTGTTTTTACAATTTTCCATCCACCGCTCATGGTACCGAGGGCGATACAGGTAAAGCAGGATAAGGGTATCCAATCGGGCATTGACTTGATACTATCGATATAACCGGCAGAAACCATGGCGGCTGCAATGATACCCATTACTTTCTGGGCATCGTTACTACCGTGGCCAAGGCTCAGTGCAGCGGAAGATGCCAGCTGCAGGCGTTTGAACCAGCTTTCTGCCCGGTATGGATTCGCTTTCCGGCACACATTTACGATAATGAGCGTAATCACGAACGCTACGATCATACCGATGAGGGGGGCCAATACGATAAAATACACGGTAGGAAGCACTTTGTGATAGTTGATCACCGCAAAGTTGCCACCTGAGGCAGTTAGCGCCGCTCCAATAAATCCCCCGATCAGGGTATGGGAAGAGCTGGATGGAATACCCAGCCACCAGGTAAACAGGTTCCAGGTAATGGCTGCTACCAGGCCGCAAAGGATTACTTTCAATGTAATAAACTGCTCAAATACAGAACTGGCCACAGAATTGGCCACTTTAAATTCTCCGATTACATATTTGGCAATAAAAAAAGCCGCAAAGTTGAAAACTGCGGCCCAGAGTACTGCCTGAAAAGGCGTCAGTACTTTGGTCGACACAATAGTGGCTATAGAGTTGGCGGCATCATGAAAACCATTGATATAGTCAAAGATGAAGGCCAATATGATGATAATTACTAATAAAGTCATGACAAAGGTGCATTATGCGTTCAGAACAGTATCCCCTAATCAGGAGTACTTGATAATAATGGTTTCTATAACATTGGCGCAGTCTTCGCATTTGTCGGTAGCGATTTCCAGTGCCTGATAGATTTCACGCATTTTAATCAGTTCTGCCGCATTTTGCTCCGTATCGAACAAATCGGCGATGGCCATATCGTAAATATCGTCTGCATGGTTTTCGAGGCTGTTGATTTTTACGCAGGCATCCGTAATGATGCGCATGTTCTGCATATTACGTAATTCAGGTATTGCTTTGGCGAGTTCCAGTACACCCAGGTGGATTAATTCAGCGAGTTTGCGGATGCTATCGTTGATATAGTGTACTTTGTAAAGGTCCATTCTTTTGGCGGAACCGTGGATATAGTCTGCCACATCATCCATAGTAGCAGCCAGGTAGTGGATATCTTCCCGGTCGAAGGGAGTAATGAAGTTTTGGCCTAGTTCTACAAATATCCGGTGCGTATAATCATCGTTTTTATGCTCCAGGCGCTCAATCAGATGTACTTTATCTTTTCTTACGGCCAGATCTGTAGTCGCTACCAGCTCATTGAGCACGGTTGCCATTTCTACCAGATTGGAAGCTACATCTTCAAACAGCGAATAAAATACCCGGTCTTTCGGCATGAACAGTTTAACAAAAGAATTGAAGCCTCCCATACGTTTGAGTTTAAAAATTTGCCGCAAAAATAGCTTTCAGGATCTATCCCAGCCAGTAAAAAACGCGAATTAATAATTCCTTAACACTGGATTAATATAAAAGTAATATAGCGATTTTTCCTTTGTATTGAAAATTATACTCATAATCAGGCTGCCTACAACCTGTACATACGACCTATTAAATGTCAGACAAACGTCCATTAGATATAGCCGTTATTTCCGATGTGCATCTGGGAATTTACGGGTGTCACGCAAAGGAATTGATCCAATACCTGGATAGCATAGCGCCAAAAATTCTGATACTGAATGGGGATATTATCGATATCTGGCAGTTTAGCAAACGCTATTTTCCCAAAGCCCATACCAAGGTAATCCGCAAGATCCTCAAGATGATCGGCAAGGGTACAGAAGTGTACTACCTGACCGGCAACCACGATGAAGCACTGCGCAAGTACGCCGGCTTCGAACTGGGCAATTTCACCATCGATAATAAACTGGTGCTGGAAGTAGATGGCAAGAGACATTGGTTTTTCCATGGCGACGTATACGATGTGACCATGAAAAATTCCAAATGGCTGGCTAAACTGGGAGGAAAAGGATACGACCTGCTCATTATCCTCAACCGCCTGGTCAATCACCTGCTGGAAAGCCTGGGGAGAGAAAAGATGTCTTTCTCCAAAAAAGTAAAACAAGGGGTAAAGTCAGCCGTAAAGTTTATTTCCGATTTTGAGCAAACAGTGGCCGAAATAGCAGCGGATAAAGAGTTTGACGTAGTATGCTGCGGGCATATTCACCAGCCCCTGATCAAGGAAATGCAGGTGGGCGACAAAACAGTCACTTACCTGAATTCGGGCGACTGGGTAGAAAGTCTCACCTCACTTGAGTATATTAACCAGCAATGGACCCTGTACCAACATCCCATTACCAAAGCTCGTATTGTACTGGCAGAAGATGAAGACGACGCCAATCCTGACTGGGATATTCAGCGTATTATTACTTTCCCCGGCGCTTAAAAAAACATTTTGCTGATTTCCGCTTTGAAGTATTCATATTTATTATATTTAGTATATATTTATAATTAAATATTATTTTCACAAAATCATAACAACCGCTTAATATTAAATTAAAGGTAGACTCCTAAGTTTGCCAGAGAAATAATTAAGTGTAACGATCGTGGACATTTAAAAAAGCAGAAAAACAGCTAGATGAAAGTATTGAAGTTGCATCCTTTAATGACTATCTCCCTATTGCAAATGCAAATCCAGCGTTTGCTCTTTTGTAATGTGGCCGTGTATGTGCGTAATTCGCTGGCAAACACTTTTGATACATTAAAAGAAGCAGGCTTTGAAGAGGAGATACTGGTGGAGTTTCCGATTGATGAAACGCTGAGTTTGCGTGAGTTTGAGGAAGAGGTGGAAGAACGTTTCAATTTTTCACTGGAGCTATGTAACAAAGACAATAAACCTTTTATGAATAAAAGCCAGCACCTGTTTCAGCTGGCCTGTAATACGGAAAAAAGGGAAGAACGTAACTATCAATTGGATATTTCCCTTGACATGCTGATGAATAACAATCGCCAGTCGCCGCAGCAAAACATGTGGTAATCTGTTTTTGGCTGTTAAACCCAATGATATTTCCTGTTGGCCCCACTTTATTTATATCCCACTGTTGAAATACGGATAATGGACAATGATTCCCTGATACTATTCAGCTATACCTGCGATGGTATTGGTGGAAGGGCATTTGTGGAGGCAGCCCTGACCGAAAACGTAGTACTTAATTAAAATAGATTTCATAAACTGAAGCCGAATACCGCCGGGATGTTTACCCCGGCGGCTTTATTATTATTTGCCCAGTTTGGCCATGTATTTTTCAGGTGCTTTTTCAAATACGCCTTTACAGGTGGTGGAACAGAAGTGTACGGTATCTCCTTTATACACTGCAAATTCTTTATAGGCAGTATCATAAGGCATTTCGCACACTGGATCCGGCAGTTTGCCGTTGGCATCTGCGGTTAATTTCTCCTCCTTGGCGGTGGCGGGGCCGGCCGGCGCAGTGGTACTGCTTTCTGCTGGCTTATTTTGCTGGGCACAGGCAAACAGGAATAAGGTGCTACAGGCAATGAATATATATTTCATGACTATTATTTTTTTGCGAAGTTATAGATAAAAAAATTACGGGTTTGCAGTGTTGACTGCAAACCCGCTATAAGTAGGATCAGGAAACTGATTACCAGATGACTACGCGTTGTGCTTCCGGTAATACCATTTTATTACCAGGAGCGCAACCCCATGCTTCCTGGAATTCAGCCAGGTGAGGTAATGGTCCATTGATGCGGAATCTTGCCGGAGAGTGCGGATCTGTTTGGATCTGGTTGCGGAGGGCAGCATCGGTAATATTACCATGCCATACCTGCGCCCATCCCAGGAAGAAGCGTTGTTTCCAGGTAAAACCATCAATTGGTTTAGGTTCCGCTTTACCTTCCAGCGATTTCGCCAGTGCGTGATAAGCCAGGGTTAAGCCACCCAGGTCGGCTACGTTTTCACCAATGGTTAAAGCACCATTTACCTTGAATCCGGGTAAGGCTTCCAGGCCGCTGAAATAGTCGATATAACGTTTAGTCAGCGCATCGAAGTTCTTACGATCAGCAGCAGTCCACCAGTTTTTCAGGTTACCATCGGCATCAAATTGAGAACCCTGGTCATCGAAGCCGTGGGTAAATTCGTGGCCGATTACGGCAATGATACCACCGTAGTTAATGGCGTCATCAGCGTTGGGATTGTAGAACGGAGGCTGGAGAATACCAGCGGGGAATACAACTTCATTGTTTAACGGATTGTAGTAAGCATTCACCGTTTGTGGCGTCATGCTCCATTCTTTCTTGTCAACTGGTTTGCCGATCTTTTTAATATTGTCACTGTGCTCAAAGAGGGCGGCTGATACTACGTTTTCCAGCAGTTTACCTTTATCGATATCGATAGTGGAGTAATCTTTCCATTTATCAGGATACCCGATTTTGTAGGTGAAGGAAGCCAGTTTTTTATGGGCCATGATTTTGGTAGAATCGCCCATCCAGGTGAGTTTATCGATTCTTTCGCCATATACTTTACGTACGTTTTCAATCATCTCAGATACTTTCTGTTTGCTGCTTTCCGGGAAGAATTTTTTAGCAAACAGTTTACCGAGCGGCATACCCAGTTTAGCATCGGTGATACGGATAGCGCGTTCGGGGCGTGTTTTCTGAGCTTTTTTACCTGTCATCACGGTACCGAAAAAGTGGAAGTTTTCGTTATCGAAAGCGGCAGGTAAGTAGGTAGCAAATTGTGTGAGTAATTGCCATTTGCTGTATGTTTTCAGCGTTTCCAATGGGGTTGCTTTCAGCAGGCCACCGGCTTTGGTGAGGTATGCTTTGTTTTGAATAATGATGGTATCGGCTTTGATATCCTGTTTGCCGGCAAAGTTATCCCAGTCGAATTCCGGGGCTAGTGTTTTCAGCTCAGCAAAAGCGGCCCTGTTGTAGGTTTTCACCGGGTCGCGGAGTTCTACGTTAGAGAGCTGGATATTGGCCAGTTTGGTTTCGAAGTCGAGAATGGTTTTACCTGCGTTGGCTTCCGTGAAGCCGGCCAGTTTAAACATTTTATCTACGTGGCTGGCGAATTCGCTCCGTACGTTTTTAGTAGCGGAGTCTTGTCTTTCGTAGTAGCTTTTTTCGCCCAGGCTCAGGCCGCCCTGGCCCTGGTACAGCACGTTCATTTTGCTGTCTTTCGCGTCTGCATCAGCACCCAGTCCTACAAAAGAGGATACGCCGATTTTTTGTAACTCACCGGTAACGGCGGCCCAATCGGCGAGGGATTTGATACCATTAATTTTATCGAGATAAGGTTGTAATGGTGTGATACCGCGTTTTTCCACGGTAGTGGTGTCGAGGAAAGAGGCGTAGAAATCTCCGATTTGCTGTTCTTCACTGCCTTTTTTCAGGTCAGTTTTGCTGGTAATGTCCGCAATAATTCCTTTGAGGCGAACTTCTTTATTTTCTTTATCGAGGATGTTGAATGCACCCCAGCGACTTTCGGTGGATGGAATGGGATTATTTTTCTTCCAGTTTCCATTCACATAATTGTCGAAATCATCACAGGATTTGTAGGAGGTGTCAATGTCCGCCAGGTTAAAGGCAGGTACTTTGGTGGTATCAGCCTGGGCTGTTTCAGCCTGGTGAGAGGAACTGTTGGAATTGCAGGCTGCAAATGTAACCATGGCAGCCAACAACGGTAGTTTTACCGCATTGCTTTTCTTCATATATAAAACAGGTTTAGTATTTAAAGTTATGGAAAACGGGTCAAGTAGCCTCAAGGGTTTTTTATGAGCGGCAATCACTATGGCAGCGGGTTAAGGATCAAATCAGATATTCTCTGAATAATTAGGTAGGTTTGTGTTAGAAAATTAAGAAATTGATGACTTTCAGGTTTAAATTGTATAGAATAACGACTGTACTCGCACTATTGATCTCCGCTTTTTTCGTGCTCTCGGCTGTATTAAGCCTTGCCATAGCGGGACCGAACATCAGCATCCTGTTACCTTTTATTATGGTAGTAGCTTGCTTTATTCATAGTATTTTATCTATATATCTGCAACGTAGCCTGTCATCACCCGACCTTCCGCTGAAAGAAAATACCCCCAGCGGTATCCGTATTATGGGCATATTGGGGTTGATATTTGCATTTATGTTACTGATGTCGGGCTTTTTTGCGGTGACAATACCCGCGGAACAAATGAAAGACCTGTTGAAGCAATTACCTCCAGAACAACAGGCCAGTATTCAATCGGACATGTTTAAACTGTTGGGGAAGATTTGTTTATTTGCCGGCGTGGTATTTATTGTGAACATTAACCTGTCTTTCAGGTTCCTTCGTCAATGGCAGGAACTGCACCAGGGAAAAGGGGAAGACGGGGAGTAAAATACGGGGTTATGAAAAAGCGGGAAATTGCCAACACTGAAGATATTATGGAACTGGTAAATAGTTTCTATGATAAAGTAAAGGCAGATGATGTGATCGGGTTTATTTTTAACGATGTAGCAAAAGTGGACTGGTCGCGCCATTTGCCGGTTATGTACGATTTCTGGGGGAGCTTGTTGCTGGGAAGTGGGAGCTATGGCCGTAATGTAATGGATCCGCATTTTAAACTGAATAAGCTGATTCCCCTGGAACCAGTATTCTTTGAGCGTTGGCTGCAATTGTTTGAGGCCACCGTTAACGAACGTTTTACGGGAGAAAAGGCTACCCAGGCCATTTCCCGTGCCAGGTCCATTAAAGGCATTATGTCTTTTAAAATGGACCAGATCAATCACCCGGAAAAGGGGACCGATAAAAATATCCCACTGGTTAACCCGGGGCATCAACAATAATATAATCCATTTGTATGCAACCATTAGCGGAGCGTTTAAGGCCGGTAACATTGGATGAACTGGTTGGGCAGGAGCATCTTACCGGCAAGGATAGTATTTTAAGAAAAGCCATAGAAAAGGGCATGATTCCCTCCATGATTTTATGGGGGCCTCCCGGCGTTGGTAAAACTACCATTGCCAACATTATTGCGCATACGTTGCAGGTGCCGTTTTATACATTGAGCGCTATTTCGGCCGGCGTAAAGGAAGTGCGGGAGGTGATAGAAATGGCGAGAAGACAGCGGCACGCTGTATTATTCATCGATGAAATTCACCGCTTCAATAAATCACAGCAGGATGCGCTTTTAGGAGCTGTCGAAAAGGGGATTATCACCCTGATAGGCGCTACTACGGAAAACCCTTCCTTTGAAGTAAATGCGGCGGTATTGTCGCGCAGCCAGGTGTATGTATTGAAGCCGCTGGGCAAGGAGCAGCTCATGCAGCTGTTGCAACAGGCCATGGAAAGAGACGAGTGGCTGCGCAGCAAGAAAATTGAATTAAAAGAAACCAGTGCACTGTTTAATATCTCCGGTGGAGATGCCCGGAAATTACTCAATCTCTTTGAGCTGGTGGTGACCACTTTACAGGAAGAGCCTATCGTGATCACCGATCAGAAAGTAATGGATATTGCCCAGCAACGGGTAGCTATTTATGATAAGAGCGGCGAACAGCACTACGATATTATTTCAGCCTTTATTAAATCGATCCGTGGCAGCGATCCCAATGCGGCAGTGTATTGGCTGGCCAGGATGATTGAGGGAGGAGAAGATGTGAAATTTATTGCCCGCCGGCTGGTGATACTAGCATCGGAAGATATTGGCAATGCCAATCCCAATGCTTTGCTGCTGGCCACTAACTGTTTCCAGGCTGTGAATATGATCGGTTACCCTGAGTCCCGTATTATCTTATCACAATGTGTTACTTATCTGGCGGCATCTGCCAAAAGTAATGCGTCCTATATGGCCATCAATAAAGCCCAGTCGGCGGTATCCAATACCGGCGATCTGCCTGTGCCAATGCATATCAGGAACGCCCCTACGAAATTGATGAAGGATATGGGCTATAGTCAGGGATACGCCTATGCACACGATTTTGAGAAAAATTTCGTGGAGCAGGAATTCCTGCCGGATGCATTAAAGGGAACGAAGTTTTACGACCCGGGGAACAACCCGCGGGAAGATGAGCTGCGCCGTTACCTAAAGGCGTTGTGGAAAGAAAAATATAATTATTAGCTTATTCCCTTTCCTTAGCAAGTATCTCAAATACTTGCTCAATCCTTTCCCCATTTTCATCTACCAGCGTAATGGTATGCTTGCCGGCAGCCGGATGCAGCGCCATTTGGTGAAACTCTGTGGTAGTACCGATAAAATGATCGTCGAGGTGCCAGAATATTTTAACGGCGGTATTACGGTGGGTGGCGGTGAAAATTGTTTGCCCCGGCTTGCCATCAATTTCAACGGGAACGAATATACGAGCGCCCGGCTTGGGGTAAATCAATTCCATAGGTGCTTTATCCTGTCCTAACGACGCGAGGCAGTCTGGCTTGTAAGGGGGGAGTGGCTGGTAATAATTTTTGCTGCGATAATAATATTCCTGCGAAGGAGGTAATACAAACCACGATTTATGCTGCATTAACTGTGGCGATTCACAGGCTTCGGTAACCCGCCATTGACCGGTTCTGTCGAGGTGAATTAACTGGTGATACGGACATACTCCGGACCGTATGCCTGCAACGGGCACATAGATGGTATCTTTTTCATCGCATAGTTCGCTGGCGCGGTAGCCGCTTTTGCGGCAAACTTCCACTTTGGTCAGTTGAGCATAGGGCGTATTAAACCAGCCGCTGGTGTGCAGGAGGCGGAATACGTCGAACAGGATGGGAGCGGCCGTAGCCACGCCGATCAGGCCAGGTCGTCCTTCGCCATCGGCATTGCCCACCCATACACCGACTACATATTGCGGGGTTACGCCAATGGCCCATCCATCCCTGAAGCCGAAGCTGGTGCCTGTTTTCCAGGCAATACGCTGGGAGGAGGAAAACTGTTGCCACAGCAGTTCTTCACCGGGACGCATTACTTCTGTCATTGCCTGGAAGGCGTACCAGATGGAACCGGCGTCGAGCAGCCCGTTTTTACTGAGGCCATTATGCGATGGACGTTGAATATTGAGTAGGTAGTTAGGTGGATGTATATCATCCATATCATATTTTCCTTTGTATTGCTCCATATGGAGGAGCGTGCGGGCCATGCTGGCATACATCCCACACATTTCCCAGAGGGTGGTTTCGCCACCTCCGAGGATCAGGGATAAGCCGTAGTGGTCGGCCGGTTTATTGAGTGTGGTAATACCTATTTTCTGCAGCAGGGCATGAAATCTTTCGTACCGGTATTGTTGCAGCATGCGCACCGCCGGGATGTTGAGCGACCGTGCCAGTGCGCGGGAGGCAGGAACGGCGCCATCGTAGCCCAGGTCGAAGTTCTGCGGAGAGTAGCCGGCAATCTGCGTAGGAATGTCCGGGATCAGGGTGTGCGGCAGTATCAGGCCGTCGTTGAGCATAGCGGCGTATAATACGGGTTTCAGAGTACTACCGGGACTTCTTCTTGCCTGGATAATATCCACATGACTTTCCAACTCAGCGTTGGAGGGCTGATAAATATTTCCTACATAAGCGAGGGTATTGCCTGTTTCTACATCCAGCACCAGTACGGCGGCATTGTTGATGCCATTGGCTTTATAAGCGTTATGATATCGTTCGGCGATGGCAGTGGTATTTCGTTGAAGATCGGCTACCACCGTGGTTTTAATGCGGGTGGGGGCATCTGATTTTTGTTGTTGGTAATCGCGGCGGAAGAGATCCAGCAGGTGTGGAGCATCTTGTGGAAGTGGTAATGGCTGATCCGGTAAGGGTTCCAGCTTGGCCAGCTGGCAGGTAATGCTATCGATGCTGTGCTGGCGGTGAAGTTTGTCGAGCAGCTGGTTACGTTTGCTGAGCAGGATGGCCCTGTTGCGGCCTGGGTGTACGAGCGCGGGACTGTTGGGTAAAACAGCCAGGGCGGCCATTTCTCCCCAGGATAATAAATCTGCTTTACGCCCATAATAACGCCAGGCAGCGGCTTCCAGGCCTACTACGTTTCCGCCGAAAGGGGCATTGGCGGCGTATAGCGCGATAATTTTATTTTTTGAAGCGGCAAATTCCAGGCGGGTGGCCAGTATGGCTTCCACCATTTTTTGCCAAATATTACGGGGCTGATTGCGGGAGAGACGAATTACCTGCATGGTGAGGGTACTACCGCCGCTCACTACTTTTTTGCCGCGGATATTCTGACTGATAGCGCGACTAATAGCAAGCGGATCTACTCCCCAATGATAATAGAAGCGTTTGTCTTCATAGGCCACAATACACTTTTTGAATTTTTCCGGCACATGTGCATTATAGGGAAACCGCCATTGCCCATCTGGTGCAATGCTGGCGTTCAGCAGATCGCCGTTGCTGTCTTCCAGCACATAAGAAGTGGCGGTGGTAAAAAGCTGCCGGGGTAAACAGCAATAATAGGCAATGAGCAGTACAGCGGCTGCGCTGAGCCACCATTTCTTTTTTATGCACCATTGCCGGAGTGTATGTAGCTTCATCAGGGTGTTCTGGGTCAAATAAGTATTGTGCGCCCAAAGATAATGTTTTGGGCAGTTACCGTGACGGAGATATGACCACTCATATATACTTCTCCTTAAAAAAATATATTTTGTACTAATTGGTAAAATATATACCTTCACTCGAGTAAAGCGTGAAATGATGGGGTGAAAATGATACCGGGCAAGTGCTAGCTGCCCTTTTTTTAAAATCATTATTGTACTAAATAGTACAAAATAAAAAAGATATGAAAGCAACTGTTTCTTCTTCTATCCTGCACAAGAAAGTGCGTGTTCGCGAACTGGATATTTTTTACCGCGAAGCGGGACCTGCACAGGCGCCAGTAATTTTATTGCTGCATGGTTTCCCTAATACCTCTCATATGTACCGGGACCTGATCCGCGACCTGGCGGGAAATTATCGTGTGATAGCGCCGGATTACCCGGGCTTTGGGCTTAGCAGCCGGCCGCCGGTGAGTGCATTTGCGTATACCTTTGATCACCTGGCCGACATCATGGAAGCATTTATCGATACGCTGGGACTTACACACTTCGCCTGGTATATGCAGGACTACGGCGGGCCGATAGGATTTCGTATTATCAGCCGTCGTCCTGAGCTGGTCAAAGCACTGGTGATCCAGAATGCCAACATATACGAAGATGGTCTGGGACCTGGCGTGCAGGAGATTGGGGCGCTGCAGCAGGTGGGCGATGAGCAGGCGCTGCATACCGCTATCGTTAATAAGTTATCCCTGGAGTATATAAAAAATGAGCATCTTTTTGGCGCCGCCAACCCGGAAACCGTGAGTCCCGATAGTTATGAACTGGCGGCTTTTTATATGAGCAGACCAGGTATGGAGGAAATCCAGGTAACGTTATTTCATAACTATGGCACCAATTTTCCGTTGTATCCGGTATGGCAGCAATATCTGCGTACTTATCAGCCACCGTTGCTGGTGGTATGGGGTAAGAACGACCAGATCTTTACCTGGCCCGGAGCCATTGCCTATCAGCGCGATGTGCCAGCTGCAAAGGTACATCTCCTGGATGGTAGTCATTTTATGTTGGAAGAATACCATGAGCAGGTGGCTTCACTGATGAGCGATTTTATGGAGAAGATATAAAAGGTAGGAATCCTTATAAAAACCGTAAAATTGAGACATTTACTGGTGGTAAGGATGAACAGAGTACAGCTACAAACCATACCCGCACGGGTTATTATTGCGGCAAGCTGGTAGAATGGCTTCCGTTATGAGCGTTTCAACGTAGAAGATCGCCTGTGGCGCAACGCGATGTATGTGATTCCTATTTCGGTGGATGAAACTTTACGTAATGTGAACCTGGTACAAAACGCCGGTTGGTAAAAAAAAGGGGTGTTTCTTATACAGAAACACCCCTTTTTTTTACCAATCCCTTTTTTATTTTACTACTTCTATCCATTTACCTGGCAGGAAAGCATGTATGGTATTGTCATACATGGCTTCACAGGAAGTGGCCGGCAGGTAATAGCGGCCCAGGTAAGCGGCATTGAGCAGTACATTGTAAGTACGTTTCTTGTTTTCTTCGATATTGAAATAAGTATATACCCTGTCGTCACGTATATCCATATACGTAGATGGCGAAGAATGAAATGCACTGTCGTTTTCCATTAAGCGGGTATTCAATATTTCCCATCCGGAAGGGAAGATTTGCGACAGGGCCATTTGCTCATAATAGCCTCGTTTCCCGGGGTTGGTGATGGTAACAGTGGCCATGAAATCGCTGCCCTGGCGTAGTGTGGATGGATCCAGCGGTTTGCCATCGCGGGTACTGTAGCTCACCTGCATGCCCAATATATCAGGATTGTTGGTGGCCACCGGCTCCTGGCCTGCATCTGGTTGGCCCTGGAGGATCAGCCGCACGTACAGCACATTTTGCCCGTTGTTCTGGATGCTTACATTACCAGCAGCACCATTGAAGGTAACCGGTACCTGTGTAACAAACGACTGACCATTCACATTGCCTTTCGCCCCATTGAGCGTATAGCTGAAATTCATCTTGCTACCGCCTTTATTATTACCACAATATTTAGCTACCGCAATCAGTGCGTAAGCAGTTGTTTGGGTGCTGTACCATTGGTCGTTTTGCGACAAATGAGCGGCAATTTGTTTTACCATATCATTGGCCGTATTACGTTGACCAAGGATGGTGAGTGTTTCCAATATCATGGCTTTATCGCGCAGGTCGGAACCGAAAGTGCCTCCCAGTTGCTGGTAAGGTTTCACTTCGGTGCTCAGGCCGCGTACAAGTGATTGCGCCACTTCCGGTTGGCCAGCCAGTTTATAAGCTGCTGCGAGTCGCCATTTAGCGGGAGCCGACAGATATTTGAATTCTTTGAGCCTGTTCATGGCGCCTAATTCCGGCGATTTAGCCAATGCCAGTAAATACAGGCGATACGACTGTGTAAGGTCGCCACCATAGAAATTGAGCGTGCTTGGGGCCCAGGTACCGGCTTTATTCCGTTGGTATTTCTTCCATTGGTCCAGTAGTCCCTGAGGAAGGGTGTAGCCTTGTGCCTGTGCTTCTATAAGGAAATGACCGCCATAGTTGGTGCCCCACTCATCGGAGTTGCCTTCGCCCGGCCAGTAGCTGAAGCCGCCATCTGAAGCCTGGAAGCTTTTCAGGCGGTTAATGCCGGCCTTCACATTCCGGTCTATTTCCGCCAACTGGCTTTCTTTCAGGTCCATCAGCTGATTGAGCACGAGCTGAGGGAATACTCCGGAGGTAGTTTGTTCAATACAGCCATGTGGATATCCTATCAGGAATTGTAAGCGCTTGCCAAGATTCAGTGATGGAATGGTAGATACTTCCAGCACGCCGGAGTTGGTGCCTGCCATGCCTACCGGGCTGAATGCTGATTGCCAGCTCTTATTGCCTTCCAGTGTATTTTCAATGATGTTGGTAATAACCGGGTTAGGATTGCGAACATTCAGTTCTACATTTTCTTCTGCCCTTTCGGCGCCGCTGGCAGCTACCACTTTTATTTTAGCTACGCCGGTGAGTGGTTTTACTTTTACATCAAAATAAACAATCTGTTCTCCTGGTCGAGAGAAGGTGACGGTTTTAGTATGTTCGCCTACTATTTCCAGCAGCGGGCTGGTGCTCAGGGTTACGCTGGCGTTGCGGATATTGGGCTCCAGGCCAAATACGGTTACCGGCAGTTGTATAGTTTCCGACGGGCCCAGTACGCGGGGAGCAGTGGTGAGCAGCATCAGCGGTTTTTTCACCGCTACTGTTTTTTCTGCGGCGCCATAAGCGCCATCCTGTCCGGCTACCACCATGGCTTTTACCGAACCGATGTAAGGAGGTAGTTTGAATTTATGGGTTTGTTTCTGTCCTGATTTCAGGTAGAAGGGCCCCATATATTTTACTACCGGTTTAAAGCGGTTGGCTTTGGCGCTGCCAGCATTTTTATTGAGTCCTTCGTCACCGCCGATACTGAGTATACGGTCCATATCTGCGCCCCAGGCGCCAATCACGTAGTCGAACAGGTCCCATGTTTTTACACCTAATGCTTCCCTGGCATAGAAGGAGCTATGTGGGTCAGGTGTTTTAAAGCGGGTAAGATCGAGCAGCCCTTCATCTACAATGGCGATGGTGTAGGTCATGGCCTTACCATTACTTTCGCTGACGCTGATGCTGGCTTCTGTTTCCGGTTTGAGTTTATCCGGCATACTGATCACCGGTTTCAGTATGGTGCCGGGATCTTCCACGGAAATAGGAATAGTCCCATACATACGGATAGGTAAGTCGTTGAGCGTTTGTGCGTGTGGTTGCAGCAAACTAACGTTCACGTATATATTTGGCGTCATATTCTTCTCCGCCTTGAATTTAAACGTGGTCTGTCCTTGTTTGGTGGTGATCCAGTAGGATTTCAGCACTTTGCTGCCGGATTCTATGCTGATCAGTCCCCGTCCGCCCTCGCTGCTGGGGATGGTGAGGTTAATATCTTCACCGGTTTTATAGTTTTGTTTATCGGAGGTGAATACCAGCATAGAAGCCTCTGCCGGGTTCTCTTTCTGCATTCTTTCTGCCCATCCCGGCCAGTCGATATACACTGCTTTACCGGCAGTATGGCCGCTTTGCAGGTCCTTTACCCTTACCAGGTATCTGCCCCAGTCGGGCGAGTTAACCCGAAGGTCCCATTTACCTTTACCATTCTGAAGGGTAACGGTTTCTTTGCTCAGCAGCTGGTTATAGTTATCCTGGGTAAAGTTGGAGAAGTCTTCCTGTTCACCTTCATCCCACCACCATCTCCATTTTATTTTGTAGAGTTCTACCTGTACTTCGCGGCTGCCGCTCGTCAGGTTACCGTTGCCATCTACATCTACCAGTTCAATTGTATGCGGACGGTCGGTGAGCAACATACCGGTAGTGCGGTCGCCTGCTGGCATGCGCAGTCCAGCGTAGGAAGTATATGGGTTATAAGGCATGGAGAAGTGATCAATACTGAAATCGCCCCCGGGTTCAAATACTTTTACTTCGAAGTTCGCCTTCAGCTGGCCGGGGGGCAGTTTGCCCAATTGTATATCTGCGTTTACCGGTGCGCTGCCGTTGTCGTTCAGTGCGCCTTCAAAGATGGTTTTATTTTCCGCGCCGAAGCGGTTTACCGGATCGTCGAAAGAATAGTCTGCAAAGTTTTTAAAGCTGGTGGTTTGTTCGGTGAGCGATACATCTACCTTTGCTTTCAGGTGCTGTGCAGTAGCGCCAAAGAGCCACATGGCCGACAAGGTGCCGGTGGCGCCGGTCTTGGAGAGGGCGGTCTGGCTGCCGAAATCCATTTTTATTTTCAGCCGGTTCGGTTTCACGGTTTCCACGCGTACATTCTTCTGGAAGGTAGCACCACCCACTTTTACTTTAGCGACCCAGCTGCCGGTAGGATCGTCGGGACCCGTAGCTGTAGCAAAGCTATAGAACCCGTTGAGCCCCTGGTGTTGGTTGATGCGTTTATAGAGTTGTCCTTTCGGATTGTACAACTCCATGGTAACGGGATGGTCTGCCGGGAGTTTCTGTCCTTTATCTTCCAGTATAAAGGTGAGATAAATAGAATCGCCGGGGCGCCATACGCCGCGTTCACCGTACAGGAAGCCTTTGATACCGTTTTGCACCTCTTCTCCTTTTACGTCGAAGCGGCTTAATGGCAGGGAGCTTCCGTCGTCGAGTTTGAGGTAACCTCTTTCATGGTCTTTCTTAGCGATGAGGAGGTAGGGTTTACGTTTCAGCTCAAAAGAGGCGAGGCCTTCCCCATCACTCTTGGTTTTGAATATCACCTGGTTTTGATAGTCGAGCAATTCCAGGTCAACGCCTATCATCGGTTTGGTATCGCGTATATCGGTTACGGCTACCAGCATGCTGTTATCATTACCTCTTTTGGCGATGAGGCCAATGTTGGAAGCAATGATATTGCGGGATGCCCATTTGTCTTTGCTGTAGTAAGAATTAGAGCAGGCATCGTTGCGGCGGTCCCAGTTATAACCGTAGGGATAGTAGCTATCGTAGCGTTGCCAGAAGGAGTCGTCGTCATCAATTTTTTCGCCGCCGCCGTAGTATTCCTCCTCCCCTTCTTCATCTGAGTAGCCGTTGTTATCGCTGTCTTTGGTGGTGTCGGCAGAGCAGGCGGTCATGGCGTATGATTTACGGAAGCCGATGGTGATGCGGTAAATTGCACCTGGCTCGGTGCGCAGCATTTTGTCGAGGTCGAGGAAGAAGCGGTTCTTCTTGTGCAGGTTAAGTGACTTATCCACATCGAGACGGATAGTTTTTTCCACTACGGGCTTGCCTACACGGCGCAGTTCCTGGCTGCCGTCGAGATCATTGCGTTGGAGATATTGCGGTACGTTGTTTTCATAGATTTTGATAATGGAAACGTCTACCGCATTGAGGTTTACGGCTTCAAAGGGCATTACCAGCTTGTTGCTTTCCGGGAGGATCACGCCTTTGCCGGGAATGCTAACAGAAGGCAATGTATTTTCAAAATTCACATTGGCGCTGAATGTGTGGCCTAGTCGTTTATCCGTGATGTTGAGCACGCCTTCGTTAACGATCACGTTGTAGTTGCCTTCTAGTCTTACGGGGGCGTACACGCTTACTTCGCTGCCATCGATGGTGTAACGAAGATCGCTCTGGCCGGAGATACCGATTAATCCTTCCAGGGTTTGCGCTACACTGATAGGGTCGGAGAACTGCACCAGCAGGTGTTGTTCCGGGTCGGAAAGGGCTTTAACCGCCAATACTTTAAAGTCGCCTACAGCAGGTACTTCTATGGTCGTTTTGCCTTCATTGTTTACCTTGAGCGGGGCGCCATTCCAATGGAGCTCCAGGTTGCGGCTAATATTACCGCGTGCAATATTGGCGATGGTAAAACGGGAGGTGCGCTCGGTAGCATTATGTTGCCAGGTAACAGGTAAACTTTTCCCGGCGTATTGTGCACTGAGTATTTTTTCGATGGTTTGGGGATCTTCCACATCGGCAGTATAAATAGCGCCGGTGAGGCTCATTTGATCGAGTGTATTGTTGGTACTGGCTTTCAGTCCGAAGTTTTCAACAGAGAAAGCAGGTTTGATAATTTTAAATTCAAAGTCGAATGATTTAAGTTCTTTGGGGACTTCCAGTATTTTGCCCAATTTAAAGGTTGCCTGGTAGGTTTTACCGGGTTGCAGGTTTTCATCTGGCCTGAATTCAATGGTAGTGGCATCTATCCAATAGGACTTACCTTTGATGGAGGGAGAAAATTCGAAGATTTCCTTCTCCAGTGGTTCGTTCTGGGTGTGGGTAATATTGGTTTGGCCTGTAAGGTGAATGCGGATGGCACTTTGTTTGGAAATGATACCGGCCGTATATGCCTCGATATACCTGGCAAATTCGGGATTCATTTCTTTACGTGTGCTCCGGCAACCACTGACAATGGACAGGATAGCCATGAAAAAGAGCAATGCCGCTACAACAGGGAGCCGTTTGATTGGGTGCATCAGTAAGGAGAATTAGGGTGATTAACTGGTGCGAATGTCGGGAAAATTCTTTAGAAAGCGGAAAGCAGAAAGCTATGCTTTCTGCTCCCCTTTCTCCAGCCGGATATATTTATCCACACAGGCCGGTAGTTCTTCTTCATAGTGGGTAACGTAGATGAGGGTTACGGCCATATGATCACAGAGTTGTTCTATTACTTTTTTGAAGTGCATTTTTTGTTGGGCGTCCAATCCCTGGCAAGGTTCATCGAAGATGAGCAGGGGCGGATTTTTTACCAGCGCCCGGGCCAGCAGTGTTAATCGCTGGGCGCTTTCGGATACCTGTTTAAATGGTGTTTTTTCGTGTTCCGAAATATTGAGTACACTCATCCATTCGCGGGCTATCTGTACCTGCTCCGGTGTAGCGGGACGGGTACTGCCGATTACATCGGTAAAGCCCGAGCAAATTACCTGCAGACAGTTGTCGCGGGAAGTAAAATACTGGTGCAGTTCCGGGGATACGAAGCCTATTTTTTTCTTTATATCCCAGATACTTTCTCCTGAGCCGCGTTTACGGTCGAAGAGCCATAGTTTATTAGCGTATGCCTGAGGATTATCCCCATTTACGAGACTCAGCAATGTAGATTTTCCTGCGCCGTTGGGGCCCAACAGGGCCCATTTCTCGTTAGGTTTCACTACCCAGTTGATACCGTTGAGGATTGTATTTTCACCATATTTGATATGGATGTTTTCCATCCTCACGATGGTGTCGAAGGTAGCTTGCGGACTATTTTGTACCAGCGCATTTATTTTATCCGCCGCTATGGGCGGAAGTTGTATTTCCCCGATAGCCGGTAATGGCAGTTGTACAAATTCCTGGCGTGTATACTTGCCTGTTATACTCCCATTATCGAGGGTAAGTACATGGGTAATATGTTCCGGGATTTCATGGGGAGAAGTAGCCAATACCACAGTAGTGCCACCTACGATGATTTCATTGATCATCGCGCTGAAGTCTTTGCGTGCCTGTACATCCAGTCCTATATAGGGATTGTCGAGCATCAGCAAGGGTGGCTGTTGCAGCAAAGCTTTGGCAATCATTACCCGGCGGGTTTCGCCATTAGATAATTTGATCAATCTTTTTTCCATCAGCGGCGCTATGCGCAGGGAATTGATCAGTGGCGGAATCGCCGTAATTTCCAGGTATTCCATCACTGTGGGCGAATTATCGGCATCCATACTGTTGAAGCGCTGCTGATAGTAGAAGTCGGTGGTGGTATTGGAAAGATTGCGGAAAGTATGATGATGTCCTACCATCGCTATCAGGTTGCGATAATTAAACCAGGGATCAGTGATGGTATGCTCCCGGCACCAGTTGTCATAGAAATGGTAATGAATGCTACCATTTATTACATTGAATTTACCGAGAATGGTATTCAACAAAGCTGTTTTGCCGGAGCCACTCGGGCCGGTGATGGCCCACTGTTCACCTTTGCTGATTTGCCAGTTGAGGGTATTGAATAATGTTTTGTCGAGGTATCTGACGGTGATATGTTCCAGGGAGAGGAACGGCGTTTGTTGGTGTGTCATGATTGTACGATTGGGCTCAATATTCATCTATCGGGTATAAAATTAACAGGATTATTGAAAGCATCTGATATTTTTATACGAAATTGAGGTTATGAACTGGAAGATAAAATCCTTTGAGGAGCTTAGTACAACAGAGCTCTACGCTATTTTGCGTTTGAGGAGCGAGGTGTTTGTAGTGGAGCAAAATTGTGCTTACCAAGACCTGGATAATACCGACCAGCTGGCGCTGCACCTGATGGGTACTGATGATACCGGCCGGCTGCTGGCCTATACGCGGCTTTTTCAGCCGGGCATCAAGTACCAGGAAGCTTCTATTGGCAGGGTGATTACCTCTCCGCTGGCGAGGGGCACAGGTGCTGGCCGGGAGCTGATGGAGCGGTCGATCGCCGCGGTGCAGCAGCAATTTGGTACCGTACCTATCAAGATCGGTGCTCAGCAATACCTGCAACGTTTTTATACTTCACTGGGCTTTGAACAAACCAGCGATACTTACCTGGAAGATGGTATTCCTCACATCGAGATGGTGAGGAGCGCCCACGGCACCCATACCGTATAATGCCGGCGGGGGAAACTGGTACGGATATCTCCACACCGGTTTCCCCCGATTATTTATTTCTCTCCCGAAAAATTTACCGCTTCGGTATTTTCTTTTGTTTTACTTCCACTTTAGGTGCATGTTCCTTTAACCTGTAGAAAGGTATGACGTAGGAAATGGTGTACTGCACATCAAATACTGCCCTTTTGGAGCCGCTGCCAAAGCCGGGAATTACCAGGGGCGCTATTTCATCTGTTTTTACGCTATTGATCAGGATACGTTCACGTATATTCCAGCCCATAAAGAAATTTTTCAGCACTTCAGCTTTCAGGCCTACCAGCAATTCCACCCAATGCGCGTTGACATTGGTTTTAGGTACGCTGCCACTCAGGTGGTCGCCCCAATAGGGACTGTTAATCGAATACGTAGGTACGGAATAGTTGAAATGTGAAAACCCATAGCGGATGCCGCCGTAGAAGATATTCTTTTCAGTAGGGTATTGTCTTTTCAGGAAATTATAATCTACTCCTAATGTTACGAACATACCATTTCCTTTATAGGTATAGGTAGAATCGCTATAGGGCGTGTTGGCATATCCACCTTCAAAGGCTGCATACAGGTTGCTGTTGATGCGGGCATCGGCAACGATGGTCACTTCTTTTCTGTAAGGGTAATAGATAGCAGAAACAATACGGCTAAGATCCACGCCTATCCGCAGGCCGCCCGGAATATACCAGGAGCTGTCTTTAAGCGGTATGGCCATTTTTTTAGCAGTATCCACCGCTGCTTTGTGGGTGGTATCTGCCAGGATGGCCTTATGGATGGTATCCCGTTTAGCGGCTGCCGGTTGCTGGGCCGATACAGCGAGGCTGAAGAGGATACTACTGATTAAAGAAAAATAAAGTAAGATGCGTGTCATTACTGCTGATTACTGACTTATTATTAATCTGGAGATCGCTGATAGTATGCCGGGTAGCAATAACGGTATCCAGTGTGAAGTAGGTACCAAATCCGCAACCGGGAGATATAAAATGTTTTGTACGTGTATACCTGACGGTTATAGTGTCTGCTACCAGTGCGGAATCCACTTTCAGGTAATACTGGCTGCTGTCCGCTACCGGGGAAAGCTGGAAAAAGAGATTACCCAGCGGTTGCCTTTTGTAAATGCTGTCCTTGTTCAGGGCAAAAGCAGTTACTTTAGGCATGATGGTATCTCTCACGATTCCCTGGCTATCGCGGGAAAAGTGAATATGGAGACTGTTACTTAATGTCTGGTCACATACTTTTGTTTCATTTTCGCAGGCGATGAAGCCGGCGAAAATGAAACAAGTAAGTAGTATTTGGTAAATGCTTTTCATGCTTGTTGATGCAGTTGGCAAGATATTAAATTCCCAGCTCCTTTTTGAGGAAGCGGGCGGTATGGCTGTCTTTACAGGTACTTACCTGTTCCGGCGTACCGGTACATAAGATGGTACCTCCGCCTCCACCCCCTTCGGGGCCGAGGTCTACGATATAATCAGCCATCTTAATAACATCCAGGTTATGTTCTATCACCAATACGGTATTGCCCCGGTCTACCAGTTTATTGAGCACAGCCAGGAGTAATTGAATGTCCTGGAAGTGGAGTCCTGTAGTGGGTTCGTCCAGTATGTAGATAGTTTTGCCGGTATCTTTTTTTGATAGTTCGGTGGCCAGTTTTACGCGTTGGGCTTCTCCTCCGGAAAGGGTAACGGCCGACTGTCCCAGGGTAATATATCCCAGTCCTACATCCTGCAGGGTTTTTATCTTGCGGTAAATCCAGGGAACGGGCTGGAAAAATTCCACCGCTTCATCTACAGTCATATCCAGCACGTCGGAGATAGATTTGCCTTTATAGCGTATTTCCAGTGTTTCGCGGTTGTACCGGCGGCCATTACATTTTTCACAATGTACATATACATCCGGGAGGAAGTTCATTTCGATGACGCGCATACCGCCGCCTTCACATACGTCGCAGCGCCCGGTTTTTACGTTAAAGGAGAACCTGCCGGCGTTGTATCCCCTGATTTTTGCTTCCGGTACGGCAGCAAACAGCGTTCTGATATCGGTAAAGAATCCGCAATAAGTGGCCGGGTTACTGCGTGGCGTGCGGCCTATGGGCGATTGATCGATTTCTATCACCTTATCGATGAACTCCAGTCCCTTGATGCTTTTATAAGGCATGGGTACGAGCTTGGAGTCGTACGCATGTTTCGACAGGATGGGATACAGGGTTTCATTGATGAGGGTAGATTTACCACTGCCGGAAACGCCGGTCACGCAAACGAAAGTGCCCAGGGGCATTTTCAGGTTTACGTTCTTCAGGTTGTTGCCGGTAGCGCCTTTGAGTTCCAGGAAGTTGCCGTTCCCTTTGCGGCGCTGGGCGGGTATTTCCCCGGCTGTATTGCCGTTGAGATAGCCGGCGGTAGGTGTATCGAGTTTGAGTATATGCTTGGGTGTACCCTGGGCAATGATTTGTCCGCCGTGTACGCCAGCGCCTGGACCGATATCCACGAGGTGGTCGGCGTGCAGCATGATATCTTTATCGTGTTCTACTACGATCACGGTATTGCCCATGTCTTTCAGGTTACGGAGGGCATCTATCAGCTGCATGTTATCGCGTTGGTGCAGGCCAATGCTGGGTTCATCCAGGATGTAGGTGATGCCCATGAGCTGGGAGCCTATCTGGGTGGCCAGGCGTATGCGTTGTGATTCGCCGCCGCTCAATGTTCGCGTGGGGCGGTTGAGAGTCAGGTAGTTGAGGCCTACGTTGAGCAGGAATCCCAATCGTTCGCGAATTTCCTTGAGGATATCTTTGGCGATGGCATTCTGTTTTTTCTCGAGGCGGTTTTCGATACCACCAAACCAGGCCAGGAGCTTGTCCAGGTCCATGTTACCGAGTTCGGAAATATTTTTCTCATCTATTTTAAAGAAGAGGCTTTCTTTTTTGAGGCGTGCGCCGTTGCATTCGGGGCAGGTGCTTAGTTGCATAAAGCCTTCGGCCCAGCTGCGTACGTGATCGGAGGAGGTATCGTTGAAATAGCGGCGTACCATATTTACCACCCCTTCATATTCAGTAGCATAGGCGGTGTCGCCATTGCCATTGCTTTCGCTGTAGTCCATGTCGACCTCCAGTTTGCCGTTTTCGTCGCCAAACAGGAGTACGTTAAGGGCTTTTTGCGGGATATTGGCGATGGGTGCGGTGAGGGAGAATTTATATTTTTTGGCGAGTTGCTGTACCTGTTTGAAGGTAAAGGTATCGCGTGCTTCTCCCAGTGGTTTGAGGCCACCATCGCTGATGGACACGTTATAGTCGGGAATAACCTCGTCCATATTGATCTGGTAGATGCTACCGAGACCTTTACAGCGCGGGCAGGCGCCATAGGGGGAGTTAAAGGAGAAAGTGTTGGGACTGGGCTCTTCGTAGGAAAGGCCGGTATCCTCGCACATCAGTTGTTTGCTGTACTGGCTCACTTTATTGGTATCGTGGTCCATGATAAACAGCAGTCCTTTTCCCATGGTGAGTGCTTTTTGCACGCTTTGGCTGATACGGGTGCGGGCATCTTCCTGTACTTGTATGCGGTCTATCACCAGTTCGATATCGTGGATCTTATAGCGATCTACCTGCATTCTTTCTTTCAGGTCCTGTATTTCCCCATCTACCCTCACCTTTACGTAGCCTTGTTTACGTACCTGTTCAAACAGTTCGCGGTAATGGCCTTTACGTCCGCGCACGAGTGGGGCGAGGATGGCCAGTTTTTTATTTTTATAATGTTTGAAGAGGTGTGCGAGGATTTCTTCCTCGGAGAACCGCGTCATGGGTTTGTTGGTATTATAGGAGTAGGCGGTGCCGGCGCGTGCGTAGAGCAGGCGGAGGAAATCGTATATCTCCGTAATAGTACCCACGGTGGAGCGGGGATTTTTATTCGTGGTTTTTTGTTCGATGGAAATAACGGGCGACAGACCGGTAATCTTATCCACATCTGGTCGTTCCATGTCACCTATAAACTGCCGGGCGTAAGCGGAGAAGCTTTCCATATAGCGGCGTTGTCCTTCCGCGTAGATGGTGTCGAATGCCAGTGATGATTTACCACTGCCACTGATACCGGTAATGACAACCAGTTTATTTTTGGGCAACAGGAGGTCCAGGTTTTTCAGGTTATGCTCCCGTGCGCCAAAGATGGCTATTTGTTCATCTGCCGGGGCTTGCGCAACGGAGCCAGCGGGTACATTCTCTTTTTTCTTTGCCATAATATTAAACTACTAAGCTACGTGAAAAAGCGGAAAGCATAAAGCAGAAAGCATAAAGCTATTATAGCGAACGACCTATGCGATTTTTAAAATTCGCTAAGATCATTCGCTATAATAGCTTTATGCTTTCTGCTTTACGCTTTCTGCTTTACGCAGTGTATTTTTTGAATACAACGATGGCATTGTGTCCACCAAAACCGAAGGTATTGCTCATGGCAATATTAACGGTACGTTGCTGCGCCTTCCCGAGGGTGAGGTTCAGATTGGTAGGGATACCTTCGCCGAGTACAGTCGTATTGATAGTAGGAGGAACGATGTCTTCCTGGGTAGCCTTGATACAAGCGATGGCCTCAATAGCGCCTGCAGCACCCAGCAGGTGGCCAGTCATGGATTTGGTAGCGCTGATATTGAGTTTGGGCGCATGTTCGCCGAAGGCCGCTACGATGGCTTTCAGTTCACTGAGGTCGCCTACGGGTGTAGAGGTGGTGTGAGAGTTTACATAATCCACATCTGTGGTAGCGATACCTGCATCTTCCAGGGCTTGTTCCATGCCAAGGCGTGCACCCAGTCCTTCCGGATGGGTAGCGGTGAGATGGTAAGCATCGCAGGTCATAGCGCCGCCAATCATTTCGCCGTAGATGGTAGCACCTCTGGCAATGGCGTGTTCGTATTCTTCCAGGATGATAGCGCCTGCGCCTTCACCCATTACAAAACCATCACGTTCTGTGTCAAATGGACGAGAAGCGTGTTCCGGATCCTGGTTGCGGGTCGACAAGGCTTTGAGGGCGTTGAAGCCGGCAATACCAGCACGGGTAACAGGAGCTTCAGAACCTCCGGTTACAATAGCTTTGGCTTTACCGAGGCGGATGTAGTTAAAAGCGTCTACCAGTGCGCTGGTAGAAGAAGCACAAGCCGATACGGTACAGAAGTTAATACCCATGAAACCATATTTCATGGCAATCTGGCCTGCAGCAATGTCGCAGATTAATTTAGGGATAAAGAACGGGTTGAATTTAGGAACAAAGTTGTCTTTGGTGAATTCAACGATCTGTTCTTCGAACGTGAGCATACCGCCGTTACCCGAAGCCCAGATCACCCCGATCTTGGTTTTGTCGATACCCTCTTTGTCCAGCCCTGCATCAGTTACTGCTTCCTGTGCAGCCGCCATCGCGTACTGAGTGAAGCAATCCATCTTGCGGGCTTCCTTCTTTTCCATATATTTTTCCACATCAAAGTTCTTCACCTCACAGGCAAACTTGGTTTTAAACTCCGTGGTATCAAACTTAGTGATGGGACCGGCGCCACTTACGCCCGCCTTCATGTTGCTCCAAAAAGTATTTACATCATTCCCGATAGGTGTTAATGCTCCCAAGCCGGTAACCACAACCCTTTTCAGTGTAACAGTACGCATATTTTTTACTTTAATAAAAAAAGTTAGAGCGCAAATTTAGTCACTTATTGTTATGAATAAGCATATTCATTAAGATAATATAATATAACTTTTCTGTTTTTATGACCAAATGCAGTGTGGGCGCGGATTTATGCGCGGTGTAAGAGGTGTTCTGACTCTTCTCTTACAAATTTTAAGGCATTTTTTGTCAAAAAAAGGCCGGTTGCAAGAGAATTGTCAGCAGAAAAACTCCTGGTAAATGGGATCACGCCGCGGCAACAGCAGCAGCTGGTGCTGATATAGCAGACATTTTACGGGTGCGCTGTTTCAGAAAGGAAATTACTTCTGCATCCGTTTGGAAGCGGCCTCCGATATTCACAAAATGTTTGGCCAGCAGGTCATAACGTTTCCCCATCAGGTATGCCCACACATGCAGAAAGTGTATGCTGTCGAATACGATGGCATCGTTGCTGATATATTCGTCGAGGGTTTGTGTGAAGTAAACGGGGTGCTCTGTCCAGTGCATACTGGGTTTCACATGGTGACTGATATGATAGCCATCATTCCAGCATTTGTGGTTGTATTTGGTATTAATGCAGGTAATGCTGTTTTTGTAAGAATTGTCTGGCTCATCGGCATCAATGAAGGCATGTTGGGCCCAGTTACCCACCATCATAATAATACGGGAGATGATAAAGGGCAATATAAATACCACGAAGGTGGCGGGAAAATTGATAAAGGACAGTGCCACGCAGGCGAGAATAAAAAATACTTCTCCCCTTACCAGCTTCACCATCAGCTTATTTCTTTTTTTACGGATATGATAGCGGGCGGTATCATAAACGCCGAAGGTAACGAATTGGAAGAGGTACAGCAGGAAGCCCCGGAAGGAATCGCGCTGGTAAATCATGGTACAGCTGTCATCATCCGGCATATTGTTTTCCGGGTGGTGCATACCTATATGGTGGGCATAATATGATTCGGGCGTTTGACCAAACAGGGGGCCAATGAACCAGGGGAGGTAGTTGTTCCAGAACTGGTATTTTTTTTCAAAGAAGGCCCGATGGCTGGTGCAATGGAGCATGAGGCCAAAAGGTCCTTTGAAGGTAATGTTATTAAGAAAATGGTAGGCAATGGCAGCCCCCCACCAGAGCCAGTTGTTGAGGCCTGGTACATACAGGAGGATGGCCAGTGGCCATAGGGTAAAGGTAATTTTCATGGTCAGGTACACGAATGGGAGGTCGCGCTCATCCCTGATCCAGCTTAAAAAAAGACGATCAAGTGCACTGTAATGTTCCGGCTTTATGTAAACGGGATCAGTAAGTTGAGAAAGATGCTTCATACGCGTTAGTATATTTTACTACAGTGATAACTGTGCTGGCAAAACGGAGCCGGTGAATTATAATAACGTGCCCCTGCGATATATATTTCACATAGGTTGGCTGAAAGATAACCATTTTTGTGCTATACTGGTAGTAATTACGGTTAATTTTGTAATTTCCATGCGAATATGTATCTGTCAGGGGCGTGAAACGCCTGATAACGTAGGGTTTAGAGAGTGCTAGCGATAGTCCTGTAATCACGTTAAAATACAGCCAAAACCAACCACTATACATGAAGAGATTGACCCTTAAAGATGTTGCGAAATTGGCCGGGGTAGCGCCTTCCACCGTTTCATTCGTGTTGAATGGAAAGGGGAAACAAATGCGTATACGGGACGAGGTAGCCGCCAGGATTATGCAGGTGGCCGAAAAATCGGGATATGAGCCTCATCGGATGGCCGTAAATCTTCGCACGGGCCAATCCAAAACACTGGGATTGATCGTGGAAAGTATTTCCGGCAGCTTCTTTGCCAGCCTGGCCAAAACCATTGAAACGGAGGCAGAGCGCAGGGGCTACAATGTGGTGTATTGCAGTACAGAAAATAATGCCCAGAAAGGCGGAGAACTGATACGGATGCTGGGCCGGCAGATGGTAGACGGCTACCTGATTACCCCCGCTCCCGGTATGGAAAAAGAAATCCAGCAACTGGTGAACCAGCATAAACCGGTGGTGTTGATGGACAGTTATTTCCCGACTATCAAAACACCCTATGTGTTGATCAATAATTTCGACGGGGTACAACAGGGAATGAAACACCTGATTGGCAGGGGGCTGACAAAAATAGCCTTCGTGATGGTAGACGTGAAGCTGATACAAATAGAAGAGCGCCTGCGGGGCTATGTTACTGCCCTGAAAGACCATAAAATTCCTGTAAAGAAGAAATATATCCTGCAATTGCAGTACCACCGGCAGCGGGAAGATTCGCTCCGGGAGTTACAGGACTTCCTGGAGTCCAACCCTGAGCTGGATGCTATCTTCTTTTCCACCAACTACCTGGGTATCCTGGGACTGGAAGTGATTGCCCGCATGGGACTGAAAATGCCGGAAGACCTGGCGGTACTCTGCTTCGACGACCATGATATTTTCCGTTTATACCCTCCCGGTATTTCGGTAATAGAGCAGCCAATAGAAGGTATTGCCAAAACAGCCATCGATTTATTGATGTATCAGCTGGATAAAAACAATGGTCCTATGAAGAAGCAGGCTATAGAGTTGCCCGGTAAGTTTATATTAAGAGGATCGGCCTGAGTGGGGGAGAGCCACCAAAAAAACCGGTAAATACTTGCAAATGCTGGAAAAATATTTATACTTTTAGTATCAGCTTTTGAAAAGTAAGGGAAAAGGATTCTATGAATCTTTTTTTTCTATACCTGTGCTAAATCGATTTTTCAAATTAGAGAACAAGGCAACAAAGCAGCAAAGAGGATGTTATTTTCTTGTAAGTTTTGTTGCGCGGTGCTTTTAGAAGAGAACAAATAATTGTTATAATACATAATCATCATCGTAATCATGAAAAAAGTTGGACTGTTAGCAGCCGCTTTGTTATGCCTGCATGGCGCCTATAGCCAAACGGTGAATAAAGTGACTGAGCCTGCAGACTGGGTAAACACCCTGATGGGCACCGATTCCAAGGTAAGCCTGTCGAACGGTAATACCTATCCTGCCATTGCCCTTCCCTGGGGAATGAATTTCTGGATGCCTCAAACCAATACTATGGGTAATGGCTGGGCATATCAATATACCGCTGATAAAATCAGGGGTTTCAAGCAAACACACCAACCTTCTCCATGGATCAATGATTATGGCCAGTTTGCCATCATGCCGGTAACCGGATCCGTGAAGTTTGATCAGCACAAGCGTGCCAGCTGGTTTTCCCATAAGTCAGAAGTAGCCCGTCCTTATTACTATAGCGTATACCTGGCCGACCCTGACGTAACCACTGAAATTACGCCAACGGAAAGAGCCGCCCAGCTGCGCTTTACCTTCCCGGCTACCGACAGCGCCTTCATCGTGGTAGATGCGATGGACCATGGTTCTTATATTAAAATAATACCGGAACAACAGAAAATCATTGGATATACCACCAAAAACAGCGGTGGTGTACCTTCCAATTTCAAAAACTATTTTGTTATCACTTTTGATAAACCTTTCACTGTTAGCAACACCTGGCACGACTCTGTACTGGTTAAAGGCCTGCTGGAACTGCAGGCCGATCATACCGGCGCCGTGGTTGGCTTTAAAACAAAGAGAGGCGAAAAGGTAGGTATTAAAACCGCTTCATCCTTTATCAGCTTCGAACAGGCGGAATTAAGCCTGCAGCGTGAAATTGGCGGCGACAGCTTTGATGCCACCTGCAAGAAAGCGAAAGACACCTGGAACAAGGAACTTGGCCGCCTGGCAGTGGAAGGCGGTACTACCGAACAGGTCAGCACCTTCTACTCTTCCCTGTACCGTACCATGTTGTTCCCCCGTAAATTCTACGAAATCAATGCGAAAAATGAAGTGGTACATTACAGTCCGTTCAATGGCCAGGTATTGCCAGGTTATATGTTTACCGACAATGGTTTCTGGGATACTTTCCGGGCGGTACACCCTTTCTTTACCCTGATGTACCCTACACTCAGCGCACACATCATGGAAGGCTTATCCAATGCCTATACAGAAAGCGGCTGGTTGCCCGAATGGGCTAGCCCCGGTCACCGCGACTGTATGGTGGGCTCCAACTCTGCTTCACTCATCGCAGATGCTTACCTGAAAGGCATACGCGGATATGATATCAATAACCTCTACCAGGCAATACTGAAGAATTCTGAAAACGAAGGCCCTATGAGCTCTGTTGGCCGCCTGGGCGTGAAATACTACAACAGCCTGGGATATGTTCCATATGATGTAGACGTAAATGAAAATGCCGCCCGTACACTGGAATATGCCTACGATGACTTTACCATTTTCCAGCTGGCCAAAGCGCTGAATCGCCCTAAGGAAGAAGTTGAGCGCTTTGAAAAACGTTCACAGAACTACCGCAACCTCTTCGATCCCGAAACAAAACTGATGCGGGGTAAAAATAAAGATGGCAAATTCCAGACACCATTCAACCCATTCAAATGGGGCGACGCCTTTACGGAAGGTAACAGCTGGCACTATACCTGGTCTGTATTCCATGATGTAAAGGGTTTGTCCGATCTGATGGGTGGCAAAGATATGTTTGTCCGTATGCTGGATTCTGTATTTAACATGCCGCCTGTATTCGATGAAAGTTACTATGGCACTGTTATACACGAAATACGTGAAATGCAGATCATGAACATGGGGCAGTATGCACATGGCAACCAGCCTATTCAACACATGATCTACCTGTATAACTATGCAGGACAGCCGTGGAAAACACAGTACTGGGTTCGCCAGGTAATGAGCCGCCTGTATAAAGCTACTCCGGATGGATATTGTGGAGATGAAGATAATGGTCAAACCAGCGCCTGGTACGTGTTTTCGGCCATGGGCTTCTACCCGGTTTGTCCGGGCACCCAACAATATGTACTGGGTACCCCGTTGTTCTCTAAGCTCACGATGACTTTGGAAGATGGTAAGAAAATGGTGATCAACGCACCAGGAAACAGCGAGAAAAACCTGTATGTACAAAGTGCTGCCTTAAACGGCAAGCCTTATTCGAACAACTGGATCAGCCACCAGGATCTGCAAAAGGGCGGTACCCTGGAATTTAAGATGGGCGCTGCTCCGCAGAAAACAAGAGGCACCTCTCCTGCGGCGTTCCCTTACTCTTATTCAACAGCGAACAAATAACCAATAAATGGATATATAAACGATTTTCATTGTTCACTGAAATATTTCGTCCCGATTCTTCGGGAAGTATCTCTTTAGCTGTCAGGTGTTAGTTTTTAGCTTTTAATACATAAAAAATCAAAGGCAAAAGCGAATATCTGGCAGCTAAAATTTTTAAAACCACTGCTATGCGAAAATTATTAATACCCTTATTCCTCGTTACTGCTGTTGCTGTAAAGGCACAGGAAAACGTGATACAATATGTGAAGCCGATTACCGGCACACAAAGAATGGGACATACCTATCCCGGCGCTACCGTGCCCTTCGGAATGGTGCAACTTAGTCCCGATACAGATACCATTCCTTACGAAATGAATGGAAAGTATAACCCCGATGTATACAAGTACTGCGCGGGTTACCAGTATGAAGATAAAACCATTGTAGGGTTTAGTCATACGCACTTCAGTGGAACAGGGCATTCCGACCTGGGTGATTTCCTGATTATGCCCACTACAGGCGCCTTACAGTTAAACCCCGGCACCGCCGATCACCCTGAAAGTGGCTACCGCTCTGCCTACTCTCACAGCACGGAAGTAGCTGAACCCGCCTACTATAAGGTAAAACTGGAAGACGATAATATCCTTGCAGAGCTGACGGCCAGCAACCGAGTGGGATTTCATCAGTACACTTTCCCGGGTACCGGCCAGGCACACATCATCCTGGATATGATGCATGGTATTTACAACTACGACAACAAAAACGTGTGGACGTTTATCCGCGTGGAAAATGATACGCTGGTAACGGGCTTCCGGCAAACTAACGGATGGGCACGTACGAGAATAGAATACTTTGCCATGGTGTTTTCCAAGCCCATTGCACAATACGGACATGCCAACTACGCCAAAGATGTGTATAAAGGTTTCTGGAGAAAGTTTGATCAAACAAAGAACTTCCCTGAAATGGCCGGAAAACAAATCCGTGCCTATTTCGATTTTAACACCACGCCCGGCGAAAAAATAAAAATAAAATTTGCCCTCTCCCCCGTGAGCACTGAAGGCGCCCTGAAAAACCTGCAGGCGGAAATACCCGGATGGGACTTCGACCAGGTAAAGCGTGATGGACAGGCGTTATGGACAAAAGAGCTGAATAAGATTCATATTGAATCCGGTAGCCGGGAAGAAAAGGAAAATTTCTATACGGCCATGTATCATGCGTTCATCAATCCTACTACTTATATGGATGTAGATGGCGCCTACCGCGGACTGGATATGAATATTTATAATGCCGGCGGGCATACGAACTATACCACTTTTTCGTTGTGGGATACTTATCGTGCCCTGCATCCCCTGTTTAACATGATTCAACCCGGCCGCAACGCCGATATGATACAATCCATGCTGCACCATTATGAGCAGAGCGCACAGCATATGTTGCCCATATGGGCGCATTATGCTAATGAAAACTGGTGTATGATTGGTTATCACAGTGTATCGGTGATTGCCGACGCCATCATGAAAGATAATGCACCGTTTGATGTGAATAAAGCCCTGGATGCCTGCGTTACCACCGCCCGCCACCGTAGTTATGATGGCCTGGGATATTATATGGACCGGGGTTATATCCCGGAAGATAAAAACGGTTCGTCGGTATCTAAAACACTGGAATATGCCTATGATGACTGGTGCATTGCACAGGTAGCCAAAAAACTCAACCGGATGGACATTTATGATGAATTCATGAAGCGGTCCAGGAACTACAGGAATGTGTTTGATGGCAATACTGGCTTCATGCGTCCCCGTTTGGACGATGGCAGTTTCAAAGCTAATTTTGATGCCCTGCAAACGCACGATCAGGGCTTTATAGAAGGCAATGCCTGGAATTATAGTCTATATGTGCCGCATAACCCGGATGATATGATCGGGATGATGGGCGGCAAGCGGCAGTTTACCGCACACCTGGATTCATTATTTACCATGGAGCTGCCGGATAAATTTTTTGCAGAAACGGAAGATATCACCCGCGATGGCATCATCGGGAACTATGTACATGGCAACGAACCTTCCCATCACGTAGCTTACCTCTATAACTGGACCGGCTACCCGTGGAAAACGCAGGAACGGGTGCGCATGATCCTGAAGAAGATGTATCATCCCGGCCCTGATGGCCTGGGAGGGAATGATGACTGCGGACAAATGAGTGCCTGGTATATTTTTACCACGCTGGGCTTCTACCCGGTTTGTCCCGGATCTGACCAGTATTCGCTGGGCAGCCCGGCTATTGATAAAGCCACCCTGCAATTGGAGAACGGAAAAACTTTTACCATAGATGTGAAAAACCAGGGCGATAAAAATGTGTATGTACAAAAAGTACTGTTGAATAGTACGCCATTGAACCGCTTGTATATTACACACGCCGATATCATGAATGGAGGGACGCTTACTTTTTATATGAGTAACAAACCTAAAAAGTAGTGATCAATCTATAGTGCAGCAGCCGTCTCTACTCAGTAGAGACGGCTTTTTATGCCCAGGTATCTGCGCAAACAGCTACTATCACCGGTGGTAAACAAAGACGAGACCGCCGTGTCCGGCGCATCTGTATGGATAACGGGCTGTAATACAGGTGTAACATCTGAGGCTGAAGGTTCCTTTAAAGTTAAGGCGTAAGCAGGAGATGTGCTGCAGGTCACTGCTATTGGACCGGGTATGGTGGGATAAGAACTAAATTAAAAATGGGCGTCTTGTAACAGACGCCCATTTTAATTTAATATAAAGCCATATATTAAGTATGCAGTGTAAATGAAACAATGCCCAGCTGTACTTTTTGTGCCGGGTCAGTGGCTTTAAACCGGAAATACAGGTTGTGGTTTTTACCGTCTGCTACTGGTGTAAAGTTGAAGTTCACTTTATTGGCAGTTTTAGGCTGAGCGCCTGGTCCAATGGTTACTTCTCCTAAACGGGTACCGTTGGCATCGTCCAGGAATGCTTCCACTATATAACCTTGTTGTGGCGTTTCCTGTACCATATAGGTAAGTTCAATGCCATTTACCTCTGTAAGATCCAGTTTATTGTAGCTTACCCAACCCGCTGCAGTAGCAGGGATGAGGAATTTCATACCATCTACTGAAAATACAGATACGCCATCGGCTTTGCTGTAATCAGCAGCTGCCAGCACGGGGCTGATCAGCTCCAGTTGCGCGGCACCGGTAATGGGTTTGATACCAGGACCGCCTTTATCGGTGTAGCTGGCCAGCATGTATAATACGCCGTTGTCTTTTACTTCAGCGCCCATGGTTGGGTTGATGCTGCCGCTAACAGGCAGGGAAGCCGCTTTGGGAGCGCCGCCGCCAACAGAATAAATATATTCTACCAGTTGTTTTGCTTCACCAACAGACAAGCCAGGGTGCGCCGACATGGCTGTTTCACCCCATACGCCACCACCGCCGCTGATGATTTTCTTAGCCAGCATTTCAGGCGCTGCCGGATCTGCTTTATACTTTTCGGTGATTTGTTTGAAAGAAGGCCCGATTGATTTTTCGTCAGGCTTGTGACAGGTTTTACAGTCTGATACTTCCATAATGTTTTTACCGGCAATAGCGCCGGTAATAATCTGGTGGCCCTGCGGCGAAGCTGCTTTGTCGCGGCCCTGTATGTAGTCGGCCTTTACGAAAATGTTGTTGACATCGAGCTTACCGTCAGCAGAAGTACCATCTTCTTTATCACTCACATTAACGGTATAATGTACCTGCTTGCCCGGGAAGTAGAACATTTTATTACCGGTGATATCAATCTTTACATCAGGCGTTTCATTACCTGCATAAAGGTCGATAGACTTACTCTTGGTTTTAGCGCCTTTATCATCGGATACTTCCACGTACACGGGGTATTCGCCGGCTGCAGTGTAAGTAAATTGAACAGAAGGCTCAGTGGTTTCTTTTTTGGTACCATTACCAAAATACCAGAGATAGGTGAGCTTATCACCATCGGGATCTACCGATCCATCGGCGGTTAATTTTACTTTAAAGGGCAGTCCGCCGGTGAGGCGATCTACATGGATTTCTGCTTTTGGTGCCCTGTTGCCGCCATTGTAGTCAATACGTGACAGGCCGGCATCTGCATTTTTGCTGAACCATCCGTTACCGTATTCCAGGATATACAAACGACCATCAGGCCCCATCTCCATATCGATAGGTGCATTGAGTTTGGTATGCGGCATGAACTTTTCCATTTTGGAGAAGTTGCCGTTTTTATCCATGGTAACAGCCATGATCCAGCCACGGATCCAGTCGTAGATAAACAGTTTGTCGTTATAATAATCCGGGAAGCGGGTTTCTTTCGGATAGAACTCGCTGTAGTAAACCGGTCCGGCTTCAGCGTTACGACCGCCGCTACCTACAATCGGGAATTCATCTGATTTACCATAAGGATACCAGATAAACGCAGATGTTGCGGGTGGCAGTTCTCTTAGGCCGGTGTTGTTACGGGAATCGTTGATGGGTTTAGCCGGATCGAAATAAGGGCCGCTTTCGCCGGTTTCGTAATTGTATTTGCGGTAAGGTTTATTGTTGGCAATAAACATGGGATAACCGAAGAAACCGGGTTTCTTTGCCTGGTTTATTTCATCGTACCCTCGTGGGCCCCGCGTAGAGTCATCGTTGTTGGCGTCTGGCCCTACTTCTCCCCAGTATACATATCCTGTTTTCCGGTCTACCGTCATCCTGTAAGGATTACGGGTACCCATAGCATAAATTTCAGGACGGGTATTTTTGGTGCCTTTAGGGAACAGGTTACCATCCGGGATGGTATAGGAGCCATCTGCTTCCACTTTGATACGCAGGATCTTTCCACGCAGATCGTTGGTGTTGGCGGAGCCGCGCATATCATCATATTGAAGGTGACCAGGACGGTCGTCTGTAGGACCATAGCCTTTGCTCACATATTTCTGTCCGGGTTCGTCAAATGGTGTAGTGTTATCGCCGGTAGATACGTACAGGAGTCCGCCGGGACCAAACGCAATAGAACCGCCGGTATGGCAGCAGATATCGCGCTGGGAATAAAACTGGAGGATAACCTTTTCTGATGCCATATCCAGTTTGTTGTTTTCAAATTTGAAACGTGACAAACGATTTACGGAGGTATCTATCGGAGAGTACATCGCGTAGATGTAGTGATTGTTTTTGAAGTCGGGGTCAGCGGCGAGGCCGATGAAACCTTCTTCTGCATTTACTTTGGGCACATCGGTATGATGATATACTTTCAGTAAGCCTACCTGCGACAATTTCTTTTCTGCATTGTTATACAGCATCAGCTCACCGCGGCGTTGTGCCACGAGGATGTCGAGGTTAGGGAGTATAGCCATTTCCGTTGGCTCGAAGAATTCGCCGGATACCAGTACATTTTTGGTAAAGCGGTCTTCAGATGGAACGCGCAGTGTTTTAGCCTGGCTGTAATCCAGTACCAGGTTTTTGCCAATGGCATATTTAATACCGCCAGCCAGGTGTTTCAGGAACAGGCTGTCGGTGTAGGATTCTTCGGTATGACCGAGGCCGGTGTAGAAAGCGCGGCCACCATCATAATCATGGTACCAGCTGATGGGGTGGTTGTTACCCATTTTACCGCCTTCATAAGATTTCTCATCTAATTTCAGCAGTACGGTGGTAGTGGTATCTACATCTTTGTAGTTGTACCATTCATCGGTATGTTCCCATTTTTCGGGGAGCCCTTCTGTAGCGGGGAATGATTTTTCAACGACGTCAACTATAGCTTTATGTACGCCCGGAGGGTGGTTCTGGAACCATGCGCCGGCGAGGTGGTTATACCAGCCCCATTCATATTCGGTATCTGCGGCAGCGTGAACGCCTACGTAGCCGCCACCTGCCTGGATATATCTTTCGAAATCGGCTTCCTGGTAGTTATTGAGTACATCGCCGGTAGTATTGAGGAAAATAACGGCTGCATATTGTTGCAGGGAATCCTCATTGAATTTATCGGCATTTTCGGTGGTATCTACTTCAAAGCCGTTGGCGGCGCCTAATTTCTGGATGGCTGCAATGCCCGCAGGAATAGAGGCGTGGCGGAAGCCCATGGTTTTAGTAAACACCAGTACTTTCGGTTTCCCGGAGCGTGTTTTTTTACAGGCTGCCAGGCCTGCTGTTACAAGGGCTAACAGCAGGAAAACTTTAATTGCATGTTTCATCAGACGGTTAGTTTTTGGGTTTCCAGTTACCGATGGCGTATTGGATGCCGCCCAGTAAATGTTTCAGGTATACCGGATCCTGGTATGATTCTTTTATGTGTCCCATTTCGGTATAGAATGCGCGGCCACCTTCAAAATCGTGGTACCAGCACATGGGGTGGTTATCCCCGTTTTTACCGCCTTCGTAGGTGCTTTCATCTATTTTGATGAGTACATGTACATCGGGGTTGAGATTTTTGAAATTATACCATTCATCTTTACGGATCCATTCATCGGGCAAGTCTTTGGTAGCAGGGTGATTGTGGTCTACTACCCTGAGCGTGGCCTGTTGCTGATGCGGGTGGCTCAGGAACCATGCGCCGGCGAGTTTGTTATACCATGGCCAGTCGTACTCGGTATCGGTAGCTGCATGTATCCCCATCCAGGCGCCGCCTTTGTGGATATAATTTTCAAAGGCTGCCTGTTGTGCATCATCAAGTACATCGCCGGTAGTGCAGCTGAAAATAACGGCTGCATACTTTTTCAGGTTAGCAGGGGTAAATGCGCTGGCATCTTCCGTTGTATCTACTTCAAACCCATTTTCTTTTCCGAGTTGCATGATGGCTAATTTGGCAGCCGGGATGCAATCATGCCGGAATCCCTTTGTTTTAGAGAAAACCAGCACTCTTTTGGCTTTGTGTTTTCCCTTTGCCTGCACGGATAAAGTGCCGGCCAGTAACAAGAGTGTAATAAACGCGGTTAATGTTTTCATTGTTATTATTTTACGTGGATGAAAAGCTTAAAGCAGCAAACAAAAAGCAAAAAGCTATTGTGGAGAATGATCTTAGCGGATATTTAAAATTCACCAAGGTCATTCGCTACAATAGCTTTTTGCTTTCTGCTTTAAGCTTTCTGCTTTAAATTAAAGAACTTTGATTTTTATGTTTCTGTACCAAACATCGTTACCATGGTCCTGTAAAGCAATGTGGCCTTTTGGATATTTACCGAATGCTTTCCAGTCATGGAATTTGCTTTTTGCTACCAGGGCATCCCATTCAGGGGTACCCATCGTAGTTTCGGCTGTTTTTACGCCATTGAGCCAGAGGGTAAGGTGACCGTCTTTCTTCAGGATCCTGGCGGTATTCCACTGCCCTACTGGTTTTGCAGCCAGTTTAGGCGCCTTGATAAGGTCGTACAGATCGCCGGAGTTATGTTTCGGGATCTTGCCGTCGGAATGTTTGGCATCATCCAGCACCTGCATTTCAGGGCCGGAGAGATAAGTTTGACCTAAGGAAGGATCTTCATGTACGCTGAAGATGATACCGCTGTTGCCTCCTTCGGAAATTTTCCATTGCAGGCTCAGTTCATAGTTTTCATATTCCTCGTTTGTTACGAGATCACCACCGGGAGCGCCATTCTTTTTTGCTGCCTGATCCAGGCCAATGGCGCCATCAGTCACACCCCAGGCGGGGCTGGCTTCTGTTTTCCCGTAGGTATGCCATCCTTTGGTAGAAGTACCATCGAACAGTAATACCCATCCTTGTTTCTTTTCCTTTGCTGAAAGGGTATTTAATTGCTGGGCTTTCACTGCGGAGGTAGCGATGAGGGCACCTACCGTTAGTGCGCCCAAGATTAACTTTTTCATGCCGGATGATTGAGTAATGAGCAATTAGTTAGACTTAGTGCTTTAATGATAAGATATAGCTTACCATTTCCTTTGCGTCGTCTTTAGATACCTGTGGATGTGGCAGCATAGCTACTTCACCCCAGTTGCCAGAACCGCCTTTGATTACTTTATCGGCCAGCTTGTCAACATTTTCTGGTGTGTTAGGATATTTACCTGCAATGTCTTTTAAGGCAGGTCCTACCACTTTCATTTCCTCTTTATGGCAGGTTTTGCAATCACTCTGCGCCATCAGGGTTTCGCCTTTGCTTACTGGTTTGTCGGCATTGGGCGATACCATGGAATTGTCTGCTGCCGGAGTTTCGTGTTTGCTTACGCTGTCAGCATTTGTTTCTTTCTTTTCTCCTCCTCCGCAAGCTGCAAAGAACATAGCGGATAACAGCAGCGGCGCCAGATATCTCTTTCTCATTTGTTGTTTATTTATTTGGTTATTGTTTACGAACGATTAGTGGATAATAGATGGTGATTAAATACCTAATATTCTTTTATTAAATGCATCATCGGTACCGCCGCCGGCAAAGTCGTCGAAGGCTTTTTCGGTGACACGGATAATATGATCGGCGATAAAAGGAGCTCCTTCTTTAGCGCCATCTTCCGGATGTTTAATACAGCATTCCCACTCCATAACAGCCCAACCGGCGAAATCGTATTGTGCCATTTTACTGAAGATGGATTTAAAGTCGACCTGTCCGTCGCCGAGAGAACGGAAACGGCCCGGGCGATTGATCCAGGACTGGTATCCGCCATACACGCCGGAGCGGCCGGTAGGATTAAATTCCGCGTCTTTTACATGGAAAGCCTTGATTTTTTCGTGGTAGATATCAATATATTCCAGGTAGTCGAGGCATTGCAGCAACAGGTGACTCGGATCGTACAACAGGTTTGCCCGGGTATGATTGCCGGTAGCTTCCAGGAAACGTTCAAAAGTAACCCCGTCGTGGAGGTCTTCTCCCGGGTGAATTTCATAGCAAACATCTACGCCGTTGGCATCAAATTCGTTCAGGATAGGTAACCAGCGTTTGGCCAGTTCAGCAAAAGCTGTTTCCACCAGTCCCGCCGGGCGTTGTGGCCAGGGGTACATGGCAGGCGCCCACAGCAGCGCGCCGCTGAAAGTGGCGTGCGCATTGAGTCCCAGGTTGCGGCTGGCCTTTGCAGCATATTTCAGCTGGTTCACCGCCCACTCCGTACGTGCGTGCAGGTTACCCCGGCATTCGGCAGGGGCAAAGCCATCAAACATTTCAGAGAAAGCAGGATTTACGGCTACCAGTTGTCCCTGCAGGTGCGTGCTCAGTTCTGTGATTTCCAGTCCTGCTGCATGCACGATGCCTTTGATTTCATCTGCGTAGGTTTTGCTCTCTGCTGCCTTTTGCAGGTTGATCAGACGGGTTTCCCAGGTAGGGATTTGTACGCCTTTAAAACCGAGAGCAGCGGCCCATTCACAGATCGATTTCAGATTATTGAAAGGCGCTTCATCTCCCATGAATTGCGCCAGGAAAATACCAGGTCCTTTAATCGTTTTCATACGCTCGTTCTAATGGTGAATACTATATCTCGAAATTAGTCCATTTAGCATCGCTCTGGGAAGAACGTACTACATTATCGATGAATGCCATACCACGTACGCCTTCTTCAGTGCCCGGGAAGTCCAGGGATTCAGGAGAAGGTTGTACGCCGTCGATTTTGGCAGATAAGGTTCGGGCAAAGTTGCGATACAGGTTACCAAATGCTTCGAGGTATCCTTCGGGGTGACCGCCAGGAGTGCGGGTGTTGTGGGTCATGTAGCTCGACTGGAAAGTATATCCGCCGCCTGCGCGATAGATTTCAGTGGGCTTGTCCAGCCATTTCACCAGCAGGGTATTCGGCTCGTGTTGCGCCCATTCGAGGCCGCCTTTTTCGCCATATACGCGGATCTTCAGGGCATTTTCTTCACCGGCAGCTACCTGGGAGGCCATCAGTACGCCCGCAGCGCCATTGTCGAAACGCAGTAATACGGCGCCATCGTCATCCAGGGCACGGCCAGGTACGAGTATATTCAGGTCGGCACAGAGTTTTTCGATTTTCGCACCACTGATATATTCTGCCAGGTTAGCAGCGTGGGTGCCAATATCGCCCATACATCCGCTTTTACCGGATTTTTTCGGATCTGTTCTCCAGGCTGCCTGTGCATTTCCTTCTCTCTCACTCAGTTTGCTGAGCCAGCCCTGTGGATATTCTACCCATACCTTGCGAATTTTGCCCAGGGCGCCATCTTTCACCATCTGCCTGGCTTGCTTTACCATGGGGTATCCGGTGTAGGTATGTGTCAGTAAAAGTGTTAAGCCGGTGGCTTCTACTTTAGCTTTTAATTGTTTGGCTTCTTCCAGGGAAAACGTAATTGGTTTTTCTATCACTACGTTAAAGCCGAGGTCCAGCGCCATCATGGCAGGTTCGAAGTGTGCAAAGTTCGGTGTAACGATGGTCACGAAGTCCATACGTTTATCTGCCGGCATAGCCGCTTCTTTGGTTAACATGGTTTTGAAATCGAGATAGGTGCGTTCCGGATCGAGGAACAGCATTTTACCTGATTCTACGGCAATTTCATTATTGATGCTGAGGGCACCTGCCACCAGCTCTATCAGTCCATCCATATTGGCGGCAATCCGGTGGATGGCGCCAATGAAGGCGTCTTTACCGCCTCCGATCATTCCCATTCTTAGTTTCCGTGTCATATTTACAATGCTCTTTTAGAGGTTATACTATTTGAATCTGTGCTTTTTTGCGGTTGCGCATATAAAAGAAGAGCCCGGCAAATGCTACAATCAACATCACTGGTATGATCAGGGTAGCGTTAATAATTTCGGGGCCGGCTACAGCAGTCGCCTGGCTGAAGGCCGTAGCTTCAGGAGAGCCGGGAGCTGCGGAGCGGTAAGCATCCAGCGAAGCGCCGGCAGGCAATTGTTTGGTAATGATAGTGTCGTAGAAACCGCCCATGAAGTACATGTACACGGATACGGCAAACATACCGGCGCCACCCATCAGGTTCATGCCCAATGCACCTGATTCCGGAATGTTTTCAGACACAAAGCCCAGCATGGTTGGCCAGAAATAAGTTACGCCCATACCAAAGATAAAGGCTGCCACAAATACCATACTGCCGGATACATGCGACAGCAGGTACAAACCGATAGCGGATAAAATGGCAGATATCAGCAATACGCCGGTAGGAGAAATTTTATGTACCACTGGTCCGGCGATACCGCGTCCCAGTGTTTGGGTACCCGCTGTTAATGCCAGGATCAGGATAGAATTTTCAGTAACATTCTTCAGCAATACTTCAATCCACTGACCGGTAAAGAGTTCTGTGATGGCGGTGCCAAACATCAGGATAAACATAACGATGAACAGGGGGCTTAACACAGATTTGTACATCTGTGCAGAAGATACGCCGGAAGCCACTCTTTCCGTTACCGGGAAATCGAGTTGCATAAAAAGATAACCATAGATCAGGGTAGGAATAATCATGGTAGCTACCTGCAGCTGCCAGCTAAGTCCGAGTTTAGACAACAGGAATACCAGCAGCGTACCTACTACGATACCGCCGGGAAACCAGAGGTGGAAGTGATTGAGCTTGGTGGTTTTGTTGTCGGGGAAGATAGTAGCTACCAGTGGATTACAGGCTGCTTCTACTGTACCATTGGCCATCCCGATAAACAGGGTGGAAATAAACAGGGACCAGAATCCACCGGCAAATACGGTGAGAATGATACCTGTGAGATGGAGTACGAAAGCTGCGAGGAGCAGGCGTTTCATACCTATCGCATCTACAATGAAGCCTCCTATTACCACTGCCAGCGGGAATCCCCAGAAAGCAGTTCCGGCAATAATGCTCAATTCTTTTGTATCCAGGTGAAATTCGACGCCCAGGCGGCTTAAGATGCCGGCGCGAATACCAAAGGATAACGATGTTACCAGCAGGGCCATACAGCTGGCTACAAACAGTTTTTGTGGCTGAATTCCATTTGCCATAAACGTGGACTTTTGAGTAAAACTTGAAAACCTATATTAAACCTTTAAATTTATAAAAAGTATTTTCATATTTCCATCTTTTTGTATGGACGAACGGCATTTTTCCTGAAAATTTTCATTTTCGCGGGGAATGTCCCGTGGTACAAGGGGGTATCACGATTTCATTATGGTCCCTGCGGTAATAATTCAGGATAAGCGGTTGGGGGCAGCCCACGCCATTGACCACTCATTTTACCCGAATCCAAACGGGAAAGTGTAATATATAATATAATTATATGCGGGTTCAGGGAGATAGGAATCTCGTTGCCTGCTGCTTCGCCGCAGGTGTTATATTATGCCGCAGAACATCCACAGCGGCCTGTTAGCAGCAAATACTATCAATATGTTAATTGATAGCGGGAAAAGCAAAATCCCTTCAAAATCCCCGCTAAATCACCGAATTTATTCCTACTTTTACAGGCCTTACGGGGCAGCTGTAAAACTGACACCTTGACAGTTGGCCTTTACAAGCACAATATTTGAGTAACCAGGATGCCGTCTGTCCAAACTGACTAAGCCCGCAGCCTTAGTGCCACAGGCTGATAAAGCAGGACGTTATCAACTGATTATATACTCAGCCTGGATGGGAGTAGGTTACCATAAATAGAAATCGTAATTCGTAATTAAACGTTTAACATGTTAGGTTTTTTATCAAAGCTATTTGGAGGGAATAAATCAGAAAGGGATATCAAATCCATCTCTCCGGTGGTACAGCAGATTAATGAGGAGTACGAAAAACTGCAATCCCTGCCTATTGATGAGCTGCGCCGCAAAACGCAGGACTTCCGCGGGCGTATCGCCCAACACCTGGCCTCTATTGATAAAGAAATAGCGGAGAAACAAGAGAACGCCGATACCACAGAAGACGTAACAGAAAAGGATACCATATACCAGGAGATAGATATTCTGAAAAAAGACCGCGATAAGCAACTGGAAGTAATACTGAAAGAACTGCTGCCCGAAGCTTTCGCCGTTGTAAAAGAAACAGCCCGTCGCTTTACCAACCATCCAACGCAAACCGTTACCGCCACTGACCTGGACCGCCAGCTCGCCGTAAAAGGTGACTACGTAACCATAGAAGGAGATAAAGCGATCTGGAAAAATACCTGGAATGCCGCCGGCAATATGGTTACCTGGAACATGGTACACTATGATGTACAGCTGATCGGTGGTACCGTATTGCACCAGGGTAAGATTGCTGAAATGGCAACGGGTGAAGGTAAAACGTTGGTATCTACCCTGCCAGCCTACCTCAACGCATTGGCCGGACAAGGCGTACACATTGTAACCGTGAATGATTACCTGGCACGTCGTGACTCCGAATGGAACGGCCCCCTGTTTGAATTCCTTGATATTACCGTAGACTGTATCGATAAACACCAACCCAATACACCGGATCGCCGCAATGCCTACCTGGCAGATATTACCTATGGTACCAACAACGAATTCGGCTTCGACTACCTGCGCGACAACATGGTACACAGCCCGGATGAAATGGTACAGCGTAAACATCACTATGCCATGGTGGATGAGGTGGATAGCGTATTGGTAGATGATGCCCGTACCCCGCTGATCATTTCCGGTCCTATCCCACGTGGAGAAGAACAGGAATTCCATGCGCTGAAACCACGTATCGAATACCTGGTGGAAATGCAGAAAAAGTCGGTGAACCAATACCTGCAGGAAGCCAAGAAACTGATAGCAGAAGGTAAAGATGATCCCAAAACCGGTGGTCTGGCCCTGATGCGCGCCTGGAGAGGTTTGCCAAAGAGCAGCGCCCTGATTAAATATCTCTCTGAAGCAGGTAACCGCGTATTACTGCAAAAGGCAGAAAACTATTACCTGGCAGACCAGCAACGCGAAATGCCAAAGGTTGACGAAGGCCTGTTCTTCGTGATCGATGAAAAACAAAACAGCGTAGACCTCACCGATAAAGGTATTCACCTGATCACACAAGGTGGAGAAGATGCCAACTTCTTTATCCTGCCAGATGTGGGATCAGAACTGGCAGAAATTGAAAAACTGTCAATAGCAGCAGAAGAAAAACTGCAGCGGAAAGATATGTTGCTGCAGGACTTTGCCGCTAAATCAGATCGTATCCACTCCGTGCAGCAATTGTTGAAAGCGTATACCCTGTTCGATAAAGACGTTGAATACGTAGTACTGGACGGTAAGGTAAAGATCGTAGATGAGCAAACCGGTCGTATCCTCGATGGACGCCGTTACTCCGATGGTTTGCACCAGGCGATCGAAGCAAAAGAAAATGTGAAAGTGGAAGCAGCTACCCAAACATTTGCTACCATCACTTTACAGAACTTCTTCCGTATGTACCACAAGCTGGCCGGTATGACCGGTACCGCTTCTACAGAAGCAGGTGAATTGTGGGAAATCTACAAACTGGATGTGGTGACCATTCCTACTAACCTCCCTATCTCCCGTATCGATGCGGAAGACCTGGTATATAAAACCAAGAGAGATAAGTATAAAGCGGTAATTGATGAAATTAAGCAATTACAGGCCAAAGGACGTCCGGTACTGGTAGGTACTACCTCCGTAGAGGTGTCGGAGTTGCTGAGCAAAATGCTGACTTTCGATAAGGTACCGCACAACGTATTGAACGCTAAACAACACGCCCGTGAAGCACAGATCGTAGCAGAAGCAGGTTTACCGGGAGCGGTAACCATCGCTACCAACATGGCCGGTCGTGGTACAGATATCAAGCTCGGACCTGGCGTAAAAGAAGCCGGTGGTCTGGCTATCATCGGTACGGAAAGACATGAAAGCCGTCGTGTAGACAGGCAGCTGCGTGGTCGTGCCGGTCGTCAGGGAGATCCGGGAACTTCCCAGTTCTTCGTATCCCTGGAAGATGACCTGATGCGTATGTTCGGTTCAGAACGTATTGCCGGCCTGATGGACCGTATGGGTTATAAAGAAGGAGAAGTAATCCAGCACAGCATGATTACCCGCTCCATCGAAAGAGCACAGAAGAAAGTAGAAGAAAATAACTTCGGTATCCGTAAACGTCTGCTGGAATACGATGACGTGATGAATAAGCAGCGTACCGTGATTTACGCAAAACGTAACCACGCCCTGTTTGGCGAGCGCCTGGCCATCGATATTGATAATGCATTCTATGATGTAGCTGAAAGCATGGTTACCACACACAAAGGCAGTGGCGACTATGAGGCCTTCAAAATGGATGCTATCATGAACTTCTCTATCGATACCGCTATCACCGCTGAAGAGCTGAACAGAACAGATGTGCCTACCCTGGCCAACAGGCTGTATCACGAAGGGAAAGGCAATTACCAGCGTAAAGTAAATGACCTGGTAGCGAATACCTTCCCGCTGATTGAGCGTATCCACACAGAACAGGGGCACCAGATCGAAAATATCTCTATTCCATTTACCGATGGTAAGAAAGGTATTAACGTAATGGCGAACCTGCAGAAAGTGGTAGAAACCAAAGGTCATGAAACCATGAATGCGCTGGAACGCAGCATCACACTGGCCCTGATCGATGAATCCTGGAAGGAGCACCTGCGCGCAATGGACGACCTGAAACAGTCGGTACAAAGCGCCGTATACGAACAAAAAGATCCATTACTGATCTATAAATTCGAAGCCTTTAACCTGTTCAAGGAAATGGATGGCGAAACCAGCCGCGATATCGTATCCTTCCTGTGTAAATGTGGTATTCACGGTGGTAACCAGGAGCAGGAAGCCGCGGAAATCCGTGAAGCACATGAAGAAAGAACGGATATGAGCCGTATGCGGGCTTCCCACGAAGAGCTGGTAGACAATAATGGCCACCAGGGCGCAGCCCCGGATTACCAGGTAGCTGAAGAGGTGAAATCTGAACCCGTTCGTCACCAGGGTCCGCAGATTGGCCGTAATGACCTCTGCCCTTGTGGTAGCGGCAAGAAATACAAACAATGCCACGGTAAGAACGCGTAAGTAGTTATACCACTATAACGAATATCAGAACGGATTACGGCAACGTAATCCGTTTTGCATTAATTTCGCCCTGTAATCAGTAAATGTATTTATGGAGATTAACCGCTATATAGACCATACCGTATTGAAACCCACCACCACGCTGGAGGATATCAAAAAGTTGTGCATGGAATGCGTGGAGTATGATTTTGCCGCCGCCTGTGTACCACCACTGTACGTGAAACTGGCCAAAACATTCCTGGGATCTACCAATACCAAAGTTGCTACCGTCATCGGTTTTCCATTCGGCTATTCGGCTATTGAAGCCAAAGTGGCGGAAACGGTGCTGGCCATTGTAGATGGCGCAGATGAACTGGACCTGGTGATCAATATCTCCGCGATTAAAAATAATGACTGGGAATTCCTTGAGAAGGAAATTGCCAATATCATGTATATCATCCGGGAAAAGAAGAAAGTGATTAAAGTAATTATTGAAAGTGGCATATTATTAGAAGAGGAAATCGTGAAATGTTGCCAGCTTTACAGTAAATACGGTGTGGATTTCATGAAAACCTCCACTGGCTATGCTGAAAAGGGTGCTACGGTAGATGCGGTTAAACTGATGAGGGCAAATTTACCAGCCAACATACAAATAAAAGCTTCCGGCGGTATTCGTACCTTTGCTTTTGCGAAGGAGTTGGTGGAAGCCGGTGCTACCCGCATTGGCGCCAGTGCCAGCGTAAGTATCATGAAGGAGAGCAAAGAACAGTAATTATTCATTCGTTAATTATACCTTATTTCATGCAAAAGTTATTCATCCTGGTCTGCTGCCTGTTAGGAAGTAGTTGGGCAATGGCCCAGGACAACAGCGTGGCCACTAACGGTGGCGTAAGAGTGGTAAAAGATAGCCGGCTGGATGTGCTGATTAAAAAGCAGATCTATATCAATACCCTGGCTATCCGCAACCAATCCGGTTTCCGGGTACAGGTAATTTCCACCAACAAACGTGGCGATGCCAATGAGGCCAAGGCGAAGGTGATGCAGCTTTTTTCCGACTATCGTACCTATCTTGATTATCAAGCCCCCTATTTTAAAGTGCGCGTAGGCGATTTCAAAACCCGTGAAGAGGCCACCGAATTACGGGACAAATTATCCGACCTGTTTTCAGGAGGTGTATTTGTAGTACCTGCCATTATTAACGTGACACTGGATAAAGAACTATCGAATGAAGAATCGAATTAAAGAGTTGGCGAAGGCATATGCGCCCGAGTTTACCGCTGTGAGGCGCCATCTGCATTCCCACCCCGAACTGTCTTTCCAGGAATTTAAGACCACTGCGTTTATCCAGGAACAGCTCACCGCCTTTGGCGTCCCTTTCCAGGCAGGTATTGCCGGAACGGGTATTATAGCGCTCATTGAAGGTAAAAACCCCGCTTCCAAAGTGATTGCCCTGCGTGCCGATATCGATGCGCTGCCCATTACCGAAGCCAATGAAGTATCCTACAAATCTACCAACCCGGGCGTCATGCATGCCTGCGGACACGATGTACACACCTCCTGTGTACTGGGTGCTACTAAGATACTGAACGAGTTAAAAGATCAGTTTGAAGGCACCATTAAAGTACTGTTTCAGCCGGGTGAAGAAAAACACCCAGGTGGCGCCAGTATTATGATTGAAGAAGGCGCATTGGAAAATCCACGCCCCGACGCTATTTTGGGATTACATGTGCACCCTTCCCTGGAAGTAGGTAAATTGGGATTTCGTGCCGGCAAATACATGGCCAGCGCCGATGAAATTTACATCACTATAAAAGGTAAAGGTGGTCATGCGGCACAACCACATCTTACTGTAGATACCATCCTGGTAGCATCTCAGCTAGTGGTAAGCCTTCAACAGATTATCTCCCGTAATAACAATCCTTTTTCACCCTCCGTATTATCTATCTGTGCCTTCAATGGCGGATTTACTACCAACGTAATCCCCAGCGAAGTAAAGCTGATGGGTACTTTCAGAGCTATGGATGAAACCTGGCGGTTTAAAGCGCATGAGCTGATCCGCAAACAGGCCATCGGCATCGCCGAAGCGATGGGGGCTGAAATAGATATTGAAATATTGGTTGGGTATCCTACTTTATACAACAATGAAGTAGTTACCAGCAAAGCCAGGAACTTTGCCACCGACTACCTGGGCAAAGAACTGGTGGGAGATACAGAAATCCGGATGGGCGCAGAAGACTTTGCGTTCTATTCGCAGGTAGTACCGGCCTGCTTTTTCCGGCTGGGTACCGGCAATATAGCCAGGGGTATTACTTCCGGCGTACACACGCCCACTTTCGATATAGATGAACAGGCGATTGAGGTAGGCATGGGTACTATGGCCTATTTAGCTACACAGTTCTAAAGATATGTATATGATGAGAACGTCCCGGTAAATATCGGGACGTTTTTATTTTAAAGCCTGGAAAAAGTAACTCCGCACCGACAATAATTTGTGCAACTGGCCAGGTATCGCTTTATTTGCAAATAATACCTATTAGTATGTTTTTATGAAAAAAGCAGAAGGAACACGATTGAATATCCTGCAAAAAGCTTTTGCGCTGATATACGAAAAGGGCTATCAGACCACCAGTATCGACGATATTCTTGCTACCACGCAAGTAACAAAAGGGGCTTTTTATTACCATTTCAAAAACAAAGATGAAATGGGAATAGCTATTATAAACGAATTGCTAAGACCCATACTTACCAGCAGTTTTATTGCGCCATTGCAAAACGATAAAAATCCCATAGATACTATTTACAACCTAATGCATTATCTCTTAATCGAGGATGAGTTTTTACAAGTGCAACACGGTTGCCCTGTTGCCAACTTTACACAAGAAATGGCGTCCTGGAATAAAGATTTCAACCATGCATTAAATGAAATTACACAGCAATGGGTAAAGACAATGGCAGCGGTCCTTGTAAAAGGAAAAGAAAAAGGACAAATACGCGATGATATAAATGCAAAGCAGGTAGCCATGTTTGTAGCATCCGGCTATTGGGGCATACGAAATTTTGCAAAACTCGAAAATGACAAAAAGGTTTATCTGTCTTATTTAAAAGAACTTAAACGCTACCTCAACACCCTGAAATAATTTTTTCTTAAAAAACATACTAATTAGTATGTTTTTGTTTTACTTTGCATCGTAAACGAAAAATACGATGTATCAGGCGCTTACATTTTATCATTCAATTTTCCGCTGGCTTGTACTGGCAAGCTTAATTTTTGCTATTTACAACGCATACAAAGGATACACCTCAAAACGTCATTTTACCAAAACAGACAATGCCATCAGGCATTGGACAGCCACCATTGCCCATATTCAATTGGTAATTGGAATTATTCTGTATTCTCAAAGTCCCGTTATTAAATATTTCTGGACAAATTTTAAAGACGCTGTTATCCATATTGATATGGCTTTCTTTGGTTTAATCCATATTGCTTTAATGTTATCAGCTATCATATTCATTACTATTGGTTCGGCGTTAGCAAAACGGAAACCAACAGATAATGAAAAATTCAAGACAATGCTGATCTGGTTTTCAATATCTCTGCTTATCATTCTCATTGCCATTCCCTGGCCGTTTTCACCATTAGTAAACAGACCTTACTTTAGATAAAATGAAAGAGTTATTTAAAACAAAAATCGGAAGATTACGAATTATTGGCTACCTGGAAGGGATTTCATTGTTAGTATTGGTTTTTGTAGCCGTTCCAATGAAGTATTACTTCGGAAACCCAAGCCTGTCAAAGGCACTCGGCCCCATTCACGGAGCAATATTTTTACTCTTTTTGTTCAACACATTAAGCGTTGGCGTGGAACAAAACTGGAAATTCAAAACAACCACCTGGAGAGTTATTTTGGCTTGCTTCATTCCATTCGGGACCTTTTACATTGACAGCCGCATTCTAAGCAAACTCAAAGAGAAAGAATGAAAACAGGTTTAATAATAGCAGGTGTACTTTTACTACTATACGTTTCGTATCGAACCTATCGTTTTGCTACGCTTGACAAAGGCTTATCCACTGAAATTGCAAATGGGGCAATCATATTAGATGTTCGGACGGAGAATGAATATGCCATGGGGCATATTGAAGGCGCAATCAATATTTCATTGGGAACAATCCGGGAAAGGTACATTGAACTCGATTCCGGTAAGACTTACATCACGTGTTGTTCGCACGGTTTAAGAAGTGTGAAAGCGGAAGCCATTCTAAAAGAAAGGGGATTTAAGCATGTTTTTAATGGCGGCGCCTGGACGGATCTGGAAAAAATTGTAACCGGGCAGAAAAATAAGAAGTGATGATGGCTTTTAAAACAGGCGTGTACGCGATAGCTACTGCCTGGCTTGAAGATTTCTATTTAAAAGAAGGGCCTGTTAAACAACAGGCCCGTTTTTTTAGATAGAATATTTATTGCTAAATGTATGAAAGGTGTTAATTCATTTTCTTCAGGCTGTTGACCGCCTTCCCGGCTATAGTCAGGTTGGCGAGACTATCTACCTTGATATCTCCATAGTTGTAAGACGTATAGAGATAGAGTGATCCATTTTTATGCATGATAATATTTACTGAATCCAGGTTCGCAACTTCGCCGAATTCCAGAACATTGGTAGTGTCGCCCGTATAATTTAAGCGCCTCACGGTTACATCATTAAAGTAGGAGCGTACATGTGGGCCTCCGTACATATCCAGTTGATTAAATACCAGGCCGTGCATGAAAATATTGCAGCTGCTGGTGTTATGGATGTAATTCAACGATGGGCAATTTACCGTAATGTCATGCATTTTCCGGATATCGATAAACAGGGTGTCACCCGATTGATGTGATACTATATTTTTGTATGACTCCAGGCTATAATCTGCTGCCGCGTTAATAACCACATCAGGAGGGGTGTTGTTGCCGGGGGTGAGTCCTGCTGGGCTGGTTAATACCAGGGCTTTGAATGGCGGAAGGGAGGCCTTGGTATAATCAGGATCGGGCTTTTGCCGCTTGTCGTATGCCGGATTGTTGGTGATGCCTTTGTTATAGCCCGCTTTCAGTATAATGGCAGAAAACAGCATGCCTATTACCAGTAGTCCCATGAATCCCAGGAGTAATTGATTGCTCGTTTTCATGTTAGTTAAAGTTTGATTTTTTGAATTTCTCAAAATGGGGTTTCAGTTCATCGAGGTCGAGGTCCAGCAGGTACATGCTGCGGAAGAAGCTGGGTAATTCATTGGTGATGAAAGCTTCTTTTTTGTATTGCTTTATTTTCTTTACCGCATCAGCGCTGATGAAATAGCCGATTCCTCTTTTATTGTAAATAATTTCCTGTTGTTGCAATAGCTCACAGGTGCGCATCACCGTATTGGGATTTACTTCCAGTAGTACGGCCAGTTCCCTGACGGAGGGCAGGCGTTCTTCGGTCTGCCATTTACTGAGCAATACCTGCTCACAGATATAGTCTGCGATCTGCACGTATATTGCCTGGGTATCTTTGAATTCCATCTCTCAATAATTTAAATTTCCTGGTCTTTCAACCTAAAAAAGGCAATCGTCCATAAAATGGGGGCTAACAAAAACTTGAAGGCGAAGAGGTATATGTTCTGTAGCCAAACCGGGATGAAATAGGTGGTAGTATGCCATACCTGTGGGCCGCCTGTTTGTTTAATAACGAGTATAAATGGCATCCCTCTTTTCCACATATCTTTTTCAAATCCGAACACAAAAGTCAGCAAGATACAGTTAACGAAATAGAGACCCAACGCAAAAAGAAATATGCAGAGCACTGTTTTAATAAAAGAGATTTTATGAAAATAGGTGGCGCCCAGTAAGAAGGCGGCCTGCAGGAGGAAGTAAGCATAATAGATATACTTTTTTTCATCGGGGTCGCTGAGAAACTGGTAATTCAGCTCAATGGGCTTATGACGCAGGGTCAGTTCTATACCATTGATGATTTTATAGGTACCGTAAAAGCTGAGATGATAAAACAGGAAATAGCCTACTGTGGTAAACAAAAGTACCGTGATGAATTTCTCAAACAGAGAAGCTGGTATCATCAGGAAGTCGATCCCTTTTTCCTTGTTGCCCAGTTCATTGAAGGACCTGCTGGTAAGCAGTGTTCCACCGAAGAACAGGCCCATGTAGTAAATCGGCGCTATTTCATTCATCCGGGTAAAGGCATCGCCGTTGAACAATACCATTAGAACGGGGATGATGGTGGATAGGCCGAAAATAGCGGCCATTCCCATCAGGTAAAAACGGTAATGATCCGTAATATGTTTTTGCAGGTAGAGCTGCATACGCGGCAGGCTGAAAAAGTTATTTGGTTGCATGGGCAATTAGTTGAATATTTCCTGGATAGGTTGGTGGTTAGTGAGAATAGCATTGAATAGCAGTTCCATATCTATTTTGCTATGTTCCTGGCCGGTATTGCGGGTAATGATGGTATGTCCCCGCAGATTGCTGTCGGCAAACAGTACACCGGTAGACTCTTCTATACGGCTCACAGTTTTGAAGCTCAGCTTATCCGTTACCGTTTGCACATCTTCCCGGAAAATGATCTTATGGTCGTTGATGATCACGATGCTGTCGATCAGGTTGTCGAGGTCGCGTACCTGGTGCGTGGATATAACAATGCATTTATCCTCACTCACGGCGGCGGCAATTACTTTACGGAACTGGCTTTTAGACGGGATGTCCAGGCCGTTGGTGGGTTCGTCCATGATCAGCACTTTCGTATTGGTGGCCAGGGCGAAGCTGATGAGCACTTTTTTCTTTTGCCCGTAAGACATTTCAGTGAGCATATGATCCCGGGGAATGTCGAATTCTTTGAGGTAGCTGAAGAAAGCGCCCTGGTCGAAGTTGGGGTAAAAGGGCGCATACGTATTCACATAGCGGGTAATGCTCACCCTGGGCAGGTAGAACTCTTCCGGTACCAGGAATATTTCGCGTAGGAAGGCGGGTTGTCTTTTCGCGGCAGCATAGCCCATTACTTCGCAGGTGCCTTTGTCGGGGTACAACAAGCCGGCCATCTGTTTCAGGAGAGTAGATTTGCCTGCACCGTTTTTTCCCAGCAATCCGTAAATATGCCCCGCTTCCAGCCGTAGCTGGAGATTGTCGAAAAGGGGCTTGTTTTTCCGGTAGCTGAATGACAGGGATTGGATGTTAATCATATTATCGTGGTTTAGTGTACTATTTTACTAGTACACTATAAAGGTAGAAGTATTTTTTAAATATCAAAATAAATTTTGGGGGAGCTTGATAAAATAAAGAGAGGAAGCCTGTATACAGACTTCCTCTCTTATATATATTTGTGAGGGTACGTTATTATAATTCAGGATACAGGGCAAACTGTTTCATGAAGGTATTTACTTCTCCTCTTACTTTAGTGATCAGTGCTTCGTTATCTGAATCCAGGATCAGTTGATCGATCCAGTCTACGATTTGTTCCATGTGACCTTCTTTCAGTCCACGGGTAGTGATAGCGGGAACGCCTACACGGATACCGGAGGTAACGAAAGCCGATTTATCATCGAAGGGCACCATGTTTTTATTAACGGTGATATCCGCTTTAACGAGGGTTTGTTCGGCTTTTTTACCGGAGATATTTTTATTGCGGAGGTCAATCAGCATCAGGTGGTTATCGGTACCGCCGGAGATGATTTCATAGCCTTTACCTACCAGGCTTTTAGCCATGGCCTGTGCATTTTTCAGGATCTGGTTGGCGTATACAGTGTAGTCGTCAGACAGGATCTCGAAGAAGGAAACGGCTTTCGCAGCGATGATATGTTCCAGCGGGCCGCCCTGGATGCCAGGGAATACGGCAGTATCAATGAGGGAGCTCATCATGCGGATTTCGCCTTTTGGTGTTTTCAGGCCAAATGGATTTTCGAAATCGGCGCCCATCATGATCATGCCGCCGCGGGGACCGCGCAGTGTTTTGTGGGTAGTGGTAGTAACGAAATGGCAATGTGCAAATGGAGAGTTCAGTAATCCTTTCGCAATCAGACCAGCCGGGTGGGCGATATCTGCCATTACGAAAGCGCCTACAGAGTCGGCAATTTCGCGGATACGTTTATAATCCCAGTCACGGCTATAGGCAGAAGCACCGCAAACAATCAGTTTGGGTTTTTCGCGTTGGGCAATTTCTTCCATTTTATCGTATTCTACGAGGCCGGTTTCTTTGTTAACACCGTAGAAATGAGGCTGATAAAGTTTACCGGAGTAGTTTACTGCAGAACCGTGGGTAAGGTGACCGCCCATGCTCAGATCCAGTCCCAGGATTTTGTCGCCGGGTTGGAGGATAGCCAGCATTACTGCTGCATTGGCCTGTGCGCCGGAATGTGGCTGTACATTCACGTATGCTGCGCCAAATATTTGTTTAGCCCTGTCGATCGCCAGTTGTTCGCTTTGGTCTACAATTTCGCAGCCGGCATAATATCTTCTGCCAGGGTAGCCTTCGGCGTATTTATTCGTCATCACCTGCCCCATCGCCTGCATTACCTGTAAGCTGGTAAAGTTTTCAGAAGCAATTAACTCGATGCCATGGCGCTGACGCTCCAATTCCTGGCCGATTAAATCAAATATTTGCTGGTCTCTTTGCATGTTGCCTTAAATTTGACGCAAAAATAAATGATAGTCTGATGAATTGCAAGAAAAGCCCAAAGCGGGAAAACAAAAGCGACAGCAGCAGGCAAAAATCTGCTATTACGTATCATTCATGCAAATAATTGGCGGTATGAGTGATCCGCGATAATAGCTTTTTGCTTTATCCTTTTAGCTTTTTGCTCTTTTTTGCCTATTTTCGCGGCATTCGAGCGTACTCGCAATCCTAACTACAACACTCAATGAAGGCAATAATACCAGTGGCAGGGGCAGGCACCAAACTTCGTCCACATACATATACCCAGCCCAAAGCATTAATACCTTTAGCCGGCAGAACCATACTCAGTATTATCATTGATCAGCTGGTGGAGGCCGGGATTTCTGAATTTGTATTCGTGGTAGGCTACCTGGGCGAGAAAATCCAACACTACGTTGAAAAGAAATATCCTAAGCTCACCTGTCATTTTGTACATCAGGCAAGCCGCGAAGGTACCGGCCACGCCATGTTACTGACCCGTGAGGTAGTGGGTAACGATGAGATATTGATCGTATTGGGAGATACTATCTGTGAATGTGACTTCAAAGAAGTAATTGCTTCCCCGTACTCCATGCTGGGACTGAAAAAAGTAGATGATCCCCGTAATTTCGGCGTAGCAGAACTCGACGACCAGGCCCGGATAACCCGTGTAGTGGAGAAACCACAGATACCTAAGTCAAACCTCGCCCTGGTGGGACTTTACAAGATCAAAGAAACGCAACAACTCTTCGATTGCCTGCAAAACAATATCGATAATAAGATAAAATCGCATGATGAGTTCCAGTTGACCGATGCGCTGGAATGTATGATAGAGCACGGTGTACAGTTTAACGGCTTTAAGGTATCGAACTGGTTTGACTGTGGCCGTAAGGATACTTTGCTGGAAACAAATGCCATCCTGCTGAAAAAATATAAACTGGCCAGTAACCCGGTATTACCTTACGAAAATACCATTATCATTCCCCCGGTAAGTATTGGTGAAGGCTGTAATATTAAAAACGCCATTATTGGCCCCAATGTAGCCATTGGCGATAATACTGTGATCAACTACTCTATTGTAAAAGACTCCATTATCGGTTCTTTCAGTAACCTGTATGAGGTAGTATTAAAGTCATCGTTGATTGGTAGTGATGCCAATATCCGGGGATTGAGCCAGAGTCTGAATATCGGCGACAATACAGAAATAGACCTGGGATAGCTTTAGGCTTTACGCTTTCTGCTTTATCGTATATTCGTGGCTATGAATGGCCGTATCACTTCCTTATTTAATATTCAATATCCCATTGTCCAGGCAGGTATGATCTGGGCAAGCGGATGGCGTTTAGCCAGTGCCGTTAGCAATGCGGGTGGTTTGGGTTTGATAGGCGCGGGTAGCATGTATCCTGATGTTTTACGGGAACATATACAAAAGTGCAAACAAGCTACTGATAAGCCCTTTGGGGTAAATGTACCGTTACTGTATCCCGATATCGATCAGCTGATGGATATTATCCTGGAAGAGAAAGTACAAATTGTATTCACGTCTGCCGGCAATCCTAAAACGTGGACGCCTGTGCTGAAAGCAGCCGGTGTTAAAGTGGTGCATGTGGTGTCCAGCGCCCTGTTTGCCGGTAAAAGCGAAGCTGCCGGTGTAGATGCAGTGGTAGCAGAAGGTTTTGAAGCCGGCGGGCATAATGGCAGAGAGGAAACCACCACGATGGTACTGATTCCAGCGGTATGTGAACAGGTGAAAATACCCGTGATTGCTGCAGGGGGTATTGGGTCAGGAAAAGCCATGGCAGCGGCTTTTGCCTTGGGGGCGTCTGGAGTACAGGTAGGCAGCTGTTTTGTAGCCACCCCTGAAGCATCTTCCCATATCAACTTTAAACAGGCAGTGGTAGCGGCGAAAGAAGGCGATACTTCTCTTAGCCTGAAAAAGCTGACACCGGTGCGATTGCTAAAGAACAGCTTCTATAACGCCGTTAAAGCCGCGGAAGACAGTGGTGCAGACGCTGCTGCCTTACAGGCATTGCTGGGGCGCGCCCGGGCTAAAAAAGGAATGTTTGAAGGCAACCTGGAAGAGGGGGAGCTGGAAATAGGCCAGGTGAGCGCACTGATACATGAGATAAAACCCGCGGCCACAGTATTAGCTGATATGGTGGCCGAATTCAGGGAAACCATGCAGCGGCTTAAAAATATCGATATATAGTGTTGCATCCCGCCCTATGGGAGCGGGATGCGTATGATTTTAAGGTTTTCTTACCACCCACTTCATTGCTTCTTTCAGCGTAATTTTCTTACCATACATCAGGATACCCGTGCGGTAGATCCGGCCAGCGGCCCAGGTAGTGGTCATAAATCCGCCTATCAGGAAAACGAACGAAAGGCCCAGTTGCCAGTAAGGCACGGTACCTGGTACGCCATAAGGCAACCTGGCCATCATCACCATGGGAGAGGTGAACGGAATAATGCTGCCCCATACTGCCAGGGAGCTGGTGGGATCGTGCACGGCCTTCATCATAATCATGATACCGATGATGATGGGTACTGTTACTGGTATGGTAAGTTGCTGTATATCTGCAGCATCTTCATTGGCAAGGCTGCCAATAGCGGCATACAGCGAAGAATAAAACAGGTATCCTCCCAGGAAATACAATACAAAGCAAGGGAGCAGCAGGCTCCATTGAATACTGCCCACTACTTCGGAGATCCGTCTTACCACTTCCGCCTGTTCGCTCTGCGACATGGCCTGGCTACCCTGGGCCGCGGCCTGCATACTTTCCGGGGAAACGAACAAAGGAATGAGGGAATAGATGGCGGTGATGAGCACGCCCCAGATGAGAAACTGCAACAGGCCTACTGCTGCAATACCAATGATTTTGCCCATCATCAGCTGAAAGGGCTTTACGCTGGAGATCATTACTTCGGCAATGCGGCTTACTTTTTCTTCCATCACCCCTCTCATCACAGAGGTTCCAAACAGTAACAGGATAAAGTAGATAATAAACCCGGAGGCATAGCCAACGCCATAGGCCACCCAGGAGCTGCCTTTCTTGCCTTCTTTCCCGTTTTTGAAGGTCACTTCCACATCCGACTTGATGCCATCGAGTTTGGATTGATCAATACCTTGCAGTTCCATGCGTTTTTTTTCAATAATGCTATTGATATCGCTGTTGATACTGCTTTCCATGGTAACGCTGGCCTGCCCGCTGCTGTAGAATTCAAAGCCGGAGGGGCGGTTGATATCAAATTCGGGTATATATAATACGCCTTCGTAGCCCAGCTCTTCATAGTGTTGCTTCAGGCTGTCGATGTTCTGTTGGTGCAGGTATTTGAAATAAACGCCTTTAGAGTCGGGGAATTTGTTTTCGAATAGCTGGCTGTTATCTACCACTGCAATGAGTTTGTGCTCACTGGAGGAAGTGGCCAGCAGGATGGGAACAATGATCATGGCAGCAAAGGCCAGCGGTACCAGCAAAGTAGTGACCAGGAACGACTTTTTGCGCACACGGGTAATAAATTCTCTTTTTATGATGAGCCATATTTTTTCCATAAACAAGCAGGATGATCAGGTGAGTGGTGCAGCAGCTACGTTATTGCGGCTGTTTTCCGTTTGTTGTACCTGGGTGATGAATACTTCGTTGATAGAAGGTAAAATTTCTTCGAAATAGGTAACAGGAATGTCCTGGCGGATGAAGTGCAGCAGGATATCGTTAGTGGTGCTGTCTTCATTCATTTTTACCGTAAATGCTTTATCGTGTGTTTGCACAATGGTAAAATGATAGGTAGCCATTTGTGCAGGGTTGGGCATGGTACCGAGACCAATTTTAAAGAGTCCCTGTTTGAAGTCCTGTTGTATTTGTTTAACACTACCATCCAGTATTTTATGACCTTTGTTGATCAGCAGGATATGATCGCATATTTCTTCCACCTGTTCCATGCGGTGGGTAGAAAATATGATGGTAGTGCCTTGCTGGCTTAGGTGAAAGATTTCCTGTTTGATCAGGTTGGAGTTAATCGGGTCCAGGCCGGAGAAGGGTTCATCGAGTATCAGCAGTTTGGGTTGATGCAGGATGGTAGAGATGAATTGTACCTTCTGTTGCATGCCTTTGCTGAGTTCATCGATTCTTTTGTTGTACCAGGAGTTGATATCAAACTTATCGAACCAGTATTTGATTTTTTCTACGGCTTCTTTTTTGGGGACGCCTTTGAGTTGGGCGAGGTAGAGTGTTTGTTCGCCTACCATCATTTTTTTATAGAGGCCTCGTTCTTCCGGCATGTAGCCGATGTGGCGGACATCGTTTTCGGGATCAAATTTTTTACCATTGAAAAGAATTTGTCCTTCATCGGGGTAGAAGATGCCGGTAATCATGCGCAGGAGGGTTGTTTTGCCTGCGCCATTGGGTCCCAGTAAGCCGAAGATGCTGCCCTGTTGTATGTCAAAGCTAACATCATCAACCGCTTTGTGGGTGGCATAATGTTTTTTCAGGTGTTTAACTTCGAGTAGGTTCATGATGAAAAATTAGTAATTAATCAGCAATAATTAATTATAATATCTCATACAAAATTTATTGCCATTTGGCAGCGATCATAGCGGCTACGCGTTCGCCGTCCATGGCGGCCGATACGATACCGCCGGCGTATCCGGCACCTTCTGCGCAGGGATATAGTCCGGCCACCTGTGGGTGTTCGAGGGTGTCGTTGTTGCGGGGAATACGTACAGGTGAAGAGGTGCGTGATTCGGTAGCTACCAGTACGGCATTTTCCGTGTAATAGCCTTTCATTTTGCGTCCAAATGCTTTAAAGGCGCCGGCGAGGCGCTGGTGTACTACTTTAGGCAGTACGGTACGCAGGTCGGCGCTTTGCAGGCCTGGGATGTAGGAGCATTCGGGCAGGGAGGTGGATATTTTTTTTTGGACAAAATCGGTCATGCGTTGCGCGGGAGCTACGAAGTTGCCGCCGCCGGCCACATAGGCTTTTTTTTCGACCGACTGCTGGAAGTACATACCGGCGAGGGGGCCGTGTTGCGCGAAGGGAGCGAAGTCGGCTTCATCTACCGTTACCACCATGCCGGAGTTAGCGAAGGGGTTGTTACGTTTGGAGGGTGACCAGCCATTGACCACGAGTTCGCCGGGGTCGGTGGCTGCTGGAGCAATGATGCCGCCGGGGCACATACAGAAAGAGAATACGCCTCTTCCTTCTACCTGTTCTACCAGGCTATAGCTGGCGGGTGGCAGGTATTGGCCGCGGGCGTCGCAGTGGTATTGGGCGCTATCGATCAGGGCCTGTGGATGTTCTATCCTGACGCCGAGTGCGAATGGTTTGGCTTCCAGCAAAATGTTTTGCTGGTGGAGCATGATAAAAATATCGCGGGCGGAGTGGCCGGTGGCGAGGATCAGTTGTTTGCCTTCAAACACTTCTCCCGAGGCGGTTTGTACGCCGGTAACGGCGCCGTTGCTGATGCGGATGGCACTTACCTTTTGCCCGAAGTGTACTTCTCCTCCGCTGTTGATAATTTGTTCCCGCATGGCGGTGATGATATGCGGGAGTTTGTTAGTGCCAATATGCGGGTGCGCATCGATCATGATTTTATCTTCTGCGCCGAAGTGTACGAATATATTGAGGATACGGTTAATATCTCCGCGTTTATTAGACCGGGTATATAGTTTTCCGTCGGAGTAGGTACCCGCGCCGCCTTCGCCGAAGCAGTAGTTGGAGTCGGGGTTTACGATACCGGTTTTATTGAGTGCGGCGAGGTCGCGGCGTCTGTCTTTTACGTTCTTTCCCCGTTCGAGGATAATGGGTTTGATACCTGCTTCGATGAGGCGTAATGCGGCAAAGAGTCCTGCGGGGCCGGCGCCGGCGATAAGTACGCGGGGGGCATTGGCGGGCAGGGATGGGTATACCGGGTGGGGATGTTGTTTTTCAACAAATGGCTCACTGATAAAGGCCTCGAGAGTAAGTATGAAGAACACTCCCTGCCTGGAGCGCGCGTCTATAGAGCGTTTGAGCAGGTTGAATCCCGTGATGTCCGTAGGTTTTACACTCAGTGCAGCGGCTGCATGTGCTATGATAGATGTATGAGAGGCGGCATCTGCCGGCAGTAGTTTGAGAGATATTTGTTGTATCATATTAGCAGGGGCGAAGATAGGAAAGAAAAGGCTAAAGCATAAAGCAGAAAGCAAAAAGCTATTGTGGAGAAGAGCTTAGCGAGTATTTAAAATTCGCTTCGATCAATCTCCACAATAGCTTTTTGCTTTTTTCTTTATGCTTTTATGCTAATTAGAACGGTAAATCGTCTCCACCGTCGCCGGCTGGCATTTGCGGTGTATTGTAGTTAGGTTGTGGATCTGCGCCGGGAGCGGGAGCTGCCATTACAGATTCCATGCGCCATGCATCCAGGTTAGTGATGTAATTTACTTTACCATCTTTCTCCCACCGGGTGCCTTTGATATTGAAATAAACTTTAACGTTTTCACCTTCATTGAACCGGTCTACAATACCAGTGCGGTCTTGTACCGACTGAAATTTAATATAGTTGTTAATAACACGGCCATTGATGTCGTCAGACTTCTCAATAACGAACTCTCTTGTTTTAAAAGTTTCGCTACGCTGTACCGTATTGTACTTCACAATCAGCTTTCCGGTAATTTCAAAACTCATAGAAAAATTATTTTAAATTCAGAAGGGTCAAAGATAAGGTATTCGACTTAGTGCGGGCAAATATTTTTTATTAATACCAGTGCGCGCGGTTATAATTAAATACTTCCATAATTACTACCCCTAAACACATTTTTTTAAATGGAGATACTAACATAGTTTTGCACCCTCTCCGGAAAAAGTGTGAATATCTCACACTTTACCAGTGGACGATTTTTTTTGTTGACAAGGATACAATATTATTTTATCAGTTATATATCCATATTTATGATAAAAAGGAGAATGACCAGGATAAAGGTACTGTTAATCAACGGGGTTCATAGTAGTGAAAACCTTGTCACGTCTGGGTTGTAAAGCCCCGGCAGCAGCGGAAAGAGGAGTTTAGGCAAACTGTAATCAGGATAACATAAACAAGGGTAGATAAATTTTTTTTTTCAACATTTTCTACAGATATTCGTCATCCTGTCTGAAAATTTTTCAACTTCCTGCGTTGGGGAATTTCGAATTCGAGAACTAAGCATCCTTAATTAAGAAACAACTAATTTTTTTTATCTCAATGAATAAAACTTGCGAACAAGTTTGGGAAAAGTGTCTTAATATAATTAGGGATATAGTAGAATGGCAGCCGTTTAAGACATGGTTTGAACCAATTAAACCCATTAAACTTGAAAACAATGTTTTAACCATCCAGGTCCCCAGCCAATTCTTTTATGAATACCTTGAGGAGCATTATGTGGGATTGTTAGGAAAAACCATCAAAAGAGAATTAGGAAAAGAAGCCCGGTTGGAGTATCGCATTGTAGTCGAGAACGGTACACCACATCAGCATCCCAGAACTGTAAACATGCCCACGCAGTTTACCAAACCTCAGAAAGACAATGAAGTAGATTTCCCTTTAACGATTCACAACCCGGTGAAGAATCCGTTTGTTATCCCGGGCATTAAAAGGGTGCAAATTGATTCACAGCTCAATCCAAATTATACGTTTGATGCGTATGTAGAGGGAGACAGTAATCGTGTAGCCAGGCGTGCGGGTAAAACCGTGGCAGAGAAGCCCGGGGGCACTTCTTTTAATCCGTTGGTAATATACGGAGGGGTAGGTCTTGGTAAAACGCACCTGGCACAGGCGGTAGGTAATGATGTTAAGCGCATTCACCCCAATAAGGCGGTGTTATATGTGAGCGCAGAAAAATTCATCAACCAGTTTATTGATCACTCCAAGAATAATATCATTAACGATTTTATTCACTTCTACCAGTTGATTGATGTATTGATTGTAGATGACATACAATTCTTTGCGCGGGCGGAGAAAACGCAGGATGCTTTCTTTGCGATCTTCAACCACTTACACCAGTCAGGTAAGCAACTGATCCTCACCTCTGATAAGGCGCCGAAAGACCTTGACGGTGTACAGGAGAGGCTGTTGAGCCGTTTCCGCTGGGGATTAAGTGCAGATATCCAGATTCCTGATTTTGAAACCAGGATGGAAATCCTGGAAATGAAAATGCGGAACGACGGACTGGAAATGCCGAAGGAGGTAGTGAAGTATGTAGCGTACAATATTCAGACAAACGTACGTGAACTGGAAGGCGCATTGATTTCATTGCTGGCACAGTCGTCGCTGAACCGTAAGGAAATAGACCTGGAGCTGGCCAAGCGGGTATTGAAGTCTTTTGTAAAAACGTCTTCCAAAGAAATTACGATAGAAAGCATCCAGAAAATGGTATGTGAATACTTTGACGTACCATACGATAAGTTGCTGCAGAAAACACGGAAACGTGAAATTGTGCAGGCCCGGCAGATTACCATGTACCTGGCGAAATCATTTACCAAAAACTCTTTGAAAACGATCGGTGAACATTTTGGCGGACGGGATCACACAACTGTGATACATAGTTGCCAAACCGTAAAAGACCTGATGGATACAGATAATAATTTCCGTGACAGCGTGATTGAATTACAGCAGAAAGTACAGTTGGCCGCTATGTAAGGCCTATCTCCCCCCAATAACCTATTTTAGTGATGCCATTCTTCTTTAGAATGGCATCACTTTTTTATGATATGTAAATGGCCATGGTAGCGTGTTTAGATAGACAGATAATGGTATGGTTTTCAAATTTTTTATAAAAAAATGAAAATGCTTTTGGAGAATATAAAACTTTGTTTATTTTTGCAACCCCTTCTGGGAAATACGGAGAGATGCCTGAGTGGCCGAAAGGAACGGTTTGCTAAACCGTCGTACGGGTTAAACTGTACCGAGGGTTCGAATCCCTCTCTCTCCGCAAAGAAGCATATCTAAAATAGCTAAAGCTTGTAGAACATGGTTTTACAAGCTTTTTTTATTATATTACGAACCAATCATTTATCTATACCAAGGTTCGATATTTTATTCTACTATTCCAGTTGATTTCATCCAGGATTTTTGTCAACCCGCCCCAGTAATCGACAGATATAATAAGCATCATCATCCGAAATCGAATGACGTATACGCAAACCTCAAAATAATTATCTATATGCATTACAGGCAATCGATGATCACTCAACAGGCATCCACGCGCATGAAAGACAATAGTGAGGATGCAGTCGCATCTACATAATTGCCCTTCATACGGAGCACGGCACAGCTACATCTTCAGGATGCGGAAGTTGATCCCGCGTCAATCATACCAAGAATCAGTATTACCGGAATAAGACCAGGCGCTGCTAATTAAGCATACACAGCCCACGTGGCGGAAAAATTGATTGTTGAATGAGTACTTTTCCTGCAACTATTGATAGTAGTATTGCAAAGGGAATATCTTTTCTATCCAGGCACCAGCTTCATCACGGAGAATTTCTCAATTATGTATCCAATAGAGAAGATATAACCGGGGCATGCTCCTCCATAAGCATTACTTATAATACATCGCTTATCTGTTACTCCCTGTCTTTTTTATCTGATTATCCGGAAGCGGAGGAAATGATAAAAAAGTCGATTCATTTTTTAACTGCCCACCGGCAATATGGGGTATGGAACTTTCTTAGTAAAACACAAATAATGTTTCCCTGGCTGCCATTTGACGTGGATAGCACTTCCCTGGCTGCATGGGTATTGAGGGAACGGAATCTGCATCAGGAGAGCGACAGGATAGCCACCAGGATCGTATTGGCCAATCGAAACCGGAAGGGGCTTTTTTATACCTGGATAGTACCCAGGCTAAGTTCGTCCTACAGCCTGCGTTTTTTGCGTATCGCAGCACATGTTTTATTCAGTCCTGTATGGCATTTCGTTTACTGGTATCAAACCAATTGCAGCTATTCTGATATAGATGCCGGCATCAATGCCAATGTTTTGTTTTATCTGGGAGATATACCAGCAACGCAACCGGTGGTGGATCTCCTTGTCAATATCATCCGGGAAAATAAGGAAGCTACCTGCGATAAATGGTATAATAACCCATTTGTAATCTATTATTTTTTCTCACGGAATTATTGCCATGGTATCCATAAACTAGAGGCTATCCGGCAACCTATTATTGACAGGATACTTTCCCTTGCACACCGTGATGGTAGGTTGGGTAGTACTTTGCTGGATACGGCGCTCGGGGTATGTACCTTGCTGAATCTACATCACAGTTCGTTGGTATCAGACAAAGCAGTGCAATATATTATCTCCGCGCAATACGAATATGGAAGCTGGGAGCGATGGTCGCATTATACCGCCGGCAATGAACATACACATTTTGGATCGGAAGAAATCACTACTGCTTTTTGTCTGGAAGCCCTGGTGAGATATCGGAAAAGTAAAATAGAATGATTTACTGCCAAAAATAATCAGCTAATGAAAAGTATACGCCGAATTGCGATTATTACCAGTTGTGAAGATGATTGGGGAGGCTGTGAGGAGCTATGGTGTAGAAGTATTCCCTACCTGCAGCAAGCAGGATATACCTTATCCGTAATTAGAAAAAAACTTAACAGGCAGCATCCGGAATTTATCCGATTGGCCAAAACAGGTGTAACCCTTTTTGATTTGTGTACTTTTTCGAAAGAAGATAAGGTACATAAAGCAGCAAAGTTACTATATAAGATATATGGAAAGTTATTTGGTGTTGAATACATTTTATCCCCGCCATACCGGTTTAAAAAATGGCTCAAGAACAATACACCCACGCTTGTAATAGTAAGTCAAAGTATCAACTTCGACGGACTTAGGTATGCCAGTGTATGTCATGAGTTGGGTATTCACTATGTGATTGTATCGCATAAAGCGGTAGATTTTTACTGGCCGGCCCAAAGTGACCGAAAATATATGATCAGGGTGTTTAGAGATGCCCTGCATTGCTTTTTTGTGTCAAAGCATAACCTGTTGCTGACGGAAGAGCAGTTTGGCATACGCTTTAATAATGCCTCGGTCATCTTTAACCCATTACGAGTAGAGCGCTTGGTCCCTTATCCCCAAGTGGTGAACGAATTCCGGCTGGCCTGTGTAGGACGGTTGTTCCTCTTGGATAAAGGGCAGGACATTTTAATAAGAATTATGGCAAGCCCTCTTTGGAAGAATAGAAACTTGAAAATATCCTTTATCGGGAAAGGAATAGACGAAGAAGGATTAAAAGAGATGGCGGCCTTATTAAACGTTGATAAGGTTGAATTTAAAGGACAGATAACTGATTTCAGCAAGATCTGTGAAGAGCACCATGCATTTATACTACCATCCCGTAGCGAAGGAATGCCATTGGTAATCGTGGAGGCCATGGCCGCAGGCCGAATGGTAATTGCCAGTAAAGCCGGCGGGAACGGTGAAATGATAGAGGAAGGGGTTACCGGCTACCTGGGGCTGGCAAGTGAACCGGATTTTGAAGCAGCGATGGAGCGCGCCTGGAATAACCGGCATCGCTGGCATCTCATGGGGCTTGCGGCCTCTCAGCGTATAGCCCACCGTATCCCTTTATCTCCGGAATCGGTATTTGCGAAGAAAATAATTTCACTCACGGACAGGCAGGTCTTTTCAAGCATCTGAGCTAACATGGGCAAACAAGTGAACATAAATTTTTATCATCGAATTGTATATCCAATGAATGACTCGATTACATTCCCTCTGGTATCCGTTATTATTCCCACCTACAATAGGGCGGCCTCAATCAGTGATGCTATAGAAAGCGTGCTTTATCAAACTTATCCCAATGTACAGTTGATCGTAGTAGACGATGGATCTACAGATCTAACTGAGGAGCTGGTGCGCAAATACAAAGAGGCGGAATACATTCTGCAGACGCACGGTGGGCAAGGTAAAGCCCGTAATAATGGGCTGGCGTATGCGCAGGGCAGTTATATTGCCTCCCTTGACTCCGATGATATATGGCACCCTTGCTTTTTGGAAAAGTGTATTGCGCAACTGGAAAAGCAACAACTCGATTTCGTATTTGCCAACTGGTTGCACGTTAAAGATGAGCGACGGGGGTACGACTTTTTTCTGCATGCCAGGTTCCTGCATCCATATGCACATGGTAAAAATGACGCGTGGATAAATCTGGATAATGAGCAATTAAGATCATTATATACCGATGTATGTCCATCTCCGTCATCGTCGCTGGTACTTCGCCGATCTTCCATGAAAAATGGATGGAATGACCAAGTGAATATTGCCGATGATTGGTGTTTGCTGCTGGATATTATATTGTCGAAAGCATGCAAGGCATCCTTTACTTTTGAAAGGCTATGGATTAAACAAAGAGACGGAAAGAATATTTGTGATGGCCGGGACTATTTTGAATTAATGGAATTATTGTATGGAAAGGATTTGGAAACTGTTCTCGCGTTATTCAGCCATAAACTGACTGAAGAGGAATTGGGTACAATTCGGTATAATAGGGCTAAAGCATTCATTTGCTATGCCATCAGGCAATTTAAGAGAAGAATTGTCGCCTCAAAAAGTATACGAATGCCATTCAAAAGACCGCCCATCTCTTCTTCTGTTTTTTTATTAGTTATTATTGAATTGACAAAAATGAGAATCAGGAAAGTATGGAGTAAATATGTGAGGAAAAAAGCTCCATATACAATGGACCTGATACCTATACCAGATTTTACGATAAATGGCAAATTAAATGCTTCCTCCAGGACGTAAAATTATCAGTATGCGATTCAGAAAAATCATCCGGATGCATGATTGGTGGATCAGTAAAATGGCGCCGGTATTGGCAGTAGGATATGCTACTGTTGCGATGAATAATGGCTCTTTGTTTAAGTCAATTACCGGGATACTGATTGTCTTGTCTTCATTGATAGTAGGGGCAATTTATGTGAGCATTATCAATGATGTAACAGATATTGCCATCGACAACCAGGCCGGTAAGTATAATTATATGGCACGGCTGCCGGCATCATTTCGGATCATGATTCCGCTGTGCTGTGTATTGGGAGGCATTGCATTTATGTGTTTTTTTTATCCGGATATACCGTCTCTCCTATGGTATGGCTTATCGTGGATCGCCTTTAGTTTGTATTCTTTCCCACCTGTACGCCTTAAAGAGAGAGGAATATTGGGTGTATTGGCAGATGCAGGGGGAGCACATCTCTTCCCTACCTGCCTGATGGTGGCGGCTGTCAGCTATTTCATGCATTGGAAAGTTGAGTTTTACTGGTTCATGATTGTGGCAGTGTGGGCATTGGCATTGGGATTGCGCGGGATTTTGTGGCACCAGTTTCGCGACCGTAATAATGATTTGCTGACGGGCGTAAATACTTATGCCACGAGCATAAATCCTCAACAATTTAAATACTGGCAACGGGTTATACTGGTTTTTGAAGTATTGGCTTTATTTATTATACTACTGATGCTCCACTACTGGATGGTGGGAACAGGATTGCTATTGTACCTGGTATGGTCATTACTTCAATATAAATTATCAGGAAGGAAGCCCGTTATTATACAGTCCGTATATAATAGCAATACTCTGTTGGTAATGACAACCTATTACCAGGTTTTCTTCCCGCTTTCATTATTGATAAAGTTTGCCATTGATCAACCTGCCGGCTGGTGGGTATTGATGCTACATCTGTTGTTATTTTCCAGATACTTGCTAGAAACTTTCCGCCCTGTATTTAACATTAATAATTATCGGCGGCTATGGCGGCTGCGTAGGCAAGTTGTTAAAGCCGGTGATGTTATATAGTACGTTATCATGACACTATCTCTTCCGTAAACCCACTCTTATCCGTAATCGTTCCACCATTATTCACCAACACCTGGCCTGATTTCGCCCCTGCTGTTACATTGGTGAGCGGCGTACTTCCGCCGGCACTCACTACAATAGCATGGGCATTCGGTCCCTGGGCGCTGATCAGACCTGCTACCTGGATATGTTCCAGTTTACCTCCATCGATCGTATAGGCATCTACGTTAGCACCGTAGGTGGTAATATCTCCCTGTACGGCAAAACTTTCAACTGCACCGCCAGGTTTGATACTGAAAGCTATGGCGGGGAGCGGCATGAGTACACCTTTTACGAGGGTGTTGCCAATACCGCCATGGGTCGTAATATTTTCCGCAATGTGGATACTGCCGATAGGTTTACTGATTTGTATGCCGATGGAGCCATCGCCGTGGGTGGTAATGGATTTGAGATGAATGTTTTTAACGGTGCCGTCATATTGATTGAAGCCCCGGGCACCTGGTCCATGGGTAATGATTTCTTTTTTGGCAGTGAAAGTATCCACGGTGCCGAAGTTAACGAAGCCAATGCCGCTGGGACCATGAGAGATTAGCTGTTCCTGGGCAGTCCAGGTATCTACAGCGCCCCAGGTGTCGAGTACCATATCATTTACGCCATAGGTTACAATTTCGCCGTGATGAACTACTGTTTTCGCTTTTACCCCAAATACAATAAACACGGCCGCGGTGATCATATCGGCAGTGCCGTAAGGAAGCATGCCGTTGGAATAGATTGCGCCCGTAGTGAGTTTTTGAAGGGTAACCCATCCCCCGTTATCACCAAATCCGCTGATGAAAATTCCTGAGCCAATGACCGGGGCATTTTTCCGGCCTATTGTGATATCAGTCAACCGGGCCTCGATGTGGCTGGCGGTATCTCCATTAAAATTATATACGGTAAAAGCACCCTGGTAAACATTTACCCCGTATTTCTGTGGTTGTTCGCTGTAGCGGCGGGCATCGCAGGACACAATGTCTATGTCACCGGCGTGCAGTACCAGGCGATGGGTACCTTGCCGTATCATCACCGATACCTGCCCGGTAATACATAGATTATGCAATGTGATCGTGCCCATATCAGGGTGACCAGTATGCGAAAAAATAGCCCTGCAGGAAGGAGTAGTCATAATGGTCAGGTCTCTGATGGTGTTATTGGCAGTGATGCCAATGCCATCACTGTTATTAAAGCTGAGCATACATTTATCCTTATCGGTGCCACAGAGCGTATAGCCAGGTGGCAGCGTAATAGCATATGGACAAAGAATAGACGTTTGCAGTTGCAGGGTTTGAGGCTGATGATGGGCCAGTGCGGTTAGCAGGTCGGTTAGCGAAGTTATTTTGGTAGTCATAACAGAGGATGTTGGTTCATTAATAACGCGCTGCCCGGCAAATAGTTTTACAGCAAGAGATGGCGCAATAATCCGGACAATACGCTGAGACCTACCAGGTACAGGATATTGATCCGGTATCGCTGAAGGAGTACCAGGGAGATAATGATCCAGGCCGTTGCCCACTGAATACCAGGTAAAAAGTTTGTTTTTGACGCCTTATTTAGGCTCTTTTTGAGAAGATTTTAAAAGATGAATTCGTACTTTTTATAGGAAGCTGTTTTTCTTTTTAAGCAGATTTTAAGCCCCGGTTCGCCAGGTTCTGATGCACTGGCAAGAAAATTGGATTACGGGCCATACAAAAACAAATTACACACATGAAAAAGTTAATTGCTGCAATCGCCATCATGCTGGCGGTGTCTCCCGTTTTCGCACAAACAGCTACACCTGCCCCTGCTGCCGCCAAACAGGCGCCTGCTAAAGCCCCTGCTGCCCCTAAAGTATTACCAGCTCCGGAAAAACGCGCTATCGCCTACACAGATGAATTAAAGACGAAATTAAATCTCACAGATGATCAATATAAAAAAGTGCTGGATGTAAATACAGAATGCATCCGTCGTAAAGATGCGGCCAAGGCAAGCGGACAAAAAGGTGGTTTTAAAGAAATTTCGGCCTACCGTAAACAACAATTCCAGACCATTCTGACGCCTGATCAGCTGGCAAAGCTGAAGGATATAAATGCTCAGCATGCACAGAAAGGAGCAAAAACAGATGGAGAAAAATAGCCAGTTATAGAACAGTTATAAGAAGGGAACAGTACTGCTGTTCCCTTTTTTTGTATACAATACCGGACGGGACATGTGCTACTTTCGAACAATTGCATAAATTTTATATGTATAAGTGGTTTGTCTAAAATTATTTTAATTATTGGCACCGTATTTTCGCCCCGAAAAAGTATCTCAATACATTAGGGTATGTTCAGGAGTTATTTGAAAACCACTTTCAGGAGTCTTTTCAGGAATAAGCTTTTTTCAGGGTTGAACATTTTAGGACTGGCTGTTAGTATGGCCTGTAGTATCCTTATTTTTCTATGGGTACAGGATGAAAGGAGCTATGATAAATTTAATGAGCACGCAAATGACATATATCGCCTTACCGCCCGGGTGTCGGATATTGACGCAGCAGTAGTGCCGGTGCCCATTGCCATGGCTGTGAGGGATGAGGTGCCGGCGATTAAAAATGTGACCCGGTTATCTTCTCTCCAATGCATGGTTACAGCGGGCACGCAAAAGTTTGACGAAAAGCATATTTACTATGCCGACAGCAATTTCCTGCACATCTTCACTTATCCGCTACTACTGGGAGATGCTGCTTCCCTGCTCACTCGCCCCGAAGAGGTGGTGCTGACGGAAGCCAGCGCCACTAAGTTTTTTGGCAGTCCCCAACTTGCGATGGGCAAAACATTGTATATCGATAATAACTATAAAGGAAATGATTTGCTGGTGACGGGTGTGCTAAAAGATATCCCGCAGAACTCCCATCTGCAGTTCGATATGTTGGTACCTATCCAACAATATGATAAGGTCATAAACCAGCAACAGGCATGGGGCAATTTTGATGTGTATACTTACTTGCAGATGAATGAACACTTTCGTGCCACTGCCCCTGCGTTAGCCTCTCTGCAGCAACAAATCATGAACACTTACCGCAAGCATGATGATTCTAAAACCAATGGTACACTGTTTTTGCAGCCCCTGACAGATGTCCATCTACGTTCCCATTATATGCTGGATGTACCCGGACAGGGGAATCACCAGCAGGTATTGATTTTTTCGCTGGTAGCCATGTTTATATTGGCCGTTGCGGCTATCAACTTCATGAACCTGTCTACTGCCTTGTCGGGGCAACGTGCCCGGGAAGTGGGTATGCGTAAAACACTGGGCGCTTTTCGTTTTCAGCTGATGCTACAATTTTTAAGTGAGGCGGTATTGTTATCTTTTATCTCGCTGGCAATTGGCATCATCATCGCCTGGGCGCTGATGCCGTTGTTTAATCAATTGTCGGGCAAAGCAATGGTATGGCACTTGCTGAACGTAAAAATGTTAGGCATATTGTTAGCCATCGCCGTAATAGTAGGATTGCTGGCGGGTAGTTACCCTGCGCTATTCCTGTCTTCATTTAACCCTGTTAAAGTGTTAAAGGGCGTAAAAATGTTGCATGGGGGAAAAACGTATTTCAGGAATGGGCTCATTATTGTACAATTTGCCATTGCGGTAATCCTGATGGTGAGCACTGTTGTGGTATACAGCCAATTGCAGTTTATCCGCACCATGGATATCGGCTACAACAAGGAAAATCTCCTGTACGTGCCTATTCCCCGTGTGGGCGACCTGGTACAGCATCAGCAGGCATTTAAAACGGCTATGAGCCAGTATCCTGAAGTGGATAACTATAGCTTTGTGAGTCATTTGCCTACCGATATGCCTACTGGTACCAAGGCGGTACGGTGGGAAGGGAAAACACCTGACGATGATATTGTTTTCCCGCAAATGTGGACAGATGATCATTTTATCGGTACGTTTGGTATGCGGATGAAGTCGGGGCGTTTTTTTTCAGAAAATTTTAAGGGAGATAACAATAACTATGTGGTCAATGAAAAGGCGCTGAAAGCCATGCGGATAGCTCCTGAAACGGCGGTAGGGAAAAGGTTGACCCTCGACAGCAGAGCCGGACAGATTATAGGTGTAGTCAAAGATTTCAATTTTAAACCGATACAACAGCCGATACAACCGCTGATTATCAGGAATGGTAGCGATGGCAATTTTAATGGTAACACGGGTTATGTGGTTTTGAGAACCACACCTGCCAATATGAGTCAGCGTTTGGCGGTCATGAAAAAAGTTTTCCAGCAGATCTATACCGATTTCCCTTTTTCATTTGGGTTTGTAAACCAAGACCTGGCCAACCTATACGTGGCCGAACAGCGGATGGGGAAATTATTCAATGTTTTTTCTGCACTCTCCGTTCTGATCTCCTGCCTGGGTTTATTTGGGCTTACCACATTTGCCACGCAGCAACGTATTAAAGAAATAGGTGTGCGGAAGGTGCTGGGCGCCAGCGTATCAGGCATTGTAGGCATGCTGTCGAAAGATTTCATTAAACTGGTATTGTGGGCGCTGGTCATTGCTTTCCCCGTGTCGGCCTGGATGATGAACAAATGGTTGCAGGATTTTGCCTACCATATCCGGCTACATTGGTCGTTTTTTGCGGCGGCCGGCGTCGCTGCCCTGGTGATTTCATTTCTAACTGTGAGCTACCAATCGGTAAAGGCTGCGATGGCCAATCCCGTTAAAAGTTTAAGATCCGAGTAGAAATATAACACCTGAAAGTTGCTGTGGTAGCTGATTCTTCTATATTTTTAAAATTTATAGAGAAAAAAATTTGTTTTTATGTTAAACAATTTCCTACATTTGCACTCCGCAATTGAAGCAAGGATATCGCCACAAGGGCTGTCTATATTGCCAGAACGCGGACTAAGAAGGGATTTCGGGGCGTAGCGTAGCCCGGTATCGCGCCTGCTTTGGGAGCAGGAGGTCGCAGGTTCGAATCCTGCCGCCCCGACTTAGCAAGAAGCCTACTCAGAAACGAGTAGGCTTTTTTGTTTTTGGGAACGTTTGTTATTTGGGAATGCTGTTGGTATTGCCGTACCGCAGAAAGCAGCAAGGTCGCAGGTTCGAGTCCTGCCGCCCCGACTTAAAAACAAAGAAGAGGCTGCATCATAAGATAAATGGTAAAGCCTCTTCTTTGTTTTGCCTCATTTGCAATCGTGATTACTACTGTGTTTCCACACCGCACTACGGATAGGTTTCCACGAAGTCGCAGATCCTATCTATGATAGGGTAAGCTGTCCGGTTAATTTTTTATCTTTTCTATTTTAAATATTTTTCTGAATACTTTTGCTCCCAATCAATAAAAGCACATATATTACTGTATTATAACTATCGACATAAAAATAAAATTGCGTCATAATGGAAACAATCGACAATCGAAAAATGGTGATAATTAACTCTTTCGAGGAATATAGCATGTATCTTGGAAAAGAATTAGGCATTTCCAACTGGCATAAAATAGACCAGGAACAGATTAATAAGTTTGCAGACGCTACACTGGATCACCAATGGATTCATACAGACGAGGAAAAAGCTAAACGCGAGGGTCCATTCGGTGGAACGATCGCACACGGCTACTTAACATTGGCATTAATCCCATATCTGTGGAAGCAGATTGTAGATGTACGCAATATTAAAATGGAAATAAACTATGGTATAGAGAGTTTTAAATTTGGCCAACCGGTTTTGGTGGACAATGAAGTGCAGCTAAAGGCTAAACTCAACACGATAACCAATTTAAGAGGGGTGACCAAAGTTATTATCGAAGCCACACTGATGATTAAAAATCAGCCGAAGCCGGCTTATACTGGTAATGTTGTCTTCTTGTATCATTTTGTGTAATATCCGGAAGGAATTCACGAAATCACAATTTTACATTTCTGGAAAATAAGAAAACCTGACGCCAAAGGTCCATCTCGTAGCAAAGGGATATATTGATTATGTATTTGCTTTCGCTATTTTATAAGTCCTTGAGTTTGTATTAAATTCCTTGTCAACAGGTACGAACCTGGTCCGGTCATCCCGATTTAGAAAGAAGCCTACCCAGAAAAGAGTAGGCCCTTTGTTTTTTGGGAAGTTTGTTACTAGCTATTAAAAGCCTGCCTGAACTCAACTGGCGAAAAATTAGTTTTGGTTTTGAACAATTTGCTGAATGACTGCGGGTGCTCAAACCCCAGCTCATAAGCAATCTCGCTTACCGACAATGCAGTGGTGGATAGCTTTTCTTTCGCCCTTTCAATTAGTGCTTCGTGAATATGTTGTTGGGTACTTTGCCCTGTAAGCACTTTTAGCAAACCGCTCAGGTAATTGGGCGAGATATTGATTTTTTCGGCAATATAGGTTACGGTTGGTAAGCCATATTTAGCGATGTCTTCACTGTTAAAATATTCGGAGAGTACCTGTTCCAGGCGGTCAAGCACTTTATGATTATTGATCTTGCGCGTGATGAATTGGCGGTGATAAAAACGCTCGGTATAAGTAAGCAGTAATTCTATTTGTGCGATAATGATATCCTGGCTGAATTTATCTACGTTGGATCGGCATTCCTGGTCTATTTGCTGCATAATGCCAATAAGTGTGTCTTCCTCCCTGGATGAAAGAAACAAGGCTTCGTTCACTGAGTAATCGAAAAATTCATATTTTTTGATGGTTTTAGCCAGCGGCGTGTTCCAGAGAAAATCGGGATGGATAAGTAGATTCCATCCCGTATGTTCCGGCTGTTGTGTCTTATCAATTTCAATCCTCAACAGTTGTCCCGGTGACATACAAAACATGATTCCTTCATTAAAATCGTATTCCTGCTGCCCATACTTCATTTTTATATGGGCGTTTCGTTTAATAGCAATGGAATAAAAGTCCATTATTCTGCTTACCGGCTCATCATACGTAAGTTTTACATCTTCAAACCTCGTTACGCTCACCAGTGGATGCGCCGGTTTAGGCAGTTGCATAAGCTCGTGGAACTCGCTAATGGTTTTAATGCGTATGGGTTGCTGATTTGCCATGATGTAATGTACTTAATTGTGGTTGTATGCTGCAGCAAATGCTTTGATAAACTCCTGCAGTTTTACCTTGCCGGGCGTAGGTTTGTGCTTTTCATAGTCTTCGCCTAATAAACCTGTGTGAATACCAGCACCTAATTCAACCAACAAATCGGCAATTGCCGGCGGCATGCCATGCTCCAGCATGTTGTTCTTTACTTGCTCGTTGGTAAAAGTTACCCATTGAAGGCCTGGTTTGCCAATGGCTTCGCCAATTAACCGGGCTACTTCGTTACAGGTATGTTCATCACTGGCTATATAGCGTACGTTGCTTCCGGCGTTAGCGGCTGTTAGCTCCTCGGCAGCAGCTGTTGCAATATCCAGTGGAGAGACCATTATCAGTTTATCATCGCCGCCAAAGTTGGCGCCGATAATCCCCTGCGCTTTTATCATCCCCAGAAAGTTATATAAGTTATAATAAAAGTAACCCGGACGAAGACAGCTAACAGTAATGTCTTTCAGCTCATTCAAAATTTGTTCGGCATAGTAGGATCCCCTGATAATGCCGTTGCCCTTTTCGAGGTGTGCGCCGTAACTGCTGAGGTAAACAATGCGGCGGAGGCCTGTGCTCTTTGCAGCCTCTGCATAGGCGTTGGCTATATGGCGGTAATAACCGATCATATCTGTAGCGCCAAAGTTAGGAGGCGTCATGCCATAAAGGGCATCTGCGCCAGCGAAGGTGGTTTTTAAAAACGCCACGTCTTCTACCGACCCGATGGCGGCCTTTGCGCCTAAAGTTGCTATTGCATGTTGTTTGTCTGCTTTACTGCTGATAATGGTCACATCATGACCTTTCGCTATCAGTTCCTGTGCCAGGGGCTTGCTGATATGGCCCAATGAACCTGTTACTATAATTTTCATAATCTTAATTTAGTAACACAAATATCCAGCTGTAAACGCAGGTATGTTTAACCAAATCTATGATTGTCGTAGCCAAAAATAAGGGTAACGAGGGATATGAAGCAATGCCGGATGTACGGTTTCATAGGAATTATTTCCGCCTTCCGTTCAGCCTGGCGGATTCTTTTTTAATTAAAGTGTTAGATTGACAATTATTAATTTGAATTTATTATTTTCGACCCATGGGAGCTACCCGGCTCCTGCATAAATTCCATGTCAGTCAACACAACATTAATACCATGAGGCGATTAGCAGCATTTTTGATCATTACCACCCTATTTACACAGCAGGTACGAAGCCAGGATTTTCATCAATGGGCGCCGGGCCCTCCCATGGGCTGGAATAGCTGGGATTGCTATGGCCCCACGGTAACAGAAGCAGAGGTAAAGGCAAATACCGATTATATGGCCAAATATTTAAAATCATCTGGCTGGCAATATGTGGTGGTGGACATCAGGTGGTATGTTGGCAATGATAAAGCGCATGGGTACAATGAAACAGATCCCACCTATAATATAGATCAGTATGGGAGATTTGTACCGGCAGTAAACCGTTTCCCGTCCGCAAAAAATGGCCAGGGATTTAAGCCCCTGGCTGATTATATCCATAGTAAAGGATTGAAATTCGGTATTCATATTATGAGAGGAATACCGGTGAAAGCGGTAAATGAAAACCTTCCCATCAAAGGGAGCACTGCTCGCGCGGCCGATATCTATTCCAAAGAAGGACAGTGCCTCTGGTTGCATGATATGTATACCATATTACCAGAAAAGGAAGGCGCCCAGGCATACTATAACTCTCTCTTTGACATGTATGCGGAATGGGGGCTGGATTTTGTAAAAGTAGATGATCTTTCTTCTCCTATTTACTTTGCCGGCGAAATAGAAATGATCCGGAAAGCTATCGACCGTACCGGCCGGAAGATTGTGTTTAGCTCTTCTCCGGGCGAAACGCCTGTGGATCATGCCGCCCATGTACAACAGTATGCCAATATGTGGAGAACCGTGGGCGACTTTTGGGATAACTGGAAACAACTGAAGGAACACTTCCAGGTGTTTGAACGCTGGAATAAATGGAGAGCGCCCGGCGCTTATCCCGACGGTGATATGCTCCCCCTTGGCCGTATAGGTATCCGGGCAGAACGCGGGCACCCACGCATGAGCGCCTTTACAAAAGACGAGCAATATACCCTCATGACATTATGGACTATCTTTAAATCGCCCTTAATGTTTGGAGGTAACCTCCCGGATAATGATCCTTTTACGTTATCCCTGCTCACCAATAAAAACGTTTTGAAAGTGTTAAATACCAGCACTAACAATCGTCCGCTTTTCACAGAAGAAGATAAAGCTGCCTGGGTGGCGGAAGACCCGGCCAGTGGTCGGAAATACCTCGCCGTGTTTAATACGGCCGATCATCCGGCTACCCCGGCTTCGGCAGTAGCGGTAAACCTGGCAGAATTGGGCATCAAGGGGAACTGCGTCATCACAGATCTATGGTCAGGTAAAAAGATGGGTAGCTTTTCCGGCACTTTTTCGCCGGTAATTGCCAGCCATGGCGCCGGCTTATACAGCATTGAAGAAAAACATAAATAATACCAGCACCGCCCTATCCTTTGAACCCGTGGGTAAGGCGGTTTTTCTCCGTTTACTTCTCCAGCTACAGTTTAAACAGTGGCACTTTTTCTTTACTTACCCATTCTGGCTGCTGTAGCCATTTGAAGACGACCGATAAAGGTCCTGCTATAAAAAACCGGCATGTATACTGGTGGTGATTATTTTTGTTTGTTGTTGCAATATTTTCCATTTTATTTAACGTGGCCCTGGCATACTTAATTGAAAGGGATCGGAATATATTTGGTATTTTTATACTGCAATAAGCACCAATATGTGTTTGTTACTGTTACCTAAACATATGCTCAACGCTACAAATAACCACTGTATTTATCATGATGGCAGGCCTGCATGTATTTAGACAACTGGCGGCGCTCGGCACCCGGGATCAGATGCTTTCCAATGAAGAGCGGAAAGTGGTTCAGCTGGTAAATACACTTGCCCTGGTAACAGGCGGTTTTGCTATCACCATTGGCCCCGTTCTGTATTTCTGGTCTGGTGAACTGAAGATTTTTATCCCGGCTATGATAGAAGCCACGCTGTTTGCCATCGTGTTGTTGCTGAACTATTACCACCGGCATACGCTGGCGGCCAGCATCATGATTGCTACTCAAAACCTGGCGGCCGTATATTTCGGGATGATGTTTAGCCAGCGGGCGCCTATCCAGCTGCTGACACTTTGCCTGGTAAGTGTTACCCTGTTTGTATTTAAGAGAAGATCCCTGCGTATCACCGGTATTATAATTGCCTTCCTGTGCCTGGCCATATTGGAGTTCAACGATTTTACCAATATTGTACAACCCATTCACTTCACGGGAGAGCAACAACACCTGATCCGGTGGCTGGCTATGGCCGTGATCCTGCTACTGAATGTGATCATTGTATTGTTTTATGTGACGCAAAATGATCAGCAAACAACGGCGCTAAAACATGCCAGTCACTATAAAAGCCTGTTTCTCCGGGAAACCAACCACGATATCAACAATCCGTTGAATGTGATTTACGGTATACTGCAGCATTACCTGCCACAAGCCGAAAAGCCCGATCAACCATCGGTAGAAGTAAGCCCCGGGCATATCCGCACCATGTATGCTGCTACCCGGTCCATTATCGACGTGGTGGGAAATGTACTGTTGTTTTCAAAGATAGAAGCGGGGAACTACGATAAAATAGAAGTCTCGGAGATAGCAGTTCATTCCTGGTTAGGGGAGATTACAGAAATGTACAATGAGCTGGCAGGCGCCAAGCAGATTAATATTTCACTAAAAATAGCTACTCAAACGCCGGCAGTCATCATTTCCGACCGGGTGAAATTAACCAGGATCATTTCCAACCTGTTGGCCAACGCCATTAAATTTTCTCCCAATGGTGCCGATATCCGCCTGGAGGCCGGTGTATGGGAGGCAAGGTTACAAATAAAAATTGCGGATCGTGGAAAAGGAATATCTCCCGAGAAGTTAAAGAACCTGTTCGACTCCCCGTTTGTATCGGAACGCAACGACCTGATCGAGGGTACGGGCATTGGGTTGACCATTGTGAAACAGTTGACAGATACCCTGGAAGGAACTATCCAGGTGGAAAGCACGCCTGGTACCGGCACTACTTTTACTCTACGTATACCGGTTACCGTGCCCGAGGTACCGCAGGTGGCGGAAGCAGTTATGCCGGAAGAAGCGATCAGTTGTTTCCCCAACAAATCGGTGCTGGTAGTGGAAGATAACCCGATGAGCCAGATGATAGCCAATATGCATTTGAAGCGTTTGGGCTGCACTCCCATCAGCTTTGCCGCTACCTGCAAGGAGGGTGTGCGCCTGGCCAGGGAACAGGTGCCCGACCTGATATTACTGGATATCCAATTGCCTGACTGTAACGGGCTGGAATTATTATCTATTCTAAAATCTGATCCCGTTTTGCGGGAGGTGCCTGTAGTGGTCGTTAGTGGCGACAACTCAGAAGACTTATCCCGGCAAATGCTTGATTCGGGCGCTGCCGGTTATATTACCAAGCCAATAGAGTTAAAGGCTTTATCTAACCTGCTCTCCGCCTATTTTGGTTAAGGGAGCACCCTTTCCCTTTTTCGTTTATCCCTTCTGTTTCCGTTCCCCCAACGGGTGTTGCTCCTGTATTATATTTGTTAAGGAGAAATGCAACAGTAAATGATCCTATTACCTTCAGCCCGGGAGAAGTCGTTTTTTTAAATATCAACCTGTTTAATTATGAAAATCACAGCTTTGCCAAAGCCGGAATATCCGTTTCCGTCGCTTATGAGTACTTATGCAGAAAAGGTCAAGGCCCAAACAGACATGTGGATTGACCGGGATTATGGATTTCTGCCTATGAAGATGCAGATGAAGTACAAACTATCCAATTTCGGGTATATCACCGCCAGGTGCTTGCCGGATATGCCTACCTATGACCATCTGAAACCCGCTGCTATGTTCATGTTGTGGGGAACTGTTTTTGATGATTATTATGAATATTGCACTACTGCACAGTTGCAGTCGCTGCAAAAAAGAGTGGTAGCCGTATTGGAAGGCAGTGACCCTCAGCCGGGAGAGCATGACTTCTTCCCTCTGCTGGCCGATATACGGGACCGGCTAAACGTACTTTTTCCACCGTATTGGATGCGGCGTTACATCGACAATGTGGATAACTACATTGGCAGCATGCAGCTGGAGGTGCCGTTTAAGCTGGTAAAGCATTTCCCGAGGCTGGAAGAATTTATCCGGTTGCGGGAACTGACCATCGGGGTACATGCCTTCCTGGATCTGATCATCCTGCAATTGGGCCTCGACTTGCCTGAAGAAGTGATGAACCACGCCTATATGAAGGAGCTGTATCGCCTCACAGCGCGGGTATTTGCCTGGTGCAATGATTTTTATTCCATTGAAAAAGACATTGACCGGGAGCCGCTAAACCTGGTGCTGGTATTACAACATGAATTTAAATTGTCGATCGAAGCTGCTAATGATGCCGCCATGAGCTTCCATGACAACGATGTCAGGGAGATTGTCAGATTGCAGTCGGATGTTCCGGATTTCGGCCATTATACCAATGGCGTGAAAAAATTTGCCTGGTACCTGGGCGTGATGATTCAGGGACAAAAAGACTGGTATGCTATCGATACCAAGCGTTATCAAAAAGGAGGATTTCCAGAGGAAGATACCTTCAAAGCAGTTGCAGGGAGCAGCCTGTAAGCCCTTGCCGTTACCAGATTTGAATGATCCGGGGCCATGGTAGCTGGTCCCGGATATATTTTACAGCTGTATTTCAAACAGGCTGGAAGTGCCGTTTTTGTAATGCGCCGGTAGCTCCGGTGAATCGTCGGTAGCAATAACCCCGAGATAATTAAACCCGCAACTTACGTAGTAGTTGTTCAGCTTATCATTGCCGCTACCGGTATCCATCCGGATAAATTGCTTCTGGTTTTCCGTGGCATATTCCCTGCTCCAGGCCACGATATGTTTCACATAGCCGTTACCGTGATAATCAGGGTGTGTAGCGATGCGGTGTATATAGATAGCCGGATCGCTGTCTTTTTCTTTCCAGATAGCCGGATCGCTAAAGGCAATAGAAAACACGCAAACGATTTGATCCCCTTCCACTATTTTCCATAGCCGCTTTTCATTGATTTCCTTCTCTATCAACGAGGGCTCAAATCCCAGCCACTGCTTCTGTGCCGCCTTTTTCTGTAAAAGTGTGCCTGCATCATACAAACTAAATATCAGGCTGATGTCTTCCCGGGTGCTGTTAATAATTTTCATGATCCGATGATTATTTCGGCTGTAAAATTCCGTTATCTTCATTGAATAAAACAGATTCAGTTTTTTATATTTTTACCAGATCAGATTTTGTGTACTCCTTATTGGAAGCGGTTTTATGAAATGTGTTACCTTTAAGGAATGAAACTAACGATATCAGGTTATTCTACTGCTTTATTTTCCACCTGGTACCTGCTGGAAGAGTGGGGTATTTTAATGGATGCAGGCGATGGATTAACAGCTGCGCTATTACAAAAGAGCAGGAAGATCAACTATGTATTTATATCGCATGCCGACAGAGATCATCTTACCGGCTTGCTCCAATTGAACCAACTTAATGCCAGGCAAGGCTTCCCGGTAATTTGTTATCCCCGCGACAGCAAGTCATTTCCCGCCATGGAAGAGTTTTCCAAACGGTTTGATCCGCACATCAGTGGCACCCAATGGAGGGCCGTAGCACCCGGTGAAGAAATATGGGTAAAAGACGACCTGGTAGTAATACCTATCAGGAATGAACACGTAACCACCGATCCACAAACTATCCGCAGCCTCAGTTATAAAGTAATGCAGGTGAAACAAAAGGTACGCCCCGAACTGGCCGCATTGCCCGCTGCTGAATTGAAACAAATCATCCTAAATAGGGGAAAAGAAAACACCACCATGGAAGTACGTAACTGCTTACTGGGCTACTCCGGCGACACCCCGGTAACAGACCTCCACCGCTGGGATCAATCAGGCATATTAATCCATGAAGCCACCTTCCTGGCCAGCGAAGGCGATGTGAAAACGGTGCCGCATAAAAATAAGCACAGCAAACTGGAAGAGGTGATGGAAATGGTAAGCGGTATCCAGGTACAGCAACTGGTGCTGGGGCATTTCTCTTCCCGCTACGATGCTGCACTGATAGACCGTAGCATCCGGGACCTCTGCGATAAATACCGTATTAATATCCCGGTATATCGCCTGTTGCCGGGAGTAACGGTAAGGGATATCCTTTCCGGCAAGCCTGTTAATAAATAAAGACGGTTGCAGAAAAATTTGTTTTTGTGGAATATAATTTCCTACATTTGCATCCCGCTTCACCGCATAAGTGGTGGAAATGTCGGAACGGGGCGTAGCGTAGCCCGGTATCGCGCCTGCTTTGGGAGCAGGAGGTCGCAGGTTCGAATCCTGCCGCCCCGACAAGAGAGGACAAAGTGGAAAAATTTCCATTTTGTCCTTTTTTATTTTTCGAGCGAAAGCTATGTCCAGTGCACTGTTGGAGGTAAAAAAGACTGATTGTATTGACAAATCCCAACCACATAATGTGTTGGGGCTAAGATTGCCAGATTGAATAAACGTCACTTCACCCCTCAATTTTCCCGTTTCGGCGTTGATTTTTGTATAACCTTGCTTAATTTTCTTTTCTTTATATAAATGATTAGAAACGAGCGGAAAATATACTTATACAGCTCCTTGTTGATAGCCTTGATGGCCAATTCAGCCAAGCTAATGGCACTTAATGCTGATGGTATCATTGCCCGCTATTGGCAGTTCAATGCTTGGGAATATGGCTTCCAATTTCTGTACAATATGTTATTTTGCCTGGTGCTATTACACCTGAACCTTGCCCATGACAGATTTTTCAGCGTGTACCGGCAAAACAAACAATGGCCAAAATTATATGGTTACAATGCGCTATTGGTAATAACCGCTATTACCTTGGGAAGTCTCATCCACTCGGCACTGTTTGACATAGTATATTTTCAGAAGATAATAGTAAGAGGATATTTTGCCCGGTTTTCCCTTAGTACCATGATGGTTGTTGTGGTGATACGCCTCATCTTGCTGATACGGGAAAGCAGGCATAAAGACTTAATAAATGAACAGCTTCATGCGGCTTATCTGCAAGCCCAGTTAAAACTGCTTCAAGAGCAGCTTAATCCCCATTTTCTTTTCAATACGCTCAGCAGCCTTTCATCAATTGTAAGGGAGAATCCGCAACAGGCTCAGGCCTATATCGTGCATCTGTCCAAAGTTTTCCGGTATACACTAATACATTCAGGTAATGATATGGTAACGGTAGATATAGAACTTCTGCATTTGGAATCCTACACCCAACTGTTAACAATGCGACTGGGAAATACCTTCCAGATTCGGACAAACGTAAGTCCGGATATTTTGCAAAAACGGATTCCCCATTTATCATTACAGCCGTTGGTGGAAAACGCTGTTAAGCATAATAGTAGTACAACTTCACGCCTGCTAACCATTGATATTTATGACAAAAAAGGCTGGCTTGTAGTGCAAAACAACCTACAGCCTGCCACCAGCGAAATTGAAGGCACAGGGTTGGGACTGGCCAATCTGAACGAAAGATTCAAACTGCAAGCCTGCCGTGAAATAGAAATACGTCAAACTGGTGAATATTTTATAGTCCAACTACCACTGCTATGACCTTGACCCGCCCCTTCCGTATTGTATTGATAGAGGACGAAGCCGCGACGGCAAGAAACCTGGAATATATCATTAGAGAAATTAAACCTGCCGTTGAGATCATGGCAACGTTACAAGGTGTGACGGAAGCGGTGGATTGGTTAGCGAGGAACCACAATAGCTATGATTTGATATTTTCGGACATACGGCTTTCGGACGGATTGTCGTTTGAAATTTTCCGGCAAACAAACATCAGCAAACCTGTCATTTTTGTTACAGCTTATAATGATTATGCGATCGAAGCCTTTCGTAACAATGGTATCGATTATATACTAAAACCTTTTGATGAGGAGGAGATACGACGTGCTTTATTGAAATATAACACGCTGATAGTTCCTGACGTTGAAATGGAACGGGATAGAATAGCTGGCTTGTTACAGCAGCTGCAGTCCACTACTAAAAGCTACAAAAAATCGTTTCTTTTCCATTACTGCGGCAGGCTTATTCCTGTGGAAGCCAGCAAAATCCATTGGTTTTATACGGCCAACGAGATAGTGTATGCCCATACAACAGATGGGAAGCAGTACATTGTAGAGTCTACGCTGGAACAATTAGAACAACAGTTGGACCCCGCTTTTTTTTTCCGTGCCAACCGTCAATTTATCATCCATCGAAATGCCGTAGGTACTGTGGAATATTTTTTCAATGGTAGACTGGTACTCAAAATACATCCCTCTCCCCTAGAACAGGTGTTGGTTAGCAAAGCGAGGGCAATGCTCTTCAGAAAATGGCTGGATCAATAGCTGTATTTCACCGCCATATTTTGCAGGTTCACCCTCTTTTACTCAAGTGGCAACTATCTGTATTACTACATTTGTTGTATTAAAAATTAAACTTTTTCACGATGGTCTTAAAAATCAGAAAAAAATGGGCTTCCCTTGTAACTACCCTGGTGCTCATGGTATTTACGGTATCGGCACAAAACAAAGAAACAATACAAGACGGCACGCCCGAACAGCGAGCAAAGATACAAACCGAATGGATGAAAACTAATCTGGCACTAAGCGCCGTGCAAACCGAACAGGTGTATAACCTAAATCTTCAATATGCTCAAAAAAATGCTTTCATCCTGCAAAGCAAAGATAGAAAGCTGTCTAAATACAAAAAACTGAAAGCATTGCAGCAGGAAAAATCTGCTTCCTTCCCCCAAATTTTAGATACGGAACAATACAAAAAATACCAGGAACTTAAAGAACAAATGCTGAAAGCAATAAAAGAAAGGAGAAAATGAAAAAGCTATTATATCTATTTTTAATGATGTGCATTGCCGTTTCAGCCTGCTCTAAAAATAATAATGGTGGAAATACACCGCAGCCTGACAACAGTCTACAAGGACCTATACAAAAGCCGGTATCCGGCTATGGATCAGATGGGAATTATGAAGTAGCAGAAATAGATTTTGACAATCCGCAATATGCCGGAACGCAGGTTTCTATTTTTTATCCGAAGGGCATTACCTCTCCTAAACCCACCATATTCTTTTCGCATCCTTTTGGTGGAGAAAACAAAGCTTACAATATAGGGTTGTATAATTTTATTGCGACGAAAGGATATGTAGTAGTATTTGTGCCTTACCGCACTGTCGATATTAGCGTAGATCACCGCTATCAGACACTTTGGGAGGGTTTTATGAAAGCGGCGATGGCTTATCCTAATATTATCGACACCAGAAAAGTAGGTTTTATGGGACACTCTTTTGGTGGTGGCGCCAGCATAGACCTTGCCTACAAAGCTTTTACCGAGAAAGGTTGGGGACAAGATGCCCGTTTCCTTTTCACAATGGCTCCATGGTATTCTTTTAACTGGAACAGTCCGTTCACTATCGAGCAGCAATTGCGAAGTTTTCCCACCAATACCAAAATGATAGCACAGGTATATGACGAGGACGATGTGAACGACCACCGCCTTTCTATCGATATCTATAAACACATCAATATACCTGACAGTGAGAAGGATTTTATTTACATCAAATCATCGGCCATTAACGGATATAATTATGTGACTGACCATGTAACACCCAGCTCCCGCAAGGCTTATGACGCATTAGACTATTACGGTGTGTATCGCCTGCTGGATGCGATGATGGATTATAGTTTCAACGGAAATGCCAATGCTAAAAATGTAGCTTTGGGTAATGGATCTACTGCACAAATTACGATGCCCTCTTACAACGGGCAATCAATGACTCCACTGGAAGTAACAGACAATCCTACGCCAAAGTATCCACAAAGTAAATACCAGTTTCCGTGCAGCAGCAATGCTAACCCGAGGGGCAACTATTGCGAATAATTGAGAATGAGAAAAATAGCAGCACAGGGAGCAAGATGGTATTCATATCAGGGCAGGAACCCGAAGACATAAATGGCCAGCTTGTTGGCCCTGGTGATCTTGCTACTCAGTCGCGCCAGGTGTTTGGCAATCTTGGCGGCGCACTTGCTGCTGCCGGTGCGAAACTGAGCAGGTAACCAAGATCACCATCTACGTCGTAAATTATGAGCGTGATAAATGCTTGCCGATTATTGAAAAGGCCCAGGTAGAATTATTCGGAGATCACAAGCCTGCCGATGTGCTGGTCGGTGTCACAGCATTGTACCCGGATACCTGATTGAAGTTGACGCGATCGCGATTATTGATTGAAATTGCCCTTTCAAAATAAAGCCTGCCCCACGCACGGGGCAGGCTTTATCACTTTACCCAATGCTTCCCTAATTGATACTGTAAAAGAAGCTTCTTAATGCTTCTGCGAAGACCGTAGGTACTTCCAACGCGGCAAAATGTCCACCTTCTGCCATTTTTTGGAAACTGACTACGTTTACAAAGCGTTCTGCCCATTCCCTGGGAAATTGGGCTTCTCTTGGAAATATAGCTATACCTGCAGGTACGCTGCTTTTTTTCAATGGTTGAGCGCCTCCCCACTGCGCGATTGCATCCGCCTTGTACATTCTGACAGAGGTGCCAATAGTTTGTGTGGTCCAGTAGATCATAATATTAGTGAGTAATTCATCTTTACCACCAAATGCCTGCTCTATTATTTCAGGCGGAGCGCCTGCATTGATGAAGCTGAGTATCCAGGCCGTAAGCGCAACAGGAGAGTCATTTAAACCATAGGCCAACGACTGGGGTTTGGTTGAATGTACCATGGCATAGGCGCCTTCACTATACCACCACTGCTGCACGAACCCGGCAAATTGCTTTTCAGCCTCTGTCATGGTGTTAGGGTCTTCTTGTCCCATTGGATAGCCAATATCTGTAAAATGTACCCCTGCCACTACATCGGGGTATTTCGATGCAAGCGCTTTAGTGATGCCCATACCTACATCGCCACCAGCTGCATAAAATTTGGCATACCTCAGATTTTCAGTCATCAATACTTTCCATAAATCGGCCACTGCTTCACTGGGCAAGGCAATCTTATCGGAAAAACCGAAACCTGGAATGGAAGGGATGATCAAATCAAAACTTTGATCACCTTCAGTGAGTAACGGAATGATCTTGTGGAAACGGTAATAACTATCCGGCCAGCCATGTGTCAACAGCAATGGTTTTGAATGCTTCCCTTTTCCCTTGATATATTGAAAATGGATTTTCACCCCGTTCACATTCGCCATGTATTGCGGGTATTTATTCAAGGCCGCCTCCTGCTTACGCCAATCATACTGGGTGACCCAATAATGTACCAGCTCTTTCAGGTAGGCTTCACTGGTACCGAAGTGCCAACCCGATCCTTCTGCTTCACCCGGCCAACGGGTGTTGTTCAAACGGTTTTTTAAATCATCCAGCACTTGTTGAGGAACAGATACATTAAATACAGATACGTTTTTCATCATTGAAGTTTTTCTGGTTTGTGAATGTAGGTTTGTGGCACTCAATATGAGTAATGACAAAACAAGAGAAAGGTTTCTTTTCATAATACCTTATTGTTTTAACTGGAACAAAGGTATATCAGAGGGTACAGGTATATTAGGCAAGATGGCGGAAGAACTGGTAGAAAATTCGGTAAAACCATTTCTACTGGCAGTTGAGAAATATGGTTATGTCCTGCGGTAGTCAGTTGGGGTGACGTTTGTTAACTTTTTAAATGACTTAGTGAAATGAGAAGCATCTTCATAACCCAGCCAGTAACAAATCTCTTGTATGGAAAGGGTGGTTTGTTTCAGTAAACTTTTAGCTTCCATTATCACATATTCATCGATGAAAGTTTTAGCGGACTTGCCTAATTCTACCTGCAGGATCTCGCTGAGATATTTTGGAGTGATACTTAGCTTAGTAGCATAGTAGGCTACTTCTTTATGTTCGGGAAAATGTTCTGCTACCAGTTTCCGGAATGTGCCGGCAATCTTCTCTTTGTTGGAAACGGCAATGTTTGAAGAGGTTTGTGTATGAATGGAATGATACGTTTTGATCAACATCAGTAGTGAATGAACAATACCGGGAATGGCATTCTTCTCCTCTTTTAGCGCTTTAAGCAAGTCGAATATCGCCGTTATTTTTTTTAATTGCTCCGCTGTTAGCCGGATAACATGGTTACCCCCATGAAAGAAGAAAGGATGCGATGACAAGAACGAATTAAATGATAAGTCACCAAACAATTCTTCCGTAAAATAAATAGTATCATGTTCTGCAGTGTAGTTGCCCGTCCATTGACACACCATGCCCGGCCCAATGGTAGTTAGGCATCCAGCTGTTACCAGGTAATCCGTACTGCCAATTTTAAAAACATCTCCTTCGCCGGAATAAGTGATGCCAAGACCATAAGCAAATGTGCGGAAGGGGAAATTGATGTGGGCACTTTTGTAAGTATGCCTGTCTGCCAGGAAAAATGGTACCTGAAGACTATGCGAATTCTGGTGCTTCAGAAATTCATATAGGTTAAACGAATTTAAATTGGTTTTTCGTTGCATACCAGGATTATTAGTTGTAGGTAATCTAAAAATAGCACTTTTCTTATACCAATGCTGCAGCTTTAAACAACAAAAAATACTTGAGTTATGAAATTTAACGGCTTTTTTGCATTCAATCAATATAGTCCTCTATCCTCCCTGCGAGATAAAAAGGTAAATTCAGTAAGGAATATTCTTTTCCCCTTTGAAGTACTTACTGTATCAATTTTTAATTGGCCACCATAAATCCTTATTGCGAATATTTAGAGGGTAATTTTTCCCTGGAACCTACATCCGGTTTTCGAGTGAAATGATGTTTTTGATATCCTTCATTTATATCCCAGATTAAGTATTGTAGTCACTTGGTTGTAGCAAATCCCAAAGATTACCATATAAATCTTCAAATACCGCTACCAGTCCATACGCTTCTTCTTTCGGCGGCCGTATGAAGTTAATGTTTTGGTTAAGCATGCTATGATAATCCCGCCAGAAATCATCCGTATACAAAAAAAGAAAAACCCGGCCACCAGTTTGGTTCCCAACGCTGGCAATTTGTTTGTCATTAGCCGCTTTGGCAAGTAAGAGACTACATTCTTCTGCCCCTGGTGGTGTTACTAAAACCCACCTTTTATCGTCGGTCAGTTTTGTATCTTCCAGTAACCGGAAGTTTAACTTTTCTGTGTAGAATTTTATAGCCTCATCATAATCCTTTACAGTTAGAGCGATATGGGCAATTTTTTGTTTCATAAAATCGACATGTTTCTTTGAGAATAGATTAAAATTGCCGATGGCACTATGCTAGATATTCATTCTAACCATCAGATGCTCATCATGCAAAACATCATTTTTGATGACAGCCTTTACTTTAACGGCCTCCAGGTGGTATCCGCTCTTCATTAATACTTTTTGGGAATCCTCGTTATAAGCAAACACACCCGCGTAAATGCGAAGAATATTCATTTCCCGGAAGGCATATTCGGTGAGTAACGACACCGCTTCTGTCATGATGCCTTTTCCATGAAAAGGTGCACCCAACCAGTATCCGATTTCGGCGGAATGACGGTAGATGTCTGTTTGAGGCGTAAGCGTAATGGCGCCGGCAATTTTATCTTTTGCATAGATACCCCACACATGATTCAGTTTCCCTTGTTCAATGAGAGAAAGAAATTCTTCTGCATCTTTCAATGAATAAGGTGATGGAAAGGTGTCACGGAGATTGGCGGCAACGGCCGGATCGTTGGCCAGGACGGCCATGTCTTCAAGATCGCTGCGTTCAATGGCTTTCAGCTTTACATCGTTCTTTCCTGTAAGTGTGGCTATTGTTTTCATGTTTTAATATTATATATCTTCCGGTGGGGTGGAAATTATATTCCTTTTATATCACTGAAATTTTGCTAACCATAATCACGATGAAGTCCTTCACGAATAATTTCTTGAGTGCATTGCCGCAATCTTCATGAATATTAATCTTAACCATGATAATTGAATTTACTGTGGTAGACTATAAGTCACTTTTCCGTTAGCATCCAAAAAAATCAGTTTAGCAGTACCGCTGGAATCCACAAGCAGCTGCAACCGCGTTCGGCCCATTCGGTCCGCAAGCTTAACCATCGCCGTTTTACTATCGTCTTTACCTACAAAAACGCGTTGTGCATAAGCCTGCTGACCGGGTTGAGGTTCCATCAGCCGTTTAAGTAATTCTTCCTTAGCAGGACCATTGGGAAGCGCTTGCGCTTTTTTATAGTCACCCCTCCATTGCCAGAAAGCTGGCGAAGTTTGCCAGTCGTCAATATGTAATCCAGTGTTTTGATCGCCGTTTTCATCTGCATAGGTCAGGTAAAGTACCTGGTTTTGATTGTACTGGTCAAAGGATAAATGCCCCGTAGCAGTGTATTTCCCACTGCTGTCTTTACCACCCATAAATACAAGGCCTCCGTTTTCGGTGCCTTCATCATTATAAAAAACCAATCCCGGTCTGTTACCGCCAGGGATAGGTGGTTTGATAGGTTTGCCATAAGCCATTACTTCCGGAGAGCGGCTTTTATTGGAAATGACCATCCTTACCTGTCCATTGGATTCTACAATATTGATACGTTCTACTGAAATTTCACTGAACCGTTCAATACGGGTGAAGGCAAATAAACCGGCGGCTACTACAACTAAGGTAAGGATACCAGCGTACCATTTAAGGCGCATTAAGTCCTTTTGCATTTTGGCGAATTGTTCTTCCATGGAGGGTTTATATGAGTGATTAAATATTACCAGGTTATACAAGCCGGTAACGGCGATAAAATTTATTTTGGTAGCTTAAATAGGTGATCAATGTAATTTAATACCAATTTTTAAATCAAAAAAAAGGGGCAACTAAAATACCAGGAAACAGGGAGTACCAGCAACGGAAAATAGTGATGCGTATAACAGGAATACTATATCCCCATGAATAATTCCCGGATCGTAGGATGATATTTTACGTCACTCACTTTTATGATCTCATTCACCAGGTCTGTTGAAACCGGCCTTGGGTGCGGATATTTATACGTCCGGAGAAAATGGCGCAAGGCTTCGTTTACCTTGTTTTCACCAATCAGCTCGCTCAGCTTTACCATCACTACAGCGCCTTTGGAATAGGAAATATGCATATCGCCGGCGGTTACTTTATACAGCGGGGGATTATCAGAAAACCCTTTGGCAGCATCATACATTTGCTGATGCATACGAACTTTCTCCAGCATTTTTTCCCTGCCATACATTTTCTTATACAACATCATTTCGGTATACATCGCTAGTGTTTCAGTGAGCATTACCGCACCTTCCCGGTCGTCGGGAGCTATCTGGCTATTGCCCCACCATAAATGGGACAACTCATGCCCTGCTATTTCGTTGATAACATCCTGCTGCTGGTCGGCCTGTATGTTGGCATGAAACAACATATCTTCCGTCATAAAAATGGTAGCCGGATAAGCGGTGCCTGCAAAGCCTTTTGTATAGGAAGATACTTCTGCGAAGGTGACGCTATGAAACGGATAGCTGCCAAATTCCTGCTGGCAATAATCTAAGGTAAGCTTAGCACAGTTAATTAGATGCACCACATTTTCAGCATGCCTGGGATGATAGTAAACGTTGATAGGAACGCCATTGTGAACGACGCTACTCTGGCTGTAATGCGCCGACGATACAGCAAAACGGAAAGGGACCGGTTCACTGGGCCTGTAATGAAAAAAGTTGCGGTCGCCCCGTTGCCATTTCCCTGCCAGCTCGCCTGTACCGATGGCCGTTTGCGGTTTTGGCGTGGAAATGACCATGTCCAGCCGGATGAAATCGCGCTCCGTAGCACGCGGTGCCTCCAGTGCTTTAAGGCGTGTGGAAGCGCCCATCGCATATTGTTGCCGCAGCGCGCTATCCATTATTTCGCGCTGCGGTTGATACCCTATTTGCGGATAATAGCGACTGATACGCATGAAAGAGCCATTTTCTATAATGGCATTAAAAGGAAGATGACCGTTTATCGGCCACCAATGATAGGAGGCCTCAAATGTAATGCAGGCGCTGTCATCAGGTTGTAATGGATGTTGTAGCGTTACTTCGGAAACAGTTTGCTGTATGGGAATTGTTTCCCATGAGGAGGTATAACCAGCTTTCAGGAGGTGGAGGGCATCGTCAAAATTGACCAATACCCGGTGAACGGGCAGGGAAGTCAGGTTCCGGATAAGGTAACTCCCACTAATGGTGTATGCCATTTTATCGGGATACAGAGCAATGTGGGTATTTACCGCCGTAACAGTGGGTTGTGGAATAGCCTGGTATTTCCGGTATTGCTTTTCATAACGAACATCGGCCAGATCATTATAAGGATGGTATCCCTGCATGAACTGCCGCCCACCGATAAAGCCAATAATTGCTAATAGTAGTATAACGGAAATAACTAGACGTTTTGCGGCCTTGTTTATTATAAACCAGTAAATAACCCAAAGCATACCAACGATACATGCTCCGAAAATCAACCTTTGGATAAAGAAGGATACATACACACCATATCCGTTAAAATCGCTGTAAACACCATTGAATCCTGAGAAAAAACGGAGTAAAGGGATGGGCATAAATTTTTTCGATAAGGGACTGGCTACTATCAAGGATATCGCTACCGATATCCCCAATGCGATGTAAGAACGTTTCGCGATCTGGTTAACCAGCAGTAAGAACCCTGCTAAAAGCGCCAGTGGCGCCGTATTGAAATATATTACCCCCGCATAAGCCCGCCAATCAATGTAAGGATACCGGTACAGGCACTGGAAGACGATACCGGTTATTATAGCCAGGGCTGTGTATAGCAACAACAGGAAAACGCTGCTACACCAGTGGCCCCATTGTTTAGCACCGGCATGAGCGGTGGTGCTTTCTATGACTGCAAATTTTACAGTGGCACTTTTCCAGTACAGGGTATTTACAAAGTATACCAACAATAATAATCCCAGTAAATGGAAATTAGCCGAAATAGTGCTGGCCATTAATCCAGCACTGGCATATTGTTGCGGTATGCGAATACCTTTTTCTATGGCGGCATACATCTCCATACCCATATCAAAAAGCAGGATAATGGCACTCGCAACAAAAGGAATGCTTTTGAAGGTATGGTTCAGGTCTGTTTTGATGAAAGAGCCAATCGCCTTTATTTGCGCCGGGAAATGGTAAACTGTGGTTACAGGAAGTCGAAATATAATTGGTGGACGCTTATGAGAAACTGCCTTCGGGCGATGTGACTGCCCGGAGGTATCCGCCGCCCGTTTGTAACTAAGCCAGGTAAGCATCAGCGAGAGGGCCAGTATCAAGCACCGGTTAAGTAAAAAATATCCGGATAACGGCACCAGCAAGCTATTGCGCTGCATTACCGAAAAAGTGCTGCTTACATAAAAGTAGGCCGACAGGCCAAATGGATCGATAATGGCGGAAATGCGTTGCGCCTGGAGAGATTGGGGCAATGCCTGCGCCATAAAAGGTGAATTGGAGTAGAGTAGTATCACCATATATAGCACATACAGTAATAACCCCCCTATGGCGGTCAGGAGTTTATTTTTTGTACACCATGCCAGGGAAGACAAACAACTACATATAAACAGGCTGTTTATACCGCCAAAGATTAAAGCAGGATAGCTGTAGTGAATCAGCTGTAAGGGGCCACCTGATCTTATTTGTTGCCCCGCGGCAAATCCTGCAATGAGTACCAGGAAGCTGCTGAACGTAAGCAACCATAGCGCCAGGAATCGCCCGGCTGCCAACCCGCTTCCCCGGAGCGGTGTGGTGAATAAGATCAACTCGAAATGATTTTCGGACTCTGAGAAGAGTAATCTGGAAGTAAGTACTGTAGCAATAAGAATAATAACGAGACTTAGCATCCCTGTCATAAAGCCTATAGTATAAGGGCTATCCAGGTGTATGCCTTCTCCGGTGTTCATGCTAAACTGGCTACCGGTAAAAATACCCAGCGCCAACAGGCAGGCAGCTACAAGGTATATGGTGATGCCTTTTGTACATCGTTTGATATCAAATAGCAGGATTGCTTTCATGGTATAAAGTATGAAAGTATACATGTTCAAGGGTGGGAATTACCGGGATAAAGCCTTCAGGCGGGGTTTCACTGTACACGGTAATGTGCAGCTTTCTTTCAATGAGCTGTTGACTGATAAGCCGGTGGGGGTTCTGATGCTGCGTTAATTCGAGGTGGTCAATTTGTTGGGTCCACACTTTCCCGTTTAGCCGCGCTATCATTTCACCGGGAGTACCGGTAGCCAGCACTGTTCCCCTCTTTATGATGGCCATCTGCGAGCAGAGATTCTGTACATCTTCTACCAGGTGGGTAGATAGCATCACCACCACGTTTTCGCTAATGTCGCTGAGCAGAAAGTTGAGGCGATTGCGTTCTTCCGGATCTAAACCAGCAGTAGGTTCATCCACTATGATCAGCTGGGGATTGCCGAGTAGCGCCTGGGCTACGCCGAAGCGTTGTTTCATGCCCCCGGAAAAAGTATACACGTCTTTATCGCGTACCTGGTATAGGTTTACTTTGTTGAGCAGGTACAGGATCTGCGCTTTCCGGGTGGCGCTATCCGTGATGCCTTTCAGCACTGCCAGGTGCTGCAATAAATGATAGGCGGAGATGCTGGGATATACACCAAAGTCTTGCGGCAGAAACCCAAGCTGTTTGCGGAGATATCCCGGGTTTTTTACAACATCAGTTCCATTGAAAATAATGTTGCCGCTGTTGGGTTGCTGCAGGCCCACAATAGTTTTCATCAGCGAAGATTTACCCGCGCCATTGGGACCGAGCAGGCCAAACATACCGTGACTTATTTCCAACGAAATATTATCCAGCACTTTTACTGACGGCTGGTAGGTCAATGAAAGCTGATTAATACACAATCGGTTCATTTCATGAAGTGTTTAGACAATATAATCCCAGGCAATGGCGGTCCATTGCTTTTTGCCATCAGTAAATAAATGAAAGCTATACTTCTTCCCTGTATTCCAGGATATCGCCGGGCTGGCAGTCCAGGATATTACAAATGGCTTCCAGGGTGTCGAAGCGTATACCCTTGGCCTTCCCGGTTTTTAGTATAGATAAATTAGCAGGTGTAATGCCCAGTTTTTCTGCCAATTCTTTGCTTTGCATTTTGCGCTTAGCAAGCATTACATCCACGTTTACGATAATTGGCATAACTATATAAATAAGTCCTGTTCGTTTTGTAATCGCAAGCCCTGCTTAAAGATGGTCGCCAGGAAGTAAGTAAAAATTCCGAGGAAAAAATGTACAACTATCAATCCCCATACAACACTTTCTACCTCCGTGAAAAGCCGGGAAAATAAAGCCGCAATGCCCGGTACAAACAGGTTGAACAGGTAAAACCTGCGTAAGCGTGCAATATTTTCTGTTGAAAATAATTTCGGTAGATAGAATACCTTAAATATGCCTGCAGCCAACCAGAAGAAAATAGTATATAAACTCAAAGGCAACAGGAAGTCGAGTAATATATAAGTAAGGTTGTTGTCGATGTTAAGAAAGGGTGTGCTGGTAAAGGGATACAATATGTGCAGGTACTTTCCCTCGCCGTATGGTTGGGTATTCGTATGGGTAACTAAACACCCAATCGCATATAAAACAATACAGCAATATCCCAGGGCCAATACCCTGCTGATGTAATACAATATTTTAGCGATGATTTTGACACGGGCCATTTCCTGTAATTTAAAATCCAGCTGTAAAATAGTAATTAATTATCGTAAAACAATAATTATTTCATGTTTAATTATAATTTTAACGAAAGAAATCAAAACTACCTGGATGCAGACGTGAATCCATACAGCCGGTAATGATGCATCCCTGTTCCATTGATACAGGTTAACCATGACTGTTGCGCTACCAATGGAGAACAATGCCCGTAGGTAAAAATGCGGATCACTCTTTGCCGCGATTCGCGCTGCAATATATCCAGCATGTGCTGTAGCATGCTGCCCTCAAAAGGCGTGTAGAAAAAGAAAAGTGTGCCTTCAGAATAATCGCCCTGGTGTGCATTTATATTAGTAAACGTTACTCCCTGCAACTGCAAGCTGCGCATGCAACGACAGGCATAATCACAATAGGCAGGTTCGTATTCAATTCCTTTCGATACAATTCCGCTGAGCAGGTTAACCAGGATGGCGGCCTGTCCGAGTCCACTTCCAATGTCGAAAAATACATCGTTTGGCGTGGGCCGTGCCAATGCTACCATTTCAAATATAATTCTTGCAGGCGTTTTCTGATAGTATATCATTTCAGGCTCCTGCTCTAGCACAGGCGCAGGAACCGGATATACAGACAACAGGCCATTGATAAAAGTGTCGAGGTCATCATATCCTGGTTCGTCAGATGGTACGGCGCAGTTAACCGTATCTCCCAGGTACTTGGAAACCATGGCGTTAAAGGCGTTTGGAGAATAGTAGCCAGCGCTGATTTTTTGCCGGAGCTGTGTGAACAATTGCAGGTCAGCTTGTTCTAGTTTACATTTCAACTGTATAGCCCATTGTTGTAGCTCCAGCAACACCGGTGTGGGAGCTAAACTACTGATCCGGTCGAGTATATGAAAGTCGAGCTGATCGATAGTCTGGGCACGATGGTGGAAATTCTCTATTTCATAAAGGGTATCATCTGCTTCTATCGCCTGGATGCAGAACTGTAGCTCATTTATCACCACGCAATTTTTGAATGAATGTAAAGTAATTTATATTTTGCCCGTAGTAAATTTTTATGGTGGCAACACCTGGTTTTAGTGTAGCTTAGGGGATACGCTGCTAAAAATTATCCTATGACCATCACGCATATCATACTGATACTGGCTACTGTTAGCACTGGATTGATTACTGGCCTCCTTTTCGGTTTTTTGATTGCTATCAATCCTGCATTTACGCGTTTGCCGGATGCCCCCTACATTGTCGCCATGCAAGCTATTAACCGGGTGATTGTAAACCCATTGTTTATACTCAACTTCCTGGGCGCCGGCATATTATTGCCCCTGGCTGCATTTATACAGGGTAGCTGGTGGCTATGGCTTGCTGCGGCCCTATACGCATTCGGAGTGCTGGGCGTAACCATCGGTGGCAATATTCCATTGAATAATGTGTTGGATAAATTTCCCTTAGATACAGCCACGCCGGAAGCTGCCGCCAGTGCCCGGGCTGCTTTTGCCTCTACCTGGAATAAATGGCATGTGATACGCACTTGCGCAGCCCTGCTGGCATTCATATCGGCGGTAGCGGCCTGCGTATATGGAAAATAGGTTAGCTTATTACCTACTAAAAAGCCTTCCCGGTAAGGAAGGCTTTCTAAGAAGTGATGATTACAAAGACTAGAAATTAGTGTTGATAATAAGCGTATTCCTGTCTGATGCTGCAAAATCCATTAAAATGGTACCATACCTGCCATGCGTGTTGTTGGTAAAGTAAGTGGTCAGTTGTGGATTGATAGCGTTGGAGACCGTAGTAATGCTGGGGATGCCAAAGATTAATGATTTATACCCACTGCTGAAGTTGAGATACCATACGGATGTATCGCCGTTTTTGGCTTCTGTGAGCAGGTTGGTGATACTGGTCCATTTACCGTTGTTATCCGGCACTACATACTGGTCCTGTACCCTTAAATTGGCGTTGCTGTTGTTGATAGAAAAGGTGGTGTTGTCTGCCCAATTGGTGCAGTCTATGCCCTTGGGTGTGTTGCTGGCGCCAAACCGTCTTACCAGCACAATTTTGCCTCTTACCTGTCCCAGGTTGGGAATGGTGGCGCTTAGGTACCATTTGGAAGGTTGCAGCTGTGTGTAGCTGTCGAATGTTTGTTCAAAGGTGCGTGTGTTGTTGGTAGGGTCATACTCTTCTTTTACGCACATGATAATGGTTTCAGAAGGGTTAGCCGCCAGGAAGTCGTAACAGGCGTTGGTAACATCCGTAAAGTTCAGGTTTTGGTAGATGGAACCATGGTGAATGGCAAAGGCATCACCAATGTGCCGGCAACGGATGTCGAGGAAACGGGTGCCTGCATCGAGTTGCTCACGGATGGTGAGGTTCTGGCATTTGGCAGTGCCGCCTATGGGCTCAAAACGTGCGCCGCTGTCGTGGGTGCCGGGAATAGATAAATTGGATAAAGCGGTGTTGTCGGCAATGGATCCCATCCAGGCAGACAAGGACACTGTTAGTCCAGCGGTAACAAGGTTGTTGGCGCCCGCATCGATCCTGCTTTCGGAAGTTGGGGGAACGATATCTTTTTTACAGCTGAAAAGGAAAAAGGTGGCCGCAGCCAGCAAAAGGGTTATTTGCTTCATAGTGGATGTTTTTAATATTTAAAATATACTAAATAATTTCAGAGATAGCTATACCTGGCGGCATTAAGTTTTTATGAAAAAACAGGTTGGTTTCCGGGTTGCCGGCCTGCGGCAAGTGTTTTATTTTTGAAGAAATGAATGATATGCTCACTAACGAACGGATGTACCAGGCGTTGATGGAGAAAGATGTGGCTTATGAAGGACTGTTTGTGGCAGCGGTTAAAACAACCGGTATTTTCTGTCGGCCTACCTGTACCGCGAGAAAACCCAAAGCAGATAATGTAACATTTTTTCCTTCCTCCAGGGAGGCCATCGAAAATGGATACCGGCCTTGCAAGGTATGTAATCCCCTGGCGGCCATTGGACAAACGCCTGCGCATATTCGCAGCATCATCGATGCGCTGCAGGCCGATCCATCCAGGAAATGGAAAGATGCCGACCTCTTACAACAAGGCGTAGCGCCGGGCGTCATCAGGAGATGGTTCCTGAAACACCACGGCGTTACCTTTCATGCTTACCAGCGCATGTTGCGCATGAATGCAGCGTTTAAAAAGATACAAACCGGAGAAACAGTTACTGCGGCTGCTTTCGACGCCGGTTATGCATCGCTCAGCGGCTTCGCCGATTCTTTTAAATCAGTTTTTGGCGTGTCGCCCGTCAATAGTAAACATCAGCAGGTGATTAATATCACCCGGTTGGAAACGCCCATTGGAAGCATGTTTGCCTGTGCGGTAACAGCAGGGATTTGTTTATTGGAGTTTACAGAAAGAAAAATCCTGGCAACGGAGTTTAAAGCATTGACGCGATTGCTGCGGGCAAATATTATCCCGGGTACCAGTCCCCATTTCGAGGTACTAAAGCAAGAGCTGGACGAATACTTTGCCGGCACCCGGAAAGTCTTTACCGTACCGCTACTGATGCCAGGTACCGCTTTTCAGCAAAAGATATGGCAACTGCTGCAAACAGTGCCCTATGGTACTACCCGGTCGTATAAACAGCAGGCCATAGCGGCAGGCGAACCCGATGCTGTGCGGGCGTTGGCGCATGCCAACGGCATGAATAGAATTGCCATCCTGGTGCCCTGTCACCGCCTTGTTGGCGGAGATGGTAGCCTTACCGGCTATGGTGGCGGTATCTGGCGAAAAAAATGGCTGCTGGAACTGGAAAAATCACACGTTACGCCGTCCTAAACATTTGTTAATCACGCGCCGTTTACAATTGCAAAACATATTGCGACGCTTAAAATCCTTCTTTTGGCAGATAGAACACGTAATCATCTGCACATGAAAAAATTTTTGGCCTTTTTTATTTTTGCCACAGTTGCTCTTTCTTCCGCTGCTCAGAAAGTACTGCCTTTGTATAAAGATTCCATACCCAACAGTATTGGCACTATTGCACCGGAAAATGCGCCTGCTATGACCCTCTATAAGCCGGAGCATCCGAATGGTACGGCGGTGATCATCTTTCCCGGCGGCGCTTATGGCGGCCTGGCCATCGATGAAGAAGGATTCAAAGTAGCAGAAGCCTTTATTACCAAAGGCGTCACTGCCTTCGTCGTAAAATACCGCCTGCCCTCAGATGCCACCATGCGCGATAAAAGTATGGGCCCTTTACAGGATGCGCAACAGGCCATCAAATTGGTAAGGATGAATGCCGCCGAATGGGGCATCGATAAAAATAGGATCGGCATAGCAGGATATTCTGCAGGAGGCCACCTGGCCGCTACCCTGGGTACTCACAGCGCTAAAAGTTATGTCCCCAACAAAGAAAAAATTGACCTGCGACCCGACTTTATGATCCTCGTATATGCTGTAATCAGTATGCACGATGAACTCACTCACCAGGGATCCAGGAGTAACCTCCTCGGACCTAGTCCTTCACCGGAAAAAATTGCCTTCTTCTCCAACGAAGAATGGGTGAATAATAATACGCCGCCTGCGTATATCACGCATTGTAACGACGATGCGGTAGTAAGTGTCAACAACAGTACTGCTTTTTACCAGGCGATGCAAAAAGGAGGCATTCCCGCTGAATTACACCTGTACCCCACCGGTAACCATGGATTCACCCAACGGTTACCCGTATACGAATGGCTCGACCCCATGTTGTGGTGGATGAAAAGAGGGGGCTGGCTTCCCAATACCCCCTGATATTGAATCATGGCATAGCAGCGTGAACAGTGGGTCGCATCGGTGGCTTAGGGTGTAAAAGCTTTATCAATGGGCGCTCTACCTTCTTGTAAAAGAGAATACCAACTGCTACCCCCAAAGCCATATGAACAAATATGGATAAGTCTGCATTGAGGAAAAATCCTGTATAGATATAAATATTCGTCAGCAAATAGAAAAAGGTAAAGTGGGTCAGGTAAATGGAATAAGAAGCATCTCCCAGCAACAGAAAAAAGCGGTTATTCCATATCCTGGCCAACACCCCCTTTTTCTCCAGGAAAATACAGCCCGCCAGGATAAAGGCGCTGGGTAGTCCCCATAATAGTACTCTCTTCAAACTGCCCGTACCGGTAGTTACACTACCTAACTCAGAAATATCTCCAAAACCATGGAAGATATTATATGCATACCCTCCTAGTCCCAATAGCAACAGGAACGCTGCCACACCCGCCGGTAAGGTGACGTTGCGGTACAGCCAGTAAATAATAACACCAAATAAAAACTCCAGCATAATAGGGTTGGTATAAAATATCAGCCGGGGATCATGCACCTGCAAAACTTTTCCGATAATCACCAGGGCGGGAATGACCAGCAATAGCAGGAACGTTTTGTATTTTGTACGCGCTAATATCAATAGGAAAAACAACACGTAAAACCACCACTCAAAAGAAAGCGACCAACCCACCACCAAAATAGGAAACAACGCCTTCTGCGAATTCAACACGGGCAACATTAACACCGTATTTTTTAACCCGTATAAAACAGCCTCAATAGGATAGAATTTATCGAAAAAGCAAAACAACACCATGTATATTAAACTCGCCACATAATAAATGGGATTGATCCTTAAAAAACGTTTCTTCAGGAAGTCAACACCATCATAGGCGCCAAAATAATTACCGGCAACATAGCTGATAATAAAACCAGATATCCCAAAGAAAAGATCTACCCCAATGGCGCCGAAGTTTTCCAGGAAGAAGAACTTTTGTTGATGCGATACGGAAAATGCTTCCTGCGTATCAATGGCATGTACGTGCACGACCAATAAAACCGCGATGGCTCTCAGGAATTGTATGCTGTTAATCTTCATAAATGGGATACTGATTGAGGGTAAAGGACTGTAACACCGGTTCACAACTATATACAGCAAATTATGATTGTTGGCTGTAACTACACCTCAGTCAGTATCATTCTTATCTAATACGCGATTGCCAGGATACACGGCTGATTTCAAACCAGTTGGATGGCACGCCGTCATGTATAAAGGTATCGGTTAACTGAAACCCTACTTTGGTTAAAACATGCGCCGATGCGGCATTGCCTGCGTCGGTCCAGGCATAAAGGTAATCGGGTTGTAATTGCTCAAATCCATATTTGAGTGATGCTATCGCACATTCTGTGGCATAACCCTTTCCCCAGTATTGTGGTATAAACCGATACCCCACATCGTAAAAATTAACCTGTTGATGTACCGGTTCCGTTACCAGTTTCAATCCTGCCCATCCCACAAAGTTATTGCTGGATTTTTCAATCACAGCCCATCGGCCAATGCGATTGCTGGCATATTGCTGCCGGATAAACCGGATTTTCTCCCGCGCTTCATCCAGGGTGCTAATAGTAATGCCTCCTACATATTGCACTACTGCCGGATCTCCATCCAGTGCCAACATACCGGGGGCGTCGGCAGGAATCATTTCCCGCAGGATCAAACGGGGCGTTGAGGCAAATATCTCCATACGCTGCTATCTATTTTTCGCCCAATTTAAAGAACCTGCCGATATTTCTAGTAAGAAATACCCGGCGTTTGATGAACAAACCGCTGATCCGTTAACTGTTTGAGCATAAAATCGGCTACATCGGCCCGGGAAACCTGTACGGTGATAGCAGGGTCATTGGCGGCAAATCCATACCTGTAATGGCCGGTGTGACTACCATCTGTTAAATTACCAGGTCGTACAATTACCCAATCCAGCTGGCTGTTTTTAATATGTTTTTCCTGTAGCGCGTGATCCGCAAAGCCTTTTTTCAACAAGAAGGGTACAATAATATACCGGAACACGAAAGGGGTTCTGCGCAATACTTCTTTGCTATCGCCATAACCCAGGGAGGTCTGGCAAACAAAACGCCTGATACCGGCCTTTTCCATCGCACGGATAATATTCCGCGTACCTTCAGATCGTACTACACCGGTTTTATTGGCAGGGCGACCAATGGTAGATAATACCGCATCATGGCCTTTCATCACCGGCTCTATAGTTTGATAGTCCAGCACATCGCCCTGTACTATCTGCAGGTTGGGATGTTGTACCTGCAACATTTGCGGGTTACGCACAAACGCAGTTACGGTATGTCCCTGTTGTAAAGCTTGTGCTAAGAGTTGTTTACCGGTGCCCCCGGTGGCGCCAAAGATTAGTAGTTTCATCATCATTAATTTTATAATCCAAAATTAGGATGACGGGCACTTGGGAAATAGAACAAAACCGACAAACAATTATTTTGTAATGGAAGGGAAGTTGGTAACGATTTCTGTATTCTTCTTTTGATACTGGTAAGGCGATACACCGGCAAACTCCTTGAATACGCGGATATAATGCGACTGGTCGGCATAATCGTTTTCAAAAGCGATATCGGATAACTTGCTGTAGTTATTATTTCTCAGCTGGGTCAGCGAGTGTTGGAACCGGCAGATACGCGAAAATAGTTTGGGAGAGATACCTACGCCCTGTTTAAACCGGCGCTCAAAACTTCTCTCCGTGAGCCTCAGTTGCTGTTGCAGTTCCTTTAAGGAAATACCCCCTTTGGAGGCCATAATTTGCATCAGGGCATATTGCGTGGCCGTATCCGCCCCTGTTTGATGTTTATTAATCTGCTCAAAAAGAAACGCTGAAATAATCGCTATTTTCTCCTGTAGAGAAACTGTAGTTGCCAGTCTTTCATTTAGAAAATAATCTTTCGATGCCTCCAGCAAATCCAGGTCAGTACAGGCGTTGGTGAGGTCACCTGCATTGAGTCCGAAAACACTATGCAAGGCATTGGGATAAAAACAAACACCAATGGTGCAAATGGTGCCTGCTAACTGTAATTCTGTATATTTTGTGGTTTGCCCGTACAGTAATAAGTCGGGCAGCAGTTTATTATCCTGGTGAAAGGTTCCCCGGCTGGATTGCTGGAATAGCAATCCGGGACAACCATCTGCTACCGGCCCAAATACCCGGGGAACAGCAGCAGCATCACTTTCCAATGTCCAGAAATAACGAACATGGTGCTGAAGATAATTTGGTGGAGGAATTTCCTGGTACTTCATTTATTTGGGTAATAAACTTACATTCAAGGTAAGATTTTTTATTGAATCCAATATTATCTGCCATTTTCATAGACGCATCATTTTATGAAGCAACCCTTATTATACTTAGTTGGCTGTATTGCGCTGCTACTGGCCACAGCCACTGGATGGGCACAAAATAAAACAATCGTTTTTCAGTCCGACTTCGGGCTGAAAGATGGAGCGGTATCAGCCATGAAAGGTGTGGCCAACACCGTATCTGCCGATCTTAAACTCTATGATCTTACCCACGAAATACCGGCGTATAACATCTGGGAGGCTGCTTACCGGCTGGAACAAACCGTTCCTTACTGGCCGGCAGGAACCGTTTTCGTATCGGTGGTAGATCCTGGTGTAGGTACTTCCCGGAGGTCCGTGGTATTGAAAACCAACTCCGGCCATTTTATTGTAACTCCCGATAACGGTACCCTCACCCTGGTAGCCGCTTCCCTGGGCATTGCGGCAGTGCGCGAAATAGACGAAGCTGTGAACCGCCGAAAAAACTCGCAGCAATCCTACACCTTCCATGGCCGCGATGTATACGCCTATACCGCCGCCAGGCTGGCTTCTGGCGCCATCACGTTTGAGCAGGTAGGCCTGGCCTTACCCAATGAAGTAGTGAAAATTCCTTACCAGGCAGCCACCCTGGAGAACGGAATACTCAAAGGCAATATCGCTATCCTCGATGTGCAATACGGTAATGTATGGACCAACATCTCCGCCGATTTGCTGAACCAGTTACGTCCCAAATACGGCGACATCCTCCATGTTACGTTTTTCCACCACGGCAAAAAAGTACACCAGGCAGATGCTCCCTACAGTCAAACCTTTGGCGCGGTAGCCATCGGTCAGCCGCTGAGCTACCTGAATAGTTTAATGGAATTGTCGTTTGCACTGAACCAGGGCAATTTCGCCGATACCTGGCATATCGGAAGCGGTAGCGAATGGAGCGTGGAGGTAACTGTTAATCATCGCTAGTTTACCAGTGGTCAGCGGCGATCTCAATCAGTTCTAAATCGTTGCTAGTGTAGTTTACGGCTAAAGCGGGGACGTTGTGATAAATCGAAGTTGTACAATAGGGTGATACCATAAATATCCGGTTGCCTTTTGCTAACACTCTTCATATAGGAGCCTTTGAGTTCTATGCCATCCGCTTTGTCGCCAATCCGGATCCTGATGCCAGCATTAGCCACCGGCCCAAAGGAATCCTGGTAGGTGGAATCGGTATAATGATAATTCCTGATCACCTGCTTAACATTCACCGGGCCATAGTGATAGCCCAAACCGCCTCCCACAAAGAAGCCTACCCGGTGCGGATTATCGGGAGAGGAAAGTGCCCCGACATTGAAATTCAGCATAACCGGTATGTCAATCATAAACCGGGATTTTACTTCCGGTTCGCCGGTGTCATAATCGTAATAGTAAATATCATCGCCCACATAGTAACTGTCTGTTTGCCTTCCGCCGCGACCACCAGAGCCACCAATGCTTAGCGGAATACCTACAGATAACGATGTGTTCTTATGTTCCACCAGGTTAAAGCGAGGCGAATAAGTTATAGCAATACTGAAGATACTGCCGAAGCGAGGGGTATGGTCAATGAATCCTGATAGGCCAACTGCATGCATAAAACTTTGGGAGAAAAGCCGGGAACCGGTGAGACAAATAATTGCTAACAAAACAATTTTTTTATTCATGGTACAGATGGTATTGGCCGATCATGAAATGCGCAAAAGAGATGCCAATAAAGAGAAAAGCGATTGAAACGATCACCATCGCTTCAATCGCTTTTGTTAATTTTTATTTTGTACTACTGTAATACATCCAGGATCGGATGATCAAGTCCCTGCACCTGGGTTTCAGCAGGTTTAATCAGCTCCAGTACTGTGATCTTATTTTGACCAGTTTTTAGCCATTCAGCGGGAACATACAGTGTTTGCTGCGGCCCCACCTTCCAGTAACGGCCCAGGTGATGACCGTTAATCCATACTACACCTTTTCCCCACTTGCTCATATCCAGGTAAGTATCGCCTCTGCTGCTCAGTGTAAAGCTGCCCTCTTTCAACACCGGTGCATCTGTCGCTACCGCCGATGCTTTGATAACGGGTTGTTGTTCATATGGAAGCTTAAATTGTTGCCATTGATGAATCGCCTTTCCATTAAATAATACCTGTCCATCTATCCCTTTCCTGTTTTTCAGGAGATAAGGGCCAAAGTTGATGCGTCCCAGGTTTTCGACCAGGATCTCCAGTGTTACATTGCCTGCAGGGAGGGTAATGTCGGTGCTGTCCTGCTTCAGTCGCCTGTCGAGGATCGCTACTCTTTTTCCATTTATGAAAACCAACCCGTAATCACGGAGGTCTTTTATCTTTAAAGTGCCGCTACTGCCACCTTTGAGCGTGGTACGGTATAATACAAAGCCATAGGCCTGTTTGAGGTCTTCAAACGTTAACGGATCTGCACTTTTTACCGCAACAGGCAGTTGGCTGAACAATGCGCTGCTACGTTCGAAAGTAATAACAGGTGTTGTGATCACCGGCTTTTTAGCAGGAACTTCCGGTAAGGTTACTCCTGGTGCTAAATGCTTGGCAATTACTTCTCTGAATGCCATGAATTTAGGCGTGGCATTTCCTGCTTCATCCAGCGGTGCATCATAGTCGTAGCTGCTGATCTGTGGCGAATAAGGCGCTTCGTCGTTATAGTTGGCGCCGTTCATATAGCCGCGGGTGGTACCACCATGAAACATATACATATTGATGGAGATACCGGCAGCCAGTACCCGGTCTAAGCGGGTAAGGAAATTTTCGTAAGGAACGGTATGGTGTTTTTCTCCCCAGGAATCAAACCAGGCAGGGTACCACTCTGCAATGTAGAATGGGCCTTTGCCATTGTGGTTTTCTTTTACCAGTTGTTTTACTTTTTCCGGATCATCCACGCCATTTACGGCCGGCAGTAAACCCGGTAAGTGTCCTTTGGCTACATCTGCCGCAGGATCGCAGGTATACAGCAAACCGTCAAAGCCGGCTTCTGTAAACATTTTACGGTTAAGCTCCAGGTAAGATTTATCATTGGAGTAAGAGCCATATTCATTTTCGATCTGCGTCATCAGGATGTTACCGCCATGATTGATCTGCAAATGCGCCAACTGTTTACCTACGGCTTTAATATAGTTATTATAAGCCTTCAGGTATTGAGGTTCTTTACTCCTCACTTCCAGCCCTTTTATTTCCTGTAACCAGTAAGGATAACCGCCAAATTCCCATTCTGCGCAGGCGTAAGGACTGGGGCGTAAAATTACCCACATACCTTCTTCCTGGCATATTTTTACAAAAGCAGCTACATCGCTGTTGCCGGAAAAATTATAATGTCCCTGCTCTGGTTCGTGCATGTTCCAGAACACATAAGTACCTATGGTATTTAATCCCATGGCTTTGGCCATTTTGATCCGGTCGCGCCACGATTCACGGGGCACCCGCAGATAATGGATCTCGCCGGAAATCATCTGGAAGGGTTTCCCATCCAGCAAAAAGGAGGAGTCGCCTAACTGAAAAGTATGCTGTGCGCTTAGCTGGAAGCAACATAACATCATCAGTATTACTACGCTGATTTTTTTCATCACTTACTGTTTATTTGCGTTTAATTGTTGGGTCAGTGTCATCACAGATCGTGCGGGTATCGTTATCGTATGCCCGTTTACGTTACCAGGTTGTAAGTTACCTTCTTCATTGGTGGTGTAGCTGCGCATACTCCCGCGAGGTAAGCCTTTGCCGCCTACCTCGATGTTGGCGGCGGTGGAGCGGCTGTTGATCACCACAATAGCGAGGCTGTTGTCTGTATTTCTGTAGGCCGACAGATAGATATCTTTTGTATTAGCATTGTCTGCCAGTTGCGCGGATATCCTTTGTGCGCCGGGTCTTACAAAGCGGCTGTAGTTACCGAATACCCATAACATTTTGGTATCGTGAATTTGCCCGTCCGCTTTGTTTTTATCTATATAAATCAATCCGTCTTTATAATCGTATGGCGATATGGCCAGCCACCACTGCCAGGCTGATGCGTTGGCAACGGTAAGATCAGTGTGGATAACCCTTGCCAGGTATAAGGCGGCGTCCATGCTCAGGTCTACCTTGTTGCCGCTCATTTCGCCGGCATTATCGCCCAGTATGCAATATTCTGATTGCCAGAAAGGAATGCCCTTCAGGGCTGCGTGTAATCTTTTACGTATAGCTACTGCCGTGTCTTGTGGAGAGGTAGTGAAATAGCTGTGTCCCGCTATCGCTTTGTATACCCCGGGGCGGTTGCCCAGGTAAGTTGGACTGTGCGGACCAAAGAAAGCAGCGATCTGCGTGCCTTTGGCCGGTTTATCTTCACCGGCATAGAGATAGTTTATCTTGCCTGCTTCTGTTATTAAAATCTTTGTGGGGAGCTGGTGTTGATGAAAGGTCTGGTCTACCGCTTTCACAAGGCCATAAATTTGTTCGTTGTTATAAGGACATCCTTCCTGGCCGCCATCGCTCCAATCCCACTGTGGCTCGTTAACAGGGCTCACAAAGTTGAGCGTGATGCCGGTTTCCTGCCGGATGCCTTGTACCACGTCTTTCAGGAAATTGGCTACGGCGGGGTATTGCTCAGGTGCCAGGTTGCATTGCCCGTTGCTGGCGAATGCTTTGCCGTTGCGGGTGAAGACTACCGGCGGACTATTCAGAAAGCCCAGGAACTGTTGAACGCCCCTGGCTTTGGCGGCAGTTAAGAACCAGATCTGTCCGGCTTGCTGCTGCCAGTGGTATTGATGATCGGCGCCCAGGAAGCAGGCTGCCCGCCGCCATTCATCACGGATGCCACTCTCGCTCCCTTGTTCAGTGCTGCCGGCGCCAATGTTAAACCGCCACATCGACAGGCCAATACCTTTGGGTTGCCCGTTGGCCGTTGTATCGCTGCTAAACAACCAGTCGGCCAGCTGGTTTCTTTTAGGATCCGGCCAGGTGCCGGTAAACTGGCAGGACCAGGCATCAGATGCTGCAAAGTTGTGAATAGTTTGTGCCTTCCTGGAAAGGTCGATGTTTACCCGCATCGCCGGGTTATGCTGAGATATACCCTGCTGTAATATCATACAACCCAGCAGGGCGCCTGTTATTTTTTTCATGTTCCTAGTAAGCGGTTGCACGCAAAGCCGCATGGTATGCAAGGACTTCCCGTAGTAAGAAGGGTAGTTGCAAGCCTGTAAAGTAGTAAAATAGTCGCTGATTATTTTCCAAATCTGATGCTGCTACCTTACTACTTTACAGATGCTTTGCTCCTGTTGGATTCATGCTATTGTCTGAAACTTATCATGACTAGTAGCCAGGGTTCTGTTTCAGGGTGCCATTGGAGGCCAGTATATCTGCTCTTGGAACTGGTAACCAGTAGTTGGCCTCTTTAAATAAGCGGTTATCCAGGGCTACTTTCCTTGCATAAGTATAGGCGCCGCCGTTAGCCGTAATGGTAATGCCATAAGCAGGTATATTTTCGGTAACTGTAGCAATTTTCCACCTGCGAACATCATAGAAGCGGTGCTCTTCAAAGGCCAGCTCTACCTGTCTTTCTCTCCTGATAGCGTCGCGCATCTGGTCTTTGGAAAGCCCTGGTGTTAATGCCGGCTGATGCACGCTGGCGCGCTGGCGGATCTGGTTGATAGCATTATATACGCTGGCATCCGGACCAACCGCTTCATTTTGCGCTTCAGCGTAGTTCAGTAATACTTCTGCATAACGAATGTAAATCCAGGGCTGTAACCCCGCTACATCCCATGGGTTGTCGATAGGATTTTTATCATCCAGGAATTTGCGCAGGTAATAACCTGTTTTGGAAGCATTCCAGTTGGAAGGACCATCCTTACTGTCTTTACCCCCTGGCGTAAAAGTTTGTATGGTAGATCCGCGGTAAGAGGCGCCGTTATAGAGAATAGTGGCATAAAAACGCGGATCCCTGTTGGCATACGGATTCTGTGGATTATACCCTGAAGCCGGATCGGTAATAGGTTTACCGTTATTCATTTCATATGCGTCCACCATATTCTGCAAAGGCGTATTGCCGGCCCATCCACCATAGCCGTTAGGGCCATTGGAGATTTCAAGACATACGTGGCGGGCGCCCACTGCAAATTGCCGCGCAAAAATAATTTCATTGTTATTGCTGTTCAGGAACAACTGTGTGTAATCCGGCGCTATGCTGTATTTGGAAAGTCCTATCACAGCTTTGGCGGCATCAGCTGCAGCCTGCCAGGTACCTACGTTGTACAGCGGACTGGCAGCATATAACAACAAGCGGGCCTTCAGGGCCAGCGCAGCAGCCTGGGTAGCCCTGCCGGGCAGCCAGTTGGTGCTGTTGTTATCGGTAGGAAGATCGGCTGCCGCAGCGGTAAGCTCGGATATAACATAGTCCATCGACTGCTGTAAGGTAGCCCGGTTAAACAAAGACGGATCACTGAGATTATCCTGCAAACTATATTCCTTATCTCCCATCATCACAACACCACCGTAGTTGCGGATCAGGTCATGGTAACGGTAAGCACGGATAAAGCGCAGTTCTGCCCTCAACTGCTTACGATGCGCGGTACTCATTACTACGGTGTCAATGTGATTGAGCCCGTAGTTACATTCCCGGATGCTACGATAACTTCTCCCCCAAATGGTACCGGTGATACCCATGTTTTCAGGGGCCAGCTGTCCCTGCTGAACAAGCCAGGTATTATCGTCGTTGTTATAAATGGATTCATCTGTAATAGAGCTCCACAAACCATATTCGAACCCTCTTCCAAATCCCGGGTTACTGCCTTCCCCTTCTTTATCCTGTAACTTGATGCTCAGGTAACGGTTAATGACATAGTTTTCAAATAAAGAAGAATCGGCCAGTACGGCATCTCCCAATATCCTGTCGGTGGGAGTCACATTCAGAAAATCTTTCTGACAGGAAGAAAGTATACCTGACGCCACTAAAGCCAGACCGTATAATATATTTGTAGTTTTCATGATTTGATTTTTGTGTTTAGAACTTAACATTTACACCCAGGTTTACGATACGTTGCTGTGGATAAAACTGTCCACTGTTGCTGAAACCTTCCGGATCGTAGTCTTTTACTTTGGTAATGGTGAAAAGGTTAAACGCATTGGCATATACGCGAAGACCGGCAATCCTGGCGCGTGATAAAACAGATGACTGGATAGTATAACCCAGGGAAATGTTTTTTAAACGCAGAAAAGAAGCGTTGTTCAGCCAGAAAGTGTTCGGACGGAGACCACCATTTACAGAAGAAGAAGCACGTTCATCTACACGTGGATAAGAACCGTTAGGATTGGAAGGGCTCCAGCGATTATCAGCCCAGCTGCTGTAGAAGTTACCAATGGTACCAGATTCGGGAAGCACATATTGACTTACATGTGTTTGTCCGGCAAACAGCACCGACAGGTCAAATCCTTTGTAATCGGCTGCCAGGTTGATACCATAAGTGATTTCAGGAATGTTGCCATACTTGGTTCTCACCATATCATCTGCGGTGATCTGCTTGTCGCCGTTATAATCCTGGTAAATCAGGTCGCCCAGCTTGGCATTCGGTAAATGAGGATATTTGGCCAGGTCGTCTGCTGTTCTGAAAATGCCGATGGCGTTATATAACAGGGACGTATTCATGGGCCCACCGGTTTCCCGCTGGTAGGGTAAAGTACCTACCGCTTCGTCTTTGAAGATGATCTTATTTTTGGCATAGGTTACGTTACCGGAAACATTGTAGTGGAAGCCGCTACCGGTAGTATTGTCATATCCCAGGGTAGCTTCAATACCCTGGCTGTTTACCTTACCGATATTTTCTGCCGGCACCAGCGGATTGTTCTTGTCAAATGGATTCACAATACCGGAGGTCTGTGTCAGCGAAGTACGCGGTGTTAGTATCTTGGTACGATGCTGCTGAAAATAGATGAATTCCAGGGAGAAGTGATCGAGGAAAGTAGCATTCAGCCCCAGGTCCATCTTCTTAGCTACTTCCCAGGTAATATTAGGGTTGGCCAGCTTTACCAGGTCTATACCACTTTGAATTTGTCCGTTAATCACGTATTGGTTATAGAAAGAGTAGTTGTCGAAATACTGGAACAAGCCTACATTATCGTTACCCAGCGTACCATAGGAGCCGCGGAGTTTTAAGTTATTGATAAACTTCACCGGCTCAAACCAGGACTCTTTGGATACTACCCAACCAGCGGAAACGGAGGGAAAGAAGCCATACTGTTTGCCTTCGGGGAAGGTGGATGATCCGTCTACACGGGCCTGTACTTCCAGCAGGTATTTTTCGAGGTAGTTGTACGCAATTCTACCGAAATAGCTTTTCCTGGTGAAGTTATAGCTGCTGCCGAAGTTACTTCTGTCGGTAGCGGCAGCGCCTCCCTGCGACAATTCCGGCGTGAGCGGGGTAGGAAAGTTGATCCGGCCGGCACTCAGGGTATCTACTGCATTTTTGCTTTGCTCATAACCAATAAAGGCATTGAAATCGTGCGCACCAAAACGGCGGGCATAATTCAGTTTAATATTGGTAGTCAGCAACGACATATTCCGCTGTTGCTCTACCAGCGATGCTTTACCATTGGAACCTCCTACGATTTTCGGCACATAGGTGTTGGTAGCCGCATCGAAAGTGTATTCTTTATATGGAGTAGCGAAGGTTTTATTGAAATTCCAGGATTTGTCGGCCGACAGGAAACCATCCAGTGATAAACCTTCCACCCCAGGAATGGCATAAGATCCTTTCAGGATACCATTAAACACCTGGGTAGGATTGCGGGAAAGTCCGCCCATATCTGTTACCTGCATCACCGGGTTGTTGTTTTCAATACCGGTAGTAGGCAAGCCATTAGGATATCTGTCTAACACGGTGGGGTAGGCCCGGTAAATGCCGCGGAAAATGTCTCCTGCAGAAGTAGTAGGATATTGACGATCTTCCTGGCGACCGGATAAGTACAGGCTTACTTTCAGGCGTTTGGTAACATCGGCGTCAATGTTTGACCGGAAATTGTACTGGTTATATTTGGTGGCGCCGTTTTTATATAATCCATTTTGACCGATCATACCCAGGGAAACATAATACCGTACGTTTTCTCCACCACCATTTACAGAAAGACTGTGTTGGTTCTGAGTAGTGGTTTTCCGCAGGGTAGCCTTTTGCCAGTCGGTATTAGGATAATTTACCGGGTCGGAACCATCTTTGAATTTCTGTAATTGCTCAGCAGTGTAAAACTGATTCATCCCGCCGGCATTGTTATTATAATACTGGATTTCATTCATGATCTGGGCATAGGTATATGCATCTGCCATTTTAGGCAACCTGGTAGGAGAGGAAAATCCCTGGTTAAAGCTGTAATTGATAACAGGCTTCCCGGTTTTACCTCTTTTGGTAGTGATGAGCATTACGCCATTGGCCGCCCGGCTGCCGTATACGGCAGCAGAAGCGTCTTTCAATACGGAAATGCTTTCAATATCGTTGGGATCCAGGCGGTCGAGGCCCCCGATTTGACCAGGAACGCCATCTACTACGATCAATACATCATTATTACCGGTGGTGGCTAATCCACGGATGGTTACCGCAGAACCGTCGTAGCCCGGCTCCCCGGAGCGGTTGTTGGCAATAACGCCGGAAAAACGGCCGGTCAATGCATTGGATACGTTAGGCTGCGGACTTTGCACAATATCAGCTCCCTTTACCACGGAAATGGAACCTGTCAGGGTAGCTTTCTTTTGGGTGCCATATCCTACCACCACTACCTCATTTACGGTTTTGCTCAGGGCGGTCAACACAATCCGCAGGGGCGCCCCGCCTTTTATGGCTACCCGCTGCTCGGTATATGACATATGATTAAATAACAGGGTATCTCCAACGGCTGCATTGATGCTGAATTTTCCATCGCCATCGGTCAATGCTCCCCCTGTTTTGTTCTTTACACGGATGGTTACCCCCGGAACAGGGGCATTGTCGGCAGACACCGTACCGGTTACCACAGCTTGTTGCGCCTGTGCCCCTCCGGCAATTAATAATAGCAATAGAAAGAATAAACGAGAAAGAACAGGTTGGCTCCGTAAAGGGACAAATAACTCACGGTCCGTTCCGGATTGAAGTTTTTTCATAACGCAATATTTAAATGAATGATTTGGAATGCTGGCGAATCAATTTTGGTTGAATGGACTGATTTTCGCTCCCCCAGCCCTCTATGTTATCCGCAATGTACTATGAGGTACACAGATCATAGAGGGGGTAAATCATTTAAAAAGGGGGGTAAAATCGTAAATTATTGAGAGGGGGTATTAAATCATCCCCTATGCTCAAAGTGAATACAGTAGCGGAAAAAGAGGTATTATGCCTCTTCCTGGCTTTCCGTTACATTGAAATCCCTGTTAAAAGAGTGCCGGTATTTTTTTACGTAGTCGGAAGGATTCATTCCAAACAGCTTGACAAACTGTTCCCGGAAATATTTAATGTCTCCGATACCTACCTGCATGGCGGCCTGGGTAATGGTGTAGTTTTCTTTGAGCAGGAAAACAGCCGCCTTCCGGAGCCGGATCGACCGGATGAAGGAATTGATCGTTTGGCCGGAAATAGATTTTACTTTCTTGTATAAGCTGGAATGGCTCATGCCGATTTCCAGGGTAAACTTTTTAATGGAGAAGGTTTCATCCTCCAGGTTGGCCTCTATAATCTCAATACAACGTTTAAGGAAATCCTGGTATTCAGCCGGCACCTTGATATTACTGTTTTTGAGGGTAATACGGTCAAAGAAGTATTGTTGTAACAGGTTCCTGTTCTTGATAATGTTATTCACCTTGGCCATCAGCAGGTCGTTGTCGAATGGCTTGGTAATATAGTCGTCGGCCCCACCCTCCAGGCCTTTGAGGCGGGTGTCGGATGCAGAAGAACCTGTAAGCAGGATCACCGGGATATGGCTGATGGTATCTGTTTGCTTGATCCTGGCACATAACTCTACCCCGTCCATCCCCTCCATCTGGATATCACTGATTACCAGGTCAGGCATATATTTCTGTACCGCCGAAAAGCCGTCAATACCGTTATCTGCCTCATATACCACAAATTTATCTTTGAATAACTGCTGGAGGTATTGCCTGATCTCATCATGATCATCAATCAGCAGGATGGACTTCTTTTCGGTAATGGTAGTGGTAGGGACATCGGCATCCTGGGCAACAGTAGCAGTATCCGGTGCATCCAGGATAGTGTCGGAGCTGAGCTCCTCCAGGAAGGCCGATTTATACCCGGTGCTTTCCAATAACAGGCTACCGGCAAAATGAGCGCTTCCTTTTTTCAAAGAAAGCCGGAAGGCAGTACCCTCATTTACCTTGCTCTCATAGCTGATGCTTCCATGGTGCTTTTCTATAAAGTGTTTTACCAGGTAAAGCCCGATCCCGAAACCGGTTTGTAATGATTCCTTTCGATCCTGTGCCCGCCGGAATTTTTCAAAGATCCGGTTGCCCACACTATCTTCTATACCACAGCCACTGTCTTTGATAACAATAGTTACCCCGTCGTCTTCCCCACTCACTTCAAAAATGATGGTGCCATTATCAGGGGTAAACTTAAATGCATTAGAAAGTAGGTTGAAAATGGAAATTTCCAGCTTTTCGCTGTCGCCATATATTTCTATGGCTGGTGGTTGCGCCTGGAAAATATATTGAATATTTTTAATTTTTGCCTGCTGTGAAAAGCAGAGATATACCTCATGACAAAGGTTCACAATATCCAGTGGCGCCACTTTCAACTGGTCGCCTTCCTGGTCGGCCTTGCGGAACAACAGGAGCTGGTCTACCAGGCTAAGCAGCCGCCGGGCATTGCGGTATACAACGCCCAGGTCCCGGTCATTTTTATGTTGCAGCAGCTCCTTCAGTGGATTAATGATGAGGGTGAGCGGTGTCCGGAATTCATGGGAAATGTTGGTAAAAAACGATAACTTCTTTTCGTTCAGCTCTTTTTCCTTTTCTTTTTCCAGGTATGCCAGCTTAATTTCATATTTCAATCGTTCTTCCCGTGCCTTGTACCGGATGTACAGGTAAATAGCGGCAAGCGTAGTAGTAATATAAAGCAGGTAGGCCCACCAGGTACGGTACCAGGGTGGCAATACCAACAGGGAAACGGTACGGATTTCCGGGCCCCAGAACCCGTCGGCATTGCTGGCCTTTATCTCAAAAGTATATTGGCCTTCCCGGAGGTGGGTATAGTTGGCGGTCCGCGTGGCGCCAACATAATTCCAGTTATTATCCCAACCCTGTAGCCGGTAAGCATAGCTGATTTTATCCGGTAAGCTATATTCCAGTGCCACGAAGTCGAAGGCGATCGTGGCCTTGTCGTAAGGAACGGTAATTTCCCGCACCTCTTCCGCCCGGGTTCTGCCGGATACGTAGTTGTTCAGCGCTGTCACCGGGGTATTGTTGATTTTGATATCGGTTAGCCACACCGGGGGAATGGCCGTTTCTGCATATACGCTATCGGGGTAAAAGATATTGAACCCTTTAATACCGCCAAAGGCAAACTCTCCTGAACGCAGCACCAGTGCTGCATTGAAGCTGAATTGATTACTCTGCAATCCATCGGAGGCCGAGAAGTTGCGAAACGTTTTCTTTTCCGGGTCAAATTTTGAAAGCCCGTTGAAGGTGCTGATCCAGATATTACCACTGTTGTCTTCCAGCATCCGGAGTATGGAATTACTTGGCAGGCCCTCAGTCATCGTATACCGGGTATAGGCCCCTGTTTGCCGGTTGAAGCGCAGGAGGCCACCTCCATCCGTGCCCACCCAAAAATTGCCGCGTTTATCATGGTGGATAGAGCGAACGGTATAGCCAATATCAAAACGCTGATGTTGCCGGTGAATGCTGTCTATCCTGATAAGGGACGAATAATTTCCGCCCCATAGCTGACCTTCCCGGTCCTCCGCCAGGCACTGCATGTTTACCAGGCTGCTATCGAAAAGCACAAACCGGTTTTCCCGGGGATTAAAACGATACAAGGTGCCGTTGTTGGTGGTACTGGCCCATAGCTGTTGCTGCCGGTCTTCATATACCAGCCACACATTGTTTTCAGCGGTATGGGTATACGGATTAAAGCATACATAATGTTCAAACTTCCCGGTAGCAGTACGATACCGGTTTACCCCGCCAAACCAGGTAGATATCCACAAGTCGTGGTGAACGTCATGAATGATGGAGGTAATAAAATTGCTGCTGATCCCTTGTGGCTGATGTACATCGTGACTATAAGAGGTAATAGCGCCTGTTTCCCGGTTCCAGTATTTCAATCCGCCGCCGTCGGTGCCTATCCAGATATCTTTGGTGTCTTCTTCACAAAAGGAAAAAATGAAGTTATCGATGGCCCTGGCATCGGGGTTCCTGTTCAATACATTTAGTTCAAATGGGTTACGCCTCGATTCCAGGATATTGATGCCACCCCGCAAAGTGCCTATCCACTTGCGCCCTTCGCGGTCTTCATAAATGGAATAAACGGAGTTGCTGCTTAGCTGCGCAGGGCTACCGCGACTGGTAAACGAATGTGCCGGAACATCCGCGCCAAACATCAGGTAGATACCGTTCCCGTCGGAAGCACACCAGGTCAGTCCCATTCTGTCGGTATACAACTGTACGATCTTACTATTTTCCGGTAAGGCATTGCCCGAAAATTTTCCGGTAGCGGGAATATACCGGAATACGCCGGTATCCGTACCCAGTAACAGGTTGCCGGATTGGTTTACGCTAAGGCAATTAGCCCGCGGGATCTCCCTGGAAATAATATGTAAGGTCTGCTGACTAGCTTCGTACCTGCACAGGCCAATATTCTGTACAAATACCCAGGCCGATTTCCCCGTAAAATTTATCCCGGTTACTTCGTAGTTGGTAAGCGTAGTACCTTCACAGAGCAAAGGTATTTGCCGGCCATCATAGAGGTTATTATCAAATACAAGTAAGCCGTTTTTTTCGGTGCCGACTAAGGTAAGCCCGTTTTCATCCGACTTAATAAGATGTATATTTTCATTGGCTTTGCGTAGCGTGCGGCTATTTACCGGCCGATACATGGGCATGGTAAATTTTTCGCTGGCAGGGTTAAAAACGCTGACCCCCCGCCTGCCGCCCACCCAAAGCTGGTGATGACTATCGTCGGCCAGGGTATAAATACCATTATCGGCCAGGGAAGTGCTATCCCCCACTTTGTTCCGGTAAATTTTAAACCTGTATCCATCATATCTGTTCAGCCCATCATAAGTGCCAAACCACATAAACCCTTTGTGGTCCTGATATACAGAGGTGACAGCATTGTTGGATAACCCATCTTCTATACCGAGATACCTGATTGGATAACCGATGGCAAACGTGGTACTGGCAATCACCATCAGCAATAAAATAAAGCAACATTTCCTCACATCACACATAGGCTTATTTTAACGGCCATAAAGCTATTGAAAAAGACAGGAATTTTTTTGATTTTAACCGCTAAATTTGAATGAAACCAACTACCATGCCCGTACAGCAAGCTGCACAACGCTTAATATGTCTATGCGATAGCATACCTGGAAGAATACAGGCAATAAAAGATGCTGATTTTACACACCGCCCGGCACCAGGTAAGTGGTCCAGGCAGGAGATCCTGGGACATTTGCTGGATTCTGCGACCAACAATCATCAACGCTTTGTAAGAGGCAGGGTGGAAAATGTCACCTACTAACTTAGTTCAGCGATAGTAGCGTTCATACGTTTTATCCGCGCGGCCCATACTTTCCATAGCAGGAAACCCTGCAGGGCAACAATACCGGTAATGGCTGCCAATGCAGCATAGCGGGCATTGTTCCATTGGATACCCATGCCCAGGAAGAAAGAAAATATACCTGCCATCGCCAGTATTTTGGAAGAGATGGAGATCACTGCGTACTGCTTTATTTGCAACGATTTCGTCCGCAGGTTATCCAATAAATTTTCCCCTAATACAGGACGTTTAGATAGCGTATAGCCAAAGGCGTTATGTGCCAGGAGTAATAGCATTGCCGCTACCAGCAACAGGTTCAGGGAAAGTGGCTTTTTGTGGCCGTCAAAGAAATCGTAGTATACCAGTAGGAAGGCGCTGTAACCCACTATTTCTATGGTGAGTTGCTTGCGGATACTCCTGATCACCGGGGATGTTTTCTTTTCAGCTAGCGCCTGTATTTCCAGGATGTTTCTGTTGGGGGTGGGTGTATTATCCCAGTAAGATTTAAGGTGATCCATATGCTTATAAGTTTAAGAGGCTTTTGATTTTGTTTTTAATCCGGTTCAGCTTTACACCTACATAATTCTCTTCTATCCCGATAATACCGGCGATCTCCTGGTAGCTCATGTCTTCCAGGTACAAGGTAATAATGGCCTTTTCTGCGTCGCTGAGTTGTTTGAGCGCCGTAAAGAACAATTCCTGTTGTTCGTTATCTCCGTGATCAGGCTGGGCTATTTCAGGAAAGGTATCAGTATAAGTAACCGGCAGATGTTTCTTACGGAAGCTGGCCAACGCCGTATTCAGGGCAATGCGGTATATCCAGGTGCTGATTTTGGCATTGCCCTTAAACGAGGGAAACGATTTCCATAGCTGGTAAATCATCTCCTGGAAAAGGTCTTCCCGGTCTTCCGGTGTATCCCGGTACAGGCGGCAAAGCTTATACAGCATTCCCTGGTGTTGTGTAATGATAGCAAGAAAGGCCTGTTTATCCATGAAACTGATTTTATGGAATTAGTTGCAGCCCGGGTTAAAAACTTACAGTCTCACCAAATTACTTTATTCACCGTAGCCCAGTTGCGGGTGGTACAGGGTACGCCCAACTTTTTCTCGAGCCGGGCTACCACATCGAGAGGCTTTGTTTCCAGGTCTTTCCGGATCAGAGTATATACTTCCGTGTCATGCATATGAAGTGTTTCGGCGGCCGATTGCAGCGAAGCGATAACTTCTGATGCATGGGGGCCTGCCGGCGCCGACAGGAAAGTTATATACACCTGTACTTTTTTATCGGGCACTATACCGGGGAAAGGGGTGTGGGCCACTACTGCCTCCAGCTCGGTTACCGACCGTATAATGACTGGCACTTCAAAACCGTAGGTACGAAGAAGCAGTTGCTCCATTTTTTTGGATAAGGTAGCTGCCTGGCTGCTGGCGGTAAACATAATATTGCCGCTTTGAATATAGGTGCTTACATTTTTATAGCCGGCTGTGGTGAGCAGCTGGCGCAGATCTTCCATTTTAATGATACGCTTGCCTACGTTAACGGCCCTTAAAAATGCGACATACCTGGTCATATGGTTTTCAACTTTACTTTGTAAGTTTGTTGCATCATGCACTATCTACAAATTATTCGTAAGTTATATAACTTACCGGAAGCCGACAACCACGGTTATCCTGAATCCGTGCTGGCAGCCCTGGAAGAACGTTTACAGATCCGTATCCCGGCTACTCTCCGGGAATATTATCTCTCCCTGGGTGCCAACAGGCAAATCAATGATAGCTTTAACCGCCTGACTGCCTTCAACGAAATGGGTTTTTCGGAAGATGACCACCTGGTATTTTATGAAGAAAACCAGGGCGTGGTGTTATGGGGATTGTCTAAAACGGAATTGGCGGCTGGCAACCCACCGGTATATGGCACGTACGACAGCGCGCGGAAGGACTGGTTTGTGGATTCGGATACGACAGAAAATTTCCTGTTGTCGATGGCCTGGTGGAATGGCGCTTTAGGGGGACTTACCCACACCGCTTTTACCGACCTGGAAGAAGACCTTACCGCAAAGCACATAGCGGCGGTAACCGGCAACTGGCAGGAGCAAACAGGGATTTCCCACCAACTGTTGCGCTTCTTCACCAATGACTATGAAGATATTATCGTATTCACCACCGAACAGGATGGTACGGTAAACGGAATCTACGCTGGTACCAACAATGAACAGCGGTATCATCATATACTGCACACCCTTCACCTGGAATGGTGCTATCGAACCGACCGGGATGGGTAAATAATACGGTTATACAGCCATACAGCGCTCACCAGTCCATAGAAAACGCCGCCTAATAAGGTGGCCAGGTAATCGAGCCGGTAACAGTAAATATAGTGCAGGTGTTCATTGGTCACCAGTACAATGGTGCTCAACAGGCCTACTGTTAACCAGAAGCCGGTAATTTGCGGCCAACTGGCGGTATCAGTATACGGTTCCGGTGATATTTTCAGGAAAACGAGCAGCAATATCAGCAAGCCTGCAATAGAAGTAAGATATTGCATCCCATACCAGGTTTGGATAGTATGTCCGAACACAGTGATATTTTGCTGAAGAAAAGGCCACCACCGCACAAAGAATCCATGTTCATGGGTAAAAGCGTCGAGGAAAAAATGAGTCAGTACCCCCAGTATGATAGAATAGATCACCACAAAATAATGTTGCCGGAAATAACGGTGCCAGTTGAAACCCTGAAAGGGCGATAGTCTGCTGCTGATCCATTGCGGGAGGTACGGCAGTAATACCGGTTTCACCCTGTGATGATACAGGTACGACAGCAACAGTGCTAACGGTATATCGTATACGAAAATTCCCCACCATAAATGTCCCAGGTTAAAATAGGGATTGAGAAAAATAAAATATAGAAAATCCGGTACCATACTGCCAACAATTAAACCGGTAGCAGACAAGTATTTGCGGGGGGCATAGGTAAGGGGAGCTACTATCGCCGCATGTGATATCGTAAAAGGCATCTTTAATGGTAATTGGATATAAATTTAATTAAACTATAATAAATAATCGCCGCATGATAAAGAAATGTTAATGTTACAATTGTCCATCATTTCCTGTAAAATGTCCAACGTTTTCCATGTGATAACACGTATTTTTATTTAGTCTTTGAAAACATAAAAACAATGTGCTATGACAAAATGGAAAATTGATGAATCACACAGCGAAATAGGATTCAAAGTTAAACACCTCATGATTACGAACGTGAGTGGATATTTTACCCGTTTTACCGGAAACATGCTGACCAACAGTGATGACTTTCACGATGCTACTATTTCCTTCGAAGCGGCGGCGGATAGTATTGATACACAAAACAGGCAAAGGGATGAACACCTGAAGAACGGCGATTTCTTTGATGCGGCCAATCATCCCAAGATCAGCTTCGTTTCCAAAAAAGTAAAAAAGGTAGACGACGAGCAATATAAATTGTTGGGTGAGCTCACCATTAAAGGGGAAACCCATCCCATTGAACTGGACGTAGTACATGCCGGAACTACCGTAGATCCTTACGGTCAAACCAAGGCTGGCTTTGCGCTTAAAGGCCGTCTTCACCGGGCAGATTATGGTCTTCGCTGGAATGCTACCACTGAAGCCGGCGGTATCGTACTCAGCGATGAAGTGAAGTTGAATATGGAAGTGCAGCTGATTAAAGAAGCATAATATAAGAAAGCATACAATAAAAGCTATTGTAGCGGGTGATCCTGACGGATATTTAAAAAACGCGTTGGTCATTCGTTACAATAGCTTTTTGCTGTATGGTTTCCGCTTTTAGCTCTTTTCTTTATCCTATCTTTGTGCCCATGAAATTTGAACAATACAATATTTCTGCTGAAATAAAGGACAGTCTGAAGGAAATGGGCTTTAAAAAGCCTACAGATATACAGTTTAAGGCCATTCCCTCCATTCTGAACGGGGATGACGTGATGGCGATTGCCCAAACCGGCACCGGTAAAACGGCGGCTTTTGCCATTCCTATCCTGCATCGGCTCCAACAGCAGGACCGCCGTCACCGCAAGGCCCCTTACGAGGTCAAGTGCCTGGTAATGGTACCTACCCGTGAGCTGGCTATCCAGATTGCAGAGGTGTTCCAGGGTATTGCGCAATATACCGATCTCCGTATCCTGGCGCTGGTAGGAGGTGTAGACCAGGGCCCACAGATAAAAATGCTGGAGAAAGGCGTAGATGTACTCATTGCTACCCCCGGCCGTATGTTCGATCAGATTAACCAGGGGCATATAGACCTGAGCCACACCCAAACACTGGTACTGGATGAAGCCGACCACATGCTCGACCTGGGCTTTATCCGGGATATCCGCGATGTGATTAAACATATTCCCCGCGAACACCAAACCCTTTTCTTTTCGGCTACCCTCAACAAGGATATCAAAGACCTGGCTTATTCGGTAGTGAATAATCCTATCCGCATACAGATATCTCCCAAAGACCCGGTATCCAAAAATGTAAGTCATGCTGTGGCCTACGTGGAAATGGATGATAAACGCTTCTTCCTGGAAAGACTGATCAAAGAATTCCCGGAAAGCAAGATCCTTGTATTTGTACGCACCAAAGTGCGGGCAGAACGCGTAATGGCAGCTATGACCCGCATTGGCATCAAATCCATCACCATGCATGGTGGCAAGGAACAGGACGATCGCCTCGACGTAATGGCAGCCTTCAAATCGGGCGATGTCAAGGTATTGATTACCACAGACGTAAATGCAAGAGGCATCGATATTCCCAACGTAGACTATGTGGTGAATTACGATCTGCCCGATGTGGCGGAAAACTATGTGCACCGTGTAGGCCGTACCGGGCGTGGTGTTCAGAAAGGACAGGCAGTGTCTTTCTGCAGCACAGAAGAAAAACCTATGCTGGAAACTATCCAGAAATTTTTAGGAAAGAATATTACGGAGATGACCATCAACAAAGATGATTACCGTGAAACGATCAGCTTCTCCGAAGATATCCCCAACGATAACTGGCAACTGCTGCTCGATCAGCATAACAAGGAAATGGACGAATTACAGAAGAAAGTGAAGAAACGTGCCGCGGCTACAGCGAAGAAGAAGGCGAAGAAGAAATAGTTTATCTGAGAAATAGAAGAGAAGAGGGTGCTGTGTGTATCCTCTTTTTTCTTAAATATAGTATCTTAATACTTGCTCAAAGCAACAATGCCGGCATTGCGCCGGCATCATTCCCCAATATATTTACAATCTCTTTTATTGCTTTACCGCTTCAACATTCACAGTGATGTCAACAGTAGGTGCTACTGCATACACGCCGGAAGGTAGTTTATCCGCATACTTTACACCAAAGTCCAAACGGTTGATGGTAGTTTTAGCAGTGAAACCAGCTCTTCTTAAGCCCCATGGATCTTTGATTACACCATTATAAGTAACGTCGAAGGTTACACGTTTAGTAGTATTACGAATGGTCAGATCAGCCAGTAGTAAGTATTTGTTGCCTGTTACTTTTTTCAGGGATACACTTTTTAAAGTAATGGCGGGATATTCGGCTACGTTAAAGAAGTCGTCTGTTTTCAGGTGGCCATCGCGTTGATCTACACCAGTGGAGATGCTGCTGGCATCTACGGTAAAATCTACTTTTGCGTTTTGGAAGTTGGTGCTGTCGGTAGTTTCAATGGTACCGTTGAATTTGTTGAAATGACCTTGCACATAGCTCAGTCCTAAGTGTTTTACACCAAAGATGATGCTGGTGTGTGCCGGGTCGGCGTTCCATTTTACCTGTGCAAAAGAGGCGATGCTGGCTAATACCAGGAGAGTCGTGAAAAAGAAACCTTTCTTCATGATTTGTTTGTTTTAAAGAATATTATAATGATGTTTTATTTTGAAAGTTGACGGTCTGCTGACCAGCGTCCGGCGCCTTTAATGATTAAGGCCAGGTTGATACCAATTACCAGTAAGTGATATTCAAATCCTTCACCTGCTTGTGTACCGGTCCAGTTCATAAAGAATCCGTTGGCATGGTGTACGGAGATGGCAACCAGCATAATAACGGTTAGCATAGCTGCCCAAAGGCGGGTGGTGAAACCCAGTAATATCAATAAGGCACCGATGCTTTCTGTGAAGATCACCAGGAAAGCCAGGATCGACGGTGTACCGGAAGAGGTGAAATAGTTCATGGTAGCTTTAAATCCATAACCTCCAAACATCCCCAGCAACTTCTGAGCGCCGTGCGGTAATATTACCAGTGCTACGGTAATGCGTATGATGAATGATACAATGTTGTCGTCTGTTTGCAATAATCGTTTGAACATAAATGTAGGTTTTAAATTATCGTTGATACTTTTATTGTATATACAACTGTTAGCGCAAAAAAAATCAACTTCTCAGTTTATCCAGTAATTCACTGAGGAGAATGGCTTCTTCTTTCGTGATTTTCTTTGTCAGCTCTTTGTGGCTCTTATCCATTAAGGGATCCAGCTCCTTTAATAAGTCCAGGCCCTTTTCTGTTACTTCAATTTCCACTTTCCGGCGATTGCTATCGCATTGCTTGCGGGTCAACAGGCCTTTCTGGCGCAGCTTCTCTACCAATCTTGTCGCATTGCTCATCCGGTCCATCATACGTTCCTGTATATCCAGCAAATTCAATGGCCTGGGATGGCTTCCGCGAAGGATTCTTAATACATTAAACTGCTGAGGGGATAAGTCAAACTGCTTCAATATATGAGATGTGGCTACTTCCAGCCAGCTGCCCGTGAATATGATATTCAGCATAGCATGTTGGTATTCATCCTTGAATTTTGTTTGTTTCAGTTCTTCCTCCAGTTTCATAATTACATTTACAACTGTTGTTTATACAACAAAGGTAGGTGTATTTTTTATTTCTCCAAATTTTTTAACAAAGTATCCTATAAAATAAGCAGGAAGACCTCAGGTCTTCCTGCTTATTTAGCTATTCAAACCGCCGTCTATCGTGAGCGCAGATCCATTAATATAACTGCTTTCCGGACCGGCCAGGAAGCTCACCAGGTCAGCCACATCCTCAGCCTTTCCATAATGCCCCAATGCAATGTGCTGGCGCTGGAAATCGGCATGCGGACCGTCTGCTGGGTTCATATCGGTATCTACAGGACCCGGCTGCACCAGGTTAGTGGTAATACCACGGGCGCCCAGGTCGCGGGCCAGCCCTTTATTGAAGGAGATCAATGCCGATTTGCTCATGCTGTACAGCGTACCGTGCGGACCTACTACCCGGTCGGCCATACAGCTGCCAATGGTAATAATCCGGCTACCCGCACTCATGTACGGTAAGGCGGCCTGCGTACCTACAAATACGGCACGGGTATTCACCCCCATTACATGTTCATAGTCGTCCAGGGTGTATTCGGTAAATGCTTTCATGACGGCAGTACCGGCATTATTAACAAGTATATCGATACGGCCATGTTGCGCCACGGTTTCATTAACAGATGCAATCACTGCGGCAGGGTCGGCGCTGTCGGCCGCCAGGGCACTTGCCTTTTCTCCTTTGGCAGTTAATTCAGCTACCAATGCGGCAGCAGCTGCCGCTCCCTTTACATAGGTGAAAACAACTGTGGCGCCTTCTGCGGCTAAACGCTTAACAATGGCGGCACCCATACCACGACTTCCTCCTGTAACCAGCGCTATTTTATTTTCCAGACGTTTCATAAAAAATATTTTATGACAGCAAAGCTAGCCTGGTCGCCCGGTGTAAAGAAGAGGGGTATTAATTGTTAACTACTAACCTCTATGTTAGTTTTGTGCCTGCAGGTATCTTTCCCGGAGTATTTGCAGGTGATGCAGCTGGTGCCCAACGGTGGTAAATCCCAATGCAAGTACCGACATCTCCGTTTCCCAGCTCATGCCGGTTTGCTTCAGCACCTCATCGGAAAAGCTCTTGAACAGCGCAATGCTGGCCATACGCACGGCCTTTAATTCCTCCAGTACCTCCGCAACACTACGATGATTGGTGGCCGCATGTGCTGCATATTCATCCTGGTCCATGCTGGGTGGCACCTGCTTGTCGCCCCGTGCAAACATCAACGCCCGGAAAGTGAATACGCGTTCTGTATCGGTAATATGTTGCAATACTTCTTTTACGGTCCATTTGCCTGGTCCATAGGCATAGTTGCCCAGAGGTTCCAACTGGGCTGCATCGAGGGCCTCCAAGTCTTTTAACGCCTGGTCCAGCGCGGTGTTAAGGTCTGTATCCGGCACCAGGGAAATATACCGGGTATAATAACCAGGATCAGGGGAGATGGCATCTTTTTTCATTAGTGGTATTTTATTGGGTCAAGATACAAACAATTTTTACAGCCACCCTTCACACTGGATAGTTATGTAATGTTATTATTATATTTAATATATTTGTGTATAACATATCCTGACTACCGATTACCTACAAGTACCCTACTATGAAATATTTGCTATTATGGGCATTAATAGGGCTTTCCGTTACTACGCACGCACAAACGCCGGAAGCAGCCAATACTACGCCCTGGCAATGGGATGCCAGCTGGATCAGTCCCGTTACCAACACCCCCTACGTCTACGGCGTATATCTTTTCCGTAAACAGTTTTCACTACTGAATTATTCAGGTCCTTTTATTATTCATTTGTCGGCCGACAATTACTACCGCCTGTATGTAAATGGGCGTTTCGCTGGCATGGGGCCTGCCCGGTCCGACCTGGCCAATTGGTATTATGAAACGGTGGATATCAGCCCTTACCTGAAATATGGCGACAACAGCCTGGCGATAGAAGTTGTCAACTATGGTCCGGCCAGGCCACTGGGACAATTTACGAAGGGTACCGCCCTATTGGTGCAGGGGCATCGTTCCCGGGAAGCCGCCATTATCAACACAGGCACTACTCCGTGGCGGGTAACGGAAGATGAAGCCTTTAACTTGCTGCCGGTGAAGCCCGGCGCCCGCTTCTATGGTGCGTTCCCGGGCGATAGCATCGTGGCACAATATCATCCCTGGGGATGGGAGCAAACAGCGTATAAAGATAGTAGTTGGGAAAAAGCAGTCAGCGTGGCCGCCCCGGTACGGCAAGGCAGCAGCGCAGGAAACGGGCGCCTGCTTACTCCCAGGCCCCTGGGGCCTCTCTCCCAGGAGCGGCAGAGCTTTTCCCGGTTGGTATCGCAACAAGGAACAACCGCGGACGACAGCTTTTTAAAAGGTACCGGCGCACTAACAATACCGGCTAAACGAAAAGTTGCTTTACTCCTGGATGTAGGGCAACCCACTACCGGTTTCCCAGAAATGTTGATCAGTGGTGGACTCGATGCTACAATCCATATAACCTATAAAGCGATAACGGATGGCAATGCAACGGTAAGGGATATAGTCCGCCCTGATGGTGGAAACCGGCGCCGGATCAGCGCTTCCGGGTACCGTAGTTTTCGCTACGTGCAGCTGGATATTGAAACCGGCAAAGCTCCGCTCATCCTGCACGATTACTTTAACGTATATACGCAGTATGGCTTATCCGATAAATCTGCTTTTGCTGCCAACACTATGGCAGACTCGCTGTGGAACAGCTGCAAGCGTATGACATTGCTGGGAGCGCAGGACAACCTCTATAACGATCCCTTCCAGGAACAATTACAATACATCCAAGATGCACAAATACAGGGGTTGGCACTGGCATTTTTTTCCGGAGATCATCAGCCGTGGAGAAACGCCTTGCTGCAAACAGACCAGTCGCGCATTCCGGAAGGCCTGGTACGTGCCCGGTATCCGTCAGACGACCGCCAGGTAACGGTAACGGCAGCTCTCTCCTGGATAGGCGCTATACAAGACTACCTTTTATACAAATCAGATAAGGCGCTGGCCAGACAGGTATACCCCGGTATTAAGAGCATCCTCGACTGGGTAGACCGCTACCCCGATGCCAATACCGGCCTGCCGGGTTATATGCCTTATAAAGACAGCCTGCCGCTTTGTCCGCTGACAGCACAATACCTGTATGCATTAAGACAAGCAGCGCTCATTGCCGGCTACTGTGATAAGCCGGGCGACTCCCTCTCCTGGTCCCGCAATGCCGACAAGCTCCGGGAAGTACTATACCAGCAATGCTATGATGCCGATAAAGGATGGTATGCAGAAACACCCGGGGGGAAAAGCTACTCCCGCTATACCAACGCCCTGCTCGTGCTGGCACAGGCCGTACCGCCAAGGCAGGTAAAGAGCATAATGCAACGTTTATTAAAAGAAGCGCCGTCGCCACAGGAATCCTGGCGGGAGAAATACTATATTTTTAAAGCGATGCAGGAAACGGGTGTTACCACTACCTTCCCGGCAGAGCTGCAGGCGTTGTTGCCGCTACAGGAGCAGCAATACCAGTCGGCCTGTGCAGTCACCAATATCTTCCTGCTGGGGATTATGGCGGGGATACAGTCAACCAGCTATGGTTGTAAAACCGTATTAATAGCGCCAGATCCTGGCGAGTCAACCTATGTAAAAGCTACCCTGGCGCATCCGGATGGCGGCTTGCTGGAGGTGGACCTGGCATTTAAGAATAATCGTGTAACCGGTAACGTTAAGCTGCCTTTCGGGATTACAGGAAAGTTCCGTTGGAAAAACAAAGAAATTACCCTGCATGGAGGCCCCCAGGAAATTAGCTTATAACAGGGGAGTATAAAACAGGAGGGCGGTGGATCTACCACCGCCCTCCTGTTTTTATAAAGAGATATTTTCTCAGGCCCGGCCAGTCTTCATTTTCCGCTTGCCGTAAAAGTAATTCATCAACAATGCGCCAATGCAGATGAACAGACCGAAAAATTCACGGGTTTCTTCTATCCATGGTTTGGTGGCCTTCATTGTTTCAGCCAGGTTTTCTGCATTGTGTTTGGTAAACCAGTCCTCCACACCATTCTGATCAAAGAATTTATAGGTAGCATATAACAGGTATACCAATATCCCCGCTATATACCATTTGGGATAAAAACGTTGGCGGGCTGCCAGCCAGCAAAACACGGCGGAGTATAAATAGATAGGCATCCATACGTATGGATCGGGATCGTTGTACTGTAAGCCGGCAAAGAGGACGAACATCAGGGAAAGGAAGATATTCAATGCTTTCATGACATAAAAATTAGGGCTTAAACATACACAAAAGAATTTCAAAAGTGTATTTCCTTGTATTATTTTATCTCAACAGTGTGGAATAGTGGAAGAATGACCTGCAAATTTGGCATTTTTAAAGAAAATGTTAAAGTAGCATTTGTACGGACTGGAATAATGTTATATATTCGAAACCGATAACAGAATTCCACGTGAGAACCAAAATCTGAGCTAGAAAATGTTTGTAACAGTCGTCAAAGTTTCTCACACCCAGTAGTAAAGTAGTCCATATCACTAAACAATTTTAAACGAAGATTCACATGAAATAACCATCATTTGATCAGCGGTGTTTGTTTTAGTTAATCAATGCTTAACGGTTATAATTTAACTGTTGAACAGACACTTTATTTCTTATTCTGCTCCATGTAGCGCATCATGCATGGTTGCCGGGTAGTTAATGCTTTATATACATCTATCATCAATGACCTGTTATTGCTCACGCATAATGGGAAAGGGAGAGGTATGCAAGGTGGTGTCTGGTTAGCAGTAAAAGTATATACAAGAGGTACTCTTATTTTCTAACCATTTTTTCTTAAACGTTACCCTTAAATCACGTTATGAAAAAGCATTTTTACCAGGCCCTTGCCGCGCTATGCGGCATCCTGTTGCTGCTGGCCGGCGGCAACGTTTACGCACAAACAAAAATCACGGGAAAGGTGACTGACAAGGCATCCGGCAATGCGCTGCCCGGTGTCACCGTTTTTGTAAAAGGTACTAATCGTGGTACCGCTACAGATCCGGCAGGTACTTTCTCTATCCAGGCCAAATCAGGTGAAACACTCGTTTTCTCTTTCGTAGGATACGATCCGCAGGAAGCCGTAGTAGGCAGCGGACCCATGAATGTACAACTCGGAGAAAAAGTGGGGTCACTGGAAGAAGTGGTAGTAACCGGTTATGCCAGCCAGAAAAAGAAAGATCTGACAGGCGCCGTTTCTATCGTAAAAGTAGAAAACCTCACCAAACAACCTACCTCGCAGATTGCCAGCCAGCTGCAGGGGCAGGTATCCGGTGTAACCGTATTGGGCGGTGGTCAGCCAGGCCAGGAACCACAAGTGAAAATCAGGGGTATCAATACCTTTGGTAATAATACGCCACTCTACATCATTGATGGAGTACCGGTGTCTAATCTCACCGACGTAAACCCTAATGATGTACAAACTATGCAGGTACTGAAAGATGCAGGCGCTGCCTCTATTTACGGCGCCCGCGCTGCCAACGGAGTGATCGTAATTACCACCAAAAGAGGTACCGGCAAAGTAAAGGTTTCTTATGATGGCTACTATGGTCGTCAAAAACCACAAGGCGGTAACGTATGGAACCTCCTCAATCCGCAGGAACAAGCCGACCTGAAATGGATGGCCATTAAAAATTCTCCGGGCAACCCTTTAACAGATGCGCAATATGGTAGCGGCCCTACACCTGTACTGCCTGATTATATTGCACCGGTAGGCCTGAAAGAAGGCGACCCTGCTACCAATCCCAATTTATATTTCGTGAACCCGAACTATAAATCTGCCGCAGACCTGGCCACCTTTTATCGTATTACCAAAGCCAACAAACAAGGTACTGACTGGTTTCACGAAATATTTAAACCAGCACCTATCACCAGCCACAATATCTCCGTGGGCGGTGGCAGCGATATCGGTAACTATTTCTTTTCCTTCTATTACTTCAATCAACAGGGTACACTTACCAATACTTATAACAAACGTTACGCCGTACGCGCCAACAGCAACTTCAACGTAACCGATCATATCCGGATAGGCGAAAACCTGGAATATTCCATTATCAACAACCCGCAGATTGGCACGCTGGTAGAAGGTAGCGGTATCGGTATGGCCTTCCGTGAACTAACCATCATCCCGGTGTATGATATCAAAGGGAATTATGCCGGATCCAGCGGAAAAGACCTGGGTAACGCCCGTAACCCTGTTGCGATACAGGATCGCTTCGGAAGAACCAAAGCACTCGCCAATCGCTTGCTGGGTAACGTGTATGCAGAAGCAGACATCCTCAAGAATTTCACGTTGAGAACCAGCTTTGGTGGTGAAATATATTCTTTCGATAACAACAGTTTTACGCTCCCCGAATATGAAAATGCAGAGAATACAACGGTGAACCAGTATACAGAAACTACCGGCAACGGCTACGACTGGACCTGGACCAACACCCTGACCTTTCATAAGAATTTCAATCAGCAACATGATCTGAAAGTGATGATTGGTACTGAAGCGTACGATAATCATTTCCGTACACTGACCGGTACAACCACCGATTATTTCTCCTTCGATCCTGACTTTGCCAACCTGAGTACCGGTACCGGTACACCTACCAATGGCAGCGGTTTTGGTACTGATGGATTATTTTCACTGTTTGCCCGGGCCGACTACTCCTACAAAGATCGTTACCTCATCGGTGCTTTAATTCGCCGCGATGGTTCCAGTCGTTTCGGACCCTCTAACCGCTATGGTAATTTCCCTGCGGTGAGCCTCGCCTGGCGTATTTCACAGGAAGAATTCATGAAAAACGTTTCCTGGATTTCCGACCTGAAACTGCGTGGAGGCTACGGTATCATGGGTAACCAGATCAACGTAACGCCCAGCAACCAGTTTACCGCATATGGCTTCGATAGAACGTCTTCTTTCTATGCCATCAATGGTGCTGCTACTACCAGCAAAGGGTTCATCAAAAGACAACTTGGTAACCCCAATGCTAAGTGGGAAAGCAATGTCAACGCCAACATTGGTGTAGACGCAACGTTGTTTAAAGGCAAGCTGGAATTTACCGTTGATTACTACACCAAAGAAGTAAGAGACCTGTTGTATAATCCGGAGCTGGCCGGCGTATACGGCGCGGCCACTACACCATATACCAACGTGGCCAAAATGAGAAACAAAGGATGGGACGCCTCCATCACTTCCAATACAGATCTGACCAGGGACCTGAAACTCACCATTACCGGTACTTTAACTACCTATAACAACAAGATCCTGGCTATTTCTGAATCAGCTCCGTACTTCGACCTGGAAAGCCGCCGTTTCGGTTCTCCGATCATCCGCAATGCTATCGGACAGTCTATCAGCGAATTCTTTGGGTATAAAATTATAGGCTTCTGGAACAGCCAGGCAGAAGTAGATGCTGCCAACGCATCTGCTAAAGCTAAGTTCCCGGGTTTGAAAGAATACCAGATCGGCGCAGGCTTAGGGCGTTTTAAATACGAGGATGTAAATGGCGATGGCAAAGTAGACGCCAGCGACCGTACCTACCTGGGTAACCCCAATCCTAAGTTTACCTATGGTTTGAATATTGGCTTAACTTACAAACACTGGGATTTCAGTGCCTTCTTCTATGGCGTACAGGGAAATAAAATCTGGAACCAGGTGAAATGGTGGACAGACTTCTATCCTTCCTTTGTAAGTGCCAAGAGTAAAACAGCGCTGTATGATTCCTGGACGCCTACGCACCAGAATGCAAAGGCGCCTATCCAGGAAGTGGCATCCTCTCCCAGCACTTCCGGTGCACCTAACTCTTATTTTGTGGAAAATGGCTCCTACCTGCGCGCTAAAAATATGCAGATCGGATATACCCTGCCCACTTATTTGCTGCAGAGGGTGGGCATCAGTAAGTTCAGGGTATATGCCCAGGCTGCCAACCTCTTTACTATCACCAAATATTCTGGTATAGATCCCGAAGTAGCTGGAAATACACAGTCATTCGGATTGGATGAAGGCGCGTATCCTAATCAGCGTCAATACCTGGTAGGTGTAAACGTTACCTTCTGATCCTTTTGTTGAACTGTAAAACTGAAACAAATGAAAACATTAAGATATTCAAGTGTTGTTATAGTAGCGCTGGCAGGCTTGCTGACAGCCTGTTCAAAGAGCTTCCTGGAACGTGCGCCACAGGGCACGCTCACAGAAGAAATTGTGGCGAATAAAGATGGAGTAAACTTTTTGCTGATTGGTGCTTATGCTGTACTCGACGGACAAGGCAATGGCGCTGCCGTAGCCGGTGGTAACCCCTGGGAAGCATCCCCTACCAACTGGATTTATGGTAGCGTGGTAGGCGGCGATGCACATAAAGGCAGTAATGCCGGCGACCAGGAGCCTATCAACGATATCGCTAAAAGTACTTACAATGCCAGTAACAGCTTTTTCAATACTAAGTGGAAAGCCGTGTACGAAGGCGTAAGCCGTTGTAATCTTACCCTGCAGAAAATGAAGCAGGCAACCGATATGACACCTGCCCAAAAGACCCAGGTGGAAGCAGAAGCACGTTTCCTGCGTGGGCACTACTACTTTGAATTAAAGAAGTTCTTCAATAACGTACCTTATGTTACAGATACCTCGGCAGATGTGAGGGTATCTAACGACAAGGATATATGGCCCTTCATTGAAGCAGACTTCAAATTTGCGGCAGATAATCTTCCTGGCGATTACGTGGCCAGCGGAGAAGTAACCCGGGCCAACAAGTCGGCTGCGCAGGCTTATCTCGGTAAAACTTACCTGTACGAGAAAAAATATGCAGAAGCCTTTACTTTGTTAGCTACCGTGGTGTCTTCCGGAAAAACCAGTGCAGGCGTACCTTATCAGCTCTCTAACCGTTTTGAAGACAACTTTGATGCATCGAAAAAATTAAATAACCCGGAAGCAGTATTTTATATCGAAATGACCGCTAACGATGGTACCAATACCATTGCTAACGCCAACTCCGGTGAAATGCTCAACTTCCCGTATGATCCAAGTCCATTTGGCTGCTGCGGATTCTTCCAGCCTTCCCAGGACCTGGTAAACTCTTATCGCGTAGATGCCAACGGGCTTCCTTACCTGGATGATTATAACGATCACCCGGTAAAGTCTGATAAAGGGATTACCAGTTCCCAGGCTTTTGTACCAGATGCTGACCCACTGGATCCCCGCCTTGACTGGACGGTAGGTCGCCGTGGTGTGCCTTACCACGACTGGGGAAATCACCCCGGCGCTATCTGGCAGCGTGACCAGGGCTATGGTGGTCCTTATTCTCCCAAGAAAATGGTTTACTGGAAGAAAGACCAGGACAAATACCATGATGCACACTCCTGGGCGCCAGGTTCTGCTATCAACGTAAACCTGATCCGTTTTGCGGATGTAGTGCTCATGTATGCAGAAGCAGCTGCGCAAACCGGCAACCTACAAGTGGCTACGGATATGGTGAACAAGGTGCGCGACCGGATGAAGAATAATCCAACGGAATGGCTGCATAAGTGGGATGATGCTACCAAGCAATTCGTGCCTGGCGTAATGGCGGCCAATTATAAAATTGGCGATTACCCACTATTCGGTTCCACCGCCTACGCGTTGAAAGCCATTTACTTTGAACGTAAGCTGGAACTGGCTACCGAAGGTCACCGCTTCTTCGACATTTCCCGCTGGGGTATTGCCGACCAGGTACTTACTGCCTATTATACTTACGAAACCACTAAGGCTGGTTTCCCTGATCTGATCGGGGCCCAGTTTACCAAAGGAAAGAATGAATACTTCCCGATACCGCAACGTCAGATAGATTTGACGCTGCAGAACGGGCAACCGGTGCTGAAACAGAACGCCGGCTACTAACCAGGATTTTGGTCACCTGATATGATTTGCGGATCTCCCTTTTTTGATTTTCCGGAAGATGGATAACTGACAGGTACTCCTTCTCCCGAAATCAAAAAAACAGGAGATCCGTAAATATTTTATATTGTGATAGTTTGAAAAAAGAACCCATGCCCAATCAACCAAACAAATGGACACGGATCTCTGCAGCCCTATTCCTGCTTCTATCCGGCGGGTGGTTGCAAAGCGGATGTCATACCCCCACTCCTGAAGAAAAAGGAAAAAAACTGGCTGATAAGTATTGCTCCGGATGCCATTTGCCGGTATCTCCCGATTTACTGGACAAGGCTACCTGGACCCAGCATGTATTGCCCGCAATGGCCCTTAAATTGGGAATCAGGGTATGGAGTGGCAATCACTATTATCCCCCGATGCCGGGCGAAAAACCGGCGCTTATTTCTATCAAGGAATGGACAGCGCTGGTGGCCTACTACCAAACACAGGCGCCGGAAAAGCTGATGCCAGCCAAACCGCCGGTACCTTTACAGCACGACTGGTCCATTTTTTCTTTGCAAACACCCGTAATGAAAGATAGCCTGGAGCCCGCTGCCACTACGTTGGTGGCGTTCCTGCCCGATGGAAACGGTTTACTCACCAGCGACGGCAATAACAATACCCTGACGCGGTGGAACCGGGACCGCCAGGTGGTGAATACCTGGAAACTGCCTTCCCCGGCTGTAAATGTGTTGTTTGCCAAAGACAGCAGTGGGCAGCAAGCTGGTGTTTTAACAGAAATAGGCAACATGCGTGCTGTGGATGTGCCTGCTGGCATCGTCACCCGTTTATCCCTCGATGATCCGCATAGTCAGCAAAAAGATCTCATGCCTTTCCTGAAACGTCCGGTACAAACCCTCACCGCCGATTTTGATAAGGATGGCCTGGAAGATATGCTGGTATGTGCTTTTGGGCATAATCAGGGGGGACTGTATTGGCTGAAACAGTTGCCGGACCATACGTTTAAAAACCTCCCTATATGGGAGGTGCCAGGTGCCTTACAGGCAATCATAGGTGATTTTAACCGTGACGGCTATACGGATATCATGGCATTGTTTGCTGCCGGCGATGAAGGGATCTGGTTATTTGAGAATGACGAGAAAGGAGGATTCACTTCGAAAAATATCCTGAGATTCCCGCCCCTGAATGGTTCTACCAGTTTCCAACTGACGGATTTTAACGGCGATGGACAACCTGATATACTATATACCTGCGGCGACAATGCCGATTTTTCGATGGTGCTTAAACCTTACCACGGTTTATACGTCTATCTTAATGAAGGGAATAATAAATACAGGGAAACCTGGCATTACCCGGTGAACGGATGCACAAAAGCTGTAGCAGCAGACTTCAATCATGATGGGAAAATGGACATTGCTGCCATCGCCTTTTTTGCTGACTTTCAAAACAATCCGGCTGAAAAATTTATCTTCTTTGAAGGAGGGAATAAACCACTTTCATTCACACCGCATGCACCACCAATTGAAAAAGAAGGAAGGTGGATTTGCATGGATGTAAAAGACAGTGACGGAGATGGTGACCTGGACATTGTACTAGGAAACTATGCGAGAGGGTTTATCATACTTGATGATTATAAGCCCGACTGGAAGGAATATCAGCCGTTTATTGTATTGCAGAACAATTCTAAGCGATAAAATGCAACGTAAAAAACGTTTGTTTATTTGGAATGAAAGCAGAAATATGTATCTTACGGCCATATTTTATTGCAACGTGTATTAATCTTTTTTTTCAAATCATTACTGTGGAGAACACTACCCATCATATGTTTTTGATTATTAATGCACAATCGTTCATAAACAATGTTTTCCCAAAATATACCTTATTGCATCGCGAATACCATAAGTGTTCCGGTGACACAAAGATATCCTGATGCATAATCAGGTTTTAGAATGGCGGAAGGAGAGGCAGTAATGCCTCTCTTTTATTTTATACTATTCACTGTACGGCCCCTCCATCGCCCTATTTTGCCACCTATCATAAAAAAACAACCGAATGCGGAAAATCCCATTATTCCGGGGTAATTTTATTCTGAAATCAGGATTATTGTTTTAAACAGGATATGTCAGTGGTTGAATACGTATATGACCAGGATAAAGTGAACACGCTGCTTAGCACGATCATCAGGAATAACGGGAACGAAAAAGCCAGCAACTGGCTACAGCAGCGTCTGGAGCTGCAACAACAAACCGGCGCTATCCCTGCTTTTAATCAAACTTTTACGGCTATTCCACGTTTCACAGGGAAAGGAGTTATTACACTTTCGCCTGCAGAAGAAGCAGCGCTACAGGCACTGGTACCTTCTTTTTTCGTACGTGGGTGGACGTTAGACCGGCTGGTGAGGGTCTGGTGGTTATTGCAATTGCCAGTATCCGATAAAGCAGTTTACCTGGATACCCTGGAAAAACTGTTTAACGCCGCAGAAATGAATGAGCTGGCAGCCTTATATAGCGCGCTTCCCCTGTTGCCGTGGCCGGAAGAATGGATAGGACGCACTGCTGAAGGTATCCGCTCTAATATTGGCCTGGTACAGGAAGCCATTATGCTGCATAATCCCTGGCCTGCCCGTTACCTGCCCGAACCTGCCTGGAATCAGCTGGTAATGAAAGCCATTTTCACCGACAAACCATTGCATCTCATCACCGGGCTCGATGAAAGAGCCAATATAGCACTGGTCAATATCCTGACAGACTTCGCCCACGAACGCTGGGCCGCCGGCAGAAACGCCGACCCAATGCAATGGCGACTGCTGATAAAATTTGTGACCGCAGATAATTTCCCGGATATTACACGCATCTGGCACTCGTTGAACAGTGTGGAAAGAGAAGCGGCCGCCCTGGTTTGTGCACAATGCGATTATGCACCCGCAAAAGAGTTGCTGACACAATCACCCGCGTTGACCGCTGCCATCCTGGAAGGTAGTCTCACCTGGGAAACACTGGCAGAGAAAATAGTTAAATAATAACATCACTAAATTGATTTGATATGTGTGGCATTCATGATTTAACAGAGAAAGATCTCCAACCACTCACCTATACACCCGCTTATCTTAATAAAATAAAAGGCATGCGCTTCTTTGATCCGCATGTACATATGACCGCCCGTACCACCGACGATTACCAGGCTATGGCAGATGCCGGCGTGGTAGCTATCATTGAACCGGCCTTCTGGCTCGGACAACCCCGTACCGGTGTAGATACTTTCCGCGACTATTTCAGTAGCCTGCTGGGATGGGAGCGTTTCCGCGCCTCCCAATTTGGCATTAAGCACTATTGTACTATCGGGCTCAATTCCAAAGAAGCCAACAATGAAAAACTGGCGGAAGCCGTGATGGAAATCCTGCCCCAGTTCATTTATAAAGAAGGCGTAGTGGGCGTGGGCGAAATCGGTTTCGATGACCAGACTCCCCTCGAAGAGAAATATTACCGTGCCCAACTGGAACTGGCTAAGGAAGCTGGTTTACCTGTACAAATACACACTCCTCACCGTGATAAGAAAAAAGGTACCCAAAGAAGTATGGATATCGCACTGGAACATGGATTGGAGCCTCACATGATCATTGTAGATCATAATAACGAGGAAACCGTGAAAGAAGTGCTGGATCGTGGCTTCTGGGCTGCATTTACCATCTATCCCTTCACCAAAATGGGGAATGAACGCATGGTAGCCGTAGTAAAACAGTATGGAAGTGAACGTATTATGGTCAATTCCGCTGCTGACTGGGGTATCAGCGATCCGTTAGCCGTTCCCAAAACTGCCGCTTTAATGCACGAAAGTGGTATTGACATGAATGATATTCATTTGGTAACTTACACCAATGCTGTAAAAGCCTTTGCGCAGAGCGGTCAGATTAATGAAGCTGACTTTGACAACGCAAAAAATGTGGATCAAAGTGAGAAGTTTAATGGTAGCTCTGTATTGCGCGGCGGTCAGCAGCCTCGAATCGATAAAAACACAACCATCATCCGGTAATGTCTGGCAGCTTTGTTCCTGCTGGCAATGAACCATGAAAACCTGAGTACACGGTGAGTTATATTGTTAGCAAATTGATAGGATACCTGCGCCTGATGCGACCCGCCAATATCGTTACTGCCATTGCAGACATACTGGCCGGGGTGGCTATTTCAGGCTATTGTATAAATGTTTCACTCAACAATGTTACGCTCGACGGCATATTACCCGTAATATGCCTTTGCCTGGCCACCATTGGATTATATGGCGGTGGCGTAGTATTTAATGATGTATTTGATGCCAGCCTGGATAGCGTGGAACGCCCCGAAAGGCCCATCCCCAGCGGGTTAATCGCTAAAAGCCAGGCAGTTATACTGGGTAGCTACCTGCTGTTGGTAGGGATCCTGGCGGCATTTTCGGTAGGAGGCCTTACCGGCTTCCCCGGATGGCTGGCGCTTGGAGTAGCTGCCAGCGCCCTCATATACGATAAATGGGGAAAACATCATCACTTCCTCGGTCCCTTTAATATGGGCCTTTGCCGCGGACTTAATCTACTGCTGGGTATCAGCATCGTACCTGATGCACTGGCCTCCTGGTGGTGGATGGGATTTATCCCCATTGTCTACATCGCAGCGGTTACCAATATCAGCAGGGGAGAAGTACACGGCGGCAGCGTTAAAAGCCTGCGCCTCACCGCCTTCTGTTATGCTGCGGTATACATCGCCATGGCCGTATTGGCGTTTTTACATCATCACATCTGGACGGCCCTTCCCTTTATCGTGCTCTTTGCCTATATGATTAACATACCACTTTTCAGGGCAATGAAAAACCCGATTGGTCCCAATATTGGTAAGGCTGTAAAGGGAGGCATTATTGCATTAATTGCTATGAATGCCGCATGGGTAGCCGCTTTTGATACACTGTCGTTTGCATTGGTAGTGCTGCTGCTGTTACCTGTTTCTATGGTACTGGGTAAAATGTTTGCCGTTACCTGACACGTCAGTTATTCTATGATACCGCGCTTGAGCGCTTCTTTTACCAGTCCCGCTGTATTTTTTACAGCCAGCTTCTGCGTAAGATTCAGCCGGTGTGTTTCTACTGTTCGCAAACTGATAAACAAGGCGGCCGCTATCTCCTGGTTAGAATATTCTTCTGCAATCAGTTTCAGGATCTCCTCTTCCCGGCGTGTAAGCGGAATGTCATACCCTGATCGCTTTTGGCCGGTGAGCATTTCGTTCAGCAACTGTCGCCGGATAATATCATCCAGGAATTGATCTCCGGCATATACAGTTTCTATAGCGGTGATCAGCTTCTCAGGATCAGTATTCTTTAACAGGTAGCCCATGGCGCCATTGCGAAGCATTTGCTTTACATAATGTGATTCCATAAAACTGCTGAGCGCAATCACTTTGATGCCGGGATGATTTTTTCGTACCTGCTTGCATAACTCCATTCCGTCCAGGTCGGGCATCTGGATATCGAGCAGTAATACATCTGGTTGCACAGCAGGCAAGGCTGTCAGCAGCGAGGTAGAAATATGGCTTTCATATACTACCTGCACCTGGCTATAAGGCGCCAGCATCGCCTTTATTCCGTTGATGACCAATAGGTGGTCGTCTGTTATGGCTACTTTGATCGACATATAGTAGGCGTTAAAATGAAAGCTGCATTTCCATAGGTGGTATCACCCCTACGTTGAATTCCATGTACGCGGTAGTGCCACAACCCGGAGAGGCCGTAATAGTGAGCTGTCCATCTAAAGACCTGACCCTTTCTTCCAGGCTGTTCAGTCCGATGCCGGTATGTTCCCCGGGAATATTTTTAAAGCCAATACCATTGTCTTCTACGGTAATGTTCACATATCCCCTGTGTTGGGTGATTTGTACCAGCGCCGTGGTGGCATAGGCATGTTTGATAATGTTATTCACCAGTTCCTGTACAATACGGTATACAGACAGTTCAAAGTTATTACGAAACCGGGGCAGTTCGCCGGAAGTATAAAAGCTGATCTGTAGTTTCCGTGAGTGGCTCACATTTCGGCAGAAAAATTCCAATGCGGCTGGAAGGCCTTTACGGGCAAGTATTTCCGGCGTCATATTGTGCGCCGTTTTTCGCACTTCCCCTATGGCATCATCCAGCATGCGCATGGCGTGATTGAAGCTCTTTTCATGTTGCAGGGAGAGATCCGACTGCAAGGCGCGGAAATGCATTTTTACGGCGGATAGCAGTCCGCCCACGCCGTCGTGAAGATCTTTGGATAAGCGCGTACGTTCTTTTTCTTCTCCCTGCATCAAGGCTTGTAGCACCTGCCTGTTTTTTTCCAGCTCCAGGTGTTGCAACACCTCTGACTGTATATGTTGCCGCTGGCCCGATTGCTTCCATATTACAAAAGACAGGACCAGCCATACCAGCAGATTAGCCAGGAAAACGACCATCCATGTATTGCCATCGGCCATGGGATGTTTCCAGGGCAGCGACTGCGCTACCAGGGCCTGCACTGGCCACAAGATAAAAACACTAGCAAGAAATAATATTCTCCACATCTCAGATGTACTTTGGCAACCACCAGGTTGCTATGTTTAAAAATGCAATGTTCGTAGGTCAACAAAAACAATGAATAAGCCTGGCAGGTAATAACATAGCTATCTCCAGCCACTCCAGTGCGTGACAACTGCTCAGCATGCAACAAAAGATGTGAAAAACAACCGATGTTACAGGGTTAACTACCAGGCAAACAATGCCTCATTTTTTGGTCAAACAATATTTTTCTTCCACTGTATAGGAAGCTTCATTTCTACAGCGATATAAAGGTCAATATTTCTGTTTTAATACACAATAGGCAGTGGGATGAGTGGATGCGTTTGTGGACCAATAGCAGGTAATGATGCGATGAAACTGTTTGTGGTAAAGGGTTTGTAGACAAACGGTTTATGTCAGTAGAACTACGCAATTTATAAATTAATGGTTTTTACCGTCTGCTACTGCCCCGAAAAAAGATTCCTTTGTATTCCGATAAATGATTCTACAGGCTAACCCCAAAAAATAGGCTCCGCTCCCGGAGCCTTATTCTTTGTAAAAAATCACATTTTTCTATGTACTTTTAAAGGCTATAGTTTTTTTAAGTTAGATGATGCGGATTAAGCCATGGAATATATTCAACAAAATTTCAATGTCAACTTTTCTTACGGAGTGTTCTTCAGCAGTCATTTATTCGATCCTGCCAATAACTGTTTAGCGACTTTCCTGGAGTCGAAGGCGGAAGATGCTTATGTAAAGAAATTGCTTGTAGTGCTCGATGGGGGTGTAGCGGCACATCACCCACAGCTAACCCAACAAATCCAACAATATTTCCGGCAGGTAAAAGGTTTTCAGCTGGCCCCGGAAATTATTACGCTCGCAGGCGGCGAGTCGGTGAAGAACGACCTGTCTTTGCTTTTCAGCCTGGTAGATGCCATTGACAAGTATGGTATTGATCGCCACTCCTATGTGATTGGCATCGGCGGCGGTTCCCTCCTGGATATGGTCGGATTTGCAGCCGCCATTTCTCATCGCGGAGTAAAACATATCAGGATACCTACCACCGTATTATCACAAAATGATTCCGGTGTAGGCGTAAAGAACGGCGTTAATTATAAGGGCAAGAAAAATTTCCTCGGCTCCTTTGCACCGCCGGCGGCAGTGTTTAATGATCCCGTATTTTTAACCACCCTCGATGCACGCGACTGGTGCTCCGGGATGGTAGAAGCAGTGAAGGTGGCGCTTATCAAGGATGCGGCTTTCTTTGAACGGATAGAAGCAACCGCCGTAGCGATGACTGCCGGCGATATGCCCGCCATGCAGGAATTGATTTACCGTTGTGCGGAATTACACATACAACATATTGGCGGCGCCGGAGATCCGTTTGAAAGTGGCTCTTCCCGCCCGCTGGATTTCGGTCACTGGAGCGCTCATAAACTGGAACAACTCACCAACTTTGAGCTACGCCATGGAGAAGCCGTATCTATCGGTATTGCACTCGACAGCGTATATTCGTTTCTGTTAGGATGGTTGTCTGAACAGGATATGCAGCGTATTTTAACCGTGTTGAAAAATATGCACCTGCCGGTATGGCATCCGCTATTGGAAAAGCAGGACGATAAAGACTCTCCTGTAATAGCGGGACTGGAAGAATTCCGTGAACACCTGGGAGGACGCTTAACCATTTCCCTGCTCCGCGCTATCGGTAAAGGAGAAGAAGTCCACCAGATGAACCTTGATTTGTTATACCAGGCAGTGGATATCTGCAAAAATAATCAGTGATGAAAACAGCGATTGGCCATCTCACCTACTGTACAAACATTCATCCCGGCGAAAGCTGGGGCGATCATTTTGCACAACTGAAAAAATTTATACCTGCTATCAAGCAACAGGTATCCCCGGATCAGCCCTTCGGCATTGGGCTGCGACTGGCCAATACCGCCAGCCTGGAACTCAGCAGGGAAGAACACCTGAAAGCATTTCAGCAATGGCTGAAGGAGAATGATTGCTATGTATTTACGATGAATGGATTTCCCTATGGCGGATTTCATAACATAGTGGTAAAAGACCAGGTACATGCCCCTGATTGGACTAACGCCGATCGCGTAGCCTATACCATTCGCCTGTTCCGCATCTTGGCGGCCTTACTACCCGCTGGCATGGAAGGAGGCGTATCTACCAACCCACTCACTTATAAGTTTTGGTGCAATCGCTGTGAGGAAGAAAAGAACTCCTTTACCGAAAGCGCTACGTTAAATATGTTGCTGGTACTGGAACAGCTGGTACGCATTCACCGCAGCGGTGGCCCGCTGATGCACCTCGACGTGGAGCCTGAGCCGGATGGGCTGATGGAAAATACCAGCGAATATATCAGCTGGTATTTTGACGAGCTGTTGCCCGCAGGTATTCCGTTTATTAAAGAGAAATTTGACGTGGATGACCAGGAAGCAGCAGACATCATTAAAAACCATATCCAGTTGTGCTACGACGTTTGTCATTTTGCACTGGTATATGAGGCGCCGCAGCGGGTGCTGGAAAGACTTCACCACTATGGTCTGAAAGTAGGTAAACTGCAAATCAGCGCAGCATTAAAGGCTGATATGCCGGCAAATACGGCCGCCAGGAAAGAAGTGACCGATGCGTTCCGCCGGTTCAATGAACCGGTGTACCTGCACCAGGTAATTGCCCGGAAAAAAGATGGTAACTTTATCCACTATCCTGATTTGCCACAAGCCCTGGCGGACGAGGATAACCCGGAAGTAACAGAATGGCGCTCTCATTTTCATGTACCTGTATTCCTCGATCAATTCGGCATTCTGCAATCTACACAGGAAGATATTAAACAGGTACTGGCGTTACAACGGCAACAACCATTCACCGCACACCTGGAAGTAGAAACATACACCTGGGATGTGCTGCCTCCTGAATTAAAACAGGAAATGTCGTTGTCGGTTTCGAGGGAGCTCAATTGGATCAAAGCACAGGCGTAACAACGGCAGGAAGCCGCTAAAAACTTGCTTTTCTGCCACCTGAATTATAGCTTTATACCGGAATTGTAACGGCGATCGTATTTATGAGAAAGACAGTAGTTATTGATGTAGTAGGGCTCTCCTCTTCTTTGCTGGAGCACCTGCCTTTTATAAAGGCTTACACACAGCAGCGGCACCTGGCCACGGTGATGCCGATGTTACCGGCGGTTACCACGTCGGTACAAAGCACCTATCTTACCGGCCAATGGCCCAGCGAACATGGTATTGTAGGCAATGGCTGGTACGACAGAACAGATGCAGAAGTGAAATTCTGGAAACAATCCAATAAACTGGTAGATGCCCCAAAAATATGGGACCGCGCCCGTAAACTGGACCCTTCCTTTACCTGTTCGCAAATGTGCTGGTGGTACAACATGTACGCCAATGTGGACTATTCCCTCACACCGCGCCCCAACTACTTGTCTGACGGCCGTAAAGTACCAGATTGTTATACTACTCCCGCTACACTCCGGGATTACCTGACCGAACAACTCGGTAAATTTCCCCTGTTTAATTACTGGGGCCCTACCGCCAGCATTAAATCCAGTCAGTGGATCGCAGATGCCACTATCCTGACCGATAAACTATATCATCCAACCCTCACCTTCGTATACCTGCCTCACCTGGATTACTGTTTACAGAAGTTTGGGCAGGACTCGGTGCGCAACGCAAAAGAGCTGAGCGAAATTGACGGGGTCGTGAAGCAACTGATCACCTATTATCAGCAACAAAACTGTGATCCGATTGTATTATCAGAGTATGGGATTACCAATGTAAATAATCCTGTTCATCTCAACAGGATACTCCGGGAACAGGGACTGCTGGCCCTGCGGGTGGAAAATGGCCTGGAGCTGCTGGATGCCGGTGCTTCCAAAGCTTTTGCGGTAGCAGATCACCAGATCGCGCATATTTATATCAACGATCCTTCCTGTTACAAGCAGGTGCGTAATATCCTGGAAAATGTACCTGGCGTACAACTCGTACTGGACCGGGAGGGTAAACGGCAACACCACCTGAGTCATGCCCGCGCGGGCGACCTGGTGGCGGTGGCAGATGCTAATAGCTGGTTTACTTACTACTACTGGATGGATGATAAAAAGGCGCCGGATTTTGCCCGATTGGTCGAAATCTTCCGAAAACCAGGGTATGATCCGGTAGAGATGTTTATGGATCCTGCAGATCCGTTCATTAAACTGAAGGCGGCGGGCAAACTGTTGAAGAAGAAACTGGGCTTCCGTTACCTGATGAACGTTATTCCGCTGGATGCTACATTGATTAAGGGGTCTCACGGCAGGTTGGAAGAAAACCCGGCTTATCACCCGGTAGTGATCAGCTCCGAACCGGCTTCCAAATCCCAGTTACAGGCAATTGACGTATATGACGTGATATGGAACCAATTGACCGGTAAATAACCAATTATGTATAAATATGGTTGTGCCCTGATGATGCTGCTGCTCTTGTCGGTAAACTTGCTGGCGCAGGATACCGCCTGGCTGGAAACGTTTAACCGGGAGCGTATTCATACCACCAAAACGGCCATGGTTGTGCTGGGCGGGTGGTCGGTGGCCAATATCGCCACGGGACTGGTCGGCATGGGGCAAGCTGGTGGGGAAGCCAAATATTTCCACCAGATGAATGTTATCTGGAATGCGGTGAACCTGGGCATAGCTGCCGCAGGCTATTTTGGCAACCGCAAACTCAATCCCGCCAGCTATAATATCCAAGGCAGTATCCGCGAGCAAAATAAGATAGAAAAGATTTACCTCGTCAATGGCGCCCTCGACCTGGCCTATATCATGGGAGGACTCTACGCCCGGGAATACGGGAAAAACCAAACCGGGAAAGAGCAGGACCGCTGGAAGGGATATGGCTCTTCTATCCTCTTGCAGGGCGGGTTCCTGTTGTTGTACGATATCGTGAATATCAGTATCCATCACCGCCATGGCAAAGTTCTCAACAAAAAATTTGATGGTATGCAACTGTCCTTTGCCCCTGGCCGCATCAGCGCCGGCCTCACCTTTTAATGCGTTCATCACAAAAGCGATGACTGGGAAGTTTATTATGCTATATTTATGCAACCGATTGTAATTTTTTGATACCGTTAATTAAAACGCGTAAATAACAGGAACGTTATGAAAAGAAGAGATTTTATAAAAACCGGTACCATGGCCGGTTTAGGAGCAGGATTAACTATTCTCAATTTCCCTGTTTTCGGGAAAAATGCCCCCAGCAATAAGCTGGTGCTGGGCGTAATGGGCGTTAATTCGAGGGGCAACTGGTTGGCCCAATGCGCGGCCAAGTTACCCGGTGCGGAAATTGGCTACATCTGCGATGTGGAAGACGGTGCCATCGCCAAAGGCCTCAAAGCCATTGCAGGCGCTCAGCAAAGGCAACCTACTGTGATCAAGGACATCCGCAAATTATTGGAGCGCAAAGATTTTGATGCCCTGTTTGTGGCCACCCCCGACCACTGGCATGCACCAGCGGCTATCATGGCCACAGCAGCCGGTAAGCACGTATATGTGGAAAAACCCTGTGCCCACAACCCCCATGAAGGAGAGCTGCTCACCGCAGCCGCCAAAAAGTACAACCGGCTGGTGCAAATGGGTAACCAGCGCCGTTCCTGGCCCAACCTGCAACAGGCCGTAAAGGAAGTAAAAGAACAGCAGGTGCTGGGAAAGGTATACTATGGAAAAGGATGGTATGTGAATAACCGCGCACCTATCGGTATTGGTAAGAAAATACCGGTACCGGCTACACTGGATTGGGATTTATGGCAGGGACCCGCTCCCCGCCGCGACTACCTGGATAACATCGTTCACTATAACTGGCATTGGCGCTGGAACTGGGGCACCTCAGAAACCTGCAACAACGCCACCCATGAGCTGGATTGCCTGCGTTGGTTTATGGACGTGGAATTCCCGACTAAAGTTACCTCTGCCGGCGGGCGCTATGCTTATCCGCCGGATGACTGGGAAACGCCCGATACCCAGATGCTGCAATTCGAATTTGAAGGGAACAAGGCCATTACCTGGGAAGGTCGTAGCTGTAGCCCATTTGAACTAGAAGCGGCGGGCCGCGGTTTTGCCCTGTTTGGCGAAAACGGAAGCCTGTATAATTCGGGTGGCGATAATTATAAACTGATTGACCCTAAAGGAAAGGTGATTAAAGAGGTGAAACAATCTGCCAATCCAAACCAGAGCGTCACCAACACCGTGAGTCCCGCCGGTGAATTTTACGATGCCGTGCATATCAATAACTTCCTGGAAAGTATACGGGGCAACGCTACCCTGAATTCTGAGATCAATATCGGCTATCGCAGTACCCTGCTTTGTTTGCTGGGCAATATTGCACAACGCAGTGGACGCATATTGTATACTGACCCCACCAACGGCCATATCCTCAACGATAAGGAGGCCATGCAGATGTGGGAAAGAACCTACGAAAAAGGTTGGGCGCCCAAAGTATAAAACCCGTTTTTATAAGAGGAATTCTGAGAAAAGGCGAAAGGCCGGATTTGAAAAAAAATATCTCCGGAGGCTAACAACCTGTACTCGGAATTCCTATCTTTACATATCTTGAAACCCTTTCTCCTATTAGGTTTATAGACTAGCAATAAATATAATAAGTTGTTATCCTCCATAACTTTTAGTTATCGCTTTTATTTGTTTATGGAATGTGGTTCCCCTAATTTTGGTTACCTGTAATTTTATAACCAACCACACCAACCTGGTATATTTCCCCGGAGGGGATGATCACATGGAGTTTTTACAACAATCTCAGTACCTGCCAGTATTACTGATAGGTTTAATAGTAGGTTATTTGTCCGGTTTATTGGGTAAAGGAGGCAGTGCTATCAGCACACCTGCTTTGCAGATATTTGCCGGGGTAAACCCCTTCTTTGCGCTGGCATCTCCACTGCCGGCATCTATCACCAGCACTTTATCTGCCACCGCCGTGTATAGTAAAGAAAAATTGTTTAACCGCCGGGTAATCCTGCTGGGCGCTGCTTTTGGCGTTCCTGCTACCATTTTGGGTTCCTGGTTGAGTAGTTATTTGCCGGGGAAGTCGTTGATGATCATGACCGCCCTCTTTATTATGATTACAGGTTTGTCGTTGTTGTATTCCTTTCTACGGGAGAAACCCGTTAATGAAAACCGCCTGGAAAGCAGTGAGGTGCCGGGAGGTAAGCTGGTAGCTGCCGCGTTGTTTATTGGCTTTTTATCAGGCCTGCTGGCCAATGCCGGTGGGATATTATTCAGCTCTTTTTTTATAAAGCAATTGAAGATGCCCATTAAGCAGGCGCTGGCGTGTGCAGTGGTATTATCGGCGGTATTGTCGATACCTGGCGCAATTACACACTGGTGCCTGGGGCATATAGATTGGAATATTGCATTGTTATTGTCGCTCACTGCATTTCCCGCTTCTTACCTGGGGGCTAAAACAGCGGTAAAAATGAAAACACCGGTACTCGAAAAATTATTTGCACTTACCCTGGTCGTATTTGGCGTATACGACATCTTCTTCACGATCTGGAAATAATCAGGCGTGGGCCTTCATTTTATGGATAGCTTCCTGTTCAAAGGGAGGCAATGAATTTACAATCAGCTCATATGCATTCTGCAGGAAGGTTTCGAGTTCAGGCTCCGGCAGCATATTTTCATTGTTTAACTGTACCCAATGGTAACGCGCCAGGTGAGGCGCAGGTACAATCCCGGGCCGGGATATCAATTGGTGAAACTGTGATTGACTACACTTGAAAGACACCCGGTGAGGAGGGTCGAGGGAAAGCATACAAAATAGTTTCTCGCCTACATAAAAGCGCAGCTCATTGTCCCACTTTTTTTCAGTGATGACCGCCGGGAGAGACCGGCACAAATCCAGGGTGTGATCAAACATAACAGCAGGTTTTAAAGAATATTATTTAAAGCCGCTTTTTAGAACGGCTGATACCGACAACAAATGTCACGCATTAACATATTAAAATATGACGTATGCGTGGCTAACGTAACAACTAAGCTGTAAATAGTGATTGAATTGCCTTATAAAAATAGGAAATAAAACGCAATATACGGTGTTAAAAAAGTATTGCCGTGGTTGCTGGCAATTCCAGAACTGGTTACTGGGTTGTATTCAGTACCGGTTGTTCATAATTTATTAATCAAAATTTAATTACCCGGAACCAGCCGGCTAATTCCCATAGGCCTTTAGCTTTGTGGCTTTGAGAAAGAAAAAAAAGTATCTTGCCCCTGGATTAATACTTTTTACAGCACATGATACTGGACTTACTGTCGAATGCTCCTCTTTACTACCGTTTAGGCGTTAAATTTATCAAGGCTTTTGAATACCTGGCACAAACCGACCTGGCAGCACTTGATAAAGGAAAATATGAAATAGAGGGCAACAATATTTTCGCAATCGTTAACGAATACGATACCGTGGATGCAGCTACTGAACAGATGGAATCGCACAAACAATATATCGATGTCCAATACATAGTATCCGGGTCAGAGCTGATAGGGCACGACTTCCTGAAAGACCAGCAGCCCTCTAAAGCATATGATGAGGCAACAGACTACCAGTTGTTTGCAGAAGATCCTATGTTTTTCTCGAGGCTGGAAAAAGGCATGTTTGCTATTTTCTTTCCTACAGATTTACACATGCCTAATATCAAGGTAAGTACACCTGCGCCGGTGAAAAAAGTTGTGGTAAAGATAGCCGTTAACTTATAGTATATTGTTCCCGGCATCCTGGTCGACGGTGTTCAGGATGCCCGTAATTGTGCACTACCTCGTTTTCCACTTATGAAATAGCAGTGACCGATGAACAGTGATCGACCAACACCATATTCCGGACAAATTCCAGCCGATTTGCCGGCAGCGGATGCTGCTGCGAATACGCTACTGTGGAATCGTGTACGGAATGGCCAGCAGGAAGCACTGGTACTGCTGTATGAGCGATTGTATTTTTATCTTGTAAATTATGGTATCCGCATCTGTGGCGATATAGAAATTACGAAAGATGCTATTAACGACCTGTTTCTCGAAATCTGGGATCAACGCCACAAGCAACCGGAAGTGGCCAATGTAAAATCCTATTTACTCACCTGGTTGCGCCGGCGCATTTTTGCAGATATCCACCATAGCAAAAAAACAACCGAGGCCGCCGGGGCCTGGTCAGATACGGCTACCCCACATGAATTATCGTATGAGGAATGTATCGTAGCCATCCAGACATCCGATGAAATAAAGCAAAAAATCAGGCGCGCCATGGCAGCACTCACCCCCCGGCAAAAAGAACTGATCCAGCTCAGGTACTTCGATGGCCTTAGCATGGAGGAAGTGAGCCAACGCACCGGTATTAGCACCAAAACCGTCTATAATACCCTGGGTAGCGCCCTGAAATGCCTTTCGGCAGAGCTTTCCCTCCTGGTTATTTTGCTGTGGATGCTCAGTAAATAGCCATTTACCCCCTGTTCTTTTCCCTCAAAAAAAAAATTAAAAAAAGTTGGCTTTTTCTTGGGAATAAATCACCATTTCTTACACTAGTTATTACTAAGCGTAACAATGAACCATCAATTTAATGTTGCCGAAGACTTTCTGTTGGACGATTCTTTCCTTCGTTTCTGCATCGGGGTTAATGAACACGATGTAGCATACTGGGAAAAATGGATCTCCGAAAACCCGGACAAACGCCCCGTGTTTGACCAGGCATGCAGGATGTTTGCTATTATTAACGGGCAACAGGGGAAGCTGGATGTAGAAGTGAATAAGTTCAGGACCCTGTTGCAACAGCATATCGATACTACCGCCCCAGAGGCAGCTCCTAACTCTTCCATCCGTTATATGACCCGCTGGCGCGCTGCTGCAGCCATTTTATTGCTGGCAGCAGGAAGCGCTGCGTGGTTTTACTATAGCGGTAAAAAGGTGGCTACCTCCACGCGCGCTGCCATTGCACAAAATGATGTGCTGCCGGGTGGCGCCAAAGCCAGCCTGGTACTGGGAGATGGCACGGCGGTATCGCTGGACTCCCTGAATGAGCAGGACCTGAAGGAAAAAGATGGCACCCGGATCGGCAATGATAACGGAAAGCTCGTATACGATGTATCCGGCACTTCCGGCGACAAAGTTACTTTCAATACCCTCTCGACTCCCCGTGGTGGCGAATACCAGCTGGTATTGCCCGATGGCTCTAAAGTGTGGCTGAACGCCGCTTCTTCCCTGCGCTTTCCTACCCGGTTTACGGGCGCCGACAGAACAGTGGTGCTCACGGGAGAAGCCTACTTTGAAGTAGCTGCCAATGCAACACAACCCTTTCAGGTTCAATTAAATAATGGGCTAAAGGTAGCAGTATTGGGCACCGCGTTCAATGTAATGGCCTACGACGACGAAAAAACAGTGAACACCACCCTGGTCAGTGGAAAAGTAAAAGTAAACCAGCAAAATGGCAACAATGTATTGCTCCAGCCATCAGAGCAGGCAGTACTCACCAAAAACAATCAACAGCTCCAGGTCAGCGAAGCTGATATAGATAAAGCGATATCATGGAAAATGGGAACGTTCGAATTTGATGATGATGATTTAGCTACCGTTATGAGACAGCTGTCGCGCTGGTACGATGTGAATGTAAAATTTACCGGACCGGTACCGGATAAGCATTATACCGGGTCAATACGTAAACAGGCCACGTTATCCCAGGCATTACAAATTTTGAAAACTGCCGGGGTACAATTTAACATTGAAGGAAAACAAATCATCGTTGAAGCAAAATAATAGCAAAATTTAAGGATGTAACAACCAAGATCGTCGTGTAATAATGCAACAAACAAAAAAACCGGAAACGCGGCAACGTTCCCGGTCGGATTGTTTGGCGAGCGCTTACACGCTTATTTGACCTAAACAGCAACGCTCACCTAAAACTTAACAAATCTATGCTATTTAGACATGTTGGCAAACACCCCGGAAATTCGGTGTTCGCGCAAATGCTGAAAGTTATGAAACTAGCTGCTTTTTTGCTGCTGGTACTGGCTATGCAGGTAAGTGCAACCGGTTACTCGCAAAAACTAACCCTTAACATGCGTAATGTGTCGCTGTCTAAGGTGTTTAAGGAAATCCGGAAACAAACCGGGTATACCTTCTTTTATAACACAGAAATGCTGGAACAGACCGACAAGGTATCTGTGGCGGTGGTGCAGGCTGACCTGGAGTACGTATTGGGCAAGTGTTTGCTCAATAAGAAGCTCAATTACAGCATTGTAGACAACACCATCATTCTTTCTGTAAAACCTACTCCGCAAACGGAGGAAGTGATTCCACCGGTAGCTAATATTTCCGTGTTTGGTAAAATCACGGATGCCACTACCAACGAACCACTCAGCGGTGCTTCCGTAAAGCTGAAAGGAACCACTAAAGGCGCCAGCTCTGATGGTAAAGGTAACTATACCCTGCAACTGCCCGACAACGGCGGCGTGCTGGTAGTTACCTATATCGGGTATGAGCCGGTGGAAAAAACGGTTACCGCTGCCGGTCAACTGGATATTGCCCTGAAACCCAAGGCAGTACAAACGGAAGAACTGGTAGTAGTAGGTTATGGTACCCAGAAAAGAAAAGACGTTACTGGCGCCGTATCTTCTGTAAGAGTCAGTAACATCAGCGCCAACGTATCCAAAAATATCAGTTCTGCGATCCAGGGCCGTGTAGCCGGCGTTTCGGTAGAATCTTCCAGCGGCGCCCCTGGCGCTGGTATGATCATTACCATCCGTGGTATGAGTACCCTGGGTAACAATACTCCCCTCTATATTGTAGACGGTGTATTTGTAAGCAATATTGATGGCGTAAGCCCCAACGATGTAGAATCTATCGAAATCCTGAAAGACGCAGCTACCGCCAGTATCTACGGTTCCCGCGCAGCTAATGGCGTAGTGATCATCACCACCAAAGGCGGTCACAAGGAAACTGCCCCCAAACTGAGCATCGATACCTGGTTCGGTGTTCAATCCATACCTAAGAGAATGAACTTACTCAATGGCCAGCAATGGACTGACCTGATGAGCAAATATGTTACCGGTATACCGGCTTATGCCGGTGTGAACACCAACTGGCAGGATGCGATCTTCAGACAGGGACTGCTAACACGTACCAACGTGAACTTCAGCGGCGGTTCCCAGAACTTTACCTACGACGTATCCGGTGGCTACCTGAAAGAAAATGGTACTATTATCAACACCAATTATAATGCGGCTAACTTCAGGGTGAAAACTGAATATGATAAAGGCCGGTTCAGAGTAGGTGAAACTGTGATCATTAAAAGAGGTAATGCTCTCAACAACCCCGGTGGTGGCGACCAGGTACACAGTATCGTAGGTAGTGCCCTCACCATGCCGTCTACTGTACCTGTTTACGATCCTACCCAACCCCTGGGCGGATATGGCAGAAGGCCAACGTTCATGAAGAATCTGTCGAACCCTGTGGCTCGTTTGCAGAATATAGAAAATACCAACAAAGAACTTTCCATTCTCGCCAATGCTTTTGCCGAAGTGAAGCTGATTGAAGGGCTGAAATATAAATTCAATGTGGGTTTAACCCAGGTACAAACAGATGGTCGTGTTTTTACCGGCGTTTTTGACGATGGAAACTCGGCCAATCCATTACCAGACCTGTCACAGTCAACCGCTACCGCCAATTCCTGGCTGGTGGAAAATACCCTGAACTACAACAAGAAACTGGGTAAACATAGTATTGATGTATTGCTGGGATACAGTGCGCAGAAAAACCTTTACTCCGGTTTTAGCGCTTCCCGCAATGATTTGCCAGAAGGTACCTATACCCTGGATGCAGGAACAGCCAATTCCCAGAAAAATGGTGGTAATGCCAATAACAGCAGCATGGTGTCCCGTTTCGGTCGGGTGAGTTATTCCTACGATTCCCGCTACCTGCTGTCGGCCTCTATCAGAAGAGATGGCTCTTCCCGCTTTGCACAGGGCTACCAATATGGTTCTTTCCCCTCTGTATCCCTGGGCTGGAACCTGCATAACGAACACTTCTTCTCTTCCCTCACCAACGTGATCAATACCTTTAAACTGCGTGGTAGCTGGGGTGGATTAGGTAACCAGGAAATTGGTAACTACCTCACACAAAACAGCATCACCAATGGTCTTAACTATGTACAGGGTGGCGTATTATGGCCAGGCGCTACTGCCAGCTCCTATGCTTCACCTATAGACCTGTCGTGGGAACAAACCAAAATTACCAACGTGGGTGTGGATGCGGGTTTTCTCAACAACAAGCTGTTTGTTATTTTCGACGTATTCAACAAGAAAACAACCGGCGTACTGCTGAGCGTACCATTCCCGCCATCTGTAGGTAAAACAGGTTCACCCACCCTCAATGCCGGTGAAATCGAGAATAAAGGATTTGACCTGGCTCTGGAATATAACGACAGAGCAGGTGAAGTAGGTTACCGTCTCGGATTCAATATTTCCCATACCGCCAATAAAATGACAGCTATCAGCGTGGGCTCCGGTCGCCAGGAATTTGGCAGCCTTTCCCGTGCGAAAGTTGGTTACCCTATCGGTGCCTTCTTCCTGATTAAATCCGATGGCATCTTCAACTCTAAAGAAGATGTGGCTGCACATAGCAAGAATGGTACTCCCATTCAGCCCAATGCACAGCCAGGTGATATCCGCTACGTAGATTATAACAACGATGGTATCATCGATAACCAGGACGAACAATACCTGGGAAGTCCTTTCCCGAAATTAAATATGGGACTGTCGGCTAACCTTACCTGGAGAGGCTTTGATCTGGGCCTGTTCCTGGAAGCAGTGACTGGCAATAAAATTTACAATGCCCGTAGAAAGTGGATAGAAAAGATGAACGAGATCACCAACTTCTCTACCGATGTATTGAATGCCTGGACACCTGAAAATCATACAAACTTCCCACGTTTCACTTTATCCGATCCTAATAACAACAACCGCGATAACAGCGACAGATGGCTGGAAGATGGTTCCTACCTGCGCCTCAAACGCGTGGAACTGGGATACAATATTCCTAAATCACTGATGAACAGATGGGGTATCGACAAAGTAAGAGTATATGCTTCCGGTGAAAACCTCTTTACTATTTCTAAGTACAAAGGCTACAACCCGGATATCGGTGGTGCTGCACTGTCAAGAGGTATGGACAACTCCTGGGATGTATATCCACTGTCCCGCACAGTACTGGTTGGATTGAATCTTACTTTTTAATCGTTTAATGGCTTTGCAACATGAAGAAATCATTTAAATATATAGGAGCACTCGCTTTGGTATTGGCTACTGCAGCGGGATGTAACGAAAAGAACTTCCTTAAACAAACGGATCCCAACAAGATCACAGATGCTACTTTCTGGAAAGACGAATCCAGTGTAAGCCAGGCGCTGGCAGCTACCTATAGCCCGCTGCGTTCTTCGCTCTACGGCTACTGGGGCTCTTTCCTGGGTATCCAGGATATCAATGCACTGGGCGATGATGTGTTTACCTTGCCAGGAGAAGAACCAGGTACCTGGGCGGTAGCTACTTTTGCTAACGATGAAAACAATGGTGACCTGAGTAGCATTTTCGGTAGCCTCTATCAGTGTATTCATCGCTCTAACCTCCTGATAGCCAAAATCGGCGGGGTAAATATGGATGCCAATAAAAAGACGCTCTATATCGCAGAAGCGAAGTTCCTGCGTGGCTTGTCTTACTACCTGCTGGCTTCCAACTGGGGCGGTGTACCAGTGAGAACAACCCCATTGGAAACAACTGATGGTTATGATACTCCTTGCAGTTCCAAAGCAGATGTATGGAAACAGGTGGTCGCCGATTTCACGGATGCCATTCCAGGACTTCCGGTAACGCGCGATCCCAAAGAACAGGGAAGGGTAACCAGTGGCGCTGCCGTAGCTTATCTCGGTAAGGCATACATGTTCGCCGAAGATTATACCAAAGCGGAAGCTACTTTCGATATACTTACCAAAGCGCCGTACAACTACGACCTGGTAGCTAATTACGAAGATAACTTCACCGACAAGAACGAGTACAACGTGGAATCCGTTTTTGAATGGACCTTTGCTCCTATCGGAGACCAATACGGGGCCTGGAATACGGAAACCCCCAACTCACCAATGTATAACTACCTGCCGCAGTTCATTGGACCTCCCGCAGGTGGTGGCTGGTTTAAATATGTACCATCCAATTACCTGGTGAATGAGTTCCTGAAAGAAGCTCGTCCCGCCGGTTCCGACACCAAATTCGATAAAAGGATGTACGCTTCCCTGATGTGGAAACGTTCCTCCCTCGGTGAAAGCGATACTACCTGGTATGATGGTAAAACCTTTGATCAGCTGTGGAACTCCGCCCTATCAAAAACAGTGCGCCTGTATCCGGATACACAGCTGGATACTGTTACCCATGGCCGTTTCCTTATAAAAAAAGGAACCAGCGCCTGGCGTAATGTGGCCAATGCCGATAACTACTGGGGCCCTACTCCGTCTACTGCCAACTACCGCGTATTGCGCTTTGCAGAGGTACTATTGCTGCGTGCAGAAGCTGCTGCCCAGAACGGTAACAATGGCAAAGCACTTACTGATATCAACCGGATTCGCCAGCGAGCTGGTCTGAATGATAAGACAGTAGCAGACTTGCCAGGCAAAGACCAACTGCTCGCTGAAATTGATCACCAGAAATTACTGGAGCTGTTCTTTGAGCAGAACCGCGTATATGACCTGAGAAGATGGAATAAATCTGCAGGTACATTATCTGCGATTTTAAAGACCAGGCAGAAACAGGGCGCTAATGTATTCCAGGCAAAACACTATGTTTTCCCAATACCGGCCAGCGAACTGAAATCAAATCCTAAGGCAACACAGAATGATCTCTGGAAATAGTATTCGCTATCGGATCCCTTTAAGGAGCTGATAGTATGTATATCCCCAGTGAATAAAAAGCATCGCGCCGATCGGCGCGATGCTTTTTTATTAGGTAGCCAGCTACTTCCAGCATTTATCGAAATACCCTTTTTTCAGGACAGCTTCACTGATCAGATTTTTTACTTCATAGTCATACCACCCGGTGTACTGTAAATCCGGCGCCATATGCGCTATAGACGAGTTGTTGGAGCCAAGCAGCAAGATATATTTTTTAGGATTTAAAGGATTAGGATAGATAAGTGTGTACCCTAAAGAATTGCCATCAATATGCTGAGAGCCAATATCTAAAGCGTTGGCGTCAATTTTCAGGGGAAGCTTGGGCGCCAGGCGCTTAATGAAAGAATTGGTAGCGGGATTGCCGATAAGTATCAGGTTACTACGGGTAATATCCTCCTTATTTATAGCTGCAGCCGTTTTAACAGGGCAGGTGTTGAAGTTATTTTCCTGCCAGTTTTGAATGAATTTATTCACCATCATTTGGTTGACAAGCCTTTCTTCTTTGGTGCCGGCATCACCACTCACCAACAGGAAATTGTCTTTAAAGATATCGTTGATAGGGCCTTCTACATCATGATTCTTTTCCAGGAGTCCCAGCTGTTGTTGTTTACCAATGGATAAGTGCAGGGCATCTGCTTGTGGAGGAGTGTTAAAGTAAGCAGTGTCGTTGTTGGTAATCACCAATAACTTTTTGTTTCGCTGAAGTCCGGGTAATTGCGTTAAGTCGATCGAATAACTGCGTATGTTCTTCGTTGTTATTTTGAGCAGGTTGTTACTGTTGAAGGTTGCCTGGATATTTGCCAGCGCATGGAGCGTATCCATCTGATCAATGGTTATCCAGTAAGCCCGGTTATACTTTAGCTGAAAGGTAGAGAAATTGATGGATAGCGGTGCTTTAGTTACTTTATCTTTAAAAAAGGAAAACATCTTTCGCAGGATAAGTGCATCGGGGTATAAATCCAGGGTGGGAGCTTTGGTAATATTCCCTACACTGTCCAATAGGATATTGAATCCCTGTTGCTTCGCTTCGGCATATATTTTCCTGGAAATAGCATAATCTGATTTATGGTCTGCCGGCGCATGGGCGATATATAAGGGAATATGCTGATAGTTATTGATCGTTTGCAGGAGGTTGTTTTCCTTTACCCATTCTGTTGGAAAACGGAATAAGTCGGAGCTGGGATCCAGCATCGTTTTGCTTTTGGTGTAATTGAGTTCAGGGCCTTCTACGCCAATGGCCGCAAAGTGTTCAGGGAACCTGTTTGCCAGCAGCATGGCAAACATACCTCCGGAACAAACACCGTACAGGTAAACGCGATGTGGATCGATGTTATAGTCTTCCCCAACTTTATTCATTGCCTGAAAAATGCTGGTGGAAACAATCGGGTTTAGATTATATCTCTCAAAGATCCTTGCAGCAGGCCAGAGGATGGCATACCCAAATTTTTCAGCAAGTCTTGTCAGCGCATCTATTTTATCTAAATAAGCCACATGGGGGCTCTGGATGAAGGGCGCCCTCTGGCTGACCCATGGAATAACCATCACCAGCGGAATGGGAACATTTTTGCGGTAACTGCCGGGAACATAAACCATATAGTTTTCAGTCCCTCCATCTACCTTCGAAATATAACCACGTAAATGTTTCCCTGGCTTGTTGGAGAACCGGGCGTCATTTACAATACCGGCCATGTCGAATAAGGTAATAGCAATTTTCCGGTATAACTGGTCATCGCATCCATACCGGGTACCAAAACTTTTCAGGTACCGGAACCTGGAGAAAAGTGTTTGGGTATTCACGAGGAAATCCCCACCCGGCCTGCCAGCCGATAATTTTATGGAGTCTGTATCGTACACGTCGTGGTAGTTACCCACCATGAATATTTCGCTCAAGGTGTCTCCTGGTACCAGTATTTTGCATTTATAGGACCCCTTATCAAGATAAGGTAGCGGGATTTGCCAGTTGGATCCCCGGGGTAGTTTGGTGGAAAGCATCTCTTTCCCAGCCGGATTGAAAACCTGTAAGGTGGTTGAATCGCCCAACGCTGTGAAGCAAGGGTTCAGGTTTATTTTTAAACTATCATTTGCGCCCAGCAGGCAGTGTTCCAGAAAGTCGTATCCAAATTTATGCTGGTAAAATTCCGCGGCATAATCGATACGGCTCATATTGAGGTAGAAGGCCCAATATCCTCCGCCATTATTACACTTTAGCAAAACAAAGTTGGGTCCTTTCTTCAGGTGAACGACAAAGATGTCTGTATTTCGCTGCATAGATCTTGCATCATTTACGCGAAAGCATAACTTTTGATTTACCCATATCTTCATTCCATCGTCGCTACCGAGTAGAAACGCAATATCCTGATCCACAGGGCTGTTCACGGAAAATATAGCATAGCAGTTGGCATGAGGGAGCGCTGTAAACAGATCCACGCCATCCACATAAGAGTGGGGTGTTTGATACAGGAAACCCTTCTTGCCTGCTTTATCCCTTAACCGGGAAACGTTATCAAAGTTGATCTCCTCTTCCCGGAGTCCATACCGGATAAACTCATCGGTATCGATATGATGTAATGAACCTGAATCACTTGTAAATGGGCCAAGTAGTATCATGCGGTCAACATTCACTTCAGCATTGAATTTTTCAGCTGCCGGCAACTGGATATCCGGAATCTCTGAAGCGTTGGAACAAGCAGTAAATAAGGCTGCCAACAGCAGCAAAAGACTGGTATACTTACCAGGGAGAGATGGGGGCGCAGGCTGCTGCCTGCCGGGGCGCTTTCGTAGGGATATCATTTTGCGGGTTACGATTTTGATCTTAGAGAATAGAGTTTTAAATTACACACAATTATTCCAATTGTCAAGATTTCACTAAGTGGAAATATAATTTACCGCTGATACTAATCCTGATCTCATACCAGGGAGTTTTTATATCACTGAACAATGAATTTTTACTAATTATCAACCTGATGAGTTTACGCCACTGGCTTTTAATTTTATTTATCTTCTGCGCTTGCCGGCAACCAACCACCAAATCCTTGCCCTACTGGGTACAGGAAGCATTTAGCATCGATAGTATGCAGCCGGCAAAGTTATCGCCCCGTTTCCGGGATGGCTATGTACTCTTGAGTCAGCGCGACGATCCGGGCGCATTATTTCTCCTCAACAGCAAAGGGCAGGTGGTTTGGTTCCACCAGGTAAAAGGCACCGGTTTTAAAACCGCACATTTTACGGCCAATAAAACATTTCTCTGTATCCTGGGCGGCAAGGAATACGCCACCAGTTACGGCAACCAGATATTGGAAATATCGCTGGCGGGCGACACCCTGTTAAATCTCCGCAAAGGACAAGGGGACTTTACTGCCAACGCACATCATGAGGTGCTGTTAAATCCCGATAATAACATTGTGCTGTTAAGTACCGTGGAGAAAGTTCTTGATCTCAGTGCTGCCGGTGGCAGCACCCGCGACACCGTTAAAAGCGATGGTATTCTCGTGCTGGATCGCAAAGGTCATAAGCTGTGGGAATGGACAGTTTTTGATGCTTTAAGTCCACTAACGGATACGGCTATACTACATACGCGTACGGACTGGATGCATGCCAACAGTCTTAGTTACGATAAAGATGGCAACTATCTCATTTCCTTTTACAACAACGGACAAATATGGAAGCTGGATGTCCACACAGGTCGCGTGATCTGGAAGTTTGGTCGTGGCGGCGATTTTAGCTATCCCGAATCGGCTGCTTTCGATATGGGGCATGCAGTGCATATCAACAGCGAAAATGACCTGATGTTGTTTGATAACGGCGTATCCCACCAACTGTCACAAACACTCAGTTTCCACCTGGATGAGCAAAATAAAACAGCTACTGTAAATATCCATTCTCCCTTACCCGGTTATTTATTTAATGATCGCATGGGAAGCGCTTACCTGGTGGATAAGGACAACCTGTTGCAATGTTGTTCAAAACGCAATACGGTTTTGCTGACCGACCGGCATGGCACACCGCTGTGGCAGCTGCGTTGCACGTTTATTCCTTACCGGGCAGAGTTTATTCCTAAGGAAGCTTTACCTGGTTTATAGTATAAAATTTTTTCGGAAGATAAATACCTGGCCTATTATGAAGAGTTCACTACGTATCGTTACCGGTGGTTTCCTGCTGGCTACTGCCGCCACCGTATTTTATTCCTGCCGTACAAAGGTGCAGGAAGAAGAAAAAGAGAAGGAGAAAATGCCGGTGATAGCCGCTGCGTTATTGCAGGTAGATAGCACGGCTATCCCTAAGGATAAATTTGGAGAGGAAGTAAAATATGGGCAACAGCTCATGTACAACACAGCCTACTACATAGGTCCGGAAGGTATCAATGGGAAGTACCTTGGCAATAAAATGAATTGTACCAACTGTCATCAACAGGGAGGGACCAAGCCTTTTTCCTTTAACCTCATGCTGTCGCACGAAGACTATCCCCAGTACCGCGCCAGGGAAGGAAAAGTACTGACCCTGGCGGAAAGGGTGAACAATTGCGTTACCCGCCCGCATAACGGCCGTCCGTTACCGCTCGACAGTAAAGAGATGGTAGCATTTCTGTCGTACTTCAGGTGGATTAACAGCTTTGTGCCGAAAGACAAGCCTTTTAAAGGCCAGAAAAACCTGTTGGTAACGCTACCTGATATAGCGGCTAACCCGGAGCATGGCGCGCTGCTGTATGAGCAACATTGTGCGCGTTGTCATGGCAAGGAAGGAGAGGGACAATTGCGCCCCGACCAGGTTACCTATACCTACCCGCCCTTATGGGGAAAATATGGATACCAGCCGGGATCCAGTATGCACCGCATTATTAAACAGGCGCAATGGCTGAAAGCCAATATGCCGTATGATAAGGCTACCTGGGATAAGCCTTTCCTCAGCGACGCCGAAGCCATGGATATTGCCGCTTTTGTAAACGACGATAGCCGCCACCAGCGCCCCGATATAAAGAACTTTGATTATCCGCATAAGGAAGAAAAAGCATTGGACTATGATAAAGGTCCGTTTGCTGATACTTTTTCCGTGGCCCAGCATAAGTTTGGCCCCTATCAACCGGTAATTGATTACTGGAAGGCGAAGGGCATGAAAGCCAGTTATTGAAGCCCTATTTAATCCCTATGTCAGCAAAAAGGTTGTTCCACGATGATGGAACAACCTTTTTTATGCCCGTAGTTAACCCGGATTATTTTTGTGCAGCTGCCCAGCGGGCCATTTTCTGTTCCAGTACAGAAAGCGGTACACAGCCATCTTTCAATAGCTCATCGTGGAAAGAAGACAGGCTGAATTTACTGCCCAGGGCAGTAGTGTATTTATTGCGTAGCTCACGTATTTTCAGTTCCCCGATTTTATAAGAAAGCGCCTGCGCCGGAATGGCCATATAGCGCTCAATTTCAGCGGTGGCTTCCTGTTCAGATAACGGTTCGTTATCCATCATATATTTGATAGCTTGTTCGCGGGTCCAGCCTTTAGTATGCATGCCAACGTCAACGACTAAACGAATAGCGCGATGTATTTCGTCGGTTAGCCGGCCAAAGTACATATAGGGATCGGTGTACAGGCCCAGCTCTTTCCCAAGGCTTTCGCAATAGAGTGCATATCCTTCGCCATAGGCGCCAATCCAGGAGAAGCGGCGGAACCTGGGCAGGGAATCATTTTCCTGTTGCAGGGAGATCTGGAAGTGGTGTCCGGGAATGGCTTCATGCAGGAAGAGGCATTCCATGCCGGTGTAAGAAAACTGTGTGGCATCGAGGATGGGCACATAGAATACGCCGGGACGGGTACCGTCAGCACTCCCCTGCATATATTCGGCTGATGCCGATGCAGCCCGGTAGGCTTCGGTTTGCCGGATTTCGAATGGTGTTTTAGGGAGATGACCGTACATCTTTTTTACACCGGGCATGATTTTATTTTCGATGGCTTTGAATGAATCGAGAATCGCCGCAGGTGTTTTAAATATGCGTAGTTTTTTATCCGTACGAACAGCGGCAAAAAATGCCGGTAAGTCGCCCTGGAAGCCGGTGCTGTTTTTCACCGTTTCCATTTCACCCCGGATGCGGGCCACTTCTTTTTCACCCAGGTCGAAGATGGCTCCAGGGGTGAGGTCGGTAGTGGTCCAGGTTTTAACGAGGTAGGTATAATAGGTTTTACCATCTGGTATACCGCTAATGCCGCTACTGCTGCGGGCTTGGGGCAGGTATTCGTTTTGCAGGAAGGCCTGCAATTTAGCGAAGGAGGGCAGTATATATTTTTCAATAGCTGCTGTATAATCCTTTGTCAGTTGTGCTTTCACCTCATTGCCGAGCGAGTCGGGGATCATTTTCAGCGGGGCGTAGTATACGTTATTTGCGGGGTCTTTTTTGGCCAGGTCGGTCACCTGTGGAATCACTTTTACCACCAGGCTTTTGGGCAATACATAGCCGGAGGCCATGCCACGGCGCATGTTGGCGATAGCAGTATCGGTCCATATCGCAAAGCGCTCCATACGATGCATGAAGTTGCGATAGTCTTTTTCCGTTTTGAATGGCTGAGCGGAGGTGCCGCCCGCCAGTTGGGTGAGGGTGAGCGGCAAGCAGGTAAACTGCTGCACCGGCATCAGGTGATCGTGGAAGGTAAGCCCTTCCCGGTTGATGTCGAACTCTCTCCGTAGCATATCGTAGGTAATACGGTCGTTGCCGGAGAGGGCGCTGGTATCAATCCCTTTGATGGCTTGTTGGTAGCGGGCGTAAAACGAATCGGCCTTTGCCCGAAAGCTTTCGCTGATATCTATCGGCAACTGATCGTTGTATTGATTTTCGCCATTTTGGGTGGCCTGCAAAGGGTTGAGGGCCATGTTTTCGGCATAGTAACGACTGGCCAGGTGGTGAAGGGAATCGGCTGTGGCGGCAGGGTTGCTATGATTCCCGGGCGATTGACAGGCGCCCGCGAAAAGCGAGGCTGCGATCAACAGGTAACGCGGTTGTTGTAACTTGATCATGTGTGTGGGTTGTGAATAAGCAGTAATTTACCGTTTTATCCAAAGAAAAAAGCTTTCCGAAGAATCGGAAAGCTTATTTAGAACAGTGAACAATGAAAAAAAAGATAAAAAAATATTATTTAAGATTTTTTATGCGAATACTTTTGAAAGAAACCTCATTGCCGTGATCCTGTAACAGGATATGTCCTTCCGGCCACAGTCCAAAATTCTTCCAGTTTTTATACTTGCTGATGGCCACCAGGTCTTTGAAGGCTTGGGAGCCACGCTCGTATTCCAGTACTTTAAACCCATTTAACCAATGTTCTACGTGGTTATTTGGATACACAATAATACGACCTTTGTTCCATTCTCCAATAGGGTTGATGGCACGTTTTTCCTGTTTTCTTGTCATGAGATCGTAAAGGCTTGCTAACGTGCGGTTTCCATCGCGTCCTAATTTGGCATCCGGGTGCTTTTCGTCGTCCAATACCTGGTATTCCAGCCCGATAGCCGACTTACCCCCGGTTTCGTAGGTTTCGCTCACAAAGTATTTTACGCCGCTATTCGCGCCTGGCGTGAGTTTGAACATAAATTCCAGTTCAAAGGCGCCATATTGTTTTTCGGTCACAATGTCGCCGCCGCTGCCTTCCTCATCTCCATTGGAATGTTGGATGGTCAATACCCCATCGTTGATCACCCAGCCTTTATCAGGGAAAGTTTTTTTGTACACGCCTCTCCAGCCTTTGGAGGTTTTGCCATCCCACAGCAGTTGGAAGCCGTTTTTCTTTTCCTGACCGGAAATGGTGTTATCCACATTGTTAACTACGTAGATATTATCGTATGGCGAATACTGGGAAGGAGCCGGATTTTCGATGATCCGGATATTTTTCCAGTAGATATTTTTATTGTCATCTTCTGCTTTTTTGCCGATACCATGTACCTGGAGGGCAATAAAGCCTTTAGGCAGGGCAGTGTCCACCAGGTGGGCGGTAGGTATGCCGTTTACCCAAGTACGCATTTCATTTCCCCGGCACTCGATACGGTATTTATTCCAACCGTCTTTTTTGAAGGCCTGCTGTCCCGCCGGGTTCAGCTCCATCGGGTATTGCCAGCCCCTGCGGCCTTCTTCATAAATACCGCCGCTCCATTTGCGGTCAGACGGGTCTATTTCCATCTGGTAGCCGAATACACGTCCGTTCTGGTAGTCGGGCCTGCTTTGGCTGCGGAATTGGATGCCGGAGTTAAACTCCTTTCCCAGCTTGAATTCCAGCTCCAGGATAAAGTCGCCGTACTCTTTCTCTGTGGCCAGGAATGAATTTGGTGTATTCATTACCGTAGTACCCACAATTTCACCGTTCTGTGCATTGTATTTTGCCTCACCTCCCAGCTGTTTCCAGCCTTTCAGGTCTTTACCATTGAAAAGTTGATGCCACTGGGCTTTCTGGGCATACAGGCCGCCGTACATGCATAGCAGGGAGCCGCATAAAAGAATCATTTTTTTCATAACTAAAATGCAATAAGAAGCTCAAAGTAATCAATGAAAATGGTTTTTACAACCGATTGCAAAACATTTTTATTTTAAATATATGACGTAGTCTCCCCCGGAGACGGATGATTACTATGATTTTTAAAATATTGTTTGCAAACGATTGCAGAAATGTAAAATTGTCTTATTTTGGTTCATCGAAGAACCTGAAGCGACGGCCAAAATCTAACTTAAGTATCCTTTATTCCACTTATCACAAACTACGTTATGAAAAGATCTTTCACACGTTTTGTCTGTATAATAGCATGCCTGCTATTTCAGCAACTCACCATGGCACAGGGAAATTCCTCAACGGTGGAGGGAAATGTACTGGACGCCCAAAAAATGCCACTTGTAGGGGTAACTGTTTCCATTAAGGGCAGAAGTTCCGGCACACAAACAGATGCCAAAGGACATTACCGGCTACAGGTAAAAGACCCGGCTAACGCCACGCTGGTATTCACTTTTATTGGCTTTACATCGGTAGAAGAACCTGTTAAAGGTCGTACTGCGATTCCGGTCATTCTCCAGGAGGACCGCAAAAAACTGGAAGAAATCGTGGTAGTAGGGTATGGCCAGCAAAAGAAAAAAGATGTGACCGGCGCCATTTCCTCTGTAGGCACCAAAGCTATACAGGACGTACCGGTTACCAACCCGCAACAGGCCCTGCAAGGCCGCGCTCCCGGCGTAGAAGTTATTAACAACAGCGCCAAACCAGGCGATGAGCCACAGGTACGTATCCGCGGTACCCGCTCCCTGTCGGCCGGCAACGACCCGCTCTATGTAGTAGATGGTATTCCCTACGCTGGTAACCTCAGCGATATCGGCACCGGAGTAATACAATCGATGGATATTTTGAAAGATGCCTCTGCTACTGCCATTTATGGTTCCAGGGGCGCCAATGGCGTAGTGCTCATTACCACCCAACGCGGTAAGCTGGGCAAACCCGTGGTGTCTTACTCCGGCTCCTACGGTTATGTACAACAATTAGGAGAAACAGATATGATGGACGCCAACCGCTTCATAGAAATGCGCCGCGAAGCCAACCGCACCATCGGCAAGTACAACGACAATAACCGCGACTCTTCCGACGCCGTTATCTTTAACGCCACCGAACTGGCCAATATTAAGAAAGGAACAAACGTGGACTGGCAAAAGCTCATGATCTCTCCCGGATACCAAACCAACCACGCTATTTCCGTAGCAGGTGGTACGGAAAGAACCAAGTATACCGTGGGACTCGGATACTTTAAAGACCAGGGCGTATTGAAATTACAGAGCTACGAACGCTACAACATCAACCTGGGCATCGACCAGATGATAGGCAATCGGGTACGCGTAGGGGCATCCCTGTTGGGCGCTTACAGCCTGCGCAACGGCGAAACCTACAACGGGATCGACAATGCCCTGAAAATGCTGCCTATCGCGTCGCCCTACGATGATAAAGGCAACCTCATTATCCTGCCTACCGGCGATAGCCAGCAACCCAATCCACTATTGGATTATGTGCCCGGTAACCGCGTGGAGCTGATGAAACGTTTCCGCCTCTTTACCAGTTTATACGGAGAAGTGGAAATCGTTAATGGCCTGAAATACCGGCTGAACGTAGGTCCGGACCTGCAATACTATAACTACGGCCTTTTCCAGGGTAAAAATAATACTAACCTGCTGATAGGCGGCGGCGATGCACAGGCCAGCAAAGGCAACGCATCTACCCTGGCTTATACCATCGAAAACGTGTTAACGTATAACAAGTCTATCAAAAAGCATAACCTCGCTGCCACCGGCTTGTACAGCGTACAACGGCAAACCGCGGATATCATGACTACCAACGTAAGAGGGATCCCGGTAGAAACACAGCAATATTTTAACCTGGGGCAGGCACTCTCCGTAACCGGCGTAACCAGCAGTCTCAGTACCTGGACTATTCTCTCTTACATGGGCCGTATTAACTATGGTTACGATGATCGTTACTTGTTAACACTCACCCTCCGCGCGGATGGCTCGTCCCGTTTTGCACCCGGAAAGAAATGGGGTTACTTCCCTTCCGTGGCAGTCGCCTGGAATATTATCAATGAAGCGCCCTTCAAAAATCAGCATACCCTGGATAACCTGAAACTCCGCGCCAGTTACGGCCGGATCGGTAATACCGGTATCAACCCTTATGCTACGCAGGGATTGCTGACCAGGATTCCCTATTCCTACGGTGGAAAGGGCTCCCTGGGCTTTGTACCAGGAGATCTGCGCAATCCTAACCTGACCTGGGAAACCACTACGTCCACTGATATAGGCCTGGATTTCGGTTTCTTTAATGGCCGCATTACTGGTGTGGTAGAATGGTATAACCAGAAAACCACCGACCTGCTGATGCCACACCTGCTGCCCTTTAGCAATGGTTTCAACCAGGTACTCGAAAACCTGGGTACTTCGAGGAACCGTGGATGGGAAGTAGGGCTTTCTGCGATCATCATCGATAACCCTAAAGGCTTTAGCTGGAAGATGGATGCAAACGTTTTCAGAAACCGTTCCAAGATCCTTTCCATTGGTGGTGGAAGAAGTGCAGACGTGGGTAATGGATGGTTTGTGGGCCAGCCTACCTATGTGTATTACGACTTTAAGAAGACAGGTATCTGGCAGGCGGAAGACGCTAAGCTGGCTGCTAAATATGGCGTAAAACCAGGAGAGATCAGGCTGGAAGATGTGAACAAAGATAGTACGATCGATGCCAAAGACAGGCAGATATTGGGTTCACCTGAACCTAAATGGTCGGCCGGTACCACCCAACGCTTCTCTTACAAAGGCTTTGAATTATCGATCGTAGCATTTGCCCGTATAGGCAGTATGATACGGAGTGATTTTTATTCTAACTATAATACCCTCTTCGGTCGTTACAATAACCTGAACATTGATTATAACACGCCTTCCAATCCTACCAACGATTTCCCAAGGCCTAATGCTAACCAGGAAAGACCCAGCAACTACCAGTCGCTCAGCTATTTCGACGGCTCCTACTTCAAAATCAGGAATATCACCCTGGCTTACAACTTGCCGGATGCACTCGTAAAACGCATGCAGATGCAGGAATTGCGCTTTAGTGTAGGCGTAAAACAACCGCTGATCATTGCGCCTTACCGGCAACAGTGGAAAGGAATAGATCCGGAAGATGTGAATGTAATCGGTATTGATGCACCAGCCACCTGGATGCTGCAGTTTGGATTGAATGCGAGATTTTAATCAACTCTTAAAAGGAAAACGTTATGAAATATATAGTGCCTATCATGTTGCTGGCTTTTACAGTAAGCTCCTGTAACAAAATGCTGGATGAAAAAGTGGTCACCAATGTGACAGACGATTTTTATAATACCAAAGCCGGCTTTCAGACCGCCGTTACAGGCTCCTATGTGGCGATGCGCAACTTTTACAGTACCGAAAGAGGGATGACGCTCACCGAAACCGGTACGGATATCTATACCAACGGCTCCGATGGTAACTACAAATTTACCAGTCAATATACTTCACAGCTGGACGCCCGCTACGACCATGTCAGGGAAGTATGGAATAGCTTTTATCAAACCATCAATACCTGTAACGTAGTGGTAGACCGGGCCAATAACATCCCTGGCCTGGACGATGCCACCAAAAAAGCAGGGGTAGCAGAGGCGTTGTTTTGCCGTGCTCATTACCATTTCATCCTGATGGAAATGTTTGGCGCCATACCCTTACAGCTACACGAAAACACAAAAATTGTAACAGAATCGCACCGCGACAGCGTTTCCGCCATATACGATGCCGTGATTGCCGATTTGCTGGCGGCTGATAAAGACTTGCCGGCAGCTGCTGCCAACTGGGGACGGGCTACCAAAGCGGCTGCTGAACACCTGCTGGCCAGGGTATACCTCACCCGTGCTTCTTCGCCCCAGGCTAAGCCTACAGATTATGCCGACGCTGCGAAATATGCCGACCAGGTGATCAAAAATTTCGGATTCCGTCTGCTGGATGATCCCGGACAGGTATGGGCACAGGGCAAGGAAAATAATTCAGAAACGGTATTTGCTGCGCAATACACGGCCGATCCGCTGTATGGATATCCCGACAACAATGCCTGCCGCTTTTTCCTGATGCAGTACGATGTGTTGGCCGGTATGAAGCGGGATTTGCCTAATGGCACGCCCTGGAAGCGTTTCAGGCCTACAAAATTCCTGATCGACACCTTGTATAAAGACCGCGTGCATGATGTACGTTACGAAAAGTTCTTTACTACCGTATGGTACGCCAATACCGCTACCGCCAAGTTAAACGTAGGAGATACCGCTGTGTACCTGCCAGGTTATGATGTTAGCAAAGCAGAAATAGAAAGCAAAAAATACATGCTGGTGCCGCCCAGGCTGTATACCGAACGCCTGTATCCTTCCCTGAATAAATTTGCCGATTCCCTGCGCCCGGATAACCAGGCCTCGGGAGTAAGGCCCTTTATCGCTTTCCGCCTCGCAGAAGCTTACCTGATCGAAGCAGAAGCCAAAATGATGCAGGGCGATAACCAGGGCGCCGCCGACCTGGTAAACATAGTTCGCTGGAGAGCCGCCAGGGTGGGAACTACACCAGCCGAAACACAGGCCAACCGCGATGCGCTCACCGTTAAAGCATCCGATATGACCATCGACTTTTTACTCGATGAAAGAGGACGGGAGCTGGTAGGCGAGCAAATGCGCTGGTTTGACCTCACCCGTACCCACAAGTTACTGGAAAGAGTAAAACTGCATAATACCGAAGGGGGACCCAACATTCAACCTAAACATGTACTGCGCCCGATTCCACAGGATCAGATAGACAGATCGTCTAACCCATTCCCACAGAATCCTGGCTACTAGCAAAAAGAAAGAGCAGAAAGCTTTCTGCTTTCTGCTCTTTCTTTTTGCTTATCTTCATTAACTCAAAAAACCTTTCGTCCTATGGCACAAAAAAAGATATTGTTACTTACCGGTGATTATGCAGAGGATTATGAAACCATGGTACCTTTCCAGATGTTACAAATGATTGGCCATGATGTACATGCTGTTTGTCCTGATAAAGCAGCCGGCGATAAGATCAAAACAGCGATCCATGATTTTGAGGGCGATCAAACCTATAGCGAAAAGCCAGGACATGGTTTTGTACTGAACGCCACTTTCAATGATATAGCGGGCGCCGATTATGATGCACTCGTTATAGCGGGTGGCCGGGCGCCGGAATACCTGCGTTTAAATAAGAATGTACTGGAGCTGGTAAAGCACTTTTTCCTGGAAGATAAACCTGTAGCGGCGGTATGTCACGGTATCCAGATCCTGACAGCAGCGGATGTGGTACGGGGCAAAAAATTAACTGCTTACCCCGCAGTAGGGCCTGAAGTAACAGCCGCGGGTGGTACCTATGTATCGGTGAATGTATATGAAGCGGTGGTAGATGGTAAACTGGTGACAGCGCCGGCATGGCCAGCTCATCCGCAGTGGATAGCGGCATTTTTACAGGTGCTGGGAACCAGTATAACCCTGTAAATTTACATATCTGTAAGAAGTTGATTATAAACAGTATAAAGAAAATTTAAATTATCTTTCTACGGATTTTCAAATTAAACGGGCATTACTTACCTTTGCAGCCAAATTCAGGAGGCTATCCCTGCATTGGCAATTCATAATTCGTAATTTGTAATTGATTTTTATAATATGTCCGGACAGCTTAAAGAAGTTCGTAACCGAATCAAATCTATTCAATCTGGTCAGCAGATCACCAAAGCCATGAAAATGGTAAGTGCTGCTAAATTAAGACGCGCCCAGGATGCTATCATGCTGATGCGCCCTTATGCTGTAAAGCTCCAGGAAATGTTACAGAATATTGTTTCCAACAGCGAAGGCAATATCAACACACCACTGGCGGCACAGCGCCCTGTTGAAAAAGTATTGATCGTGGTTATTACGTCTGACAGAGGTTTGTGCGGTGCTTTCAACTCTAACCTGATCAAGACGGCTAAACGCGTGATCCGCGAAAAGTACGCGGAACAGTTTGAGAAGGGCAATGTAGAACTGTTACCAATTGGTAAAAAAGGATACGAGCACTTTGTGCAAAACGGTTATAAAGTAAACGGCAAATTTTGGCAGATTTTCTCCAGCCTTACTTTTGATCACGTAAAAGAAGCTGCCGCCGTGGCCCTGAACGGTTTTATCAGCGGTAATTACGATGCAGTGGAAATTGTGTACAGCGAATTTAAAAACGCCGCTACACAAATCTTTGTAACAGAACAGTTCCTGCCTATTGCTAAGGTGGAAAACCAGGATAAAAGCGGTCTGAAAGCCGACTTCATTTTCGAGCCTGAGAAAGAAACCCTGATTGCGGAACTGATGCCTAAAATTCTGAATACCCAGTTCTTTAAAGCCATCCTGGATTCACATGCTTCTGAGCATGGTGCCCGTATGACTGCAATGGACAAGGCAACAGAAAACGCCAGCGAAATGCTGCGTTCCCTGAAGATCTCTTACAACCGCGCCCGTCAGGCAGCCATTACCACCGAGCTGACAGAAATCGTAAGCGGTGCTGCAGCATTGGCTGGATAAGCAGTGTAAGACACTTTTAACATTAAGTCAACAACTGAATTAATATTTTCAGATTAGGGTCAAAGACTGTATTTTCGGTCTTTGACCTTTTTTTATAAAATCCACCTCCTGTTAACGTATGGAAATATCACAGATCATCCCGCACGTGGAAGCATTAATTTTTGCCGCCGACAGGCCCTTGCCTTTGCTGGAAATAGTAGATCTGCTCAACAATGCATTGGCTTTCCTGGAAGACCGTACCAACCTGGATCAGGTAGAAGCCGCCATGGAGGCTATCCGGGAAAAATACAGCTCGGAGTTTTATGCGTTTGAAGTACGAAGCAGCGGTGGAGGCTATCAATTCCTTACCAAGAAAGAATATTACCAGACGGTAGCCCAGCTGAACGGGGATAAATTCCTCAAACGCCTGTCTACCGCCGCACTGGAAACCCTCGCCATTATTGCTTATCGCCAGCCTATTTCCAAAGGGGAAATTGAATACATCCGTGGAGTAAGCACCGACTACTCTATCCAGAAACTCCTGGAAAAAGAACTGATCGTTATTACCGGCCGTAGTGAAGACCAACCGGGTAAACCCCTGCTGTACGCAGTGTCCCGCTCTTTCATGGATTATTTTGGCCTGGCCTCTGTAGCCGATCTGCCTAAGCTGAAAGAACTGTTTGATGAGGAAATTGTACAGCCCACCCTGATCAGCGATGAAACAGCCACCCTGGGCAGAGGTGAGCATAGTCAGCATAACACAGAAGGTATTCATTCCCTGGTAGTATCGGAAGATGGCGAATTACTCGATCCCGACCACCAGCTCGATCATATTACCGCTGCTCCACCAGAAGAGGAAACTCCTGCTTCGGAAGATGAAGAAGTAGAACCAGATGATGAAATTGTGCACCTCGATGATTTTATTGAAGAAGCCAACGAGGAACTGGAAAATAACGATGAAGAAACCGGCAGTGCGGAAATTATTGATATCCCCGCTCCCGAACCGGAAGCAGCACCCGATGAGGAAATAGCTGAGGGGAAAAGTAATGAAGATCCGGATGGCATGATGGAAGATGCTATCTCCCATATGCCGGATACTACAGAAAACATACCTGCACAAGAAGAAGCCAATAAAACGGAAGAAACAAACGAAACGCCAAAAGAAGATGACGGATTGGAGGAATTCGACAACTCATTTGAAGAGCGGCTTTTCGGGGAAAAATTATTGCAGGTAAATGGTCCCGATGCGGGTAACGAAGAAGAGGAGGACGAGGAGGACGAGGAGGACGACGATGATGAGGATGATTGGGATGATGAGGATGATGAGGACGATGAGGAAGACGATAGTGATGACGAAGATGAAGAAGAAGACGATGATGAAAGTACAGATCCCGGCGACAGGAGAAAATAAGTATAAATCATTGCAACGGCCACTCCTTCATGGTGTGGCCGTTGTGTTATAGCAAAGTTTATAACCCGGCAATCACCGTAGCAAAAATCTGGCTTAGCAGTTTATCGGCCTTACCTGCGACTGCGATAATTTCTTCAATAGAAACGGGGTGCAGGTTGTCGGGATCGCATTCATCTGTTACCACCGATACCGCGGCGCAAGGTAGTTGCAGCTGGTTGGCTACTATCACCTCCGGCACTGTGCTCATTCCTACCAGGTCGGCGCCGATCATGCGCAGAAAGCGGTACTCCGCCCTTGTTTCGAGGTTAGGTCCCATCACAGAAACGTATACCCCTTTTTTCAAGGTAGCGCCCTGCAATGTAGCGGCAGCCTGTATTTGGGCGCCCAGCCCCGGATGATAGGGACAGCTCATATCCGGGAAGCGGGGACCGTATGCAGCGGCATTGAGGCCGCGGAGCGGGTTTTCCGGTTGCATATTGATATGGTCGTCCAGCAAAATAAGATCCCCTTTTTTAAAGGTGGGATTCATGCCGCCGGCTGCATTGCTGAGCAGCAGTTGCTGAACACCCAATGCTTTCATGACACGAACCGGGAAGGTGATTTGCTGCATCGTATAGCCTTCATAGTAATGAAAGCGTCCCTGCATAGCAACAACGGGCGTATCGTTAATATGACCGAGTATCAGGTGTCCTTTATGTGATTCTACTGTGGATTCCGGGAAGTGCGGAATTTGCTGGTAGGGAATAGAATGTGCTATTTTGATATGATTTACCAGTTCTCCGAGTCCTGTTCCCAGCACTACGCCCACGCGGGGCTGCTCAAAGGAAAAGGATTGCAGATAGGCAGTAGCTGCCGCTATTTGTTGCAGTAACAAGTCCATACGTCATTAAAATTTGCTGCAAATTAATTCCCTTTACGGGCAATCATGTAAAACAGGGGTGGAAAATATCTTTTGCACCAGAGCAGTATCCGTTCTTCGCGGGCAATGAGCACTAGTTTCTTTTTCCGGCGTATGGCGGTCAATATACGATGGGCGCATTGCTGCACGGAAATACCTTTGGCCGTAGTAGGGTCCATTTTCCCATAGGGACTGCCATCGGCGGTAATAGCGGAATAGGTAATGGGCGTGTGAATGCGTCCGGGGCAAATAATGGTAGTATATAACCCGGGGATTGGCTGTTCTGTTTGCAGGGTTTCGAAATATCCTTGCAGGGCATGTTTGGCGGCGTTGTACCCGGAGCGCCAGGGATATCCCATTAATCCTGCCATGCTGCTGATCACGATGATCTGTCCGCCGCCCTGTGCTTTGAAATGAGGCAATAAGGCTTGTGTAAGCATTACTGCGCCGAAGAAATTCACTTCCATTAACTGCCGGACGGCGGCCACAGAAGTATCTATCAGCTTGGAGCGTTGGGTAACGCCGGCATTGTTCACCAGGATATCTATTTTTCCAAAAAAGGTGAGCGCAGTCTGGGCGCCGGCTGTTACCTGGGATTCATCTGTTACATCCATCAGGAGGATTTCACAATGGGGCGTATATACCAGGCATTCGTTCCTTACCGCCTCCAGGGCGGCCTGGTTACGGGCGGCCAGGATAAGCCGGGCCTTTTCCCTGGCCAGCAGTAATGCCAGCTCGTGGCCTATACCCGAGCTGGCACCTGTGATTAGTATGACTTTATTGGTAAAATACATGTGGGCCGTGATCAGGATTTCAACGGAACGATCTTAATGTTTTTCCATCTCACCTTAATACCGCCACCAGAGTGGATCTGTAAGGCTATTTGTCCATTGGCGGCGCCAATTTTTTCATCTTTCAGGGTAATCATTTCATGACCATTGAGCCAGGTGGTTACATTGTCGCCCTGTACCCTTACTTTCATGGTATTCCATTCGCCCATTTTCAGGTATTGTTCTTTTTCTTTGTCGGGTTGTATCAGCCATCCACGGCCATAAGACTCATAGATACCGCCTGTATGTAAGCCGGGAGGGGCTACTTCAGCCTGCCAGCCGGTAATTTTAGTGCCTTCCAGGGAGGAGTGAAAGAATACGCCGCTGTTGCCATTGGCCTCCTGTTTAAACTGTACGGTGAGCTCAAAATCTTTATATTGACCATCGGTACCCAGGTAGCCATATTCTTTATCAGGGCCGCTTTCACAGATGAGTTCTCCTTTTTCTACATACCATTTTTCGGTACCATACACTTTCCATCCATCCAGGTTCTTTCCGTTGAATAAAGACTGTGCTTTTTGTGCAGACGCACTACCGGCGCCCAATAGGAGAGCGGCTCCCAGTACGAATTTCAGGCAATTTTTTTTCATAACACTGTTTGAGTTTAGTGATTTAGAGGGTGAAGAGGATAAAAAAGTCCTCCCTCGCCAAGGCGGGGGAGGACTCCAATATAAGGTCAATTTCCTGTATTTCTATATCAGAAAATTATCTTGCTATATTCACTGCTCTTTTTTCACGGATCACCGTTACTTTAATCTGGCCAGGATACTGCATTTCTGTCTGTATCTTATTAGCAATTTCGAACGATAAGCGGTCGGCATCGCCATCGGATACTTTTTCACTTTCTACAATGATACGCAGTTCTCTACCTGCCTGGATAGCATAGGCTTTTTCCACGCCATCGTGTGCGAGGGCCAGGTTTTCCAGGTCTTTGATACGTTGCAGGTAGCTCTGCATGATTTCGCGGCGTGCACCCGGGCGTGCACCACTGATGGCATCGCAGGCCTGAACGATCGGGGAAATCACGTATTGCATTTCCATTTCGTCGTGGTGGGCGCCGATAGCGTTTACCACCGCGGCATGTTCGCCATATTTTTCAGCGAGCTTGGCGCCGAGGAGGGCGTGGCTCAGTTCTGTTTCTTCATCAGGTACTTTACCAATATCGTGCAGTAAGCCGGCACGTTTGGCCAGTTTCGGGTTTAAGCCCAGTTCTGCTGCCATTACAGCGCAGAGGTTAGCCGTTTCCTTGGAGTGCATGAGCAGGTTTTGTCCGTAGGAAGAGCGGAAACGCATCTTACCTACCAAACGTACCAGTTCTTTATGGAGTCCATGGATACCCAGTTCTATCACGGTTCTTTCACCGATGTCCATTACCTGTTCTTCCAGTTGTTTCTTGGTTTTTTCCACTACTTCCTCAATACGGGCAGGGTGAATACGTCCATCCTGTACCAGGCGTTGCAGGGACAAGCGGGCTATTTCGCGGCGGAGTGGGTCGAAAGAGGACAATACAATCGCTTCAGGGGTATCGTCTACGATCAGATCAACACCGGTAGCTGCTTCGATAGCGCGGATGTTACGACCTTCGCGGCCAATGATCTGGCCTTTGATTTCATCGCTTTCCAGGGTAAATACGGTGATGGTATTTTCGATGGTTTGCTCAGCAGCGGTACGCTGAATAGATTGTATAATGATTTTCTTGGCTTCCTTGTTGGCTTTCAGCTTGGCGTCTTCAATGATTTCCTGGATATGGGAAAGGGCCTGTGAACGGGCTTCTTCCTTCAGGCTTTCTACCAGCTGGTGTTTTGCTTCTTCTGCAGTTAAGCCGGCTACTTTTTCGAGGCGGCGGATATGTTCTTCCTGGTGCTTTTCGAGTTCGGTGCGCTTAATGGTTACCAGTTCCATCTGGCGGTTCAGGGTTTCCTTGATAGCGTCGTTCTCGTTGATTTGTTTCTGAACCTGCTCGTTTTTCTGGTTGAGTTGTTGTTCTTTCTGTTTGATGCGATTTTCTGACTCGACCAGTTTCTGATTACGTTGCAGTACGTCCTTGTCGTACTCGCTCTTGAGTTGCAGGTATTTTTCTTTCGCTTCCAGTAAGCGGTCTTTTTTCAGATTTTCGGCACTAATCTGTGCGTCTGCAATGATTTTTTTAGCCTGTTGCTCCGCTTCATCTATTTTATGCTGCGTATTTTTGGCAAAAATCACCTTACCCAGCGCAATCCCAATGACCAATGCCACTACTGCAGTTATTGTCGTGATAAGTGTAACATCCATATGAATTATTTATACTTGATTTATGTAGTATTCTCATACCCAACTTGCTGCTAAAACACAACAGGGGCGAGAACTGACCCGCGAAAATACAAAAAAATAGCAGTTAAAGCGTCTTTGATACGTGATAATTAGCTAATTAGCTAATTCGTTGTTAAGCAATGGGTAACGTGGTCATCCCAAGGCCTGGTTGATAATTTCTTCCAGCTTTTCCAGCTTCTCCTGTAAAAAAGGAGCAGTGCTTGCCTGGGCTTTACCGCCGCTGGTTACAGGGTGTGTAGCGTACATAATCAGGGCCATAGCAATATAGTCCTGTAGGTCTTTTCCTGCATAGGACGTTTTAAAATCGACAATTTTCTCATTCACTTCTTTCATAATACGACGTACTTCTTCCTCTTCTTCCGGCTTTATTTTGATGCGGTAAGAGCGGTCGGATACGACAATGTTTATGGGAATGAGTGTTTCCATGTATGATTTTTTATCAGCTGTTCAGTAAAGCGATGCAGCGGTCAATTTCTTTGATATAATCGTTGATCTTGCCCCGGATTTCCTTTCTGAAAGCATCATCTTCGGCTGCTATGGTGGTACCTCCCTGGGCAGTAGACGCAATTTTCATTAGTTGCAGTCTTTCTTCCAGGCTTTGTAGCGACTGTTGCTGCTGTTGCAGCGCCTGTTGCTGTATATGAACTTCTTCTTTCAGCAATACATTCTCCGCCTGCACCTGTTGCAGTTTCTTTACCAGCAGGTGCAGCTTCTCTTCTACGCGTTGAATGTATTGCTCCAGAACCATCCTTATTACTTAATTACTTATTTTCTGATTTCCGCTTGTAACTGTGTTTCAAATGTTTTGATGAGTTTCTCCATTACACTGTCAATCTCTTTGTCAGTCAGCGTTTTCTGTGGATCCAGGAAGGTAAAGCTTACGGCGTAAGACTTCTTGTTGGCTCCCAGTTTTTCGCTTTCAAATACATCGAACAGATTCACTTGTTGTAACAACCCGGATTTCACGCTGCGGGCGGCCGTTTCAACGGAGGCAAATTGTACCTGTTTATCAAGCACAAGCGCAAGATCTCTTCTGACTGCCGGGAAGCGTGGTATTTCCTTGTAAAAGTTATCACTTTTTTGTAAGAGTCCCAGTATTTTATCCCAATTGAAGGTAGCATACCATACCGGCTGACGGATATCGAACTGTTTCAACTTCGCTGTGGTAACGCCTCCGAGGGTAACTACCACCTGGTTTTTTATCTTAATTTCCCAGGATGGTTGCAAGCCTGGTTCGGTGCTTTCAGCCCAGGTAAGTTGTTTATAACCCAGTTGTTGCAGGATATTGATCACAAAACCCTTCAGGAAGTAGAAATCTACCGGGCTGGACTTGTGCATCCAGGTTTCGGCGGTTTTCTTACCGGTCAGGTACAGGACCAGGTGATTATTTTCGCCATAGCCTTTATCCAGTACCCGGTAAGTTTTACCGAATTCGAAGAACAGCAGGTCTTCGTTTTTGCGGTTCAGGTTATGGGCAATGCTTTCCAGGCCGGTTTCCAGCATGGAAGGGCGCATGATGTCCAGCTCCACGGTGAGGCTGTTCATCATTTTTACCGAATGCTCCAGTACTTCCGGCGTATAGTACTTACTGTTGGTAATGGAGTTGGTGAAGATTTCGTTGAAACCGTTACCGGCGAGGTAATCGGCTATTTTTTCCTTCACCTGTTCTGCATCCGGTTGAGCGGATAAGGCAGGGGAGATGGATATTTTAGACGGAATTTCAATATTATCGAGTCCGTCAATACGCATTACCTCTTCTACCAGGTCGGCCGGCAGGCTAATGTCCGGTTTGCTGAATGGTACGGCTACACGAAGTCCTTCTGTTGATTCGGAGAGGATATCGAAGCCCAGGCTGCGGAGGATATTTTTGATTTTATCTGTCGGGTAGTTGCTGCCGCTCAGTTTGCGGATATAGCTATAAGTGGTTTCTACCTGTGTTTTTATTTTCACGGAAGGATATACATCCACGATACCGGAAGCTGCTTGCCCGCCGGCCAGCTCACAGATGAGGGCTGCGGCGCGTTGCAGGGCCAATACCACATTGGAGATATCCACGCCTTTTTCAAAGCGGGAGGCTGCGTCGGTACGCAGTCCATGGCGGAAGGAGGTAGTCCGGATACCGCCGGTGCTGAAAAAGGCGCTTTCCAGGAAAATGTTTTGCGTGGTATCAGATACGCCGGAATGCAGGCCGCCGAACACGCCTGCAATGCACATGCCTTCACCGGCGCCATTGCAGATCATCAGGTCGGAAGCATCCAGTTTCCTTTCTTTTTCATCCAGGGTCACGAATGGTGTGCCGGCCGGGAGGTTTTTCACCACTACCGCATTGCCTTTGATAGCGGTAGCATCGAAGGCATGCAGCGGCTGACCGGTTTCATGCAGTACGAAGTTGGTGATATCCACAATATTGTTGATTGGGCGAACGCCGATGGTACTGAGCCTGGTTTTGAGCCATTCGGGAGAAGGGCCTACCTGTATGCCGGTGATGGAGATGCCGCTATAACGGGGGCATGCATCGGTGTTGTCGATGGTAACGCTGATGGATAATGGTGTTGCCGCTTCTGGCAGCGCTTTTATTTCCGGCAGCTGTACCTGGTATTTGTGGGTATGTTCTATGTTATTGAGAAAGGCGCATACGTCTTTTGCCACGCCGATATGGCTCATCGCGTCCATACGGTTGGGCGTAAGGCCTATTTCATAGATGTAGTCCTGTGCGGGTTTAAACACTTCGCTGGCGGGGGTACCGGGTTGCAGGCCGGCATCCAGCACCATAATACCATCGTGACTGGTACCCAGTCCTATTTCATCTTCAGCGCAAATCATTCCCTGGCTTTCTTCTCCACGGATTTTTGCTTTTTTCATGGTGAGGGGTTCGCCGCCAATAGGGTAAATGGTGGTGCCAATAGGGGCTACCACTACTTTTTGTCCCACTGCTACGTTGGGAGCGCCGCAAACGATGTGCAGGGGGGCCCCGTTGCCGGTGTTCACGGTGGTGAGTCGCAGTTTATCCGCATTCGGGTGTTTTTCTGCTGTCAGCACTTCTCCGATCACCAATCCGGCCAGACTTCCCTTTACAGCTTCGAATTTTTCCAGGCTTTCTACTTCCAGGCCTATCCTGGTTAAAATAGTAGATAGCTCCTCCGGTGTAGGCTTTACCGGTAAGTAATCACATAGCCAGTTGTATGAAATCGTCATTTATCTGCTCGGTTTATATAAGTGGCGTAAAGTTAACAACTAATGAGCAGAAAGCTAAAGGCAGAACGCAAAAAGCTATTAGCAGGGAGCAGAAAGCTGAAAGCATAAAGCAAAAAGCTATTGTGGAGGATCTTTAAGCGGATATTTACCGGTTTACCTCCCCGGAAATCTCTGCCACAATAGCTTTTTGCTTTATGCTTTCAGCTTTCTGCTCTCCCAAAACGGCTACAGCATTGAATCTTACCCCATGTGGAAAATCTTTTTACACAATGTGTGTGAATAATCGGACCTTCGCTTGGGAATTTCCTGTGTTTTGGTGGATAACCCAGGTAGTGTCAGTGGATAACTGACATTTTGCTTGTGGATAACCTGTGTATGTGACTTAATAAATTTAATAACGAAAGGGGGGTATTATTAAAAAAAATGCCTTTACCTTAGTTCGCATGGCTGAAAAAATTTACAATTTCTTAAAGTAGCTAGAAACCCTAATGAATGCGGGAATAATGCAGATACCAATTGTAAAAACAACAGGAAAGGCCCATTGACAGTAACCTTTTATTAACTTTTTTTAATACACTAACCATAAATGGATCTCAATCTTAAGAAGGACCGCAATGTGCGCAGAAAACCGTCCATTGATGTGTCATCCTTGGTGTATGGCAAGATACCACCACAGGCTAAAGAATTGGAAGAAGCTGTTTTGGGAGCCGTAATGCTTGAAAAGGGTGCTTTTGATACCGTTATCGAGATATTGAAAGGAGAGTGTTTTTACGTAGAAGCACACCAGATCATTTTTAGTGCGATGACCCGGCTAGCGGGTAAATCAATGCCGGTAGATATCCTCACGGTAACGGAGGAACTAAAATCTATGGGTCAGCTGGAACAGATCGGGGGGCCCTTTACCGTCATGAAACTGACGAACATGGTGGTGTCATCCGCCAATATTGAGGCCCATGCCCGTATTATTCTCCAGAAATTCATTCAACGGGAACTGATCCGCATTTCCGGGGAAATCCTGACCGAGTCTTATGAAGACACGGCCGATGTATTTGATTTGCTGGACAGCGCAGAATCAAAGCTGTTTGAAGTTACCAATAACCACCTCCGTAAGAACTACGATTCTATCGACCGCGTACTGGTAAATACCATGAAGCGTATTGAGGACCTGCGTAACAAGGGAGATGATATTACCGGGGTGCCTTCCGGCTTCCCATCGCTCGATAAAGTTACCTATGGCTGGCAGCCTACGGATCTGATCATCATTGCGGCCCGTCCATCTGTGGGTAAGACGGCCTTTGCGCTGAACCTGGCGCGTAATGCGGCCCTTCACCCGCGTTTTGCCAGAGGAGCAGCGGTATTCTCATTGGAAATGTCCTCCGGCCAGATTGTACAGCGTATTCTCTCCGCCGAGTCTGAAATAAAACTGGAAAAGATTTCCCGTGGTAAACTGGAAGAATATGAGATGAAGAAGCTGATGACCCACGGTATTGAACGCCTGGCTAAAGCGCCCATCTTCATCGATGATACCCCGGCGCTCAACATCTTCGAGCTGCGCGCCAAATGCCGCAGGCTGGTACACAACCACGGCGTAGGCGTTATCATCATCGACTACCTGCAGCTGATGAGTGGTAGTGCCGATGGAAAAGGCAATAACCGTGAGCAGGAAATCAGTAAAATTTCCCGCGACCTAAAAGGGCTGGCAAAGGAGCTCCAGGTACCGGTGATCGCCCTGTCGCAGTTGAGTCGTGATGTGGAAAAACGTAAAGACGGTAACAAAATGCCCCAGCTGAGTGACCTCCGTGAATCCGGGGCCATTGAGCAGGATGCCGACATGGTAATGTTCCTGTACCGTCCTGAATATTATGAAATCAATACCAATGAAATGGGTGAATCCAACAAAGGTGAAACCCACGTTCGTATAGCCAAGCACCGTAATGGCCAGCTCGATACCATCAAACTGAGAGCCGTACTGGAATTCCAGCGATTTGAAGATGATGGTAGCCTGGAAAACCCCGGTGGCGGCGGCAATCCTTTCACTGGCATCTCCCGACCCCAGCAAGGTGGCGGCGGTAACGATGAGGCGAAGCTGTACATACAGAAAGGATCCAAGATGAACGATATGGATTTTGATGAAGGATTTGAAGATGCACCCTTCTAGCAAGGAAAAGATATTGCTAAAAAGCCGGCATCTATTCGATGGCCGGCTTTTTAGCTTTTAGCCCTTAACTGTCGCAAATATAACACGCCCTGTAGCGGGACTAACCGTTTGTGTACGTTAAATAATTAAAGAATAATAAGATTAACCAATGAAACAACTGTACTTAAAATACAAAGGTCATTACAAAGACAATTTCAGTTTAGCCTATCCCGTTGTTATCTCCCAGTTAGGACATACCCTGGTAGCATTATCTGATAGCATCATTATTGGTCATACCGGCAAGGTACCGCTGGCAGCGGTATCGCTGGGTAATGGGCTGTTCAACGTTTTCATGGTAGCGGGTATCGGCATGTCTTACGGACTAACGCCCCTGATAGCACAGGAAAATGGCCGGGGCAACAAGAATGCCATCGGCCACCTGCTGAGCCACAGCCTGATCATTAATATGGTGGTGGGAGTGCTGTTATCGGCCCTCATTTACTTTGGCAGCGGCTATCTATCGCTGTTGCACCAGGAAGGCGATGTAGCGGAACAAGCCCGTCCCTTCCTGCGTTTCCTGGGATTTTCCTTTATTCCGCTGATGCTGTTCCTGTCGTTTAAGCAGTTTGCAGAAGGACTCGGATTTACCCGGCAGGCGATGAACATCAGCATCATCGGTAACGTGATTAATATCCTCATTGGTATTACGCTGGTATACGGCTTATTTGGGATGCCCCGTATGGGCGTGATAGGCGTGGGTATTGCCACTTTTACGGATCGTCTTATCATGGGAATTACTATGTCGGTTTATGTATTGAGATCGCCCCGGTTTAAGCCTTACCTGCGATCTTTCGGGTTTAAAAACCTGCAGGCAGCTGCCATTAAAAAGATCCTGGGTATCGGCACACCAGTAGCGCTTCAATATCTTTTTGAGGTAAGTGCTTTCAGTGGCGCCGCTGTGATGGTAGGCTGGATGGGTGCAGCTGAACTGGCTGCTCACCAGATTGCGTTGAGCCTGGCCGCTATGACTTACATGATGGCCAGCGGTATTTCTGCGGCGGCGGGGATAAAAAGTGGTAACAACTTCGGGAAGAAAGATTTCCATGGGCTCCGTTTATCGGCTATCGCCAGCTACCATATGGTGTTGGTGCTGATGGGAGCCGCCGCCTTATTGTTTACCGTAGGCAATAACTTGCTGCCCTCTTTTTACATTCAGGATCCGCAGGTGATCCAGATTGCTGCCCGGCTGCTGATCATTGCCGCCTTCTTCCAGTTGTTTGATGGGATGCAGGTGGTGGGATTGGGTATTTTGCGGGGATTGGGTGACGTACGCGTTCCTACCGTGATTACGCTGCTGGCTTACTGGGTGTTGGGTATTCCGCTGGGCTACCTGTTGGGTATACACCTTGGATATGGCGTAGAAGGCGTGTGGTGGGCGCTGTTGCTGGGATTACTGGTGGCTTCTGTATTATTGTTTGCCCGCTTTCATACTAAAACGAAAAAACTTTCTGCTTAACTTCGCTTATGGATTTGCCCGTTTTTTATGCGGCGGATATACAACCCGCCGATGCAACATATACAATGAATGAGGATACATCTAAATACTGTATCCAGGTACTCCGCCATGAAAACGGTGATCGTGTATTGCTGGCAGATGGCCGTGGACACAAGTTTACCGCTGAAATCACGGACGACAACCGTAAGAAGTGCGTAGTGAAAATAGTGGATCGTACCCTGGTGCCAGCCCCTGAAAGAGCCCTGCGTATAGCCATCTCTTTTACTAAAAATACTTCCCGGATAGAATGGTTCCTGGAGAAAGCAACAGAAATCGGTATCCAGACAATCATTCCGCTGGTAAGTCAGCGTACGGAGAAAGAAAAAATAAAAGCTGAGCGCTTGCAGAATATCCTGGTGTCGGCGATGCTGCAATCGCAACAGTTTTACCTGCCCGACTTGCAGGAGCCACAGGCGTTTGACAAGGTGGTGAAACAGCATACCGATCCTCAAAGACTGATTGCACACTGCCTGCCGGAACAAAAACAGGCGATGCAGGATATTATGCAGCGGGGAAAAGATACCCTGATATTGATAGGACCGGAGGGGGATTTTACACCAGATGAAATCAAACTGGCGCTGGAGCAGGGGTTTGTGCCGGTGTCGTTGGGAAATACCCGTTTACGTACGGAAACTGCGGGGATGGTAGCGGTAACAATTATGAACCTGGCATAAAGCGGCCAGCAGGAAGATAGAGACGGCAGATGAAGGCATGGCCCTCATCTGCCGTTATATTTATTGCGGACGTAGTCCTGCGCAGATCTTTTTAACAATGGCAGGCCCTTCATAAATGAAGCCGGTGTATACCTGTACCAGGGAGGCGCCGGCATCCAGCTTTTCCTGGGCATCTGCTGCCGTGAAAATACCGCCTACAGCGATAATAGGAATGCGGCCCTGGCTATGGGTGTGGATATAGCGGATCACTTCTGTGGCCTTGCGTTTTACCGGCAAACCACTGAGTCCCCCGGCGCCGATGTCTTTGATTTCGGCGTCAGGCGTTTTAAGTCCCGCCCGGCTGATGGTGGTGTTGGTAGCTACGATACCGGCCAGTTTTGTTTCCGTCACAATTTCGATGATATCATCCAGTTGTTCGGTGGTCAGATCGGGTGCTATTTTCAGTAAAATGGGTTTCTGCCTGGGCTTTTGTGCATTCAGTACCTGCAGGTGGTGCAGCAGCTGTTTTAAAGGCTCTTTCTCCTGTAAGGCCCGTAGGTTGGGGGTGTTGGGAGAGCTTACGTTTACTACAAAGTAGTCGACTACTTCATAGAGCGCATGAAAGCATTTTTCATAGTCGCTGACTGCTTCTTCATTCGGGGTCACTTTATTTTTCCCGATGTTGCCACCTACGATGATATTAGATTTCTTGCGCTGCAGTCTCTTTGCAGCGGCGGCGGCGCCTTCATTATTGAAGCCCATGCGGTTGATCAGCGCCTGATCTTCCGGCAGGCGGAATAAGCGGGGCTGTTCGTTGCCAGGTTGGGCGAGCGGTGTAACGGTCCCAATTTCTACGAATCCGAAGCCGAGACAGGCCAGCTCATCAATGTACTTAGCGTCTTTATCAAATCCGGCTGCCAGTCCTACGGGGTTGGAAAATTTCAGTCCGAACAATTCCCGTTCCAGGCCTTTGGTTTTAACGCCACAGCAGGCATTCAATACGGTTTTGCCCAATGGCAGGGAATATACTGTCTTAAGACCACGCATAACGCTGTGGTGAATACTTTCCGGCGGATAGCGGAAAAGGAATTTTTTGATCAGGTTGTACATCGCGGGGCAAAGATAAATAGGTTTGGGGGATTTTTACGAATTGGCAGACGCATAAAACAGCTTTTCCCCCTATGCCGGTCAGTTACCAAGTGGTTACCAGTGGCCATTTTACGTATTTCTACGGAAAGATATAAGAGATAGCAGGAATTAATTTAAATCAGGCAAATCATGCCTATATTTGCGGCTTATCATGCTGGAGCTGCATACATTTGAAGCATTATTTAGAGAAAACCATGCTCATTGCCTGGCGTTTGCCACTCATTATACGGGCGATCCCCATGTAGGAGAGGAAATTGTGCAACAGGTTTTCCTGCGTTTGTGGGAAAAACGGGATGCGATCACGATCACTGGCCCTGTAAAAGCATATTTGTTTTCTGCTATTCGCAATACCGCCATCAGTCAATGGCGGAAGGATGTGGTGCGTTCAGAAAAGGAGGCCGGTTACGGCCAGCAGAAAGACACCACTATGGCGGCCGGCGAGGAGGTAAAAGAGCTGGAGCGGTTGTACCGCCAGGCGTTGGAGCGACTGCCGGAGCGATGCAGGGAGGTATTTGTACTAAGTCGCCAGCAACATATGAAATACGCCGAGATAGCAGAGGCAATGAATATTTCAGTAAAGACAGTGGAAAACCAGATGGGGAAAGCACTAAAAATCCTGCACCAGGAGCTGAAAGAATACCTGCCGCTGTTGACAGGCTTCTTATTTTAAAAATAATGATGGACGCATAGGGGCATCGGTATTTTCCATGCGTCTTATTTTAGATAACTGCCCCAGGGGGCGCTGACTGTAAAACTTACAACAACTGATGACACCATCTTATCCAGATGAGGCAATGCCTGATGAGGCGCTGTATACTTTGCTCTGCAAGTATCTGCTGCATGAAGCGGATGCGGAGGAGCGCGCCTGGGTGGAAGCATGGGTAACGGAGGATCCGGGGAATGTGGCATTACTGGGCTCTTTGAGAAAGGTGCTGGATACAGCTACTTCCAATGAGCGGTTGGTAGAAGCCCAAACCAATGAAGCCTGGTTGCAGCTCAGTGGCAAAATTGAAGAAAAACCGGCGCTGATAGCCGTTAAGCCTGCTGCCCGTTTTACCTGGCTGAAAATAGCTGCCGTGCTATTGATAGCCCTGGGCGCCGGTTGGTGGTTCTTAATCGGTAAGCGTCCACAACAGGTATATGCAGGCCCCACTAATGCTAGGCTGGCAGATGGCAGCAATGTCCGGTTGTCGGCTGCTTCCAGGCTGGAAGTAGCCAGGGGCTTTAACCAGCGCAACAGGAAGGTAAGTCTTACCGGTACCGCTACCTTCGACGTGAGCGGCAGCGCTGAGAATCCTTTTGTGATTACATTGGGGCATACAGACGTGAAAGTATTAGGTACCCATTTTATGATCAATTATGAACCAGGTACCGCAGTGCTGAAAGTACATGTTACTACCGGTAAGGTGATGGTAATAGATCACGATAGGGTAGATAGCGTGGTATTAACAGATGGCATGTTATTGCAGAAAGATAATGCTCGCCCTGCTTTTCGTATAGCGGCCCATGTTACGGATATGACTAAAAAATCCTTGTCATTCAAGGATACACCCCTGGAAGAAGTATTACACACGATCACGGAGGTATATGATATCAAAGTGGAAGTGGTAAATATGGACCTCCTGAAATTACCTGTTCGTGCTGACTTTACCGGCGAATCGGCCGATGATGTAATCAGATCACTGGCGCTCATGTTGGGTGCCGACTATGAGAAAATAAATGATCGGCAATACAAATTAAAATAGCTCGTGTCGGCAAGCGCACAGCTTTAACTGTCTTTCACACTTTCAATTTAGCTATCTATGTCGTTAGCCGGAAAACTGCTGACGGGGATATTAATATTATTGTATGTCCCACTGAACGTTTTTGGGTGGGACTGGCAAACAAGAGTAACGGTAGTTGTAAGGAACCAGCCCATTGAGGCGGTGTGTAATATACTGGAGAAAGAATACGGTATTCATTTTTCCTATAGCAGAGAACTTGTCAACTTGTCCCGGAAAGTTACGTTAACAGCCCAGCACCAGCGTCTGAAGAAGTTGCTGGAAGATTTATTTGCTCCCGATGATATACGTTTTACCCGTGTGGGTGAACAGGTAGTGCTGGTGCCTGCACAACGCACTACCCGCACCATCAGTGGCTATATCAGGGACGCCGTTAGTGGTGAGAGTCTCATTGGCGCCACAGTATACGCCCCTGCACTCAAACAGGGCACTACTACCAATCAATATGGCTTTTTCAGCTTAACCACCGTAAAGGATACCAACAGCCTTTTTATTTCTTATATCGGCTATGGGCCGCATTTGCAGCCCGTAACGGCAAAAGGTGACCTGTGGCTGAATATCAGCTTACAGCCAACCGGCAGCCTGAAAGAAGTAGTGGTCAGCGCCCGGGAAAATAAGCTGCAGGAGCAAACACAAATGAGTAAAGTAAAACTCTCTACTGCCGAGCTGGAATCGATGCCCCGTTTCCTGGGGGAAGTGGATGTGATGCGCACGCTGCAGTTGCTGCCAGGTGTAGGTGGAGGAATGGATGGCGCCGGTGGTTTGTATGTGCGGGGGGGCGGACCAGATCAGAACCTGGTACTGCTGGATGGCGCGCCGATATTTAACTTCTCTCATTTCTTCGGTGTTTATTCCCTCATGGATGCCAACGTGGTGAAATCTACCGACCTGTATAAAGGAGCGTTTCCCGCCCGCTACGGCGGGCGTTTATCTTCCGTGGTGGATATTGCCACCAAAGAAGGCAATATGAAAGCCATACATGGCAACGCATCTATTGGACTGATTGCTGCCAAGTTTGATATAGAAGGACCTATTGTAAAAGATAAAACATCGTTCCTCTTATCGGCCCGCCGCTCTTACCCCGACCTGTTGCTAAATGCAGCCATACAATCGGATAATACCCTGGGACCTAACGGCAATTTCAAAGCTTTCTTTTATGATATCAATGCCAAAGTGAATCATATCTTTTCGCAGAAAGACCGGGTATTTCTCAGCTTTTACAAGGGAGAGGACAACCTGGGACTGCAGCAAACCACCAGCGATACCTCTGCTATTTCGGGACTGCACACGTATAAAGACGTGACATCGCGGTTTAAAATGTCGTGGGGTAATACCATTGCGGCATTGCGGTGGAACCATATTTATGGGCCACGCCTGTTTTCCAATATCACGCTCAATTATTCCAGTTATACTTTTGCTACCCAATATGGGCACCGTTATGTTATGCCAGCACTGGGTGAAACAACAGACCTGTTTGGGAAATACAGTTCCCGCATGGAAAACAGTGGAGGCCGGGTCGATTTCGATTATCGCCCCAATCCGCGTCACGCCATACGTTTCGGAGCTATTACTACCATGCATTATTTTAAGCCCGGCAATTCCTCTTTTGAAAATAAAGGCACGCCGGTGCAGCCGCTGGATACGCTGAATAATTCCCTACGGGTGGTAGGAGGCGAATTATCGCTCTATGCAGAAGATGACTGGCAGCTGAAGCCCAACCTATACGCCAACCTGGGAGTACATGCTTCTGCCTTCCTGGTAGAAGGTCGGGTTTATTCTTCTGTGCAGCCCCGCCTGGGGCTCCGCTATGTGCTGCCCCACAACTGGGCCATAAAGGCGGCTTATACACATATGAACCAGTATATCCACTTACTGTCGAGCAATGGAACCACGCTGCCTACCGATATCTGGGTACCGTCTACCCAGCGGGTTGCTCCCATGTTTTCCAAGCAGGTGGCATTAGGCGTCGCTAAAACGTCGTCTAACCTGAAATATGAATTTTCACTGGAAGGCTATTTCAAATCGATGCATAATATGATTGAAAATGCGGAAAACAATAACATTACAAATACCGGCACCACCCGCTGGGACGAAAATGTAATTGTGGGCAAAGGCTGGAGTTATGGATCGGAATTGATGTTACAAAAGAAGAAGGGTAGTACCACCGGTTGGATCGGGTACACGCTTTCATGGTCTATGCGCCGTTTCCCGGGTATTAACTACGGAGAAATTTTCCCTTTTAAATATGATCGCCGGCACGATATCGAGGTGGTGTTGATGCAGCAATTGGGCGAGCATTGGGAATTTTCGGCATCCTGGCACTACAATTCCGGTACGCCTATAACTGTTCCGGTATCCAGCTATGCAGGTGCCGGCAACGCTTCTCCCTGGGATCCGGGTACCGGCCAGCCTGTCATAGATCGCTATGATAACTGGAACAACTATCGTGGAGCAGATGTACACCGCCTGGACGTAGGGATTACCTATAGCAAACAGAAAAAGCACTGGCGTAAAAGCTGGAACCTGAGCGTATTTAATGTATACAATCGCAAGAACCCGGTTTTTTATTATATGGAGAGTGATCCGGTTACAAAGCAGCGCTACCTGACCCGGGTTACGTTATTGCCTATACTGCCCAGTATTACTTATGCGGTTAAATTTTAAAGAGATGAATAAAATATATTTTTTCGTAGGTGCGATACTGTTAGTATGCTTCCTGCAAGCCTGTGAAAAGCGGGAGAACGTGACATTACTTTATGAAGGAAATAAAATAGTGGTGAACACGCTGATACAACCCGACAGCGTGATCTATACCCGTGTTACACGCAGTGTTCCCAGCAATGTATTGATCGATGGTAACAATACGGATGTAAGCGGAGCCAGTGTGCAGCTCCTGGAAGATGGCGTGCCGCTTGCATCGCCGGAAGTACAAACCATAAAAGGAATGTCCTATTATGTGTCGGGAAGCAAAGCTGTGCTGGGCAAGCGTTACGAGGTAAGGGTAGCGGTTCCTGGTATGCAAGCCGTTACGGCCATGGATACCCTGCCTGCGGCGCCATTGGCAAGTGCGGCGGCGGCACAGATTAACAGCAACCGTATCCGGTTTACCCTGAAAGACTGCCCTACCGCCAATAACTATTATCGCATAAGAATATATATTTCAAACCCCGATGGCAGCGATGGCAGTTTTGCGCAATTCCGACTGGACCCGGCTTTCAATAATAACCTGGTAGACTTTTTTGCGCAGGGAGCCTCCAGCAGCCTCATTATGAGCGATGAACGATTCAACGGGAAAGAAGTCAATTTTGTACTGCAAACCAATAACCCGATTGCCGCTACTACGCAGATCACTTTAGAAGTAAGTGCACTTACCTATAATACTTATCAGTACCTGAATACGCTGACTACACAATTAAGATCAGGGGAAGCAGTTATCTCCCAGCCGGTGCGGGTATTTACCAATGTGGCCAATGGTTACGGTATCGTAGGCGGTATCAATACCAAAAAGCTGGTATTTAAAGCAGAATAAAGCCTTCCACCGCTGTAAACGGCGGGAGGTGGAACCCAATTAGTTAAACCCGTCGAAAGCCCCTTCTATATTAATACTTCGCTATTTTTTTTGTTCCCAGTTTGTTCTTTTAAAAACCTGCTCTATTTTTAGCCCATATACTGTTATATGCCAGAAATAATGCCAGACGACCTGACTGATCGGCTACGGACAGACGATTTTAAACTGTTTGAGCTGATTTTCAATACTTACTGGGAGGAATTATACACTTATGCAGCCCGGGTAACAGGAAGTGATGCAGACGCACAGGATATTATACAAGACCTGTTTACCAGTATCTGGGAACGCCGGCGCCAGCTGGAGTTGCATACCCATATCCGTTATTACCTCTTTAGCGCCGTTAGAAAGCATATCCTGCGTAAATTCCGGGATGATGGGTTGAAGGAAAAACATCTCGAAAAATTTATTACCCATAGTGAGCTGCGTACGGAGCTAACACTCAATACTATTATTCACAAAGACATCATCACCCAGTTGCAGCAGGACCTCCGGCATTTACCCGAAAAGGAACGCCAGGTATTTGAATGGTATCATTTTGATGAACTCAGCATCCGGGAGATTGCCCTTATGCATGGTACGGCAGAACAAACGGTTCGTAACCAGCTGGGAAATGCCTATAGAAAAGCCCGCCCGTTGCTGAACCGCCTGCTGATGTTCCTCTGATATTCCCTTCCATGTTACCTTAATGTTAATCCCGCTTTCCCGATAGTTAAAAAAGGACGGTTGTGCAACTTAGCTTTTAAACGCCGCACCTTGATCCGATCTAAAATAAGAGCCATCATAGGTAAGTACCTGGATGATAGGGCTACACCAGCCGAAGAGCAGTTGCTCACGCACTGGCTGGATGTGATATCCGCAGAGGGGACTCCATCGGACGTCCTGACGTCAGGGGACAAGGAACAGCTCCGGCGTAAAATGCTGCAAACCATCCGGCAACGCACCGGGCAGCCGGCGCGCTCCTATTCTATATGGAAACGTATGGTGGCCGCCGCCGCTATACTCCTGGTAGTTGTAGCTGCCAGCTGGTGGATCATCCAGCAACATACCTCCCGACCCGTAGCCTGGCTGGAACTAAGCACGGGTATTGGCGAAATGAAAAAGCTGGTGCTGCCCGACAGCAGCACGGTATGGCTGGAAGGAAACAGCCGGCTGAAATATCCCGGGCATTTCAAAGACAAACGGGACATTGAGCTGTTATATGGAGATGCCTTTTTTGATGTTTCTCCCTACCCAAAATCACCCTTTACGGTGCATGTAGATAGCCTGCAGGTGCGGGTGCTGGGCACTTTCTTTCATGTAAGGGCCTACGGGCAACTACCTATAGAAATAACGGTTAATAGCGGTAAGGTAAGCGTTAGCAAGCATGACCAGCTCATGGGACTGCTCACTGCTAACCAGGCTATGCGTATTAACTGGAACGACTATACGTTTTTAAGAATGGAGGTAAGCCCATTGAATATCAGCGACTGGATGCGACGGGAAATCGTTTTTGACAACATGCCTTTAAGGTCGGTGTTACACCTGCTGGAAAATTATTACCGCGTAAAGTTTGACATTGAAAGCGTGCCTGATATGCAGATTACAGGCTCCATGCCAGCAACGTTGCTGCCGCAACAGGTATTTAATATCCTGGAAGAGCTAACGGATCACCAGGTAATAGTAGAAGCCCGTGGAGGAAATAAAGTTACTGTAAGACATAAATAAATATTCCCTGAATTGATTTAATTAAAAAATCGCGGTTATGAATGTACGTAGTACTCATCTGCGTACAAGCGTATTTGGCAAACAAATATGTCTTGTACTGCTCTTGCTATCCCTATACGGAAGCATTTCTGCCCAACAAAAGTCTGCAATAGTGCAGGAATTACATGTAGGCGCCGGACCGCTGACAAGCGCCCTGGGGCTATTGCGGCAACAAAGCGGCGCTAATATTATGTATGACGCCAACTCGTTGAAACACCTGACCGTAAAGGCGCAGGACTTCCGTGGTCAGTCTGTGGAAGATGTATTGCGCCAGCTGCTGAAAGGAACTGGATTTTCCTTTTCCGCCACAGAAGGCGTATTTATTATTAAGAAAGAGAAAGCCACTGTTCCTGTAACCGGTACAGTTACAGATGAGGAAACCGGCGCCCGCCTTCCTGGTGTAAGCGTATTGGTAAAAGGCAATACACAAGGCAGCATTACCAATGGCGAAGGAGCCTTTACGCTGCAGGCCGACCTTCATGGGGATACCCTGCTATTCAGCTCCCTGGGCTACAAACCCGGCCGCCTGGTACTCAATGGGCAACAGCTGGTGACTATACGCCTGAAATCTGATGCCAGTATGCTCAACAGTGTAGTGGTAGTAGGTTATGGCCAAACTACCAAAGGTGATCTCACCGGCGCGGTATCACATGTATCATCCGAAAACTTTAATACGGGTGTATTCAGTTCACCGGAGCAGCTGCTGCAAGGCAAGGTTCCCGGCTTGAATGTTACCCGTAGCGGCGATCCCAATGCCACGCCGGCAGTGATCCTGAGAGGTCCCTCCACCTTCCGGGAAGGCGAAGCACAACAACCTTTTTATGTGATCGATGGGGTTCCCGGCGCTAATATACAGCTGGTATCTCCGGCAGATATTCTCTCGATGGATGTATTAAAAGATGCCGCGTCTACCGCGATCTATGGCGCCCGTGCGGCCAACGGCGTGATTATGATTACCACCCGCCGCGCCAAACAGGGACAAAGCTGGATCAGTTACAGTGCCTATGCTGCATCCGAACGCATTTCCAATAAAATAGATATGCTGTCGGCCAATGAGCTGCGCCAATACCTGAAGGATAATAACAAAAGCCTCACACCGGCTTATGAAGATAATGCCAACACCGACTGGCAGAAAGAAGTAACCCGCAACGGCATGTCGCAAAGTCACAACCTTTCTTTTGGCGGTGGTAACGAGAAAACCTTGTTTGATGGAAGTATCAACTACCTCCAGAATAATGGTATTATTAAAACGTCCTCACTGGAACGGCTAAACGTTAGAGCCAACCTGGAGCAACGCGCTTTTAATGATGTATTGAAAATAAACTTGTCTATCAGCAACAGCTTAAGCACGCAGAACCGGGCACCAGAGCAGGTTTATCTCAATATGCTGAATTATATACCTACGGTAAATATTTTTAATCCCGATGGTACCTATAAAGAAGACCTGAGCCGTTCCCGCGGTTACCTCAATCCTGTTTCCCTGATCGATAACAACAGCGATCGTACCAAAGAAAAAATTATGCTGGGTAACGCACGCGCTGAGGTGAAATTATTACCAGGGCTGCGGTATACCATGAGCCTCTCTTTGCAGGATCAGCAAATTAACCGGGATATTTATAATAACCGGGCTTCCAGCCTGTCGCCCAATACGAACGGACAAGCCATCCGCAGCGCTTTTACCAATTCACGTAAAGTGCTGGAAAGTTATTTTAACTACGATAAAACGTTTGGGAAGCACGACCTGCGACTGCTGGCGGGATACTCCTGGCAGGAAGACCGTACCGGCGACGGATTCCAGACCTCTCAGCAAGGGTTTGTATCAGATGTTACTGCGGGGAATAACCTGAACCTGGGAGGCGCCAAAGATGGATATCTCCCTAACTATGGTACTACCAGGATACAAACTTTACGCTTTATTTCCTTCTACAGCAGGGTAAATTATTTATATGAGGATAAATACCTCCTGCAGGTATCTGTTAGACGGGATGGCTCTTCGGCTTTTGGTATCAACAACCGCTGGGGTACCTTCCCGGCAGTATCCGGCGCCTGGAAGATCAGCAAGGAAAAATTTATGGATAATGTACGCTGGATTGAAGAACTAAAACTACGTGCAGGCTATGGCGTTACCGGCAACTCGCTGGGCTTTGATCCGCTCATCGCCAAATTCCGCAACGATATTTTCGGTAAGTTCTACTCCGATGGCAGGATCATCAGCTCTATAGGACCTGTACAAAACGATAACCCCAACCTCAAATGGGAACGTACTGGTATGGCCAATATAGGTATAGATCTGACGGTATGGAAAGGGCGCCTGAGTGTTACCGCCGACTACTACGACAAGCGCACTACCGACCTTATTTACTCCTATGAAGTGCCTTCTCCTCCTTACTTTGTACCTAATATGTTAGCCAATGTGGGTGCTATGAGTAATAAGGGCATTGAGTTACAGGTAAACGTAGTGCCGGTAAAAACGGCCAATTTTACGTGGAACACGTCTGCTAATATCGCGCATAATAAGAACCGCGTAGTATCGCTTTCCAACGATATGTTTTCCGTGAAATACATTGAAACAGCAGACCTGGGCGGTAAAGGACAATCCGGTAATAAATCGCAGCTGATACAGGCTGGCTACGCATTGGGTGCGTTTTACCTGTGGCAGTATGAAGGGAAGGATAAAGATGGTAACTCCACTTTCCGTTCCGCCAATGGAGGCATTACCAAAGAACCCAGTTCCACAGATCGCTACTACAGCGGCGATGCACAGCCGGCTATCATCTACGGCTGGAGCAACAGCTTTACTTTCCGCCAGTTCGATGCCAGCATCTTTATACGTGGCGTGTCGGGCAATAAAATACTGAACGCTACGCTCGCCAATCTTAATAACCCCGCGGAAGCCACTGGCTACGACATGCCCCGGATAACGCTGGGAGAGGCGGTTACAGATGCCAAAGCGCCTTATATTTCTACCCGCTACCTGGAAAATGGTGCTTATCTGCGCCTCGACAACGTGACCATCGGCTACACCATCCCCGTACCCGGCAAGTATGTGCGTAAACTACGTGTATACGCTACCGGTAACAACCTGGCGCTGATCACGAAGTATAAGGGTATAGACCCGGAAATCAATATGGGCGGGCTTACACCAGGTATAGATAATAATAACTTCTATCCTAAAACCCGCTCCTTCCTCTTTGGTTTGAACGCAACTTTTTAACAACGGTAAATCTGCATAACATGAAAAATATTATTATAACGGGAATGGCCATCTATTTTACCTGCCTCACTGCTTGTACCAAGCTGGATGTAAAGGTAGAATCAGAATATACCAGCGACAACTTTCCCACCACCGCAGATGGTTTTATTGCCGCCTCCGGACCGATGTATACGCAACTGAGCTCAAAATATGCGGTAGATTACTGGCGTCTGCAAGAACTGTCGACCGACGAGGCCATTATACCTGCCCGTGATGGCAACTATGAGGATGGCGGACAATATCGTTTCCTGCATAAACATACGTGGACAAAAGATCATCCCACCGTTAAAAGCGTGTGGCAGTGGGCTTTCAGCGGGGTAACTACCTGTAACCGTATACTCACCCTTTTCCAGAAAGCACCAGAAAGTAAGAGCAAGCAAACCAGCCTGGCGGAAGTGAGAACCATGCGTGCCTTGTATTACTTTTTCCTCATGGATCTTTTTGGTAAGGTGCCCATTATTACTTCATTCGACAATACTTCCCTGCCGGAACAATCTTCCCGGGAAGCGGTGTTTACCTTTATAGAAAAGGAGTTGAAAGAATCGCTGCCATTGCTCAATACAAAAACGGGACAGGTTACCTATTCCAAACCGGTGAAGTGGTTTGCTTTTGCGCTGCTGGAAAAAATGTACCTGAATGCAGTAGTGTATACTGGTCGCCCTATGTATACCGAAGCCGTAGCCATGGCAGACAGCGTATTGGCGGGGGGCGCCTACACGCTGGATGATAATTTCATCAACATATTTACGCCGGATAACGGACCACAGGTAAAAGAAACCATTTTTGCCATTCCTTATGATACCTATCAGATTAAAGGTAACCAGTTTTCCCGGTTTGGATTGCACCCTGCTCTGGTAGATAAATACTCCCTGCTTTTCCGCCCCAGTATTGCCATGAGCACTATTGCTTCCTTTTATGAGAAGTTTAATTTAACGGGAGATATCCGTAACAATACCTGGCTCGAAGGAAAGCAATTTAATAGTGATGGATCTCCCATTATGATCAGTACTACCAACAAAGGATTGGATAACAATTATGCAGGTTCTGATCCGGGCGCTAAGATCAGTTGGCAGCTGAGTTTTTCCAAAGAACTGAAGCTGCGGGTAGATTCTTCTATGGACCTGGGCAACGATGAATTGGCCAAGGCGTCGGGTGTACGTGGTATTAAATTTTGTCCGGATAAAAATACGGAGGCGCAGGATCGTAACTCCAACAATGATGTGCCGGTGATGCGGCTGGCAGATGTGATGCTGATGAAAGCAGAGGCGATCCTCCGCGGTGCCGCGCCAACTGCGGTAAAAGGTGAATTGCAAACCGCCGATGTACTCGTGAATAAAATACGGGCCAGGGCTCATGCTCCGTTGATATCCGGTATTACCCTGGATGGCATGCTGGATGAACGTGCCCGGGAAATGGCCTGGGAGGCCTGGCGCAGGAATGACCTGATCCGTTTTAATAAATTTGAAAGTGCCTGGGGCTTTAAAACAGATGGTAATGCCTTTCACCGGGTATATCCTATTCCTGCCAGTGAGTTGACCCTCAATCCAAAGCTGGTGCAGAATACAGGCTATTAATACAATAGTTAAATAATATATTCAGCGGCGTGTTGATATAGTTTTAGTTAAAACTATGTGAACATGCCGCTGTTGTATGCATACTTTTCCCTTTTGCGTAACTGGTTTTCCTGATCCGATCATTGCAGCGAGTGTTCCATTCTTATTTTTGTGACATGTCAATAATACCACGGTGTATTTAGCCATACATATAAACCGATCTATTGTTTGCGCCACCAGATCTCAGATAGTAAAGAATGATGAATGAAGTCCTGACAGCGGCCGGCTCCCGGCCGCTGGAGGCACAAACCATACGCCCATGTGTAATTACCAGACATTGTATCATGGCGCGGCGGGATATGTGATCCGCTGCCCTCATTGTAAAGGAATCCAGCTTGCTTTTGGTACTACCGTTGTTAACCTGGACACTGCAGAATTTAGTTGCTTTAAAAAGATGGTGACCAGGCTGGCGGATGATCATCATGATGCTACGCTGCATGAGAAGTCAATTTGTTTGCCCCTGCCCGCCGATCATGTGATGATGCTGGTTACTCCTGCTGAAATAGGTGACTTGTCGCATATGGCGGCCGAAGTACAGGCGTTGTTGGATACCTATGAGATATTGGAAATTTCTCCCGCAGAGTAAGTAAGCATCGGTACCGGGCCTGTTCATCCATTTATTAACCCTGGCGCCTGTTTTTTATTATTAATATAAGAGCGGATAGTGCTCGTTAAGTATGAAGGCTACATTATATTTGCGTGCGCATGCGTGCATGTGATCAACAGTATAAAAACGCAATCATATGAAAACGACAGTTGCATTACTCCTGGTAATGGTGTTGGGAATTACCAATGGTTACTCCCAGAAAAACGCCAAACCGGTTGACTACAATGCGATCATTAATGAAGCATTTCAACTTTTCAAAAATGAAAAGGGGGGCAAAAATGCAAACTATATCCCTTTCCTCGACAAGGTGGATCCCGATATGTACGGTATTGTGCTGGTAACGAAAGAAGGGCAGGTATACCAGGTGGGGGAAACCCGGTATGAATTCGGGATTGAATCGATAGAAAAAGTATTTACCCTTTGCATGGCGATGGAAATATTTGGTGATTCCGTTATCCTGGAGAAAGTAGGCGCCGCGCAAACGGGATTGCCTTTTAATTCGGTTCCGGCCATTGAGCAGAACGGTCAGAAGCCTTCTAACCCGTTGGTGAATGCCGGCGCTATGGCTACCACCAGCTTATTGACCAGTCATTTCGGGCATGCCGAAGCCTGGGATAAAGTAAATGCCTATTTCGGCAGGTTTGCGGGGAGGCCCCTCACGGTGCTGGATGAGCTGTATAAATCGGAAGCCGCTACCAATGAGCATAACCAGGCTATTGCCATGTTGCTGAAATCATATGGATACATGTATGATGATCCGTTATATGCCTGTGATTTTTATACGAAACAGTGTTCTTATGGTGTTACCACCCGCGACCTGGGCATTATGGCCGGTACGCTGGCCAACGGTGGTGTAAATCCTGTTACCAAAGAGCGGTTGCTGAAAGAAGCGTATATACCAAGGGTGCTGGCCATTATGGGCACTACCGGGTTGTATGAAACCACCGGCGACTGGATGTATAAAGTAGGATTGCCCAGTAAGAGTGGTGTTGGGGGCGGTATTATTTCAGTGGCGCCCGGCCGTTTTGCCATCGCTGTTTTTTCCCCCCGGTTGGATAAGGCGGGTAACAGTGTGCGGGCACAGGAAGCCATTAGGTATATTTCGGATAAACTGGCTGCCAATGTGTATTTAGGAAAATAATTGTGGTGGGATAACCACTGGTTGGTGAACAGCGCCGGAGATGTTCCGGAGGCTGTTCACCAATTTTTTTCGGGGTTAATTCGTAAATTCATAAAACAAGTTATCACATTAACCTGTTTTAATGCTATGGACGTAAAGGATTATTATAAGATACTGGGAGTAGAGAAAGCGGCAACAGCTGAGCAGATAAAGAAAGCTTACCGGAAACTGGCGGTGAAATATCACCCGGATAAGAATCCGGACGATAAGGCTGCAGAAGAAAAGTTTAAAGAAATTAACGAGGCTTATGAAGTGTTGAGTGATGCAGAGAAGCGTAAAAAATATGATCAGTTTGGGGAGAACTATAAATACTATGAGCAGCATGGTGGACGGCCGGAAGATTATGACTGGTCGCAGTTTGGCGGTCGCGGCCGTGGCCAGACTTACAGCAGCGGGAATATGGAAGACATATTTGGCGGTGGTGCCGGCGGAGAGGGCTTTTCAGATTTCTTTGAGCAGCTTTTTGGCAGCAGGTTTGCGGGCGGAAGACGGGGGCAAACTTCGCAGGGACCCGGCAGGGGCCGTGATGTGCAGGCAACCATGGAGGTAACGCTGGAAGATGCTTACACGGGGGCCACCCGGCAGGTGGAAGTAAATGGCAGTCGGCTTAATATTAAACTGAAACCTGGCTTGTATGAAGGACAGGTAATCCGGCTGAAAGGCAAGGGGAGCCCGGGACGTAAAGGAGGAGAGAACGGTGATTTACTGATCAGCATACAATTAGCGCCACATCCGCATTATGAACTGAAGGGACAGGATATTTATACCGATCTGGCTTTACCCTTGTACACCGCTATATTGGGAGGAAAAGTAACTGTGAACACACCTGGTGCAGCATTGAATATGAATATACCGGCAGGAACGGACAGTGGAAAAGTATTCCGGTTAAAAGGAAAAGGAATGCCAGCCTACGATAATAAAGGCGCCGCGGGCGATTTATACATCAAAGCAATTATACATATACCAACAAATCTTTCCGACAAGGAAAAAGAACTGTTTCAGCAACTTTCACAACTAAATGAGAATGGCCATGCTTAAACTTTTTGATTACCTGGAAGAAGTGATTTCCACAGAAAGAATTTCACAGCTCAACAATCCCAAGTTGTTGTATACCGCCAGTGAAATCATGCAGGAGCTGGGCTACGGCCAGTCCGGTATGGAACAGGAACCGCTGGACAGAGCCATGCATGCGTGTGCGGCGCTGAATATCCCGGTGGACTTCAACTTCAAGAAAGTATATTGTTTTAAAGACGGTGAACTTACTACCGATTGGCAATTGTCTGAACTGGCTACCTACTTGTTTATGATTAATTGTAACCCACTGAATCCTTATGTTGCTAAAGCACAGCTGATCTTTATGATGAAAGACCGAGTATGAGAGATATTAACCGTACCGGTATCCTGATTGTAGTGATTATGGGTACTACCATGGCCGGGATAGATTCGAGTATCGTTAATATATCCCTTCCCGTGATGAGTAAGCAGTTTAACTGTACGCTCGATGAAATTGAATGGGTGATTACAGTGTACATGCTCAGCTTTTCAGTATTAATGCCGTTGACCAACTGGCTGAAGAACAGGATCGGTTTTTTTAATCTTTATGTGGGGGCCGTTTCCCTTTTTACATTAGGCTCACTGATGTGTGCCTTATCGACCAGCCTCGATTCATTGCTGGTGGGCAGGGTGGTACAGGCATTGGGTGGCGGTGCTATGGCGCCTACTTCGATGGCCATTATTTCCTATGTATTTCCTGCCCGCGTGCGGGGCGCTGTACTGGGCTGGTGGGGGCTCGGCAACCTGATAGGCCCCGCTATGGGACCTACGCTTGGAGGTGTATTGACAGAAAAATTCGGTTGGCCTTCCATCTTCTATATCAACCTGCCCATTGGTATCATCACCGTAGTGCTGGCATACAAATACCTGGATGTATTGCGCAAGCAACCCAAATTAAAGCTTCCCTTCGATCTTACCGGCTTTGCTGCTCTTACCATCTTCCTGGTGTGTTTGCAATATGGTGTTGCCAGGGCGGAAGTGGTAGGCATTACTTCTCCTGAAATACTGCTGACCCTGGGAATAGCATTGCTGGCATTTATTTGTTTTATATGGATAGACCGGCGCAAACAGGACCCTATTATGGACCTGGCCATTTTCAATAACTATGCATTTGTGAGTTGTATCCTTGTCACCATTTCCCGGGCGGCAGCATTGTACGGCGGGCTGTTTTTGATGCCTTTCCTGTTGCAGGAACAAATGGGTTTTTCGGAAGGTATTTCGGGGCTGCTGATATTGCCTAATTCCGTTTTTATGGCCGTGTTGATGCCTTTTGCCGGTCGCTGGTCCGATAAACATGGATCGAGGGAAATTTCCATGCTGGGCATTTTACTACTGGCCGTATCCATGTATTTATTTGCCGAACTCGACAAGGGGAGTCATTTAACCGCAGTAATTGTTACCATGACGGTACGGGGGATTGGTATGGGGCTGCTGCTGGCGCCTTTGAACGCTGCCACACTCAGCGCGGTAAAGCCCAGTGAAGTGACTATGGCTTCCTCCATCAGTACACTGATGCAACAGGTAGGCGGCGCCATTGGCATAGCAGTGTTGGCTATTGTTACCCAGGCGGCATACAACCGGCATGTGCTGGAAGGACTGACAAATATGAGAGCACATCACCTCGCTTTGCGGGAAGGCTTTTATATTTCACTGATCATTTTAGCAGTCACCCTGGTACCCGCCTGGTTCCTGCCAAGAAGGAATGTAGTGTTGAAGGATACCAGTACACATATAGACACCTGATTTTTTTGTGCATAATTATTGATGAGTGGTTAAAATAATAGCCGAATTTTTTCGATACTATGGGAACAAATGGTAAGCAGCACATTTTAATGATAGATGATGACGAAGATGATTTTTTCCTGGTAAATGCCTTACTACAGGATATTTCTCCGGATCAATATACACTGCAATGGGTATCATCTTATAAAGAAGCCCTACTGGCTATCGAAACACGGTCGTATGACCTTTACCTGGTTGATTACCGGTTGGGCGCGCATACCGGTATTGATGTGTTGCATCATTTCCGCAACCTTGGATATAAAGCGCCCGTTATCCTGTTTACCGGTAAGGGCGATTATAAAATCGATAAAGAAGCGATGCAAGCTGGTGCTTCCGACTACCTGGTAAAGAGCGAAATTACCGCCGCGTTACTGGAACGTGCGATCCGTTATACATTAGACAAGTTCAATCATTTGCTTGCGATTGAGAAAAGCGAAAAACGTTATTTCAGCATTTTCGAGAAGTCAAATGACCTGATTATCCTGGCTGACTGCGAACACAAGATAGTGGCTGCTAATCCCGCGGCGCTCCGGGTATTGAAATATGAAGAAGGCGAATTATATAGTAGCCATTTACAAGGTCTGTTTGCCGATGAAGGAGAGATAAAAGGCTTCCTGGACCTGCTTTGCTCCGATGATGGCGTGGTGCAGCGGGAGTATACTTTCCGCAGCAAGAATGGACAACAGCTCGATGTCATGATTAATGCGTCGTTGCTGGATGAGAAGAAACAGCTGTATTTATGCATCATCCAGGATATTACTGCGCGTAAACGCAAGGAGCGGGAGAAGCAGCAACAGGAGAAATTTGCTATTACAGGCCGTATAGCCCGCCTGGTGGCTCATGAAGTACGTAACCCGCTTACGAATATATTGTTGGCAGTTTCACAGCTTAAAACAGAACCTATTGCTGAGTCAGAAGATACGCAATTGTACCTGGATATTATGGAGCGCAATTGTCACCGGATCAATCAGCTGATCACGGAGCTATTGCAGTCTACCCGCATGTCGGAGCTGAATATGGTTCCTATGGGGCTGAATGTATTGCTGGAAAAGGCGTTACAGCTGGCGGCCGACCGGTTGCAGCTAAATAATATTACAGTAGAAAAGCAACTGAGCGAGCCTGATCATCTGATATTGGCAGATGAAGATAAAATACTTATTGCGTTCCTGAATATCATTATCAACGGTATTGAAGCGATGAAAAGCGGAGAAGGGCGTTTAGGTATCCAATCCTGGGAAGAGAATGACCGGGTGTTTATTCGTATATCCGATAATGGTAGCGGTATTTCAGAGCAGAACCTGGCCAAATTATTTGAGCCGTTTTTTACCAGTAAAACCAAGGGAACGGGATTAGGGCTTACAGCTACGCAGAATATCATATTGCAGCACCAGGGCACTATTTCTGTAGATAGTGCCCTGGGCAAAGGCACGCGCTTCGTGATCAGTTTCCCGATCCATCATGTCTAGTCTTCAGCTGTTTTGAAGCCTGTTTGTGTAAAAACAATTTTCCGTTGTTTATACAGGTTACCGATCGTCATTTTAAATGTTTTCTTACTCATGCCAAAGAAATCCTGGATTTCTTCCGGAGTCGATTTATCATGATAGGGCAGGTAACCATCATTTTCCCGGAGCAGGCGTAATATCTTTTCCCCCTCATCTTCTACTTTGCTGAACCCTGGTTTTCCCACGATCACATCTATTTTATCGTCTTTTATCTGGCGTATGAACCCGGTCATTTTATCGCCGATTTCAATGGGGCGGAAAATATCGCTGTGGTGGAGGATACCGGTATGCTGGTTGTTGATGATCATCACATAACCGATGTCGGTGCGGCGATAGGCTACCAGGTTTACCAGGTCTTTTTCTTTGACGGTGAGGTTTTCGTTGCTGAGAAAGCGGTCAATTTTTTCGGTGGCAGCCAGGCGACCCGTCAGTTCATCGATATATATTTTTACCAGGTATTCCTGTCCCGGTACCATGCGGGTAAGCTGCTGGGACTGGGCTACAAACAGGTCTTTCATGAGTCCCCAGTCGAGGAAGGCGCCTTGTTGAGTAGCGCTAACGGCTTTCAGGAGTACAATATCGCCGGCAATACCGTAGGGGCGTTGAGTGGTGGCAATGAGGCGATTTTCAGAATCGTGGTAGAGAAACACTTCCAGTTCATCGCCGATTTTTGTTTCCCTGGGTACAAACCTGCTGGGGAGCAGGATTTCCTGGTCTATGCCCTCCAGGTATACACCAAAATCAGCTTCTTTTTTTACCCTCAGGAGATTGTATTCACCCACCTTTATCATAAAATTCGATTAATTGTCCAGGCTGCAAGTTACTTATAGATTGCCGGATTGCGAGAATCATATTCTGCTTACTTTTGTAAGTAACAGCTACCCAATAATAACTGTAATTCCAAAAAAGCTGTTTCAAAAACCAACCGACCATCTTATGACGATTTTATTTTTTACCCTGATTCTGCTGTGCGGGGCCTTTACGGCTGGCCTGCTGGGGTCGCTTACCGGTTTAGGAGGCGGCGTTGTCATTATTCCATTACTGACGCTGGGATTCCACGTCGACATCCGTTATGCTATTGGGACTGCCCTGGTAGCGTCTATCGCCACTTCCTCCGGGTCTGCCTCTGCCTATGTGAAAGAGGGTATTACTAATATCCGGCTGGGTATGTTCTTGGAAATAGCTACTACCACAGGTGCGGTGGCGGGTGCGCTCATTGCGGTGTACATGCCTACGAATGTGGTAGCCATTATTTTCGGGCTGGTACTTATTTTTTCTTCCCTGGTGTCGCTCCGTAAGAAAACGCAGTATGCGGAAGACAGTTCCCAAAGTAAGCTGGCGGCGCAGCTGCGGCTCAATAGCAGTTATCCTTCTGCCAATGGAGCTGTTAACTACCAGGTACATCGTGTACCCGGAGGCTATTTCATGATGACTTTTGCCGGTGTGATGTCGGGTTTGCTGGGTATTGGTTCCGGCGCCCTGAAAGTACTGGCGATGGACAATATCATGCGTATCCCCTTTAAGGTATCTACTACCACCAGCAATTTTATGATTGGGGTAACCGCTGCGGCCAGCGCCGTAGTATACCTGCAACGGGGTTATATTTCCCCGGGCTTATGTATGCCGGTGGTATTGGGCGTGTTGGCCGGGGCCTTTGCTGGTTCCAAGTTGCTTACCCGTGCCAACGTAAAATGGCTGCGCATTGTATTCAGCGTTGTTATTGGTTTTCTCGCTTTGCAGATGATTTATAATGGTATCACCGGAAAACTATAACATATGAAAAAATTATTTTCTACTTATTTCCGGGACAAAGATATTCAGCAGCTCATTGGCAAACAGCTGCGTCTGGGCGTGATACTCTCCAGTGCGATTGTGCTGGTGGGAGGTATTATTTACCTGGTACGGCATGGGCATGAACAGCCCTCCTACGGCAGCTTTACCGGCGTGCGTGAAGGGCTGGACAATTTGCCCGGCATCTGGCAGGGCGTGCTGGAAAACAAGGGAATGAATATTATCCAGCTGGGAGTAGTATTGCTCATTGCTACGCCTATTATTCGTATAGCCTTTTCTGTTATTGCATTCCTGTTAGAGAGAGATTATCTCTATGTTGTGCTCACCTTAGTGGTGCTGGGCGTAATTATGTTCAGCATGAGCGGTGGCTTGGCCGGTTAGGGCTACAGGCTTACCGCTACCACCGTAGCTATTTTATCAGGTGCCTGTGCAGGGAGATCAATGATGAGCTCATCTGCACTGGCACTGGTAGAGAGGGTTTGTCCGCCTGCCAGCAGCCTGGCATTGCGTACTTTCTCTTTAATACCGGGTACATGTAGTTTTCCATCGGCCGGCCAGTCGAATATGTGGAGATAGAGGATGGTACTGTTATCCTTCTTTTTCTGCGTACAGCGGCCCCAGGGCAAAGGGGGCAGCGGGCTGCCCTGTGTGCCGTAGATGGCTTCTCCGTTTACCTTCATCCATTGTCCTATGCCTTTCAATGCGGTAAGACTTCCTTCGGGGAAGGCGCCGGTAGCATCGGGGCCTACATTCAGGAGGTAGTTCCCATTTTTAGAAGCGATATCTACCAGGTTACGTATAAGCGTTTCCGTGCTTTTCCATTTGTGGTCGTAGCTTTTATAGCCCCATGTACCATTCATGGTCATGCAGGTTTCCCAGTCGCGCCCATCCAGCTCGGCGGGAGAGGGGATTTTTTGTTCCGGTGTTTTATAGTCGCCCGGAAAATTGGGACGTTTGAGGCGGTCGTTTGTAATGATATTGGGTTGCAGGGCCAATACAGCCTGCAGTTTTTCCGCATATTCATCCGTCATGTTGGTAGGCGTATCCCACCAGAGCACGGCTACCTCGCCGTAGTTGGTGAGGAGTTCTTTTACCTGTGGCACGGCTACCTTATCTATGTATTCTGACATGGAAGCGGTGGTTTGGGCGGGATCCCAGTGACCGCTGTGTTCCATCGTATAGGCATCTATGCGGGCAGAGTCGGGATTGGGCCAGCCTTCCGTAGCAATTTTGCGGGCGGCGGCGCCACCGGGGTTGTTCCAGTCCTGCGCCTGTGAGTAATAGAAGCCGAGTTTGAGGCCGTATTTCTTACAGGCGGCGGCCAGTGGTTTCAATATATCTTTTCCATACGGCGTGGCATCTACGATGTTCCATTTGCTGGCGTTGGATTTAAACATGGCAAATCCGTCGTGATGTTTGGCGGTGATCACGATGTATTTCATGCCCGCGTCTTTGGCGGTTTTCACCCAGGCATCTGCATCATACTTAGTGGGATTGAACTGACGGGCGTATTGCTGATAGGTAGCTACAGGGATTTTTGCGCGATTCATGATCCATTCTCCGCCGCGGCCCACCTGTTGGCCCTTATATACGCCGCCGGGTACGGCATAATCGCCCCAGTGGATGAACATGCCGAAGCGTGCGTTGCGCCACCATTGCATGCGCTGATCATGCGATGGCGTGGTTTGGGCAAACAATTGGGTGGCGACAAGTAATACAATGATTAAGTGGAATACTTTTCTCATAACTTTTGTGGATATTATAAATAATGCAAACGTTTGCATTAACTGGGTAAAAAATAAGCGCATAGCGCTTTTATCTCTCTGTAATACTAATATCCGCAAAAAAGGAAAAGAAAGCTGGATGGATTTTGCCGGAAGGTTATACTTTTTTAACGAAATGCACCTGTTCAGCTAGTTGTGTAGCTGAACAGGTACTTAGTTATATTAAGCCATTTCCATTTCGCGCAGTTCCAGTACCTGGGTGGTCCATGTCCGGAGCTCATCTACCATGGCGGGATTATTCAGGAGGGACTGGCCATAGGATGGGATCATTTTCTTCAGTTTGACTTGCCATGCTTCTGTTTCCACATCTTCCTTGAAGCAGCGTTTCAGGAGGTTGAGCATGATAGATACGGCGGTAGAAGCGCCTGGGGAAGCGCCCAGCAGTGCGGCGATAGAACCATCGGCAGCACTTACCACTTCGGTACCGAATTCGAGGATGCCGCCATGTTCAGGATCTTTTTTAATTACCTGTACACGCTGACCGGCAATTTCCAGCTCCCAGTCTTCCATTTTTGCTTCGGGGAAGTATTCGCGCAGGGCTTCCAGTCTGTCTTCCGGCTTTTGCCTTACCTGGGCAATGAGGTATTTGGTGAGTGGAATATTATCGAGGCCTGCAGATACCATTGGGCGGATATTATTGGCCTTGATAGATAAAGGCAGGTCCATGAAAGAACCGTTTTTCAGGAATTTAGTGGAGAACCCGGCATAGGGGCCAAACAGCAGCGCTTTTTGTCCGTCTATCATACGGGTATCCAGGTGGGGCACCGACATAGGAGGCGCTCCTACAGAGGCTTTTCCATATACTTTAGCACGGTGCTGTTCAATTATTTCGGGATTATTGCAGCGCAGCCATTGTCCGCTTACCGGGAAACCGCCGAAACCTTTTCCTTCCGGGATGTCTGATTTTTCCAGTAACGGGAGGGAACCGCCGCCGGCGCCAATAAATACGAATTTTGTTTGGATGGTTTGCTTGTCGCGGGTTTCACGGTTTTTCACCTTGATCACCCAGGAGCCATCGTCGGCTTTTTTGAGGTCGCGTACATCGTGGTTGAAGTGCAGCGTAACACCCTCGAGTTTTTCGAGGTGGTTAAACAATGCACGGCTCAATGCGCCGAAGTTTACGTCGGTACCTATTTCCATGCGGGTAGCCGCTACTTTCTGGGAAGGGTCGCGGCCTTCCATCACCAGCGGAATCCAGGATTTCAGTTTTTCCTGGTCTTCCGTATATTCCATGCTTTTAAAAAGATGGCATTGTTGCAGGGCTTTGAACCGCTTTTTGAGATAATCCACATTATCTTCTCCCCAAACAAAGCTCATATGGGGAATACTTTGAATAAAGTTGTGCGGATTGGAAATGATGTTGTTTTCTACAAGATAAGACCAGAACTGGCGGGATACTTCAAACTGTTCTGCAATGTTCACCGCTTTTTTAATGTCTACCGATCCATCCTGTTTTTGTGGCGTGTAATTCAACTCGCAAAATGCCGAGTGACCTGTGCCTGCATTGTTCCAGGCATCGGAACTTTCAGCAGCCGCCACATCCAGTCGTTCAAAAATTGCAATGGTTAACCCGGGCTCGAGCTCTTTGAGGAGCATTCCAAGTGTAGCGCTCATGATGCCAGCGCCGATTAAAACCACATCCGGACCTGTTCCAGCTGTACTCTTGCTTCTAAACATAACCCCATTTTTATTCGAGGTGCAAAGTTACAATCAAAACATTTACGCAGGGTGACAAATTTGTTTCTTTTAAGACACTTTAACAATATTATTACAATTCTTTCTGAACGGATTGAAAGATTTGAATTTATAAAAGGGATATATAATTTTATCTTTTGGTTAAACATCTGGTCGTGAAGTAATTGACTACCCGTAAATATTACTTTTATTTTATGATGAACAGACGTGCATTTCTAAAAGGCGCATCCGCCGCCATCGTAATTTCTGCCTGCGGAAAAATAGTCACTGCCGCTGCTTCCCGGCATTTTGACAGCGAAACCGTTTTCCGCTTTGCCGTAGGCTCCGACTGGCACTATGGAGAACCGAAAACCCAGTACGACCAGTATTTCCAGGATCTGCAATCGGCCTTTAACCAATACCAGCAGACATTTCCCTGCGAGTTTTTTGTATTGAACGGCGACATTATCCACAACAACCCGGATTTATTATTACCTGCTGCCGCCAAGCTGAAAACCCTGCATCCGAAACTTTATGTAACCCATGGTAACCACGACATGGTATCAGGTGATGCCTGGCAACAAGCCTGGGGGCATCCGCTCAATCACGATATCGTAATCGGTAAACAAGTGATCCTGCTGGGAGATACCGCCGATGATAAAGGCAAATACCTTTGTCCCGATGTGGAATGGTTTGCCCGTAAATTGGAACAATACAAAGCAGCTCCCAATATTTTCATATTCCTTCATATTACCCCGGTAAAATGGACAGACAATGGACTGGACTGTACCGAATTTCAATCTCTGATAAAGAAATATCCTAATATAAGAGCCGTGTTCAATGGGCATGATCACGACCAGGACAGCGTAAAGATGCTGACCGACTCTAAAATCCCTTTCCTATTTGATGGTCATGTGGGAGGCAGCTGGGGCGTAGGCTATCACGGGTTCCGGGTGGTAGAGCTGAAGAAAGACGGTAGTTTGCTTTCCTTCATCATGAATCCATTGAAAAGGCAGGACGAAAGGTTTTTTTCGAAAGTTTAGCTATTTTGCCCGTACATTCGGCCCATAAACGAACAACTATGCTGGAGGAACTGGAAAAGGACTATGGGTTTACCTATCCAACGCTGTACAAACAACTATATAAAGATGGTATGCTGGACTGGGGCGAGTTTGGAGAAGGCTGGCTGGACAGGGTATATCCTTCCATCAAAACCGCTCCACCACTGTTGCTATACGCCAACGACCTGGAAATAATGCCGCTCACCACTGTAGATGAAGAAATGGACGGAGGCCTCCTGTTTGCAGATCCCATACACCGGTTTGTGCCATTTGCCTTCAGCGGCGCCGGTGACTGGTTTGCCTTCTATTTTAATTTGCAGGAAGGCGATAACGTGCCTATTGTACAGGTATTTCACGATGCCAACGAAGCTTGTATTCTTGCTAAAAATTTACAGGACTTCATATTCCTGCAAATGCTGGAAGCCGTAACAGACCTGGACCCGAAGCATCCTTCCCTCATTGTGCACGGCGATATGAAAGAGAACTGCAGCAACTTCCTGCGTACACACGCTCCCTATCTGACTCCTAAGCAGGCGAAAATTATTAGCGCCGTATACGAAACCGGCAGCTTAACCAGTACTACCCTGCACGAAATTGTAGAAGCGGAAATGAGCTTTGAATGGTTGGATAGCAGCTTTCCCTACCAGGGTAGAGAATAAATTTTTTGAGAGGCTGACAATTAGTTAGCCTCTTTTTATATGAACCGATACCTATGAAAAGACACCTCATTTATTTGCTCGTTGCCCTATGTGGCCTGCTGGGCAGCTGCCACACCAAATTACCTGTGAACACAGGACTTCCCATGCTCAGCGAAGGCGTAATTACATTGAAACCAGATACCATCAGAACATTCCGGCTGCTAAATGAAGATGGCAGTGTATGGAAACAAATCGTTTTTAACGACGGCTTCTCCGATAGCTTGCTCCTACCCTATGCATCAAAACCGGAAAACTGGCTGCTTGTTTTCAGATGTATTCAGAAAGAACATGACCGGTATAAAGTAATCGTGAATGAAGAAACCAGTAATATAAAATACATCAGCAGTAACGACTCTAACTTCGTTGCCCAAAGCTGGGAGGAGAACATGCTCCAGTCTACGTTTATAGGCTTCGATGTAAAGACGAATCCGCTAAAGGAATCACCCCAGGCGTCGGCTGCTAACGTGCCTTACGCGCCGGATGAAGAAGAGGATGTATTCTTCCGCGCGGTAAAGATAGAAGGCGATTGGGTGCAGGTGAAGAGTAATGATGACCAGGTGATAGGATGGATAAGATGGAAGAATGAAAAAGGGGAGATGCTGGTAGATGTTTTTTACGACGCGTGATGGTAACGTAGATGGCTATACGATACATGAAAGTATCCATGGGATTTAGAGGGTCATTTGACTGCGAAGGTGCTACGCCAATAGAATGCGTACTGCCATTTTACCTTCACAATGCATTCAGTATGCATAATTTACACAAATGTGTTATACAGCGTTATTGGATGTAGTTATATCTTGTGCATTGATTTGAAAAGAGTTGGTGAAATAATATAATATATTGCATCGCTGACTTTTCGTATACCTTGTCCAGGTAGCAACATCTTAACGCAAACTAATACCAATGAAAGAAACCCGTTAACCTTAATAGTGCCCCTTGCCTGTGAATGCTTTGCCCTGATACTGTGCTGTGTGGCGATTGTCAATGACTGGCCCTATGGATGAATCTGATTTATTTATTCTGTCTATAATTGTTATGAACAAATTATACCCTATTACACTATCAGCAATAAACTGACCTCCTGAAATGTATCACTGCCAGCTACCTGGTATGTTGTATTGTTTTACAGTAATATAGTTTTTGTGAGAGCATTTATTATCCTGGTTGTAACCCTGTTTATTGCTATTTCTTCCAGTGGCCAATGTTTGTCGTTAGATGGACGGCAGGTACAAGACACTGGTTATTTACTGATCCATCGTGGATGTAAGGCGCTGGTGTTCTTACCAGTGGCGCAGTATGCTGCACAGTCGGACGTCGTAAACGTTACCGCTGTGAGGGTGAGAGAACGTAAGCCGTTACCACCGCCGCCACCGCGCGTACCATTTTTACAGGTGCATGGCAATGTGCTGTATGATTTTTATTACCAGTCTAACGTGGATACTCCTTACGCCGAGCGGGATATACATCAGCATACCATTCAAACCAATCTCAGTATTACTGTCAGGAACCAGTATCCGCTGCGGCTATCCTTTAGCACACAGGCGGGTAATTCTTCCCTGTTCAGAAATCTTACGGGAATAAGGCTGGGGTATAATAACCAGGACTTTAAGAATCAGCTGATAAATAATGCCCGGAACTGGAGTATGATGAAGCTGAGGCAAAGGCGGGAAATGGATACGCTGCAGGCCTACCTGGATCGGCTACAGGAGCAAATGGCAGGTATCCGCGCGTTAACAAATACGCCTTCCTATATACAGCGCCTGATTGAAGCCAGGGAGCGGGCTTTGCTGGCCAGGCGCGATTCACTGTCACCAGAGATACCGGTTATTGACAAGGCTGACTCTTTATACAGGACCATGCTGGCTGTTGAAGAAAAGAACAAGCATACCGTTGATTCATTGCAGCAGCAGTGGGATAAAGTACAAAAGCGCTACATGCAGCTGGTTGTAAAAGCAGATCGCCTGAAAGCCAACCTGATGGATGTGTTGCGGAATAGTCGCAATAATAAAGAACTGTCGGATGCACTGGAAGCAATGAACTTACCAGATAGTATTTTACCTAAAGGGTTCCGTACACTGCTTGCCATCCGGAGCTTTGGGATAGGGAGAACCATGGCCGATTATTCCGAGCTGACTGCAAAAAATATCAGTATAACAGGCGTACAGGTAGAGTATAATCCTTCCTATTACCTGGCAGTAGCTACCGGCGTGGTAGATTACCAGTTTCGCAATTTTATTGTAAGAGAACAAAGATCACCTCAATATATGACCCTGGTGCGGGCCGGATTAGGAATGAAAGAAGACAATCACTTATTCCTTACCTATTATACCGGGAAGAAACAATTGTATGGCAGCAACGCGACTACAGGAGTGGAAACAGATAACCATTTAATGGGAATGGCCCTGGAAGGGCAATGGAAATTAGGCGAACATACCTACCTGGTAGCGGAAACAGCGAAATCGTCTCTCCCCTATAATGTCCGCAAAGAAAGTAAAGAAAGCAACGCCGGGAGCATGGTGAACTTTTCGGGGCATTCCAATGAAGCCTATACCGCTTCCTTCCGGACGTTGATAGAAAAAAGCGGTACCCGGGTTAACGGTATGTATAAAGTGATGCAGCATAATTTTCAATCGTTCAGTTTATATACTACCGGATCCCGGCAGATAGCCTGGAATATACAGGCAGAACAACCGTTTTTTCGGCAGCAGGTATTGGTCACAGGAGCTATACAGCGCAACAGCTATGCTACCTTCTACCAACCATCCAATTATGCTGCCAATACGGTATTTAAGAGCCTGCAGGTATCCGTCAGAATTCCCCGTTGGCCTGTGATCACACTTGGATATCAACCATCTTCCCAGCTGGTAAAATTAAATAATGAGCAGTTTACCGAACAGGTGTTTTATATGCTTTCAGGAACGGGTGTGTATAGCTACAAGTACAGGGGCATTATGATGAATAGCATGCTTACCTATTCCAGGTTTTACAATCGCCAAACAGATAGCCAGTTTGTGTATTTCAACAGCAGGAATATACTGGCCAGCCATACTGTATTCCTGGATAAGTTTACCCTGGGCGGACAGGCCTCTGCCGCACTCACCCAGGAGTATACGTTGTATGGATTAACCGGTGAAATATCCTGGAAGTCGGCATCCTGGCTGGAACTCGGAGGATCATTAAAATACAACCGGCAAACGATCTATAACATACAACAGTTAGGATATGGTGTGCATGCGAGAATCAACATACCTCGTGTGGGAGAACTGGCGTTGCAGGGCGATAAAAACTATTTGCCAGGCGCCGGAAGGCAGCTGGTATCTAACAATACAGGCAGATTAACCTATACCAGGATATTTTAAAAGATATGACAAAATACAGATCCCTATTAGCAGGAGCATGGCTATTATGTTTCCTTTCAGCGGTGAAGCTGCATGCACAGGTGGTCATGACCGTACAGGTACCACCAACGGGTATTATGCAGCAATCCCAATTATGGAATATGGTACTAACCAATTCCTATACTTATCCGGTTCGGGTGTTAGTGATGATGAGATTGTCGGATGCGATTAGCGGACAACCTGTGCTGACAGGTATTTCAGGGGATGTTCAGTTGGCTCCGGGCGCAAAGCAACTGCAATGGAAAGACATGGGACCCGTGCAGTATGAGTATTTGTCGCCCGTAACAGACCGGCGGGAAAATGCGTTGCTTCCCCCCGGAAGTTACAATGTTTGTTACAGCGTGGTGCTGAATAACGACAGCCATCACCAGGCCCCCGCTACGGAAGACTGCCGCCGCTTTACCGTGGAGCCTATGAGTCCTCCGTTATTAAATACGCCTGCAAACAGTGAGGTAGTGGAAACACCACTGCCGCAGTTTACCTGGATTCCGCCAGCGCCACTTAACCTGTTCACCGATCTTAACTATGACATGGTATTGGTAGAGGTAACAGATAATCAGTCTGCAGAAGAGGCGGTGCAAACGAATATGCCGGTGTACCGGGTATCGAACCTTCATCAGCCTTTCCTGAGCTATCCTGCGGGCGCCCCGGTATTGGATACCGGCATTACCTATGCCTGGATGATAACGGCTAATAATGCACGCCAGTTTGCGGCACAAACAAGTACCTGGACGTTTAGGATGAAACAACCTGGCAGGGTGCTACATGATGATGTAAGCGCCTATGTGCAGATGAAGCGGGAACGAAACACCGTTATCAACTGCGGCAATACCCTGAAATGTAGTTATGTGAATGACGCCGCAGATGCAAACGTGAATTATGAAGTACTGTCGCTGGAAGATAATAACCGTGTAGTACGCCATGGTATCATTGCTCTGGAACCGGGCACCAATATGATTGCATTGCCCCTGGAAAGAGGCAGCAGGTTGTCAACCGGAAAATTATATGTATTCCGGTTCACCAACGGGCGTGCCGAAAACTGGGAAGTGAAATTCATTTATCACCCTGAATCTTGAATAATATCCTGATCCTATACCTAAATATATTTACATGATATTGGCTTTAGCAGCGAGAGGAAAGAAAATATTTGCAGGCGCGATGCTTGCAGTAGTCTATCTGGAAATCGTTATCCCCTTACAATTAACAGGCGCCGTATTACCGGTGCACATGCCCCCTGTATATCATACAAATAGCGCTGCTACGATAAGCAAGGTGTTGCCGGTATCATTCCGATCTGCCGGAACAGCCGTTGCCAACAAGGCTACAACATCCGATGCAGCTGCATCGGATGACCTGGGAGGCCCTACGCAACCGGAAATGGAGCAGTTTCACGGGGCTGGTAATGATAATATGGTGGATCTCTTTACGGGAGATTTTACTTACAATATTCCGTTACTGGATGTAGGCGGATACCCCATTACCCTGGGTTATAACAGTGGTATCAACATGGACCAGGAAGCCAGCTGGGTAGGCCTCGGCTGGAATATTAATCCCGGTACAATTACGCGCAACATGAGAGGGCTTCCCGATGATTTTAACGGTAAAGACTCTGTTACGAAAGAAGTGTCTATAAAAGAAAACAGGACCGTTGGTATAAGCGGCGGCGGAGATATTGAATTCGCAGGAAACCCGATAAACCTCGGCCTGGGAGCAAGTATTGGCGTATTTAAGAATTCGTATAGAGGCCTGGGAATTGAAACAAGCGTGAATGCCTTTGTATCAGCAGGTGCCAAGGCGAAAGGCTCTTTTACAGGGGGGCTTTCGATGACTAATAACTCCCAGGAAGGCTTATCTATTTCTCCTACACTTGGTGTTGGATTTTCCTCGAAGGAGTCGGAATCGAGCGGAGGTTTTAGCGGCAATTTGTCTGTGGGGGCCAGTTACAACTCTAGGTCGGGAATGAAAGCCTTGCAGGTATCCGGTGGAGTAAGGTCTTATTCAAAAAAAGGAGAGGTAGATGCACAGGGGAGCAAATATGGAACAGGTACCTCCCACGGCGCCAGCTATTCCTTTGCTTACCCTGGCTATACGCCTACCATACGTATTCCCTACACCAGCAGCCTGATAACGGCCACTTTTAAAGTGGGAGCAGTTTTCACGGTGGTGCATCCGAGTTTCTTTGCGAGTGGCTATGTTACCAATCAGTATATTGCGGATGCTGATAAAAAGTTGACGCTGCCAGCTTATGGGTATCTCAACTACCAATCCAGCAAAGGCAACCTCAATGCTCTCCTGGATTTTAACCGGGAAAAAGAAATACCATTCCGCGAGAAGCCTGCAGTGCCTAATATTGCTATACCTTCTTATACATTCGATATATTTAGTATTAGTGGAGAGGGCACTGGTGGTAGTTTTAGGGCTTACCGTAATGATATAGGTTACGTATTTGATCACCAGATGACCACCCGCGACAAATCTTTCTCTATAGGTGGCGACATTGGTGTGGGCGCTATTTTTCATGCGGGAGTAGATGTAAATGTTACCCGGGCATTCACCCGGTCTGCCGCCTGGGAAAATGACAATCCACTGGCAGCAACTGTAGGATTTCGTCGTTCAGATACTACTTTTGAAGCCGCCTATTTCCGCAACCCGGGTGAAAAAACAATCAATGCTACCTCGTTCTATGATGCCATGGGCGGAGATCGACTGGTAACGCCCCGCTTGCGCCAGGACCAGCTAGCCCCGGCTGTCATTACTTCTACCAATAAATTGACTACTTACCAGGGTGGAAAGCCTGATGGTGATATTTTCCTTAACAAGACTAATGTAGTAAAGCCCGCCCGCGAAAAAAGAACACAGATCATTACTTACCTCACCGCTAAGGAGGCCGCGGAAGTAGGGCTGTCTAAATATATTGAGAACTACCAGCTAAATACCTACCCCGGCAAAATGAAGAAAGTAGTGGCGGTTGACGAATATTACGGGGATGGCGATGGTTTGCAGGCCACTTATTTCAATGATAAAGATTTTAGAAACCCGGTTATTAACAGGGTGGTGCCCCGTCTGAACTTCCCTATCATCGATTCTTTTAATGTTAATAGGAAACCGGGAGAGATGGAGCTGGGAGAGGATTTCTCCTCCACGTATTCGGGCAAGCTGAAAGTACCACAATCCGGCGCCTATTTCTTTAAGTTTGATACTGACGATGGTTTTGAGTTTAAGTTGAATGGAGAGGATATATTCAGTAACATGGCTTTTCATTCCCACACAGCAAACACCTACCAGGTAAACCTGGAAGGAGGAAAACAATACGACCTGTTTGTAAAATACTTTAATGCTGGTAAAGATGCGGTGCTGCAGATGAGCTGGTGGTCGGCTGCACTGGGGCCTAACCCAGATTTCCAGGTAATCCCTGCTAATAAGTTTTTCCTTCAAAAAAATGTAGACTCGTTTGTTGTAAATAATATTTCCTATGAAAAAAGGGTGAACAGCTTCCGTAAAGCAGATCATATCTCAGAAATTGATGTGTTGAATAGCGATGGAAGACGGTACATATATGGTATACCGGTGTATAACCTGGGACAAAAAGAAGCGACTTTTTCCGTGGAAAAAGTGGATGCGAATGCTACAGAAGGATTGGTGAAATATACGCCAACCGTTGATGATGCTACCTCTAATAAGAAAGGAAACGACCATTATTATAATGGCGATTCCCTACCTCCGTATGCACACTCCTACCTGTTGACAGGTATTCTTACACCTGACTATGTAGACATTAAGGGAGATGGTATTACGGACGATGATCCGGGCAATGCCATTAAGTTTAACTATACCAAGGTGGCTGGTCAGCTGAATCCTTATCAGTGGCGGAGTCCTTATACCGACAGCGCCACCTATAATGAGGGCATGCGAACGGATAGCCGCGATGATAAAGGAAGCTATGTATCCGGCACGAAGGAACTCTGGTACCTCAATTCGGTAGAATCTAAAAATATGGTGGCCGTTTTTCGCCTGGAGCAACGTAAAGACTTGTTACAGATGAATAACCGCGGCGCAAAGAGCGATGGCGGGGCCAAACGTCTCAGCCAGATAGATCTTTATACAAAAGCTGATTTCCTTAAACCTGGTGTGCCCACACCTGTGAAGACCGTACATTTCGAGTACACGTATGAGCTGTGTCCGGGAAGCAACGGATTCGACGCCCAGCATGCCGATAGTGGCAAGCTCACATTGAAACGGGTTTGGTTTAGCTATAATGGCGATGAAAAGAATCGCCGGAATGCATATGTATTTAATTACAACAAGCTGAATCCATCCTATTCTGCGCGCAAGTACGACCGCTGGGGTAATTATAAGGATCCTTTACAGAATCCCGGATCTACTGCGGGTAACCTGATTACCAATGCAGAATATCCGTATGCGCTGCAAGACAGTACCCTGGCTGCTGCCAGCGTGGCCGCCTGGACCCTGGATTCTATTGTAATGCCTTCGGGAGGCCGCCTGAAGGTTAATTATGAGAGCGATGATTACGCTTATGTGCAGAACAAGCGGGCGATGCAAATGTGCAAGATCGCCGGTTTCAGCGCTAATGCACCGGGATCAACAGGAGATTTGTTACCGCAGTTATACCGGCCATTTCCGTTACAGGAATATTTATATGTAGGCATCAATGTACCCTATGCTGTAAAGTCAAAAGGAGAATTATATGCCAGGTACCTGGATGGTATTGACAAAGTGTATTTCAGGATGTATGTTAAAATGCCCACAGACAAATTTGGAGGTGGTTATGAATCAGTACCTTGTTATGCCCGTATAGACACAGCGGGAGGCTATGGATTTATTAACAACGGCCAAACTATCTGGGTAAAGCTGTCGGGTGTGGATAAACAAGGAAATGACGGTTCGGGCAGTCCGTTATCAAAAGCAGCAACCGAGTTCCTGAGATTAAACCTTCCTTCCAAAGCGTATCCAGGTTCAGATGTAGGAGATGACCCAGATCCGGCAGATGCGGTAAAAGTGCTTTTAACCCAGGTGCCGGATATTACTGCGGCTATACGAGGTTTTGAAATGAACGCCAAAGGGAGAGGTTGGGCATGTGGTGTGGACCTCAACCGCTCTGTGGTACGATTGAACAATCCCTATTTCAAAAAATATGGTGGCGGCCATCGTGTGAAAAGTATATTAACCTATGACCGGTGGAATAAAATGACCGGGCAGCGGGAGTCTGTATATGGAAAGGAATACCAGTACACCACCACCAAAATAGTCAATGGAGATACCCTCAATATCAGTAGCGGAGTGGCTGCTTACGAGCCGGTACTCGGCGGGGAGGAAAATCCGTGGCATTTGCCGCTGGAATACCGCGAGCAGGTGAGCGTATTGGCGCCGGTGAACATAGGATATACCGAAGAACCGTTGGGAGAATCGTTTTTCCCGGCTCCCACCGTAGGATATAGCAAGGTGAGGGTAAGAACGATTAATGCGAAGAAAAATCGCTCTGTAAACGGTTATGACGAAACCTGTTTTTATACCACCAAAGATTTTCCAACACTGGTAGAACATACCCCTATCAACGATGATACCAAAAAGAACTTCCGAAACCCCCTGGGTAGTTTGCTGAAGATATATGCGCAGCGCCTGGTGACAGTATCGCAAGGATTTAAAATTGAGTTGAATGATATGAACGGAAAGCTCCGTTCACAGGCAAGTTATGCAGAATCGGACCCGGATCACTGGATCGCCTATACGGAGAATTTTTACAGAGTAGATAATCCGAATAACACAGAAAAGCACCTGGATAATAAAGTATTGACCATTTCCCCTAAAGGCTTGATATCCACCAGCCTGGTAGGTAAAGACATGGACCTGATGTTGGATATGAGAGAAGAAAGATCGCTCACCAACGCCTTTAGTGTAAACGCCAATAGCGACTTCTTCCTGGCCGGCATATGGCCTGTTGACTGGATATCGTTGATCCCTTTGCCACAGCGGGATGAAAGCGTTTTCAGATCGGTAGCAGCTACCAAAGTCATTACCCGCCATGGCATACTGGATAGTGTAGTGGTGGTCGACAAAGGAAGCCGTGTGGTAACGCGCAACCTGTTGTTCGATGAAGAAACGGGAGAACCGGTATTGACCAGTATTCAGAATGAGTTTAATGATCCCGTATTTAATTTTACTTATCCCGCCGGGTGGATATACGAAGGGATGAGCGGCGCTTACAAAAATGTGGGCTTGGTAATGGATCATATTAATATCAAGGAAGGGCGGATAGTAAGTGGACTGAATGGAAGTGTTAATAATTACTTCATCTCCGGCGATGAGCTGCTGGTATATGCCAAAAGGAAAGTAGCCGGAACGGATTGCGCACCCGAGATAGCCCGTTGGCCGATTGTGTTCAAGTCATGGGCCGTAGATGCCAATTTACTGAAAGGTGGAACCCCGGATATTTACTTTGTTAATGAAGATGGATCTCCACTTACTGGCAACGATGTTTCTCTTAAAATAATACGCTCCGGAAGAAAGAATATCAATGTAAGCGCCGGCAGCGTAAGTATGTTGCGTAACCCATTGGTACAAAATGGAAATAGGTACGACTTTGTTTTAAATAACAGTTCTCAAATCATCAATGCATCTGTTACGGAATTTAAGGATACCTGGAAAGTACCCGACAGGAAGAAGCAAGGTATTATTATAGACACCTTCAGAAATGCCGCACTGAGTCGTACTTATGTAGTTACATGTGGCGCCAATACGCAAAACGTCACCATCACCGTGGATGCAGGACAGTTTAAGTCGGTGGTAAGTCAGCGCATGGCAGATGAGTTGGCCGCAGATTATCTTGATTTTAATGGCGAATACCTCGCGAAGCAGAAAGTGCCTTGCACTTACTTCTACAGCAAGGCCGACAGCGCGTGGTTCCAGAAAGCCGGATGTTCGCCCGGAGTAGGCGAAGCAGTATTTTACCGGGTAAAAGCCGGCGCAGATTCTTCCACCGTGGATCAGGCCACTGCCGATGCCCTGGCAAGAACCAGGTTAAATACGGAGGGACAAGCGTATGCCAATAGCACGGGTAGATGTATTTATTATAATACGCCGCAGAGTAACAACTTTACCCGCAATGACTGTCCTAATAACCTGGTTGGAAATACCATTGCTTATACACTACCGGCAGGAACCGATTCTTCTTATATCAGCGTAGCGGATGCCAATGCTAAGACCTTGCAGAAGGTGAACAGCGGAGGGCAGGCGTATGCGAATGCGAACGCGAATTGTGTAATGTATATCAAATTAAGCTATACTAATCCCGGGCAAACTGGCGGTACACACGGTACAGGGAAGATCACCAAGTATGCAGATGTGGTATTAAGTTTATATGCTGATGAAGCATGTACGATTCCATACAACGCTACTAATTTAACTGTTTTCATCGCAGAAGCAATTAGAACGCTCCTGCTACGTCCTGGCCAAACTATAGACAATACTCAAACAATAGATTTGAGCTATGTTATCAATGGTTCTTCTTTGGTGTTGCCGCAACAGACAACCTCAACATATGATTCTTATCAGAATGCAGATGGGTCCACAACATCTGTTACCGACACATATACCTATACCATTACACCAGATCCAGCTTACATCATCAAATAACAACTCATCATCTCTATGAATAAGTTCATAACATATATAACACTCGCTGTACTGCTGCTCTCCGGGCAGCAGGCAGCGGCCCTGGAGCGGCCGGATACGTCAGGTACCTGTTTCAGCGCAGTACTGGACACTGCTGTGAATCCGTATAGTTTGGGCATTGCTGGTAACTGGCGTCCTTACCGCACATATACCTATTACGGCCAACGGAAAGATTCTATGGTGTCTATGGAAGCAGATATCCGCAGCGCGGGCACATTTGCTGCTTTCGCACCTTTCTGGAATCGTCAGGCCGATAGTACATTGAAGCCGGCGTATGACAGCAATACCTGGGTGTGGAATGCGCAAACCACGCTTTTTAATGTGAAGGGGCTGGAGCTGGAAAATAAAGATCCATTAGGCCGGTATAACTCCGGTTTATATGGATACGACAATGCGCTGCCAGTGGCTGTTATACAAAATGGGCGTTACCGGGAATCTATTTTTGAAGGCTTCGAGGATTATTATTTCTCCAACAACCAGATAGATACGGCTTGTTCGTCCAGCCGGAATTTTGATTTCTCTCCTTATAAATCGAACCTGGATACTACCATGGTGCATACAGGTCGTTATGCGCTGAAAGTAGCAGCAGGACAGGCCGCGGCGGTGGGTACCCTTGTAGTGACGGATGACCAGGAGAATTTCGACTTTACCATTAAAACAGGTAGCCTCGCCTGCGGCGTTAGCGGTGTAGCGCTCAAAAGTATCCGGGCCGATGGTAAGGTAATACTGCCATCGTTTTCTCCCTTTGCCGGAAAACGAATGTTGGTGGGTGCATGGATAAAGGAAGCCAATAACTGTAGTTGCAGTACTTATGTCAACAATAATGTTACGGTGAAAACAGGAACCAGCAATATTGTAGGTAAGCCCTCGGGGAATATTATCGAGGGCTGGCAACGGATTGAAATGGTGGTGGATATCCCTTCGGGTGCAACCACCTTTACCATTACACTCAATGCCACGGGTAGTACAGCCGTTTACTTCGATGATATCCGCGTACATCCTTTTAATGCCAATATGAAGTCTTTTGTCTATGATCCCGTTTCATTGCGACTGATGGGAGAACTGGATGAAAATAATTATGCCACCTTTTATGAATATGATGATGATGGTACGTTGGTGCGCCTGAAGAAGGAAACAGAACGTGGCATAAAAACTATTAAAGAAACCCGTAGCGCTCTTATTAAAGATGAAAATCCCTGAAACTATGAACCGTTTGAAATGGATTCTCTGTTGTATTTGCTTGCTGGTAGCCAGCTTTCAGGGCAAAGGACAAACAGTGGAAAACCTGGATAAAGCAATGGACATCCTAAGCAAGGCTGGTGCGGTATATAGCAAAGGGCAGCTGTCCTTTGATATACGCTACACCTATGCCAATGAAGAACAGCCAACTGTGATCACCGACTCGCTAAGTGGCAGCATACGAATGGCAGGAGGTAATTGTTTTTCTGTTTTGCAAAACAGTGTGGTGCTGAAAAATGCACGGTATAATATCGCCCTGTTTAAGGAAGACAAACTCATGTATGTGACTAAACCAGCACCTAAAGACAGCCTCAACGCTTCACCCATGGCGATGATTGGAGCTATGGTGAAACAAGCCGGCATTAAAACCTGCAATATTACTGATAAGAAGGATACCACCACCATACGGTTTGGATTTGGTGCCGCTGCTCCTTACCGGTTTATGGAAATTAAACTGGATAGTAAAACTTCACGTGTGCATCAGTTACAGTTTGCTATCCAGCGTGCACTTTTGCCCGGGGCGCCGTCAGCAGCGGATGCCGACAGCACCAGCTATGCAATGGTAAAAGGAGTGTTCAGTCATTATAGTACCGCCGATATTGATGCGGGCCTGTTCGATGAAAAGCAATTTTTTACCCGCAAGGCAGATAAGCTCCTTCCGAGCGCTGCATACGAAGACTATGAAGTATTTATTGGATCCCCGAATCTATAAGATAGAATTTATGCGCCCTATACGTGGAATAATATTATTGTTGTTAATACTGACAGGCCAGTGGCTTAATCCTGGCCTGCTGCTGGCTCAAACTGGCCTTACAGTAAAGAAAATGCTGGATGGTAGCAAAGGCGAGCTGGTAGCGAATGCTTCCGTAATGGTACAGGATAGCGCCTATTTTGACGCTACGCTAAAACCTAAGCTGGAAGCATCGTACCCGGTTAAAAATGCGGTTACCTTCAAATTGAATGAATATAGTCCGGTATATCCGGGCGGAGCTTTTACGGCTACCGCCAATGTGCGAATTACCTATACCAAGCCCGATCAAACTACAGGTACGGTAGACAGGACGCTCGCTATTAACTATGATACCACTACGTCGTATAATAGCCGTAGTAGCTTTGTATTTAGCGATGCACACCGGGTAGATGTTAAATTACTCAGCGTCACCGTCAGCAACCCGGCGGTATTGGGAATGTTAGTGCTGGAGAATGAAATGAACGTGAAGCCGGTTTTTAAGCTGGATGCTGTGAATGATGCCGTTAAAAATATCAGTTATGTAAATGCTCCGAATACAGATTCTACCGACGAGCTGACCGTTCGCTGGGATGCCGTAACCGGCGCCGACGAATATGACCTGGAGTGGGCATATGTAGATTCCACCGCTTTAGTCAACCAGCGTTATGGCAACCCGCTGAATAGCAACCTGGTGTTTCGTAATAATGCCTCCAGGGTAAGTGTTAGCCAGAACGTATACGCTATACCGTTATTATATGACAACGGGGGCGTACTGTACGTTAGGGTAAGGGCAGTGCAGGTGAAAGAAAAAAATAGCCGTACCGCTACCTCTTGGAGCAGTGATTTTGCCAATGGCATGGTGGCCTTCAATTTTACCGGGCATCAGCGTAAACTTAACTGGCAATCTAGTATCGGTTTCGCAGAAGATGGTAAACGTAAGGCTGTAGTGCAGTACTTTGACGGATCGATGCTAGCCAGGCAAACGGTAACAAAGGATAATACCACACAAACTACCACGGTAGCCGAAACGATGTACGACCGCCAGGGAAGACCTGTTATCCAGGTACTACCGGCGCCTACACTGGAAAATATTATGAAGTACCGGCCAGGCTTTAATACGGCCGTCAATGGCGCTGAGTACGACAAAGACCAGTACGATAACCTAACAGATCCCACGCAGATTTTAACGGTGGCTGCCAACCCTATGGGTACCGGCAAAGGCGCTGCTAATTATTATTCCCCGCAGAATCCCAATGCAGCACAGGGCCTGGAGAGATTTGTGCCGGATGCGCAGGGATACCCTTTCACAGAAACGGTGTATACTCCTGATAATACCGGCAGGATTAGCCGCCAGAGCGGAGTAGGGGTAGACTATAAGCTGAGAAGCGGCCATGAAACAGTATATACATATGGTAGCGCAGCCCAGAAAGAACTGGATGCCATTTTTGGAACAGATGCAGGAGATGAGTCGCACTACTTCAAAAATATGGTACGGGATGCAAATGGCCAGTATAGCGTTACTTACCAGGACATGCACGGACGTACCGTGGCTACTGCATTGGCAGGTGGCGCAGACAGTGGCCGGCTAAAAGACTTGCCCACCAACATTATTTCCCCGGTAACAGAAACTTTAAGCGGGGTGGGAAAAACTGATTTTCATGACTTAGAGATGAGTACCAGGAAGTCGCAGCTGGTGGAGCGGAAGGAGTATTATACTTTCTCTTACACCCTGGTACCGCCGGTACTGAAGAAGAAAGACTGCAATGGTGTAGATGTTTGCTATATCGGGAAATTTGACCTGGAGATCAAGATCACCGACGATTCTTATAATCAACTGTTGGGCGGACAACCGGTGATTAAAACATTTACCAACTATAATGCAGGAACAGTAATATCCGATTGTAACACTCCGGCCCCGATAACGGTGTCTTTCAGCCTATGGCTGGAGAAAGGCTCCTACGATATCACCAAAACGCTGAGGATTAACGAGGCTGCCCTGAACGACTACCGCAACAATCTTTTTCTGAAGGGGAATGTATGTACTTCACTGGATAAAATTATCCAGGAACAACGTACGCTGATGGGCGGCACCACGTGTGAACCTACCTGCCAGTCTTGCCTCGCGGGGTTGGGCACCTACAGCAGTTTTGTAACCCGGTATATGCAGCAGGCGGGATGGAACCTGGCCGACTCGGCAAACTACCGTAATGAGCTGAATGCTGCCTGGACTAAAGCCGTTGACGCCTGCGACCTGCTCTGTCAGAAAATACCGGAATCGGCATCTATTCGTAAGGCAATGTTGGCTGATATGACGGCGCCTTCTGGGCAATATGCCAATGCAGATAGTACAAGGTATGAATACTCCATCTTCTATAATGGTAATGGCGCAGTAAATCCCCGTTATAAAGACACCACGATCATTTACCGGGATGCGGATGGCAATCCCTCCATGGTATTGGATGAATTGATAGACAAGATGGTAACACCGCAGCAGCTGTTACCAACACAGTTTGCCGCGAAGTTCCAGCCATCCTGGGCAGATGCTTTGTTGCCTTATCACCCCGAATATTGTAAGTTACTGGAATCAGAGCGCCACAAGGAAAGCCAGCTATGGGATATTAAGTTTGGGGCGGTAGATACTTACCAGGCTGCAAAAGATAGTGGTTACCTCAACCCCACCAATGGTTCGGGTGGCGTATTTGCCGCTTATGGCACCAATGTGTCCAGGCAGGATCCGTTGGTGAGCGAAAAAGCGGGAGCGTATAAAGGAGATTTTGAAAGTCATTTGACCAGTTATAAGAATGGGGTATCTATCTACGCTTACAGCGCCATCGCTGTATTATGTAAGAAGAACGATAGTAATTGTGCCAGTAACTTTAGTGGTCCTGGAAGTGTTTTCAATGAGAGCTCGCTTTGCCCCGGAGATTTAAATATGATATGGCGTAGTTTCAGAGAGGCCTACCTGTCTGAAAAAAGGAAGTATATAGATAACCTGGTGGAGACAGCTATTTGTCCGGCGGGCGCCGCCAAAGTAAGTGCTGCCACGTTGGTGCAGGCGGGCATGGTGCCTGATTTCCCTAATGCCACTGCCATTATGCAAAATGGTGGATACGATTATGTATTGAATCCAGGCACTGAAGCAGCTATGACTGATTCCGCAAAGAAGGCGCAGCAACAATCCTATGATCAGAATTGCAATTCGTATGTAAATACCTGGATGAATCAACTGGCGCCTTGTCAGTATACACCGGCGCAATGGCAAGATGTAAAGGCGTTGCTCTTGCAGGTATGTAAGGATGGATCCGACAGTGCGCATCCCATGGGGGCCAGTTCTACGCCGCCGGATGCGAATAATCAGAGCAGGTCGTTTGAAAGTGTAATTAACAGCTATAACACCTCCCATGGTATTACGGCCGATCGGAATGTATGTAATGGGTTGTTGATCAAAACACCTGCGGCTTATAATGCGCAGTCAGTTACCAGCAATATGCCGGTGCTTACCAAACCAGGAGATTGTGAATGCGGCAAGGTAACAACCATGAAGCGGGAGTACGACCTGGCACACCTCGGGCAGGAAACATTTTCTGCGTACCTGATGAGAACCCGTCAGCTTAATATCAGCCAGGCCCAACTCAATGATTTACTGGATGCCTGCAATGCTTCCGGGGCTTGTACTTATATCGACCACGTGGTGAATATTCCTCCTGCATTTCAATGTTATAGTCCTGCACCTTGTACTACCTGCAAAGTGGTAGATAGCTTATATGCTACGTTCACAGCAGCTTATCCGGGCATTACGCCACTGATTCCAGAGGCAGATACTATGCAGCAGCGGAAGAACGAGTTGTTTGCCAATTATATGAATAACCGTTTGGGATATAGTTTATCGGTGGTGGATTACCTGGTTTTCCGGGATAGCTGTCAGCGAAGCGGCTACGGAGATACGGTGGTGGGGCAACAGCCACTGAGTATTTCCCTGTTGAATGGCGCCGGTGCAAAGATCATCGATATCAAACGCACGCAGGATGGGGGCTTGATCATAGCTGGTGCTACGTTGATCGCCAATACCAATACCTATGATAAAGCCCTGTTGATGAAGGTAAAAGCCAACGGGGAAGTAATGTGGACAAAGACTTTTGACGCAGGTAGCCAGCGGGATCACTTTATGAAAGTAAATGAAACGGCCAACGGAGGTTTTATTGCGGCGGGAAGTACTTTGAACAACACCTTTACAGACGACGGCATAACACCTACCCAGGGCGGGTATGCCAGCATCGTACGGTTGGACGCTGCCGGTAATGTAGTGTGGAATAAAGGCATTTATACAGGTGGTACGGATGGCAATGAAATCCGTGATATCATAGAGCTAAGCAATGGAGATATTGCCTTTACAGGGATGCATAACGCTACTTCTGCTCAATGTGACTGGATGGTAGGCGTGTTAAACAGTGCAGGAACGGTGAAATGGATCAGGAAAATGGGATCCATTTATGGCGATATTGCTCAGGCGATGGTGGAAGATGGTGATACGCTGGTGATGGCCGGCTTGTACTACGTTAGCGGCAGGTATGATTTTGCATTGAACGGAATTAATAAGGGGACGGGAGAATACCTGGGTGGCCGGTTGTATAACCAGGATGATAAAAAGTCTGATATCTCCGCGATGTATAAATTACCTGGCGGAACTGGTTACCGGTTAACCATGACAGGAGCCACCGACATGGGGTCATCCAATGGTCGCGGAGCAGTGGTAGACATTGCACTTGACGGTAGTGTAAGCCGGGGAGTGCGGCTTACAGGGTTGGAATCTGGTTATCCTAATACTTATTTCCTTGGATCTGAATTACTCAGCGATGGCAGCGTACTCTTAGCACCGAACCTGGACGAACCCAATAACGGTATTTACGTGGCTAAGCTGGCTGCCAATGGTGCCTTGTCGTGGTCCAGGCGCCTGCAGCAGACCGCTGCAGGAAGCTGGGTGAGAAAATTGGTGCTGGGGCCGGGAAATAATTCGATCGTAGAAGGCGCCGTTTTCGGACGCAATGCTACTTTATTTACCTACGACCTAAATGGTAAGGCTGCTTGTAACGATACTACGGTGGCAATGTCAGCAGATCCTCTCCCGGTAACGGTAAGTACTTTTACTTTGAGTATAAATGAGATGATTAATTATCCCTCATTTAACAGTAATTCCACTGTTGGTACCGCATCCTTTACCACCAACTACGATTATTGCCAGGGTGGAGCAAATGGGGCCATGACCTTGTACAAAGGCCCGCTGTTATGTGGCCAGTCGAAGCCTGTATTTGACTATGTACCGGTAGCTACTGAAAACAGTTGTACCGATAGCAGTTTTTACCTGTTGAACACTGCCGTTGAGATATATAAATCGCGGGTAGATTCCCTGCGTAATGACTTTGACCAGGCATATATTGCCAGCTGTAAGCAAGCCGCTGCAGCGGAAGTATTCACCATGGCGCATGGCTTAAGTGAATATCACTATACCCTTTATTATTATGACCAGGCGGGTAACCTGGTTAAAACAGTACCTCCCGCCGGCGTGGTATTAGATCGTTCTGATACCTGGCTGAATGGCGTAAGTGCCGCCCGGGCAAATGGCACGCGTAAAGTGCCGGCACATAGCCTGGTAACAGAGTATCGCTACAATACCCTGAACCAGGTGGTAGAGCAGCGGTCGCCCGACGGTGGTTTAAGCCGCTTTTGGTACGACCGCTTAGGCCGACTGGCGGTATCGCAGAATGCGCAACAAAGAATCAATAACCTATACAGCTATACGCTGTACGACTACCTGGGCAGAATTACGGAAGTAGGGCAGCTTAAATCTCTCACCCCCATTACCAACCTGGTAAGCCGCAATAATACCAGCTTACAGCAATGGTTAGCGGCTGCAGCATCTACCAAAACGGAAGTAACGGTAACGGTGTATGACGCGGCCTATTCACCCGTAGCGCCGCTGCTGGTGGCATCTAACCTGCGTAACCGGGTGGCGTGGAGTGCGGTATATAATAGTGGTCAGGATATCAATACCCTGAGTCATGCCAGCGCTACCTACTACAGCTATGATATCCACGGAAATGTGGATACGCTGCTGCAAGACTATCGCCTGGGCGCCATGGGAGATAATAATAACCGCTTCAAGAAGCTACAATATAATTATGACCTGGTATCGGGTAAAGTTAACGAAGTGGCATACCAGGCCGGCATGCCAGACGCCTTCTATCATCGATATACATATGATGCAGAAAACCGTATCACCAACGTAGAAACCAGCACCGACTATTTCTATTGGGAAAACGACGCCTTTTACCAGTACTATAAACATGGGCCATTGGCCAGGTCTGTCATTGGTCAACAACAGGTGCAGGGACTCGATTATGCCTACACACTGCAAGGCTGGTTGAAAGGAGTAAACAGCACCACCTTAACTCCTGCCTTTGATATGGGCAGCGATGGCAATACCGGCAGCCTGGTAGCCAGAGATGCCTTTGGATATGGGTTACATTATTTTGGAGATAACGATTACAAAGCCATCAGCAACACTGCAAAATTTGCCACAGGACCAGGGAATGATACCAGCATCTTCAAACCGCTGTATAATGGCAACATTGCCGCTATGAGCGTAAACCTACCTGCTGTAGGAACGCCGCTACTGTACACTTATCGATATGATGTACTGAACCGCCTGAGCAGCATGACTGCCGCCAAAGGCCTGAATACCACCACTAATACCTGGAGCCCATCTAAATTGCAGGACTTCGCAGAAAATGTTACATACGATGCCAATGGCAACATACAATCGTATATGCGTAACGGTAATGGTTCCCTGGGCGGCAAGTTCATGTCCATGGACTCGCTGATGTACAGCTACAAGCTGAATTCCAATCAGCTCGACTATGTAGATGATAAGGTAGATAGTAAAAACTATTCCACCGACCTGGATAAGCAGCTGCCCGGCAATTATCAATATGATGCTATCGGCAATTTGATAGCCGAAGGCAAGGATAGCATTTCCTGGACGGTATATGGCAAAATACAACGTGTTAAGAAGGCCGACAGCACCACCATCGCTTACACATACGACGTATCGGGCAATCGTATCAGCAAAAAAGTGAAAAATGCCGAAACCTGGTATGTCCGCGATGCTACCGGCAATGTAATGGGTATTTATACTTTCGGCAACACTGCGGTTAACAGCGGGGATCTAACTCTCACAGAATCACATATCTACGGCAGTAGCCGGCTGGGTATCCTGAACCAGAATGTGAATGTGCAGCATGTTGCTACCCCGGTAGTAGTTACCCTCCCTGGCGTAGGAAATGGAATAAATACTATCTTTAACAGGGGTAATAAGGTCTTTGAATTAAGTAATCACCTGGGCAACGTACTGGCTACCATTTCTGACCGCAAGCGTCCCATTTCGATAAACGGTACTACCGTTGACCACTTCGATCCCATCATCACTACGGCCCAGGATTATTATCCGTTTGGCTCCCTGATGCCTGGTCGTGGTGGCAAATTAACCGCCGGTGGATGGGCTGCCGGCAGCGATAACGTAAATGGGTATACGGTACCGGCTAGTTTGACGATTAGTAGTCGCTCCAATAATCAGCCTTCGGAATATGTGGCTTCCACGGATGTCACGTTCATCGAAGGATTTGATTCCGGCGTGGGAGATACGTTTACAGCCTATCTGGCAGATGGTAGTTATGCCGGTGGAAATGGCGGAAGTGGTGCGAGTGGGGGAGTTGGTTCTTATAGGTATGGGTTTAACGGGAAGGAGAATGATAATGAAGTGAAGGGAGAAGGGAATCAGCAGGATTATGGGTTTAGGATATATGATCCACGATTAGCTAAGTTCTTGAGCGTTGATCCTTTATCACCCAAATACCCCGAATTAACGCCATATCAATTTGCGAGTAATAGACCTATAGATGGAATCGATGAAGATGGTCTGGAACATTCACCAGCTGGAAAAAATACAAATGGAGTTCCGAGAGATAATACGGCTGTTTCCCCAAATTCGGAGCATCCAGCTGTGATAGCCTATAATAAAGCAACTGCTTCTCAAAGAAACTGGTTTAGGACGATGAGTGCTTCTGTTGGTGGCAGTAGTAGTAGTATTGGGGCTACTCCGAATCTAGGTTATTATGGCAACAGACAGCGTGCAATTCAATCACAACAGGCATTTTTAGCTGTTGGTTGGAATGCAGATGGTAGTGAGCCAGGATGGCACAAGTTATCCACTAATAAAACATTCAGTAATCTTTCGCGTAATATGCTTATGCCAATGGCGGAAATGGGGATAGGTGAAGGCATATTTGGATTAACAGTGGGAGGTGGATTCGGAAAGATGTTAGAAATTAGGGAAGCATCAACAAAGATCGACTTCATTAGAGATATTTATGGTGTCAAGAGGACTAAAAACATCGGTTTATTAGAAGGAGTAGTAAACGGTGGGCGAATAAATTGGATCGCTATTAGTGGTGATGAATCACTCCCTGGAACAATTTATTCAGTCAATGCCAATAATAGGTTTTTTCAGTATAAGTTTATTGGTCGTGATGCCTATTCTGATACAGAAGCGAAACTTATGGAAGCATTTGTTGCTGAGCACTCCAATCCTGATAATGTGACAGGAGTGTTGAAGTTAACTACTGAAAGAGCTGCTTGTGGCTCATGCACAGGTATTATAGAGCAATCAAGACAGTTTTATAAAAAGGTTGACCTCAAACTTATAAATGGTATTGGAGTAAAAAATAAATGATAATCATAATGGATATACATGCAATTGAACAGTTTTTGCGAACTAGAGATAATAGCCTAAAAGGCTGTTCTCAATCGGAGGTCCAAAAGTTGGAGAGCTATTTTAATGTACGTCTGCCTGACGTATATAAAGCATTTCTTTTTTCTATGGGTAAAGATGCAGGACAGTTTATGCGCGGAACATCAGCCTTCTATAAAGAACTGTTTATTCTGAGAGAGGATTTTGAGGATATGTTAAGTGAAAGAGGAATTAGTCTTCCGGATGAAACATTTGTTTTTTGGTCTCATCAAGGATATCAGTTCGCATTTTTTCCGACTAATAATGGAGATAACCCACCAATATATTTTTATCGTGAAGGAGAAGAATCCATAAAGATAATTGCGAGCTGCTTGGCAGATTTTTTTACTAATGAGTTGAAAATGTCGGGATTCGTAGTCGATTGAAAATATTGCATAATATTCTTACTGAAGCAAATTGGTTTGACTATAATATTTATATGCATCAGGCGGGCAATAAAATTGCAGTATTAGTTTTTGCGGTTGAGATAATTTGATAGGTAATGATCATTTCGTATTAAATTGACCCTTTTGTTTGTTGCAAAAAACAAGAATTTAAGCAAAAAATATTTCCATTGGGGTAACTTCAGATTGTATAGTTTTTTTTAATTTGATTAAAATACTTTGTTATGTATAATCTGGCACTTGCTTCTATTACATTGATGGAAACGCTTCTTTCGTGAGCCTATGGAGTAGATAATGTCAATATATATACAGCGATTTTAGTCTTTTCAGGCGTATAGAAAGTAAGTAAATAATCACAATTGCTAACTATTTAGATTTGCTCAATAAATTGCTGAAGTAAAGAGAGAATATTGAAAGGTTATATATCTAATATCACAGTGCCATTTGAATGGCTGGATTTATAATGGCACGCTTTAGATAGCAATGGACACATCGCCTTCTTTAAATCTAATGGAGGTGGAATTCCTGTGCAAATTGCAGATGTTAATTTGGATGAAGTGTCAGAATACTTTAATAGCTTACCTGAATTATTGGGAAACGATGTTAATGTCAATCTTGGAATATTATTGAATGAAATATACCTGGAGAATAATTTATACTACGCAAGGAGAGGTCTCTTTTGCTATGACAGAGTCGATGATTCAATGAATGAAGATGCAAATTATCAATTGTTGGCTTGGCCAAGTATATTTTTAAACATTTCCGACATTCCTTCTTTTATTCTCAGTAAACTGGCAAAATGTCGGGAGGGATTTGGTTTTATAAATCAAGGTGAAGTAGATATGTCAACTATTTTTTAAAAAAATGTTAGATGGAATACTTGGTCGATTTTCTCAGTACATTATCAATTAAAGCGAGACTTGCATAGGCTGCCAGATGTTTAGAATTGAAAGAGGAGGATGGAGATTTCCTTACCCAAGAAGTTATTATTTGAAATAGAATAGGATGGCTGAAATAGTGGTGGCTCTACTAGATATACTGGATATTGAAGTCTAAAACCTCGATTTTAAAGTAGTAAGTGAAAATTTTATTTTCCCTAAGATAGGAGAAGTTGATATAATGATTGTGTTTTGGGAACAGATTTCCTAAGAATATTTTTGAATTATATATTCAGAGAATGTTTTTAAAGAAATTATAATAAAATGGTTGTTATGCATGAAGAGGAATTAATGCAACTAGGTTTTTTTGAAATTGAAACAACCGAGGCGGATAAGGAAATGGGTGTTAGGTGTTTCCAACTATACGAATATTATAAAGGATTTCTGCGCATTATTATATCAAAGTACAAAGGAGTTTTCAAAGTTGAGCATATCTATTTTAATTCGCCTAGGGCTGAGGAGCTACAAGTAGAATTGTTTGACGGTGATTTGTCAGCGGAAAACGTGATAGATAAGATTAAAGAACATAGAAAGAATGACATTCCACCAGATGAAATGCCAGAGAGCTTTTAAAATGACATATATTAGAAACGTGCATAGGAGTTTACTTGGTATTGGGATGTAGATTTACCTTGTATCCAAAAGAAGAGGCCGAGGTGACTTTAAATCGATATAAGCAATTGTGTAAAGATATTTCAGCTGAGTTAGCCTGGATGAATGGTGCGCTGGAGTATCTTGCAAGTAGTGAGTCAGATATTGAATTGACGGGAGATTCACGGCGAATGAAAATTGCCCTTGACATATTCCAATGACGCATTGAAATGCTGAAAATATGGCAATTCGAATTGGTTGCTTTGCATCCTTACCGGGAGCTACTGACTCTTAATCAGTAGCTCCTGGGTTTGAGTCCAAGGGGGATAAGGCAGGACTCAGTAAGTAATAAATTCAAAAGCCCCGCATTGCAGGGCTTTAATATCTCCACTAACAAAACCCTCAATCCTTATAAAAATCAATCAACGACCCAAAGTACTGTTCATTCCACCCTGCTACCATATCTTCATACGCTTCATCGGGAATATTTGTATGCCGCAACTCTACGTCCGTGCCTTTCGGCGAAGGGTGTAATTTAATCGTAACAATCGACGGGTTTTCGTCTTCTTCTTCGCCGAAATACCATTGCTGCACTATTTTCTTCCCTTCTTCAAATTCGAGGTTGCGTCCTACGATGCTTTCTTCCCAGAGTGCAAATTCCGACCCTGGTTCGGTCGACATTTCGGCTACTTCTCCCGTCCACAACTGGATGGTAGCGGGGTTGGTGAGGGCGGCGTATACTTCTTCCGGCGGGGCGGCGAGAATAAAATGTTTTTTGTAATCTTTCATATCATCAAAGCTACTGAATTGGCGAATTATTATTTACTTTCCTGTAAAATTTGGGTGTATGCAATTTACCAAACTGATCCCGACTATTTTTTACACTGATATGGGCGTGGGCTTACAGCTTTTTGTAGATATCCTGGGTTTTGAACTGGCTTACCGCGATGATACGGGCGATCAGCCTTTTGGCATCATCAAGCGCGATACGCTGGTAATCCACCTGGTGGAAAACAGGGAATGGGCCTTAAAAGACCGTCCACAGGTCAGGCTGGAAACAGATGATATTGAGGCGGTGTATCAACAGGTAAAGGATCGGCATCCGGAATGGTTGCATCCTAACGCCAATGAGGTCAGGTTACAGCCCTGGGGCGCGCTGGAATTTGCCTTGAGAGATACGGAGGATGTGTGCGTGATTATACAGCAACCGGCGTAACAGATGTCCATTTATGGCCATATCTTGTTCGCTTTCGGACAAATAGCCCGTGTTTTTTGCCCCTGGAATCTTTATAGTAGCTGCCTTGCAACTATGGCCGCCTTCTTGTGTCTTTAAGGCGTCAACCATCAAAATCCAGTTGCCATGGTAAAGAGTTACCTGAAAATAGCTATCAGAAACCTGTTGAAAAACAAGAGTATTTCGTTTATCAATATTTTCGGTTTATCGGCCGGTATGGCGGTAACCATGTTGATTGGATTGTGGATATGGAATGAGCTTTCTTTCAATAAATACCACCAACATTACGATCATATTGCCGATGTATGGCAACGCCAAACGGCCGGTACAAACAGCGATGCCTTCAACTCCATGCCCATCCCCCTGGCTGCAGAGTTGAGAAATACCTACCCGGGCGATTTTAAGAACGTAGCCCTGGTCTCCTACGGTACTCATACCCTGAGTGCCGGCAACCAGAAGTTTACCCGCCGGGGTATGTTCATAGAAAAAGGTGGCCCGGAACTGTTTACATTGAATATGCTGAAAGGCAGTCGTAATGGGCTAAAGGAGCCCGGTTCTATATTGCTGTCGGCATCCTTTGCCCGTGCGCTCTTCGGGGACAAAGACCCTATGGACCAGCTGGTAAAAATTGATAACAACAATAAGCTGATAGTAAAAGTAACGGGTGTATATGAAGACTTCCCCGAAAATACAACGCTGTACGAAATGACCTACATGGTGCCCTGGGAGTTGTTTATCAATACCTGGGATTGGGTGAAAGATGCGAAAGACAACTGGAGTTTTAATTCCATGCACATCTACGTGCAGCTGTCCGATCAGGCCGATATGGATAAGGTATCTGCAAAAATAAAGGATATTAAAACCTTGCACACCGAAAAGGAGTCAGGCGTGACCACAGACATCTTCCTGCACCCCATGAAGAAATGGCACCTGTATTCCACTTTTGAAAACGGGATCAACGTAGGCGGGCAAATCCGCTATGTGAAACTCTTTGGCCTTATCGGGCTGTTTGTGTTGCTGTTGGCCTGTATCAACTTCATGAACCTGAGCACTGCCCGCTCTGAAAAAAGGGCCAGGGAAGTAGGTATCCGCAAAGCTATCGGCTCTCTGCGCAAGCAGCTGGTCTGGCAATTTCTGAGCGAGTCATTGCTGGTGGCGGTGTTTTCATTTGCCATTTCCTTAGTGATTGTGCTGGCGGTGCTGCCCTGGTTTAACCAGGTAGCCGATAAACATATTCGTATATTGTGGGATGAGCCAGGGTTCTGGCTCATCGGTATCGGGTTTAGCTTGGTCACCGGCCTGCTGGCAGGTAGCTATCCGGCGCTTTACCTCTCTTCTTTCCAGCCGCTGAAAGTATTAAAAGGTACTTTCCGGGTAGGACGCTTTGCGGCGGTGCCGCGGAAGGTGCTGATCGTTGTACAGTTTACCGTGTCGGTATTCCTGATCATTGCTACCGTAGTGGTATACAGGCAAATACAATATGCCAAAAATTTACCGGTAGGATACACGCGCGACGGTTTATTATCTATCCAGATGACTACCCCGGAAATTTACCAGAATTACCAGATTATCCACGATGAGTTGATACGCTCAGGTGTTATTACAGAGCTCACCCAGGCCCAGGGACCGGTTACAGATATCTGGACAGGATCAGGAGATTTTGAATGGAAGGGACAAAGGCCAGATCAGCTGCAGAGCTTTGCCACCATCGGCGCCAAATTCGGTTATGGAAAAACAGTAGGATGGCAACTCCTGCAGGGGCGCGATTTCTCGCCCAATTTCGCTTCCGACTCCATGGGAATGATCCTCAATGAAGCCGCCGTGAAATACATGGGATTGGAACATCCCGTAGGTGAAATTATCCGGAGAGGCGGCAAAGACTTTCATGTGCTGGGAGTGGTGAAAAATATGATTATGACTTCTCCCTATGATCCTGTGCAACCTGCGATCTATTATTTCCTGGCGGAAGGAGGAAATTTTATCAATATCCGGATCAATCCCAACATGAGTGCCAGCAAGGCATTGGCTATTATCCAGGAGGTAATGCAACGTTATAATCCCGCTGCACCCTTTGCCTATACTTTTGCCGACCAGGAGTACGGTAAAAAATTCAGCGAAGAGGAAAGGATCGGTAAGCTATCTACGTTCTTCGCCTTGCTCGCCATCATGATCAGTTGCCTCGGACTATTTGGACTAGCCGCTTTCGTAGCTGAACAACGCACCAAGGAAATTGGTATCCGTAAAGTGATGGGCGCCTCTGTATTCCAGCTGTGGCAGCTGTTGTCGAAAGATTTTGCCTTGCTGGTGACCATCTCCTGTTTGATTGCCATCCCCGTGGCCTGGTACTGCCTGAACAACTGGTTGCAGCAATACCGTAATCATACTACTATCGTTTGGGAAATCTTCGCATTTACCGGTCTCGGCGCTTTAATGATCGCGTTGCTGACCGTCAGTTATCAATCGGCCAAAGCGGCCATGGCTAACCCTGTGAAGAGTTTGAAGACAGAGTAGCCGGAAATTATTTCTTCCGGTTGTCAGTTGAAAAAGGTATTTTTATCAATACCTTTTTTAACTACGATCCATATGAAGTATACCCGCCCATTTGTTTTATACCTGTTATGCTGGCTACTTTCATTCAGCGATAGTTATGCGCAGTCGTGGGTACGCATCAATCAGCTGGGCTATCTGCCCGGCGGCGTGAAGAATGCGGTATGGGGAACGAAAGCCGACCAGGCGCCTTCGCAATTTCAACTCAGGGAAGCAACCACCCATAAAATTGTTTTTACAGGGAAAGCCAGTAAGCCGTTTGGCGCCTATGGCCCTTTTACCCAAACATGCCGGTTGGATTTCGGCGCCTTTAAAGGCCCCGGTAGCTATTATCTCGAGGCGGGTACCGCCGTTTCTCCCGTTTTTCGTATAGCCGATAATGTATATGCCAGCACGGCCGATTTCCTGTTGCGCTACATGCGACAGCAACGAAGCGGCTTCAATCCTTTCCTGAAGGATTCCTGCCATACCCACGACGGCTATACGATGTACGGCCCTATGCCCGACAGCACCCATATAGATGTGGTAGGTGGTTGGCATGATGCCAGCGACTACCTCCAGTATGTAACTACTTCTGCTAACGCCACCCTTCACCTGCTGATGGCTTATCGCGATTTTCCACAGGTATTTGGAGATAAATATGCAGCCAATGGCCTCCCGGGAGCGAATCACGTGAAAGATGTGCTGGATGAGGCCCGGTGGGGACTCGACTGGCTCCTGAAAATGCATCCGCAGGAAAATTATATGTTTAACCAGGTAGCCGATGACCGCGATCACCATGGCATGCGCCTGCCCGCCGAAGATGATTTCTACGGAAAAGGCTTTGAGCGACCAGTTTATTTTTGTTCGGGAAAGCCCCAGGGACTGGGTAAATACAAGAACAAGACAACTGGTGTGGCTTCTACCGCCGGTAAGTTTTCCAGCGCCTTTTCGCTGGGATACGCCCTCTTGAAAGATGCCGACCCTGCCTATGCCCAATTGCTGAAAACAAGGGCGTTGTCGGCGTGGCAAATGGGGCGGCAACAACCGGGTGTTTGTCAAACTGCTTCCGTGCTATCTCCTTACATCTATGCGGAGGACAACTGGACCGACGACATGGAGCTGGCGGCTGCAGCCTTATACAACACAACCAGCGATACCGCCTATCAGCATGCTGCCTGGGATTATGCCCAACAGGAAAAGGTAACTCCCTGGCTGGGAGCGGATACTGCCAATCACTACCAATGGTATCCGTTTATTAACCTGGGGCATTATGCCCTGGCCACTCATAGTAAAGGAACTACCCGGCAACAGCTGATTCAGTATTATAAAACCGGCATCGAAAGCGTGTGGAAATGCGCCAGGCAAAATGCTTTCTACCGCGGCATTCCATTTATCTGGTGCAGCAACAACCTTACTACCGCTTTTGCTATTCAATGCTACTGGTACCGGCAACTCTCCGGCGATGCTGCTTTTTCCGCGCTGGAACAGGCCAATACTGACTGGCTGCTGGGATGTAATCCCTGGGGTACCAGCATGATTGGAGGGTTACCCGCCGGTGGCGATACACCGGAAGACCCGCACTCGTCTTTTTCAGTTGTTGGCCATTACCGGGTAGACGGTGGCCTTGTGGATGGGCCTGTTTATACCAATATCTACAAAAACCTGATCGGCATCAAACTATCAAAACCAGATGAATATGCGGCCTTCCAGAGCAACCTGGCCGTGTACCATGATGATGCAGGCGATTATAGCACCAACGAACCTACTATGGACGGTACCGCTTCCCTGGTGTACCTGTTGGCCGCCAAAGCCAGCGAAGGCGCCGGAAAGCGGCAATATGACCATGGTGGTATTATACGGGGCGATAGCTCCAGGAAGCAGCTGGTACTCGTGTTTACCGGCGATGAATTTGCCGACGGCGGAACGGCTATACGCAACACCTTGCGTCAGCAGAAAGTGCCGGGCGCTTTTTTCTTCACCGGAAAATTTTACCGGAATCCATCTATGCAAACACTCATTCAACAGCTGAAAGCCGATGGGCACTACCTTGGCGGGCACGGCGATCAGCACTTATTGTACTGCGACTGGCAACAACGGGATAGCTTACTGGTGACGAAAACACAGTTCGTGGATGACCTTTCCGCCAATTACGCGGCCATAAAAAAGGTGGGAATAACTACTGCTCCCTGGTTCCTGCCGGCCTTCGAATGGTATAACGACAGTATTGCCGCCTGGGCGTCGGCAGCAGGTTTGCAGCTGGTCAATTTCACCCCGGGTACCGGGTCTAATGCGGATTATACTTACCCGGAGATGGGGAAAAAATATCGCTCTTCTGAAGAAATTTATCGATCGGTGTTACAGTATGAAAGTAGCCACGCTGGAGGATTAAACGGTTTTTTATTATTGCTGCATATAGGGACCGATCCAAGGCGGTCAGATAAATTTTACAACAAACTTCCTGCTCTCATTGTTGCATTGAAAAGCAAGGGCTATCATTTTGCTACCCTTGCTGAGGTGTTGAAATAATGACGAAACGAAACATTGCCAGCCAGCAAATTATCAACCGCGGCTATGGTAAAGATCACCTGTTACGGAAATTGTCTTCACATCGCATCCAATTGCCTGTTATTCCCGCAATCCTGTTGTGTGTATCAACCATTCATAAATCTGCTAAAATTTTTCTATGAACACGTTTCTATTAATGAAAGTGGCGAAAGGCCGGTTCCTGTTGCTGTGCCTGGCTATTAATTTCCTGGCTGCCGCCGCATGGGGGCAGGTAAAAATTTCCGGCCAGGTAACAGATGATCAGCATACCCCGCTACCCGGTATCACGGTAGTAGTGAAAAACACCCAGCAGGGCGCCCAAACAAACCCAGATGGCCGGTATACCATTAATGCTAACCTGAAACCAGGTAATTACACGCTTGTTTTTTCCGGTATTGGATTTACGCCCCGCGAAAGTGTGTTGGTCATTGTAGAAGGTACTACGGCCTATACGCAAAACATACAGCTGGTTACCTCTGTATCCAAGCTGGACGAGGTAGTAGTAACCGGTACTTCTGAAGGTACTACCCGCCGTCAACTGGGCAACTACATCAGCACAGTGAAAGCGGATGAAATCAACAAAGGCGGCACCGGAAATGTGCTGGCCGCATTACAGGGTAAAACCGCCGGCGCACAGATCTCTCAAAACTCCGGTGATCCATCCGGGGGCATCTCTGTAAAACTACGTGGTATTAGTACCATATCAGGATCTACGGAACCGCTCTACATCGTGGATGGGGTAATTATCGACAACTCCACCACCCGCGTTACCAACGCTGATCCCAGTTACGGCAACGGGTCTACAGGAGATAACTTCGTAGGTAGCGTAGGGCAAAACCGTATGGCGGATATCAACCCTGCCGATATAGAAAGGATAGAAGTGCTGAACGGCGCTGCTGCAGCAGCCATCTATGGCTCCCGCGCGAATGCCGGTGTAGTGCAGATATTTACCAAAAGAGGGAGTGCCGGCGTGCCGGTAATAAATTTCTCTACCACTTTTTCCGTTAACCAGCTCCGGAAGAAACTGGATGTAAACCAGGCGCCTACTAAGTTTGGTGGCTCGCCCAACGATTCTACACAAAATATCCTCACGCCTGCCGTAGTCAGTACCACACCGGTACAACGCTACGATTACCAGGACTTTATTTTCCGCACCGGCGTAGGAACGGATAATAATATTTCTGTGGCTGGTGGTAAAGACAAAACAAAATATTATGCATCCGCCAGTTATCTCTATAACCAGGGTATCATCAGGAATACAGATTTCAGCCGGTACAGCTTCCGCGTCAATCTCGACCAGGAGATCAACAGCTGGATCAGCTTTAACGCCAGCCTGAACTATGTGTACAGCAAGTCGAATGAAAAGCCCGATGGGAATACTTTCTATTCACCTATGAACTCCGTCACTATTATCGGTAACTATTACGATATCCAACAGCGAAACGCATTTGGCCAGTTGTTGAAGGTAGGGGAAAGAGGACGCGTAAACCCTGTTTCCGTTATTGAGGATTTCAAACAACAGCAACATGTAGGAAGGGTTATTGCCGGCGCGGGGATTAAACTGCGGCCTATCAAGAACCTCACGGTCGACTATCGCATGGGTATCGACAACTATAACCAGGAAGGTACTACGTTTATGCCAGCCTTTGCCTACAACGTAAGCCCGGGGTTTTACGGGGGAGGACCTAATCTCGATCCAAGCCAGAATGGTTATGCCAGTGCAGGTAACAACAATTCCTTCATGATTAATCATGATGTAAATGCCACCTATAACTGGGATATCAGCGACAAACTAACCTCTGTGACCCAACTGGGATATTCCCTGCAGTACCAGCGTATGCACTATACCTTGGAGCAGGGTAGAGGATTACCTCCTTTTGTACAAACATCCGACAGGGCTACTACCATTATTCCTGGTGCTGACCAGCGAACAGAGGTATCTATCTCCGGTGAGTTTATCCAGCAGAATTTTAAATACCGGAACCAGCTGTTTCTTACCGGTGCGCTCCGTTTGGATGGCTCTTCCGTTTTTGGTGTTAATGAAAGAAACCAGCTCTACTCAAAACTGAGTGGTAGCTACGTGTTGTCTGGCACTGATTATTGGGAAAGATCCGGGCTCAGCAAATGGTGGACGCTCTTTAAACTGCGTGCTGCCTATGGCGAATCCGGTAATCTGACCGGTATTCCTGCTTACGGCCGCTATAATACCTACCAGGCTACCGCGTTCATTGGTGCGTCTGCATTCCAATCGCCCGCTACCTACACCAACCCGGATGTAAAGCCAGAGCGGCAGAAGGAATTGGAATTCGGTACCGATCTGTCATTTTTGAATGATCGTATATCCTTATCCGTTAACTACTATCGCAAGAAAGTAGAGGATCTGCTGATCAGCCGCGCTATTGCACCTACCAAAGGATATTCCTTTTACCTGAGTAATGTGGGCACCCTGCAGAACAACGGGCTGGAAGTGGTGTTGAACCTGGTGCCGGTAAAAGTGAAAGACTTTACCTGGAGCCTGACCGCGATTTATAACCATAACCGCAATAAAGCGGTAAATATTGGCCAGTCGCTGATCCTATATAACACTGTAGGTGGTGCGCCGGTAGGTATTGCCAATGGTGAGCCCATCGGGTTTTTCTACGGTACCTTCTTTGCCCGCGATGCCAATGGTAATATCCTGAAAAACCCGGCAGGCATTCCTGTCACCGAAGCCGGTAAGCAACTTACGCCATTAACGTATACAGCAGAGCGTGACCCGGCCACCGGGCTGCCTCCTGCCACGGCGGCGGCGCTGAATACAAAAATTGGCGATCCTAACCCTAAATACACCGGTACCCTTACCAGCGATTTCCAGTATAAGAAGCTGGGATTGCATGTACAGGTGGATGCAGTACAAGGGGTGAACGTATTTAACGCCGACTGGCGAACCCGGCAGGGCGTAGATAATGGTAAGATCGCCGAAATGGAAGACCGGGGCCAGCTGCCACGTGGCTTTATTGCCGGTAACTACAATATCCAGGAATGGAGAATAGATGATGGATCGTTCGTAAAACTACGTGAACTGTCATTGAGTTATAGCGTGGGTAAACTGAAAGGTATCAGCGACCTGACAGTGAGCCTAGGCGGCAGAAATTTAATCTCCTGGGATCATTACAAAGGATACGACCCGGAATTGAACGCAGCAGGACAAAGTTCTGTACTGCGTGGTATCGACTTCGGTGCGGTACCTATTCCCCGGAGCTATAACCTGTCTGTTCGCCTTAAATTATAAACCACTTTAAAAGATCCATCATGAAACGATATATCAAACAATGCTTGCTAGGTGTGGTAGCCATTAGTTTTATCACTGCCTGTAAGAAAGATTACCAGGACCCATCAGGACCATCGTCAGAACAGGCTTACAGTACGCCTAATGCTTTAGCCAATGCGGCCGTAGGACTGCAGGCCTGGTACGAAAAAGACCGGATTGGGATATTATATACCAGCGTGGCTTCCGGCAGTTTACTCACCGGGGAAACCTTTGTTACCAACCCGGGTAATACCGATGAAGCGCAAATAGGCGCCGGCGGCGTGAAGATTCTTAATACCAATGCAATCGTTACCGGCTTGTGGTCGGTGAGCAATAAGATCCGTTATGAAGCCGATAGCATCATGCGCCGCACTAATACTATTGTTACCGATAAAGGATATGCCAGCGGTATCATTGCTTATGCTTCTATTTTTAAAGCACTGGCAATCGGCGTACAGGCCAGCTTTTGGGAGCAGGTGCCGGCGGGAAGCAGTACCCCCGGATCTACTACCAATAATGTAAGTTTTATTACGGGGCAGCAGGGATTTGCCCTCGCAGCATCTACGTTGGATAATGCAATTACCGCAGTAACGGCAACGCCTATAGGCAGTAATTTCCTGGTGAATGTACCTGCCAGTGTGGATGTTGTAAATACGTTGTATGCCTTGAAGGCCAGGTATGCCTTATATGCCGGTGATTATGCCGGCGCCCTGGCGGCAGCCAATAAAGTAGATCTTACGGTAAAGTCAGTATTGGGATTTAATCCCCAGGTTACCAACCCGATTTATACCCTGGTAACCGCCACGAATAATATCTACAACGTGGTAGACTCTACCATGGGATTGCCGGTAGGCTTGCAGCCTAGCCTGTCAGATAAACGTGTACCGTTTTATATTGCTACCAGGACGGCAAAACCACATTTTAATATCAATGGTTTTTTCCAGACCAATGTCACCGCGGTACCTATTTATTTGCCGGGAGAAATATTATTGATAAAGGCAGAATGTTATGCCCGTCAGCATGATGTGCCCAACGGGTTGTTGCAGTTGAATAAAGTAGTGACTAAAACGCCCGCTGCTGATCCTTTTGGCGTAGGAGCTGCCCTGCCGCCGGCTGTAGCTGCTTCAGAGCAGGACCTGCTCACCCTGATTTTTCAGCATCGCCGGATAGAATTGTTTATGGGCGCGCAAGAACTGGAAGATAGCCGTCGCTTTGGCAGGCCTGTAGCCGAAAGAAAGAGGAATTTCTTCCCGTATCCGTTTGTAGAACGGAATGATAATCCCAATACCCCGCAGGATCCTGCATTTTAATAATGGTGCAATGGTTGCTGCCGCCAGGCGGCAACCATTGTTTTATACCGGTTTCTTAAATAGATGAAGGGATGGAGTCCCGTGAAAGTAATAGTAGAAGAAGCTGCCCCCGAAATAGGCGGCCACGTCCCACCAGTCGCCGGTATAACGGGTGGAAAAATGCGGCATGATCCACTCAAACACCACCGCCGTATAACCAGCCATGAACAATAAATAGCCCAGCGGATAAGTATAGTTGGCATTGCCTACAATAAATCTTCGGATGAAATAAAGCGACAAATGCGCCATGACAGGTACTGCTACCAGGTCGGTCAGATGATCATTCAATACCGGGATAGGCTGATGTAAATGCCTGCACAGGTGAATAATACACCACGTTGCCCCGTACGTGATAAATAAGGGGTCAAATAATTTTTTCATCTCACAAAACAAACATAATAGCTCCGCCCAACAGTAATGTAACAACAAGTACCATTACGGTGAACAGGTAGAATCCACTTGTCTTCAATATTTTTATGGGTGCGCTATCGCCGGGAGCGATAGGGAATATGCTGCCTCTCAATCTTTTAAGTAAAGGCACTTCGTCCTGTACCGGTTCGTTTGATTCGTTTTGCATATTTTTTAATTTAGAACAAATGTACTAATTATTTTTAAAATCGGAGCAAACATCTAAATTTGGATATGGATACTAAAGAGCGCATTCTAAAAACGGCTTTGGAGTTATATAACAGCCAGGGGGTTAACACTATTACCAGCAGGCATATTGCCGCTAAAATGGGAATCAGCCCCGGAAATTTGCACTATCACTTTAAACATACCGACGAGATTATTAAAACGCTCTACGATCGCCTGTCGGCCGATTTTGACGTGATAGTAGCCAGTGTGGAAGCATTGGAGGAGGTAGACCTGCACATGATCCGTAGCTTTGTTACTACCTCCCTGGAGCTGGGGTATAAATACAGGTTTATATTTTTACATTTTGTGGAGATAGGATTGCGGATACCCGCGGTGAAAAAGGACTATGCGACGTTGACACAAAGACGGGAGAAGGAATTCCTGTCTATTTTTGAAAAACTGAAAGCCAGTGGCATATTCAGGGCCGATTTACCGGAAGAAGTATTGAAAGCATTTGTTACCCAGATTTTTATTGTCGGCGATTTCTGGTTATCCAACAACGAACTGACATTAAAACTAAAGGGTAGTAAAGCTATTGCGCATTACAGCGATATATTTTCCAGTATGTTTTATCCTTATTTAACGCCGGCAGCTATGCAGCTGACAAAGGGAAATCGATAGCGGCACAGTTGCTGCATTTTTCACAACACCTGTGCCACCTTGGTAATTATGCAAATACGGTCTTGTAATCCGTTGCAAATTGCCGGAACCCGATAGCTGGTTTACCGGTAACTTCTTGTACGGTATTGAAAACAGCCGCTGCTTCCCCTCTTGAATAGTGGGCATAATCTTCCAGTAGGCCGCCTACCTGCCATTCAGGAAATCCTGCCGCTCTTATCGCTTCTTCCATTTGAGCCGGCGCTACATCAATAAAAGTGATTGTCGTGCCCAGCACCTGTGATAGGATATCGGCCATTTCATAGTGCGTAATAGCCGCACTCCCGGTAATGTTGTAGATCTTGTTTTCGTGCCCCGGTGAGGTTAAAGCTGCTGCCGCTACGGCTGCAATATCGCGTACATCTACAGCGCTGACGGCGGCATGGCCGACTGCGGCATAGAATTTTCCCGTTTGCTGCATTACATCTTTGAAACCTAGTAGTCCCTGCATATACAGGTTGGGTCGGAGAAAAGTATAGTTGAATCCCAATGATTGGATATGTGCTTCCACCTCAGCATGGTAACGCAGGAAACGAACGGGGGAATGTTTTTCCGCAGCAAATTGCGACAGCTTCACCATATGTTTTACGCCGGCCTGATGGGCTGCATTTACAAAGTTCATTTGCAGCGATTCCGCCTGCGCTGATGAGTTGGTAAGTAAAAATGCTGTGTCGATGCCTTGCAGGGCGTGGTGTAAGGTAGTAGGGTCGGATAAGTCGCCCGTTACAATAGTGGCTTGTGGCAGGCTTTTGAGCGCTGTATTGTTATCGCCATTACGTACCAGGGCCTTAAAAGGAGTATTGGAAGCTGCCAGTTTTTTTATCAGTTGTGTACCTACGTTGCCGGTGGCGCCGGTGATCAGGATATTTGCTTGTGTCATTATTTGAACGTTTAATTGTTATTTGATGACACAAAGATGGAGATAGACGCCCGCCTGGAATTGTAAGAAAACGAAAATCAGTCGCGCTGCCTGCAAATGCTTTGCTGAAACTTTAGGTATTGCGTGGGGCTTAAATGTAGGTAGTGTTTAAAATCGTGGATAAGCTGGCTTTGGTCATAATAACCGCAGCCTTCAATGATATCAAACCAATCTACTTTTCGGTCACTTCCGGTACTGGCCCCAATCATTTCAATGGCTTTCAGGAAGCGGTGATACCGCGCTATTTCTTTGGCGGAATAACCAAAGTGTTTTTTGTGATGCATTTGCACGGATCTTTCCGACAACTGGTTCTTTTCAGAAATCTCTTTTATGGTACTCAGGCTATGATCGTAGAAACCGGCTATTTGTTCCACGATAGGATGACGATTACGCAGGTACGGCTGGCAAAATGCCAACAAGTGATTTACGCGGTCCTGCGTAGCTGGTATATGACACAGCTCTTTCCATAGCACGGTAAAGCAATCGTCCTGCAACAGGGTATCGGGATGTGTAGAAAAATTTTGGGCAAAGGCGGCGCTGCCAAAAAAACGGGAAAAGGCATCGTCTTTAAAATTGGCAACAAGCAGTGATGCGCCGGGCGACAGCGTATAGTTAAATGCCTGTTTAATAGGTCCTGCTACCAGGCAGGTATCCATCACCAGCTCGTCTTTCTCCCGGGTAGTAAGCACGATAGGCGCCCCGAAGCTAAATGCCATCATGGTTTGATAGGAGGGCAGCAGCGTGTGAGTTGCCGCCTGATCAGTGTTGTTTTCCGCAAAATAAAAATGCGAAAATATTTCCTCAAACGGAGCAGGAACAGCAATGCTGCCGGTGTTGTAGGTGCCCTGGTTTTGCATGATTCAAAGATAATAAAAGAATCACTTCTTAGGTGCAGTATGGGGAGTGGCAGTGGGAGAACGGAAATAGTCTCCCTACAACTGCCTTGAATGATTGATAGGTGAAAAACATACATTTTTTGATGTGAGTCTTTCACCTATCGATAGCCAAATTCGGGCCTTGTTATTTGTTTTAGAAAGAGAAATGTTTATTGTGTTACAGACTTGTTGTATTGATAGTCAAACTGCTTTAGTATTTTACCATCCTGATCTTTAATCACCTTAAGGCGTCCTAAACCGTCATATTGATAGTAAGTGGTTCTACCAGTAGGGTCTGTTTCGCTGGTCAATCCAACCAGTGGTGTATAGGTATAGGTAGATATTAATGCCCCTGGTAGTCCAGATCTGAGTTTATTTAGCTCCGTACGCAGCTGGTCATCTGTGTAATCTGTTGCATTGTCCAGCATGATTTGGTTAACAAGTGGGCTGGCGGAATTATAATTGCTGCCTATAATTTTGGCAACAGGATATTGCCCTTTATATCCCCAGATGAACACATAGTTTGTATTGCCAACTTTGGATGCTTCCTGAATATTCCCATTGGCATCGTAGTTGGTAAAACAGTCTGTATTCTCCATAGCAAAATCGCCGATTTGCTGTTTAATTGAGTCCGTGGCGGCTATACTTTTATTGGCGCCCCATAACTTATAGCTGTTTAAGAGAACTGCTGTTCGCTTACCGTTATTATATTTTCGTTGTAATATAACGGGCTCAATCATATTCCGTTTTGTCATACTATCCAGTGCTGCCGCACCGCTTGTTCCGGGTGTAATAAAGCCTGTCAGGGCGCTTTTATTAGTTGGGTAATAGAAGTATGTCTTAAGTGTATCCCCTTTACTGTTGATATCTTCTCTTCTGCTTAAAAGAAGGTTGTCAGGATATTCATAGTAATAGTCGCTATGTTGGGTCACAGCTTGTCCGTTATCACCGTAGATTATTTCATCTGAAGAGGATAAATATTGGAAATCTGTAGGGGTATTATATAGATTATAAAGGTAGAGTGAAACAGATAAGCCAGCTCCTGATAGTTTATAGTATTTAAGACCTACTGCATCCAGCTTTCTACCCAAGGTGTAATTTGACTGTTGATAGGTATTTTTGCTCCGCTTAATAAGCATAAAGCCAGTATCTTTAGTTAGGTAGTCATCTTTTTGTATAAGTTGTCCTCTTTTCCAATCCATAGAGCCAAAAGGAGGATAAGTAGATTTTAATAGACGACTGAACGTCGCAATATCGATATCCGTTGGGTAATCTACTTGAAGACGAGTAGGATACCGGTCATAACGCTCATCGGGGAAATCGGCAGGGGAAGTATAAGTATATCTTGATCTGCTTTGGGTAACGAGCAACCGGTCAGCATTAGTGACCGTTACATTGGAGTACCCAACGTATCCACCTCCGGTGGTCTGTAGTGGGTAGCTGGAGGTACTTTCATATATTGCCTGCACACTATAGCCAAAGATTGTTACCTGCCCCTGCTCTTGCATATATTTGTTGGCAAATAATTTAAAAAAGTATACGGGGAAATAGACAAAAGTGCCGGAAGAAACAGTGTCATCGAATAACTGGTAATTATACAGTTTTACAACTGTTTTATTAGTGTCAATACCGTCAAAATCTTCTGTCTTAGTTACCCGTAGCCCTCCCACCAATACATTTCCTATTGTATCGGGGTTGGTTATCCTGACATCTTCCAACCATTGTGCCTTAACAATCAGCCTGGCTAGAATACCATTACAGCTAACTATATTTCCATTATTATCTGTTGTTTCCTCATTCTCCTTTTTGTAGAAAAATAGTTTATACGTTCCTTTATTGAATTTGTATTGCACAAAGTAATCTGTAGGGCTACTGCTCGGTTGAACATTGAAGGTGTAATGGTGGTTGTTAGCAGTATTCACCATATCCATATTGAAACAATTGCAATAACAGTTTTTCTGGGGATCTAATGTTTGACTATAGAATTTTACAATTGCTGAATCATTTTTTATTTCAATAGTAGCGCTATTACTTGAATCCCCATATCCGTTTAATGAGCAGGAGGCTATTTTAAGTTCCGGGGCTATAATCACACTATCTGGTGTTGGAAATGGCGGAACATATCTTTTGGCATTGGCCCTGTTACTTTCATAGGTAAACTTTGTGGTCCCTCCTGTAGGATAGTTGATCTGGGTGAGTACGCCCGTTTTCATAGACTGCTCGTCCGGTTCTCTGTTGGCTAACAAATTATTATAAGCATAGGTGCCTCCAACCTGAATATAGTAGTTACTTGGGAGAAGCTTATTGTCGTTTATTTTATTGTTAAAATATCCCCAGTGATCTACGGAGGTTGATAAACGTGGAGGAAGAATCTTACTGGTATTGTAAATAAAAGAGAAAGGAGGACGAACATCTTTCTCGTCGGCGGAAAATTCTTTTACGCTATCAAGCTTTAAGCGATATCGCGTGTTCAACTCCATATCATAAGGACTTACACTTGTTACTGATGAGGTATCGCTGGTACCTTGTGGAGAAAAGTAGCTGTAATAGAGGTTTACGTGTTTTATTTCCTTTATGCCGCTACTCAATTTTGAATGAATACGAATACCTGTAATAGCCCGCGTCCCATATAAGTCACGGCGCACCAGGCCCGAATCAAAAGTTAACAGCCCATAATTGAAGTCAATACTTTTTAACCTTTTTCCTGACACTTCATTAATAGGATAAGTATAGTATTCCTGGTCGAGTGCTGTTGTTCCGATATATCCAGACATATAAACTCCTATATATTTCGTAACGATAGGCACTGTTTTAAAAGAATAATGGTCGTTGCTGTAATTAAACCGTATGTTTCTGCCGTTTGGTGTAATGATTTCCGCGAGGTACCAGGATGATTCATTTTCATCACCGGAGGCATATGGACCGGAATATTCAATGGCATCTATGGTGTTATCCTTTGAAAGCCCAAAAACATATTGTGCTCCATCCTGAGTAGTTAGTATCCACCGGTGCCGGCCACTTCCTTCACACTTGATTTTGATATTTTGTTGTGGAATAGCATAGAAATTTCCATCGGGATATTGGACAAATTTTCCACTATAGTTCCCAAAATTGAAGTAAAAGATATCTGGTTCCAGGTCATAACTGGCGCTTCCTTCCAGGTTCGACAGGTAATTTCTTCGCTCAATGGTTTGGGGCAATGACGTGCCGTACTGATTAGATCCCGGGGGAAGGGTATTAAACCCCTGTACGTTGGTATAGTAAGGGAACCCTCCTGATAAATCGTCTTTTCCTCTTTGGGTTCTTGTGATAACTCCTCCTGCATTCAATGACCATCCCAATCCTACGTTAGAGGCAACTTCTTCCACCTTAACCCCTCCGGCATGATAACTAAGCGAAATAGGTAGGTTGATGCCGTCTGCCTGGATTTCATAAATGGGAACACTGATTTGTGGAATACCAGTATAAAGACCCACCGGCACCTCGCCATATTTGCCTAGCGCAGCTGCATTTGGTGGTACCGGGATCATTTTCTCAATGCTTTGTGGTGGGCTGGATTGTGCGTTGATGGATGCCGGCAGTAATGAAAAGAATGTGAGAAGTGCGACAAACATTTTTAGGATGTTCCGTGTATAGGTCGGAATAGATGTATCTGGCATACTTTTATATTTTGGAGAGAATGAAATGTTTATTTGGTCACTTGCAGGATGTAAAATTGTGGAAGACCAGTATAGACTTATGACTACTGCAATGCCCAGGCATTGCAGTAGTCATATAAGAGTTTTATAACAGCTCCCAGGAAAAGCCTATATTATCAATAAAGCAGGTTGCTATATTGATTGAAGATGCTTTATAGGAAAAACTGATGGTTATGCAATAGTCTTCTTAATGTACATAGCTTTATTAAAAAGATAGGGAAAGGTGTCATGGCATATCATTATTCCTGTTATAAAATTCAGTTTTTTGGTTAACTCAATAGTGTGATAAAATCTTATTGAGAAAAATAGGTCAGGGTTTGGATCAACAAAAAAAGAAGTTAGATATAAGTCTGCTTAAGACTATACTGATACCTTCTGAAAGGTCCATTGCCTTGTGCTGCAATTTTACAGTAATTATCTGGTTAAAACAAGCCCCCCAGTGTGAGACAACTGAATTTTGGAGCTAAAATAAAACCTTTAGATAGTATCTGACCTGAGTTTTTATTGTGAATATTGTGTTGAATATTTTTGTTGGAATTTTGCTTATCCAGTAAAAATTCTTTTATTCTCATCTCGATTTTTTAGCTAGTTTCGCTATACTGAAATCATGATAGCGTTAACCATGCCGCATTCCTTATGTGGCCTATTACTGTAGCATTTAATAATCCTATAAAACGTTTATTTATTCATTAAAACCCATCCCTCAAGCATGAAAAAGTTGTTTGTATTGATCCTTGCAGGATCCCTGGCATTCGTTAACCAGTCTTGTCAGAAAAGTAACATGAAAGACCCGCTATCTACCGAAACAGCCATCACATTAAAGTCGGGTGTTAATGCTAAAGCAGCAGGTTCTTGTTATAGTGCTACTTACGTAGATACCTGGCATTACGCAACACCGCAGTTGTACATCTTCCATGACAACCAGTATGCGCGTTATGATGTGTTAACTAATACCTACAAAAGTCTGAATGGTATTTCGAATGGCTATCCAGGTGTGCCTTTCAGCTCATTTGATGCTACGTATGTTGATACCTGGCATTATTCCACGCCGCAATTGTATATCTTTAGAGGTAATCAATATGCGCGCTACGATATTCTGACCAATACTTACCAGGGCCTTAACAGTATTACCAATGGTTATCCCGGTGTGCCTTTCACAACTATTGATGCCGCTTATGTGGATACCTGGCATTATGCTACGCCGCAGTTGTATCTGTTTAGTGGTACACAATATGCACGTTACGACATTCTGACCAATACTTTTATGGGAGTAAACAGTATTGCAAACGGTTATCCTGGTGTGCCTTTCAGCACTTTCAATGCTACTTATGTTGATACCTGGCATTATCCTACGCCGCAATTGTACATCTTTAACGGTACGCAGTATGCACGTTATGATATACTGACCAATACTTTTATGGGTGTTAACAGCAACGCTAACGGCTATCCTGGCGTTCCTTTCTGTCTGTAATCGGCATCAATGGATATAAATGGGAAACCTCTTCCGGTTAGGAAGAGGTTTCCCATGCGTGCTGTCTATTCACGCATTAAATTGTTTTAAATGATAGTCGCAATGTTTGTAAATAAATTGCCCCAGTTGTTCTTTCGTCATTCGACCAAAAAACCAATGTGTGAATTCGGCTCTGTTAAATGTATCATAACGCTCAATCAACAATTTCCATTTTGATTTTTCACCGTCCAGGTCGCTGATGTTTTCAGTTACCTTAAACGGTGGAGGAGTGGGCGAATTTCTTCTGATGTTGGAATGTTCATCTTTTAAAATTGACTTAATAGCCAATTTGCCAAAAATGCGTCCCATCAACGACCGGCTGATTTTTATATTGCCATAATAATATTCTTCACAGCGGGCGCAATGCCTTACCATTTGGGTAACCGTCATCTTGCCCCACTGGGGGCTGTTGTTATTGGTAAGGGAATCAATTCTCCGGACTATCTCCTGCCTTGTTTCCTTGTCAAATATTGATTTCATACACTAGGAATTTATTTGTGCCAGTGAAAACCAGTTTCCGGAATCGTCTAAGAAGAGTGCTTCGTAGCCGTAAAATTCTTTTGTAGGCGGCTTTTTGAAAACTACGCCTTTACTTCTTAATTCTTCGTAAGTAGCCAGAAGATCCTTACAGGTAAATACGGCGGCCCCGAAGGTGCCCTTCCTGATGAGCGATGTCATGGTTTGTACAGTCTCTTTGTCGAACATAGCCCCTTCTATTATAGGAAAAAGGGTAATTTCTAACTCCGGTTGCTCGGGGGGCGTTACGGTCAACCACCTCGCGTCCTTGCCCATTGGAGCATCCGTATGCACTTTAAAGCCAAGCTTGTTTACATAGAAATCGTATGCACTGTCCTGGTTAAGAACATAAATACAGGTGTGCGTAAGCTTTGTAATCATATTTTTTATGTAAAAATGCTGAATCCGGAGGCTTTCAACCTCTTCAAAATTGCTATTTTTTCCAACCGTGAGTTTCGGCAAAACAGTTTGGAATAAACTGTAGTGGATGTTCGTTTATCTTATTTTTTCTAATTGTTTCGCTTTTTTGAAAATGAGAAGGGGTTTGCCCGGTGATCTTCTTAAACATACCAGCAAATGAAGTGGGGCTTTCCAGGCCCACCATTAATCCGGTGGCTAAAATAGAGTGTCCTTCTCTCAGCAATTCTTTTGCTTTTTCGATCCGGAGATGAATCAAATAGTTTTTGGGTGTCAGGCCGTAGATAGATTTGAACAGCCTGATGAAATGGAACTTTGAAAAATTTGCCTGATCAGCAATATCGTCAAGATCGATGCTGTCGGCGTAAAACTTATCGATAAATAGCTTAGCGCTTACAACCCGCTTGTATAAATATATCTTTTCATATTGTTCCAAGATACTGACTGTTTAAGGGTGTAGTTGTAACGGGCGGTTGCCTGGTGATAGTGTATATACTTACTAAATTAAGAAAAAGGGGAATATAAATAGCAGTAAAAAAATAGACAAGTCTGTGAAGACTTGTCTATTTCCTGTGACCCCCCTGGGGCTCGAACCCAGGACCTACTGATTAAGAGTCAGTAGCTCTAACCAACTGAGCTAGGGAGTCAGCTTCCGTTCTTTTGTTAAAAACGAGAGTGCAAATTTAACGCATCTTTTCTGAATATTCATGTACTTAATTTAATTAAATTTGGTAAAAAGGCTGAAATGTGGATAAATACCCATTATGTTGATAATCTAACCGTTAGCTCATTATAAAATTATTTTTCATGCAGGAAGCGTACATAGTAGCCGGATACCGCACCGCGGTGGGCAAATCTAAAAGAGGGGGTTTTCGTTTTTATAGACCGGATGATCTGGCGGTTGACGTAATTACCGGGTTGCTGAAATCCGTACCACAACTGGATCCCAAGCGGGTCGACGACCTGATTGTAGGGAATGCGGTACCGGAAGCGGAGCAGGGGTTACAGATCGGACGTATGATTTCTGTAAGAGCGTTGGGCATTGATGTGCCGGGCATGACGGTAAATCGCTATTGTGCTTCCGGCCTGGAAACAATCGCAATCGCTACCGCTAAAATACAGTCGGGCATGGCCGATTGTATTATTGCCGGCGGTACAGAGAGTATGAGCCTGGTGCCCGTAGCCGGTTGGAAAACAGTACCTAACTATACCGTGGCCAGTACTAACCCTGATTATTATATTGGCATGGGACTCACCGCTGAAGCAGTGGCTTCTGAGTTTAAAGTAAGCCGCCAGGACCAGGATGAGTTCTCATTTAAATCGCATCAGAAAGCACTAAATGCTATTCAGAACGGCTATTTCAAGCCGGGAATTTTACCCATTGCTGTAGAAGAAGTGTATGTGGATGAGAAAGGAAAAAAACAGAAACGCACTTATACAGTAGATACCGATGAAGGCCCTCGCGCCGATACTTCTATGGAAGCACTGGGTAAGTTGAAACCTGTATTTGCAGCCGGAGGATCTGTTACAGCCGGCAACTCCTCGCAAACATCCGACGGCGCAGCCTTCGTGATAGTGATGAGCGAACGCATGGTCAACGAGCTGGGATTAAAGCCTATTGGCCGTTTGGTAGGATGTGTGTCTGCCGGCGTGCATCCCCGTATTATGGGCATCGGCCCCGTGGCGGCTATTCCTAAAGTGTTGCAGCGTACAGGAAAAACTTTACAGGATATCGACCTGGTAGAACTCAACGAGGCATTCGCGTCTCAGTCTATTGCCGTTATCCGGGAGTTGGGCCTCAATCCCGACATCGTGAATATCAATGGCGGCGCTATTGCATTGGGGCATCCGCTGGGATGTACCGGCGCTAAACTCACGGTACAGCTGCTCGGCGACCTGAAGCGACTGAATAAAAAATACGGTATTGTGACTGCCTGTGTAGGCGGTGGACAAGGCATTGCCGGTATCATCGAAAATATTAGTTAATTATAAAGGTCAACCTGGCGTTAAAAAGTATGGGGCTGTGAAAACAGCCCCTTTCTTTTTCAACCAAAATCTGAACCAATGGTGGTCAGAAAAATTTTAAAACAAAAACCAAATTTTTTGAAAACTGAGGGAAACTGTTTTTCCTCCGGGCAGGACGCTTGCTTCACACTTACATAACGAGGCCTCTAAACTACAAAATCTCTCATTATTTCAACTAAATATTTATATCAGTGGTAAATAGATAGTGCAAAAACGATTTTATTTATCAAGCCCGCCTGGCCTGACTCGCACCTGGTTTACCTTTCTTCTTATGTATTTTGTTATATTGTAATATTATTTAAATAAACAATATATAAATAGCCGGTATATTAAGGGGCCTATACACACAGATCCATAAAAAATCAATAGCTTTATCTTTTCAAATAATTAATTGTGCAAAGATCCTTACTACTGATACCTATTTTCTTATTCGCCTGCCAACAAACAACTACCAAGGAAGAGGCCACTACTGGCGGGCAACGGGCAACTACTGCCAAAACAACACCCAAACCGGTGGCTTTTAAACTGATAAGCGGAAACACCAGCAGTGATACTGCTGTATTTGAACAGGCAGGCATCACCGCCGGGATTATCAATACAGGCAACGGGATGCAAACCATCCATATTACACAACAGGGAAAACGACTCATCAACTATATGCGGGCCGTCGACTCCGCCACTACCGGGCTGCCAACACCAACGCTCGTTATAACGGGAACGGATACCCTGGTGAGCTTTAATAGCCAACAAGCCAATAGCTTCTCTTTCAAAATAAAAAATAACAGGGGAATCTATATGAAATCAACCCACCAGGCCGACAGTATAAAAAAAGCCCCCAGCTTTTAGCAGGGAGCTTTCTACTTTTTAAAAAAACAGTTTATTTAAAATTGATTGGAATAGCCAGCTTCACACTGTAATTCCGGCCTACATTAAATACCCCCGCTCTACCGGTAACTTCATTTACAGGAGCATATTTCAACCTGCTCAAATGACTCTGGTAAGCCACATCCGTAATGTTGTTCACCGCAAAGTGAAGAGAGAACAATGTTTTATTCTTCTTATTCACAAAATCAGATCCCAAACCAGCATTAAACAACGTATAACCTGAAGTGGGCGTTTCTGTTGCATAAGCGGTAAACACATCGTTCTGTGCAAAATTCAAATCCATCTGCACACCCACATAAGCGTTCTGTAACGGACTCTTACCTACTTTCTTAAACTTACCCTTTAACTCAGATAACCAACGCGCCGGTGGAATATTGGGCAGATATTTCGTAGAGTCGCTGCTGTTAGCAGTAGTAGCCCGCACATAAGAAAACGTATTTTCAAAATGCAGCCAGTCAATCGGATGCGGATGTATGTCCAGCATAATTTCGCCGCCATACAGGTTGGCAGTGGTTTGCTGGTACTGGAACGCCGCAAAACCCTCATCGTTATCATGCACCGGGATAGAATCGGTACCCGCTGCATTAAACAGTTTACGGGAGAAAATAAAATTATTGATATGATTGTAAAATACGCTCGCCGTTAAAGACAAATGCTGGGTATTGAAATCGATGCCCGCATCTACCTGCGTGCTCACCTCTGGTTTCAGCTGCTGATTACCATATTCGTATTTGATAGTGCCCTCATGTACGCCGTTGGCCGACAACTCCGCAATATTCGGCGCCCGGAAACCACGTGCTGCATTCAGCTTCAGCACCACGTGATCGCTGGCCTCATAACTCAGCCCCACACTACCGGATACATTAGAGAAATTACGCTTGAACGCATCAAATTTACTATCTCCGCTGGTAGCAGGTTTACCATCCGTGCCCAGGAACAAGGCTTTTGAGTTAATGGAGCGGTTGTCGAACCGTAGCCCGCCACTCAGCGTCAGTTTGTTGAATGTTTTGCTGGTAACGGCAAACGCTCCAATGTCAAACAAGTCGTACGCCGGTATCAGGAACTCTTCTCCTTTGTTCTTGTTGGTTTGCTGCATGCCATTTACCCCTACTGTGGTTTGCCACCCGTTCATCTCCGGCAGGTAATACTTAGCGCCATAGTTGAAGGTTTGCAGGTACAGGTAAAGCCCCGGCGTATTCGGTTGCAGTACATCGCCATATTCGCGGCGCTGGTTCAGCTGGTAACCCAATATCAGCCCTAAACGGCCACCATTATTAAGATACAGGTTGTTGTCCCATACTATTTTCTGGTGGTTGATTTGCTGCTTGGGCACTGTCATACTATATGACCGGTGATCGCTACTGGTAACTGGTCCTTCTTCGGCTGCTCCGTCAATATTCACAGGCTTCACAAAATTACCGGTACTGTCGCGATCTCCCTCTACCAGTCCGAGGTGCTGATTAAAGGAAGAAAAAGTCAGATGGGAGTATCCCCACTGCTTATTAATTCCCAGCGTAGCGCCATAGTTGGTATTGTTGAAGCGGGAATTAAATACATACCCGTCATATTTATTCTGGTAATCGTGCGCCTGTTTTTGGGTAATATAAGCGCCCCAGCTAATGCCGTTGCTATTACCGGCTATATCGGCATGATAGGCCATCAGGCCGTTATTGGTCTGGTAGTTGGCCTCCAGGTTGCCTTTTATCTGCCCTAAAGGTAACGGCGCCGGGGGAACGATGTTAACTACCCCTGCCAACGCGTCTGAGCCATATACCAGTGAAGCAGGACCTTTCAGCACTTCTATCCGGCTTACATTGTAATCATCAATCTCAATTCCATGCTCATCACCCCATTGCTGGCCTTCCTGGCGTATCCCATCGCCCACTACTACCACCCGGTTGTAACCCAACCCACGAATAAAAGGTTTGGAGATAGCCGGACCGGTAGACAATTGCGTTACCCCCGGCACCTTAGCAATGGCATCAATAATATTGGTGGAGATGTTGTCATCGAGGTAATCCCGGCGGATCACGCTGATAGGCGTAGGCGTTTTCTTTACTGACGTAGCGAGGTTGGCCCCGGTGATCACAATCTCATTCTTTTCTATCAAGGTTTCGGTCAGTACAAAATCTTTGTTGGTAGCGCCAGAAATAACCACCAGTTCTGTATAAGCAGCATAGCCGATGTAATGTACATCTACTACATATTTTCCTTTAGGAAGATTTTTGATCACATAATTACCCTGAGCATCCGCAGCCGCGCCCACACGCAGGTCGGGCAGGTAAACAGTGGCTCCCGGCAGGGGCGTATGGGTTAATTTATCTACCACTTTACCGGATAAAGAATTAGAATATCCCTCTTCAGGCGTTATACCGGCATAGGCAGCTGGCAACGCCAGCTGCACTATACCCAGGAGTCCGAGTATAAATACACGCAAATAATGCATAATTGAAAAATATAGAGCTGATTGCTAATAATGAATAACTAACGCAGCACGAGGGTGCTCGTTATCATGACGTGCATGCTGTTTAAAGCATGTTTAAAGCATAGCAACGGCCGGAGGCGCCCTGGGAGTGAGATTGTAATAAGTAGCATGCGTGGTTTCAGGTATCGGCAGCGGGAAAAAAATCCAGTTTACCTGCCACACCGGCGCTATATAATAAGTAACAAACGGCTCATAGGGTTCTATACCTATCTGCAGAAAATCACAGTGACGGTGCTGCTCCGAAATGCTAAGCCCGTCATGCTGATGTACGGCATCTACCGTGTCGTGGTGACCCGTAAATTCATGTATAAACTCCCGCGGGATGGTATTTAAAGTAAATACTCCCAGGAGAAGGATCGCTAATATTTTATGTAGATAGCGCTTATACACAAGGGCAAAGGTAGCAAAATCCATTTATTTGCAACACCGTTGCACCATTATTAATCTAATTATAAGGTCAGTTTACCTTCAGCATAGGCCGTACCTGCTGTACAGGGCCGTTTTGGAACCGGGCATAATAAATACCGCTGGGCAGGGACTGGGCATCAAAAGTAAAGGTATAGGTGCCCGGTGTATGCACTTTATTAACAGGTACACTGATCAGCCGGCCCGTGGTATCAAATACCTGGATCATAGTGTTGCCGCTGCCGGTGATATAGGTAATGGTGGTAAAATTATTAAAAGGATTGGGAGAATTGGTGATCAGCTTCTTATCGGTATTCAGATCCGGTAAGCCAGTAATGGTACCACAGGCTACCCCGCTGATCAGTGGCAAACGCTGGTAATCTTTTTGCAGGATATTCTGTAAGGTCGTTTGATCCACGCAGAACCACTGTTCCAGGATAGACGCATATATAGACCTGAAGTCGTACTGCATAGGGATATTGTCAATCACTGTAGTGGTATCTGGTAAAGCCGGTGAGTTACCCAGCACGCCCTGGTTTACATAATCTCCGAAAATGATCATCGGCGCGGCAGCACCGTGATCGGTGCCCATACTGTAGTTGGACTTAATACGGCGTCCGAATTCAGAGAAGGTCATCCCCACTACGCGGCGGGAAGCATGGAGGCCTTTCAGGTCGTCCATAAAGGCTTTAATGGCATCCGACAGGCCGCCCAGCAGGTTGGCATGGCCTCCCTTGCTGGTATCGCCGCCTTCCGTTTGGTTGGCATGGGTGTCAAAGCCGCCAATGCTCACCATATACAGCCTGGTTTTCAGTCCGCCGGCAATCAACCGGGCAACAATCTTCAGCTGTTCTGCCAGGCCATTGTTGGCCGGATAAGCGCCCTGGGTGGTCACTTTCTTGGCTGCCGCCATAATAGATTGCTCGTAGCTATTGGTTTGCTTCGCAATCAGGCGGATATATTGCAATTCCTTTCCCCACTTGGTATTGGGAACAGGATCTGTAATGCCGTCTATCAGGTTGTAAAAGTCGGTAGCACTGGTAATGGCAATACCCATACTGGCGCCGGCGCCCTGGAAAGCGGGCGACACGATAGAACCAATTTGTATGGCCAGTGGATCGGGGTTATCTGCGTTAGGATAACCATCCGGGAAGCCAGGATACTGGGTATCGAGGTAGCGGCCGCCCCAGCCGGTTGTCAATATCTCATTAGAATCGGAACCGGTTAACCATATATCAGTAGCGCGGAAATGGGAATAGTTGGGAGAAGGATAACCCACACTTTGCACAATGCTTACCTTTCCCTCATTGTATAATTGTTGAATGCCGGTCATTGCCGGGTGGAGGCCGGATTTCAGGTAACTGTCGAGGCGAAGCACCTTGCCTTCCTGGATAGCAATGTTAGTACGCGCCGCCTGGTATTTACCATAAACGTCGAGTGGAATGACCATATTCAAGCCATCGTTGCCACCGGTCATCTGGATCATTACCAGTACGTGATCGTTATCTTTTGCCCCGGTACTCAATGCGGTGAGCATGGGCGACGAGGCAAAGGCTTTAATGGAAAAACCATTGATCAGGGTAGGCAGGATAGCAGCTGGCGCTGTATATTTGAGGAAGTCTCTTCTTTTCATAAAAAGGTTTTTCAGCTATCAGGATAATTGATATTCCGACAGGTCCATAATGTATTTATACAGCGCCTGGAGGCGTCCTTGCACGTTGTCTTTTGCTGTAGCATCTCCGGGGTTGGCGATATAGGCATTCCAGGCCTGGGTCCAGTAATAGTTACTGTCCGGGCTTTGACCAAAGAGTAGTATCGTATTCTTCAGAAAATCTTTCACCTTATCGGAAACGCCTACACGATACAGCAGGTCCAGCGAGTCGCTGATCAGGGCTACCGGATCTTCCGGATGCGGGAGCCTGGCGGCAAAGGCCAGGGTATCTATACGTAGTCCACCTACGCCGCCACTGCTCACTAGTCCATCACTCAGGCGGTTGCGTTTAGGTAACGTATCAGTATTGATCCAGAGTTCATGAAAGGCGGGCTCCTGGTAGTAAGCTTCCCATCCGGCTACCAGTGGAGGATCCCCAAAGTTTTGCAACATAGCAGCCGCCCTGTCGTGTATAAAGGCCCAGGCCTTGTATTGCGACGTATAGTCGCCCGGGATAGCAATCCCATATTCCCGGCAAATGCCTACGCAGAAATCGGCCGGGCTCTTAATAAGACAGGCCATATTAGCCGGATCAAAGAAATGCTCACTGGTAAAGAGCGCATTCAGCGTTACTTTAATATCGTAAAAACTGCTACGGAGAATGTCTGCCAATGGCGCAATCACATTGGTTTCTGTTGCCTGGTCTATATCGTAGTATACGAAGAACCGGTAAAGCTTGCGGCAAATAAATTTCGCTACCTCCGGTTGTAAAAAAATAATGTTGAGTAAATCATCTACCTCTGTAGCACCATCAGGACCTGTTTTTCCGGAGATGACTTTATTGGAATAAAAGCTGGAAAACTGTTTATTGGTGATATCGTGTTGCGTAGTATCAAACAGGCTCACAATGTTGGTGCTGTCTACCCGGAACCCGGTGAGTACGCGGGCAGAGGCTCTCACGTCATCTTCCGTATAATGAGAATCCGGACCTTTACCTACCGTAAAAAGCTCATGTAATTCCCGGGCATAGTTTTCATCGGCGGCGCCTTTTGAATTGAGGTACCCATTGAGATATACCAGCATGGCCGGATCCAGGGTAACGGCTTTAGTAAGCGCTTTAAAATTACCCAATGCATGTTTGCGTAACGTGAGATTGTATTGGTAAATAAAGCGGCTATCATTCACCATACTTGTTTCCGTTACAAAATGGTTATGCCAGAACAACACCATTTTTTCGTGTATGCTGGCAGGTTGGTTAATCATCTGACCAGTCCACCATGCTTTATAGGAAGCTATTCTTTTTCTTTCCAGCATTTCATCTCCCCTGGCGGCTCTTACCCAGGTAGCACCGGGCGCTACGCCGGTGTCGTCAACCCCATAGTTATTCACCGGAGGGGTAGGGTCTGCCTGTGGAGTGAGTAGGGTATCAACGGCCTGCTGCATAGACAGGTTTTTGAAAGTGTTGATATTGCCGGGGGAAACGCCGAAGAGGGTACGTTTCAATAAATGTATCTGCTGTAAAGATCCCCAGGCGCCGGTATAAGGCGCAAGGCCAGTTCTGGTACGGGCAAATGAGGTAACATTCCGCACTGCGCGATCAGGAGATAAGGTTAGGAATTGTCTGCGATCCATAAAACGATATGGTTGATGGCCAGGAGACCGATTATGGATCCAAATTAGTAAAAAGTTTAATCTAATTAAAGAGAATGCAGGATTATATTATTCGTAATTCTCATTTTGATACGCTAAAGATCAGAATGATAATTAAATTATTATTTTGTTTAAATCGTATTGTATTAATATGCAACTATTTATAGAAAGATTTTTTAGCTTCGCAACATAAAAATACCTACATTTGAAAATGTCTGCGGGTAGTCGTACCCGTAGACAAACACCAGGTAAGGCTGCCGGCTCTTTCCACAGATTGACAGCCCCCTGGTTTATTTGAATCTTAACAGAAACAAATGAGATATAATAATTTGTCGGCCCCAATGCCGTTCACGAATCTTCGCAAGTATATTTCAGGCAGTCAACTTTATTTGCCTGATCATAATGGTTGCTTTTCACATAGTCCTTAGTAGATCAACCGTGATGCGTAAGAGGTCATTTTGATCTCGTACTTCTCAACATTTTACCGGCGTATCACCGGTATAGGAAATCTATTTTTATCTTAATAATCCCATTTACAAAAATCTATGGCGAAAGTCAATTTGATTATGTGTAACTAGTTGATTATTAATATACAAATGTACTGATAAATTAATAGCAGTATACATTTTTGTAAATTTTTTAACCGGCAAAAAATGAATACATCAGAAGTTGTGGAAATAATCAGAACAACACTTGAACTATCAAAACAAGAAATGAGTAACCTGCTGGGCATCCCTGGTAAACGATATGCCCGTTATGAAAGCGGAGTATTAATACCCGACGATTTTTTTTATGAACGAATGGAAACCCTATACGGCATCAACATGCAGCCACCCGGCATTGTTTTTATACAGCCCGAAAAGCTGAAACCTGCTGTATATGAGCAGTTGCGCCGATTGTTATTGTAACGTAAGCAAGGTAAATAGCGATTCGCTAAAAATATTTTTTAGACAGCTTCTATTTTTAAAATTAACCAGCTTACAGCTTCCTGCTGTATCAGCGTATAGGCATCCCTGTTATACAGGCCTGGTATCGTAGATTGGGATGGGAAAGGGTAAACAATTATCAACAAACAAAAATAAAAAAGGAGCCAACGTCAATTGGCTCCTTTTGATATTTTAATGATGATGGTGATCAGCGTGATCGTGATGATGCTCATCCGGCTTTAACTGCGCCGTACTGTCATCATAATACACAAAGAAGTATAAATAAATGGCCCTTGATAATCGCATCAGCCATGGCTGGATAAGCACCAGCAATACCCCATTTACACCCAGCCAGATAAAAATACTGTTATCCCTCCAGGTAAGACCGAAGAAAAGCCAAAACCAGATTAAGTTAAACACGCTGAAAGCCACCGATAATGCGTAACTCACATAGCCTGTACCAAACCAGAAACCTGTTTCCAACTCATACTTCTGTCCACATACCGGGCAGTTATCGTACATGTTAAAGATCTTCGAAAACTTAAAGTGAAAGGGATTCTGATCTCTGAACATATGTCCTTTCCTGCATCTGGGGCACTTCATCGTCAGCATGCTGACGAAATAGTTTGGCCGCCCGGGCTGTTGTGTACTCATACTGCAAAAATAACCATTTATTTTAAACTGTTATACCGCAGCAGTTTTACGTTCGCCGATCTGTTGCCTCCACATAGCGTAATACAAGCCCTTTTCGGCCACCAGGTCTTCATGCTTACCCGATTCCACAATCTGCCCTTTTTCCAGTACATAAATGCGGTCGGCATGCATGATGGTGCTCAAACGGTGTGCAATCATCACGGTGATATGTTGCTTGCTGGCAGTGATCTCCCTTACAGTAGTGGTAATTTCTTCTTCTGTAATGGAATCCAGCGCGGAGGTAGCTTCGTCGAATACCATCAGCCGCGGATTGCGCAGTAACGCCCGGGCAATAGATAAACGCTGTTTCTCTCCACCGGAAATTTTAATACCGCCTTCCCCGATCACTGTTTCCAGGCCCTTGTCGGCCCTTGCCAGCAACGAATAACAGGAAGCCTTATCCAGCGCTTCCATCACCGCTGCGTCACTGGCGCCGGGATTTACAAATAACAGGTTTTCTTTGATGGTACCGGCAAATAATTGCGTATCCTGGGTTACAAACCCTACCTGGTGACGCAGGTCTTCCATATCCACCTCATTGGCATCTACGCCATTGTAGTAAATATGTCCTTCGTTAGGTTTGTATAACCCTACCAATAGCTTTACCAGCGTGGTTTTACCCGATCCGGAAGGCCCTACAAAAGCAATGGTTTCTCCTACTTTTACGGAGAAATTCACATGATCCAACGCTTTGGATGCAGCAGTAAGATGTTTAAAACCTACCTGCTTAAAGTGCAGCTCATCAATGCCATTCACCTTGATTGGATTGGCAGGCATTTCTTCTACCGGCGTATTTAAAATGCTTTCAAAGTTCAACAACGATACCTGTGCCTCCCGGTAGTTGAGAATGATATTGCCCAACTCCTGTAACGGCCCGAAAATAAAGAAGGAATAAAGCTGCAATGTCATCAGCTGACCAATACTTACGGTGTCGCGGTAAATGTAAAACAATAGCAAAAACAAAATGCTCGAACGCATCAGGTTCACAAAAGTACCCTGCACAAAGCTGATACTGCGAATGCTCCGCACTTTCTTTAATTCCAGCATCAGGATTTTCAGGGTAGTAGAATTTAAACGCCTGATTTCCTGCTGGGTGAGTCCCAAACTCTTTACCAGCTCTATGTTACGGAGCGACTCAGTAGTGGAACCCGCCAGTGCGGTGGTTTCTTTTACAATGGTTTTCTGGATCACCTTAATTTTCCTGCTCAATACACTCATCAATACAGTCAGTAAAATACAACCGGTGAGGTACACGAAGGGGAGTGTCCAGTGCACCGCAGTAGCGTATACCATCACAAACACAACACCAATCAGCGATACAAAGAGCACGTTTACAAAAGCAGTGATAAACTTTTCGCAGTCTACCCGCACTTTTTGCAAAATAGCCAGTGTTTCCCCGCTGCGCTGGTCCTCAAACTGTTGGTACGGTAACCGGAGGGAGTGCTTCAACCCGTCGGTATATACCTGTGCGCCAAATTTTTGCACAATCACATTCACAAAATAATCCTGGAATGCTTTGGCAATCCTGGATACCATGGCTACGCCGATGGCGGCCGATACCAGGAGTAATACGCCCCATAAATAGTCGTTTTCAGGCCTGAAAATACTTCCTCCCTTTATGGTCGTCTTAGGATGAGAAGCAAACCTGTCGATAATCCACCCAAAAATCATGGGGTCCATCAGTGAGAAAAGTTGGTTAATACTGGCTAAAGCCATGGCTAATACGACCAACCATTTATATCTCTTTAAATAATGCAATAATAGTTTCATATATCCAATTTCCTGAGCTGCAAAGGTACTGCATGTTGTCACATATGTGTGGAAAGTTGTGTGCGTTTTTGGTCAAAAAATGTTAACTTAATAGTAAGTTCTTTTCTACAGGCATTGGCGATTATTTTTTACCTGAATAAATCTCCACATATGAAAGCGTATGATGAAAAACATATCAAAAACATCGTACTTCTCGGTGCACCCAAAAGCGGCAAAACAACCCTCGCTGAAACTATGTTATTCGAAGCCGGCATCATCAGTAAACGCGGTAGTATTGAAGAAAATAATACTATCTCCGACTACCACGATATAGAGCACGAACGAGGTAACTCCGTATATGCCACCCTGCTGCACACGGAATGGAAAGATTATAAGATAAACATCATTGATACCCCCGGCCTGGAAGACTTCATCGGAGAAGTGATTGCCGCCATCCGGGTATCCGACACCGCAGTGCTGCTGCTCAATGCCCAATATGGCATGGAAGTAGGTACCGAAATAGTTTGGGACTATGTAGATAAGTACCGAAAACCCACGATTATCGCCGTCAACCAGCTCGACGCTGAACTGGCCAATTTTAATAAAGCCGTAGAAGACGCTGTTCAGGCATTTGGATCATCCGTTACCGTTATGCAATACCCGGTAAATCAAGGCCCTGGCTTCAACGCCATTATCGATCTCCTGAAAATGACCATGTATCGCTTTCCCGAAAATGGAGGTAAACCCGAAAAGCTTCCCATCCCCGACAGCGAAAAAGAACGCGCCGAAAAAATGCACAACGAACTGGTGGAAAAAGCAGCGGAAAACGATGATACCCTCATGGAACAATATTTTGAGAAAGGCAACCTGGATGAAGATGAACTCCGCAAAGGCCTCAAAATAGGCATGCTCCGCCACCAGGTGTTTCCCCTGTTTTGTCTGTCAGCAAAGAAAAACATGGGCAGTGGCCGCTTGATGGGCTTCATCGATAATGTAGCCCCCTCCGCCATGGAAATGCCCGATGAGGTGACCACCGACGGCAAAGCCGTTCCCTGCGATCCCGCCCGTCCTACCGCTTTATTCGTATTCAAAACACTACAGGAGCCTCACATTGGGAGGCTCACTTATTTTAAGGTAATGTCGGGAGAAGTAAGAGGCGGTATGGAACTGATCAACGAACAGGGCAACACCACTGAGCGTATCAGCCAGCTCTTTATTGCCGACGGTAAAAACCGCAACAACGTTGAGCGGCTACAGGCAGGCGATATTGGTTGCACCCTTAAAATGAAAAATACCCTGACCAATCATACCCTGGCGGAAAAGAGTTTCGGTGGACAAATAGCTCCCATCGACTTCCCCGCGCCTAAAGTACGGGTGGCCATCGAGGCAAAGAATAAAGCCGATGATGAAAAACTCAGCGAAGTGCTGGCAGAAATTCACATGGAAGATCCTACCCTGGTAGTGGAATTCAACCGGGAACTGAAACAGGTGATCCTTCACGGTCAGGGCGAACTACACCTGCTCGTTACCAAATGGCGGCTGGAAAACATCTATAAAATGCCGGTAGTTTTCCACGCAGCGAAGATCCCGTATCGCGAAACCATCCAGAAACCTGCACAGGCTTCCTATCGCCATAAAAAACAATCCGGTGGCGCCGGCCAATTCGGGGAAGTATTCCTTAAAATTGAACCCTGGTTCGAAGGAATGCCTCCCTATAAAGAGCACTCAGTGCGGGATACGGAAGAAATTGCCCTTTCCTGGGGAGGAAAACTGGTATTCAACAACTGTATCGTAGGAGGCGCCATAGATAGCCGCTTCCTGCCCTCCATCCTGAAAGGCGTCATGGAAAAAATGCAGGAAGGCCCGCTAACAGGCTCCTACGTACGCGATATACGGGTAAGCGTATACGACGGTAAAATGCACCCGGTAGATAGCAACGATATTTCCTTCAAAATAGCCGGCATGATGGCTTTCCGCGAAGCCTTCCACCATGCTGCCCCCCAACTGCTGGAACCGGTATTTGAACTCGAAGCTACTGCTCCGGATGTAATGATGGGCGATATTATGAGCGAACTGCAAAGCCATCGCAGCATCATAACAGGCATGGATACACTGAATGGATACCAGGTCATTAAAGCCCGTACGCCGCAGGCCGAAATCGATAAGCTGTTTGCCGCCCTGCGCAATGTTACACAAGGCAAGGCAAAGCTCCGGTCGCACTTCGCAGAATATGCCCCCGTGCCGGCTGAACTACAGAAAAAACTGAGCGAAAACTATAAGGAAGAACTGAATATCTAGCTCTTAGTTACCCCATCCTTCCCGGTCAAGGCTCCTGAACTGTATGGCTTCCGCCATATGTGCCGACGTTACACTGTTGCTGCCTTCCAGGTCTGCAATTGTTCTGCTCACTTTCAGTATCCGGTCGTAAGCCCGTGCCGACAACTTCAGCTGCTGCATAGCCCGCCCCAACTGCTCCCGGCATTGCTCGCTGATCACACATACCTCCGACAGCAGTGAACTATGCATCTGGGCATTGCAATACACGCCTTCATAAGCGGCAAATCGCGCTGCCTGGATAGCCCTTGCGGCAATTACACGGTCACGGATATACGTACTTTTCTCTGCCCGGTGTGTGGAGCTCAGGTCGGCAAATTTTACCGGCGTTACTTCTACGTGTAAGTCTATACGATCCAGCAAAGGACCCGATACCTTATTCAGGTAGTCCTGTACCTGCCCCGATGCGCAACTGCACTCTTTTTCAGGATGATTGAAATAACCGCAGGGGCACGGATTCATAGAAGCAATCAGTATAAAACTGGCGGGAAAATCAATGGCGGTGCGTGCCCGGGAAATGGTCACCCTTCTTTCTTCCACGGGTTGCCGCATCACTTCCAGCACTTTGCGCTTAAATTCCGGTAGTTCATCCAGGAATAATACGCCGTTATGCGCCAGCGAAATTTCTCCGGGCTGGGGAATGCTGCCACCGCCTACCAGCGCGGCATCGCTGATGGTATGATGCGGCGACCGGAACGGGCGATGAATAATAAGCCCGGTATGAGCCGGCAATTTTCCCGCTACTGAATGGATCTTAGTGGTTTCGAGTGCTTCCTGCAGGGTGAGTGGCGGGAGGATAGTAGGCAATCGTTTGGCCAGCATGGTTTTACCGGCGCCGGGAGGACCTATCAATATAGCATTATGCCCGCCGGCAGCGGCTATTTCCAATGCCCGCTTAATAGATTGCTGCCCTTTTACATCGCTGAAATCTACGTCGAAAATATCCTGGCTCCGGTAAAAATCATCCTGCTCAGGTAATACCGGCGCCAGGCTTCCCGGCGTGGTGAGAAGCTGTATGGCTTCTGCAATGTGCGAAACGCCATATATCTGTAGCCCGCGTACCATGGCGGCTTCCCGGGCATTCTGCCGGGGAAGTATGCAGCCCTGAAAACCATCCTGCTGCGCCTGTATCGCCATCGGCAACGCGCCTTTGATAGGCTGGATGGTGCCGTCGAGCGATAACTCGCCCATCATCAGGAACCGATCCAGCTGTTCGGCAGGCAGCTGCCCCGAAGCAGCCATAATGCCGGCGGCAATAGGTAAATCGTAGGCGGCGCCGGCCTTGCGGATGTCTGCCGGCGCCATATTCACCACCGTGCGGGTACGGGGCATGCGCAGCCCCATACACTGAATGGTCGACTCAATACGCTGCTCACTCTCTTTAACGGCATTATCCGGTAGCCCAACGATAAATAATTTATTTCCCTGTGAAGATACATTTACCTCTATGGTAATGGTGATGGCATTCACTCCCTGAATGGCGCTGCCAAAGGTTTTAACAATCATATGGATATTGGGTTAACAATGATCGCGAATATACAACTTTGGCAGCAACGGTAGCTTAACGGATTTGCGACAGCAGCTCCAGTACTTTCTCTCTCTTCAGAATCAGGTAGCCGATCTTCTCTTTGGCAATACCATCTTTCAGCTGGTAAGTAAAATGCAGGTCATCATCAATAACGGTAGATTCAAAATACTTAAACTGGATACGCTGCTCCGATTGCAGATCTTCTGCTATTTCGTACAAATGGGTGGATAAAATAAAAAGACAGTTCGTGCTCTGTAATAATCCCCGGATAACGGCCAGGGAGCAGTTCCGGGCATCTTCTACGTTGGTGCCTTTAAACATCTCATCAATTAATACCAGCCAGTTCTTTCCATTGCTGATTTGTAGAATGGTATTTTTGATGCGCTGTACTTCGCTGTAGAAATAGCTCTCGCCCTTGAAAATATTATCTTGTACCTGTATGTTGCTGAAGATGCCGTGGAAGAAGCTGAGCTCCATTTGCTGCGCCGGAACGCCCATTCCAATATGCGCCAGGAAAACGGCTACTCCTACCGCCTTGATAAACGTGGTTTTACCAGCCATATTGGCGCCCGTCAGGAACATAAAATGCGAGGCTTCATCCAGCTGCACATCATAGGCTACCGGCTCCTGTAAAATAATATGATAAAGCTGTGTGGCTTTGACCACCGGGCGGCTGCTGGCAGAAAAACGGGGAAACTCCAGTTTATAATGCCGGATAGCCTTGGCCATGGCGTAAAAAGCATCGAGTTGCTGGTAGAGGGTCACCAGCTCCAGGATCACTTTTTTATGCCGCTTCCGGATATAGTTATCATAACGGAGTATACCAATAAAATTCAGGGTACCTTCTTCATCTGCTTTCAGGATCTCGTAAAAATCTTTTTTGCTCAATAGATGCTGCGCCCGGTCCAGTAAGGTTTTTAAGATTTTAGGGGTATCATCGGCATTGAATACATTGATGAAGGAACGGAATCCTTTCAGCAGGTTCACCAGTTGGGTAAATGAAAATTTAATAAAGCCAAAGTCAGGTGCATACAGCGTTTTGTTGATCACCGCCTGTATATACAATGCCAATCCTTCGGTATTGGAAATAGGTTCAATCTGTGCTTCCATGTAGTTTTCCACCACTACTACGGTACCATTGGAGATAATGGAAGGCCAGCTATTTTCTTTTTCCAGGATGTATTGCAGCGCTCTTTGCCTGTTTTCAATCGACTGGATGTCTTGCAGCGGGTTGCTGAACAGTTGCCGCATGTACTCACGGCCACCGGAAGTAGTGGTAAAATCGAGCCGGTGGAATAGGGAAAATTCTTCGTCGCGATTAAAAATAGACAGGTCGTAATAGGATGTTTTGTCCAGTTGCATGCAGCATCGTTTTAGTGAATATACGGTGGAAGATGCAAGGATAGAAAAATTCCATAAGAAAGAAAAGCGGAAAGCAAAAAGTCATTGCAGTGGATAATCGATGGGGTTTTATACCCGTTTACATCATTCGCTACAATGGCTTTTTGCTTTCCGCTTTATGCCTTCTGCTTTTATCAGCGGCTGAACGCCAACCGTTGACCCAGTATATTTTCGTTGAAAACACCGTTGGTATAAGCCAGGTGACCATTTACAAAGGTATGGGTGATCGCAGCGGGGAAGGTATGTCCTTCAAACGGGCTCCAGGCGCATTTGTAGAATATATTCTCTTTATTCACGCTGGTTTGGGCCTGCAGATCTACGATAACGCAGTCAGCAAAATAGCCTTCTCTCAAAAATCCTCTTTCTTTTACCTGGAAACAGATGGCAGGTGCATGGCTCATTTTCTCCACCACTTTTTCTATGCTGATATCTCCCTGCCGGGCATGTTCAAGCATAAGCAGCAGGCTGTGTTGTACCAATGGTACGCCAGATGGAGCCTGCAGGTAAGGCTGTTGCTTTTCTTCCCAGGTATGCGGGGCATGGTCGGTGGCAATAATATCCAGCCGGTCGTCCAGGAGTGCCTGCCAGAGCGCGGTTTTATTTTCCGGTGCTTTAATAGCGGGATTGCATTTGATCAGGTTGCCGTATTCGGCGTAATCATCTGCGGTGAAATGGAGGTGATGTACGCATACTTCTGCGGTAATCCTCTTTTCAGCCAGGGGCAGCATGTTACCGAATAATTGCAGTTCCCGGGCAGTGGAGATATGCAGGATATGCAGGCGGGCATCGTGTTTCTGTGCAAACTGGATGGCTACCAGCGATGACTCGAAGCAGGCTTCCACATTACGGATCAGCGGGTGGTCGGCAGCGGTGAGCTGGTCGCCTTTTTCCCGCTGGAAAGCTTCCATATTGGCACGGATGATTTTTTCATCTTCGCAGTGGGTCGCAATCAGTAGTTCGCTGTTGGAAAAAACGGTTTCCAGTGTAAGGTAGTTGTCCACCAGCATATTGCCGGTAGAGGATCCCATGAATATTTTGACCCCGCAAACGCTCTCTTTTTTGGCGTTTGTTTTCAGGATTTCTTCTACATTATCATTGGCAGCTCCCATAAAAAAGGAGTAGTTAGCCAGTGAATGTTGTTGGGCAATGGTGTATTTATCTTCCAGCAGTTCCTGTGTAAGGGCGGCTGGCTTGGTATTGGGCATCTCCATGAAGCTGGTGGTGCCACCGGCTACGGCGGCGCGGGCTTCGGTATAAATGGTGGCTTTTTGTGTTAAGCCGGGCTCCCGGAAGTGTACCTGGTCGTCTATAACGCCCGGCAACAGGTGTTTTCCTTCTCCGTTAATTTCTGTGTATTGGCCGCTAATGGTGATGTTGGGCGCAATTTTTTCAATGCGGCTGTTCTTGATCCATACATCTTGTACCGTGGTGCGTCCTTCGTTAACCACGGCGATATTCCTGATGAGGTAGTTTTGCATGCCGCAAAGGTAGAAAAATTATCCTTCAAGATGTATGGAAAACACGATCATGCGGGATTGCAGCCTGTCTATTACGTTGGAGTAGCGCAGGTTAGGGTCTTTCACATGTACGTTGCCAAAACCATTGCTGATTTTAAATTCAGGTGCAAAGATGAAGCTTTCGAAGTAAAACTCAAACCCGGCACCTACCTCATAGCCATAGTCGCTTTTTTTCACTTTTACCAGGTCTTCCGCCCGGCGTAAGCGGGCATTGGAGGCCAGGTCGTAATCGTATTTAAGGCCGGCAATGGTATATACACGCATATTGCCGATACGGTCGGATTTAAACTTAATTTGTAAGGGAAAGCTCAGCAGGATGGATTCTATCTTCTTTTCAGTGTCCTGCGACTTGGGATAGGTTTCACGGTAGTACAGGTTTTTGGAGGCAAAGATCAGCTGCGGGTTAAAGCGCAGGTCAAAATGCTCACTGAGCCTGGCATTTGCCAGCAATCCCAGGTTGAATCCCATTGTTTTCATGGGTTCGGCCACCATAATAGAGTCGGTGGCTAAAAAAGCAGGAGAGTGCTCCAGCTTGTAAGCCGACTGGTTGGCGGCCAGCGTAATGCCAAAGTAATAGGGTTTTGCATCGTGTTCCAACATATTCAGATTGGTTTGCTGCGCTTTCGCGGGCAGCATCCCGATCAATAAGATGAATATCAGCGCGTAGCGCAGTAGATAGAACATATGCCGAATGTAAGCGTTTTGCATGTAACGGCCTGAAAACGGGTATTGGTTAATATGGTTCGCATTGCTTCACCCTGCGGAAACGCTTTCACGGATTCTGGCAGATAACTGTAAGCCGCCTGGCTCTTGGCTATCCATTTCCCGATCAGAGGAGTAATATAGCGAAAATACGAATTATATAATTGTTTAATAGGAAAAACTGTAGGATTCGAAAACTCCAGGATCACCAATCTACCTCCCGGCTTCAATACACGGTACATTTCTGATAGCCCTTTTTCCAGGTGCTCAAAATTACGTACACCGAAAGCCACTGTTATGGCATCAAACGTCTGGTCAGGAAAACTTATTGTCTCACTGTCGCCGCTTTGCAAGGTAATTTTGTCGCTAAGACCCAGTTTGTCTATTTTTTCCCGTCCATGTGCCAGCATGCCCTCAGAAATATCTATCCCCACAATTTTTTCCGGGTGCAGGTGCTTTTCAGCCATTATGGCAAAGTCGCCGGTACCAGTTGCCACGTCCAGCATCAATTTGGGCTGAATAGCCTTCAGGTAGCGAAGCGCCTTCTTCCGCCAGATAATGTCGATTCCGAGCGACATAAAGTGGTTGAGAAAGTCATAGCGATAAGCAATATCATCAAACATAGTCGCTATCTGCTCCTTCTTGCTTAATTTTGACCCTTCAAAGGGAACGATCTTCTGAACATTTGCATTTTCTGACATAGTGCGCAAAGTTAAAGAAATGTGGTCATGTGACAGTATACAAATACAGAGATACGGCAATTTTTAATGCAATAAAGCAATTTAACAATATGGTTATTAAGTCAGCAGAATATCTTATCAGCAGCCCCGATTGGGAAAAATGCCCCACTCCAACCTGGCCCGAATATGCATTCATCGGCCGGTCTAATGTTGGTAAGTCTTCTTTGATTAATGTATTGGCCAACAATGAAAAATTAGCCAAAACTTCCGGTACACCCGGTAAAACACAGATGATTAACCATTTTATCATCAATAAATCATGGTACCTGGTGGATCTTCCGGGCTATGGCTTCGCTAAAAGAAGTATGTCGCAACGCCGCCAATGGCAGCAAATGATCGAAAACTACCTGCGCAAACGCCCCAACCTGGTCAGCGTTTTCGTACTGATAGACAGTCGCCATGCCCCCCAGAAAATCGATATCGACTTCATCAACCAGCTGGGCGAATGGAACATCCCCTTCAGCCTCGTGTTTACCAAAGCCGATAAAAGCACCCAGGCGGAAGTAAGCCGCAACGTGAAAGCATTCCTCCAGAAAATGAGGGAAACCTGGCAATTCCTCCCTCCCAACTTTGTCACCTCCACAGTGAAGAAAACAGGAAGAGATGCGATCCTTACCTATATCGACGAACTAAATGCCCAGTTCCGGGCCATTGCAGGCTAACAATACATTTTCCCCCTCTCTCCGATATTTATTTATATTTGATCTTGTCTTGCTAATATTGACGCTTTATTTATCCAAATACTTGTTGGCATGTCTGATACTACAGATGAAATACTGTGTAAAGGAATACTGGAGAGAGATCAGGAAGCCTTCCAGGCATTGTATGAAAAATACCGGGATACCATTTATGGTTATACCCTCAAACTGTGCGGACTGCCGGAAGTGGCGTCAGATGCCGTACAGGAGGTATTTATGAAGATCTGGATAAAACACGATCAACTGGATCCCGGCTTATCGCTGAAAGCCTACCTTTTTACTACCGCCCGCAATTATATATTTGACTACCTGCGCAAAGCGGTACATGACCAGCATTTCCGGGAACACTTTTTACAATTGTATACGGAAGATACCAGGGGCGCTATGGACGACCTCCTGTACACCCGCCAGCTCGAGGCCATCAAAATGAAAGCCATCTCCTGCCTGCCCGCCCAACGCCAGCTGATTTTCAGGATGAGCAAGGTGCAGGGACTCACCAACCAGGAAATTGCCGACCAGCTGGGCATTTCCATCAACACCGTCAGGGATCAGCTGGTAAAAGCTTCCCGCTTCGTACGGCATTACCTGTACCAGCACGCCGATATCTCTATATTACTGGCCATCTTTTGTCACATCTACACCCACTAAAAAAAAATTTTTTTACCGGATCGTCTTTGGAGATTTCCCAATCGTATTAATAGTATGTCAACGAGGAACAATGGAGGAGCATAAGGACAGTATTAAATTCCTGTTTAAAAAAATGGTGGAAGGGAAAAGTACGCCAGCAGAGCGTTTGCAATTGCTAACGTGGCTGGGAAACAACCCTTCAGCAGAAGAATTCCCTGCGGTGGAAGACCTGTCGGACACAGGAAATAAACTGCTGATGCCTGCCAGTGAAGCCGACAGGGTATGGAACAACATCCTGCGGCAAACGGATCAAACACCCGTTGTGCCACTGTGGAAGAGAAACGGGTTCAGGATAGCTGCTGCCCTGGTACCGGTGATCGGTATCGCGTCCCTGGTACTGTTTTTTTATAACAGAAGAGACCAGCAACAATATTTTGTCAACAATACGCACTACGTACAAACGATTCAACTGAAAGACGGGTCTGCCATCCAGCTCAAACAACATAGCCGGGTAAGGGTAGCTTTCACAAACGGCCGTGCCGGGAAACGTGAGGTATGGCTGCAGGGAGAAGCCTTTTTCAATGTACAGCAACAGGCCACGCATCCCTTTACCGTACATGCTTCCAACGGAGTAGATATACAAGTACTGGGCACCGCTTTCAACGTAAATACGGAAGAAACCCATACCGCCGTGGTATTGAATGCAGGGAGTGTCAGCGTAAAAGCAGCGAATGCACACAAACCGGTAGCCCTGCAACTGAAGCCCGGAGAAATGGCCAGTTTCGATGCCAACACCCGGGTACTTTCGGCCGAGAAAGTAGACACCCTGTTTCACACCTCGTGGAAGTACAACCTGATGGCGTTTAAAAACGAATCACTGAAGCTGGTAATGCATCAATTAGGTGAACAATATGGATACAATGTAGCATTTGAAAACGCCATCCAGGAAAACCTGTTATTTACCGGTTATCTGCCTACAGATAACTTACGACAGGCTATCCTCACCATTGAACAGTCCTTTAATTTAAAAATCGATTTGCAACAAAAGAGTATTTACATCAAGAACAAAAGCTTTTAAAAAAGACAACCAAAATTAGTTATGAAAAGAATGCGTTCAATCAGTTACCCACTGATAATGGTGACTGCTTTGTCGTGCTGCCTGCAATGGTCAACAGCACAGATAGCAAAAGCAGCTGTTCACAACACCACCCCGGCAACCCGGCCACTGATTACTGTAATCAATGAACTCGAAGCGAAATTTGATGTACGCTTTAGCTACAATGCCGCCCTGCTCAGGGATAAAAGCGTTGTAATGCAGAACCTCAGCGGTTTTCAGGCCGATAATATTGAAGAAAGCCTGAATAAATATATAGCGCCGCTCGGCCTTGTCTGCAAAAAAATAAATGGAAAACTGTATGTCCTGAAAGCTGAAGTAGCCGGCGATACCAAAACCATCACTACCAATGTGGCAGACGTAATACAACAACAGGTAACCAAAGGCACTGTCAGAGACTCGCTCGGTAATGCCCTGCCCGGTGTGGCAGTACAAGTGAAGGGAAGCAGTAAAGGAGCCGTCACCGACAAAGAAGGTCGCTTTGCCATCGACAACGTAAAGGATGGCGATGTACTGGTGTTCAGCCTTATGGGATATACACCTAAAGAATATATCGTAAGAGGCTCCCAGGCAGTGAACATAGTACTCAACGACCAGGCCATCAACATCGACCAGGTAGTAGTAACTGCCCTCGGTATCAAACGCCAGGAGAAATCCCTCGGATATGCGGTGCAAAAAGTAAAAGGAGATGCCATCCAAACCGTAAAAGGCGTGGATATGGCTACCTCCCTCACCGGACAGGTATCCGGCCTCGTTATTAAAAACTCTACCGAATTCTTCGCCAAACCTAAAGTGGAGCTAAGGGGAGAAGATGCCCTGCTGGTAATAGACGGCGTACCCTATGCCAACATGACCCTCCGCGATGTACCCGCCGATGATATCGAAAGCCTCGATGTGCTCAAAGGCCCCACCGCCTCTGCATTGTACGGCTCCCGCGCTACCGGCGGCGTACTCCTGATCACCACCAAAAAAGGATCCGGTACCGGGTTAACGGTGAATGTAAACAGTACCACCATGCTGCAAAGCGGCTTCCTTGCCATTCCTAAAACCCAATCCTCCTATGGCCGCGGTCAGAACGGGAAAATTGATAATGACTATGTATGGGGACCCCGGCTGGACGCAGGTAATACCGCGAGAGACTGGAATCCGCAAACCAAACAATTTGAAGATAACCGGCCATTGAATTCTATCGGTAAAAATAACCTGAAGAATTTCATGGAGCTGGGACTCATCACCAACAACAACATCAATGTGGCACAGAGCGGGAAGTATGGTAGCTTCCGCGCTTCCCTCAACCATATCTACAACAAAGGCCAGTTTCCCAATGCCAAGATGAATATGTACAACTTCACCCTCGGCGGAGAACTGAAGGCTACAGAAAAATTTACTCTCGAAGGCCACATGGGCGTAAGTAAACGCATGTCGCCACAAATCTGGGGTTCAGGTTACGGCAACCAGGGATATATTTACCAGCTCACCATGTGGACCGGCGCAGAATACGATATCCGCCAGTACCGTGACTACTGGAAGGTGCCTAACAAAACCCAGAACTGGATGTACACCAACTGGTACGACAACCCTTACCTGATTGCCTACGAAAAACTGGACGCTATCCAGCAAAATACCACGAATGCAAGCCTCACAGGTAACTATAAATTTAACTCAGATCTCAGCCTCCTGGTACGTATCGGCTACGATGTATACAGTAATAAAGAAACAAAAACCAACCCTACTGCCAATATTTATTCTACCCGCGGCGGATGGAATGCAAAAGGATTATACAACATTAATAATACATGGGGCTGGAGTATCAACAACGATGCGATATTGAGCTACAGCAAAAAACTGGGTGACTGGAATGTAGAAGGTATGGCTGGTGGAACTATTTACTACTTTGTAAATGAAGGTTTAATAGCCAGCACCAAAAACGGGCTGGTATCACCTACCTATTTTTCGCTGAACGGATCTGTAGAAGCACCTACGTTTAGCCCGTCTTACAAAAGCAAACAGGTAAACAGCTTATTTGGCCGGGCTGCTATTAGCTGGAGAAACATTGTGTTCCTGGATGCTACCGGGCGTAACGACTGGAACTCTACCCAACCTAAAGCAAGCCGCTCCTATTTTTATCCCTCTATTGGTTCCAGCGTAGTATTGTCTGAAATATTTAAGATGCCCGCCTTCACTGATATGTGGAAAATACGAGGTTCATGGGCTACCTTTAAAACGCCTGCTGATATTTATGATATCAACCGCCTGTATAGCACCACTACGGGTGCGTGGAATGGCGCCAATTCTGCCAGCTATTCCAGCAAATTACAGGGCGCCAGCATACTGCCCAGCTCTTTCCGTACCTGGGAAATCGGTACCGCGGCTTACCTGTTTAAGAAGCGCCTGAATGTAGACGTAGCCTACTTCAATAAATACTATTATAACCAACAGAAATTTGTCCCTATTTCCAGCTCATCAGGATTCGACAATACCCTCATCAATACCGGTGAAACTTACGTGAGAAAAGGGATAGAAGTAACCCTCAGCGGTACAGTCATCCAGAGAAAAGCCTTCCAATGGGTATCTACTGTTAACTGGTCAAACCAACACCGTTATTACGTAAACCTGGACGATGTATATTCTCCTAAAAAGCCCTGGGTGAATAAAAATGCCCGACTGGATGCATTAACCGATTACTACTGGCTGAGAGATCCGAATGGTAATATCATTCATAGCAATGGTATGCCGGTGGAAAGCGATTACGAACAGGTGTTTGGTTATACAGATCCAAAATTCAGCTTCGGTCTTATCAATACTTTCCAGATCCGCAACTTTACCATAGGACTCAATATCGACGGGCGTATCGGCGGTCTGATGTACAATTATGTATACGATAAGATGTGGGACTCCGGTACCAATCCTGAATCCGATAACCAATACCGCTACGACGAAGTAGTAAATGGTTTAACCAATTATGTGGGTAAAGGTGTGAAAGTAGTGTCAGGTACGGTTGCTTACGACAACTTCGGCCACATTACCAGCGATACCCGTCAGTATGCAGAAAACGATACCAAAGTATCTTACCAGGATTATGCGCAGAATTTCAGGGGAGGAGACAGAGGCATCCAGAAAAAATCATTTGTTAAAATCCGTGAACTATCCGTAGGATACCGTTTCCCGGCAACTACCCTGGCAAGAACGGGGATTAAGAATGCGTCTGTATCCTTAATTGCCCAGAACCTGTTCCTCTTTACCAAATTCAAATTCTCTGATCCCGATGTAGATGATGAAAACCTCAACTCGCCTTCACAGCGTCTGATAGGTGTCAATTTTAAAGTAGGGTTCTAATCTTTTACTGTCAAAGCAATGCTCATGAAAAATTATTCACTGAAAAATATATTAACAGTACCCCTGGGAGCAATAACGCTGCTGGCTGGCTGCTCCAAATTCGATAAAATCAATACGGATCCTAACCAAACTTCACAGGTAACTTCGGGCATGCTGGCCACCGGCATGATCCTGAATATTACCAGGTCCAGCATCAGTTCTACGAAAGGATTCATGCAGCCCTATCTGCTGGGCAAATACCTCACCTGGGGAGAAGGCCAGGAGAGCTTCCAATACAATAAATTCGGAAGAGCCAATTTCGATCGCCTGCTGCAACTGCGCAACATCCCACCTATGCTTGCTTACGCAGAAGACGACGGGTTGAGAAAATCCTACAGTGGCCTTGGACACTTTATCAGGGCCTGGCAGTTTTTCCAAACCACCATGCAGGTAGGGGATATTCCTTATTCCCAGGCAGGGAAGGGCGAATCGTCCAATATCATTCAACCGGCATATGATACACAGAAGGACGTGTTCCTGGGGATATTAAATGAACTGGATAGTGCCAATATCTTGTTGGCAGAAGGGAAGAAGTTTGCCGGCGATCCCATTTATGCGGGAGAAGCCGACAACTGGCGCCGGCTCGCCAACAGCTTTGAGCTGCATGTGCTTATGAACCTGTATAGGAAAACGAATGACCCGGATTTAAAGGTGATAGCGCGGTTCAACGACATCGTGGCCAACCGGCCGTTAATGCGCTCGTACGCCGATAATTTTGCCCTTACCTATACAGCGGCTGCCGGTCAGAACTACCCCTGGTCAGACGTCCCCGCCGGTTCCGGTAACTCCTTTGTAAAATCAAATTACACCATGCTTTCTGCTACGTTAATAGATCCGCTGAAAGCCATGAAGGACCGCCGTCTATTCTATTACGCCAAACCTTCCCCGGTAAAAATTGCCGCAGGTAAACTGATGACCGACTGGGATGCATATGTAGGAGCAGAGCCTTCCAACGCCTTCCCGGCGCTGCAAACTATGCGGGTGGGTAAAGACTATTCAGACCTGAACAACCGGTATGTAAACCTGGTGAATGCAGAGCCGGTAAGTCTTTTCAGTTATGCTGAATTGCAGTTTGTGCTGGCAGAAGCGGCGTTGCGCGGCTGGATTTCCACTGCCCCGGCACAAACCTACTATGCGGCAGGTATTACCAGCGCTATGAAATTTACCGCTGCTTATACGCCCGACCTGGAAGATTATCATCACAACATGAAAATAGATGATAATTATATCCAGACTTATATAACGTCAGTAGCGCTGACAGGTAGTGGGGATACGCAACTCCAGCAGATTATCCTGCAAAAATACCTGGCCGGCTTCCTCCAGGGAAGTAACTATAATGCCTGGTATGAACACAGACGCACCGGTTATCCTGTATTTATCCTGAATGCAACTACCAACCTGAATACTCCTACCACCCAGTTCCCGGTAAGGTGGTTATATCCGGCCAATGAGCTGAGTTTCAACAATGCCAATATGGATGCTGCCGTCCAGCGGCAGTTTGGTGGAAGTGACAATGTGAATAGCGTGATGTGGTTGCTGAAAGATTAGTAAACATGCTGTAAATAAACAAAGGGCTCCTCGCTGTCAGCGGGGGGCCTTTATTCGTTTTAAAGAGTATTTGCTTACTCTCTTTTATAAGTCAGCGTCATGCCATCGACTATATCATCGGTGAATACGAGCGCATATGGTTTTATGGTGATGTAATTCGTGATGGTGCTGTCGTTGGTAATGAGCTTCCAGGTATTATCGCCAGGTGCCGTTTCCAGACGGTAGTGAGTAGCCCTTACCTGTAGACCGTTGATGACGAGCCGGAAAGTATCATGGGCAAAAATCGCTTCCTGCCGGTTGGTGATTTCATGCTCACTTCCGGATATACCGCCTTCGGCTTTGATAAGCAACCATTTTCCTTCTACGCCTTCCGGGGGCGTAGATTTTTTGCTGCAGGCTATGGCAAGAAGACATAGCAGTAAAGGGAGGAAGTAATATTTGTTTTTCATACAGGGAAATTGACGATAAATAGTGGTTGATAGAAACTATTGGATCGTTTGTAGAGCGGTGAAAGGAGTGGAAATGTTACAGCTTTTGAGGAAGGATTTAAGCTCGATAGGGGGAGAAAAAGCCACTTGACGTGATAACACGTCATTAATCATATTTGAGAGAGGTACAAAAAACAGGCTGCCTTAGTTCACTATCTTATTGGCGCAGCTGCTGCTGGCAAAGGCTTCCGGTTTTGCTTTAAAAGCGAAGCCCATACCCAGGATATAGCCCATTGCTTCCCGTAAAGCCAGGTTGCTCTTGAACTGAGGATTGGTATTGATATCGGCATGTACTTCCATGTCTACATCATATTCTGTAAACAGGTCGCACAGCTCATACGCAATCTCAATACTCTTGGCTACTTCCACCAGCATGCGTTCTTTGATAGAATAGCGGTCCTTTGTTTTTTCATTGTGGATAAACATAAATCCGCCGTGACCTTCTCTCAGGAAAACGATCACCGTAGCGAATTCTGTATCCAGTCCTTTTACCTGGGAATCAGTACCAATGCACACTTTCAGACGAAACCCCTTGGCAGTTTCGCGAACAATGGCTTGTCTTACTTCTTCCTTAACCGGAAGGTGGATAACCTCTCCATTAAATCTTCTCCATTGCATAAATGTATAGTTAAAGGGTGAACATGCAACTTGAGTAATGCTTATAATGCCTGCCTGATGAAGTAATGCCATGCGCTAACGGGGTCAAACAATATGGGATGCGTTCATTGGGGATAAAAGCAGTAGATACGAATATACGAAAAAGCTGTTAGCATTACTTAACAGCTGGTATTAATAAAAGAAGAAGATTGGGAGAGATGAAATTAAAATTGTCCGGTGCTTAGTAAAACCAGCGTACACGCTTCCACCGGTTCTATCTGATGTTCCCTGGCAATGTCCGCCAGTTCCTGGTTTTCGGCGCCCGGGTTAAAAATAATGCGCTTGGGATGCAACTGCAGGATATAATCATAATATTCCCGCTGAATGACAGGATTCAGGTACAAAGTAACCGTATCTACCTGTTCCAGTGCCGGGTGGGCCGTAATAACCGGGATATCGCCTATCTGGGCAGCACGGTTTCCGATAGCCACCACCGGGTGTCCCTTGGCGGTAAGCCGGTTAACCGCCATATTACTATATCTTTCCGGGTTGGGCGAGGCGCCCAGTACTACCGTAAATTTTTTATCATTGTTGGTGTCCATACAGCTAATGTACGTATTTAAGTACAAGTGGTAAGCGCTCCGGGGCAAATGGGCCAGGATATCTTCACAGGCAGCTTTTACAGCCGGAAAGGCAAAAACAAACCCCTCCTGCAAAGCCCGGCTGGGTAGTACCCACCTGCTTTTGAGTAATAATTCCGTTTCTGTGCCTATCAATGCTGCACCTATTTTCAGCAGGGGTGTTGGCGCCGGCAATCCAAAGGGGTGAGAAGCAGCTTCCCGCAATGTTTTCATAAATGTCTGGTTGGTAACAGGAAAAGGCGCTGTACAGTTATACACGCCCTCGCTATGATCGTTTTCGTATAGCCACGCCATCATCCGGCATACATCAGTAATATGGATCCAGGTATACATTTGCCTGCCACGGCCCTGGTAGCCGCCCAGTCCGAATTTTACCAGCCGTAGATAAGGCTGCATAACGCCGCCGTTTTCCCAGCCCAGGGTAATGCCTATACGAAGAATGATTTTTCGTGTACGCGGCAGCATAATATCATTAAATGCCTGTTCCCATTGTTTACATACCTGCACAGAGAAATCGTTTGCTATCTCCCCGTTAAATTCATTCATGGGCCGGTCTTCCGCATGCCGGTAAATGGTAGCGCTGCTGGCATTGATCCATACGGCCGGCGGATTTTTTAATGTCTGTACAGCCGTTCCCAGCGCCCGCGTAGCGTTTATCCGGCTCTCCACGATGATGCGTTTATTAGTGGTATTGTACCGGCAGTTGACACTTTTTCCTGTGAGATTAATAAGCAGGTCGGCATTTTCCAGCGCTTCACACCATGCGCCGGGGTTTTTGCCATCCCATTGTATATAGCTGATACGGCCTATTGCCGGGCGCGCTTGCCGGGTAAGAATGATAATGTCGTTATGTTTTCCAAAACAGGCGGCCAGGCTTTTACCAATGAAACTAGTACCCGCGGCAATAACAATACGCTTATTTTCCATGGTGTTTATTTTAGGGGCAGTTGCTCCGGAACAATATTCTTTGGGGTCTTATTTTAATTTCTGTTAATTCAGAATTTTCAAAAAAAATTGAAATATTGAAACAAAAAAATTACTTGATGAGTTTCAACAAGCTGCTGTAGAACCAGCTTTCTTCCGATTTGATAAACGCACTGATGGTTTTATCGGTTTGCTGGGCAAACTTGGTAATATTGGAGATAGAGTCTTTGAAGGCTTTCATTTCCTTGTCTTTGGGGTCGCCTTCGGCCTGCTGCAGCTGTTGCAGCACTTTCATGATGGGATCCAGTTCGCGTTTCTTTCTTTCGCGGGCAATATAAGTGGCTACTTTCCAGATGTCTTTTTCTGCTACAAAATACTCCTTCCTTTCACCGGGAATAAGGATACGCTCTACCAGGCCCCAGTTAATCAACTCCCGGACGTTCATATTGGTATTTCCCCGGGAAATATTGAGCTGCTCCATGATATCATCTGCACTCAACGGATCCGGCATAATCAGTAATAACGCGTGAATCTGGGCCATGGTGCGGTTAATACCCCATTGTGCGCCTAAAGATCCCCAGGTTTGAATAAACTGTGCTTTTGCTTCCGGTAAGTTCATGAACGTGTTGTTTTTATAGCGTTTGACAATTTACAAAGCCAAATGTATGTCATGTTTTTGAACTTTCAAAAGATAGTGAAACATTTTTACGTGTCTATGACGGGGAGAAAGAATAAAAAAGGCGGAGCATATGCTCCGCCTTCCTGTATAGCTTATTATTTCGATTATACCAGCATCGTTACCGGGTTTTCCAGGAACCCTTTCAGGGTAGCCAGGAAACGGGCGCCCACGGCTCCATCCACACTTCTGTGGTCGCAGCTCAGGGTCAGCTTCATGATGTTGGCAGTTTTGATCTGTCCTTTCTCTACAACGGCAGTTTCCTTGATACCACCTACTGCCAGGATCGCTGAATCCGGCGGATTGATGATCGCAGTGAATTCGTCGATACCCAGCATACCCAGGTTGGAGATGCTGAAAGTATTACCGCTGAATTCCTGTGGTTGTAATTTTTTGTTCTTGGCTTTGTCGTACAGGCTTTTTGCTTCGGTAGCAATCTGGCTCAGTGTTTTCTGATCAGCAAAGCGGATTACCGGAACAATCAGTCCATCTTCAATCGCTACGGCAGAACCGATATGGATATGCTGGTTCTGACGGATATAATCACCCATCCAGCTGCTGTTTACATCCGGATGCTGACGCAGTGCCATGGCAGATGCCTTGATCACCATATCATTGAAGGAAATCTTAACAGGGGAAATTTCGTTGATTGCTTTACGCGCGTCCATGGCTTTATCCATGTTTACATCTATCTTCAGATAGAAGTGAGGAGCGCTAAACTTGCTCTCGCTGAGGCGTCTGGCAATTACCTGGCGCATTTTGGTCAGCGGAACATCGGTGAAACCTTCCTGACCAGCAGGTACGAAGGCCGGAGCTGCAGGAGCAGCAGTAGCTTGGGCGGCAGGAGCCGCTTTCGCCGCAGGAACAAAGTTATCCACATCTTTCTTTACAATACGGCCACCATCACCACTACCAGGTACCTGGCTGATATCGATACCTTTTTCCTCTGCCAGCTTTTTAGCCAGTGGAGAAGCTTTCACACGACCGTCTGTATTATTGGCAACAGCAGGAGCAGCCTGTGGTGCAGGTGCCGCGGTAGTGCCGTTCTGGGTAGCAGGAGCAGCAGCAGTTGCGGCCGGAGCGCCGCTTTCAGCCGCCAGGATCGCATCCACACTGGTACCAGCCTTGCCTACAATGGCGATAATGCCGTTAACTTTGGCAGCATCCCCTTCTTTAACACCAATATATAATAAAGTACCGTCGGCATAACCGATTACTTCCATGGTAGCCTTGTCGGTTTCCACTTCTGCCAGCACGTCATCACTTTTTACTACGTCGCCTACTTTCTTGTTCCAGGCAACTATTTTACCTTCTGTCATGGTATCGCTCAACAGTGGCATACGGATAACAGTGGCATTCTTCAGTGCTTCTTTCAACGCAGCATCATCAGCTGGTGCAGCAGCAGCGGGAGCAGCCTGTGGTGCAGGTGCCGCGGCAGCCGGTGCAGGAGCAGCAGCAGTCGCTTCTTTTTTGTCCTCCAGCAGAGAACTATAGTCTTCTCCCGGTTTACCTACAATGGCAATAATTCCGTTAACTTTAGCTGCTTTCCCTTTTTCTACACCAATGTACAGGAGGGTTCCTTCTACATAACCCATCACCTCCATCGTTGCTTTATCCGTTTCCACTTCAGCTATAACATCGTCTGCTTTTACTGTATCGCCCACCTTTTTATGCCATTCCGCAATCACCCCTTCCGTCATCGTATCACTCAAAAGGGGCATTCTGATAACTTCTGCCATAGTGTTTTATTCAAAATTTTGTTCAAACCTACATGTTTTTGCGCAAAAACGCAAAGAAGGAAGTGTAAACTGTTTAAAAATGTCTATCTATCGTTAATATTTAATTATATGCATTTCCCTAGAAATCCAGCTCCATATTAAGTCTGTCTTTCAGCTCTTTTACAATCGGGTATTTTTCAGCCATCTGCTGAAATTGCTCCCGGCTGGAAAGCGGAGCCGGACCAATATCCTGTACCTGCTGGCTCTCGTCCAGCTGCAGGGTAAGCACAATAGCCGGGTTGTTAAATTTCTTTTTCAGGAATTCTGCAATCACCAGCTTCTCCTCTTCCATAAACCTGAACTGCACGATATTCCGGCTCACAATCCCCACTTCCTCAGTACCCAGTAACTTGAGCTGGGCAAGGGCCAGGTTACTTACTACCGTCATTTTATTGGCCTGGCGGTACTGATCAATAAATTCTTCCCAATATACATGGATAGCCCCCATGGTCAGTGGGGTAGACTGTACCTGCGTATTTCCCTGTTGCTTGGCCGCCATCGCCTCTTTCATTGCTGCCAGTCCAGTTAATTTACTGGAGGTGGCGGCGGAAGTAGTGCTTTCAACTGGTTTGGCCACGGGAGCCGCTACCGGAGGTGCTGTTACCGGAGTACTTGCTACCGGTGCAGTTGTTGCGATCGGCGTCGCTACCGGGGTAGGTGTTGGCGCTGGTGAAGGAGTAGGTATAGCCGTAGGTGTTGCTGCGATTGGTGCTGGGCTAACTGGTGCCGGTGCAGCCACTGGTGGCGCTGTTGCCACAGGCCCCGCCGGGATACTCGCCACGGTAGCTGGTTTTTCCGTTATTGTTTTGGCAGTAACCGGCTGGGCGCCAGGCGCCCGCAATTTCTGTGGTGCAGTACCATCAGGGACTAGTTTTTTTTTTGCTACCTCTCCGGTAGTATCATCGCTCACTAGGGTAACAGCTTGCTGCAGGTAACACAGCTTAATTAAGGCCATTTCCACATGTAGACGCTTATTGCGCGCCATCCGGTAGTTGATTTCTGTGTCGTTGAGCAGGTGCAGCGCGGTAATCAGGTAAGCGGGACTCAGTTGACCGGAAAGCTGTTTATAACGGTCTTTCAGGTTGCCGGATACTTCCACCAGGTGGAGCGCCTTTTCGTCTTTGCAGAGCAGCAGGTTGCGTAAAAATTCCGCCCACCCGTTCAGGAAATTATCTCCCTCAAACCCTTTCTGCAAAATTTCATCATATATTAATAAGGCATTGGCGATATCCTGTTGTAAAACAGCGCCCATTACCCGGAAAAAATAATCGTAGTCCAGTATATTCAGGTGCTCCAGCGTATTCTGGTAAGTCAAATGCCCGCTGGTGAAGCTCACAATCTTATCCAACGTACTCAATGAGTCACGCATACAGCCATCCGTTTTCTGCGCTACTAAATGCAGGGCATCCGTATCTGCCTGGATATGCTCTTTAGTACAGATCTCCTGCAGGTGGTCTACGGTATCCTGTATGGTAATACGCTTGAAATCGAAGATCTGGCATCTGCTCAGGATCGTAGGAAGGATTTTGTGCTTTTCGGTGGTAGCCAGGATAAATATAGCATAGGAAGGCGGCTCCTCCAGCGTTTTCAGAAACGCGTTGAATGCGGAAGAACTGAGCATGTGTACCTCATCTATGATATAGATCTTGTATTTCCCGGCCTGCGGCGCAAAACGTACTTGTTCTACCAGCGTACGGATATCGTCGACCGAGTTGTTGGAAGCAGCATCCAGCTCATGGATATTGAAGGAACTCCCTTCGTTAAACGACTTACAGGAATGACATTCGTTACAGGCTTCTCCATCCGGCTGCAGGTTTTCGCAGTTAATAGTCTTCGCCAGGATACGCGCACAGGTAGTTTTCCCAACTCCCCTGGGCCCGCAAAACAGGAAGGCGTGCGCCAGCTGGTTATTGCGAATGGCATTTTTGAGTGTGGTGGTAATATGTGCTTGTCCTACAACCGTTGAAAAGTTCTGTGGACGGTACTTACGGGCTGAAACGATAAAATTCTCCATATGACTGCTACGCGTTCGCGAGCGCCGAAAATACGCACAAATTCAGTAAGAGAAAAATGCACAGCAGCAACGGCGCTTCCAGGACAACCTATTCCCCCGGTATTAAAGTTAAAATGAATTCCAGATATGACTTTTTTAATAATATGATTCCATTATTATAATATTCCATCATCTCGGAACTCACTTCATGTAGCTCCTGCATGGCACCATAGTCGGGAATCATATCTTCTATAAAGTTACAGTCCTGCTGCCGGATCTTCCGGAGCTTCTCCTCCATATCTTCCGGGAAGGCACTATACAAGGCCGATTGACGGATGTTTTCCGTCAGAAGCCGGAAGCTCCAGCATTCGGCCGACAGTTCCTGGTAGAGGGGGGGAAGTGAGGCCAGGTTCTGCTCCTGGCTGTTAAACAACTGGCTGATGCAATGTATAATACGGAATACCTGGTCATTTAATTGATGCCCCATCTGTTGATAAGCCAGTACTTCCCGGTATTTTTCGAGCAAAAGAGCCGCCACTTCAGGGCCTTTTTGCAGCGCAGTGCTATAATGGTAACGGAAGGCAAGCCGGTCGTGGCTTTTCAACCAATCAGCTTCTGCGCATACATGCGCGGTAAGCATACGGGCCAGTTGCCGGGCCCTGGCAGTACTGTATTTCTGCCCGTCGAACTCAAAGTAACGGGTCTGGAACTGGCCGGTACTGATGGCCTGCAAGGTTTCGGCATCCTGTCGGTCCCGGTAAAATGCCCGCATCCTGGCAATAATATCCGGATGGTATATATCTCCAAGATGTGTTTGCGCCATCTCTTCCCGGGATAATAAGATAGTGTCGTCTACTGCTATATCGTTAAATGGCCGGTTATCATAATACTCATTAAATGCTTTGGGATATTCGTATAGCCGGTGGTGTTGTGACAGCTCCGCAATATAGGCGGCAGGCGTAACCAGGTCAAATGTATCCGCCGGCATAGGTACGGTTTGATGATACAATAGCTCCGTCATCTGCTCCTGCAGGACTTCCGGTTCATTAAATAACGCCCAGGCACTATGCCCTGTTGGCTTACAGGATACGGCAGCCTGTACATAATGCGCCTCCCGGGCTTCCCGCGAAAGGTGGGAGGTCCATTGTTCCCGCAGCTGTACCCGGCTTTTCAGAAACGATTGAAAGTAATGATCAGTAATGACAGGCAGCCCCGCAGGGTCCAGCGCCAACTGATGCTGTTGGCTGTAATAACAAAGCAATGCCTGCTGTACGGAGAAAATATTGGAAAAACGTACGCCCTTCTCCGCCAATTCCGGGAGTTTATGAAAACAATGATCCAGGCAATAACTTCCCATTTCTACCCGGCGTAAACTGCTGACAGCAGTGGCCGTACTGGTGAGGCTCACAGCTACCTGGTCGGCATAAAATTCCATTTCCCGGCTCAGCTCCAGGTAACGGCGGTTAATCAGTGAATATATTTTCCGCAATACAAACTGCATCGCCGTTAGTAACCGCGTGGTGATATGCGCGAAAAAACTCAGTAAACTACTGCCGTTACTCCAGCGCATGGCTATTTCATCCCACTGCTCATTTTCATAAAGCATTGTATACAAGCGCTTATTCAGTGCATAAATATAGCTGCCGAGCTTTATGCTTCTCTGGGAAAAATGGGCAAATTCATGCGCCAGCAACATTTTAAATTCACTGATATTCACACTATTGATCAACCCCAAACCAATCTCCAGGTTTTTCGGAGCCGGCCAGAGTAAACTGAATAAATTGGAATCATAGAATACCGTAGTATTCATATCCGGCACCACAAATATTTTTTTCGGAAGATGAATGCGCGTATCCTTTACCAGCTGCGCAATGAAGTCGAATAACCGGGGATGACGATCTGCAAAAATCTGTGTACGGTAAGGATTTGCAGCCTGCCGTTTGTTGAAAAGAAATTTAATGAGAAAAAATAATACCATTCCCCCCAGCAACATAAGACCAGGTCCTATGATGCCTGTAAGCCAGCCAGGACGATGGCGGAATAACATCACCCCCCCTGATATACAACCAACAGCCAGGGCTACGGCTGCCAACAATAAGACCACGTAAAGTATAAAAAACAGAACAACGTAGCTGATGGCTTTCATTACCTGTTGCCTAAACAATAACGTGGGTTCAATGAGCGCCAGATCCGCATTTTCCGGACACTCAGGATATAAGTTGGTCATAACGAAATGTCAGGTTAGACTCTAAAAGGGATTTAAATGTATCGAATATTCATAAATTTATTGGTGTTTCATCCACTACTGGCTACCAGCGCAGGTAAGCGAAATCCATTACTGTATTGACTAATAGTGGATTATGCGACGGGGTTGAGTGTAAAAAGGATGCAGGAGCTTGCTCCTGCACCAGAAATATTATCCAATTATTGGATGCCGGTGAAAAGGCTTGCTCCGGTCAAATAAGTAACGGTAAGTGGTCAATTGCCGGGAGGGGGAAGCTCCCAGGCTTTCCGCCACATTCTGCATTTTGGGGTTAAAATCGCCTATCCACTGCATTTCATAATCCACATATTTAACAGCGCCACTTTGAATTAATTTGGCTCCTTCCACAATAGTAAACGCATCCACGCCCTTGCCCTGGAATTCCGGTACCACCCCGAAAATAATCCCGGTCATTTTTTTGCAATACCCCATCTGTTTCAGATACAGGAATTTGAGCTTCTGCAAGAGGCCAAATTTCCCGTTCATAAGTTTAATATACTGATTGAGATCGGGAAGGTTAAGCCAGATAGCAATGGGTTCCTCCTGATGGTATACAAACCAGGCGATTTTTTCATCCAGTAATGGCTTCATCTGCTTGAAAAGCGCAATTGCCTGCGCTTTGCCCATATCCTTTCCACCACCATGTTTGGCCCAGGCTTTATTATATACTGTACAGAAATCTTCTGCAAACTTCCGCAAATCGTTTTTTCTGAGATGTACCGCCTTAAATGCCGGATCAGCAGCAATGGCGGCATGGCGGTCGTAAAACTTGGGTTGCAGAGTATCCGCTACTTTCATCCCGTAGCAAATCTGGTGGAAAAATACCTGGAATCCATACTGCTCAAAGAGGCGAACGTAATAAGGAGGGTTAAAGTTCATGGCATACAGCGGCTCATAATAGCCTTCCGTGAGTAATCCCCACCAGTTGTTGCGTTCTCCAAAGTTGATGGGACCATCCATGGCCTCCATGCCGCGCTCCTGCAGCCATTGTTTGCCGGTATCAAAAAGCAGGTTAGCTGCCTCCTGGTTATCAATACAATCGAAGAACCCGATACCACCTACCGGACATTCATCTCCCTTATTCTTATATTTTTTACTGACAAATGCGGCCATCCTGCCAATTAACTGACCATTACCATCTTTTAAAATCCACCTCACACATTCCCCGTGACGAAAAGCTTTGTTACGTTCCCGGTCAAACACCGAGTTGATATCTTTATCCAGCGGCCTTATCCATCCTTCCACGTCTTTATTCAGTAATACATGTACTTCCAGAAATTGCCGGGCTGTCTGTTCATTGTTTACAATAATCAATTGCATTGTGACCATTTGTACAAATGTAATAAAAACTCAGTTGGCACTATTTTTTCTCTCGCTTCAGGGATGAAAAAAGCTTATATCTATCCCGCTATTATACTGCTGTTAGTCGTCATATTCAGCCTGGGCTACTGCCAGCAACAGCGGCATGTACGTAAAGTATTATCTGAAAACCAGCGGCTATGGAATGAAAACCGGACCCTCCGCCAAAGCCTCGAGCAGGCCGGCGCCGTGAGCCAGCAGATCAACAGTCACCAGGAGCTGCAGCAACGGGTAAGCGGACAATTTATCGAGCGCCGTGCCTACTACCGCCGCAACTGGCAACAGTTTATCGCCGCAACGGCAGGCGACTACCATACCGGTTTCCTGGGAGGCATTAAAAACCTCACCATTACGGTACGTAATCAAACAGAGTATCCCCTCGACAACGTGGTGGTAAAAGTGCTGTACATGCGCAATAACAATGAAATCTTCAAAACAGAACAGTATACCATCAATAACATTTCCGAAAAAAGCAGCCGTAGTATCACTGCTTCCAATAGCCGCAAGGGAAGTAAGGTAGAAGTGAAACTGGTGAGCATTACCAGCCAGCCCATGAACTTCTGCTGGGCGGCCGATAAGCCCCTTCCTGCCGGTAACCCCGATCCATTTGAATGTGTGCCCACTGTAAAGAAGGATAATCACTAACTTCGCGGCATGATCCAGCTTACCCCTGTTGCCATGGCCGATGATGCCATGAAAGACCTGTACAACGAAGCATTTCCACTGGAGGAAAGAAGACCCTGGCCCCTGCAGGAGCAACTAATCGCTGCAGACCGCCTCCGGATGTTGCGCATCACCAGTAATGCCGCTTTTGCCGGCTTCGTATTTTACTGGCAACTCCCCGATTTTTACTTTATAGAACATTTTGCTGTTCACCCCAGCGCCAGGGGCGGTGGCGCCGGTACGCAGGTAATGCAGTTGCTCGAAAAACAATTACAGGTAATTGTATTGGAAGTAGAACCTCCGGTAACGACACCGGCCATACGTAGAATTAATTTTTATGAACGGCTGGGCTATCAGACGTTCCCGGATCGTTACCAGCAACCAGCTTACTATCCGCAATTTCCACCACTGGAACTCCGTATCATGTATAAAGGACTCTCTCCCGAAACAATGAGTTTTAGCAAGATTAAATCACAGCTGTATCAATACATATATAACCAGTAACAACAAGTGCGCTCTTTTATAACGCATAAAAAAAAGACCGCCTCATAAACAGAGACGGTCTTTTATCAGGTAACGTCAACGGACGATGTATATTTGGCAAGTATTATGACTTTTTTATGTTGCCAGCTGCAGCGTTATCCTACACGTGAAGGCCTGTCACCTTGCTGTTGTTGCTGCCTTTGCTGCTGCTCCTGCTGACGTTGTTGTTGCTGTTGCTGTTGCTGTTGTTCCCTTTGCACCCGCTGTTGTTCCTGTTGTTGTTGCTGCTGTTGTCTTACTCTTTCCTGCTGTTGTTGTTGTTGCTGTATACGTTGTTGTTCCTGTTGTTGCTGTCTTACCCTTTCCTGTTGTTGTTGTTGTTGTTGTTGTTGTTGTTGTTGTTGTTGTTGTTGCTGTATACGCTGTTGTTCCTGTTGTTGCTGTCTTACCCTTTCCTGTTGCTGCTGCTGTTGCTGTTGTATACGCTGTTGATCCTGTATTTGGCGAACACGGTCCTGTTGTTGCTGCTGCTGTATTCTCTGCTGCTCTTGTTGCTGTTGTTGTATACGCTGTTGCTGTTGTATCTGCTGTAAACGCTGTTGTTCTTGTTGCTGTTGTTGCTGGTCAAATCCCCTGGAAGGTCTATTGTAATTACCACCTGGCGTATTGTTGCCGGCAGGAATGTTACCGTTATCACTGTTGCCAGGTCTTACCCGACCGGGGAAATTGTTGTTGGGAACATTACCATTATTACCATTGTTGTTATTCGGAATATTTCCATTATCACTGCTACCTGGCCTTACCCGTCCAGGATAGTTGTTGTTATTGTTGTTATTCGGAATATTACCGTTATTGTTATTGGGAATATTGTTATTGTCGCCCGGTCTTACTCTACCCGGGAAATTGTTGTTAGGAACATTCCCATTATTATTGTTGCCGTTGTTACCAGAATTAATACGTCCGGATGTATTGCCATTGTTATTGGAAATATTACCGTTGTTGTTATTACCGCGATTTGGACGGTTATAGTCAAGTTGCTGTACCGGTCTTGAACGGTCGGCAGTCTGTCCTCTCTGGATAGCTGCGGCGTCTGGACGATAAATACGCAACTGGTTGCTTTCCACCCTGCCTGTTCCGGGTCTGCCACTGTTTTCCACTCTTAAAGGCCTGATCTGCTGACCGGAATAACGTTGTACTTCGTTGGCGCTGGGTCCTGCGTATACGCGGTATCCGCCATAATTATTGGTATTGTTGATAATGGTGGTATTGTTGATAATAGTTACGTTCCGGCTATTATCTACGTAGTAGTTATTGATACGCGAACTACCGATATATTGTCTGGGTACAAAGGCCCAGCAATTGCTCGGAGGATTATAGGAGTATTGCGGTCCCATAGGCGCCCAGCCATAGTAATCACCACCACCTCTCCAGTTTACCCAGGCTGGTCCCCATTCATTACCGGGTACCCACATCCATCCCTGGTAGTCGTCATATAACCAACGGCCATAGTGGAAGGCAGCCCAGCCCCAGGAATAGTCAGACATCCAGGTCCAGCCATAATCGGTATAAACCCAGTGTCCATTTGTATAGTATGGTCTGAAATCCCGGCCTGCATTAGGTATCCATACCCGGTCGTAACCCGGATAACTGGCCCAGGTACCATAAGGACTCAATTCATCGTAAAATGAAATAGCCGCATTTACCTGTACCTGCGGACCGGAAGGATAAGACGTATTGTATTGATCGTATTGACCACCCTGGTCATACTGGCTTCCGTAAGGAGCATAAGTAGTAGCACAGCTGCTTACGAAGAAAGATATGGTTAGGAGAAGTATCCCTGTATGTTTAATTACCCTGTTCATAACTCCCTGTTTTATTAGTCCCGATTTTTATTGTCCCAGACTTCTGAAGATGTCATGAATGTTGTTGTGTGTATAGTTACTTTATAATATCAACAGCATTTTTTGATGATGAATTGAATAATGTATCGAAGACCTGATGATTTAAATTGTTAAAGAATGGTGTTAAAGTTTTTATAACGCTTTTGCTGCAGTTTGGGCGTTTATATATACTATGTCAAAAATGATTCCAATTTAATAAACGCTTGTAACTATATGTATTTCAATGAAAAATACCGTGTCGATACGAATAATAAAACATTACTGTAATATTGCAGCAGTTCGTTATAATTTTGGCCCAATGTCTTCATTTTTTAGCATTCAGCATATCTTTTTTACTGCACTGGGATATTCGGTCAGTTATGTGGAATTTATAGGTACGTTAACCGGTTTGTGGTGCGTATGGCTGGCCGCCCGGGATCATATTTTAACCTGGCCGGTAGGGTTAGTCAATGTGAGTTGCTTTTTTATACTCTTCTGGCAATTGCAGCTATATGCAGATATGTTTTTGCAGATCTACTTTTTCGCTACGGGTGTGTATGGGTGGATGTTCTGGTACAGGAAGCAGCCGGAAAATGAGCCGGTGTATGCGTTGCAGCCCCGGCAGCGTTGGGGACTGGGATTGGCGGCATTGATACTTTCCGGGATCACAGGTTATATTATCAGTCGTCTGCATATATGGTGGCCGGGTATATTTGAGCATCCGGCAGCTTATCCTTATACTGACTCGCTGGTGGCGGTATTGAGTGTAATGGCCAATATCCTGCTGGCGAAAAGAATCTGGGAAAACTGGTTGCTCTGGGTAATGATAGATGTAGTGGCTACCGTTATTTATTTTATGAAAGACGTGAAGTTCCTGGGAATCGAGTATTTTATTTTACTGATTATCGCCACTATGGGCCTTTTGAAGTGGTTGAAAACGTATAGACAACAATCCATTGTAACCAAATAATCAAGCTACCTATGTTCTCAAAATCTTACCGGCGTGTAGCCGTTGTATTTATACTCGTTTTTATAGCGATGTATGTGTTTCGGATTATTTACGGCTATTGTTACAAGGGCCGGCAATATGACCAATCAGGCGGCAATAGTTTTTTATCAGATGTTGTTAAGCACCGTAAAAACTATGCCTCTGAAAAAATAAAACCGTTTGACCCCGCCAACGCAGGCTCTACCAGTATAGCAGGTAGCCAGAAGTATGAGAAAGTGGCCAACGTGCGGTCTAAATCCACCCATTTTACGGAAGATGAAAAACTGCTGCATAGTATCATTAAAAAGTTTGATGCAATCATTCAGTACCAGCAGGAGTCGGGCAATAAAGGAGCACGGGAAATACAAATGCTGATAGGTGTTTCACCGGAAAAGTTCGACTCATTTTACCTGGCTACGCAGGGAATTGGCGTGATTAAATCTACCGAAATTACTAAAACTGATAAAACCAATGAATACCGCAAACTGAACGCCACCAAGGTTTCCCTGGAGAAATCACTGGCTTCTTTCAACGACCTGAAAGCCAAAGAGGGAAAGATAGAAGACTTTATTGCGTTACATAACAAAATTTACGAGGTGGAAACGGAATTGCAGGGACTGGGCGTAGAGCTGGGTAATTTTGATACGGAGAATGAATTTTGTACAGTGCAGTTTTCCATGTACGAAGGAGCGGCGGACAAGCCAATCAGTTTTGTAACCCGTTTGAAAGTGGCGCTGGAGTGGACAATAAAGTACTATGGCGTGTTAGTGGCGGGTGTATTCTTTGCAGCGGCAGCTGCATGGGTAATATTGAAATTGATAGTGTTGGCAAACACTTTTATCGCTTCACAGAAGAAAGTATAAAAATGCCGGAGTAGTGCTACTCCGGCATCAGTATTTATTTTATACGGTGTACTCACCTACTTTGGTACCATCGTCTTTCAGCATGGTTAATACCAGTTTTTGCTGATCTGCTTTTATTTTTATGAGGGTGCGGGCGCCGTCTTTCGGGCCGCCACCAATGATAAGCGGGTATTCATGCTGCCCTTTTACGGGCGCGTAAACGCCGTATTGGTGAGTATGGCCACATACCAGGATATCTATCTTGTGTTTGTTGAACAGGTCGCCAAACATTTCGCGGCAATGTTTTACGCCGTGCCACTCGCCGGAGTGATAATGTGGAATGTGCATCATGACAACTTTATGCTTCGCTTTTTTAAAGGCAGGGCTTTGCAGTTGTTGTTCCAGCCATAGTGCCTGTTGCTGCCGGTAGGCATCAAAGTCTACGATGCCCGCATATACGGGGTGAGTGTCTTCTTTATCTTCTCCCGTATCCAATACAATTGCGAAAACGGGACCTATGTTAAAGGTAAAATAGTTATTGTGTCCCGGGTTATCGAAGTACTGGTGCCATTCCCGGGCGTATTTGCCCCTGGTTTCGTGGTTACCTCTTACATACATGAAGGGTATTTGGGTAGAAAAGGTATCGCCGCAGGGGCTGAGCATATGATCGATGATTTGTTGTTCATCGGCCTGGTAGTCGAACACATCGCCGTTGAAGAAAACGAAATCATAGTGATCTTGCCCATTCAGTTCCATCAGGTGAGGAATAGAGGCCGGGCGGTCGTGGATATCATTAATGATCACCCAGGATACTTCTTTTGCCTGTGGATCGGGGGCGGTGAAAGTATAGGTATCGCTGGTGATGGTGTTGCCGTAGGTCATTTTATAAGGTTCAAACGACACGATGTCTTTAGAGCAAACCTTGTAGCTGTATTTTTTTCCTGGTTGCAGGGGGCCCAGTTCAATACGGTGCAGGCGGTTGTTGGCGTCTACCAGGCCGTGATGGGTGCTGTGGGCTTTCTGGTTGAGCTGTCCGTCGGTACCATATTCCACCCAGCTATAGGAAGGGCGGGAGGTGAGCCACATCACAGAAATGGTATGTGGGCCAGGGTATTGCAGGTAAGGTTTGCACAGAAAGGTAATATCCGGATTATCGGCCGGGTGGATACCGGCTTTGGCTACAGCGGGTAGGATGCCAGTCATACCCAGCAGGCTGGCCTTGGAAATGTTGCCCAGGAAAGATCGCCTGGACTGTTCACTGTTTGATTTTTTCATATGTAGATATTATATATATCGGATAGTTTTTAAAAATAGTAAGAGAATCAAGAAAAGGAAGCTATTTTTATATGAGTGGTGTAGCAATACCGGTTATTTATAGATATAAATATTCTGTAATTTGATAGACTGCGCTTTAGATTGCCGGGAGATAAAAGTAAAATAACGGTGAGAACAGTGAAAAATGCGGTGGGAAAAGGTTTTTTTTCGTCAATACCGTTTTGATATTCATCTATTAACTCTTACCTTTGCGGCAAATTTTGGAAACTGTTTGCCCCGCAAGCGGTTTTTGAGGAAGTAACATTTTAGTATTTTATAAACCTCTTTAAAAATATGCCTAACACAGGTAAGATCAAACAAATTATCGGTCCCGTGGTGGACGTGCACTTTGATGACAAATTGCCCGAAATCTACAGCGCATTGGAAATTACCCGCGAAAATGGTCAGAAAGTAGTATTGGAAGTACAACAGCACCTGGGTGAGGACAGCGTTCGTACCGTGGCAATGGACTCCACCGACGGTATGGTTCGTGGCATGGCCGTAGTTGATAAAGGCGCTCCGATTAAAATGCCAATTGGCGACCAGGTTAAAGGACGTTTGTTCAATGTGGTAGGTGAAGCGATCGATGGTTTGGGTGATATCGATACTTCAAATGGTTATCCTATTCACCGTGAGCCGCCTAAATTTGAGGATCTGGCTACTGAAACAGAAGTACTGTTCACCGGTATTAAAGTAATTGACCTGATTGAGCCATACGCTAAGGGTGGTAAAATTGGTTTGTTTGGTGGTGCTGGTGTGGGTAAAACCGTATTGATCCAGGAACTGATTAACAACATCGCGAAAGGTTACGAAGGTTTGTCTGTATTTGCCGGTGTGGGTGAGCGTACCCGTGAAGGGAACGATCTGATGCGTGAAATGATCGAAGCCAACATCGTAAAATACGGTGATAAGTTTAAAGAATCCATGGAACACGGTGACTGGGATGTTGCCGCTGTAGATAAAGAATTACTGAAACAATCACAGGCAACGTTTGTGTTTGGTCAGATGAACGAACCACCAGGAGCCCGTGCCCGTGTGGCATTATCAGGTCTGACCCTGGCTGAGTATTTCCGCGATGGAGATGGTTCGGCAGGTGGTGGTCGTGATATCCTGTTCTTCGTAGATAACATCTTCCGTTTCACCCAGGCAGGTTCTGAAGTATCTGCGCTGTTGGGCCGTATGCCTTCAGCGGTGGGTTACCAGCCAACACTGGCTACTGAAATGGGGCTGATGCAGGAACGTATTACCTCTACTAAAAATGGTTCCATCACTTCCGTACAGGCGGTTTACGTACCTGCGGATGACTTGACGGATCCGGCTCCTGCAACTACCTTCTCTCACCTGGATGCTACCACCGTATTGGATCGTAAGATTTCCGATCTTGGTATCTACCCTGCTGTGAGCCCGCTGGACTCAACTTCCCGTATCCTCACCCCATCTATCGTGGGTGAAGCACACTACAACTGTGCGCAGCGTGTGAAAATGATCCTGCAACGCTATAAAGAACTGCAAGATATCATCGCGATCCTCGGTCTGGATGAATTGAGCGACGAAGATAAGCTGACAGTATCCCGTGCACGTCGTGTACAACGTTTCCTGTCTCAGCCTTTCCACGTAGCAGAACAATTTACCGGTCTGAAAGGTGTACTCGTTCCAATCGAAGAAACTATCCGTGGTTTCAACATGATCATGGACGGTGAAGTGGATGAGTATCCGGAAGCAGCTTTCAACCTCGTAGGTAATATCGAAGCAGCTATCGAAAAAGGTAAGAAATTACTGGAAGCAGCGAATAACTAATTATAGTAATGATCCCGGCCTGGCCGGGATCATTATCCTTCACCATTTACGATCATAACATGCTATTAGAAGTATTAACACCAGAAAGAAAATTATATGCCGGCGAAGTGTACGGAGTACAGCTGCCAGGTATTGACGGTTCTTTTGAAATACTGGATAAACATGCGCCATTAATTGCAGCTCTCGGAAATGGTAAAATGAAAGTGCTGAAAGATAAGGCGCATGCCGAATTCTTTACTATCAGCGGTGGATTTGTGGAAGTGTTGCGCAATAAGGCTACCGTACTCGTAGAAGGCGCTGTAGCAGTGGAGAAATAAGCATACCAGCAAGAAATTATAATAACCAGGCCGGGTAAGATTACCCGGCCTTCGTTTTTGTCCTAACTATTCCAATCTTAGATGACCCGGTAAGGAACAGGATTGCAACACCGGGATTTCCTCTCTATTCATCTATGTGCAATATATTACCTGTACGGCTATACGAGATATCCGCAGTTCTATAATGCACAACAATAAACAGCCGTATCAAGGGCTGTATATATTACCTAATGAATATGCCTTTGATTATAAAGTGTTGATGATCAGGTAAAATTCTGGTATCGGTCTATAGAAGGGTCAAAATGTTTTCATAGGTTTGTTCCTTCATAGGTGTATTCTTATCGGTTATTACTTACCTGAACGGGCTACGTAATTGATATTATTTACCAATTACTTTAGCAAGATATTTAATTTGTTTTAAATAAACACGATTCCGGCTGTTCATTTTTCAATAAAACCAGCCATCATGCTACATCTCCTTCTCTTTCAGATTATTAACTTTTAGTTCAGGGAGGGATCAATGGGATAATTTGCCATCATGGCAAAGGCGCTGCCAAGATTTTTGAGAGATTGCTGCCATATTTGCTGTTCCCGGGACTCGAATACCAGGGCTGCATCCGGCTGCGACAGGATCCAGGATTTCTCCTTTACTTCTTCTTCCAGCTGGCCCTCAGTCCACCCGCTATAGCCAATAAAGAACTTGATCTGCTTAGGCTCCAACAGGCCTTTATTAAGGGCAGCCACCACCTCGTCGAACCTGCCTCCCCAGTAAATACCAGGTAGTATTTCCAGGCCCCCGGCAATCAAATCAGGCTGCCGGTGAATAAAATGTATGGTATCCATTTGTACCGGGCCACCATAGTAAACCGGGATATTGTTGATTAACACCTCTGGTACCAGGTCGTCCAGTGACTGGGTGAATAACTTATTGATAACGAACCCAAAACTGCCTTTTTCTTCGTGTTCACAGAGCAATACTACCGTGCGTGCAAAATTTGGATCTTTTAAGAACGGATCAGCTATCAGCAAAATGCCGGGCGACAAACTTACCATAGACATACAATTTTATAGCTCTATTCAAATTTAATTAAATGATTGAATAGTAAAGGAAAAAAGTATCCTGGAAAGTAACTGGCGGAGTAATGTCGCTAAGACATTCAGGATCAGGTTTAAAATAGCATGAGGCAGTAGTACTGACTGATTTCTCTACTGAAATAATTCGAAAAATGGAAAAAATGCGAAAATTCTTTGCATTTTAGGAGCTTGGGAGGAAAATAAAGGAAATAAAAAAGGAGGCTAGAAAACCTCCTTACCATTTTATCAACCAAAATCTAAATCGCTTATGGAACGAATCCACATCGATGTATGTAGAAAGTTTAATTACTTTGTTATAATCTTGAACTAATCAAATTTAGTACCAAGATTGTAAAGCAAAGGTAAGGAAAGATGCAATAATAAAATCAGCAGTGGCCAGTTAAAATTACGTTAAAGTGATGTTGTATTGCTGTTAACAAGCTGCAGGCTTGCGTTCCGTTCGGAATTTTGTATCATAGTTGCTATAGCAAACATCTTTTTTAACATATTTTAATATTTCCCTCCACTTATCTTTGACGTAACTTAAAGTCAGACAAACCATTACATGATACCACTGAAGAAGATTTTTCCCGTTATTGTTGTACTGATCACGCTATCCCTGTTCGGCATCATCTATATCCAGGTGAGCTGGATCAAAAGCGCGATACTGATTAAAGAAGAGCAGTTGTTTCAACGTGCTGTTAACATGACCAATGACGTGTACAACGATCTGATGTACCGCCGTCAGAGCATGGCCATGTTTAAGCTGGATAACCGGGCGCCGGCTATAAAAGGATTTAACCCCCTGGATGTTACCCGGATGCCCTATAATCCGCCAGCCATCAGTGAGATCTTCAAAGTAGAGGAAGTGAGGCGTATTATCCAGAACAATATGAGGAAAAACCGCCTCGATTCTACTCATTTTGAATTCGCCATTATCGGGGGAATCCCGGGGTCGGACCTGGGAGTGCCCAAAATGTTGTCAGCCGGCTTTGAGCAAATGTTCCAGCGAAACGATGCTGATAGCATCGGTGACAAAAAAAAATACCGGGTACAGGTAATTCCCCTGGCAGAACCAAATGACTTTAATCCCCGGGTGGAGAAGTTATATATTATCATGGCCAACGATGACTCCATTACCCGGCAGTTGGGGATGATGATCGCCGGTGGGGTGCTTTTTACCATAATTATTATCACCGCCTTTGCCCTTACCATCCGCACGATGCTGAACCAGAAAAAGCTGTCGGAGATAAAATCGGACTTTATCAACAACATGACACATGAACTGAAAACGCCACTGGCCACTATCTCCCTGGCCATTGATGCCATCAGGAATGAGAAAGTGATGTCAAAACCGGAAAAAATTCAATACTTCTCGGGTATTATCAAGGAAGAAAATAAACGCATGAATAAACAGGTGGAAAGTATCCTGCAATCGGCCCTCCTCGAGAAAGATGAAATAGGGCTGAAACTTCAGGCCACCGATGTACATTCCGTGATCCAAAACACTACGGATAACCTGCAGCTGCAGCTGGCCGGTAAAAATGGTGAGGTAGACCTGCAACTGGATGCTATTAACCCGGTGATTATGGCGGATGATGTGCATTTTTCCAACCTCATCTTCAACCTGATGGACAATGCCATCAAGTATTCCAATGATCAGCTTAAGATCGTTATCCAGACTTATAATACGCGTAAAAGCCTGTTCATCGTGATTATCGACAATGGTATCGGGATGAGCCGCGATACTATTTCCCGTATCTTTGAAAAGTTCTACCGCGCCCATACCGGGAATGTGCATAACGTAAAAGGTTTCGGACTGGGACTCACCTATGTGAAAGCCATTGTAGACGCACACAAAGGCAAAATTAAAGTGGAAAGCATCGTAGGGAAAGGCAGTAAGTTTACCCTGGAATTTCCACAGGAACTAGATAAAGGATAAAGCGTATGATACTTAGTGAAAAAGAAATTCAGCATTTTAAAAATCCCATTGCCGTACCGGGTATGGGTGTTGGCATGCAGGAAAAGCTGAAGGAAGCCCGGGTATTAGTAGTAGGAGCCGGCGGCCTGGGAAGCCCGGTAGTACAGTACCTCAGCGCCAGTGGAGTAGGGGTATTAGGAATCGCGGATTACGGTGTGATCAACGATGAAGATATGCACCGGCAGCCAGTATACCAGATGCAGGATATCCGTAAGCATAAAGCGAAAATGGCGGCCAGCAGGCTGTGGGCGGTAAATCCGTATACCAAACATTACCCGATACTGATGCAGGTAAAACCTGAAACCATCGGTATGATGCTGGTGGGTTTTGACCTGGTGATTGATTGCTCACAACATCTGCCCTCCCACCTGGTGATTAATGATGCCTGCCTGGTTCATGATAAACCTTTTATTACCGGGGAAGTACATAACTGGATGGCCTGGTTTGGTGGCTTTAATATGCCCCTGGTGGATGGCACGCGCTCAGCTACCTATCGCTGCGCCCTGCCTATTACAGAAGAATACCGCAATTTTGATGCAGGTGCTATTGGCGCTACGCATGGCGCACTCGGTATGCAAATCGTATGCGAGGTAATCAAGTATCTCATGGGCGTTCCCATAGGTGTGGCCGGGAAGCTCTATGGCATAGACTATCTCCATAATCAAACCCAGGTATACGACCTGCAGCCGGATACAGCACAGATCGAAGGCACCCGTGCAGCAGGTATCCTCACTGCAGATGATTATGGGCTGGAAATAGTACCGGATGTAGAAGATTAATCATAGTAGATACGCATAAAAAACAAATGCCGGAACCCAGTTCCGGCATTTGTTTTTTATGCTGTTGTAAGGCGGATTATAGCTGCTCAGTGAGGATGGTTTTGGCGCCGATCTTAAGTTCATGCTTTACCCCCAGTTTCAGGGAATAGTTTTCGGCGGTATGCCCTGATGGAAAGCCAAAACAAACCGGGTAGTCATATTCCTTTACCAGGTTGCTGATAATCTCATATTCGGACTGTCCAAATGGCGTATCTGTTTCCTTACCGTCTACAAAGGAACCCACTACCAGCCCCGCCAGTTTATCTAACCAGCCAGCGCGTTTCAGGTTGTACATCATCCGGTCGATGTTGTACCGGTATTCGCCTATATCTTCCAGCAGCAGGATTTTACCTTTTGTATTTACCTGGGAGGGCGTACCGGAAAGATTAGCCAGTATAGACAGGTTACCACCTACCAGTATACCGGAAGTTTTTCCTTCGCGGTTCAGCGGGTGAGCGGCGGTAGTATAGCGATAAGGCTTCCCTTTCAGTGCGGTAGCCAGGCTGCGTACGTACTCATTATCCAGCGTATCGGGGGTAATGCCGCTGCACATCATGGAATGGAGTGTGGCAATACCAAATTTCCGTTGTATATGGGAATGCAGTGTAGTAATATCGCTGTAACCACAGAGCCATTTGGGCGACTTCCGGAATTTGGTAAAGTCGAGTTTATCGAGGATACAAACCATGCCGTAGCCACCACGTCCGAAGACAATGGCTTTTATTTCCGGGTCATCCAGCATATCCTGCAGTTCTTCCAATCTGAGTTCATCGGGGGCAGAAAAATTATGAAAGCTGGTGCCTACTGTAATACCAAGGTGTACGCGATAACCCCAGGAGCTGAGCACGCCCCGTGCATATTCAGCTGCCTGCAGGTCCATTTTGCTGCTGGAACAGGTAATTCCGATCAGATCACCTTTTTTCAAATATGGTGGAATTTTTACCATTGTACCTTTTGTTTACCTTTGCAGATTAGTTAGCGTAAATTCATACTTTATTTGCGGACTAAGGTGATAAATTGTAATGGTGATTCCAAAACAATCGCCCGATTTAAAATTTATTTAAGCATTCTTTAAGAGAATATGGGAAAATTTAATAGATATTTAATAACTGCGGCATTGCCCTATGCCAATGGCCCGGTACACATTGGTCACCTGGCCGGCTGCTACCTGCCTGCAGATATTTACGTGCGTTACCTGCGCGCAAAAAAGGCAGATGTAAAATTCGTTTGCGGAACAGATGAACATGGTGTACCTATCACCATCAAAGCGATGAAGGAAAATGTGAGCCCGCAGGACGTAGTGGATAAATACCATAAAATCATTGGCGATAGCTTTGCCGCTATGGGCATTTCTTTCGACATCTTCTCCCGTACCAGCAACCAGCTGCATCATCAGACCTCCCAGGATTTCTTCCTGAAAATGTACAAGGACGGCCTGTTTGAAGAAAGAGAAAGTGAACAGTTTTTTGACCCGGAAAAAGAAATGTTCCTGGCCGATCGCTATATCATTGGTACCTGCCCTAACTGCGGCAACGACAAAGCCTATGGCGACCAGTGCGAGCGCTGTGGAAGAACCCTCAGCCCCGATGAACTGATCAACCCTCACTCAGCCCTTAGCAATGCACCATTGGTGAAAAAGAAAACCAAACACTGGTACATGCCATTGCAGAACTACGAACCATGGCTGAAAGAATATATCATCGACGGTCATAAAGAGTGGAAAAACAATGTATATGGCCAATGTAAAAGCTGGCTGGATAGCGGCTTGCAAAGCCGCGCCATGACGCGCGACAGCAACTGGGGGATCAAAGTACCTTTACCGGATGCAGAAGGGAAAGTGCTGTATGTATGGTTCGATGCACCTATCGGCTATATTTCCGCTACCAAAGAACTGACGGAAGACTGGGCCAGCTATTGGTGTAAAGAGGATACCAAACTGGTACACTTCATCGGTAAGGATAATATCGTTTTCCACTGTATCATCTTCCCCGCGATGCTGAAGGCACACGGAGGATTTGTGGTACCGGATAATGTTCCTGCCAATGAATTCCTGAATATAGAAGGAGAGAAAGTATCTACCTCCCGTAACTGGGCGGTGTGGGTAAACGATTATATCCAGGACTTCCCGGATCAGCAGGATGTGCTGCGCTATGTGCTTTGCGCTACTGCGCCGGAAACCAAAGACAACGACTTTACCTGGAAAGATTTCCAGGACAGGAATAACAATGAACTGGTAGCTGTGTTTGGCAACTTTATCAACCGTGCGCTGGTGCTGATGCACAAGCTTTGCGGTGGAAAAGTACCGCCGCTGCATGAGAAATACATGGAAGAGGCAGATCGTGAAATGTTGAATGAATTTGCAGTTGCCAAAGAAAAAATTGAAACCAGCCTGGAAAATTACCGCTTCCGGGAGGCATTGTCTGAAGTGATGGAATTTGCCCGTAAAGGAAATCAGTACCTCCAGAAGTGCGAACCATGGATACTGGCCAGCGTACTTGAAAAGTTGAAGGCAGGGGAGCCTAATATCAAGCATCCTCAGTACGAAGGTAAGAACGAGGAATACTTGCAGGCGCGTATAGATATCAGTCTGCATATCTGCCTGCAAATGTCTGCTAACCTGGCTATCTTCTCTGAGCCATTCCTGCCCTTTACCGCCAAGAGGATTTGTCATCTGTTGAAGGTGGTAGACCGTATGCTGGAATGGGATAACGCCGGCAGCACTAAGTTGCTGAGTGTTGGTTACACCCTGCGTGCACCGGAGCTGTTGTTCAAGAAAATTGAAGACGAACAGGTAAAAGCACAGGTAGAAAAACTGCATGCCGGCTTAAAACAAGCCATGGATGCAGCTGCAGCAGCTGCACCTGCTGCCGTTGAAGTGCCTGTTACGCCGGCAAAGCCTGAAATCCAATACGATGATTTCGCTAAGCTGGATCTGCGCGTAGGCACTATCCTGGAAGCAGAAAAAGTACCGAAGGCGGATAAACTGCTGAAATTACTGGTAGATATCGGTACCGAAAAACGTACGGTGGTTTCCGGTATTGCCATGCACTTTGCGCCGGAAGACATTGTGGGTAAACAGGTAACACTGGTAGCCAACCTGGCTCCCCGCAAAATGCGCGGTATCGAAAGCCAGGGCATGATCCTCATGGCCGAAGATAACGGTAAGCTGGTTTTTGTAAACCCTTCTGAAGCTGTAAAAGCAGGTAGCGGCGTAAGCTGATGCTGATTATCCGAACAAGATATACAGTGGCTGTACCGACCGGTACAGCCACTTTTTTTTGTTTACCCAAAAAACTATCATAGAAATCATCTTTCTGCTGATGATGGAAGTACAAAAAATGCTAAATTCAGGGATCAGTAAACTTACCAATGCTGTAAGATCCGTTTAAGACTAACAGCTAAATGCTAAAAGCTATGATGAGACATATCAACAAGGTAGCCGTTCTTGGCTCGGGAGTAATGGGATCAAGGATCGCCTGTCATTTTGCAGGCATTGGCGTACAGGTTTTGCTGCTGGACATAGCGCCAAAGGAATTGAACGAAGCAGAAACAAAAAAGAAACTGACACTGGAACATCCTGCTGTAAGAAACCGTATCGTAAATGATGCCCTGCAGGCAGCGATAAAATCCAATCCATCGCCGGTGTTTACGAAAGATGTGGTAAAACGCATTAAAACCGGCAACTTCACCGATGATATGAAACGTATCAGCGAGGTAGACTGGATCATCGAAGTGGTAGTAGAAAACCTGGATGTGAAGAAAACCGTGTTTGAACAGGTGGAAAAATTCCGGAAGCCTGGGACGCTGATCACTTCCAATACCTCCGGTATCCCTATTCACCTGATGACGGAAGGCCGCAGTGAAGATTTTCAAAAGCATTTCTGTGGTACGCACTTCTTTAACCCGCCCCGCTATCTCCGTTTACTCGAAATAATTCCCACACCTCATACCGACGCCGCCGTGATCGATTTCCTGATGCACTACGGCGATCTCTATCTCGGTAAAACTACCGTACTCTGTAAAGATACGCCAGCGTTTATCGCCAATAGGGTAGGCGTATTTTCTATCATGGCCATTTTCCACATCATGCAGGAAATGGGGCTGGGTATCGATGAAATAGATGCGCTGACAGGACCGGTGATTGGTCGCCCTAAATCAGCCACCTTCCGTACCGCCGATGTAGTAGGGATAGACACCCTTGTAAAAGTAGCCAAAGGCGTGATGGACAATTGTCCGCAGGATGAGGCCATCGGCATTTTTAAAATCCCTGGCTTCCTCCAGAAAGTAGTGGAAAACAACTGGCTGGGAGATAAGACGGGGCAAGGCTTCTACAAGAAAACCAAAGGGGAAGGCGGCAGTAAGGAAATCCTTACGTTGAACCTCCAAACCATGGAGTATGGACCTAAACAAAAACCTAAATTTGGCAGCATCGATGCCGCCAAACCTATAGAGGACCTGAAGCAGCGCCTCAAAATGCTGGCTACGGCTTCCGACAAAGCCGGCGAGTTTTACAAACAGTTCCATGCTTATCTTTTCTCCTACGTATCGCATCGCATTCCTGAAATAGCCGATGACCTGTACAAGGTAGATGATGCCATGAAAGCCGGGTTTGGCTGGGAAATAGGCCCCTTCGAATCCTGGGATCTGCTGGGTGTAGCAGCATCCGTAAAGCTGGTAGAAGAAAAAGGACTGACAGTGGCCCAATGGGTGAAAGATATGCTGGCAAAGGGCATCAGTACTTTCTATAAAACAGATAACGGTAAGAAATTTTATTACGATGTGGCCTCACAGGCTTATAAACCATTGCCTGGTGAAGGACAGTTCATTATCCTGGAAAATTTCTCCAACAATATTATTTGGAAAAACAGTGCCTGCAGCCTTATTGACATAGGTGATGGCGTAGTATGTTTTGACTGGAAAACAAAAATGAATACCATTGGTGGCGAAGTGCTGGAAGGATTGAATAAGGCAGTAGAGCGTGCCGAAAAAGACTTCCGCGGCCTGGTAGTAGGAAACGATGGCACCAATTTTTCCGCTGGTGCCAATGTAGGTATGATCTTCATGCTGGCGGCAGAACAGGAATTTGATGAGCTGGACATGGCGGTACGCCTGTTCCAGCGCAGCACCATGCGTTTACGTTATTCTTCCATCCCTGTGGTGGTAGCGCCTCATGCGCTTACTTTGGGTGGTGGTTGTGAGATGTGTTTGCACGCCGACAAAGTGCAGGCCGCCGCTGAAACCTACATAGGCCTGGTAGAACTGGGTGTAGGGCTGATTCCGGGCGGAGGTGGCACCAAAGAAATGACGCTGCGGGCCAGCCTGGAATTTAAAGAAGGCCGGATTGAAGAAGAACCACTGAAAGATTACTTCATGACCGTGGCTACCGCCAAAGTGGCCACATCCGGTTTTGAAGGTTTTGATATGGGCGTGCTGCGGAAAGGACATGACGAAATTACCATGAACCCCGGACGGCTCATTGCCGACGCTAAACGCAGTGTGATTGCCCTGGCGGATGAAGGATATACCCGCCCAGTGGAAAGAACCGATATAAAAGTGATGGGCCGTGGTGCGCTGGGAGCTATGCTGGCTGGCGTATACGCGATGAGGTTTGGTAACTACATTTCAGAACACGACCAGAAAGTAGCTAATAAACTGGCATATGTGATGTGTGGTGGCGATCTTACAGAAGCATCCTTTGTGAGCGAACAATACCTGCTGGACCTGGAACGCGAAGCATTCCTGAGCCTGTGTGGTGAACGCAAAACATTGGAGCGGCTGCAAAGTGTGATTAAAACAGGCAAACCTGTACGGAATTAAAAACTGTTATTTTCTACGGGAAATGTAGTGAAGATTAGCCATAAGATCATTCGCTGCATTTCCCTTTTTATTGTACACCCTTATAATATTTCCCGTGCCAATTCTAACCCTACAAAACATTTCAAAAAGATATGGAGCAGTACAGGCTTTAGCCGGTGTTTCCTTTGAGGTACCTGCGGGCAGCGTCTTTGGTATACTCGGTCCCAATGGGAGTGGAAAAACCACCCTGCTGGGCATTGTAACCGATGTACTGAAAGCCGATACCGGCCATTTTACCTTATTTGATAAAACACCAACTGCCCGGGAGCGCCGGCAAATAGGCACTTTGTTGGAAACGCCCAACTTTTATCATTATCTCAGTGGATATAAAAACCTGGAAATCTCTGCTGCGGTGAAGCAGCGGGGGAAAGATGATATAGCGCGGGTGTTGGATATCTGCGGCCTTACCCAGCGTCAGCATTCCGCTTTCAAAACCTATTCGCTGGGCATGAAGCAGCGGCTGGCAATTGCAGGGGTATTACTGGGAGACCCGGAAGTGCTCATCCTGGATGAACCTACCAATGGGTTGGATCCAGCAGGCATTGCGGAAGTAAGGGACCTGGTGCGTCGCCTCGCCGGTACCGGTAAAACCATTATCCTGGCCAGTCACCTGTTGGACGAAGTAGAAAAGGTATGTACCCATGTAGCTATCCTGAGAAAAGGGAATTTACTGTTATCGGGCGCTGTAAACGAGGTAATTAGCCGGAATGACTATATAGAAATTGCGGCGGCCAACAACCATGCGCTGCAGTCGCTGCTATTGCAATATCCCGGTTGTACCAGTGCCGAATTGAATGGCGGCCTGCTGAAAGTTATGTTTGCTGCACAGCCTGATGCTGCTGCCATCAACAACTACTGCGCGCAACAGGGAATCTGGCTCAGTCACCTTCAACTGCGTAAGAAGAGCCTTGAAACTGCATTCCTGGAAATTACTAACACCCCTGCACAATGAAACAAATCATCTATACCGAATGGCTGAAAGTAAAGAACTACCGTACTTTCTGGGCAATGCTGCTGCTGGCACTTATCATCATTCCCGCGGGTAACTTTATGGTGGCCGATAAGTTCACTGAAAACCTCCAGCAGCTCAGCAAGTTGGTAGGTAACCCTTTTAGTTTCCCGGATATATGGCTAACGATGGCCTCCATCAATAGCTATATTTCTGCTTTATTCGGCCTGTTGTTGATTATCCTGGTTACCAACGAATATACCTACCGTACCAACCGTCAGAATATCATTGATGGCTGGGAGAGGAAGCATTTCGTATATGCTAAATTGTTCTGGCTGGTGCTGCTGGCACTGTTGACGCTGGTAGTAGCCACCATCAGTGCTATCCTTGTAGGTGTCATTTATGGTAATAAGCCGTTCAGCTTTGAAGGATATGAATACATGCTCTATTATTTCCTGCAACTGGTGGTGATGCTCACGATAGCTTTATTGATCGGGGTGCTGGTAAAACGTGCCGGAATGGCCATTGTACTGTTTGTTGCCTATAATATGATGCTGGATCAATTGTTAACGTTCCTGCTGAAGCGATACGTTGGCACTATGGGAGGACTGCTGCCACTGCAAAGCGGGGATGAATTGCTGCCTTTTCCGTTGGTGGGTAAAATGGTGGCTACCAGCGATCATTACGATACTTATGTATATATACTGGCCATGCTGTGCTATATCATTTTAGGTATCTTTTTGGTTTTCAGGAAAATATTAAAATCCGATCTATAGAAATATCTATATATTTCACATTCTTTTAAAGCGAAATGTATCGCAGAGAGCTTAAATTTGTTGGGCAATATTAAATGGTGAATTATGGCAAAACAGGAACGAATAATATTGGTAACCAACGATGACGGTATTACAGCACCCGGTATACGTGCATTAATTGAAGCGGTACGGCCGCTGGGCAGGATAGTGGTAGTAGCGCCGGACAGTCCGCAATCGGGGAAAGGGCATGCTATTACCATTGGCATTCCTTTACGTTTGGAAAAAGTGGATATTTTTGAAGGGGTGGAAGCCTGGCAATGTTCCGGTACGCCGGTGGACTGTGTGAAACTGGCCCGGGATAAGATTTTGCATGGTAATAAAGCTGATATCTGTGTGAGTGGGATTAATCATGGCGCCAATCACTCCATTAATGTCATTTATTCTGGTACGATGTCTGCCGCGATGGAAGCAGCGATAGAAGGAATTCCTTCGGTAGGTTTTTCCTTCCTCGAATACAGTTACGATGCAGATTTTTCACTGCCTAAGAAAGTCGCTCACCAAGTAACCAAACGTATGCTTTCGTCTGAATTGCCGGCGGGTACACTGTTTAATGTGAATATCCCGGTTGTAAGTGAGCACGAGTTTAAAGGATTGAAATTGAGCCGTCAGGCAGATGCCAAGTGGGTAGAGGAGTTTGACGAACGTCGCGATCCGCATGGAAAGAAATATTACTGGCTGACCGGTGCATTTAAAAACCGCGACACAGGAGAGGATACCGATGTATGGGCATTAGATAATAACTTTGCTTCTATAGTGCCAGTGCAGTTTGATCTGACTAATTATAAGCTGAAAAAGAAGCTGGAAGAGGATTGGAGCGACCTGTAAAAAGGTAAAGGCAGCAGTTCCATGATGATCACGGACAGCTAGCAGCTAAAAGCTAAACACACGTATGTTAAAAAAAGACAATCTTCCATTAGGGATTTTACTGGGGTTTCTAACCCCACTGGCAGCGTTTTTTCTGTACTATTTTTTTGTCATCAGGCCGCATAACAATGTAGGATTTGGACAATTCCTCGGCATCCTGAAAGATAACCGCCAGATGATTCCCAAACTCACCAGCATTTGCCTGTTGCTGAATGGGCTGGTGTTTTTCCTGTATACAAGAAAACGACTGGATATTACCGCCAAAGGTATTTTCCTGATGACCATGCTGTATGCCATTGCTATCCTGTTACTCAAACTGATCAGATAATTTTTAATCTACATTATATTGAAATATTACATTATTGCAGGAGAAGCGTCTGGTGATTTGCATGGCAGTAATCTTGTAAAGCAATTAAGACAGATAGATACCGCAGCGGATATACGCAGTTGGGGAGGCGATATGATGGAGGCCGCCGGTGCCCATGTGGTAAAGCATTACAAGGAACTGGCCTTTATGGGATTTGTGGAAGTGGTGATGAACCTACGCACTATTTTACGCAATATAGATACCTGTAAAAAGGATATTACCGCCTGGCAACCTGATGTGCTGGTATTGATAGATTACCCCGGCTTTAATATGCGTATTGCAGAATGGGGAAAACAGCAAGGCTTTAAAATAGTATACTACATTTCTCCACAGGTGTGGGCCTGGAAAGAAAACAGGGTGAAAAAATTAAAACAGTCTGTAGATAAAATGCTGTGCATTCTTCCGTTTGAACAGGCATTTTATCATAAATGGAATTATGAGGTAGAATATGTAGGTCATCCGCTGGTAGAAGTGGTAAAAGCTGCTAAGGAAAAGCCTGCAGATGCGCCTTTGTCCGATAAGCCTATTATAGCCGTATTGCCGGGTAGCCGTAAACAAGAAGTGAGCGTGAAATTGCCGATTATGCTCACCATGGCTAAACATTTCCCTGATTACCAATTTATAGTAGCCCAGGCGCCCAGCCTGGACGATCATTTCCTCGAAGCATTGACCGGGCAACACCCCAATGTATCGATGGTAAAAGGACAAACATATACCTTATTAAGGCAGGCTACCGCCGCCCTCGTAACATCGGGTACCGCTACGCTGGAAACGGCGTTATTCGGGGTGCCTGAAGTAGTATGTTATAAGGGAAATCCTATTTCCTACTTTTTCGCCAAACACCTGATTAAGGTAAAGTACATCTCCCTGGTAAACCTGGTGATGGATAAACTGGTAGTAAAGGAATTAATTCAACACGACCTTACAGAAGAGAATCTCCTGAAGGAACTGAGGCTGTTGCTGAAAGATACCAATGTCAGGAAAGTTGTAATGAATGACTATGCCGCATTGTGGCATAAACTGGGCGAGAAGGATGCTTCCCGCCGCGCGGCTGAAGTGATCTATGAATATGCAGTAGAGCGCTAATGCTTCCGGATTAGCCGGATGATCATCACGATGATCGCAATAATAAAAAGTAAAAGAGAGATTCTGTTCATCCCATGCATCATGGCCACGTACCGTGTTTTTGGTGCATTGGGATCTTTTTTACCGATATATAGATACCTCAATATTTGTTTCCAGATACTTTTCATTTCTCAAAGATCGTAAATCAGTGCTATTTTTGGTTCTTCTGAAAAATTAGAACATGAAATATATACTGTTAAGTGCCTGGCTTTGTTTAGCTGTTTTTATGAATCTGCAGGCACAGGATCATACCGTTAACCTCATGGGCTCCGGCTGGGAGTTTTCCCGTACCGATGAAGGCGTGTGGCGCCCTGCCACTGTTCCCGGCACCGTACACACGGATTTGCTGGCCCAGCATTTAATTCCTGATCCCTTTATCGGTACCAATGAAAAGGTAGTTCAATGGGTTGATAAAAAAGACTGGGAATACCGGAAAAAGTGGAAGCTGAAAAAGCAAGAACTGAATTTTGATGTGATGGCGCTCGAATTCAAAGGTTTGGATACCTATGCAGACGTATACCTCAATAATCACCTGGTTTTACAGTCATCTAATATGTTTGTGTCGCATGTAGTAAATGTAAAAGAGTGGCTGGTAGCGGGCGACAATGAATTACGCATCCTGTTTAAAAGTCCCATTAAAACAGACATGCCTAAATTTTTACAGGATCAGGTTATTTATCCTGCCGGCAACGATGCCAGCGATATTCCATTAAGCGTATATGCGCGAAAGGCACCCTATCATTATGGTTGGGATTGGGGGCCGCGGCTGGTCACCTCCGGTATCTGGCGCCCGGTTTACCTGCACAGTTGGAATAGAGCAACCATTCGTGATGTATACTGGCAGCAGTTGAAGGTAGATAGCACGCGGGCGGAAATGCAGGCGGAAGTGACCGTGGAAGCTGCGGTACCGGGCGAGTATACGCTGCAGCTGCAAAAGAAATCGGCCCGTGGAGGAGAACCTTCCCTGGCGTTGTTCCCGGTAACTTTACAGGCAGGTACCCAGGTGTTTAAAATACCTTTCGCGATAGAAAAACCAGTGTTGTGGTGGCCTGCAGGTATGGGTGATCAATACCGGTACGAGCTGGTGGCCAATTTGCTCCTCAGTAAGAAGAAAATAGATACCCATAGCGATAAAATTGGTATCAGAGCGATAGAGATAGTGAATAAACCAGACAGCCTGGGCGAATCTTTTTATGTGAAAGTAAATGGCCGCCCGGTATTTATGAAGGGCGCCAACTATATTCCCCAGGACAATTTTCTGCCCCGGGTAACTGCCGATAAACAGGAGCAGCTGTTTCACGATATGACAGCATCGCATTTTAACATGGTGCGCGTATGGGGCGGCGGTGTTTATGAAGATGATAAATTCTACGATCTGGCAGACCAGAAAGGTATCCTGGTATGGCAGGATTTCATGTTTGCCTGTACCCTTTATCCTTCCGATACTGCTTTCCTGGAGAATGTGAAACAAGAGGCCGCCGATAACATCAGGCGTTTGCGTAATCATGCTTCCCTGGCTTTATGGTGCGGGAATAATGAGATAGCGGTAGCTATTAAAAACTGGGGATGGCAAAGCGGTTACGCCTATACGAACAAGCAGTGGGATAGTTTACAGCAAGGGTACGACCTGCTGTTTAGAACTATTTTACCACAACAGGTGGCGACTTACCAGCCGGGGGTATTTTATTTCCATTCTTCTCCTATCAGCAACTGGGGAAAGCCGGAAGAATTTACCAGAGGCGATAACCACTACTGGGGCGTTTGGCATGGCATGGAGTGGTTTGAAGCCTTTAATACGCATATTCCCCGGTTTATGAGCGAATATGGTTTCCAGTCCTTCCCGGGGATGGAAACGATACGCACATTTGCTACCAAAGACGATTACGATATTTTCTCCAACGTGATGCAGGCACACCAGAAAAGCCCTGCTAAAGGGAATACGGCGATTAAAACCTATATGTTGCATTACTACCGGGAGCCGAAAGATTTTCCGGCATTCGTATATCTTAGCCAGGTATTACAGGCCGAGGGTATGAAAGTGGCCATAGAGGCGCATCGTCGCGCCATGCCTTATTGTATGGGTACGCTTTACTGGCAGCTGAACGATTGCTGGCCTGGCCCGTCCTGGTCGGGCAGGGATTATAACGGTCGCTGGAAAGCGCTGCAATACTACGTGAAAGAGGCTTTCAAGCCCCGGTTGGTGTCTAACGTAATAGAAAACGGGCAGTTGAATACCTGGGTAGTGACGGATGAATACCAGGGAAAAGCCGACCTGGTCATGTCGGCGATGGACTTGAACGGAAAGACAATCTGGCAAAAGGAGTTGAAGGATATCCAGTTAAACAGCAATGCCAGCGTAAAGCTGCATGCCATCGATACGGCGGCTATTTTGCAGGGACGAAACCCGGCAATGGTAATATTCTATGCGCAACTGCGAATTGACAATAAGGATTTAGAACGGAATATCTTTTACTTTGCTCCGGCGAAGGAAATGAAGCTGGAGGTGCCGCACCTGGAAGTAGTGACCAGCAAGCCAGCTAAAGAGAATGGAGTGGTATATATCCGTTTGAAATCGGATAAGCTGGCGCGGAATGTTTATTTATCGCTCGACAATGCGCCGGCGGCTACACATTTTGAAGAAAACTATTTTGACCTGTTACCTGGGGAAACCCGGACTATCCGGTTGCAAACAACACAATTGCCTGAAATTGTTCAGCAGGCATTGAAGATAACCACATTGGAAGCATCTTATAAACACTGAAAATGAAAAAATTCTGGATTGCATTAGGTTGCGTATTAATGGGAATGGCGAGCGCCCAGGCCCAAAGCGAAGAACATCCGTATGTACCTGAAACCGACCAGGCAGTTGTGAAAAAACTGGATGAGTGGCAGGATTGGAAGTTTGGTATGATTATGCACTGGGGACCTTATTCGCAATGGGGCGTAGTGGAATCCTGGAGCATTTGCCCGGAAGATGAAGGCTGGACACAGCGTAAACCTGCCGGTATCCCGTATTACGATTACCTGAAAAAGTATGAGGCTTTAGGAAAAACCTTTAACCCGGTACATTTTAATCCAGAAAAATGGGCAAAGGCAGCCAAAGATGCCGGTATGAAATACCTGGTATTTACGACCAAGCACCATGATGGTTTCTGTATGTTTGATACCAAACAAACAGACTATAAGATTACCGCCGCCGATGGCGCTTTCAGTAAAAATCCTCGGGCTAACCTCGCCAAGGAGATATTCCAGGCGTTCCGGGAGGAAGGAATTCATGCCGGCGCTTATTTCTCTAAGCCCGACTGGCATACAGCATATTACTGGTGGCCTTATTTCCCGCCCCGTGACAGGAACGTGAACTACGATATTAAAAAGTATCCTGAAAGATGGAACCAGTTTAAACAATATACCTACAACCAGATAGAAGAGCTGATGACAGGTTATGGTAAACTGGAAATTCTCTGGTTGGACGGAGGTTGGGTACGCCCGCGTAAAACACAGACCAAAGAATCGCTCTCCTGGAGTCAGACTGCTCCACAGGATCAGGATATAGATATGGGTAAAATTACCACCATGGCGCGCAGTCACCAACCGGGGTTGATCGTGGTAGACCGTAGTGTACATGGTCCTTACGAAAACTACCGCACGCCTGAGCAGGAAATTCCTAACAAGCCGCTCAGCTATCCCTGGGAAACTTGTATGACCATGGGCAGCTCCTGGTCTTATGTACCGGACGATAAGTATAAAACCGTGAATGTGCTCATCCACAACCTGGTCGATATTGTGGCCAAGGGAGGTAACTACCTGCTGAATGTGGCTCCCGGCCCTGATGGCGAATTGCATGACGCGGCTTATGCTACCATGAAGGGTATTGGGGAATGGATGCATGTGAATGGTGATGCTATTTACGGTACCCGCGCTGTAGCGCCTTATAAAGATGGCAAAGTATGCTTTACCCGTAAAAAAGACGGTGCAGTATACGCTATCTACCTGCTGGATGAAAATGAGCAGGTACCGGCTACTATCAGTTTTAAAGGGCTGACACCTGCCAAAGGCGCCCGCTTACAGCTGTTGGGAGCCAGTAATAAGCTGGTGTGGAAAACTACTGCCGACGGTGTAACCATCCAGGTGCCTGAAGCTATCCGCCAGAAAGGATTTAAACATGCTGTAGCGATTAAAATACCGACTGTGGAAAAAATGTGATTTATGTGTTAGTTCATGTGAATTAATGTTGATAAAGAAAAAAAGAGAGGACGGCTTACCCGCAGTCCTCTCTTTTTTGTTTTATAACCGATAATATCCACAAATGGTAGCTATATGAACAGAAACCCAAGAGTGCTGCTTGTTGAAGATGATAAGGCCTTCGGTAGTATAGTAAAACAACATCTTGAGCAGGCCGGCTACAACGTAGAACATTGTTACGACGGTATTGATGCCTGGAATCTATATCTCAGAAACCGATATGATATTTGCCTGATAGACATTGTCATTCCGAAAATGAATGGTTTTGAGCTCGCCCGGCATATTCGCAAAAGCACCCTGCTAACGCCTATTTTTTTCCTTTCTTCCGAAAGAACCGGGGATGAAGACCGGATCAACGGATTCCAGTTAGGAGGCGATGGTTACCTGATCAAACCATTTAGTTTCGAAGAATTACTGAGGAGGATAAGGGTGATCCTGAAATGGACCCGGCCCAACAGAACGGAGCTGTTGATAGGGCATAACCTGGGTACCTACACATATCATTACCGGAAGCTTAAAATATATGAGACGGAAAGCAAGCTGGTAAAGAGCAAGTTATCCCCGATTGAAGCCAAAATGCTGCGTTATTTCCTGTGTCGTCCCAATATTATCGTACAAAAAGACGAAGTGTTACTGCGGGTATGGGGAAAAGAAGATTTTTATGCCAGCCGGAGCATGGACGTGTTTATTGGCCGGATCCGGAAGCAGCTGAAGCTGGAACCCCGGGTAGAGCTGGAAACGGTGTACAATGTAGGGCTGAGGCTGAATGTGCCCGAAGCATTACTGCCTGTTAAAATATGTGTACCACTCACCTAGCGCATAAATAACAACCATAACTGAAGCGAATTCCCGTTCCTTTCCCGGTGACTGAGCCAGGGAAAGGATGGGAATTTTTTGCCGGCCCCCGCTTTTTCCATCCTGCTTTTCTTTCAGATTATATTAAATCGTAACTTTATTCTAATGGAAACAGTGGCAGTTCAAAAATATAATTTAGACGAAGAGCAGGAAAAGAAAGAAATCGTTCGGCATTACCGTGCTTTATTGAGGGCATTAAAACCCCGGCTAAAAAAAGGCGACAGGGAGCTGGTACGTACTGCTTTTGAAATGGCAGCCGATGCACATAAGGAAATGCGCCGCAAGTCCGGGGAACCGTATATCCTGCATCCGCTGGCAGTGGCGCAGATATGCGTGGAAGAAATAGGGCTGGGGGTACGCTCCGCTATTTGTGCATTACTGCATGATACCGTGGAAGATACAGAAGTGACCCTCGAAGATGTATCCCGTGAATTTGGTAATGAAATCGCACATATCGTAGACGGGTTAACCAAAATATCCACCGTCATAGATTCCAGCACCAGTACCGCACAGGCTGAAAACTTCAAGAAGATATTGCTTACCCTGGCCGATGATCCCCGGGTAATACTGATTAAACTGGCAGACCGGCTGCATAACATGCGTACGCTCGATAGCATGAGCCGCGAAAAACAGCTGAAAATAGCTTCCGAAACGGTATTTATATATGCCCCCCTGGCACATCGCCTCGGGCTTTATAATATTAAATCCGAGATGGAAGACCTGGCGATGAAATATACCGAGCAGCAAACCTACCGGGAAATCGCCAAACGGCTCAAAGAAACAAAACGGGAGCGTACCCGCTATATCAATGAGTTTATTAAACCTATCAAAGAGGTATTGCAGGAGGAAGGCTTTGAATTCGAGATCTATGGCCGGCCCAAGTCAATCCATTCTATCCATAATAAAATCAAAACCAAGGGCGTAGCCTTCGAGGAAGTATATGATCTTTTCGCTATCCGTATTATCCTGGATTCCCCATTGGAAAAGGAAAAAGCGGACTGCTGGAAAGTATATTCCATTATTACCGACTTTTACCACCCCAGTCCGGAAAGAACGAGAGACTGGCTCAGTAACCCCAAATCCAATGGGTACGAGGCTTTGCACGTAACGGTAATGGGCCCCAACGGTAAATGGGTAGAAGTACAGATCCGCTCCAAACGCATGAACGACTATGCTGAAAAAGGCGTAGCCGCTCACTGGCGCTATAAAGAAGGCAGCGGCGCTTCTGCACAGCAGGAATCCAAATTTGATCAGTGGTTTACCCAGATCCGGGAAATACTGAACAATCCCGATTCCAATACACTCGACTTCCTGGCCGATTTTAAGAGCAACCTGTTCACAGAAGAAATTTATGTATATACGCCTAAAGGCGATCTGAAGATATTGCCGGTTAATTCTACTGCACTGGATTTTGCCTACTCTATCCATAGTGCTGTGGGGAATAAGTGTATCGGCGCCAAGGTGAATTACAAGCTGGTACCCCTGAGCCATAAGCTGCGCAGTGGAGACCAGGTAGAGATTATTACCTCCAATAAGCAAAAACCTTCGGAAGACTGGCTCAACTTTGTGCTCACAGCCAAAGCTAAGTCGAAGATCAAGGATGCCCTGAAGGAGGAAAAACGAAAAGTGGCCATGGATGGGAAAGCAGCGCTGGAGCGTAAACTATCCCACATGAATATCTCCATCAACCAGCATAATATCAGCGAGCTGGTACAGTTCTATAAACAACCATCTCCACTCGATTTATACTACCAGGTAGCGGTTAAGAATATCGACCTGAAAGAGCTCAAACAGTTTGCTGTACTGGGCGATAAGCTGGAACCCCCAAAACCGGTGAAGGCGCCGGAACATGTACCGGAAGAGCAGGTGAAGCACCAGCTGCCTTCCAAGAAGGATGCAGAGCTGATTATTTTCGGTGAAAGCTCGGATAAGATTGCCTATAAGCTGGCTAATTGCTGCCGGCCTATCCCCGGCGATGACGTATTTGGCTTTATTACCGCCAGTGAAGGCCTCAAAATTCACCGTACCAATTGCCCCAACGCGGCCCAGCTCCTGGCTAACTATGGCCACCGGGTTGTAAAAACCAAGTGGGTAAAGAACCGGGAAATCTCTTTCCTCACCGGCTTACGTATTATCGGTATGGACGATGTAGGAGTTATCCACAAAATCACCAACATCATTTCGGGAGAATTGAAAATAAATATCTCCGCTCTCAGTATTGAGTCAAAAGAAGGCCTGTTTGAAGGGTTGATCAAGGTTTATGTACATGATAAAGAGGAGCTGGATGAGCTGGTAGACCGGCTTAAAAAGCTGGATGGCATACAATCTATCCAACGGCTCGAGGAATCGTGATATAGTCATTGTTATTTTAAGGGAAACTATCAGTAAAGGTGACGTATATTTACGTGATGTGATGACTATGGGGTTTACTGACCGCAGATAAGGGAAGGCTAAAAGCTTTCAAAATTTGTATTTCTTAATATTCGCCTTAATTTTGCGACTTCTTTTAAAGCAACAACCTCCGATAATTAATTAAATCATTATGGTAGACGTTTTGTTAGGCCTGCAATGGGGCGACGAAGGCAAGGGTAAAATTGTGGACTATTTTGCCGGCAGGTACGACGTGATTGCCCGTTTCCAGGGTGGCCCGAACGCTGGTCACACGTTATATGTAAACGGACAGAAAGTAGTATTACGCACCATTCCATCCGGTGTATTCCACGATAAGACCGTGAACCTTATCGGTAACGGGGTAGTACTGGATCCCGTAGCTTTCAAAAAGGAAAGCGAAGATATCGCAGCACTGGGCGTAGATCTGACAAAAAATCTGTTTATAGCAGAAAAAACCCATATCATCGTTCCTACGCATCGCGCGCTGGATAAAGCATCTGAAATTGCAAAAGGCAACGATAAAATCGGCTCTACCCTGAAAGGGATCGGCCCTGCTTATATGGATAAAACCGGCAGAAACGGTTTGCGTGTAGGAGACGTGTTGTCGCCTAATTTTAAAAGCCTGTATGAGAGCCTGAAGCAGAAACACCTGCAGCTCTTGTCTCATTACGATATTACAGATCTCACTGCAGATATTGCCGCCTGGGAAGCAGAATTCTTTGAAGCGATTCCTTTCCTGAAAAAGATGAACGTGGTAAGTGGTGAATATTTCCTGAATGAACAACTGAAAGCCGGTAAAAAAGTATTGGCCGAAGGAGCTCAGGGAAGTATGCTGGACGTAGATTTCGGTACCTATCCGTTTGTTACTTCTTCCAACACCATTTCTGCGGGTGTATGTACCGGTTTGGGTATTGCTCCGCGCTGGATCAAAGAAGTAATTGGCGTTACCAAAGCTTATTGTACCCGCGTGGGTAGCGGACCTTTCCCTACTGAGCTGGACAATGAAGTGGGTGAACACCTGCGTAGCGCCGGTCATGAATTTGGCGCCGTTACCGGCCGTTCCCGCCGCTGTGGCTGGATTGACCTGGTTGCACTGAACTATACCTGCATGCTGAGTGGCGTAACGCAACTGGTAATGACCAAAAGCGATGTACTGGACGAATTTGATGAAGTATTGGCCTGTACAGCTTATGAGATCGACGGTCAGCAAACAAAACAACTGCCTTTCCAGTTAAACGGTCTGGACATTAAACCAGTATGGGAAACCTTTAAAGGCTGGAGTGATAAGACGTCTACTTGTCAGCAATTCAACGAGTTACCGACCGAGATGAAAGCGTTTGTTTCATCTGTGGAGAATTACCTGGGCGTTCCCGTGAAATACGTTTCCAACGGACCTGGGCGCGATCAGATCCTTGAAAAGTAGAAGGAAAAAAGTAAGGAAAAAAAACAGCAAAAAAAATTTGGCGAATAAAAAAAACTATTAAAACTTTACGGCAAAGAAATAAGGCAACCTATTATGAAATCAAAATCTGATAAAGAGAAAGAGACCAAAAAAACTACTTCTCCTAAGACTGAAAAAGACGCTCCTAAAGCTGCGGCCAAGCCTAAGAAAGAGGTGGATGAAGATGAAGAGGAGGAAGATGATGAAGATGTGAAACCTTCAAAATCTGCCGCTAAGAAATCAGATAAGTCTGCATCAAAATCCAAACGTAAAGATGACGATGAGGAGGATGATGATGACGATGATATGGACGACATGGACGATGCTTGGGAAAAAGGAGAAGATGATGATTATGATCCCGATTTTGAAGAATTTGACATGCCTAAGTCAAAGGGTAAACGCGGTCGTCCTGCCGGCGGCGGTAAGAAAACCGATGACGACGACGACCTGGGCATAGATGATGAATTCAAGGATATGGATCTGTTTAACGATCGTTTTGATGATGAGGATGATGATTTTTAAGCTTTAAAACACGATTGTTATCAGGATATTCCACACCTTCCCGGTTGATAATCAGAAAATATTTAAGCAACAAATGTTGAATTGGGGAAACCAGTTCAACATTTGTTGTTTTTTGGACAATAATAATTACGATTCTCCCTGGCACGAATATGACGCCGTTCTGGCTGCAGATGCCCTGCAAATCCTTGAAGTAAACGCAGGCAACGCCTTCCCCGCTTTACAGGCCTTCCATGACCGGCACGCCGACTGGCTCTTCGGTCACCTGGCATATGATCTTAAAAATGAAACAGCCCCCGGATTACAATCCGCCAATACCGATGGTATTGGCTTCCCGGATATGTGCTTTTTTCAGCCACGTATTATCATTCAATTACAACAACAACAGGTGCATATTGGCGGCATCCAACTCCATGAAACAGAGGCCCGCGCTATATATGACGACTGTTTACGTATGCCCGTTCACGTAACACCCGTTACCACGGAGCCGGTGCCAGCGCTGCAAAGCCGCCTGGATCACCGCAGCTATATTACCGCGGTAGAGGATATCCGCCAGCATATTTTGAAGGGAGATTGTTATGAAATCAATTTCTGCCGGGAAAATTATATGACTGGTGTCAACGTAAATCCCACAGCGTTATTCACAAAGTTGAATAACCTTTCGCCAGCACCCTTTGCTGCCTATTATCGACTGTACGATCGCTACCTGGCCTGTTCCAGCCCGGAACGCTTCCTGCAGAAAAAAGGGAACACGGTTATTTCACAGCCCATCAAAGGAACCAGCCGTAAAGATGCAGATCCGGTTACCGACCAGCGGTTGCAACAACAATTACTGCAAAATCCAAAAGAGAGAGCCGAAAATGTAATGGTGGTAGACCTGGTACGCAACGACTTGTCGCATACTGCTGTACAGGGTTCTGTAGAGGTAACCGAGTTGTTTGGAATTTATTCTTTTGCCCATGTACACCACATGATTTCCACCGTATCGGCTCAATTGCCGCCACAGCTGCCGTTTACAGCGGTGCTCCGCACTACGTTCCCGATGGGCTCCATGACAGGCGCACCCAAAATCAGGGTGATGCAGTTGATTGAACAATATGAGCAAACCCGCCGTGGGCTTTATTCCGGAGCAGTAGGATATATTACGCCGGAAGGCGATTTCGATTTCAATGTAGTGATCCGTAGTATGCTTTATAATGCGACAAGCCAATACCTGTCTTTCCAAACCGGTTCTGCTATTACCTTCTACAGTGATCCGGAAAAAGAATGGGAGGAATGCCTGCTGAAAGCAGCTGCCATGGAAAAAACCATTATTGGCTAAACAGCTGCTCCATCGCTTCATCGATGGTAGGATACGAAAACTGGAACCCCGTCTGTTGTATTTTAGCCGGAGATGCCTGCATACTCTTTAATACTTCCACACTCATTTCACCTAATGCCAGCTTCAATACTGCCGTTGGTACATAAGTGGTCATAAAGCTGCGGCCCTTGGCTATCCGGGCCATGCTAAGGATCAGTTCCCGGTTGGAAACAGGATGAGGACTTACCGCATTATAAATGCCTTCCAGTTTATCATTAACGATAGCACTGAAATAAAGTCTTACCAGGTCATGAATATGTATCCAGGAAATAAACTGGTCGCCAGAACCCAATATGGTGGCAAATCCAAAGCGCAGTGGCTTGTAAAACTCTTTAAGGGCGCCGCCTTCCCTGCTCAATACGATCCCGGTACGTAAAATAACCAGTTTCTTTCCCAGCGTAGTAACCTTAGCAATGCTTTGTTCCCAGGCCTGCGTAGTGCTGCCAAGATAGTCGGTGGCCGGCGGGTCGGTTTCTGTGAAAACATGACCTGTAAAATCACCATAGTAGCCGGTGGCGGAGGCGCTGATTACTTTCTTTACTTTATTGGGAATGGTTTGTAGTGCGGTATAGATGAGTGCACTGCTTTGGGTGCGACTATCAATAATCTCCTGTTTACGTGCCGCTGTCCAGCGCCTGGCGCCTACATTGGCTCCTGCCAGGTGTACAATATAATCAGCCTGTTGGATGGCGTCTTTATCTATCGTTTGTGCTTCCAGGTTCCAATGGGCATATGTTACCGCCTTATTGCCGCCGTTTTCCGGGCGCCTGCTCAATATAATTACCTTGTAGCCGCGCTCCAGCAACAATTGGGTCAATGCCGTTCCTATAAGTCCTGTTCCACCTGTTATAATGACGCTTTCCATCAAGTATAGCTGCTTTTTGAAAATAATTTAATAAAAGTACACAATAAATCGGGCCTTTTGGAATTTATGTAAAAGCAAGACCTGGCAGGTGTAAATTGACTGCTTAATTTCTGATTTTTAATGTAAGTTTGAAATTGAAGCATTGAAACGTGCCATCTGTATTAACACATATCTGAAACTTATATTACCGCATGCATACGCTATACCGCATACAGTTAGTATTGCTGCTGCTTTTTGCCGGCTCAGCAGCAATGGCACAGAAGATCACCTATTCAGAACCGGAAAAGGATGATTACAAAAGCACAGAGTTCGAAATCATTGGCAGGGTAGCAGGCAATATCCTCGTGTATAAAACAGACCGTGGCGATTACGTGGTATCAGTGTATGATAATACGATGCAGCTGAAAAACCGGGTGAAGCTGGATTTTCTGCCACGGAAGGTGATCAGTATGGACTTTGTGGCTTACCCCGATAAAGTGCTGATGATATACCAGTTTCAGCGTAAAGATGCTGTTTTCAGCCTCTGTGCTACCATGTCGCCTGATGCCACCTTCGCAGATGCGCCTATCCTGATCGATTCTACCCGCATTGGTATATATTCCAAAGAAAACAAGGTATATTCTGTGGATGTATCGGAAGATAAGAACCGCATTATGGTGTATAAGATCAACCAGGACAATGAAAACAACAATGTGTTTTACACTTTCCTGTACGACAGCTCCATGAATCTGGTCAATAACAGCCGCTTGTCGCTGCCCATGCAGAAAAGACAGTTCCTGAGCAATTTTAACCTCACTAATAGCGGCGATTTTATCTTTAATAAGCTGGAGCGTACTTCCAACCGGGATTATGTGTTAAATGGCAACCTGATCATCAAACGTCCGCTGGTAGATAGTTTTGAAGTAACGCACATGGAGTTCAAATCCCAGTTGCTGGATGAGGTGAAAATGAAGTTGGACAACAACAAGCAAACCGCGCTGGTAACGGCCTTTTACTATAAACAGAAGCGCGGAAATGTAGAAGGCATCTATCTCTATAAGTATGATTACGGCAATCATAAAACCGTGTATGAGAAATCAACTGCCTTTGCAGATGAACTGAAGGCGAATGCCCGCGGCGAATCCAGCACCAATGCAGCATTCAATGATTATTTCATCCGGAAAATCATCAATACCGCTAATGGCGGATTCTTATTAACAGCCGAATCGTTCTCCACTTCTTCCCGCTATCAGCCCTGGAACCGCTGGAATTACATGTACGGAAGCCCATACGGTGGTATGTATGCTCCCTACTACTATTCGCCTTACTCTTCCATGTATTATAACCCCTACTACTGGAACAATTCCCAGGGATTGCGCTACCACTACGATAATGTGGCGGTGCTGTCTTTCGATGACGAGGGCAATATGCAGTGGAACAACTTTGTACACAAGAGCCAATTCGACGATAACGCCGACCTGTACCTGTCTTACCTGATGGTAAATGTGGGCAGTGAACTGCGTTTCCTGTATAATGAGCTGGACAGAAGGAGCTATATGCTTACGGATGTAAGCCTGGCGCCGGGTGGAAAAGTAAACCGCATGCCTACCCTGCGTAACCTGGATAAAGGTTTTACCTGGATGCCCCGGTATGGTAAACAGATCAGTGGTCGTACTGTAGTAGTACCATGTGTTTACAGGAATTATATTTGCTTTGCTAAAATTGACTTTTAATCACACCTTTGCACTGTGATAAGATTTTTCCGTTCAGGCAATCCGTTGACGGTATTGCTCCTGCTGATATATACACTGGTCGTTAAGTTTTACTATCTGATTCATCCATCCTCCTTTGTGGCAGATGGGTCAGAGGGATTATTATACCTCCTGCTGGCGAGATGGATGCAAGCCGCTATAGGCAATAGTCCGTTGATCTTCACTTCCCTGGCGATATTGTTGTTGTTTCTGCAATCGCTGCTATTTACCCGCATTATCAACCATCACCGGTTGTTTGCCCGGCCTACTTACCTGCCGGCTATGTGTTTCCTGCTTTTCACCTCTATGCTTTACAGCTGGAATGTGTTTTCTCCTGCGTTGCTGGTCAACCTGATTATGCTGTGGGTGTTTTCCAGTATAACGGAGCTGTATACACGGACTTCCGCCCGGGATGTGGTATTTAACATCGGGTTTGCGTTGGGGGTATGTGGATTGTTTTATTTTCCGTCTGTCATCTTCTGTGTGCTGTTGTTGGCGAGCATGCTCATTATGCGGGCTTTCCGCCTGGCGGAATGGATTATTGCCATGCTGGGGCTCATATGTCCGATTTATTTGATGGGTACTTATCTCTTCCTGACCGGGCAGATGACTTTGCTCTTGAAAATACCGAATATTGGGTTGTCGCTACCTATGATTAAGGATTATAAGGTATGGGGAGCCATGGTGGCCTGTTTGTTGTTTTTTGTGATAGGCTGGCTGTTATTACAGCGTCCGCTTAAGAAAATGTTGATTCAGGGCCGTAAGATATGGGCCGCATTGATCATATATGTGCTGGTAGCCATGCTGGTACCGTTTTTTAACGTACATTTTTCTGCCGGGTACTGGGTATTGGCCGTTTTGCCGGTTTCCATGTTTGCCGGTAACGTCTTTTGGTCGGTCACAAATGATACTTTTGCCAACGTTATCCACTTTATCACACTGGCGTACGTCATCGTTATGCAGTATTTCAGCTAGTTTCTCCATTTTAAAAGGCTGATTACCAGTAATTTGTTAAATCAGGACAAACGGCAATGGAAAATTGCGAACGGCGAAGTAATTTTGTCCTTTCCCATTAGATTTGTCATTCGTGAAAAATGAGGATAAAAACGGGGATAGAAACAGTTTTTAAAAACATTATTTACACATAAACACAAAACATTTTCAGATGAAATTTGGCGTTGTCACCTTTCCCGGTTCTAATTGTGATCATGATATGATTGATTCCCTGCGTAACGACCTGGGACAGGAAGTAATAGAACTGTGGCATAAGGACAGAGACCTGAGCGCATTCACTACCAATGACTGCATCGTATTGCCGGGTGGTTTTTCTTATGGCGACTACCTGCGTTGCGGCGCTATCGCGAGATTTAGCCCAATGATGCAGAGTGTGATTGAATTTGCCAACAAAGGTGGCCGCGTAATCGGTGTTTGTAATGGTTTCCAGGTATTATGCGAAGCCGGCCTGTTGCCAGGTGCATTATTGCTGAATGACCACCAGCAGTTTGTTTGCAAGAACGTTTTCCTGAAAAGCGAAAATACCACTACCTCGCTCACTAAAGATGTAACCGGCAGGGCGCTGATGATACCCGTAGCCCATGGAGAAGGCCGCTACTATGCCGATGATGCTACCATTGAAGAACTGTTTAAGAATAACCAGGTACTGTTCCGCTACTGCGATGAGTTTGGCAACATTATTGAATCTGCTAATCCAAACGGCGCCATCCGTAATATCGCGGGTATTTGTAACAAAGAAAGAAATGTCTTTGGTATGATGCCTCACCCGGAAAGAGCTACCAGCCTCGCCCTGGGTAATACGGACGGGCAGCTGATTTTACAGAGTCTGATCAATAACAACTAATAGATTAAATCAACCAACCAATTAAAAAGAAAAGCATGAAAAAATTACTCACAGCACTGGCATTGTTCGCCTTGCCCATCCTGGCAAGTGCACAAATCGAAAATCCGGTAAAATGGAGCTTCTCTGCCAAGAAAGTAAATGCCAACACCTACGAGGTACACGCCATCGCTACAATCGAAGCTGGCTGGCATCTGTACGCGCAGGAAGCAGGAGAAGGTCCGGTACCTACCTCTTTCAAGTTTACTAAAAATCCACTGGCAACACTGGATGGTAAAGTAACGGAAGCGGGTAAACTGCATAAGGCATTCGACAAAAACTTCAACTCTGAACTGAAATACTACGAAAACACAGTAGACTTCGTGCAGAAAGTAACCGTAAAAGGTAAAGCAGCTACTAAAGTGAAAGGCTCTGTAGAATTCATGGTGTGTGATGACCATCAGTGTCTGCCTCCAAAAGAACTGGAATTTGCGGTGAATGTAGGAGGAAAGTAAATTGTATCCGGTAACTGATAAAAATACTCGTAAAACGAGTTCCTCTTCCAGGGAACTCGTTTCTTGTTTTCTCAGATCTATATTATTTAAAGCCTATTGACTTTATGAAGCAACTGCTTTCATTTTTGATACCTGTCTTCGCCCTCTTTGCCTTGCATGCAAATGGCCAGGACAACAGCCCGAAACCTGTTAAATGGCAGTTTTCCGCAGAAAAAAAAGGCGACCAGGAATATGTACTGCACCTGAAAGGTATGGTAGACAAAGGCTGGTTGATTTTTTCCACCACTATGGGAAATGATGATCCCAATACCAGGGTAGCGCTGGACACCAGCGTGAATGCTACTATTGCCGGCATTACAGAAAATGGTAAGCTGGAAAGCCGCAAAGAGCCATTATTCGACAATCTCGACATCAAATATTTCGAGAATGAAGTGGAATTACTGGCGGATGTAAAGCTGAAAGGCGCAACGTCCAAACTGAGTGGTACCATTACTTACATGGCCCTGAAAGGGGAGGAGGCGGTTCCGGTAGAAGAAACTTTCAGCGTGCCGGTGGAGCAATCTGCCAGCGCTGGTACTGCGCCTACTGCTGCTGCCGGTAGTAAGGATACCGCTTCAGGAGATGTGGCCGACGATGATGCCTCTAATAAATCGCTCTGGTGGATATTTATCGCCAGCTTTGGTGGTGGTTTTATCGCATTAATTACGCCTTGCGTATTTTCTATGATTCCTATCACGGTGAGTTTCTTCACCAAGCGTAGCGGCACCCGTGCTCAAGGTATCAAGAATGCCTTTACTTATTCTTTGTCTATCATCGTTATTTATACGCTGCTGGGCTTTCTTATCACCAAGATATTCGGCGCCAGTGCGCTGAATTCCCTGGCGAGTAACGGTATCGCCAACATGATTTTCTTTGTGATCTTCCTGTTGTTTGCGTTCTCGTTCCTGGGCGCATTTGAAATCAGCCTGCCCAGCTCCTGGGCCAATGTGTCTGATTCTAAAGCAGGTATGGGCAGCATGCTGGGTATCTTCTTCATGGCACTCACCCTGGCCATCGTATCTTTCTCCTGTACAGGTCCTATTTTAGGAAATCTGTTGGTGCTGGCGGCTAAAGGAGGTAACTCCGGTCCCCTGGTAGGTATGTTTGGCTTTTCCCTGGCCCTGGCCATCCCGTTCTCCTTATTCGCGCTGTTTCCCAGCCTGCTGAATAAGATCGGGAAATCCGGTGGTTGGTTAAATGCGGTGAAAGTAACCCTGGGTTTCATTGAATTGGCGCTGGCGTTGAAGTTTTTCTCCAACGTAGATATGGCGTATCACTGGAACCTGCTGGACCGTGAAATATTCCTCGCCCTGTGGATCGCTATCTTCGGATTGCTTACGCTGTACCTGATTGGCAAGCTGAAATTCAGCCATGACAGCGATGTTCCTTTCCTGTCGGTTACAAGGCTCTGCTTCGCCATCGTTACGTTTACCTTCGTGGTATATATGATCCCGGGTATGTGGGGGGCGCCACTGAGAGGTATTAGTGGATTCCTGCCACACGAAGGTTCCCAGGACTTTAACCTGAATAAATCGCTGGTGGATATCCAGGCGACCCTGGAAAGTGGCGCTGGTAGCGGCACTGGCGGCAGCCAGGCTAACACCGTGAAACCAAAAAAACTGGTGGGGATCTTACACTCTGAAATTCCGGGTGTGGAAAACGTATTCTTCGACTACGAGGAAGCGCTGGCAGCAGCTAAAGCGGCCAATAAGCCCCTGATGCTCGACTTCACCGGTCATACCTGCGTAAACTGCCGTAAGTTCGAAAAATCGGTACTGTCATCGCCTGCAGTAATGAAAATCCTGCGCAACGACTTTATCGTGGCTTCTTTATACACGGATGAAAAAACATCGCTGGAAGATGCGGAAAAATATGTTTCCAAAACTACCGGTGAAAAAGTGAACAACGTGGGACAGAAGAACCAGGACCTGGAAGTATCTAACTTCAATCGTAACTCACAACCTTACTATATCCCGGTTGACCTGGAAGGTAAGCCACTGGTGAATAAAGGATATGGTTATGATCCGAAGGAAGATGTGGATGCATTTGTGAAATACCTGGAAGGAGCAAAAGCAGAATTTGCTAAACGTCATGCCAAGTAATTAGCAGGATGCTATAAAAGAAGCCGGCGGTATCTGTGAAGAAACCGCCGGCTTTATTTTTTGCTGAAGCCAGCTGTATGTTAGAAGGTAAATTGTAGTAATGCAGCCGCCTCAATTTTTTCCTGTTGACGGTTCACCAGGTTTTTGATGCTGAGAGTATTTTCCTGTAACTCTGATTCACCGAGGATGATCACATACGGAATACCACGTTTATCTGCATACTTCATTTGTTTGTCCATCTTGGCATTTTCATGGAACAGTTCTGCTGCTACGCCATTTTTACGCAGTTGCATCATGTAGTCAAATGCTTTACGGGCGCTGTCTTCTCCCAGGTTCAGGAACAGGACTTTGGTAGATTGCTGTGCTGTTTGGGGAAACAGCTGCAGTTCTTCCAGCACATCATAAATACGATCTACGCCAAAGGAGATACCAACGCCGGAGATGCCCGGAAGGCCAAAGAGGCCTGTGAGATCATCGTATCGGCCGCCGCCGCCGATACTTCCCATTTTAACCGTGGCAGGTGCTTTTACTTCTACGATTAAACCGGTGTAGTAGTTGAGGCCGCGGGCCAGGGTTACGTCTATGATCGGTGTAGTATTAAAATCGGCATAACCAGCGTTGATCACAAATGATAATTCCTCGATGCCTTTTAGCGCTGTAGCGGAGGATTGTAGCAGTTCTTTCAGTTGCGACAATTTTTCCGTGCTGCTGCCGTCAATGGCGAGGAAGCGTTCAATTGTATTAATATCCTCAGATGCGAGTCCGCGCTCTTCCAGTTCTTTCCGCACACCGGCTGCGCCTATCTTATCCAGTTTATCGATGGAGATGGTAATATCAGTCAGCAGTTCGGGTTTGCCGATTACTTCTGCGAGGCCAGCCAGTATTTTGCGGTTATTAATGCGCAGTTCATATCCTTTCAATCCCAGTTTAGTAAACACAGTATCGTAGATCAGCAGGAGTTCCACTTCATTCAGCAGGGAATTGCTTCCAACCACGTCTGCGTCGCACTGGTAAAATTCGCGGTAGCGGCCTTTCTGGGGTTTGTCGGCCCGCCATACCGGCTGCATTTGATAGCGTTTAAAGGGTAAAGCCAGTTCATGTTGATTCATCACCACATAGCGGGCAAATGGGATCGTGAGGTCGTACCGCAGGGCCTTTTCCGTGATAGCGGCTACGAGTGCTTTATTATCTTTTGCTTCGTGAGCGGCGGGATAGATCTCTCCATTGTTCAATACTTTGAACATCAGTTTGTCCCCTTCTTCTCCATATTTGCCGGTAAGGGTAGATAAATTTTCCATCGCAGGGGTTTCCAGGGGCTGGAAGCCGAATAGTTCGAAGGTTTCGCGGATGGTTTGGAAGATATAATTACGTTTTCTTACTACCACGGGGCCAAAATCACGGGTGCCTTTAGGAATGCCTGGCTTTATCATCTCAAAAAAATATTAAAAGTTTATTGTTGCTGGGCTGTGATGGCATCACAGGCCTCATAGATCATTTTATATACGGGAGCAAACATTTTGTCGTCGTAGTAAGGGTCCGGTACTTCCTGTTGCCCTGGCAGCAGGAATTGCACTTTGGCTTTATCTGCCCCGTTGCGGGCTGTTCTTATCACGTCGGCATAGTTATTCCGGTCCATTACATAGATGCGGTCGAAGGTATCGAAATCGGCTGCCTGGAACTGCCGGCCTTTGAGGCTGGAGATGTCCACGCCGTTTTTCCTGGCTTCTTTTACAGACCGGTGGTCGGGGGAATGGCCTATATGCCAGCTCCCGGTGCCGGCAGAATCAATTTCCCATTTGAGCCCCCTTTCGGTAGCCAGATGTCGCATTACGCCTTCTGCCAGGGGAGAACGACAAATATTTCCCAGGCATACCATCAAAATCTTCATATCGTATCAAAAGATGAATCAGGCCGCAAACCTACAAGATATTATGGAAATGTTTGCCCATTTGCATCTTTATCATAGAAACGGGCTCAAAAAGAAGGATTTCAGATGCATTAAAGCAAAAACTTCCGCAAATTGTAATTAGCGGGAAATGATGAAATTTTAAATCAAAAATTTGCGCGATGTTGAAAAAATGCCTCAAATTGCGGCCGGATAAGCGATTGGATGCAGTTTTGTTGCAGTTTTTTAACATTCTTCTAAAATTCTCTTTACCGGATTAAAAAATTATTTTTTGTATAATTGTAACTCGCAACATGGAAACACACGAAGAACAGACAAGCAGACGACTGGAAAACAGGTATCGGCCAATGGGTGAGCTGATCAGAGGGTTATTTTTTATCCTTTTTGGTTTGTTTGCCGTATTCGGAGAACGAATGGGGGTGGCTCATTTCAATATTTCACAAACAACGATGAACATAGCTGGTGCGATATTGCTAATCTACGGTCTCTTTAGGGTTTATAATGGAATCAGGAAACTTTTTTTTAACAGGAACTAAAGAGGGCAGATATGTTTTTCAGTTTTAAAAGAATGAATGCTGTATATTTATCAGCACTAATATTGGTGTTAGCGGCTTGTGGCCCAAATCCCAATGCGAAAAAACTTGATACAGCCACGGAAGGTACTATTCGCATCAGCGTAGATGAAACGTATAAACCGCTCATGGATTCAGAAATAAAAGTTTTTGAATCGCTGTATCCCAAAGCACATATTGAAGCTTCTTATAAACCGGAAGCAGATTGTTTTAAAGATCTTTTAAATGATAGCGCCCGCCTGGTGATCGTAACCCGCGATTTCAACAAACAGGAGCTGGAATATTTCAAGCAAATAAAAATTACGCCTAACAGCCTTTTACTTGCCTGGGATGCATTGGCACTGGTGGTGAATAAAGACAATCCTGATTCTGTATTTACGATGGATCAGGTGCGCAGCATCATGGACGGTAGTGCTAAAGATAGAAAATGGCAACTGGTGTTTGATAATGCCAACTCAAGCACCGTGCGATACATCATGGATTCCATCAACAAGGGAAAGCCTTTGCCAACAAACACAATGGCTGCCAAAACCAATCCTGAAGTGGTGGATTACGTGTCTAAAAACAAAGACGCAATTGGTGTGATAGGTGTCAGCTGGATCTCTGATCCCGCCGATTCATTGTCAATGGCCTTCACGAAGCAAGTGAGTGTAGTGAGGTTAAGGGCAGACAATGGTTCGGATTTTGTTAAACCATACCAGGCTTATATTGGTATTGGTTCCTATCCATTAAAGCGTGGCTTCTTTTTCTGCCTGAAAGAGCCTTATCATGGCCTGGGCAGTGGATTTGCAACCTTTCTCGGCAGTTATGAAGGGCAACTGGTCATCAAACAGTTCCGTTTATTCCCCGCCAGATTGAATGTAGTTTTCCGGGAAGCGAACCTGAAGTAGAAAAAAAACACAACTAAAACTAAAAAACCAGATTGCATGAACAAACGGAAAAGTTTAATCGTAGCATTGCTTTGCGCTGCATCCAGCGGTGTGATGGCCCAATCTGTGGAAGACGGAGTGAAAGACCTGTATTATGGTAAATATCTGTCTGCCAAGCAGAATTTAGAGAAGGTGATAGCAGCAAAGCCTACGGAGGACAAAGCTTATTATTACCTCGGTATAGCACAGCTTGGACTGGAAGATGTTGCAGGTGCTGCAGCTACTTTCCAGAAAGGTTTACAGGCAGTGCCTACTTCAGCCTTATTACAGGCAGGTATGGGCCGTATTGATCTGATCAATGGTAATGCCGCTGCTGCAAAACAGAAATTTGAAGCCGCCAGTGCTGCTACTCAGGGCCGCGACGGGGATGTAGCCCGCGCAATAGCCGATGCCAACACCGAAATTAAAGGTGGCGATCGCCCTTATGCCCTTACTGTGATGGAAAAACTCCTGAACAATGAAGGCCGCAAAAAGAAAGAACAATACACACCGATCGCAGCTGACTATATCGAATTAGGAGATGCATACCGCTTCCTGGGTGGTGAAAATGGTGGTAAAGCCATCACTACTTATGAAAAAGCGCTGGAAGTGGATCCTAACAACGCAGAAGCTGTAATGAAAGAAGGTTTGGTAAACTACAACGCCAGGCTGAAATCTGAAGCAGTAGCTGATTATACCAAAGCTACCAATATGGACGCCAACTATGGCCCGGCTTACTACGAACTGTTTAACTTCTATATTACACCAAAGAAAGATCAGTTATCCTGGGACGAAGCAGCCAAGTACCTGGAAAAATATATGGCGGTTGCTGACCCGGCAGATAAAACCAAGAACCAGTACCTGGGCGCTTACATCGCTTTCTTTAAGAAAGACTATGATAACGCGATCTCTAAAGGTCAGGCTACCCTGGCAGGCGCTAATGAGCTCTATACCAATAAGCTCAACCTGTTGATAGGAGATGCTTACCTGCAGAAAGGCGACTCCCTGAGCGCTAAGAAAACAATGGATGAGTATGTAGCTAAAGTGGGCGAGTCCAAACTGGACTCCAACGACTATAAGCTGCTGAGTACTATCTACATGCGTTTAAAATCTGCCGATACTACTACGCAAAACCAGTATACTGAAAAAGCGCTGGGCTACCTGGAAAAATATGCAGGATCTATCACTGCCAAAGATCCGGAAACCTTTATCCAGATTGCAGAACAGCTGAAAGCAGCAAGAAAATACGCAGCTGCTGCTGAGTGGTATGCAAAAGCCAATGAAATAAGCCTTGCCAATAAAGAGCAATTACAGGCCATTGACTATTTCAACGTAGGTATCAACTACTACTATGGCGCAGTAAATGTTAAGCCTTCTGATACCGCCCTGCTGTCGAAAGCAGATGCCGCTTTCCAGAAAGTAATTGAGGCAAAGCCTGAACTGGGTACCGGTTACTACTGGAGAGGTATGACTAACTTCGTTAAAGATCCGCAGGCGCAGGAAGGTATTGCCAAGCCTTACTACGACAAATACATTGAAATCTCAGAAGTAGACCCGGCTAAAAACAAGAGTACGCTGATCAACGCTTATACTTATGAGTTGCTGTATTACTACTTTAAGGAAGATAAAGCGAATTTGAAGGTGTATGCAGATAAACTGACTGCTTTAGACCCAAATAACGGCACCGTTAAGCAAATCACAGAAAATATGGCTGCCCGCGAAAAAGCGGCTAACAAGCCAGCGGCTAAACCAGCTGCTAAGGCAGGCCAGAACAAGAAATAAGCATTGAAAAATGTCAAATAACTAAAAAACCTCCTGTACTTACAGGAGGTTTTTTAGTTTCCGGTTGGTGAAAAAAGATAATATTTTAACTGCCAATAGATTTGATATTTGGTCAACTTACAGTATTTTTGCGCATTCGGACAATGTTTTTATCGGGAAGCTTATGTATACAGACACTGTATTTTTGTCAGCAACGACTACTCCTTTCAGCTATTTCCCTATAGTACTGCAATTAATTGCTGCTTTAGGTTTCGTAGGGATCACGATGTTAGCTACTCACTTTTTGGGTCCCAAGCGTAAAACCAGCGATAAGCTTATTAACTTTGAGAGTGGAATCGAGCAAAAGGGAAATGCCCGCCAGCCAGTAGCTATCAAATACTTCCTCACCGCTATTCTTTTCGTGTTATTTGATGTGGAAGTTATCTTTTTCTACCCTTATGCTGTGAATTTCAGGGAGCTGGGTTGGGAAGGCTTCATGGCTGTGTTGATGTTTGTGGGTTTCTTCTTATGTGGTTTTATTTATATCACGAAGAAGGGCGCCCTGAAGTGGGAAGACTAATCTTAAACCTCTAAATTAAATCCAATGGCTCGTCCGGTTCAATATAATAATAAAGTGAAGATGGTGGAAATCCCTGATGGATATTCCGGTGAAGGATTTTATGCCACCTCTTTTGATAAGGCAATAGGCCTGGCGCGTAAAAACTCCATCTGGCCTTTACCTTTCGCTACATCCTGCTGTGGTATTGAGTTCATGGCTACCATGGCGGCTACCTATGATATGGCGCGTTTTGGAGCAGAACGTATGGCTTTTACACCGCGTCAGTGCGATTTGTTGATGGTGATGGGTACTATTTCCAAGAAAATGGGACCTATTGTACGCCAGGTATACCTGCAGATGGCGGAACCACGCTGGGTAATGGCTGTAGGCGCCTGCGCCTGCAGCGGTGGTATATTTGATACCTATTCCGTATTACAGGGTATAGACCAGGTAATTCCGGTAGATGTATATGTACCGGGATGCCCTCCAAGACCAGAAGGAATTATCGACGGTTTCATGAAAATACAGGACCTCGTAGGTCAGGAAAGTCTTCGCCGCCGTAACTCCGACAAGTATAAGGAGCTGATGGAATCCTACGGTATCAAGTAAGGAGAGGGAATGGTTAATTGTAAATCGTAAATTTCAAATTGTTAATGTCTTTAACAAACGAACGCATACAGCAACGCCTGACGGAGAAGTTTGGAGATGTGCTTAGCGGCTTTGAAGAGCCGTTTGGACTGCTTACCCTCACCGCACAGAAAGATTATAACCTGAAAGTAATGCAATTCCTGTTTGATGATGAGGAATTGCGTTTTCGTTTTTTAACGGATATCACTGCCGTGCATTATCCGGAAAAAAAGAACGAAGAACTGGCAGTAGTATATCACCTGCACAACTTGCAGGACAATATCAGGCTCCGTCTGAAAGTATTTACGCCTGTGACCAAACCGGACGTTTTTACCGCTACCAGCTTATATGAATCGGCTAACTGGATGGAACGCGAAACGTACGATTTCTTCGGGATCAATTTTGTTGGCCATCCTAACCTGATCCGTGTACTGAATGTAGACGAAATGACCTATTTCCCCATGAGAAAGGAATATCCGCTGGAAGACGCTATGCGTATTGACAAGGATGACGAAATGTTTGGAAGGGGAGGAAATATTTAATACAACCAGGCTATGTTAGATCAGAAACAACATATAAAACTGCCGGAAGGCTCCATCGAGAAAGACACCACCACGCTGAACCTGGGTCCTACCCACCCGGCTACCCACGGCGTATTTCAGAACATCCTGGAAATCGATGGTGAGCGTATTGTGAGCGCGGTACCTACTGTAGGGTACATCCACCGCGCATTTGAGAAGATTGCGGAGCGCCGTCCTTATTACCAGATTACACCACTTACCGATCGTCTTAACTACTGTTCCGCTCCTATCAACAACATGGGATGGTTACTCACCGTAGAAAAACTCCTGGGTATCGAAGTGCCTAAACGGGTAGACTACCTGCGTGTGATAATCATGGAACTGGCACGTATTGCAGATCACCTGATCTGTAGCTCAGTAATGGGTGTGGATACCGGTGCTTTAACCGGTTTCGTATACGTGATGACCTACCGGGAATTGATATACGAAATTTACGAAGAAATATGCGGTTCCCGTCTGACCACCAACATTGGTCGTATCGGTGGTTTTGAAAGAAATTTCACGCCAACTGCATTTGCCAAAATAGAACGCTTCCTGGCAGAATATCCAGCCGTACTGAAAGAGTTTGAAACCCTGCTTACCCGTAACCGTATCTTCATGGAACGTACCCAAGGGGTAGGCGCTATCAGTGCGGAAAGAGCGCTCAGCTATGGCTTTACAGGTCCTAACCTGCGTGCTGCCGGCGTTGACTACGATGTACGTGTAGCTAATCCGTACAGCTCCTACCAGGACTTCGACTTTACGGTACCAGTGGGCACTACCGGCGATAGCTACGACCGCTTCCTGGTGCGTAACGCCGAAATGTGGGAAAGCATCAGCATTATCCGTCAGGCCATGGAGAAACTGAAATCCCTGCCGGCAGATGTATACCATGCAGACGTACCAGCTTATTACCTGCCTGATAAAAAGGATGTATATACGAAAATGGAAGCCCTTATCTATCACTTTAAAATAGTGATGGGGGAAACAGATATATTACCGGGTGAGGTGTACAATGCCGTGGAAGGAGCAAATGGTGAACTTGGATTTTACCTGATCAGCGATGGCGGCCGTAGTCCTTACAGACTGCATTTCCGCCGTCCCTGCTTTATTTACTACCAGGCTTATCCCGAACTGATTAAAGGTTCCATGCTGAGCGATGCCATCGTTTGTATGAGTAGCCTGAACCTGATTGCGGGAGAACTGGATGCCTAACAGGGAGCTGATAAACTCCGGTAAAGAATATTTTGAAGATTAAAGCTGATTAAAATAATGGCTGAGGTTCAATTTTCGGAAGAGAAACTGAATAAAGTAAAAGAAATCATTGCACGCTACCCGGCAGGGAAGCAGAAAAGTGCATTGATACCAGTGCTGCACCTGGCTCAGGAGGCATTTGGTGGATGGCTGAGTGCAGAAACAATGGACTACGTTGCTGCGCTATTGCAACTGGAGCCGATTGAAGTGTATGAAGTAGCTACTTTCTATAGCATGTTTAACCTGAAACCGGTTGGTACCTACCTTTTCGAGGTATGCCAAACAGGTCCCTGCATGGTAAGTGGTGCTGATCAGATCATTGATTATATAAAAAATAAACTGGGTATTGGTGTGGGCGAAACTACAGCAGACGGGTTGTTTACCCTTAAAACGGTAGAATGCCTGGGCGCCTGTGGTTACGCACCAATGATGCAGCTGGGTAAGCATTACCGCGAGCATCTGACGCCTGCCAAGGTAGATGAAATCATTGCAGAATGCAGATCTAAAGCAAACGCAAACTGATGCATCCAAAAAACAACCTGCCCATGCGTGTAAGGGACATGTATCAGCGGCATAAACTGCAAATCGTAGAAGCACTTTTACTGGTGGGATTACTCACCGCATTGTGGCGGATCGATAACTGGCTGGTTTCCTTTATCTGTGGCGTTAGCGCCGGCCTCCTGTTTTACAGACTGGCAGACCGCATTTCGCAACACGGTATACGTAAGGCATAAAAGATATACACAAAAATCATTGATGGGATCGGATAGTCCGATACCATTACACCATAAGGAAGAAAATGGGACGCAAATTACTGTTAGATAAAGCACATATAGAAGGCATCCGGTACTATGACACCTACCGGAGCAATGGCGGTTATGCTGCAGCGGAAAAAGCGCTGAAAACCATGGGACCCGATGCGGTACTGGAAGAAGTGAAGAAGAGCGGCCTGAGAGGTCGTGGTGGTGCAGGTTTCCCTACCGGTTTAAAGTGGAGTTTCATCGCTAAACCGGAAGGCGTTCCCCGCTACCTGGTTTGTAATGCGGATGAATCGGAACCAGGTACGTTCAAAGACCGTTACCTCATGGAATTCATCCCCCACCTCCTCATTGAAGGGCTCATTATCTCCAGCTTTGCCCTTGGCGCTAACAGTGCTTACATCTACATCCGCGGTGAATATGCATGGATTCCCGACATCCTGGAACAAGCCATTGCAGAAGCAAAAAATAAAGGATGGCTGGGTAAAAACATTCTCGGTACCGGCTTCGATCTCGAAATATATGTACAACGTGGCGCCGGCGCCTATATCTGTGGCGAAGAAACAGCCCTGATAGAATCGCTGGAAGGCAAACGCGGTAATCCCCGTATCAAACCGCCATTTCCGGCGGTAAAAGGATTATGGCAGTGCCCTACCGTGGTAAATAACGTGGAAACACTGGCGGCAGTAGTGCCTATCATCAACATCGGCGGCGACGAATATATCAAGTATGGCACCGGCAAATCTACCGGTACCAAACTGATTTCTGCCTGTGGCAACATCAACAAGCCCGGTGTATACGAAATTGAAATGAATATCTCCGTAGAAGAGTTCATCTATTCTGATGAATACTGCGGGGGTATCAAAAATAACAAACGCCTGAAAGCCTGTATCCCCGGCGGATCTTCTGTACCGGTGTTACCAGCTAACCTGTTGCTGAAAACAGCAAAGGGCGAAACCCGCATGATGACCTATGAAAGCCTTGCTGATGGCGGATTTGCAACAGGTTCTATGCTCGGTTCCGGTGGATTTATTGTGATGGATGAAGACCAGTGTATTGTACGTAATACCCTCACTTTTGCCCGTTTCTACCATCACGAAAGCTGTGGCCAGTGCAGCCCTTGCCGTGAAGGTACCGGTTGGATGGAGAAAGTACTGAAGAATATTGAGTACGGTAAAGGTAAAATGAGTGATATAGACCTGCTCTGGGATATTCAACGTAAGATAGAAGGAAATACTATTTGCCCGCTCGGCGATGCTGCTGCATGGCCGGTGGCTGCCGCTATACGCCACTTCCGTGACGAATTTGAATGGCATGTGGCGCATCCGCAGGAAGCCCTGACCCGGAACTTTGGGCTGGCGCATTATGCGGATCCATTGCCGGCCCCGGTAGCAGCTGTGTAAGTCAGTGGGTAAACAACACAATAGTAAACAAGTTATAAAATCATAACCTTTGCTTCCTTGCTGCTGAGCAGCTTCGCAGGCAAAAACTATATTAAGATGGCGGAGGAAAAAAAATTATTTAAGGTTAAAATCGATAACATCTCTGTAGAGGTGGAACCCGGTACAACCATACTGAATGCGGCCAGGCAGATAGGAGGAGAAATAGTGCCGCCAGCCATGTGTTATTATTCCAAACTGCAGGGAAGTGGTGGTAAATGCCGCACCTGCCTGGTGAAAGTATCCAAAGGCTCCGATGCCGATCCTCGTCCCATGCCTAAACTGGTGGCCAGCTGCCGTACTACCGTCATGGACGGTATGGAAGTGTCTAACATCACTTCCCCGGAAGTACTGGAAGCACGTAAGGGCGTGGTGGAATTCCTGCTGCTTAACCACCCGCTGGACTGCCCGGTATGTGATCAGGCGGGAGAATGCCACTTACAGGATCTGAGCTACGAACACGGAGCGGATAGCACCCGTTATGAATTTAAACGCAGAACTTTCGATAAGGTAGACCTGGGCGATAAAATCAAATTACACATGACACGTTGCATCCTCTGCTACCGTTGCGTGTATACTGCCGACCAGCTGACCGAAAAACGTGAACACGGGATATTAGGTCGGGGAGATGCCTCTGAAATCAGTACCTATATCTCGCAGTCACTGGATAACGACTTTATCGGTAATGTGATCGATGTTTGTCCGGTAGGCGCCTTAACCGATCAAACTTTTCGTTTCAAAAACCGTGTATGGTTCCTGAAACCGGTGGATGCCCACCGCGATTGTGAAAATCCGAAATGCTGCGGTAAAACTGTGTTGTGGATGCGTGGTAATGAAGTATTCCGCGTAACTGCCCGTAAAGACAAATATGGCGAAGTAGAAGCATTTATCTGTGATACCTGCCGTTTTGATAAAAAAGATGTGAAAGACTGGATCATCGAAGGCCCACGTAAAATAGAACGCCACAGCGTTATTTCACAAGGTCATTACGTGAATACCGTGAAGCCTAAAGATGCGTTGGTAGAAGTACTGGATGGCAGACAACCTAAGCTGTTGTTTAATATCCATTCTGAAAGCCAGGTAAACAGACCGGACATTGATCTGTCGAAGATCCATGGCCCGGCTCACTCTGATGATTTTAAGAAGTAACAATCGTAATTACGTGTAAGTATGACCTTATTAAGCATAGATTGGTTTTTTATAATTGAAAAAGTACTCCTGATATCCGGAGTGCTGGTACTTTCACTGGTAGTGGCCATGTATTCTACCTGGGGAGAAAGGAAGATCGCGGCGTGGATCCAGGATCGTCTGGGGCCTAACCGTGCAGGTCCTATGGGATTATTGCAACCATTGGCCGATGGAGGAAAGCTCTTCTTCAAGGAAGAAATTATTCCAAATACTTCCAACCGCTTCCTGTTCATACTCGGTCCCTCCATTGCTATGCTGGTGGCTTGTATGACCAGTGCTGTTATTCCCTGGGGTGATACGCTGACCATCGCCGGCCGTGAAATATCCCTGCAGGTAGCGGATGTTAACATTGGTATTCTCTTCATTTTTGGTGTAGTGAGTATGGGCGTATATGGGATTATGCTTGGAGGTTGGGCATCCAACAATAAATACTCCCTGCTGGCGTCTGTACGTGCTGCGTCCCAGATTATTTCCTACGAGCTGCCAATGGGGCTGGCTTTGATCGCCCTGCTGATGATGACCGGTTCCCTGAGTTTAAAAGATATCGTAGAACAGCAACGCCATGGGTTGTGGAATGTGGTATACCAACCACTGGGCTTTTTCATCTTCCTGGTATGTGCTTTCGCTGAATGTAACCGTGCTCCTTTCGACTTACCTGAAGCAGAAAACGAATTGAACGGAGGGTATCACCTGGAATATTCTTCCATGAAACTTGGTTTCTTCCTGTTCGCAGAATATATCAATATGTTTATCAGCTCTGCCCTGATGGCTACTATGTACTTCGGTGGTTATGCTTTCCCGTACATGGATAAGCTGGGAGTAGATGGTAACATATTAACGCTGTTAGGGTTCCTGGCGCTGTTTATCAAAACCCTGGGATTCATTTTCTTCTTTATGTGGGTACGTTGGACGGTGCCAAGATTCCGTTACGATCAGCTGATGCGCCTGGGTTGGAAAATAATGATTCCATTGGCGTTGGTAAATATGCTGATTACAGGAGCGTTGGTATTGGCGCGTCAACATTAATATTATCTCATTAAATACACACGCAGGTGTGGATGAAATAAAGCATTCGTTATGCAAGCATTAACAAACAGGGCAAAAGCAGTAGATCGCCGGCCGATGACCTTCATGGAGAAGTTGTATATCCCTGCTATTGCCAAGGGTATGACTATCACTTTTAAACATATTTTTCACCGTAAGGCCACGGTGAGCTTTCCTGAAAAGAAACGTGACTTCAGCCCGGTATTTCGTGGATTACATATATTAAACCGTGACGAAGAAGGACGTGAAAGATGTACCGCCTGCGGATTATGTGCGGTAGCTTGTCCAGCTGAAGCCATTACTATGGAAGCAGCAGAAAGAAAGCCCGGAGAAGAAAACCTGTATAGGGAAGAAAAATATGCCGCAAGATATGAGATCAATATGTTGCGTTGTATATTCTGCGGTTTTTGTGAAGAGGCTTGTCCTAAAGACGCTATCTATATGTCTGAAACCTTTGCTCCCGCAAACTATCAGCGTAAAGGCTTCATTTACGGAAAAGATGATCTGTTGATTCCTGATCCTAAAGAGGGGAAATAATATTATTCACAGCGCATTTAGCTAAAAATACAATAGTCAAACATAGCAGAGATGGGAATGAGTATCCAACAAATAATTTTCATGGTGCTGTCGGTCATCGCGCTGATTTCAGCATTGGGCGTGGTATTAAGTAAGAATCCTGTGACGAGTGTGTTGTGCCTGATCGTAACATTCTTTACTATAGCCGGGCATTATATTATGATGAATGCCCAGTTCCTGGCAGTGGTACATATCATTGTGTATGCCGGTGCCATCATGGTATTGTTCCTTTATGTACTGATGCTCATGAACCTGAATGCAGAGCTGGAACCACAGAAACGCAACTGGCTGAAATATGCCGGCGCTATCAGTGGGGGTGCTTTACTGGTGGTACTGGTAGCTGCTTTACGCGATGCCAGCATGCCTGCATTGAGCACGCAACCTACGGAAGTAGGGTTGATTAAGAACCTGGGACAAATCCTGTTCAAACAATATGTGCTGCCATTTGAGGTGAGCAGTATCCTGTTCCTCAGCGCCATGGTAGGTGCCGTTGTAATTGGTAAAAAAGACTAGAAAAAGAGTATACGCGGAGCTGCCGGGTATGCTTAATTGGTAATTCGTAATTTATTTTATGCCTGTTCAATATTACATATTCCTGAGTATCGCCTTGTTTTGTATAGGTGTGATGGGTGTACTGATGCGCAGAAATGCCATCATCATCTTTATGTGCATAGAGCTGATGCTGAATGCGGTGAACCTGCTGATGGTATCATTTTCCAAAATGTGGGCAGATGCAGGCAGAGTAGATGCCGGATCGGCACAGCTGTTTGTATTCTTTATAATGGTGGTGGCGGCTGCAGAAGTAGCAGTGGGACTGGCTATCATTACAATGGTTTACAGAAATACACACTCAGTAGATATTAACATTCTTAACAGGCTGAAAAATTAATAATTCTGCTCTTCTTAATTATTGAATTTTTCGTCGTCGTAAATAGAATTGATAAATGATTAATCTAGTTTGGCTGGTACCATTTTTACCATTATTAGGTTTCCTGGTGAATGGATTGGGACGCAGATTTTTATCCAAGTCCCTGGTAGGATTTGTTGGAAGCGGCGCTGTACTGGCGTCCTTTGTGATTAGCCTGTTAATATTCCTGGAAGTAAAAGCTCCCGGTTTTGCTGCACAGGTAGTTACCCTGTTTGATTTTATCAGTGTGGGATCCCTGCATATTCCTTTTGCTTTCCAGGTAGATCAGCTGAGTGCCCTGTTCCTGCTGGTGATCACCGGTGTGGGCACCCTGATACATATCTACTCTACTTCTTACATGCATGATGAAAGCGATGAAAGTTTTGCCAGGTATTTTGCTTACCTGAACCTCTTCGTTTTTTCTATGTTGATACTGGTGCTGGGCGCCAACTACGTCATGATGTTTATAGGCTGGGAAGGGGTTGGTCTTTGCTCTTATCTCCTGATCGGTTTCTGGTTTAAAAATACCAGCTATAATAACGCCGCCAAGAAAGCATTTGTGATGAACCGCATCGGTGACCTTGGTTTCTTGATTGCTATTTTCTTCATGATCATGCAGTTTGGTACGGTTACTTTCCCTGAGGTATTTGCCAAAGCAGCGCCGCTGGGCATGAACAACACGATCCTCAGCGCCATTGCCATGCTGCTGTTTGTAGGAGCGATGGGTAAATCTGCCCAGATTCCTTTATATACCTGGTTACCGGATGCGATGGCGGGCCCTACCCCGGTATCAGCCCTGATCCACGCCGCTACCATGGTTACTGCCGGTATTTACATGATTGCCCGCAGCAACGTGATTTACACACTGGCGCCACATGTGCAAACGGTCGTAGCGATCATTGGTTTGGCTACCGCCCTGTTTGCCGCTTCGATCGCGTTAAAACAAAATGATATTAAAAAAGTGCTGGCTTATTCTACCGTGAGTCAGCTCGGTTATATGTTCCTGGCCCTGGGTGTAGGCGCTTATGGAGCCGCGGTGTTTCACGTAATGACACATGCGTTCTTCAAAGCTTTATTATTCCTTGGCTCTGGATCTGTGATTCACGCCATGGGCGGAGAACAGGATATCCGCAAGATGGGTGGTTTGAAAAAGTTCATGCCTACTACCAGCTGGACTTTCCTGGTAGGCTGCCTGGCTATTGCTGGTATTCCGGGATTCTCCGGTTTCTTCTCTAAAGATGAAATCCTGGCGCAGGCTTATGCTAACAACCCCATGTTATATGTATTGGGACTGATTGGCGCTCTGATGACGGCTTTTTACATGTTCCGTTTATACTACATCACTTTTGCCGGTAAATTCCGCGGTACACATGACCAGGAACATCACCTGCATGAAAGCCCGGCTGCAATTACTATTCCATTGGTGATTCTCGCTGTGCTCTCCATCTTTGGTGGTTATGTAGGTTTACCAGAAGTATTTGGTACAAAGAACCTGCTGGCTGATTACCTGTCGCCAGTATTTGCACCTTCTGCTCCGTTTGCAGTAGAGCATCACCTGGCCCACAACACCGAATGGTTATTAATGGGTGTGAGCAGTGTATTGGTGATTGTATTTATCCTGCTGGCCCGTCGGAAATTTGCGAGTTATGAAGATACCGGCGCTGAGAGCATCGGCTTCGGTAAAGTGCTGGAAAACAAATGGTATATAGATGAATTGTATGATACTATCATAGTGAAACCATTGTATGAACTGGGTCGTTTCTTCCGGGATACGATAGAAAAGGCAGGTATCGACAAACTGGTAAATGGTATCGGGCGTGGTGTACAGCTGGGTGGCCAGCGGATTCGCCTGGTACAGAATGGCCTGGTAGGTTTTTACATCTTTGCCATGGTTATCGGTATGATTGTATTATTTGTGATCGGATTCTTATTATAAACCAATAGCGGAAGTTACAAGCGCAGATAAATTATGTTGACAGTTTTATTAATATTGATTCCTTTCATAGCCGGCCTTATCGCATTTGGTCTGAAGGGATCCGGGCCAAAGGTGCTGGGCATGATTTCATCGCTGGCAACAGTGGTGTTAGCAATAGGAGCATGGTGCCGTTTTCGTACTGCTCCAGACAGTCTGAATCTTGTTGCCAACTGGATTCCGCAGCTGGGAAGTCAATTTCGTGTAGGGTTAGATGGAATGGGCGTGATGCTTTGCTTATTGACGGCGATAGCTTCTCTGCTGGTTTTCATTACTATTTATAACCGCGATTATGAAAAGCCGGGCGCTTTTTATGGTTTGATGTTATTGTCCCAGGCCGGGCTAACCGGTGTTTTCACCGCTTTTGATGCCCTGCAGTTTTACATTTTCTGGGAATTAGCGCTGATACCTGTTTATTTTCTTTGCTCTTTATGGGGAGGTGAAAAACGTATAGCCGTTACCTTTAAATTCTTTGTCTATACTTTCCTTGGTTCACTGTTGATGATGGTAGGTATTATCTACCTGTATTTCCAAACCGCTGATCATTCCTTCAGCTGGTCTTCCTTCAGTAGTATTCACCTGAACCCGGATGATCAGAAATGGTTATTCTGGTTATTCTTTGTGGCATTTGCCATTAAGATGCCCATATTTCCGTTTCATACCTGGCAGCCGGATACCTATGAGCAGTCGCCCACGCCTGTTACGATGATCCTTTCCGGTGTCATGGTAAAAATGGGATTGTTTGGCATTATCCGCTGGTTATTGCCGGTGATTCCGCAAGGCGCCGCTATGTGGTCGGATGTAGCCATTGTACTGTGTGTGATCGGTATTATCTACGCGTCCTGTATCGCCATGGTGCAGAACGATCTGAAACGCCTGATTGCTTATTCTTCCATTGCCCACATTGGCTTAATGTGTGCTGCTATTTTCGCTAACAACGAGCAAAGTCTGCAGGGTGTGCTGATCCAGATGTTTAACCACGGTATCAATATCATTGGTTTGTGGATTATCGTAGAAGTGATACAGCAACGCTTAGGAGTGAAGAACATGGATCAGATGGGTGGTATGGCACGGAAAGCCCCCCGGATGGCTATTTTCCTCGTTATTATCAGTCTGGCTAACATCGGCTTACCGCTTACCAATGGTTTTATCGGTGAGTTCCTGATGTTCAGCGGATTGTTCCAATATAATCACTGGTTTATGGCATTTGCGGGATTAGGTATTATCCTCGCTGCTGTGTATACCCTGGGTATGATACAGAAGGTAATATTTGGTGAAAGCAATGACTTAACCGACACCACTACAGATTTGCAGCCTGGCGAAACCCTGGCTTTGAGCCTGGTTGTGATCATGATAATTGTGTTGGGTGTGTATCCAAAGCCAATGCTGGATTTGGTGAGCAGTACATCTGAAGTGGTAAATAAATTGTTTTGAGATTTGGTCATTTAGGTACTGAATAACGAAATGGAAAAATTTGTAACGGGGTTTTGTAACGCAAAAATATGAATGCACTAATTTCTACTGCTTTATCGGGCGTTGTACTGATGTTTGTTGGTTTATTTGTACGCAATAAGCAGCATATTAAATTTTTTGCCATCGCGGCCATCATTATAGCATTTATTGCTAACCTGGCGCAGTATCCGTCTGTAGAACACGGCGGTTATGTGATGTATGGCATGATTGAAGTGACCAAATTTGGCGTGTTGTTCAATGCGGTAGCTTTGGGCGCCACTTTGTTATATTTCCTGTTATCCGGCAGTGAGTTTGAAAAAGTAGGAGAGCATGTGGCAGACTATTTTACCCTGGTGTTCTTTATCCTGGCTGGTATCTCCCTGGCAGCTACTTTCAGCAACCTCCTCATGTTGTTCCTGGCTATTGAAATCATGTCTATTCCGCAGTATATCCTGGCAGGGGCCGACAAGAAGAGCCTGAAGGGCAATGAAGCTTCCCTGAAGTACTTCCTGATGGGATCTTTTTCTACCGGTATTTTACTGATGGGTATTACCCTCATATATGGAGCCGCCGGAACTTTTGATATCGCCGGTTTGGGCCTGGGTACAGAAAGTGTACATCCCCTGGCTTTGTGTGGTATTATCCTGATCGTATTTGCATTATCCTTTAAAGTATCCGCAGCGCCATTTCACTTCTGGACACCAGACGTATACGATGGTTCACCTACCGTATTTACCTCTTTCATGTCTACCATTGTAAAGGCAGGTGCTTTTGTAGCTTTTTTACGGATGTTCCACGGCAGCTTTGCCGGCGGTACCATCAGCGAACACTGGACCCTGATCCTGTCTATCATTACCGCAGTAACCCTGGTAATTGGTAACTTCAGCGCTGTATTCCAGCAAAGCGTAAAACGTATGCTGGCCTACTCCAGTATCGCACAGGCAGGCTTTATGCTGTTTGCCGTAGTAGCCATGAATGATATGGGTACACAGGGCATCGTGTTATATGCCGCCGCTTACAGTATTGCTACCATTGGTGTATTTGGCGTACTGATGAAATTGAAGGATTATACTTTCGAAGGGTTCAACGGCCTTGCCCGCAAACAGCCTTTGCTGGCCGCTGCAACAGCAGTGTTCCTGTTTTCCCTGGCAGGTATCCCTGTAACAGCTGGTTTCTTTGCCAAATACTTTGTATTATCTGCTGCTATCCAGCATGGCCATTTACTGTGGCTGGTAATACTGGCAGTGCTTTGTGCTGCTATCAGCGTGTATTACTATTTCCGTGTCATCATGGCGATGTATTTCAAAACCGGTGAACCTGAAGTAGAAAACATCTCCGGAGGCTTTAAAGCTGCATTAATACTGGCAGTAGCCCTTGTGCTGGTATTGGGATTATTCCCGAACCTGTTACTTTGCTGGCTGTAATCACCAGTTACCAAATAATGGAAAGACCGGGGCAAACGCTCCGGTCTTTTTTATTGCCGCTACCGACCAGCTGCTGACGCCGCTCATCCCAAAATGAACGAATTAAATACCTATATTACGTTAACTTTATAGGTAACCCGATATTATGCAAGCAAGAGATATTTTTTCCCTGGCGTACCGTTCTGTAACTGGCAATAAGCTGCGTACAGGTCTTACTGTGTCCATTATTGCATTGGGTATTACTGTACTGGTGGGTATTCTTACTGCGATCGACAGCATGAAAAGCAGTATTTACAGCAGCTTTGCGAGTATGGGGGCCAACAGCTTTTCTATTCGTAACCGGGGTATGCAGCTACATATGGGGGATGATGGCAATAAAGCGTCCAAGGGGAATAAAAATATCAAGAAGGTAAAAAAATCCAACAGTAATAAAGTGATCCGCTACCCTGAAGCAGTGGCTTTCCGCGACCGGTATAAATTCCCTGCTATTGTAAGTGTATCTTTCCAGGCCAGCGGTATTGCCACCGTGTATAAGGATGATAAGAAAACCAACCCTAATGTACAGGTAATAGGGGGGGATGAAAACTACCTGCAGATCTCCAACTATGAAGTAGCCCAGGGACGTAATTTCAACCAGCTGGATGTGCAATCGGGCCGGAATGTGGCTATCCTGGGACAGGATGTTGCCCAGAAACTCTTTGGTAAAGACATGAAGAATGTGGTAAATAATACTGTCCGGGTGGGAGATATCCGCTACCGCGTTATTGGCGTGCTAGCTTCCAAAGGAAGTAGCAAAATGATGAGTGCCGACAACGTAGTGATTACTACAGTTAACAATACCCGGCGTATTTTTGACCGCCCTAATGCCAGCTACCAGATTGGCGTATCGGTAAAAGATATCAAACAAATAGATGCCGCCCAGGGAGAGGCCATCGGGTTGTTCCGCATTATCCGGGGACTGGCGATCACTGAAGAAGATAACTTTGAGCTGAGTAAAAGTGATAGTATCGCTGAGATGTTGTTCTCCAGTTTGGGAAAAGTGAACCTCTTTGCTATCGTTATTGCCTTTATTACGCTTTTTGGATCAGCTATTGGTCTCATGAATATTATGCTGGTATCAGTAGCGGAGCGTACCCGCGAAATAGGTGTTACTAAAGCTTTGGGCGCCACCAGTAAAGTAGTACGTACCCAGTTCCTGTATGAGGCGATTATTATTAGTGTGATGGGAGGTATTATCGGGGTTATTATGGGCATGTTACTGGGTAACATTGTATCGGCATTACTGAAATCTTCTTTTATCATCCCCTGGCTGTGGATATTAATAGGGGTAAGCCTCTGTGCGGCCGTAGGCCTGGTGTCTGGCATTTATCCCGCTTATAAAGCCTCCAAATTAGATCCTATTATAGCCTTGAGATACGAATAATATTTTATTATCTTGTTGTTTTCCATGTTCATGTAAAACAACAATACATATGCCCTTATTAGTTGTTATCGCCGCTATTCTTTTACTGGTAGTGCTGGTTACCTGGTGCAAACTCAATACTTTCCTTTCTTTCCTGATCGTGTCTTTGTTGATGGGGTTGGCCCTGCACATGAAAGTAACAGACATTACACAGTCTATTCAAACAGGTATAGGTAAAACGCTGGGTTCGCTGATTGTCATTATTGTTTTTGGTGCTATGCTTGGTAAGCTGGTAGCGGAAAGCGGTGCGGGGCAAAAGATTGCCGGAGGCCTGATGAATGTATTTGGACCGAAGTATGTACAGTGGTCACTCATGCTCACCGGCTTTATTGTAGGTATTCCCTTGTTTTATAACATCGGATTTGTGTTGATGGTTCCCCTGATTTTCACCGTGGCAGCACGTACTAAATTACCAGTGGTATACCTGGGCATTCCCATGCTGGCCTCTTTATCCGTAACGCATGGTTATTTGCCTCCACATCCTTCTCCTACTGCGCTGATACAGCAGTTTCATGCTAATATGGGAATGACTTTATTATTCGGCATCATGGTGGCCATTCCGGCTATTATATTGGCGGGACCCGTGTTTTCGCGTTTCCTGAAACATTACACCAATCCTCCGGGGCAGATGTTTGTTGCTCCGCCCATTCCGGAAGAGCAGTTGCCAGGAATGTTTACCAGTTTATTTGCCGCCTTGCTGCCAGTGTTTCTACTGGCAGGAACGGCGCTGGCAAAGTTATGGGTAGCAAAGGACAGTACTCTGTTTCATGTAGCCGACTGGCTGGGAGAGCCGTTGATAGTGATGTTGCTGGCGGTGTTGAATGGCGTGTACTTACTGGGATTAAGAAGAGGAATGCCTGCAAAAAAAGTAATGAGTATTATGGATGATGCAGTAAGAGAGGTAGCGGTGATTATTCTTATCATCGGAGGTTCGGGTGCGTTGACACAGTTATTACACGACAGTAAGGTAAGCGCTTATATTGCAGATACTCTACAACATATGCATCTGCATCCATTATTGCTGGCCTGGGGTATTGCTGCTATTATACGCGTATGTATCGGATCGGCTACCGTAGCGGGTTTAACTACTGCGGGGATAGTGGCGCCCATGATTGCTGCATCGGGTGTAAATCCCAATCTCATGGTATTGGCTACCGGGGCAGGGAGCCTGATGTTTTCCCATATTAATGATGCAGGCTTCTGGATGTTCAAGGAATATTTTAACTTGTCGGTAAAGGATACGATTAAAACCTGGTCGGTGATGGAAACAATTGTTTCTATAACGGGGTTGATCGGGTGTTTATTATTAAGTATGATTGTATAACATTGACGGCTGAACGTAAATGATTTAACAGGGCTGTAAAAAATAAATTTTTATTCATGGAATGGTATCAGCTTGCAAATGCCGCGCAGATAGATTCTCCGGCAATAGTTATTTATAGTGACAGGGTAAAAGATAATATCGCTTTATTGAAAACAATGATCGATGATATACAACGGTTACGCCCACATGTAAAAACAAATAAGATCGCGGAAGTAGTACAGTTGATGCAGGAAGCAGGTATACAACGTTTTAAATGCGCTACAATAGCAGAAGCAGAAATGCTGGGGATGGTGCAGGCTGAAGACGTGCTGCTGGCTTATCAGCCCGTGGGACCTAAAATAGTGCGACTGTTAGAACTGGTACAGAAGTATCCGCAAACTGCTTTTTCCTGTGTAACCGATAACAAAGATACCGCGTTAGCGATCAGCGATATCTTTGCGGCGCAGGGGCGGCGTCTACCAGTGTATGTTGATTTGAATGTAGGTATGAACCGCACCGGCATCCGGCCCGGGCAGGCTGCATTGGAGTTATACCAATATCTTCATACCCTGCCAGGTGTAATCCCGGTAGGATTACATGCATATGACGGGCATATTCATGATACGGACATGACTATACGAAAAGAAAAATGTGATGCGGCGTATGCTCCGGTAGCTATGCTGGCAACGCAAATTGCCGATACCGGATTACCCCGACCAGTAATTATTGCAGGTGGCAGTCCCACCTTCCCGGTACATGCAAAACGAAAAGATATACAATGCAGCCCGGGTACCTTTGTATTCTGGGACTGGGGATATGGAAAGAACTTACCGGAACAACCATTCAAATGGGCAGCGTTGGTGCTCAGCCGGGTAATATCGGTCATTGACGAGCAACACATTTGTCTTGATCTCGGTCATAAATCAGTGGCTGCGGAAAGCCCGCAGCCGCGTGTTCATTTTTTGAATGCGCCTGCTGCACAAATCATCTCTCAAAGCGAAGAACATCTGGTACTCAAGGTAGAAACTGCCAGCCAGTTCCCGGTAGGTACCGTGCTATACGGTGTACCGCTCCATATATGCCCTACGGTGGCATTATATGAGAAAGCATATGTAGTGGAAGACAATGCTGCTATTGCCAACTGGCGTATTGTAGCCCGTGACAGGCAGATTATTATTTAGCTTTTTGCCTTATGCTTTAAGCGCTTTTGCTTAATAGTACAATTGAGTCAGGATATTGGTGTCATCGAAAGATTTGGGTTTTAATCCCAGGAATTCGGAGTATTGCGTGAGTGTAAATAGTGGTTTCAGTTTAGCGTGCAATCCATTTTGCATACTGTTCATTTTAGAGGTATACGCCTTTTCATTGCTCAGGCGTAACGACTGAATATTTACTTTCTGGCGCAGATAACCCGTGATGATGTTGAGTAATTTGGGCTTCTGTGCATCTGTTAGTAAAAGTGTTTTATCCAGTTTACTGACAATCGAACTGGCGGTACCGTCTATATTCATGGTTGGGTTCTGGTACACAACGTCAACGGGCATTGCCAGCGTTACAGCTGTAAAAGAACAGGTGAGCAACAGCCATAATCCTGAAGTGAACAGTTTTTTCATATGTACGTGGGTTTGATGCAGGAGATTACTATTAAATATACTAAATAGTCTTTATTGCATCACCAATTTTACATAGCGTATCTGCGTATTTCCTTCTTCATTAATGGTAATGTATTCAGACAATAATGTTTTATCGTTAATCCACTGAACCATACCCGGCCCCCAATCGTCCAGGTTGGCTTCGCCAACAGGTTTTATCTCGTTGTTATTTACGCTAAACAATTGAAACCCGTTGGGATCAAAGGCGGCTACGAGGTCCATGCATGCGGTCATGATATACTTTTTATCAGGTGAAATAGCGGGGGCAGACCAGGTGATCATAGAGTCGCCATCGAGGGTATTTACCAGGGCAAAGGCACTGCCTTCATAATAGCTGACAAAAAATCCTTTTCTTTTGATAGATGGATAGTTAGCCGCGTAAGTATACCCGATATACTCTTCGCCTTCGTTGCTATTATCGGCCAGAATGCGTTGTTTGCCGTTTTGCAGTTGTATAGTCAGTTTATTACCCTCTCTTTTTACGAGGGTATCTTTTGCCAGTACCTGAGCTTCGCTGGAATCTGACGGAGGAAGAGGAAATTTGTCAAAATCTGCTTTCTCAATAAAATAAACAAAGAATGTTTTATCACCTAGTTGAACCGTGTCGTCTGGTGTACTGTGAATAGCCCGGGGTGTGGAATCGTTGCCAGTGGCTGCATTATTCTTGCTTTTCGTCTTACAGCCCAGCGCCAGTATTATGCCTGCACAAAGCAGGAACCATAACTTATTCATCATCTTTTGTTGCATTTAAGTGTGCAAATGTAAGTATTTAGCATATTGGAGACGATCAGCGGGATAGTCTTTCTCCATCTGCTCCTGTTAATGTAAAAAAGAAAATATATCCCATTATGGCTCCACTTAAAAAGCCGGCCAGGTGTGCTGCGTTGTCTACGCCTTCGGAAACAACAGCAGCGATTACGTTTAATACGACGAATATTCCTATATAAGCCAGGAAAGCCTTTCGTACTTCCCACCGGAAAAGGGGCGTCGTTAATAAGGCCAGAAATACTCCGAAAATGCCAAAAATTGCTCCCGAGGCGCCGACTCCCACTGCGCTTTGATGATACCAGATACTCATATAATCAGATACAATACCAGTAACGATATAGGCGCATCCATACCTGCCGCTGCGAATGACGGGCTCCAGGAAAAATCCGCCAATAAATAATCCGATCATGTTCGTCCAGAGATGAAAAAACCCTGCGTGCAGGAACATACTGCTGAGCAACCGCCAGTACTGATGGGAAGATATGGTAAGTGGCCAGTAATTGGCTCCCAGGTGCAGTAATTGCCCGCCGTTTCCCTGCCATATATCCATACCTGTTAACGCTGTATAGCCGAAAACCAGTATGTTTATACCAATCAGTACTATGGTAACCGGCATAGCCCTTAATCGATTGATGATTTTCATCTCCTAAAAGTTAATGAAAAATCATCAATAATACTATTCGTATTTATATTCCAGTATCACATCGGTGTCTGACCCAAGCCTGGTAAATCCTTCGCTATGTACATGTACCCATGCTCCTGAAGGGTACTTGCGACTATTGCAAGACCAGGTATATTGCATGGTGGTATAACGCTCATATTCCTGGTAATGTTGCTGGCAATGTGATTTTTCCTTTTCAGATATTTTGATGAGGGCCGGATTTTGAGTGCCCAGGTGGAGTAAGGTATTTGAAAGGTCGTACAGGGGCGTGAGACGGACCACCGGGGCTACCGCTCGGCTCATCAGTAATTGATTGACCAGGGGATGCAGTGGATTAATAGAGTCATCCCATTCGTACCGGGCGGTACGTAAGGTTACCAGGGATTCCTCTTTCTTCCCCGAAAAGCTATCCATACAAATGTCTTTCCGTACAGGATCGGCTTTTTTATAGTTCCAACTCACGGCCTGGGTACTGTCAGAATATTTCAATCCTAATGGTTGGCCCTTTTCCCAATGAATGGCTGCTGTGCGTAAAGGCTTTTTCTCTGCATCGAAATAGCGTATTTCTTCCACATTTCCGTCTTTATCCCAGGCGGTTACCTGTGCCCGTTCTTGTATCGTATCGGTTTGGTTGTGCCGGTTCGAAACGATCATCCCGGTAATACGATGACTGCTGTCATAAAAAAAAGTATGAACATTGGTATCGTGCGCACTGTAATGCTGTATCAAAGTTGTCAGGTTGCCAGCTTCATCATAATGAAATGAGTATTGCGGGATATCATCACCCTGGATACCTATCGTGGCGAGCCGTGGTACGGTTGCTTTGTATTTGTTGGTGCTACAGGCGGAGATAGCAATGACGATAAATAAGCAGTAGATAACATTTTTCATGTGCCAGGCGGATAAGGACATGAAAATACTAAGAAGATTTGAGTTTTTCAGCGATAGCATTACTGAGGCTGCGAAAGGAAGCAATGATATAGCTTTTCATGCTATTATCTGAATGGAGTATGATAGAGCACACAAAAAAATCCCAAGCTGATAATCAGCTTGGGATTTTTCTTTTTTCCAACAAGTTGGAATATTACTCAGCTACTACTTCAAATTCCAGTTCAGTTTCGTTGCCTTTACCGAAATCGAGGCGAGCTTTGTAGGTACCCAGTTCTTTTACATCATCCAGGATGTGGATGCGGCGACGGTCAATTTCATAACCTTTCTGTTCTTTAATTGCACGGGCAATCTGAACACCAGTTACGCTACCGAAGATCTTACCGGAAGTACCGGTCTTAGCGCCAATTTTAACAGGAGAAGCTTTCAGCACTTCCACCACTTTCGCAATTTCAGCCAGCAGTTTCTCTTCTTTCACTTTCTGCACTTTCAGGCGTTCCTGCAATTGCTTCATGTTAGAAGGACTAGCTTCTACTGCAAATTTCTGGGGAATCAGAAAGTTTCTGGCGTAACCATTCTTTACGTTAACCAGTTCATTTTTCTGACCCAGGTTATCTACGTCTTGTATTAAGATAATTTGCATAACTTCTTACTTTAAAAGGTCAGTAACATAAGGCAATAAAGCCATTTGACGAGCTTTCTTAATAGCCTGGGCTACTTTACGCTGAAATTTCAGGGAGTTACCCGTAATACGACGTGGCAACATCTTGCCTTGATCGTTCAAAAATTTCTTCAAAAACTCCGCGTCTTTGTAATCTACGTACCTGATGCCCAACTTCTTGAAACGGCAGTATTTCTTCTGACGTTTTTCAGTTTTTACGGCTGTTAAGTACTTAATTTCTTGTTTAGGTTTAACTGCCATAGTTTTAAGCTTCAGTGGTTTTAGATTCAGCATTTACGCCATGTCTTTTACGACCGTTGTAAGCAACTGCATGCTTATCCAGTACAGTAATCATGTGACGTAATACATTTTCATCGCGATTCAGCTGGATTTTCAGCTTCTCATTGAGGTCGGATGGCGCATTATATTCCAGAACAACATACATACCTGTAGTTTTCTTCCGGATTGGATACGCCAGTGATCTTAATCCCCAGGGATTTTCGTGCGTAATTTCTCCGCCGTTATCTTTAATGATATCAGCGAATTTTTTCTGAGCCGCTTTGTAGTCGTCCTCAGAAAGCACAGGGGTAAAGATCACCATCAATTCGTAGTTCATAATTCCCTGTTTTAAATGGTTTAATTAAAAAAAATTAGGACCGCAAAGATACTGAACTATTCCTTATTTCCACATCTTTATCACGATAAACGCCAAATATTTGAAGGTGAATGTATATATTATTGATAAATAATTAGTTGTGAAACTAAAAACCGCCCTGGGAATCCCCGGGGCGGTCACTCATTTATATGGTTTTTTCAAAAAGATCAGCGGCTAATGAAAATCTTACTTACCTGTACCTGCATTCCCGATTGTATCCGCAGGAAATAAACACCAGTAGGCAATTGATCAATATTGACCGTTTTGTAATTTTTTCCCTTGATGAGCTCGGTTCTACCCTCATATCGCACTCGTCCCTGTACATCAATCAACGACACACTGGCGGGACCACTCATCGGCCAATCCAGCCAATATTGCAGCTGATGCCCCAAAATACACCACAATAACTTCAACCACAGGTCTTTATCTATCATAAAGACTGCCTTAACCGGGCTGTACTTTATACTGCTGTCCAGTCCTACTGTTTTCAGCCGATATTGCGAGAAGCCCGGCCAGGGCTGCTCATCATAAGCAATATAGGCCGATGCACCCGCAATACTGCCCTGTCCCAGCACAGTATCTACCGCCTCATAGCTCCGGCCATTCCTGGAACGCTCTACCACAAAGTATTTGCTGTTGATTTCATAAGGCGTTTTCCAACTTACCAATACCTTATTGCCATCCGGCCTTGCATCAAATGCGTTGACCGGCAATGGATTACCCAGTATCTGTAAATTATAACGGCTCATCACCGGATAATGGTCGGTAGTAGTAGCGCCATAATTGCTTACCAACCTCTCTACCTGCGTTTGTACACGGGCCGATCCTGGAATATAAGCTACCCCGGTTTCATTGGAGCCTATCACGTTATCAATCACCGATGAATAACTAATGGTAGACCGCTGCCCCGACAAACTTAACGGGAGTGTCAAAGGCCGGTAGTCAATGCTGTCATTCATAAAATCGATATAAGAAGTCGTAGTATCCGGCAACAATTCTGTCGTGATGGTCTTATTCAGATCATCGTTAAAATCCCCCAGCATAATAATATTGCTATACGGATACTGCGTATCCAAAGTATCTTTCAGCTCTTTAGCCCCATTTTTACGCCGCTGCCAGGAAGTGATTTTGTCGGGTTTAGTACCGGTATTGGCCTTGGCATGTAACAGGATAAATTGTATACGGGCAGAATCATTTTCCAATTTGGCAGTAGCTTCCATCAGGTAGGGGAAACGACCTGATGACCAGTTATAATAAGCGTTGCTGCTGCCGTTTTGCCGTAATACGCCATAGGTACGTATCTTACGGATCACTGCTGTTTTATAAACAAATGCCAGCTTTTGCGCACTCACATAGTCTACATCAGTTACGCTATCGGCATAGGAGCCAAAGTCAGACAGCACGTAACTATAGCCGGGCAACTGGTTCACTACCGCCCGGAAACGCGCAGTATCCACTACTTCAGCCAGCGCAAAAATGTCAGCATCGAGCGATTGTAATACCCGGGTTACATTGGCCTGCTGTAAACTATCATTGGCAGGGTTTTGCACCGGGCTGCCAAACCACTCGATATTCCAGTTTACTACTTTTAAAGACCGTAAGGAAGTACCGGATAATTGGGTATGACTATCAGCAAAGCTACCGGCGTTAAAAGTAAGATTTCCTGTATAGGCCTGTCCGGCTGCAGTAGGTACAAATTTTACCGATATGTCCTTCGGCCCGTTCTGCAATTCTCCTGTGGTAAAGGTTACTGTATTGCCAAAATTGCTGCTGTCGCGGGATACCTGGAAGCCGGCAGGAGCGGTAATGTTAAGGTTCGCAGTAAAATCATTGGCCCAGAAATGAATATTTTGGGGAGACGATGACTGTCCTGATTTTACATAATCGAAATCCAGTGCCCCAGGGTTGCTGTTGAGCGTTGGCGCCGGCGCTGCGGTGGTATCGCTGAGTATAAAGTCATCAATGGTCCACCGGGCGGCCTGTACTTCCGGGCCGGAGGTATACACAAATGCAATAGATACATTGGCTTGTTTAAATGCAGCCAGGTTAATACCGGAAGACAATTTCCATACATCGCTGCCACTATCAGGGAAACGCCCGTTCAGCGTAGTCCAGCTAGCCTCCCGCGGATCGCCGGTACCACTGTAGTTGGTAGATATACGCAGTGTCAGCGAAGGGCCGGCAAAGGCCGTACGACTGCTGAATTGTAACAGCGGATAATGAAAACCTGTCAGGTCGAAAGCAGGGGAAATCAACCAGTCTTCATTTTCAACCGCTCCGCCGCTGTATCCATTTATTTGTACGCCATTACTATTATTTTGTCCAAAGGTAGTGCAGCCCCATTGTTGAGCGCCACTTACACTGTATTGACTGAATCCTCCGCTCAACTGGCTGCTGCCACTCGGCGTACAATCATCGAAGTGATAGATCAGCTCCTGGTTACCGGTGGTAAATTCCCATTTCGTACTATCGCGGATACCGGCAAAAGCATTGCCGGACAAGTCTTTCACAGCAGCGCTATCAATTGTAATATAGTAATGACGGTTAGGTTGCAATGTCTTTTTGAGGGTCAGTGAATTGTTACTGATAACAACGGCTGGATTGTTAATGGTGAAGCTGTCGATCCGACCGGTTTGACTGTTATGCAGCAGGAGATAACCGGTACCAGTCTGGATATTTTCACTGAAAATAACCTGGGGAGACGTAACAGGCGATACGCCGGTAGCCGCATTAGCCGGAATCAGTGTCCCTGCAACAGGGGCCGTTGTATCGGCGCCAGATCCGCTGGCCTGAATATTATCGACTGCAAAGCTTGGCCTGGAGCCGCCACCGCTGATTTGCCGGTTTACCCAGCGCAGTTGCACCAGCGATTGGTTACTGCAGGCTGGCGGCAGCAATACCGACTGATGGATGTTATGTTGCGGTGTGGTAATACCCGGCCCCGTTTGTGCGATGGTATCATTCTGGTAGGCAGTTTCAGATAAGCTAATGAAATTACCGGCATTGCCTATACGATATTGTACCACCACTTCATTAATACGGGTATTCGCGCTCCCGTCATAAGGATTCCTGATCGTCATTACATCATAGGCCAGCTGGATATTTTGTTGTCCGCTGGTATTGAGTGCCATCACCAGCGCATTATCCACGCTGCCGCTGTTCAGAAATCCCAATTTGCCATTGTAGTTGTATACGCCATTACCGGTAGAAGAAGCGCTGCCGGTGAGCAGGGCCTTATCTGCTGCCGGGGCAGCTGTATTGAAGCTGCCGGAGGGAGCCCCGCTTAGCGACCATCCCTGCCATCCATCAGGATAAATGGTGGCCGTGGCCGGGAGTGCATCAAAGTTTTGCTGGTAAGGGAGCGACTGTGCTGCAGGATTCGTTTGGGCGTGCACGTTGCCCCCGATAAGTAAGCCAATAAGCAGACAGAGTAGAGGTTTTTCCATAGTAAGGTTTTAATGAAAAAAAAGGGTTTCAGATTTCGGTAAATAAATCTACGTAATTCAGTTTACCCGGGATATGATTTTTTTGTTAATAACCCTAACATTAATGGATCTCCGGATTTTTCCGGGAACGTATTTCCTTGCCGGATGGCCATCAGCAATTATTCTGCTTTATTATATCGTATTTAAATTTAATTAATATATTTATTGCCATCTTGTCAGCTAAACCCTGGCTGGCACACCCTTTGAAAAAGTTTAGAAAAAATCAGATAACCGATGCAAAAAGGCGCTATACGTGTTCAAACAGAGAACATTTTCCCGATTATCAAAAAGTTCCTGTATTCCGATCATGAAATTTTTATCCGCGAGCTGGTAAGTAACGCTGTGGATGCCACCCAGAAGCTGAAAACATTAGCCAGTGTTGGGGAATTCAAAGGAGATCTGGGAGACATTGCTATTGACGTAAAAGTAGATAAAGAAAAGAAAACCATTACGATTGCAGATCATGGTATTGGCATGACTGCGGAAGAAGTGGACAAATATATTAACCAGGTAGCGTTTTCAGGAGCAGAAGAGTTCCTGAAAAAATACAAAGGACAGGAAAGCGGTACTAATATTATCGGGCATTTTGGGCTGGGTTTTTACTCTTCCTTTATGGTAAGCAGCAAGGTGGAAATCTATTCCAGATCATGGAAAGAAGATGCAGCCGGCGTTCGCTGGGAATGCGATGGCAGCCCGGAATATGAGCTGGAAGAAGTATCCAAAACAGACAGAGGTACCGAAATCGTGATGTATATTAATGAGGAAAGTGAAGAATTCCTGGAAGACGGACGCGTACGCGCTATCCTTGAAAAATTCTGTAAGTTCCTGCCTGTTCCCGTTACTTTTGAAGGAACACAGATCAATAACACCAACCCGGCATGGACAAAGAAACCAAGTGAGTTAACAACAGAAGACTATCAGAATTTCTACAAGGAATTATATCCGTTTGCTGAACCTCCGTTGTTCTGGATTCACCTGAATGTAGACTATCCATTCAATCTCACCGGTATACTCTACTTCCCGAAAATCAACAAAAGCTACGAACTACAGAAAGATAAAATCAACCTCTACTCCAACCAGGTATATGTTACAGACGAAGTAAAAGATATTGTACCCGAGTTCCTGATGTTACTGCATGGCGTGATCGATAGCCCGGATATCCCGCTGAACGTGAGCCGCAGCTATCTGCAAGGCGATCCTAACGTAAAGAAAATCAACGCACACATCACCAAAAAGGTAGCTGATAAATTAGATGAAATATTCCGGAATGACCGTACTTCTTTTGAAGAGAAATGGGATTCTATCGGTCTGTTTGTGAAATACGGTATGATGACCGATGACAAGTTCCTGGAAAAAGCCAATAAATTCCTATTGCTGGAAGATGTAGCAGGAGGTAAGTTTTATACACAGGAAGAATACCGCACTGCCGCTGCGGCGTTGCAAACCAATAAAGAACAGAAACTCGTCATCTTATATGCTACCAATCCGGTACAACAGGATAGCTATGTGCAAGCTGCCATCAGTAAGGGTTACAAAGTAGTGAAAATGGAAACGTTGGTGGATGCTGCCTTTATCAATAATATGGAAATGAAATGGGAGAATGTATCGTTCACCCGCGTAGATGCTGATATTGCAGACAACCTGATTGATAAAGAAGAAAACACGACTACTGTATTATCGCAGGAGCAGGAAGGTACTTTGAAAGAACTGTTTGGCGCCCAGGTGACCCAGCCCAATATCAAGGTGGAAATGAAAGGACTGAGTGTTGAAGCGCAACCGGTTATTGTTACACGCCCTGAGTTTATGCGCCGTATGAAAGATATGGCAGCCATGGGCGGCGGCGGAATGAACTGGTATGCTAATATGCCCGACGAAATCAATATGACGGTGAATGCCAATCACCCGGTATATACCCAGATCCTGAAAGAGAGTGATAATACCTTGCAACAGAAGCAGATAAAGAACCTGGCAGACCTGGCATTATTATCTCAGAACTTGTTGACCGGCGCAGATCTGACCGCTTTTGTCAATAGAAGTGTAGAGTTGATGGCGGAAAAAAAATAATATAGCTATACAATAAAAAAATATTTCATTTCCTGTTTTTGTTAGTTAATTTGCAGCAACCCCCGAAAACTGCATTTTAACCAGCAGGAGAAAAATATTGTAAAACCTGTCCCCCGTCGCTGATGCGATGGGGGATTTTTAGTTTTTGGTAGTTATATGAAAAAAAGAATAATTAAAATATTAAACTATATCATCGTGTTGAGCATATCTGCTCTCATTTCCTGTAAAAAAACGGAAACTGCGGCGCCTGTAGACAATACCCCACCTGTAGAAGATTCCTTTAGCCGGCAAACGGTGGGTATTACCGCGCAAAAGATTGATACTAAAGGAAACATCAGCGATTATCTCCTTTATATTCCCGATGGCTATAATGAGAAGAAAAGTTATAAATGGCCAGTGGTATTTTTTCTGCATGGTGTAGGAGAAATGGGCAATAATGTGAATGTGCTGAAAAATGTGGGACTGGTAAAAGTAGCAGGAGGGAAGCCCTTCGTGATCATTGCACCGCAGTGTTTAAGCGGGTGGTGGAATCCGCAGTATCTTGATATCTTATACAAGGAAGTATTGGAAAAGTATCACGTGGATCCAACCCGGGTATATCTCACTGGATTGAGTATGGGAGGATTCGGTACCTGGGACTGGAGTTCAGCCCGTCCGGAAAAATTTGCCGCCATTATTCCTATCAGCGGCGGTGGGGATGTAAACAGGATGCCCAACCTGAAAGCTATGCCTATATGGGCTTTCCACAGTGCAGACGATCCTACTGTAAATGTAAGTAATACGCGGGTACTGGTAAATGCATTGAAGGCGTTGGGCAGTAATGTGAAATATACAGAATATCCTGATGGAGGCCATGATGCCTGGACCCGCACTTATGCTAATGCCAATGTGTATACCTGGTTACTGGCGCAACATAAATAACTAGAAGAGATAAGCTTATTGGTGGCGCCTGATATCAATTACTTTGAGCTGCAGGGATGTTTGCCCATTCCATTCATTTTCATCGAGCGTAAACGCCATATCAAATGGCTTTTTATCTGCTAAGATGCTGAATTTATCTGCCATGTAAAAACCAATCCCCGACATGGTAGGGCCATATCTGCCTTGTTTTACAGAGAATTTGATATGCTCGTCTTTTACAATTTTTGAATAACCATTATCTGTGACATTCCTTACCAGGAAAACGGGGCGCAGGTTTTCTGGTCCCAGGGGTTCAAATTGTTTCAGGATATTATAAAAAGCTGGAGTAATATCAGATAATTGGATTTCCGAATCGATCACGATTTCCGGCACCAGCTGATCGGGACGTATCGTGTTGGCTACCACTGTTTCAAAGCGTTCCTGGAATGCTTTTACATTTTCTGTTTTCATGGTCATACCAGCTGCGTAAAAGTGTCCCCCATAATTTTCCAGCAGGTCTTTACATTGATGAATAGCTTCATACACATTGAAACCCATCACAGAACGTGCCGACCCCGCAACTTTGTCGTCATTCGATTGGGTGAGGATAATCGTTGGCCGGTAGTAATATTTGTCGATAAGCCGGGAGGCAACAATGCCTACGACTCCTTTATGCCAGTGTGCCTGGTATAGTACTGTAGATTTTTTAGTGGCAATATCTGCATCATTTTGAAGGAGCACAATGGCTTCCTGGGTGATGGTATTGTCTATTTCTTTCCGGTCGAAATTATCGGCGTGCAATACGGCGGCGATAGCAGCTGCTTTTTCCACATCATTTTCGATAAACAGGTTTACCGCTTTCCTGGCATCGTCCATTCTGCCTGCGGCATTTACCCGGGGGGCAATAACGAATACAAGGTTGGCGATCGTTAACTTTTCTTTCAGGGCGCTAAGTGTAATCAACGCTTTAATACCGGGAAGCGGATCAGTATTTACTTTTACGAGACCGTGAAAGGCAAGTACCCTGTTTTCACCGGTCATCGGAACAATATCTGCTGCGATGCTGGTGGCAACGAGGTCGAGGTACTGGTTGGCTTCCGAAGGAGGAAGTCCTCTTTTTTGTGCAAAGGCGGAAATTAGTTTGTAGCCGATGCCACACCCACTAAGTTCTTTATAAGGATAAGGACAATCTGTTTGTTTGGGATTCAGGATGGCTACTGCTGGAGGAAGTATGGCATCAGGCAAATGGTGGTCGCAAATAATGAAGTCGATACCCCATTCTTTGGCGAGGGTGATATGTTCAATAGATTTTATACCGCAGTCGAGTGCAATGATCAGGCTGAAATCATTGTCTCTCGCATATTCGATGCCTTGCATAGAAATACCGTATCCTTCGCGGTACCGGTGCGGGATATAAAATTCAATATTGCCGTAGAGTTTTTGTAGAAAAGCATACACAGTCGCTACAGCGGTGGTACCATCTACATCGTAGTCGCCGTATATCAATATTTTTTCATGCTGAAAAAACGCCTGTTCAATTCTTGAAATGGCTTTATCCATATCCTTCATTGTCCAGGGATCATGTAGATCTTCCAGTGTAGGGCGAAAAAATTGCCGGGCAGCTTCGAAATTGGTCACATTGCGTTGTACCAGCAACCTACATAGTAGAGGGTGTATGCGCAATGAAGACTGTAGTAACTGTTCCTGATTTGGTTGATATGCTTTTACTGTCCAGCGTTTTTGCATTATTATGTTTTAAGAAGCGAAAGCTTCGCCTGTATCTCCACTACTGTCTCCTGCTGCCGTTAGCTAGCTGCTTTCAGCTTCATCTGCATATTACATTATTTTTTATTCTTTCTAAAATGTTCTGTCAGTTGTGAAACGTACCAGGGATTCCAGTCCGTTTCTGACGGCATTTTCCGGGAATTTATTCAATATGGTAAGGGCTTCATCCCGGTATTCGAACATTTTTTGGCGGGTATAATCAATTCCGCCGGATGCTTTTACTAACCGGATGACTTCTTCTACGCGGTCTTTTTCTGTATTGTGATTTTTTACTATATTAATAATCTTTCTCCTGGTATCAGGAGTGGCGTGTTCCAGGGTATAGATAAGGGGAAGGGTCATTTTTTTCTCCCTTATATCTATGCCGGTAGGTTTACCAATTTTGGCAGACCCATAATCGAATAGGTCATCCTTTATCTGGAAGGCAACGCCTACCTTTTCGCCAAAAAGGCGCATTTGTTCGGTGGTATGTTCGTCATTGCTGCTGCTCCATGCACCTGCGGCGCAGGCGGAAGCGAGTAAGGAGGCTGTTTTGCGGCGGATGATCTCGAAGTAAATATCCTCTTTGATATTCAGTTTCCTTGTTTTTTCTATCTGGAGCAGTTCGCCTTCGCTCATTTCCTTTACTGCCTCAGACAGGATTTGTAAAGTCCGGAAGTCATTGTTATTCAGTGACAATAACAGACCTTTTGACAGCAGGTAGTCGCCCACCAGTACTGCAATTTTGTTTTTCCACAGGGCATTGATAGAAAATAATCCACGGCGTTCATTGGCGTCATCTACTACGTCGTCATGTACGAGGGTGGCGGTATGTAGCAATTCTACCAGGGCTGCTGCGCGATAAGTGCTTTCCTGGATATTTTCATTAAAAAGCTTAGCGGATAATAAAACAAACATGGGCCTGATCTGCTTTCCCTTGCGTTTCACAATGTAATGCATGATCCTGTCCAGCAACGGCACATGGCTTTTTACTGAATCTGCAAACTTACTTTCAAAATCCTGTAATTCTTTCCCTATCAGGTGTTTAATCTCGTCCATGTCTGAAATAAAAAGGATTGCTAAGCTAGGTTTTAAAAATCACATTTTAACATTTTGGCCTTTAATTTGTATATGGAGTATAACATTCTCTTAACAAGAGATAAAGATTTCATTAACACGAGGTATGCATTCCTTTAACTTAGCTAGATTTAAGGTATATAAATACTTTCATTTAAGCTTTAATATTGAAGGACTTATCAATGAAAATAATATTGCAAGAAAAATTTGTATATTCATTTATGATATTTACCTTTGCTAGGTAAAAAACGGGTTATTAGTAAATTTTTAACAGTTTTTAATAAAAAAAACAATTATGGCAAGCAAAAAGTACTTATTACTGGCAGGCGCTGTGGGTTTACTATCAGCATCTACTAGTTTTGCACAGGTTCAACCAACCGGCTACGATGCTTTGGATAGCACCAAAGTGTCTAGCAAGCGTATGGTACAACAAAATAACTTCACGAACCACCAATCAAATTTCCCGGCTAAACCGAGAGATATGTGGGAACTGGGTTTAAGCGGTGGTTTACACCTGATTGATGGAACAGTTAACCCTAGACCAGGTTTTGGTGGTGGTATCTCCCTGAGAAAAGCACTGGGTCATACTTTTTCCCTGAGAGCTGAGTACATCGGTTCTATCGATAAAGGACAGAACTACAAAGCTATCTACGATAATCCGGGTGCTGCTAGTCCTTGGGCTAAAACGTATGCAAAGAACGGATTCTACGTTCCTAACTACAAATCTCAGAACCACCAGCTGTCTCTGGATATGATTGCTTCTTTGAGCAACATCCTGTTCTACAGAGCAGAACCTAAGATTAACTGGTATGTACTGGCTGGTTACTCAATAGTGGTAGCTGACGTTGACGTTGATGCATTGGATGCAAACGGTAATGGTTATGACTATTCTTCCATCAATTTTGGTCAGAAACGTCATGACATCGTGAAAGACCTGAAGTCTTTACAAGATGGTAAATACGAGCAAAATGCTCCTTCTCAGGGTAACAGAATCGCTATCGGCCGTCATAACGACAACCAACTGCTGCGTCACGCACTGGACGTAGGTACCGGTATCGCATTCAAAATCAGCAAACGTTTCAACCTGGGTGTTGAAGAAAAACTGACCCTGCCATTTGACGCTTACCTGGATGGTTATCCTGGACCAGGCGGTGCTACCAAAGATTTCTATTCTTACACCAGCTTACGTCTGAACTTCAACCTGGGTAACTCTTCTAAACGCGTACAGCCATTATGGTGGATCAACCCACTGGAATACGCTTACAGCGAGCTGAGCAACCCACGTCACATGAAGATCCCAGCTCCGGTTCTGCCTGATGCTGACGGTGATGGCGTAACTGACCAGTTCGATCGCGAACCTAATACTCCAGCAGGCGCACCAGTTGATTCTCACGGTGTTGCTAAAGATACTGATGGTGATGGCGTTCCTGATTACAAAGACAAACAACTGATCACTCCAACTTACTGCCAGCCAGTTGACGCTGATGGTGTTGGTAAATGCCCAGATCCAGAATGCTGCAAACACATAGCTCCAGCTTGCTCTAGCTTAGTGCTGCCTAGCGTATCTTTCAAAGGCTCTTCTACCAAAGTTGGTAGCGAACAAGAAGCTATCCTGGCTTCTGTAGCTTCCAGCCTGAAAGCTAATCCTTCTTGCAACGTGCTGGTTACTGGCCACGCAGGTGCTAAAGGTAAAAAAGGTGGTGTTGACCTGAGCAGCCGTCGTGTTGATTCAGTTATCGACTACCTGGCTGACAAACAAGGAATCGACCGCGGTCGTTTCATCAAACAAAACACTCCTGGTGAGTCTGGCACTGTTGATTTAGCTCCTGCTAACTAATCAGTATCACTCATTAAGATGATAACTAGGAAAACCTCTCCCGTTCACTCGGGAGAGGTTTTCTCTTTGTAGCGGATACTTCCATTATAATTATTTATTGTTGGAGTATCAATATTTACCCCTAATTTTGAAGGCTTTTTTAACCAACTTTTTATTACGTGGGAATAAATATTAACAGGGTCTCCCTGGCTGGTCTGGTAGTAGCACTCGGCATTATCTATGGCGACATCGGAACATCTCCACTTTATGTGTTCAAAGCCATCGTAGGAGGAAACCCCATCAGCGATCTGCTGGTAGTTGGAGGTATATCCTGTATTATATGGACACTTACCCTACAAACCACTGTTAAATACGTTATACTGACCCTTCGTGCAGATAATAAAGGAGAAGGAGGCATCTTCTCCCTCTATGCCCTTGTCAGGCGTCACGCCAAATGGGCGGTTATCTTCGGTATGATAGGAGGCGCTGCCTTACTGGCAGACGGTATCATTACCCCTCCCATTACGGTTACCTCTGCTATTGAAGGTTTAAGAACCCTGGAAGTCTTCAAGGATCTTGGCCAAATGACCATCGTAAAGATTGTATTGACCATTATTACCGGGCTTTTCGTAATGCAGCAGTTCGGTACAGTATCTATAGGCCGACTGTTTGGTCCCATCATGGTACTCTGGTTTTCTATGCTTGGCATTCTTGGTATTTCACATATTGCCGATGACCTCAGCATCTTTAAAGCCTTTAGCCCCCACTACGCTATTGAACTATTAACTACCTACCCCAAAGGATTCCTTATTCTGGGTGCTGTATTCCTGTGTACTACAGGAGCCGAAGCTCTTTATTCCGACCTTGGTCACTGTGGTAGAGGCAATATCAGGGTATCCTGGATTTTCGTAAAATCCTGTCTTATTTTAAACTATCTCGGACAAGGGGCCTGGTTGCTTACCCAAAAAGGACAGATTCTTCCAAAAGATCAAAATCCGTTCTTTACCATCATGCCGGAATGGTTCATCATTTTTGGCGTTTTGATCGCCACCCTGGCCTCCGTTATTGCCAGCCAGGCACTCATTTCGGGTTCCTTTACGCTCATTGCAGAAGCCATGCGTTTAAACCTGTGGCCTAAAATGCGGGTAAACTATCCCACTGAAATGAGAGGCCAGCTATATATTCCAGGTATCAACACCATGCTGTTTGTGGGCTGTTCTGCCATTGTACTCTTTTTCCAGGAATCAGGTAACATGGAAGCTGCCTATGGTTTGTCTATTACTATTTGTATGTTAATGACTTCCTGCCTGTTTGCTTTTTATCTGTATACCAAACGGGTATGGGTAGGTTGGATCCTGTTATACCTGGTCGTTTATTTTACCATAGAATTTTCCTTCCTGTTTGCCAACGTCGTGAAATTCATGCATGGCGGTTATGTTACTGTGATAGTAGCCGGCGCACTTTTCCTGGTGATGATTGTATGGTTCAAGTCACGTAAGATCAAGAACCGTTACGTGGAGTTTGTCCGCCTGGAAGATTACCTGCCTATTATCCAGGAACTCAGTAACGATACTTCTATCCCCAAGTATGCTACTCACCTGGTTTATATGAGTAGCGCAGATAATCCTAAGGAGATAGAACACAAAATCATTTATTCTATTCTCAACAAAAAACCTAAACGGGCGGATATTTACTGGTTTGTGCATGTTGATGTGGTGGATGAACCTTATCTCAGTGAATATTCTGTGCAAACTATTATTCCCAATGAAGTAATACGTGTAGAGTTCCGCCTTGGATTTAAAGTGGAACAACGTATCAACCTCATGTTCAGAATGGTGGTGGAAGACATGGTACGCAATAAGGAAGTGAATATCACCAGCCGTTACGAATCGTTAAGTAAGAATAATGTGGTGGGCGATTTCCAGTTTATAGTAATGGAGAAATTCCTGTCACACGACAACGATTTGCCGCTTTATGAGCGGATGGTGATGAAGATGTATTTCTTCCTGAAAAAGATCAGCTTATCGGAAGAAAGAGGCTTTGGGCTGGATTCCAGCTATGTAACCATTGAGAAATATCCGTTGGTGGTAGCTCCTGTTACTAATTTGCAGTTGAAGCGTATTGTACATTAATAGATAGTCATTTTCTTGAGATGGGGTTTTCAGATACACACTGAAAACCCCATTTTTTATGCGATGAATAGTCGCTTTCCGTCTATACCATAAATATGAAAAATCCCTTTTTTTTATAGATATTGGGTGTTTTCCGGGATACGGACATTCAGTATTGAATCCTGACATCCCATATCCGCGAATCTCTAAATTTTAGTATGGTGAACAAATTTTTTGGCATGCTGGCCTTGCTGGCATTGCAACAAAACGTATGGGCGCAAACTTCTCCCTCCAGCGACTACAGGGAACTGCCCGATCCCAAGCCCGTTAACCAGGCCTCCTGGGCAGCTGTTAATGGCTCCCGGCTGCACGTAGCATTTGGTACTGCTGATACCCGTTATGATAAAAGAAATGCGCCGGATGATAAAGCCTTATCCCCTTCCTGGGCCGTTAAAGCCTGGAAAGGAGAGCGTGTACATACCCAATTGGTTATCTGGACTAGCACTGCGCAGCCATCGGTGAGTATACAAACATCGCCGCTGCAGAATGGCAAAGGACAGAAGATCGCTGCGGATGCCATCTCCACAGGATTTGTACGCTATATTATGACAGATGAACTGAATAAAGATGGCACCGGTTGTGGTTACCGGAAGCCAGTCGATTTTGATTCTTCTCTCGTAGCAGATGGTATCGACATGATCAATAAAAGGGACATTGCTGCCAATAATACGCAGCCAGTATGGTTGAGTATACAGGTGCCAGCCAACACGCCTGCAGGCATTTATAACGGTAGCATCAGCGTAAAAGCTGGAGCGAGTACCATAAGCCTGCCTTATGAAGTGACGGTAACAGACCGCACATTACCAGCGCCGAAAGATTGGAAATTTCACCTGGATCTGTGGCAAAGTCCGAATGCCGTGGCTCGTGTATATGGCGTGAAACCTTGGAGTGATGCGCATTTTAAAGCCATGAAGCCCTATATGAAGATGTTGGCAGACGCCGGACAGAAGGTAATTACTACTGCCATTATATATGATCCATGGAATGGACAAACAGAAGACATCTACGGTACCATGGTTAAATGGACGAAGAAGAAAAATGGTAGCTGGGTATACGATTATACTGTGTTTGACAAATGGGTGCAGTTCATGATGGACCTGGGTATTCGCAAGGAAATCAACTGCTATAGTATGATTCCGTGGAACCTGAAATTTTATTACTATGATGAAGCGGCAGGCAAAGACACCTTCATTGTAGCAAAACCAGGTACTCCTGAGTATACTGCTCACTGGCAGCCTATGCTGAATGATTTTGTGAAACATCTGAAAGCAAAGGGCTGGTTTAATATTACCGCTATTGCAATGGATGAAAGAACCATGGAAGACATGAAACAGGCGCTGGCTATTATCAGAAAAGCAGATAAGGACTTCAAAGTATCGCTGGCAGGAAGCTATCATGCGCCTATTGCACAGGAGATTTACGATTATTGTGTAGCCTCCAAGGAAGTATTCCCCGCGGAAGTAATGAAAGAGCGTATACAGAAAGGATTACCTACTACTTTTTACACTTATTGTGCAGAAGGATATCCTAATACATTTACGTTTTCACCTCCGGCAGAATCAGCGTTTATGGGCTGGTATGCTGCTCACAAAGGATATAGCGGTTATTTACGCTGGGCTTATAACAGTTGGGTGAAAGCACCGCTGTTAGATTCCCGTTTCCGTTCCTGGGCCGCCGGAGATACTTATTTCGTATATCCGGGACCGAGATCTTCTATCCGTTTTGAAAGAATGGTGGAAGGTATACAGGATTTTGAAAAGATCAGGTTATTGAAGGAGGAGTTTACAAGAAGTAGTAACACGGCCGCTTTGAATAAATTGAACCAGTTGCTGGAACCTTGTGATGTACAGGTGTTGAAAACCACGCCAGCCGCCACTATTTTACAGGCTGCCAAACAAGGATTGAATGAATTATAATTGGCATTCATAAGGTGCTATTATAAAAAAATCCTCCGGAGAACCGGAGGATTTTTTTAACACAACTAAAAAACAATCAAATGTGTTCATCAATCGGGCTTTTTCCCATCTAAAAAGGTATTGATAGTATTGATTTCCGGGTGATTATTTTGTGCCGGATCCCCACTCACGGTATAATTGGAGTAGAAATGTTCGGCAGATCCTGCACCATTGTCCAGGTTTACGTTTCTACGCAGGTAGGCAGGTACATTTTCCAGTTCTGCATTATTGTCCATGTTTTTCACATTGAAGCTGATGCTGCGCAATTTGGCTACTCTTTCTGCCTGTTTGCGTTTTTGTTCTTCCAGGTCTTCATATGCTTGCTGCATAGGCACTTCCGGAGGTGTTGGCGGTACGTTTACGGCATCTTCTTCCTCTTTAAATACCATTTTCATTTCAGGAGCGGGTGCACTGCCTGGTTCCACGTAAATATGTGCAGGTCTGTTCAGGTATCCGCCGGCAGCGTTACCTGTTTGTGGCTGGATAACATTCACGCCTGGCTGCTGTATATGTGCGGGCGGCACTTGCTGAACAGGCTGCATCTGCTGTTGTTGCTGCATTTGTTGTTGCTGCATCTGCTGCATTTGCTGTAGCTGTTGTTGCTGTGCTGCCTGTTGCATTTGTTGTTGTATCTGCGGGTCAGGTTGCTGTGGGGTAGAAGGTACTTGTTGTACACTCAGCACATAGTTCTGACGGGCAGGAGCGATAGGCGCCTGTTGCTGTTGCTGCGGTTGCGGCGGTGTATAAGGAATGACAGGCTCCGGATGTGTAATCACCGGTTCCATCAGTCGTGGCGCCATCAGGTCTTGTGGTTCCTGGAACAGCAGGCCTTGCGACTGTTGTTGCAGATTCATTTTCTTCTCATCGCCATCTTTGCCCAGTTGCATTACTATTTTAGGTTCTACGCGTTCCTGGGTAGAGGGTGTTATTTTTTGCTGGGTGATAGGTTTTTGTTCAAAGCCAGTAGCAATGATGGTTACGCCCAGTTGTCTGTCGAGTGACTGGTCGTATCCCACACCGAGGATCACATCGCAATCTTCACCAGCCTGGCTTTGTACGTAGGCCTGGATAACATCCATTTCATCCAGTGTATGTTCGAATTCACCTTCGGAAGAGGAGATATTGATGAGGATCCATTTAGCACCGCGTATATCGTTGTCGTTCAGCAATGGAGAAGTCAGGGCATCTTCGATGGCTCTCTGTGCACGGTTTTCACCTTCCGCCAGGGCAGCGCCGAGGATGGCTACACCACCGTTACGCATAACAGTACAAACGTCGGCAAAGTCCACGTTGATCTGACCGGTAGAATTGATCACATCAGTGATACATTTGGCGGCGGTTGCCAGTACGTTATCTGCTTTTTCGAAGGCAGCCTTGAATTTCAGGTCACCGAATTTCTGGCGTAATTTATCGTTGGAGATAATCAGCAGGGTGTCTACGTATTCTTTCAGACGTTGTACGCCTTCATCGGCTTGCAACATTCTTTTCTTTCCTTCGTAGGAGAAAGGAGTCGTAACGATACCAACGGTCAGGATACCCAGTTCCTTACATATACGTGCGATGATAGGGGCGCCACCGGTACCGGTGCCACCGCCCATACCGGCAGTAATGAAGGCCATTTTGGTATTTACCTCCAGTATTTTTTTGATTTCCTCAAAGGACTCTTCTGTCGCCTGTTTTCCGATTTCAGGATTTGCACCGGCACCAAGTCCCTGCGTGAGGTGAGGTCCCAACTGAATTTTATTGGGAACGGGACTGTTAGCAATAGCTTGTGCATCGGTATTGCAAATAATGAAATTTACCCCTTCAATGCGCTGGCTATACATATGATTCACCGCGTTGCTTCCACCACCACCTATGCCGATGACTTTGATGATAGAAGATTTTTCTTTAGGAAGATCAAAATGTATCATGACTCTATACTTTTATGGGTTAGTACGATTAATTAATAATGAACTATTAAGAATTAAGTGCGTGTATGCTATTATGTTACTATGGTTCATTTGTCCTGTCATTATTAATTATCGTTCTTAATTCTTATTATAATAAACGTTTGCTGGTTACAACAATTGCGCCATATAGCGATTAAAGTTTAGCATCTTCTTCTTCTGTAAACATGTCAATGATTTTTGTTTTCATTTTGTCTAAGAAGTTTTTCAGGGATGCGTTTCTTTCTTTTGCTTTACGGTCTTGTATTTCCTGGCTGCTGGGGCCCGTTTCTTCTATCCAGTCTTCAGGCTGTGCTACGGATTGGGCAGCCTGTTCTTTTGCCAGATAGCTGGTATTAATCTTTACATAGTTTTCTTCCAGCGCTTTACGATCATTTTCGAAATCATTATATCCTTTTAAAATCAAGCCTACGCAGGTAGCGTACATAGGTTTAGTTAATTCATCTATGTGGCCGCTTGCCAGGTGCTCGTTGGGGAAACCTATGCGGGCGCTTGCGCCGGTAGTATATTCAGTTAACTGTATCAGGTGTTTCAGTTGGGATCCGCCACCGGTGAGTATAATACCGCCATTCAGCATTTTATTATCCATACCGATTTGTTTGAGATGGTATACTACGAAATCGAGTATTTCACTCATACGGGCCTGGATGATATGGGCGAGGTTCTTCACTGAAATTTCTTTGGGGCTTTGACCTCTTAAACCTGGAATGGTGATATAGGCATTGCTTTTGGCTTCATCTGCCAGTGCATAACCAAACTGCACTTTCATCTGCTCTGCCTGTGTTTTTAATACGCCTAATCCGTTTTTGATGTCATTGGTAATGTTTTCTCCGCCGTAGGGAATTACTGCAGTATGCTTGAGAATACCTTCGTAGAACACGGCCAGATCAGTGGTGCCACCACCAATGTCAACAATGGCTACACCTGCTTCGAAGTCCATGTCGCACATAACAGCGGCAGCGGAAGCCAGTGGCTGGAGTACGAGGTCCCGGATTTTGAGACCGGATTTTTCCACGCTGCGGTTAATGTTACGAATGGCGTTTTTATCGCCGGTGATGATGTGGAAGTTAGCGCCCACCTTTACTCCCGACATGCCAATGGGGTAAGTGATGTTTTGCAGGCTGTCCACAATATATTGCTGCGGGATCACATCGATGATCTGATCACTCGCGGGAATGACTGTTTTATACTGATCATTAATCAGTTGATCAATATCTTTCTGGGATATTTCCGCATCAGTGTCATTGCGTACAATATCCCCGCGGGTTTGCAAACTTTTTATATGATGGCCGGCTATGCCAACGTATACCTCGTTAATTTCCAGGTTGGGGTTGGATGCATAACAATTTTCGAGTGCTTGCCTGATAGCTTTGATCGTTTGGTCGATGTTCAGCACCATACCGTGCTGTACACCAAATGATGTAGCTTTTCCGAATCCCAGGATTTCCAGTTTCCCGTATTCATTCTTCCGTCCTGCAATGGCAGCAATCTTCGTAGTACCTATGTCGAGTCCTACAATGATGGGAGCTTCCTGATTCATGGCGTTTTTTGTTTTTTTGATGTGTTAACAGATTTATTCCCTGGCTTATACACTGCTTTGGGTTGTTGTTTGGCGGGCGCAGGGGCTGCTTTTGCTTTCTTCACTACTTTCTCATGCTGCGTTTTCGCCTTTTCTTTTCCTTTTGCCGGATGTTCCGGTTTAGCAGCCGGTTTTACGGCCTCCGGTTTGGGGGATGTTGCTACCGGATGCGCTACGGCTCCGCTATCGGCATCTTCTACATCTGCGATAGGTGGTTCATCTACGGCCGGCAGTTTTATACTGTCTGCTTTGATCACCGGTTGTAATGGAACTACGCCATCTTTACGGGTACACACTACTTCATTCTCAAATGCGATATTAATGCGCGTATAGTTATTCCATCCTACTTTATTCAATCCTTCTTTGTAAAAAGCCAATAATTTGACAAATTTCTTTTCTATATCAGTACCATCTCCGAATACAATCACCTGGTCGCCCAGTTTAGGTATGAATTCAAACTTACGATCGGGTGTGATCATGAGCTGCTCTACCTGTGCCATCCAAAACGGATCATTACCAATATAATTGCCCATATCCACAATTTGCGTGGAGAGCAGGCTATCTGCTTTCTGCAGCTTTTCTGCATCTGTGGGGAAGCCGGTGAATACGGGCACCCTGGCGGCATAACGACCGGATACCGGTATATGTTCTCCTGCCGCATCGAGGTAAAAGCTGTTACCGGAAAAGGTAAATATCCTTGCTACCGGTTCGCGTTGCGTTACTTTGATATTCAGTTGTTGCTTGTTATCGAAGTAAATCTCCGCGTTTTTTACCCATGGATCCTGGTCTACCAGGGCTTCCAGTTGGGCGATATTAATATCGCCGATCTTTTTGCCTACCGGGTTCAGGTTTTTATCTTTCGCAATCAGTGATTTGATGTCTTTGGGTTCGATGAAGAAGTTGTCATCTTTCCCTTCAAACTTCACCTGTATGCCTTTACATTTACCGGCATCTTTGTCTTGTATAGCAGCTACCAGCAATACTACAAAGCCTGTCAACGCCAGCCCCCAGAGGAGGAGTGTGCCCAGTCGTTTTAATATGATGGTAGTTTTAGACAAATGTTTACTTTTTTATGTGGTCCTGTTTTTTAGTGTCCGGGCAATTGTTTCTTTTAACTGATCTATATCTCCGGCGCCGGCCGTGATCAATAGTGGGGATGGATGTTTTTCCACATATTCCACTACCGACTCTTTCGGCAATATTTTTACGGGTACTGTTATTTTCGATGCAATCATTTCGCTGGTCACTCCTTCGATAGGCAGTTCACGTGCCGGGTAGATAGGGAGTAGTATTACTTCATCTGCCAGGGAAAGACTTTCAGCGAAACCATCTGCCAGGTCACGGGTACGGGTAAATAAATGCGGTTGGAAAATAACAGTACATTTTTTACCCGGGAATAACGCTTTGGCGCTGGCAATCAGTGCCCGCAGCTCTTCCGGATGGTGCGCATAATCATCGATATATACCTGCTGCGCTGCTTTTACCACATACTCAAACCTGCGTTTGATACCTTTGAAGCTGGCCATAGCGGCCCTGATTTTATCAGCATCTATACCCAGCAGATGCGCTACTGTAATGGCTGCTACTGCGTTTTCCACATTATGCATGCCACCAATGTGCAGCGAAATATTGTCAATCATCCAGTCGCTCTGCATCACATCAAACTCATATCCGCCGTTGTGCATGCGGATATTGGCAGCATAAGCATTGGCTACGTCGTTTTGTAAACTGTACAACAACTTATTGGTAGCGTTGAGCTCATTATTCCGATGCAGGCCGAACTTAGCAATCAGTGTGCCATTGGGCTTAATATTGTGGGTATACTGAATAAATGCATCTTCCATGGCTGCCGGTGTACCGTAAATATCCAGGTGATCTGCATCCATGGCAGTCAGTATAGCGATGTCCGGACTTAATTTCAGGAAAGAGCGATCATATTCATCTGCTTCAATAACGGCTACTTGTTTGCTGCTGCTCCAAAAATTTTTATCATAGTTAACGCTGATACCACCGAGGAAGGCGTTGCAACCGTATCCGCTGTCGGTAAGCAGGTGCGCAATCATGGTAGAAACGGTGGTTTTACCATGGGTACCTGCTACAGTAATGGCAAACAGGGAGCGGGTAATTTCCTGCAATACATCACTGCGCTTTATTACTTCATAGCCCTGCTCACGGAACCACTGCAGTTCAGTATGTGCAGCCGGAATTGCCGGCGTATATACTACCAGGTTAGCCTGTTTATCCACCAGGTTGATATCGTCTGTATAATGGATTTGCATACCCTCTGCCTCCAGTTGCCTGGTAAGCGCCGTAGCAGTACGGTCATAACCGCTTACCTGCACGCCTTTTTCATTAAAAAAGCGGGCAATGGCGCTCATGCCAATACCACCGATACCGATGAAATAAACCCTTTGTATGTTGTTCAAATCCATATATGCTGCTAAATCTCTCTAAATAATTTCCAATACTTGTTTCGCAATCACCATATCTGCATTGGGGTTTCCCAGTTTGCCGATATTGTTTTCCAGTTGTTCCATCAATGCTCTGTTTTGCAGTAAACTGAATAACACATTTTCCAGCTGACTGGCTACATCACTGTCCTTAATGATTAAACCGGCATGTTTGTTAACCAGGTTCATAGCATTGGACGTTTGATGGTCTTCCGCTGCAAAGGGATAGGGCACAAAGATCACGGGTTTCTTTACTACACATAATTCTGCGATGGCCAATGCGCCTGCTCTTGATAGTACCACATCTGCTGCTTTATAGGCAAAGTCCATTACGTTGATGAAATCATATACTTTAACATGTGATTCATATGGTGCTGCCGCTGCCTTGGCAGTTTCGTAATAGGGCTTCCCCGTTTGCCAGATGAGCTGTATATCTTTATCTGCAATAGTTTTCAGCAAGGGCTGTAATCCTTCATTAATAGATTTAGCACCTAAGCTACCGCCTACTGCAAAAATGGTTTGTTTCAAAGGACTCAGACCGAAATGCTGCAGGGCATCTTCCCGGGTTACGGCCGACTGGGAGATGTTGTTTCTTACCGGGTTGCCGGTGAGGACCAGTTTATTGGCCGGGAAAAATTTATCCATACCATCATATGCCACACAAATTTTCCTGGCTTTTTTGCCCAGTATTTTATTGGTCTTTCCCGCAAAGGAATTTTGTTCCTGGATCAGGGTCGGAATACCATCTTTCTGTGCCCTGTTGAGCATAGGGAAGCTGGCGTATCCACCCACACCTACCACTACATCCGGCTGAAAGTTGCGGAGGATGGTTTTTGCACGGCGCAGGCTTTTCCATATTTTAAAAGGCAGTAGTATGTTTTTGAAGATATTACTGCGATTGAATCCCGCGATTTCCAGTCCTTCGATAGGATAACCTGCCTGCGGTACTTTTTCCATTTCCATTTTTCCGGCGGCACCTACAAATAAGATGTTGGTATCCGGTTGAATTTTTTTCAACGCATTCGCGATAGCTATCGCCGGGAAGATATGTCCCCCGGTACCGCCGCCTGCTATGATCACTTTGCGTTGCATGTGTTTTATTACTTACGATTGATATTGTTATAAATACGTATTAAGCTACTGCAGCGTTTTCTGCATTTGCCATTACTTTTTCCAAACGTTCTTTTTCTGCCTGTTTTCCTTCCATTTCTTCCACATTCCTGGACACACTGAGAATAATACCGATGGCCATACTGGTAAACAAAACCGATGATCCACCCATGCTTACAAGCGGAAGGGTAACCCCTGTAACCGGGAATAAGTGTACGTTTACCGCCATATTGGTCAACGCCTGTATCACCAGTGTTACACTGAGTCCTACCGCCAGGAATGCACCAAAGGCATACGGACATCTTTTATAGATCCTGATACTTCTCAATAGCAGTATCATATAAGCCGCCAGGATCAGGAATGCGCCGGCCATACCATATTCTTCAATGATCGTTGCATAGATATAGTCAGAATAGGCATGCGGTAAAAAGTTACGCTGGGTACTGTTACCGGGACCTTTACCTAAAATGCCTCCACCTGCAATGGCAATGTTGGCCTGTTGTACCTGGTAGGGTGCTTCCGTATGATCGCCATGTAAGAAGTTATCGATACGTTTTTCCCATGTTTTAGTACGCATTTCCACGCCTGTTACCTTCGCTATTCCAAAAAGTAATACGATGCCAACCGCTCCTGCTGCTACCATGGAAGCGAGGAATCTTACTGGTACCCGGCCGATGAAGCAGAGCAACATACAGCTGGCGCCGAGTAAAAGCGCTGTACTCATATTGGCCGGCATAATCAGTGCGCAGATGATAGCTACCGGTGTAATAATGGGCAGAAAGCCTTTCTTAAAATCGTTGATCAGGTTCTGACGCCTGGACAACTGCCTGCTTACATACATGAAGATGGCGAGTTTTGCCACATCCGATGTCTGGAAGGTCAGGTTAATGATCGGTAGGCTGATCCACCTGCTGGCATCGTTGAGGTGTCGTCCGAAGGCCAGTGTATAGATCAGCAGGGGAATGGAGATCAGGAAGCCTATCTGTGCCACGCGGGAGTAAACAGTATAATTTACCCGGTGTGCAAAATAGATGATAGCTAATCCCATGACCAATACGATCAGTTGCTTCAGGAGATAATACTCGGTATGGCCGCCTCTTTCGCGGTAGGCCAGTGATCCGGTAGCGCTATATACGGCCAGCAGGCTCACCAGCGATAGAAAAATTACTATCGTCCAGATTACCTTATCGCCTTTTGTTCTATAGAGCGCTCCTGCCATTTTCCACTTTTATATTTTATAATTCTTTTACTTCTTCTTTGAATTTCCGGCCCCTGTCTTCGTAATTCTTAAACAGGTCGAAGCTGGCGCAGGCGGGAGACAGTAATACGATATCTCCTTTAGCAGCCTGGTTAAATGCTTCCTGGACGGCATCGTGCATGCTGGTGGTATTGATCATCACCGGTGTATCGTTGGATAACGCGGCAAAGATGGGGGTATTGTCTACACCCATACAGATGATGGCCTTTACTTTTTCTTTCACCAGGTCACGGATGGCATCGTAATCGTTGCCTTTATCCACACCGCCCATAATGAGTACGATGGGTTTGTCAAAGCTTTCCAGTGCAAACCAAACGGAGTTAACATTGGTTGCTTTGCTATCGTTAATAAAATCTACTCCTCTCACGGTGGCTACATATTCCATGCGATGTTCGAGGCTTTCAAATGACGTGAGGCTCTCACGGATTTTTTCGTTCCTTATATCCATGGTTCTGCCTGCAATTGCTGCTGCCATTGAATTATATAGATTATGTTTTCCCTTTAATGACAGGTCATACATAGACATGATAACCGGATCTCCGTTGACATCAACGTGCAACTGGTCGTTGGCAATAAAGCCGCCTTCTTTCAGTGGTTTCATGATGGTAAAAGGTATTGATGCTGAATAAATGGGTTGCTGCGCTAAATGTCGCATGATCTCAGGATCGTCCATGCAGTAGATGAAGTAGTCTTCTGCTGTTTGGTTCATGGCGATTCGGAATTTGGAGGCTACGTAATTTTCCATTTTGTAGTCGTAGCGATCCAGGTGATCAGGCGTAATGTTCAACAGGATGGCCACATTGGGTTTGAAGTCCTTAATGTCATCCAGTTGGAAGCTGCTGATTTCAATCACATAATACTCCGCGGGTGCGGTTGCCACCTGCCTGGCATAGCTGATACCAATATTACCAACCATGGCCACATCCAGTCCTGCGTTTTTAAAGATGTGGTAGGTGAGGGCAGTAGTGGTGCTCTTGCCGTTGCTACCGGTGATGGCAATAATCTTTTTACCTGTCGAGAAACGGTAGGCCAGCTCTATTTCGGAGATAACAGGTATGCCTTTTTCGCGTACCTTTTTCATCAGTTCCGATTTTTCAGGGATACCGGGACTCTTCACGATTTCGTTTGCGTCCAGTATGATATCCCAGGAATGATGTCCTTCTTCAAAAGAGATCTGGTTTACCGCCAGTTCCTGTTTATAGTTATCTTTTATAGTGCCACCGTCAGAAACAAACACTTCATACCCTTGCTGTTTTCCCAGCAAGGCCGCACCTATTCCGCTTTCACCGGCTCCTAATATGACGAGTTTGTACTTCATTTCGTTTATACTGCGTTGTTAATCTTTTAAAAATTATCTCATTTTCAATGTTGCGATCGCTACTACCACACACATAATGGTAACGATCCAGAAGCGAACAGAAATTTTACTTTCATGATAGCCTATTTTCTGGTAGTGGTGGTGGAGAGGTGACATCTTCAGGATGCGTCTGCCTTCACCATACTTTTTCTTGGTGTATTTGAAATAGGATACCTGCATCATTACCGACAGGGATTCTACCAGGAATACGCCACAGAAGATGGGTACCAGTAATTCCTTTCTCACAATAATAGCCAGGGAGGCAATGATACCACCCAGTGCCAGGCTACCAGTATCTCCCATAAACACCTGTGCCGGGTAAGCGTTGTACCAGAGAAATCCTATGCATCCGCCTACGAAAGCTGCAATGAATATGGACAATTCTCCCAGGTTAGGGATATACATGATATTCAGGTATTCGGCAAACTGAATGTTACCGGATACATAAGCGAAGATGCCCAAGCCTACACCGATGATGCCTGAAACACCCGTTGCCAGCCCATCCAGCCCATCTGTCAGATTAGCGCCATTGGAAACGGCGGTAATAATGATGATTACGCTCAGGATGTAGATGACAAACGTATATTTCTCCCCTCCCGGAATCCAGGAGATTAATTTGGCGTAATTGAATTCATGATTTTTCACAAAAGGAATAGTGGTAATAGGTGTTTTAACATCCACAAACCTTTGTCCTTCGCGGGTTACACGTTCCGGGTGATTAGTGATCTGTTTTTCATAAGGAGCCAGTTTCCGGGCGCCTACTACTTCGCGGGATACCACTACATCGTTATTGAAATACAGGGTACAGCCTACAATCAGCCCCAGGCCTATTTGTCCCATGATCTTAAACTTACCGGCCAGTCCCTCTTTATTCTTTTTAAATACTTTGATATAATCATCCAGGAAGCCAATCAGTCCCAGCCAAACGGTAGAGAGCAGGATGAGCCAGATATATACATTGGCTATTTGTGCAAATAATAGCGTAGGTATTACGATGGCGGAGAGGATAATCAACCCACCCATGGTAGGTGTTCCCTTTTTCGTGTTTTCGCCCTGGAGGCCGAGTTCACGGATAGTTTCGCCAATTTGTTTTCTTTGTAAAAACTTAATAATCCTTTTACCAAACAGCAAAGAAATCACAAGCGACAGCAGTAATGCCATCGTGACACGGAAGGTGATATACTGGAACATACCACCACCGATGATGCTGATCTTAAATTCTGTTTTCAGGTAATTTAAAAAATAATATAACATATGTTTTAGTCGTAACCCGCCCGCAACCTTGGCAGACAGGCTTTTAAGTCATTGGATTATTAAGTATTCTTCGTTCTTCTTCAAAAATTATTTGTCCATCAGCTTCATCATCTCCACCAGCACTTCTTTATCATCGAAGTGATGTTTCACACCTTTGATTTCCTGGTACTTTTCGTGTCCTTTACCTGCCACCAGGATAATATCTTCCCGGTTGGCGAGGGAAAGTGCCGTTTTAATGGCTTCTTTCCGGTCGGTAATGGAGAGTACTTTTTTCTTCAGGTGCACGGGTATTCCTGCTTCCATTTCATGGATAATCGCTGCCGGGTCTTCCGAGCGGGGATTATCGGAGGTAAGGATTACCTTGTCGCTGCTTTCCACGGCTACGTCTCCCATAATAGGGCGTTTGGTGGTATCCCGGTCACCACCGCAACCTACGACGGTGATTACCTGTTCATTGCCTTTGCGTAGATTTTTGATAGTAGCCAGTACATTTTTCAGTGCATCTGGTGTATGTGCATAATCTACGATGGCAATGATCTGTTCCTTGTCAGAAATGATATAATCGAACCGGCCTTCAGCGCCAGGTGTGTCGCTGAGTGCCTGTAATACTTTTGCTTTGTCAATGCCCAGTAATACAGCGGCGCCATATACAGCCAGCAGGTTATAGGCATTGAACTCACCGATGAGGCGGAAATGTACTTCTGTGTCTCCAACCAGCATTACCAGGCCGGTGAGGTTATTTTCCAGGATTTTACCTTTGAAATCTGCCAGGGTGCGCAGGCTGTAAGTAGCTTTCCTGGCTTTGGTATTCTGTAGCATCACCATGCCTCTTTTATCGTCCAGGTTGGTGAGGCCAAAAGCGCCTACCGGGAGATTGTCGAAGAATGATTTTTTTACCCGGATATATTCCTCGAAAGTTTTGTGGTAGTCGAGGTGATCGTGGGTGATGTTACTGAAGATACCGCCGGCGAATTTCAGTCCTGCGATCCGTTGCTGGTGTATGGCATGGGAGCTTACTTCCATAAATACATACAAGCAGCCGTCTTCCACCATCTTTGCGAGCAAGGCATTGAGGTTGATCGGATCGGGGGTGGTATGGGTAGCTGGTATAATGGTGTCGCCTATCTGGTTTTGCACGGTAGACAACAGTCCGCAATGATAGCCCAGTTTGGTAAACAGGCGGAACAGGAGTGTAGCAATGGTAGTTTTACCATTGGTACCTGTTACACCCACCAGTTGTATTTTATGAGATGGGTTATCATAAAAATTGCCTGCCATCACACCGCTACTGGTAGCGCTGTTGGCTACCTGTACATAGCATATATTTTCCACCAGTTGTTCCGGCAATGTTTCGCAGATAATGGCAGCGGCGCCCTGAGCAATCGCTTTTTCGATGTACCCGTGTCCATCCACGTGTACTCCCTTCACCGCAATGAAAGCATCGCCGGAGCCGATGGCCCTGGAGTCGATCGCGAGCGAGTTGATGGTAATATCGGTATTACCATGCACCGCCTGGATGCTTACATTGTACAATATGTCGCGCAGCGTCTTCATTTAGCTCAATTCTATGACAATAGTTTGTTCGTTTCCAATTTTAGTTCCGCCGGGGAGTGATTGTGTTTTCACTTTGCCGGCGCCTTTCACCACCACGCGGAGTCCTGCATTTTCGAGCAGATACAGTGCGTCTTTGAGTCCCATTCCGGTAACATCCGGTACGGCGCCTTTCAGTTGAGTTACCTGCTGGAAGGCAATTTTCCGGTCTGTTACTTTAGCGCTCACCCAGCTGTTGTTAGCAGGAGTGCCACTAAGCGGGAGTTGCAGGGTACTGAGAATTTCTTTCCATTCGCTGCCTCTTCCGTTTTTCAGTGCCAGCAGGGTATCCAGTTGCATGGTAGCCTGCATGGGTTTTTGTCTTTCAACGGCGATGGCATACAGTTTATCTGCCACTTCCCTAAACACGGGACCCGCAACGTTTGCTCCGTAAAAGCGCAAAGCGTGCGGTTTATTTTTAATCACTACCACACAAGTATACTGTGGGTCTTTTGCGGGAAAATAACCGGCAAAGGACGATTGGTAGATTTTGTCTGCATATCCATGGCTGCCATTGGCCACGAGTGCGGTGCCTGTTTTGCCGGCGAAGTCGTAATAGGGGGTACGCAATTTTTTTGCGGTACCATCTATAGGAACGCCTTCGAGCATGGCCTGTACCTGTTTAAGCGTGTTTTGAGAACAGATGCTATCCAGCAGTACAGTGGGCTCAAATTGTTTAGCTACCTGGCCATACTCCTGTATGGAGTTGACGAGGTAGGGTTTCATCATTTTACCGTTGTTGGCTACAGCATTGTACAGCATGCAGGTTTGCAACGGGCTGATGAGCACTTCATATCCGAATGCCATCCAGGGCAGGGATGTGTTGCTCCAGCTTTTGGAAGCGGTGGATTTAACCACTGGTCTTCCTTCGCCTACGAGGTCTATACCGGTACTTTGATCGAGCCGCAGTTTCCTGAGGTGGGCGACAAAGTTGTTGGGTTGGCGGTTATAGAACTGGTAGGCCAGTTTAGCCATTCCCACATTGGAACTCAGTTCGAATGCGTGTTTCACGGTTACATTCTGGGGGCCGGGATGTGGTTCCGAGTCGTATACGGTTCTGCGTCCCACCTGCCAGTGTCCACCATCCATATTGACCATGGTGTTCATGGTCGCGAATTTATCTTCCAGCACAGCGATAACGGTAGCCAGTTTAAAAGTGGAACCGGGTTCCGCTACCTGCAGTGCATAGTTCATATCTTCCCAGTAGTTGCCATCGGGTTGGCGGCCCAGGTTGGCGATGGCTTTAATTTTGCCGGTTTTCACTTCCATGAGGATGCAGGTACCATGGTCGGCTTCATTGCTTACCATCATGTTCATGAGGGCTGTTTCCACAATATCCTGCATATTCACGTCGATGGTAGTAACCACATCGCGGCCATTTTCCGGTTCGATGTCGTATCCATCTACGGGTACGTAGGTACCGCCAGCGATGCGGCGCATCAGTCTTTTACCGGTTACCCCTTTCAGATAATCGTTGTAGGTTCTTTCCAGTCCTACGCTCTGTGAGTTTTCGCGGGCCAGTCCGATGGTTCTGTTGGCGAGCAGTTTAAAGGGATTGATGCGCTTACTTTTGGATTCAGCGATCATGCCACCTTTATTTTTGCCGAGGCGAAACATCGGGAAGGTGCGTAGCTCCTGGTATTGGTTAAAGGGCACATCTCTTTTCAGCAGAAAATAGCGGTCCTTTGATTTGTAGCCTTCCTGCAGCATGGTTCTATAGGCTGCTTTGCTGCGGTCGCCAAAGGTATTTGCCAGGCGATCGGCGAGTGAGTCGAGGTTTTCCTTGAACACTTTGCCATTTTTATCGCGGAGGCCATCGGCAGCGAAGTCGATGCGGATATCGAAATACGGGATGGAGGTCGACAACATTCTGCCTTCTTCTGAGTAGATGGTGCCTCTTTCCGCGTCGAGTGCTACGTAGCCGGTATGCAGGCTATCGGCCATGTTGCGCCAGTATTGGCCCTGAACATTCTGGATGTAGAATACCTTTACCAGTATGGCCACGCCAAACAGCGCCATACCTATGAGGCACAGATACACTCTCCACAATATGTCCTTTTTTACATCCACGTATTTGTTTTAGCGATTAGCTTTTTTACTGTTGGCTTTTAGCATGAATGCCCTCAGCGTTGTGGCTAAGGGCTATCGTTAAGAGCTGACAGCTTATTAAGTAGATACCTGACACTGGCTGCATTTGTATTTGAGATGCTTGCCATTGATTTGATTTACCAGCATCCCCGACCTGATTGATGGGTCAGGCGGGCAGCGTCAGGCATCAGTATTAAAATCATTTTTCTGATTCCTTTTTCAGCACAATCTTTTGTGGAGGGGAGCTGAGTTGTTTAAGTCCCAGCGGCTCTACAGACTTGCTGACTTCACTCATCTTGCTGCGAAACATGAGCTCACTTTTCACATTGATATACTCCCACTTGAGCTCTTTTATTTCTTTGCCCAGTTTATTTATACGTCTTATTTTTTTCTCTGCGAGGTGACTGTTAGCGATGTAGATGAGGGCTAAACAAGCCAGGAAACCGATGAAGGGCATGTTTTGCACCAACGCTCGGTAGTTGATGCGCAAACGCCATTCTTTTTTTTGTTCATCCGGGGGGGTAGTGATGTTTACTTCCTCCGGAGCATCCTGGATTGTCTCGATAGTTTCTACTTCCTGCAACACGCGCTATGTCTTTTTAAAAAATTGACAATATAAACCTGAACGCAATTCAAACAGATGTGTTTAGGATAGGGTAGGATAATACGGGCGGTTTTTCAATCCGCGTCATGTTGTTTTTTCGGCTACCCGCAGTTTTGCACTTCTGGATCTTCCATTGGCTTTCAACTCTGCATCGCTGGCGGTAACCGGTTTTTTTGTGATTAATTTGAACAATTTAGGGGGTGTTTCCTTCGCAAACGGATCTTCGGGTACTTCATCAAAACGGCCAGTCTTCATAAAATTTTTCACCATCCTGTCTTCCAGCGAGTGGAAAGTAATGATGGCTAGTCTGCCTCCCGGTTTAAGTACGTTGGTAGCTTGCTCCAGTAAATCTTTCAGTGCGCCCAGTTCATCGTTGACGGCAATACGCAGTGCCTGGAAGACTTGTGCCAGGTATTTTTGCGGGTTGCCTTTTACGATGGGTTGGATAACGGATTTGAATTCCGCGATAGTGCGCATGGGGTGTGTTTTGCGTTGCTTAACAATTGTTTGTGCCAGGGTTTTGGCGTTAGTCACTTCTCCATATTCCTGGAAAATCAGTTGTAACCTTGCTTCTCCCCATGTGGCCAGCAATTGGGCGGCGGTAAATTCCGTTCTCTGATCCATCCGCATATCCAGGTCGCCATCGAAGCGAATGCTGAATCCTCTTTCTGCTGTATCGAACTGGTGCGATGAAACGCCCAGATCTGCCAGTACCCCATCTACCTGTTCGGCTTTGTGCAATTTCAGAAAGCGTTGCAGGTGACGGAAATTTTGTTGTACAAAAGTTACGCGATCGTCTATAATTCTGTTGCGGTAAGCATCTTCATCCTGATCGAATACTATCAATCGTCCGTTTTTGCCCAGCTTTTCCAATATGGCTCTTGAATGTCCTCCGCCTCCAAACGTAGCATCCACATATATCCCTTCCGGGTTAATGTGTAACAGCTCCGTAGTTTCCTGCAGCAGAACGGGTAAATGATATTGTTGTTCGCCCATGTGCTCCCCTCTTTAAATTGAAATATTGTTATCTCCTCCTCCCATTACCTGTTGTGCCAGATCACTGAACGCTCCTGGTGAGAAATTTTCAAAGAACTCCTGGTATTTAGCTTTATCCCAGATCTCGATTTTATTGGTTGCTGCTGCCAGCACGATATCTTTTTCCAGATTGGCGTAAGACAACAGGTTTTTTGGCACCAGTAGTCTTCCTGCACTGTCTAGCTCCAGAATGGTGGCTCCGTTTAGAAAGTACCGCCTGAATTCCCTTACTTTTGGGTCAAAGTCATTCAGCTTGCTGATACGTTCGAAAATAGGCTGCCATTCGTTCATGGGATACAGGGACAAGCATTTTTCAAACCCTCGGTTAATCACAAACTGTCCTCCGGCCCCGTCTGATAACTGCTTTTTAAATCCGGCAGGTAACAGAAAGCGTCCTTTTGCGTCCAGCGTCGATTCATATTCACCGAGAAATCCTGTCATACCATGGGGCAAAGTCCTTGAAAATCCATTTTCTAACACAAAATAACACTTTTTCCCACTTTTTAACGAAAAAATACTTTATAAATTTTTTCCACAGGTGGTCCGACGGCTATAGTAGCCCTTTCGATCCCATTTTGCACTGGATAATGTGCATTTTTTCATAATGCATGTTAATAACGTGTTTATAAGTATGTCTACAATGTGTAAATTGTGTTAATTGAGTATCCTGTGGGACTTTATAGAAAAACAAGAAAGTGGGAAAATATAAAAATAACAGCTACCTCTGCCAGGGTGAAAAACAGCTGTTTGGCCGATTTAATTCCCTCTTTTGCAAAATTTTAACAGCAATGAAAATCTCTCTGCCTTACATTTACATTTAATTCTTAATTTTGCCACTCTTTTATGCAGAAATTTTTATTGTACATCAGTGTTCTTGCGCTTGTCATCACCACCTCCTGTAATAACCAGTTACGGAGAATAGAGAAAAGCAACAACTTTGAGAAGAAGCTGGAATACGCTAACCAGTTATTCCAGAAGAAGAAATACAATACAGCAATTACACTCTATACTGACCTGGTACAAGTGTATAAGGGTACCGATAAGTTTGAGCCGATGTATTATAATTTCGCATACTGCTCTTATTATGTAAAGGATTATATCCAGGCAGCTTTCCAGTTTAAAAACTACCTGGACCTGTTCCCGAACAGCCCAAGAGCCGTGGAAATAGATTATATGCAGGCCTATTGCTATTATAAGCAGTCGCCCAAGGTATCCCTGGATCAAACCAATACCATGAAGGCCATTGCCGCTATGCAAACCTTCATCAATAACTATCCCACTGCGGAAAAAGTGGCGGAAGCCAATCTCGTGATCGAATTGTGCCGCCGCAAGCTGGAAAAGAAAGAATTCAACAGCGCCGAATTGTATTATAACCTTGGCTTTTTTAAAGCAGCCGGTATTGCCTTCAAAAACCTGATGCGCAATTACCCCGACTCTGATAAAAGCGATGGATACAAAGTAATGGCTATCAGGGCTTATTATAATTATGCTAAAAACAGTATTCCGGAAAAGCAGAAGGAGCGTTATGCCACCGTGTTGGACGAATACCTGGACTTCGCGGATCACTACCCGAACAGCAAATTGAAGCCAGATGCCGAAAAATTTTATACCTTAGCACAAAACAACATAAAATCACTGGATAATGAGCAAATTAAAGCGAAGTCTAACCAGTAGCCTTAATCCCTGGGTAGAAACCAAAAATACTACCGACATTAAGAACAGAACTGGTAATTTATATGAGTCTATTGCCGTGATAGCCAAACGCGCCAATCAGATCAATATTTCCGTGAAAGAGGAGCTCCATTCCAAACTGGAAGAGTTTGCCAGCCATACGGACAACCTCGAGGAAGTGCACGAGAATAAAGAGCAGATCGAAATTTCCCGTTTTTACGAAAGATTGGCTAATCCAGCTATTCAGGCTACGCAGGAATTCCTGGACAACAAAATTTATTTCCGCAAGAACGATGACGATTTGTTCAGCTAATCCATCCCACATTATTTTGTGAGGTACGCGATTGCGAAAAAGAAAAATATTAATTTCATGGCGGCAGAATGATTTCTGCCGCTTTTCGTTTTTATATATGTCCATGGACGCTATTAACATGCTACAAGGAAAGAAAATCCTGCTGGGAGTGTCCGGCAGCATCGCTGCCTACAAGGCGGCTACCCTTACCCGGTTGCTGGTAAAAGAAGGCGCTACTGTAAAAGTGGTGATGACGCCCGCCGCTGCCGACTTTATCACCCCGCTTACCCTGGCTACCCTTTCCAAAAACGAGGTACCCATGAATATCAGCGACCATAGCAGCTGGAATAACCATGTCATGCTCGGACGCTGGGCCGATGTAATGGTCATTGCCCCCGCCTCCGCCAATACCATCGCCAAAATGGCTTCCGGCCTTTGTGATAACCTCTTACTGGCCGTATATCTCTCTGCTACCTGCCCGGTGCTGTTTGCCCCCGCCATGGATGAGGACATGTGGCATCATCCGGCTACCCGCCGCAATGTGGATAAACTCATCTCCTACGGAAATCAACAAATACCGGTAGCCGCCGGGGAACTGGCCAGTGGGCTCTTTGGAGAAGGCCGCATGGCTGAACCAGAACAGATAGTGGCCTGCCTGCAACAGCATTTTCAACAAAAAGTACCTGTAAATAAACCACTTGGTGGAAAAACAGCCATTGTTACCGCCGGTCCTACAATAGAACATATTGACCCGGTACGCTATATCAGCAACCATTCCAGCGGAAAAATGGGTATCGCTATTGCCGAAGCCCTGGCCGATGCCGGCGCCAATGTACAACTGGTACTGGGGCCTACCCCCCAGCAAACCAGCCACCCCGGCATTACCACTACCCGCATACAAACCGCCCAGGAAATGTTTGAAGCTGTAACGGCCCGCTTTTCCCAGGCCGATATTGTAGTGGCAGCAGCAGCTGTGGCAGATTACCGCCCTGCTAACGTAGCCGATAAAAAAATTAAGAAGGGGGAAGCGCAGTTACATATTGACCTGGAAAAAACGCCCGACATCCTGCGTTCGCTGGGAGATAACAAAACTCAGCAGCTGTTGGTAGGCTTCTCCCTGGAAACCAACAATGAAAAGGAGTATGCACTGAAGAAACTTCGGGAAAAGCACCTGGATATGATCGTAATGAACTCACTGGCCGATGCCGGTGCAGGTTTTAACTATGATACCAATAAAATAACCCTGTTTGATAAAAATGGCCGGGAACAAAGTTTTCCATTGAAATCTAAACAGGCCGTGGCGCAGGATATTGTTTCCGCTATAATAGAATTGCAACATGCATAAACGTTTCCCGTTACTTCTGCTGCTGGCTGGCGCATTGATCCTATACTGCCGCCGCCCCGCCCAGGCCCAGGAAATCAGGGCCAACGTGTCTGTGGTAGCTGCCCAGGTACAAGGCGTAGACAAGAAAATATTTACTACCCTGCAAAATTCCATCCGGGAATTTCTCAACAACCGCCACTGGGCCAACGATGCATTTACCCCGGCCGAACGGATTGAATGCAATTTCCTGCTGAATGTAACCGGCACTGTAGGTTCCGACACCTATAAGGCCAGTCTCACCATACAGGCTACCCGCCCGGTGTACAACGCCAGCTACGTAACCAGTTTGATGAACATCCAGGATAACAGCGTAGTATTCCGGTATGTGGAATTTCAACAGCTGGAATTCAGCGATACCCGTATTGTAGGTAACGATCCGCTATCCTCTAATCTCACAGCTATCCTTGCCTATTATGTGAATATTATACTGGGACTGGATTATGACTCTTTTTCTCCCCGTGGCGGCGACCCGTACTTCAAAAAGGCGCTGAATATTGTGAATAATGCACCGGATGGGAAGGAAATCAGTGGCTGGAAAGCCTTTGAGGGGAATCGTAACCGTTACTGGCTGCAGGACAACCTGCTGAATGCCAAGTTCCTCCAGTTCCATGATGTGATGTATCAATACCACCGCCAGGGACTGGATGTGATGTACGATGATGTAGCCAAGGGACGTGCGACGGTGCTGAATTGTCTGAATATGCTGTATTCCATTCACCAGGATATTCCCAATTCCATGCTGATGCAGGTATTTTTTGCCGCAAAAGGGGAAGAATTACAGAAATTATTTGCGAAAGCAATGCCGCAGGAAAGAAGCCGTGCGGCGGAATTGCTGTCCCAGATGGATGTACCCAATGCACAACGGTATCAACAGATGAAATAATGGCGGAAGGAAGCATATCTGCCTGCTAAAAGTGAAATGCGATAATGAAGAATATAATAAAATATACCCCCCTGGCTTTATGGATGCTGTTTATATTTGCCTGCGGAGAGGGGGATAAAGTACCGGGTAAATATCTTTCGAAAGATAAAATGAGCAGCATTATGACAGATATGTCGATTGCAGATGCTTATAGCAATGAGTTGCAGGTGCAGCAAAATACTACCTATTCTCCCAATTACGATTCAGTGAGACAGGAAAAAGTGAAGATCTACTACAAGCAGATACTGGATTTGCATAAAGTAACGGTGCATGAATTTATGGATAGTTATCGCTATTATGAATCGCATCCCAGCAGGTTGAAAGAGGTATTGGAGATGGTGCAGAATAATATCTCCACCAGGAAACAAAAGCTGGGGAACCCAATAGAAGAAAATGCACCGATCCGCTATCGTTTGAAGAGCATTTTCCCTTATGCCGACAGTGTGATACTGGTTCCCAGGATGGACACCATGCGGCCCTTTGTTAAGCGGCAGCAATAATCTATAAAACACCAAAACATGAAGAAAGTAGTAGCTAATGCCGATGAAGCGATACAGGATATCCAGGATGGCGCGGTGCTGATGCTGGGAGGGTTTGGTTTGTGTGGTATTCCGGAAAACTGTATTACCGCGTTGGTAAAGAAAGCCGTAAAAGGATTGACCTGTATTTCCAACAATGCGGGTGTTGATGACTTTGGCCTGGGGCTGTTATTGAAAACACGGCAAATCCGGAAAATGATGTCGTCTTATGTAGGCGAAAATGCAGAATTTGAGCGGCAGTTACTGGCCGGAGAACTGGAGGTAGACCTGATTCCCCAGGGCACCCTGGCTACCCGGATCCAGATGGCAGGTATGGGTATTCCAGCCTTCTTTACGCCCGCCGGTTACGGTACCGAGGTGGCGGAAGGCAAAGAAGTAAGGGTATTTAACGGAAAACCCCATTTGATGGAACTGGCCCTGCATGCCGATTTCGCTATTGTAAAAGCCTGGAAGGGCGATACCCTGGGTAACCTGGTATTCCGTAAAACCACGAGGAATTTCAGTTCCTCTATGGCCAGAGCAGGACAAATTACGATTGCAGAGGTAGAGCACCTGGTACAGCCAGGAGAGCTGGACCCGGACAACATCCACGTACCGGGTATTTATGTGCACCGCATATTCCAGGGCGGTAATTATGAAAAACGGATTGAACGCAGAACCGTTAAGATCTAGTTCATCAAATTTTCCACTCTTCAAATCTGAAATTTTATGTCGCTCGACAAATATGGTATCGCCAAAAGAATAGCGCAGGAGCTGCGGGACGGTATGTATGTTAACCTGGGTATTGGTATTCCCACACTCGTATCCAATTACATTCCGGCAGGAGTGTCTATCATGTTACAATCAGAAAATGGTATACTGGGCATGGGGCCGTACCCGGCTACAGAAGATATAGATGCAGACCTGATCAATGCGGGTAAGGAAACTGTTACCCTATTACCAGGAGGAAGTTTCTTTGATTCTTCCGAAAGCTTCGGTATGATTCGCGCAGGGAAAGTAGACCTCACCGTGCTGGGAGCAATGGAAGTTGCCGACAACGGTGATATTGCCAACTGGAAAATCCCGGGAAAGATGGTAAAAGGAATGGGAGGCGCCATGGACCTGGTGGCATCGGCACGTAATATTATCGTGGCCATGATGCATACCAATCCTAAGGGGGAAAGTAAATTATTGCCGCAATGTACCCTGCCATTAACTGGTGTGAACTGTGTAAAGAAGGTAGTAACAGAGCTCGCCGTATTGGATGTTACCCCAGATGGCTTTAAGCTGCTGGAACGTGCACCCGGTGTGAGTGTGGACGAAATTCGTGCTAAAACAGCTGGTCGATTAATTGTTGAAGGTGAAATTCCGGAGATGAAGATCTGATCAGGTAATTACGTATATACGTTACCGTGCCCCGCACCTTTATAGGAAGCAGGGGCACTTTATTTTACGAAGGGATCATTTTTATACTAAATATTAAATACGAATGTTTGGCGCTTTATATATCTATTATAATGATATTATTTAATTATTCATACCCGTTGAAGTGTTAAGAAAGGAATGCCCGGTACCGTTTGGTATCAGATATTTTGTATCTCCATACATACTTTCCTGAAATAAAATCTGGAAATCTCAAAGTTCAGAAATCGCCAAATAAGTGCTAACTTCCACTTTGCTAAAATAGTTCGAGGTGCAAGTTGGATTTCTTTGTTATAACGGTAAATACATTCCTGCGGCAGACCCGATTTTTACTGCGGACAATCGTTCCTTCAGATATGGGGATGGCTTCTTCGAAACGATGAAAGTATACCAGGGCCAAGTATTATTGGCCGACCTCCATTTTGAACGACTCCTCGCCAGTTTGCATTTATTACACTTCGACATTCCTGCTGATTTTACCAGGGCTTTTTTTGTTAAGCAGATCACTGACCTCTGCGCTAAAAACAATGTGTTGCACCTGGCACGTGTACGCCTGGCTATATTCCGTTCTGACGGCGGTTTATACGACCCCGTCAATAATTTGCCCAATTATATTATCCAATGCTGGGAATTAAATAAATCAATATTGGAGTTAAATCAAAATGGGCTGGTAACTGACATTTTCCCGGATGTGAAAAAGAGTTGCGATAAACTCTCTTCCATCAAATCCAATAACTGCCTGCCTTATGTAATGGCGGCTATGTACGCTAAACAACACCGGCTGAACGAAGCGATTCTGCTGAACCAGTATGGCCGTGTGGCAGACAGTACCATCGCCAATGTATTCATTGTACGGAACAAAGTGCTGTATACGCCACCTACTTCAGAAGGAGGCGTATGTGGCGTCATGCGTAAATACCTGTTGCAATCAGAATTGCCCTTTAAAGTGGAAGAACGCGTATTAGATATTGATGACCTGGAAATGGCAGACGAAATCTTCCTGACCAATGCCATTTATGGTATTCGCTGGGTGGGCGTTTTCCGCGACAGTAGCTATGGCAACGCCACTGCTGCTATTTTACATGAAGTACTGCATGAAGGAATGTTGTAGCTAAAATTACCTGTTTGCATGAAGACTGAAGTGAGTTTATGCTGGTTCCGCCGCGACCTGCGGCTGGATGACCAGGCCGCATTTTATTATGCATTACGCTCCGGTAAACCAGTGGTGCCCGTATTTGTATTTGATACAAATATACTGAATGACCTGGAACACAAGCAGGATCAGCGCTTACAGTTTATCTACCAGGCATTGGAAGATATGCAACGGGAACTGGTACCCTTCGGCGCCTCCCTGGATATCTTTTACGGTACACCCGCCGCTGCTTTTGCGCACTGGACCCAACGGTATAACGTAGCCGCAGTATATACCAATCATGACTATGAGCCTTATGCCAGAGAGCGCGACGCCCTGGTAGCAAAGGAGCTCCGCGAAAAGGACATTTCCTTTCACACTTATAAAGACCAGGTGATCCTCGACCGGAATGAAGTATTGAAAGATAACGGAGAACCTTATACGATATTTACGCCGTATAGCCGGAGGTGGCACGATACATTAACTGCCTTTCATTTGAAACCCTATCCCTGCCACCGTTATATCAGGCAATTATACCAACAGCCGGCTTTGCCGTTTCCTTCCCTGGAGGAAATGGGCTTTGTGGCAGGAGATAAACATTTCCCTGCAAGCGTATTGCCGGAAGCACTGATCCGCGGGTACGACAAAAATCGCGACTTTCCCGCTGTGGCGGGCACTTCCAGGATAGGTGTTCATTTGCGTTTCGGCACCGTTAGCATTCGTGCGCTAATGCAGCAGGCTTTACAATTCAACGATACCTTCGCCAAAGAGCTGATATGGAGAGAGTTTTACCAGATGATACTCTGGCATTTCCCGCATGTAGTGGGACATTCTTTTAAAAAGGAATACGATAAGATCCACTGGCGTAATAATGAACAGGAATTTGAACGCTGGTGCAAGGGAGAAACAGGCTATCCTATTGTGGATGCAGGTATGCGTGAACTCAATGCTACCGGCTACATGCATAACCGCGTACGCATGATTACCGCGAGTTTTTTAACGAAGCATTTATTGATAGATTGGCGCTGGGGAGAAGCGTATTTTGCGGATAAGTTATTAGACTACGATTTAGCCTCCAACAACGGCGGCTGGCAATGGGCGGCTGGTTCAGGCTGCGATGCGGCTCCCTATTTCAGGGTGTTTAATCCCACTTTGCAAACACAGAAATTTGATAAAGACCTGCAATATATACGTAAATGGGTACCGGAGTTTGAAGAGCTTACCTATGTGAAACCAATTGTATCGCATGAGGTAGCAAGGAAGCGGGCATTGGAAGTATATGGGAAAGCGCTGAAATCTTAAAAGCAAAGCGGAGATCCATGATCCCCGCTTGCTATAAATGGTTGGTTTACGGTAATACTGTTTTTAGTTTTTGCATTTCCATCCAGAGCGAAAGCAGTCCGTTGTCTTTTTTCTCTTGTTGCAATTGCAGCAGGAGTCTCCGTTTAAAGGAGGTGATAATATAGCTGCGCACATTGGTAACTGTATCGAGTCCTGTTCTTTTTTCCCAGAGATAAAGAAACACCTGTTGGATACAATCTTTCACCGGTTCGCTCCTGGCGCATATTTTCAGACCCAGGAAGAAGAGCAGGTGATAGTATTTGTCATATAATGAATAAAGTGCCTGTTCCTCTCCCTGGCGGAAGCGGTCCCACAGTATTGTATCCTTGTTTTCGCTCATACCGCAACAAAAGAACAAAAAAAGGCTGGTTTAAGAACGGATTTTTTCCGCTGCGTGCATCAATGCCATCACGGCTGCCTTTCCCTCCTGGCCTAAGTCCAGGCTAAAATCATTTACATACAGATCGATATGCTGACGCATCACCTGTTCATCCATTTCCTGGGCATGTGATTTTACATAGTCGGAGAGCTGTGGATAAGTGGTGTAGCTGTTTTGCAGGCTCTGGTGAATGAGCTGGTCGAGTTGGTGGCGGGTAGCTTCGGGTATGTCTTTCCGGATAAAGATGCCGCCCAGCGGAATAGGATTGCCGGTAGTTTGTTCCCAGAATTCGCCCATATCCATGAGTTTTACCAGGCCTTTCAGCTGGTAGGTAAAGCGGTTTTCATGGATGATAACGCCGGCATCTACGTCGCCGTTTAATACGGCGTTTTCGATCTCGGAGAAGACCATGATCTTTTTATTTTTCGCCTCCGGGAACGCGATAGAAAACAGGAGGTTAGCCGTGGTGTTTTCTCCGGGGATGGCAATGCACAGGTTTTTGATCTCTTCTTTCGGGATATCTTTCCTGGCAATCAGTAAAGGGCCGCAGCCGCGTCCCAGTGCGCTGCCGCTATTGAGCAGATCGTATTGATCTTTTACTTTGAGGTATACCGCAAAGCTCAGTTTCGTAATGGCCAGTTTACCCTGTAAAGCCCAGTTGTTGAGCGTTTCTACGTCTTCAAGATGGGTATCGAAGGTAAAATCTTTTGTATCTATTTTTTTATTCACCAATGCGTCGAAAATGAAGGTATCATTTGGGCAGGGTGAAAATCCTAGCGATAAATGCATATGCTCCAAAATTTTATTTCCTTGTTATTGAATGCCGGCCAGCGTTTTCACGGTTTGTACCAGTTCCTCGTTTAATGTTTTCACGGCCAGTGGTATTTTCCATTTGCTTTTATCCCGGATAGCTACCTGGTTGGAAATGCTCCGCATCTGCAGGAAAGGTACGTTTTCCGTCAGACAGGCATAGTGAAATGCGGCGCCTTCCATGCTTTCTATGTCTGGCGAATAGCGTTGTTCCAGTCGCTGTATAGTGGGCAGGCTGCCGCTTACCAGGTTAACCGTAACACCTGTGGCGGTGGGCAGCGCAGGCATCCAGGGGAGTCCGGCAAAGGTATTGACCAGGCTGGTGCCCGTAAAGGGGGCCTGGGAAGGTTGCCAGAGTTGTATATCAAATAAATCTTTAAACTGATCATTGTCTTCTGCGCCCAGGTCGGCCAGGTATTCCTGCTGGATGAGCACTACCTGTCCCAGTTCCCAATGGGGGCCAAAAGCGCCGCCAATGCCTGCCTGGATGGCGATGTGGGGTTTATTATTGGCCAGGTGCCGGCCGAGGTGGAAAGCGGTGTGCATCATGCCAATGCCGGCGATGAGTACGTCTACTTCACAATGGGCGGCAGATAAAGTTGGGCGGTGTTGGTCCAGGAACTGTAAAAATGGCTGTATTTCCAGTGTGGTAGCCGCTGTTACCAGTAATTTCATGGGGTAAAAGTACGGCAAAAATGAGAGCTTCCCATGTAAAACAATTGACAGGAATTAGGATAAATTGGCCTTACTCACTTAATAGTGGTATTTTTGCAAAAATTTTTTGCAATAATGATTTATTTAACGCGAGTAGAGAACTTCAATGCAGCGCATAAGTTATCTAACCCGGGCTGGAGCAAAGAGAAGAACGAGGAAGTTTTTGGTAAATGTGCCAACGAAAACTGGCATGGTCATAATTACGAATTACACGTCACTATAAAAGGTAATCCTGACCCGGACACCGGGTTTGTATTCAATGCCAAGACTTTAGGAGTAATTATCCGGGATGCTGTTATTGAGAAGATCGATCATCGGAATCTCAATATGGATGTAGATTTTATGGCAGGTAAATTTACTTCCGCCGAAAACCTGTCTATTGCTATCTGGGACCAGTTGGCCAAACACCTGCCAGCAGAAGTACAATTACACTGTATCAAGTTGTATGAAACCCCTCGCATATACGTAGAATACTACGGAGGAAAATAGTGGAAACGGATACGTATATGCCTGCCTTGGAATTTATTAAAATCATATAAGAATGGCGTATAATAAGATTGAAACATACGATGATAAGATCACGTCCGGTCTTGTAGAGAATTATAGGGAGTGCCTGCAATTATTGGGAGAAGATCCTGATCGGGAAGGTCTGCAAAAAACACCGGAGCGCATGGCTAAGGCGATGCAGGTGCTTACGCAGGGGTATCAGTTAGATGCCAAAGCAATATTGGAAGGCGCCCGGTTTACCGAAGCATATAGTGAAATGGTGATCGTAAAAGATATAGAATTGTACTCTATGTGTGAGCACCATATGCTGCCCTTCTTCGGAAAGGCGCATGTAGCCTATATTCCCAACGGATATATTACCGGCCTGAGTAAAATAGCCAGGGTAGTGGATGTATTTGCCCGCCGCCTGCAGGTACAGGAGCGCTTAACGCACCAGATCCTGGATGCAATCCAGGAAACGCTGCAGCCACAAGGTGTAGCGGTAGTAATCGAAGCCCAGCATCTCTGCATGATGATGCGTGGCGTACAAAAGCAAAACTCTGTTACCACTACTTCCGCTTTCAGCGGACAATTTGAGAACGGTACTACCAGGGCCGAATTCCTCAAGCTGATAGGCAGATAGAAGACATTATACCTATTTTAGGGACGCTCAGATTTTATTTTGGGATAGCGCTGCTACGCAGTGTTACCAGGAAGATAAAATTTGAGGGTCCCTAAATAATTTATAAGTCTTTTACTTGTATATTTGGAAAATTTTAATTTGATAAGCTAAAACTATAATATCTCCACATGAAGCATGCTTACGTATTTCCCGGACAAGGTTCCCAGTTTCCGGGCATGGGCAAAAATCTGTATGACACCAATGCAAAAGCAAAAGAACTTTTTGAGCAGGCCAATAACATCTTAGGATTCCGCATTTCTGATATCATGTTTACTGGTACAGAAGAAGATCTGAAACAAACCAATGTTACCCAGCCTGCTGTATTCCTGCATGCAGTAATAGCCTTTTTGTGCACTGAGCATTCACAGCCTGAAATGGTAGCCGGCCATTCTCTCGGTGAGTTTTCCGCACTCGTAGCCAATGGCGTATTGTCGTTTGAAGCAGCCCTGAAACTGGTAGCTATCCGCGCCAATGCCATGCAGAAAGCATGTGAACTGCAACCTTCCACCATGGCTGCCGTACTGGCCCTGGCAGATGAAAAAGTAGAAGAGATCTGTGCTGCTGTTACCGCCGAAACCGGCGAAATAGTAGTACCGGCTAACTATAACTGTCCCGGACAACTGGTTATTTCAGGAAGCCTCAAAGGCGTGCAAATAGCCTGTGAAAGAATGAAGGCCGCCGGCGCCAAGAGAGCGCTGATTTTACCGGTAGGTGGTGCATTCCACTCCCCGCTGATGGCGCCCGCCAAAGAAGAACTGAAAGCAGCCATCGAAACTACTGCTTTTAACACGCCTTCCTGCCCAGTATATCAGAACGTGGCAGCAGCGGCAGTAACCGATCCGGCGCAAATCAAACAGCACCTCATTGATCAGCTGACCGGCGCAGTTAAATGGACACAGTCTGTACAAGCCATGGTAGCGGATGGCGCGAAAGAGTTTACCGAAGTAGGTCCCGGTAAAGTATTACAGGGATTGATCCAGAAGATTAACAAAGACACCGTGGTAAACGGTATTAACTAAGCATATGATTTAAAAGTAAAAAGCGAATAACACCCGTTATTCGCTTTTTTATTTTTAGTCTTTCAGCTTCAACACCATCTCATATTGCGAGAGGTATTGTTCCAGGCCTGCACGTTCGAGGAACAGCCCTATTTCCGGGAAATTTTCATCAATATTAATAATGGTAAAAGGGCCGTCGAGGCTGGTGGCTGCATATTGAAGCAGGGCACTGCCCACACCTTGTCGCCGGAAGCGGGGATGCACCGCTATATTACGGATCCGGCGCGTATCGCGGTGTATACTGACATAGCCAACGGTTTCTCCGCTTATCGCCGCCTCCCAGGTGGTGGTAAACGGCGCTTCCCTGACCAGGGTACTTACAGCGTTAGACCAGGTGGGTTCCATATCCATAAATGTTGCCAGCAGTGACCAGTCGGGCGTTTTATTTTCTTTCACAGAGATGCCTGCCGGGATTTTACCGATGCGGATATTACCCTTGTAGGCATTGATCGTTCTTATTTTTTCAAAACCGGTACTGCTATAGGCTTTGATAGCTGGGATATTGCTGCTGATCACTTCCAGTATTATTTTCTGAATGCCCTGTTGCTGGTAACGGGGAATGAAATGATCATACATTTGCTGTACCAGGCGCTGGCCGCGATAAGCAGGAATAACGCCGGTACCGCCATTATACAGCATGGTGGGATGCTGGTGGTCGTCTGGTGCATGTAAAATAAATCCTCCCAGTTCGTTGCCGGCAAAGGCGCCTATTGAATAATCCCGGTGCAGGTTTTCGCCCTGTATTTTTTGTTCCATGATGGAAGGAGTCAGGTGCAGAGGAACTATATAATCGCTGAATGCCGTATTGAAAGCATCGCACAGTGTGTGGGTAGCGACTTTTTGTAATGTTCTGAAATCAATCGTCATAACGGAATGGGTATATCCTCAATATTAGCAAGGACGGAGGATATACCCTTCCGGAATTATATGAACGGAAAAAATTATCGCAGTTCGATGGCTACGTTTATCCATTCCGGGTCGAATTTGTTGGTGTAATTTTTATAGAAATTGATAGCGGGTGTATTCCATTCCAGCACCTGGAAGGTAATGCCGCTGAATTGTTTTTCCTGGGCCTCCAATATCAGCTGGTCAAAGAGTAATTTACCCAGCCCCTTACCACGGCATTCGCGGGTAACAATAATATCCTCCAGGTACATACGGCATCCTTTCCAGGTTGAATAACGGATATAATATAATGCCATGCCATGGATCACTTCCCGGCCTTCCACCATAGAGGTGGCCACAAATGCTTTCCAGACCGGATGGGGGCCAAAGCCCGATTCTTCGAAATGGGCCATGCTGACAGTTACTTCTTCCGATGCTTTTTCATATTCTGCCAGTTCGCGGATCAGCTCCATCAAACGGGGGCAATCCTCTTTTCGTGCAACCCTTAGCGTTATATCTTCCATAGCTGTAAATGTTATGCCGGTGAGCCGGCGCTTTGTTTTAATATGCCGGGTGCAAAATAATCAAAATTGTGTGGATCCCTGTGTTCCATTGCAGGCATTGGCTGCCCGTCCCGGCCCCTCGCCGGGGCGGCAGGAAGATTGGTAAAATATCATATGCTAAAATGAAAAACAATATTGTAATTTGGAAGGTGTTTACCAGGGCGTGACTATTAATCTCTTTTAACATGAAAAATTTGCTTGTGCATTTGGCTGCTTATAATCATTGGGCTAATCAGCAGCTGGTGAAGGGATTAGGGAAGTTAACAACGGAGCAGGTGGACCAGGAGCAGGGAGGGCGTTTTTCTACCCTGCGGAAAGCGGTTTATCACTTATGGTCGGAAGAATGTTGTTGGTACCAGCGTTTGCAGCTGGTAGAAAAGCCCACTGATCCTACGACCGGCTTTGACGGCTCATTTGCAGCGGCCTGCGCAGCCTGGCTGAAGCAATCGGCATTACTGGAAGAGTGGGTAGCAAAGGCGCCCCAGGTGCGGTTGAACCATACGATTGCCTATACCCTCAAAAAGAGCGAGCATTACAAGATAGCCGTGGAGGATGCCATTGTGCAGGTATGCACCAATAGTACCTTTTACCGTGGTCAACTGGTATATATGTTAGCGCAGTTGGGTATTCAGCGGTTACCGGCTGTGGAATACAGCCGTTTTAAGCCTAAAAAGTAGGCTGATTTTATTATTTTTACCGATCTTTTGCCTTTAAAGTTCCATTATGAATGCTGCCTCCTTTTATGCGAAGGCTCCCAGGCACCTGGTAGCAGTAGATTGTATCATCTTCGGCTTTGATGAAGGCCGGTTGAAATTGCTGATCATGCAACGTAAAGTAGCCCCTATGGCCGGTGAGTGGTCGTTGGTGGGTGGTTTTGTGCAGGAAGAAGAGAGCACGGATGAAGCGGCAGCACGGGTATTGGAGCATACTACCGGTCTTAACGATATTTATATGAACCAGCTGCATTGCTATGGCGATGTAGCCCGTGATACCGGCGCCCGCGTAATTTCGGTTGCCTATTATGCCCTGATCCGTATTACCAATCACGATAAGCCATTGGCCAGGGAACATGGGGCCCACTGGCTGGAATTACATGAAATTCCGGACCTGATTTTTGATCATGGAAAGATGATTGAAGATGCACTGACCGCCCTGCGCAATAATGCCCAGTTCCATCCTATTGGATTTGAACTGCTGCCGGAAAAATTTACCCTCTCCCAACTCCGGTGCCTGTATGAAGAAATTTACCGGAAAACCCTGGATAAGCGCAATTTCCGCAAGAAAATTCTCTCCCTGGATGTAATGGAAAAATTGGATGAAAAAGACAAAACATCTTCCAAGAAAGGAGCACACCTGTATCGCTTTGATCCTGAAAAATACGAAGCCCTGAAACGCAAAGGACTGGTCTTTGAGATCTAGTTTGTAAAATGAACAAAATGGATGACAGCCGGCACCGTAAATACCGCTATTTTACGGGCAGTTGACTTCCATATATGATGTCCCGTTTGCGTTACATGGCGCTTTCCTGCCTGTTACTGATTACCGGGGGATTGTACGCCCAGCAGAGTGAAATTACAAACATTAAGCATGCGTTACCGGCAATAACGGATAGTATAAAGTATGTAGACGCGCTAAACCGCCTGTCTGCCTGCTACATTCCCTGCCAGCTCGACAGCAGTGGGGGATACGCTACTGCCGCCAATACCATTGCTTCGAGCATTGGCTATGAAAAAGGCCGGCGCGATGCCTTACGGGGTCTTGGCCGTTATTACTCCCTCCGGCCTCACCGCTATTTATCCTTTCTGTTTTATGGAAAAGCATTGGAAGCCAGTCGCGCTGCCGGCGATTCAGCCGGCGTAGTAGCCGCCCTGATGAATATTGGCAATTATTATCAATACCAGGGTAACCATCCGGCAGCGCAGTATTATGTAAGCAAAGCGCTGAAAATAGCCTGGGATCAGCATCTCGACTCCCTCCGGGCCTGGGTGTTAATCAACTACTATATGATCAATGCTGCGGATACCAGCATGCTGCCAGTGGCGCAGAAAGCCCTGCAGCAGGCGGTAGCACTGACTTCGCAGTATAACGACCACCTGGGTAGTTTATACGTAAAGCTATTCCTGGCACATGAAACGCTGCGGGCCGGGAATGCTCCCGCCGCAGAAGCGCAGCTGAAAGGAGTGATCGCCACCGCCGATCACCAGGGACTGAATTATATTGCCATGTATGCCTGCACGCAATTGGCGGGGTATCTCATCTGGCAGAAAAGAACGGATTCCTTACAATACCAGCAGCAATCGCTTAATTATGCAGTAGCGGGAGGATATACAGGACTAATGCTGCCGGTCATTACTACACTGTTCAACTGGTATTTGCAGCAGCGGGATTCGCTGCGGGCTGCCAGCTACAGCCAGCTGGCCTTGCAGGTAATGCAGCAACAACAGGATGATATACAGGAGGGGGAAGCAGATTACCTGTCTTATGTTTTTGGCGATGAGCTGATGGATTCGCTGCGTACGCAATACCAGCTGCAACATGCTAAACTACAGCAAAGTAAAAGCAACAATTATTTCTGGTATTACCAGGTGATCATCATCACCGCTATTGCTATGCTATTGGCTGTTTTACTGCTGTATTTTGTACGCGCATACCGACTTTCACGTATGAATGCAGCCAGTATGGCTGTTTTGCGCGAAGAAATCGGTAAAGGTAATAAAGCGTTGCAGGAAAGCGACGATTTTAAGAATAAGCTGATTTCTATGATTGCACATGATTTCAGAACGCCCCTGCATAACATTGTTAATATCACCGGGTTTATAGAAGAAGAAGCGCTGACCGTAACAGACGCTGCCGATATGATCCTGCAGGTAGAAGCCAGTGCAGCGGCTACACTCACGGTATTCGAAGAAATATTGGCGTGGATACGCACCCAGTTATCAGGCTTTGTATATCGCCCAGGAATTTTCCTGCTGTCAGATATGATCGATACCACCGTCAACAACCTGCATCATTTACTGGCAGAAAAAGATATCCAGGTACTGAAAGAAATCCCGGATGCGATTACGGTAAATGCAGATTACGAAATGCTGCAGTTTATTCACCGTAATTTTTTGCATAATGCGATCAAATTTTCACCGAAACATAGTACTATAACTGTAACGGCTATACGTGAAAAGGAATGGCTGCAGGTAGCCTTTAAAGATGCCGGTACAGGTATAGATACCACGGTATTATCCCGTCTGTTTAGCTGGGACAGCCAGGCAGAGCAACAGGAAAGGCCTGGAAAAGGCGCCGGTGTTGCCTTGATTATCTGTAAAGACTTTATTGAAAAAATGGGCGGAACTATCAGCGCCAATAATAACCAGGATAGAGGAAGCACTTTTTATTACCGGTTGCCGGAGGCAAAGAAAATGGTATTGAGGAAGTAATGATAAGTATACGTACAAGGTGCAGTAACCTGGCATTGGCTATGGGTATTGCGATGTTATGGTTAGGCCAGGTGAATCATGCAGCCGCACAAGGCCCGCAATTGCCGGTTCTTTTGCAAGAACTGCATGAACAGCGGGACAGTGCGGCCTATGTAAATACGTTGGGTAAAATTGGTACCCTCTACATGATGATTAATATCGACAGTAGTTTCCGGTATGCCATCAGGGAACTGGAGATAGCCGAACGCCTGCAATATCCTCATGGAATCGCCGATGCCTTTGATGTGATCAGTTACCGTTATGCGCTGAAAACAGATTTCAGCATTGCCGCTATCTATGCCTATAGAGCCCTTCAGCTGCATAAGTCGTTGTCGGATAGCGTGCGTATATGCAATACCCTGAATAATCTCTATATCTATTACCTCAACATGGGAAGGAAGGATGATGCAGGAAATTATTTCTATGAGGCTTTCCATATGGCCAGCCGTCTACCGGCTACACAGGATTCCCTCTATAGCATGCTACTGGTTAATTATGTGATGCGTTTTTACCAGGACAGTACCCGCAGAGATTCCCTGCAATGGGCGCTGCGCAAGGCAAAACAGTTGGCAGACAAATATCCCCAGAGCAGGTTTTCGTTATACATTGATGCCTTTGCAGCCGACTCCCTGGTCAGGCAGGGCAGGGGCAAAGAAGGGGAGGCGGTGATCAACAAGCTGGCTACTGCTGCCTTGCATCGGGGGCTGCCCTACGTAGCGATGGAAATTTACAGCCACCTGGAAGACTATCCTGCCATGGGATATCCCATCAACATGACCTACTACCGGGAGCTTTCATACGATCTGGCAAAGAAGGCCGGTTGCGCAGAGTTGAACCTGCCTGCCCTGGCAGGACTGTTCAAACAATACCGTGCCACAGGCGATAAGGCCAAAATTGCCTACTACAGCCAGGAGGTAATGCGCCTGGTAGCAGTGCGAACGAACGTACACAGCAGGGAAGAGATCAACTATATTGATTATTTCGTGAAACAGGAAGCATTGCGACAGCAGGCAGATCGCAATCAACAGCTACAGGCAGCACTAAAGGAGGTGACCATAAGGCGGAGGAGTACCCAGATGGTGATAGCCGGAGTATTTACCATCGTTTTACTGCTGATGGTGCTCTTGTATTTCAGGTACCAGGAGTACCGGTTAGCCGGGAAACAGGAGGAAATGATGGCGGAGAGTTATGCCAGTATATCCTTGAAACATGTAGCGTTGCGTGCAAACGATGAGTTTAAAAACAAGCTAATCACCATTCTCGCCAATGATTTCAGAACGCCCCTGTATTACATATCCGAGGTAGCTACCCGTTTAAGGGAGCCAGGTGTGGATCCGGCTACCATGGTGGCCTTGATCAGGAAAATAGCAGCTGTATCAGGCGATACGCTGGCTGTGTTTGATAATATCCTGAAATGGATACGGTTGCAATTATCCGGGTTTACATATCAGCCAGTAGATTGCCCTGCTTACGATCTTCTGCTGACCACCTTACACCAGGTGGAGATTACCACTGCCGAAAAAAAGCTGGAGATAGTGAACCAGCTACCTGCCAAATGTATGGTAAAGGCCGACCCGGAAATGCTCCGGATGGTGTTTCTGCATATACTGCAGTTGTCTGTACATTACTCGCAGCCGTGGCGTTCACTGGTAATAACTACCTGGACAATTGCACCGATGGTATATATCTGTTTTATCGTAGATACGGGTGTGGGGGCAACAGATGTTATAACGTCTTTATCCAATTGGCAGGACAATACGCATGCCCTGAATTATGCTATTACCAGGGATTTTTTAGAGAAGATGAATGGGGGAGTAGAGGTTACTGATAGCGAGGATACCTGCGTGGTAATCACTGTTTCGTTAAGGGCGTGAAACAAAAAGCTATTAAGGCGAATGAACTTTGCGATTGGTTACAATCACATTGTCATTCACCTTAATAGCTTTTAGATTATAAGTTCAGTTATTTACCAACTTTATCTCCGTCGTACGCCCACTTGATGTAGCTGGCGCCCCAGGTGAATCCGCCTCCGAAGGCAGCCATCATAAGGTTATCGCCTTTTTTGAGGTATTTTTCATAGTCCCACAGGCATAAAGGAATAGTACCGGCGGTGGTATTACCGTAACGGTGAATATTCATCATTACTTTTTCATCCGGAACATTGATGTATTGGGAGGTAGCCGCGATGATACGTTTATTGGCCTGGTGAGGTACCAGCCATGCAATATCGTCAGAAGTGAGGTTATTGCGTTCCATCAGGTCTTTGGCTGCACCTGCCATATTCGACACCGCGTATTTGAATACCATCTTACCTTCCTGGTAAACATAGTGTTCGCGGTTAGTTACAGTTTCAAGGGTAGCCGGTTTTACAGAGCCGCCGGCTTTCATGTGCAGGTATTCCCGTCCATGACCATCACTTTTAAGGATGCTGTCTATTAAGCCGTATCCTTCGGTATTAGGCTCCAGCAGTACTCCGCCGCCGCCATCACCAAAAATAATACAGGTGGTTCTGTCGGTATAGTCGATGATAGAGCTCATTTTATCGGCTCCAATTACCATTACTTTTTTGTAACGACCACTTTCAATGAAGCGGGCGCCTGTATCCAGTGCATATAAAAAACCAGAGCAGGCCGCGCTGATATCAAAGCCGAAGGCATTTTTTGCGCCGATTTTGTCGGTTACTACGTTGGCTGTAGATGGAAAAGTCATATCCGGGGTAACGGTGGCCACAATCAGCAGATCAATTTCCTCGGGGGAAATACCTCTTTTTCTGCAAATTTCAAGCGCTACCGGAACACACAAATCAGAGGTTCCTTTCCCTTCTCCCTTCAGTATCCTTCTCTCCGAAATGCCCGTCCGGGTTATTATCCAGTCGTTCGTTGTATCAACTAATTTTTCTAATTCCTGGTTGGTAAGCACGTAGTCTGGAACATAGCCACCCACCGCTGTAATAGCGGCCGTTATTTTATTCATATAAACTAAATATGTGTTTAAAACGAGGCGTAAAAATACGATATAAACGTATATTTCCTAAAAAAGTCGCATATGAGGAACTTAAAGGATTGACAATCCATTAAAAGTTAGCATCTTTGCCCCGATTTACCCAAAATGACATTATTAATCAATTTCCAAAAGTTTAATTAAATTACTGAACCTTTACCTGGTATGATAGCTTATTTGAATGGAAAATTAGCCTATAAGTCACCCGCTTTGGTTCATATGGATGTGAATGGAATCGGTTATGAAGTACAGATCAGCCTTAATACCTATTCCCGGATTCAGGGGATGGAAAGCTGTAAACTGTTAACCTTCCTGCAGATTAAAGAAGACGCACATACCCTGTATGGCTTTTTTGAAGAGGCAGAAAGAAGCCTGTTTCTGTTGCTGATCAGTGTTTCAGGTGTAGGAGCCAGTACTGCCCGCATGATGTTATCTTCCCTGCAACCGGAAGACATACAAAGGGCTATCATGATGGAAAATGAGCGGATGCTCGAAAGTGTGAAAGGAATCGGTGCAAAAACAGCCAAAAGAATTATCCTGGAATTAAAGGATAAGATCGCGAAACACAAAGACGCCGGCGTACATTTATCTGTTGGCGTAAACAATACAATGCAGGAAGATGCGTTAAATGCTTTGATAACTCTGGGAATAGCCCGGGGCATGGCCGAATCGGCAATTCAGAAAGTGATGAAGAATGAGCCACTATTGCAAAACTTGGAAGAGCTGATCAAGAAAGCCCTGAAAAGTTTATAATTTATAAATGAAATCCTCTATAAAACCTATTTTTCTTGGCAAGAAAAACATTCTATGGTGCTTTTGCCGTAATAGCAATTGTATCCTTTATCATTGTTGATACTGCCGCTAGGGATCGTTCTGGGAATCTGAAATTATCGAGAAAGAGCTGGAAGCCGGATACCACCATTACAGGTCAAACCAAAATCGATACTACCGGAAAGAGAGATACCTTGAAATACCCCCTTCAGGACAGACGAGGCCCCAACATAACGGATCAGGGGTCAAGGAACGCTATTGACCTGAAAGATCCTGCTAACATCAACAAAACGGTAGAATACGACCCAGTTACCAAACAGTATACAGTTACCGAAAAAGTAGGTAGCCAGTACTATCGTAACCCTACCTACCTGAGTTTCGACGAATTCTATAAGCTACAAGCTAAACAAAGCGAACAGGATTACTGGCAGAAAAGAGCCAGCGCACTGGGGAACCTGAACCAACGCAGCAACGGCCCCGCCCTGTATAATGGCAACAACCTCTTTGACCGCATCTTTGGTGGCAGTAAAGTGGATATCCGCCCCCAGGGAAGCCTGGACCTTACCTTCGGCTACCAGGGACAAAATATCAAAAACCCTGTACTGGTTGAACAAGCCAGGAAAAACGGCGGTTTCAATTTTGATATGGGTATCAACATGAACGTGGTAGGTAAAATAGGCGATAAGCTCAAATTGATTACCAACTACAATACCCAGTCCCAATTCGACTTTGAAAACCAGGTAAAGCTCGAATACACCGGTTATAACGATGAAATTATCAAGAAAATAGAAGCGGGTAACGTAAGCTTTCCTCTTCGCAGTACCCTCATTTCTGGTATCCAATCCCTGTTTGGGGTGAAAACCCAATTACAGTTCGGGCGCTTAACGGTAACGAGTGTACTCTCCAACCAGAAATCGCAGAAACAAAACCTCATGCTCAAAGGCGGTACCCAGGTACAGGATTATAACCTGAGAGCCGATGAGTACGAAGATAACCGCCACTTCCTGTTAGCACAGTTCTTCCGGGATACCTTTAACTACGCGATGTCCAACCTACCGGTAATACGGTCGCTGACCAACATTACCCGCCTGGAAGTTTGGGTAACCAACAAAACCGGGGCTACCACCCAAACCCGCGATGTGGTGGGCTTGATGGACCTGGCAGAGTACAATCCGTATAACAAAACAGCCGTCAAACCCCTGACTTCTTCCAAATTGCCAGACAGGGGAACCAACGACCTGTACGCCAACCTGGTCAGGGATCCGGCCAGCCGCAATACAGGAACGGTGGTTAGCCGATTACTGGCCCTGGGCCTGCAACCTGTATCGGAGTTTGAGAAAACATTTGCCCGTAAACTCGATTCTACCGAATACACTTATAACAAACAACTGGGTTTCATCTCCCTTAATCAACAACTATTACCAGATGAAATACTGGCGGTGGCCTACCAATATACCTACAACGGACGGGTATACCAGGTGGGTGAGTTTTCTCAGGATGTACCCCCGGATCAGAACAATAGCGCCAACCAGCCGATCTTGTTCCTCAAATTGCTGAAAGCTACTTCCGCCAGGCCTACCCTGCCTATCTGGGACCTGATGATGAAAAATATTTACGCCACCGGCGCCTTCCAGGTAAATAAGGAAGACTTCCGTATGGACGTATACTATAAAGACCCCGGTGCAGAAGGCCGTCCACCCAGCGATAAACGATATATTCCCGATGCCAAAGGGGATTTTGCCGGCGCACCTATCATTACCATTCTTGGACTCGACCGCCTCAACAACCAGCTGGATCCCCAGCCCGACGGGGTATTCGATTACGTGGAAGGATACACGATTAACTCGCTGAACGGGAAGATCATGTTTCCTACGCTGGAACCTTTTGCCGGTGGACTGAAAAAAGCCTTTGGTGGAGATGTCAGCCTGGAAAAGCAATACCTGTATAATGTGCTCTATGACTCTATCAAGGTGGTAGCGCAACAGTTCCCGCAATTGAACCGGTATGTGATCCGGGGATCCTATAAATCGGCTTCTTCTTCTGAAATCAACCTGGGCGCCGGTACCACCATCCCGCCGGGTTCCGTTACCGTAACCGCCGGTGGTCAGCAACTCCGGGAAAACGTGGATTATATTATCGATTATAACCTGGGCAGGCTTAAAATCATCAACGGCGGTATCCTCAACTCCGGCGTACCCATCAATGTACAGTTTGAGAATAATGCCTTGTTTGGGCAGCAGGTTCGAAACTATTTCGGTACCCGGCTCGATTACATGGTAAACGATAAGTTAAGTATAGGTGGTACCGTGGTACGGATGAGCGAAAGACCCTATTACCAAAAGGTAAACTACGGGGAAGATCCGATCAAAAACACCATGGTTGGCCTGGATGCGAACTACGCATCTGAATGGAAAGGGCTGAACCGCTTCCTGGATAAGTTACCCAATTATAAGAGTACCACCCCGTCCAACATCTTATTCACCGGTGAGGTAGCCCGCCTGTTCCCCGGACATAGTAAGCTAATTAATGCCCCCGGCAGCAAGCAGGGTACTGCTTACATAGATGATTTTGAAGGGGTGAAAAGTGGTTATGACCTGAAGTTTCCCGCTACCAGCTGGGCGCTGGCCTCCACTCCAAAAGGCGCTACCGATGCCGCCGGCCGCGACATGTTCCCGGAAGCAGCATTAAATAATGTGCTGGAATATGGAAAAAACAGGGCAAAACTGGCCTGGTATATTATAGAACCTACCCTCCAGTTACCTAAATCGCCTAACCTGCCCCCAGGTATTACGATCGATGGTCAATCCGATCCCCGGGTTAGGTTGGTATACCAGAAGGAAGTATTTAAGAACAGGTCTACCGACTTTGGCCAAAGCCAGCTAAGTACCCTCGACCTGGCCTACTATCCTACTGAAAGAGGTCCATATAACTTTACCAGCAACCCGATAATGATGAACCGCGATGGGCTCTTGGCAAGGCCACAAACCAGGTGGGGCGGTATCATGAGAGCTATTGACAACAGTGACTTTGAAACAGCGAATATAGAATACATCGAATTCTGGATCCAGGATCCATTTATCAAACAGCCTAACAGTACTGGCGGTTCCCTGTACTTCAACCTGGGTAACGTATCGGAAGATATCCTCAAGGATTCCAAGAAATTCTTTGAAAACGGGATGCCTAACCCCAACACAGATCCTAATAAGATCGATTCGTCTAAGTGGGGCCGGTTGCCTAAGTTCCAGCAACAGATTACCCAGGCATTCGATAACGATCCCAATGTCCGCGCTTACCAGGACGTAGGATATGATGGTTTGAAATCACAGGATGAAGCGGCCTTCTATAAAGGCTATATGGATACGATGAGAATGAACTATGCAGGAAGCCCGGTATATAACCAGGCCCTGAAAGATCCTTCCAATGATGACTATAGGCATTACCGCGATCAGTCTTATAATGGTATGCCTATCCTCGAACGCTATAAAGCATATAGCAACCCGGAAGGCAACTCCCCGGTATCTGATCCGAAAAATACTTTTTCTTCTGCCGCCACCAATATTCCCGAATCAGAAGACCTGAATAAGGATAATACCATGAACGAAACAGAGGAATATTTCCAGTATCGGGTAGATCTGAAGCCTAATATGCAGGTGGGTAGTAACTATATTGTGGATAAGATTGAGGCAGATGTAACATTGCCCAATAACCAGAAAACCACAGAAACCTGGTACCAGTTTAAAGTACCGCTGAATCAGTTCAACGCCAAAGTGGGTAATATTCCCGATTTTAAATCCATCCGCTTCATGCGTATGTTCCTCACCGGCTTCACAGATTCGGTAGTAGTACGCTTTGCCAAACTGGAACTGGTAAGGAATCAATGGCGCCGTTATATGTATGAACTACGTCCCGGAGATCCCATTCCATTGGATAATGCCACCACGTTTAATACTTCCGCGGTGAATATTGAAGAAAACTCTTCCCGCACACCGATTCCTTATGTGCTGCCACCGGGAGTAGTAAGACAGAATACTATCAGTACCAACAATACCACCCTGCAACTGAATGAGCAGTCGTTGTCCGTACAGGTAGCTAACCTGAAAGACGGTGAAACCCGCGCACTGTATAAGACCCTGAATATGGATCTGCGTCAGTATAAAAAGATGGAGATGTATATCCATGCTGAGGCAGTTGGTGCTGCTACCGCCTTGAAGGATGGACAGCTGCAGGCTGTAATCCGTATCGGTAGCGACTTTGTAAGTAACTATTACGAATACCGTATTCCGCTGAAAGTAACTGACTGGAGCGCGAAAACAGCTGTGGATATCTGGCCGGACCGGAATAATATGGAGCTGGTTATGTCGCAGCTTAGCGCCCTGAAACAAAAACGGAATATGTGCGACTCCTGTTCGCCGCTATTGCCGTATCCGCAAAACCCGGTAGCCGACCAGTATGGCAATTTTATGCAGGTAGTGGGTAACCCAAGCCTGGGAGATGCCCGCACTATGATGATAGGCATCCAGAACCCCAAAGACGACGGACAGCCTCACAGTGGGGAAATCTGGCTGGATGAGCTCCGCCTGTCTGACTTTGATGAAAAAGGCGGTTATGCTGCATTGGCCAGGGTAGATGTACAGCTTTCCGACCTGGGTACTATTTCGGTATCCGGTAATATGCACACCGCCGGTTTTGGAAACATTGACCAACGGGTAAATGAACGTTTCCGGGATAATTTCCTGCAATATGATGCGGCGGCTAACCTGGACCTGGGTAAGCTGTTACCGAAGAAAATGGGCATTTCCATCCCGGTGTATGCCGGCTATTCACAATCAGCCAGCAACCCTGAATATGATCCTTACGACCTGGATATAAAACTGAAAGATAAACTGGCCCTGGCCAGGAACCGTGCAGAAAAGGATTCTATCCGGCGTGATGCGCAGGACTTTACCTCTATTAAGAGCCTGAACTTTACTAACGTCCGGAAACTAAACCTCGGAGGAGGCGGTAAACGGCACCTGTGGGATATCGAAAACTTCGACCTCAGCTATTCCTTCTCGCAGATATTGCGGCATAACCCGCTGATCAAAAATGACCTGCTTACCAAACATCGGGGGGGACTGGGATACAACTTTGCCGGTCAGCCACATTACCTGGAGCCGTTTAAAAAATTGATCAAGAGTAAATCACATTGGCTGGACCTGATCCGCGATTTTAATATCAACTATGTACCGGCTATACTGAGCTTCAGGGCCGACATATCCCGGCAGTTTGGCGCCACCCGTGTGCGTAACGTAGGTGGAGATGTGAAATATCAACTTCCGGAAACGTATAACAAATACTTTACGTTTGACCGGTACTATACGGTAAAATGGGATATCACCCGTAGCATCAACTTCGAGTTCAATGCCGTGAACAATGCACGTATAGACGAGCCTAACGGCCGTCTCGACAATGCGGCGAAGAAAGATACCGTGCGTAGAAACTTCTTCAAAGGAGGGCGTAACACTAACTACATGCACAACGCCAACTTCACCTATACATTGCCTACTTCCAAGTTCCCGGCCCTCAGCTGGACAAACATCGCATTTGGATACAGCACAGAGTATAGATGGACGGGCGCTTCCCAGCTGGCATTGTACCTGGGTAACGCTATCGAAAACTCCCAGCAGAAAACCCTGACCGCCGAATTCAAATTCGTAGAGTTATATAACAAGTCCAAATTCCTGCGAAAGATAAATGCAAGGAATCCGCAAAGCAATAGTAACAGCAACAACAATAACCAGAATAAAAACAATAACCAGCAGCAGCAAAACCAAAACCAGACTGCTTCCAACGAGATATCTCCATGGGTGAAAGGCATACTGAAACCATTGATGATGCTGAAGCGGGTAGGATTTAACTATAACGAAAATGCCGGTACACGTTTACCAGGATATATAGACAGTACCAAGATAATAGGTATGAACTGGGCTACCATGGCGCCGGGACTCAATTTCGTATTCGGTTATCAGCCGGATAGGAAGTGGTTGGATAATTTTGCGAAGAAAGGATTGATTACGCCCGATACCCTGTTTAATATCCAGGCACAACAACAGTTTACCCAACGTTGGGACTTGCAGGCCCAGCTGGAACCAGTCAACGATCTGCGTATCGATCTGAATATGACCAAGTCGTTTACCAAAACGCATACGGAATTGTTCAAGAACCTGACCGATCCGGCCAATTTCCAGCACCTGAGTCCTTACGATGCCGGTGGTTTTGAAATTACCTACATCGCCATTAAAACGATGTTTGGGCACATTAACGCGTCAGATGGGGTATCACAAACCTTCCGCAATTTTGAAGCTTATCGTAATACGATTTCAAAAAGACTGGGCGCTATCAACCCATACAATAAAGATCCGGGCATCCCTGCCGGCGATCCCAAAGATCCTACGTATGCCTACGGTTACACCCGGTATGCCCAGGATGTGTTGATACCAGCATTCCTGGCTGCTTACACGGGTACTACGCCCGACAAGGTATCCCTGCTCAAACAGGGTAATGATAACGTGAAAAGCAATCCTTTCAGTAACTATATCCCCAAACCAAACTGGAATGTTACTTACAATGGATTAACCAAGCTGGAACCCTTCCGTTCCTTCCTGACTAACTTCACGTTAAGGCACGCCTATACCGGAACACTCAGTATGAACTCCTATAATACTTCCATGTATTTTGAGGATCCAAGACTGGCAGGATTCCCGGCATTCCGCGATACCGTGTCTGGTAACTACTATCCTTATTTCCTGGTGCCTAACCTCACGATCACTGAAGCATTTGCACCATTGCTGGGGATAGACCTCACTTTTGTAAATAGCTTTAACGCCAGGGTAGAATATAGGAAGAGCCGCTCCCTTAGCCTTAGTCTCATCGATTATCAGCTGACAGAGGTACGGTCCAGCGAAATTATTATCGGCGCCGGCTACCGGGTAAGAGGGGTACAGCTGCCATTCTCCTTCAGTAAAAATGGAGGCAAGAAAGCACAGAATGATATGAACTTCCGGCTGGACCTGAGCTTCAGGGATGATAAAACGGCCAATAACAGGCTGGATGCCGACTTGTCGATACCCACCAGCGGCCAGAAGGTCATTGGCATTTCACCATCGATCGACTATGTGGTGAACAACAGGCTTAACCTGCGGTTCTTCTATGACCGACGACAAACCATCCCGGTTATCTCCACGGCATATCCAATTACGAGTACCAGCGGTGGTTTAACCTTCCGGTTTATTTTATCTCAATAGGAAATACTTACACATAGCGGATTTATAGATAGATAACAATGCACGATTATCTAACTATAAATCCGTTATAATGAATGCCCGATTGGTAATTATTTACTAGGTTTGCGGCGTGAAATGGTTCCCGATGATATGCATTTTCCTGGGGCTATTGCTGCAAAATTTCAGCAAGAGCCTTATTGTAGTGCAGTTCCAGGTAAACCAGGCTTTCATCGCAAAAGAGCTGTGCGAAAACAGAAACAAACCCCAAATGCATTGTAACGGGCGCTGTCATCTGAAGAAAGAACTGGACAGAGATGCCCAGCAGGAAAAGAATAACAATACCGGGAAAGATAAATACGAAGTGATGTTTGTAGAAACCATTCATGCCTTCGCACCTTCCACTCCTAAGAACAATATTACCTTTACTCCTTTTTATAAAGACTCCTTCCTCGATACCTTTACTATTTCCATTTTCCATCCGCCACAGTCAGTAGTAGCCTGATATTCCTTTATACTACCTGACTAACCCTGTTCGCCATGGGCGAACAGTCAACGACTTATACATGAAACAATGTTGTTTACTCATCATTGCGTGTATGGCTGCCTATAGCAGTTATGCACAGCAATTGCATGGACGTGTGGCCGATGCCCAAACCAAAGAAGCACTGCCCGGTGTGAATATAAGATTACTGCATGCTACAGCCGGATGTAGTACCAATGCCGCCGGTAAATATGAACTTACCGTGGCCGGTACTGATTCTGTAGAAGTATCTTACACAGGTTATCTCTCCCGGAAAATAGCCGCAAAAGAGATAGCGGCTATGCCGGTTGTTTACCTGCAACAGGGCACTAGCAGCCTGAACGAGATTATTGTATCTTCTTCCCGCGATAAGCAACGGCGTACAGAAGCGCCGGTGGCCATCAGTACCCTTTCTCCGCAAACACTAAATGAAACCAAAGCAGTTACAATAGACCAGGTGCTGAATAAAGTAAGCGGGGTATACATGGTAGACCTGGGCAACGAGCAGCATACGATGGCTATCCGCCAGCCTATTGGTTATAAAAGCCTTTTCCTATACCTGGAAGATGGTATTCCTATCAGAACCACCGGTGATTTTAACCACAATGCCCTGATCGAAATCAATATGGCCGCCGTGAAAAATATTGAAGTGATCCGTGGGCCTGCTTCCTCCTTGTATGGAAGTGAAGCAGTGGGCGGCGCCGTCAATTTTATTACCGCTTCTCCCACGTTGGTACCTACCGCTAAAATACAATTGGAAGGCAGTAACTGGGGCTATAAGCGAACCGATTTTAGTGTATCCAATACCGGGAAAAAAGTGGGTTTCGCCGTGAGCGGTTACTACGCCAATCAAAGTAATGGCTATATGGATCACAGCGATTTTCACAAGTTGTCGCTGACCGCAAAAGTAGATTACCAAATCAATGAAAAGAATAAGTGGACCAATGCTGCCACACTGATCAACTATAAAACAGATCAAACCGGCGGGCTTGACAGTGCCCACTTCTTTGCCAAAGACTACCGCAATTTCCAGACTTTTACCTACCGGGAAGTGAAAGCTTTACGGGTACGCAGTACTTTGGAACATGAATGGAGCAGCAGCAGCCATACTAATTTTACCGTCTTCTTCAGAAATAATACTATCGGACAAAATCCATTTTATGCCATTAAAGATATCCGTGGCACTCTCAAGGCCAATGGACAAATTAACAGCGATGGTTTTAACAGCTATGGACTAATCGTGCAGCATAAGAAACGATTTGCCTGGCAAGATGCCGCCCTGATTGCCGGTGTGAGCGCAGATTATAGCCCTGCCACTTACCTGGCTAATTATATAGACATTACTAAAGACGCTGCCGGCTATTATGCCAGTTACCGCGCCACCGATTCCGTTTTAACAGATTACCGCGTAGGATTACTGAACAGCGCTGTATATACACAGTTTGAGTTTTCGCCGATCGAGCGGATGCGCGTAGTAGCCGCCCTGCGTTACGACCGGATGGATTATAATTTTGAAAATCACCTTACGCCTTCTGCCTATACGGGCGCTCCCAGTGAGCGGAATAATTTCAATGCCTTTACTCCAAAGGTCGGACTCACTTACGATCTGGGCCACCAGCGTGGATTATATGCCAACTATAGTGTTGGATTTGCACCCCCTAATATTTCAGAACTTTATACCGGTGTAAAGGTTCCGGTGCTAAAATCGGCTACTTATCAAAACTATGAAGCCGGTGGTTGGTTGGGATTTGCTCAGCAGAAAGGATATGCAGACCTCAGCGTTTACCGGATGAATGGTACTAATGAAATTGTGAGTGTGAGAAATGCAGATGGCGTGTACGAAAATCGTAATACCGGCGCCACTAAACATAGCGGCGTAGAATGGAATGTAAAGTATACACCGTTGCCCAGCCTGTTTGTTAGAACCAGCGGTACTTATGCCGTGCATATTTTCAAAGCATATAACGATGGCAGCAAGATATACACCGACAACCAGATGAACGGTGCGCCGAAGTGGATCACGAATACAGAAGTTACCTGGAAGCCTGCAATAATAAAGGGTTTCAGGATAGGCGCCGAATGGCAGCATATCAGCAAGTATTATATGGATGCAGCCAATACATCGGTATATAATGGGTACGATTTATTTAATGCGCGTATAGGCTATGCCATTAAGGGATTTGAATGTTGGCTCAATTGCATGAATATAGGCGATCAGTTATATGCTACCACAGCGGAAAAATCGGCCTATGGCAAAACTTATCGGATTGGGCCACGTCAGACATTTACGTTTGGTGTTGCTTATACATTTACCGGAAAATAATAGCAAGATGAAAAAAGTTGCAGCTGGATTGATGATAGGGCTGATGTTTTCCTGCCACCGGGGGCAGGTGCAGCCGGATCATACACTGGTATTGTCGCATGCCGGGAAGGCGGCTTCCTGTCCGTTTATTACGCAGGATGGAAGCGGCCATCCTGTGGTGAGTTGGGTGGAGAAAGATGATAGCACAGAGAATGGATTGATGTTTTACGCGGTATCTAACGATAATGGTTATACGTTTTTACCACCGGTGGCTGTTACTGCTACTGCAGGTGTATTTCCACATGATGAAAATTTACCGAAGATATTGTTCAAGCCCGATGGTACTGTGATGGCGCTCTTTGGTATAGAAGCCAACGATCCGCGTAATAAATATGCCGGCAAGGTAATGTATACCCAGTCATTTGATGGTGGCAAGCATTGGCAACCCGCTGTGCCACTGGTTACGGATACAGCGGGGTACGATCAACGTTACTTTGATATGGCCTTGTTGCCCAGCGGCGAAGCAGCTGCAATCTGGTTGGATAACCGTAAACAAACTAACGCAGAGGGCTCTACGCTTTATTTTACGGTTACCCATGGACATAGCGGGTTTGGGCAGGCGAAGCCGATCGCGGCTACGGTATGTCAGTGTTGCCGCACCAAGCTGTATGTAGCTGGCAATGGCCATGTACATGTGGCCTACCGCGACATTATCAGCGATTCTATCCGGGACATGGTACACCAGGTATCCACAGATGGAGGACAGTCGTTTTCCGCCCCGGTGCGCATCAGTGCAGATAACTGGGTGGTAAATGGATGCCCGCATACAGGGCCTGCGCTAACCGCCAACAGCCAGGGATTGCATTTTGCCTGGTTTACTATGGGCGGAGGGCAAGGCGCCTTTTATTGCCGTTCGCTGGACAACGGTAATCCCTATACGCAAAAAGAATCTTTGAGCAAAGCGCCTATGGCCAAGCATCCTCAAATGACTACGGTTAACGATGATATCCTGGTAGTATGGGATGAACCGGTGAAGTGGAAAAATAATTTCAATAGCCGGGTAGGATTTCAATACAAAGCTGCGGATGGGAAAACGATGCAGGCAGGCATATTAACAACCGACAGCAGCTACGCTAATTATCCGGTGGTAGGCGCGGTAAAAGACCATAAAGCCCTGGTAGCGTATAAAAGAAGAGACGCGCAGGGAAGCCAGGTGGTGGTGACCCGGCTGAATATAGATTAAAGCCACCGTAGTGCTTAAAACACAAATGGGATATAGTTATGTGCATAACTATATCCCATTTGCTTAAAAATGTTCTCAGTTGTACCCCAAAGAAAAGCCTTGTTGTCCAGGCCATTCTTTATGAGAGGCTGCCCATCGGCCGTAGTTGCCCTTCCTCGTGTTGCCAAAGTAAAAACGCCATCCTTCTTTCCATCTCGGATAGTACAGGCGTAGCAAGTACATAGTAATAAATGTAAGCATAGGGATATGGTTTCAAGTTTAGGATAGTTCAGTTAGTTTAGTCGCATCGGCATAGATTTTTTGCCACATGGATAGTATATGGACAAAAAATATATAAATGTTTCCAAATATAAAAACTATCTCTATGTATTGAAATCACATCTATGTGTTATTTTTTATCGATGTAGTAAGCGTTGGCTTGTTGTAATGGTGTCACTACCAGGTCGTTAATACAAACATGCGGAGGAAGCGACGTGCAATAAAATACCACGTCTGCCACATCCTGGGCGCTAAGCGGAATAAATCCTTTGTATACATCTTTCGCCTTGTCTTCATCTCCCTTAAATCTTACAAGGGAAAACTCGGTTTCAGCCGCACCTGGATGAACAGCGGTTACCTTTATACGGTAGGGCAACAGGTCGATACGCATACCCTGGGAAATGGCATCTACCGCCGCTTTGGTGGCACAATACACATTACCCCTGGCATATACCAGCTTGGCCGCCGTAGAACCGATATTGATAATATGGCCGGTGGTACGGGCGCGCATCCAGGGAATTACCGCCTTGGATACATACAGCAATCCTTTTACGTTGGTATCTATCATGGCATCCCAGTCGGACGTACTGCCTTCGTCAATGGTATTTAAGCCCGCGGCGAGGCCCGCATTATTCACCAGGATATCTATCTTCCGCCATTCTTCCGGGATATTTCCCAGCACGTCATTTACCTCCTGTTCAATCCTCACATCAAAATTCAGGGCCAGCACATTCACGCCAAATTCCTGTGTCAACTGTGTCTTAAATGCTTCCAGTCTTTCTTTACGGCGACCCGTGATAATTACATCATAACCCTTAGCGGCATACGTAGTAGCACATGCCTGGCCAAAACCGGCAGTGGCGCCGGTGATAAGAACAATACCCATGAGACGTCAGTTTTTTGTGCAATTTACTAAGGATCAGCGGATCAGCGTCACCGTTCCTTTTTTCTGTATCACTTTGCCGGTGTAGTCGGTGCCCTGTAATATCCAGATATAGGTGTCTACGGGCGCTGGCATGCCCTTGTAGGTGCCGTCCCACCCGGCGCGGAAATCAGTGGAGGAATAGATTTCTACGCCCCAGCGGTTGTAAATCCGGAAGAATTTATATTCGGTGATCCCCACCGGGATAAAACGAAAACGGTCGTTCTGCCCATCTCCATTGGGCGTAAAGGCATTGGGAATATATATTTCAGGACCGGTATAATATTTTACACTCACGGTGGCGTAACCGAAACATCCCTGTTCATTGGAAACACGCAGCTTAAACACGATGTCGCGGTTATAGTTGAGTACCGGCCGGGCAATGAGTGGATCACTTAAGCCATCGGATGGGCTCCAGGAATAGAAATCGCCCCCACTGCCCTGCATTACCAAAGGTTGCCCCCTGGCCAGTATGGTGTCATTTCCCGCAAAGGGATTTACTTCGTATATACGTAAGTTTTTGGTCACCGTTTTCTGGCAATTTTTATCTGTCAGCAACGTCAACGAAATCGTATATACGTCACCTTTAGTAAAGGTATGCGTGAGGGATTGCTGGCTGCCAGGAGTAACAGTGCTGTCCGACACGCCGAAATCCCAGATATGGCTGATAATATGGCCATAGCGGTAAGAAGAAGTATCATTAAACGCAATAGGATCGCCCCGGCATAAACCGGTACTCGTGAATCCCGCCACCAGGCCGGGATAATTGTTTACTTCGCCCTGCATGCTATCGGTGCATGCCAACCCCGGGTTCACCACCAGCTTCACCCTGTATACGCCTGTATCAGGGTATTGATGATAGAACATGGTTTTGCTGTCGGTGAGGGTATCTGTTCCATCCCCAAAAGTCCAGTAATAGGTGGAGGTAAAACCGGCATTACTGGAATTGCTGATAGGTACGTGTAACGCAGGATCTTCTGTACAGTTATTTAACACCGGTGGAAAGCTGGCAATAATTTTTGTCTGACAGTCAAACACCGTTAATAGTATATCCTTACTATGCGTGCCCAGGAATTGTTTGGTGACCCGGTCGTATTCATTCACGCATACCGTCACTACATATTTTCCCGGCATATTGGGCGTACAGGTAATTAATCCACCGGAAGATATGGAGATACCTGGGCGCCCTCCCATCGGATTACTACCCGAATAAGGAGGTATATAACGAACGGTGGTATTGTAAGGAGGTGGGGTGGTAGAATTACTTTCGTTGGTACTGGAACCATCTGTTAGTGCGTTGCAAAGATTATAGGTAAGGCTGTCGCCGTCTTCATCATAAGCCGCATAATCCAACGAAAAGGGGAGCGCGTTACAGATAACGATGGAGGTATCTTTATTGAAATAGGCGCTGTTGTTATTAGGCCTGGATTCTGTACCGGGAATAGTGGTATAATAAGTGGAACCTTCATGTTCTGAATCATAGATGTTGTTGAGTTTTTCACCGCGGCAGCAACGCTGGGAAGCTACGTAATAGCCACCGGCAACAGGCGCCAGTTCAATTTCCGCCGTATAAAAAGCTACTTCCAGGTGTTGGGCCTGTGGCGCCAGGCAGGGATTTTTCAGCGTATCTATCAGTGGGCGTGTATGTTCAATGTAGAGATATACGGAAGATAAAACTTTGGAACCGTTGTAAGTAAATACGTTAGCAGTGACGGGGTTCTCAAATCTGTCGATACAACCTTGTCGGTCGCCGCAGGTAAAATCTGCGTCGCGATACAACTTGAGGGTGATGAGATAACGGTAGCGCGTTTTATCTCCGTTCAGTCCTAATGTTTTATAATAAATTTCGCCACCGATGATATGATATCCAGCTGCGAGTATGGGGAACAAACAGCAGCTCAATACCAGGAAAACTGCTCTCTTCATGATGGTGGATACTGCTCTCTGAATTTAACAAAAAAAGAGCGGATCCGGTTCAATCCGGGCAACTTTATCTTACCAGTGTAACGGTGCCTTTACGCTGTACGGTGTTGTTGTTAACGTCCTTCCCTTGTATCACCCACACATAGGTGCCTACACCGGCTTTCTGGCCATTTACCGTGCCATCCCAACCTTTCATGTAGGTGGTAGTGGAGTACATTAGTTTACCCCATCGGTCAAATACCCGGAAGAATTCTATTTCTACAATGCCCACTGGTAAAGGGCGAAAGATGTCGTTTAAACCATCCCCATTGGGAGAGAACGCATTAGGTATATAAATATCCGGCCCTTTGATAAATCGCACGAAGATATTGTCGGTGCCTGAGCAACCTTCCTGCGTATAGGCGGTAACGGTATAGGTGATATCGTGGTTATAGGTAGTTACCGGGTTATAAACATAGGGATTGTTGAGTCCATCCGGAGGCGTCCAGGCATAACGTATACCACCACTGGCGTTGAGCTGGAAAGGGGTATTCAGCATGATAATGGTATCATTTCCGGCAAAGGCCTGTACTTTGGGTACGACGTTTACCTGCACGGCGGCTGTTACCTCTTTCGGGCATCCCAGTGTGTCTGTTACCGTTACTGTAAACCATGTAGTATCAACGGGATGTGCCAATGTAACCTGGGAGCTGGGCTTATCCACATAGTAAGCTGGCGCCCACCTGTAATAGGCGCCGCCGCCAGCCCGCAGTGTCAGCGGGATACCAAAACAAACGGTGGTGTCGGGAGCGGCTGTAGCCTGCGGTGGATCTACTACTTTCAGACTCACGGTATCGGCAGTATGACATTTACCCAGCGATACCATTACCTCGTATTTGTGCCGCGGAGGTGTAGGGGTAACCAGGGCATCGGAGTTGGTAGACACTACCTGCCGGGTGGCCAGGTCGGTCCAGCGGAAAGCATAAGGGCCATCTGCCACTGCCGTCAAATGTACTTCATCGTTGGTACACACGGTGCTATCGGTGGTGGTTTGCAACCGCAGGGTATCTTTCACCCCTACCAGTATATCTTTGTCATTTACGCATCCTTGTGTATCCGTAAAAGTAACCTTATAAGTGTAGGTGCGCGGCGGAAATACAATGGGATCGGGCGTATTGGGCCGGAGAATAAAGTAGTTGTCCGGCGTCCAGGCAAACCGGCCTGCCACACTGCTGGTAGCCCACATATGCAGGCTGTCTTTTACACAGAGCAGGGTATCGGCAGTGGCGTTGAATGGCGGTTTATCGTATATCGTAATAGTATCTTTAATAGTTTGTTCACATCCCTTTTCGTTACGTGCATATAGTTTAATCTCGTAGTCGCCCGGAGTTTTATAGAGATAGGAAGGATTGGGTAGATTCGAGGTATCCCCATTGCCAAACTCCCACTTATAATAACTGATCTTTCCTGCATCGGACCGCGTGGCGCTGGAATTGAACTTCGTTTCTTTATTGGTACAAAGACCGGCAACGGAAAACTGCGGCTTAAATACCGGGTAGGCATATACAATAGCAGCGGCACTATCTCCGCAGTTACTGGTTTTATCCACATACAGCTTTACGGTATACACACCTTCTTTGGCGTAGGTATGTGTAAAAGGATCGGCGCTATTGGTATTCAGCGTGGTACCATCTCCAAAATCCCAGAAATAGGGCTTCCCCAGGGTACTGTTGTTGAGGAAGGTAACGGTGAGGCTGGAGCAATCAGTATATTTTTCCGGCATAGCCGCCGTTACCTGCTTCACACAAGTGGTAACGTTGATATGAAAGTCTTTGCGGAGGGTTCCGATTTTAACGCCGTTACGGTATTCGTGTACGCATACGGTTACAACATATTTTCCGGCGGCAGGAGCAATGCCCGAAATGATACCGGTTTTGGGATTGATAGTTACATTAGGTCCCAGTGGGCTACTGCCGCTATAGGGGGATACGTAGGATACAAAGGAATAGGGAGGTGCCGCGGCTGCAGGAGGAATATTATCTTCACCGGTTAGTTTACCCCCTTTATAAGCATCACAAAACTCGTATACAAGGGAATCTTTGTCTACGTCAGACGCGGAAAAATCATACGTGAATTTTTTCTCGGAGCATACCAGCGTAGCTTCTTCTTTATTGAAAGTGGGGCTGGAATTATTGATGGCGCCTGTGATGCTGCCAGGAATTTCTGTATAGTAAGTAGCGCCGGTACCTACGTCCGGGCTGTTGGGAATAGGTTCTGCCACAATATTCTGCATAAACGGATCACGGCAACAGCTTTGGAATGATACAATATATCCCTGCGTATTTACCGGTACAGTGATGGAGGTAGTATAGGTACCTATCTGGTAACAAATGACGGGAGGGTTTACAATACAGGGATCCACCTGGCCCAGTGTTTTTTCTTCAAAGGCAGTTCGTTTGATCAGGTTGTCTGATACCCAGCCATTGTTGCCTTTGTCGAAGACGCTGAGGTATACGGCATCGGGCATTTTGGCGATCCGTGGCCCCGTGGTACATACCCGGTATAACTTTAGCGTAACGGAGTAAGTAACCTGGTTACCATTTTGCGATACAAATTTATAGTATACCTGTCCCCCTATAATATGGCTGGCTTGCGCCATCAGGGCGCCCGCCATGCATAGCAGGAAGACAAATAGCTTTTTCACAACCAGCGATTTATATGATTATAGTTGACAAAAGGCAATAAATTGTTCCAATATCACATTGCTTTCGGCGGCCACTTCCCACATACCCATATGGCCTACGTGTTCAAAAATATGTATGCTGCTGAGATGAGGTAAAATAATCTGCGGCAGCACGTTCTCTAATGGCACTGCGTTATCATCTTTACCGATGATGAACAGCACCGGTGCGGTTGTTTGCTGTAATACCGCAGTTCTGTCGGGCCGTTGCGCCATTGCTTCATAATAAGCTACTAATGCCGGCAGTTCACAGCCCATTCCCATTTTAACATAGGCGTCTACCCATTCAGGATGTGCGCTTTTTGTAGCGGGACTGAACATATTCGGGAGGGTTTGTCGTATAAAGGTTTCAGCGCCATACTGTTCCATCAGTTTAATGGATTTACGCCGGCCTTCTTTTTTCTCTTCGCTATCCGCCTTGGCAGTGGAGTGAAAGAGTCCCAGTCCCTTCAGTATCCGGGGATATTTCTCTGCCAGTGCCAATGCTACGTAGCCTCCCATAGAGTGGCCAATGACCACCGCTTCGCGGATATTTTCGGCTAACAGGATGGCATACACGTAATCAGCCATCGATTCCATGGTCAGTGGTGTAGTAACAGGTGACGCTGCTGTTCCCGGTAAGTCGGGAATAATAACCCGGTATTTATTTTTGAGCTGCGCAGTTTGAGCAGACCAAAGCTCCGCATTTTCTGAAAATCCGTGTAAAAGTACTACCGTTGCACCTTCGCCTTCATCAAGCCAGGTGATGTTTCCGTTATTGATTGACTTCCGCATGTCTTAAACCGGGAATAAATCGTGAAATAAAAGCATGTACAAGTAACAAGATACAAAATATTAATGCGGCTTTCGACACCAGGTCTCCATTTTTTACATAGAACGTAGTTACCGTCTCTGGTGTTACAGTGGCCTTAAAAACACTTTCCTGCCAGTAGGGCTGTGGCTGATGAATATTACCCGCCGGATCTATTACGGCTGAGATACCAGTGTTGGCGCAGCGTGCAATCCAGCGCCGGGTTTCGATAGCCCGGAGCCTCGCATATTGCAGGTGCTGGCGATGCCCCTCTGTATTACCCCACCATCCGTCATTGGTGATAATGACTAACAGATTAGCACCGGGTTTAATATGGGTAGCCATATAATTGCTGAATACGGACTCATAACAGATCACCGGGAAAACATTAATACTGTCTGCTGGGTTGGTAAACATTTCCACGCCGGGCATGCGGCCATAACTACCGGTAATACCGCCAAAATCGAGCGCCACACTTTGCATAAATGACAGGTAGCCTACGTAAGGCACCAGTTCAGCCCCAGGCACCAGTTCATATTTGTGATAAATCTGTACAGACCTGGAGGTATCTACCTGTAATGCACTATTATAGGCATCCCAGCGGCTCCCATCATTTAATGTTCTGGCAGTGGAAGGTATTTCCTCTGTACTGTTATAACGTTTCAGTGTAGCGGCACCACTGATCAGCTTCGCCCTGGGGTATTGATGCAGCATTTCCCGGATAGCCTGTATCTCCGGCTGGTAGTTCAGGTCATGCTCCCAGGCTCCCTGTGGAAATAAGGCTGTTTCCGGCCAGATGATATAACGGGTGTTGCTATCCGCTTTTTCTTTACTGAGCCGGATCAATTTTGCCAGTTGCTCCATCGCAGATCCGGAACTGAATTTTTCATCATAGGGGTCTATATTGGGCTGTACTACCACCACATCAGTTTTCCGGGCAGGATTATCTGCCGGAGGCTGTATAAAAGCCGACAGCAACAACGGAATACCAATGATTAACGCCGGCTTCCAGCTTTCATTGCGCAATACCTGTTTCCAGGAAAAGTCGTATAGCCGCGTACGTTTCCATACATTGTAAATCACGATGTTAGCCAGCAATACCCATAAAGTACCGCCACTGGTACCGGTATATTCATACCATTGAATCCATCCCGGGCGTAGTGCAAAGGCATGACCTAATACCAGCCAGGGCCAGCTGAATTCCCAGGTTTGATGGATATATTCGAAGGTCAACCAAAAGATAATCAGGGCGAAGTAAGCCACCCGTTCGGGCAATTTCTTCCGGGAATTTTTAAAAGCCAGCCAGGGTATACTCATCAATAAGGCATTGAAACAGTTGGCAAACACGCCACTCATGGGCAGCGTAGTATTGCCTACCCACCAAGTAGCAGCTACATTCCACACCAGGAAAGCCAGGTAAACCAGGCCGAAATATTTCCAGCGGTGCTGCACCTTTTCACTGATATATAACAAAGGAGTAAATGCAATGAAAATAAGTGGTGTAAGCGGCATGGTTGGCCAGGATAGCCATAATACGATACCACTTAAAATACTTAACAGCAGGAAAGGCTTCTTCATTTATAGGAATTGTGAATGTCGATTGAGAACGAAGATAAGCGGGGAATTACGGAAAACAAAAACGCCCCGCATGAAAGTGCGGGGCGTATATCTCTGTTATTGATATTATCTGCTGTAGTTCGGCGCTTCCTTGGTAATCACCACATCGTGCGGGTGGTTTTCCTTAACGGTAGCAGCAGTGATTTTTACAAACTGTGCTCCCTGCAGGGCTTTGATGTCTTTGGAACCGGTAAGACCCATACCTGCGCGTAACCCACCTACAAACTGCTGTACTATTTCAGACAACATGCCTTTGTACGGAACGCGGCCCACAATACCTTCTGGTACCAGTTTCTTGATATCATCTTCATCCTGGAAGTAACGGTCTTTACTACCTTCCTGCATCGCCTCAATGGAACCCATACCACGATAGGATTTGAACTTACGTCCTTCGTAGATGATGGTTTCTCCGGGGCTTTCTTCCACACCAGCGAAGATAGATCCTGCCATGATAGTGGAGGCGCCTGCTGCCAGGGCTTTTACCATATCACCGGTATAACGGATACCACCGTCTGCAATCACCGGGATACCCAGTTTTTTCAGCGCGTCGGCAGCTTCCATTACGGCCGATAATTGTGGGAAACCTGCACCGGTTACGATACGGGTAGTACAGATAGATCCGGGTCCTACACCTACTTTCACGGCGTCGGCGCCTGCCTGTGCCAGTGCCAGCGCACCTTCTGCGGTAGCTACGTTACCAGCAATTACCTGCAGCTTAGGGAACGCTTTCTTTAATTTCTTCAGGTTGTTTAATACGGCAATAGAGTGACCATGTGAACTATCCAGGCAAACTACATCCACACCTACATTAATCAGTGCCTGTGCACGATCCAGCAGGTCGGCGGTAATACCCAGTGCGGCTCCTACCAGCAACCGGCCAAACTCGTCTTTTACGGCGTTAGGATAGCTGGTCAACTGTAAGATATCGCGGTAAGTGATCAGTCCTGCCAGTTTGCCCTGCTTGTTAACAACCGGTAATTTTTCAATTTTATATTGCTGGAGAATTTTTTCTGCCTTCTTCAGGTCAGTGCCTTCCGGAGCAGTGATCAGGTTTTCACTGGTCATCACATCCTTTACCAGGCGCTTTTTATTTTTTTCGAAACGTAAGTCCCTGTTAGTAAGGATACCTACCAGTTTATTATGGTCGTCTACAATGGGAATACCACCGATGCCGTTTTCCTTCATGAGCCGTAATGCTTCACCAATGGTAGCATCGCCTTTGAGTGTAACGGGATCCATGATCATACCGCTTTCACTGCGTTTAACGCGTCTAACCATTTCAGCCTGGCGTTCAATGCTCATATTTTTGTGGAGAATACCTATTCCACCTTCTCTCGCCAACGCAATAGCCAGTGTAGCTTCAGTAACAGTATCCATCGCTGCAGATACCATAGGTATATTCAGGCGTATGTTTTTTGTTAGTTGCGTAGAGAGATTTACTTCTTTAGGCAGAACTTCAGAGTAGGCCGGGACCAGGAGCACATCATCAAATGTAAGTCCGTCAGCCACAAATTTGGGTTTAGATTTTCCCGCAGGCATGATGCAACTATTAATCAGTTAAAAAATAATTGCACGCAAATGTACACCTTATTACGCAATAAATAAAATAATCGCATTGCCAACCAGGCCCGGGGTTGTTAATAAATCATTAACAAACGGACGAAATCTCCTGCTACACGCGCTCATAGCGTTGTCCCGGTAAACTTCTGAGTAAACTTTGCATTTCCAGGTTGAATACTGCCACCGCCACCTCGCTACCCGATAATCGGGTTTGGAGGTATAATTCTTCCAGGTGCCGCTGCGGTTTTTCCCGGAATAAGGCCATAATAGCCTGCTCTGCTTCGGTTAGTGATGGAAATAAGCTGGGTTGTATCGCCGGCGGGGTTTCCGGCCTTGCTTTTTCCTCCCAGCCCATGAGCGCCAATATGTCGGCGGCGTTTCTCAGCAAAGCAGCCTTATTCTGCTGGATAAGGTGATTGCAGCCGGCCGACTGTATATCTTGTATCCGGCCCGGCACGCACAATACTTCCCGGTTATATCCATTGGCCAGGTCGGCGGTGATAAGAGAACCGCCCCGCATACCGCTTTCTATCACGATAGTAGCATCGCAAATCCCCGCTACGATACGGTTACGCTTCGGAAAGTTTTGCCGGTCCGGCAGGGTTTGGCTGCTGAAGTCGGTCAGCAACCCACCCTGCTCCAGCATATCGGTGGCAATTTGCTTATGCGCAGCGGGGTAGATCCGGTCCAGCCCATGCGCCAGCACACCAATAGTAGGTATCCCGGCTTTTAAGGCCGCTTTATGGGCTATAATATCTATACCGTAAGCCAATCCGCTCACAATCGTAATACCTGCCGCCGCCAGGTCCTTTACCAGCGCTTCACACACACTGCGACCATATGCCGATGGATGCCGCGTACCTACTATGCTCACCATACGGGGCGGATTCAGGGAAGCATGACCTTTGTAATACAGCATGGCAGGACTGTCATAACAATGCAACAACCGTTGGGGATAGCCCGGATCCTGGAAAAACAAGGGCTGTATCTTGTATTTCTCCAGGAATGCTATTTCGGCCTCCACGGCCTCGAAATCGCGAAAATTCAATATTGCTGCGGCACGAACGACGCCCACTGTTTCAATTCTTTCCAGCGCATATTTTTTTGCTTTGAATATTTCTCCGGCAGAACCAAAATGTTCGAGTAGTTTTTTAATGATGACATCTCCAATCAGGGGAATCCGGGTTAATGCTATCTGGTACATTAATTCCTGGGGCATAACAAACAAATATTTCGGCATAATTTACAATTTTCTGTTGGCACTTATTGTCCGCCACATGAATTATTTTTGCAGCGACTAACGGATATTTTATGAAGATGAAATGGATATTACCAGGAGCCTTGTTAATGGCTTTGTTTGCATGTAAAACTACCCGTCCCCTGGCAGAAAAAACAACTGCTACCACCCTGGTGCCGGGAGGCCCTGCCTGGGCAGCTCTCTGGCAACAACAATCCGGCGAATACAAAGCCCTGTGCCTGCAAGCCTATCAGCTGGCGGCTTTCAGGCTAGACCAGTATCTTGCCACAAAAGGAAACAAACCGTTGGCAGTAGTAACAGATATAGATGAAACCGTGCTCGATAACAGCCCCTATTCAGTACATCAGGCCCTGTCAGGTAAAGGATACGACGACAAGAGCTGGATGGAATGGACCGCAAAAGCCGCCGCCGATACGGTGCCAGGCGCCCCCGCTTTTTTTAAATATGCTGCCTCCAAAGGAGTAAAAGTGTTTTATATCACCAACCGTGCGGAAAGCGAAAGAGCGGTTACGCTTCGCAACCTGCAGCAATACCAGTTTCCCGATGCCGACGATCAGCACCTGATGCTGAAAACAACTACCTCTGGTAAAGAATCCCGCCGCCAACTGGTGTTACAGCAATATGATATTGTGATGTTATTTGGAGATAACCTGAGCGATTTTTCTGCCATCTTCGACAAAAAACCTTTTGATGAAAGAAATGCAGCAGCGCTACAATCTGCCGCCAGCTTCGGTAGCCGGTTCATCGTACTCCCTAATCCTATGTATGGCGATTGGGAAGGTGCCCTTTATAATTATCAATATAAACTGAGTACTCCGCAGAAAGATGCTGTGATGAAAAGCCGGTTGAGAAATTATTAAAGCTCTCAGTCTTACAGGCTAATGATCCGGAATACGGTACGCCGGTTAGCCGCTTTTCCTTCTTCGGTATCATTGGTAGCAATCGGATCTTTTTCACCATAGCCTTTAGCAGTAAGGCGACCGGCCGTAATTCCCTTCTCTGTTAAATAATGCACTACTGCTCTGGCGCGGTTTTCAGACAATACCTGGTTATTCTTATCTGTACCTACATTATCAGTATATCCGGCAATTTCAATCGTCAACGTTGGATTTTCCTGTAATAATTTTACTAGCTTGTTGAGTTCTATTACCGATTCCGGTTTTAGACTGTATTGTTTTGTATCAAAGAAGATATTGTGCAAGACAATACTTGCATTGGCGGCCAGCGGTTGTAGCGGGATATTTTTTTCGAAAGGCACACCCGGGTTATGATCTTTCAGCGAAAAGTTATCTGAGTAAAAGAGATATCCCTTGCGGTTTACATGCAGTGCATAGTCTTTACCTACCGGTAATGGCGCCAGGTAATCACCGTTATCATTGGTTTTCACTGTAGCAATATTATAGCCGCCCTGCAGGTCTATTACGTCGATGCTGGTGGCTAACCGGGCATGGGTGAGGGTATCGTACACATAGCCTTTTACATATAAAGTTTGCAGCGGACGGGCCTCCGGATATAGTTCAAAACTATAGATATCCAGCGCGCCACGGCTATCCGACCTGTCAGAAGCAAAGTAGGCTGTTTTACCATCAGCTTCAACTACCAGGGAAGCATCTTCATCAATGGTATTTATAGGATAACCCAGGTTGGTAGCAGGGCCCCAGCTGCCATCCGGCTGGCGCCGGGAATAAAAGATATCCAGCCCGCCATAGCCGGGATGCCCGTCGGAAGCGAAATAAAGCGTTTGTCCGTCTGCGTGAATGAAAGGGGTGGTTTCCCTGCCATTGGTGTTGATATTGGGGCCGAGCTGCTGAGGTATGCTCCACTGGCCATTTGTTTGCCGGCTGCTTACAAATATATCTGCACCATGATCTGATGTTTCACGTGCAAAATAAAGCGTTTGTTTGTCGGCGCTGAGGCAGGGCTGCGATTCCCAGTCACGCGTGTTAATGGGACTCCCAAAATTTTTTGGAGCGGTCCAGCCGGTGGCTGTTTTTTCTGAGTAATAGAGATCGCAGCTACCTTTCCCTTCCGGAAATTCGCAACCGGTGAATACCAGCATGGTACCATCTTGTGAAATGTTTTGTGCGCCCTCATTGAACGAGGAGTTGATAGGTTCGCCCATATTCTGCGCCGTCGACCACTTATGGTCCTCCCGGGTGGTAATATAAAAATCTTCATTACGGCCATTTACGCGCCTGGTGAAAATCAATGTTTTACTGTCGATGGTCAGAGAGGGAAAGTATTCAGGATCTGCGCTGTTGACCGGATCGCCCAGGTTTTCCGGGTGAAAAGGAACGGATTGGCGACTGTTATTAACGGCAAACTCATAGTTCGTTTTCAGCTTTTCGGCAATAACGCTTTTGGATTTAATGACAGACAGGTATTGGTTAATTAACTGCAACGCACCTACGAAATTTCCGGTGCCGGCCATCGCCTTGGAATAGGCCACCATTATAGGACGCAACCCGTTGCTATCCAGCTGCTTTAATTTTTCAAAGGTACTATTGGCGGCGGCGTAATCTTTCAGTTCTACATAGCACAACCCCATTTGTCCGTATGCATCTGTAAAATTGGGGGCTGCTTTAATCGCTTCCTGCAGGAAGCCGATGGCGGCTTTGCTTTGGTAATTCCTTACGGCATCAACGGCGCGGTCAAAGCTGGTTTTGGCTTTTTTGGGAGCATTTTCATAGGTAACCGTCTGAGCCTGCATATGCAGTCCCACACCCAGCAGGCAGCTTAGTATCAACAGGATTTGTTTTTTCATAGTCAGTATTCGTCCTGTAAATAACGCAAAAAAGCATAAGAAATGCATAAGGCGTATACAATAAAAAAGGACGTCCAGGGAACCTGGACGTCCTTTTTTATTGTATACGCTACCTTACGGTACGTTAATATACTTATGGATTTGCAAAGACATGGTCCATTCCGGATGATCTTTGATGTACTCCGTAATCAGCGGGGTCATTTCAGCGCTGCGTTCCCATTCAGGCTGCAGATAGAGCTTACAGTTTTTACCCGCCAGTGCGGCATACTTTTCTGCCCAGGCAAAGTCAGTTTTATTATAGATCACTACTTTCAATTCATGGGCCGCTTTACATACTTCGGGTAAAGGCGCTTTGAATTTTTTGGGAGATAAGGTAATCCAGTCCCAGCTACCGCTAAGAGGGGAGGAACCGGATGTTTCCATATGCGTTTTAAACCCTTGTTTATGCAATGCTTTGGTGAGCGCATCCAGGTTATGCAACAGCGGTTCGCCGCCGGTTACCACGGCAATACGTCCGGGATAACGGGCTGCTTCTGTTGCAATATCCGTAATGGATACCTGCGGATGCTTATCGGCGTCCCAGCTTTCCTTTACATCGCACCATACACAGCCTACATCACAGCCACCAAGGCGGATGAAATAGGCCGCTCTTCCCTGGTGATAGCCCTCTCCCTGGATCGTATAAAAACGTTCCATCAGGGGGAGCGTATCGGTTTTAATATTTGTTGTTATTACAGACATGACTTACTTCGCAAAGGTCCGATTTTTTTATCGGTCCACATTTAATTCATACTCCCCTTCAGTCCAATGCTGGCATGATAGGTGTTTTTGAGCAGCGCGGCAATGGTCATAGGTCCTACGCCACCAGGCACGGGACTGATATAACTGCATTTAGGAGCCACTTCATCAAACTTTACATCCCCTTTCAGGCGGAAACCGCTCTTTTTGCTGGCATCTTCTACCCGGTTAATGCCTACGTCCACAATCACGGCGCCTTCTTTTACCATATCAGCGGTAACAAAGTCGGGGCGGCCAATAGCTGCAACGATGATATCTGCCTGACGGCAAAGTTCAGCCAGGTTAGGGGTATGAGAATGTGTTAAGGTAACGGTACAGTTGCCGGGATTGGTATTACGGCTCAGCAATATGCTGATCGGGGTACCCACGATATGGCTGCGTCCAATCACTACAGCATGTTTGCCTTTGGTAGGAATATTATAATGTTCCAGCATCAACATAATACCATACGGCGTAGCAGGGATGAAAGCCGGGAGACCGCTCACCATTTTACCCACGTTCATTGGATGGAAGCCATCCACATCTTTGCTGGGATCGATGGTGTTGATCACCAGTTCTTCGTTGATATGCTTGGGCAAAGGCAGTTGTACGAGGATTCCGTCTACATCGGGATTTTCATTCAGCAAAATGATTTGATCCAGCAGGTGTTTTTCGGAGATCTGTGCATCAAAGCGCAGCAGGGTAGAGTTGTACCCGCATTCTGCACATGATTTTACTTTGGATGCCACGTAGGTTTCGCTGGCGGGATTGTTACCCACCAGGATCGCCGCCAGGTGAGGAACTTTTTTACCAGCAGCCTTTAATTCAGCCACCTGGGCGGCTAATTGGGCTTTAATAGCCTCAGAAACTAGTTTACCGTCTAAAATTTGCATGTGCAAAGGTAAGGAAAAGCTGTTAGCATTCCCTCACCAACGAACGGCTTTTTACGATGGGGAAGAGAAGGAGCTGTCCGAAGTCCAGCAAAACAAGCCCCGGTAAAGGAACTTGCTTTGCTCGGGCATTGCGCCCGTCAGGAACTTACTTATTCATCAGTGGAAGTTATAAGGCAAAACTTAAATATAAATCTCCAGGTGGATGTTTAAAACCGAAGAATTACAGATCACAGTATTACTTTAAATTTTTGGTGCCGCATTCAGTATTTCTTTATCAGCTGCTGCGGCATATTTTTCAAAATTGCGGATAAACTGTCCGGCCAGGTCATTCAGCTGCGCATCATAGGCAGCCTTATTTTCCCAGGTATTGCGCGGATCCAGGATATTGGCAGGCACGCCCTCACAGTTGTCGGGGATAGCAAAGCCAAATACCGGGTGGGCATGGAAAGAAACTTTATCCAGCTTTCCACTCAGGGCAGCGGCAATCATGGCGCGGGTATAGCTCAACTTAATACGGTTGCCGGTGCCGTAGGCGCCGCCGGTCCAACCGGTGTTGATCAGCCACACATTTACCTGGTGCTCGCGCATTTTTTCTCCCAGCATCTGCGCATACTGCGCGGGATGCAAAGGCAGGAAAGGTGCACCAAAACAGGCACTGAAAGTGGATTTAGGCTCTGTTACACCCGCTTCTGTACCGGCTACTTTGGCAGTATACCCGGAAATAAACTGGTACATGGCCTGCCCGGGCGTTAACCTGGAAATAGGAGGCAGTACGCCATAAGCATCGCAGGTCAGGAAAAATATGTTCTTTGGAATACCACCTATTGCAGGTTCCTGGGCATTGTCGATATAATGCAGGGGATAAGACACCCGGGTGTTTTCCGTGATGGTTTTATCTGCATAGTTCACGGTGCGGGTACCTGGGAAGAACTGGATGTTTTCCAGCAATGCCCCTTCTTTTACAGCATGAAATATCTGTGGTTCTTTTTCTTCGGAGAGGTCAATACATTTGGCATAGCAACCGCCTTCAAAGTTAAAGACGCCGGTAGCGGTCCATCCATGTTCGTCGTCGCCTATCAGTTTCCTGGCAGGATCTGCACTCAGCGTAGTTTTACCGGTACCGCTCAGTCCGAAGAATACGGCGGTATCGCCTTCGTCCCCAATGTTGGCGGAACAGTGCATGCTCAACACATTTTTATTGTGCGGCAATACATAATTGAGGATAGTAAAAATGCCTTTTTTAATTTCCCCCGTGTAGGCGCTGCCACCAATCAGGATCATCTTTTTGGTGAAGTTTACAACGGAAAAATTACCCTGGCGGGTGCCGTCTGTAGCAGGGTCTGCTAAACAGCCGGGGGCCTGGATCACTGTCCAGTCGTTATGCATATAATCCAGTTCTTCTTCCGTAGGGCGAAGGAACATGTTATATGCAAATAAGCTGGACCAGGGAAGTTCGCTGATCACTTTGATGTTAATCCGGAAATCTTCATCTGCACAGGCATAGCAATCGCGTACCCACACATCTTTCCCACTGAAATAACGGGTTATTTTACTGTATAAACGATCAAAATTTTCTTCTGAGATAGGTTGGTTAAAGTCGTTCCAGTTTACAGTGTTCGTTGTGATGTTGTCTTTGACGATGAATTTGTCTTTCGGTGAGCGACCAGTATATTCGCCAGTGTTTACGGCCAGTGCTCCTGTGTCAGCATAAACCCCTTGATTCCGGGCGACCGTTTGCTCCGCCAGTTTTTCGGGTGAAAGTTGGTAATAGACGTTCGACACGTTCTCTATGCCAAGTCCCCGTAAGTCAGCAACAGGATTCCTTACGCTACTCATTTGCATAAAAGCAAGATTGTTTTGGTGTAATAGCAAAACTAGGGTTTTTTTGATATCGTCAAATTTTATAGGCGTTACACCATCGAAATTTAGAAATTGCTTATCGTTTTGGGGTGTATTGTTGCGATATCTTCAATATGTGTTTGTTTCGTTGCAGGATTGTCAAACCATTTGCAGGGTAATATAGCATTAATTATTTGCAAGGAAATATTAGTACGATTTTGTCATTTATCCCCTCTGATATTAACCGATTTGATAATCCGACATGGTTTCATGCTTTCTACATCCGAAATTTTACATAGGTTTGAACCCTCATTTGAAATTAAGAGATATGAAGAATTTGCCCTTAGATCCGCAGCTTTTCGTGAAGAATCGTCAGCGTTTTGTGGCTAAGATGCAGCCACAGTCTATAGCTATTATCAACTCCAATGACGAACTGCCCACCAATGGTGACGCCTTGTATAAGTTCAAGCAGAACTCAGATCTGTATTGGCTCACAGGTATTGATCAGGAGGATACGATGGTGGTATTGTTTCCCGATAACCCAGATCCCAAATACCGGGAAGTATTGGTATTGGTGCGCCCTAACGAGTTAAAGGAAAAGTGGGATGGCCACCGGTTGCGCAAGGATGAAGCATACGCTATTTCCGGTATGGCTACCGTTGTATGGCTGGATGCACTGGACGGCCTGCTGCAGCAGTGGGTCAACGATGCCACCAACATCTACCTCAACTCCAATGAAAATAACCGCAAATCTAACTTGGTACCAGTAAGGGATTATAGGTATGCGGAAGAAATGAAAACGCGTTATCCGCTCCATAACTACCTCCGTGCAGCAGTACTCTTTAAACAGCTCCGGGCGGTAAAAACACCGGAAGAAGTTAAGGTGATGCAGGTAGCAATGGATATCACCGGGAAAACGTTCGAACGCCTGCTGAAATTTATTAAACCAGGTGTATGGGAACATGAAATACATGCGGAAATTATGCATGAATTCCTGCGTAACCGCTCTGCCGGTGAGGCATACGGCTCTATTATCGCTTCCGGCGATCGTGCCCGTACGCTCCACTATGTGGCCAATAACCAGGAATGTAAAGATGGAGAAGTAATCCTGATGGACTTTGGCGCCGAATACGGTGGTTACAATGCCGATCTGACCCGCTCCATACCGGTAAACGGTAAATTCAGCCCCCGTCAGCGCCAGGTTTACGACGCTTGTTTGCACCTGCACAACTATGCCAAATCCATCTTGCGTCCGGGTATTACCATTGGCAAATATCATGAAATGGTTGGAGAGGAAGCGACTAAGGAATTTATTAAACTGGGCCTGCTCACGGAAGAACAGGTGAAAAACCAGGATCCTGAAACACCGGCTTACCGCAAATACCTCTATCATGGTATTTCCCACCACCTCGGTGTGGATGTACATGATCTGGGACCTTCTATGCACCAACCTATCCCGGAAGGAGCCGTAATGACCATAGAACCAGGGATTTATATTGAAGAAGAACAACTGGGTATCCGTATTGAAAATAATATCTGGCTTACTGCCGACGGCAATGTAGACCTGATGAAGCATATTCCTATCACGGCCGATGAAATAGAGGCCCTGATGAAGAAATAGCATACCCCGGTATGCAGCACATGTATTTTACGGGATTTGTAAGGAGAGCTGTTGAACAGAAAATATTTATGTTCGCGATCTACTCACAAATCCCGTAATTCGTAATTTGCATGCCATAAATCGATTAGATGAAACAACTACCCAATATTCTTACCCTATGTAACCTCTTTTGCGGAGCACTGGCAATTATCTGCATTTTACATGCGCCGGAGTATCGCGCGGAAATTAACGGAGCAGACTATACGATTATTAGCCCTGAACCGGTTTACTGGGCATCCGGCCTGGTGCTGATCGCTGGTGTTTTCGACTTTTTTGACGGCATGGTGGCCCGCCTCCTCCGGGTATCCGGACCTATGGGAAAGGAGCTGGATTCACTGGCAGACGTTGTCACTTTTGGAGTAGTACCCGGCATGATGCTGTACCGTTTGTTACGCAGCGCCTATTTCCAGCAGCCTGATGTGTTTGATGTATCGATTATTAACCTGGCTCCAGCTTTACTGGTGCCCTGTTTTGCCGCCTACCGCCTGGCTAAATTCAATATAGATACCCGCCAGTCGGAAAACTTTATCGGCGTTCCTACGCCGGCGGTAGCCATACTGGTGGCCTCTTTTCCCCTGATCCTCTTATTTAATCCCTTTAACCTGGCCCATTGGTTCCAGAATATCTGGGTATTATATATTACTATCGCCCTGCTCTGCTACCTGATGGTGGCGGAAATTCCCATGATCAGCCTGAAATTTAAAAGTAAGTCGCTGGCCGACAACTGGCCACGCTTCCTCTTAATCGGTTTAACCGTTGTGAGCATACCTTTCCTGCAATTTGCCGCCGTACCATTTATATTTATTTGCTACGTGATATTATCCGTTGTTGCACCGCCTAAAATACAAGTGGTTTAACATTTTGGATTTTTTGATGTAGGTTTGCGGCAAAATTTCTAGCACAATGACTTTTACTGCACATATCAATGTGATGCCACTGAAAGAATTATTAGACCCGCAAGGTAAAGCGGTAATGAGTGGTCTCAAGAACCTCGGCCTGGGCCAGGTACAAGATGTACGTATTGGTAAACACATTACCCTGCAAATTGAAGCCGCCAGCCAGGAAGAAGCAAGGCAGATCGCTGAAAATGCCTGCCAGAAGCTGTTGGCAAACCAGGTAATGGAATCTTTTGAAGTACATATACAATAATTAGTTACGCCGCGTAAAAGAGGCGTTTCCCGCAAAGAGGCAAAGAAACAAAGCCGCAAAGGTTTTATTGGTATTAATATTCCTTTTGCGGCTTTGTTTTTTTGCCTCTTTGCGTGTATTTCTTCCTTTACTTTGTAATTCAATTATGAAATTATATCTCGTTCCATCTCCCATTGGCAATCTGGCTGATATCACCTACCGGGCCGTAAAAGTGCTGGAGGAAGCAGACCTGATCCTCGCGGAAGATACCCGCACCTCCAGCGTCCTGCTCCGGCACTACCAGATCAATAAACCGATAACGCCCTACCATCAGCATAATGAGCATAAAATAGTACAACATCTCCTGCAACAGCTGCAGGGAGGTAAAACGATGGCTATGCTCACAGATGCCGGTACTCCAGGTATTTCCGATCCGGGCTTTTTACTGGTAAGGGAATGCAGTCGTGCCGGTGTGCCGGTAGAATGCCTGCCCGGTGCCACCGCTTTTGTCCCCGCGCTGGTCAACAGCGGTATTCCCATGAACCGCTTTGTCTTTGAAGGATTTCTTCCCCTGAAAAAAGGCCGTCATACCTTGTTTACCCAGCTGGCCACAGAAGAACGGACCATCGTTTTTTATGAATCGCCCATGCGGTTGGTCAGAACCCTCTCCGACCTGATCCAGTACTTCGGACCGGATCGCCCCTGCTGTGTTAGCCGCGAGCTTACTAAAATGTTTGAGGAAAATAAACGTGGCACCCTCCAGGAAGTGCATGACTACTTCGCGGAAAAAGGTGTGAAAGGCGAAATTGTAGTAGTGGTACAGGGCAAAGAATAATTTTTCCGGCAGCTGACATACTGTTGTCATCCTCCTATCGTTGCTTTGTATAACAAAACAGCTATCCATGCACATAACCGATATTCCTGCACAGCGCCTGCGGCATCAGCAACTCATTAAAACTACTTTCAAAACTCCCCGGGAAATAGTGGCCTTCTTTGGTGCCATGCAATCGCAGGAATATGCGAGCAGCAAGTGGGGTATTGGCGCCCGTTTGCCAGGATGCCGGGAAGTACAGGTGGAACAAGCCATCCAGGATAAATCCATTGTCCGCACCACCGTTTTTCGTGGCACCTTACACCTGGTAGCAGCCGAAGATATTCATTGGATGCTGCAACTCATAGCACCCAACGTAAAAGCAAAAATGAGCAGCATGCAGCGGAAACTGGGACTGGATGAGGCCGGGCTGACCAAAACCAACCAGCTGATCGCCAAAGCCCTGAAGAACGGCAACCACCATACCCGTAAGGAGTTGACAGACCTGCTACAGAAAAATGGAATCGATACCTCGGAAAACCGCATGAATCATATCATTTACCATGCTTCCGTGGAACGCATTATCTGCAACGGCCCGCTGCGGGGAAAACAATCTACTTATACCCTCTTGCACGAGTGGGTGCCCAACAATACCCCATTACAGCGGGAAGAGGCCCTGCATAAGCTGGCTGGCCGCTATTTTACCAGCCACGGGCCGGCTACGGTCCATGATTTTGCACAGTGGGCAGGAATATCCGTTGCCGATGCCAAAACTGGTCTGCAGGGCGTTCAATCCTCCCTTCTGTCGCAGGAAATCGATGAAACGATGTACTGGATGGCCCCGGCGAAGAAAGTGACCGAAAAGGATACCCATCTCCTGTTACCTGCTTTCGATGAATATTTTATAGGATATAAAGACCGTAGCACCCTGATAGATAGTCAGTTTACCAGCAAGGTAATGACGAACAACGGTATTTTTAATCCCATTATGGTCCGCAACGGGGAGGTGATAGGTACCTGGAAACGTACACTGAAAAAGGATTCCGTGACCATCACCACGGAATTGTTTAAAGCCAGAAAAGCCCTGCTGAAAGCATTTGAACCGGCGGCCAGGCAATATGCCGACTTTCTGGGGCTTACCCTTAGCAGTTTCAGCTGAGCTCCCATGCTGAAATAACCCACGAACGGTACATCAAATTCCGCAAATGATGTTTATTTTAGCTCTTTAATCAAACGTGAAAAGAATGAAGTATCGGGTTACAACAGGTGGCTGCCTGGCTATTGCCATGCTGGCAGGCAGTTGGCTACAAGTAAATGCACAGTCAGAACGCTGGCAACAGAGAGTGAAGTACTCCATGGATGTAAAGGTAGATGCAGCAGCGAATCAATTCAAGGGAAAGCAACATCTCGAATACTACAACAACTCTCCCGATACCCTGAAGAAAGTGTTCTATCACCTGTACTGGAACGCATTTCAACCCAATAGCATGATGGATGTCCGCAGCCGGGAGCTGGGAAAAATAATAGTGGGAAAAGACCGTAATGGCAACGAACGCCGCGATTGGGACAACCGCGTACGCGATCGTATTTCCAATCTGAAACCCGATGAAATAGGCTACCAGAAAGTGATTTCACTGAAACGTGATGGAAAGCCGCAGGATTTTAAAGTAGTGGAAACTATCCTGGAGGTACCGTTGGATAAACCCATCCTGCCTAATTCCAAAGTGGAATTTGATATGGAGTTTGAAACACAGGTACCTGTGCAAATCCGCCGTAGCGGCCGTAATAACTCCGAAGGTGTGGATTTTTCCATGGCCCAGTGGTATCCTAAAATGTGCGGATACGATTATGAAGGCTGGCATGCTACGCCTTACATTGCCCGTGAATTCTACGGCGTATGGGGCGATTATGATGTGAAAATTAGCATCGATAAAAAATATGTACTGGCTGGAACCGGCTACCTGCAAAATCCAGCGCAGATTGGCTATGGCTATGAAAAACCCGGTACTAAAGTAAACAGGCCAGCGGGCAACACGCTTACCTGGCACTTTGTAGCGCCTAATGTACATGATTTTGTATGGGCGGCCGATCCCGACTATAAGCACATTACCCAGCAGGTAGATGGATTTACGGCTCACTTCTTCTATATCGATAATGAGCATACCCATAATACCTGGCCTCAGCTGGCAAAGATGATTCCTGCTGCCTATGCTTATATCAAAGCCCATTATGGTCCGTATCCGTATGAGCAGTATTCTTTTATTCAAGGTGGTGATGGCGGTATGGAATATCCTATGGCTACCCTGATTATGGGTAATGGTAAAATGGATGGCTTGTATGGGGTGGCTATGCACGAATGGATGCATAGCTGGTACCAGGGGATGCTGGCTACCAACGAAAGCCTGTATCCATGGATGGACGAAGGATTTACCACCTTTGCAGAAAACAATGTAATTCATAATACCATCGATTCACTGAAAAATGCCAATGCCCAGGAAGATGCATATGCAGGTTATTTCGCACTGGCCAGAAGTCCTTTTGAAGAACCAGCTACTACGCATTCCGATCACTATAATACCAACTACGGATACAGCCTCACGGCGTATTCCAAGGGCGCTGTATTCCTCGAACAGCTGGGATACGTGATTGGCGCTGCCAATCGTGATGCGGGATTGCTGCGTTACTACAAGGAATGGCGCTTTAAACATCCCAATGCCAACGACTTTATCCGGGTAATGGAGAAGGAGAGTGGTATTGCACTGGATTGGTACAAACAATACTTTATCAACTCCGTGAAGCATATCGATTACGGTATCGACAGCGTATATGAAAAAGGAAACAAAACCATTGTTCGCCTGCGCAGGGTTGGACTGATGCCAATGCCGATAGATTTCCTGGTAACAGATAAAAGCGGAAACAAAGTACTGCACTATATTCCATTGTCTATCATGTATGGCGAGAAACCAAACGAAAATCCTGCTATTAAACGTATAGTTGATAACGTTTGGTACTGGACAAACACTACATACGAAGTGGAGCTGGATATACCTTTATCCAATATCAAAGCGTTGGAAATTGATCCCAGCCAGCGTATGGCTGATGTAGACAGAAGCAATAACAAAGCAGTTTCTTAATGCATAAAGTATAAAGCATAAAGCATAAGGCAAAAAGCAAAAAGCAAAAAGCTATTGTGGAGAATGATCTTAGCGGATGTTGTAAATCGCTTTAGTTATTCTCCACAATAGCTTTTTGCTTTATGCTTTCTGCTTTTCCAATATTTCTGCTGCCGCTTCCTCCCCATTTTTCATCATCATTTTCATTTCTTCCGGTATAAATTCCAATCCCCCTAATTGTACCCGCAGTGCTGCTTTCGGCCGGATAATATGCAGGTTAATCACCTTCTTATCGCGGAACGGGTTATTGGCCGGCAGGTCAAAGTAGTTATTCACCGCAGGCTCCGGAATACCTGCTTGTTTCATATTTTCTTTTACCGCGTCGAGGTAGGTGATGGCATCATTAAAAAATTGCGTCATTTTCAGATCGGCAGGCGACATCCCGTTGGTGTGGATATCTATCTGTTTTTCCAGTACATCGAGCAGGCTTTTGAATTCGATCCCATCATCTTCGGGCTCGGCCGGTGTAAGGAGGATGGTATATATAGTAGTAGCGCCCTTGTCGATAGCCAGTTTGATAGGATTGTAGTACTCGCCGCCGCCATTGGTGAATTGCTGTACATGATCGGGCAATGAGGCTATTGCCACCGGTGGCATAAACACCGGCATACTGATAGAAGCCAGTACCGCTTCACGGAAAGAATAGTTATCATGGAGCGTTATGATATCGTAATCCTTTTGTACGGTATTCCTGCCGCGTGGGGAGAAGTATGTAGTGCGATTGGTTTGCAGGCAGTAACCAGTTACAAAAATCTCTTTATCCAGTTGTTCCAGTGCATGGAATCTTGCGTCGCTAAAAATATTATTGACTTTGAGTGTTAGCGCGGTGGCATTATAAAGGGAGTTGTGGTGGGGAAAACGCTGCATCAGGGTAGCGGTATTCACGATGTCTGTGGTACTGTTGCTGGTAAAGAGTTTTTCCAGCAGGCCGATTTCTCCTAATGCTGCCAGTGGCGCAATAAGTGCACTGGTGCCGGTCCCGCAGATGATATCGAATTCAATTGCTGGTCGTTGTGCGTACAGATACTTCAGGGCGCCAACAGCAAACGCGCTCCTGGAGCCGCCGCCGCTGATGACTAACGCAGTCTTAGCCATGGGGATTTTTTATGGTAAGACAATATAATTAAAAAATTAAAAAATAAGTTGCTGGAGTTGGTTTTGCCAGGTATGGCCCTGTAGCTCCTGGTCTTTCAACTTTTCCAGGTGGTGTTCGTTGTGATAGGCAATAAAGTAAAGCATTTCGCGGATGGTAACTTTTCCCAGCAGGGGATGGGGAAGCCGGTATTTATCCAGGTCTTTTTCCGACCAGCCGGATAGTTTATTTAATATTTTATTCTTCTGGAGAAGAAAACCTTGTAATAGCGCCGGGCGTTGCGCGGGGTAGATCACGCCGGGTTGATACGCCCTGGCAGCTTTGAAGCTCCCTGCCAATACCCGCTGATAATCGGCTACCAGTGCTTCGTACGAACGGGAAGGCATCACCGCAGTGCCAAAGTAACGCAGCGTTATTTTAGGAAAGGCCAGCGCACTGCTAATGGGCCTGATGGATTTAGTGAGATGATCGAGTTGCTGACCAGCCGACCATTTACCGTAAGGGGAAGCGGTAAAACGTATATCCGGTAGCGTATTGACAAAATCTACGAAATTGTCGAAACTCTTGTCTATGAGAGAGCGGATCTCGTGCTGGTTCAGGTACATAGGAATCAAGTTTAGAGGTTCAATAACACATTCCCTGTTGTTGTATGCAATATACCCGGGCCACTGCATGCTCCTTGAAGTTACGCCAGATTTGCGAGCCAGCCAAGAATTTATCATATATAAAAATATTTTATCTATAATAAAATAGCTTTATAGCCCGGGAATATTGATATTAGGTTAATAAAAATTCAATTTATTCGAGTACGGCGCATTCATAACCCTGTTTTTGTACAAATTCTACTATAATATTCTCCTCTACCTGTAAATCGGCAATGCGCAATACTTTATCACAGTCGTCCAGGTCCACATGACAGGAGCCAACGCTGAAGCTGGATGAAATAGCCTGGATGACATAACGGCGCTTTTCCAGGCTGTCTATATTGGTTTTGAATATACCTATCATTGTACAGCAATTTTTTATGAAGTAGCTTGTTCGTCTTTATTGGGTTCGTCTGGTTTCCGTGGCGCTTCGTCCATATCGCTCCAATAGCGTTCCCATCCTTCCCGTCTGGAGCTTCCAAACCCCCGTCCGCAGCGGTTGCGCAATTGTTCTCTTACCCTGGCCTGTTCCTCCGGTGTCATATGCGCCATCTTTTCCCGAAGCTTGGCTTTCCATTCCCGGCCACGGGCCCATTTGTCTTCCCAGGAGCGGTTGTGGTGATTATGCCAGCCGAACAACAATTTGCCGAGCAACAATAGTCCTAATGCCTGCCAGAAGGTGATTACCGGGCCGTGAAACAAGTCGGGAATCAGGCAATTCCATAATGTCATGGTTACAAATCCAATGGCAAGGATAAATGCGGCCCCCATCATTATGAATTTGAGTATGTGAAGTCCTTTTCTGCTTCTTCTGAAATCGTTTCTCATATCTTAAATAAATTAATCAGTCATTTAATAATTCGCGGTACAGTTCTGCCAACCGTTCCCGCAGGAATAATACCGCATAACGTTTGCGGGACAGGAGGGTGTTTACGCCAATCCCCGTTTCTTCGCTCATCTCCTTAAAAGATTTACCCTCCAGTTCATGTTGTAGAAATACTTGTCGCTGATCTGCCGGCAGCTCGTCAATCGCTTCCATAATGGCTTCCGACATGATTTTCTTCATCATGGGGTTATCGGCTTCCATATTTTTGTCGGCCAGTAATTCCGGCAGAAATAACACTTCTTCCCCTTCTATTTCCCGGGTATGGTCGGAGAAAGGTGTTTCTTTCTTTTTGCGGAAAAAGTCGGTAATCCGGTTGCGGGTAACGGCAAACAGCCACCCGGTAATGGAGTCGACCTGGCTGCCCAGCCGCAGGTACTCTGTAAACTGGTAGAAAACATCCTGTAAAATATCCTCTGCATCAGACGCATTATTTACCCGTTGCCGGATAAAGTGAAGCAATCGCTTGCGTTCTTGCTTTACGGTTGCCTGTATGCGTTCATTTTGCTCTATGGCCATAATGCTATTTGTAAGGACCAGCTGTTTCATCTTAATAAGGATGACGAAACAACAAAGCGGATATTTTACGATGGAAGAAAAAAACTACTTAAATTACAAATAACGAAATCTGTCAGCTATGCATGACCATGCTCACGCCCATACTCCTGCGCTGAATGGTGAACAGGTGAACCGGGCTTTTATCTGGGGAATTACCCTTAACCTGGCCTTTGTGGCGACAGAATTCATATCGGGTTTTCTCACACATTCCCTCGCCCTGATGGCCGATGCGGGGCATAACCTCAGCGATGTGGCCAGCCTGGCCCTATCTCTCCTCGGTTTCCGTTTGGCTAAAATTACCTCCAACCCCGGCTATACTTATGGGTACCGCAAAAGTACAATACTTATTTCCCTCTTTAATGCCATGCTCTTATTAGTGGTCGTGGGTATTATCGGGTACGAGGCGGTGAGGCGTTTCTCGGAACCTTATGAAGTACAGGGTCGCCCAATTGCCATCGTAGCCGGTATTGGTATCCTGATCAATGCCTTCACGGCCTGGTTATTTTTCAAGGATAAGGAAAAAGACTTAAATATAAAAGGTGCCTACCTGCACCTGGCCGCCGATGCCGGGGTATCGCTGGCCACCGTGGTAGCCGGCGTGGTCATTATCTATACCAAATGGTATTGGCTGGATCCCCTGCTAAGCCTTATGGTAATGGTGGTAATTATTATAGGTACCTGGGGGCTGCTGCGGGATAGTCTGCGCCTGTCGATGGATGGGGTGCCCAGGGATATTGATATACAGGAGCTTCGAAAAATGGCGCTAGCTATAAATGGGGTAAAGGACATCTATCATATCCATGTATGGGCGCTCAGTACCACTGAAAATGCACTGACTGCCCAGGTGAAAGTGGATCCGCAGTTAACTGCCCTGGCCATTGAGGACCTGAAGAAAGCGCTGCGTCATGAACTGGAACACCTGGGCATCCGCCACGCTACACTGGAAATTGGCTGCTAGCTCTTAGCCAGTACCACAAACTTTTCCTGGAAACTTTCCTCAGGGAAAATATCATATATCTTCACCAGGCGTGGTTTCAGGCCACTATCCGATATTTCCTGGGCCAGGTCGCCCCCTTTCAGGCAGATGAGCCCTTTTTCAAATTGTTTGCCTGGAACAGCTGATTTTTTCAGTACTGGTTTGCTCCAACGCCAAAGATCGGCCAGAGGCGCCACGGCACGGGATACTACGATATCAAACTTCCGGTTTTTAATGTCTTCAACACGACTATGGGCGGCCGTTACATTTTTGAGTTGCAGCGCTTCTGCTACCCCCTGCACTACCTTGATCTTTTTGCCAATAGAATCTACCAGGTGAAACTGTACCTCCGGGAAGAAAATCGCCAGGGGGATGCCGGGAAATCCTCCACCAGTACCCAGGTCCAGGATTTGCGTGCCCGGCTGAAAATCTGCGATGGCAGCTATGCTGAGAGAGTGTAATACATGCTTTTCATACAAGGCATCAATGTCTTTGCGGGATATAACATTGATCTTCTCATTCCATTCTTCGTATAATCCTTTCAACGCGGTTAATTGCGACAGCTGCTCCTGTGTAAAGTCGCTGAAATACTTTAAAATAATTTCCATGCCGCAAAAATAAGCTTTCCGCCTTTCTTACCACCGGTTCTTTGACTTGAAAAGTAAAGCAGGGGTAAATATGATATAATACAGTACCATAAAGATATCCATCAACCAGCTGAACTTGAAAAGATCACTTTCATCCAGTTTACGCATAGCGGCATAGGTAATGATAGACTGTACCATTATTTTAAGTCCGAAGATCCCCAGTACATACCAAAGGATAGGAGGTGGGAAAAATAGTCCCACAATAAAAGCAGGATAGAAAAGGAAGTGAGTCAGGGAAAATAAGCCCAATACAAACTTGTGACCGAAGCGGTAATGCTTGCCGGTAGACATATGCCGGGTTTTTTGCCTGAACCAGCTGTTCCAGTTCTGTTTAGGCTCTGAATAGGTAAATGCCTGTTTATCGATCACCACGCCTACATTTTTCCTGTTGGCGGCCGTATTTACAAAAAGGTCGTCATCGCCACTGGCAATGTGCTGGTGACTGGTGAAGCCTTTATGCTTAAAGAATAATTCTCTTTTATAAGCCAGGTTGCGTCCTACACCCATGTAAGGCATGCCGCTCATGGCAAAAGACAGGTGTTGCAGGGCGCTGAAGAAGGTTTCGTAACGGATGATTTTATTGAGGAAGCCGGGTTTCTTGTGATAGGCCCCGTATCCCAGCACAATTTCTTTGTCGTTGGTAAATCCCTGGCTCATCAGCGACAACCAGTAAGTGCTGCCGGGCTTGCAATCCGCGTCTGTCAACAGTACGTTATCAAACTGGGCGCCTTTTAAGCCGATGGATAAAGGATATTTTTTGCCGGGGATAAACTTCGCCGGCTGCTTGATTTCAATATGGCGATAATGCGGATACCCGGGTTCTATGGAACGCAGGTAATATTTCGTATCATCTTCGGAGTTATCGTTCACCACAATTACCTCGTATTCCGGTTTCATGTGCTGGTGGTAACGCTGCTGCAAAACCCCCGGCAGATTTTTCTGCAGGTTCAACTCTTCATCCTTGGCACAGATGATGACTGAAAAAGACCCGTCAGGCGTGTGATCCAGGTCAAATTTACGTCTATAAAAAGCTACGCGGGAGAAGATAAAAAGAAAATAAATAATCTGTATCCCTGCAACGGTAGCAAAAAAGTATAAGGCAATTTCACCTAGATGGTCAAGCATAATGCTGGCAAAAATATAATATTTTTATTATCTGTAAAAGAATATTATTCGGCGTCATTCGCTTCAATAGCTTTTTGCTTTCTGCTTTCCGCTTTAAGCTTTACCTTATCTTTGCGGCCTGAAATACTGTTGCGTGAATTTTGAACTGATAACTACAGATAGTGGCAGCAATGCCCGGGCCGGGAAAATTACCACCGCCCATGGCGAAATAGAAACGCCCATTTTTATGCCCGTTGGCACTGTTGGCAGTGTAAAAGCGGTGACACAGGAACAACTGCGGGCTGATGTGCAGGCCCAGATTATCCTGGGGAATACGTATCATTTATATTTAAGACCAGGCCTGGAAGTATTATCCCAGGCAGGAGGACTCCATAAATTCAACGGCTGGGACCGGCCTATCCTCACAGATAGTGGTGGTTACCAGGTATTTTCCCTGGCGGCCAACCGTAAAATCAAGGAAGAAGGAGTGGTGTTTCAATCCCATATTGATGGCTCCCGTCACCTTTTTACCCCTGAAAATGTAATGGATATCCAGCGCACTATCGGCGCTGATATTATTATGGCGTTTGACGAGTGCCCGCCTTATCCGTCTGAATACCGCTATGCGCGCAAGTCGATGGAACTCACGCACCGCTGGCTCGATCGCTGTATCCAGCGCCTGAGCGATACCCAACCGGCTTACGGTCACGAACAAACGTTGTTCCCTATTGTACAGGGCAGTACCTATAAAGATCTCCGTAAGGCTTCGGCCGAATTTATTGCTTCCCGCAACTGTGCCGGTAACGCTATTGGCGGGTTGAGCGTGGGCGAGCCGGAAGAAGATATGTATGAAATGTGTGGATTGGTATGTGAAGTATTGCCATCCGACAAGCCCCGTTACCTGATGGGAGTGGGCACGCCATGGAATATCTTGGAAAATATTGCCCTGGGGATAGATATGTTCGATTGCGTAATGCCTACCCGCAACGGTAGAAATGGCATGCTTTTCACGTGGAATGGGGTGATGAACATCCGTAATAAAAAATGGGCCACCGATTTTAGTCCGATAGATGAAAACAGCCCCTGTTTTGCTACCAGCCGGTATTCCCGCGCTTACCTGCGCCACCTGTTTGTAGCCGGGGAAATCCTCGGAATGACGCTGGCCAGTATTCACAACCTGGCATTCTACCTCGAGCTGGTACAGGAAGCCCGTAAACAAATACTGGCAGGTACTTTTGCTACCTGGAAAACAGGAATGGTGCAACAGCTGAAAACACGCCTGTAAAAGTTCGGACTATAAAATAAACTAATATCTTTGGGGTCATGACTAAGATTGACTGGTATATTTTACGCAAGCTCATAGGTACTTTCATTTACTCCCTGATGATATTCCTATTGATTTCCGTGGTGATCGACACCACGGAAAAAATAGATGATTTCATGAAGCATCACCTGTCGCTGCATGAAATTATAGTGAACTATTATTTTGGTTTTATTCCACATATCCTGGCGTTATTATTCCCGCTGTTTATATTCCTGTCGGTTATATTTTTTACTTCCAAGATGGCGTATCGCTCGGAGATTATCGCCATCCTGGCTTCAGGCGTCAGTTTTCGCCGGTTTCTGCGCCCTTACTGGATGGGAGCTTTCCTGTTTGGCGGTATACTCTGGCTGGCCAACTACTGGGTGGTACCCAATGCCAACCGCATCCGCACCACTTTTGAAAACAAATACCTGCATAGTCACGACGATGAAAAGGCACAGTACAACCGTACTACCCGCATCGATAGTTTTACGTACGTTACCTTTGGCAGTTACGACCCTAACTATAAGAGCGGGAGTAACTTTGTGCTGTCTACCGTAAATAAGCAGACCATGTCGTTCAAAATGAAGGCCGACAGGATTACCTGGGACTCCACTACCAAAAAGTGGCGGTTGGACTATGTAACCATGCGTACCATGAATGGCTTAAAAGAACAGTGGAGTAATAAGCAGGATACGATGCTGAAGATTGCCCTGCTGCCGAAAGACCTGGTAGATGAAAAGAACCTGCAGGAAGCGATGACCACCCCAGACCTGAGAAAGTTTATCAAACGTGAAAGCATCCGCGGATCAGAAGGATTAAATACTTATTGGGTAGAATATTACCGGAGAACGGCGGCCGCCTTTGCTGTAGTGGTACTGACGCTGATCGGAGGCATTATCGCTGCCAAAAAAGTAAGGGGAGGAAGTGGATTACACCTGGCCCTGGGCATTGTGATCAGCGCAAGTTATATCATCTTCCTTCAGTTTGCTACCGTGTTTTCTGTGAAGGCCGACCTGGATCCTTTGCTGGCAGTGTGGATCCCCAATTTTATATTCGGAGGGTTCGCCTTTTACCTGTATCGCCGGGCGCCCAAATGATACCGGTTTCAACGAGTTTATAAAGGTTGTATCAAGAAAAAGATACAACCTTTTGTTTTATATAAAAGGGCCCCGTAAAAATTCAACGTCGCTTATGCCGCTCTGGCAGACATTATTTTCTGCCGATTTTTCTTTCAAAATTTTCAATTCATTCTGAAAATTTTACATTTCTTTAACGTCTATATAAATATAATTTATTTAAGCTATCTAAATAATTTATTATTAATATATTATAATGTATTACTGCGCCCTTATTGCTTTGCGGCAACGCTTATTCACCGTTGTTAATTTGGCATTAAATACCACAAAATGGTGGTAACTTCGTTAACAAATCATTACTTTTGACTATTGATCGATTTTGTTTTCATTAATAACAATAGCAGTAAAATGGGGTACATAAAAGAGAAATTCAAGGTTAAAGCAGATGAACTTAACATTGAAGTAAAAGATCTGGTAAAGAATCACGGTAACAAAAAAATTGAAGATGTAACACTGGCGCAGGTTTACCAAGGTATGCGTGGTATTACCGGGTTAGTCACTGAAACTTCCTTACTGGATGCCAACGAAGGGATTCGCTTTCGTGGATATTCTATTCCGGAGTTAAGAGAACATTTACCCAAAGCGCCGGGAGGTGCTGAACCATTACCGGAAGGTTTATTTTACCTGATGCTGATCGGTGAACTGCCTACGGAAGCAGATGTTCAATATCTCTCCAGCATGTGGGGCCGTCGTTCTCATGTACCTAATCACGTTTTCGCTGCTATTGATGCATTGCCTATCACTACTCACCCGATGACCATGTTCAACGTGGGTATCATGGCATTACAAACAGAATCTTCTTTCGCACACGAATATGCGGAAGGAATGAACAAAAAAGATTACTGGAGTTTCACCTATGAGGATACTATGAACCTCATTGCACGTTTACCGCGTATTGCAGCCTATGTATACCGTCGTAAATATAAAGGTGGCCAACATATACAGCCTAACGGCATGCTCGACTGGGCAGGTAACTTTGCACATATGCTGGGTTATTCCGATGAAGGATTTAAAGAACTGATGCGCCTGTATATGGTGATTCACGCCGATCATGAAGGTGGTAACGTGAGTGCACACACGACGCACCTGGTAGGTTCTGCCCTCAGCGATGCTTATTTATCATTCGCTGCCGGTATGAACGGTCTGGCCGGTCCTTTACACGGTTTGGCTAACCAGGAAGTAATCAAATGGATACTCCAGATGCGTGAAGAACTGGGTGGTGGCGTGCCTACCAAAGAGCAAATTACAGCCTATGTTCAGAAAACACTTTCCGAAGGTAAAGTAGTACCGGGTTATGGACACGCAGTATTACGTAAAACAGATCCGCGCTTTACTGCACAGATGGAATTTGCCAAGAAACACCTTCCAAACGATGAGCTGGTGAAAATTGTGTGGACTGTATACGAAACAGTACCGCCCATTCTGCAGGACCTGGGTAAAGTAAAAAACCCATGGCCTAACGTAGATGCTCACTCCGGCGCATTGCTGGTACACTATGGTATGGTGGAATATGAATTCTATACCGTATTGTTTGGCGTATCCCGCGCATTGGGCGTACTCGCTTCTCTTTGCTGGGACAGAGCACTGGGACTTTCCCTGGAAAGACCAAAATCTGTTACCACCGAGTGGATGAAGCAGTTTGTAGAAGGTAAAGTAGATGCAGTAGCCGAATAGTTATAATTGTTTTTTACTAAAAAAGGCAAGTGGTGAATTTTTACCATTTGCCTTTTTTATTTTTGTCATTCACTAAAAGCGTAAACCATTTCTACTTTTACCGCCATATTATCCAATCCAATTGAATACCTGAAGGGAGTGGGCCCGCAGAAGGGTGAACTGCTCCGCAAAGAAATCAAGGTATATACCTTTGGAGACCTGCTCCAGTATTTTCCCTTCCGGTATGTAGATCGCACCAAGATCGACAAAATTGCTTCCCTGAGCGGGTATGAAGATTTTGTGCAGATTCGTGGAAAGATTATCAATATGGTGGTGATGGGAGAGAACAGGTCGAAAAGGCTGGTAGCCACTTTCCGCGATGAAACGGGTACCATCGACCTGGTATGGTTCCAGGGCTGGCAATGGATGCAGAAATCGCTGCGGGAAAATGTGGCCTACCTGGTATATGGCCGTATCTCCGTATTCAATGGCGTTACCCAGCTGGCACATCCTGAGATGGACCTGCTCACAGAGGAAATTGCTACCGGTAAACAATTTCTCGAACCGGTATATTATACCACCGAAAAGCTGAAAGCCCGCGGACTAACGGCGAAGGCTATAGGAAAGCTCACTAAAAACTTGCTGGAACAGCTATCGCCGCTCGAAATCCGGGAAAATATTCCTTTGGATGTATTGCAGCAGTACCGGTTGATGCCCAGGTCCCTGGCATATTTCAAAATACATTTCCCGGCCAATGAAGACGAAGCGCGCCTGGCGCAAAGGCGACTGAAATTTGAAGAATTATTCATTGCACAGATACGTATCTGCCGGCTGAAATTGAAGCGGCACAAGCAATCACAGGGATATGTATTTGGAGCCGTAGGCGATTCATTTAATGAATTCTACAACCAGCATCTGCCTTTTTCTTTAACCGGCGCACAAAAAAGGGTATTAAGGGAAATCAGGACCGACACCATGCATGGGCGACAAATGAACCGCCTGCTGCAGGGTGATGTAGGCAGCGGCAAAACCATGGTAGCTTTGCTTACCATGCTGCTCGCTAAAGACAACGGTTTCCAGGCTTGTTTGATGGCACCTACAGAAATCCTTTCCCAGCAACATTTCAAGGGCATCGCGGAATTACTGGAACGCATGGACGTAAACGTTGCCCTGCTGACTGGCAGCATCAAAGGAAAAGCCCGGAAAAAAATACTGGAGGGCGCACTCGATGGCAGCATCGACATACTGGTGGGAACACATGCCCTGCTGGAAAAAGAAGTACAGTTTAAAAACCTGGGAATGGCCATTGTGGATGAACAACATCGCTTTGGGGTGGCACAACGGGCACGCCTATGGGAAAAAAATCATATACCGCCGCACATCCTCGTCATGACGGCAACGCCTATCCCAAGAACACTGGCGATGACTATTTACGGCGACCTTGATGTGTCTGTAATTGATGAAATGCCTCCCGGACGTAAACCCATTACCACCGTGCATCGTACGGAGTATCAACGGCCGCAGGTCATGGATTTTATCAGAACAGAAATAAAGAAAGGCAGGCAGGCATACATTGTATACCCCCTGATTGAAGACTCGGAAAAACTGGACTATGAAAACCTGATGAAAGGGTATGAAGAAGTAAAAGCCTTTTTCCCCGAACCGCAGTTTTATATCAGTATGGTACATGGCCGACAGCCGGCAGACCAGCGCCAGACCAACATGCAGCGCTTTGTTACCGGCGATACACATATCATGGTGGCCACCACGGTGATTGAAGTGGGAGTGAACGTACCCAACGCTTCTGTAATGGTGATTGAAAGCACAGAACGCTTTGGCCTGTCACAGTTGCACCAGCTGAGAGGACGGGTAGGGCGTGGCGCTGAACAATCGTTCTGCATACTCATGACCGGCAATAAACTCAGCCAGGACTCCAAAGAACGTATCAACGTGATGGTACAAACCAACGATGGGTTCATTATTTCCGAAAAAGACATGGAACTCAGGGGGCCCGGCGATATTGAAGGAACCCGGCAAAGCGGGGTGCTCGACTTTAAACTGGCCGATATTGTAGCCGATAAACCTATCCTGGATGCTGCCCGGGCCAGCGCGGAGAAAATACTGTCCGAAGACACCGATTTGCTGTTGCCTGAAAATCAGGCATTAAAAGATTTTTTAGCCGCCCAGCGAAGTAAATCCGCATGGAGTAAAATTTCCTGAGTATTTTAACGTTTATTAATTGATGAAGCGTTAGCAAAAAGCTGCTGAAGTAGTAAGTCACTTGTATCCCGTTTAACCTGTTTTTCTTCGTTTTCAACACTTTCTGCTTTCCAGGACCGTAACAATTTGAGTGGCTTCTGCGTTTATAGTATTATATTGGTTTTTAACTATAAAATAAATCTGATCCCGTTGAAATTTACCTTCCCGACCGGCCTTATTGGATGGATGATATTCTGCTTGCTTCCCGGAGGAATTGCTCTGGCGCAGCAACGGCCTGTGAATTTTACTCCCCTGGATTTCAAAGAAAACAAAGGACAATGGAACCCGGATGTTATTTATAAAACTGAGTTTGATGGCGCTTCCGTCTTTCTCAGGAAAACCGGATTTACGTTCCTGATGTATAACCCGGATGATATGTGGGCGCTGGATGAAGCAGTACATGGACATTCCCACCGGGCCGATTCTATCAAGTACATTCATCGTAACGATTTCAGTAATAAATCCAATGCTTCCACCAATACACCCGACACCCACCCGCCGGGAGATAACGGGGGCGAAAAGCCACCTCCAAGGCCTGGAAGCTTCCCCGATGTAAGAGGACATGCCTATAACATCACTTTCCTGAATGCCAACCCTAATCCGGAAATGGTGCCGGAAAAACAACAGGATGTGGTAAGCAATTATTTTATCGGGAACGATCGCAGTAAATGGGCCGCCGGGGTTAAAGCATTCCAGGGTATTCACTATAATTCCCTGTATCCCGGTATCGATGCACATATTTACTCAGAAGGCTCCCAGCTGAAATACGACCTGATCATTCATCCCGGCGCTAACCCGGACAAGATTCAGTTGCAGTACGATGGCCCAACCGGTATGGAAATAAAAAAAGGACAACTGTATGTGCATACCTCCGTTGGAGATGTGATAGAACAGTTGCCTTTTGCGTACCAATATGTTAACAATGAACGTATAACCGTAAAGGTAGCCTATAAGCTGAATGGCAATAAACTGGGATTCAAGATTTCAGGTGACTATAACCCAGCCTACCCGCTTGTGATAGACCCGATTTATGTTTTCTCCACCGTATCCGGCTCCCGGGCCGATAACTGGGGCTTTACCGCTACTTACGATGATGCCGGTAATTTTTACGGAGGAGGTATTGTGTTTGGCGCTGGTTATCCTACCACACCCGGCGTAGTGCAGAGCGTTTTTATTGGCCCTGGTGGACAAACAGGTTTTGATATTGGTATTTCCAAATTCAATCCCACCGGGAACAAATTGATTTATGCCACCTACCTGGGTGGAAATGGAGCCGACCAGCCTCACAGCTTGTTTGTGGATAAGGATGGTAACCTGGTGGTAGCCGGTAGAACCACTTCCCGCGACTATCCCAGCGATAAGGTGAAAGGTCCCGGAGGTGGATGGGATATTGTAGTTACTAAATTGAATGCCGACGCCACCAAGATAATAGGATCGCTGGTGATTGGCGGTACCGGCCAGGACGGCGTAAATATCAGCGATGTGCGTTCCGGCGGCGCCCGCGTACTGTTACGTAACTATGGCGATGATGCCCGCAGTGAAGTAGTGATAGATGACGCAGGATATATTTACATGACCAGCTGTACCCGTTCTTCCGACTTTCCTATAGTGGGCAACGTGCTCCAAACAACCTTTGGTGGTGGGCAGGACGCTGTAGTCATGAAAATAAATCCACTCTGCCAGGACCTGGTATGGTCTACCTACCTGGGAGGATCTAAAGAAGATGCAGGCTATGTGATAGCGTTAAACGGTATGAATACCCTGTATGTAGCTGGCGGAACCGCCAGCAGCGATTTCCCGATTAAAGGAAACACCAAATATACGGCGTATCGTGGCGGTGTATGTGATGGCTTTATCGCCCATATTACCAACGACGGACAGTCCATCCTGCAAAGCACCTTCCTTGGATCTGATGATCCTTCCGCTGACCAGATCTATGGTATTCAGCTCGATAAGAAGGGGTTTGTATACGTAATGGGCACTACCGAAGGAGCCTGGCCTGTTAAACTGCTGGCCAGCACGTACTACAATGGCAACGGATTACAGTTTATTTCCAAGCTGAAAGCAGATTTATCTGATTTCATATATTCTACTACGTTTGGTAAAAGCAGAACGCTGGTATCTTCTCCCAATATTTCCCCTACTGCTTTCCTGGTAGACCGGTGTGAGAATGTATATGTGTCGGGCTGGGGAGGAGGAATTAACCAGGGCGATGGCTATCCCAATTCTACTACCTTCGGTATGTACGTAAGCCCGGACGCATTACAGCGCAGTACAGATGGAATGGACTTCTATTTCTTCGTATTGCAGCGCGATGGCGTTGCCCCCCTGTATGGCAGTTATTTTGGCGGAAATGGTTTATACGAACACGTAGATGGAGGCACCAGCCGGTTCGACAGAAACGGGATTATCTACCAGGGTATTTGTGCCTGGTGCGAAGTGAGTCAGTCGGGTTTTAAACCGGCATATCCTACCACGCCAGGCGCCTATTCCAGCACGCCTCCGCGTGGGTGTAACTTTGGCGCGCTTAAAATAGCATTTAACCTGGATGGTGTGAAAGTAGGCGCCAAAACGCTCGATCGCCGTAAAAACTATTGTGCACCAGAAGAAATTACATTTGTAGATACGACCGGTCGCCCGGGCAAAAGCTATGAATGGTCTTTTGGCGATGGTTCCCCGCTGCTGACCGGCGGTCCGGAGCTGGATACCGTAAAACACCTGTTTAGCAAGGTTGGTTCTTATCGCGTCAGGGTAGTAAAGTTCGATCCCAGCAGCTGTAACGGATCCGATACTGCTTACATCGATGTAAAGCTGGGAAATAATGAAGCCAAGTTTGACCTGGTGGCTAAACGCGAGCAACCCTGCGACCAGTTAAAATACTCTTTTACCAATCCGCTTCCTCCTCCTGCCTCCGGCCCATACAGGGATAGCTCATTTATACTGGATTTTGGTGATGGGAGTCCGTTACAATACACCGGTATGATGACGCCGGTGATGCACTTTTATAAAGCCGCAGGCATATACAACGCCAGCCTAACGTTGGTGGATACCAACTTCTGTAATGCGCCACAAACCGTTACGCGGCCATTGCGTGTAGCCATTAACGTGGTAGCTGCTTTTACTATGCCGGATACTATTTGCCAGGGTGTTACCATGCAAATGGATAATACCACCCTCGGTGGAGAATCATTCCTGTGGACCTTCAGCGATGATGGTAAAACATCCACAGATCCTTATCCATTACATACGTTTAATATTCCCGGTAATGTTGATGTTAAACTGGTGGTAGAAGATCCCAACACCTGTAATAAAAAAGACAGTATCACAAAATCTGTGATGGTGGTACCGCCGCCTACAGCAGGTTTCACTTTTACACCAGTAACGCCGGTTGAAAATACACCATTGCAGTTCACCAATACTTCCAAAGATGCGATACACTATCTCTGGAATTTTGGAGATGGAGATACCACTTCGGTAGCAGCGCCTTCGCACCAGTATTTAAGAACAGGTAATTATAACGTGTGCCTGACAGCTATCAATTCGGCCGGTTGTGCCGCTACTATCTGTAAAGAGGTAAGCGCTATTGTAGTGCCGTTGTTCGATGTGCCCAATGCCTTTGCGCCGAATGGAAAGAACAATATTTTTTATGTAAAAGCTTTTGGAGCGACCAAATTCAATCTTAAAATATTTAATCGCTGGGGTCAATTGGTATTTGAAAGTTCAGATCCCCGTATCGGCTGGGATGGCCGGTTTAAGGGGAATCTTCAGCCAATGGACGCTTATGCCTATATTGTAAACCTCGAGTTTACAGACGGCACCAAAGGTAGCAGATCCGGAAGTGTAACCTTGTTAAGATGATGAGCCATGAATCAGATCGTTAAATTATCAACATGTCTGGCGCTATTATTAACTGTTGCAGTGAGCGGCTTTTCACAAGACCTCCACTTTTCGCAGTTTTTTAATTCACCGCTGACAACCAACCCTGCCAATACAGGCTTTATTCCTGATGGGAATTACCGTATTGGTATTAATTACCGCGATCAGTGGGCCACCATTCCTGTACCGTATAAAACGATGTCTGCTTATGGCGATTTTCAGCTATTCCGCGACAGGCTGGAATATGGCTGGTTGGGCCTGGGCGGCGTAGTGCTGAGGGATGTTGCCGGAGCCGGTAATCTTACTTCTACCAAAGCATATGCATCTATTGCCTATCATCAGTTACTGGGACAAAGCAGCTTGTTGTCGTTGGGATTTAATGCCGGTTCCGCAGGCAAAAGAGTAGATATCAGTAAGCTGACGTTTGGCGATCAGTGGAATGGTAAGTTCTTCGACTCACAGATACCTACCGGTGAACCAATTACCCAAAGCAGTATTAATTATTTCGACTTGCAGGCGGGGATGAACTATGCATATTTCCCTACTGACAATATTTATATCAACGCCGGTTTTTCCGTTCAACATATCAACACTCCCCGCGAAACGTTCTTTGATGGCAACAACAAAGTACCCCGACGCTACATCGGCTTTCTGAACGCCAGCATTAAGATGAGTGATAAAGTGATTATCAACCCTGCGGCCTACTATTCCACACAGGCAGGCGCCCGTGAAATTATGTTGGGAGGAAATGCTGCATATAACTTATCAGGCGATGGTGTACAACAGCTGTTTGGCGGTATCTACTACCGCGCAAACGATGCTGCTATTTTCCTGGTAGGATACCAGATTAATGCGCTGAAGCTGATGTTTAACTACGATATCAATACTTCTGGACTATCTGCTGCTACCAACCGCCGGGGAGCCTATGAAATAGGTATTGTATATACCGGTTTGTATACCAACCGCACCTTTTCCAACGCAAGGCGATCCACCATTTGCCCCTCATTTTAACAAGACCCATATTACCACCTAACCGGCATTATGATTACTTTTGTTTTATGACAACGTTTAATAAGGTAACTGCCGCCCATATTGCGGCATTACGCGAAATAGCCGGAGTGCAATACGTATTGGCCGACGAGGAAAGTATGAGCCGTTATGCACAGGATGAAACCGAAGACCTGCATTACCTGCCGGAAGTGGTAGTAAAGCCGGATACGACCGAACAGGTGAGCCGGATTATGCAGTTATGTAATGAGGCATTACTGCCGGTAACGCCCCGTGGTGGCGGTACAGGTCTCAGTGGTGGCGCCCTGGCCCAGTACGGCGGCGTGCTCATCTCCATGGAGCGCTTTAACCGCATCCAGCTGATAGATGAAAGAAATCTCCAGGTAATCACCGAACCAGGCGTTATTACGGAAGAATTGCAGAACGCCGTAAAGGAAAAGGGATTGTTTTATCCCCCTGATCCCAGTAGCCGGGGAACCTGTTTTATAGGCGGTAACATTGCCGAAAATTCAGGAGGGCCAAAAGCTGTTAAATACGGCGTGGTAAAGGATTATGTCTTAAACCTGGAAATGGTATTGCCCAATGGGGATATCATCTGGACCGGCGCCAATGTCTTGAAAAATGCCACAGGCTATAATCTTACCCAACTGGTGGTAGGCAGTGAAGGTACCCTTGGTATTGTTACCAAAATCGTGTTGCGGTTGATCCCGTTGCCTAAAAATGATTTGTTGATGCTGGTGCCTTTCCGTTCCGCAGAAAGCGCCTGTGCTGCTGTGAGCGCCATTTTCCGGGCAGGATTTACACCCTCTGCCATGGAATTTATGGAAAGGGATGCTTTGGATTGGGTCACAAAATATGTGCAAAGTAACGCGGTAAGGATTGACGACGATATCCAGGCCCATTTGCTGATTGAGGTAGATGGTAACTACCCTGAAGTATTGATGCAGGAAATGGAGGGCATTGCCGGTGTAGTGGAAGGTTTTGATATCGGGGAAATCCTGTTTGCAGAAGATTCTCAGCAAAAGGATGAACTCTGGAAGTTACGTCGCCGGGTGGCGGAAGCCGTGAAAGCCAATTCTATCTACAAGGAAGAAGATACGGTAGTACCCCGGGCCGAATTACCGGTGCTATTGAAAGGTGTAAAGGAAATAGGGAACCGGTACGGATTCCATTCTGTTTGCTACGGCCATGCCGGTGATGGCAACCTGCATGTAAACATTATCAGGGGCGAGCTCACAGAAGAACAATGGAATGGTACCCTCAAGGAAGGTATACGTGAAATTTTTGAGCTGGTGAAACAACTGGGCGGTACTATCTCCGGAGAGCATGGTATTGGGTTGGTACAGAAAAATTATATGGATATCATCTTCGATCAGACTTCCATGCACCTCATGAAACAAATAAAGCAGATATTTGACCCGAATAATATATTGAACCGGGGTAAAATTTTTGATTGTTAAACCTTTTTACCGGCAGATAGTTTAACCTGCTGGCAAATACCAAACTTAATACATCCGAACATGAAACGATTACTGATATGTTTTTTTCTGCTGGCTGCCGGGCAGCTGGTGCATGCGCAGTATTATAAAACGGATACCATGACCCATAAGGGATTCGACCCTTCCCGCCTGGTGTTGGGAGGTTCACTGGGAATGGTGTTTGGAGATTATACCAATGTGGACGTGTCCCCCCTGGTAGGTTATCGTTTTTCGGATTATATAGCAGCAGGTATCAACGTGAATGCACAGTACGGGCAATACCGCTCCCGTGATATCTATTCTAATACCACCTATTCCCGTGATAAGTATACTATTTTCGGAGGCGGTATATGGGGGCGTGTATATCCTTTACCTATGGTGTTTGTGCATATACAGCCAGAGTATAATTTTATTACCCAGTCTACCACTGTGTATGCTAATGATGGCAGCAACATGAAACAGACTTATAAAACCAACTACAGTGTGCCCAGTTTGCTGGTAGGCGCCGGTTATACCCAGAGTGTAGGTGGCAGGGTAGGCATCGGCATCTCTATATTATATGATGTGATACAGGATGCCCGTTCGCCTTATCGCAGTAACCTGATATACCGGGTGGGAGCAGGTTTAGGGTTTTAAGCAACTATTTTTTAGAGAGATATATTACAAGAAGCCGGATCATCTGATAAAAAAGATGGTCCGGCTTCTTGTTTTGCATCATGCTGCTGTTATGACAGGCTGGGGTAACCCTGGTGATCAGCAGGTATATTATCCGCATGTTAAATGTTTATAAATGCTAAACTTTATTTTACATAGAGATTATCTTTGCGCCATAATAAATCAGGAAAGATGGGAATACAATTAGTTGTTTTTGACATTGCAGGCACCACCCTGCAAGATGAATCCAATGTGGCCAAGGTATTGCAGCATACCCTGCAACTGGCAGGTGTAACAGTAACACTGGAAGAAATAAACGAAGTGATGGGATATGCCAAACCATATGCTATTCGCTGTTTGCTGCAATTACGCCAGGATGGCCGGCATAGCAACGAGGCCTTCATTCATGAATTGCATGACCGTTTTGTGGCTGATATGAAATCACATTATGCCACTCATCCCACTGTACGTGAAAAAGATGGTGTATCCGCTGTATTTGCGGCTTTGAAGGCCCGTGGCATCAAAGTGGCGCTGGATACGGGCTTTGACCGTGACATCACCAATGTAATCCTGGAAAGAGTAGGCTGGCAGCAGCAAGGATTAATTGACGCGGTAGCTACGAGTGATGAAGTACCTTTTGGCCGCCCTTATCCATATATGATTTACCGTATCATGGAAGAACTGGAAATCCGCAGTATTCAGTCGGTAGCTAAAACCGGCGATACCACTTCCGACCTGGAAGAAGGTACCAACGCAGGTTGCCGCTATGTGATTGGCGTTACCACCGGGGCTTACAGCCGGGAAGAACTGGAAAAAGGGCCTCATACTCACCTGGTAGCTTCCCTGGATGAATTGCTTTCAATTTTTTAATCGTTATATACTTTTCATATCATGCAACAACAGGCAGATGTAGCGGTAATAGGCGCTGGTATTGTAGGTTTGGCCATGTCTTATCATCTGGCATCCCAGGGGAAAAAAGTAGTTTTATTTGAACGTAACAGTAAAGCCATCAGTGCTTCTATCCGCAACTTCGGATTGGTATGGCCTATCGGTCAAACTGCCGGTAAAATGTATGACCGTGCTATGCGCAGCCGCGCTACCTGGAAGGAGCTGGCAGCCGCTACAGGATTACAATGCCAGGAAACAGGTTCGCTGCACCTCGTGTACGAACAGGATGAACTGGCCGTGCTGGAAGAGTTTGCACAGGCGGCGCCGGGAAATGGTTATCTGTGTGAACTACTCACCCCTGCCCAGGTAGGAAAATATACCAGTGCGATCAAAACAGCAGGACTAAAAGGCGCATTATGGAGTCCTACCGAAATGACGGTAAATCCACGCCAGGCCAGTGCTGCCATTGCGAAGCATCTGGAAGACAAAATGAAGGTAACCATACGTTTTGGTACCGCCGTAAACGGTATTAGTATGCCTTATATTGAAACAAGGAATGAAAAATGGAAAGTGGATAAAGTGTTTGTGTGTAGCGGGGCGGATTTCGAAACCCTGTACCCGGCTGCATTTGCGGAGGCACCCCTGAAGAAGTGCAAATTGCAGATGATGCGCACTATTCCTCAACCCGGCAACTGGCAACTGGGTCCCGCTTTATGTGCCGGTTTAACACTGGGTCACTATGCCTCCTTTGAAAGCTGCAAAGCCCTGCAACCACTGAAACAACGCTACGCGCAGGAAATGCCGGATTACGTAAAGTGGGGTATTCACCTGTTGGTTTCTCAAAACGGGGACGGGGAATTAACCATTGGTGATTCTCATGAATATGGTCCGGATTTCGAACCATTTGATAAAGCGTTTATCAATGACCTGATCCTGAAGTATATGCATACCTTCCTGGAAGCACCGGCTTACACGATCCAGGAACAATGGCATGGCATTTATCCAAAACTCACCAATGGACAAACAGACCTGGTGTTTTCTCCGGAGAAAAATGTCGCGATCGTCAATGGCCTGGGTGGTGCAGGGATGACCTTATCCTTTGGCCTGGCGCAGGAAGTAACCGGCCGTTTATAATTTTTCCCGCAGAGACGCAAAGAAGCAGCGCAGCAGAGAATTTCAGCGTAAGATTGAAACGGATTTCTAAGTCGGCAAAACCTTTGCTGGCTTAGAAATTCGCTTCAATCCTTCCTCTTTGCTGCGCTGCTTCTTTGCGTCTCTGCGGGAAATGACCTTTGTGTAATCTGGATAAATTTAAATTAGGTTATTGCTCAAATAATTAATAAATTAAATGCAGATTAAGCGTTATGAGAACACCTGTTGAATAAAACGATAGTAGCATTCGAAAAATTTTCAACAATATTTATTTCAATTGCCAGCATTAGCAACGTTTCTGCAGCAATGTTTCAAACATTGCTGCACGTTCATAACGTGTTAAATGTAAAGCGGGTTTCTTTATAGTTACCTGCTTTTTTGTTTCTAATGAGATGACAGTAACCTAATTATTGTATAAATTACACCACCCGCGTATATGCCGGGAAAGTGTTTATTGGCTCAAAATTAGTCATCGTATGAACAGTAGTATAAAGAATCTTAAAGAGAGAGACTGGACGGAAACAAGAGCGCATTCCAGCTGGCAGATTTTCAAAATTATGGCGGAGTTTGTAGAGGGGTTTGAGAAGCTGGCAAAAATAGGCCCCTGTATATCCGTATTTGGCTCGGCACGTACGAAGCCGGGTAACCGTTATTACGACCTGGCCCAGGAGATAGCTTCCAAGCTGGCCGATGAAGGTTTTGGAATTATCACGGGTGGAGGCCCCGGCGTAATGGAAGCCGCCAACAAAGGCGCCCAGGTAGCCCATGGAAAATCTGTAGGCGCCAATATCACATTACCACATGAACAAGAGGCCAACCCTTATATAGATCGGGAAAACGCCCTGAATTTCGACTACTTCTTTGTACGTAAAGTCATGTTTACCAAGTATTCCCAGGGCTTTGTAATGATGCCCGGTGGCTTCGGTACCATGGACGAATTCTTTGAGGTGGCAACTCTTATCCAGACCAAGAAAATGGAGGAAACCCCTATGGTGCTCGTAGGACGAGAATACTGGAGTGGTTTGCTCGAGTGGATCCGCAATGTAATGATGGAAAAAGAAAGTAACATCAATCCCCAGGATCTGGACCTCCTGCAGTTATTCGACACCGCCGATGAAGTGGTGGAATATTTCCGGGTTTTCTATACTACCAATAAGCTGCGGCCTAATTTCTAGCAAAAAAGAGAAAGCAAAAAGCTATTGCTGCGAAGAAAGATAGCAGACAGAGGAGTGCTTATGAACATTATGTAGTGTGAGAATAAAATCACCGTGAATAACGTTTATGAGTATATGTCGGTCATGCTATTTCAGGGATATATCCCATTCATTCGCGGTAAAAGCTTTTTGCTTTCTGCTTTCCACTTTCTGCTTTTTCCTTAGCTTTGCAGAAATTTTAATATATGGAGCTCATACCAGCGGCAGTAGAGGCTTATTCAGAAAAGTATACCAGCCCGGAAAGTGAAGTGATGTATAAACTGAATAGGGAAACGCACCTGAAAGTAGAGTTGCCACATATGTTGAGCGGACAAGTACAGGGGCAGTTCCTGCGGATGGTGAGTTATATGGTTCGTCCCCGCCGCATCCTGGAATTGGGTACTTACACGGGATATTCCGCTATCTGCCTGTCGGCAGGTCTTACCCCAGACGGTATCTTACATACCGTAGATGTGAATGAAGAGCTGGAAACCCTTTGCCAGAAGTATTTTGAGGCAAGTGGGAATGCGCATAAAATTAAAATGCACATAGGCAAGGCTGCTGAGATCATCGAACAACTGGACGAAGTTTTTGACCTGGTGTTTATCGATGCCGATAAAGCCGGATATGAGCAATATTATGACCTGGTATGGGAAAAGCTGCGCCCTGGCGGTTTTATCCTGGCAGATAACGTGTTGTATCATGGACAGGTATTGTTGCCTGAAAGTGAACGGGGCCGCCAGGCAAAGGCAATGGTTGATTTTTGTGAAAAAGTGCTGGCAGATGACCGCGCCGAACAGGTACTCCTGACCATCCGCGATGGAGTATTAATGATCAGGAAGAAATAAAACGCCCATTAAATCCGAAAATACATGCAAGTAAGAAAATTCTTATTAGTAGTCAGTTTTCTTATTGGCTTCGTTACCGTACTGCAGGCACAAACCATGACCACGCAGCAGTACATCGCTACCTATAAAAACTTAGCCATTGAGGAAATGCGCCGCTCAGGCGTGCCCGCCGCCATTAAACTGGCCCAGGGTATTGTAGAAACACAATCCGGCAACGGTACCCTGTGTTTACAGTCAAACAACCACTTCGGTATTAAATGTAAAAATACCTGGACTGGTAAAACCATCAAATACGATGACGATGCCGCCCAGGAGTGTTTTCGTGTATACGACTCCGCAGCTGAGTCTTACAGGGACCATTCCGATTTTTTGCACAGCAACCCCCGTTATGCCTTCCTCTTCCAGTTTGATGGAGATGATTATAAGTCATGGGCCTTCGGCCTGAAACAAGCTGGATATGCTACCAATAAAACATATCCCCAGCAACTGATAAAAGTAATTGAAGATTATAACCTGCAGCAATACTCGCTGATTGCTATGGGTAAAATGACGCCTGGTGCCGGAGATGGATTTTTCGATAAAGCCTCCTATGCTGAGGTAACGCCTAATGCAGAACCCCGCTCCTCCGGTAGCAGAGCCCATCATAATACGCACAACAAACAACAGACCGGTAACTATCCCAAAGGTATTTTTGAGATCAATGGCCGGAAAGCCGTATTTGTAAAGGCGGGTACCTCCCTGATAAAAGTGGCGGATCAATACAATAAACGCCTCCGTAAACTGGTACGTTTCAACGACCTGGATAACGATAATTCTCCTACCAGGGATATGATTGTTTTTTTACAGAAGAAAAGTAAAAGAGGCGGTAAAGAGTTTCACCCTGTGGTAAATGGAGAAACAATGCATGACGTAGCGCAGGCAGAAGGTATCCAGCTCAGATGGTTACGCAGGCGCAATAAAATGAACGAAGGAGAGGAACCAGCTGCCGGACAGCGTTTAACCCTTGATGGTTTTGCTTCCAATGCGCCCCGCCTGGCCAAAAATACCCGGGTACTGAAAGAAGAAGATCAGGAACCACCGGAAGATTTTTCTCCACGTAAAGCAATAGAAGGTATTAAAGAAGAAGTAGCTAAAACCTCCGGAGCGAGTGCTACACCGGAAAATAAACCCGCTGCCCAGCAGCCGGGCGGCATTCCGGTTGCAATGGTAGAAGACCTGAAAAAAGCCGGCCAGGTAACCACTTCCGGTGCAGCTGCCACAGCGCCAAAGGCCACCCTGCCACAAACGCCGGCTCCCACCCCGGTAACCGCCAAACCGGCTCCTGCCCCCGCATCCAGGGGAGGACTGCAATACCACGATGTTCAACCCAAGGAAACATTGTATGGCATTGCAAAAATGTACAACCGGTCTATTGCCCAGTTACAGGAATGGAATAATTTGCAGGGCAACGATATAAAAATCGGGCAACGCCTGCTCGTGAATAAATAAGCAGTGATCCTTTTCCTGCTTATATTTGTTAAATATGGAAATGTAGAAGTATTATGTCAGTAATCAAGGTGCATGACAAACAGTTCGAGCCTTACATCGATGCAGTAACGCTGCAGCAGCGTATTAAAGAAATGGCCGAACAAATTAATGAAGATCTGAAGGGAGAGCGCCCTTTGTTTATTGCCATCCTCAACGGCTCCTTTATGTTTGCCGCAGACATATTTAAGTACCTGAATATCGAGGCGGAAATATCGTTTATTAAGCTGGCCTCCTACAAAGGCACTAAATCTACCGGGAACGTAGTACAGGCTATCGGTCTGGATGAAGACCTCTTTGGTCGTACCGTGGTAATCCTGGAAGATATCGTGGATACTGGTAAAACCCTGAGCCAGTTCCTGCCACAGCTGGAACATCAGCAACCTAAGAAATTACTTGTGGCTTCCCTGCTCACCAAGCCGGAAGCGATGGTGCATCCCATCAAAATAGATTACCTGGGCTTCTCCGTTCCCAATAAATTCCTGTTGGGCTATGGGCTCGACTACGATGGCCTGGGCCGCAACCTGCCGGAAATCTATCAGCTGGTGGGAGCAGAATAGTATTATTTTTTCCGGGCAACTGCCCGGAAAAAATCTTAACTTAATACATGCCTAAGTTCCTTTTACTCTTATTATTATGGGGTGGAGGACTGCAAGCGCAAACAATCTGGGTATCGGGAGCAGTCGAAGACAGTATATCACATCGCCCTGTTTCCGGCGTGGTAGTGAAGGTGGTAAACGACACCACACAGGTAATCACTAACGCTTTCGGTCTTTTTAAAATAGCCATCCCTGCAACAACTGCTACACTGTTGTTTACACAAGCCGGTTATCTTCCCAAAGAGGTAAAGGTGACTAAATACGACCGGCTGTTAATAACGTTACCGCCTGCACGAAAAGATACGGACCCTGTTGCCATGGCCAAAGCCCGGTCTAAAATGCTGCATAGCAGCAACCCCAACTACGGCAATGTGGGCATGGGCACCCATTCCTTTTACAATGAAACTTATGGCGCCACTTATGAGAATAAGTTTGTGCGCACAGCTACTCGCCCGGTATCTACTTTTGCCATCGATGTAGACCGCGCCGCCTATAGCAACATCCGTCGCTTCCTGCGGTTGAAAGAAGCGGTCCCTGTAGACGCTGTGCGTATCGAAGAAATGGTCAATTATTTCCAGTATGATTACCCATTGCCTGCAGCCGGCAACACCATTGCCATGTATAGCCATTATACCACCTGTCCCTGGGAGGACAAGCACCGCCTGTTACAGGTAGCTATCCGCGCAAAGGCCCTGGCTACCGACAGTCTGCCTGCCTGCAACCTCGTTTTCCTGATAGATGTGTCCGGATCTATGGGCACTACTAATAAATTGCCTTTGCTGCAAGCTGCCTTCCGGATACTGGTACATAACCTCCGGCCGGTAGATAGAGTGGCCATTGTAGCCTATGCCGGTGAGCCAGGCATTATTTTGCCTTCCACCCCCGGCGATCAGCAGGAAAAGATATTAAATGCTATCGATAACCTTGCCGCCGGTGGCGCTACCGCTGGTGAAGCCGCTATTAAGATGGCTTACCGCATCGCCGCACAACAATATATTCCCAATGGCAATAACCGTGTAATACTGGCTACAGATGGCGATTTTAACGTGGGCCAGAGCAGCGATGAAGAAATGGAACAACTTATTATCCAGGAAAAGGAAAGTGGGGTATTGCTTACCTGTCTTGGATTTGGCATGAAGAATTATAAGGACTCCAAGCTGCAATCCTTATCAGGAAAGGGGAATGGCAATTTTGCCTACATAGATAACCTGGAAGAAGCCAATAAAATATTTGCCCGTGAATTTGGCAGTACACTGTTTACCGTAGCCCGGGATGTGCAATCGGAGGTATGTTTTAATCCGGCGCAGGTAAAAGCGTATAGACTTATCGGTTATGAAAATAAGACGTTGCCGGTAGATACCGCTACCGGCACAGATTACGGCGGTGGCATTATCGGCAGCGGACATTGTTCGGTAGCGATCTACGAAATTGTGCCGGCGGAGCATGTGCCACCGGGAGATTCGCTGCTGGCCAATGTAAATATTACTTATCGCAACCCGCAGGATACAACGATTAACACATTACCGGGTACGATTCCGGCAACATTGATCCAGTTTGAAGATGCCTCCGTGGATTGCCGTTTCGCTGCGTCGGTAGCGTTGTTCGGTATGCTCCTGCGTAAGTCGTCGTATTACGGCAATGGAAATACCGGCATGGTGATGAAAATAGCCCGGGATGCATTGGGAAACGATAAGGGCAACGACCGGGCAGAATTTTTGAAGATGATAAAAATGCTGCGAAAAAGTAAGCACTAACCTTATTTGATCAGCCGGTAACACTTCCGGATCAACTTCTGCTGAAAATCAAAAGGTAAAGTTTGATTGGTGATATCCTTAATACTGCTGGCATTGATCTTATCTGATTCCAGTATAAACCTGCGATAGTTATTACTGAAATATACTACGCCGTCCTTTTTGGTGGCCAGCAATACTTTATTCAGTAAGTCCACATGATCGCGCTGGATATCCAGGAAATCCTTCATACGCTTACTATTGGAGAACGTAGGAGGGTCTATAATGACCATGTCGTACGTATTTAGTTTAAGGGTATCCAGGTATTGAAGTACATCTGCATGAACGAAAGTATGCTGAGGGCTGTCAAATCCATTGAGCCGCATATTTTCTTCTGCCCAGGCCAGGTAGGTTTTCGACAGGTCGACTGAAGTAACTTCCGTAGCGCCGCCAGCGGCTGCATACACCGAAAAGGAGCCCGTATAACAGAAGAGATTTAGTACTTTTTTGTCTTTGGCTTCGTCCCTGACCATACCACGGGTAATGCGGTGATCGAGGAATAAGCCGGTATCGAGGTAATCGGAAAGGTTTACTTTAAACTGTAGTCCTGCTTCGTGGGCCGTCATTATATGACTTTCTATGCTCAGCTTTTCATACTGGCTTTGCCTGTTTTCCTTGCGTTGGCGTTGCTTTACCCAGATCTTACCAGGCGGTATTTCCAGTACTTTACTGATCAATTCCAGGCAGCTGTCCAACCAGGCTTCATGTGCCTCTTCTTCCATACCGTGTTTGCGGTTATATTCGGCAATGTATACATGATCTTCATAGATCTCTATGCTGAAGGGGAATTCAGGAATATCGTCATCATATACCCGGTAACAGGTAATATGTTGCCGTCTGGCCAGCTTGGAAATATGCCGGTAAACTTTCGTCAACCGGTTTTCGAACATCTGCAGTTTGGAACTCATGGGTACTTTTATGAAAACAAAGGGGAACGCCAACGGCATTCCCCTTTACTAAAAATAATATTTATCCTCAGCTGAAGATATCTCTAACCTTTTCGAAAAATCCTTTTTCAGACTTTTCAGGATTGGGTTTAAAGTTATCGGAGGACTGTAATTTATCGAGCATTTCTTTTTCTTCTGCGGTCACCGTCTGCGGTGTCCATACATTCACATGAATCAGCTGGTCGCCTTTCTCATAGGAATTAACAGAAGGGAATCCTTTGCCTTTCAGGCGGAATATTTTACCGCTTTGTGTGCCGGCAGGGATTTTAATTTTGGCTTTACCATCAATGGTAGGTACTTCCAGGGAAGTGCCGTATACTGCGTCGGGGAAGGAAATGTAGAGATCATATGCTACATTGAGTCCATCGCGTTGCAGTTCCGGATGAGGTTCTTCCTCGATCAGGATGAGTAAGTCGCCAGGAGCGCCGCCTCTTTCGCCGGCATTACCCTTACCGCTCATACTCAGTTGCATGCCTTCCTGTACGCCTGCCGGGATGTCGATGCTCACCATTTCTTCGCCATACATACGGCCTTCTCCCTTACAGTGGCCGCATTTGCTGGTAATGATCTGGCCTTCACCATGGCAGGTAGGGCAGGTAGTTACCGTCTGCATTTGTCCCAGGAAAGTTTGGGTCACTTTTCTTACCTGGCCGGAACCGCCACAGGTATTACAGGACTGGAATGCGTTTTTATCTTTTGCACCGAGGCCACCGCAATGCTGGCAGGGTACATATTTTTTTACTTTGATTTTTTTGTTGGCGCCTTTGGCGATTTCTTCATAGGTAAGACGAATTTTTACCCGGAGATTGGAGCCACGGGTACCGCGTCCACGGCGGTTTCCACCACCGCCACGTCCACCGCCGCCGAAGAAGCTGCCGAAAATATCATCATTACCAAATATGTCACCGAAGTTGGAGAAGATATCATCCATGTTCATACCGCCTCCACCAAATCCACCACCACGGTTGCCATTCATACCAGCATGGCCGAAGCGATCGTATTGCGCCCTTTTATCGGGATCGCTCAATACTTCATAAGCTTCAGCTGCCTCTTTGAACTTTTCTTCGGCCTCTTTGTTGTTTGGGTTGCGGTCAGGGTGATATTGCATGGCTACTTTACGGTAAGCCTTTTTGATTTCATCCTGAGAGGCCGATTTGGCAACAACCAGTATTTCGTAATAATCTCTCTTGGTAGACATTATAATAATCACTTAATACTGGTGCAAAGCACCAGCTTTTTGTTCGGTAAAAAATATGTCAGCTTAGCATAGGCAATCATCTGAGATAATGCCACATCGTCATTTATTTACCCACAATTACCTTAGCATGACGGATTAATTTGTCATTCAGATAATAACCTGGTTGCAAGGTGTCTACTACCTTACCTGTCAGCTCCGGCGTAGGAGCAGGAATCTCAGTAATGGCATCGTGCAGGTCCGGATCAAATGAGGTGTGGATACTCTCCATTGGCTTCAGTCCCTTCGCTTGCAGGGTATTTTTCAATTTGTTAAACACCAGCATCACACCGTCTTTTACAGCACTGACATCTGTGGCGTTTTCTAACTGTTTAACAGCCCTGTCGCTATCATCCAGTACATCCAGCAAAGATATGATAACTTCTTTGTTGGCGGTTTGCATCAGCTCTATACGTTCTTTGGCAGTACGTTTACGATAATTGTCAAACTCTGCCTGTAATCTCAGGTATTTATCGCGGATTTCGTTGACTTCCTGTTCTTTTTTCTCCAGCGCAGTCACTTCATCTGACTCATTATTCGTATTTGAACTATTGCTTATATTTTCTTCTGGCATGCTTTGCTCGTTTTCGCTACCAGCGTTAGCCTGACCGTTTGTCTGCATGTCTTTTTCGTTTTCTGTCATAATAAGTAATAATTGTCTGCTGTAGGTACCAGTCAATTTCTTTGCCAACAGGAGTTTTGGCGACAAAAAGGCAGAAAAAGCCGAAAATGCGAAGCTTCCCCGCTAAATAGCTACCTTTGCCCCTCGAAATACGCTAAATGACTAAAGTTTTTTTAAAGAAGCAGATACAAAACAGGGTATTACAAGGACATCCCTGGATTTTTGGCAACGAGGTAGCTGAAATAAAAGGAGAGGTGAATGCCGGTGAAATTGTAGATGTATATACGCATAAGGGCTTTTTCCTGGGCCGTGGTTATATTAACCCACAATCGCAAATATTGGTACGCTTGCTTACCCGCGATAAATCAGAAGAAATTAACCCGGAATTCTTTTACCGCCGCCTGCTGAAATGCTGGCAATACCGGCAGAAACTGGGTTATGTGGAAAACTGCCGCCTGGTATATGGAGAAGCAGATGATTTGCCTGCACTGGTGATCGACAAGTTCAATGATTACTTCGTTATACAAACCCTGGCCCTGGGAATGGAACGGTGGAAAGATGCCATCGTGGATGCCATCAACCGTATCTTTTCTCCCAAAGGTATCTACGAAAGAAACGATGTACCTGTAAGAGAACTCGAAGGCATGACCCAGCAAAAAGGCTTCCTCAGTGCGCCCTTCGACACGAACCTCATCATCAATGAAAATGGATTGAAGTTCCATGTAGATGTGGTAAATGGCCAGAAAACCGGCTACTTCCTCGATCAACAGGACAACCGTCGTGAAATAAAACATATCGTTAAAGACGCCGACGTCATGGAAGCGTTTTGCTATACCGGCACCTTCTCCTGCCATGCGGGTTTTTATGGCGCTAAAAGTGTGCTGGGACTGGATATTTCCGAAACAGCCGTTCACACCGCCCGCAGAAATGCGGAGCTGAACAATCTCCAGGATGTCTGCCAGTTCCAGGCTGTCAACGCATTTGATCAGCTGAAACAATGGACCCGGGAAGAGAAGAAATTTGACGTAGTGATACTGGATCCACCCGCCTTTACCAAAAGCCGCGAAAATATTCAGAAAGCAGTAACGGGTTATAAGGAAATTAACCTGCGCGGCATGAAATTGTTGAAGCCAGGAGGTTTCCTGGTAACGGCTTCCTGCACCAACCTGGTATCGCCCGACCTGTTTCTCCAAACCATCGATGCGGCAGCCAGGGATGCCAAGAAAAGATTACGCCAGGTAACTTTCCAGACGCAAGCCCAGGATCATCCCATCCTGAGAAACATCGAGAATACAACTTATCTGAAGTTCCTCATTGTAGAAGTATCCTGAGGATGACACAAATAAAAAAGGAAAAGTCACGATGCATATCGTGACTTTTCCTTTTTTATTTTGATGCCAGATGTATCTGAACTACTTGACGACATTGAACTTACCCGACTCTATCAGGTTGCCACGCTGGTCGCGCAACTGGAAAATATACAGGCCATTGTAATAGTTATCCAGGCTAACGGTGGTACGTGGCCCGATGCCTTTTAACTGGTCTATTTTCTTTCCCAGGAAATTGTATACAATAAGATCGTACAAGCGATCGTTATTATGCTGTTGAATTTCAAAATTGATGGTGGTAGTAGCGGGGTTGGGATATAGTTTCACGATCTTATTACCCCCCTCCGTATTAGGTTGGGATTTTTCGCTTTGCGCAATGCCGGTAACCGGCAGCAAGCTTAAAACCATTATGAGAATCAGGGTAGAGGTTTTCCACATAGTATTATAAAAATAAAGTTTTTTTCAAATATTTCCTAATTTTTGTTTGATAAATTCAGGCCCACAAGGGGACCTTTTCTACATAAAAATAACAAACCAAGAGCCATTTTGTTAGCTTTTTTCGCTTTTTTATGTAAATTTTAACGCTTGAATAATTTCTTCATAAGTAATTGATTTTCTGTTATTTAAAATCTTGGGCAATTTAAGCTTTCCAATGTTGAGTTCCGGCTATTGAGGAAGCCCTTGAAAACCAATGAGATTTCAAAGCCCCCGAAAGTTTGGCTGGCAGTACGCAGGTTGGAAATATTGGTGTCATAACTCATGGCCACCTCGTATTTATCCATATCAATTTTGATGGTGGGAATAATCGCGTCGTTCCACCGCAGGAACATTCCCCCATAAATAGCCCGGGTAGACTCCAGCCCCTGGTTCATCAGGCCATACCCGATCAGCGCTCCCCCGATATATTCTGAGTAAGTTCCCTGGTGCAACTGGTTGTAGTGCGCAATCACTTTTACCCGCTCATCTACCGGAATGGTAATACCGGCGTTGAACGTTATTTTAGGCTGTAGTACGATATTTTGATCGTTGTAAAAGGAAATTTTAGCGCCATTGAAGTGGAAATAGCCAGCCCCGATAAAGTAATTCACATCTTCCCTGATCACGCCATTGTAGCTGAGGCCCACCCCCATATCAAGATAGCTGTATCCTTTAAACGCCAGCTTACCTTCTTCGCCGGTAGGCATCGTCGGGTCAAAGCGGCCATTGGTATACTGGTTGTTGAAAGTCATGTTACCCGGATCAAACTGGCGCTGTACATAGCCTCCCATAAACCCTAACGAAAGAAAACTGCTCTTGTCTTCATTGAGCGATTTATGATAGTTGATGGCCGGGAATATCTGGGTAGACTGTAGCTTAGAAGTACCTGCCCGGTCGTAGGTAAGTTGTAAACCGGTGGTTACATAGTCATTGCTGCGTCCTACGGGGAATTTTATTTCGCCGCTCAGGGTCCCGGTCTGGTAAGGGATGGTTACACTGTTCCACTGGTTGCGATACACCGCCTGCACGCGCACATCGCCGTTGAAAATACCTATCAGCGCTGGATTGCGCAGTATGGGCGTTTCATAAAACTGGGAAAGATGTATATCCTGTGCATACAATTGTGTGGCCGTTGCAGTGCCAATAATCGCCAGTAATATGCGGTATACGGTTTTCATAATAACCAGGTTAAATAATTATCTGAGTAATGTTACGTTGCCTTTTAGCTGAAAGAAATCATTGGTGTCGCAATATGCCTCGATGAAATAAATGTATACATCGGCAGGTTGCGGTTTCCCATTGAGCGTGCCATTCCAGCCCGTAGTAATATCGTCTATGTTAATACGTTCCCGGTGATATACCTCTTGTCCCCAGCGATTAAAAATGCGGAAAGATTTAATCATGCTGATGCCTTTACCGCGGGGATAAAAAACGTCGTTTTGTCCGTCGCCGTTGGGACTGAAAGTATTGGGAATGAAGATGACATCGGTGTTGCAGATCAGGTCTATTTTTACCACATCGCTTTTGCTGCATCCAAACTGGTTGGTACCGGTAACACTGTAGGTCATTGGTTTACGTACGGCAGCAGTAACGTAAGGGGAACTGGGATTGTCGAGATAATCTTCAGGGCTCCATTTCCACTGTACGATATCTGCACTGCCACTGGCCATCAGCTTTACCACATCGCCCACGGTAAGGGTCTGGTCTTTTCCGGCACTGACCTGTGGCACGGGCTTCACCGCTACCTTTACCGACAACGGTGCACTCATAGGACACAGTGGATCGTTGGTGCCGGTTACCTGGTAGGTGATATCTGCTATCGGCGTAGTAATGGGATTGGCAATGGTGTTGCTGGTCAGCCCTGTAACGGGTGTCCAGTTATAAATAGCGGCGCCGCTGGCCTTCAGTTGTACGGAAGTGCCATAGCAGGCAATGGTATCTTTACTGACCGTGAGATTGACTTTAGGAACAACCGCTACATCTGTAGAATCAAATACCGTACATCCTTTGGCATTAGTGGCCTGCACCAGGTAACGGGTATTTACCAGCGGTGTTGCTACAGGATCAGTGCAGGATGTACAGCTAAGTCCTGCGCCGGACAACCATTGCACCGTGCCATCAGATAAGGCATTAAGCGATACACTGTTGCCCTCGCAGATCTTAGCCTGCTGGGCAGATGCCTTTACAAAAGGTGTTGCATTGATATTTACCGTTTGTGTGATGGAATCCTTACAATTGCGGGCATCGGTTACCACGAGCTTTACCTGCTGCGGACCAGAGGTAGTATACTTGGTACCTGGAGGCGTTTGTGATTTAGCCGTTTGTCCGTTGCCCAGCTCCCAAAACCAGTCGGTGATAGGGATATTGGGAGAAGTAACCGTAGTATTGGTAAAGCTAACCGGTTGACCGGCACAGGTAGGCCAGCTGGTGGTAAAATTAGCTATAGGAGCCAGTATGCTGATATCATTGGGTTTAAACACAATATCATCACAATAGGCAGGATCTTTATACCGGATCGTTAGTTTATTATTGAAGGTGCCGGCCATGGTCCAGGTTTTCACGTAACTCTGATCGGTGGTCGTGTATACCGTTCCGTCGCCCAGTTGCCAGGTATAGCTAGACACCAGTGCCAGCGGCACATTGAGTACTTCATAGGTAGCATTGCTGCCCCGGCAGATAGAACTTACGCCACTGGTAAAATCGGCTTTGAAGTAGTATATTGTCTGGAAGCTGCTGTGGCTGCAGTTGGTACCGTTTTCCCCAATGGTCAGGCGCACGGTATAGTTGCCGGGCGTGGTATAATTATGCGCGGCATCCCGGGTGTTCACCACAGGTGTATTATCTCCAAAATCCCACTCAAAAGTACTGTTGGCATTGATGCCGGTAGATTGGTTGGTGAAAATAAATTTGCTTTTATCTGTACAATCGCGCATTAGGCTAAAGTGTGAAACTGGCCCGGTGATCACCACGGTAGCCGGGGGAGCGGCGGTAAAACAGCCATTGCTACCTGCTTTCATCTGCACGGTCAGGGTACCATTGGTGGCGAAGGAGTGTTTGATATCATTATTACTGCCTTCGCTGGTAGTACCATCTCCGAAATCCCAACTGTAGGTATCTGCAAAATTAGCGTTGGCCAGTAAGCGTACAGGCTCGCCTACACAACTGCTGGTGGGCGATACCGTGAAGCCTACATTGGAAGGGGGATTACCGGTATGTACAAATTTATCGAACGACTTTGTTACCACGCATTGGTTTTGTGTGGTAATGGTAACGCCTACATTGTAGGTACCTGTTTGTGTATATACATGGCTCACATTGCCTCCATTGGTGGTTTGCGTATTGCCGTCTCCGAAATTCCAGGCATAAGATATTACGGGATCGTTCATGTCATTGGAAGAGAGTCCATTGAATACCGCGGTATAAGGGACGCAGCCCGACAACGGGGTGGCCAGGTCCAGCGAGGGCAGCGAGATGTCGATATAAGCTGTTTTTTTCAAAGTGCCCGTACAACCGTTACTGTTAGTAACGGTGAGGGTTACATCATATTTGCCTGCCTGGGTGTAATTGTGTGGCATATAGGCGTTGCTGGTAGTAACCACTGTTCCATCTCCAAAGTCCCAGGTGCGGTTGGCCGCGCCGGGTGTGGCATCGGTGAAATTGGCGGTGTAAGCTTTACAACTTTTGGTAATATCAGCAGAGAAATTGACAACAGGGGTGCTGCCAAGAATAATGTCCCGCCAGTAGGTGCTGGTAATAATGCCGCCATTTACTTTATACTGAGCTTCCAGCGTAATTTTAACCGGCCCGCCGTTGGTATAGGTGATTTGTGGCTCAGGGTCGTGAGAAGTCCTGCCATCTCCAAAATCCCAGTTATAGGCAATAGGTGTCCCGGTGCTGTTATTCTTTAAAGTAAGAGTAACGGGTGTACATAAGTTACCCGGCGATGCGGTATAGGTAAAATCCGCTTTCTGTGCCAGTAAGTTATTGGCAGGTAAAAGACTTGCAATGAGCAGAAATGTCCGTAAACACGTTGCCTGTAGGGATTTCATAGGTACACAGGTTTTCCATTGACTGAATGACTGCACAAATTAATAAAAATTACATATATAAATTTTTTGATTTTTCGGATTTTTTGACGATTGACATTAGTGAACGGTAGTGCTCGGTTGTCAATGCATCAGAAAACACGGTTTACCGGATGAGGGTAATATTGCCCTTCAACAGGTTTACTGCACCTTTATCGCATACCACTTCCACGTAGTAAACAAATACATCAGGATTGAGCGGCGTTCCGTTGAAACGGCCGTCCCATCCGGCTGCCGGGTCATTGGTATTGGCGTTGAGCCGCTCAAACACCAATTGTCCCCAACGGTTAAATACCCGGAAGCGCCGGATGGTTTGCATGCCTTTTCCCCGTACATAAAAAACATCATTCTGACCATCACCATTAGGAGAAAAGGAATTGGGAATGAATACATTGCCTTCATCGCATACCAGTTTAATCGCCACATCATCTGTACTTACACACCCAAAGCGGTTGGTTACTTTCACATGGTAAGTAATATCGTCGGTAGGTGTGGCCGTTGGCGCGAGGCAATTATAACAATTGAGGCCCTGGATAGGAGTCCATTCTACCTGGGTAATATCATCGCTACCGGTAACAGGCAACGGGATTACGGAACCAGTGGCGGTAACGATGTCCGGGCCGGCATTTACTTTCGGCGCGGTGCGAACATATACCCTGGCCAGTACTGTATCCGTGAAACAGGTGCTGTTGTTATATCCTACTACCTGGTAAGTAATATTGCCGTCCGGACTGGCTATCGGGTTGGCGATATCGGCGCGGTTAAGTCCGCGTGCCGGAATCCATTGATAGCGCAAGGCGCCGCCAGCCAGCATTTGTACGGTTTCACCCTCACACATTTCTGCATCCAGCGCGTAGATGCGGAACGGTTGCATTACACTCACCGGTATTTCCGCTTTATTCGTACAACCGTATTCGTTAGTAGCCAGTACCTGGTAAACTGTATCTATATCCGGTTTTACCGTAGGAGATACACTGGCCGGGTCTGAGATATTATAGTCAGTCCACACTACCTTAACATTAGCGGTGGTATTGGCTTGCAGCTGCAAGGCGGCGCCACGGCAAATGGATGCCACATCCGGCGACGGGTTCAATACCGGTGAAGGATTAACCACCATACTGGTGGTAGCAGTAGCGGGGCAGGAGCCGTCGGCGTTGGTAATGGTTAGCGTAACGGGAGTAGTGCCAGCTGCGCTCAATGTGATTTCTGGTGGTACGGGCTGATCGTATGTTTGATTGGGGCCTACCTGCCATCGCCATTTGGTGCCCGGCACATTTTTACTGTCGCTACCGGATAACTGTACCTTGCCGGAAACGCACAACGGTGCAATAGGGGCGATGACCGGCACGGCCTGCGGTGGAATCACTACCGGCAGTGTTTTATCGTCTTTGCAGCCATAGGCGCTCGTTACCCGCAGCGTTACATTGGTAGTACCAGGCTGTGGATAATTGAAGGTGCCATTAAAGGTGCCGGCGTTGTTATTGGGATCGCCAGGTACGCCGAAATCCCACGCATTGCTGAAATCCAGCGCCAGTGAATCTTTGGTAAGGGTTTTACTTTTATTGGTAAAGGTAACCTTGCCGCCACCACACACTTTAAAATCATCGGTGGTAAAATCAGCAGTTGCTTTATCCACAATAATTTTATCATTCCCATCTGCTTTTACAACACAGCCCTGGTCATCCTGCAGCGATACCCTGGGATAATAGATGCCTGGTTTCGTATACGTATGGGCGGGAGAAACGGGTGTTTTCGAAGTTAATACGGTGCCATCGTCAAAGTCCCACATATAGCTGTCTGTTTTTATCGAGGTGGCGCTGATACTAATATCCAATGGTACACAACCCTGGGTAGGCGTTGTTTTCATAGTGCCATCAGGACCCTTTATAGTAATAGGTAAAGTAGCGGTACTGGCACATCCTCCTTCGGAATAAACAGTAAGCACCACGTTATACGTTTTGGCCCGGGCGTAAATATGCACATCCGGATCATTTTTCGTAGAAGTCCCATTATCTCCGAAATCCCAGTTGGCATTTTTATAACCGGTAGAGGTATTAGTAAACAATACTTTCACTGGCGGACATAAGTCGAGGTTATCGGGGATTTTAAAAGAGGCCTTTGGATCAGGAACCGTAATAAAGTTGGGTTTGGTGATTTGGTCTGTACATCCGCCGGCAGTAGTTACTTTAAGCGTTACCGGGTAAGTACCGGGAGCGCTGTATATTTTGCTTGGATTGCTGCCGGTACCTGTGGTATTGTCACCAAAATCCCAGGCATATTGTTGTATGTTGCCTTGGGACTGGTCAACAAAAGTAAACGCTTTATCCAGGCAGGCGATGTTGGTGGGTACCATGAAATCGGCCTTTACTTTTTCAAAGGCAATCACTTTCTGTGCTTTCACCACACAACTGAATTTATCTGTTACGGTAAGTATTACCGTATAGTCGTTTGCGTTAGTATAAGTGTGTTTAATCCCTACCGGCTGAGTAGTATAGGTTTCTTTGGCACTCTGATCTCCAAAATCCCATTGCCAGCTCAGTATCTGGTTGCCGGCATTGGTGGTGGATTTATCTGTGAATGTGAAAATTTCATCCTTACATTTTTTACCCACATAGTCGAAGTCCGGATCAGACCCGTTGACGTCGATAGTAACCGGAGCCGACGTCCTGGTACAGCTGTTTTTATCAGTAATGGTCAGTTGGATGGCAAACGTACCTGTTTTATTATATTGATGCGTTACCGGTTGACCGGGATCAAAACTAAATGCCGGTATGGTTTGGGGGGGAGTGCCGTCGCCCCAATCCCAGCTGTATTCATTGATATTGTCATTGTTGATCGGGCCCAGGGTCATGCTGATATTTTCGCCGCGGCAGATGCGCGGTTTGTTAGGCGTGATAACCGGATGTTCATCAATGATATTGACCGACTGAGTGGTAGTTGAAGTACAGATGCCATTGTCGATGGTGAGTTTTACCTGTTTGATACCAGTGGTCTTGTAGGTGAAGTCAGGGCTTTGATCGGTAGACGTAGCGCCATTTTCACCAAATTCCCAGAACCATGTTTTTACGGCAGTAGGAATAGGCCCAAAAGTAGAATTGTCTGTAAACTTGCGATGGTAGGGATTTGCGCAATCCGGTGCGGTATTAAAACGGGCAATAGGCGGAATGATCTGTATGTAGTCTTTTTTCATTAACTGCACGCGGCAGCCATAGTTATTCACTTCCAGTATGATATCATGACTCCCGATTTCATTGAAACGGTGGTTAGGATTTTCATCGGTGCTGGTGCTTTGGTCCTGTACGAAGGTCCAGTTCCAGGATGTACCGCGGGGTGTGGAGAGATTGGTAAACTGTACAGGGTCTTTGGCACACGATTTCAGCGGGGTAGCTACAAAGTCAACAACTGGCTTTTGGCCGGCGCTGATGACGGTTTGGCCGGTGGCAGTACAACCACCCGCTGTTTTAATAGTTAAGGTCACAAAGAAGATACCTTCTTTCGTAAAAATATGATGAGGTTTGGCATCCGTAGAAGTTGAGCCATCTCCGAAATTCCATTGATAGCTGATGATCGGATCAGGAAGGTCAATTTCTGCGTAGAAGTCTACCGGCAGGGGAATACATCCTTCTGCGGTGCTGCGGTATACACTGAGATTAGGTTTTACGATGCTGATATAATCGCGTTTACTCACGGTGTTGCTGCATCCCAGGGTAGTGGTAGCGGTCAGGCTAATGGTATAGGTACCTTCTTTCGTATAAATATGTGATGGATTTTCCAAAGTGGTACTGGTTCCGTCTCCAAAGTTCCAGTTCCAGGAAGTAGCGTTGGAAGAGGTGGCGTTAAACTGGGTGGTAAAGGGCGTATTACAGGCGCTGACAGGCGTTGCTACCGGGTCGATCTGTGGTAGGGGATTTACGTGGAGGGTTTGCTGTACTTCTTCCATACACGTGCCCAGGGAGGCCTGCATTTTAACGAGATAGTCGCCGGGTGTAGAAAATTGTTTTACCGCATCCGTAGTGGTTTGGGTTGTACCATCTGGGAACGCCCAGGTAACCTTATCTGGTGCAGGTTGGGTGGTATTTTTAAAATTGACGGTTTGTCCGGCACATGCCAGTGAAGCAGTGAAAGACGGTTTCACCTGTTCTATAACGATATAATCGGTTTTGATCAGTGGGGCCGTGCAGCCGGCATTGGTAGTGGCGGTGAGCTTTACAGTGTACCTGCCTGGTTTCGTATAGTTGTGCTGGTTAGCAGTTCCCGTACTGCCGTCCCCGTAGTCCCAGGCATAGGTAACCGGATCGGGCGAATTATTAACTGTTGTATTGAAAAAGTTGACGGTTAACGGAGCCGTGCAGCTTTGTGTTTTGTCGGCAGTAAAGGAGGGTGCGGGGGCGCTCTGTACTTTTACTGCAACTGGTCCGCCTGCGCTGGAACACCCTTTGGAGTTGGTTACTACGCTCACCACGTTGTAAGTGGCCGGTTGCGTAAAGGTATGTGTAACGTTGGCGCCATTACCGCCACCGCCATCTCCAAAATCCCAGGTAATATCTGTGATGGTACCATCTCCGGGGGTGGACTGGTCTTTGAAAGCGGCCATAAATGGGGCGCATCCGCTGAGGTTTACGGTAGTGAAATTTACTACCGGCTTATTATATACCTGGATATCTACCTGCCTGGTGATGATGTTGGCACCATAGGTGGCCATCATTTTCACATGATAGACTCCCGGATTCTGAAAAGTTTTGGAAGGGGTCAATTCATTGGTAACATTGGCGCCTAGCCCGAAATCCCATTCAATATGTTGATAACCAGGATCCAGTGTGGCGGAAAAGTTAACCAGGAACGGGGGGCAACCGGCTGTTTTATCTGCGCTGATGGAAACAGATTGAGCATGGGCGGCAACAGCCATGATAAATATGGGGAGCAGACTAAGGGCAATGTGTCTGGTGACAATCCGCAGATGACGATGTAGGCTTTTCATGGCATAGGTTGGCATTAAGGCCAGTTCATAGGTGTGTTACAAAGTATAAAAATACTAATAATGTTCGGAAAACCTTGGGTTTTATGTATGTTGTTGAATGGCCGTAACTTAGCATAAAAGAATATTGGATATGGATAGTCAGTACTGGAATGACAGGTATATCAGTGGCGCTACAGGGTGGGATATGGGAGAAGTATCGCCACCGTTGAAAGCGTATATCGACCAGGTGCATAACCGGGATATTCGTATACTCATTCCCGGTGGCGGCAACAGTTATGAAGCCGCCTACCTGGCAGGGCAGGCATTCAGTGATGTAACGGTACTGGATATTGCCCCGGTATTAATAGAAAAACTGCGTGCAACGTTTAACCGTACCCGTGTAAAGGTGTTGGAGGAGGATTTTTTTACACATACCGGTACCTATGACCTGGTATTGGAGCAAACCTTCTTTTGTGCCATCGACCCGTCCCGCCGGATGGATTACGTAAGGCATATGCACTCGCTGATCCGTCCCGGAGGGCACCTGGTGGGGGTATTGTTTGATCGTGATTTCCCCCAGGCAGGGCCGCCATACGGAGGGTCAGCAGCAGAATACCAGGAATTGTTTGCCCCGCTTTTCGATATCAAGGTGTTGCAGGCCTGTTATAATTCCCATCCTGCCCGGCAGGGATCCGAAGTGTTTATTAATTTTATGCCGAAACTGAAGAAAATGTTTGGCGACTACTAGTATATCTTACCGTTAACTGATAAAAAGAAGGGGAGAGATGCTTATGATCTCTCCCCTTCTTTTATCATCAAAACTGGTAGATACCACTGTATTTCTTTTGGGCATAAGCCAGGAAATCGCCGAATGCCAATGGTTTCCCGGTTACCTTTTTACACAATTCATTAGAGGTATAGAATCTTCCGAAAGGATGAATATTAGTACGCAACCAATCGAGTAATGGCTGGTAGTTGCCGGTGGCTATACTGTTATCCAGTCCGGGTACCTGATGCTGTGCAGCGGTAAAGAATTGTGCGGCGTAAAAGCTGCCCAGGGAATAGGTAGGGAAATAGCCAAAGCTGCCGTGCGACCAGTGGATATCCTGCAATACGCCCTGTACATCGTCGGGTACGGTTACGTGCAGGTATCGGCGGTAATATTCATTCCAGGTATGTTTCAGGTCTTTCACGGGGATACTTCCGTCTATTAATCCTTTTTCAATTTCATACCGGATCATAATATGGAAGTGATAGGTCAGTTCATCGGCTTCCGTACGGATCAGGGACGGCTGTACTTTGTTGATAGCGCGGTAAAATGTCTCCAGTGTAACATTGCCGAGGTTTTCCGGGAATAGTTGCTGTAAACGGGGATAATGATACTGCCAGAAAATAAGGCTGCGTCCTACGTTGTTTTCCCAAAGGCGCGATTGCGACTCGTGGATGCCCAGGCTGGTTGCTTCACCGCAGGGGAGTCCATATTGTTCGGTGGGCAGTCCTTGTTCATACAGGGCATGTCCGCCTTCATGGATACAGCTCCAGGTCATATTACCGAAGTCGTTTTCGTCGATGCGGGTGGTGACTCTTACATCATGTGGGTTGAAGCTGGTTGTAAACGGGTGTTCGGAAATATCCTGCCTGCCTGCCTGCATATCATATCCCATATTTTCCAGCAGGGAGATACCGAATTGCCACTGGGTATTCCGTTCATAGTGTTTGTGGAGAAAATCTTTATGAATAGCAGGTTGTTGTTCTATTTGTGTCAGCAGGGGAGATAAGGCTGTTTTTACTTCTTCGAAGATGGTATCGAGCATTGCTGTATTTGCTCCTTTTTCATATTCGTTGAGGAGGGCATTATACGGGTGATGCTCATAACCGAGGAGGTCAGTTTCCTGTTTTTTAAGCGCAATCATTTTAGACAGCGCCGGGGCAAAGAGATCATAGTCATTGGCTTTGCGGGCTTTTATCCAGGCATGATAACTTTCGTTGGTAACCTTAGACATTTCGGCTACAAAGGCGGGTGGATATTTTTTATTTTTCTCAAAATCTTCCGTGGAGAGCAGAATATTTTTTTGTGCTACGGCATCGAGTGATGACTGGCCTTTTAGGGCTTGCAGTACCGTGTCAAGTTCGGGAGCCGTAAACAATTCGTGTGCGATGGTGCTGAGGGTAGTAATTTGCTGGCCACGGAATCCGGCGCCTTTTTCCGGGAGATAAGTTTCCTGGTCCCAGCCCAGTACGGCCAGGGCATTTCTCACGTCTGCAATTTTTTGCAGCTTTATTTTGTATTCGGCATATAGTTCTGCTGTAGATTTGCTTCCGGGCATAAAATTTATTTTTTTGCAAATTTAGTTGATGCTGGTAATGAACCATTAATTTTTCAGTTATGAAGATCAAAGAGATTATACAGGTGATAGAGGAGTTAGCTCCTCTGCAGTACCAGGAGAGTTATGACAATGCGGGGCTTATATTCGGAAATGCCGGTTGGGAGGTAACCAATGTGTTGTTGACACTTGATGCTACGGAGGAGGTAATAGACGAGGCGATTGCCCGGGGATGTAACCTGGTAGTGGCCCATCATCCTATTGTTTTTGGGGGATTGAAGAAGATTAATGGGAGAAACTATGTAGAGCGGGTGGCTATTAAGGCGATCAAGCATGATATTGCCGTGTATGCGGCCCATACGAACCTCGACAACGTAAAGAACGGGGTATGCCGGCAGATGGCGGAGAAGTTAGGGCTGGAAGCGTGCCGGGTATTGCAGCCCAAGCGGGGATTACTGAAAAAGTTATACACCTTTGTGCCCGAAGCCGATGTTGAAAAGGTAAGGGACGCATTATTTGCAGCCGGGGCCGGAAATATTGGTAACTATAGCGAAACGAGCTTCAACGCGCCGGGGATGGGGTCGTTTAAAGGGTCGGCGGAGACGAATCCTTATGTGGGTACCCCGGGAAAAAGACATTTTGAGGCAGAAATAAAGTTGGAAGTGATTTTTCCGGTATATTTGGAAGGCAAAATTGTACAGGTACTATTGGCGGCCCATCCCTACGAAGAGGTGGCTTATGATGTGGTAAGCCTGGATAATGCTTACCAGGAGGTAGGTTCAGGGTTGATAGGCGAGTTGCCGGAGGCGATGGAAGAGATGCAATTTTTGCAATATGTGAAGCAGCAGTTCCGGGCAGGTTGTGTGAAATACACCCCTTTGCGGGGCAAATCCGTAAAAAAGGTGGCGTTATGTGGAGGAGCGGGAAGTTTCCTGTTGAGGCAGGCGATTGCGGCAGGGGCCGATGCCTACATATCATCAGATTTTAAATATCATGAATTTTTTGATGCTGAAAATCAATTAATTATAGCAGATATCGGACATTTTGAGAGCGAGCAGTTTACAGTGGAATTATTTTATCATATATTGACTGAAAAATTCCGTAATTTTGCGCCTCTTAAATCTACGATTAAAACAAACCCGGTAAATTATTTATAATACATGGCAACCGTAAAAGAATACTCCGTTGAAGAAAAATTAGCGTCTGTACTCAGATTACAGAAGATTGATTCCAAACTGGATGGAATCCAGGTGCTGAAAGGGGAGTTGCCGATGGAGGTAAAGGACCTGGAAGACGAAATCGAAGGATTGAACACCCGTCAGTCTCACATTGAGAACGAGGTAAAAGGTATCCAGGATTTCGTGGCCAGCAAGAAGAACGCCATCAAAGAGGCTGAAGCGTTGATCAAGAAGTATGAGAAGCAGCAGGATAATGTGAAGAATAACCGTGAGTTTGAAGCCATCACCAAGGAAATGGAGATGCAGGCGCTGGAAATCAAGCTGGCTGAAAAGCATATCAAGGATGCGAATGAAGAAATAAAAGACAAGAGTCGCGTGCTTGAAATGGCTAAGAAAGCAGTAGCTGATAAAGAAGCTAACCTGAAGCACAAGAAAGGCGAACTGGAAAAGATCATTGCTGAAACTGATAAAGAAGAGAAAGCTTACCGTAAAGACAGCGAAGAAGCGAAATCCAAGGTAGACCCCCGTTTACTGCAGGCTTACGAAAAAATCCGTAAGAACTACCGTAACGGTCTGGCTGTGGTAACCGTAGAACGTGATTCATGCGGTGGTTGCTTCAACGCTATTCCTCCTCAACGTCAGGCAGAAATCCGCCAGCACAAGAAGATTATCGTTTGTGAGCACTGCGGCCGCATCCTGGTAGACAACGACCTGGAAGCTACCGTAACGATCTAACCGGTAATACTTGTTATAAGAAATTAAAAGGGCATCCATAGGATGCCCTTTTTCGTATAGCCCTCTCCGTAAAAACATACTAATTTATTTAGTTTTGTTTTACTAATTATATTAGCTTTGTAATCACTGCGGTTGCGCAGGTACCTTGCGTAGTAGTTCTTTTATTTTGTGGCAGGGAATTGGATGGGCAATGCAACTTTAAAAAAATGAATTGTTTATTTGGGATTTGAGAGATGATATGTGAGATTTGGTCTTTAATTCCGGAATTTTCCCCGTATGCGTATTATTTTTTCTTTGTTGTTACTGCTGGGTGTAGGGTTGAATGTAAGTGCCAGGCAGAAAGTATATGATTTTAATACCCGTTGCGAACAGGCGTATGATGCGATTATGCAATTACGCATAAGTACGGGAAGGGCTTTGCTGGAAGCGGAAAAAAAGGAGCACCCGGACAACCTGGCGCCTTATTTTCTGGAAAACTACGCAGACTTCTTTCCCCTTTTCTTTAATGAAGATGCAGGGGAATATGCGAAGAAAAGAAGTTTAAGGTCGTTCCGGCTCAATAAGCTGTCGGAAGGCCCTTCAGACTCGCCTTATTATTTGTATACACAGGCGGCCGTAAAGTTTCAGTGGGCCATGATCAAGATAAAGTTCGATGAAAAGTGGGATGCTACCTGGGAAATCAGGAAAGCATATATGATGCTGAAAGAGAATCAACGGCTTTTCCCCGACTTTGTTCCCAACAACCTGTTGATGGGTGCCATGCAAACGGTATTTGGTACTATCCCGGAAGGATACCGGTGGATCACCAATATCCTTGGCCTGAAAGGCAGCATGAAGGAAGGCATGGCCAATGTGAACAAGTTCATTGAAAGCAATAGCCCGGAAGCAAAAATGTTCAGGGAGGAATCCTACTACTATTATTGCTACCTCACGCTCTTTATTGTGAATAAACCGGAAGATACCTGGGATTTCCTGCAACGTAAACAACTGGACACCAAAAATAATTACCTGTTTGCGTTAATGGTGGCTAACCTGGCGCTTAATAACCAGAAAGCTGCGATTGGGATTAAGGTATTGCAGGAGCGAAATGATACGCCGGAGTATGAAGATATCCAGTACTACAACTATGTAATGGGATTGTTGAAATTAACCAGGCTGGATCCCGATGCGCATGTTTACCTGGAGCGGTTTGTTAATAACTTCAAGGGTAAGTTTTATGTGAAAGAGTGTTTACAGCGACTCAGCTGGTATTATTACCTGGAAGGCAACCAGGCGGCAGCGGATAAGTACCGGGCTATGATCCTGACGAAAGGGGGCGTGGAAACCGATGCAGATAAACAGGCGCTGAAAGAAGCCAAAGCAGGGAAATGGCCGAATCCGTTCCTGCTGAGGGTACGGCTGTTGAGTGATGGCGGATATTTCAGCAAGGCGCTAGGGATGTTGCTGACAAAGAAAGCAGCCGATTTCCCTGCCATGGAAGATAAACTGGAATATGCCTACCGGTTGGGAAGGATATATGATGAGAGTGGACAGGACGACCAGGCCATTGCCATGTATGATGTAACCGTGAAAGTAGGTGCTAACAGGCCGGAATATTATGCGGCCAGGGCTTCCCTCCAGATGGGTTACATTTATGAAAAAAGAAATGAAAAAGCCAAAGCACTGGAATGTTATCAGCGTTGCCTGAGCATGAAAGGGCATGATTATAAGAATTCCCTTGACCAGCGGGCCAAAGCAGGCATTCAGCGGGTGAACGGAACCTGAGCTTTCAACATCATAAAGGAATTTCCTTACTTATGTTACAGCGATTAACCATTACGAACTACGCCATTATCGATCACCTGGAAGTAGATTTTTCAGGAAACCTGAATGTGATCACCGGGGAAACCGGTGCAGGTAAATCAATATTATTGGGCGCACTCTCCCTGATCCTGGGCGAAAGGGCCGACCCCGGAGTATTGTTTGATAAAACCGGCAAATGCATTATCGAAGGCTTCTTTAAAGTAAAGAAATCCCAGGTGGCTGCCTTCTTCCAGGAACATGAACTGGACCTGGAAGACCAGTTGATCATAAGAAGAGAGATTAGTGCTACTGGTAAGTCAAGAGCTTTTGTAAATGATACCCCCGTTAATATCTCTCAATTATCGGAACTGAGCAGCTACCTGGTAGACCTGCATCAGCAATTTGATACCCTGGCGCTGGGTAACGCCGATTTTCAACGGGAAGTGATTGATGCCCTGGTGAATAAACCGGCAGAAATGCAGCAATACCACCAGGTATTTGTGCAGTACGTACAGGTACAAAAGAAATACAAGCAGCTGTTTGACAGCCGCGACAGCGCCAATAAAGAACTTGACTATAATCGCTTCCTGCTGGAAGAGTTAACAGATGCAGGTTTCAACACGCATGAAATAGAAGACCTGGAATCAGAGCTGCAAACGCTGAGCCATGCAGAAGAAATAAAGAATACGCTGAACCGGGTATATTTTCAGCTGAAGGAAGATGAACAGCCCATCCTGCAACAATTGAAGCAGTTGCAGTCTTCCCTGCAGGGACTGGCTGCTTTTCATAAAGAGATGCCTGCCATTGCTGAGCGCCTATTGTCTTCTTACCTGGAACTACAGGATATTGCAGGCGAGGTAGAGCAGATCAACGACCAGGTGCAGTACGATGCACAACGCATTGAGCTGGTGAATGAAAGAATGGCATTGGGATATCGCTTGTTTAAAAAGCATGGCGTACAAACCACCGATGAGTTGCTGGCCATCAAAGAGGAGCTAACCGTAAAGGTGGATAATGTATTAAACCTCGATGAACAACTGGTTAGCCTGGAGCAGGAACAAACCCGTTTAAAGGAACAACTTCTGCAGCTGGCAGGCGTGATCAGTGCTTACCGCCAGGAACAGGCCAGTCCGTTCGAAAAGCAGGTGAATGTGCTGCTGGCGCAGGTAGGTATGCCTAATGCGCGATTGAAAGTAGATATCGTAACCGGCGAACTGAATCCATATGGACAGGACACTATCGACTTTTTATTTGACGCCAATAAGAGCAACCAGTTTGCACCGGTAGGGAAAGTAGCTTCCGGTGGGGAGTTAAGCCGCCTGATGTTGTGTATTAAATCGTTGGTAGCGCAATCTGTTTCCCTGCCTACACTTATTTTTGATGAAATAGACACTGGTATTTCGGGAGAAGCCGCCCGTCAGGTAGGTATCATTTTGAAAAACCTGGCCAAATCGCACCAAATTATCTGTATCACCCATCAGCCGCAGATAGCCGGAAAGGCAGACGCTCATTACTTTGTATACAAGGAAGCCAAAGCGGAGAAAGTAACTACCGGCGTACGCTTATTATCGGAAGAGGAGCGGGTGAACAAGATTGCGCAGATGCTGAGTGGAGAAAAGCCTACAGCAGCGGCCCTGGAGAATGCGCGGGAAATGCTGGCTATTCCCTCCTGAAGTATAAACAGCAAAAAAGCCGTCGCTGGCTTTGCATGCATATTTAGCTGTTAACCACTGGTAATGCGGCTTTAGCAGGTAAGTCCCCGGCTAAAACCGTTTCACCGGGAGTTAACAGCTTTTTTTTTCAACTATAACGACTATTTTTGCCGAAATTAATTTTTGACCAAATGGCTCATAACTTATTAAAAGGGAAAAAAGGTATCATCTTCGGCGCACTGGATGAAAAGTCTATTGCATGGAGAACTGCCCTGCGTTGCGTGGAAGAAGGCGCTGAAATTGTGCTTACCAATGCCCCTATTGCCCTGCGTATGGGAGAGATCAACAAACTGGCCGAAACCTGCAAAGCACCTGTTATTCCGGCTGATGTTACCAACATGGATGATCTGACCAACCTGTTCAACAAATCTATGGAGCACTTTGGTGGTAAAGTGGACTTTATCCTCCACTCTGTAGCCATGGGTATGAATATCCGTAAAGGCAGAAGCTATACCGACCTGGATTACGACTTTAATCACAAAACATTTGATATCTCTGCGATGTCATTGCACCGCGTACTGCAAACAGCTTACAAACTGGATGCATTGAACGAATGGGCTTCTGTAATTGCATTGTCTTATATCGCTGCACAGCGGGTATTCCCTGACTATGGCGAAATGGCGGATGCTAAAGCATTGCTGGAATCTATTGCCCGCAGCTTTGGCTACCACTATGGTACACATAAAAAAGTACGTGTCAACACTATTTCACAGTCTCCTGTAAAAACAACCGCAGGCGCGGGTGTGAAAGGCTTTGACGGCTTTGTCGCCTATGCGGAAAATATGAGCCCGCTGGGTAATGCTACCGCCGATGAATGCGCTAATTACGCAGTAGCCATGTTCTCCGACCTTACCCGGATGGTGACCATGCAGAACCTGTTCCACGACGGTGGTTTCTCTTTCACAGGTGTTTCCAAGCCGGTGATCGATCAAATGGAAAAATAAGCGTAAGGCTGAAAGCATAAAGCAAAAAAGCTATTGTGGAGAATGATCTTAGCGACTACTTAAAATCGCTTTGGTTATTCTCCACAATAGCTTTTTTGCTTTCTGCTCATAAAAAAGCCGCACCCTGTCCGGGAGCGGCTTAAAAATTATGTGTCATAGTGTGAACGGGAGTCGCAATCAGCAACGCTGGTTAATATTCATCTTCATTAAAGAAGAAGTCGTCTTGCGACGGATAATCAGACCAGATGTCTTCAATCCCCTCGTAAATTTCTCCCTCATCCTCCAGCTCCTGGAGGTTCTCGATTACTTCGATCGGTGCACCGGAACGAATGGCGTAGTCGATAAGTTCGTCTTTAGTAGCTGGCCATGGAGCGTCCTCCAGGTATGAAGCTAATTCTAAGGTCCAGTACATCGTATTAAAATTTTTACTTTTTAATTTTTCGCAAAAGTATTATTTAATTTGAAATAAACAACTTTTACTATTTTATCGGTTAATTACTTTTCTTTGGGTTATGCTAACCGCTCGCAATGTTACCAAAAATTATTCCAATTTGCCCATATTAAAGGGGGTAGATATTACTGTCAGTAAAGGAGAGATCGTTACCATAGTAGGGTCTTCCGGAGCAGGTAAAAGTACCCTTTTGCATATATTGGGAACCCTCGATACACCCACTGGTGGGGAGGTGTGGCTGAATAATGTCAATCTGACCGGTTTGAAGGGAAACGCCCTGGCTGATTTCAGGAACCGTCATATTGGCTTTATTTTCCAGTTCCATCACCTGCTGCCCGAGTTTACCGCCCTGGAGAATGTATGTATCCCTGCTTATATTGCCGGTACCCGTAAACAGGATGTCAGGAAAAGAGCGGAGTTTCTCCTGGAAACCCTGGGACTGAAAGACCGGCTCGATCACAAGCCCAACGCCCTTTCAGGAGGCGAACAGCAAAGAGTAGCAGTGGCCCGGGCTTTGATTAATAACCCCGATGTGGTGATGGCCGATGAACCTACTGGTAATCTCGACTCCCGCAATGCCCGCGAACTGCATAACCTGTTCCTGGAGCTCCGGGATAAGCTGCAGCAAACCTTCATTATCGTTACCCATAACGAAGAACTGGCGCCATTGAGCGACCGGCAGCTGGTGATGAAAGACGGCAAAATTATCTCCGGCGATTAATACCCGTAAGTGCTGATACCTGCCTTAAAGGTATTGCAGTGTGCATTCACAATGTCTTTGATATGCGTGGAATAACCGCCGCCCATAGCTACGGCGCAGGGAATGTTGTGCTTTTTCAGCGCATGGAATACCATCTCGTCCCGCTCGCGGCAACCCTGCGGCGTTACTTTCAGTTTCCCAAACTTATCAGTATCCAATATATCTACGCCCGATAGGTAAAAAACAATATCGGGTTTTACCCGGTTAATGAGCCGGGGTAATGCCGATTCCAGCAGTTGCAGGTAAGTAGCCGTGTCCGTGCCATCGGCCAACGGGATGTCCCAGTCGGACGTTTCTTTATGAAAAGGATAGTTATGGGCCCCATGCATGCTAAACGTATATACTTGCGGGGTATCCGTAAAGATGGCTGCAGTGCCGTTGCCCTGGTGTACGTCGAGGTCCAGTATCAGCGCTTGTTTGATGTGCTGCCGGTGCAACAGGTAGTTGGCAGCTATGGCAAAATCGTTCAATAAACAGAACCCTTCTCCATGGTCGGCAAACGCGTGATGGGTGCCACCGGCTACATTGAAACCAATGCCATGCTCCAGGGCATGGAGCGCGATATCGATTGTACCCTGGGCGATAACGATTTCCCGGTAAGTAAGGGCCGGGGATTGTGGAAAACCTATTTTCCGTTGCTCTTTGGGCGTCAGGGTCTGGCCTTCCAGCTGCTGCCAGTAGTCGGCTGTGTGGGTGAGCAGGATCACCTCTTCGGTAGCCGGCTGCGGCTCAAATAGTTGTTCATGAGTAATAATGCCCTCCCGGAGCAGTTGTGCAGGTATGAGCTCGTATTTGAGCATCGGAAAGCGATGGTCGGCTGGTAAGGGATGTATATAGCTATCGTGACAGGCGATTTTCATAAGAATGGTTCATTGTGCCCGGATAATCGATTTTCCGGCGATTACGAACACCGGATCATCGGCGGCAGGGTCAAGTGTCGCAGAGCCGGTAAAGTGTCCAAAAGCGGGTAAAATGCCACAGTGCGGGCCAAAATAGAAGCAGGGTAAACGCAGGCGTTGTTTGCCGGCGCCCTGCATCACAAAAGCGGGATGGAAATGCCCGGAAAAAGTATATTGAAAACCGTTGTGATCCTCGCAAGGCTCATGAATGAAATGAATGCCTGAAATGGTCAGCGTAGTATTTACCTGGATCTGCAGCTGTTCATAAACTTCATCCGGCATAATATCATGATTTCCTTTTACCAGGTTGATGAAGATGTTGGCAAACTGTTGCCGCCATACGCGGAAATATTGTACGTCGTTGTTTTCGGTACTATGAAACATATCCCCCACGATGATGATGCGTTGTGGCAGGTAACGGGTAATCAGCTGTTGCAGGCGGAAAAGATCTTCCTGTTCTATCCCGGCAGGTACCGCAATACCAGCTTTCCGAAAATGCGCTGCCTTGCCCAGATGCATATCTGACACAATCAGTGTTTTCTCTTCTTCCCAAAAAATAGCCCGTTGGGGCAGTAAATGCCAATGCTGTTGTTGAAAATGAAAAATTTCCCCGACCACTGAATCCGTTTTTATGAACTGCAAATTATTGATTTCTTAATCGTTTGTGGTGATCAATTTTTTGATACGGTCTTCCAGCTTTTCGCTAGTCATCGTATCCCGCAGGCTGTCTACCTTAATAGGAAAGCAGAAGGGCGTGAGTCGCTGTGGGGTAGTGATCACAATTTTACTCACGGCAATGCGCTCGAGTGTTTCCCGCAGGCGGGCTTCTTCCATCTGGTAAAAAAAAGCTTCATTGAAGGCCTGCTTCAGCAGGAGGTTTTGCGGATCATAATCTTTAAACACATTGAACAGCAAAGAGGCCGATGATTGCAGGTGCCGGTTAGCTTTATGTTTCCCGGGATATCCCTGGAAGATAAGCCCGGCTATCACGGCGATATCCCTGAACTTGCGCCGTGCCATTTCTGTAGCATTAACGCTGGTTTGCAGCTCTATCAGCAGGTTATCGGTGGTAAATAATTGTTTGGCATTTTCCTGGGTAAGGGGAATCGGTTGATCCGACAACAATTCAAACCCATAGTCATTCATCGCAATGGAAAAGGTAATAGGTTGAATGAGACTGAGGCGATAAGCCAGCAATGCCGCCATTACTTCATGTACCAGTCGCCCTTCAAAAGGATATACGAAGAGATGGTAACCATCTTTGGTGTTTATTTTTTCGATCAGCAGTTCATTGTCTTTCGGAATATGTGATAATGATTCCTGCAACTGGAACAATGGCTGCAGCGCTATCAGTTCCGGATCGCGGGATTTCCCCGACAGGGCTTCATTGAATTTCTGGCGGAGCATGCGTCCCAGGTTGGATGACAGGGGAATGCGCCCGCCCTGGTAGCTGGGTACGATGGATCTTTTGGAATTTGATTTACGTACCAGCACAGTCATATCTTTGATGAGCGTGAATTCCAGGTTGCGGCCGGCGAGCGTAAATGAGTCGCCGGGTTGCAGGCGGGAGATGAAGCTTTCTTCAATGACGCCGATATAGCCGCCTGTCATAAACTTCACCTTGAGCATCGCATCGCTGACAATTGTGCCGATATGTAAACGATGGCGCATGGCCATCATGCGACTGCGGCAGATAAAGAAGTCGCCTTCACGCTCTACTTTGCGGAACTCATCATAACTACCCAGGGCTTCGCCGCCGGTAGTGAGGAAGGAGAGTAGCCACAGCCATTCATCTTCCGTAATATGCTGATAGCAGAAAGTCTGTCTTACTTCCTCCCATATTTCCGCTGCGTGAAAGCCATCGGAAACGGCGAGTGTCATCAGGTATTGCAACAATACATCGTAGGCGAGGAGCACCGGCATGCGGCTTTCTATCAGCTCTTCTTCCATGGCTGCTTTCAGCGCTGCGGCCTCTACGAGCTCCAGGGCATGGGTGGGCAGGAAGAAGATTTTACTCACGGCGCCCGGCTGGTGTCCGCTACGGCCGGCTCTTTGAAGGAAGCGGGCTACTCCTTTGGGACTCCCCACCTGGATAACGCTGTCTACGGGGCGGAAATCCACGCCTAAGTCCAGGCTGGCGGTACATACCACCGCTTTCAGGATACCATTGTGCAGTGCTTCTTCCACCCAGATACGCAGCTCCATATCGATAGAACCATGATGCAATGCCAGCGCGCCTGCCAGCATGGGATCTTCTTTTAGCAGCGCCTGATACCAGATTTCCGATTGAGAGCGGGTGTTGGTAAATATGAGGGTAGTTTGACTATCATGGATCACTGGCAGCGCCTGTGGCAGCATCTTGATACCCAGGTGCCCCGCCCAGGGATAGTTTTCTATTTCATGGGGGATCACGCTTTTCAGCGCAATATTTTTTTTCAGTTTGGCGCGGATAATCAATCCATCGTTGTGATAGGGGCCCAGCAATACTTCCAGCGCTTCGTCGAGGTTGCCGATAGTGGCCGATATACCCCATACTTTCAGCTGTTCTTTCCGCAAGCCTTTCAGGCGACTGAGCCCCAGTTCCACCATCACGCCGCGTTTGCTGCCAATGAGCTCGTGCCATTCATCCACCACTACGGTATGCAGGTGTTTAAACAAGTTGGGATATTCCTTTTGAGCGAGCAACAGGTGCAGGCTTTCAGGGGTGATGAGGAGTATTTCCGGCATCTGTTTTTTCTGTGCAGCGCGGGCGGCCAGGGAGGTATCTCCGCTGCGGATACCTACCTGCCAGGGAATATTTAGTTCCTTGAGTACGGCTTCCATCGCCCGGGCAATATCTTTGGCCAGTGCCCGCAGTGGAGTTATCCACAGCAGCTGTAAGCCATTTTTAGTTTTGCGGGTATACTCTTTCGGATGGGCATCTATCCAGGCAATCAGTACACCGAGGAACAGGGAAAAGGTTTTACCAAAGCCGGTGGGCGCGTTTACGATGCCCGACTTACCCTGCAGGTAAGCCTTCCAGGCATCTTCCTGAAATTTAAAGGGTTTAAATTCATTTCCCTCCAGCCATTGATGGATCACTTTCCAGCCTCCCGTATGTTGTTGCATGACAATGAAATTAGGATAAAATGGTAAATGGCGAAACGCTATTTTTGCAGCATGCTCGCAAAATTTTTCCGGCTTTCCGAAAGTAATACAACGGTTAAGAAAGAAGTACTGGCAGGGTTAACTACCTTTTCCACGATGGCGTATATACTGGCGGTAAATCCCAGTATCCTTTCCCAGACAGGAATGGATTTCCAGGCGTTGATCACAGCTACTGCCCTGGCGGCTGCGATTGGCACCCTCGTGATGGCCTTGTATGCCAGGCTGCCTATTGGCGTGGCGCCCGGTATGGGTCTCAATGCTTTCTTTGCCTATACGATTGTATCGGCTATGGGCTATAGCTGGCAGTTTGCGCTGACAGCTGTTTTCCTGGAAGGACTTATTTTTATTGTATTATCCATGTTCCGGATACGGGAGGCTATTATCAACAGCATCCCGGGCAACCTGAAACATGCTATATCAGTGGGTATCGGGTTATTGATTGCGTTGATAGGCATGGCCAATGCCGGTATTATTGAAACGGGCATGCATCATGTAGGAGATGGTAAGCTGGGCGGTGTGATCCTGAAAATGGGGAATATCACCAGCGTAGGACCGCTCATTGCGTTGATAGGGCTGATCATCAGCGCTGTACTGATGTATAAGGGAGTGAATGCCGCCCTGTTGATAGGCATCCTGGCGGCGACTGTAATAGGTATACCCCTGGGAATTACCCATCTCCCCGAAAACGGGCACCTGGTGAGCTTACCGCCATCCCTGAGCCCCATAGCATTTAAGCTGCAATTTGATAAAATATTTTCGCTGGATATGGTGATGATCCTGTTTACCTTGTTGATGGTAAATTTGTTTGACACCGTAGGTACCCTAATAGGACTTTGCAATAAGGCCGGCTTGCTGGATGAACAGGGGCGTTTGCCCCGCGCCAAGCAGGCACTGATGGCCGACGCCATCGGCACTACAGCAGCCGGGTTACTGGGTACCAGTGTAGTAACAGCTTACGTAGAAAGTGCCAGCGGTATTGCTGCCGGTGGCAAAACGGGATTAACCTCGTTTACCGTAGCCATCATGTTTTTGTTATCCCTGTTTTTTGCCCCGGTGTTTGCCATGATTCCACAAGCCGCTACTGCGCCGGCTTTGATCATAGTAGGTATGCTGATGATGGGCGCCGTCACCAAAATAGATTTTAACGATGTAACGGAAGCTATTCCTGCTTTCCTCGCCATTGTAATGATGCCTTATAGCTATAGTATTGCAGAAGGGATTGTATTTGGCATGTTGTCTTATGTACTGCTGAAGGTATTAACCGGGCAATATAAAAGTATCAGCCCGGTAATGTACGTACTGGCGGTGCTGTTTATCATTACTTTTCTCGTAAAATAATTATTCTGCCAAGGTGGTTCCGTTGTCGGTAACGTTGAGCGTATGCATCATGCCGCATTTGAGTGCATAGTTATTCTTCTGGTGCCCTACGGGAAAATTGAAACAAACCGGGAAGCTGGTATTTTTTACCTTTTCGAAAACCATATCATAAACAGTTCTTCCGAATTCTTCACCCGGATCATCTGGTTTAATCCGGTTAAATCCACCAATGACAAGGCCTGCGAGGTTATCCAGTTTATGCGACCGTTGCAGGGTGCCCAGCATGCGATCCAGGCTATACAGGTATTCTCCTACTTCTTCGAGAAACAATATTTTTCCGTTGGTATCTATTTCAGAATTGGTGCCACACATGCTCTGGATGATCGACAGGTTGCCACCAATAATTACGCCCCTGGCTTTCCCTTTCCTGTTTTGGGCATCGGGAGGCGCGCTGTACTGCATTTTTTTACCGGTTAATGCCTGGTAGATAGACATGATGGTATCCTGCACAATAGGTTCTGCCTTGCTGAATTCATCGGGGAAGCTGTTGCACATTTTGGAATGCAGGGAGGCAATCCCGAAGTGCCGGTTAATATGACAATGTAATACCGTAGCATCACTGAAGCCGATAATCCATTTGGGCTTGCGCCGAAAACGGGAAAAGTTGAGCTGGTCGATAATACGTGCGGTGCCATATCCGCCACGGCCGCACATAATGGCCTTGATGTTGTCGTCGTCCAGCATAGCCTGAAGGTCTGCCAGCCGCTCTGCATCAGTGCCACCAAAACTGAAATCACGTGCTCCTACGGCTTTGCCTATACGAATATTAAATCCCCAGCTTTCCATAATACGGATGGCGGGTTGTATCTCTTCTCTTTGGATATAGCCTGCCGGACAGGTAATGCTGATAATGTCGCCAGGTTTCAGATAAGGAGGCGCGAGTGGCTTTTCAACATCTGAACTGGCTGGCAAATCAATTCCGGCAAGCGTTTTCAACGACGATAAGGCCACACCGGAGGTAATAAGGGAGGATAAAAAATGCTTACGGTTCATACGTTTAATGTAAGCATAATTTGGCAAACAATCAGGTGGTGATCAATTCCCGTATCGACCAGTGGGCAATATATTGTTCGTTTTTCAACTGGATAATATCAATGATACGCAGGGTAGCCTTACGACCAGTAGGAGCTTGTCCCATGAACGCTGCCTGCAGGGTACCGGTAAATGCTTTGTGGGTAACGACTTTATCATCTTCTGCAATCATATCAAAAATTTCCAGCTGGATATCGGGAAGCGCAGGATGCAGGAGCTGGGTAATAAAATTGCGGGTACCTATGCGATCGTTATAGCCTGATACGCCGGTGTGATTAATGAATCCGGGCGCCACTATTTCTTCGAAGGCATCGAGGTTCCCTTTAATAATAAATTCTTCATTGAAGCGTCTTACTACGGCTTTGTTTTTTTCCTGTGTCGTTTGCATGTTATCTTTTTATAACTGCAAAGCTACGGTGGAAGTCATACCCAAGGGTAACGCAAAAAGCTCAGATCATTGCTTTTTTGGCTCTGGTATGATTAGGGGTGGCACCGTAGGTTTGTTTGAAGATCCGGATAAAGTGAGAGGTGCTTTCAAATCCGCATGACAGGGCTATTTCCGCCACTTGCAATGGAGTGGTTTGCAACAAGGTGTGGGCGTAGGAAAGCCGTTGTTCATTGATCCATTTGCGGGGAGATGTATGAAATTGTTGCTGAAAATCCCGTTTAAAGGAAGCGAGGCTGCGGCCGGAAAGCCTGGCCATTTCTTCCAGTGTGAGGGGTTGAAACAAATGTTGCCGTACCATAAAGGCCAGGTCCTGGGGTTGGGCATACACGATTTGTTGCAGGAAAGCGAGTATGGTAGATTGTTGAGGAGTTGCTAACAATAGCAGGAACAGCTCATATAATTTTACCGGTAAAAGAGCTGATAAGGTAGCTGGTTCCTGGTGGAAATAGTGGGTGTATTGTTCCCGGAATGCTTCCATCAACGGATTAATCGGTATTACCAAATGATCTGTTGTAGCTGCTTTCTGAGAGGTGATATAGTTGAATTTGTGAAGGAACCGGCGTAGCAGTTCGTCAGAAAAGTATAGTAACAGGCTTTTGAATTGCAATCCTTCCTCCACAAAGTCGGACATCACGTAAAAGCCCCGTTTCATCAGCAGCAGGGAGCCGGCTTCTGCTTTTACGGTTTGCTGATCAAAGTGTAGCAGTTTATACCCGGAGAGTACAAAAATGATCACATTTTCTTTCAGGAAGATGGTGCGTTTATCGGCCATGCTGCGTTGTTTCAGCATAGCAAAATGGGTGTTGCCTGCTTTGAGTATTTGTTGTCCGTCCTGGTCTTTCGGGAATTTGAGTAACATGTTTCAAATGTAAGGATTCCCGGAATTTTATAGCGGCGGTACAGCCATTTTTGGCTATACCGCCGGGTAACAGTTAACAGGTTAAATGGATGCGGCCGGCTTACTTTTCCCAAAGGTGTAGTCGATACCAATTCTTAGATTTGATATATATTCGGTATTATTCATTTTTTTAACGCCGTGCATATACCTGGCGGAAACACCCAGACTGGATGAAAGTTTATAACCAATACCGGCAGATGCAGCGAAATTAAACCGGCGGTTGTTGTCTGATGGCGCATATAGTGCCAGGCTTGCTTCAGGACCTGCTTCTGCATATAGTTTTGGCGTAATATGATATTGTGCCATTACGGGCAAGCTGAGATAGAAGTCTCTGAGTATGACGCTCCAATGTTCAGGTTCTCTTCCGGGAATAACGTAGGTAACCCCCTGGCGATATTCAGTATAATAGCATAGTAGTTCTGGCTGTAATGTCCAATGGTTGTTTAGTTTGAAATTGACAAAACCTCCGGCATAAAAAGTATGGTATACCGGGTTTAGTTTGGAGTTAGGAGATGAGAAGCCAATTCCCCCTTTAACGCCTAAATGAGAGGTTTGCGCGCGGGTTATCAGCGCTGCTGCTATGAATGGAAGCAGTAACAATAGATTTTTTTTCATCGTGTTTAAGTTCTCAGGTGATAGTTGAGTGGTTTAATTAAAAGTTGCTACAGTAAGGCCTTACAATGGTAAAAATAGCCGTGTAAATGTTAAGAAAATCACTACTTCATTTTTTTGGCATCTCTTTAACTAGCAAAATTTCCATGTAAGGATGGCAGTGTTTTTGTCTATCACATTTAAATACTCCTGTTATGCGTTATCTTATATTGTTCTTATCTACCCTGTTGTTTACGCTGGAAAGCCATGCACAGCAAAGCGCCTGGCTGATTGTACCTGGTCAGCGTATCGGGCAAATAAAGCTGGAAGCACCTGCACAGCGTCTGGCGGTACTAGGTAAACCGGATGGAGGCGATGCTGCCATGATGAAAGCCTGGCGTATCTGGTATAGCCGGAAGAAAGATAACAGCATTGATTCAACGCATATGCTGGCGGTATTTACTGCCATGCGTACACAGGATACGCAGTATGTAAAACAGATCCGGGTTAATTCACCTAAATTTAAAACTGAAAAAGGGATCGGCGCCGGCAGTACGTTATCGGCTATCAAAAAAGCTTATCCGGGTATTAAACTGGTACGGCTATACGAAACAGCCAACAAGGCAAGGCGTATTGCCGTATATGAAGATACCCAACAGGGTATTGCTTTTGAAACGGCTAATTCCCGCAGCAGGAAGCCAGTTTGCTCTATGGTAGTAGTATTTGACCCCGGCGAATCGGCAGCGGGCTATCTCGATTTTCATGTTGGCTTCGACCTGATGAACCCGGTGGAGCCTTAGTTACCTGGTGCGTCAGAGTTAGTGCATGGCGGCGCAGTTTTTTTGAACATAGTAGCTGGAAGGTTAGCACATACAGCTAAAAAACTACCTGGTGGGTAGCTTTGATCACTGAAATCACAAATATACTTTGCGTATGACTCAGGTTGTCTAGCTCTCCCAATTTATTTACATAAAATTCACGGTATTCATCCATGTCCTTTACCTGTACTTTTATCATGAAGTCAAATTCACCGGAGATATTGAGACATTCCGTGACTTCTGTGAAATTCAGGATTTCCTGGATAAACTTCTTCCCACATTTTTTATTATGCTCTTTGAGTGTGATATAACATAACACCGTCAGGCTTTTATTTATTTTCCGGGGATCTACAATAGCAGCGTATTGCTTAATGACCCCGGCCTGCTCCATTTTGCGGATGCGTTCATATACTGGTGTGGTGCTCAGGTTGAGCTGCGCCGCAATATCGCGGATGGTCATCTTGGCATCTTTCTGTAACAGCTTCAGGATGCCCATATCTTTCTCGTCGAGGGAAAGTGGGGCGTCGGTAGTATTTTCTTTTTTGTTGACCATCTTATTTTCTATTTAAGACAAAGTTCTATTTTACTGACTAATAATAGGCATTTGTTCTAAATTTTTTGAAAAAAAATTATATATGAGATGATTTACTAGGTTTGCACCTAATGAAGCAACGTATTATTCTAACGGTGGCCTGTATGGCTATTTTTTTCGAAGCATTGGATGTATCTGTATTAAACATGGCTATTCCCCAGATGGAAGCGTTCTTCCATTTCGGGCCGGATGCTATCCAGTGGGTGCAAACAGTATATGTATTGTTCTATGCGGGATTGGTGCTGCTGGGTGGGCGCCTGGCCGATACCCGTGGCAGGAAGCGCATTTTTATTATCGGCGCATTCGTTTTTGTATTGGCGTCGCTGGCGGCGGGATTTTCCCCCGGTTTTGCCTGGCTGTTGGTATGCCGGGCCTTGCAGGGGGCTGGCGTGGCATTGGCCATTCCAGCAGCCATGGCGATTATTACCAACACTTTTACAGAGGCCACTGCCAGAAACCGGGCGCTGGGAATTTTTGGCGCGATGGCGGGAATTGGATTTGCTACCGGCCTGGCTATAGGAGGACTCATCAGCAATTACCTGGGATGGCAATGGGTATTTTTCATCAACGTACCGGTAATTGGCCTGGCCATTCTCCTGGCGGTAATATATATTCCTGCCGATGAAAAGCCGGTGATAAAAACGCCGAACAACGCTGTCAGCGCTTTACTGATTACTATGCTGATGATGCTGGCCGCCTGGTTGATACACGACCTGGTAAACATCGGCCAGCACTATACGAAATACGGCATGTGGATGTTGCTCTTTATTGGCGGCGCTATATTTTTTGTACGCCGGGAACTTGCTCATGTATCTCCGTTGGTCGATTTCCGTTTATTCAGGTTGCGGGGAGTCATTACCGGTAATGCCGGCGCTGCGCTACTGGGCAGCATGTTCCTGAGCTATATATTTATGCTGACACTATACCTGCAGCACGATCTTCACTTCAGCCCGTCGCAGGCTGGATTGCTGCTTTTTCCTTTCAGCATTTTATCCGGTATCATTTCAAAATTTGTATTACCGCGATTGTTTATCCGGCTGGGAGTGGCCAAAACAGGCATTTTAGGCTATACGTGTATGCTGGGAGGGATCTTGTTTTTTGTTGCCAGTTATTTCACCGCCTATCCTTTATTACTCATCTTAGGAGCAGTAGCTTGTATCAATTCATTCGGAATGGCTATCACTTTCCCCTGTGTTACTATCCTGGCAGTGCAAAGTGTACCCGAGCGGCAGCAAGGGCTGGCATCGGGCATTAATGGTACAGCTAATGCGCTGGGTGGTGGTTTGGGTTTGTCGTTGGTAGGATTGGCCATGGAAATGGCTACGTTGAAAGGATGGAGTGCCTATGGTGCTGGTTTGAGTATCCTGGTGGTAATCGGCTTACTGGCCATCGGGCAGCTATTATGGTTTTACCGGAGAATGGGTTAATATAAAATCAAAGCGCCCCCACGCATAGCGTGGGGGCGCTTTGATTTTATAAGTACGCGTATTGCGCCTACTGCTTATTCATTTTAATATCCGAGCTATCTCCTTTCTGGATGATAAAGATATTTTTGTTTTCAAAGTAGGAGGGTGTTTGCTCGCCTTCTTTCAGGTAAACCGGCTGGAAATTATAGCTGGTAATTACCTTAGGTGCTGTTTCTACCATACCATTGAAATAAACGCCGTTATTGTGCAGCAGTCTTACAAAGTAATAGGTCAGGTCAAATCCTTTATAGGCCATGTCTGACGGACGGGCTTTGTAGGTTCTGCGGAAATAGTCGTTTATATATTTGCTGTAAGCATCTGTTTTATCGTTGAAATACGGCGAAGAGTAATAGATCTGCAGCCCTTTAAATTCCGGTTCTTTCAGTTTAAATACATCCCAGGTGGGCATACCAAATATCTGCAGGGGGTAGGTAGCCGCAGAAACGCTCAGTTTACGCAGCAGGCTTTTGGCGCCGGCTTCATCCAGGGCAGTTACCAATACTACGTTGGTACGGTCGGTGAGCAGGTACTTGGAAATTTCATCGGTAGAGGTAGCGTCGCTCCATACTACTTCTTTGATCCTTACTTTTTTAGCGCTCTGCATTTTTTCGTAGGATGCTTTGAAGTCAGCGGCGAGGCGGGCTTCAAAAGTGGTGTTCCTGCGAAGCAGCACAATGTTTTTATTGGCGAAGGCATCCTGTACATAATTCTGGAGGGCTTCACAGTGTGTTTTAAGTGTGCTGTTGGAGATATATAAAAATGGATTATCGGTAATACCGGCATCATTCGGGAAGGTACCGGACACTAGTGTGATTTCTTTTTCTTTGGCAAAATCGGCCAGCTCCTTCAGTTCGGGATTATTAACAGCGCCTATGATGAGGTCTGTTGCATCCAGTGCTTTACTCCGGATGAGGGAGGATACACTTTGCCTGGCTTTGCTGTCGTATACGTTTACTTTCAGGTTATATCCCTGCTGTTGCAGTGAATCCAGTGCCAGTTGGGCGCCTTCGTAAAACTCGAGTCCTGGTAATACATATCTTGGAAGCGTGCGACCAGGAATATCTGCGGAGTTGGCGAAAGCAGAATCCAGGTAGAGCGGTGCAAAGAAGGCAATGTTGTAAGTACCTTTTTTTACTTCCTTCGCAAACGCTGGTACGTTGAAGGGAGCTGCTTTGGCGGTTTCTTTTTTCTCTTCCGGTTTTTTGGCCGGGGCAGGTTTACTCAATGATGGCGGTGGCCCGTCTACCCGGGAAGTACTTTTCCTGGAAGAAGAACAGGAGCTGATCAATGCCAGGAGTACGAAGCCGGATAACAGGTTTTTTATGGAAACTAAATGGTTCATAATGGCCGCTAATTTACAAAAATCATTCCTAGTAGTTCTAAAAAGCTAAAAGCTTAAAGCAGAAAGCAAAAAGCTATTGAAGCGAATGACCAGTGTAATATTAATATTTGCACAAATCTCTGCTTCAATAGCTTTTTGCTTTCTGCTTTAAGCTTTCAGCTCTTAAAATAAATTATTCCCATTCTATGGTAGCCGGTGGCTTGGAGCTGATGTCGTATACCACGCGGTTAATACCTTTTACCTTGTTAATGATGTCGTTAGACATTTTAGCGAGGAATTCGTAAGGCAGATGTGCCCAGTCGGCGGTCATACCATCTACGGAGGTTACTGCACGTAATGCCACCGTAAATTCGTAGGTACGTTCATCTCCCATTACGCCTACACTTTGTACCGGCAGCAGGATGGTACCTGCCTGCCATACTTTGTCGTACAGGCCGGCTTCCCTCAGTCCCTCAATATATACCGCATCTGCTTCCTGCAGCATATGTACCTTTTCAGGCGTGATAGCGCCCAGGATACGGATGGCCAGACCAGGACCCGGGAAAGGATGACGGCTCAGGAATATTTCGCTGATACCGATTTCGCGGCCTACGCGGCGTACTTCATCTTTGAAGAGGAAGCGCAGGGGTTCTACCAGTTGCATGTTCATCTTTTCCGGTAATCCGCCTACGTTGTGGTGAGATTTGATCGTCACAGAAGGGCCATTCACGGAAACGGATTCAATGACATCCGGATAGATAGTACCCTGGCCCAGGAAGGAAATATCTGTCAGCTGGGTAGCTTCCTGCTGGAAGACTTCTATGAAGAGGCGACCAATGATTTTGCGTTTTTGCTCGGGGTCGGAAACTCCGTTGAGCTGACCATAAAACAGTGCTTTCGCATCTACTCCCTTTACATTCAATCCCATATGTTTATAGGATTCGAGTACGGTTTCAAACTCATCTTTTCTCAGGAGACCGTTGTCGACGAAGATGCAGAAGAGATTTTTGCCGATAGCTTTGTGGATCAGTTCTGCCGCTACGGTAGAATCTACGCCACCGCTGAGGGCCATTACCACTCTCTTTTCGCCCACCTGTGCTTTGATCTTTTCTACTGTTTCGTGTACAAAAGCAGCTGGTGTCCAGTCTTGTTGACAGTTACAGATATGTACCAGGAAGTTGCGCAAAATTTGTTTGCCCTCCAGGGAGTGGGTTACTTCCGGGTGGAATTGTAAACCGAATATGGGATTAGCCGCAGCAGTGGTGCTTTTGAAGGCAGCTACCGGGATATTTTCTGTAGTGGCGATGATATCGAAATTTTCCGGAATACGTTTGATGGTATCGGAGTGACTCATCCATACCTGGCTCTTGGGGGAGATATCATATAATAATTTCTCTTCCCTGTCCTGGTGTTCCATAAAAGCGCGGCCATACTCGCGGATGTTGCTTTTAGCTACTTCTCCGCCAAAATTTTTGGCCATCATCTGGGCGCCATAGCAGATGCCCAGTACAGGTACTTTTGCTGCAATGGCTGCAATGTCAATGTTGGGCGCTTTTTCATCATTTACGGAGAAAGGACTGCCTGATAATATAACACCTTTGATCGTTTCATCCCAGGCGATGGGCTGAAGGCAAGGCTTAATTTCGCAATAAACATTCAGTTCACGGATGCTGCGTGCAATCAGCTGTGTATACTGGGAACCGAAATCGAGGATAAGTATCTTTTCTGTCATGGTGGTGCAAAGATAAAGCCCTTCAGTCAATTTCAGATTTTGAAATTCGAAATTCAGAAATCTGGCGTATCTTTCTGGCATAATCTTGACCCATGATATCAACAAAATCTCTCCTATGTCAGGCCACTGTGGCCCTTTCTACTGCTTTACTGTTAAATTCCTGCGATGTAATCGGCCAGAACCGGGTTAAAGGTAACGGGCATGTTACTAAAGAAGAAAGACAATCGGCAGCTTTCCATCAGCTCAAGGTAGAAGGCAGCATGAATGTATTCTTGTCCCAGGGAGAGGCTAAGCCTGCCGTTATAGAGGCGGAGGATAATATTATACCGCTGATAGAATTTGCCCGGGAGGGTGACAAGTTGGTAGTACGTTTTAAAAGAGGTATTTCTGTCAGCACGCATAGAGACATCAATGTATATTTAACCACCCCGGAGGTAGACGAGGCCAGTTTGGCCGGAGCAGGCGATCTGAAATTAACGGATAGGTTTAACGCCAAGTCCAACGTAAAGTTCAGCCTCACCGGTTCCGGTAACCTCAGTGGTGAAATCAATGCGCCGGCTGTAAAAGCATCTATCGCCGGTTCGGGTAATATCCAGCTAAAAGGCGAAACCCGGGATATGGACCTGGTGATTGCTGGCAGCGGCAATTTTGAAGGAGATAAGCTCCTGGCGGAAAATGCCAGCGTTAAAATTGCAGGTAGCGGCGATGCAGATGTATATGCCAGTGTGAAACTGGATGCAAAGATCACTGGCTCCGGAAATGTGAACTACGGAGGTACGCCTTCTGTTAATTCTTCCGTTACCGGTTCCGGTACTGTACAGAAGAAATAAAATCAACATTTGCAAATTTTTAACACTTCGAATATCATAATTCGCACCTTTTCTCTGTTTATAGGAGAAGTTTTACAAACATAACAAGTCCTTGAGTCCAGGTACAGCATTCGCAATTTTATGCCGGCTGATGCTGTACCTGGCTGGGGCACAAGAAGTTACCTCAATAAAAAATACCCCATCCCATCAACGATTCCCATCAAATTATCATTAAATCACATGAATGATGACCGTTTTTTTGTATGTTTACGGTTTGATTTGTAGTTTTCGCCAATTAAGTTGTTGGAATTACGTTTTGAATTGTTGAACTCCTATTCCTTTTATGAACGAAAGACCAAGGATCCTGGTGGTATATTATACCCAGACAGGGCAATTGAAAAGGGTTATTGATCATGTGCTGGCTCCGTTGGAAGGTAAAGCCGATATTACATTTGAGCAGCTGGTGCCCGTAACGCCATTCCCTTTTCCATGGGGAAAGCAGCAATTTTATGATACTATGCCGGAAACGGTGCAGCTGACCCCGCGCGCCATACAACCGCTGAAAGTGGATGTGAATGCACATTTCGACCTGGTAATCCTGGCGTACCAGCCCTGGTTCCTTTCGCCTTCCCAGCCTACGGCCGCTTTTCTGCAAAGCGATGCAGGCAGGCAGTTATTGAAAGGGAAGAACGTAGTAACATTACTGGGCAGCAGGAATATGTGGCTCAATGCACAGGAAAAAGTAAAAGGGTATTTGCAGCAGGCCGGCGCTCAGCTGGTCGGTAATATTGTACTGGTAGATAAATCGCCTAATCTTATCTCTGTCATTACCATCCTCCGTTGGGCATTCAAGGGAAAGAAGGAGGCCACCCGCTTTTTACCACAGGCCGGTATACAGGAAAACGAAATCATTACCTCCAACCGTTTTGCCGCGCCGCTGGAAAAAGCATTATTGCAGCAGCAATGGAACGATTTACATCCACAGTTGCTGGCACTCGACGCCGTAGAACTGAAACCCAACCTCGTGGTACTGGAAGCCAAAGGAATCAGGGCTTTCCGTTTCTGGGCAAAATTCATCAGCGCCAAAGGCGGACCAGGAGCAGCTTCCCGCCAGGGCCGGGTAAGTATGTACAGAGGATTGCTGTTAGCCGGTATCTTTGTATTAACACCCATTAGCCTGATTACTTCTATTATAAAGCTCAATTTGAAGAAGAATCAACTACGCAGGGAAGTGGAGTACTATAAAGGTATTTCTTTGCGGTAACCTGCTTTATTAGGTAGCTTTACGCTGCGGCGTGATAATTGTAATTCCGATTAGAGTTCTATATTTACGTTCGGTGTATAACGCATTTTAAATAAAAATCATATTTATCTCTGAGCGCTGTCTGGCAAGGCAAGTCAGTGTTGATCAGGTTATTACATGTAGCCTTTAAAGACGAATAATATTCAAATGAAGGAAGTTTATATTACCAGGCTGTCGAAATTTTTACCTAACAAGCCTGTTGAAAATGATGAAATGGAGAGCATTCTCGGCATGGTAGACGGAAAACCTTCTCGTGCACGTTTAAAGATTTTGGGTAACAATAAAATCAAGACGCGTTACTACTCTTTAGACAAGGATGGTAAATCAACGCATTCCAATGCCGAAATGACGGCAACGGCAGTAGAACAATTGTTCGATGAGAAATTCCCCATCAACAAATTAGAGTTGCTGGCCTGTGGTACTACTTCTCCCGACCAGCTGCTTCCCAATCATGCTGCGATGGTACATGGTATTTTAAGATGTCAGCCGGTAGAGCTGATTGCCGCTACAGGCGCTTGTGCCGCCGGTATGCAGGCATTCAAATACGCCTGGATGTCTGTTCGTTGTGGTAATACTTCCAACGCGGTAAGTACTGGTTCAGAAAAATTTTCCGCCTGGATGCTGGCACAGAAATTCCAGCCGGAAGCAGAAAACCTGAAAAGCCTGGACGAAAATCCCATCATCGCTTTTGAAAAAGACTTCCTCCGCTGGATGCTGTCTGATGGCGCCAGTGCAGCACTGTTCCAGGATAAACCTAATGAAGAAGGATTGTCCTTGCGGGTTGATTGGGTAGAGATACTGTCTTACGCCAACGAGCTGGAAACCTGTATGTATGCAGGTGCTATCAAGCAACCGGATGGTAATACCACCGGCTGGATAGATATGACGCCGGAAGAATGGGCCCAGCATAGCGTTTTTTCTTTTAAACAGGATACCCGTTTACTGGGTAAGAATATAGTTCCTTCAGGAGCAAAAATGTGGAAAGAGCTGGTAGAACGTCACCAGATCAACTTGGATGAAATAGATTTCTTCCTGCCGCATTTATCCTCCGAGTTTTTCAGGTTAAAGATCGATGAGGAAATTACCCGCTTGGGTGTGCCTATTCCATTAGACAAATGGTTTACCAACCTGGCCAATGTAGGTAACGTAGGTACGGCATCACCTTACCTGATGCTGGAGGAACTGATGAATACCGGCCGCCTGAAGAAAGGACAGAAAGTAGTACTGATGGTGCCGGAGAGCGCACGTTTCTCTTATGCTTACGCGCACATTACCGTAGTATAAGGATCACTTCTAAAAACTGCTATCATGAAAAAAGAGGAAGTACCGCAAGACAGCGACAACCTGCATGAAGGTACGTTCAAACAGATTATGTATGCGGTGGATAATTCCGGCAATTATGTGCAGGTGCAAAGTGCAGGCTGGGAGCCGGAAAACATTGCACTGGACCAGGCCTGGGAAGAAGTAAATGAAAAAGTAAAGGCTGCCCGCGCCCGTGTGGCAGCGGGTGAAATCAGCCCGGTAGCTTACTACATGGAGAAAAACCTGATGGACCTCGCGCTATTAGCCAATTATGTGGGAAAATTCCAGTGGCAGGTAAAAAGGCATATGAAGCCCGGCGTCTTTAAAAAACTCTCGCCTAAAATGCTGCAACGGTATGCCGATGCCTTCAAAGTGAGTGTAACAGAGCTGGTACAGGTAAAATAAATATCACGCAGGGGCGCAAAGCAGCAAAACGCGCAAAGAACAGATTGTTTATATTTTCTTTGTGCGTTTTGCTGCTTTGTGTCTTTACGACCAACAATAATATGAGTAATTCTATTTTCCAACACAAACAGACGGCTCATTGTGAGAGTGGAGTAATATCAAACCTGCTGGGACACCAGGGTTTGCAGATCAGCGAACCAATGGCATTTGGTATTGGCGCCGGTATATTTTTCGGACACCTGCCCTTCGTAAAGGTCAATGGTGTGCCTGGTACTACCTATCGTATCTGGCCGGGCGCTATTTTCCAGCGTGTATGTAAACGCCTGGGCGTGAAAATGGAGTCTGAAAAGTTTTCCACACCGGAGAAAGGGATGCTGGCGCTCGACAAAGCAGTGGCCGCAGGTATCCCGGTGGGGTTGCAGTCGAGCGTGTACTATCTGCCTTATTTCCCGCCTTCCTATCGTTTTCATTTTAACGCGCATAACCTGGTGGTATATGGTAAGCAGGAAAATCAATACCTGGTGAGCGACCCGGTGATGGACACAGTAACGACCATAGATCCGGAAAGCCTTTCACAGGCGCGCTTTGCCAAAGGATTTCCCGCTCCCAAAGGAAAGATGTATTATCCCGTGCATGTACCAGCGAAAGTATCCCTGGAAAAGCCAATCCAGGAAGGTATTGCGCAGGCCTGCCACTTTATGCTAAAGGTGCCGTTGCCTATGTTTGGCGTAAAAGGAATACGCTTCCTGGCTAAAAGAGTAGCCAACTATGCCACCAATCCGGGCGACCGTAAAGCCACATTGTACCTGGGAAATATTATCCGTATGCAGGAAGAAATAGGCACCGGTGGTGCAGGTTTCCGCTTCCTGTATGCCGCTTTTTTACAGGAAGCATCAGTAGTATTGAAAAATGACCAGCTGAGCAAGCTGGCCGGAGAGCTTACGCAAACCGGTGATTTGTGGCGTAATTTTGCATTTGCAGCAGGACGGGTATGTAAAAGCCGGTCTGCCAGTGATGTATCTTATAAAGAATTAAGTGAGATGTTGATGACTTGTGCTGCCTCCGAGGAGGCTTTCTTCCGGAAGCTGGCACAAGTGAAGTTTTAAATACGAATAAGCATGTCCGGCATAACTGTCAACGAACTATATAAAACCTACAAAGGAAGCGCAGAGCCTACCCTGAAAGGGTTGACGTTTCAATTTGAAAAGGGAAAAATTGCCGGTTTATTAGGACCCAATGGCGCAGGAAAAACCACCACTATTTCTATCTTATGTGGTATTGTGAAGAGTGATACGGGAGAGGTGTTCATTCATGGTTTAAAACAGGATGCTGCGCACCGGGAAGCCATTAAGCGACTCATCGGGATAGTGCCCCAGCAAATTGCACTGTATCCACAATTATCTGCTGTGGAAAACCTCACCTACTTTGGTAACCTCTATGGCTTCAAAGGCAAGGCATTACAGCAGAAAATTATGTATTACCTGGAGCTGTTTGGATTGGAAGCGAGTGCGCATAAAGAAATTCATAAATACTCCGGTGGCATGAAACGGCGGGCAAATATTATTGCCGCTATTTTGCACGATCCCCAATTGCTGGTACTGGATGAGCCCACTGCAGGAGTGGACGTGCAGTCCCGCAGCATGATATTGCAGTTTCTGCGCGACTACAACCGGCAGGGAGCCAGTATACTTTACACCTCCCACCTGCTGGAAGAAGCCCAGTCTTTATGTGAAGAAGTGGTTATTATGGATGCCGGCAAAATGATTGTACATGGCCATCCGCTTACGCTGATCCGGGAACACGCCACATGTAATAACCTGGAAGATGTGTTCCTGCATTTCACAGGACATGCGGTGAGAGACTAGCTTTGGGCATTTACATTAAACGAATACAAAAAGCGCTGTAACAGCTATGTTAAGATTACTGGCAACAATAAGGAAAGAATGGCAGCTGTTGTTGCGTGATAAAACAGGATTGATATTGCTGTTTGTAATGCCCGTAGTATTAATTACGGTGATGGCGCTGATACAGGATGCGCCGTTCAAAGATTACCAGGATATCAAATTTGACATATTAACGGTAGATAATGACCATGGCCGTTTGGGCCGGTATATCAGGGAAGGATTGGAATCCGGTGGCCAATTCAATATTATCGATTCACTGGAAGGTAAGCCGGTCACGGCAGAGCGGGCCCGGCAGCTGGTCAACGAAGGCAAATACAAGATCAGCATTATTGTGCCGGAAGGAGCTACAGCGGCTATTGTAAGTAACGCCAACCATATTGTAAACGATATTACAAAGCGGATGGGTATGTCGGCCTCTTTACCAGTAAAACGGCAGGCCGATTCGCTGAATGTGATCATTTATTTTGATCCGGCTGCGAAGAAAGCTTTCAAAGGGGCTATTCACCAGGCATTGGATAATTTCCTGACGCAGGTGGAAACCGATATGTTGCTGGGCCGTATCAAACAGCAACTGAAAAGTAAAGATTCGGTGGCCAATACCACAGATACGCTGCCTATTCGTTTGCAGGCCGTTGGATTACAGGAGCACAGTACGGGTACCGGCAAACAGCTGGATGTCATTTCCAACTCGGTACAGCACAATGTACCGGCCTGGAGTATTTTCGCGATGTTTTTTATTGTTATTCCCATTGCAGGGAATATGATCCGGGAACGGGAAGATGGCAGCCTGCTGCGAATGAAGCTGATTCCAGGATCCTACCTGGCGATATTGGCTGGAAAAATGTTTTTTTTCGTAGGCATCTGTGTATTACAATTTTACCTGATGATGCTGGTGGGTATTTATGTGATGCCTTTACTGGATCTGCCCACCCTGCAAATGGGTCAGCGTCACGGGGCTACCTTACTGGTGGCGGCGGGCATCGGGCTGGCAGCTACGGCTTATGGCATCCTGGTGGGCACGATATTTAAAACGCCTAACCAGGCGCTTAATTTCGGGGCTATCTCCATTGTCATTTTATCGGCCATTGGTGGTATATGGATTCCACTCGAAGTAATGCCGGCAAAAATGCAGCTACTGGGGCATTTATCTCCCCTGAGCTGGGGACTGGATGCGATTAACGATATTTACCTGCGTAATGGAGATATTAATTATGTGTGGAAGAATGTAGTAAGATTGGTACTCACAGGACTGGCTATGCTGGCCGTAGCCGGGTGGCTGGAAAAACGAAGATTGAACTGATAAATGTTTTCAAAACAATAGTAAAACTGTATTTTTACCCCCCACAAGGGCGTTCGCCTGTGTGAACAGCAGGTGATAAACCTACAACATTATGGAAGAATTAAAAAAGAAACTGAAAGAACAAATCATTGAGGCGCTGAACCTGCAGGATACCAAACCAGAAGACATTGATGACAATGCACCCCTGTTTGGCGAAGGTTTAGGACTCGATAGTATTGATTCCCTTGAATTGATGGTATTACTGGAAAGACAATACCATATAAAGGTAGAAGATCCCCGTGAAGGTCGTAAGATCTTACAGTCTGTTCAGTCAATGGCAGAGTTTATTACATCCAAACAACCCGCATAGGTAAATTGGCGGCATGGCGGAAAGAGTTTTCATAACAGGGGTAGGGATGATCACCGCCATTGGTGATGATGTGGCCGGAAATCTGCACAGTTTGCGGTCTCAGCACAGTGGCCTGGGCTATACCGAATATATCGATACCATTTACCGGCAGGTGTTGCCGGTGGCGGAGGTAAAACATCCCAGCGAGTCGCTGTTTGCGTTGGCTGGGGTACCGGTGAAAGACGGTTATACCCGTACTACCTTGCTGGGATTGATTGCCATGCAGGAAGCTTTGCAAAATGCAGGGATAGAGGGCGTGCAATCTGCCCCTACCGGGTTTATCAATGCCAGCACGGTTGGTGGAATGTGTGATACCGAAAAAGTTTATTTCGATATCATAGACCCCGGAAAAAACGGCACTTTTTTACAATACATTGATACGCTGGACTGCGCCGACTGTACACAACGTATAGCCGATATTGTTGGGTTCAGCGAACATATTGCCACCATCAGCACCGCCTGTTCCTCTTCCGCCAACGCATTGATGTTTGGCGCGCGTATGATCAGGCAGGGCATGTTACCCCGTATGGTATGCGGGGGCACAGAAGCGCTGACCCGCTTTACACTGAATGGTTTCAACTCACTGAAAAATGTGGATAAGCAATTTTGCCGTCCCTTTGATCAGCAACGTACCGGGTTGAACCTGGGAGAAGGCGCGGCCTACCTGGTACTGGAAAGTGAATCTTTTGCCAAAGCCAACAATAGTCGTATCCTCGCAGAATTGAGCGGATATTGTAATACCAATGAAGCTTTCCACCCTACGTCTCCATCGCCGGATGGGGATGGCGCTTATGAAGCCATGAAAACCGCGTTGGCCATGAGTGGCCGTTCCCTGGAACAGGTGGAATATATCAACGTGCATGGTACCGCCACGCTCAATAACGATGTATCGGAAGGAAAAGCACTGGAACGGTTATTTGGCGACAAAGTACCCCTGTTTAGTTCCACCAAACCCTTTACAGGACATACTTTGGCGGCAGCGGGTGCTATAGAAGCCATATATTCCATACTCGCTATACAACATGGGTTAATATTCCCAAATCTCAATTTTTCGGAAAAAATGGAAGAATTGAGCATTACGCCAGTAACACAACTACTGGAGGGATATCCTGTCAACAATGTTATTTCAAACTCATTCGGCTTTGGGGGCAATAATGCTTCCCTGGTGATCAGTAAATATGAAGGGTAAGTGTTATATACAAGGAACGGCAGCCATTTCTCCTCAGCCAACTTTTGAGGGAGACATTTTTCAGGCGCCACTGGTGCATACAGATAGTAACCTGCTTGCCTGTATAGAACCTGATTACAAACCGTTTATTCCTGGCAACAGCCTGCGTCGTATGACACGTACGCTGAAAATGGGACTCACCGCTGCCCTGAAATGTATACAGGATAGCGGAATCTCTACGCCTGGTCCGATTATTACGGGTACAGGGAAAGGCAGTTTACAGGATACCGAAAAGTTCATTAAAGAAATTGTTGAGTATAAAGAAACTGCTTTAAATCCTACCCCATTTATTCAATCTACCTATAATTCCGTGAATGGCCTGATTGCCCTCCAGCAAAAATGCACGGCCTATAACAATACGTTTGTACACCGCGGTTTCTCCTTCGAAAATGCTTTGCTCGACAGTATCATGATGATACAGGAGGGGGCGTCCCATACGCTGACCGGCGCTTTCGAAGAAATTACCAAAGAACATTTTTATATCAAGAGCCGGATTGGTTGCTGGAAGTCAGCGCCTGTCAACAGCCAGGAGGTATACCAGCATTTGTCTCCCGGTACCATAGCAGGCGAGGGCGCTGCTTTCTTTACGCTTACCGGTGCTGCTACTCCAGAGAGTTATGCGGCTATTTCCGGGTTCAGGATGTTGTATAAACCCAGTGAGGAAAAGCTGGCAACCGCCCTGCGGAATTTTAGCGAAGGTGCAGATTTGATTATTTGTGGCCGTAATGGCGACAGTAACCATGAACATTACTATGATGTACTGGATGCCTGTTTTCCGGGTGTACCCCAATTACCCTTCAAGCATTTATGCGGCGAATATGACACAGCAGGTGCATTTGGTCTCTGGTTGGGGGCTCAGATACTGAAAGCGCAGCAACTGCCTGCTTCCTGGTTTCCCATGCAGGACCAATTGACTGCGCCGGTTCATTCCATTTTATTTTACAATCACTTTTTTGGAGAGCAGCATGTTATGTTGCAGCTGGAACGGGTATAGTGTTTACCGCACCCTGTATACAGGATAGCGCATGTACTCCGGTTCTGCATAGGGCGAGTTTTTAAAAACAAACTCCAGCTGTGCACTGCCATTATTGGCAAAGGCGGTATCAGCTGCTTTTTTCCTGTTTAACAACTCCTGTAATTCCGGGTGCTCCTTCAGGTATGCTGCCCCGGTATCTTCAAACACATAGGGCGAATAGCCTTCTTTTTGTCCGAGTACCGCATCGAAGAAATTCCAGGCGAAGAACGAATCGCCGCCGGTAGGTTCCAGCGTTTCCATGAGGAAGCGGTTGGCCACCTGGTTCATGGGAATATAAAAGTCGCCTTTCCGGAAGCGGATGGAATCCTTGCTGGCGTTGACTTTGATATTAGTGTGCAGGTAGTGTTTTTCGAACGGTTTGTTATAGGTCTGGAAATCGGCTATATGATATACTTCCACATACAGGGTGGTATCCCTGAGTAGCGGTTGCATTTGTACGTTATTATTTTTAAGGAGATGAATAACGGCCCACCATCCCTGTGGGATGATATATGCCACGGGTTTTTCCACAAAATTGGTGGCTACGGCCTGGTTATAGAATTTTACTTGTCTTACATAGGGCTGGGTTCTGTCGTAGTATAATCTTGGCAGGCCTGAAATGGCGCTGGGCTTGTGTCCGGAAGCGAAGCCACGGAACGTAATGTTGGTGTATTGCGTCATATCAAACTGCCAGGCCAGCGGGAAGCTGGATTGGGTAAGAGAATTTTGTTTGGCCGCTTCTCTTAACTGCCTGATGGTTTCGCTGTGGGTGGAAGTGAACTGTATAAAGCATTCCATCAGGGCGTAAGTAGCTTTTACGCGTTGTGGATAAGGTTTGAGCATATGTGTTTCCGGTACAAACCCGAAGGTATGAAAGAGGGTGGTGTACCCGGTGGAGTAGCGTGGGCCGTCTGCAAATTCTACCCATCCACTGTCGGGTGTTTCGCCAAAATGATTGACATAGGGAACGAGGTCGTAGCCCTTTTCTTTCATGAGGCTATACAGGCCCGGTTCAAACGTTTTGTTCATGAATTCGCCCATGGGGCCGCCCAGTTTATTGTGCTGGGTGGTGAGCAGGGTCATGATATGCTGATAATCGGCGCCGTTGCTCACATGGTTATCCACAAATACGTCGGGGTCGGTGAGGTGATAGATTTGCTGGAATGCTAAAGCGTTCCTGGAGTCGGTCTTGATAAAGTCGCGGTTCAGGTCGAGGTTTTGTGCGTTACCGCGTGATCCGAAGGCATCGGGGCCGTTTTGGTCAACCCGGTACCAGGGTGAACGGTTGAGCATGCCACCGATATTATATACCGGGATCACCGCCAGGATTACGTTATCGGGAAGCCTGGTTTTGCCCAGGGCCAGGTCGCGGAGCAGCATCATGCTGGCGTCTATGCCATCGGGTTCTCCGGGATGTATGCCGTTATTAATGAGTATAATACGTTTATTCTTCTTATGCAGGCTTTTGAAGTCGAAATCCCGTTGAGGAGAGTAGATAGCAAGGTGGAGCGGGAACCCGGCATCTGTGGTACCGACGGTGCGAAGGTTGATTTGCGGGAATCTTTTGGCCAGTAGCTGGTAGTATTCAATCACTTCCGGGTAGTTAGCTGTTTCGCGGCCGTTGGTTTTTTCGTACCGGGTGGCGAGGTCCTGGGCGAAGCCGCCATATGGTAACAGGGAGGCGAGGAGGATAAGTATCTTTTTCATATACGATCGTGAGAGGAAAAACAAAAAGCCCTTCCTTTTGGAGGAAGAGCTATAAATATTGTTACTGAAACAATTAAGCGAGGGTCAGAACTCTCTTAGCCAGCTTGCTTTTCAGGTTTGCAGCTTTGTTTTTGTGAATAACGTTACGTTTAGCCAGCTTATCGATCATGGAAGCTACCTCAGCTAAATCTTTCTCCGCTGTTGCTTTGTCAGTCACTGCTTTCAGGTCACGGATGGCGTTACGGGTAGTTTTACCATAGTAACGATTACGTTCATTACGCTTTCTGCTTTGACGTACGTCTTTCTTTGTTGCTTTATGGTTTGCCATTTTTAAAATTTCAAGTTTCGGACGGCAAAGGTAACTATATTCCATTTACAAAACAAACTAAATGTAGTTTTTCCGTCAAAGTGCAAATATAAGGCTGATTTATCACAGATAATCACTTGATTTTTTCTCATTTTTTCCAACCAGCGTATCGAAAAACGAGCGATATTTGCAATCCCATATATTAATGTATTGGGACCGACAGAAAAGTATTTGAACTGAAGATCAGCAAAACTCGTTGTAAATGAAGGACTTCTCATTCGTCACTAACTCACATCCTGCTTACATAGAATCGTTATACCAGGATTTCCGCAAAGATCCCAACTCTGTAGACCCGGATTGGGTTAAATTTTTCGAAGGATTTGATTTTGCAGTATCCAATGTAAACGGTCACGCAGGGGCACCAGCACCTGTAGCAGGGGGCAGCACTTCATTGCCGGTGAGTGACGACCAGTTGGCGAAAGAACTGGGTGTATACCGCCTGATACAGGCGTATCGCAAAAAGGGCCATTTGATTGCTAAAACCAACCCCATCCGTGAGAGAAAAGACCGGAAGGCCAACCTGGACCTCGCCAGTTTTGGATTAGGGGACGCTGATCTGAAAACCGAGTTCTTTGCAGGCACTACTATTGGTGTAGGCAAGGCTACGCTGGAAAAAATCGTTGCTTACCTGAACCAGATCTATGCTGCTTCCGTAGGCTTACAATATACTTACATTAACGACCGCACGAAAGCGAAATGGCTGGAAAAGGAGTTTGAGCATGTTATGACCCAGCCGCTGTCGCTCGAACAGCGCCGCCGCATCCTGCAGAAGCTGAACCAGGGTGTTATCTTCGAGAAATTCCTCCATACAAAATATATCGGGCAAAAACGTTTTGGCCTGGAAGGGGGCGAATCCACCATTCCTGCGCTGGATGCGATCATCAACGTGGCCGCAGAATATGGCGTACAGGAATCTGTGATCGGTATGGCTCACCGCGGCCGTTTGAACGTGTTGGCCAACATCCTCGGAAAAACATATGAGCAGATCTTCAACGAGTTTGAAGGACTGGCTACCCCGGATATGACCATGGGTAGCGGCGACGTGAAGTATCACCTGGGTTTCCGTTCACAGGTAACTACTCCTGCCGGTAACCAGGTAAACCTGCAATTGATGCCTAACCCTTCCCACCTGGAAGTGGTAGATCCAATTGTAGTAGGCTTTGCCCGCAGTAAAGCTGATGTGATCTATAACAGTGATTACGATAAAATACTGCCTATCCTGATTCACGGTGATGCTGCCGTAGCTGGTCAGGGCATTGTGTATGAAGTAGAGCAGATGAGCAAACTGAAAGGTTACTACGTAGGTGGTTCCATTCATTTTGTTATTAATAACCAGATCGGTTTTACAACCGATTTCGATGATGCCCGCTCATCAGATTATTGCACCAGCGTGGCTTCTATCGTACAGGCGCCGGTATTCCACGTAAATGGCGATGATGCAGAAGCCGTGGTAAAAGTATCACAGCTGGCTGCCCGTTACCGCCAGGAATTCAATGAAGATGTATTCATCGACATGGTGTGCTACCGTAAGCACGGACACAATGAGGGCGATGAACCTAAGTTTACCCAACCAAGCCTCTACGCATTGATTGAAAAACATGCCAATCCGCGTGAAGTATATACCCAGTTCCTGCTGAAAAATGGTGAGTCTGATGCACAGGCATTGGCGAAGGAAATGGAAACCGTGTTCTGGGCCGATTTGCAGGCTCGTTTGGATGAAGTGAAGCAGCACCCGCTGCCTTACGCCAACCAGAAACCGGAACAATGGTGGCAGGCCCTCCGTAAGGCCACACCACAGGACTTTGAAGCTTCCCCGGTAACAGCCATCAAGGAAGAAGATTTCAAACGCTTGTTCGACGGATTGATGAAGTGGCCGGAAAACTTTGTACCACTGCGTAAAGTGAGCAAACTGCTGCAGGATAAAATAAAACTGTACGAAGAAGAAGGTAAGGTAGATTGGGCTACCGGTGAGCTGTTGGCCTATGCCAGTCTCCTGATCGAAGGAAAAGACGTAAGAATGAGCGGGGAAGATGTGAAGCGTGGTACGTTCTCTCACCGTCATGCCGTATTGTTTGATGAGAATACCAACGAAACGTATAGTCGTCTTAGTCACTTCCAGGAAAACCAGGGTAAATTCAGAATTTATAACTCATTGTTGAGCGAATATGGTGTGCTGGGCTTTGAATATGGTTATGCCATGGCCAATCCTAACAACCTGGTATTATGGGAAGCACAGTATGGCGACTTTGTAAACGGTGCGCAAACGGTGATTGACCAATATATCAGCAGTGCAGAGCAGAAATGGACCACCCAGAATGGTTTGGTGATGTTGTTGCCTCATGGATATGAAGGCGGTGGACCAGATCACTCCAATGCCCGTCCGGAGCGTTTCTTACAGCAATGTGCTGAGGAAAACATGGTGATTACCAATATCACTACGGCTGCCAACTTCTTCCATGCATTGCGTCGTCAGCTGACCTGGCAGTTCCGCAAACCGCTGATTAACTTCTCGCCTAAAGCCAACCTGCGTCATGTAGGTGCTTATTCTACCATGGCCGAATTTACGCAGGGTGGATTTAAGGAAGTGCTGGACGATCCGTTTATCGATGATGCAGCGGTGGTGAAGAAAGTGTTGTTATGTACTGGTAAAATGTATTTCGACCTGAGTGATAAACAAGCCAAGGATGACCGTAAAGATGTGGCCATCGTTCGCCTGGAACAACTGTATCCATTGCCGGTAAAACAGCTGGAAGTAATTGCGCAGAAATATAAGGGCGCCACTTTCTTCTGGGTACAGGAAGAGCCGTTGAATATGGGAGCAGCAGCGTACCTGCAAATGAATCTGAAACAGATCAATTATGGCGTTATCAGCCGTAATCCGAGCGCTTCTACTGCTACCGGTTATGCGAAAGTGCATGCACGTGAGCAGCAACAGATTATTGATACGGCTTTTAATATCTAAAAAAATTAAACGAATAAACAGAATAACCGGGGTTTGTGTTGACAAGCTAGCGCCGAAAGCAGGAAGCCCGGTATCACCATCAACTGATTAAATATGGTTATCGAAATCAAAGTCCCTACGGTAGGAGAATCTATTAGCGAGGTAACAATTGCAAAGTGGTTGAAGAAAGATGGAGATTATGTGCAGCAGGATGAGGTATTATGTGAAATGGAATCTGAGAAGGCAACCTTTGAACTGAATGCAGAAAAAGCGGGTATCCTGAAGATTGCAGCCGCAGCCCAGGAAGGCGCTACTTTGAAGATTGGTGAGGTAGCCTGTACGATCGATACAGACGCTGCTGCGCCAGCTTCTACAACAGCACCGGCAGCTGCAGCACCGGCAGCTACTGTTGCGCCTGTAGTGGAAGCCGCTCCGGCAGCTCCGGCAGTGAATAAAGGGACAATTGATATGAAAGTGCCTACAGTAGGAGAGTCTATCAGTGAAGTAACCCTGGTAAAATGGATACGGAAAGATGGTGATTATGTAGAGCGCGATGAAGTAGTATGTGAACTGGAATCAGAGAAAGCTACCTTCGAACTGAACGCAGAAGAAGCTGGCGCCCTGATCACTGTAGCTAAAGAAGGAGATACCTTAAAAATTGGTGATGTGGCCTGTAAGATTGATACCAGCGTGGCAAGACCAGCAGGTAAATCAGCCCCGGTGGCAGCCGCTCCGGCAGCCCAGTCAACAGCTGCTCCACAGCCACAGCAGGCGCCTGTTACCAGCATCCCAAATGATATTAAAACTACACCAGTAGCTGCAGCCGTTATTGCGGACAAACAGGTAGATCCATCCAGCATCAAGGGGTCCGGTGCACACGGTAAAATCATGAAAGACGATGTATATGCTGCCCTGAAAAATCCGGGTGTAGCCATCGGACAGGAAATGTTTACCCGCCAGGAACGTCGCGAGAAGATGAGCAACCTGCGTAAAACTGTTTCCCGCCGCCTGGTGGAAGCTAAAAATACTACTGCCATGCTCACTACCTTCAATGAGGTAGACATGACAGAGATTATGGCTTTGCGTGCTAAATACAAAGATGTCTTCAAAAAACAACATGAGGTAAACCTGGGCTTTATGAGCTTCTTTACCAAAGCCTGTTGCTTCGCTTTACAGGAGTTCCCTTCTGTAAATGCGTACATTGATGGTGATGAGCTGGTATACCACGACTTCTGTGATATTTCCATTGCTGTTTCTGCGCCTAAAGGTCTGGTAGTACCGGTTATCCGCAACGCGGAAAGCCTGGATATGGCCGGCATCGAAAAAGCAGTATTGGAATTGGCTACCAAAGCCCGCGACAACAAATTAACTGTACCGGAAATGACCGGTGGTACCTTTACCATCACTAATGGTGGCGTATTTGGTTCCCTGATGAGCACACCTATCATTAATATCCCGCAATCTGCTATCCTGGGTATGCACAAAATACAGGAACGCCCGATGGCCATTAACGGACAGGTAGTGATTCGTCCGATGATGTATGTAGCGCTGAGCTATGATCACCGTATCATTGATGGTCGTGAGTCTGTAAGCTTCCTGGTAAGAGTGAAAGAAATGCTCGAAAATCCTGAGCAGCTGCTGTTTGGTAAAGATCCACTGAAAGCGTTACTGAAACTGTAACCGAGCAGAAAGCGTAAAGCATAAAGCTATTGAGGAGAATGATCAAAGCGAGTATTTAATATTCGCTTTGATCATTCTCCTCAATAGCTTTATGCTTTCTCCTTTGCTATGGGCTGGCGTTGACAGAAGCTGTATCTTCGCGTATGACCCGTTGGGAAAATTATTTATCGTCTGCAGAAAAAATTATTGGCGCCTATACCGGTAGCCTGCCACTACACCACTTCCTGAAATCTTTTTTCAAGGAGCATCCTTATATGGGTGGGCGCGACCGGCGCTGGATATCACAGTTGGTGTATCATTATTTCCGGTTAGGACACTGGGGGAAAACGCTTCCCTTAAAGGAACGTATTATTGCAGGGACGTTTTTGTGTGAAACCGCGCCCAATGATTTCCTCGCGGTATTGCAACCCGATTGGAATGAGCGGGTGTCGTTGCCATTATCTGAAAAGGCAGCCTTATTACCGGCGCCACTAACGCCCGATGCTATCTTTCCGCTGATCACTTCCTTGTCTGATTCCCTTGATGCTAACGCTTACGCTTATACGATGTTGACACAGCCCCGCTTATTTATACGGGTACGTCAGCAGAAGCTGGATAAGGTAAAAGCGCTGCTGGATAAGGCGGGTATTGCATATGAGGTGTTTGCCAATAATACTACCATTGCTTTGCCCAATGGTACCAAGATAGAAACGATTGTAACAGAGAAGAGCTGGTACGAGGTACAGGATGCTTCGAGTCAGCAAACCGGGGCGCTTTTTTTACCAGCTGCCGGGCAGCGTTGGTGGGATTGCTGTGCTGCCAGCGGGGGAAAGTCTATTCTCCTGAAAGATCAGCAACCCGGCGTACAATTACTGGTATCTGATGTAAGACGCTCTATCCTCGAAAACCTGCAGCAGCGCTTCGCCGCCGCGGGTATCAAGCATTATGATGCCAGGGTAGCCGACCTTACCGCACCTGGCTTTGTTGCGTCTATGGGGCATCAGCAGTTTGATGGCATCATACTGGATGCACCCTGCAGTGGCTCCGGTACCTGGGGACGCACCCCCGAAAGTATCAGCTTTTTTAAACCTGAAGAGATCGGGAAGTATCAGCAACTGCAGCAAAAGATTGCCCATAACGTAGTGCCTTTCCTGAAGAAAGGAGGTGCGTTGATTTACATTACCTGTTCTGTATTTAAGCAGGAGAATGAAGAAGTAGTGAGCTATATAGAGCGTATTAGCGATTTACGCCGGCAGACGGGTGGGGTAATCAGGGGATATGATCAGGGAGCGGATACGATGTATGCGGTAAGGCTTTCTTGATTTGTGTGTTGTTATTTGACAAAAATTTTATTGTCAAAATTTTTGACAATAAAATTTTTGTCAAAAAGTATTGAAGGTGATGATAACTTGTAAATGTCCAACAAAAAAGGTGAGAAGACTACTCTTCCCACCTTTTTCTTTATCTATCTTATGAAATTAATCACTTTAAAATCGACGCACCGCGTTGGATAATCCCTCCGGCTATTACATCATCGCCTTCGTAGAAAACGGCTGATTGCCCGGGGGCGATACCTTTTACATTTTCATAAAAGTTCACTTTCACCTGTCCGTTTTCGTTGTAAAGGTTGCTGAGCGCGCCTTTGTCTTTGTAACGGATTTTGGTAATAGATTCCATGCCGTCGGGGATGGTTTCGTACTTACCCATGTTGATGCCGCTTACAAACATTTCGCTTTTCTGCAGTTCATCTTCGTTGCCTAGTACTACGGTATTGGTTTCGGGGATAATTTCGGTAACGAATACCGGGCGACCGAGTGCAATATCGAGTCCTTTCCGTTGTCCTACTGTGTAAAAAGGATACCCTTTATGATGACCAACAATAGTGCCATCTGCTAATACAAAGTTACCACCATTTACCTTTTCTTCCAATCCGTCTACTTTACGTTTCAGGAATCCGCGGTAGTCGTTGTCCGGTACGAAGCAGATTTCATAGCTTTCTGCTTTTTTGGCGAGTTCGGGGTAGCCGAAGTCGAAGGCCATTTGCCGGATGGCGGTTTTGCGGTAGGTGCCGAGTGGCAGGAGGGTACGTGATAGTACGTCTTGCTGGATGCCCCAGAGTACATAGCTCTGGTCTTTGGTTTCATCGATACCTTTGCTGATCACATAACGGCCGTTGTCGTGCTGACGGATCTGGGCATAGTGACCTGTTGCAATAAATTCGCAGTCCATGGCGTCGGCGCGTTTCATGAGGGCGCGCCATTTTATATGGGTATTGCAAAGCACACAGGGATTAGGTGTACGTCCTGCAATATATTCATCGACAAAGTTATTGATCACAAAATCACCGAATTCATCGCGGATGTCCAGCACAAAGTGTGGAAATCCGTGATGTACCGCCGCCGCGCGGGCATCGTTAAAAGAATCCAGGTTACAGCAGCCGGTTTCCTTTTTACTGGAACCTGCAGATGCATAGTCCCAAGTTTTCATGGTGATACCCACCACTTCGTACCCTTGCTCATGCAACATCAGCGCTGTAACAGTACTGTCTATACCACCGCTCATGGCTACCAGTACTTTACCATGCTTGCTCATTTGAAATAGTTTAAGGATGCAAAATTACTTAAATTCCGGTCATCGACCAGCTACCGGGTATTGATCCTGACAATGTGATGATTGATTCTGACTATATAATGACCTGGATGGGTGATTATTTCACCGGGAGCTATAATTTCTTAATTGTGAATAATATATTTATTAGTTTTAGCGACCTTTTAGGCATAAATCCGTTATGATGCTTCCTATATTAAACAAAGAGTTTATATTAAAACGACCGGAGTACGGCGTTACAGCAGAGATATTCACCTACCCGGAAAAGATCCTGCAATTTGGTACTGGCGTACTATTGCGCGGACTGGTCGATTACCTGGTAGACCAGGCCAATAAGCAGGGCATTTTCAAGGGAAGGGTCGTAGTGGTAAAATCTACCGATGGCAATACCCATGATTTTTCCAGCCAGGATAGCCTGTATACCACACATATCAAAGGTGTTTCCCAGGGGGAATTAGTAGATAAGGTACTGATTAATGCCTCCGTTAGTCGGGTTTTGCAATCGAATGCACAATGGCAGGAGATTTTGCAGACAGTGCATGAGCCTGCCATGCAAATAATTGTCTCCAATACCACGGAAGTGGGCATTCAATATGTCCCTGAAAAGATAGCTACCGGGATACCTGAATCTTACCCCGGCAAACTGCTGGCTGTACTATGGGAACGATACAACCACTTCCAGGGAAAAGCCCACACGGGCTTTGTGATTGTACCTACAGAACTGGTAGTAGACAATGGCCGGTTATTAAAAGACATTGTATTACAGCTGGCTGCTTATAACGAGCTGCCAAAAGCGTTTACCGACTGGATACAACGGGAAAACCAGTTCTGTAATTCGCTGGTAGACCGCATTGTACCGGGTAAGCCCCGTAACCTGGCCGAAATCAACGAGAAAGCCGGTTATACCGACCAGTTGTGGATAGAAGTAGAGCCTTACCTGTTATGGGCTATAGAAGGCGGTAATGATATCCGTACTGCATTATCTTTCCATCAGGCCGACAACCGGATGTTGATTGCAGATAGTATTACACCTTACCGCGAACAAAAGCTCCGGCTCCTGAATGGCAGCCATACGGCCGCCGTGCCGCTGGCTTTCCTGTCGGGCTTAAATACGGTGTATGAAGCCATGCAGGATAATTATATGCATCATTTCTTCCAGGAAGTAGTATTGCGGGAAATCCTGCCTACCATTGCCGCCGATTGCCCTACTGCTACTGCCTTTGCGCCGGAAGTGCTGGATCGTTTTGCAAATCCCTTTATTGCACATAAACTGATCAGCATCACCTTCCAGGAGAGCTCGAAGATGAATGCACGCAACGTGCGTACATTGTTGCGCTATCATCAGCAATTCCAGGCCCTGCCGCCTTACCTCTGCCTGGGATTTGCCGCCATGCTGCTGTTTCTGCGGCCGGAAAAGCAGGAAGATGGGAAGTATATCGGCGCCAGGGATGGAGAAAGCTATATCATTACAGACGACAATGCCGCTATCTTTGCGGCGTGGTGGCAGGAACAGGACACCGCTACTATGGTAAACGGTATCTGCAGCGATAAACGCCTGTGGGAAGCCGATCTGACCACGATCCCGGGTTTTGCAGAGCAAGTAACGGATTTGCTGATAGCCTTAAAAAGCAAAGGCGTAAAAGCATTTATTCAATTGTAGCATAGATAAATATTCATCGTTATGAGAGCGTTTTTATCAGAGGATTTTTTACTACAAACAGAAACGGCTAAACAGTTGTATTTCGATTACGCAGTCTCCATGCCCATTATCGATTACCATAACCACCTACCGCCAGATGAAATAGCCAGCAATAAAACATTTGATAACCTGTATACTATCTGGCTAAAGGGAGATCACTATAAATGGAGGGCTATGCGTGCCAATGGTGTTTCGGAAGAATTTATTACGGGAAGTGCCGATGACTATACCAAGTTCCGCCACTGGGCTGCTACAGCGCCATATACCATGCGGAATCCGTTGTACCACTGGTCGCATATGGAGTTGAAAAATCCGTTTGGGGTGACTGATCTGCTAAGCGAGCAAACCGCGGAGAAAATCTACCGGGATTGTAATGCACAGTTACCGCAATTAAGCACCCAGGCGTTGTTGCAGCATTATAAAGTAGAAGCCTTGTGTACCACCGATGATCCGGTAGATTCATTGGAGCATCACCGGGCTATTGCCAGCCAGCCCTTTGGGACCCGCGTGCTGCCTACTTTCCGCCCCGACCGGGCCATGGCAGTAGATAATCCGGCAGCCTTCAACCAGTTTATAGATCAGCTGTCGGCCGTAATCAATAAAGACATCCGCAAGTTCGATGAGCTGCTGGAAGCGTTGGAAAGCCGGCATACTTATTTTCATGAAGCCGGCGGCAGATTGAGTGATCATGGGTTGAGCACCTTCTATTTCACGCCAGCCAGCGTTACCGAATTAGATACCATTTTCCAACGGGCACGCCAGCAACAGGCTGCCACGCCGCATGAAAATGCACAATTTAAAACGGCTGTACTATTGGCGGTTTGCCGCTGGAACCATGCCAGGGGCTGGGCCCAGCAGTTTCATGTGGGCGCTATCCGCAACAACAATTCCCGTTTACTGCAACGTATTGGTGCAGATGCCGGCGTAGACTCTATTGGCGACTGGAACGTGGCCGAAGCGATGAGCAGTTTTTTTGATGTGCTGGACAAATCTGATCAATTGGCTAAAACCATTATATATAACCTGAACCCGGCTTATAACGAAGTATTTGCTACCATGGCCGGTAATTTCCAGGACGGCACCATACCCGGTAAGATCCAATACGGGTCGGGCTGGTGGTTCCTGGATCAGAAAGATGGCATGGAAAAGCAAATGAACACATTGAGCAATATGGGATTACTGAGCCGTTTTGTTGGAATGCTGACGGATTCCAGAAGTTTTCTATCTTATTCCCGGCATGAATATTTTCGCCGTATTTTGTGCAACCTGGTGGGCAATGATGTGGAACACGGAGAGCTACCGAATGATATTGCCTGGTTGGGGAAGATGGTACAGGATATTTGTTACAATAACGCAAAAGCATATTTTGGATTTTAATGAAACCGGTAAAAGTCATCACATTCGGGGAAATATTATTGCGTTTGTCGCCTGAGCTGTCACAGCATACCGCTGCTATCTATGTAGGCGGTGCAGAAGCAAATGTAGCGGCGGCGCTGGCCAACTGGGGTACCGACGTAGCCTATATCAGCAAAGTGCCTGAGAATGGGTTATCAAGAGATGTATTGCAGCAGCTGAGTCATTTAGGTATTCATACCGACCGGATGTTGTGGGGGGGCGAGCGCATAGGTATTTATTACCTGGCGCAGGGGAGTGACCTGAAGCATGCAGAGGTAGTATACGACCGGGCCTGGTCGGCATTTAGCCGGATTACTCCGGGCACTGTCAACTGGGAGGCCTTGCTGGGCGATGCGGAATGGTTTCACTGGAGTGCGATTACGCCTGCATTGAATCCTGATGCGGTAGACATTTGCCGGGAGATATTACAGGCAGCCAGCAGGAAAGGACTGATCATTTCCACCGATCTTAATTATCGCAGTAAGCTATGGCAATATGGCAAGAAACCGGTTGATGTAATGCCGGAGCTGGTGCAATATTGCGATGTAGTAATGGGTAATATCTGGGCGGCCAACAATATGCTGGATACTACCCTGGATACCGTTGCCCTGGACACCAACACCAAAGCGGTTTACCTGGAACAGGCCGAAAAGGTAGCCGCAGAAATCACCCAACGCTTTCCACGTTGTAAGCGGATTGCCTTTACCTTCCGCTTCAGCGATGCGCCTACGCATAACCGCTATTACGCGTTTTATTATCATGCCGGGCAGGTAAGCATTTCCCGTGAATACGATACACATGATGTGGTGGACCGGGTAGGAAGCGGTGATTGCTTTATGGCGGGATTGATACATGCACAGCTGGCGGGTTTGGATGATCAGCAGATCATTTCCTATGCTGCCGCCGCTGCTTATTCTAAATTTTTTGTGAAGGGGGATTTCAATACCACTTCCGCTGAAGACATTATAAAACTGATATAACATATGGCACCGAGTCCTGACGTAATTATTGCTGCGTTTGAGCAAAGCGGGATTATTCCTGTTTTCTACCACGATGATGCAGACATTTGCCTGGAAGTATTGCAAGCCTGTTATGATGGCGGTTTGCGTGTATTTGAGTTTACCAGCCGGGGAGCGAATGCCCGTAAAAATTTTGAGATTCTGCGCGATCGTAAGCAAGCCACCATGCCTGATTTATACCTGGGGATCGGTACAATCAAGCAGGCCACAGATGCAGCGGCTTATGCAGCGCTGGGCGCCGACTTTATAGTATGCCCGGTAACAGATCCGGAAACGGCCGCCTGGTGCAAAAGTGCAAATATTGTGTGGATACCGGGGTGTATGACGCCTACCGAAATCAGTGTTGCAGAAAAAAATGGGGCGCAACTGGTGAAATTATTCCCGGGTAATGTGCTGGGACCGGGCTATGTAAGATCTATTATGCCATTATTCCCTAACCTGAAATTTATGCCTACCGGGGGAGTAGAACCCACACAGGTAAGCATGGACGCCTGGTTTGATGCGGGCGTGGTATGCGTAGGTATGGGATCTAACCTGCTGTCTAAATCCCTCATTGAAAGTAAGGATTGGCAAGGGCTGAAAGAGAAAATAATGCAAACGTTTGCAATTCTCCGTGCCATGAAGTAACTTAAGCATTTTATAAATTCCATCTACAATGAATTCCACAACTTTAGGTAAGTATCGCTGGCGGGTGTGTGCGCTGTTATTTGTGGCCACTACCATCAATTATATAGACAGGCAGGTACTGGGGTTATTAAAAACTGATTTATCGTCAGAGTTTAACTGGACGGAGAAAGATTTCAGTAACCTGGTCATGGTGTTTTCAGCAGCCTATTCTATCGGGCTGCTCTTTTTCGGTGCGTTGGTAGACAAGATTGGTTCCAAGTTGGGGTACAGTGTTTCTATCGTGGTATGGAGTTTATCTGCCATGGCACATGGGCTGGTGCGCACCACATTGGGTTTTGGTTTCGTAAGATCGATACTGGGAGTAAGTGAGGCGGGTAATTTCCCTGCTGCCATCAAAGCTACAGCGGAATGGTTTCCCAAGAAAGAGCGGGCGTTAGCGACAGGTATTTTCAATTCGGGATCTAATATTGCGGCAGTGGTAGGCCCGGTGATGGTATACTGGCTGGCCAGGAATCATGGCTGGAGAAGTGCTTTTGTATGGACCGGTGCTATTGGTTTTATCTGGCTGATACTGTGGTGGTTTTACTATGAAGTGCCGGGTCGTCATAAAAAATTATCCAAGGCAGAATTCGACCATATTCACTCTGATCAGGAAGTAGAAGTAGAAAAGCCCAAGCCGGTGAAATGGGGCCATTTGCTGGGTATCCGGCAAACCTGGGCATTTGTATTCGGTAAGTTGCTTACCGACCCTGTGTGGTGGTTTTTCCTTTTCTGGTTGCCTGGATACCTGGAATCTATCTTCCATGTAAATATGAAAACCAATCTTGGGTTACCAATTATTATCATTTATTCAATTACCAGTTTCGGTAGCATTGGCGGGGGCTGGTTGTCTTCCCACCTGATTAAATCCGGCTGGCCGGTGTTTAGGGCGCGTAAAGTATCTATGCTGATTTTTGCGCTTTGCGTGGTGCCTATTATGCTGATACAATATACCAACAGCCTATGGCTGGCTATCGGCTTAATTAGTCTGGCTACAGCTGCGCATCAGGCTTGGTCTGCCACTATTTTCACTACCGCCTCTGATATGTTTCCTAAGCGGGCGGTAAGCTCTGTGGTAGGCATTGGAGGTATGGCGGGATCTATTGGTGGCACTTTATTCCCAATAGTGATAGGCACTATGCTGGATCATTATAAAGTGATGGGGAACATTGGTGTGGGCTATAATATTTTGTTTACCATGTGTGGTGTGGCTTACCTGTTGGCCTGGGGCGTAATGCACCTGTTTGCGCCAAAAATGGAGCAGGTAAAACTGGATTAATAACTTTTTATAACACAACTACTAAAACAAAAAAACGTCCGTGCAGCTGCGCGGACGTTTTTTTGTTTTAGTAGTTTTTGTTTTGTTTAGAGAGAGACGCCTCTTTTCCATGGAATAAAGTCATCCTGGTGCAGTTGTTCTGCTTTTGTACGCACCTCGCCGCTGGCGGTGCGAATGACAAATTCCAGGATATCTTCACCCATTTCAGCGATGCTTTGTTCGCCACTGATGATGGTACCGGTATTGATATCGATGATATCTTTCATACGGGTAGCCAGTTTGGTATTGGTAGCGAGTTTCACCACCGGGGAAATCGGGTTGCCGGTAGGGGTGCCCAGGCCGGTAGTAAACAGTACTACGTTGGCGCCGGATCCTACTTCTGCAGAGGTAGATTCCACATCGTTGCCGGGAGTACAGAGGAGGTTGAGTCCTGGTTTGGTAACGTATTCGGTATAATCGAGTACATCTGTTACCGGGGAGGTACCACCTTTTTTAGCTGCGCCGGCAGATTTGATGGCATCAGTAATAAGACCATCTTTGATATTTCCTGGGGAAGGGTTCATATAAAAGCCGGAACCTACAGATTGGGCCTGGTTTTCATATGCCCGCATGATGCGGATAAATTTATCGGAAGTGGTATCGTTCTGGCAGCGGTTAATCAACTCCTGTTCCACGCCGCAAAGTTCGGGGAATTCAGAGAGAATAGAGGTACCACCCAGGGCCACGATCAGATCGGAGGTATGTCCTACCGCTGGGTTGGCAGAAATGCCGGAAAAACCATCAGATCCGCCGCATTCCAGGCCTATTACCAGTTTGGAAAGGGGCGCAGGCTGACGGCTTTGTTTGTTGGCTTCTACCAGGGCGAGGAAAGTATCTTTGATAGCGGCCGATAACATCGCAAATTCAGAAGGGCTTTTTTGTTGCTCGTATACCAGTACCGGTTTATTGAAATTTGGATTCAGCTTTTTCAGGGATTCCTGTAATATCGACACTTGTGCGTGCTGACAACCCAGGCTGAGAATAGTAGCGCCCGCCACGTTGGAGTGGTGGATATAGCCTGCCAGCAGGGCGCAGAGCGCGTCTGAGTCCTGGCGGGTACCGCCGCAACCACCTTCGTGGGTGAGGAATTTAATACCGTCTATATTAGGAAATACCGGGTTACGTTTATCCGTTTCCGTTAGTGCTCCTGCTTCATAGTTTTTTACCGCATCCAGGTTCCCACTTTTGTACAGGTTTACGAGGTCGGTTACCTGTTCGTTGTAGACTTCTGCGGGGGCAAAGCCCAGTCCTTTTTCGAAGGCGGTTTTAATAACGCTTACATTCCTGTTTTCACAGAATACCAGTGGAATAACCAGCCAGTAGTTACGGGTGCCTACCTGTCCGTCGTTACGGTGGTAGCCCATAAAGCTGCGGTCTTTCCATTTGCTTACATCGGGTGCCTGCCATTCCAGGGAGCTGTCTTTTTCATGAAAAGCATTGGCATCGTGTATTACGTTTTCGGTAGTGATGCTTTCGCCCTGCAAAATGGTTTTATTGGCCTTGCCTACCAGCACACCATACATGGTGATAGGATCACCTGCCTGTATGTCTTCTATGAGAAATTTATGTTTGGCGGAAATATTTTGCTGCGTTTGAATGTCGTGTCCGTTGAATGAAATGTTGGTTCCAGCTGGTATATCCTGAAGAGCTACCAGCACGTTGTCACTCGGGTGAATTTGTAAATAAGTGTTCATAACAGCTAAAGTAGTAAATATGCGCTCCGGCTGGTGATACTAAAATATTAATCCTTGATGAGATTTTGACTATTTGCTGAAACTGCTGAAAGAGCAGTTGGTGGCATGTTAGGAAAGGATTATAAAATGTTAAATCGCTATCATTTGTATAGGCTTGTTCCGGGTAACGTTATCTCCTGGTGGCAGAAAATATTTATGCAAACGTTTGTAATTCTCAAATAATTCGATATTTTTGATTTCAACAGGCCGTCTATTAGGGCAGATAACGAGAGAAAAACGGTGTTTATAGCTTCGTAAGTAATTTACAAACAGATATTTATAACTTTTTAAAGCCAAGTCTGAATTTAATTCCATTTTAGAGAAACATGCAAGATCAGTGAACAATCAGGTGAACAGAATTTTGTAGTCTCATTCATTTTAATGCAAACGTTTACATAAAAACACGTTTATGAAAAAACTGCTAGGGGCATCGCTATGCATATGGGGAATATGTGTAGTTCAGACAGCCATTGCCCAGGAAAAAAAATCAATCAAAGGAATTGTCAAAGATGAACAAGGCGCTATCATTCCCGGCGTAACTGTGGGAATTAAGCATAGCGGTACCGGCACCGTAACAGGGCCCGATGGCTCCTTCCACCTCAACGCCGCAGAAAAAGATACCCTGGTATTCAGCTTTGTAGGGTATAATAAAAAGGAAATAGCCGTTAATAATCAAACAGATCTGAAAGTAAAGCTGGCATCCAGCGCCACCAGTCTAAATGAAACCGTAGTAGTTGGTTATGGTGTGCAAAAGAAAATAAACCTATCCGGCGCTGTTACCAGCGTAAATTTTGATAAAACCATGCAAAGCCGCCCGGTAACTGACCTGAGTACTGCGCTCAGTGGTATGGCGCCCGGCGTAAGCGTATCGCAGGCATCCGGACAGCCGGGCCGCGAAAATGCTACTATCCGCATCAGGGGCGTAGGTACGCTGAATAATGCAGATCCCTTTATCCTGGTAGACGGTATTGAAAGCAGCATGAGCGACGTTAACATGGCCGATGTGGAAAGCATTTCGGTACTGAAAGATGCCTCCGCCGCGGCCATCTACGGTTCCCGGGCAGCAAACGGCGTTGTACTCATTACTACCAAAAAAGGAAGAAAAGGTAAAGCAACGGTATCCTACAACGGCTACTATGGCGTACAAAAAGCCACCAGGCTGTTTAACGTAGTCAGCGACTATGCCACCTACATGCAACTCATGAACCGTGTAGCCACGGCAGATAATCCAAGCAATACCCCGCCTTTTAAACAGGCTACTATTGATGCCTGGAAAAATGCCACCGACAGAACCCTGTATCCCAACACCGACTGGATGGACGTGCTTTTTGGACAGGGAAAACTGACAGGTCATACAGTATCAGTATCCGGTGGTTCTGAAAAGAATAGCTATTATATGTCGCTCGACTACCTGCATAATGATGGTATCGTTAAAAATACCAGTCAGGACAGGTATATGATGCGTCTGAATGCAGACCAGGAGATCAGCAAAAAAATTAAGGTAGGCGCCAACATCGCATTAACCTGGAAAGAACGTCGCGAACCACAGGATGTGGGCAGCATACTGTCGCTTGCAGGCAGCACTACGCCCGGTATGACGCCCAAAGTGGTGGATGCCAGCGGAACCCGCTATGGCGGCCGCAATACCGACGATGAAAACGGACAGCTGGATAATCCCCTGCAATACGTGGAAACCTGGTCCCGTCCTAACCGCCAGCAACGCGCGTTTGCCAAAGTATGGGGCGAATGGAATATCATCGATGGCCTGAAATTACAGGTAAACGGAGCTGGCGACTATTTCAATATGGGGCAGAAAAGTTATGCCTTAGCCGGTGCTATTCAGAACAGGTGGAACTTCCAGAAGAATGTAGTGGCACAACAGCTGGATCAGCAACCCGCTACCCTGGCACAACTGGACAGTACCAACCTGCACCTGACCTACTTCGCTACCCTGAACTACAACAAGAATTTTGGCGCCGATCATCATATCAATGTGCTGGCCGGGATGAGTACAGAATCTATCAGGGGTACGCTCTTTACCGGTAGCATACAGAATTTCCCAACCAATAATACCTGGGAACTGGGCGCCGGATTGGAACAACCGAAAGTAGGTGGAACCTCCGATATCTATAAGATTGTTTCCTACTTCGGACGTATCAATTACGACTATAAAGGTAAATACCTGCTGGAAGCCAATCTCCGCAGAGATGGATCCTCTAAATTCCGCTCCGGCCTGCAATACGGCGTTTACCCTTCCTTCTCTGCTGCATGGCGCTTAATAGAAGAGCCCTTTATTAAGAATGCGATACCGGGATGGGTGAATAATTTAAAGCTGCGTGCTTCCTGGGGAAAACTGGGTAACGACCGTATCCCGCTGAATGCCTTCATGAGCCTGTATTCTGCCGGTGTAAACTATAACTACGGCGGTACCATCTCCGCTGGTCTGGCGCCTTTGGTAATGGCCAATCCCAACATCACATGGGAGAAAACAACGACCTCCAACCTGGGGTTAGACGCCAACCTGTTTAACGATCATTTCAACCTTACTTTCGATGTATTTAACCGCCGTACTTCTGATATCCTGGTACGTTTGAACCTGTCGTCGGCGTATGGCGGCCTTACGCCTCCTTTCCAGAACGTAGGTATTGTGGAGAACAAAGGATGGGAGCTGACCTTAGGCTACAACAATAAAGCCGGCGACTTTAGATATGGCATATCCGGTAATGTTAGCAACATCAATAACAAAGTGGTGAAATACCAGGGTAATGCCATTGGTACGCTCAACGGAGCTTCTGTATTGAAAGAAGGCTGGTCTATCGGCACCCTGTACGGTTTGCAGACAGCGGGCATTTTCCAAAACGATGATGAAGTGAAAGCGTGGGCTAAACAACGTACTGCGGGAACAAACAAACCGGGCGACCTGAAATTTGTAGACATGACCGGAGATCACGTGGTGGATGGTAATGATCGTATCAACATGGGCAATACCATTCCTAAATGGTACTATGGCCTGAACCTGAATGCGGGTTACAAAGGATTTGACCTGGCATTGTTATTCCAGGGTGTGGGTGGCGTAAACCGTTACTACCAGGATAACTGGTATACTACGGGTATCCGTGCCGGCCGTGAAATTAATGCCGACTTCCTGAATGCCTGGACACCAGACAATGCTAATACCAATATACCGCGGTTGACCGCTGCTGCCAATACAGACAACACGCAGGCTAATACTTTCTGGGTACAGAATGCTTCTTTCGTGCGACTGAAGAATATCCAGTTATCCTATACCCTGCCAAAGAAAATGTTTACCAGCACTATTTCCAGCATCCGTGTATATGTGAATGCACAGAACGCATTTACCTGGACCAAATTTAAGGGGCTGGATCCGGAAGTAAGCGACTATACGCAACCGGGAATACAGTATCCTAACGTGCGGGTGATAACAGGTGGTGTAAACGTGATCTTCTAACTATTTAAAGGGTAAGTAATGAACAAGATATTAACCGCAATATGTGCATGCAGTTTATTAGCACTGGGTGCCTGCAAAAAAGATTTCCTGAATACTACTCCTTCTGATAAAGTATCTGATGCAAATTTCTGGAAAACAGAAAAAGACGCGAATGCGGGTGTGAGTGCCATTTACAACGACCTCCAGAACAACGATATTTTTGGATTGTATGTATACAATGATGGGTTAACGCCTTCTGCTTATATCTGGGATGATGGGGGCACTGGTATGGGGCCTATTACAAAGGGTAATATGAATCCATTTACCAGCGCAGTGGTGAATAAATTCAAAGCTTTGTACAATGGTGTTTTCCGGGCTAACCTGGCACTGGAAAAACTGCCGGGCATCAGTAATATGAGCATTTCTGTTAATCACCGCCTGATAGCAGAAGCCACTTTTTTAAGGGCATTGTATTACTATCAGCTAACCGATTTTTATGGCGACGTACCATTGATCACCAAAACGCTGGCATTGGGGGCGCCATTGCCTGCCAAAGAAACGAGAGCCAACCTGCTGGCATTTATTATCAGGGAAGCAGGTGCAGCGGCCGATTCGTTGCCGGTAAGCTACCCGGCATCGCTGGTGGGCCACGCTACGCAAGGCGCCGCGCTGACATTGAAAGCCAAGGCACAGTTGCTCGCCAAGCAGTATGCAGATGCCGCCACTACCTGTAAAACCATTGGTGGGCTGGGATACGATTTATATTCCGACTACAGGAATATGTTTATTTCTACCAGCGCGGAAAATAATGTAGAGGTGATTTTTGATATACAATACCTGGCGCCGGGATTAGGACAGGGTAGTTTGCTGGATAAGCGTTTGTCTACCCGCAGTTCCTTTTCCAGTGGCTGGAGCAACGTGTATCCTTCTGTGAACCTGGTGAGTAACTACGAGATGAAGAATGGTAAGATGATTACAGATCCCAGTTCTGGTTATGATCCTGCCAACCCGTACAACAACCGTGATCCACGTTTAGACTATACCGTGGTAAGACCTGGGTCTACCTGGAAGAATATTCCTTATGCCAACCTGAGACTGGATAATTCGGCTACTTTTACCGGTTATCTTACCAGGAAATATGTATTGGAAGTAGATGGTTTTGGTGCGGGCGATTCACCATTGAATTTTATCATTTACCGTTATGCGGATGTATTACTGATGCTGGCAGAAGCAGAAAACGAAGTGGCAGGCCCGGACGCTACTGTATATACTGCTATTAACCGGGTAAGAGCCCGTAAAGGGGTGGAGATGCCACCTATTCCTGCCGGTAAATCGAAAGAAGAGATGCGGGACATTATCCGTCATGAGAGGATGATAGAATTTGCCATGGAAGGAACCTACTATTCAGACATTCGCCGCTGGGGTATTGCCACACAGCTGATGAATGGCCTGGTGGTGACTAATATTGCCGGTCAGCAGATTGACAAGATTAATTTTGTAGACGCCTTTAATTTATGGCCTATTCCGCAGGTGGAAATAGATCTGAACAACAACCTGGTGCAAAACCCGAACTATGTTAAGTAAAGAAAATAGCAGGGAACAATAAATATATCGTGCCACCGCTATTGGCGGTGGCATGTATTTTTTATCTTTCTGAAAATAAATGTCCTATGTACATTAAAAATATTGTTGGTGCATTATTGCTTACGGTGAGTTCCGGGATGTTTACTGCTGCTATAGCACAGGAACACGCGAAAGAACGAAACTATCTCTACAACGAATATCAGCAGGAAGGCGGGGTAGCTGCTTTCAAGAATATCGCCGCATGGAGAGCGCAATGTTTGCAGGGCATAGTCGGGAAAATGAACAATTTACCGGCGTCTGTAAAGGCAAACCTGTTAAAGGAGGCCGACAAAGCTATGTCTTTTAACTGGCCTGCCTTGCCGGCTACGTTATACCTGCAGTACCGGGATAATGGCAACCGGGTCAACTTTGAGAATGCGCAATTTGAGCGACGTAAAGTATTAGCGGCCCTGGTAGCGGGGGAGCTGGCAGGTGGTAATGGCAAGTATATTCCACAGATTGTAAATGGCTTATGGGTTATCCTGGAAGAGAGTACCTGGGTATTGCCGGCGCATGTGGGCGCCCAAAAGGCGGGTACCGATTTGCCAGACCCCACGGAGCCAGTGGTAGATTTGTTTGCCGGTGAAACATCCGCCACCCTTAGTTGGGCGCAGTTCTTACTGCATGACCAGCTGGACAAATTCTCCCCCATTGTGAACAAGCGGATCACGTATGAGCTGCAACATCGTATTGTAGAGCCTTACCTGCAACGCAACGATTTCTGGTGGATGGGCTTCAAAGGACAGACGGTGAATAACTGGAATATCTGGATTAATACGAACGTTTTGCAAACCGCTTTGCTGAGTATAAATGAAACGGATATACGTAATAAAGTAATTGAAAAAGCGATTCATAGCGCCGATAATTTTCTCAATGGTTATCCGGAAGATGGGGGATGCGATGAAGGGCCTACCTACTGGGGACATGCAGGCGGTAAGCTGGCAGAGTTTACTACCTGGCTCACAGATGCTTCCGGCGGCATGTTAAACTGGAAAAGCAATGAACTGATTCACCGGATAGGCGCCTATATTTATAAGATGCATGTTGACAGCAGCCGGTTTGTAAATTTTGCAGATGCTTCTGCCAGCACTATTCCTCCGCCACATACCGTGTATCTGTATGGAAAAGCTTTTGGTGATCTTTCCCTGAAAAGTTTTGCCGCTTACCTGGCAGCGTTGGATAATCCGGATACAACAAAGATAAAAGCGCCGTCACTGGCTTTCTTTCTTTATAACATGGCATTACGGGATCAGCTGAGGGGAGTACAACCAGCAGCGCCTTATACCACCGAAAACTGGTTGCCAGATTTACAGGTATTATCGCTCCGTTCAAAACAGGGTACAGCCAAAGGCCTGTTCTTTGCAGCGCAGGGTGGCCATAATGCAGAAAGTCATAACCATAATGATGTAGGCAATTTTGTGTTGTATATGGATGGCGCACCGGCGTTGATAGATGTGGGTGTGGGTACTTATACCAAGCAAACGTTTAGTGCTGACCGTTATCAGTTATGGTTTATGCAGTCGCAGTGGCATAACTGTCCTACCATAAACGGCGTGCAGCAGCACGATGGGCGCCGGTTCCAGGCCAGGGATGTACATTACAGCAATAATAAACTGAGCATGGACATTGGTGCGGCGTATCCCGAAACGGCTATGATACAGTCGTGGAAGCGCACTTTCACTTTTACCCCCGCGAAGCAATCGTTGTTGCTGGAAGAGGCTTACCAGCTGACCGCCTGGAAAGAACCATTCTTGCTGCATTTTATGACTTGCTTACCGGCGGATACCCATACTCCCGGCAAGGTGGTCCTGCAGGGTAGTACGGCTAACCTGGAGATGACTTATGATCCGGTATTATTTGAAGTGATCACAGAACGTCAGGAAGTTACTGATGGTCGGTTGTCGCCGGTATGGGGTGATCATGTTACCCGCATCAGTTTAAAAGCGCGTAAACAGGCTTTATCCGGGCAGCACAGCGTTAATTTTGTGATGCGCCGGATTTAATGGATTTCCGTTTTTTTGTAAAAAAGCTTGATTTTTGCAAACGTTTGCATTACATTAGTGCTATTACAGCCGTATATCCTCGAAAGAGTCACATTAACCACGTCAAAGTAATTCTACATTGGAACGCAGAAACTTTATCAAAATAGCGCCACTGGCTGGTTTAGCCGGGGCCATCGCGCCGGCCGGCGTACTGGCCTCCGCCATGAATGAGCGTAGCGCTTCCCCGATAGGAGCAGCTATACCTGACCGGCAGTACCAGGTGAATTTATTACATCGCATTGCCCGGCCGGTGGTAGAAAATATGAGTAAAGGCACGTTAAAGAAAAATATGCCTTTAGAGAAAGGCCCGGGATATGGGCTGGCAGTGGAGAAGGTAACTTACCTTGAAGCATTTGCCCGTTGTATATCCGGTCTGGCGCCCTGGCTGGCATTACCCGACGATACTACGGCGGAAGGCAAGCTGCGGCAGGAAGTGCGTGGACAGGTATTACAGGGCATTGCGAACGCCGTGAATCCTTCTTCTCCCGACTATCTTAACTTCCGCTCAGAAAGCCAGCCACTGGTGGATGCCGCTTACCTGTGTCAAACATTTATGCGGGCGCCGGAAGCGTTGTGGCAACCGCTCGATAATACCACCAAAGCCAATGTGGTGAAAGAGCTGAAAGAGTTGAGACGCATCCGTCCTGCTTATAATAACTGGTTGTTGTTTGCCGGTATAGTAGAGGCTTTCCTGTTGTCGATCAACGAAGAATGGGAGCCCATGCGTACCATGGTAGCCACCAAAAAAATACAGGAATGGTATGCGGGGGACGGCTTTTACAGCGATGGTGCGCAGTTTTCATTAGACTACTATAACGGGTATGTGATGCATCCTATGTTTACCGATATGCTGAAAGTATTGGTAGATAAAGGACAATGGGCCAAGGCCGATTTAGAACAAGGTATCAAGCGTATGCAGCGGTACGCTGAACTGCAGGAGCGCATGATTGCGCCGGATGGTACTTACCCTGCATTGGGAAGATCCATGACCTACCGTACGGCTGCATTTCAGCCGTTGGTACAGCTGGCGCTTCAGCACCAGTTGCCCGAAGCTATTGTGCCAGCACAGGTGCGTTGCGCCATGACCGCCATTATGAAAAACATTTTCGAAATGGAAGGGACTTTCGATAAGCAGGGATGGCTACAGCTGGGCATTTGCGGGCATCAGCCGGAAGTAGCGGATGTATATACTTCTACCGGTAGTTTATATATCTGTACCAATGGCTTCCTGGCATTGGGACTGCCTGCTACAGATCCTTTCTGGACCGATCCTGCGGCAGAATGGACCGCGCAAAAGGTATGGTCAGGAAAGAAAATAAAGAAAGATTATCACGTCAACTATTAGTATCAGGCATTATAAAATATTGAACACTATATGAGCACCACGTTAGCATCCAGGTACGCCAGCAGCCCCACAGAAGTGAAGCACATGGATACCGCACAGCTGAGACAGGCTTTTCTAATGGAGAAACTTTTTGAAGCAGATCATATTTACTGGACACATACACATTATGACCGCTACCTGTTTGGCGGCGCTATGCCGGTAAAAGGACCGGTAACGCTGGAAACTATCGACCTGCAGAAAGCCAGCTATTTCCTGGAAAGAAGGGAGTTGGGTATGATCAATGTAGGTGGCGACGGCATTGTAGAAGCAGATGGCGTAAAATATGAATTGGCGTTTAAAGAAGCGCTGTATATCGGAAAAGGAAGTAAAGACATCGTTTTCCGGAGTAAGGACGCACAAAACCCGGCTAAATTTTACCTGAACTCTACCCCGGCTCATCATACATATCCTACCCGTAAAGTATCTAAAAAGGAAGGAGAAGTGGTAACACTGGGTACATTGGAAACATCCAATCACCGTACTATCAACAAGCTGCTGGTAAACAGTGTACTGGAAACCTGCCAGCTGCAGATGGGTATGACAGAACTGCAACCCGGCAGCGTATGGAATACGATGCCAGCACATACGCACGACCGGAGGATGGAAGTGTATTTTTATTTTGAAATACCGGAAGGGCAATCGGTATGTCACTTTATGGGACAACCACAGGAAACCCGCCATATCTGGATGCAGAATGAGCAGGCCGTGATTTCACCTCCCTGGTCGGTACATTCCGGTGCAGGCACCAGCAACTATACCTTTATCTGGGGAATGGCGGGTGAAAACCTGGATTACGGCGATATGGACCATTGCAAGATCACGGATTTACGTTAACTGATAATAGTTGTTATCATGATAAAAACAATTATCGCAGGGGGCTTGCTGGGCTTGTCTTTCCTGCAGGCCGGCCTACCGGTATATGCTGCGGGTCCGGCTACAGCAAAGCATGCCACGGTATTCGAAGAAGTGTTTACAGCACCTGCTGTAAGGGCACAGATGGAGAAAGTAGCTTCCTGGCAATGGCGTCACCTTACGGAACAGGGCTGGAATCATGCGCCCACCGACTGGACCAATGGCGCTATGTATGCCGGTATGATGTCGCTGGCACAGGTAACCGGCCGCTCATTTTTTGTAGACCGGCTGTTACAGGTAGGAAGGGATAATGAATGGAATACCGGGCCTGATCGCTTTTTTGCAGACGAATATTGCGTTGGGCAGTTGTATGCGCAGCTGTATAGCGCATATAAAGACCCGGTGATGATAGACCGCTTCCGTAAGCTGGCCGACAGCATTGTGGCACAGCCGCATACAGAATCGCTCGAATGGAAGAATGGAATTCATCACCGCGAATGGGCCTGGTGCGATGCCTTGTTTATGGGCCCGCCCGCACTGGCTTATTTGTCAACCGCCACCGGCGATCCCCGTTACCTGGAAACCGCCGATAAACTATGGTGGAAGACGACCGATTTTTTATACAACAAGCAGGATAGTTTGTATTACCGCGATGGCAGTTATATTGGTAAGAAAGAAAAGAATGGCACCAATGTGTATTGGAGCCGCGGCAACGGATGGGTAATGGGCGGACTGGTACGTATGCTGGATAATATGCCCGCCGGATATGCTGGCAAAGCACGTTTCCAGGAACTGTACAGGCAGATGGCCTACCGTATTGCAGCGTTACAAACCGCAGATGGCACCTGGCATGCGAGTCTCCTGGATCCGGCTAACTACCCTGCCAAGGAAACAAGCGGCACCGGCTTTTACGTATATGCGTTGATGTGGGGTGTGAATAATGGATTGCTGCCGGAGAAAGAATTTATGCCGGTGATACAGAAAGGATGGCAGGGATTAGTAGGTTGCGTACATCCCAATGGTAAACTGGGTTTTGTACAGGAAATAGGCGCTGCCCCGGGAAAGGCCACCGCAGATGATACAGAGGTATATGGCGTAGGTGCGTTCCTGTTAGCAGGATCAGAGTTGATTAAGTATGATTTAAAGAAAAATCCTGCGGCGGTTACCATCTCCAATAATACCGGTATTAACCGGGAAGGGGATCTTGTGGAGATTCCTTATGCCTCGTTGACAGCTAAGATGGGAAAGTCTTTACCATCGCCTTTTAAGGTAGTGGATGCGTTGAGCGGACAGGAAATTCCTTACCAGCTGATTTATGAAGGTGGCAAAACGGCTAGGCAGCTGCTGTTGCAGGTAACTGTACCGGCGGCATCACATGTATATGCACGTTTGGAAAAAGGTAGCCCCGTGCCCGTGAAAACAGCCACCTATGGCCGTTATGTACCGGAGCGTAAAGATGACTATGCGTGGGAAAATGACCGGATGGCTTATCGTATGTATGGAAAAGCATTGGAGCAGGTCCCAAAGGAAATGGCCTATGGTATTGATGTATGGGCAAAGCGGACTACCGATATGGTGATAGATACCTGGTATAAACTGGATAATTATCATCACGACAATGGCCAGGGATTGGATTACTTCAGCGTGGGCCTGACGTTGGGTGCTGGTGACACCGCCCCTGCCGGCAAGGATACCATCTATTACCCAAAGAATTACCGTCAGTGGAAATCGCTTGACAATGGTCCGTTGCGTACTACGTTTGCACTGACTTACGATAGTTGGCAGGCGGGTAGTATACCCGTTACCGTTACCAAAACAATTTCGCTGGATGCAGGTTCGCAACTCAATAAAATGTCAGTGCAGTATCATTTCAAGGGTAATGAGCTCCCGGTGGTAACTGGATTAGTGAAGCGTAAAGATCCGGGTGCTATGCTACTGGACGAAAAAAATGGGGTGATGGGTTATTGGGAGCCTGTACATGGTGAAGATGGTACCATTGGTACGGGTTGTGTATTTGCCCGCGAAGTACCTGGTATGAAGGCAGATAATGTACATCTGTTGAGTCCAGGTACTGCCGGCAGTGAGCAGCCATATGTATATTACTTCGGAGCAGCCTGGAGTAAGGGCGGCCGGATTACCTCTGCTGCTGCCTGGTTCAGCTACCTGGAGGCATTTTCACAGAAGATCAGACAACCTTTGCAGGTGAATATTCAATAATATTCTCTTCCATCCGTTACAGGTGGGAGGAAGAGCTTAACCTATTTTTATGGATTTATTTCAGTTAAAAGGAAAAACGGCGCTGGTAACGGGATGTAAACGAGGCATCGGTAAAGCGATGGCGGTGGCGCTGGCATCGGCAGGTGCTGATATTATTGGGGTTTCCGCTTCCCTGGAGCTGAGCGGTAGTGAGGTGGAAAACGAAGTAAAGGCCCTGGGGCGTAATTTTAAGGCGTACCAATGCGATTTCTCCAGCCGGGAAGCGCTTTATGCCTTTATCGGGCAGCTGGGGCAGGAAGCGCCTGTAATTGATATCCTGGTGAATAATGCGGGTACTATTCTCCGGAGGCCGGCAGCAGAGCACCCGGATGAATACTGGGACGAGGTGATTAACATTAACCTGAACGCCCAATTTATCCTGACCCGTGAAATTGGAAAAGGAATGATTGCACGTGGAAGCGGAAAAGTTATCTTTACAGCCTCTTTGCTCACTTTCCAGGGAGGTATTAACGTACCGGGTTATGCAGCCAGTAAGGGTGCTGTAGGATCGCTGGTAAAGGCATTTGCCAATGAGTGGGCTTCAAAGGGAGTGAACGTGAACGCCATTGCCCCGGGATATATTGCTACGGATAACACTGCGGCATTGCGGGCTGACCAACAGCGGAGCACCTCCATCCTGGAGCGTATTCCGGCAGGGCGCTGGGGAGAGCCGGAAGATTTTGCAGGACCAGTTATTTTCCTGGCTTCCAGGGCGGCAGACTATGTACATGGTACCATTCTCACCGTTGATGGCGGCTGGATGGGAAGATAAAAATTTATATTCCACACATGAGCAAACGTACTGAAAAAACGATAGTAGATATCGCAGAAGAGTTAAAGCTTTCTGTATCTACGGTGTCACGTGCCCTGAATGATAATCCTAACATCAGCGCACGTACGAAGGATAAGGTGAAGAAAATGGCCCGCAAACTGGGGTATCGTCCCAATGCGCTGGCAGCAGGGTTGCGCAATAACAAAAGTAAGACCATCGGTCTTATTGTACCCCGTATTTCCATGTTCTTCCCGGCGACGATCAGTACCATTATTCAGAATAAACTGCAGGAGTATGGGTATAACCTGATCATTTGCCAGTCGAACGATTCGTACGACCAGGAAGTGGCACTGGTAAATACCCTGTACTCCGCCAGGGTGGATGGTTTGGTGGTGTCTACTACTTTATATACCACCGACTTCTCACATTTTGATGTTTTTAAGGATAACAATATTCCCCTGATATTTTTCGACCGGGTACCCAAAGATTACAATGTGAAAGTAATTAAGGGAGATGATTATGTAGGAGGATATACCGCTACTACCCACCTGATTGAAAGGGGCTGTAAAGATATTGTGCATATTTCCGGGCCGCTTACCTGCAACCTGTATGTAGAGCGGGTATCAGGTTATAAGCACGCTTTGCAGGAGAATAAACTGCCGTTTAAAAAGACACGTGTTTTTTACCAGGAACTGACCCGTGATAATGCCTGGCAGGCCTGTGAAAAGATATTCGCGCAAACGCCTTATCCCGATGGTATTTTTGCCTCCAATGATACCACTGCGATTACTATTATGGAGTATTGCCGTAAAATAAATGTGCGGGTGCCGGAAGACCTGAAAATTGTAGGGTATTCCAACGATCCGCGTACAGAAATAGTAACGCCTCCCGTTACCAGCGTAGACCAGTATCCGGCGATGATGGGCGAGCGGGTGGTAGCTGCTTTAATGGAGCTGATCACCAACCAGGCCTCTGCTACAGCGCCCCGTTATTCACAGGAAATAATACCTATTCAACTGATAGCCCGCGAGTCTACTGCCGGAACGGTAAAGACTGGCGGAAAAAAGAAATGATCATTTTACAATCAAACGTTTATGAAAAAGAACCTGTTCTTTACGGTATTGCTATTGCCAGTACTGATGGTGCAAACGTATGCACAATCCGGTAAAGCAGACAAGGCTCTGTTGGCAAAAGCCGATGCCACCTTGCAATTTGCCGCACGGCAATATAAACTGATGATGACCCATGTACCGGATGGCGTGTTGCCCCGCACTACCGACACCAAAGATGGCAGCTTAATGACTTCCAATTCTGGTTGGTGGACCTCCGGCTTTTATCCCGGTACTACCTGGTACCTGTATGAATACACGAAAGACCCGGCATTCAAAGCCGAAGCCTTGAAGCGCATGGAGCTGGTAAAAAAAGAACAGTTCAATACCCATACACATGACCTGGGATTTATGATGTATTGTCCTTTTGGCAACGCCTTAAGAATCACGAAAGATACCGCCTATAAAAGCATATTGCTCACCAGCGCCAGGTCTTTGTCGTCCCGCTTTAACCCAACCGTGGGCTGTATCAAATCATGGGACCATGGTACCTGGAAGTTCCCGGTAATCATCGATAATATGATGAACCTGGAGTTGCTGAACTGGGCTACGCGTGAAAGCGGCGATCCGCAGTTTGCGAAGATTGCCCGCACACATGCCAACACCACCATCAAAAATCATTTTCGCCCGGATTACAGCTCGTATCACGTAGTGGATTACGATCCGGCTACCGGTGCTGTACATGAGCGTAAAACCCACCAGGGAGCGGCCGATAGCTCCGCCTGGTCACGTGGACAAGCCTGGGGACTTTATGGTTATACCATGATGTACCGGGACACTAAAGACAAGACTTACCTGGAACAAGCCCGCCATATAGCAAATTATATCCTTAATAATCCGGAGATGCCGGCAGACGGGGTGCCTTATTGGGATTACGATGCGCCCGGTATTCCGAATGCGCCCCGCGACGTATCTGCAGCAGCGGTTGCCGCGTCTGCCTTACTGGAGCTGAGTGGCTACACCAATAAAGCCGATGGTAAACGTTACTGGAATGCAGCAGAAAAAATGCTGAACAGTCTTTGCAGCCCGGCTTACCTGGCTAAGGAAGGAGAGAACAACGATTTTATATTAATGCATAGCGTAGGTTCCCTGCCGCATAAATCGGAGGTGGATGTGCCACTTACGTATGCGGATTACTACTTTGTAGAGGCGTTGCTGCGGTATAAGCAATGGGCTAAGTAACTATTGTCGTAATAGTCTATAGCGGGAGAAGATATAGTAAATATATCTTCTCCCGCTGTATTTTTTGGGATGAGGCCTAAAGATTTAAAGTTGCTCCGGAAACAGTGGTAGCGTGTTTTTCCCATCATCGGTTAACCATTTCTCGTATACCAGTCTTACCGGGGTATACTGTTGAGTGGCCAGGAATTGCTGCATGCGGTGATTATTGGTAAGGGTATACCTGACGACCCGGCGTATGCCTTTCGCAATATAGATTTTCTCCAGCTCCTCATTCATCAGGCGGTAGATACCCTGGCGACGAAATGCTTTGTCTACATAACCGTCAGATACGTACAGGGTATCATTGATATAATCCTCAATACGACTTTCGTCTGTTTCTTCTAAGTAGGCAAAGATGAAGCCTGCCGGTATATTATCTGCGTATGCCAGCAGACAGGTACCATCGCAGGTTTCCTGGGTGTCTATTACGTGTTGCATGTAGTCGGCCGCAATATTTTCCCAGGCGGCTGTTTTCAGGAAAAATTCCTTTTCCGAGATATGCAGCTGTTCCATCATGCTGTTGATAAGCGCATAATGTTCGCGGATTTGTATGGGTTGGATGGTGATCATTTTCGTTTACCCGTCATCGTTATATCAAATTTATTCCGGCTTTACAGGGCTGCCTGTCCAGTTGGTACCAGGTTGTAATTTTTCACCTTTCATCACGAGCGACAGTGGGGTAATGTTGACATCGTCCCCGATTTCGCTATCGTATAAAATGATAGACCTGGCGCCTATGCTGCTTCTGCGGCCTATTTTGATAGCGCCTATTTTCATGACCCGGTCTTCAAACAGGTGGGTTTGCGGGCCGCTATCTTCATTCAATACGCTGTCTGATCCGATTTCCACCATATCAAATTCGGTGATATCGGCGGTATTGAGTACAACGCGGTAGCCTGTTTTTACGCCCAGCAGCCGCAGTAAAACCGGCAGCCAGGGGGTACCTTTCAGGTATTCCAGCAGGAAGGGAATAGAGAGCGCTTCGTAGGTAGAAGTGATCGCTTCACTGCGCCATACTTTGGATGTCCACATCGGGCTTTGCAATGGTTTATATACCCCTGTTAATACCCACTTCAGTATCACCGTGAAGAGGAAGGCAGGGAGCCCGAGGAAGAACAGGTAATAGAAGGGGAACTGCAGTAAGATCATCCACCAGGGCTTATCTGTTACCAGGTCATGCGCATAGGCGATGAACAGGATACTGCAGCAGATCACTACTGTTTCAGGAATGAGTATACGTACAAACTCCACGAAAGCCCTGGCCAGCCGGCGTTGTGGTGAAGGCGTGGTAGTGAGTTCCGGTGGAAAGAAATGGCTTTCCTGCCTGCGGGGCAGCGCGATGGCAGGTGAACCAAACCAGTCGCGGGCCTTGTCGGCCGCCATTTGTTCTTTAGAAGGTGGAGTCGACAACACACCAATCAGCATGTTTTCCGGCAGCACATATCCCTGTGGAATGAGGGCGCTATTGCCCACAAAGCTGGTATTGTGAATAACTGTTTTTTCCAGGATGAGTTGCTGACCACGTACATCTGATTCGCCGAGTGTAACGGCATCTGCAATAAAAGCGCCGTCGCCTATTTCCAGGAGCGGATGGGTAACGCTGCTGGCAGTGGATACTTCAGTATTTTTTCCAATTTTAGCACCCAATGCGCGGAATAGTGAGGAGATGTATACTGTAGCAAAAATGGGATGTATTACAATCAGCGTGAGGGACATCAGCTGATCTGCAAACCATTTGCGCACATAAAAGATGCTGTACACGGGATAGGTGCCAGGTTTGATACCCCATTGCAACAGGCGGGTAAGCAATACCGTTTGACCGGTAAACAGTATGATATAGCTCAGTGCAAGCGCGGGGGTGATCACCATGTAGTTGAAGTTATAATCCGGCGCCGCATTATCCATCTGGTTGAGGGTAATGATGGTGGGTAATAACGGTAATAACACGGTGAAGGGAAACACCAGCAGGAACAAAGAGAAAATGATGCTGTATTTGAAGCGGGTAGCATCGGATACCGGAAGTGGTTGCGGTAACTCGCTGATGCTTTTGGTAGTTTTCAGGGTAGCGGGACTTCCCTGCCATACTTCCCCGCTTTTAGCGGTAGTACCGGGAGACAGGTAGCTAAGGTCCTGCAGTTCGCTCCAGGCTTCCATAACGGTGTCGCCTCCAATAATGGCACTGCTGCCAACATAGGCGTGGTCGCCCAGGTATACCGTACGGAGTTTCAGGAGTCCGTCTTCAATAAAGGCATTGTTGATCACCGCCTGGGAGCTGATGCTTACATCGCTGCCAATGGTGACCAGGTCTTCTGCGCCGATGGTAACTGCGCCGAGTTGTGCATCGGGGGCTATTTTTACCCCGAGCATACGCAGGTAAGCAGGATATAAGGGTGTTCCGTTCAGGAACTGTGAAGGCATCAGGCGTTGACTTGTTTTTACCAGCCACCAGCGGAAATAGTAGCTGCCCCATACGGGATAATCGCCTGCTTTCATTTTACCAATGGCCAGCCATTTGGTGGTGATGATAAGCGCGGAGAATACAGGCGGCAACAGGCAGAACATTGCCAGAGCAGTAAGGATGGCATATCCCAGGTGGCTGGTGGCTTGTTCTACGTAGTAGTAGCCCAGGTAGGGCAGGAATATCTGCATGGCAAATAAACCGAATATCACCAGGATGGCAATCGTTTGGAAGAACCAGCAGGTAAGGTGGCGCCACCAGGGTACTTTATTGAATACTTTTTCTTTGCGTTGACTAGCTTGTGGTTGGGCAGACCATACATTTACCAGCTCCTGTAAAGGCCGGTGAATATAAATATCTTTCAGCGATGCCTGTGGTATATTGGCTTCCTTGCGTAGGCGGGATACAAAGGCGGCGGCCAGCAGTGAGTGGCCTCCCAGGTCGGTAAAGAAGTCCTGTTGCAGATCAATATTGCGATCAGGAAATACCTTAGCCAGGATCATCATAACCCGGTCCTGCAATGGAGCATTGGGGTCGATGGCTTCATGACTGGTTACCTGGGTAAAGGCGGGTGGTACCGGTAGCGCCTTCCGGTTTATTTTACCGCTTGGGAGCCGGGGCATGTCGTCGAGCACCATAATGATACCGGGTACCATGTAGGTGGGTAATACTTTGGCCAGGTGGCTTCTCAGCATGGATTCATCTACCGGCTGACTATCTTCTCGTACGATATATCCCACCAGCTGATCCTGGTCGTTACCGTCTTTTTTAACAGCAACGGCCGCGGCGGCAATGCCATCTACAGCATGCAGCTGGTTTTCAATTTCTCCCAGTTCTATGCGGTAGCCGCGTAGTTTGATCTGGTCGTCGAGCCTGCCCTGGAAATCGATGCTGCCGTCGGGCAGTATGATAGCGGCATCGCCGGTGCGGTACAGGCGATCGCCGGGTAGTTCGGTCATGGAGCTTGGCTTATCCACAAATTTCTCCCGGGTAAGTTCGGGCCTGTCGATATAACCGGCGCCTACGCCTGGTCCTGAAATTACCAGTTCTCCCCGTTCTCCAACGGGCAGGATATCCAGTTTTTCATTGACAACGGCCATGTTATAGTTAGGTAATGGCTGGCCGATGGTGATATAATCGCCGGGTTTAAGCGCGGCGAAAGTGGCGCTTACCGTTGTTTCCGTGGGGCCATAGCTATTGAAGAAATGGCGTGGGGGAGCGGCCCATCTGGCCAGTACCTGTGGGGTACAGGCTTCTCCGCCGGCATTGATCAGGCGCAGGGAGGGGATGTTATCATCCATGATGGCCAGTAAACTGGGCACAGCATGGAGTACCGTAATTTTCTCGCGGCGCAGTACATCGCCCAGCTCATCAATGGCTTTGGCGGTAGTGGCATCGGCTACCCAGAGGGTAGCGCCTACAAAGTAACTGAGCCAGGTTTCCTCGCACCACATGTCGAATGATACGGAGAAGCCCTGGTATACTTTATCGTTGCTACGGATGTTCAATATCGTTTGTTCCGCCCGGATCAGGTGGCATATCTGCCGGTGGCTGATCGGGATGCCTTTGGGTTTACCGGTACTGCCGGAAGTGTATAATACGTAGGCGAAGTTATCGGGAGAAGGGCCCTGGCTGAGGGTAAACATTTCTGTACTATCAGGAACAGGGGGCACTTTCAGTACGGCTGCTTCCAGCTGAAGGGGTTCTTCACTGAAGCAGGCAGCTGCCTTTACTTCTGTGAGTACACCTTCTACACGTTCTGCCGGCATCTCCCGGTCCAGCGGCACATAGGCGGCGCCGGCCTTGATAATACCCAATATAGCGGCATGTAATTCCAGTCCCCGGGGCCACCACACTCCTACTACGCTACCCGGCCCTATCCCGTTTGATTGCAGAAAGGTGGCTATCGCATCACTCCAGTGATCGAGTTCTTTGTAGGTGAGCGTTTGTTGTTGGAAGATCAACGCTGTATGATGGGCGTGAGCTTGCACAGTACCAGAGAATATATCTGCCAGGGTTTCATCGTGGAGCAAATCTGGCAACTGGGGCCCCTTAACTATACTATAAACATTCATAAATTCGCGTTCCCGTAGGTTCATTGGTATTACGTATGCGCAAAGTTACTGGTAAGAATCGGTGTATAGTCTTATAATATCCTTAAAAATAATAAATTATTTGCTAAAATTTTCTTATAATAGGTGCCCTGTTATGCGGCTCTTTCCCGGTTAGATAGCTATTTTTACCCCGGCGGAAGAGCTAACTACCTGGTTTTTATTTTCCAGCTGCTATCAGTTTATGTGTCGTATAGGTGTTCCCGTTATAAACGCAATTGAAGTTTATATTTTAAGCCGCCGGCTTATCTCATCAAGCACATGGCCCCAGTAATTTTTCATCGCCTCCCTTTCCTGCCCGTTTTTCAACCATTCATGATGGAAACTGATAGTCGTTTTTTCTTTGGCGGGGATAATACGTATTTGCAGGGTAGACGTTTGTGGGTCCCCGGGTTGTTGCCATTTCATACGGATTACTTTCCCCGTGGTTACGGAAGATACGGTGATGGTGATACCAGTTTTGGTAGTATAGGTATTTCCTTTTTCAAATGGAAGGTCTGCTTTGTCATCCAGCCAGGAGCTGAGCAGGGGGTGTGTAAACAGCAGCTCCCACGCCTGGTGGGGCCCAATGGGAAAAGTACGCCTGATCCCTATTTCCCAGCCCTGGGAGGTCGTGCGGCCTACCGGGTTTTTCGTTGTTGTCATTTTTTTTACAGGAAGTTACGAAAAGCAGGAGATATTGAGATGTATAAACTATTGATAATGTGTGGTATGCTGCCAGGATAGCTAGAAAGAAATAAAACAAGCATATTAATACTTGAAAATGTAAAATATTTTTTTACTTTTAAGTAACGCTAAAGTTCAACTTCAGCGGGATAAAACGAAACGACCAAAATTCTGAACAATATTTCCAGCGCATTAATTGAGTTGATTAATTAGTACGAAAGACCAAAATCTGATTCCATGAGAAAATCACTACTCATGCCGTGCGGCATGTCGTTATTATCTTTTATTTCCCTGTGCCCATAATAACTTCTTTTTTTCCTCGTCTAACCGGCAGGCATTTTTCAGTGCCAGTCTTTTTTTTCATAAGCAAAAACGGGGCTGTCCTTCACAAGCGGGCAGCCCTTTTGTTTATGATCCAGAGGATTGTGTACGAGCCGCTTCCCAGCCTATCATGGCGTTTTTGCGGGAGATTCCCCAATGGTATTGACCGGCTTCTCCCGACGCTTTAATTACGCGATGACAAGGGATGAGGAAAGCTACCGGGTTTTGGGCTACAGCCGTACCTACCGCACGGGAGGCACGGGGATGGTTTATTTCTTCTGCCAACCGGGAATAGGTAGTGAGGTTACCCATCGGGATTTTCAGCAGGGCTTCCCACACTTTCAGCTGAAAGTCGGTGCCCCTGAGATGCAGTTTTATCTCAGACAGCCGGCTCCAGTCCTGGGTAAATATATACAGGGTATTTTGTTGTATAACATCCACCATTTGCATAAACTCCGCGTGGGGGAATTGTTCTTTCAGCGCCTGCAGGGCTGCTTCCGGCTGATCGGCGAAAGCCATATGGCAGATACCTTTGGCCGTAGAAGCCACCAGGATATTGCCGAAGGGACTTTCCGCGAAGCTATAGTTGATATGCAGGGCTTTGCCACCATTTTTATATTCTCCGGGTGTCATACTCTCAATGTTAATAAACAGATCGTGTAAACGACCGGTACCGGAAAGACCTGCTTCAAAGGCAGCGTCAAATACGGTGGTTTTCTCTTCCCGTAGAATGCCTTTGGCGTAGTCCAGCGTGAGGTATTGCAGGAACTTCTTAGGTGTTACACCTGCCCATTCCGAAAACACCCGTTGAAAATGAAACGGGCTCATATGTACGGCGGCCGCTACTTCCTGTAAGTCGGGTTGTGTTTTGAAATTACTTTTTATGTAATCTATTGCAGTGGCTATTTTATCGTAATTGTTCATGGCTTTATCATTTGAAGACAAAGTTAGTTCCATGAATGTCGGCAAAAAACCCGGTTATTGCGGAATCAGTAAAAGCGCGGGTGGGAGAAAGGCAGGTTAAAATACAACTGTTTTTTGATTAAAAAATAGGATGAATTTAAATGAATAAACATTAGCTTGCGCAAACAACACGTTTTATCATCCTTTATCCTGGCAGCGGCAACTGCTGATTAAATAGCATATAATGTCTGGTTGGGCCATTATGGAAGACAGTGAACTTTTGAGCCACCTTAGGAAGGGGGAAGTACGTGCATTTGATACTATTTATGACCGCTACTGGTCTGATTTATTTAAACATGCTTATTATACGCTGAAGAGCCGCGACCTGGCCATGGATATAGTACAGGAAGTATTCACGTGGCTATGGCTGCACCGGGAAACGGTGGCCATCACCTCTTTAAAACATTACCTCAAAGCGGCCACACGTTTTAAAATGGCTAATCAGCTACGGGCCAGCAAGACGTGGCAAATATTTATTCACGATCTGCAATATACCAGCGACAACAGTACCACGCCAGATGAGCTGGCAGTGCGCGAACTGACTTCCGTTATTGCACAGGCGGTAGATGCTTTGCCTGATAAGTGCCGCAAAGTATATAGTTTGAGCAGGAACGAGCAATTGTCGCATGCCGAAATAGCCTCCCGAATGAATATTACCGTTAAAACGGTGGAAAACCAGATCACTATTGCCCTGAAGCGGATACGCTTATTCATTGGGCATTCCATGATTATTATCTCCTGCCTGCTTTCTCATTTATAGGCTTTCTTATTTTAAAAAAAAATACCGGGACTTTTGGGGGGAAACCTTTTTTCAGGTGCCTTGGTATATAAACGTCCATTTCACGTGAATCATGATCAACTGGTACAATTAGCCCAACGCATTGCGGATGGGACAGCAACAACAGCGGATATTTCGCTGTACAATGAATTGTTGAGCAAAGTGGACGCAGGGGAGGACTGGGATGAAGCGGAACTGGGTGACAGAACGGCAACAGAAAAACTATTGCGTCGGCGTATTTATCAACATGCCGGTATCCGCAGGAACATGCTGTGGAGCATGGTGGTGAAAACATCGGTAGCTGCTGCAATAGCGGCGCTGATGGTGTTTACCGGTATGAAATTATGGAAAGCGGGTAGCCAGCAAAAAGACGGGGATAAGTTGATGGCCGGAAAAGCAATGGTACCTGGAAGTAACAAAGCTGTATTGACGTTGGCTAATGGGGAAACCGTAGTACTGGATAGCGCGGGTAACCGGGTAATGCAGCAGGGAAGCGCTACCATCCATCTGCGTAATGGAGAGGTGGTGTATAATAATACGGCTGCACAACAGCAGGCATTTAACGTATTAACCACACCGGCGGGAGGACAATACCAGCTGGTATTACCGGATGGTACTAAAGTATGGCTCAATGCCGCTTCTTCTTTACGTTTTCCGGCAGGATTTGATGGAAAAGAAAGAAGGGTGGAACTCAGCGGCGAAGCCTATTTTGAAGTGGCCCAGGATACTAAGATGCCATTCGTTGTACAGTCGGGCGACAAGCAAGTGCAGGTATTGGGTACTCATTTTAACCTGATGGCCTACCAGGAGGAACCGAGTACAGATGTAACATTGCTGGAAGGTGCAGTAAAGGTGATACACAGGACAGATACGGCTTTGCTGAAGCCGGGCCAACAAGCGAAGCTGGTGGACACCCGGCGCATACAGCTGGTACTGCATGCTGATACCGAAAAAATTATTGCGTGGAAAAATGGATTCTTTTCATTAAATGGGGAAGGTACTGAAGTAGTGATGCGGCAGCTGGCCAGGTGGTATAATGCGGAAATAGTATATGCAGGTAAGATACCAGATCTGAAATTTGAAGGCAGTATTAAGAGAAGTTATGAACTGGCCGATGTACTGGCTATATTAGAAGAAAGTGGAATTCATTTTAAAATAGAAGGCAGAAAAATTATTGTTTTGCCGGCTTAAGCGTTATTGAAATTATCCAGGACAAATGATCGACACCAAAATCGCTAAAAAAAACCGGGAATGCGCTAACATTTCCCGGTTGTAAAAGGCAATAAAACATACATCTGTTAAGCATTTTTCATTACCTAAATCAAATTTATGTTATTAAATTCTCGTTTCCAAGCCTGCCACGGGGGAGTATTTTCCGTTCATCCATCTCCAGATCATTATTTTATTACCGGCAGATATGCTATGGCATAATAATGACGGCATTCGACAGTGAACCATCAACAGTGAACATTTAACGGCTAAAAGCACACATGTAATTACTACTTATGTTATGATCAACACGTGAGCATAGCACTTCCGGCATACGCTAATATGCCCGATATCGCCAGGCTATTCTCATGACTATCTGTTAAGCATCCTTAATTATCTATCTATGTATCTAACTGCTTGTTTAATCAACAATGGCAGGCGTGTACGCCTATTGACCAAAATCTGGAAAATCATGAAACTCACGGCTTTTATTCTCCTGATTTCATTCCTTCAAATCAGTGCAAAAGGATTAGCACAAAAAATTACCCTGGTAGAGCGGGATAAGCCTATTGGCGAAGTATTGCACAAAATAGAGCAACAAAGCGGCTACAAGTTTTGGTATCATTCCGGCGATCTGGATGATACACATGCTATAAACATTGAAGCCCGTAACCTGCCGTTGTCGCAGGTACTGGATATATGTTTTAAAGGCCAGGGACTTTCCTGGAAAATTATTAAGGAAACGATTGTATTGAATCGTGTTATTACGCCGGCGCCTGCCGCGCCACTGGCCGATACCTTACGTGGACGTATAGTGGATAACACCGGAAATCCTGTACCCGGCGCCACTATCCAGTTGAAGGGTTCCAAAGTAGCTGCTATCTCGAATACAGATGGTTACTACCGGCTGCCAGGTATTTCCGGGGATGCTATCATTATTGTTTCCAGTATTGGTTTTCAACGCCAGGAAATAGCTACCGCTGGTAGAAGTCACCTGGATATTAAAATTGTGCCTGAAGTATCAATGCTGGAAAACGTGGTAGTAGTGGGATATGGTACGCAGAAGAAAGTAAATCTCACCGGGGCTGTAACCCAGGTGTCCGGTGAGGTGCTGGACAACCGCCCGATAACCCGTATCAGCCAGGGATTACAAGGTATGGTAGCAGGATTGAATATCGTTACCAACACCGGAGGCGGTGCGCCCAATGCCACACAAAATATCAATATCCGCGGGTATACCGGTTTAGGCACAACCGGCGGACCGCTGGTTGTAATTGATGGTATACAGGGAGGTGATATCAATGCCATTAATCCCAATGATGTAGAAAGTATTTCTGTACTGAAAGATGCTGCCTCTACGGCCATCTATGGTTCCAGTGCCCCTTATGGCGTTATCTTAATTACCACTAAAAAAGGTAAGCTGGGCCAGCCCACCAAGATTGCCTATAATAACAATCTTTCCTGGGCACAGGCTATTAATTTGCCTAAGATGCTCAATTCCCTCGACTTTGCTAACCTGTATAATGAAGCCTTCGTGAATGCAGGTAAAGCTCCCGACTTTAACGATGAAACCATTGCGCGTATCAAAGCCTACCAGGATGGCACCCTGGCCACGCAAACGATCAAGAATCCCAATGCGCCCAACGGCTGGAACAGCTGGGCCAGCAGCAATGCGAATAACGACTGGTTTAAAATATACTTTAAGAATTTTGCTTTCAGTCAGCAACATAATATCAGTGTTAGTGGCGCTTCCGAGAAAAGCAATTATTATATCAGCGTAGGTTACAATGACCGGTCAGGTATGTACAACTTCGGTAAAGACGACTTTAAACGTTTTAATATCCGTGCCAACCTGACGTCTAATGTTACCAACTGGCTTACGTTCAACTTCAGAAGCACGATGTCGCGTTCGCTATATAATACGCCCAACGTGTATTCTGGACAGACCGGTGGCAACTACATGCACCAGATTGCCAGAAAATATCCCACGGTGGCTTTGATTAATCCGGATGGTCATTATTCAGATGAAAGCAATGTGCTGTTGCACCTGCAGGGTGGAAGAGATAAGAGTACGGAAGATCAGCCTATGTTGACCGGTGAATTCCAGATCAAGCCGCTGAAAGGGTGGGATATTACCATGAACTATACTTTTGATGGTGATATGTACGACCGGCAAAATCAACTTAAAACCGTATATGTGTTTCTACCGGATGGTACTACTGCGCCTTCTTCCGGTACTTCGCCCAACTCTTTTACCCGGAATAATTACCGTAATGAACATCATATTGTAAATGCTTTTACTTCTTACGAAAAGGATTTCAATCGCCATCACTTCAGGATTATGGGCGGTTTTACGAGTGAGCTGACCAATTATACCTCGTATTCAGCTTCCAACACCCAGTTGTATTCTAACGATATTCCTGCTTTAAACCTTACATATAATCCTACTCCTTCTGTGGGCGATCAGGTACGCAGATTAGCAGTAGAAGGTTATTTTGGCCGGTTCAACTACAACTTTGCCGGTAAATACCTCCTAGAAATCAATGGCCGTTATGATGGTACATCCCGGTTCCTGGCAGGTCGTCGCTGGAAGTTATCCCCTGGTGTTTCTGCCGGGTGGAACCTGGACCGCGAAAATTTCTGGAAATCCATTAGTCCTGTCATCAATGCCTTTAAGCTGAGGGCTTCCTATGGATCTTCTCCTGACCAGATGTTCCTGGGTGATCCAGGTATTTACAGTTACTATCCGTTTTATCCGTTGCTGGGAACTACCAGTCCTAATAATACTTCCTGGCTGTTTGGGGGTAACAAGCAGGCATCTGTAAGCCAGCCACCGCTGGTAAATCCCGACCTTACCTGGGTTACCACTACATCTTATGGAATTGGTACCGATATGGCTTTGTTGAATAACCGTTTAACCGTTTCTTACGACTACTATATCCGTAAGGCCAGTGATTTTGCCGGCCCGGCCGCGGTTGTACCTGTATTATTGGGAACGGGCCTTCCCAGTGTAAACAATGCCGCTATTCAGACAAAAGGCTTTGAAGTAACGGCCCAATGGTCTGACATGATCGGTAAGCTGCATTACAGTGCCCGCGCTTCATTGTCTGATTACCGTGGAAAAGTAGTCGCTTACAATAATCCTCCCCGCTCACTCAGCACCTGGTATGTAGGTCAGCAGATGGGAGAAATCTGGGGATATACGACCAATGGATTGTACCAGTCCGATGCCGATGCTGCCAAAGCGCCGGTAGCCAGCTTTTGGAAAAACGGATGGCGTGCAGGGGATGTAAGCTACGCCGACCTTAATGGAGACGGACAGATTAACAACGGAAAGAATACAGCAGATAGTAGCGGCGACTTACGTGTGATTGGTAACAACACGCCCCGCTACCAATACAGCCTGAATCTGAATTTCGATTATAAAGGATTTGACCTGGGTATTTTCCTGCAGGGAATTGCCAAACGCGATGCCTGGGTGGGGTCTAACTACTTCTGGGGAATTACCGGCGATGAATGGCAAAGCTCTCCATTTACTGTACAGGCCAATAACCGTTATACTGCCAGTACGCCTAATGGCTACTTCCCTAAATACTATATGAGCAGCGAAAATAACAAGAACACACAAGTACAGTCAAGATACCTGCAGAATGCGGCCTATCTCCGTATTAAAAGCGTACAGTTGGGATATACCTTACCAGCCAGTATGCTGTCTCATGTGCGTATACAAAAGGTAAGGGTATACTTCAATGTGGAAAACCTGGCTACGTTTACGAAGCTGATTAAAACTATAGATCCGGAACTATCTATCAGCGATGCTAAAATTTATCCTTTGCAGAGGACTTTCTCTTGTGGCATCAATGTTATTCTTTAATTCAATTAATATCAGAGATATGCGTTCGTTTAAAATATTGCTGGCCTGCGTGATTATTGGCTGTACGTTGTTTTCCTGTAAGAAAGATTTCCTGGAGAGATCGCCGGAAAGTGTGATCAGTGATGCTCAATACTGGCAAAGTGCCAATGATCTGAAATTATACGCCAACGGTTTCTATACTGCGTTTCCTTCCTATACTGGTTTTGGTACCATTGGTATATATGGTGATGATGCCGATCAGGGAAGTGATAATATGATTTATATCAATTACAACACCTGGATGAACGGGGAAACAATTGTGCCCTCCACCGGTGGTGGATGGTCGTCATGGGGCACCCTGCGTAATATCAACTACCTGCTGGCGAATTACGGGAAAGTGAAAGATTCCTGGAGTAATATGAAGCCCTATGTAGGAGAGGCATTGTTTTTCAGGGCTTATTTTTATTTTGGTATGATGAAGCGTTTCGGCGCGCTGCCATGGGTAACTAAGCCATTAACATCCACATCGCCGGAGTTATATAGTAAAAGGCTGGCCCGTAATATTATTGCCGACTCCATCCTGGCAGACCTGGATAGCGCTATCAGCTATCTGCCTTCCAAAACGGCTTCTCCCGCAGGCAGGGTATATAAAGAATACGTGATGGCATTTCAGTCGCGGGTAGCCTTGTTTGAAGGTACCTGGGAAAAATACCTGGCCGGCACTCCCTTTGGTGTAACCGGTAGCAATGGCGGTAAATACTTGCAGAAAGCAGCAGATGCAGCCAATAAGGTAATGAGTACTGGTATCTTTTCATTGGATAATGTGGGGAAAAATTATGGTTACTGGTCGCTGTTTAATCAAACAGACTACTCTGGCAGCAAGGAGGTGATGTTCTGGCGCCAGTATAATGCCACCACCGGCCCGGCTCATAACTGGCACAGATATACGAATTCCGGGGCAGGGCGCGGATTGACCAAGAGCCTGGTGGATGATTACCTGTGTATGGATGGCAATCCTATTGCTGTCAGTCCACTTTACCAGGGCGACGACTCACTGACTACTGTTGTACGTGGCCGGGATCCCCGACTGGCGCAAACCATGTATGTAAACGATGGTAATCACATTGTTACTAACAACCAGCCTGGAGGTGTACCCAACCTGATTTTCACTTTGCCAACTTTTGGTTCGGCCAATGAAAATAAACCGGCTACTGGTTACCAGGTATACAAAGGCAACAACCCGGATTACTATCAACAGTATGCTGCCGAAATTGGCACTACCGGTTTAATCCTATTCCGTTATGCAGAAGTACTGCTTAACTATGCAGAGGCTAAAGCAGAATTGGGCACCCTGACACAGGGCGATGTAGACATGTCGATTAATAAACTCCGGCAACGGGTAGGTATGCCCGATATGAATATTGGGACGTTGCCTACAGATCCTAACTGGATATTTCCTAATCTCAGCCCGGTTATTAACGAGGTGCGCCGGGAACGACGGGTGGAACTGGCCTGCGAAGGTTTCCGGCATGATGATGTGTTGAGATGGGGTGCTGCAGGCAGATTATTTGTGGGATGGCAGCCATTAGGCGCCAAATTGAATCAATGGGTTACGGTAGTTCCGGCTTCTCAGCTGTCTGGCTATCCTACCAATGCAGCGGGTTATATCCAGCTGTATAAGAATTCTCCGGCGATGGCTTCCGGTTATAAGTTTAATGTAAACCGGGATTATCTTTCCCCGCTTCCGCTGTCGGAGTTACAGGTGCCGAACAGCGTGATGGAACAGAATCCCAACTGGTAAGTGGTTAATAACATCAACGTTTATACGAAAAATGACAGGCGCGATGCCTGTCATTTTTCGTTAGTGGTAGCGAAAAATCAGGCGGGGATCATTACAACATATAATTCTTTTTTGTAGATTCCCGTTCAGAAGGAAGCTTTTAATACTATTTAAACCCATGGTCATGAAAATCAGGAAAAGTTTTGTAGTGGTGGCGGCACTGGTGGCAGTCGGCACCCTATGTTCTCTCGCATTGCCTCAGCAGCCTGAGAAGGCAAAGAATCTGAAGGTATTGCCTAAGGATATCAGCCACGAAGAGCTGATTGCAACCATGCGCGGTTTCAATGCCGCCCTGGGTGTAAAATGTAATTTCTGTCACGAGCCGAGTAAAGATGATCCCAAAAAACTGGATTTTGCCAGTGATGCCAATCCTCACAAGGGCACTGCACGGGATATGATGAAGATGACCAAAAGGATTAACAAGAAGTTCTTCAAGGGTTCGGAGGTAATGGCAGTAAGCTGCTATACCTGTCACCATGGTAATGAAGAACCGAAAACCAAGCCAGACGCAGCTCCCGAAGCTGCCAAGTAGATTTTTAAAAGGAGCCGCTGTAAGCGGCTTTTTTTATAGCATTTAGCCCATTTTGCCGCCCCGTTTTTGGGATTCATATGTTATTTTATTAATTTATGGCTATCCTGGTGGGAAAATCAGTATCTTTGCATCCGTCTGTTGAGTTAAAAGCATAAAGCATAGTTATTCACTCTCTCCAGTCCGGAAATCTTTTCTTTACTGCTCTCTCTCAATTGTGATAACGCTAAAGACGAAGAGGCGTTATTTAATATTTATTACATCAGATATATCAATATGTTATTTGAGCAATTAGGGCTTATTGCGCCCATTTTAAAAGCTGTTAAAAACGAAGGTTATACCACACCTACCCCTATACAACAACAATCTATCCCTATTGTACTGGAAGGTAAAGACCTGCTGGGCTGCGCACAAACCGGTACCGGTAAAACGGCTGCGTTTGCTATTCCAATTTTACAGCTATTGTACAACAGCACCCCGGCTACACAGGGATATAAGCATATACGTACCCTGATATTGACCCCTACCAGGGAACTGGCGGTACAGATCGACGAAAGTTTTGCCGCCTACGGTAAATATACAGGGCTTAAACATGATGTCATTTTTGGAGGTGTACCACAGCACCGGCAAACCATTGCTCTGCGTAATGGCACCGATGTACTGATTGCTACCCCCGGCCGCCTGCTCGACCTGATGAACCAGGGCTATGTTTACCTGAACCATCTCGAGATTTTTGTGCTGGATGAGGCAGACCGTATGCTGGACATGGGCTTTATCAATGATATCAAGAAGGTTATCCGGGAGTTGCCGCAGCAGCGTCAAACGCTGTTCTTTTCTGCTACCATGCCGCCGAGCATTGCGCAGTTGGCTAATTCCCTGTTGTATAAGCCGGAAAAGGTAACTATTACGCCGGTATCTACTACCGCGGAAAGAATTGAACAATCCGTATATTTTGTGAAGAAGAAAGATAAACAGCAGTTGCTGGATCACCTGCTGAAAGATAAACGGATAGAACGCACCATTGTATTTACACAAACCAAGCATGGCGCCGACAGGATTGCCAAGAACCTGAAGAAGCGCAATATCAATGCTGATGCCTTACATGGCGATAAATCGCAGACCTCCCGTCAAAATACGCTCAGCAACTTTAAGAATGGGCGTTTGCGTGTATTGGTGGCTACGGATATTGCTGCCCGGGGAATAGATGTGGATGCATTGGAACATGTGATCAACTATGACCTGCCGAATGTTTCTGAAACTTATGTACATCGTATAGGCAGAACTGGTAGAGCAGGCGCCGTAGGCTATGCGCTTTCTTTTTGTGATACCGAAGAAAGACCCTATCTCCACAGCATTAATAAACTGACCCGGCAAACGATTCCTTCTGTTTCGCACCCTTTTGAAGAGGCGGCGCTCATAGAGGCCCACAATACCAACCCGGATTTGCCCAAGGCAGAGCCCCGGAGGCCTAAGCCGAAGAACAGAAGAGGTAAGATAGATAAGCGTGACAGAACCTTCTAGTCACTTAAAGTATTATAAGTAGCAAAGGCGCAAAGAGTGTTGATCATCTCTTTGCGCCTTTGCTACTTATAATACTTTGTGATGCTTTATTCCTTCTTTGCTGGTAGTTTACCAGCTTTGATGGCTTTCAGGAAGTCGGCATAGTCTTTTTCCGTTTGATCGGCATAGGCTACCGCAAATTTGCCAATGGCTTCATCCATGATATCGGCTTTTCCCATGTAGCCGCTGATCATATCTCCTCTTCCTGTTTTGGCGTGGGCCCTGGCCAGCACCTTTCCGCAGAGGCCTGCATAGGCGCCCAGAACTTCTTTATCGAAATGTTCTACATCCGGGGCTATTTTGCGGTCTCTCAGCTGCCGCAGGTAGTAGTGGCGGTTTTCCAGTCCGGTGCTCCATCCAAGGAAAATATCGCTGGCTGCCTGCACGAGGCGTTGCCCCTGTACTACGCGCTCTCCATTGTGTTTGTATTTGCACTTGCCTGTATAGGCTTCCAGTACACTGTTGCGGGCCTCTTTCACCTGCATAAAGAGCGGCTCATTTTTATCGTTCATCATCAGGGCTACATAACAGCGGGTGCCTACGCTACCTACTCCTACTACTTTCAGGGCCAGGTCTACTATCCGGTATTGACTCATCAGGTAGCGCCGGTCGTCCTGGAGGGTATTGAGATACGACTCCAGGAAGTGGTGTACCATTTCCTTTTGTTTAACCAGGTCGATGGTATGATATACCAGCGGATGTTGATCCGCTATTTCGAAGTTGCCTAAGACGCCTGTTGTTATTTTATATAACACCTTTTCAGGCGTGCTTTTCTCTGCTTTATCTATGGCGGTTTTCAGCATGGTTTTCACCTTTTCGCTTTTGCTGTTGTTTAACAGGCCGGGTATATCAAATTTCATATACCATAGATCGAGTGTGTTCATTTGGGCATATTCGGCGATGGCATTTCGATAAGCGCTGGCTACATCTATGGCCATTTGCCGGGCATCGGCTTCCCGCATGCTGTTATGCCGGGCAGCCAACACAAAGCTGGTGGCCAGCCGTTTGATATCCCATTCCCAGGGAGCCGGCAGTGTTTCATCGAAATCGTTGGCATCGAAGATGAGGTTTCGTTCGGGTGTAGCAAAACCGCCGAAGTTCATCAAGTGGCAATCGCCCATCGCCTGCACCTGTAGTTGTGTATGCGGAAGTCCGGCCAGGTCGCGTGCCATAATATCGGCGTTGCCCCTGTAAAAGGCAAATGGGGAAGTGCTCATTCTGCCGCAACGAATAGGAATCAGTTCTTCCACCCGGCCTGCATTGGATGCCTGTATGGCCTGTAAAATAGTAGGGCGTTGTTTCGGTAGTTTAAATATTCCCTGGGAAGTGCGGGGAATGCTGTCCCTGATTTGTTTACCCGGATTAGATAGGGTGGTAGTGGTATTCGTGCTCATTGGGATCTTGTTAATAACTAAACGTTAGGACTACACGACTTGTTTTATTTATGCTGGAAGTTACGTCTTTCGCTTGTAGGTGAACGCTGATTTTTAGTAAGGTAGTAGCGATCATCTCATTAAGTATTAATATTATAAATTTCTATAAACATTAATTATATTTGATATGTAAAATTATTTTTAGAAAACTTTTTGCTAATTTTATACGTAAGTAACAGTGTACCAGTCATTTTAACCGGGCCATAACCACCAATATAAACCATATATCCTTAACCTTAACCATATACTATGGACCAGCAATACATGGACAAGTACTGGGAGCAATTGCGTAACATGGGATTTAGCGAAGATATGATTAACCTCTACAAGCAGCAGGTAGAGCAGTCGATGAATCAGGCTGACAGCTGGAATGCACAAATGAGCGTATTTACGGAAAATATTAAGCAGTTCAACCAGATGTTTGGCGGCGATGATGCAGATGTATGCGACATGGATGATCGGCCACAGGTTATTCGCCTGCATACCGGCAGTCGTTTAATGCCGGAGCAGCAATGGGCCGTTGCTTGCGGGGCTGATATTGCATTCGTAAATCAACAATACCTGAATGATATTACTACCGGGGTGAGCAAGGCTGACTGCCGGGAGCAGTTGTCGGAATGGTGGGATATTGACAGTACCGCCGAATTGGTAGACATGTTGACCTGGCTCCGGGAAAGCGGTCATAGGATTGAATATGATATTATCTGGCAGGCTATCAACATGGTATCCATGAAAGAAAGCAAGGCCTTTTTAAGAGAATATATTGCCAGCAATGAGCTGGAAGAGGCCGTGGTAATGGAGCGTTTGCGCAACACCCGCGATGCCCTGGAACTGTTTAAAGAATGGAAGCTGATTGATAAATCATTGCAACCGGATATGCTGATCTGGGATTTTGCCAGAATTATTAATCTTAGCCGGGCAGGCTACGATGCGGGTTATCTTACCTATGAAGCGGCGTTGGATTATATGATGCAGTGCGTGCCGCTGATTAAGCGGAGTTATACTTCCTGGCGGCATCTTTCTCTTTCCTACCAGTTTGCCCGCTGTGTATGGAATGGCGTGGAAATGGGAAGTTTTGAAACACTACATGCCAACATGGAATACCTGCTGCTGGCGCCGGAAAGTCCCTGGAAGCGACTATCTTTCAGGTAAGCCTTAATGTTGCCGGATCCTGTTTTGCTCACTGTCTTTCAGGTGCAGCAGGATATGCTTGGGCAGGAGGGGACTATCGAATGCCAGGTCGACCGATTTCTTCTGGAAGTCTTTTGCCCTGGGTACGCGATGAAATATTTCGTAGAGTGCAATAGGTTCTTCATTGAAACCCACACAGGTACTTACAAAGCTCATTTCTCTGATCTGGTATCCCGCTTTATTGATATTATCTTCTATATCGGGGAGTCGCCCGATAAAATGACGTTGACGGATAAACGTAGTACTGTTCATAATAATAAAGATATAGTTGGCAAACGCGGTTACTTTACCATAGTACATATGATTGTCTCTTCCGGAGCGTTCTACCAGGTATTCATCTCCTGACTTATATATTTCCAGGGCCGAGCGCCAGATACGTTCATGGGCTTTCTTACCGGGCTTAAAGGGGAGGTTCCGGTTATAGCAATACCAGTATCCTACCAGGTTGTCGAGTAATAAGCGGTTACTGCCGGCAATAGGAATATTGATTTTAAGTTCGTGAAAAGGGAACTGCGTGGTGGCATTGTTAATAAAATCGATGTAACTGCTGAATCCCAGGGTGGTGGCGATGATGTTTAATTTAGAGAAGTTAGGACTGCTGATAGTTGTTTGCTTCGATTTGACGCAGGCCGCCTTTAATTTTTTTATGATGAGATGTTCGTATAAATAGTTATCTCCAAATAATACGGGTGGTGTAGTGATCTTTTTGCGGTGGTGCTGTTTTTCTATCTGTATGTTAAACTCCTGTGCTACATAGGTCCACTCTGCCTTTGAAACATCTTCCCAGCTTGATTTTTTGAGATATTGATGTGCAATGTAGTTCATTAATCGTTCCAGGTTAAGCAACTCTTCTTTACTCATAATAATACGATTATAATACGATTATAGGTCGGTATAAGATACAAAGAATACGCGAGTCTTGTCTTTTTTTTCCATCTTTCGTATATGAATAAAAGATCGATATATGAAGACGCAGACATCATTCGCGGCCCTGTCGGCTCCGCTGCTATGGCAGCAAATCAGTGCTTTCCGGCTGGATGATCCGAAAGCAGTGTTACCCTTTTCCCGGAAGCTGGCCAGGGAACAACGATGGGATCAGGCCTTTACCCAGCGGGCCATACAGGAATATAAGCGGTTCATTTACCTCTGTTGTATTTCTCCCGGCGGTGCATCGCCCTCGGCCATTGTAGACAAGGTATGGCATCAGCATTTGCTTTATACCGAAAATTATTGGGTTGCATTCTGTGAGCAAACACTGGGCCGGTACATTCACCACCACCCTTCGTCGGGAGGGCTGGCAGAAAGAAAACGGCATGAGGCATGGCAGGCCGGTACCTGGGAGCAATACCGGCGATGTTTTGGTGAAGATCCTCCCGCGGCCTTCTGGCTGGATGAAAAAGTTAGTTTCCCCTCTTCTGTATTAGCTACTTTAACCCGGTTGTTCCGGCCTGGATTAACCTTCCTCCTCTTCTTTTTTCTCCTTTTACTATTTCCCGCGTGTAACGGCGCCAGCCCTACGAACCTCGTGCTGTTTGGCCTCCTGGTATTTTGGGCGGTGAAAACAGCCACCAGCAAACCAGGTAAGTCCTCTAATGACACTAGTGGTAGCAGCTGTTCCAGTGCTTGCGGCGGTGATAGCAGCGGCTGCAGCAGTGGCTGTGGGGGAGGTTGTGGTAGCGGTTGCGGTGGTTGCAGTGGTTCCTGACAATAAAAACGCACTTTATGCACAATAAAATTCCATATTACTGGCTGTTGATTTTATTTTTTCTCGGAGGGCTGCTTCCTTTATTATATGTGAACCAGGTAACCGCTCAATGGAATCCTTTTGCCATGAACGGCCGGCATTTTACCCGGTTTTACCTGCTCTGTGCCGGTGGAAGTTATCTTAGCCTGTTGGTGGCCGGTTGTATGCACCCCCCTGTTGTTTTTCCGGGTTTTATAAAGTGGTGGCTAACGGGCATATGTATATTGGGGCTGGCAAGATTGGGGCAGGGTATGTATCATGCAAGGCCTGTAGGGTACCTGATGCTGATATTGGTGGGGCAATTTTTATGTTGGAGGCTGGGGAAGGGTTTCTTTACAAAAAAAGAGACAGACTGATGTCTATCTCTTGAGGAGCTTTGGGTTTCATAGTGTTTACATAGAATAGAATAGTGTTAGCAGGTAGATGTTCTTACGCTCAGCTATATATTCTTTTTTGGAGTAACCGCTGGATAAAATGTGCTAGGTTTTCTGACCAGATTGGTATAAATATTATTCGATGACGAAATTATCAACTGTAATAGTATGACAATGGTAACAACAATGGATGAAAGGCTGCTTTCTGGAGCTTTGCGCGACTTCATCCTTGTTTTCAATATGTTAGTAACAAAGAACTTGGTATCTGTGGTCTGATTCACTGATCTATATCAAAAGTCTACAAAAAGCGGGAGCCTTTTAAACTTATTAGATGAATTGACCCATAAACGCGATGAAAATGCGGTTGTTTCCAACATTGTATATCATTAATGAAGCTGGAATTCATTCATAATGTGTAAGTTGCAGTCAGAAAGGTATATTTATATAATTTTAATTTATTATAAGATAAAAGAAATTTCGGATTGATAAAGTATTTTTATCTTACTTGCCTTTTGCTTACTGTCATTTTATATATAAGGTACGATGCTAGCTTTTTTCAGGGACAAGACCAACGGAAAGCCACTTGATGTTAGCCGGAAGCTGATGGAGTGGATTTCTTTCTTTTTATCTGATAAATATTATAAGACCAATATCAGGGTATGGGCGCACGTACTCATGTGGTCGATTCTGTCGGTTCTGTACGGGCTGATGATGGCGTCTAACTTCACTATATCCATTGGGGTGAGCGTGTTATTTATGCTGCGGAACATACTCGGGGCTATGTTTTTCTTTTATACCGCGTTTTATTTTATTATCCCCAAAGTATTGCAGAAGGGGTATTTTTTCCTGGCCCTGTTATGTTTTTGTGTTCCCTTTTTCTTTTGGTCGGTGATTAATTATTTATGTTCCCTCTATGCAGTGGCTTTCCTGGAAATCAATGACACTTCGCTGCGGGAATTCATGAAGCGGGTGGTAGATGCCGGCTGGTCGGACACTTTTGGGCTGCATCATATGATAAAAATCTTCCTGCCGGTGTTAATGGTCATTGCACCGCCGGTATCCCTGAAGCTGGTATTGGATATTATCCGCTCTTCCACCCGGACGCTGCGGCTGGAAAGAGATAACCTTAACCTTGAAGTAAGCTTTCTGCGATCTCAGCTGAATCCACATTTTTTATTTAATACCCTGAATAATATTTACTCTTTATCGATCAGAAATGACGCATTGGCCTCGGATTTGATTATGCACCTATCAGAAATGATGCGGTATACCCTTTATGATTCCAATACCGACAAGGTGCCATTGGATATGGAGGCAGAGTTTCTGAAGAATTATGTGGAGCTGGAGAGCGTGCGGTATGGAAAAAACGCCAGTATCCAGTTTAACTGCGATACCGACAAGATAGGCGATCACCTGGTAGCGCCACTGCTGATGTTCCCTTTTGTGGAAAATGCCTTTAAGTATTCCCATAGCACCACCAACGATAGGTGCTGGATACATGCGTCTATGGAAGTGGTGGAGCGACAGTTGCGGTTTGAAATTGCCAACAGCAAGGGAGAACAGCCGGCAGGCAAAAAAGTGGCCGGGGGAATAGGATTGAGCAATACCCGTAAACGGCTTATTTTGCTATATCCCGACCAGCATACCTTACAAATTGAAAATAATCCCGAATATTACAAAGTTGTCTTGACACTAACGTTGAATTAAAAATTATGGATCAAGTAATTACCTGCCTGGTAGTGGATGATGAGCCTTTTGCACGAGATCTGATGGAAAATTACATTGGACGGGTGCCTTACCTGCAACCTGTGGCCTTCTGTGAAAGCGCATTTGACGCCATTAACGAGTTACAGCGTCAACCGGTAGACTTGCTTTTTTCAGATATACAAATGCCCAATATCAACGGTATTGAAATGATTCGTTCCCTGAGCAACCCGCCATTCGTGATTTTTACGACCGCCTCCAGGGAACATGCCATAGCAGGTTTTGAGCTGGATGCCGTGGATTACCTCGTGAAGCCGATTTCCTTTGAGCGATTCCTGAAAGCGGTGAACAAGGCCAGGAACCATATCGGGCAGCGGCAGCAGCCAGTCGTGCCTGTGGAAGCAGCCAAGCCCAAAATCAGTAATACCAATCACCTTTTTGTAAAAGATAATAATAAGTTAACCAAGATCCTTTTCGATGATATTTACTACGTGGAAGGGATGAAAGATTATATAAAAATCGTATGTGGGGATAAAACTGTGATCACCTACATGCGTATGAAAGTGATGGAAGATGTGTTGCCGGCCGATCAATTTATGCGGATTCACAAATCCTATATTATCCGCCTTCAGGCTGTCAAATCCCTTATGGGCAATACGGTGGAGGTAGTAAACGGGCAGACGGTCATTATCTCAAAGTCGTCCCGCCAGGAGCTGAAGCGGTTACTTGGGATTGCCAACTATGGAGAAGATGATGAGTGAAATGTTGTCGTTGGTCGAAAATTAAGGTGATTATGTCTAATAAAATATGCCATATACTATGAATGGGCGAGCTTAGATAGCAGATATACTTATCTGTTCATCTAAATTACTGTTTTATGGTAGACAAAAAATCTATGAACAGCCGTCCGAGACTATTATTGGAAAAGGAGATTATTTCCAAAGCAGATGTTTATGCGATTGAAAATATGCGTACATCTGACAGGTCCGGAAAAGGAAAACTGCACTCCAGCGTACCCACTATTCCCACTACGTGGGGCATCTTAGGTGCCGAAGTTTAACCCAATTTGTTTACTATTCTTCATGATTAACCCCGTCAGCAATGCAATACAGATGTGCAATAGTAGATGACGAACCCTTGGCATTAGACATACTGGAAAACTATATCCAACGAACTTCCTATTTGAAACTCGTAAAGAAAGCATCAGAACTGACAACAGTAAAAAAACTGATTGCTGAAAGAAAAGTGGACCTTGTTTTCCTCGATGTAAACCTTAGAGGTAACACCAGGGACATTATAGCGCAGTTCCTTCAGCAGGACTGCGTTTTTATTCTTGTTACCGCCTACTCCAGCCGGGAGGTACAACATCTCTACTGGAAAGAGAAACAAGGATACCTCGGTAAACCTGCGAGTTATAAAAAATTTGTGGATGAAATGGAAAGAGTGATTCCAGGTGTTAAATTGGCCATGACCTGAAAGCAGGTTGGGTTTGCTTTCAAATTATATAGTATCTTAGCGGCTTAACACCGTACGTGATAATGGGTTCTTCACTCATACGCCCGCTAAAAGCTCACGATTTCTACCTCCTCAGAATGCCACTGTTGTCATGTGAAGAAGTACTCCGCTTACATCGCAGTACCTTTAATGACCCGGTGTCTTTTGTTGCGGCCATCCGGCAGCACTTCACGCTCCCGTTGCTACAGGAAGCTGTTTTCCTGGCTAGTCCTGCCCTCTATACTGAAATGCTGAAATGGCTGAAGGAACCCGACAGCTCCCTGAAATTGCCGTTGGCACTTTACCGTTATTTGTTGAGAATGAGCGCGCGCTGCACGCCCTATGGGCTGTTTGCCGGCTGCACTACCGGTACTATTGGCCCGGGAGATACCCATTTAACATCTCCCGATGCCCATCACCGTTACAAGGTGGCCCGCCTGGATATGGAATATCTCTCGGCACTTATGGACGAGCTGGTAACGTGGCCGGATATCCGGTCACAGCTGGATTTTTTCCCTAACAACAGCCTCTACAACGCGGGGCCGTCCAGCCGCTACTACGAATACCAGCTGCGGAATGATAAAAGGCATTATTTTCTCAGTGAATTTTTACAGCGGGATTATATCCGGGAGATATTGGCCGCCGCCCGGCAGGGAGCGCGTATAGCCTACCTGGTGGAAGTGTTGCATAGATACGACATTTCGGAGAAGGAAGCTGCCGCTTTCATTGAAAACCTGATACATAACCAGATCCTGGTGGCACATCTGGCCCCGGTAGTGAGCGGGGAAGATAACCTGGCTCACCTGATCGGGCAGTTGCCGGAAGGCCATGCCGCGGTGGCCACCTTGCAGCGGGTTCGGCAGCTTTTGCAGACGCAAACAGATGGGGCGCAACGATATCTTGAGATACAGTCCTTGTTGCAAGTGCAGTTTCCCAACGTTGCCGTCAAAGACCCGGTGCAGGTGGATCTCTTTTTTCCGTCGTTGCAGCATCACCTGTCGGCTAAGGCCGTGGAGCTGCTGCTCCCGCAACTGGAGCGTTTACAGGTGCTGGGTAGCCGCAGTACGCCGGCCGACCTGCAAACATTTAAAGAGCGGTTCCTGCAAATGTATGAACAAAGGGAAATCCCGCTAATGACGGCACTGGACAGTGAATCGGGTATTGGTTATGGTATTGTATCCGGCGATAATGCCAGCTATACCCCGTTGATTGACGACCTGGTGATGCCGGCAGGAGAGAAAAAAGGTACCGCTAACTGGAACGAGCATACGAAATTTGTATTGAAGCATTTCCTGCTCACCCAAAGTGGCCGTCATAAGGAAATAACGCTTACCGATGCTGACCTGGATGAGTTGTCGGCCGCCACAGAGGTACCCTCGCTGCCGGCTAACCTTTGCCTGATGGGGGCGTTGTTGGCGGCAGATGCTGATGCCTTCGATAAGGGCGACTTTCGCTTTTTGTTTAAATCCTGTTATGGCCCCAATGCTATTGCGCTGCTGGGGCGTTTTGCGGCAGGAGATGATACCCTGAAAGTGAAGTTGAAAGCGATGGTACAGCGGGAACAGCTATTGGAACCCGATAAGGTGTTTGCTGAAATCGTGCATTTGCCGGAAGGACGTACGGGTAATGTCCTACTACGCCCTGACCTGTACGAATATGAGATACCCTTCCTGGGAAAAAGCGGCAAGCCGGAAGTTTACCAGCTGCCGGTCAATGACCTGTATGTTACCGTACGTGATAACCGGGTAATATTATGTTCTGCGCGGCTGGGGAAAGAAGTGGTGCCCCGGCTTACCAGTGCACATAACTATACCCGTGGGTTATCGGTCTATAAATTTTTATGTGATCTGCAGCAACAGGAGGCGGTATCGATACAATGGAATTGGGGTTTGCTGTTGGATCAGCCTTTTTTGCCCCGGGTGGTATACAAGCAGATTATTATAGAGCGGGCCCGGTGGAAGATTACCCAGGCTGCTTTCCAGGCGCTGCAGCCGTTGCATACGGCAGTGGTGGCACTGCAGTTGTTGAAAGACCAGTATGAGATCCCGGATACTGTATTATTATCGGAGGGAGATAATGAGCTGCTGATAGATTTTTCCAGCGTTTTTGCAATAGGCATACTCGCCGAAAAACTGAAGAGGGGGGACATTGTGTTATACGAGCATTTGTTTAATGCGGATACCCGCCTGCTGGCCAGCGATAGCGGCGCATTTTGTAACGAGGTGATTATTCCGTTGCATAACACCGCTTACCAGCCCGTTGCCGCCCGGCCTGGAGCGCCCGCAGCCACGTTTGTGCAACGTAGCTTTTCGCCTGGCAGCGAGTGGTTGTATGCAAAGATCTATTGCGGTCCCAAATGGATGGACCGGCTGTTGCTAAGAGAGCTGATGCCCCTCACCACACAATTAGAAGAGGTGGGAATGGTGGATCGCTGGTTTTTTATCCGTTTCCAGGACCCCGATCATCATATCCGGATCCGGTTTCACCTGCCACAGCCCGCGCAGCATACCAGCGAGGTAATCGGGTTATTGGGTAAAGTCCTGACGCCTTACCTGGACAACGATGTAGTACAGAAAGTGCAGTTTGACACTTATATACGGGAGCTCGAGCGATATGGGCCCCAGCAAATAATGATCACCGAAAAGATATTTTTCCACGACAGCCAGGCGGTTACCCGTTTGCTGGCTATCGATACCGGTCCTGCCGCTACCGAGCGGTGGTTACTGGCACTGAAGGGGGCCGATGCGCTGCTCGATGATTTCGGCTATACGCCTGCGATGAAATTACAGCTGCTACGCCATTTGCAGCAACAGTTTTTCGCAGAGCATAAGGGGGATGCTGATCTGCTACAACAGCTGAATAATAAATACCGGCAGGATACCCCTTTAATAACAGCCATATTACGGGATAACGGACATGTACCTACGCTGGTGGAAAAGAGCCGGGATGTTTTTAGCCGTCGTTCTGTTGCCACCCGCAAGCTGGTGGAGGAGTTAAAGGCGCAGCAGGCCGATGCGGTGATGGCGTTGCCTCCGCACTACCTGCATATGTTCCTGAACCGGATGTTTGCTGCCAACGCCCGGTTGCATGAGCTGGTGATTTACCATTATCTCATGAAATATTATACTTCAGAGGTGGCCAGGGGGGGATGATACCGTTCATCTTATTAATTACAGATTCCATTAAAACCTTATTATTTTTACAACATTGAGCGTGAAAAATCCGTATAAAATCATTGAAAAACTTAGTAGCATGAAAACAAATGTAGTTTTGCTGGGATGCTTATCACTGTTGTCTGCATCCTGTTTGGCAGATAATGGCGACAGCAGTGCTATTCATCGTTCTGCGGGAGCAGATCAGGCAAATGCAGGGCTGAAGCTGCCCGCTGGTTTTAAAGCACAGGTAGTAGCGGAAAACCTGGGTGCTGCCCGTCATATAGCGGTGACTCCGCTGGGCGACATCTATGTAAAAATACAAAGTTCCAAGCCCGGCAAAGCCATTGCCGTTTTACATCCCACTGGCAGCGGGAAGCCTGACGCCGTAAAAACTTTTGGTACTTACCGGGGTACGGGTATGGTGATCAAAGATCATTACCTGTACACTTCTTCCGATGAAGACGTTTATCGTTATCAACTGAATGATAAATTTGAGGTGATGCATCCGGATCAGCCGGAAAAGATAGTGACTGGTTTAATTAACCGCCACCAGCATGAGTCGAAGTCTATTGCCCTGGATAATGCGGGTAACATCTATGTGAATATTGGCGCTTACTCTAATTCCTGCCAGCAACAGGACAGGGCCAAAGGTTCCAAGGGAATACCTGGCTGTCCTATACTGGATTCTGCTGCGGGGATCTGGCAATTTAAAGCGGATAAGCTGAACCAAACCTACGGCGATGGTGTTCGTTATGCCACTGGCTTGCGTAATGTAGTGGGCCTGGATTGGAATACAGCCCAGAACCAGTTATTTGTGATGCAGCATGGCCGCGATGGATTGTTTGATATGTTTCCGGAATACTACGATTTACAGCAAGGAAATGAATTACCGGCAGAATGTATGTATGCGCTGAAGAAAGGCGACAATGCCGGATGGCCTTATATTTACTATGATGGTATACAGCATAAGAAGATGCTGTCGCCGGAGTATGGTGGTGATGGTAAGAAAACCGGTGGCGCCGATGCGATTGATCCGGTAGTGGCCTTCCCGGCGCATATGGCCCCTAATGGATTATTGTTTTATACCGGCAACCAGTTCCCGGAACGTTATAAGAATGGCGCCTTCATTGCTTTTCATGGTTCCTGGAACCGGCAGAAAGGGCAGAAGGGATATTATGTTGTATTTGTGCCGTTTAAAGATGGCAAGCCTTCCGGGAATTGGGAAGTATTTGCCGACAATTTTACCGGCGTGGAAAATATCCAGTCGCCCGGCCAGGCGCAACATCGCCCTTGCGGGTTAGCCCAGGGGCCTGATGGCGCGTTGTACGTAACAGATGATGTGAAGGGTACAGTGTATAAGATTTCTTACAGCGGTAAATAATGGAATTTCGTATGAAGAAAATAGCTATGATAGGTGTTGCACTTTGTGCAACACTTTCTTTTTTGTTGGCACAAACGCCGAAGAAACCTGCTGGTAGCCAGTCGTCGGTTACCCGGGGAAAAAAGGTATATGAGCAGTATTGCCTGACCTGTCACCAGGTGGATGGCAGCGGGGTACCGCATTTGAATCCTCCGTTGATTAAAACATCGTTTGTACTGGGCGATAAAGGAAAGCTGATACAGGTTATTTTAAAGGGAATGCAAGCGTCTGAGCCTATTGACGATGAATATTACTCCAATAATATGCCGCCGCATAATTTCCTGAAAGACCAGGAGATTGCCGATGTGCTGACTTATGTGCGGCGTAATTTTGGTAACAAAGCCAGTGCAGTAACTACTGCCGATGTAAAAACAGCGAGAGCAAAGAACTGATCATTATGTATATAACGGCGATATATACACTAAAAAAGCGCTGTCTCGTATTTTTTCCGGTAAATCTACAAACTGATGACTATGTCTAAAGTTACCGTGACTGAAGGTGCGGCAATTATTGATATCTATAACGATGGATCTGTTACCTGTTTGAAGATAAGGGAGGCTGCAGCTATCGACTGGTATGATTATGGTGACACCTGTATGAGGTATTACGTCACGTCGCCAAAGGTGGAAGCGATAGAAATGGCCACCCGTTTGAATGAAGTATTGATTAGGGGAACGGATGAGGCCATACTGGAAGAAATGAAGCATTTTATGAATAACTTCAGCAATGGGGAATATTTTTTGAATATTTATAATAACGACAAGCTTACCTATAACATCGTATCCGACCAGGTATATTCCGGAGCAACTTCGGAAATAAATTATTATCCGGAAGATATTGATTTGCTATTTACACAGCCCGGAAAGAAAATTTCTCCTGAAAGGGTAGCCTGGTATGAAGCCATGATTGCGGCGGGAGGTAGGCCCAAAGCGATCGTTTTCCAGTTAGACACAGGGGATTACAACGATGGTGCGTTTGTGCTGGATGGACATCATAAATTGCTGGCTTATCACCGTCTTCGCATTAAACCCACGTTTGTACTGATCTTAAAATATGGAGAGATAACCTCATCCAGCTTATTTTCTGACTACCAGCATTTCCTGTCAGATTATGCCAGGGGGCATATTGTGAGTCATCATCCACAGGTATTGACAGGAAACTCACCGCAAGCTTTATTGTATCGTGAAAATTTGCACCGTTATCTTTCTGCTTGTGATGATATGGCGGTACCATTAATCGAAGTGTTTCAAAAGGTGGCGCAAAGCAAATTACCGGATGAACAACAGTGGTTAGCTGACCTCCTGGAGGTTTTCAGCCATCGAAATTTTGTACGGGATCCCGTTCGTATTCATTTTCCGATGCTACCAGGTAGCCAATACAGATGGGAGATACGGTATATTAAGCAGGCGGCTGATTTTGAAGTGTGGGTAAGCAGGGTAACCGGAAAGCCCTGGGAGGAATGGAAGGCAATTACATCGTAACTTCTGATGATGAAGCCATGATGGCCACAAGGAGTGCGTGCAACGTATAAGCGTCGGCGCATAGTTACCGGGCACTATGCACCGACGCCTTTTGCCGGCGCAGCTATTCTGTTTTGAGGCTTTTGGCCGGATCGGCCAATGCAGCTTTTATAGACTGGAAGCTGATAGTGAGGAAGGTGAGTACGATCACGGTGATGCCGGCAGTGATAAATACGGCCGGACCTATATGCACGCTATAGGCAAAGCCCTTCAGCCATTGCTGGGTAGCCCACCAGGCCAGCGGTACGGCAATCAGGATGGCCAGGAGGATCAGGCGCAGGAAATCTTTCGACAGGAGCATCACAATACCGCCAACGGTAGCCCCTAATACTTTCCGGATACCTATTTCCTTATTTCTTTTTTGCGCAGTAAAGGCAGCCAATCCAAATAATCCCAGGCAGGATATCAGGATGGCTAAACCAGCAAAGTAGCGGGACAACAGTGATACCTGGTTTTCTGCGGCATACAGCTTTTCATAGTTTTTATCCAGGAAGGTATATTTAAAGGGAAATCCGGGGTTGAACTGTTGATATAGTTTCTCTAATGCGGCCATCACCTGCTTTTCTTTTCCGGTTTCAATTTTCATCATAAAACGATAAGTGCCTCCCGGTTCCAGTTTGAGCAGGAGGGGTTTTACCTTTTCATGAAGCGACTGAAAATTAAAATCTTTTACTACGCCTACAATAGTTACATCGTTGTCCCATAACCTCACTTGTTTCCCGATGGGATCTTTCAATCCCATAAATTTAATGGCCGCTTCATTGAAGATGATAGCACTGCTGTCGGAGCCGAAGCTGCGGGAGAAGGCCCTTCCCTCTTTGAGCTGGATGTTGAGCGTTTGCAGCATGTCGTAATCGACCGGAACATATTCAAATTCAGTTCTGTCTTTAAGATTTTTGCCAGGCCAATATACGCCGGAGGTACCGCTGCTATGGCCGCTGAGTTCATGACCTATGCCTGATGCGCTGGTGATACCGGGAATATTCCTGGCTTCTGCCAGGAAGGCATCTTGTGTGTGGGTATCTTCCAGCTTGCCTTGTTTGTATATACTGACAATGTGATCTTTATTATAACCGAGGTTCTTGGTTTGTATAAAGCTGATCTGCCGGTAGATCACCAGTACGGCCACGATTAATACGATAGACAGGGTAAATTGAAAAACTACCAGCCCTTTGCGGATCAGTAGTTCGCCAATGGAATTGCTGAACTTTCCTTTCAGGGCAGTTACCGGTTTAAAACCCGATAGCAGGAAGGCTGGGTAACTGCCGGCCACCAGGCCGGTGAACAGGGTGATGCCGATTGCCGATAAAATGAAATTGGTATTGAGATCTGATAAGGATAGTTGTTTTTGGGTGATGTGATTAAAAGCAGGCAATAAACAGTATACCAGTAATATGGCCAGCAGCAGGGCAGCGAAGGCCATTAATACCGATTCGCCCAGGTATTGCAGGACGAGGGTACTTCTGCCGGCGCCCAGGGCTTTCTTAACTCCCACCTCTTTGGCCCTGCTGGCCGCTTTGGCGGTAGAAAGGTTCATGAAGTTGATACAGGCAATAAGGAGAATGAAAATGGCAATAATGGAGAACAAGCGTACATATTCGATGCGGCCTCCTACCTGGACGCCATTTTCGAAGCGGCCATACAGGTAGTTGTCGGAATATCGTTGCAGGAATGGCGTGCGATGGGTGATATCCCCATTTGTTTTTTGTTTGACAATGCCCGCCAGCTTGGCATTCAGTTTATCTACATGGGTACCGGGTTTCAGTAATGCAAAGGTATGTACGGCGGTATTTCCCCAGTTGTCTTTATTATTCTGTGCCCACTTCATTGTCATCATGGGTAACAGGAAGTCGAACAGGTCATCGTTATGTTGTTCCGGCAAACGGAAAATACCTGATACGGTATAGAATTTTTCATGTTGAAATTCCACCGTTTTGCCCACTATATTTTGTGTAGTGCCAAACAGTTTGATAGCAGTGGCTTCGGAGAGTACAATAGCATTGTTGTTGGCCAGTACCTGGTCGGGATTGCCTGCAATGAGCTGGTATGAAAACAGGTGGAAAAAGTCCTTGCCGGCATATTTTCCATCGCTGGTGATGTTTAGTTCCTTAGAGGTGGAGAGTACAACGTCATCTATATAAGTAGTTTGGGTGGTATAGGCCACTTCTGGCATTTCTTTGGCGAGAGCTTCGGCCATGGGCATGGGAGAGGACTTGGCGGTCCATACACCGCTGGCTTGCACACGATTTTCCAGTACCTGGTAGAGTTGTGCATCTTGCTGATTAAATTTGTTCATGCTGAGTTCATCCATCACCCAGATATAAATCAGCAGCGCGCAAGCTAACCCGGTGGCCAATCCTACGAGATTCAGGAATGCAAATTTGCGGTCTTTTAACAGGTTACGCCAGGCGGTTTTAAGATAGGTGACAAACATAGCTCGGAAATTTGCTTTTTGCGGACAAAGGAAGTGCCATGGAATTATATGTTGTCCACGACGAATATACGTATTTGTATTATTTTAATTTGTTCGGTTTTGAAACAGGAAATGTCCGGATATAGCGGTACATGGTAAGAATGGAAAGGATTGTTTCAGTTGACCAGATGATGGGATTCCCGTACTGGCAGGGCGTTATCTTATTCCGTCCCCTTGTTTCGTTATTTTTTATTCGGTATGGAATCCTTATTTTAGTTGATACGCCGCCAGATTGAGATTTTGTGACCCTGTATAAAACCATATCATGTCACTGTATACCCAAACTTTTTTCCGGATTGAAGATGTTCAATTTCACTCGTTTTATTCACTTCGGCTAGAGCAGAGCATTATGCAGCCTCACCGGCTTGAAATAACGATGGGAAAGGAATGGATAGCGCATTACCATTTTGATTCTACCCAACAGTTGGTGGGCAAGGAAATCACCTTATCGATTGGTGGTATAGCCGAAACCGGATCGACCGATATGCTGTCATTTAATGGTATTATTACCAAAGTACATATAGGCAAAGGTATAGCAGGCGAGCATGGGTATTGCCGTATCATCGCCCATAGCCCAGATTTCCTGCTGGAAGATGATAAGCACACAACTACTTTTACGTTACAGTCATTGGACAATATTATTGCCACCTGCCTGAAACGTTTACAGCCCTATGGAGGGACATCCCTTATCCAATCGCGGGATAACCCGGTATTGAAATATATTGTGCAATACAAGGAAACTACCGGGCAATTTGTGAAGCGCATGGCAGCCAGGTTTGGTGAATGGTATTTTTATAACGGTCAACAACTCATTTTCGGGCAATATACACCCGGGAAAACAATACTGGTTCACCGGCATAACCTGGTAGATTTTAATATTTCCTTACAGACAACGGCCGGCAATTCCAGTTTACAACATTATGCCTATACCCCCGGACAGATGTTGGCATCCAATGCCGGCGCAGTACCGTTGTCGAACGGCAACAGCTATACGACTCATGTAAAAAACATAAGTAATGAGCTTTATCGTCATTCCGCATTGTACAAAATGAATTACGGGTTTACGGAGAGCACGCAGGCGGAACTGGACAAAATAGCAGCAGTGCAGCACCAGGGCCAGTTGTCGCAAATGGTGGTATTACGGGGTTGCAGCAAAGTTCCTTTTCTGCGTATAGGCGATAGGGTGAGTATACAGGAGCAGCTGCCTGCTGCCACCTCACATGGTGATTTTATTATTACTTCCCTTTCGCACACCTGCACAGCGCATGGGATGTATAGCAACCAGTTTGAAGCAATTCCGGCAGATCTGGCAGGACCGGCTACCGACATACACAATTACCCGCGATGTGAGTCACAAAGTGCGGTGGTAACAGACAATAATGATCCGGAAAATCTGGGCCGGGTAAAGGTCAGGTTCCGCTGGCAACAACAAGGGAGCACACCCTGGTTAAGGATTATTACTCCGCATGCCGGTACAGGTAAAGGAATATACCTGGTGCCTGAAATCAATGAAGAAGTATGGGTGGGATTTGAAGACGGGCACCCTGAGAATCCTTATGTGCTGGGTGCTGTCTGGAATGGTACGGCGCATTCGACTTTCGGTAGTCAGCGGAATAATATCAAAGCACTTAAAACCCGCGGCGGACACCTTATTAGACTCGACGATACAGATGGCCAGGAAAGTATTACCATCACCGATAAAAATGGAAATATCATTTTCCTGGATACACCGGCCAAAAGCATCATGATTACGGCAGCCGAAGCCATAGATTGGTCGGCCCGTAACATAACCTTTCACATCGCCAATGCGCTTACACTTAATGCGGGCAACCAGCTTTTGATGAATACTGGTACACGCATGTTGGTGTATTCGCCTCTATTCCAGCAAACGGTACCCGGGTTTATGCACTTATTTAGCGAAAAGACGCTGCTACAATCCAGAGATGAGATCCGGGTAGAATCGCCGGAAATTTATGCGGCGGGCAAGGAGAAAATGTTCCTGTATTCAGCGCAACAAACGGTGCTCAATTCACAGGGAACTAACTTTATCAAAGGAGCTACGGCGAGTAAGCACACGAATAGCCCGGATTCTTATCAGGCGGCAGATGATGAACTGATGGTAGCCTGTGTGGTGCAATTCAGGCCGCAGAACAACTGGAAAGGAGAATATGGGTTTGACTGGTTCCGGCAGAATGATACCAGTATTTCCGGTGATGTGGATTATGAAGATATTGTTGGTAAGTATTATACTAGTGCCGCGTATACAGATATTGTGACGGACCGTAATGCCTGGAGTAAATTTTTTAGAAAAGAAGCTGCCGATCTAGAGCAACTCAAACTGTTATATACGCCTTTTCATTATGCTTTGAAGAAAGACAAGGATAACCGCGCAGTAGCATTGCGCTACTATGCGCCATGGATGGCGCTTTTGCCATCCGGGCAGCCAGGTGCAGCTGAAGTGGAGCTGAAGCTGTTGATCGATTATCAGGATAAGCCCGCCAAAATAGAATTTGAATTTAATGAAGCACATTTGTCCCTCGACAAAAAAACAATAACAGATATTCACAAGAAAGACACCCTTAAAGTTTCCTGCAGGATGGCATTCCCCAGGGATGAGGAGATAAATGTGTTTGCCTACGCTAAACCTGATGACACCAGGGATAAACGTAAATTGGTTGGAAAGCTGCAAGTGGTTGGCAGCGGAAAAACGAGGCAGGTAAACGTGGTGATTGTTAGGGTATTAACCAGGGTACGGAGGGCAGTAAAACAAGGGGTACCCATCAGGGGAGGCCTGGATGATTTTCAGCGTAGCCTTCGGCAAGCGCTGATTCAATTGAATATTACTGACCAGGCCAATGATGCCAACGGCGTGCCGGCAGTGATTACCCTTGATGTAATGGAACCAGGGCTGAACTTTGCGGCAAATTATGCGCCTAATGGCAATTATTTGCGGCCTGTACGGGCTGACCTGGGACAGTTTCTGAACAGACAATTTGATCAAAGCAGGTACGGACCTTTATTTCCAGATCATTACCGACTTTTTTTCCTGGGAGATAGTGCTACCGAAAATACCGCCGATGCCGGCGGGAATCAGCAAACCAGGAGTAAACAGGGATTTTCTCAACTGAATGTAAAATGGGGCGTTTTTTTTGCTACGCATGATAAGCCCACTATTGCACACGAAATGTTGCATGCGCTTGGGTTGCCACACTCTTTCGACAGCCAGGCACGGTTTTGTTATGAAGCACAAAAAACAGAGAATATACTTGATTATTCCAACTGGAATGTGGATATTGACGGCAACCCTCACACGCCCATTACCCGTATCAGCACCTGGTACTGGCAGTGGCAAGTATTGAACAATCAAATCTGATGCATGAGAAAAATATGTTTCCTCTATATTATTATCAGTATTACTGCCTGCAAATCGACCAGGCTTGTATCGCAAAATCCATTGCATATGATCACCAGAGAATTTGAGCAATTTGATATCGCAAAATACCAGGTGCAGCAGCATAATGAGTCCCATGTTACTTTGCCCGACGGCACCTCCATTGTTCAATCGGGCAACCGGGAAACCGGGTTTATTGTCAATACTACTCCACCCAAACCGTCTTTTTTTGTTGTTTATAAATACTATTACGGCAATGGCAATATCCGGGAGAAGGCTGTGGTTTTAGGAGAAGATACTTATGTTGGTAAATCATACCAGTTTGATGAGCAGGGTAAACTGACGAAAGAAACCAATGAAGACGCAGCTTTTGGAAAATTCAGCTATAACGATGTTTTGCACTATCTCCATCAACAAAAAATGATCAATATACATACCGGGGAAAACAGGGAAAAGCTGCACCTGAAGTTTAATAATATTGATGGGAAGAAAACATGGGAGGCTGATATTGAGATCAATGGATTTAATAATCTCTATGTGCTGGATGGAGAAACAGGTAAAGTGCTGAAGAAAGCGAATCATATTCCTATCCGGATCGTTGAATAACGTTGCCGGTCATACGATTGTTATACCCAATAAAATTAATCCATGTCATTGTACGTACACACTACTTTCAGTATAGGAGATCATCAGTTTTCTGCTTTTCACTCGCTTACCCTAACCCAAACTATACAGGGGCATCATTGCCTGGAGATATTGATCGGATATGACTGGCTCGAAAAGCTGGGTGATAGCCTGTTTTCTGCGGGCAGGAATTTCCTGGGTAAAGAAATCAGCCTGACTATTACCAGTGTGGAGGCAGCAGGTAACTATAGCCCTTTACAGTTTAAGGGAATAGTTACCAGTATCCATACGGGCAAGGAAAGCGATGGTACGCATGGCTTTTGCGTAATAAAGGCAAATAGCCCAGATATACTGTTGGAAGATAATCCCCATATTGCCTGCTTTGAAAGACAATCCTTGCAAAATATTGTCGCACAATGTCTGAAAGGTTGCCAGCCATATACCGGCCAGCCGGCTGTAAAACCGGTTACCACCGTTCCCCTGAAGTATACGGTACAATACAAAGAAACCACCCAGCAGTTTATTAAACGCCTGGCGGCCCGGCACGGGGAGTGGTATTTTTATAATGGTCAGCAGCTCATTTTTGGAAAGTATAAAGGAAAAGAAATGAGCCTGACGCATCAGGTCGACCTGGTGGATTTTGATATTTCCATGCAGGTACAGGCGGGGAATACCCGCTTAAATGGCTACGAGTACAGGCAGGATCAAGTCATTGACCAAACGGCGGATGCAGTGCCGGCGCCCGGCCTGAATGGCCCTGCTGCCTATCTGAAATCGGTGAGCAGTAAATTATACCGGCATACTTCTCTGTATAAAATGAACTACGGGTTTAGCGGTAATGCAAAGTCTGAGTTAGATACCTTTACCAGCCTGCATCAACAGGGGCAGCTTTCCCGGATGATGTTGCTGACAGCTACCAGTAAAAGTACGGCACTGCGTATAGGTGACATCGTGCAGATTAACGAACAGTTTCCCACATTCGTCAGCCATGGCAAATATGTGATCACTTATTTGAAGCATACCTGCACAGGTAGCGGACATTACACTAATACGCTGGAAGGCATACCGGTGGATATTGCCAGTCCGGTGATCAACATCCATGATTTTCCGCGTTGCGAGCCGCAAAGTGCTATTGTGACTGATAACCGTGACCCTAAGGGGCTTGGCCGTATCCGGGTACGATTTCGCTGGCAGGAGCAGGGGAGTAGTCCCTGGTTACGAACACTCACGCCTTACGGTGGGAAAGACAAGGGCTTCTATTTTATTCCCGAAGTGTACGAAGAAGTATGGGTGGATTTTGAAGATGGGAATCCTGAGGCGCCCTTTGTGGTAGGCGCTGCCTGGAATGGAAAGGCGGCAGCCGGGTTCGGGGATGTCCAGAATAATATCAAAGCTATCAAAACGCGATCTGGGCACGAAATCCGCCTTAATGATAGTGATGGTCAGGAAAGCATTACCATCAGTGATAAGGGAGGTAATATCATTCACATGGATACGCAGGGAACAAAAATTTCACTCTCTGCACCGGAAGAAATAATAGTCAGCTCCCGGAATGTGACCATGAATGCCGGCGATACCTTAGCTATGAATGTCGGTAACCAGCTGAACATAGACGTATTACAGAAGATGATGGTCAACACACCCATCCTATACCAGATGGTATCCGAGTACATGCATTTATTCAGCGGCAAAGCCTTAATTAACGCCGAAAGTGAAATAAAAATAGAATCCCGCGAAATTTTTGCCGCAGGCAAGGACAAAATCTTTATCCACTCCGATGAGAATGTAACAGTTAATTCCAAGGGCACGGCGGAAATGAAAGGTGCGAAGGGTAATAAGCACAGTAATACGGCCGATAAGTATAAAGTGACGGAGATAAAGCTGGATGCACAATGTATTGTTCACTTCAGGCCAGAGACCAGCTGGGCAGGCGATTACGGGTTCGATTGGATGCGGGTGGCGGATAGTGGTTTGTCTCATGGCGATGATGCTGCCAACACCTACGAGAAGATATGCGGTAAACGAGCTACGTCTTTTCCCGATCCGGCAGAATATGAGAAACTAAAGGGGGTGTATGGGAATCCTACACATGTTATTGTGTCTAAGCCTAAGCTGGATGCCACCGGGAAGCCGCAGACAGATCCGGTTACTAAAAAGAAGCTATACCATGAGTATTATGTTCCGTGGTTATGTTTATTTCCAAAACAGGTGACCAAAATGGTATCTCCCGGAAAAGGTAAACCTCCGGTAGCACAAAAAACGGCGACTAGCTTTAGCAATACCAGTGCCGAAGTATCTATGCAGGTGACCGTAGATGTGGAACCGGAAAAACTGGAGATTAAATACGATAAAAGCCTTTTTAAACTGGATAAAGAGGAAATTACAGCCAAATCAGTAACCAGTGGTACGCCGCGCAAAGTATCGCTGAAGGTTGAGTGTTTATCCGCTTTCAAGAAAGATCAAAGTATTGAGATATTGGCGCATAGCAAAAAGGCGGATGGCACCATCGAGAAAAAGCTGGCGGGAAAGTTGAGATTGTTGGCTAATCATCAGCGCTACAAAGTGAAGATAGCGATCGTACAGGTAACTACTAAAATAGGCGCAGTCCTAAAGGTAGCCAGCCCTCCGGGAAGAGAAGATGAGCTGAGGAAATACCTGCGACAGGCACTGGTAGAGCCTTCCTTCGAGACGCTAACGCTCGACTTATCGGCAGATGCCGCCTTTAACAGTAATCATTCCAATGGTGCTATTATTACGGATGGCGCCAGCGATGCAATCCAGGATCATATGAATAATGCGTTGTATGCACTTTATAATAAGGGAGGGAAAGACTATACGAAGCACTACAAAATATATTTTATCAATGAAAGAGCGACTTCTTCTGCGGGCGCCGGTGGCTCACTGTATGGAAGATCTTATGGTATACCATCTACGCCCCGGTCGGTAGTAGTTTTCGCTCCCGGATTTACAGACAGTACATTGGCGCATGAGTGTTTACATGCTTTGGGATTATACCATTCGTTTGATGATCATGGAAAACATACCTTTACGCAAAACCTGACAGATAATATTATGGACTATTCTGATGTGGCAGCTACCCCTATTCCGGTTGTTCAACTATGGAAATGGCAGTGGGAGGCCATCAGACCTAATATTGATGCTGAATAATAAACATGCAATAAGATGAAGAAGATCCTGCTAATCATATTTTCGTTCGGCATGATGCTTTCATGCCAGTCACAAAATACTAAACACATGGAACGTTTTAATATCGAAGACTTCAATCAGCACAGTGAAAATGGCAGCCGGCGTTGGATTACGGCCGATAGCACTGTTATAGAAGAACACAGTTATGCTGCAGGTTATGCCCGGATGGAAGTCCCCAAAAACAGTTTATTCCAGCAATATTCCCTGTTTTATAAGAATGGAAATGGCAAAGAACAAGGGCTTTTGTTTGTGAGAGGGAATTTTCAGAAAGGTACCTGGCATTACTATGATGAAGGCGGGCGCCTGGAGAAGACGGTAGACTATGACCAGCCTTTCGGGTTTACCTATGAAGACCTGGTTAAATATTGCAGCAGCAATAATATTGATCTTCACGAATCCCATACATTCATTGATAAACGCATTGCTCCTCAGCCTGAATGGGATATCACTTACCTGAATAATGGAAAGAACCGGGTAGTTACCCTGGACGGTAAAACCGGTAAAAAGCTGAAAGAAGTAGACCAGGACATCATCCGGTAACTTTTATCCCCAATATTGGCAACATGGCACAAAAAATCACGGAATCTGCGCTATTACAATGCGATAAGGGAACTACCCCGGCGCAATTGAAGGTAGATAGCCAGCAGTTCTTTTACGTGGCAGGTAAACTGGTAGCCACCGCAGAAGACAAAAAGGGAATGAAAAATATTCCTGCCTTTGGCATGTGTACCATTACCCGCAAGAATTGTACACCAGCTCCGATAGCCTGGCAGGATACCTCCCAGAAAGACGATATTAATGATATGAAGTTACTCACAGAGAAATCTTCCTGTATGTGCAGCCAGGGAGGAAAAATTACTATTCACCAGGTAGGGCACGAAGAAACACACTCTGTAGAATAGTACTTTACCGCCCTGGATATAATAAATCATCTTTTTTGGGTATTTTTATACCGATATGTCATTTTATGTAAGGGGGTGTTTTCCGTAGATAATGGAGGAGTATTTACAAGCCGAACATTTATTATTACAAAAACTCGCTGCCGGGGAACAGTCCGCATTTCAGTTTTTATTTAATCAACACTATAGGGCGTTATGCTATTTCGCTAACAGTATTGTAGCTAATGACCAGGAGGCGGAAGACCTGGTACAGGAGTCTTTTTCCAAATTATGGAACAAAAGGACCGACTTTAAGACCGCCGCTAATATAAAAGCCTTCCTGTTTATTGCCACCAAGAATGCCTGCCTCAATTTCCTGAAAAGCAGGGAAAGGCTCACTATTAAGGAGAAGGAGTTTTCTTACCTGCAAACGGTCGATACAGGTTTTGATCCACTATTAACAGAAACAGAAGTCATCCAGCAGCTATATAACGAAATTGAGGCATTACCCACCCAGTGCAGGAAGATCTTTAAGATGAGCTACCTGGAAGGGAGGAAAAACGAGGATATTGCCGTTGCGCTCCGGATTTCCTATAATACCGTCAGGGCACAGAAGCTGAGGGCTTTGAAGTTAATCAGAAGCAGCCTGATCAAAAAGAACATTTTACCCTTGCTGGGCGTATATATTTCCTTGCTTAAATATTACTACCATCACTAATTGATAGCCAGCCTGGAAAATTTTTTCAAAAAAAGTTAACCGAATCTTTAATCGAAAATATAATTTTCTTGTTTTCATAGAAAAGCGGGGTAGGGAGTGCCAAAGAACATGGAGAATAAGGATACTATTTTTTTACAGCGGATCGCCTACCTGGTATATGGATACCAGCAGCAATCATTAACGGAAACAGAACAGGCAGAGCTGGAAGTATGGCTGGAGGCTGCTCCGGAGAACCGTGTATTCTTTGACCAATTAACCGATACGGCTATACTGCAGAGGAGATTGCAGCAATACCGCCATTTTGATGCAAATGCCGGCTGGGAAATCTTTCGTGACCGGCATTATCCTGCTGCGGCAAAAGGTCGTTTTCGTCCTATATATTACAGGTGGGCTGCAGCTGCGGCCATATTATTACTGCTGGGAACCGGTATTTATCTATTCCAACGCAGCACTACCAGGCCGGTGCACACGGTGGCGGTAAACACAGCACCGATATTACCCGGCTCCACCAAAGCCGTACTCACATTGGCCGACGGTTCCACCATGCCGCTCGATAGTAATGCCAACCAGGTAATTAACCAACAAGGTAGTATCGTAAAACTCAACAATGGCCAGTTGCAGTATAGCGTTGCCCAACCAGGTGGCGCTTACAGTGTCAATACATTGACTACACCCAGGGGCGGGCAATTCCGTCTTACCCTGCCGGATGGCACCCGGGTGTGGCTCAACGCCGCTTCCGCGATCACGTATCCCACTGCTTTCGGCCAGGATAAACGCGAAGTAACTGTAAAAGGCGAAGCCTATTTTGAAGTAGCCGGAGAGCCGCAGCGGCCTTTCCGTGTTAACACTGATCATCAAACTACCATTGATGTTTTAGGAACCAGCTTTAACGTAAATGCCTACCCGGATGAACAGGGAATTGCCACCACCCTTATCCGTGGCACAGTAAAGGTGAACAACGGACATGCCTCCAGGGTATTATTACCCGGCCAGCAGGCAAGGATAACCCGCCCGGATCAAATCGGCATTATTACCCATGCCGACACCACCGCCATCCTGGCCTGGAAAAGGGAAGCCTTCTATTTTCACGATGCCGACATTCCTACCGTGATGCGCCAGTTGGCCCGGTGGTATGACGTGAACATTGTATATGCCGGCAACATCCCGGCCAAGAGGTTCCGGGGAGAGATCCAGCGACGGTTACCGCTTTCAGATGTATTGGAGGGGTTAGAAACCACCGGTGTACATTTTCGCGTAAAGGGACGCAATATCATCGTGGAGCCATAATCATTTTTTATAGCTATAGTTAACAAAACATGATGTACAGCCAATTTTAGATGTGTGAAAGGACAGCCGTGAAAAACCGGAGGTGATTGGAGCCACCCCCGGCATAAGTCCGGCTGTCATTCGCCATAAGCACGCAAATACTTAATACCGATTATCCAACCAGACAAATGCAAATCTATGCAATTGAATTTTCATGGTAAAGCCCTTTCTATGCCCGGGCTTATCTCAACCAAAATTGCACTCACTATGAGATTGACAATTATTCTCATGATGGTGGCTACACTCAAAGTATCTGCCGGCGCATTTGCGCAGGCGGTCACCGTTCATGTAAAGAATGCGCCGATGGAGGAAGTATTCGACGCCGTAAAAGCACAAACGGGATACCTGTTCTTTTACGACAGGGAGGTGTTGCAACATGTGAAGCCGGTTACCATTCATGCGGAACATACTGCGCTGGCTACCTTTTTAACCGATGTGTTTAAAGACCGTGCGCTGGACTTTACAATCAAAGACAAAACAATTTTTATCCGGAAGAAGATATTGCCGGTGGAAAAAAAGGAAACGGAGATCGTGAGCCCCGAGGCGGCACAGCAAATGCAAACGGGCATTGTAAAAGATGCTGCCGGCACCGCCCTGATCGGGGTAACAGTGAAAATACTGAATGGCACTGCCGGTACCTTGACTAACGAGAACGGCTATTTCTCCATTGCCGCCAATCCCGGCGAAACACTGGTTTGTTCCTATGTGGGGTATGAAACCAGGCGGGTGCCGGTAAATTTAAAAAGTCAGCTGTATATCGTGCTGAAACAACAGGCCAGTGGACTCGATGAAGCCGTAGTGATTGGCTATGGTACTACCAGCAAACGATTTAATACTGGTTCAGTATCCAGCGTGAAAGCCAGCGATATTGCCTCCCAACCGGTACTCGATGCCCTTGCTGCATTGCAGGGCAGGGTATCCGGCGTATTTGTGAATTCTTCCAGCGGTTTGCCTGGCTCCAACTACAGCGTAGTATTACGCGGACAAAGCTCTTTATCCGGCCCGAATGATCCATTGTATGTAATAGACGGGGTTCCGTTTTATTCGGAGCCCCTCAACCAATTTACCTCTGCCAATGGCAAGCAAAGCCCTATGGCATCTATTAACCCCGCTGATATAGAACGTATCGACGTACTCAAAGATGCCGATGCTACTTCTATCTATGGCTCCAGGGGCGGTAATGGCGTGATCCTGATTACCACCAAAAAAGGAAAGGCCGGTAAAACGCAAACTAACTTTAACGTATATACGGGTGCAGGTAAAGTGGTGAACACCATGCCTATGCTGAATACGCCGCAATATATTGCCATGCGTAAAGAAGCTTATGCACATGATAATAAACCCTACGACAAAGACATAGCGCCGGACCTGACCATCTGGGACCAGCAGCAAACGAGCGACTGGCAGCGTTTTATTATGGGGAATACCGCGCATATCACTGAAGCGCAGGGATCTGTATCCGGTGGTTCGGCACAAACGCAGTTCCTCCTGAGCGGTACTTACCATAAAGAAACCACTGTAATGCCGGGTAGTCTGGGCTACCAGCGCGGCGCCGGACATCTTAATGTGAACCATACCAGCCAGGATAGTAAATTCAATATTACCGCGTCTGTTAACTATACCAGCAGCAAGGATAATTCTTTGCCAGTGGATCTGACGATGTTTTATAACCTGCCACCCAACTACCCGTTGTACGACTCAACCGGTAAATTGTATTGGTTTTCCAATGCGCAGAATCCGCAGGCTTACCTGCTAAGAAAATCGGAACTGACCACCAACATGTTGCTGGCTAATTCCGTGATCCGGTATACTATTTTACCTGGGTTAAATGCAAAGGCCAGCCTGGGCTATACCCGTACTGATATGAAGCAGATGCGGATTACGCCGGACGCCAGCTTTAATCCACTTACGTCTACCGGTAGTGAGTCTTATTTTGGGTCGTCGGGCATGGGGTCTTATATCATAGAGCCACAACTGGATTATAGCCGGGCCATTGCCAAAGGCAACCTGCAGGTAATGGCTGGCGCCACCTTCCAGCAGAGCATTACGCAAGGCCAATCGGTGATTGCCTCCGGGTTTTCCAGCGATGCTTTACTGGAAGATCAGCAAGCTGCCAGCCTGGTAGTGCCACGCCCTTCCCAATATGTTTTTTATCGCTACACTTCCATATTCGGTAGAGTGAATTATAACTGGGAAGAAAAATATATTATCAATGCTTCTTTCCGTCGCGATGGATCTACCCGCTTCGGGCCTGGTAACCGCTTTGGTAACTTCGGCGCCGTAGGCGCCGCGTGGATTTTCAGTAAAGAACGTTTTATCGGTGAAGACGGCTTCCTGAGCTTTGGTAAGCTGCGTGCAAGCATCGGTAATGCTGGTAACGACAACATCAGCGATTACCAATATCTCGACGCATGGAGCTCCAATCCTTATCCCTACGCAGGTATACCGGGATTAACACCTTCCCGCCTGCCAAATCCGAATTTCAGATGGGAAGAAAATCATAAGAAAGAAGTAGGACTGGAACTGGGTTTCCTGAAAAACCGCATTCTCTTTAATACTAATTACTATTACAATATTTCCAATAACCAGCTGGTGCCTTACCAGCTTACACCGCAGGTTGGCTTTGGCTCTATTACAGCCAACCTCCCCGCCAGTGTGATGAACAGCGGTTGGGAATTTGAAGTATCATCTACCAATGTAAAGCGCAAAACATTTACCTGGCAATCTTCACTCAATTTTTCTGTAAACAAGAATAAACTGAAATCATTCCCTGGTATTGAATCATCTACTTACAAGAACACTTATGTAGTAGGAGAGCCGCTGTCTATCGTAAAAGGTTACCAGTTCCAGGGAATAGATCCCAACACCGGTGTCCCTCAATTTTTCAGCAAGAGTGGCACGCCTACTGAGTTTGATGACTATGTGATATTAGGCAAACGGGCCCCCGACTTTTATGGAGGACTGCTGAACAGCTTTACCTGGAAAGGCATCAGCCTGGATTTCCTGTGGCAGTTTGTGAAACAGGATGGGCCGGGTATTAATTATGGTTATAACACCACCACCATTGGAGCTTTCGCCAACCAGGATACCCGTGCATTAGACCGCTGGCATCAGCCAGGAGATATCACCACTGTTCCCGGCGCCACCACTACCGATGGTTCTTCTGCTTACCGTAATTATAGCTTGTCTACCGCCAACTGGGGCAACGCTTCCTATATCCGGTTAAAGAATGTTTCCCTGAGATATGATCTCTCTAAGTATACCCAAAAATGGAAAATCACCAGCGCCAGTGTGTACGCACTTGGACAGAACCTGCTCACGATCACCAACTATAAAGGATTGGATCCTGAAACGCTGGGTATCGTGATGCCGCCATTGAAGTCATATACGATCGGGGTACAGTTTGGGTTCTAATAAATTTTCTGACGTCAGATAAAAGATATCACATGAAACGTATTCATATATTATTAACCGGTATTTTCCTTTTCATGGCTACGTCCTGCAGCAAGTATGTAGATACGCCTTTGCCAAAGAATGAACTGGTATCCGGTCTTGTTTTTAAAGATGATAAAACGGCTACGGCTGCGGTAACCGGCGTATATGGCAACATGTATTCCTTCAACTACCAGTTTGCCAATGTGCTGATGAATTACCTCACCTCTATGCAGGCCGATGATTTATACTATTTTGCCAGCTTCGCCAACTACGATGTGTTCAGGGAAAACCGGCTGCTGCCGAGTAGTCAATATGTACAAAGCATGTTTGCCGATGTATATAGTTATATCTACCAGATGAATGCCTGTATTGAAGGCGTGTCGGGCGCAACTACGCTTACGCCTGCTGTAAAGAACCAGCTGCTGGGAGAATCCTATTTTATGCGCTCCTTCTTTTACTTTTATTTAGTGAATATGTATGGAGATGTACCTATGGTGACAGGTACCGATTACCAGGTAAATGGGCAACTGCCAAGGGCGCCGCGTGCAGCAGTATACGACACCATTATCAGCAATCTCAAAACAGCCGTGCAGTTGATGGGCGATCAATACCCTACCGCACAGCGCAACCGCCCTAACAGGGCCGTGGCTAATGCATTGCTGGCCAGGGTATATCTCTATACGGAAAACTGGCAACAGGCAGAAGCCACTGCTTCCCTGGTGATTAACAATAACGACTATACGTTGTTGAAAGACCTGAACACTGTGTTCCTGGCCAATAGTAAGGAGGCGCTTTTCCAGTTGCAGCCATTGAATGTGCTGGGAGGCCGCAACACCTGGGAAGGATTTACCTCTACGCCAGCTACCGCCACCGGTACCGCCGTATTCCGGCTGCATTCCAGCCTGGTGGCTGCCTTTGAAAGTGGTGATCAGCGTGCAGCGAAATGGACAGATTTCAGGACCACTGCTTCCGGCGTGTATTACTTCCCTTATAAGTATAAGATACGTACCGCTCCTTCTGCGGCATTAACAGAGTATTCCATGGTGATGCGCCTGGCAGAACAATATTTAATTCGTGCCGAAGCGCGTATCCGGCAAAATAAACGTGATGAAGGCCGTAGCGACCTGGATGCCATACGGGAGAGAGCCGGTCTGACCGATTTACCTGCTAACCTGGACCAGGCGGCACTGCTGCTGGCAGTGGAACGCGAACGCCGGTCGGAGCTATTTGTAGAATGGGGCCATCGTTGGTTTGACCTGAAGCGTACCAAAAGATCTGATGCTGTATTAGGACCGTTGAAAGGCGCCAACTGGCAACCGACTGATACCCTGTACCCGATTCCTACAGATGCCATCAGCACCAACCAACATCTCACACAAAATCCAGGTTATAATTAAAGCCAGCCAGATGAAAAAGATTATTGCGATGATGGGGTTTATACTCCTGGCTATCGCCAGCGTTGATGCACAGCAGCGGGTAACGATAACGCCTGCCTACCCGGAGCGTGGGCAAACGGTTACCGTTACCTACGATCCATCGGCGCCTGGCAGTGGCATACCAGCCAGCAGTACAGATATCACCCTGGTGTTTTCCTATTCCAACTTTTACAACCTGCCCTGGCGCATGAAAATGCGCCCGCAGGATGGTAAGTGGACTGCTTCCTTTGTGTTGGCAGACTATACTGTTTTTGCCACCTTTTACCTGGAAAGCGGTGAAGCGGTGGATAAGCCAGCCAAGGATCAACATTATGAAGTCCCCGTTTATAAAAACAAGGTGCCCGTGGAAAACGGGTACCTTTATAAAGCCTACAGCCTGAGCGCTCAAATAGGAAAATCCCCGCTGCTGGCAGACAAACAAGGGGCGCTTTACAAACAGGAGTTAGCGTTGTACCCGGGTAACTACGAGGCGCAGCTCCGGTTGCTCACTTATGAAATCAACAAGTCCACATCTCCCGCACAACAGTTACAGCTGAGGGAACAGGCACACCGGGTGATCGCCGGTCGTTTTAATGCCGCTCCCGGCAACAGCGGGAATCTTAATAAGGTAACGATGGGGTATCTTATTATCGGTGAAAGCACGCGGTTGGACTCCATCCGGAAAGTGGTGATGGAACGCTATCCCGAATCGGCTCCTGGCCGGGAACTCAATACCGCTGCCCGGGCCAAAGGAAAAGATACGACCGCGCAAATAGCTTTCTTTGAAAAAGAGCTGCAAAAGGAGACTATTGACAACCGGGAATCCTTTGTGGAGATGCATGATAAATTATTCCATTATTATGCTGCCCGCAAAAACAGCGACAAAGCCTTGTACCATGCCCGGTTTCTGACTTCGCAGCAACCCGATCCCTACAAAGCAACGACCTGGCAGGAAATAGCGCAAACCCTGCTGGAAAGTGGTATTGTACCAGACAGCGCCCGGGCTTATGCACAACGTGCCTTAGATAGTGTGCATACCTACCCGGTAGGTGTGATCCGTTATTTCCCGGAAACAGGTTATATCTATCCCTATGCAGATGATAGCACCAAACAGGCGGTGTATCGTAAGGCCAGTCACCGCCTGCATGCCCTGCTGGGACTGATAGACCTGCAACAACATCGCCTGGAGGATGCCGGTAAGCATATGGAGCTGGCCGTGCAAGCCGATGCCGATAAAGCCACCCTGGATGATGCTGCCGCTTTTTACCGGCAAACAGGTAACGCCGAAAAGCTGGCGATGCTGGCGCAATTCAGGAAGAAAATACAATTGGAAAAGATGCTGCAACAACAGATCAGTAAGCCGGCGCCTGTGCTCAATAGTTTCGTGGATATGCAGGGAAAACCGGTGTCTGCCGCTTCGCTTCGTGGAAAAATTATTGTCATTGATTTCTGGGCAACGTGGTGTGTTCCCTGTATGCAGGAAATGCCCTACCTGCAGGAATTGTACGACCAATATAAAAATCATCCCGACGTGGTGTTTATGATCACCAACAGTGGCGCCAGGAATACGCTGGCCGATGCGCAGGCATGGAGTGAACATAAAAAATATTCTTTCCCGGTATATTACAATACGGATCCGGAAATAGGAGAAAAGTTCCGTTTTAATATCATTCCTGCCTCTTATATGATCAACAAAAAAGGGGATATCCGCTTTACCAATATTGGGTTTGAGGGACCGGAGGTATTACCTCGGCTGCAGGGGCAGTTGGAGTTGTTATTGCAGGAAAGTAGTAAATAAATGCCAGTAGAAGCTCTCCGCTTAGGCGGAGGGCTTTTTTGTGTGGGACCAGTAATGAACATTTTGTTCATTTTGATGTATTTAAAGGTAGAGAGAAGATGATGGTGCTCTGCCGTTAGGCCCTGATATATAACAGCTTAACTTATCCTGATGGGTAAGTATAAATATTTCCCAGCGAGTAATATTTATATTACCTTCATTATAGAAATAGCCGGTCTAACGGTAACGGGAGAATGAAAACGCTGTGAGTTAACAACCAGAATCAGAAAGAAGACATGTGATATAGCCAAAACTATCTCTATTATTTGCCGGTAGTTTAACGAATATACCTTCAAAATTAAAATAACCGCAAAAATGAAAAGAACTAAAATTACTGCACTCATCACGCTGGCGTTTATGGCTGTGGGCGCCCGCGCTGTAGCACAGGAAACGGCCTCGGCCACTGCTACGGCCACTATTGTAACTCCCATTAGCATTACCAAGACTGTTGACATGAACTTCGGCAATGTAGCTGTTCAGTCTACAACAGGAGGTACAGTAGTGCTTACCCCAGCCGGTGTCCGTTCTGCTACCGGAGGTGTAACCCTGCCTACAACGGCTACCGGAACTGTTACAGCTGCCTCATTTACCGTGAATGGAACAGGCAATTACACTTACGCCATTACCCTGCCATCTTCGGCACTGACCATTACCAGTGGGTCGAACACGATGACAGTCAGCACTTTTACAAGTACTCCTTCAGGGGTGGGAACACTCACTGCGGGTACTCAAACGCTCAATGTGGGTGCTACCCTGAATGTTACCGCTGCTCAGCCAGCCGGAACTTATGTATCAGGCACCCCTTTTAATGTAACTGTTAATTATAACTGACGCAGGGATTGTGTAAAGCCGTCTGATTTTTCCCCAGGTAAACTTTATGAACTTCCTGTATAGTACGTGGCATGCTGCGGCTATACGCTTTTATTTTAAAGCATGAACCCATGAGGATATCGGTAAGACCGGATATTTTAAATATCGGATGTACCTCCCGTTTTATTGTTACTACTATTTTATGTTGTTACGGACTCCTGACAAGCGCACAGGGTAATCTCCTGGTGACGCCCGTAAGAGTTGTTTTTGAAGGGCAGAAACGCGCGGAGGAATTGAATCTGGCAAATGCCGGTACAGATACCGCCAGGTATCTTATTTCATTCGTGGAAATCCGGATGAATCAAAATGGCACTTTTGACCAGATTAACGAACCGGATTCGGGGCAACAATTTGCCAGTAAGTACCTTCGTTTTTTTCCCCGAAGCGTTGTGCTGGGCCCTAATGAAGCACAGGTAATAAAGCTGCAGTTAACCGGTAGCGGGGAGTTGACAACGGGCGAATACCGCTCTCATCTTTATTTCAGAGCAGTACCCGGTGATATGACTTCCAGTGAAAACAAGCCAGCATCAGATAGTAATAGTATTAACGTAAAGCTTACGCCGGTCTTTGGCATTACGATCCCGGTTATCATAAGAGTGGGGGAAACTACCGCTAATGTGCAGTTATCAGATCTTTCTGTAGACCTTGCCAAGGCTGCGTCACCCACGCTGGGCATTTTGCTCAACCGGTCAGGGAATGCTTCCGTGTATGGTGATATTACAGTAGAACATATTTCTCCCCAGGGAAAGGTAACAGAAGTGGCCGTAGCCAGAGGATTAGCAGTATATACCCCCAATAAACAACGTTATCTCCGCCTCCCCCTCGAAAACAAGCCAGGAATTAATTATCACGCAGGAAAGTTACGGGTAGCATACACCACGAAATTGAAGACAGCTACCCAGCAATTAGCAGCGGCTGAGTTGGTACTGTAGCGGGGAAGCATCAACCAAATAACGCTCCTATGGAAGTGATTATGCATTGGTTAATTCGTCAGTCAGGTATCAATAAATATTTTCGGATTTCCCACATAGGCAGCCCCTGTATTGCTATGGGCCGGAGCCATATTCTATTCATCACTGGTTGGCTCATGACAACCGGGCTTTTCCTGTTGCCCGTATTATCATTGGCGCAAACCAGCTGGACGGGAGTTGCCAGTACTGCCTGGTCTAACAATGCCAATTGGACTGCCGGGGTTCCCAATGCCACGGTGGATGTGGTGATTGGTAATGCCAGTTTTACGGGAGCTTTCAGCCCGACCATTAGTGCAAGCGCCAGCTGTAAATCACTTACTGTAGGAGCCGGAGTAAACGCTACCCTCACTGTGAGTAAGAACCTTACCGTTTCCGGTAACCTGTTGATTGCTGCTGGCAGTACTATTAGCCAAAAAGGGAGTACGCTTACTGTTAATGGGAACTGGACAAACAACGGAAGCTATACGCCTACCGCCAACAATGCCAGAGTAACATTTGCGGGAGTAACCCAGAGCATTGGAGGGACTACTGCTACCGCTTTCCGCAGTCTGACCATTGGCGTGGGAGGTACTACCACCCAGAATACGAACATGACTGTTGCCGGTACATTGACCGTTAATGGTACATTTATTCCAGCAGATGTTGCCACGCCTGTTACTACTTCGGGAAACGGCAATATTACCGTGAGTGCCGGTGGTATTTTGCAGGTGAATGCCTCCACATTTGCCGGTAATTATGCTTCAACGGGGACTATTACGCTGGCTGCCGGCAGTATAGTCAACTATGGCAGCACCTTGGTGAATCAAACGGTTAAAAATAACCTGACTTATTCCACGCTGAGAATTAGTGGCAGCGGCATAAAGACATTGGGGGGTAACCTGAACCCGCTTAACTCCACTACAGCAACAGCAGGTACTATAGAGGTGCTGGCTGGTACGCTCGACCTGTCGACGTTTACCGCAAGCCGGGGAACCACTGTGGCGGGCGGAGGTATATCCGTAGCTAATGCCACCTCGTTAAAGATAGGGGGTACTGGTACCTTTCCTGCCAATTACGGCACCGTATCCCTCGGTTTGACCAGCACTGTAGAGTACAATGGTACCACTCAAACAGTAGCCGCTCAAACATATGGTAATCTTACGTTATCGTCCGGTAGCAGCGCCTCTGTGAAAACGATGCCATCTACGGCGTTTACGGTGGCGGGAAACCTTACTTCGGCTATAGGTAGTGGTACCGCTGTTTCCTATACCGCCGCTTCCAATATTACCGTAAGTGGTAATGTCAACATCGGCACAGGAACTACATTTAGTGGAGGTAGCTTTACAGTAACTACCGGAGGCGACTGGGTCAACAATGGTACTTTCAGTGGAGGTACGAGCACCGTAGTGATGACAGGAGGTGGTACTTCTATCAGTGGGTCGGGGACGCATAATTTTAACAACCTGACCGTAGCTGCCACCAATATCACGGCAGCGGCCAGTACTTCACTTAACCTTTCCGGTAATTTTGCCAGCACGGCTCCCGGAACATTTACACATCAAACAGGTGGTACGGTTACCATGAGTGGTACTGGCGCCAGTATTACCGGTACCGGCTTTTCTTTCGAAAACCTGGCCATATCAGGAACCGTGACAGCGGCAGTAGATATTATTTTAACGGGTAATATTTCTGCCAGCGGCACCTTTACCAATACATCCGGCAGTGTTACCATGAGTGGCACTGGAAAAACTATTTCCGGTGCCGGTACGCTGAATTTCGGAAGTCTGATACCAACAGGTACCATTACATCGACAGCCAATTTTTCTGTTAATAATACACTGAATGTATCTGGTAGTTTTTCGGCCAGCGCCGGTACTGCTACCTTTACCGGCACCAGCGTGCTCAATGGTACCGCCAATCTTTTTAACGTTACCCTGAATGGTACCTCTTTACTATTGTCGGCAAATTCCACACTGGGTATTGCCAATACCTATACCGTTACTGCGGGTACACTCAACGTAACCTCCTCCGTTCCCAATACCGTCAATTTCAATAGCACGGCTGCTCAGACAATACCCGCAGGCACCTTTAACAACCTGACGGTTAGTGGAGGCAATACCAAAACATTGGGAGGAACAGTGACTGCGAATGGCGACTTTACCATTGCATCAGGTACCACGTTTAGTGGTTCCAGTCAGTCTATTTCCATATCCGGTAACTGGATTAATAACGGTACGTTTACAGCGTCTACAAGTACGGTAACGCTTACCGGTGGGACTAACACCTCTATCACAGGAGCTTCTACCTTTAGTACGCTCGTTATAAATAAATCGACTGCGGCTACCCAGGTAACATTGGTCAATAATATTTCCGTGGCAACGCTCACGATGACCAGCGGGACCATGAATACCGGGGCTAATACTGTTACCATTACCGGCGACAGAAGTGGCAACGGCATTATACTGGGTACTATTCAACACGCCCATGCCTTTGCTTTGGGCACTACCTATGCTTTTGAAGGACCCAATACCACCATTACACTTAACGCTCTTGGTGTCACTTCTGTTACCATGTCTGTACTTTCGCAACCGGTAGCAGATTTTCCATCCGGTGCAGCTATTAACCGCGAGTATGATATCACTGTTGGCGGAGCGCTTGCCCTGGCCGCTACCACAACGTTACGTTTTCACTACGAAGATGCTGACTTGAACGGTAACACTGAGTCAGGGCTCACGATTTGGAGCAATACCGGTTCGGGCTGGAGCGTATATGGCAACTCTGTCAGCAGCACTACCTCAAACTATGTGGAACAGAGCAAGCTGCTGACCTCTTTTGCCGGGCGTTATACGCTTTCGTCAACCGCCAATGTGGTGAGGTGGAATGGTAGTGTGAGTACAGACTGGAACACCGCCGGTAACTGGACGGTTGCCCAGGGTAGTCCATCCCGTCCGCCAGGTGTTAATGACATCGCTGAAATAGGCACTATTGCATTTACGAACCAGCCGACGATCAGCGCCAGCGCCAATGTGAAAAGTATTTCCTTTGGCGGTGTGCAGGCGGCTACCCTCACACTGGCCTCAGGAGGATCGTTGACCACCCAGGGAAATATCGGCGGGGTATGGTCGGGCAATGCTGCACATACAATTAATGTGGGCGCTCAAACGATGACCGTAAATGGCAACCTGGTATTAAGCGATGGTACCGCCGGGCATACCGTCCAGTTAAACGTGGGCAATGGCAGTGTTACCGTGGGCGGATCAGTGACACAATCAGGCGGGGCGGGTATTGCCTGCTCCGGTACTGGTTCACTCAGTATCGGTGGCAATTTTAATTATACCAGTGGTACCTTTACCGCCGGCAGCGGCACGGTGATATATAATGGCGCCGCATTACAGTCGGTGGCGGGTCTTACCTATAATCACCTCACCATTAATAAGTCTGCCAACAGCGCCCAAATTAATAGCAGTACCACCGTGAATGGCAACCTCACCGTGAGTAGTGGCGATTTGAGTGTGAATGCTGCTACCACGGTAACCGGTGATATAACGCTCGGTACAGGTGCGACTGCCAACGGAGGCGGCGCTGCTATTTCGCTCAACGGCAATTGGAACAATAGCGGTACGTTTACACCGTCGACAGGAACAATTAATTTTACTGGCAGTAATGCGCAAAATATCAGCAGTACTACCTTTAACAACCTGGTGGTTAATAAAACGGGAGGAACAGCTTCACTCACCGGCAACATCGTGATGAATGGAAATCTTTCGGTGAATGCCGGTACCCTTGGGCTAGCCACCTTTACTGCCAACCGTGCTACACAAGGCGGGATATTGACGGTGGCGAACAGCAGCCTATTAACAGTGGGTGGTACCGCCAATTTTCCGGCCAATTACTCCCAATACCAGTTAGGAAATACAAGTACGGTTAATTACAATGCGGCAGGGGCCCAAACTGTGTCTGGTAATATTTCGTATGGATTCCTCACGTTAAGTGGGAGTGGTACTAAAACACAGGCGGCAAATTTCACCGTCAATAATGACCTCACAATTGGTAGTGGCGTTACCTATAGTGCCGGTGCATTTACCACTAATTTGTATGGTAACTGGAGCAATAGCGGTACTTTTTCGGGAGGAACGGGAACGGTTACACTAAATGGAAGCAGCAAAACAATTACCGGCAATACTACTTTCAACAGGCTTACCGTATATGGTAGTTATGCGGTGGCTGGTAGTGATATCACCTATAATGGATTGTTACAAATAGTCACCGGCGGTTCGTACGATGGGGGCAGCGGGTCGGCTACCGTGAACGGCGATCTGATCAATAGCGGGTCACTTATCAGCAATGGTGTGACCACATTTAGCGGTACCTCCTTACAAACGATCCGTTTCATTAATGCCCTGGTGTCTAACTCGACCGGGGTTATCAATTTTAACGGGAATGTTTCCCCGGTCTTAAATTCTACCAGTTCTCCCACATTCGCCACGCTGAATGTAAATAATACGGCGGGTATCAATCCCAGTGTGGGGTGGCTAGTGCTGGTAGCGTTTAATATCAGTAGTGGTGCTGTTTTTAACGGAGGCTTGCCTACGCATACTATTCAGGGCAGTTTTACTAACAATGGCACCGTAACCAGCAGCGGTACCCTGAATTTTAATCCTTCTTCTCCCCAGAATATACAACTTACCGGTACTTCTTTTTCCAGCACAGGTACAGTTATATTTGGTGGTACAGCCGCCATAACGGTGAATGGTACGCCCAATAGCCTGAATATCGTCAACATCACCAATACCGCAGGTGTTAGTCCTACCGCTAACTGGAGCCTGAACGCAGATTTGCATATTGCCGGAAATGCCATCTTTAACGCAGGCAGTAATACATTTACTACAAACGGCAACATTGAAAGTAATGGGACATTGAATGGAGGTACTTCTACTTTTACGATGACGGCACCCTCCGGGACGTTGACAGGCAGCCTGGGTACAACATTTTACAATCTGGTGATCAACGGAACGATACAAACGGAATCGAATTTCAACATACAGAATAATTTTACGATCAACGGTGCCTTGGATGCGTCTATTGGTATGCCTAATATGACAGGCAGCGGACCTTCTGTTATTGGCGGTACGGCCAGTCCGTTTAACCTGGCGCAGCTGGGAGTACAAAAATCGGCTACCGCCACCGTAACACAAGCAAGAACGCTCAGTTTAATGTCAACCCTTTCAATAGTAAGTGGGACGCTGGATACAGGAGATTCTACTATTATACAAGATCCTGCCGGCGGTGGCGTGCTGACGATCAACGACAGTGCCCGGCTAATTGTGAGAGGCGTTTACAGTCTCCCTGCATTTGATAATTACGCATTGGATACTTTAAGTACGGTAGAATATGGTGGCAGTACACAAACCGTGTCTGCCGTGACTCCCTATGGAAATTTGACCATTTCTACAGCAGGCACCAAAACGGCCACCGCTGCATTAACAATACAAAATGATTTTACATTGAGCAATGGCACCTTTGTACCAGGTAGCTTTACGGATACGCTCCGGCGACACTGGACAATGACGAGTGGCACATTTACCAATACCGGTTCCACCATTTACTTTTCGGGGAGCGTGGATCAAAACGTTAGTTCCACAGGGGCATTTAATCATATTACTATTAATAAGACGGCAGGAGCAGTGGTATTATCTTCCAATATAACCGCCAACGGTAACTTAACATTTACCGCAAAAGGGATACGGACGGGCAGTAATACCATGATTATTGCCTCCACCGGAAGTGTAATTGGCGGTGGGCAAAGTACCGGATGGGTATATGGTTTACTGCAAAAGAACATTGCCACCGGTACTAATATCAACCGACTGTACGAAGTGGGCGATAGCCTGAATTATACACCGGCCACCCTGCTATTTGCCAGCGTGGGTACCAGCGGAAATGTAACTGCTTTGGTAACTCCAGAAAGCCATCCCAACCTGGCTACTTCCGGCTTAAATACCAGTAAGAAAGTAAACCGTTATTGGTCTGTTACCAACAATGGCACCGTATTTACCACAGCTACTGCTACGCTCAACTGGACCGCCGCCGACGTAGATGCAGGGGCCAATACAGCTAATTTTAAAGTGGCCAGGTATAGTGGCGGATCTTGGACGCAGCCATCGGTAACGGCCCCCCTGGCTACTTCCATACAAACAACGGGTTTGACTGCCTTCGGCGATCTGGCGGTGGGCGAGTTGTCGATAGGTGCTGTTTGGACCGGGGCTGTCAGCACCAGTTGGTATGTTACCGGCAACTGGTCGCCGGCGGCAATACCGGTAAGTGTTACCAATGTAACTATTCCTACTGGTCTTGTTAATTATCCGCTGATCAATACCGGAACAGCGATTACCAATAACATTACCATTCAAAGCGGTGCGAGCGTAACCGTAAATGGAGGTATCCTGCAGATAGGCGGCGTAATCGCCAACAGCGGTACTTTTACGGCCACAAGCGGTACTATTGTGTTAAATGGGTTATCTGCCCAGGCAATACCAGCGTCTACTTTCTCTTCAAATACTATACAACACCTTACTGTTAATAATATTGCCGGCGTAACACTGGGCGGAGTATTGAACCTGAGTGGTATATTAAGGATCACTGCCGGGCAGTTAACTACCGGGGGCTTTTTAACCCTGCTTTCCACCGCCAGCCAAACGGCGTTGATTGATGGCAGCGGCGCCGGGCAGGTGTCTGGGAACGTTACCATGCGGCGATATCTTCCTACCGGCTTCGGATACCGGTATTTTAGTGCTCCCTTCCAGGCATCAACAGTGAATGAATTTGCCAATGACATTAATCTTAATGCTACGTTTCCCTCTTTTTATCAATATGTGGAAAACCGTGCATCTACCGGGTGGGTAGCCTATACTACCACTACCAATATACTTACACCTATGGTGGGATATGCTGCGCAAATGGGCACTTCCACTTCACCAGTAACCGTAGATATGACCGGAACCGTGAATAACGGTACGGTGACGGCGCCTACAGTCACTAATAACAATCAACCATATACGCAAGGGTTTAATCTGGTAGGTAATCCGTATCCATCGCCGATTGACTGGGACGCAGCTATCGGATGGACACGTACCAATGTGGATAACGCCGTTTACTATTTTAATACGGGTGCCACCGACCAGTATACCGGCACCTACAGCTCCTATATAAATGGGGTTTCCAGTGATGGCATCGCGGGAAATATCATTGCCTCCATGCAGGGATTTTTCATACATGTAACCAGTGGTACGTTCCCTGTATCCGGCACTTTGTCTGTTAACAACAATGTGAGAACGACTAATCTCTCGCCTGTTTTTCACCGGGTGCCGCAAACAATGCCACTACTGAGGCTGGGGGCTGCCTTTGCTGACGATGGATTGTCGGTGGATCCGCTGGTGGTTTATTTCGATGCTGCTGCCACGCCATCTTTTGAAAAAGACATGGATGCGTTGAAACTGATGAATACCGATCCCACTGTTCCTAATATGTATACTTTGTCGGCGGATAATCAACGTCTCTCTATCAATGCGTGGCCGGCGAACCCGGATTCCAATACCGTCATTCCTATAGGATTAAAAATGGAAAAAACCGGATGGATCACTTTCAATACCATAGAGTTGTTGCGTATTCCCGACGGATTACACATTTACCTGAAGGATGAAACGGTTGGTAAAACAGTGGAGCTGTTGCAAGACGCAAAGTACAGGGTATACCTGGAGGCAGGCAGCTATGACAGGCGTTTCTCCCTGGTATTCCGGAAAGGTGGGGAAGTAGTATCTCCAGCTTCGGAACCGGTATTCCGCGCTTATTTCAATGGGAAAACACTTTATGGATATTTTGATAAAGTAACAGGTGAAAAATGCCATATCACCATTTCTAATCTACTTGGTCAGGTGGTGTGGTCGAAAGAAGTGGTGGGAAATGGGCAGCAGCATGTGATTGGCAAGCAATACAGCAGTGGCATTTATATCGTTTCTTTCCATGCAAATGATAAAGTGGTTTCCAGGAAAGTGTTTATCGTTAACCAGTAATTTTTTTGAGATGGGCTTGGGACTTAGAGAAATTATATCTACAAATTGGCTGTACCGGGTGGCAATTGCTGGCATATACCTGTTAATAGGCCATTCAATAGCGTATGCCCAGGAGCCGCCACCAAAGCCAATTTCTGTGTATGTGAACCCTGCACAGGGACTTATCTTTGGCGCTTTTTTCCAGGGTATGTCGGGAGGTACTGTGATCATCTATCCGGATGGCTCGCGCGCTGTTACCGGTAGTGTTATACAGGCGAACCTGGGTTATCCTTTTTCACCGGCTATATTTGAAATAACGGCCAACAGGGGAACGCTTGTTTCAATATTAAATGGTCCGGATGTAACGCTCACCGGCAGTAATGGCGGTGTTATCAGTTTACATATAGGTGCTGCCAGTACAGGCAGTACTTTCATTACCACGGCAACGCCGCCGGCGACGAACCTGGTGAAAATCGGGGGAACGCTTACGGTAGGGCCCCCGATTTCTAATCCATCAGGCGCTTATAGTGGCGTGTTTAATGTCACTTTTATACAGGAATAATTCCAGGCAGGTCAAATGATAGCAGCATATGAAAATAGCACCTTCGGCCGTTTGTGTCGTATAACCAGGATGATAGTCATCCCGGTTATATTGGGCATGCTATCATTGTTTGTACCCCGGAAAGCCCTGGCGATAGGCCCTGAACCAGAACCGGTTTTCTATGAAACCTCTGTGTTTGTAGTGGTGCAGGGTATTGGTGGCGCAGAAATTTCGGCCGTGATCAACAATGATTCAGCTTACTTATCTGTTACAGACCTGTTTAATTTTCTGAAGATAAAGAACATTGCTACTCCTCATATGGATTCGGTATATGGTTTTTTTATTACGGAGAAAGCGCCGTTCCTGATAGACAAAAAGAATAGTGTTATCCGCTACGGGGAAAAGCTGACGCCACTGAATAAGAATGATATGGTGGGTACGGAAACCAGCATCTACCTGAGTACCGGTTGCCTGGCTTCCGTATTTGGCCTGACCTGCCAGTTTAGTTTCCGCTCTCTTTCGGTGAAACTGGAAACCAGGCAGGAGCTGCCCGCTATCCGGGAAATGCGGCAGGAAATGATGCGTAAGAATATCAGTCGCCTGAAAGGAGAGTTGAAAGCAGATACCATCATAGGTCCGCGGCACCCGATGTTTAGTATAGGTACGGCCGACTGGTCGGTGGTTGCTACCCAGCGCCCGGAAACCAATGCGAACGATACCTGGGTGAACCTGGCATTGGGAGGTATGGTGCTGGGCGGCGAAACCAATGTATCGCTTAACTATAACAACTATGCGCAAAGCCAGCTACCATTCAGTCATGATACTTTATCTGCTGTAAAGCCATTCGATCAGCGACAGCAATACTACCGGTGGCGGTATGTTAACAACGACAACAGCCTGTTACGACAGGTGATAGCCGGAAAGATATTTGTACCATCGGTGGCCTCTATTTTTGATCCGATAGTAGGGGTACAGTTTACCAATTCGCCTACTTCCTACCGACGTTCCTATGGCTCCTATACATTGAGTAATTATACTGATCCGGGATGGACCGTAGAGCTGTATGTTAACAATGCGTTGGTAGATTATACCACTGCTGATGCGGCAGGTTTTTATACTTTCCAGGTGCCGTTGGTATATGGTAATTCAATCGTAAAGCTTCGTTTCTACGGCCCCTGGGGTGAGGAAAGGTCCAGGGAAGAAAATATAAGCATTCCTTTCAATTTTCTACCGTTACACGAGTTTGAGTATACTGCCAGTGCCGGTGTTGTAGAGGATGGCCATAATAGTTTTTTTTTCCGCCTGCAAATGAATTATGGCGCTAGCCGGAAGCTTACCCTGGGGGCGGGGATGGAATACCTGTCATCTATCACCAAAGGTAAATTGATGCCTTTTGTAACGGCATCAATGCGTATGACACCTAATCTTTTGCTGTCGGCAGACTATACCTATGGCGTAAGAGGGCGGGGTATTCTCACCTATCGCATGCCTTCCAACTTGCAGTTTGAATTATATTACACCCGGTATAAAAAGGGACAGCAGGCAATCATTTATAATTATGTGGAAGAAAGGAAATTTATTATTTCAAAACCTTTTATTACCAAAGGATTTTCTTTTTACAACCGCCTTACGCTTAACCAGATCATCATGCCTGATACCAGGTATACCACGGCAGAATGGCTGATCTCCGGCGCTGTTGCCCGTGTGGGCGTTAATGTAAGTACCTATGCCATCTTCCTGAAGCCAGAACCCGCTTTTGTTTATAGTAACCTGGCGCTCACTTTCCGCCTGCCGGGAGCTATCATAGCCACACCGCAGTTGCAATATCAGTATAATACCAATAGTGTGATGGCGATGAGATGTGAGCTGGGCAAGTATCTTTTCAGACACGGTTATGTGAATGTTTCCTATGAGCGCAATTATAAAAGTGATATTACCAACGTGGGAGTAGGACTGCGTTATGATTTTGCATTTTCACAGATCGGATTTTCCGCGTGGAAGGGAACCAATATGAGTACCCTCGTAGAATCTGCCCGGGGCAGCCTGATATATGATGATAAGACCCGGTCTGTTGGGTTTAGCAACCGGACCAGCGTAGGTACCGGAGGAGTAGTACTGGTGCCTTTCCTGGACCTCAATGGCAATGATCGTCGCGACCCGGGAGAGCCCAAAGCGTATGGACTGAAAGTAAACTGTAACGCAGGGCGAATACTGCAAAACTTCCATGATACCACCATCCGGATTGTAAACCTGGAGCCGTATGAATATTATTTTATAGAGCTGGCAAAAAATAGTTTCGAAAATGTGGCATGGCGCATTAAAAAGCCTGCTATCAGTGTAGCCATCGATCCTAACCAGATGAAGCTGATAGAAGTGCCTGTCAGCATCATGGGAGAAGTTTCCGGTAAATTGTTGTTGGATGGCCAGGATAGCCAGAATGGAATGGGCCGGCTGACGGTTAGTTTCTATAAAAATGATACTACATTGGTAGCGCGCGCGCAAACGGAATCAGATGGTTATTTCGATTATATGGGCCTGCCGCCGGGAGCTTATACCGCCAGGATTGATACTGTTCAACTGCAGAAGCAGGGTATGGCAGCGGAGGTGGTTAAGTTGCCGTTTACTATCAGGTTTCGGATGGAAGGTGATGTGGTGGAAGGGCTTATTTTCCGGGTGAGGAAGGTGGCAACGGAGTGATGGTGTTTTATTGTTAGTACCGGAAGAGTTGATATACAAAGTATGCCGGCATATATATTTTCGTAAAATAGACAAGCGTAAAATATTACCGCGGATAATTGTATTTTGGGGGAGAAAACCCACTTTGTTAATCGCAGTTTTTTAAACCCTGATTTCATGAAATTATTATTTGGAAAAACCTATGTTACCATGCAGTTATTGATGGTATTAATTATTGTTTCGTGTAAGAAAACCCAGAAGAATTTAGGCCGGCTTGATGCAAATGGAAAAACGATGGATGCCGTACAACTACAGGGTACGCCCATTAATAACCTGTTGTTCGAAAGCAAGATTATGCAGGAGAGGCAGGGAAACTTTACCGGGTACAATTTTCTCACAGGCGATGTTACGGGTGATGGGAGAGCAGACCTGATCGCCGTTACGCCACAATTTGGTCGCGCCGTGGTGTGGGAAAATAAAGGATATATTTTCGGGCCTCCGATAGCCTGGATGGAGAACCAGGGCAACTACAGCGGTTATAATTTTATGGTGTCTGATATGTCGGGCGACGGAAAGGCTGATTTGATTGCTATTACGCCACAATTTGGAAGAGCAGTGATCTGGAGAAGTACTGGCAGCGGTTTCCCCACAATGACGCCTTTAATGGAGAACCAGGGTAACCTTAGCAGCTACACATTTTTGACGGCGGATATGACGGGTGACGGGAAAGCCGATTTGTTGGCTGTTACGCCAGCCACAGGGCGTACTATTATATGGCCCAGCACTGGTAATGGGATGGGAGCTGCCGCTGTATGGATGGATAATCAGGCGAATTTTACCGGCTATACATTTTTGGCAGCCGATATGACCGGAGATGGCAAGTCGGACCTGGTAGCGGTAATACCACAGCCTGGTCGGGCTGTTGTGTGGAGCAGTACCGGCAGTGCTTTGGGTACTGCCACTTCCTGGATGGAGAACCAGGGTAATTATACTGGTTATAATTTTATGGCGGCTGATATGACGGGTGATGGAAGAAGTGATCTTGTAGCCGTTACGCCGCAATACGGCCGGGTTGTGATGTGGAACAACACTGGCAGTAGTTTCGGGGCTGTTGCCACCATGATGGAGGGACAGGGCGATTATTCCGGTCATACGTTTTGCCTGGGAGAGTTCAATGGTATTGATTTCTCTGGCGATAAACGATATGATCTGCTGGCGGTAAGAGATACCACCGGACAGGCAACGTTGTGGTCATATAATCACTCCGTGTGGAAAGCGGATAGTACAACTGTTAGATCGGCGGAGTTGCAGCATCTTGGTGGCCAGGCATGGAACAATGACGATATCCAGCAGCCGTATCTGGTATATATGCCGGAGCAAAATAAATTATTGATGCAGTTGCTCTCTTTTCCTGCTGTAGTAAATGGTAATAATAGCAGTCAAAGAGTGCTTGTGTCCAGCACAGATCAGGGTATGAACTGGAGCGGCAGAACGCAGTTCCCGATAGGTAAGCCGATTGGGTTGACGTATGCGGGTAATGGGGTGTTATACTCATTTGAGGATAATTTTAAGAACGCGTTCTATAGGAGTACAAATTATGGTGCCTCCTGGGTTTCTCTCAGTAATCCAGATACCACAAACATATTTCCCTGGAATCCACTGTTGGTTAGCAATGATAACGGCATTCAGCAAATAACTGAAACGGGATTCAAGCCAAACGGTGTGTTTGGAAACGTTAATTATTTTTCACAGTCTTTTATCCGGTCTTCCTCCAACCAGGGAACTACCTGGAGCACGGCCAGGGAGGTTCTTAACTGGAAAGGCTTCAATGAAGTCAGCCTGGTGGTGGCTCCTAACGGCGATTGGGTAGCTGCTTTAAGGAAGGATACAGACCCCGCGCAATTTAACTATAATGATCATAAGCCGAACTATGACAACTACGGTGGGCTGGCTGTTTCCATTTCAAAAGACAAGGGTGCTACCTGGTCCACACCACAAGTGTTGTTTTCCTATGGCCGGCACCATGCCAGTATGCTGGTGTTGAACGATCAGCATACGCTACTGATGACTTATGCGGTACGCGTAGGTGGTGCAAGAAATGGCATAGATGATAATTTCAGTAATTCAACTGATGGTTACCCCTACTACGGTATTGAAGCCATACTTAGTACCGACAACGGTGCAACCTGGAATATCAACAAGCGGTATGTAATTTCCAGGTGGAAAGGTAATTTGCCATTAACAAATCCCAACTACTTTTATCGCTCCTGTCAGTCTACCTCCACCGTGCAGTTGCCTGACGGAACGTTGCTCACCGCGTATGGTACCGGAAGATACCGGACAACTTCTGGTAATGGCGAATGGTTCATGGATACAGATGTGGTGAGATGGAAAGTATGGTAAAGGAGTTTTGATAATGTAACAGATGAAAATGTCATATGAGGGCAATATTGTTAAGCTCATTTGGACAGGTTTCGTTCATTTCCCAATCATGAAAATTGTTACAGGTAGTTGTGGCGATATTTTGCAGCGCTTCGTGTGTTGCAAACCCCTGGTGTGGCGTTACCAATACATTGGGCATATTTAATAATTTGTCCAGTATTTTGTCTGCCGGTTTTTTGTTGCGGAGATCTTCAAAGAATATTCCTTTCTCATTTTCATAGACGTCGATGCCCAGGTAGCCTATATGCCCGGTTTCCAGGGCATCGATAACATCTTTTGTATTAATTATAGCGCCCCGGGACGTATTAATCAGCATCACGCCTTTTTTCATGGACATGATCGCTTTTTTGTCGATCATGTATTTGGTACCGCTATTTAGACCTGTGTGCAGGGTAATAATATCGGAGTAGCTGTACAATGTTTCCAGATCTGTATATCGCAGTCCGAGGTTTGATGCCAGGCTGTTATTTCGCTCAATATCATATCCCAGCAATTGACAACCAAAACCATGTAGTATGGTAGCAACAACGGCGCCTGTTTTACCAGTACCAATGATGCCAACAGTTTTTTGATGCATATCAAATCCGACCAGGTTCCGGATGGTAAAATCATACTGATGAACCTGGCTGTTGGAGAGCCTGATTTTCCGGTTCAATGCCAGCATCATGCTTACAGCATGTTCGGCAATGGCATAGGGCGAATAAGCAGGTACATTAGCTACACGTATGCCTAATTGAGCGGCCGCTTGTAAATCGACATTGTCATAGCCGGCGGCGCGGATGGCGATGTAACGGATACCCTGTAATGAGAGCTTTTGCAGGACAGGCGCCCGGGCGTCATCAGAAGTGAAAATGCAGATTCCATCGCAACCTTCAGATAAGGCAACGGTTGTTTCCGTAAGGCGTTTGGAGGTCGTTAGAAGGGAATAATGTTTTGCGCAGGTATCATCGAAATAGGGCTGTTCGAAATCCCGGAGGCTATAGATGAGTATTTTCATGATGATTTGTTATGATTAAGCTTTCGCCCTGTGTGTAGTGGCGGGGTTATCAATTATCTGTAACAAGTACCGCAGCCCCTTTAATTTTACCACTACGCAGCTGGTTCAGCGCTTCGTTTGCCTGGTGTAGCGGAAAGAGCTGGACGGTAGTAGTGAGGGGTATTTCCGGTGCAAGTTGAAAAAAGGCGGTAGCATCATCGCGGGTAAGATTGGCTACCGACTTAATGGTTCGTTCCTCCCAGAGCAGCTGGTAAGGAAATGAAGGAATGTCGCTCATATGTATGCCGCCACATACGACGATGCCTCCTTTATCCAGGCGTGACAATGATTCCGGTATAAGGCTTCCGTCAGGTGCAAAAATGATAGCGCCGTCTAGTATTACCGGTGACGCCTCATTTGAGTTTCCAGCCCATATAGCGCCAGCTTTTTTGGCAAATACCTGGCCTGCAACATCTCCTGGCTTTGTGAATGCATAAATGTTCTTATTTAGGTAGGTAGCGATTTGCACTAATATGTGCGCTGCAGCGCCAAAGCCATAAATGCCGATGTTATGTGCGGTTGGGGGGATCATCCGCCAAGAGCGATAGCCGATCAATCCGGCACACAGAAGCGGGGCAGCAGGTGCGTCCTGGTATAATGCTGGCATCTTTACGCAGTAAGATTCCCATGCCACCATGAATTCTGCATAGCCACCGTTAACGGTGTAACCCGTAAAAAGTGCCTGTTCGCACAGGTTTTCCTGCTGTTGCCGGCAATACCGGCAGTGGCCACAGGTGTGGGCCAGCCAGGGCACACCAACGATTTCCCCATTTTTTAGTGATCCTGACGGTGATCCTGTTGCTACTACTTCACCGATTACCTCATGGCCGGGAATTAATGGCAGGATAGGATCAGAGAGCTCTCCATCAATAATATGCAGATCTGTACGACATACTCCACAGGCACGCACTTTTATGAGTACCTGTCCCGGCTGCGGAACAGGGATGGGTAAGGTTTGCATGGTGAGTGGCGCACCAATTTTTTCTATTACCATTGCACGCATAGTGCCTTCGGGTATGTACTGATCCATCACTATTTATTAGATAAATTATTATGATGTTGTTTGCCAACCGCCTTCGTGACTGATAGTGGTATCTGTTTGCTGCTCATGTACCAGGGAGTACTCTGTAAGGTTATTAAGACTTACTACACCCGAGAGATGACCGCCTTTTAATACCGGGAATATTTGTGAAGGATTGACCAATAATTGGTCCATTACGTCCAGGACAGCAGTATCCGACTGTAATATAGTCTTATTGTTACCAACAATACTTCTTAATGGCTCACTTCTATGGCCTTTTGCGATTGCCTGGAGCACGTCGTTACGCATAACGACGGACGGAGGCATATTATCATCAGTTACTACGAAACAAGGATTGGCATTACGAAGCAACACATTGGCAACTGTTTGCAAAGGCAGTCCGCCAGGGAGTGTTACGAAATGGGTAATGGCGATATCCCGGATGAGCAGGCCCGCAGCATGGTAACGAAGGTAGGTGGTTGTTTCTTCTGCCTTGCCGCTTACCATAATGAAAAAACCGATGATAGGCAATAACAGGTTGAAGGAAGCAAGGCCGGTAATAATAAACAATACCGCTATGATGCGCCCCGTAAAGGCAGCGATCGCCGTAGCCCGTGGGTAACTGGTACCCAGTGCCAGTACTCCCCGGAAAATACGGCCGCCATCCATCGGAAACGCGGGTATCAGGTTGAAAACAGCCAGTAAAATATTTACAGTATGGAGATAAAGCAGGAAATTGGCGCCGTTCAGATTTGTAAAAGTGGTCCAATATTTCCAGAATGGGACATAGTGGGGGATAAAGGGTAGCAGCATTGCTGCGATGACTATATTTACGAGAGGACCAGCGATACTGATCTTAATCTCCTGGATTGGCTGCTCAGGAATACGCTCCATATTGGCCATTCCTCCAATAGGCAGCAACATGATACTTTTGGTATGGATGCCATATTTCGCTGCCGTAAATGCATGCCCTAGTTCATGCAATATTACGCAGCTGAATACAGCTATTATTCCCAGTAATGCCCACAAAGTACTGGAGAGAGTTTCACGCTGAAGTGCCATGACAATTAGTATCAGTGCCATTAGCAGCGGAAACGACCAGTGAATAGAGATGTCGATTTTACGGATGCGGAAAAGGGTTACAGCACTTTTCATCTTTTCTCGGTTTACCTGCAAGCTATGGCGAAATAGGTACTTTGAAAATGATGATGGTCAGTATATCGCGTGATTACTGTCAGTCGCCCGAAATCACCGGGCTGTTTTACCGGTGGAAGGAAAGGTTGCTTTCATTTTCTGCAGCAATTGTGTGCCGGACCAGTTGCCTGCTACAATCATTCTCCTGATAGTAAAGCGGGGTTCCTGGCTGTTTTGTGCATTACTTAACTGGAATGCTGTTGTGAAACCATGGGCTTTAATTTGCTGTATGGCAGCTATATTCCATTCCCCATAGGGATAGGCAAAACAGTTTACAGGTTTTCCTGTAATTTTTTCCAGGATTGCCTTGGGTTTTGTAAGCTGTTGCTGCCAGTCGATAGTGCCGGTACCAAGTGGTTGGTGATCCCAGGTATGGCAGCCAATTACGTGACCATTATCTGATAGTGTTTTTATCTGTGCTGCTGATAGATAATGTGGTTTGCCAATGGTAACGGTCATAACAAAGAAAGCGCCCCTGAACCCCAGCTGCTTCAATAGTGGTGCCGCCAGTGTAAAATGTTCCAAATGGGAATCGTCAAAGGTGATCATAACCGGGTTGGCTGGTAGTTGTGTGCGGCCTTGCATCCATTGCAGGAGGTCGTCGGGGGAAATACTATGATAGCCGTTCGATGCCAGGGCATGCAGCTGCTGTTCCAGCTGGCTGGCGCTGATCCGCAGCGGGCCGGGTTTGCCGTCACTGCCGGAAAAAATGTTGTGGTAACAAAGTATGGGGATTTCCCTTTGTAAGTTGTTATCCTGGCATACCGTCTTTATGCAAATGGGAATACAGGCCACCAATAAAAGAATGAGCTTCGTTTTCATTGTAATTTATTCTAAATCACTTGGATATTGTTGTTTTAATATACCTGCCCTTTTCATACGTTTTACGACCTGTCTTCCGTAATGATGACTGAACCGCTTTACGGAATTGATATCCAATGCTGATGTTTGGAGTGTGTAAACCCGTTGACCATTGGTCATATCGTACAGGTTGCTCTCCCAGTAAAAGATGGTATGATCAGGGTCGTAATCTGAAAGCGTGCTTAATAGAAGTGCCTGGTTATAGTATTCTAAAGAGTAGTCGGAAGTTACGTCCAGGAAGTAATAGTCAAGAATCCATGGAATATGGTAGCGTTCTTTAGCGGTGCTATACAGTGTAATGGTCAGTATGGCATCTACTTTTTCTTGTTGCAGCAATGCTATGGCTGTTTTTTCATCCTTTCCTTTAAGTGCCTCACTGTAAAGCGTATTAGATGATAGCATAGTGGTATAGCCCATTGCCGCAATATCATTGGCGAGGTGTGTTTCAAGTGATGGTCGCCATTGTTGCATAGAGGCAGGTAAGGATGCGAATACCAGTATGTGCCGGTAGCGATAAGGATGAATATCCGGCGATTGCCACTCGCTTGTAATATGGGTGGCGGTGCAGCCACCTAGTATTAATAGGAAAAAACACCATTTGTAAATTCCCATATCACGAATCATTTAACGGTGTGCAATGAATACCGGGATATGGTGCTCACTGATCACTTCCGAAGAAAAACTCTTCCTGAAGAGCTGTGATAATCCCGATCTACCGAAAGCGCCACATACCAGGAGGGGGTGTCCCTGTTCTTCCGCCCAGGTGTCGAAGTACTTTTTGAGTGTTGCAGGCAATACTTGGATATCAAGCTGAGAATAATGCCTGGCAGCTAATTCTTTAATATATTCCTGATCAGGAATCTCTGTATGATTTTTACTGGTTGCGTATAACAGTACTGCTTTCCTGTTGCACAGCTCGGGAAATAATGCTGCAAATGTTTTAATTGCATAAGTAGCATCATCGCTCCCATCATAAGCCAGCAAGATGGTTTCAGGGAATACGCAGGATTCCGGTGTAATAATGACCGGACATGCAGTGTCGTGCAATGCAATTTCCAGGTAATCTTCAGTACCTCTTTGCTGGTAGAATTTTTCACTTCCCAGTATCAACAGGTCGGCAAAGCGTGTTTCTTTCTTCAATTCCCACAATGTACCATCGTATAGGTTTTTATGTACCCTGTATTCAATATGCTTCTTTATACAAGTTTCTTCAAATTGTTTGATGTTTTCTTCTATTTCTTTTGTGGTAGCTGCCTCTACCAGGGGGGCGAAAGGGGCGCCATCTGGTACAGCATAACTCCAGGCCATAGAAAAATCAGTTTGTGGCAGAAACACACCTACTAATAAAATTGGAGCAAGTTCATTCAGTTTGCCCGCAAATTCAAGCGCTCCTTTTGAAAAATTGGTGCCGTCGAAGGCAATCAAGACCTTTTTCATATTGATTTTTGATATAAAATTAGCTTGCTGAAGGAAAGGAAAGAATGACTTGCAGCAAGATATTGGCTGATTATGATCAGTACTATACCAGCGGCCGGATTAAGATTAATCCTTGTCTGAAATCTGCCATGTTTTTGCTTAATGAATAGTAATGGAGGGAAAAGAATGCCTGCTAAATTTTTATAGCAGGCATTGCTTACTATAACAGTACTGGCAGGGGAAGCTCACCTGCTGATTGCTTTTCTTCCGCATTCCGGATATTTTCAATGCCTTTCAGCAAAGCGTCTGGATTAAATGAAATGCTGTCTATGCCATGTGCTACCAGGAAGCTTGCAAATGCGGGGATATCGCTGGGGGCCTGTCCGCATAGTCCTATCCTGGCGCCTGCTTTTTTAGCATTATGCAGCATCATGCTGATCATCTGCATAGCAGCAGGATCTTCCTCATCAAAAATGTTGGCGATCAATCCTGAGTCGCGGTCAATGCCCAGGGTAAGTTGGGTGAGGTCATTTGACCCGATAGAAAAACCGTCAAATATATCGGCGAATTTTTCAGCTTCCAGTACATTGGAAGGTATTTCAGCCATTACATACACCTCAAGTGCGTCTTCTCCCTGTTTCAAACCGCAGGATGCCATTACCTGCAATACTTTGCGTCCTTCATTTACGGTGCGGCAGAAAGGTATCATCACTTTTACGTTGGTGAGTCCCATTTCATTCCTTACCCGCCTGATGGCGGCGCATTCCAGCGCAAAACCTTCCCGGTACAACGGGTGATAATAGCGGGAGGCGCCCCGGAAGCCGAGCATCGGGTTTTCTTCTGAGGGCTCAAACTCTTTACCACCGAGCAATTGCCGGTATTCATTGGTTTTGAAGTCGCTCATCCGTACGATGACATCTTTGGGGTAGAAGGCAGCGGCAATGGTGGCAATACCTTCAGAGAGGCGGTCGATAAAGAATTGTTCCTTATTGCCATAGTCTGCTGTGAGTGCTGCGATCTTTTCTTTTGCTTCCTGGTCTTTTAAAACATTGTATTTCACCAGGGCCATGGGATGAATGTTGATATACCGGGTAATAATAAATTCCATGCGAAGTAATCCCACACCGTCATTAGGAAGAAGAGACAGTTGAAATGCTTTTTCCGGATCGCTGATGATCAGCATGGCAGCTGTGCCTTGAGGCATTTTTACCTGGCTGTAGTCGGAGGTTGTTTTTTCAATTGGAATAGCGCCATCGTATACAAACCCGGTCCTGCCTTCACAGCAGGAAACGGTAATGAGCTGTCCGTCGTGGATAGTGGTGGTGGCGTGTTGGGTGCCTGTAATGGCCGGTACGCCCATTTCTCTTGCAACGATGGCAGCATGACTGGTTCTTCCGCCGCTATCGGTAACAATGGCGGCGGCCTTTTTGAGTAATGGATCCCAATCGGGGCTAGTATTGGTAGTAACAATGATTTCGCCGGCATTCAGGCGGCCGGCATCAGTGGGCGAAGCCAGCACACGTGCGGTACCGCTGATGGCCTGGCTGCCAATGGCTTCACCCGATACAATGCGAAGCCCCTTGTCTTTGAGCTGGTAGGTGGTAACATGTTGCGGCTTTTCCCGGGAGTGAATGGTTTCAGGCCTTGCCTGTATCAGGTACAGCTCGCCGTTGATACCATCTTTAGCCCATTCAATATCCATCGGGCATTGATAGTGTTGTTCGATATCTACCGCCCACCTGGCAAGCCTGGTAATTTCTTCATCAGACAATACATATTGGGCTTGTTTATAGTCGGGTGTTGGGATGTTTAACGTTGCTGTAGTGGCGCCATAAACCAGCATTTGCGCTTTACTGCCTTTTTTCCGTTGGATAATTGCCTGTTTACCCTGCTGGAGAGTGGGTTTGAATACATAGAATTCGTCCGGTACAACAGTTCCCTGTACGATATTTTCTCCAAGGCCCCATATGCCGGTGAGTAGTACTACATCACGGAAACCTGATTCTGGTTCCAGGGTAAATCCTACGCCGGAACAGGCCAGATCAGAACGTACCATTTGTTGTACCCCTGCGCAGAGCGCCACTTTATTGTGGTCAAAATGATTGTCTTCCCGGTATTTGATAGCCCTGTCTGTATATAAAGATGCATAGCAACGATGTACTGCGTCGATTAACGCTGTTGGGCCTTGTATGTTCAAAAAAGATTCATGCTGCCCTGCAAAGCTGGCCTGCGGCATATCTTCTGCAGTAGCGCTACTTCTCACGGCTACAGCGGCAGGCGTACTACCTGAAAGGGTTTGGTAGGCGCTGAGGATTGCTTGTTTCAGGTCATCCGGAAATGTTGCCTGAAGTATCAGGTTACGGATGGCGGCGCCAATGGCAGCAAGATTGGAATAGTCTTGACGGTTCAGTGTTTGCAATAGTATTTCCAGCTGACCGGTAAGCTGGTTGACATCAAGGAAATACCGGAATGCCGCAGCGGTGGTGGCAAATCCATCTGGCACGCGGATACCTTTACCCTTTAACCCCGATATCATCTCGCCGAGAGATGCATTTTTTCCGCCTACTTCCGGCACATCGCTCATGCCAATTGCAGAGAACTGTTTAATGAAAGTATTCATATACTGAACTTTATAACAAGATTCCTGAAAAAAAACTGTTCATCCTATGACAGCAGTCATGCTGGTGCGTGATGTCAGTCATGGCAGGAATTATTGATCACCACCTTTAATCTTCAGATATTTATACCGCTGCGGCCTGTTTTTTTGAATGATAGCTATATAATAGCCGTTTGGTAATTTCTGCGCATATAAGGTATACGATTACTATGGCGCAGATATACAACATGATATGTGATGGAAGCGGTTTGAAGCCCATTAATGCTGCGAATGGCAGGTAGGGAAGGATCCAGCCAACAGTAAGGCATAGCAGCGTACTGATAACCAGGGGCATGGCAGGTTTGCTCTGTACAAAAGGTAATTTCCTGGTGCGTATGATGAATACTACCAATATTTGCGTGGCCAGCGATTCCATGAACCATCCTGTTCTGAACTGGGCTTGACTTACAGGAAAGGCGTGATACAACAGGAAGAAGATGATGAGGTCGAATACAGAACTCAGCAAGCCGAATATGAGCATGAAATTGCGTATAACAGCCATATTCCACTGCTGCGGATGATAGAGCATATCGGCGTCGTTGTTGTCGGCAGGAATAGTGATCTGCGCGGTATCGTAAAGGAAGTTATTGAGCAGGATTTGTACCGGCAGCATAGGCAGGAAAGGTAAAAATACCGCGGCTACAGCCACAGAGAACATATTGCCAAAGTTGGAGCTGAGCCCCATCAGGATATATTTCATGGTATTGGCAAATGTTTCCCTGCCTGCAATAATGCCATCGTAAAGGATGGAGAGCTGTTTGTCGGTAAGGATAATATCTGCAGCATCTTTTGCCACATCCGAGGCGCCGGCAACAGAAATGCCTATATCAGCGGCTTTTAGTGAAGGAGCATCGTTGATGCCATCGCCCAGGTAGCCTACTGCTCTATGGTGTGTTTTTAAAGCATGAATGACGCGATTTTTCTGGTCTGGTGAAAAACGTGTGAAGATGCTGATATTGCGTACTTTTTCCTGTAATACCACATCAGTCATTTGGTCCATCTCAAAACCCTGCAGGATGCCTTTTACAGGCAGGCCTATTTCCCGGCATATTTTTTCTGTAACCAGGTAATGGTCGCCGGTAATAATTTTTACGTCCACGCCTATCTTCTCCAGCTCGGCGATCATAGTAGCGGCATCGTCACGCGGTGGGTCGAAGAAAACCGCCAGTCCGGCAAAGGACAGGTCGCATTCGTCGCTTTCGAGGAGATTTTTGCCGCTTTGCAATGATTTCGAAGCGATAGCCAGTACCCGCAAGCCGTCCTGGCTTAACTGCTCATAAAGGAGCTGTATTTGTTTGGTGGTATCGGTATCTACATTACAGACTTTTAATATTTCTTCCGGCGCTCCTTTACAGATCATGGTAAAGGTATCGCTGTGTTTTACCACTACGCTCATACGTTTCCGGTTGAAGTCGAAGGGTATCTCATCAGTTTTCTCAAACGAGGCAATATCAGGTGTTCCTGCGGCCATTACCGCCTGGTCGAGCGGGTTAATGGTACCTGTTTGCAGGGAGCTATTCAGATAGGCCAGTTTGAATACGTCTGCAGATACTTCTCCTGTGGCGTTTACACATTTTACGAGGCTGATCTGGTTGGTGGTAAGGGTACCGGTTTTATCTGTGCATAGTACATCCATACTACCGAAGTTAGGAATGGCTGCAATTCTTTTTACGATAGCACCTTCGCGCGCCATTCTCATGGCTCCCCTGGACATAGCCACACTCATTACCATGGGCAACAGCTCCGGGGTAAGACCCACTGCAATGGCTACTGCGAACAGAAAAGACTGGAAGATGGAATGGTGACTGATAGCATTTACCACGAATATGAACACCACCAGTATCAATGTTACCCTGGTGATCAGCAAACCGAACTGCCGCATGCCCCTGCCAAAATCTGTCTCTTCCTGGCCGCTATTGAGTTCATCGGCAATGGTACCTATCATTGTTTTCCGGCCAGTGTACAACACAATCGCTTTCCCGGTACCGGAGATAACTCCGGAGCCCATGTAGCACATATTTTCAAGGAAGGTATCATTGTTGGCTGTAACCGGGATGGTGGCAGCATTTTTTTCTACCGGGAATGACTCGCCGGTAAGTGAAGACTGGTTCACAAACAGGTCGTGGGCTGCTATCAGCCGTACATCTGCCGGTATGATGTTGCCTGCACGTAAAGAAATAAGGTCGCCCGGACAAAGCTGGGAGGTGGCTATATCGTAACTCTCCCCGCCGCGGGTGACAGTAATTTTACTGCCGAGCGTTTTTCCCAGCGTAGCTGCGGCATTCCTGGCACCCCTTTCCTGCATGTAATCCAGCGATATACTGAGCAGGATGATGACGAAGATGATAACAGCATTCACAGTTTCTCCCATCCCCGCCGAGATGCCGGCTGCTGCCAGCAGGATCAGTACCAGCGGATTTTTGAAATGGGATAACAACTCAGCTAGTTCGGTTGCGCGCTTTTTACTGCCAGTTACATTAGGCCCAAACTGCCGCAGGCGCCCGAGCGCTTCCTGTTCCGTAATACCCCGGATGATGCTGGTGTTTAGTAGCTGCTCAATTTCTTCAGGGGGTAGGGATGCGGTATGTGGCAGTTGGATAGTGGATAACATTATATATGTTATTTACTATGTGCAATAAATAATGGTACACTTGTTCCTTCCACCAAGATGTCGGCCATGCTGGGACGAAGCCAACGGGAGATACCGCTTCTGGCATATGCGCCGAGTACTATGAGCGTATTGCTGTTCATTTCGTTGACTAGCTGAACGATCTCATCTTCCGGTATTCCTTTCAATACGTTGTAGTGCGCATCTGGAAAATGCCGCTTCATAAATTCTTTCATCAATTTGCCGTCTGGCAGATGGAAGTCCTCCGCTGCGCTTTTAACGGTAATAACTTCTATAGGCAGCTGTTTCATACCTGGCAATAAGTAGTCGAACATTCTCACCGCTTGTACCGATGCGGGTGAGCTGTCGAACAGTAAAGCGATTTTGCCTATAGGCTGATAGGGATCGGGCACCATGAGTACCGGGCAGGCGGCATCTGCGAGCAGGTGTCGGATAAATCGGGAGGGAGCTTCTTCCTGGGAACGGGTAAAGGATTCATGGGCGTCAATGACCAGTAAGTCGGCGTAAATGCTTTCATGCAGCAACTCTTCAATAGCAATATTTTTATTGCGATGTATGGAGTAATTCAGCCCAGCGCGTTGGCAAATCTCTTCGAAACGTGCCACAGCATTATCACGCAGGTTTTTATCGTGCTCAGATAACGCCGTAATCCTTTGGTCGGTCACTTTACCCGCTTCGTCTACCAGTTCATAAAAGCCATAACTGCGATAAGTGAAATCTTCCAGAAAGACACCCACCAGGTGCGATTTTTCACTTTTGGTGACGGCGATGGCATAATCTACGGCATTCTGACGGAAGCGCAGGCCATCCAATACTACAATTATCTTCTTCATATACTCCGGTTTAAGAGAGGTATACCAGACAAATTTTAACAATACTAATGTAGATCACCTATTATGGCTATTGAATGACATGGGTCAATAAGTAGTATGATTTATATCAGGAGTATATTTAGTTTTTCGAATGGAATTGATTTTCAATATTATATCGAAGTGTTTTGGAGAAGCGCTGAGATTTTCTGTCAGAATAGTAACAGCTGCAAATCGATGCCCGGCATATAGCATCAGGCATTATGATCTGTACTCAATGCCTGGTTGCCTGTCTCCCGATAAACAGTTACAAATACTTTTCGGCTTCTTTGAATTAATATTATGTACATCACTAATACGAAAGCGGCATAAGCGTATTGCGTTGTTGACACCCCCACTCCATAGGGGAACCAAATGCCCGGAATAATATGCAGCTTAGCGAATTCCTGTGAGAAGAGACCTATTGACACCAATAGTACCGCCAATAAGACTAACCATTCTCTCCGCTGCTGACAAAGAATTCCCCGGTAGATAATAAATAGCATTAAAGGAACAAATAATAGGCGTGTATAGTCCGCCATTTTTTGAAAAAGGGTATCATCAATGGACCCTGATATCCATGGAAGCCCCAGCAGTTGCGTTCCCATATAGATCAAAGTAAGGATAGCCATCATGGGAGGTATCCATTTTGGTTGACGTAGTTCATACCATTCCCACCAGGCCATCAGCCAACTTCCCAGTATCAACGGTCGCAGAAGAACAGTTGTCAGGATATCGTATTGATGCGTGCTTTCTATTTGTAGCCAGAAGTAGATAGCTTGATTGGCACGTACTAGTGCCAGCAGGACTAACGCCAAAATAAACCATTTGCAGGATCGGGGTGGTTGTTGGTTCCCAAACAGCAAAAACAGGGATATGCCCAGCAGCATAAATATTACAGGCTCCACTATCTCTACAATATAGCCTTTAATGGTTTGTTCCCATTGGAACCTGTATTTTGATTCGATGCTACTTTTTTCTCCAAGCTCCGGTGCAATGTGAATGCCCCCCACATCGGGCGCCTGCCCCAGGGTAGCAGCACTCATCCATACCCGGAAGGCGATGGTAATATTGCTGTGTGCTTTTACACTTTCCGGCAACAGGAACATGCGGGGTTGTATACTGTAGGTTATGGGAAATTTACCGGAGAAATCTCCTGCATTGCCTGATAATGCTCCATTAAAAAATAATTGATAGGCATCATCAATAGCGGGTGGCCCAGCTAACGCGATGTTGTTTCTTTCGGCGTTATCCAATGACACTTTCATGCGGTACCAGGCATAACCTGAATAGGTGGGATACCCCCTGGCAGTCCATCCCGGTACATAGCCGGAGAGACCAACATCTCCGTCATGCGCTCCCGCAGGTGCAGTAAGATCGATGCTTTCCCAATCCGAATCATTAAAATCAGATTGTGCCCACTGTTGATGGTCTCCCGTTTTAAATTTCCATGGACCATTCAGTGTTATAATAGATTTTCCTGCAACGGCGCTATTTATCGGGAATTTCAGGAACATCATCGTAAGCAGCATCAAAGACAGCGTAATAATTGCCATTACATATAACGTAACAAGAGTTTTTGTCTTTTGCTGTAAGGTCATATTATTGAAAGTAGGAGCCTGATAATATTAGCGCTGGTTGTCTAATATACGAAAAAAACAAAGTGTTGACAACTATCCCACCTCTTAGTCACCGCCACCTTGCAAGCTTTATTCAACGCTAGAATCGTTGTAGAAAGGGCAACGCTTCGGGTGTGCCGTTCTATTGAGTAGAGACCATGACAGGTCCTTATTATCCGGTATAATGAAAAAAGCCACACCTTTTTGGGAGGTGACTTTTATTTGCGGACCGGACGAAGGAGATTGACAGCGTAGAACTTATAACGATTATCGAACTTAGACATTTTTTATCCGCTGCTGGCAGGTATTTCGGTTCATCCGGAAAGTTAAGAAATGATCAATTTTTAATATCCTGGTAATGTAGCAAGCACTTGTTTTTATATTTGCATATCCCGGTAATACAGCAAGCGTTTAATAGCAATTAGTGACTGTTTGTTGAGTTTATTTTCTGTGTATACCTGGAGCAAAACTATTATCGAACAGTAATTGCGACAGGATAATATTATAGAATGTGAACTTTATATCAGGGTTTTGATTACTGGTTACTTTTGATTTATACAATAACAGAGGAATACAATTATTGTTTTGAGTAATAGTTGGACACTTGTAAACATAATAACAAAGGGTGATAAAATTCTTTTTATTTCCAATGCAAGGCAGTAGTATAATATGTTTTTGATTTGAGAGAACTTGGTTTAAATAGTGAACAGGAATTATTACAGCTTGTTGCTGAGGGATGTACCGTGGCGTATAAGCAATTATTTCAGGAATACTGGGAGCAAGTATATGGCGCTGGGCTTTACCTCACTAAATCTCCCGAATCTGCGAAAGATCTGGCACAGGAAATATTTCTCAAATTATGGGATAATCGTTCCGCTTTGCCTGAAATAAGGAACTTAAGCAAGTACCTGTTTGTAATCACAAAAAACCTTTTTCATGATCAGCTCAGGAAGAAGATTTTCCAGGAGTCAAATAAGGAATTCCTGGTGGATTATTTTTCATTGAAGGAAAATACGCCACACGAACAACTGGAAAAAAAAGAGGTGGGTAACGCACTTGCAGAAGCTATTAGTAGCCTTCCTCCGCAATTGAGAGAAGTATTTGTGTTAAAGCGCCTCGATGGGCTCAGCCACCAGGAAATCAGCGTAAAGCTGAATATAAGCCCCATATCTACTAAAACTTACCTTACCCGGGCGCTTATATTAATCAGGAAACATTTTGACAAGCCATCCCGGGAATTGTTTCCGAATCAGCACTAATTTTTTTTGGAATCGATGTATTCTTTTTGACAACTCATACGTCTATAGTGTGGTATGACGAATAACGATGACATGCTGTTACAGCAACTGTTTAAAAAATACCTGGATGAAACGATCACCAGGGAAGAATTGCTGCAATTGCACGCCTTGATGAATGCGGACTATGATGCCGGCCAGCTAGACTCCCTGCTGGAAGAAACCCTTATCAACCCCCGCTATGCGGTGAAAGCGGGTGAAAAAGACCAGCAGGATTCCTGGGAGATGATTTTCTCAAAGATCAGTCACTCAGATGAGGGTGCCGTGAGGGGAAAGACAGTGCGCTTATACCACGGGAAGTGGATAGGGTGGGCGGCGTCTTTTCTGTTGCTGGCAGGTGCCGCAACGTTTTGGTTTACCGTACACCATCATTCACAACATGCCCGGTTGGCAACCGCTGCACCAATGGCGGTTACCGACGCCCGGGGAAAAACAGGCGCCATATTAATATTGTCTGACGGCAGCAAAATAGGGCTCGACAGTTCCAGGAACGGCGACCTGGGCGTGCAGGGAGGGGTGTCATTGCGGAAAGACAACCGGGAACTGAGCTATGAAAAAACAACCGCTGGTAGTAATGAAATGGTATACAACACGGTGATGACGCCTATGGGCAAACAGTTCCAGCTCGTGTTATCAGATGGCACCAGAGTATGGTTAAATGCAGGAAGTTCTATCAGGTTTCCTACTGCTTTTATTGGCAGCAGGCGCAATGTGGCGGTTACCGGAGAAGTATATTTTGAAGTAAGCAGGAATGAGCATATGCCTTTTGTAGCCCGGGTTAATCAATCGGAAATTGTTGTACTGGGCACCAGCTTCAATGTGATGGCGTATAACGATGAAAGTAATATCAGCACTACGCTTGTTGACGGAGCGGTAAAAGTTGTTAATGGTGCGCAGGAACTATTGCTGAAGCCCGGAGAGCAAGGTAATATAGCCCGGAAAACAGGCCGTTTATCAATGCAGTCAATTGATGCCGACCAGGTTATTGCCTGGACAAGAGGGCGTTTGGCAATAGGCGCTGGGGATTTCCAGGTGTTAATGCGACAGGTAGCCCGCTGGTATGATGTTGATGTGGTGTACCAGGGCAAAGTGCCGGATATATCTATCAGGGGTATTCTGCAACGGGATGTGCCGCTATCAACAGTTCTGGAGTTCCTTGGAGAGAACGGCATACATTATAAAATCGAAAATAGAACGATTACAATCTTGCCATAAACAGCCGGTTGTAAACCCCATTGGGCCATCATTTTAATAAGGATAGTATTGATAACCAAAATATGTTAGTATGAAATTATAGTATCTCTATTGCATTGCTGAGACCAAAAAAAAGGTCCTGACAGCCATCAGGACCCTGAAAGTTTTTGGCTTATCCGGCGCACAACTTTTGCACAAAATTGATAACTGAACCAATTAAACCAAACTTCACAAAAGTATGGATCTATCATTACTTTGCCAAAAAGCTAAAAGAAAAGAGCTACGGTGTCCTAAATTATTTCTTGTCATGAAACTGACTGCTGTTTTGATGTTGTTTGCCCTGTTGCAACTACATGCCGTTGGCTTTTCGCAGTCCATTACCATTTCTGCGAAGCGTATTACACTGGAAAAAGCATTCCATCTCATTGAACAACAAACTCCTTATTCCTTTCTATGGAATGGAAAGGTTTTAAACCAATCACAGGTCATTAACCTCCATGTAAAAGAAGCAACATTGGCGCAGGTGATGGACTTATGCCTCAAAGGTTTCAATTTGTCGTACAGACTTAAAAACAACGTGGTGATGATCGAAAAGGCCAGACTCCCGGACCAGACAAACATTACAGGAGAGCGGGAGAAGATCATTGAAGTCAGCGGAACGATATATGATGAGCATGGAATACCGGTTCCCGGCGTTGCTGTGGCAATCAAAGGAACGAGTAGAGGCATCCTGACCGATAATAACGGCCATTTCGTTTTAAAGGCGAAAGAGGGGGATGAAGTCATTGCCACTATGATCGGTTACAAACCTTTCAGTTTTAAAGCGGGAGAAGGTCAGCAATTGAAAATTCAGCTGGTGCCTTCTGTATCAGAGCTGGGAGAAGCCGTGGTAGTTGGATATGGCACGCAACGGAAGGAGAACCTTACAGGAGCAATAGGTATTATTAAAGGAGCTGCCTTGCAGGACCGGCCCACATCGTCTCCCGCTAACCTGCTCCAGGGGTTGATACCAGGTTTAACGGTTGTTACCCAGGGAAGTTATCCCGGAGCCAGTTCTAACATAAAAATCCGCGAGGCTTCTACCTGGGCGGGTTCAACAGATCCCCTGTATGTTATCGATGGCTTTGTTCGCGATGCGGCTACATTTGCGGCACTGAATCCCGCAGATGTTGATAATATCAGCGTTCTCAAAGATGCCGCTTCAGCTGCTATCTATGGAATCAGGGGCGGTAACGGTGTTATCCTCGTAACGACTAAACAGGGAACCGCAGAAAAAACGGTGATCTCCTACAGCGGCTCGTATACTGTTAACACGCGGACGGCAGTTCCGAGACTCATGAATGCGTATGAAAATTACAGTTTCGTTAATGATGCATTGAAGCAGCAAAATGTACCTGCAACTGATCCCAGGATCTATTCGCCTGATGAATTGGAATATTTCAAAACCCATTCCTACAACTGGCTCAAAGATACCTGGATCAATCCCTGGAATACGAGCCATAATTTATCTGTGAGTGGAGGTTCCAAGGTGGCCCGGTATTACATCTCAGGAGGATACTTCCGGCAACAGGGGGCCACTGCCAACAACTTTTATAAATACAACCTCCTGGCTAAAATGGATGGTATGATAACAGCCAGGCTTTCCTACAATCTTACATTGAACGGTGAATGGGACAATGGCTCCCGTCCTTACTGGGCTTATGATGGTGGGGATATGAATTTGGCCAATATGTATAGCCGCCTCTTAATGGTAAATCCGGGCAGGCCCTCCTTTATCAACGGAATGCCGGTAGGAAATATGGATAATACAAATACAGCTAACCTCGCCCTGGGTAATGGTGGGTATACAAAACCAAACAACAGCCGTATCACGCCTTCCTTCCAGTTAAAGTATGATATACCAGGTATTCCTGGCTTGTCGGCGAAAGGAATATTTTCCTATAACAACACAAATTCGTATACCAAATCGTGGCGTCAGGCTCCCTATATTTATTATTTTAAAACGGCAGGCGCGCATTCCCATATCATTACAGACCAGCTGGACTCTTCAATAGCGGGAGGCTACAAGGTACTGGACCAGGCCCAGTCTGCCGGGATAGGCGCTACTACGGGGCTTTCTGAGAGTTACGCTCAAACCTCCAATTACCAGCTGGACCTGATGCTGAACTATGTGCATACTTTCGGCAACCACAATATTTCGATGACCGGCGGTTATGAACAGGCGGCATATAAAGGCCACCATTCAGAGGTGTCGGCTAATAATTTCCCTAACCCCGCATATCAGCAAATGAACGGCGGATCCCAGAACCCGCAGGACTGGGGAATTGGAGGAGATATTTATCAGCCTACTGCTTTTGCCTCGTGGTTGGGAAGGATGGATTATAATTACCGTTCAAAGTACATGCTGGGTATTACTTTCCGTGCAGATGGCTCCTATATTTTTCCTCCAAACAAAAGATGGGGATATTTTCCTGCTGTTTCTGCAGCATGGAATATTGCCAGGGAAGGATTCTTCTCCGGTTGGGCGCATGGTGTGGATTTGCTGAAACTAAGGCTTTCCTATGGTGTTACAGGAACTGATAATACAGGGCCCTGGCAGTGGCAGCAGGCATATAATTTTAAAGCCAACTCCGGCCAGTATATTGGTAACGGCCTCGTGCCTGCTGTGGGTATGGGAGGCTCCGTTAATCCGGATATCACCTGGGAGAAAAATCATAGTTATAACGGGGGGCTTGATATAGGTATGGAAAACAGGCTATTATCGGGCAGTGTGGACGTATGGTATAAAAAAACAACAAATATCCTCGGTACGCGGAATGCTTCTGTTCCTAATACAGTTGGTGCCTCGCTACCCGCGGTTAACTATGGAATTGCCGCTGCGCACGGAATTGAAATATCACTCAACCACGAAAGCCATATCGGGCAGCTCGCCTACCGGCTTGGCGTGAACTGGGCCGCTTCTTCAAATAAGTATATCCAGGTTGACCAGGCTGCAAATGTCAGGGACTATCAGAACAAACTAGGCAATCCTATCAATGGACAAATAACCGGGTTTATCTGTGAAGGTATCATCCGTACACAAGACGATGTAGACAGAATTCTAAAAGAACATGGCAGCGGGTTTACCATTCTCGGTAATAAGCCCAGGCCCGGAATGCTGATGTATAAGGATCTCCGCGGACCGCTTGGCGTTGATACACCCGACGGGAAGATTGATGATAATGATAAAACTACACTGGCTTATAATGGAACGCCCCGCGTTAACTATGGTGTTAATGTTGGCGTAAACTGGAAGGGCTTTGATATTGCCGTTGTCTTTTCCGGGCTTGCCAATTACCAGATTTTGCCCGCTGAGTATTTCTATCGCCGCCCATACCCGGGGAATAATAACATGCTGATGTGGAAAGATGCCTGGACACCGGAAACCGCCAATACGGCAACTATGCCCAGTGCTGCCATGAGCAAGAGCTTCGGCGTTATCAACGCAGATCAACCTTCCGATTTCTGGTTGGTAAACGGCGCTTTCCTGCGTCTTAAATCGCTTGTCGTGAATTATAACCTGCCGGCAAAGTGGTTTAAAAACAGCCAGATCAGGGCGGCAAGAGCATATTTCAGCGGTGAAAATCTGTATCAATGGAAGCATAATAAAGATATAGATCCTGAGATGACCAACTGGCAAATTTATCCGATTCTCAAAAGCTTCACTTTCGGCGTGAACGTGACCATGTAAATACCTAAAACCGTTACTAATGAAACTATTGTCATATAAATTATTCTTGCTGGCATCCTGTATGGCGCTTGCCAGCTCCTGTAAAAAAATATTCGATGTGGAACGCCCCGGGGGAACTATCACCCCGGAAAAGCAATGGAGCTCCCCGGATTTTATCAAAGGGTATGTAAATGGCTTTTATGGCTTTCTGCCTAACTGGAACAGATCAGAAGAAATTTCAGCGGAAGCTTATTCCGGCGGCAGTGGAGGGATCACATCCAGCAACAACTTTTTAACCGGGAAGTATACCAGTTCATCCGGCTATCCTGACCTGGTATGGGATTGGGGAGGCGTTCGTTCGCTGAATACATTCTTTGCCAATATTTCCAGTGTGAAAGCCACTGTAGTGGAATCTGATTTCAAATCTTTAGCCGGACAAGCATACTTTTTCAGGGCATTCCTGTATTACAGGATGGTAAAAATATTGGGCGGAGTACCTATTATCACAGACGTACAAAATCCTTTCGCTGATGTGAATACGCTGATGGTAAAAAGAAATACAACGCTGGAGTGTTTCGATTTTATATCGAAGCAGTTAGACAGCGCCATTCTGAACCTGCCGGTTTCATGGGGCCCCAACGACGTGGGAAGGATTACCAAAGGCGCAGCTATGGCGGTAAAAGGGGAAGTGCTGCTATTGAAGGCAAGCCCGCTTTTCTGTAAAACGCCCAATGCAGGCTACTGGAAAGATGCCTTTGATGCGCTGACTGCCGCCAAAAAAGAACTGGATGCAGATGGTTATGGACTGTATACAGACAATACGGCGAAGCCAAATGAAAATATGTGGTACAATAAAGCCCAGGCTGCAAAAGAAATGGTGCTGTATGTCCGCTTCCACTATCCGGAAAGGACAAATGGCTTTGTGGCCGGACAACGCCCGAATTCGATATCTTCCGGCGCCGCCGGTGCATGTGACCCCACATGGGAGTTTGTGAAGGAATACCCGATGAATACCGGGCTTGACATTACAGACCCCGCTTCCGGCTATGATTCTACCGTATTCTGGAAAAACAGGGACCCAAGGTTTTACCAGGCCATTGTTTACAATGGGGCGCGCTACGATTTTGCAGACTATTCTCCAAGAGTACAATGGTTGCTGACCGGTATTGCAGGTGCAGATGAATATGGCACTTTAAACCGTACAGGTTTTTATTGCCGGAAGGGAATTGATACCACACTGGGTATTACCACTTTTGGTCATCAGGCTTTCGACTGGCCGATTATCCGGTATGCGGAGGTTTTACTGAACCTTGCTGAATCTGCCAATGAGATAGGTCGTGTTGCCGATGCCAGGGATTACCTCATACAGATACGCCGTCGTGCCAATATTTTGCCCGGAACAGGCAACTATGGATTATCTCCGCTTGTTGGCGCTGACTATAATGCTACATTCAATGCCATTATGAAAGAAAAAGAAATTGAATTTGCATTTGAAGGTAAGCGCTTCTGGGATCTGCGCAGGAGGAGGATGTTATATGTGCTCAACAATATGGGAACACTTCATGGGTACGGACCTTACCTGAACGCGGCAAATGCCTCAACCATGTATGGCATAAACACGTCGCAGCCTGGAAGTGCAATAGGGGCGCAGATTTCAGCGCTTATGCTGAATCAATCTGCCGGCTTTGATCCTGATGCCTTCCTGAAAAATATTACCAGCTATAAATATGAAGCGATTGATAAATCGGCCACCAACCGGATAAGTATTCCCGAAGCCTATTATTTTGGGATGATAGATCCGCAATACATTCAGCAGAATAAAAACCTTCAGCAGAATATTGGTTGGGATAATGGAACATTTAACCCCGTGATACAATAACCGGAATGCGGTAAACAGTACGTAATGGCAGCACCTTAAATGGTGCTGCCTCTTGTTGGTATACACGGTACACAGGCCATGAAATTTTAAGTGATTAATTTATATGAAAAAGTTGAGTTTAATTGTTGGAATACTGCTGATGTGGGTGGGCGGTTGTCAGTACATCTGCGCCCAGGGAGTATCGAGATATGTTAACTTGTTTATAGGTACCAGCGGCGACAATGGGCAGGTAGATCCGGCAGCATGCGTACCCTATGGAATGGTGAGAGTTTGCCCGGATTCCAGGCCGCGAAGCCACAGCGGGTACGATTACGCCGTAACGGCCATATCCGGATTTTCTGTAAACCGGTTGTCGGGTATTGGCTGCGGAGGAAACGGAGGAAACTTTAGTATTAAACCTGCACAGAAAGACACCGGTTTACATATGTTGAAGAAAACAGAAAAGGCCTATCCAGGGTACTATGCGGTTGCATTAAATAATGAAGTAAAAGCAGCGTTTACAGCTACGCACAATATTGCCGTTGAGCGCTTTTGGTATAAAAGAGGTAAGGAGGCTTTTATGACATTGAATGTGGCTTCGTCTTTTACTGGCGTATCGGATGTGCATTACGATATTATATCTGAAAGAGAGATAACAGGGTATGTGAAAACAGGCACCACCTGCGATGCCGGCACTTACAAACTTTATTTTCATCTTTTTACCAACAAACCATTTAAAGTAATTTCCGAAACAAAACAACTAGTGGAGTGCTCCTTTGGCACAGCTGATAAAAGCCCGGTGGAAGTGAGGCTGGCAATATCGCCCATTAGCACTGAAACAGCAAAAATAGAGAATGAAAGACTGCGGCTAATTAGTTTCCGGAAAATAAAATTAAGAGCGGCTGTGCAATGGGAGGATATGCTGCGCCGTATAGCCGTTTCAGGTGGCAACAGGGAAGACCGGGAGTTATTTTATACCTCTTTATACCGCGTATTTTTAAGCCCCGTAAACACCGCATCATACGATGGACAGTTTTTAGCCACTGATGGTACGCTGCAAAAAGCCAGGGATGCTGTTTATTATAGTTCCTGGTCGATGTGGGATACGTATCATACAAAATTCCCGTTGATAACGTTATTGGATGCCGCCAGGATGAAAGATATCTGTTACTCCCTGTCGTTGCTATATTTATATGGAAAGAAGGGATGGGCGACCCCTTTCGAATCAACGCCCACCGTACGAACAGAGCACACCGCTGTGGTATTGCTGGATGCTTACAGGAAGGGGATTGCCGGGGTTGATTTAAAAATTCCATATGAAGGAATGAAAAAAGAAATGGAGGTACTGGAGATGAAAAGACCCGACCAGGTTTTTGAAACCTGTATTGATTTGTGGGCAATGGGTAACATCGCCAGGGAAACTGGAAAAACCGACGACGCGTTGGCTTACGAAACCAGGGCGGCCAGATTATTTAATACAACGTGGAATAAGGAGTTTAAAATCATTGATAGCTCCTTTACGAAAATGCGGAATAATGGTTTGTACCAGGGCACCCGGTGGCAGTATCGTTGGGCATTACCACAGTATCTCGACACGATGGCTGCTTCCGTTGGTGGTAAAAAGGTGTTGGCCGACCAGTTGAATTATTTTTTAACCCATAATTTAAATAACCAGGGGAACGAAGTGGGCATTCATATTCCCTTTATATTTAACAGGCTGGGACGTCCGGATTTATTGCAGCAAGTAGTAACGCAAATGCTTACCAGGGAAACAAAGCATCTTTATGGCGGTAATGCGGAGTATCCAAAGCCCGTAATAAGTAAAATATTTAAAGCCGATCCGGCTGGCTTCCTGCCCGAAATGGATGAAGATGATGGGGCCATGAGTGGTTGGTATGTGTTTGCAGCTATGGGGATTTATCCGCTGGTAGTGGGGGAACCAGTATATGAGATCAGCTCGCCATTATTTGATCACATTAGGGTAATGCTGGCCGATGGCAAATATTTAACTATAAAAACGGTTAACAGGCACACAAAAGATGAAACAATAAAGGAAGCCAGGTTTAATGGGAAAACCATCTCCAACTTCCAACTAAATCATTGCCTGCTGGTGAAAGGGGGGCAGCTTGAATTGTGTTATTAACGGGGGATTGCCCCCCGGCGGTACAGCGTACGATATTCACTTTTGCTGAAGTAAAAAATCCACCCGCTTACTAAATTCCCGGTCTTCTAATCCGTGTTCTCTGAACCGAATCACACCATTTCTATCTATGAATATGGTGGCTGGAATACCATCTACTTTATATTTATCTGCAACAGCGTTATCGTCGTACAGCGCATTAAAAGCATATTTATTTTTTGCGATGAAGTCTTTCATTTTTTGTTCCCTTTCCATTTGCGTATTGCCTGTTTCACTTTTATCCACGGCCAGGATTACCACTTCGGGGTTTGACTTATATTTATCATGCATTTCCTGGAGCTTAGGAAGTGAGGCTATGCAGGGCTGGCACCAGGTTGCCCAAAAATCCAGCACAATTATCTTTCCTTTGAGGTTAGAGAGCTTTGCACTGTTTCCATCGGGATATTTTAGATGAAATTCCGGCGCTGTTTCATTGAGCATCTTATTTGCCAAAGTTTTAACCATGGCGTCTTGCGCCTTTTTCCTAATGGCATCTAATTGCAGATCAATTTCCCGCTGAGGAACATTTAATTTTTGACTGGCAGATTTATACAATTCCGTGATTTTCGGATGCTCGTTGCTGGTAAGAAGACATGCTTCTGATAATATAACAACGTGCTCATATTTTTTTTCCTCGAACAGAAGCTGTAAATAATCTTCATTGGCCGAAACGTTTTGTCCATGAAGAATTTGATAGGAGGAATCAAAAGCCTGTAATGCCTGTGTGTTTTTTCCTTGTTTATGCAGTCCCAATGCATAAATATACTGCGCATTTCCTAAGGTCAGATCCCTATCTACACCGGCATATGCTACCTGGGCGGGAGTAGCATGATTAATCAAATCTATTTCTTTTTCAAGGAGGTGTACGGCTATCGGAAGTTTTTCGCCCTTCTCGATCATGGCTTTGGCAACCAGGGTGTATTTGGTTAATGATTCCGGATCATATTTATCAATAAATTCAACTGCTTTTTCGAAAAACGCCTGGTGCAAACACACATTCACCATTCCTTCAATAAGCATTTCCCTCGCTCCGGCAGGCATATTGGGAAAGTCGGTCAAAATGGCCGGAATTTCAGCAATAGCAAAGGATGGGCTTTCGCTGGTCATTAGTTTTTTCATTCTCTCTCTAAATGCTATTTCCCCTTTTGGGGTCGCCCTCATCAGGCTATCTTTTAACTGGACGATTTGATTTTCCATTTGTAGTCTGTCAAACCAGGGAACGAGGTCTTTAACCAATTCCTTATTTTCTTTATTGGCATTATAAACGTCCAGCAGTTCTTTCTTAGCCATTTCTGTTTTACCGTTTTCCATCATTCGGGACCATTTGTAAGAGAATGCGTCTATGTTACCAGGATAATACTTTAATTCATCTTTAAGATAGTTATCCTCGTCCTCAACGGACTTTTTTACGCTAAAGTCTTTTGTTCCGCCCATACTACATATATAAGCGCGGGCTAAGAACGCATCTTTTACCGGCTGACGGGCTGTATTGTAGAATACAAATCGCCAGGCCTTACCACCATTGTCATCAACATGATCTTTTAGTTTGATCCTTACCAGGAAATGGACTGCCGTGGACGACAGTTTAAATTTTGCCGTCCATTTTTTGCCGGCTTGCACCATTGTAATATTTTGAAGCTGTGGCGCCTCATGCATATTTACAGAAAGTATTTCTGCTGTGACCGGGGTTTCTGGTGTTGAATGAGCGAATCCCGTGGTATATACGATTTCCAGCTCGTCTTGAGGTTTAGGGAATTTGGGGGTTAATTCCAGTTTCCCTGGTTGGGCAAACACCATGTGTTGAATTAGCACCAGTATTGTTATCGCTAATTTTCTTTTCATACAGCTATTAATTAAGTTTTTTATATTGAAAAGTACTTTGTATTACAAAGTAAATGAAAAAGATTGACTAATTTTATACTCATATTTGACAAAAAACAATGCTTTTTTGACATTGTGAACAGATTGGTTTGCTAACAATAAAGGAATGAGCTTTTTTTTCTGAATATTTTAAATGCGTGGATACAATCAATCCCCCGGCGATTATATTTGTGTATATGAAAAAAATATTAGTTTGTCTTTTCTCCCTGGTAGCTATTTTCATTGGATTGCCAGTGATGGTTTCTGCGCAATTGGCAGTGGCAAAAGCCGGTGGTCAACAGGTATCATTCCCCACTAAATATCCCGCAGATTACGTCAATCCGTTTATAGGAGCCAGTACCAATATTGCAAAGGCTGGAGCTGCGCATGGATTGGGAAAAACCTTTCCGGGAGCAGCAACTCCCTTTGGCATGGTGCAGGTAAGTCCCAACACCATTACCGGCGGTGATAACGGTAGCGGCTATAGCTATGAGCATGAGTATATCGAGGGTTTTGCTTTTACGCAAATGAGTGGTATAGGATGGTATGGAGATCTGGGCAACCTGCTCACTACGCCAACAACAGGGCCGTTACAAATTATTGCTGGCCGGCATGCCTCACTGGGAAAAGGGTATCGCTCTCATTACGATAAGAAAAGCGAGACAGCAAATGCGGGTTTTTATGCTGCTTTTCTTACGGATTATGGTATTCGTGCGGAGGCAACAGCGGCGCCTCATAGCGGTATGCTACGGTTTACGTATCCTGCCAGCCAGCAGTCACGCATACAGATGGATCTTGCCAGGAGAGTGGGAGGAACAGCCACAGAAGAGTTTATCAGGGTTAGTGGTAAAGATGCCATCAACGGCTGGATAAAGTGTACACCTGATGGTGGAGGCTGGGGCAATGGCGATGGCAAGGCCGATTATACTGTTTTCTATTATGTGAGATTTAGTAAACCACTGAAAAATTATGGCGCATGGAGTGCAGCAATTCCAGGAAAACAATCACGTAAATTGGAAGATATCAGCAGCATACATTATGATTCGTTGGTGATGGGTGCTACTATTACCAGGCATTTCCAGGAGGAAAAAGGAAAGCATCTTGGCTTTTATACGGAGTTTGCTACAACGGAAGGCGAGGAGGTGTTGATGAAAGTAGGAATATCTTTTGTGAGTATAGAGAATGCCCGGCAAAATCTGGAAAAGGAAATACCTGAATGGGATTTTAACCAGGTAAGAAAAAATGCCCGGGATCTGTGGAATAAAGAGCTTTCAAAAATGAAAATAAGCGGCGGAACAGCAGATCAACGGACTATTTTCTATACCGCTCTTTACCATAGTATGATTGACCCCAGGAACACCACCGATATCAACGGGCAGTATATGGGAGGAGATCACCGCGTGCATCAATCTGCACGATTTGTTAAACGGTCTGTTTTCAGTGGATGGGATGTTTTTAGAAGCGAGTTTCCCTTACAAACAATTTTGAATCCCACCGTAGTAAATGATATGATCAATTCCCTGGTAACACTGGCAGATGAAAGTAATGAGCAATACCTGGAACGATGGGAGTTCCTGAATGCCTATTCTGGCTGTATGATAGGTAACCCGGCAATTGTGGTGATCACTGATGCCTGGAATAAAGGAATAAGAAATTTTGATCTGGCCAAAGCGTACCAATTTGCCAGGCATACAGAGGAAAAATTTGGCAATGGTGCAAGCGGTTTTAAAATTCCTTCAAACGATATTTCCGCTACATTGGAATATGCCTTTAGTGAATGGTGCATGGCCCAGTTGGCAGATTCCTTGAACAAGAAAGAGGATGCACTGAAATATCTCGAACTTTCTAAAAGTTATCTTCATGTATTCGATACAGCAAAAGGTTGGTTCAGGCCAAGAAAGGAAGATGGTAGCTGGCGCCCCTGGCCAGCAGAGGGAAGACTAAAGCAGGATTATGGCACGGTAGAAAGTAATCCGTATCAGCAGGGCTGGTTTATTCCGTTTGATGTGCCGGCGTTGGCAAACTTACTCGGCGGCCCTGATAAAATGGTGGCAGATCTGAATGATTTTTTTGAAAAGACACCTAAAAGTTTTACCTGGAATAATTATTATAATCATGCAAATGAACCCGTGCACCATGTTCCGTTCTTGTTTAACAAGTTAGGCGTACCCTGGCTAACCCAGAAGTGGGCCAGGATTGTTTGTGAAAATGCTTATAGCAATACAGTGGAAGGACTGGTGGGAAATGATGATGTAGGGCAAATGTCGGCCTGGTATGTTTTGGCGGCCAGCGGACTTTATACGGTTTGTCCCGGCGACAACCGATTTGAGATATGTAGCCCTGTTTTCGACGAGATAATCATCAATGGAGGGAAAAGCGCCTATGCACCTGGAAAACCTTTCAGGATCGTTGCCAGGAACAATTCTCCGGCAAATAAATATATCCAGTCGGCAAAGCTAAATGGACATGTTTACAATAAATGCTGGTTAACCTACCAGGATATTATTGCCGGCGGAGAACTGGAGCTTGAAATGGGTAGCCAGCCGATGAAAACCTGGGGAGTTGAAGAGACTAATAGGTAAAGGGAGGTATAAAAGCAAAAAAGTCACACCTTTTTGAGATGAGACTTTTATTTGCGGGGTGGAGGGGACAATGTTCGAACTTATTTGTGGTAGATCTGGAGAAAATTTCCTTGTTGGATCACCAGAAGCAAACTTAAAAAATATCATTGACGGAGTTATCATTGAGGGGGCAGCAGATACTTGCACAGCAACCAGGAATATCCTATGCGCAAGCTTTAGCACAAGTACAACGGTTAAAAGAGATTTCGAAGGTAAAGCAATCACAAAAAAAGAGCAGGTCGAATTCTTAAAAACCTACGCGTCGGAAAAAAATCTTTCGATAAAGCAAGCCCCAAACGAATCCCAATATCTTGCCAGTGTTAAAACAACCGTTTGTTATATCTGACGATGCAGTTGATCTGGCCGATGTTAAAAAATTATTGGTATAAAATGGTTTTGAAAATATATTAAGGAATGGACTTCCTACCAACAATTATTACAATAAAGAGTTAGGATTGATTCTCGAAGATGTACATGATGAAAACGTTATCGTGAAATCCAATACACTTTTTTTATTGATACGGTATTCTATACAGCCTTTCAATAGCGTATAGATTAGAGGTACGCAATTTTTCAGGTAGACTTAACCGAATACTCGCATCATATGGCAACAGAGAGGTAATACGCAGATATTTGAGATGGCTGTACAGCAAAAGATGGCTATAGAAAGCCGCGAATAAAATAGGTACCTTTTGTACTTATTCAATCATGATGATCTGGATTGATCTGATGTATATGCTATTAAATTAAATGTATTAAGAAGTGTATGGCAGCAAACTTTCTGTGCTTGGCAGTTGAGAAATTGAGAGCTACGTTTTCTTTTTTTGCTAAACGAAAATAGTATCAATATATGCTAATTAAAGGGTTATTTATTTATGGTAAAAGATGTAGGTTTAGGTTTAGAGTAGCCTGTTATGAAGGATGTAATATAATAATGATGTGAGTTGGCTCCAGGTGAACCAGTTATTCTGGTATGATTTATATTTTTTATTTATAGCTGATTACTTATTCTAATTCCCGGATGCAGCATTTGAGTTTACCATATTTAATAAAGTTAATTTCAGAGGAAAAGGCATTCGACGAATTGATACATACTATTATCCCAGATTATTATCTTATGAAAGTTCAATCGATTACACCTATTTATTTCCATCATCCAAATACAAGGTCAACTTTTTTTAAGTACGTTTGTGAGACGTTGAAGAAATAACTTTGCAGGAATATTACTATTGTTATAATAATGAGGTAGAACTCCTCCAAGCCCTTAAATCAGGGGACGGTACAGCAGTTAAAGCCGTATTCAGTAAATATTTCCGCCCTTTGTGCCAATATGCTGAAAAACTAACCGGTCGCTTGGAATCTGCCGAAGATATCGTAGCAGATACTTTTGTAAAGCTCTGGCATCGCAGGGAGCAATTTGAAAGTCTGGAGAACGTACGGCATTTTCTTTATCGTGTGGCCCGCAATGCAGCTTTGAATGAGCTTAGAAATGAAGGCCGGCATCAGGCTACACATACAGAGCTAGGTAATCTTTACCAGGAAGCTCATTTTTCGGCAGAAGATCTCGAAGAAGAGGAGATCAGGGCAGAGCTGCTGGCGGAGATTTATCAGGAAGTGGAAAATCTCCCAGATAAATGCCGTGAAATTTTCAAATTGTTATTTTTTAATGGATTGTCGACCGAAGAAGTATCCATCCAACTGGGTATTATGCCTCAAACGGTGCGGAACCAGAAATCCAGGGCCATCCAACTATTGCGTGCCCAGCTATTGAAAAAAGGCCATTTGTTGGCGGCATGGTCTTTACTTTTCCTCCTGCCTCATTCCTAAGTGTCAAATTTTTTTATTTTCTTTTGGTTGAAATGCCAACTTCGGGGTAACTGGTTGATATAATTCAATTTTTGTACGTTATGAACATGCCCCTTCACCGCATTACTGAACTGATTCTTAAATACCACCGCCATACTTTGGTACCGGAGGAGCAGGAAGAGTTACAGCAGTGGCTGGCGGGTTCGGAAAGGCGGCAGCAATTGTTCATAGAGCTGACAGATATAAAGTGGTTGAAAGAACAACTGGAGCAACAGGATAAATATTCGGAGCAAAAGATATGGAGTAAATTCGAAGCACTTGTACCGGAAGTCCTTACAAGTATTCCCGAACCGTCAATACCTCTGACTAAAGTGCGGTTATTGCAACGCATCGGGCTGCGTTGGGCTGCTGCAGCCGCAATTTTCGTGTTACTAGGAGCCGGAATGCTTGTATATACAAGGCTACATAAAACAACCGCCAATTTGGCGATACCCCAAGTGGCTCATAATATCCTGCCTGGCGGTAACAAGGCTGTCCTGACCTTGAACAGTGGCCAGCAAATCATCCTGGACAGCGCCCCCAAAGGCCAGTTAACGATTCAGGGTACCTCCCAGGTCAGTAAAACTGATAACGGAAAGCTAAGCTATGCTGCAATCGGGCCGGCAACAGGAACGGCAGTCCTATACAATACCTTGTCTACCCCCCGTGGGGGGCAATACCAGGTAACACTGCCGGATGGTACTTCGGTTTGGCTTAATTCAGCTTCATCTATTACGTTCCCAACGACCTTTAGCGAAAATGAACGATTGGTAAAAATAACCGGGGAAGCCTATTTTGAAGTAGCACATATCATTTCCCAAAAAACATTTGAAAAAGTGCCTTTTGTTGTAGAAGCTGGCGGCACTAAAGTCACCGTATTGGGAACTCATTTTAATGTAAATGCCTATACCGATGAAGATGCAGTAAAAACCACGTTGATAGCAGGTGCTGTTAAAGTGAGCAGTGGTAACATTTCAAAGATGATCAGGCCGGGAGAACAATCCCGTCTAAACGGCAAAACAAATAGCTATGAAATAATTCATCCTGACCTGGAAGATGTACTAGCCTGGAAAAATGGAAAATTTTCATTCAGGAACACCGACGTCAGAGCCATTATGCGCCAGATATCCCGTTGGTATGATGTGGATATTCGCTATAAAGGCAACTTATCAGGAATTTTCTTTTCCGGCGGTATATCAAGAAAGGATAATATAGACAAACTGCTGGAACTATTGGAGTTGGATGGACGGATACGGTGCGATATTAAAGGCAGGGAACTTACCGTAATGCCAAATGAGCAATAGAAGCTGCGTGAAAAGATAACCAAAAAAAGCAGACCTGTAATCAAATAATTAACGAGAATGTCAGTACAGCTGATTAGCTGGATTAGTGCTATTCGTGGTTACCGCGAATGCTAAAGAATTCCTTAGAACAGTAACCAATTTATTAACCAAAATTAAAGCTGCCCATGCCAGTTAAAAGTAAGTAATAGCAAAACGCGTCGCTAAAATAAAAAGAGAATCCTGCGGGGGCAAGATTCTCCGAAATTTTGGCTACTGCTGATTCCTTTTCTGTTAAAAAAACGCTTAGTAATCCAAAACTTTACAAAAGTATGAATAATAATTTTAATGGTAATGCTTTCCGGCCAGGAAGGTATTTGTCAGCCAAATTGCTGCTTTTTATGAAATTAACTACATTTTTTCTCGTAGTGGCCTTCTTACATGTAAGTGCAAAAACTTTTTCCCAGAAAGTTTCTATCTCCGGCAAAAAACTGCCGCTTGAAAAAATTTTTGATATAGTAAAAAAACAAACAGGATATGATGTGCTTTATAACCCGGAGTTGCTTAAAGAAACCAAGCCTGTTTCTATATCTATAAAAGATATTGACCTGCAGTCAGCATTGAATCTTTGCCTGAAAGATCAACCAGTAGGTTTCTATATCCGGTATAATACTGTTGTTGTTACCTCTAAATTAAATCCGACCACCTCTTCTCCGGAAATTGATAGCGAAATAGGGAAGCCGATTCCATTGCAGGTTAAAATACAGGGTAGAGTATCTTCTGAAAAGGGAGAGCTATTGCCTGGCGTTACAATAGTGGTAAAGGGAACACATAATGGAACCACAACGAATGACAAAGGGGATTTTACTGTTGATGCTAATCCCGGTGATGTACTCGTCTTTTCAATTGTAGGGTACACGTCACAAGAAATAATTGTTGGCAACCAAACAAGTATAAATGTCGTGTTGAAAATGTCTGTAAATGAGGTGGAACAGGTAGTTGTTATCGGTTATGGAACGCAGCGGAAAGCAAGTTTAACCGCAGCTATTTCAACAATATCTTCCGATGAGATAAAGTTAATACCATCATCAAATCTTTCAAATGTACTGCAAGGCCGTTTATCAGGTACCTATGTAAGATCAACAACAGGAACTCCCGGTATAGCTTCCGATATTAAAATAAGAGCCAATACATCTTTTAATAACACGCCGGTAATCTATGTTATCGATGGAGTGGTAAGAGATGCTACAAGTTTTAATGCCTTATCGCCTAATGAGGTTGCCGAAATCACGGTGTTAAAAGACGCTGCTTCTGCTGCTATATATGGTTCCCGTTCATCAGGGGGCGCTATTTTAGTTACTACAAAAAGCGGAAGGTCAGGGAAACCCGTTATAGAATTTAGTACAGTTGCCAGTACCAGCCATTTTGCAAACCTTCCACAGCTTAGTGACATGAGCTATAATCTGAAAATGCAGCGGGAGAATTTAGGAAGATCACTTTCTGATGAAGAAGTTTCCTGGGTGATGAAAAACAATCCCGACGGGATGGAATATTTTAATTCAGCTTATTCAACGCCAAACAATCAAAATTATGCTTTAAGCATATCCGGAGGAACTGATATGGTTAAGTATTTCATTGGTGGGTCCTATTTTAATGAAAAAGGCGCATTACCACAGGTAGGTTATAAAAAGTATAACCTACGGGGAAATATCCAGGTCAAATTAACCAGGGATTTGTCGGTAGGTCTAAACTTAAGCAATAGCTATGGTCTAAGAAGCAGGTTTAGCTCTAATTGGTATGGTAACAGTGCCAATCTGAATACCTACTATTTTATGTATGCAGCAGATCCTTTTTTTCTACCTTATATTGATGGGAAAGCAGTTGACCCACAAGGGAATCCTAATATTACCGAATTGATGAAAAACAGCGGATATTGGAATAACCCAAATCAACAAATAGATGTATTGCCCAGTCTGGAGTATAAAATACCATTTGTTAAAGGTTTAAAAGCAAGAGTATCTTATTCAAAAAATATTGACAATAATTTTATTAAAGTTTTTGGAAAGCAATCAACCCAGTATATTTTCAAAAAGACTGGCCCCAATAGCTTAATTCCAACAAATGAAGTGCTATCAACGGTAAAGAATCCTGAACCCAGCCAGGAATATGTTGGAAATGAATACTCCAAATCAAATGCCTACCAATTTAATACACAATTAACCTATGAAGGTCGTTTCGGGAAACATCGCATAGATGCCATTGCCGCTTATGAACAATATGAATTTTCTTCTAACTATTTCAATGGATATCGTTATACATTCCCTCTTTACGCTACCGATCAGTACTTTGCCACCAGTGGAGATAGCAAAAACTGGAAAACTACAGGAAGCGAAGGACAGGATGGCAGATTATCCTATATAGGCAGAATTAACTATGACTACGACAATAAATACTTACTGTCCGCTTCATTGAGAGCTGATGGCTCCATAAAATTTTCGCCCGCCAAAAGATGGGGGTATTTCCCCTCAGTGTCTGCAGGATGGGTAATATCGAATGAGAATTTCTTTAAGTCATTAAATGCTAATAGAATTGTCGATCTTTTTAAACTGCGGGCATCACTGGCATCAACAGGAAACGATGCAATAGGTGGCTGGCAGTGGTTGGAACAGTTTAATTTGTCGGGCAGTTCTTTTTACCGCGGTGGTGGCGGCGGAATTACGGCTCCTTTATTGACTTATGGAGGAACACCCAATCCCAAACTGACCTGGGAAAAATCTAATACTTATAATATAGGATTTGATGCCCGATTTGTTCAAAACTTATCGCTAACGGTTGAATACTGGTTAAGACGAACTTACGACATCCTGGGCAATCGTATTTTAGCAATACCAAGTGAGTTTGGAGCATCATTGCCTGCTGAGAATTACGGAAAGGTGAATGGACATGGTTTTGAAATAGAATTGGGGTATGCGAATAAACTTGGTAAAAATTTTTCTTACAATATAAGAGGGAATTTTTCTTACGCAACAACGAATGTGATAAAATGGGATGTGGCAGGGGGTACCCAGGAAGTTAATAATCCGATTGGGAAAACATTATCGTATTTCACGGGCCTGAAGTCATTAGGCGTTTTGCGTACACAGGCTGACCTGGATAAATTACCTGCAGGGTATACTATAAACGGCGCAAAACCCGAATTAGGCATGCTCAATTTTGCTGATATTGACGGCCCCGGTAAAGATGGCAAACCCGATGGTAAGATTGATTCATATGACAATGTGATATTAGGGAAGTATAATGGGGCGGGTAATGCGCCATTTTCTTATGGTCTAAACGTGGATTTATCATTCAAAGGTTTTAATGTAGGTTTCAGCCTTGCAGGGTTGGGCGGATTTAAAACAGTATATACTGATTATTATGGGCGACAACTAGATAAGACACAGCGCTTTTCCTCCTTCTATAATGACTCATGGTCAACCGATAATCCAAATGGCAAGGCTCCAAAATTATATGGGTTTGGAGATGCCAGGCAGACTTACCAGCCACAGTCTACCTACAATACTTTTGATGGCAGCTTCTTACGTTTAAAATATATTAACATCGGATATGGGATACCCGAAATTATTACAAATAAGGTGGGGTTGAGCAATATAAGGCTCTTTCTTTCAGGCACGAATTTGCTGACACTATCCAGGTTCAAATATTATGATCCTGAAATAGCTGGTTTCAGCGCCTATCCGCTCATGAAGACGTATTCTTTCGGTGTTGATGTGAAATTTTGATTTTTTGTATCTTTTATTATTTATGCAATGAAAAGAAAAATAACGCTCATTTTATGTACAGCGATGAATTTAGTTGCGTGTACTAAAGTATTAGATAAACAAAATCTTACTGCGATAAGCCCTTTAGCCGTATGGAGCGATGCCAATGTTGCAACGGCTTATGTGAATAATATTTATAATCAATTGATGCCGGGTAACCCGAGTTGGGATGGAAATAATACTGACGAAGCAGCTCCCTGGACCAAGCAAACAAATGATTGGCTTTTAGGAACTGCCACGTATGATAGTTGGGACAATTTTGGACGATATAATAATATCCGTACCATTAATATTTTTCTTGACAATATCAATAATGCCACTTTTGATGCTTCTATGAAGCAGAACCTGAAAGGAGAGGCCTTCTTCTGGCGTGCATGGTGTTATTATGATATAGTTAAAGGATATGGAGGTGTTCCATTAATCCTACATGCGCAGGCAGCTACCTCAGACCTTACTTCTCTGCAATTGCCGCGTAATAAAACATCGGAGTGCGTAAAACAGATTATTGCGGATTTGGATAGTGCCATTGCCAATTGTAATGATTATTGGAGCACATCAGATCTGAATTTTGGCAGGGTTGACAAAGGAATTGGCATGGCGTTTAAAGGCCGTGTTCTTAATTTCTTCTCAAGCCCATTATTTAATGGTGCCAATGGTGCGGCGACCTGGCAAATGGCTTACGATGCTAATTTGGCGGCCAAAAACTTCTTAAATGCGCATGGCAAAGGATTATATGCTCCTTTTAGCAAAATATGGAATGACGAATTGAACAAAGAACAGGTATTTGTCAGGCGATTTAATTATCCTCAATCAACCTACTTTCAAGGCGCCGAAGTACCATTGGACTATTCGAAAGATGATGTTGGTTCCGACCATCCTTCTCTCGAACTGGTTAATGCGTTTCCGATGAAGGACGGTTCAGCGTGGAATCCTGCTACCATGTCCTACGACACTTTATTTATGCATCGTGATGATAGATTTTATGCCAGTATCTATTTTAACGGCGCCCCTGTTCAATATGTCAAAGGTATGTCGGATGCTAATACTTATGAATGGACGTACTGGAATGTAATTACCAGTTATAATGGCGGATTATGGTCGCCGGTAGGTGTGCATAATACGATTACCAACGAAGGTACATTGCCTAGTACTACGAGCTTTTACAGGATGAAAGCAATAGATCCCAATATGACCAGGAATACTGTGTATCAGGCAGCTGTGGATTGGCCGGAAATAAGATATACGGAAGTACTGATGAATTACGGTGAAGCGGCCAATGAAACAGGAAGATCGTCTGAGGCGTTAGATGTCTTATATCAGGTAAGGCAAAGAGCCGGTATATTGCCGGGTGCGGGTGGTAAGTATGGTATTACAGCCAACGCAAAACAAGACATTCGTGTTGCTTACCAAAAAGAACGTTTTGTGGAATTTTGTTTTGAAAATAAACGTTGGGATGATTTGAGAAGATGGAAAATGTTTGATTATTTAAGAGGACTGACTCAGCGTCATGGCCTGGCTATTTTATTGAAACCGGGTCAGGCAGATGTTAAACCTTTGGATGATATTTATTCGGTATGGAATAAATTTACTTCAACGGTTGTGACTGTCGATCGATCTAGTCTCGTTATCCCGGATCAATACTATTTTTACGGTATTCCCAAAGAGAGGTTAGATAGAAATCCTTTATTGAAGCAGAATATTAACTGGGGTGGTGATTTTGATCCCCTCCAATAAACCGAAAACTATCACATTTTAAATTTTTATTTCCGCCATTGTAGACAAAAAGGGGGAGCGTTATTTAACACAACCCCCGTTTATTTTCTTTATAGATGGAATTATTAAGGAGTCTGACATTCCAAATGTTTCCAGGGCGAAAGTAGACATCAAGGATATCATGAAAAAACTACTCTTTATATGCATTCTCTTTCCTTTACTGGTCAGGGCCACCGGGTTTACCGTTCAATCTTCCGGCCACCATGCCTCTATCGCATTTAGCGCTACAGAATTAAAGGCATTTTTAACCGCTAAGGAGGGGTTTTATTACACCACCAATCCTTCAAAAGCGGATTGGATCATAATATTAAAAAAAGATTCCACTTTATCTGAATCGGGTTTTTCGGTAAACTGTTTTGCAAAAAACAGTAAACAGTACATAGAACTGAGCGGCGCTGCCGATAAAGACATCCCGTGTGCGGTTTATACACTGCTTGAAAAGCTGGGTTATACATTCGAATTTGATGGGTATCATTTAAACGGTAAAATCAACAAAGCCGCCATTCGGAATTACGGTGAAACTATCACGCCGTTGGTAAAATACCGGGGCATAAGACAACACATTAACTTTCCGATGGATATTTCCTCGTATTCCCTGGCCGATGCCAAACAGTATATCCGTAACCTGGCTAGGATGCGGTTTAACCATATTGTTTTTCATAGTTATCCGGGCCAATGGTATGAAATAAAGAAAAAGGATACGATGGAATATGCGGGCCAATTTTTTTATGGCGACCGGCACGATATACCCGCCAATCCATTCATCAAACAACATGTACACAATAAAAAGACATTTTGTATTCCAGAGATAGAACCCTTTTTTGACAATATTCCCAAACGCAGCAAGATGGCCGTGCATTGGCTAAATGAGGTCATGAGTGAAGCAAAAAGAGCAGGGATGACGGTTCAACTATCCTATGAACCGAGAAGCACATCTACGGACGTAGGGGAAACAATAGATGCTCTCCGGCAAATTTATCACCAATACCCGCAGGTAGATGCTATCGAAATGATTACAGAAGAAAGTGGCGGCTGGGGGCCCAGCAACACCGCGGAGGAAACTAAAGCCGTGCTGACTTCATTCTTTAAGAACGAAATTTTAAATGACAGCATTATAACAGCGCCGATCCGGCCAGTGCAATCTGACCTGGGGTATATCTATGGGCAAATCGGGCATATCCTGAAAACGATGGACGTAGTAAAGGAACAACATACTCAGCTGCCGTCATTGAAGCTTGGAATCTACTGTACCAATCAATATAATGTGGCATCTTATCATCTCGCGAGAAAATATTTGCCGGCCAGTCAAATAAGCATTTTGCCGGCACATGGAAGTGCCAATGTAGCCAACAATGCGCCACTGGTTTTGCAAACAGGAGAAAACTGGGGAAATACCACCATCTATTCATGGCTGGAATTTGACGGTATGATGTACCTGCAACAAAACGGCATTGAAGGTATTTACCGGCTGGTAGACGGTCGGCCCGATAAATCCCCTTCGGTGCGATTAAGTACAATTGATTTTAATCATTGGCGGACGCCAGAAAATAAAATTACAGCAAGGTATGCGGCACTTGCTACATTGTATGGTGCAGAAGCGCCTGCATTGTTTTATAAACATTATGCCCAGCGATTGGGAATTGCGTCGCCAGATACATTCAGTATGGCCATGCAATTGTTACAAACAGCTTTCAGTTCCCATACCTCCAATTTGGGGTTTGCCTGGATGGGGGCCTGGCGCAATGGATTTAATTTTCAACCAGATAGCGATTTACAAGACATGTTGCGGCTTTACGAGGCAGCAAGAAATGAATTGGGAAAATGTTCTAAGAGAAACAAAGATAAATATGCCGAAAATGCGATTGCATTTCTAGACAACAGGTTAAGAACTACTATTATTTACCTGCAGGCATTTATCAAAGCCAATGAACTAAACAAGCCAGGTATTAGCCATGGAGAATACAATGCCGTTTGTAATGATGTGCTGAATTTGTTTAACGAATGTATGAAAGTATATGCCGAAATGATGCCTGATCGTGGATGCGAGGGGACATTAATCAACATGTATCTTTCTCCGGTCAGGGCGGTCAAAATATCAAGGCAGAAGAAAACAGGCGTACCATTGGACGAACCGTTAAAACCAGCATCGCATTATGATGCACCGGCGCCACCGATATTTAACGGTGGTCATTAAGTATAAAAATTTCATCAAGCTAAAGTAATATGTTAAAAGTCTCTCTTTCCACCCTCGTTTTGTTATTAATATCTGCAATCAGCTTTTCTCAGAAAGGCTATGTCCCTGCGCAAGAAAACCTTGAAAACAGGAAACAGTTCCAGGATAATAAATTCGGGGTATTTATTCATTGGGGCCTCTATAGCATGATGGCCGATGGCGAATGGGCTATGAATGTCAAAAAAATTAACTACAGTGAATACAGCAAACTGGCAGGTGGATTCTGCCCGTCAAAATTCAATGCAAAACAATGGGTAGCAGATATAAAAGCAGCCGGAGCAAAGTATATCTGTATTACCTCACGTCATCATGATGGTTTTTCAATGTTCGATACCAAGCAATCGGATTATAACATTATGGTGGCATCTCCCTTTAAGCGGGATGTATTAAAAGAACTCGCTGATGAGTGTCATAAGCAAGGTGTCAAATTGCATTTTTATTACTCATTACTCGATTGGGGACGGCCTGATTACAATCCCAATGGCGAGCTTATTGTAAAAGAGGGGGAAAACAAAAAGGCCAGGTGGGAAACTTATCACCAGTTTATGCTAAACCAATTGAAGGAATTGTTAACCAACTATGGCGAAATTGGGGCCATTTGGTTTGACGGGGCTTGGGATAAAAGCAAGTCCTTCGACTGGAAATTTGATGAAATCTATTCCCTTATCCACTTATTGCAGCCAGGATGCCTGATCATCAATAATCACCATTGGGATGCTCTTCAAGGCGAAGATGCCCAGGCCTTTGAGCGCGATTTGCCAGGGCAGAATACTGCCGGTTTTTCCGCTGGGGCTAATATTGGACAACTTCCATTAGAGACTTGCGAAACTATGAATGACTCATGGGGATATAAAATCACAGATAAGAATTATAAGTCTGAAAAATCACTGGTGCAATACCTGGTAAAGGCAGCTGGTAATAATGCCAACTTGTTGCTTAATGTTGGCCCCAGACCAGACGGGACCTTACCAGATACAGCTGTGGCGCGGTTGAAAGCTATGGGAGATTGGTTGAAGAGTTACGGGGAAACCATTTATGGCACCAGGGGCGGACCGGTAGGCCAGCGTACCTGGGGGGTAACTACTACAAAAGATAACCGGGTCTTTGTTCATATTCTAAACTCACAGGATAAAGCGTTATTTCTACCGCTTCCTGGCAAGAGTATAAAGTCGGCCCGGGTATTTATTAACAATGAGCCAGTGAAGTTTGTACAACAGAGAGAAGGGGTATTGCTGTTGCTCGATAAGACGCCGGGTGACATGGATTATGTGATTGAGCTTAGGTTTTAAGGCTCCAATAGATCTATTTTGTAGTTAACTTTTATAGAATAATTTGTAATGAAAAAATGAAAGAGAAATTTTCACAGACAGCCGGTTCTTGGGGGGAAGAAAAAAGATCTGGGTGATGGGGCACGCGCCGATTATTTCACAGACCCTGCTTCATTATTTGGAAGTGCGCTGTATTCCCTTGCAGCTTGCCTTGAGGTTTTGCCGGGAAATTAAGCACTCCCTTTATAAAATGGATTATTACGCCGTCGGTTTTAAGAATGATGCCGATGGATATGAATTGCGCAATCCTTATTTCAAAGGAAGTTCCAGTCCCAAGGGGTTCACTGGAGAAACGGGAACCCTGCGCATGGCGCGTTTTTTTTGGTCTATTGGTAGTCTATCAAAGTGCGATTGTGCTGTTTCGGTTTACTTAGTTTTATTTGGGTTGACTTGTCGATACTAATTTACAACATTTAAGTTTTCGTGCCACCAATGTTCTCTTCGTTATCACTTTTTTTTTCGTCGCATAAATCATTTCCTCGTCCCTTGTAGCAGCTGCACTACCACATATAAGTCGTTAGGTTTTATCACAACTTTCCGAATACTCAAAGCCTCACTGCACGTGGGTCTATGTGATAGTCTCATTGGAGGGCGTATTTCGATGAAAAACGGGGAGTTAAGGGCAATTTATTTTTTTTAAATAAAAAAAACTGCATTAGAATATTAGTTTTGTTTTTTATTTAATAGTGTTCTATATAATGAAATGTATCAATATTCTATACACCTTTTTGCTGTTAACCACTGCAAAAGGGGTGTTTGGACAAAGTCAGGCTGTTATAATTAATAGCCCTAATAAACGGCTGTCCTTAACTGTTTTTACGGCAGATAAAAAACTTGTCTACTCGATTCAATCAGGAAGTACTCCAATAATTACTACTTCTGCGCTTGGCTTGGTAATAGATAATATGGATTTGGGCGATAATGTGCGGATAATCGATGTAGCTACACTGAGCAAAATAAATGAGACTTATACAATTTTAGGCAATCATAGCATCACGCATAACCGGGCGAACGAAGCCGAAATACCAATGGTTGCTTCAGGTAAGAAATTTAGTATTATTGTCCGCGTTTATAATGACGGTGTGGCTATCCGTTACGGCCTTCCCCCCAATTCAAAGCGGATTGACAGTGAACGCACTACTTGGACCTTGCCAAACAATGTTACTAAAATAGCCTGGGCCGATTTTTCGCAAAGTTATGAGGGCTCAAGTTATGTTACGACAGGCAAAGATACCTGAAGGGAAAACCATAATGATGCCGGTTACTTTTGAAGCAAACGGCTATTATGTTTCAATATCAGAAGCTGACTGTGAAAGTTTTTCGGATATGGCATTGACCCGAAACGGTAATATGCTGTGCGCAGATTTCCCATTTGCCAAAAAAGGGTGGGAGATAAAGCCGCCAGCAGCTAAAATTCAGCTAGATGGCACATATCATGGGAAACTGGTTTCGCCGTGGCGCACTACGCTTGTTACCAGCTCAATTAATGAGCTCATTAATTCGGACCTGATAACCAATTTATGTCCGCCACCGGCAGAAGGATCAGATTTTTCATGGGTTAAACCTGGCAGAAGCCTTTGGCAGTGGTGGAGCATTGGCTCACCAAAGTTTGAAGACCAGAAAAACTGGTATGACGCCGCTGCTAAATTGAAATGGGAATACTATCTTGTTGATGATGGATGGCGCTATTGGAAACAACCGGGTAAAGATCAATGGGCGCTATTGAAAGAGGTAATAGATTATGGAAAGACAGTTGGTGTAAAATCACTTGTTTGGGTTGATTCAAAAGAGTTTCGAAAAGCGTCGGAACGCAAGGCTTACCTGGAAAAAGTTAAGGCGGCCGGTGCCGATGGCATTAAAATTGACTTTATACCCGAGGCTACTGTTGATATAATGCAATGGTATGCCGAAACCCAGCAGGAATGCGCCAACCTAAAATTATTACTTAACTTTCATGGCAGTGTAAAGCCTACAGGCCTGCGCCGCACTTTTCCTAATGACATTTCACGTGAAGCAATAATGGGTAATGAATACCACATGACCAGATACAATCGTGTTATGTCTCTACAGCATGATGTTACTATTCCCTTTACTCGTTTTTTGTCCGGTCCAGGCGACTTTACACCAGTAATATTAAATCCAAAGGAACTGACAACTACTAAATTTTCGTGGCCTCATGAGTTTGCCCAGGCTATTGTTTACCTGTCTCCAATTACTCATTTTGCCGATCAATACCAGTTTTATTTGGATAACCCCATGTTCGATCTTTTTCAGCAGGTGCCTACGACCTGGGATGAAACCAAAGTACTTTCCTGCACAAGGATGGGTGATGTGGTCGCCTTTGCGCGGCGTAAAGGTGATACCTGGTGGATAGGGGTAATGAATGGCGCCACCGAACGGGAAATAAAGATACCACTTGATTTCTTGGCTAAGAAGAAACTGGCCACACTTGTTTATGATGGCGTTACCAATACCAGCGTTGACAGACGCGAGCAAACCTTATCTAAAAAAGATGTATTGACCATAAAACTGCTACCAGGCGGGGGATTTATAGCCAAAATTTAATATGCTGAGCTTCTAGTTCCGCAAAACTGATAATCAAATACGTCAAAGCCATACGAATCAAATAAATGCAAGTTTAGTTTGCGGTCAAATCCGCGTTTAATCCATCAATTCGGGTGTGAAGGATGCGCTATTCACTGGGTTAATTTTGGGAAATACTACTCACCTTCATCAAGCGGCAAAAGAGTTTTTTTTCAAAGGGCCTGGTAGGAAATTTTATTGTGTTTACTCTACTTAATGAGAGGTCTAATATCAATCATTTGCATTCTAAATATATCGGCACTGGTGGTAAGAAATTCATAGTAGCAAATCGCAAAAATTATCTTTTGTATGATAACAAAAGTGTAAATAAAATTACACTTGATAGCACTATCCATTTGGGAGAACTAGGTTGTTAAAAATAACATATATGTAGAATACGAGAAAAAACGTAACTTAAGCTAGAAATAAAAGGATTCGTGTATGAAAAAGTCTTTGCAGCGCTTGGCATCCTTTGCCAATTTTGATCTTCCCCTTAATGTAGGCTGCAATCAGCTACTTCTCTGTATAATTCACAATAAACAAATAACAGCTATTCCCGTTGGGACATTGAAGGCACACGAAGAAAGCTAATCTCTAATTATTGGTATAGGCATGTGCTTTGTAACTTGGTAAGTGATAGTTAGCGGAGGTAAAGCTACGCTAAGTGAACGATGCTTGTTAGGCGAGCATAGACTAAAAAATAGACCAAAAAGAAAAACCCGCGACTAGCACGGGTTCCTTCGAGATTTTGCGGAATACCTGGGACAAGTTTCGAACTATTTTTATCTGCAATTCCAGCATACAGCCATTTTTAGTTTACAGAGCGTTAGAGTTGTAAGTAGCTAACTTTTAACGTACTTGTAATATTCCCATAAATTAATCCTGTAATACCCAATTTATTGCCCTAACTTTAGCAAGTTTGCATTTGGCTTCTTCTGATTTAGTTTGGGTGGCTTTTTCTTCCTAAGTTATTGTTTTTCAGTAGTGTATATATTTAATTAAAATTATATTTGTGAATATTTTTGTAGGTAATATAAGTGACAGAACAACTGAAGATGAGATATGGTCTTTATTTGACCCATTTGGAGTTGTATATAGTATTAATGTGGCTTATGATAAGTACAGTGGCCGTTCTAAAGGCTTTGCATTTGTTGAAATGCCAGACGATTCCAATGCAGTGCTGGCAATTAAGGAATTGAATAATTCAGTAGTTGCTGGCAAGACAATAGTAGTGTATGAGGCGCGTCCAAAACCTGAAAGACCAGAAAATAATCGTTTCTCGAGATCCGGCCCAAGCGGTGGATTTAGACCCAGATACTAATAGTTGATGTTTTAAAACGTCGATTACCTTTATCTGTTAAGAGAGCAGAAGAGCAAAGCTGTAAACTATGTTAAGTAGTTTGTAGCTTTGCTTTTACTTTTCTATGTACCGGATAGCAGCAACCCAAGCTGAATTTTCCACTTAATTTTTAATCGAAACTCGGGATCAAGTTGAAAAGTTGGGGAATTAGGCATAAAGTTTATATAATCTAAACAGAAAGAATTCTACATCCCGTACCCCTCGAAGAGCGTTTCTAAAGGACTTTATTTTCGCATTAAATGACTCAGCAGCAGCGTTGGTAGCTCTGTTATTGAAAAAGTTTAGGATGCCTAGATAATGCGTCCTGATAGATCTGGCAACAGTTTTAAAGGATAATAGCCCTGATCCATCCACATCGTTATACCATAATGCAAGTTTCTTAAAAGCCTCTTCTTTACATTTAGAATGTCTGTAAATTTCACCCAGATCAAGGGATAATTGATAAGACTTTTGAATCAAAGGATAATGGCTAAACAATAACTCTGCCCGCTGTTTTTGCTCTCTGGTCCATAGTTTGGGGCGCTTAAACAATAGGTATCTACTTCTGGCTAAGAGCTGTTTGAGGGTATCTCCATTGTAAAGCCTGGTCGGCTCCCATTTTACCTTATTACGTTTG
>NZ_VIWO01000002.1 GCF_007829335.1 Chitinophaga polysaccharea
GAGAAGCATCTGTAAGCTCGAAATAATACAAAATCCCCTCGGGAAGAAGGGCTTCTAAGAGAAGATTTAAATTCTTATCCACGGTGTCCTATCTAATTAGATTGCAAAAAAAACAATTTTGGGACAATCCCCCAAGTTTTCTACTTGATCCCCGCTTTCTCCTATCCTCAATCGGTTCTTGGGGAATTTTATATATTTGATTGTTACATCAGGGTTCATCGGATATTTTATTTTTATTATGGATGCGAGGGGATTATTGAAAGAACATATTACTAAACTTGCATCGCTTACTCCAGCGGAGTTTGATTATTTCTTTAGTCATTTCAAGCCGCTTTCGTTTAAAAAAGGGCAGGTAATCATCCGGGAAGGTGATAAAGTCGACAATGAATATTTTGTTGTTTCCGGCTGCCTAAAAACATTTTTTATCAACGACGATGTAAAGATGCACATCCTGCAATTTGCGATGCCTACCTGGTGGGCATCAGACTATAATGCATTGTATACCCAGACAAAAGCCACCGTCAACCTGGATTGTATTACAGACGTGGAACTGCTGAGTTTATCCAATGTTGATCGTGAAAAACTCTGCAGGGAGATCCATCAGGTAGAATATTTTTTCCGCTGGCGTACCAACGGAGGCTATGTGGCTGCACATAAGCGGCTGCTGTCGTTTATGAATAATGACGCTAAAACCCGCTATGAAGAACTAATGAAATTATACCCCCTGCTGTATAACCTCGTTCCCAAACATTTAATTGCCGCCTACCTGGGAGTGTCCAGGGAAACTTTAAGCCGGCTTTACAACTCGCATAAGAATGTGATGTAAGTCACCTAATCAGCCGGAAATCCTATCGTTACTTTGTATCCTAAATTTTAAAACATCTAAATACAAAGCAATGAAAACGCAAAAATTTAATATCACAGTTGCACAAAGCAAGATTGATTGGGTAGGTAAAAAAGTAACCGGAGCGCATAACGGAACTATCCAGCTTAAAGCAGGTGAACTTTCCCTGACAGATGGGCAAATAACAGCCGGCAGGTTTGTTGTAGATACCACTTCCATTAAAATACTGGACATTACAGACCCCGCCACCAACGCTCAATTTGCCGGGCACCTGGCTTCCAATGATTTTTTCAGTATTGAGCAGTACCCGGAAGCCTACTTCGAAATCACTTCTGTACAGGGCAACCACGTGAAAGGTGACCTTACTATTAAAGGCATCGCCAATCCCGTGGCATTTGATGTAAAGACTAAGCTGAATGATGATACATTGACCGCAACTGGCACTATCGTCATTGACCGTACCAAATTCGGCATTAAATTCCGCTCAGGAAATTTCTTCCAGAACCTCGGCGATACGCTTATTTACAACGACTTTGACCTGAATATCGTGTTAACGGCAAAAGCAGTGGAAGTACCCGCTCAAGCATAAATCTGAGGATATGCCATTCGTAAAAATTGAAATGACACGCGAAGGAATTACCCGCGAAAAAAAGCAGCAGTTGATAAAAGGTATAACAGACCTGTTCACTAATATTTTCAACAAAGACCCACATCTCACGCATATTGCCATACAGGAAATTGAGCTGGACAACTGGGGATATGCAGGCGCGCAAATATCCGTATTACGTGAAAAAGGCATCACTGCCGATAAAAAATAACACAATGGACAAGCAGGCAATATTAATGTAGACGGGGGATTAGGCGCCGGTTACAATCTGAATTAAAATGAAAACTATACTCCTGACAGCTTTACGGTCCTGCATGTTGTGGGGCAGCGAAGCACAAAACAAAACTAAAATGGAAACTAATAAACCAGACTCATTAGCGATATCCGATGTGCTGGAGAATCGCTACTTTAAAGGTATATATGAGGGAGACGTTGCCCTGCTAACTACGGTGTATCACCCAGGGACTTTGGTTCTGGGAGATGTAAAGGGGCAGCCCTACGCCAAAAATTTATCGCAGTACCTGGATGGTGTCAAAAATCGACAGAGCCCAAAGGCTTCCGGCAAGCCATTCAAAGGTGAGATACTTTCTATCAAAGTGGTTAATTCGATAGCCACCGCCGAAGTAAAAGTGGTGATGTACGATTTTGTTTACCAGGAATTTTTGTCTTTTCATAAAATTGATGAAAAATGGGTCCTCGTCAATAAGATGATTACTGACACGGCCGGCCAACAGACTTCTGAAAAGCCGTCAGATATTCCGGGATCAGAACGTAAAGTTAACCTGGTGGCCTATATGGAAATACTTCCCGCCTTTCAAAAAGAGATGAAGGAAGCCCTAGCTGCGATGGCAGCGGAGAGCAACAGGGAACCTGGCTGTGTGCAGTTTGTGGTGAATATGCGGAATGATTCGCCCCTTTCGATCGTCGTTTACGAAGAGTATAAGAACGACGCAGCTTTTGAGGTGCATAAGACATCTGCTCACGCCAGGAATTTTTTTGAGTTTGTGAAAGGAAAGATTGTGAATGATAAGATCGATGTTGTTCTCCTGACTGCAGTAAACAGTTTATATTAAATTTTTTATATTCAACACAATGTGGTATCAAACAAAAGCGACGGAGTTATTGAGTATTGATTACCCTATTATGCAGGGGCCATTTGGGGGTAATCTCTCGTCAGTGCAGTTGGTATCTGCGGTTTCAAATGCCGGCGGATTGGGTGGTTATGGCGCATATACCAATAGCCCGCAGGAGATCGTGGCGATAGATAAGCAAATAAGAGCCGCCACCAATAAGCCGTATAATATCAACTTATGGGTGTCAGATACGGATGTTACCGGAACAGTTACCGACGAGCAATATCAACGGGCGGCCCAGGTGTTTAAGCCCTACTTTGATGAATTAGATCTGCCTGTGCCTGCTAAAATCGCGCCTTTTCAATCCAGGTTTGAGAATCAGGTGCAGGTAGTCATGGACATCAGGCCCAAAGTATTCAGTTACATGTTTGGTACACTGACGGAGGATATAATGGAGCAATGTCACAAAAGAGGGATCATCACTGTGGGAGCGGCCACCACGTTGGATGAAGCCATGGCATTGGAAGCAACCGGCACAGACATGATCATCGCTTCAGGGTTTGAAGCCGGCGGGCATCGCCCTTCGTTTCTGGGCTCGGCAGAAGCTTCCATAACAGGGACTTTTGTGCTGGTACAACTGATCCGGGAGAAAGTGAAAGTTCCGGTTGTAGCGGCTGGGGGAATCGCAACTGGTGCCGGTATCAAAGCAGCCCTGACGTTAGGAGCGGACGCAGTGCAGATAGGAACAGCTTTCCTGGCCTGTGAAGAATCCAATGTATTGCCCATTCACAGGGAGGCGCTGTTCTCTGAAAAGGCGAAATACACTGCATTGACACGCGCATTTACCGGCAGGCTCGGACGCGGACTGACCAGCAGGCTTGGAGAAGAGACGAAAGGAAAGGAAGCCGGATTCCTGCCTTTCCCGTTGCAAGGCCACTTTATGTCGTCCTTGCGAAAAGCCGCCTTAGGCAAAGAACAATGGGATATGATGCAGTTTTGGGGTGGACAGATTGCTCCCATATTGAAACACCGGAAGGCGGATGCGTTAATGCACGCGCTGGTAACAGAGGCCACCGCTTTATTCGCAAAATGATCCAACGGCCAAGGTTCAACCGGTGAAAAGATAGATTTTACAAAAAAAATTGACGCCATGCAGGCAATACGAAGTGGAGATAATTTATGAGAAACTGTTCCTTTAGAAGAAGGAGACAAAAAAGCTTTTTTGTATAGAAAAATAGCAGAACTGTATGGAAATATTCTGTAAGCAGCTGTAGTTTTATTTTCCGTTGTAACAGGAGGACCAATTGTGACTGCATTCATTTGACGTTATGATGAGATACCTGGAAAACCTTATTGTTAGCAGCTACTATTACCTCAGATAACCTCGTAATACTTAATTTAATTAAGATGCGTAATCCCTTTTTTCATCAACTATCCAATAAACCTGTAATGCTTTGCGTGTGTGATCCCTCTCTTCCCCGGCAGTACAGACCGCCGGGCAGATAGTTATCCACTTTCTTTCCCCTTCTTATCATATTGACTCATCTGGTGTTATCCGGAAGGCAATTGCCTGTTCGTGTTTTTAAACGATAGTGTAGTTGATAAGCTATCCTAACTATAATATACTATGGAACCCAACGAAGATAAATCCGGGAAAAGCAAAATTTCCATACAAGAATTGTCGCTGCCCAAAGGAGGCGGAGCCATGAAAGGATTGGAAGATTCCTTTCAACCAAATATTTTTACTGGCACTGGCACCTATTCTATACCCCTGCCTGTAACAGCTGCCAGAGGCTTCGAGCCCAATCTGGCGCTCAGTTATAGCTCAGGAAACGGTAATAGTGCCTTTGGATTAGGGTGTTCATTATCTCTCTCAAAAATATCTGTCAGCACAACAACCGGCACCCCACAGTATCATAGCGACATGATTTATGAACTGGAAGAAGCAGGACAGCTGCTGATAAAAGAAATGAACGGCAACCCACGGAAGGAGACCCTTAACAGTATCTCCTATACGGTTACTATTTATATCCCCAGAATATTGAGCGATTATTCCCTTATAGAACAATGGAAGGACGATACTACGGGCCTCTCTTTCTGGAAAGTGCTGTCGGCAGATAATGTTCTCAGGTTTTACGGGCAGACAGAAGAATCGCGTATCAGTAACCCTGATCAACCGCAGCAGATTTTTCAATGGCTGATAGATGAGAGCCAGGACAATAAAGGAAATAAGAATAGGTTCAGCTATAAGAAAGAAAATACGGATAATGTACCTGCCACCATTTATGAGCAGAATAGAACCGTGACAGCCAACAGATATATTCATAGCATTCAATATGGCAATTATCTGGATGCGTCCCAAAAAGAGCAATTCGCATTTGAGCTGATATTTGATTACGGAGAATATGATCTTGCTGATCCGGCAAAGGCCTACACTCCAACGAAAAGCTGGGCCTGCAGGCCGGATCCGTATTCCGTATATAACAGCGGCTTTGAGATACGCACTTTTCGTTTATGCGGCAACGTTTTACTGTTTCATCACTTCCCCAGCCTCCAGGCAACGCCGTTGCTGGTGAAATCCCTGAGCCTGGAATACCTGCACCAGCAGGCTTATGGCAATGTTGCACTTCAATGTATGTCGATGTTGAACAAAGTAACCCTCCGCGGTTATCGCCTCAATGATGACGGCACTTTTTCGACGCTCGCACAACCCACAACGGAACTACGTTACTCCGCCTTCAATCCGCCGATAGCGCCTGAATTTAAAGTGCTCGAAATGGGAGAGGGCTTCACCATTCCCGGTGATCTCAGCAGCGCAGCATACCTGCCAGTAGACCTCTACGGTGATGGATTACCCGGTTTCCTTTACAGCAACAATGAAACCTCTCTTTACCTTGCACCACTTGGCGAGGGAAAATACGCCGGTCCGGCATACAGTCAGCAATTTCCGGTAAACAGAAACATACAGGATGGAAATGCCACGCTGGTAGATATTGACGGCGACGGGCAGCTGGAAATGCTCATCAGCAACCCAGCGAAGGCAGGGTTCTATGATTGCAACAACGACGGTACCTGGGATAATTTCAGCACCTTCCGCCAATATCCAAATACGGCCTCACTGCCATTCATGGAGCCAGTAGGTATCAACAATAATGGCAAAACAGATCTGCTGCAGGCAGAACCTAATTATATCAATATCTTTTTCTCCAAAGGAAAAGAAGGATACAAACCACTCAGAAGTGTACCCAATACCAATAGCATCCCAGCTCCAACCAGTGCCAGCCAGGAATTGGTAACGTTTACGGGCATATTTGGAGATGGACTGTCGCATAGAGTGCGCATCCGCAGCGGTATCGTGGAATGCTGGCCCAACCTCGGCTACGGAGTATACGGAAAGAAAGTGCTGATGGGCAATGCACCCCTCTTCGATAATAACTTCAACAGCAACCAGCTCTATCTGGCAGATATCGCCGGTACTGGCACTACAGATTTGATTTACCTCTTTGCCAATCATATAGCAATATACCTTAACCAGAATGGCAATAGCTTCGCCGATCCTATTAAGATACAGCTCCCGGCATTGTATGATGCCATGGACCAGGTGAGCTTTGTGGATGTACTGGGCAATGGCACTACCTGCCTGGTATTGACCAAAATAGCGCCGATCCCTATTCACTATTATTACAATTTTGCCGGAGAAATCGCACTATACGGAAGCACAACCGCCAAAACAATGAAGCCCTTTCTGATGAATGAGGTGGACAATAATATGGGTTGTATCACACAATTACATTATTGTAGTTCCACCAAATTCGCATTGGAAGATAAACTGGCAGGTAAGCCCTGGGTGACAAAACTGCGTTTCCCAGTGCAGGTGGTAGAATCAAGAGTAACGATAGACCTTATCACCAATACCCGCTACAGCAGCACCTATAAATATCATGATGGCTATTACGATCCCACAGAGCGAAGGTTTTGCGGCTTTGGATATGTCGAATCCTGGGATACAGAAAAGTTTGATGATTTCACTTCCAATCAGGTCTTTTCCCAACAATTCAATCCTGAGTTATTCGTTGCACCGGTATATACCCGGCAATGGTTCCTCACAGGCGTATCTGAAGGGTATCAGGCAAATATGGCTTATTATAAACGCCAGTTTTTCCAGGGAGACAAGTCCGCATACGATTTCCCGGATAGTGTAATGGAACTGGGAACTTACAACGATGATGCAGAGATCCTAAGAGAAGCCTATCTGGCGTTGAGCGGTCAGCTGTTGCGCAGAGAAGTGTATGGAACCGATGATAGTCCGGAAGCGGTCAACCCTTATACGGTAGAAGCATCCAATGTGACCGTTACCCTGGTGCAACCTGCCAACGGACAGCGCTATGCCGCATTTACGGTTCATCCAAGAGAAGGCATCGCCTACAATTATGAGCGCAACCCGGATGATCCGCGTATACAGCAGAATTTTACCTTGTCGGTCGATGAACTAAGCGGCCAAGTGAAAGCATCTGCGATCATTTACCTGCCCCGTAGAAACAATATGTCTGGCACTTTGCCAGACCAGCTGACGCTAAAGGCAACAGGCGCCCAATATGAGTACATCGATACTGCTGAGAATGCGACCTACAGATGGAGGGGACTGCTATGCGAGCAGCAACAGTTTGAAATATTCGGGCTGGCTCCCGATGTAAATAGTCAATACTTCAGCTTCAATGCAGCCAAATCACAGGTGGATACCGCATTTACAAATGTGGTTCCCTACGGAGGAGCACTCGATCCTTTGAAGAAGGAAGCCAGGCAACTGACATGGAACCAGGTGTATTTCTGGAACGAAGATCAGTCGGCCGTTCTGCCTTTTGGCCAAATCAGTTCAAACGGGCTAACCCATCATCTGCAATCGGCAGCATTCACACAAGCCTTTATAGATACCGCTTTTACCAACCATCTCACCCAAACTATTCTTGCTGACGACGGCGGCTATTACTACGATACGGCTAACGGCTACTGGTGGAATCGTGGGTTGATACAATATTATTATGATCATACCCAGTCCGGATATTTTCATATGCCTTATAAAACGGAGAATTCCTTTGCAGCGCCCACTTCTTCGCTTTTTGAGAAGGTGACACTGGAATATGATACTCCTTTTGTTTTGATGCCGATTGTACAGAAAGAATACCTGGACGACACGACGATCAATCAGCAAACTTGTGAAATAGATTACCAGGTGATGCAGTACAAGCAAGTGATCGATATTAATAACAATGTTAGCCAGGCTATCTTTGATCCACTCGGCTTGGTAGCAGTGACCAGCACGTTCGGGAAAGAGGCCGGTGTAGATACAGGTGGGATGCGGCTTTACGCTTATGATAGTAAACCAGCGGAGTATCAAAACAGGTTGGCCGGATCTTCCGGAGGCGCTATCACTTTCGATGATGTGCTGGCACATAAAGACTATTATCTGCAGGGCGCCACTAACTATTTCTATTATTCCCTGCATACCTGGAAGCCTTCCAATCAGGATCCCCAGCCCATCAGCGCTATTCATCTGGTACGGGACCAATATTACTACGTAAATGCGGCCAGCACTCCTTTTAGCTGTCAAACTGCAATACAGTATGAAGATGGAATGGGGAGAGACATAGCGAATAAACTGTTGGTAGATAAAGATGCCACTACTGATCAGTGGATGGTTTCAGGCCGTACGGTGTACAACAACAAAGGAGAACCCTGCGAACAGTATTTCCCGTTTTTCTCCGACTCGCCTTATTATGAAGGTCTGGATGATATTGTGCTGATACCGCCCACCAGTACCTACTATGATCCTTTGATGCGCGTGATAAGAGTAGATACCCCCAAGGGCTTCTTCACCAAAACGATGCGTACCGCCTGGGAGGAGAAATATTATGATGAAGATGATACCGTGCTGGAGTCATCTTTCTACAAAAATAACTATCCGGATAAGGTATCTCCCGCAGAAAAACTGGCCCTGGAAAAAGCCGCGGTGTTTTTTGATACCCCCACCATTACCGTGTCCTCCAACACAGGTAACGCTTGTATGGAGATTCATACCCTGGCCGGCGGCAGACAGCTGCCCACCCATACTATCAATGATATTCAGGGCAGGGTAGTGGAATCTGTTGATCCGCGCCTATATGAATCGAATCAGCAACAGGGCACCCACTACTATAATTTCAGGTATCTCTACGCGATGGAGGCCGAAAAACCACTGAGTACCGATAGCGCAGACGCTGGTGTAATACAGGAGCTGCTTAATATCTTCGATAAACGCCTCCTGGATTGGAATTCGCGTAACTATTGCCAGTTTACTACCTACGACAAATTGCAGCGGCCCCTCCAGCTGTTGGTAAAAAAGCTGGACAGCACTGGTCCCATCACCTCCTTCGAAGATTTTAGTCTTGCTGAAATATACACCTATGGCGAAACGCGTGCTGACTCCTACAACTATAACCTACGCGGACAGGTCTATCAGCTAAATGACTTAAGCGGCATCGTTATCGACAGCAGTTATAGTATGGCGGGGCAAATCATGCAGTACAGCCGCCAGATGGTACAAGATTACAAACTCCCCGTAAATTGGAAAGATCAGGTGCCCCTGCAAGCAGAAGTATACTTGCAGAAGGATACCTACAACGCCTTACAACTGCTCATTACCAGTACTTCTCCAGATGATACGGTCACTACCCAAACCTACAACAAGGCATCATTGCTGAAAGGCATCGATCTGACATTTAAGGATAACAGCACACAAGCAGTCATTAGCAGTATTACCTACAATGCTAATTCACAGCGAACAGCCGTAGCCTATGGCAACGGCATCGTTACCAGTTACACTTATGAAGATACCACGCAGCGGCTGCTGGAACAGCAAACAGTCAAACAAGGCAACGCCAAAACGTCGGCAAAAGCAAAGACCAGGACCAGGGTAAACGTGATAGATACCAATCTGCTAATGGATATAGGATACACCTATGATCCGGTAGGTAATATCACGCAAACAAACGATACCAGTGTAGAAATTGTTTTTAACAATAATCAACAGGTAGATCCGATTGCCAATTTTACCTATGATGCCGTGTACCGGCTGATAGAAGCCAGCGGGCGTCAGCACATCGGCATCAATGGCAATACGTACAAGAATAATAAGGTAGATAATAGTTTTAAGCAATCTATTTTCAGCCAGTTGCCATCTTCCAATGATCTGGTAAAATTAGAGAACTATAGGGAGATATATACTTATGATGATGCCAATAACCTTATTAAGAAACAGCATATCGCCAGTACATCTTATACGGTGGATACACCGGTATTGGCGAATTGTAACCGGCTTAGTGGTATCGAATACGATGAAGCCGGAAACATGCGGCAGCTGCAGATCAACAGTATGGTGCCATTATCTTATAACTGTTGTAATAATCTGGTGAAAGCCGCGATTATTACGCGTCCTGATCAGCCTGATGACGCTGATTATTATCTCTATGATGCCTCAGAAATGCGCACACTTAAAGTGAACGAAACCCTTGATCATGGAGGTACGGTGACAAATATTTCACAGAAGATATATCTCGGCAATTATGAAGTGACGCGCGAATACAGTGTGGGGGGCAGTGGGAATCCCGTCCTTACGTCGGAGCGGCAAACACTCCGCGTGATGGATACCGGTAACTGTGCGCTGATTGTTCACTATTGGGTAAGCGCCAACAGCCAGCGTAATGGACATGCAGCAGGTGATCGCAGTTTCCGTTTTCAGCTGAGTAACAATGTTAGCTCCGTGGCCATGGAAAGAGATGCAGCGGCGGCCCTGATCAGCTATGAGGAATACTTCCCCTTTGGCGGCACCGGCATCATAGCCGGGGAAAGTGAAACAGAAGTAGATATCAAGGACTATCGCTACAACGGAAAGGAATGTGACGATAGTACCGGGTTGTATTACTACGGTGCACGCTACTACATATCGTGGCTGGGAAGATGGAATAAGCCGGACCCAGAAGGTACGGTAGATGGATTGAACCTTTATACCTATGTGGGTAATAATCCACTGATTAATTACGACCCTACAGGAACTTCTTTTGCAGCCCCTGTGGCGGCATCTTCCAATCCTGCCGGGAGAACACGGCTTTTCCTCGGCGAATCTGATTTCACTTATGCCCTGGCCTTTGCCACTAAACATCCGGATATAGCGCATACGATGGTCGCCACCACCTATGAATCGGAAGATAAGCTGGAAGAGATGGATTTCTTTGACACGATGTATAAAAATAAGTTGGCGTTGCAGGCAATGGGTGTACAGGTACTACATGGCGTGGATGCTACTGATTTTGGTACCTGGACGGATACCGAGGCAGCGGGCATTGAACAGATATATTTTAGTCATCCACATACACAAAGCCGTAAATATCATACTTCTAATGTATTGAAAGGCCTATTTCGTGAAGCCAGAGAATATTTGACTGCTGATATCAAAATTCATATCCCGCGGGTGTGGAAGAAAAGCAAGCTGGCCGGGATTGAATCGATGTATGGTTTTTCCAAGGTACTGGATGAGGGGGCGGAAAAAGACACCTGGGTGCTGGACAGTAAGCATAAGTTTAGTGACACACGTTACCCAGGATATAAGCACACCATGACACAGGGTGGTGGGTCCGCTGACGTAACCAAAAACGGCTCGGTGGAATTTGTATTCCGACAAAAAAGGTCGAGTGATACGGCGGCGGCTGCGGAGTATAAGAAAGCAAGGACAGCCGTAGACACCGATAGCGAATCGGAAGATGAATCAGATACACCACCACCCGTAAACCCCGCATGGGAAAGACTAAAAACGGATTTGCTGAGAAGTTTTGCAACTCCGGTATTCGGCTCATTATCATAAACTTTATTTGCTATGGCAAAGAAAACAAATACCACCAAATCCCCAAGCCTGTCTGCATTCTATAAACAACACCCTGATGTTGATATCAGCCAATATAATCTGGGAAGGAAAGAGGGCATCCATCAATTGAAAACCCATTTAAAGAAAAAGGGGGTGCCTGCCGGGGAAATGTCTGAAACAGTGGAATTGCTGAAAACGCAGCATAGACTGGGGCATCTTACCGGGGATGTTAAAACACAGGAGAAATTGATGTCCATGGGGCTCAATTCTGCTAACCATATTGCTCGTATACCGCGCAACGACTTTATAGCTGATCATGCAAAAAAGCTGAAACTGAGTCGTACGGATGCCGTGCAGATGCATAAAACGGCAACGGGCATACGAAATAAATCTATGCATCTCTGGGCGAGTCTCAGAGGCAGCGTAGTATCACCCTTCTACCGCAAATCGCCGTTGAATAACGTCAGTGCCGCTATTGCCGAAGAGTTCCAGGACCTGCCCAGTTATCAGGAGATGTTCGGAACACTCGATTTCTGCGGATGCCCGGAATGCCGCTCCATCTTCGGACCAGCAGCCTATCTCACTGACCTGTTACGCATCATCCAGGAATACGTGTATGAGCCCAATAAAGATACCATACCACCATCGCTGTATTTCGCTACCCGAAGACCTGATATCGGTGAAATAGAGCTTACCTGCGGCAACACCAACACCCTGATACCCTTTATTCAGATCGTGATAGAACGATTGGTGGCCTATATACAGGCGAAGCTAAAACTCGCTTCCCCAGATGCCGTATTCGAACAGGTGGCCACTACCATCAAATACCCCATGCAGCTGCCTTTCAACTCACCCATGAGTACCACGCAGATATTGTTTCAAAAGGCGGATGTTACTTTCGGAGCAGTACTGAGCGCATGGATGGCGCCTGCAAATATCAGTTCACCCCGCAATCTGGGTATCTCTCCTGAAGCCCAGAGCATTCTTATTACGCCGGTGACCACCAGCGCCGGCATTGCCCCTTTTTATAATGTAACAGATATTACGGTACTCAATATTGCAGATACGTTCATCGCTAAAACATGGATCAACTTTGCAGAATTGCTGCTCATACTCAACCAGGATCTGTCTGATGCGGAGCAGCAGGCTGGGCTTCAGGTAAACTTCTTCATTAATCAGGGATTGGCGGGTAAATGGGTATCCATCAAACAAGAAAAAGATAAACCTGCGGAATTGCTCAACCTGAATGTTGATCCGCTGGATCGCATCAACAGGCTGCGTCGTCTTTCGCTGATTACGGGCAAAACGATGATGGACCTCGACTGGATGCTGCGTTGTATTAAGAAGGGCAGCACACCCATTATTGACGATGCCGCCATCACCGGAGTGGATCAGCTATTGCAGCTGGCTACTACGCTGGAGTTAGACATGCTAAAGATCACCTCATTGCTGGGACCTATCAAAACATATGGGATCAGTGAAAATGCACTAGGCAGCCAGTTCGATCAACTCTTTAATAAACCGGGTGCTGTTGCAGAAAAAGATATTTATCATCCGTCCGGAAACCCACTTAATCCTGGGTACAAAAGCACGCCACTGCCATGGACCCCAGGCTCCAGCACCGGCGCCGATTTGGCGGCAATCAACCGCGTATTGCCTGGCCTGGGTATTGCGCTTACTGATGCTAACCTTTTAGGAGTGGCGCTCTATGCGAATAATCAGCAGCAGTTAACGGTAGACACGCTGTCGCAGTTATACCGCCATGTTACCCTCAGCAAAGCGTTGCAATTGACGATGCCCCGCTACCTGATCTTCGTCTCCCTGATGAAACTGGTGGATATAAAAGCACCTACCCTCGATGAGATCAGCAAAATGATCGCGGTATCAACATGGATGCAACTCAGCGGCATCACTGTATACCAGTTGGATTATATCATGAATGCAGTTAGCAGTGTGTATGTAAACCCGATGTACCTACCTGACCTGGTAGACGAATGGTTGCGCAGCCTTTGGGTAAGCGTACCCGCTGATTCGCCCACACTGGGCGCCGACATCACCGCGCAGGTGGCCATTCTTTTTGGCAGCGATAACACCATGCTTATGCCGGTGATGCAGATGTCCGTAGCCGCTGTGCCACTGCCTACAGGTGTTACAACCTGGGAGGAAGGATTTATGACTGCCGACGCAGATGGCAAAACCCCCAAATACAGCGATTATGTACATAAGGTACTGGCCTACGTTTCACGTTGGTTGGTGCTTTCCGGTGCATTGAGTACCACTGCCGCCACCATGGCTAATGTGGCTTTATGTCCCGCCGCCTATGAGCTGACGTCCAAATTTGATATCATCTCCCTAAATACTATCCAGGAGATAGATCTGGTGCAGCAGATGATGACAGTATACGGTGATCAGCAAAATAAGCTGCTGGCCTATATTCAGCAATCTACTGATGGCGTGGCCATTGATACACGCCTGCAGACGCTGCAAGATGCTACCGGTTGGAATCCGAAAGAAGTAAAATCTTTACTGGACGGGCCATTGAAAGATATATCTGTGCTGACAATACAGCTGAAAGACCTGCAATCCTGTTTTGAGCTGATGACCGCATTGGGAGTGGATACTATGTTTATGTCGACATTCGTGAGCACGATGTCGCTTCCTACTGTTGGCAACTGGACCAAATATCTCCAGGTGGCCGCAGATACACTGGCCAAAACTGCCGGCAGGTATGGCAGCGGCTGGGATGCCGTTAGCAACAGCATCAATGGCGATATGATGCTCGCCGTACGGGATGCCCTGCTGGTACTGGTAATGGCGCTGTTGAATGAGGATTATCCGGGTATTACTGCACCCAGAAATGTATATGAATTTTTACTGATTGATGTAGAGATGGGGGCCGAAACCCAGATCTCCTATATCAAAGAAGCACTGAATGCTGCACAAACTTACCTGCAACGCTGCCACCTCAGATTAGAGCCAGGTGTGACAGATATGTCGAGAATACAGCCGGTTTGGTGGGAGTGGATGATGAATTACCGGGTATGGGAAGCGAACCGGCAGATCTTTGTATATCCCGAAAACTACCTGATCCCCAGTTTGCGCACCAATACCACACCGCAGTTTACAACACTGGTGCAGGCGCTGCAACAATCGGATATTACCAAGGCGTATGTGACGAATGCCTTTACGAACTACATGAATGGCTTTGAAGAAGTGGCAGAACTGAAGCCTGTAGATGCTTACAGCACGGTAGTGGAAGGGGTGGATACCACCTTCCTGCTAGCCAGAACAAAAACAGACCCTTATACTTTTTATTATTGCTCACAGGAAGAAGGCCTGCCATGGTCCCCCTGGGAGAAAATTGATCTCAGTATAAATTCTCCCAACTGCTCCTTAGTATATGCGTTTAACCGGCCATTTATCTTCTGGAATGAAATAAAAAGAAGTAATGCTTCTGCTGTTTCCGGTACGGATGGCAGTGTACAAACGGATAACAGCATCACCTATACGGCGTCTGTATACTATTCTTTCCTGAATGTAGAAGGAGTATGGGTGCAAGCGCAAACCCTGGTAGATCAGGAAGTAGTACTTTTTGAAGCCCAGGATAACAGGAAAGTGAACCTGATGGACGAAAGTATCTTCGAAGGATTGTTCAACATGGACGCTCCTTATTGGAATAAAGTATATGCATTCAACGTGACGGCCGATAATTATGTCATCACACCCGGCAATAAATCCGAAGCAGAAAGACTGGTGGTGATGTATGGCCCTTGTATGCAGAATACTGGCAAGATGGTGGATGCACAGGCAACACCTCCTTCCAACGATCCTAATTCTGGCACCTTCTGGGAAAATCTCCACCGGCTCGCCGAAAACCATAATAGCATGGTCAAAGGGGAACTCTCCGGGAATGTTAACCTGCAGCCCGTATATGTGCTCAATGCGGGACTGGAAGATGGGGTGCTGATGAAGAGAACAGAATGGCTGATGGCCGACCCTTATGTGACGCAGTCGCTCATGTACCTCATCCACGGTGAAATGCAAAGCTCCGGTGATGTTATGCAGGTCTCACATACAGGGCAACCTATTACAGATAACCGGAATATTGTAGGCACCGTGAGTTTGAATACAACCAGCGCTGCTACCAGTCTTGATGGTGATGCTTTTATAAGTGTGGGTATATCTCCTGCGCAGAGCTCCTCCGTTTTCGCTGCATTGAAAACAGCGGGGGTAATAAAGGGAGATAATACAATAGATCCTGCGAAGATGCTGACCCTGGACCTTTTCACCGCGCTGAAACCGATGACGGTTTACAATGATTTTGGCCCGGCGCAATTCCCTGCGGTATTACAGGTGCTGTTCAGCAATATGGCGGCAACCCCGCTTTTTAGCGCGCTGGCTGATGCCCAGGCCAGGATATGCCCGGTGGAAGGACTGCCCGGTTCATTCCTCTTTTACGCCAGCGATGAAATATTCCTGCTCAGTCCCCAGCGTACGGTTCCTAATCAGCCCATGTTCAGCAACTTTGCCCGCGGGCTGACGGTGGGGCCTCCATTGATCTATGCTCCCTTCTGTATCATGAATTATCAGGGCACTACACCCGGAGCTATCAATGCAGATGCCTCTTCTAAAGTATTTGATGCGCTGGCAAAATTTAGCCTGATTGTCAATAACAGACCTGTCGCCAATATAACGCAGGCGATGGTGGATTTTGCCCTGGCCAACCTGGTATCTTTAGGCACCATCACAGAAGCACAGGTGCCTTATATCTTTAATGCATTGATCAATGCGCCGTTTCTCTTCGTAGAAGATTTCGTGGGCCCGAAAATGAATAAAGACGCGGCCACAAAGGTATACCAGGACTTGCAGAAATTCAGTATCATTGATCCGAATGGAAGAGTAGTAAATGCAAATGTTACGGGCCCTGCGGTGAGAATAGCCATGGGTAACCTGTTGCTGCTCGGAACGATCACGCAAAGCCAGATTACCAATATCTACCAGGTACTGGCCCATGCACCGATGGCCTTATCGTTGACCTACATCAATGATGGTGACGCAAAAACAAAGACATCTCCCGCTGACTATATTTTTAATGTAACGAGAATGTCCACAGGGGCCATCAATAAAGTGAACCGTGCTTTATTTGTAAATGGAGTAGATGCCTTGCTGACATTGAAGATGCAAGATATCCCGGTAATACCTGTACAGCCATTCGACCGATTTGCGCCTTCCCGCACCAATCTCAACTGGCCATCTGCGCTGGATGCTACCCAGGTGGATTTTGATGGATTGTATGGTCAATATTACTGGGAAATATTTTTCTTTATACCGATGTTGATTGCCGAAGGTCTCGCTACCAATCACCGTTTTCCCGAAGCGCAGGCCTGGATGCAGTATGTATTCAATCCTACGGTGGGAGAGGTGTTCGTGACACCCGATCTGATCTACAGGGAATCGGATATGCAAATATCTGAGCAACAGGGTACCATTATCGTTGCTACATTAAAATCCCATAACATCGGTACACCACCGGCTCCCATACTCAATGCGGCCGGAGAAGTAAATCCAGGCTTTAAAGCCAGCGATGACCTGGCATTCCTGAAAGTAGCAGATCCGTCGCTGACCGATGAACAGATCATTATGGTGCGCAACATCTTGCTGAATAACCAGCTGAATGCGCCTGCCAGCCACTTCTGGCAGTTCCGCCCTTTCCGGAATCATACCCTGGAATCCCTTTCTGATATGCTGTCGGATAGCAATCCTGCCATCAGAATTTATAACGATCATCCATTCGATCCATTTGCTATCGCGCGTTTGCGCATAGGGGCATTTGAGAAATCTGTCTTCATACAATATGTAGATAATCTTATTGCATGGGCAGATATGCTCTTCGCCCAGGATACCTGGGAAACCATTACAGCGGCGTATCTGCTCTACGTATATGCGTACGATTTATTAGGCCCTAAACCGGAGATGGTAGGCGAATGCCCTGGCAGCGACGTGGTATTGACCTTCAATGAAATATTGGCAAAATATCCGAATGGGATTCCCCAGTTTCTGATAGACCTGGAGAATTTTGTAAATGGTAACGGGTCCGATACCCCCATGCTGGGGCATGCTTTCAACGATTTGTATGTATACTTCTGCGTACCCGAAAATAGTGAACTGATGGCCCGCTGGGATACCATACAGGATCGTATGTACAAGATCAATAACTCCCTGAATATTCAGGGTGTGTTCCGGACACTGGCATTGTTTGAACCGCCACTAAACCCACTGGATCTGGTAAAAGCTGCAGCGGCCGGTAACAACGTGCAGATAAGCATTAACCCTGCTGCGCAATTGTCGCCATACCGCTTCTCCTCTGCCATATCCGCAGCAGATACGCTTTGCTCCGTTGTGATAGATCTGGGTAACGCGCTACTCAGCGCACTGGAGAAAAATGATGCAGCGGCGCTGGAAATGATTCGCAATACCCAGGAAGGACAAATACTCGATCTGACGACCAAGATAAAAGAAGATCACATCACCGAGTTAGAGCATACCATCGCCTCACTCAATAGTAACCTTAGCAGCGCCAATGAACGACTGACCTTCTATACAGATGTTATAGACAGAGGACTAAGCTCTTTTGAGCAGACCAGCCTGGATGCTGCTGCCGCTGCGATGGCATTCAATGTCCTGGGAAGCATCACCAAAACGGCGGCCTCTATTGGCTATGCGGTGCCACAGGTAGGATCTCCATTTGCCATGACCTATGGTGGTGAGCAACTGGGGAATGCCTTGAATGCCGCTTCCGGCGTATTTGAAATCAGCGCGGAAGTGAGTACTTATATCTCCGCGAATTCCGCTACCATGGGAGGTTATGAACGCCGTAAGGAAGATTGGAAGTTACAGAAGAAGATCGCACAGGCAGATGTCGATAGCATCACCCAACAAATCGATGCCGCCAATATGCAGTTATCGTCTGCACAACAAGACCTGGTGGTACAACTGAAATCCATCCAGCAGAACAAAGACATCGACAAATATTTAAGAACACAGTTTACCAACCAGGACTTGTATTTATGGATGATGGGACGTCTCGCTGCCGTGTATTACCAGACCTATACATTGGCCATGCAAACGGCTCGTCAGGCGGAAGCGGCCTATCAGCTGGAACTTGGTAGCAGCCTTACTTTCCTTTCTTTCGATTATTGGGATTCGTTCCACAAAGGGTTGACTGCCGGTGAAGGATTGCGACTGGCATTGAACAGGATGAATACCAGCTATCGTACCAGCAATACACGTTATCTGGAAATCGTGAAGAACATTTCACTGGCATCTATTGCACCACAGGCGCTGCTCGATCTCAAAACAAAGGGAGAATGCGATTTTGACCTGAAGGAATCCCTTTTTGATTATGATTATCCGGGACAATATCTGCGTATGATCGCTTCCGTTAGTGTTTCCATTCCTGCTGTGCTGGGACCTTATCAGAATATCAAGGCCACGCTGACGCAAAAAAGTAACTCGGTGGTAACTGCGCCGTCCATCGATGCGGTGAAATACCTGCTCGGAATTGATTCCACACCGCCATCAACAGGCCTGCGCCAGAACTGGAGAGCCAATGAGATGATTGCATTGTCTACCGCAGTGAATGACTCCGGGATGTTTGTCTTGAATTTTGATGATGAACGCTACCTGCCTTTTGAAGGAACAGGCGTGGTGTCCAGCTGGCATCTCTCTATGCCGATGGAAACAAATCGCTTCAATTTCGAACAGATTTCGGATGTGATCCTTACCCTGAACTATACCGCGGTGAATGATAATTCACTCGGTATACAAGTAAGACAGGCCCTCGGCCAGGCGCCACTGAATGGTGGTCTGTACGTAGATGCAAATACCCAGAGCAGCGCATGGTTTACCTTCCTGAACGACCATAGTAACACCACCAAACAAGCACTTACATTGAATCTTGATCTGGCGCAGCTGGGCTATTTTAAAACAGCCACCTACACCACCGTGATGGTGCAGTTCAATCTGGGACCGGGTGTCACTATTCCGAATGGCGCTACTTTCCTGACGATTAAAGCGGGCACACAGCCGGATCAAACGCCTCCGATCAACAATGGTATGATCAATATAACAGGACTCACCTGGAATGCCAAAACGATTCCGCCACAGTGGCGATTTGAGTTTGCATTGAATGATCCAAAGATAGCGTCCTTGCTGAAAGATGGGTTTATCGATGGCACCAAACTGATCGACATGCAGGTGATTGTATTGTATGAAGCAAAAGTATTTTAGAACATAACAATCATTTTTCAGATGAAAGAAATAAATACCGCACACCCGCTGGAAGAACAATGCACGGAGATGGCCGCTATCCTGGGTTTGGAAGAACCTGTTACTGAGCAGGTATTGCTTTCCGCACTGGCAAACCCGGTATATGCACATAATCTGCTGGTTTGCAGAAACGCCCCGGAGTTCATGCAACAGCTGCTCAAAAATCCTCCCAAAATAGTAGCAGAGGAGGGAGTGGTGCCAAGTACCGCTACCCTGATCTCCAATGCAGCTAAATCATTTGCACGCTGGGCGGCTACGGGGTTCTCCACCGTTTCCAATGAAACCTATGAACGCCGGCTCAGCGCCTGCGATGCCTGCCCCGACCTGAATGTGCCTCCTCCCAAACAGGGAGCACTATACAAAATGATGGGCGCCAAAGTAGATGAGCGCAAGGTATGCCGCAAATGTGGATGTGTAGTATCTGTGAAGGCGCGTCGCAATACAGATACCTGTCCTGAGCCTGATCCGCAACGTCCTGGCTTTAATCGCTGGCAGGAGCCCATTCCAGGCTGATATTCCCATCCGTAATTCCGGAAATTTTATTCCATAACACAAAATCCTATTTTATGGCAGAAGTAAAAGCAAAGCCCCAAAGGGCGGTGATCGCAGCATCTTACGATCCCAATACCTGTAAACAAAAGATCCTCGATGCGCAGCGTATTCCCTGTGATACCCTGAGTCTCCCTTACCATTGTGATACACTCACTGGCGTGGGGGGCGATTATCACCAGGAATGCGTAGATGCGGGTATCATTTATTTTCAAGTCCGTGTCGCCGTTTGTAGGAACGCTCCAAAAAATGAGTGGAAGTATTTTCCCCCTTCGACTTATTTTCAGCAGTGTAATGCACTCATGCAGCAAGACCCAAACTGGACCATGGATTGGTGTTACTGCTGCTGCGCATGTTTTGCAAAAGAAACATTGGTGGCAGTGCCCGATGGGTATGCGGAGATCTACACCATTCCTGTTGGAGCGGAAGTATTGACCGGATCAGTGAATGGAGGGATCAAACCAAAATGGGCCAGCTCCATCGTGAAATTGAGCATGGGAACCGGCGAAGGACCACAGCCCATGATGGTCTACATCGGCTTCGGTGCCGATCAGGCGAAAGATCTTATTTGTACACAAGACCAACCTTTCCTGCTGTCTAACGGAAAATATACTACTTCCAGTCGCCTGGTACCTGGAGATAAGCTGGTAGACAAAGAAGGGAATGACGTTGAGGTGGTATTTGTGAGCATGGGTAACTACAATGGCGCTGTACATCACATTGCTGCCGGAGAATTATGGAATAAAAATCCCGATGGACACCTCATCCTCACTGGTGGTGTTGTTGCCGGCGATTTTGAATTTCAGCTGAATTTCGACTCTCTGCCCAATGACAGGAAAGTGGATAATTATGACAAGCTGCCTCGTATCGGTACCGCTGAATATGATCAGAGTATGAAGAAGCACGTGGTTAAATCTGATGTCTTCTTCCATTTCAATCACCAGGCAACCACTGGCCCTGATGGTGGAAAAAAACGTACCGCCGGGGGAATGTTCACCACCTACCGCCGTCAATCTGCGCCTATTCCAGTAGGAGCACAAAGGTTATTGACACCCGCTCAGTCAGAAGACATCCTGAAAAAAGGAAAATTCATTTCCCTGGGAGATCCGATGGCACAGATAAATTATGATACTGTCCGCCGCCAACTGCAAGGCTCCTATCCAGATATTGTCTTCTACTACGATCCTTTTGACCTGATGCCGCAGGTATACGCATTTGAAGCCTATGGTCAGAAAGTAGTGATATTGACCGGAGGCTTGTCACGTCTGATAGGTTTCAACTATGAAGGCATCGCCATGGCAATGGGTCATGGTGTAGGTTGTTTCTATGGCGGAGAGCCTAAAGTGCTGGAAGGTTATTCAGCCGTAGGTCAGGCAGACAGATATTCCTTTAGTATCGTGGGCTCCAGACTATGGGTGAATACGCCTGCTTTCCAATACATCACGGCGGCCATCGACCAATGGGAATATATGTTTAGTCTCATTAGCCCGGAAAATGCGGGCGGTAATCCGCTGGATCCATTACACGATCCATCTATTGCCTGTCGCACCACCATTATTCAGAGCGCACCATTCGGCGGTGGATTGCCTGAATGCGCCGGTGGTCCTCCAGCAAAGAAAATTGAATTACAATTGGCCAGTGCCAGCAGTCTGACAAATGTTTCCCTGACATTCAGCCTGGCGCTTGATCCAACTACAACGGATGATCCCAAGAATTATGAGTTTGATCCGTCTGTGGAGGTAGTCACTGCCAAGAGAAATCCGCAGCGTGATTTTGTGGTAGACCTGGTAGTGAATGTACTGGAACCGGATGCCACCTATAAAGTGACAGCGAAGAACCTGAAATCGGCGCTTGGTACCGGCATAGATCCAAAATATGCTTCTACTTCCTTTAAGGCACCAGGAAATAAATGATGCTATAATTGCGCGTTTTTATAACCGGGTATGTTTTCTAACTGCCCGGTTTTTCATTGTCACAGCAGGAAACACCGCGGGGAGAGATGCCGAATTTTTTTCTGAACTGCCGGGAGAAGAAACCCGGATTACTATAACCTAATTGCTGGCATACCTCCACTACTTTGTATTTGCCTGATTCCAGCAGCTTTTTCGCATGCTCGAGTTGCTTTTCAATGAATAGTTGCTTAGGCGCAATACCATAAATTTTACCGAAGAGTAATTTATATTTTGATACAGACATATTGGCTTTCATCGCCAGCTCCTCCAAACCCGGAAATTCAGTTTCGATATTGTCGGTGATATAGGCAGCAGTACTATAGATGGCGTGCTCGTCGGCGCCATATACTTTATGCGTGGTTAGCAGGGGTTGGTTCGTTAGCATATCCTGGAAACCCGCCAGCAAGGAATAGGTGGCAGCGGTTAGATGCAGCCCGAAGGCCGCATGACGGATATTAATCTGATCCAGCTCATGAATGATTTTACATGCCCGTGGATCCATCTTATACTGCATAAAGATGGCGTGGAGAGGAGGATTAAACAGCTGGTACAAGGTTGCCTTATTCAATAACCGGACGCCCATTTTTAACGCAGATTTCTTCTTCATGATCAAACAAATCCCATGCTGCCTGGTACCTGATTTACCATGCTTCGCGGGATAAGTGGATTGTATCTGGGTACAATTCATCAAGGTAACGGTGTCCGTCAGGGAAAGCGGAAGCAATGCCGGAGATGACGGCAGGTAAAGGTTTTCCTGTTGGGAGAAATGTAAAAGACAATAGCCGTCATCATTGAGCATATTCAGGTGAACAGGAGAATGATATTGCAGGTTAGAATAATGTACTGCCATATTTTCATTCAGCTGTAAGTAACAGGATACACCTTCTGCAACGGAAGGATGTGCCCAGCATTTAATGATACGATAACCGCTGGCTGTATAGCCCATTTGCGTGCGCTCCATCAGCGCCATGCTAAGTGCTTCTATCCAACAGGGAGTAATTCCTATTTTGCAAGAAAAAATTAGTTCTTCCATGTCATTAAAACATCAACGAAACTGCAGTGAGAAAATAATTGGGTAAAATGGTTACTTTGATAATATTTTTTTGAGGGTATTGGGCTAATACGGGGGCGCTGTACCCGCTTCTGCACCAGGTAATTTAAAACAATTAAATGAAGACAAAAAATTTAAAACCAATAAAATAGGAGCTGATGCGATTCACAGGGTTCATTTAGTTCATGGCGCATGAACTAAATGATGAAAAACGTTGATGGCTGCAACAACAGCGCCTTTTATAAAGATGGGTTGCCTCAAAAACCAAATCCATCCTTTTGCGCATTTCCTGACTACCGGCGACTGCATCACACCTCATCAATTCCCCATTCTTTCATAGCATCATTACTAAAAATCCTCAGCATTTCGGGGTCTACTATCCTGGCACGTGCCGCCAGGAATTGATCCAGGTTGGCGCCATACATCTGTCGTACGCGTGTGGGGGTTAGTGTATTCATCTTCCCCCAATGAAAGGTAAAAGGAATGTTCAGCTGATCGAGCATATTCCAAACAGCTTCATAAAAGTGCGTTGTTTCGGGTGATAGTACGCCATCCAGTTCCAATACGCAGGTGACGGGGGCAAAATGTGTGAATGCCATGGTGGCTTTGGAAGCTTTCACAAAGCGGAAAGCAAATAGTCCTGCAAACGGCCCATCCGTTTTATTCACCTGCAGCAATCCGGTTATTACTTTATCTACCACAGAAACGGGGAGTCCTACTGCGGCACTGGATACTTTACCACGCAGGGTGGTGTTGTTGAATATTTCTCCCAGTCGCCCGTATTGTTGTTCACGTAGCGTGAGACTTGCTGCCAGCACTTTATTGACCAATAACGGTACGGCTGCCGGTAGTACGCCTGCCAGTTTACCGATAAAGCAGGGGGCATCGTCGCCGGGACCAATCCCTGCACCGTTAGGTTTGGGCTTGGTGTAGTCGTTGCGGTAAGGACGCTTGTACATAGTGGTCATGTAAGCACCTTTGTTGAGGTCATATGGATTAATAAGCGACTGGAAGTGGAAAGGGGTAACATTAGGATAAGGCAAATGCGGATACGTAAAATCAAGGGTGGTTAGCTGGTGAATCAGGGCGTCGTCGTAAGGTACGCGGCGCAGATAATATTCCAACAAATAGTCATCTTCAGCTTCGATCATAACGCCATGTATAAAGCCAAATGCGCCAAAGCTGACGACGGCGGCGTTAAACGCGTCGTCGTCGCGCACCATTGCTGCTCCCAGTTTGTTGGCAAAGGAGTCGGCCATAACAGGATAGGAGGCCCTTTCCAGCCAGATGTGCTTATCGGGGCCGGTAATGATATGCAAGCCCACCACGCCTTCCTGTACGGCGCCAAAGCCAATGGCAGCACCGTGTGTGCCTGTAGCAATGGCCCCTGCAATCGTTTGGCCGTTGCTGGCGCCACATGCCGACAGGGATAGTCCCCGCTGGTGGAGGAAGTCATTCAACTCCCAGATCGCGTTACCACATTGCGCAAGACAAAGCCGTTTGGCATCGCCGGTATAGGTAGCAGCCGTACTGTTGCTGTTAATGGTAAAACGGATATTGAGGGGTTTGGTATTGAGCAAAATGCCTTTGGTGGATGCTATCGGGGAAAATGACCAACTCCCGCCCAACGTGCGAAGGGAGGTATTACTTTGTATAGCGTTTTTAATGATTTGCTGAATGCCGCTGGTCGTATCATTATAATTCTGTAATGCCGTGCCGGTCACTTCATTGGCCAGGTCATAGAGATCTGTTACCTGTTGTGTAAAGGTATTATGCATATTACTCCAGGGGGAACTGCCGTGTTTAACAATTTTCATAGCAGAAGAATAACAGGGTGAGAAATAAGTTATAAGGAATCTACCTGTGCACAGGGCTTGGCGCATTTCCATTCTATCCTGACAGGGCAGTAAATACCCAACGTGCAAATGGTCAGCACGGCATTGCCGAAATTAGTTTTGACCGTCACCTCCGCTACTCCGTTTATACCCAGCGAGTCGCATACGGGCGTGCTGATCACCTGGGGATTGTTAAGGAGCCCCCAGAATAGGCTATAGGCCCGCTTGCTGTTTACCGGGGAAGTATCTGTGGATGGGAGTGCGTGCGTGGCCACGCGATAGGAATAACAACTGTTGATACACAGCATGCCGGCTACCAGCAGCAAATGCACGCCGTATCTATGGAATTTGGGGCTACGCATAGATTTATATTTTCTTAAATATACTACTTGTAAAGGAAATACCAGCGACAGGCTATCGTTCAGGCATAGCTGATCAGCTGAAAACCCATCGTTACTGCATGGCTATCGGAAGAAAAAATTCCCAGCCATAGGTCCTAAATAGCAACTTGCACGTCTTATTACAGAAAGGGGAATATTTCACGTTTGAAAAACACACCAACATCGCCCCATTAAAAGCTGTAAAACCAAATGAAACAAACGAAGTTTATCGGGTTAATGATCATTAACCTGCTATTGTGCCATCTTACCTTTGCTCAAAGTGTAAAAATTATTTTTGATACGGACATGGATTCCGATGTGGACGATGTAGGTGCGCTGGCCATGCTCCACGGCTTTGCCCATCAGGGAGACGCGGAAATACTGGCTATTATGGTATCCGGCCTTAACCCCTGGTCGCCGGGCGCAGTGGATGTTATCAATACCTGGTACGGCAGGCCGGACATTCCGATTGGCGCCGTGCAGCGATTCGGCGTATACCATAAGTCTAAGTATGCCCGCAGCCTTTGCGGGGAGTTTAAGCATAGTCCTCAATTGGACGAGCATACACCGGATGCTGCTATGCTGTATCGAAAGATACTGGCGTCCCAACAAGATACCAGCGTGGTGGTGGTTACGGTAGGGGATCTTACCAATCTTTCCAACTTGTTAAAGTCAGGACCGGACCAGTTTAGCGGGTTAAATGGCACTGACCTGGTAAAAAAGAAGGTAAAACACCTGGTTTGTATGGGAGGCCGATATCCGGCCGATCTGGATCCAAACCCGTGGGGCAATTTTAAACCAGACCCCTGTTCTACTCAACAGGTGGTGGCGGAATGGCCCACGCGCATCTATTTCACCGGAGGGGGTGCTTTTGCAGATAGCGTACAAACGGGGAGGATTTTTTTCCAGGAAAAATATAAACACACGCCAATGGCGCATGCATACAAACTTTTCCTGGAAGGATGGAACAGGAGCTGGCACCACAGTGCAGATATTATTGCCGTGTATGTAGCTGTTAAAGGGTACCTGCCTTATTTCAGGTTAGAAGACCGGGGCTACAACCATATTTTCGAAGATGGGACAAATGTATGGCGTTTAGCGCCAAGAGATAATCGACATTACCTGGTCAGCGAGTTTGCTGCAGGTATTGATCCCCGCAGGGTTGCGGAAAAGTTTGATTCGTTGATGGCGCCGCGAAGATAGCGCCCCCTGTATGCCTGAAGAGCTGATCAACAACAGTCATGAAGCACCCGGTCATCCACAATGACGAAACTCGGGCCCTGGCCTGATGCGGTATATTTAGCCGGTACTAGTGCTGCCGGCAGGCGAACGATGCGCATCAATATGCTCCCCTGGGAACAAAAAGTGACTTTTCTCAATTTTTGCATTGCAAAGTATCAGTTAAATCAAACAATATCGAAGGTACCTTTGCGCCATGAGAAGATCAACAGTTTCCCGCCCACGGATTAATTTTACGCCTAACCACGAGTGGATCGATGTTAATGGATCAGTCGGATTTGTAGGTATTTCTGCATTTAGGCTAAAAAATATTGAGAATATTATTAATGTTAAGTGGCTCAGCCCCAAGGGCATTATTGACCGGGGAACTGTGGTGGCTGAAATCTATACTCCCAACGAAATCATCCCCATACTTGCTCCCATTTCCTGCAAGTATCTGGGACAGAACCAGCAGCTATCCGGAAATCTGAACCTGATCCTGGAGAGCCCGCAAGACAAAGGATGGGTATTTTTTGTAACGCCCTTGAAATTTCACAACCAGGAACCTCTCTTATCGCCAGAAAACTACCAAAAGTTAATTCGGGGGAAGGTAGCCCATTAATTATTGCTAAAGAAAGCTGCCAGCCAGGTAATAATAGAAAGAAGATAAAAAGATATAGTATGAAGAAATCGGGTTTTATTTCAAGTATTCTAAAGAATAAATGTCCCCGCTGTAGAAAAGGGAAGTTATTTAAGAACGATAATCCCTACGATTTAAATAAAGTGCTGGATATGCAGGATAATTGCCCGGTTTGTGGTCAGCGGACAGAACTTGAGATAGGGTTTTGGTACGGAACAGGGTATGTAAGTTATGTGTTGGCAGTTATGTTTTCCGTTTTAAATTTAACCTGGTATTGGTTGATATTTGGTATAACGTGGAGAGATAATAGTATTTTCCATTGGCTCATAGTGAATGGTATTATACTTACTCTCTCAATGCCCGTGTTAATGAGGCTTTCCCGGACTTTGTACCTGACTTTTTATATAGGCTATGATCCTGAAGCAGCAGAAGACCGGCATTGATTTTTCTTATCCCGTATTCTGATCCGATGAACCATTTTTGAAAATCGAACACGGAATGCATCATAAAACATAGCAACGACAAGTATAACGGAAGGGATGAAAAACGTATAATATTTTAAATGCAGGAAGACATATCCTCCCAAAATACATCCGGCAAGAAAGAAAAATATGATCACCAACCGTAGCACAATTTTCTTTCGAATGCTGCCATTATTTTCAGGTGATGTTGAAACCAGCGCGTAAAGGTCAATCCCTAAATCTGTAAACATGCCGGTTAGATGCGTAGTTCTAACCACATTGCCTGAGATGGTGGATACCAAAGCGTTTTGCATGCCCATCGCAAAAAGAAGGCTGCCCGCAAAATATTCCGTTTTAATAATCGAGCGATCAAAAGTATACCCGAAGCTACCTACAAGCACAAGGATCGTAATTTCAGCTATTATGGGAACTGTATAGCCAAATCTCCTGTTTTGTCCTGATTTTCCGATACAAAAGCTGGAAAAGAATGCACCGGCCAGAAAAAGTACCAGCCATAAACCGACCATGCGCGCCGATCTCAGATCGCCTGTGGCCAATTTATGTGCCAGTAGCGCTGCATGTCCGGTTACATTGGTTGTCAATACGGAAAACGCAAATAGTCCGGCTGCATTCACCATTCCCGCCGTGAAGCATAGAAGCACTGCTAGTCGTACATTATGTCGGTAGTTCCGTTTCCTGCCTATATGACGAAGCATCTGTTATGTTACTTGTGCAATCTTACTGTTCTGATAAAAAAAATTAGCTGCTTATCCCCGCACTTTATGCAGTTAAAAGGATCTATTTATATAAATTAACGCATAGCGAAAACAGGCCCATTGTGTGCTGTTCCAATCAAGGGGAGATAAACGCTCTATCCAGCGCTGTAGTTGCGAGATGAAAGATTTTCGCATTCCCTGGTATCCGGCATGTTCAATACCATTGATAGCAGTTGAAATGATGCGCTCTACCTGCTCATTATTTTGGGCTAATTTCAATTTTTCCGTCACTGATAATAAATAACTATCCTTATCCGCTGTCATTACCTGGATTTTAATTATTAGTTATACCTATCTTTTTATCCACATTTTTAATAAGAAGTCTACTGTAGCATCCACTAATTGATAGCTGGGAGGAATTTCATCTTCCAGGCTGTGAAATGTTACCAGTCTTGTGCCGCCTGGTTTATTCTCCAGGGATTTAAACATAGAACGGGCGTAATAATTATATAAGCTGGTGGAATATTCAATTTGCTGGTCTATTTGTCCGTCATCAACCAGGTTTTCAAAAAAAGAGTTGTAAAAATAGAAATGGTCATATTCGTCGAAGTTCACCTGTGTGAAATTGCAGTTGATGAAATCGACATTTGCGGTACATGTTACTTCCCTGGCGGCCTGCGCGAAATGAAACAGTTCTTTTCGTTGCTCAACGCCCGAAAATGTTGCTTCAGGGAAAAAATATCCTCCTATTAAGCAAAACTTGCCCACACCACTTCCAATATCCAGGATTTTTTTACCTGTCCCGCCGGACAGAAATTTAGCAGACTTTTTTGCGACCTCCATGGGTGTCCAATGCCGTTTTGATAATTGCTGTATCCTCTCCGGGTATAGCCAGTCAAACGCCGCATCATTTGCATACCAAATGGGCTTCGACGGCATATTGTCTAATGTTGATTTGATCATAAATTTTGAGTAAACTGAATGTTAGCGTGAGCAATAAAAGTCAGGTGGCTACAAATGGTAACAAAAATTCATCAGGCAGCTAGCTTTCAGCACAATAACGCGGAGCAAAGCTAGGTGATATCTCTTCTCTTTTAATTGATACTTTTCAAGAGAAAAATTGAGAAAAATCAATTTTTACTCATTATGCTCACTTCCCGGCAGGTTATAAAAAAAGTGTGCATGGCTTAGCGCCATACACACTTTTTTTATAACCTGGGGGTATAATGACCTGGTTAGCGGCCCCCGATCAATATTTACAGCGCCTGGATATGCAGGTGATCGAGCGCATCGGCAAAGAGGTAGCGGATATTCACGCCTCGTCCCTGGGCATTATTGATCGCTGTGCGCAGGGTATTGCGTGATGCTTCATTGGTGATATGATTTAAGTCGGTAGCAGTGCTGCCGGTAGGCGAATGTTCATTCCAGCGGTTAGGCAGGAAGAAGTTACCTGTAGTGGGCAAATCCTGGTACTGCGTCATCAGGGTAGGCGGGTGAGTATCGTTATACACCGTGATATGCCTGTTGTAGGTGGCAAAATCATGTTCTGCACCGGCTCCATCTGCATATGGCGGCCGCGGCAGCCCTAATGCGTAAGCGCCGGGAGCCAGGTTATTGATGGCCACCACCACGGCATCCAGGCATTGCTGCTGGTTGCGGACGTCTATGCGTTTTCCATCAATATGGCTGATATCTACGGCTGTACCGTTAGAGTGATGGGAAGACGCCGGACGTATATAGCTGAGGATACTGAAGGCTGGGTTAGCGGTTTTGTTATGATCCAGTGAGAAGTACATAATCTGGGCGATGCTTTGCAGCAGCGGAAGTGATGGCGTGAAGGTGTTACCATTCAACGTATAATTGCCGTGATCCCTCACATATTCCAGTTGTTGCCGTATCGCCTGCGGAATAGATGCCCTGCTGGGGCCGGAAAGGATGTCGCTGGCAAATTCCTGGATAGTACTGCTGTTGGCTCCCGATATAGTTGGCGCGCCTGTGCTGCCGTTGCCGGAAGGCGCCGGCGTTGATGGCACATCAAAACGGGTAAGATTGTTACGGTCAATGAGCTGCACCAGGGTATCGCCATAATTGGGATCAGTGGCATATCCTGCCCGCGCAATTTCCCTGGCAAACTGGCGCCCGTCGTCTGTATGGCTGAATGCTGGCCGGTACCTGCTGTTATTGACAAGGAAATTGCCATGATCAACGAAGCTCTCTGCGGCATTGGCGTAAGACCGGAAGGTATCTTTTACCCGCCACCGGTATTTGACATTACCGTTGTTGTCGGTGAATTGTTCTATGGAGATAACTTCCGGGTAAGGGTGCCTGCTGCGGTCGTTATCGCTGTGCACTTCTGTAGTGGTTAACAGTTGTGTGGCGCCCGTCCAGTGCGCACCCGCTTTAATACCAAAGAAGTTGAAGCCGGGTGCATGCCTGCCCCAGCCCGACTCCAGTGCGGCCTGCGCCAGGGTAACGGAAGCGGGTACACGTGTTTGCCGCATACTATCTGTGGCATTCTGGCCATATTGCTGGATAAAATCGGACTGCACGGAAAAGTCTTCCGAGAAACGTTTGGCTTCGGCCATATAACTGGTATAGTCCAGGGAGAGCGATTGCGCAGCACCTGATACCGGCGTATTATACAGCGCAATTTCGGCATTGCGGCGGTTGATAAGCCCTTGTGAGTCTACCAGCGCACCGTTCTGCCGTATTTTTACCCACTTACGCATTTCTGTGGGAACGGCGCTGTAATTGCCCTGATTGAGCAGCCGGCGTAAGGTGGATCTCCGGAAATTATCGGTGCCAATATTGTATACAAAGCTCACCAGGGCATCAAACTGGTTTTGGTTGAGCGTTACAGTTACCTGTTGGTTAATGGCCTGCTGGAAGTCGTTGAGGCGGGCAGTAAGCAGTGCGGTAGCCCTGGCGTCGTCAATGCCGCTGAGATAAGGTTGTTCTGAAGGATCGCTGCCGTTACAATTACCTTTATGGATCAAAGTACCATAGCCTATCGTACAGTGACCTGCCTGGTCGTTGTACCGCTGTGCCCTGAACCCTTCCAGTCTTTTAATAAGATCTACGCCCCCGGATGAAATGACAGACATTGTTTCCGTGTAGTTATCGTCTGACAGCGAATGAGCAGCAGCTGTGCCTGCGGCGAAATGCACGATTTGTATCCTGCCATCCCAGGCCTGGCTTACGCGTACTTCTCTTTCAAATTTTACGAGGAAGTCGGCGAGCTTTTCCTGGTAGGTGGTGCCACTTGCCGGGTCAACAATGGTCAATTGGGTATCGTCGGCATTGCCATTACCACGGATAGCGGTCATCAGACGCGCGTGTATACCAAAGTGGGCATCGGAGCCTTCGGCAGTAGTAACCCATATGGGGCCGTAGCTGCGCAGCAAGTGTTCCCAACCAGCAACAGTGAGACTTTGCGGGTATTCGAACTGCATGCCGGCAGCCGTCAGGAAGGGTATTTTTTCTGAGGCGCTAAGGCCCTGATTATTTCTGAATTTAGTGAGATACATGGCGCCAATGTTGCCCATGGCTGTTTCAATGGAGAGAGACGCCTGCCGCCGCCAACTGATCATCATGGTGGCAACAGTAGCCCAGCACACCATGCCGGTTGGTTGCCGTAGCGGGGCTACCATGCCAGGTACCGTATAGTCTACAGCATCAAATGAATTAGCAAATCGATCTACAATAGATGCAGCACTGGCATAACCATTACGCCTGCGCTTTGTGCCTATCTGGCTGTCTATTTCGATGAAACGGTTTTCCATTTTAAACGGATTGTATAACTGAGAAAATTAAATTGCTTTGCCTAGTTCAAAATGCATCCCATCTTTATGCCCGTTGAAGTGGCCTCCCCAGAAAAAACCATGTTGGTTGGCGATAGCCACCAATTCCCTTACGCAGCCTGGTTGCCCCATCTGTGCAGGTTCCTGGCCAAATGGGTTTTGAGAAGCATTGATGTCGAATGCAGTGCCCCACGAGTGATTGCTCAGCGGCCTTGGATTGCGGTTTTCGGTGTGTCGTATAAAGCGTGCGGCGTATCCACCTTCAAAGGAAAGCACCCTGTCCAGTAATCCGGCAGCGTCCCACGCGGCCCAGAGGCGTTGTAGCCTGTCGGCTCCCGCGCGGTGGAAGAGGATGGTGCCATGCTGTATCGGGCGACCGTTCGCCTGCTTGCCGTTCAACTGGGGTATGCTCACGCTCATAATATTATCGTGTACCCAATTATCTGTTACACGGATGCCATCACCATTGAAGGTAGTGGGATCTGCCACATAGGCGAAAGTGCCAAATTCAGCGGCGCGTTCGGGTGCGTGCAACGGGCGTAAGTTGGTGGGCCTGGGAGGAAAGTCCGTAGCGGTAGCGCCAGGAGGGCTCATCTGTGTACTCGGCACTGGCTGCGCTTCAACGGTGGCTCCCGGTTGTCCCTGTCCCTGCTTGCGCATTTCATCGAGGTCGCGTATGAATTCGGTAGGGTCAAAGTCTTCCTGCTGACTCACCGGAGCAGGCGCAGGAGCAGGAGCGGCCGGCGGGGTAGGAGTGGCCGGTTGCTTGGCCGGTGCTTCCGGTACTTTATCAAATTCATTGAAACGATTATTCAGCTCTTCTGTATCTACCTGTATGGTGCCAAGATTGTAGGCATTGGCATACTTCATATTTTGAGCGATGCGGTCAAAAATAGCATGCTCGTTTTTGGCGCCAGGATCGGGCGCCGGCGCAGGTTTGTTGTCCTCAACAGATTGTTGCTTACCGATATCTTCCCGGTTGACGGTTTTCTTTGAAGCCGGATCATACACCTTTTTGCCGGAAAGTATAGCCTGCAGATCATTCACTATTTCTTCCTCCCTCGATGATAACGAGCCGCTGTTGTCGGCAGGGGCACTGGCGACAGGAGGGCTTTGCCGTTGTATGTCTTTAATATCGCTGATCAGTGCATCTGTATCCGGTTTATTGGAAGAAGGAACGTCTGCGGCTCTTTCGGTGTATAAAGGATCCAGCACATCGGTTTGCAGGTCCTGGTTCTGGCTTACCGTGGATGACGTGGATATGAAGTCGGTTCCCTGGTAGGGCGATTCATAACTATCATCATTATACGAAAATGATTGTACTACATATTCTTCACCACTGTTATCTTCCGCAACGGAATAAGATTGCACCACGTATTCATCAAAAACATCCCCGTCCTTATCCAGGGAGCTTGCCACGATATATTCCTGGAAAGGCTCGTTGTCTTTCCCAGGGAGTATTTCACCATTGTCGAAACTCATCGTCAGCGTCTTCCTTTTCTTCCTGGGCGGGCGATGACAGCCATAGTAACTACTCAGCACATCATCGTAGCAGGTGTAAGGTATTTGTTTCTTCTTCATATACGGTTAGCATTTTAGATCCGGATATTCATTTTTACCAGCGTATAAGGATCAAATGTCATGATCAGCTCTGATTCGTGTTGTGTGATATGTTGTTTATCCAGCAATATTTTCACTTCATGCGTATTAAACTCCATCACTTCTGCCAGCTGGTTGTTGATGACCGTTACTGGTGGATACCGCGGATCAAGCGTGAAGTTTTCGCCTTTTACATGCAGATACGGACGCTTGTTGTCATCCAGGGAGAGGCTGACCCCATTTACTTTTGGTGGCGTCATGTTCCTCCTGGATTTCTGGATCTGGTTAGCCAGTGTTTTGTAATCAATTTCATTATCGGATGCCCGCTGTATATCCACCTGCCTTTTTTCTACCTGTTGCAGGTCATCCACCGAATTGACGCCCATCTTGCGTAATTTATTGCGTGTTTTTTCATCTACACCTATGTCTTCTATTTTGGTATCATTCTTCAATCCAGAAATTTTGGTGGTAGCCCGCACCTGTTGATCTGTAATGGACCCCAGTTGTATATTCACTTTGGAAGCTCCCTGCTGGCCCGGCTGTGCGGTAATGAACCTGATCGTATCTCCATCAAAAGTGGGGAAGATATTGAGGTCAATAGCCAGATCTTTCACCGTGTAGGTCAGCGGTTTGTTGATAGCTTTGATGGCCAGCGTTTCGCGGGTTTTATCCAGCTCTACGACCAGCGAGTCGACAAAGTCTTCAAGATTCCAATATTTGTTGTCATTCGCCATGTTCCGGTGCGGTATATTTTTCAGCTTTTATCGTAACACTATGGTAAGACGGCAGGAAACTGGTATCCACCCGGTACATCGGGGGGATACTGCCTATCGTCACTTTACCGTTTTCATCCACACTTATATCCAGTTCTACCGGCGTTCCTATTTCTATTTCATAGATGTAGGAATGAACGCCATTTTCTTCGTCGGTAAAGTCTCCCGGGATGTCCAGCAGTTTGTCCACAATTTCCCGGAAGGAGATGAATGCTTCGTCTATCATGATACTTTTATTTTTGTAACCGGGTTCAATACCACTTTCACGTTTACTTCTATCTCAAAGCCTTCAAATTTGTAGGCTTCCGCAGCATCATCATCCTGCTTTGTTTCGTTGCTGTCGTCGTCCGACAAACCATATATATAAGGATAGTTCATATGCTTATTGATTATTTGATTTGATACCTAATATCCTGACACTTACGGGCAGTGGAAATTTCACTTTAGTGTTCGTCGTCTGGTTCACATATCCTTCCGGGCTGAGTGATTCCACCTTACCCAGGGTGATCTCAAAAAGTTTGAATACGGGTACTACCCATATCATGCCCTGTTCATAAGTTCTGCCTTTCAGCTTAATGTTATAGATCATTTCCGCTGCATTGGATTTTGCAAATTCGGTATTCCGGATGGCGCTGAGCTGTTCGTCCGCCAATGGCGTGTTGCCATCCCATCCGCCGAGCAGCTTGTTAAGTTCGGTGATACTTAACTCTATGCCGGCCTTCATCCTGCCGGAAGTGGTGTCGGTGAGGCTTTCCTTATCCTTTTCGTCGATCGACAGCTTCGTAGGGGTGATGCCGTTAGCTGTATGATCGGCAGAAAGCGATACAGCGTACCTGGCGTCTACATTCAATTCCCAGAGCGATTTTGACTTTCCTAATGAGGGCGACTGCCATACTTTGTTCCAGAAGGAACGGTATACTTTCATGTCAGTCAGTTCTTTTTCGCCGGAAACAGCATCTCCCTGGCTTTGTACAAAATAGCGTTGTACAAATACCGCGGCGGTATTGCCTATTGCTTTATATACTTTTTCCCCGGATGTTTTCCAACGCATTTCTACGAATATTTCGATATTCCTGTTCAGAGGGATACTGCTGATTTCATTTTTCAGGAATTCAAACTCCGTGATGGTATTGGCTACAATATCCTTTTTCCGGAATGTTTTTTCCAGGAGAAGTTGTTTGGTCGCAGGGTCTTTGAAGTAAAAAGTATAGATGGCCCGTGGTAAGGGATTTTTGGGAGATGAACTTACATTTAGTTTTATTTTGAAGATGATTTTATCTGACTGTTGCAGTAGCAATATATCTTTGCCATTGTGCGGTGTAAGTTTCAGCGATTCGAAAGTAAGTATTACGCCGTTGCTGAGTGAATAGACCCCGTTGTCCAGTGAAAGGGACTGTGCGGCAGCTGCCGGGGCAGGAGCGGGGGCAGGCTGGGGTTGTGCATTCTGCAACTGGGCCAGTAATTGCGCCAGTACAGCAGGATTGATATTGGGCGTGCTTCCCGCAGCAGGTTGGTTCTGCAGCAACTGTTGCATCATCATTCTGCGCTGTACATCGCCGGCCAGTGTGCTCATGAGCTGGTTGTTGGCCTGCAGGGTTTGTAGTTTATGCTGATTGGCGGCATTGATGAGTTGCGGCAGCAACTGTAACCCTTGCTGGATGATAGGCCCGGCCATACTGGCCAGGAGTGCGTCATCGATACCGAATACAAAAGGCCTGGAAAACTGGTTGTTGTTGGGTAAGCTATCGCCATAATTGCCGAAACGGTTATCACTGTCGGCCGCATAGCTTATCGACTGTTGTCCGCTGAACCCGGGTATGGATGGCGCCACGGCACGCAGTACGGCGCCGAGCAGGTTGGTGAGCATATTGGTATTGCTGTTGTTGCCTGTGGCACCACTCCCAGGGGCAGCGGTAGTGTTTTGCGGGTTCAGGTAGCTGATGGCTGCCGGCAGCACTGCTCTGACAAGGCTTCCGAGGATATCCTCCACAGAAGTTTGTTGCGACAGCGACTGTTGCTCAGCGGTTATATTCCTTACGGGGTTGAAATCTGTAGTGTCCATCATAGTACTTGCTGATGAGGAGAGATTAAAGTGCATTGTATTGATCTGCTGCATGGCAACAGGTATCCTGATCACTTTGGAAACTGCCGGCGCTCTGCCGTTGCTGTCTTTGGCACTGCACAGTTGTATGAGGCAGTTTTCGCGGTCAAAATATTTTTTGGGTAGTGCTACTTCTTCTTCACTGTCTCCCAGGAAGGTGAGTTTCTTTTTTCGCTGAAAAGGTGTCACCTTCGAAATATCATCCACCCATTGGATCCCGGCCCTGGTAACGATCTGCTTGCCTATCTTGAACTGGTAATATTCGTTGGTACCGATATCTATCTTAAAGTGATAGCTATGGTTGTCTGCCGATTCCCAATGTAAAATAGCCAGGCTCATATCCGAAAGTTATTAATGAGGTGCGCCAACAGCCGGGGCTGCAATAGCAGGTGTGTTACCGGCAGGTTTAAGGGCTGCCACGCCGCCATCTGCGTACATATTGGCGAAGTTGTCCAGTTTGAAGTAGTCTGTTTTGAATTTGATATTTACATGTCCTTTGAGGTTAGCGGTGAGGTCGTCGGTCGCCTTTTTGTCGGACGTGTTTACCTGGATATTGGTGTTAGTGATATCGGTGGTCATACTTGGTCCGCCGAATATAGCGCCCAGTATGCCGCCATCTGCTTCCACATGCGTGTTCACGGTGTTAATGTTCTGGTCGTCGTGATGGGCAGTGCTGGCGCGGGTGGCTTTGATGCTGAATTCCACCTGTGCGTCTATTTCACCTTTTTCTACAACGAGGCGGGTGACGCCCATGAGCAATACTTCACGCAGTGCGGCGCGGTGTTCTTTCGCCATATTTATTTTGGCTTCCAGGATATGCTTTTTCACTTCCGCATCTTCCAGGTCCTGCTTCTCGCCTTCGGGATTGGTAAGTGCCAGTTTGGAGCTGCCGTCGGCCTGCTTTTCTGTGGTTACGTTGTACTTATCGCTCCGTGATTCAGCCAGCCGCGCAAAGGTGTCGTCATCCTTTACCTTTTTAATGAAGTCCGCAGTAGATTTGGTGGCTTCCTTCATCAGTTTGATATAGCTGTCTGTTTGGCTTTTCATTACTTTGAGATTGGCGTCGAACACGGCTTTCAGCAAGTCGGCCACAAATTTGGGAAAGTCCACAGAGTCTACCAGTTCCTTGAAAGACTTGGTATCTCCCTGGAAGCCGGGGTCATAGCCTTTGTAGCCCATATCTTTTCCGCTGTCGGTGGCCATACTTTCTTCTATACCGTGTTTTTTCATCTGTTTGGCGGTATAGTCATCTATCAGTGACAGGTAGATGCTTTTCTGGTCTTCCAGGGGCATATTCCTGAACACATCGCTGCTGCCCAATACTTCTCTTGCCTGCGCCCTGGCAAATTCCCGGATCTGACCTTTGGAAGGTATTACATTGATATCCATAGCTGGTTATACTTTTGAATGATTGATTAATTGAACAAATGCCTGGTCTGTTAAAAGTCCCACTCATCCTTGCCAGCAGGCGCGGTAGCTTTGTCAGGTGCTTTGTCGTCACTATCTGTATCACGGTCCCTGTCACGTCCTTTGATACGTTTATGATCCGGGTCATCTTTGGTACTGGTGTCGTCGTCATCATCCCTGTTTTGCAGTTGCGCCTGGCTGATGATGAAGGCGTCCACATTACTGATAAAGGTGGAGAAGCGGGTATCATCTTCAAAGGTTACCGGGTTGTAGTCGGCGATGGAGTTAAGAATAGCATAACCCAATTTGGCTTTATTGTAAAGGATAGTTGTCTTCGGACGTTGGTGTTTCATGCCTTCATAGAGCAGTTCCACTACTTTCCACCAGTTACCGCCCGCAGGTACCAGTTGTTTCACTATTTCAGGGTGACTGAGGATACGTTTGATAACGAAGTACAACTCATCGTAGATAATCGGTGATATCACATTGGCCATACCGGAGCAGTGGGTAGAGAGGTTGTATTGCAGATCTTCCACGGCCTGCATCACTGTTTGACGGGATACATAGCTGTCGGGGTTTGGACTGTCCTGCGCTTTCTGGATATACTTGGCTACTTCCATAATAAGTATGCGCCAGTATTTCGGGAACTCCTTATTCACTACCACATCTTCAGTAACCGGTGCATTGCCGTAGTTGAACACCTGTTTGTAGAACATCATGCGTTCTGCGGGACGGGTTCTGTCTACGATCTTGCCAGTTTTGGGGTTAGTGAATTTGTTGGAGAAAACGTAGAGCTGGAGGTCTTCCCGGAGCTGTTGGTCGGAGATCTGTATATTTCCCCTGACCATATATTTGTGTGTGAAGAAATTGACCACATTGAACACATCCAGCTCATCGCCCAGGGTCATGGAGTAGAACATCTGGGCTGCGCAGCGGATATTGTCGGAGAGGATCTGTACTACGGCATTGTCTTCGTCGAGGAAGGTAACGCTGAAGTCGGGCGCACCCTGGCTGGTGGTGGTATCGGTGTCTGAAGTATCGTCCTGCCATCCTGGTGTATTTTCAATGTCATTCATGAAAATGGGCAGGAGGGTATCGATATTGGTTTTGGTGACCGGCAGCACAGATGCCTTGATCATCTTGATGAGCCGGGGAATCATCGCTACCGGTATATCATCATAGTATTTCGATAATTTTAGGAGGTCGAGTTCTTTGCTGTTGCTCACATAGTTTGCTACCGTTGTTTGTATGAAGGGGTAGAAGGATTGTGAGGAGAAAGAAGGGTTGTTTTTGAGGATATCCTGGATGATCTGGGCAGTGTCGGTATTGTATTCTACATCCACTTTTTCCGCGTGGATATACTCGCGAGCGGCGCTTACCTGCGCGTAACTGATGATGTTGCGGTTACCGGACCTGTTGCCAAAAATGAAATTGGTGAGACCATTGATTTCCTGGTATCCAGCGTTATAACCCATGGCCAGCAGGTAGTTGACGATACCTGGATAGTTGAGTATGCTGCGTGGATTAATGTCGAGGTTATTCCAGTTGTTCATCAGCCTGTCGGAGAAATCGAACTTCAGCAGGGAGAGTTTATCTTCTGCATCGATGTATTCTTCGAGGCTGTAATGAACGGTACTGCCGTTATTGAGATAGCTGTTGGCATTGATAGCCCTGTAGATATTGCTAAGGAGGCTACCTTCTTCCCATTGCTGTTCATCTTTGTACCTGCTGCCATAGCGCCTGGTTTTCAACGAGGCAGTTACAAAGTCCTGGATAAAGGTACCATCTGGCCCGGTCCAGTCTCCGTTCTCATCTTTCTGGTAGATGGGTTTACTAAGGAGGTCGTTCAGATACACCAGCTGCTCTTTCACATTGGCATCAATATCAGCAGTGACGCCATTTGTTGTGACATTTGTTCTGCGTATTTTAACGCCGTTTGTAGGGAAAAAATTGAGCGTTGCCATTGACTTTTTGTTTAAAGAATTTATGATAAAATAGCGTTTAACAGTTTGAATGAATCTGCGAGGTTAAGCAGGCCGTATCCGGCCTTCTGATCCCTTACTTTGCTGGTGAGCCTGTCAGATGTATTTCTCAGGATATAATTGATATCTGTATTTGTAAGCTTGCGGCCTTTTTCATAGGCCAGTGATTTCATGAGTGCCACTGCTCCGCTCACGAACGGCGATGCCTGTGAAGTGCCGGAGGAGAGCGCATAGCCATTGTTGAGGAAAGAGCTGTAGATGTTAGAACCGGGTGCTACTACCGTGATGCTGGCGCCATAGGAAGTGAAGCCGGTTACCTGGCCGGAGCCATCTACTGCACCCACTGCAAAAACGCCGTCCAGCGCGCCCGGATAATATTTTTCATCGGTACCATCGTTGCCACTGGCGGCTACAATCGTTACGTTTTTACTGAGTGCATATTTTACGATGTCTTCATGTGGAAGTCCTCCGCCGGAATGCTTTATGCCCAGGCTCATATTGATTACGTCGGCGCCATGATCTACTGCCCATTTGATACCATTGTTGATATTGTCAACAATGCCCGCGCCTACGATACGGTTGCCGCTTTTCATGGCGGCGAGTACCCGTACTACCATGAGGCTGCACGAGGGGCAAACACCTTCGTTCATTTTTAATCCTTTGGCAGCCAGAATACCGGATACGTGTGTGCCATGCCCTACCTGGTCCTCGGGCATGGCATCTATATTCAGTACATCTCCAATGAATTCGGAGGTATCGAGTCCCTGCAGGTCGACGAAGTTTTTTCTGAGTACAATTTTATTTTCCAGCTCAGGGTGACTGAAGTTAGCGCCGGTGTCCAGCACGGCCACGCGTACGTCTTTCACACCTCGTGTCCATTCTTTGGCATAAGGCAAATAGATCAAATCACCAGGGTCGGTAACCGCCATCGTGAATGCGCCCGCTACTTCGCGCGGGAACTCGGTAGTGCCTAATAGCAGCGTGCGTACCTGCACAATAAATGGCAGGTGTCCGATTCGTTGTACGACTTCATCGGGTAGCTTCCCATCTTCCTGGAGAATAATCCGGAAGGTGAGATGCAAACCGGCGTGCATTTCATCGGCACTCCAGTCGGCGGTATGCTGTTTGTACTCCCGCGTGGTCCAGAACTTACGGTTCACATCATTAAAGATGCGGTCCACGTCCGGGTGGAATCGTTCTACTACCGTTGTTTTATCGTTGATAAAATCAATCCAGTAGGGGATGTTGGCCGGAAGTTGATCCCGGATACTTCCTGCAACTTTAATAATGATATGCTCTTTCATAGAGGCAATGATTATCCATGCCGTTTGATAATCGACAAGCTAATGCTAATGATATGGTAATGTGTAACTATAGGGCAATAGCAGTAGGATGCTGGGGTATACACATCTAAATAATCGACAACACGGTCCTAGCTACATAACGCCAGTACGATACGACTTGATTTGCTGTTAAAGTTTACAAAGTGTTGAAATTAAAACGGTACCAGATTCCGACAATTCAAAAAGATATGCTATAAAACACCAAATGCTGAAATTCTTGAGGTTACATCTCCAAAAACTATTGTAAAAAAGGGGCTCGAACTAAATATTGTAGGCTCTGGAATATGAAGCTAGGAAATAATAAGGAATCCGCAAAAAAAAATTGGACAAACGAAATTGTTTGTCCAAATACAATAAAAACGATTTTATTTTAACCAGGTTCTCAGCAAAAAATATTTACCCTATTCATCTATTAAATAGGGCTGGCTTGTTTTAATAATGAGAAAGCCCGCCTTACCACTCATAGGTAATACCCAAAGACCAATAGAACTGGTTATGCAATCGTTCTACTTTTACCGTTGATTCTTTGGTAGCCAGTGTTGTTAAAGTGAGTACTGCCGGATGCAATGGAATAGCATAGGTTGGTTCAAATGAGAAACTGAGCCGTTTATGAATAGTATAAGATATAGGTAAGCTTAGCTCTTCATCTAAAACTGTAAAATTGGATGCGTTGCTCATATCCGCTGTCACCGCAGGTGGTTGACGCTGCTTCTTTTTCTTGCTTACATTTACTACAGGGCTAAGGTGACGGTTGTTATAATAGTTATCATAATAATGTTGTGTTCCGGCATTGGCTGCTACCGTAGGGGTGATGTTCAGGCGATCGTTGAACAGGTCGAAGCTATGTTCCAATGCAAGCTTTGTCAGATAGTCGGTTTTTGACCCGAAATTCATATATCCCTCTGCCGTCGCTGCAATAATTCCATTGAAATCATAGGTGAGGCTGGCATGTGCATCACCCTTTACTTCCGACCGTACGTTGTCACTCAGCGTATTATAGAAAAATTTGGAGGCACTGATTTCTCCCTCAAAATTACCCTGCGAAAACATATACCCGGCTGTAAATATGCCGGCGTCCACACGGGTACTATTATTCATTAACATAGAAAGGGCGCCCTCGGCGTATAGCCCGGATTTATGATAATAACCCAGTGCAGCGGACAAATACGGGATGCGGGCGGCGTCTTTCCTGCCGGCATATACGTTGTCGCTCAGGTATTCCAGGCCTGCACTAAAACGCGGTTGACGCCCTTCGTTGCAGGCTATTATCGTTTGTTCGTTACCGGTAGTTGACAGCGAATCGTGTTGCTGCGCCAATATAGGTATTGAAGGCAGGAACAGCAGGCATAGGGATAAAATTTTCATGTGCTTTTACAGATTATACTATATGATGACCATAGACTTTGTTATGGTTAAAAAGTTTAATCTGTAAATGCTTGTTGATGTTATTTTTTGATTAAAATAAGATTAGAAAATAAGCAGACAACGCATCTGACCCTGTTAGAAACTTATATCCAGGAAATGTTTGCCCTGGTATTTAATATCGATTTTTTTTGAGAACCATCCCACTTTCCCTGCCATGGTTCCAGAAAACGATACCTGTACAGAATCGGCCATATTGATGCCGCTGTTACCCAGCTTTGCAAAATCAGGCTCCACTATCACCGGCACGGTAAAGGTGGCATGGGCAGGTATGTTCATCACGGTGTCGAGTTTTACATGTCCCAGGTAAAAAGTGTCCAACCGGAGGTCCAGCTCTCCGCCGGTAAAGGTGAAGCCGTAGTTGTTGGGATTGTAGTATACGCCCGTAACTCGTAGTGCCGGCCTTTGGGGCGTGATGTTGAAGACCTTAATAGCCAGTTTACCTGGCAGCCTGGCCTCTGGTGTTTTGAAAAATGAGCAGGACGATAGGGCAATGGCGGCAGCTATTGCCAGGATTGTCATCCTGAATGTTCCCTCGCAGACTTTCATACGCTAATTAATTTTGGTTGATAAATGATGTTGCAGTATAAAAGGCAAGCGTCGCTGGAAAAAGGGTGAAGAGGACGGAAAAAACGCTTATATAACTTCTCTCGAAAATACCAGCCCGGCAATTATTATTGCTACAATTATCCGGCAGCTGTCAATAAGGGCGATCCGGCACACCGGCTTCCACGCCACCTTATAGGTGGAATAGGTCTGTAAAAGATAAGTACAGCTAATCAACAACAGGGAGATAGCTGTTAACGGCATAGCAGGTTGTACAGTTCATTTTATTAGGGATGTTATACCGGCGCTGTGGATACTTATTTTTTGTTTATCCTGATCGACGAATAAATAGGACAGGCATATTGGATATCCTGGCTGAGATTTGGGTATTACTTGATAATTATAGATTGGATTTAGAATAGTTAACGCAAAATTTTTTCCTTTAGTAATGTCATTTGCCGCTTTCTTACACTGACTGGTGAAGTATTTTGGCTTGTTATCCTGTCCAAAGTATAACTGCCAGTCTCCGAAAAAGTCTAAATGAGTGGTTCTTGCATTATTTTGATTATTTTTATCCCGTTAAATTCTTATTTTACCTAACATCATCCATTTATGAAAACGTTGATATTTTGTACCGCCCTGCTGATGGTATTGTTAACCTCCTGCTCGAAATCAAGTCATGAAAACATTCCTAAAGACGATAGTCAAAAATTTGCTATCAAATTCGATATATCCGGATTTAATCAAATGATCGGGGATTTTGACGGCAATGCCCGATCTGCTTCAGGCGGCTCTACTGCAAAAACTGATCCTGATACGCTTAAGAAGTATATTAATTATATTTACTTTTACGTTTTTGCTAACGGTGCAAAATTAAAGGAAGTCCGCCAGACATCTACAGATACTGCATTTGGGCATATAATAGATTCTATGCCGGCTGGTAATTACAATATTGCCATGATCGGTTCGAAAGATCCGGTAACAATTGAACCCACTTACGGCGATGACCGATTCCTGGTATTTGGTTTGCCCGGAACAGATGTTTTCTTTAAAAATATACCTATTAGCGTAAGTGGCGCTATTAATCAAACAATGACTTTAGATAGGATAGTTTCTAAGTTAAAAGTTGTAATTAAAGACAAAATCCCTACTGGCACGAAATCAATTACCATCTCATTGCTATCCGACCCGCAACGTGGAGGATTGGAAGTAGTGTCAATGATATTGAATAAATTGCGCCTGTCCAGAGGAGAACCCGTTGACGGCGGACAAGGCCTATCTGGTTATTCACCAGATGTTATCGGGACAGATACTTTAATTGGGACAGAAAATTTTTCTAAAGAATATATACTGTTCGCAATGTCTTCAACTAAAACTGTTGTAAACCTCCTAAGTAAAGACGCACAGGGCGTTACAATAAGTGAAAAGAATATTTATAATGTAACCCTCGTGCCAGGTAAACGAACTGTACTATCCGGTAATTTATTTACCACCACAAATCTGGATGGGGTAAATACTTCCATTAATAACGCGGAATGGGCTAAAGACAGTGTATTGATTAATTTTTAGCTCACTAATCAACAGAATATATTATCTGGTGCCATTCCCCTAACGATACAATAATTTGATTCTGATCAACTCAATTTAAAGAAGCTGTCTCATAAATGAAAGAGGCAGCTTCTTTTATTTTCCTTTTTTTAGATGCCTTTATTCACAATTTGCAATTGAAGAAAAAGGGAGTTGTAAGTATTTACCCACCAGGAGTTATTACATAAATTTAATGATGGCAAGAGGTAAAAGCTTATCAGTCGCATTTAAAGTACTCATCAAAATTAAAGAATGTTATTCCCTTCTGATCTGAATGAATTAGTATCAACAGATCAGCCGATAGAGAAGAGACATGACGTCAGAATACTTACTTTATGCGGGTTAGCGGGATGAGTAAGCCCAATCATAATACAATAAACCGGTTTCGAAGTGGCCGTCTGCAAAAGACTGGCAGCTAATTTTACGCAAGTGCTGCATTTGTTATGCACCGATGGACTTTTGAGTATAAAGCATAATAAAGAGAGGGTAGGTAAACAATTAAATGAGCTATGGCTAAACTTGACAACGATACTGATCCTTCCGGTTTTGAGAAGATTGACGCCACTAAAGCTTGGTTATGCTGGTAAACACCGGTCCTCGGCACTGGATAATTATGAACGCAGGAGAAATACCGGGCGGAAACAGTTACAGCAAAACTAATGCTGACGCTACTTTTATGCAAATGAAGGAGGATCATATAAAATAGTCAGCTTAAACCAGCCTGTAATTTACAGATTAGCACTAACAGTCAATATATATTTTCTTATAGCCTACATCCCAATCCTACAGATACAACAACTCTTGATAATAATCTGTTGCTCCAGGCATAGAAGAAGTAATGGTGGAAACCGGGTTACTGACGCTAACACACAATATTAGAAAGAAATAGCTTGTTAGCATCGGACAAAATTTGCCATCTGAAATGCATATTATTATCATTGTGATGGTGGAAAATTAACTCCAGAAAATATACAAAACAAAGGAGCCATCCCAATTAATTACAAGCTGCCCTCTTCCTTTTTATGAATTTATGGCAACTGATTCACAATTTTTCTTGGTGCGGAAAGGAAAACTAGCACCGCATTATCACATATCCTATATCAGGAGCGTAACTTTAATTTCCCGGGATCAAAAAAACATAGGCAATTATCAAATTAATGGGATTAGATCTGAGCGCCAGCTTGTAATTTCATTGATTGATAATAAAAAAAATGGAAAGCATGAAACCTGGCAATACGGATAGTTCTAGATATGGTGTAGCTATTTTTTGGGTTTTATTACCGGCACTCCTTGTAACTGGCCAATTGCTAATGGCGCAGTTACCAACTTATGGTACTGGTCAGTGGAACGAAAATGAGTTAGGCAACCACCGGGCAGTAATAGAAGTTAGTAAACCCACTAATGCGGTGAAAGTCCATGTACCCTGGCGGAGAAAGGATAATCCCGCAGGAAAAGGATTGATAGTAGTGGATGCGTTTAGTGGAAAGCCGGTGAAAAATGTTTATACCGTTACCGTAAATGCGGAATACGGCGACATTATTTTTGAACCGGTAACAGGGCCTGGAGAGTACTACCTGTATTACATGCCCTATAAATTAGGCGGGAGCTGGTATTTCCCCAGTACTGCCTACCTGAAGCCAGATAACTCCTATAACACAGCGTGGCAACAGCAGCTAAATATTAAAAACCTTCCCGACGCAAAAGTGTTACGCTTTGAGGCAATTAATTCTTTTAACAGCTTCTATCCCATGGAGATTGTAGCTACGCAACAGGAAGTCAGGGATCTGCTGGAGAAGAATAAAGAGAAGGACTTTCTGCTGTTTCCGGAAGATAGAAAATTTCCGGTGAGAATGGACTCCGCTATCTGCCAGCGTTGGATAGAGAAAGGCGAAGGGGGTACATTTTACGGACTGGCATCGCGCAACGAATTTTACGTGTACCAGGTCGGGGTATTCGCCGCTTTTCACGCACTTAAAAAACTACATCTGCAATTTTCAGATTTAGAAAATCCAACAGGTGGAAAGATTTCCGCCGCCGCTATCAGGTGTTTTAACCTGGAAGGGAAAGATTGGTTGGGTAAATCATTTAAAAAGGAAGTTTCGGTAGGCAAGGGGCAGGTACAGGCCCTATGGATAGGGGTGGATATTCCCCGGGAGGCGCAACCAGGCGTGTACCACGGATGGGTTAAAGTGTCCGCGGAGGGTGATAAAGAAAGAAGCGTTCCTGTACAGCTAAACATTAAAGATGCTCTCCTTGAAGACAGAGGCTACAATGAACTGCCTACATTCGCGCGACTAAACTGGCTGGATTCGGATATCGGGCTGGATGATAGTGTATATAGGCCGTATACACCAGTGGTACTAAAACAACGGACCGTCAATATATTGGGAAGGACATTAAGATTTGATAAGTATGGTTTCCCCGATAAAATAACCAGCAGCTTTACGGGATCTAATAATGACGTTAATGGCCAGCCAAGAGACATCCTTAATGGGCCTGTAAAAATGGTGGTAGTACAAAATGGAAAAGAGCTTGCGTGGAAAGGGCCGACGCCTGCTGTTCATCAGCCATCTGACGGAGCGGTAAGCTGGGAAACGCAATTAGAAGGGGACGGCGTTGTGCTGAAGGTTTGGGCAAAAATGGAGTGTGACGGTTATATCAACTACCAGCTGGCAATTAAGGCACTGAAAGACTGTGCGATAGATAATATGGAACTGAGAATTCCGTATGCCCGGAAAGCCGCCATTTATATGATGGGCCTCGGCCGTAAAGGGGGAGTACGGCCAGAGCGATGGGACTGGAAATGGGAAGAAAAGAACGCCAACAATATGCTGTGGATGGGAGATGTGAATGCAGGATTGCAATGCAAACTGAAAAATGAAACACCGGACTGGACGTTATATAATTTTGATAAAACAGGACCCTACAAAGATTGGAGTAACGATGGAAAGGGAGGGTGCCATATCCTTGAAGAAGCGGATAAGGTGATGCTAAAGGCTTTCACAGGGCAGCAACAGCTCCGGGCAGGGCAGATCATCCATTTGAATTTTGGGTTATTGATCACACCCGTAAAGCCGTTAGACCAGGAACATTGGAGCGAGCGGTATTTTCAGGCAGATCCACCGCTGGCAAACTGGAGGAAAGTGGCATCTGAAAAGGGAGCTACTGTTATGAATATTCACCAGGGCAATATGCTGAATCCCTATATCAATTATCCATTCCTGACTACTGATACTTTAACGAAATATGTGACCGCTAACAGGCGCATCGGAATCAGCACTAAATTATATTATACCGTTAGGGAGTTAACTAATTATACCCCCGAAATCTGGGCATTGCGTAGCCTGGGTGATGAAATATTTTCACCGGGTAAAGGCTCGCAATTGGCAGATCAGTTTGCAGATGATGGTGTAGGTGGAAATTTATTCTCGACCGGCGGCCCCTGGCTGGTAGAACACCTGGGAAAGAATTATGATGCTGCCTGGCATACCCCTCTGGAAAATTCGGAATATGATATGTCAATCAGAACCCAGGGGCTTAGCCGTTGGCACAATTATTACCTGGAAGGGCTGAATTGGTTGGTGAAAAATGTAGGAATCAGGGGTATTTACCTGGATGGAGTAGGATACGACCGGGATATTATGAAAAGAGTTAGAAAAGTAATGGACAGAGCGGCCGATAGCTGTTTAATTGACTTTCATTCCGGCAATAATTTTCACCCGAGTTATGGGCTGAATAGCCCGGCCAACCAATACATGGAACTATTTCCCTGTCTCAATAGTTTATGGCTGGGCGAAGGCTATAATTATAATGAAAGTCCTGATTATTGGCTGGTGGAAGTATCAGGCATCCCTTTTGGGTTGTATAGCGAGATGCTGAATAACTGTGGCAATGCTTACCGTGGCATGCTATTCGGAATGACCTCACGACTGGGCTGGACAGGCTGTGATCCATCGGCACTCTGGCGGTTGTGGGACAAGTTTGATATAAAGAACGCCAGGATGGTTGGTTGCTGGGATCCCGCACTCCCCGTAAAATGTAGCGACAGTAGCGTAAAGGTGACTGTTTACCGCCAGCCGAAGAAACTATTGATCGTTTATGCCAGCTGGGCAAAAAGTAGCGCTAACATCAGGTTGGACGTGGACTGGAAATCACTGGGATGGAATCCTAATCAAGTAAATGTTTCTTTTCCTGAGGTAGAAGGTTTACAGCGTGGACAGGCAGTTGGTGACCTGGCTGATATTAAAGTTGAAGAAGGGAAAGGCGGATTTATCATTATAGAAGAAAAATAAGAAGGAATAGCATATTCATCTTATTGCCGGAACTATTGAAAAAGGCTTGCAAGCGTTGCTTACAAGCCTTTTTATTTCAGCACTGCTTATTTAGCTTTTCGTGAAAATATTGAAAGGTATGCTCACTCCGGTAATCTTCAGCACCACAATCCCATGTGCTGGCAGCTGGTAAACTGGTTGTTTGCCAGGAGAAATCCTTCCCTCTTCATGTTTCCAAAGATCGCGTACGGTAACTGATTTATCGGGATTTAGGCCGATAGCTCCTATATTCAGTTCGGCCGTTACCGGCACATTAGTGGTGTTTAACAGTGCTACCGCCACCTGTCCGCTGCTTGCGCTGATCAGTGGTTTGGCCCAGAGTTGTATGCCCAATGTATCGCGGAATTTCCTGGCCTGGTAGCAGAGCGGGTCCTGGTTTAAAGCAATGACGTCCTTATTGGTAACGATGGATAAGGTTTGCGGGGAGATCTTCCGGAGGTCGTTGCCGAGCAGCAGGGGAGAGTTCATGATACACCACATGGAGAAATGGCTTTTATCTTCATCATAACTCATACCCCTGCCTACCTGCAGCATGTCCATATCGTTGAAATGCCCCGGGGAACAATAGGGCCACAGGTCGGCGTTGAGTGAAATGATCCGGAGAATGGACGCGAAATTATTGTCGATATCACCGGAGATCCGCCAGGAATCGGCCACCAGCGGGGCCCATTTGCCGGGAAATTGCCAGCGGCAGATATTGTAAACTACCTCCGGCTTGATGATCCTGATCCAATTGGAGATCTGTGTGTAGCGTAGTTGCTCATCGAGACCCAAGTCTTTCCCGCCGCACCAATCAACTTTCAGAAAGTCGTATCCCCATGTTTTCAGTAACAGGGTCAGGTCTTTTTCATCGTGTCCATAGAGCCCCGACCCTGACCCGATGGTGTCCTGGTCCCAGATAGATGCGCAGGTGTTAACACCAGCCTCCGCATAAATGCCTGCCCGTAAGCCTTTGCTATGTATATAATCCGATAGCCGCCTCATACCACCTGGGAAGCGTTGTGCATTGTATTGCAATTCCCCGTTTTTATTCCGGCCGCCAAAGAAGCCATCATCAATGTTGATATACCGGTAGCCCGCTGTCTTCAGCCCATTTTGCGCCATGGCATCGGCCTGTTCCCGGATAAGTTTTTCATTGATGTGGACGCGGAAGTTGTTCCAGCTGGCCCAGCCCATGATGGGCGTCCGTGGTTTGGCCGGCGTGTTTTGGGCAACGGCCACCAGGGAGCACCACATCAAGCAGACAGCCAGTGTAGCCCCTTTCATTTTCTTATTTATCATTGTTGACTGTTTATTCCGCGTTGGATGTTTCATCAGCTATAACGCTACATTTGAAACACATTGAACCTATGACCATCCGGATCAGCAAACACGAAACCGTAATAACCTTTTCCAAATTCTGTTGGCCTGGAAATAATCGTTCCGCCGGCTTGTTGCACTTCTTTTTCACAACTATCCACCTCTTCCCGGGTAGCAACGGCAAGGGTAAATATAATTTCATTTCCAGTAGTTGAATCAATAATTGGCCCCATCATGGCGGGTTCAAGTATATCCTTCAAAAAGAAATGGATGATAAAGTTTTCTTCGCCAAAGAAGAAGCTGGTCAGTTGATCTGATGCTCCGTTGTGTTTAAATCCAAGTTGTTGGTAGAACTTAGTGGTACGTTCTAAATCCTGAACGCTGAAATTAGCCCAGATCTTTTTTGTTTTCATATCCTGAAAGTTTTATGGTTAACAGCTTTTTGTTAGATATGCTGCAGCAACAGTTTTATACTGATATTACTCATCAGCGTTCTCAAAAATAGCCTATAAACTCATCAAACTAGGTGGTTGGTTACGAAATTTTTCGGGGCATTTCCATCATGTTTATGATGGGATAGCGGCAAGCCTCCCTTTTTAGGAGAATAGTTATTAAGCCTTACTCCCGGCACCATTGCCGGGAGTAAGGCTCAATATGATTATCTGACTTCAATTATTGCCGCTGCCGGCGACAGTCCTTCGCTCGCTGCTTTCACAATGAGTTTACCTTTTGCGCCTTTCTTCGCTTTTACGATCACCTGCGCCATGCCGTTAAATGCCGGGCGGTCGTGGCTTTGAAAGGGTACAAAAGAAGTGGGATCACCATTGTCGGTGGCAACGATTTCGCCCGGGCCTTCTACTGAGAAAGTAACCAGGGGATGCGAACGCGGCACCATAATACCGTCTTTGTCCTGCACGCGGAGGGTAATATAGCAAAGGTCTTCACCGTCGTTGACAACACTTTTACTTTCAGGCTGCAGGGAGAGTTTGACTGCGCTGCCAGCCGTTTTTATTACATCCGTTGCCCAGGGCTTGCCATCCTTGTAAGCCACTACTTTCAATTCTCCGGGAGTATATTTCACATCATTCCAGATCAACCTGAAATTTACACCTGGCTGCTTCGTCTTTCTGCCCAGGCTTTTACCATTTAGGAATAGTTCCGCTTCGTCGCCCGAGGTATATACATGAACGGGAACGATGGAATCTATTCTCTCCGGCCAGTTCCAATGCGGGAAGAGATGCGCCATGGGAAGATTGGGGCGCCAGTGCGCCTGGTAGCTATAGAAGCGGTCTTTCGGAAACCCGCAGAGATCTACGATGCCAAAATAGCTGCTGCGGGAAGGAGGATTATTTTTCCGGAGTGCTTCCAGTGCTTTTTCAAGTTCTGCACGCTTGTTAGGGTCATTGCGGAAGTTGAGCAGGTTGGTTTCATCTGAGTTATAGGGAGTAGGTTCGCCCAGGTAGTCAAAGCCGGTCCATACAAATTCGCCCAGCAGATGCGGATATTTGGCGTTGGTGCGGAATTGCTCATCGGGTGAGCATCCCCAGCCGGGTTTAGCATTATCATAGGAAGATACCTGCCAGTTTTTATAATCTCCATCAAAGAAATATTCACCACGTGTGCTCACACAGGAAGAGGTTTCGCTGCCCATGGTGGGCATGTCTTTATACCTGGGATCGGCGTCCCATTTGGCCTGTTCGGAGAAGAAATAATTGACTCCCATCAGGCCCAGGGCCATTGCGGCGCCTGACTCACGGCCGCCATCAGGATCATTATAAGCGTTGGATACGGGGCGTGTGGAGTCTTCTTTACGTACAATATCTGCCAGTTCTTTGGTGATAGCCACATCCCGCTGGTCCATCACTTCATTGCCAATAGACCAGATGACCACGGATGGATGATTGCGATCGCGATGTACCAGTGCCTGCAGGTCCTTTTCCCGCCAGTCGGGGAAAAGTTTGTTATAGTCGTTCTTTCTTTTTCCATGCTTCCATGCATCGAAAGCTTCATCCCATACCAGGAATCCCAGCTGGTCGGCCAGCTCCAGTAATTCAGGTGCAGGAGGGTTATGCGATGTACGAATGGCATTACAGCCCATGGCACTTAATATCTTTAATTGCCGGGTCAGGGCACTTTTGTTGATAGCGGCGCCCAGGGCGCCCAGATCATGGTGGTTACATACGCCTTTGATGGCCACCCGCTTTCCATTCAGCAGAAACCCATCCCGTGGAGTGAATGCAATGGTACGTATACCAAACGCGGTATTATACGTATCCACCGTTTTGTTGTTGACTGAAACAATAGTTTGCGCCAGGTAGCGATGAGGGGTTTCAATGCTCCAGCGTTTTGGGGCAATGACATTGGCAGTAGCATTAGTTATGGCATTATTGCCCGCAGCAATGGTGATAGCGGTAGGTGAGGTAGCCGTAATTTTCTTTACTGGTTTATTATGAATGTCTAATTCGTAGACATCCGTACGTACTAAAGCCTTTACCGGTGAGGCTCCCTGGTTATCTACAGTTACCTTCACCTGTACAGCCGCTGCTTTATCTGTTACCGTGGGCGTAGTGATGTAGGTGCCCCAGTGGGCTACGTGTACCTCGTTTGTTTTTACGAGCCAAACATGGCGGTAGATCCCGGCGCCGGGGTACCAGCGCGAATCCCAGCTCTCCGTATCCAATCTTACGGCTATCACATTTTCCTTACCTGCATGGAGGTAGGGGGTAATATCCATTCTGAAGGAATTATAACCATAAGGCCAGGTACCCACGTACTGGCCATTTACCCATATTTTGGCATAGGCCATGGCCCCATCGAAGTCCACAAAAATGCGCTTGCCAGCATCGGCCGCAGGTATATTGAAATGTTTTCTGTACCAGCCAATACCTTTCCAGGGTAACTTACCGGAATTGCCGTCCAGTTCTATACGGAATGGTCCTGTAATGGCCCAGTCGTGTGGTAAGTTGAGCTGTTGCCAGGCGCCATCCGCGAGGTGTTCCTCTTCCAGGTGTGCTGGTTCTTCTCTACGGGAACCATCTGCTTGTAATCCAAAACGGGAGAACAGCCATCCATCATCAAACAATTGGGTGTTTGCAGCGCCCATCCTCACTATGGAGGTCTGTGCCTGGGCGGATGTACCGATGGTTAACAGATATAACCATCCTGTCAGTACCAGGCGAAAAGCCATACGCTTATTCATTGTTCTATCAAATTAATGTGATTAAATCACCTGTATCCTGTCATTTATCCTTAGAAAGCCGGTATACAATTGTTTTGAAACGTGGGGCTAAGGAACAGGCATCCTGCAAAGGAAGGAAATATCCGGCGGATGAGATGTTACAGTTTTAGCTTTTTCTGGCGTTATATTGCCCGGTTTCTTTCACCGCCATCACAACAATCGGTTACAATGGCTCCCCTTAAAAATTTTGGCAAAATCCTGTAACCTTTTATAACCTCATCTCTCTAATCTTATACAAACAAAAATCTAATACTATGGTTATCATATAACCATCAAATACCAGGTAAACATGCAGACAGATTTTGCGAAAGAGTCGATTGTAGCACACAGTAACATAACATTGACAAGCGAAGAGAAGATTAAAGTGATCCGGTATCACTTTCGCGAGATTATGCTGGCCCTTGGCCTCGACCTCGAAGACGACAGCCTGAAAGACACCCCGGGCAGAGTAGCTAAAATGTTCGTGAACGAAACCTTTTCAGGCTTGAATCCTGTGAATGAGCCTTCTGTGACGCTGTTTGAAAATAAATTTAAGTACAACGAAATCGTACTGGAAAAGGATATTCCCTTATACTCTTATTGCGAGCATCATTTCGTTCCCATCATTGGCAAAGTGCATATTGCCTATATTTCCAAAGGTATGGTCATCGGTTTGTCCAAGTTGAACCGGATCACGGAATACTTTTCCAAACGGCCACAGGTGCAGGAACGATTAACCATCCAGATCGCCGAATACCTGAAGAAGGTGATGGAGATGGAAGATGTAGCGGTCATTATCAAAGCAGAACACTTATGCGTAGCTTCCAGGGGCGTTAACCATACCGGTTGTTCCACGGTTACCCAGAGTTTGCACGGCGAATTTCTTAGGAAGGAACGCAGCAGTGAGCTTTACAGCCTGCTGGCTATTTAATAGTGTGATGGAATAATGCCCCGGCAGACATGGTATTGGGTGTTTGCAGGGGCTGGCATTATTTTTTTACCATCCAGAGGCCGGTGCTCCCCGGTTTTCTTTCATCCGTTGCCTTTTTCAGCAACGTATCTCCGGAAGTTATATTACCAAATACTTCCACGCCAGCGTCGACAGTCATTCCCTGGCGAACATCTACCCATTCTGCTTTTCCGTCTTTTACCCGGATAACAAATTTCTTTTCCTGGGTGGTGGCTACCGATGAGAATGGGACAACAAAGGAGGGGGTATTTCTTTCCAGTGGAATCTTTACATAACAGAAAACACCTGCCTTTAAACGGTGATCGTTATTATCTACTTTGAACTCCCATAACTCGGTGCGGGTGTTAGGATCTATTGTTTCTGACTTGCGGGCAAGCGCTGCTTTAAAACGTTCTGTGGGGTAGGCATCCACCCTGAAGTCAATATTGGTAAGGCCTCCGGCAGCAGCGACATATATCTCAGGAACGGCTACACGTAAACGCAGCACGTTGTTGTTTTGTATGGTCAGTAACATGGCGTTGGTACCTACCAGTGCACCGGGATCTGCCTTACGGGCGGTAATTACGCCATCGAAAGGAGCAATGATATAGAGATATCCTGATACCGCTTTATAGGATTGCGCCTGCCGGCCTGCTGCTACAAAGGAGGCACTGTCGGCCTGCATCTGGTTACGACTGCGTTCCAGGTCTACCGGGGCAACAATACCCGGTGTATTGGCCTGTGATGCCCGGTACAACCTTTCGTAGTTATCTTTACTGGATGCCCATCTCGATTTAGCCGCCTGCAGGGCCGCTTCCGATTCGGCCAGCCGGCTGTTTACTTCCGGCGCTTCTATTACTGCCAGCACCTGGCCTTTCTTCACCCGGTCGCCCATGTCTACCTTCACTTCTTTGACAAAGCCCTGGACTTTCGCAAAGAGTTCGGCGTTTTCATAAGGCATCAGTTCGGCGGTGAATTCTGCTGTTTTTTTCAGCGTATCCTGTTTCAGGATGAATACCGGCACGGTATCCGCTGCGGGTGTATTTGTACCTGCATCCGGTGCAGGCGTGTGCTGACCACAAGCTGAAATAAGGAGCAGTAAAGAGAAAGAAGCGATGATCCGCATATAGTTGATTGATATGTTATGATTGTTTGTCATAGTAAGTACTTTTTTCATCGTCAGGATCCAGGGAAACATATTTGTACACTTTTCTTCCCGCCACCCATTGGTAAACATGCGGAAGAAAGAACAATACACTGATGGCAGAGAATAATAGACCTCCTATTACCGCGATGCCCAGGGGGGCGGTTTGATCGCCGCCTTCCGATAGCCCTAATGCCATAGGAATCATACCGGCAATCATCGCGGCGCTGGTCATGAGAATGGGCCGGAGCCGGTTTTCAGCCGCCTGTAGCTGCGGATGCGTTACGTTGTTTTTCCGGTAATGTTCTGCATTAGTAATAAAAAGTACCGCGTTGGCAATGGCCACACCCACTGCCATGATGGTGCCCATGTAGGATTGTATATTCAGCGAATTGCCGGTTAGCAGTAAAAAGAGCAGCGCACCCGCTACCACGGCCGGAATAACAGATAATACGGTGAAGGCTACCCGGAATGATTGGAAATATACCGCCATTACCAGGAAGATGACCACGATAGCGATCAGTAGGCCAAACTGCAGACTAGTGAGGGTTTCCTCCAGGAGGACAGGCTGTCCGCGCAAAATTATTTTGGCGCCGTTGGGTAGTTGCCCGATGCTTGCGATGGTCTGTTTCACCTGTTTAAAAACGGATCCCAGATCCTGTTTATGCACGTTAGCCGTAATGGTGATGTAGCGTTGCTGATTCAGCCGGTCGTATTCTCCTGGCATGGATATCCGTTTCCAGCTGGCCACTTCGCTCAGGTAGTGCGTGGTGCCGTTGCCGCCGGAAACAGGGATGGCTTCCAGTTGACTGGTGCTGTTCATTTTAAATTCAGGATACTGTACCTGCACCTGGTAGGCAGTACCGGTGGCTTTGTCCAGCCAGTAGTTGGGTGTGGTAAAGCGACTGGAAGATGTAGCGGCCACGGTAGACCGGGCAATTTGCTCGCTGGTAAGCCCTAGCTGGCCCGCTTTTACGCGGTCCACTTCCAGCCGGATCGCCGGATAGTCGGTCGGCGTTGCTATCTGAAGATCACGCAGGGAAGGGATGGCCGACAGCTTTTTTACCAGCTGTTCCGCTGTTTTTTTGCCTTCCGCCAGGTTCTTGTTTACCACGGCAATTTCTATGGGATTGCTGCTGCCGAGATTTAACACCTGCTCTACGATATCGCCGGGTTCAAACGACAGTTTAGCACCGGGAATAGCCGCTATAGCCGCTGCCCGCAGCTGCTCCCGGAAGGTGGCGATAGGCATCGCCCCCCGGTTGAGTTTTATTTTTAACACGGCTTCATGGGGCCCGCTGGTCCACAGGTGAATGTAGTTGACCGGGTAACTGGAGGGCTGGGTACCTATGAAAGCGGAGGTGATAGCTATGTTTTGTTTCCCTGCAATGCTATCGGTCAGCGACAACAGTTTCCGGGTGGCGTCCTCTGTTCTTTCAAAGCGGGTGCCTACGGGTAAGCGTAGCCGCACTTGCGCTTGTCCGCTGTCGGTTTGCGGAAATAATTCGGTGCCGGTGAAGGTGAAAAGCAGGATCGCCCCTCCGATAGAAACCAGGAGAAATAACACGGTATCTAACCGGAAGCTGAATTTGCGGCGCTCGCCGGCAGTAACGTAACGTTGTTTTAACCGGTCGAAAAATCCGGGTACCTTTCTTTCCTGCGCTGGTAGCGATGGTTTGAATAGCCAGTTGGCCACCACGGGCACAAATGTTTGTGATAAAATAAATGAGGCAATCATCGCAAAACCCACGGCCAGCGATAATGGCATGAACATCGCCCGGGGAACGCCATTCATGAACATGGCGGGAACAAATACGGAGAGGATACTCAGCAGGATCAGCAATTTCGGACCGGCTATTTCCATGCTGGCATCGGCAATAGCGCGGGCTTTGGTTTTGCCCGTTTCCATATGCCGGTGAATATTTTCTATGGTAACGGTAGCTTCATCTACCAGGATACCGACGGACAATGCAAGGCCACCCAATGTCATGATGTTGATGGTTTGTCCCGTGAGGTACAACAGGATGGCCGATGAAAGCAATGCCAGGGGGATGGTCATGATCACGATGAGCGCACTGCGCTTGTCGCCCAGGAAGAGCAGCACCATTAAGCCGGTAAGGATGGCACCCAGTCCACCTTCAAACAAAAGGCTTTTTAATGAGTTGATCACATAGCCTGATTGATCGAAAGCGTAAGTCACTTTTATATCCGATGGTATAGCCGCCTGCATGTCGGGCAATGCCGCTTTTACCCGTTGCACTACATCCCAGGTGGAAGCGTCGGCCCTTTTGGTAACGGGAATATATACAGAACGCTTCCCATTCACCAGGGCATAGCTGGTAGTCACATCGGCGCCGAGGCTTACGTTGGCAATATCTTTTACGTATACCGTTGGTCCTGCGCCTAATTGGAGCGGCGTATTCTGCAGGTCCTGCAATGATTCAATCACGCTGTTCTGCGGCGTAATGTAGGTAGAGTCGCCAATGCGCACATTACCCGCGGGCGATATGGAATTCGATTTAGCGATGGCCTGTACTACCTGGTCGGGCGCCAGGTTATAACTCCGCAGCTTATCAGGATCGATCGTGATGAGCACTGTTTTTTGGTTACCACCGAAGGGTGGTGGCGCCGATACACCCGGTAAAGTAGCAAACATGGGTCGGACGCGGAACAGGGCAAGGTCGGATATTTCACTTAATGAGCGGCTATCGGAACTGAATACCAGCTGACCTACCGGCACACTGCCTGCATCGAAGCGGGTGATAAAAGGCGGCACGGTGCCGGGAGGCATGAAGGCCCTGGCACGGTTAACATATCCAACCACTTCAGCCATAGCCTGGCTCATGTCGGTGCCTTCGTTGAACTCAATCTTAATGAGTGCCGCACCCTGTATATTCCGGGAATCGACAGATTTTACGCCGGTGATATACAAAAAATGATATTCATAGTAAGAGGTAACAAAACCCTCCATTTGTTCGGGTGACAGCCCTCCGTATGGCTGCGCCACATACACCACCGGCAGTCCCAGTCGCGGGAAAATATCCACCTTGGCCTGACGGATGGAGAGGTAAGAGAAAAATGCAATAAACAGCACAGCTACCAGGATGGTAACCGGATGTCGTAATGCCGAGCGGATTAGCTTCATAATGCTTGCTTATATCGTTATTTCAGGTTGTCCGTAAACGTGGCCAGCTGGCCGTTTGCCACCGCGATGTCCAACAGGGCGCGCCAGGCTTGCAGAAATGCGCCTGCTTCCCCGGTTTCTGCTTTGAGCAGATCGTACTGGCCTTGTATCAGGCGGGTAAAATCTACTAACCCACTGGCATAGCTCAATTTCAGTCCTTCAAAAGCGAAGCGTGCTGCCTGTGATTGCACCACGGCTTGTTTGGTAATCAGGATATTCTGATCGTAGTTGTACCGGCTAGCTTCTTTTTGCTTTTGGAGGTTGAGTGTAACCTGGTCGAGCTGCGCTTCATCTGCTTTGAGCATAGCGCTGTACTGCTTTTTTTTCAGTTGTACTTCTGAGAATTGAAGGATGGGGAAACTGATTTGGACGCCGGCGCCGTAATTTTTGTGGGAGAGCGACCAGCCGTCTGCTTTATCGATGCTGCCATCAGCTTTAACGCCGGAACCTCTCGCATAGGCATTGGCCCATAGGTCGAGCTTCGGTCGCCAGGTGCGTGTTATTTCTTTCAATGATGTTTGCGTTACTTCTTTTTTCACCTGGTAGTATTGATACAGCGGGTTAGCGGTTGGTCCGGCAGTAGTGTCGGCCATTTGCGGTAACTGGCTGAGGAGCGTAGTATCGGCGAGGAACAGGTGGTTTGGTGGGTCTGGCAGTCCCGTTATCCTGGTGAGTTCGGCCAGCTGAGCATAGTATTGTCGCTGTACGATCAGCAGGTCTGTTTTGGCTTGCGCCAATGCTGATTGAAATTGTGTGGTGTCTATGCCGGGGCGTAGTCCTTCCCGGGTAAAGACCAGCGATTGCTGTAGCCCTGCATTGGTGCGGTCGATATTGGCCTGGTATGTTTGCATCAGTTTTTGCAGATATACCGCATCCAGGTACACCGATAAGGCCGCATACTGTTGGCGGAACAGGGCATCGTTGTAGGTACTGTTGGCCAGTTTGTATTGGGCCGTGGCTTTTTCGATAGCAGCACTCCGCTGGCCAAACGTGAGAGGATTCCACTTCAGCATAATGCCGGCAGCAGTACCGGGCACCGGGTCATAAATATTACCTGCAGACGGCGGACCGCTGATTGGTAATATTAAGCCGGGATAGCTCATACCAGTGATATTGTTGTAGGTGGCATATCCTGCCTGGTAGCCGATATTTACATCCGGCAACAAAGTGTTTTTTGCCAGGCTTATGTTATATTGACTGCTTTTGGTCTGTTCTTCGTAGGCCTTTATTTGTGGTTGAGAAGATTGTACGAGTGTTAGTACATCCTTTATATGCAGCGTTTTCTGTTGTGCGTAAACGCGGAGAGAGCATAGAATGGCGCTGCCAAGGAGGATCATCTTTCTATGAGAAGCATTCATTCGTCAAATATATCTATATAATAAACTTTTTTATATTAAAAAATTATTCCCGGGCCGGAATCCCCTATCAGCGGGCACTGCAATGCTATTGTTTATTTGGAGGCAGCGTTTCAGCCCAGGTATGTTGCTCCGATTGCCGGTATTTTGCCCAGCTGTAGAGGGCATCATATACCTTTCGGCCTATTTCCAGCATCTCTGTATCACTTTCATGGTTATACGAAAGTCCGGCCGAAATAGCCCAGAGTCCTGCTGCCTGCGGGGCAAGATGGAACCGGTCCGTATCTGCCGCGCGGACAATCACAGCCAGTTGCAGCAGGGCCGGGTCATCCAGCTGATATCTTTTGAGAAAGTAGTCAAAAGAACAAAATTCTCCTTCGTGGGAATGTGCTACACCTGGGATGTCGAAAGGAATGGCGTCATATTCCCGTGCTTTTTCCAGTACCTGGTTGGCAGGTACGTAGATGATTTCCGCATCGGGATCGATAAAGCGGAATATCAGCCATGGACAAGCAATACGGTCTATTTTAGGACGCTCGCGGGTAATCCATTTCATGATGTTGGATGTTATACCTGCAAGTTCATACTATAGATATTGGGAAAATAGCACGAATAATAAGGTTTAGTCTATTTTTTACTTTTGACGGAAATTATTTGCGGCCTGCTGCTGTCTGATCCAGCGCGGCTTTGAAACCCCGGGCCAGTTTTTCCGCCGGGCCTACTCCCCAATAGTGCAGGAAAAAGGTGCGGGGTTGTTCGTGTACCATGTGATTGTGTACGGCTACGACTTCAATCCCGTTTTCAACCAGTGCTTTGATAACAGGGGCTACTTCATTTTCCAGCATGGTGAAATCGCCCGACACTGCGGCCTTTTCATCTGTGCCCTGCCAGGCCGACCAGGTATTGAAACCCATGAAGCTGCTTATGGGGATGCCATGTTCCTGTAATGCTACATCCGGCCGGCCAATGGTGTACTTATATACGCCTTTGGCCATCTCTCCTTTATGTCCGATAATGCTGTCGAGATGGGCAATATTGATGATATTCTGTACGCTGTCGGCGTTGCCCTCTTTAGGATCTTTACCTCTCACTTCCTTTACTTTGTCGAAGATGGCTTTCACGTTGGCCGCTACTTGCGCTGCTTTGCCCCGGCCATCTATGTGCATATACATCACGTTGGGATGGTTGCGGACAAAGTGGTTATGAATAGCGGTAATGGCAAAGCCCTGGCGTATCACTTCCTGTTGAACGGGCGCCAGGTCGGTTTCTGTAACAATGATATCGCCCATAACCATTACGCTGTCGGCACAAGGGGTGAATGCAGCCCAGCTTCCCAGTCCCATGGGTGGGATAATTTTAAATCCATCTACTACCACATTCAGGTCATTTTGAGGAACCGTTATTTTGTATTCGCCATTTTTGGCTACACCTTTCATACCCGTTACAGCTTCAATTTTCTGCACATCCAGTTTGCTGGTGCCCGGGGGACACAGGATGTTATTACGTTTGCTGCTGTCTGCATTGTTAGCAGGTTGAGATGGATTATTACAGGCTACCACCAGTAATGTGGCCATGGAGGCGGTGACAAGAAGATGCGAAATAACGCGTTTCATAACAGGTGTATTACAGATTTAATGAGATGCAAAAAGTGCTCAAACCGCAATTTCCAATTCCCCGATGCCCAAAAATAGAACGAAATATAAGGTTTAGTCTATTTTTTACTTTTTATCATTTCCTTTTTATAAGCAGAAGGACTTTTACCAGTGAACTTCTTGAAAATCCGGGTAAAATGACTTTGATCTGAAAACCCTGTCAGGTAGGCGATTTCCGTGAGGGAATGATCGGTAGTGCTTAACAGTTGGGTCGCTTTATCGATCCTGAGCTTACGGATATAATCACCAAAGGACAAATCATCGAAGTATTTTGAAAACTCTCTCGACAAATAGGCTGGATGTACCTGGAGCGTTTCCGATAATCCTTTCAGGCTTAAGTTAAGGTTAGTGTCGATCTGGTCCTGGATGATTTCTTTCAGTTCTTTGGCCCAGCCGGGTATTTTCCTGCTTTCTTTTTCCTGTTGAAGAAATTTTTTAAAAATGTCGATCAGCTGGTTTTCAAATGGCTGTTGCGTGTGCTTAACATGCTGGAGATATTTGGCCCAGCTGTAAAGCGCATCGTATAGCAGCATGCCTTTTTCGAGCAAGGCCGCGTCTTCGGATTCGTTGTAGGCCAGGCCTGCGGAAATGGCCCACAGGCCAGATGCCTGGGGCGCCAGGTCGTGGCGGTCTGTATCGGCGCCCCGTACAATAGGGGCCATTATATGGACGGCCGGGTCTTCAATTTTATGTTTCTTCAGGATATAGTCAAATGTACATTGATCCTCATAATGTGTGTATTCCACCCCGGCAATGTCAAAAGGAATCGCCTGTTCGGCCTCCGCTGTGGATAGTACCTGGCCGGCAGGAACATACATAAACACAGCGTCTGCATCTATGAAACGTTTAATTAGCCATGGGCAGGCAATCCGGTCAATTTTAGGGCGTTCACGGGTGATCCACTTCATAACAGCTGGTACTTGATACTGGCTGTAATTTAGTGTTGTTTAGGTAATTTATTGATAACAGGTATCGACCTGTCATTGGCGCAAAAGAGAAAAGGCTTGTAAACTACGATTTACAAGCCTTTTCTCTTTTGTCAACAGTTGCCTGTTTAAAGCGACAAGATATATTTCACAAGCTTCCGTGCATCAGCCGGGCTAAGTGCCGGGTGGGGGACCATGGGAGTGGTGCCCCAGTTGCCGCTTCCGCCGGCAACGACTTTGCCGGCCAGCTTGTTAACGTTGACATCGTTGATTTTATACTTTTGTGCAATGGCTTTATAGGATGGGCCTACCAGCTTTGTATCCGGGCGGTGACAAGCGCTGCAGTCGAGTTTTGCCAGCAGTTTCTTTTCTGTGGCAAATGCTGATGAGCTGCTGGGGCTAGTCGTTTTCGGAATAGCAGTTTCCTTCTTTGCCACCGTTGTTGATTTAGCAACTACCATTGAGGGCTTTTCTGCCGGGTGAAAATTTTCTAGTTCTGAGATAGTAAATAGTGCCGAACGATTTTCTGTTAATGCCCTTATTTTCCTGACCTCTTCCGGCTGTATCACGGTAAAATCGCTACCAGCTGGCCTGAACCGGTAGTGTACATAGCTGAGTACATTCGATACCCATTCATCACTGTTAGCAGCTCCGAGCGGCGCCATCACATCGGGATAAGTTTTTCCGCCGATAGGCCCGGATAAGCCGTGCAGAAGAATGTTGATGAGCATAAGCGGGTGGCCTGCCCGGGGAGAGTTGGCTAATGGGGGAGCCGCCATAGGAGCGCCGCCAATGGAGATTCCTTTTCCGTTGTCGCCGTGACAGGTGGCACAAACTTGCTGAAAAGTTTCCTGTCCTTTAAGGATGATGTTTTTTTCATTTGCAGGCATGCCGCTCAAATCAAATCCATACATTTTTTGATTCCTGTTCTTTTCTATCAATGTTGCAATAGCGGTCAGGTTTTTTGTATTGTTGCCGGACACGGCAAAATGCTCCAGCATTTTTTTTGATTCGCCAGGTGCATAATAGGAGAGGGTTGCCACCAGCTGGGCCTGTACATCGGCATCAGGTTCATTCACCTGGCTTGTTAGCAGGTCTTTTACACCGGTGTCCTGGAGTTTCATAAACTGCTCGCTGATGATGACCGCCGCTTTACGAACCTGCGGACTGGCATCTTTCATCGCTATTGCCAGGACAGGTTGGTTGGCGGCATGCAGGCCTTCCAATGTCCACAGGGCATGGAGACGGGCCAATTCATTGGTATGTTTCTCCAACATATCCGTTAATGCCGGCAATACCGACGGGTCTTGCCGCACGATCAGTTCCTTTTGCGCATTATCTCTCCACCAGCCATTGGCATGAGAAAGGTAAGACACCAGTGTTTTGCCATCCTCCGATAACATATTGGGCTGGCGGCCTGGCTTATATCCATCATGTACCAGGCGATAAATTCGTCCATGGCTAATATTCTTATCTAATCCACGTTTCTGTATTTCGGGCCTCAGATAGCTTCCCTGGCGTGTCCAGTTTCCTTCCTGGATAATGCCTCTATGCATATCCACGATATATAAACAGCCATCCGGTCCATTGGCCGTATTCACCGGCCGAAAATTCATATCGGTAGCGGCAATAAACTCTTCCTGTTTATATGCATTCTGTAGCACCCTGATGCCATGCTGGTTAAGTACTTTGGCACGGCGGATCAACCGACCCACGGGCTCGCAGATAATAAGATCGCCTTTCAGGTCGTCAGGGAGCGCATTTCCCCGGAAGATAGACTGCCCACAGCAACCGGTAAAATGATTCAGCGTGCTGTCGGGACGCAACCTGGCCGGTCCACCCTGTACATCAGGTGTGGCTATTATAGGCCATACCGCGTTAAAGCCATCTGCCAACTGCTCCGGAACATCGTACCGGCCATAGAAAGGATTCATCTGGAAACCGTAGGCGGGTACTTCACCTCCCGCAGCAGAAAAATATAACCTGCCGTAGTCGTCATTGCCAATACCCCATTGTCCATAACCGGTAGACATGGTGTCTGCAATAAGTTTGTCGTTGCTGTACCGGTACCGGAGATTTTCGTAGGTGACATATATCTTGTTATCAATATTCCATATAAGGCCACTCCGCTGGTGTTCCAGGTTCCCGGTGTGCGGGGTGTTGTTACCGAATACCTGTACCTTTTTATCAGCTTTACCATCCTGGTTTACATCTTCATATGACCAAATGTTATTGGTATAGGTTTCGCTCACCAGGAGTTTTTTACCTACGCAAAGGATCATACGGGGTAATACCAGGCTATCGATATAGATCGTGCTTTTATCCATCATGCCATCGCCGTTGGTATCTTCCAGCAGCGAAATTCTCGATATGGGTGCATTCTCATTTGATCCGTCCACATCCTGCATATAGGTAAGCATTTCAGACACGAACATACGGCCGTTGCCATCCCAGGCAATGGCCACAGGTTCTTTCACCATGGGTTCACTTGCCACTAACTGCAAATGATAGCCATCTGGCACATGAATAGCAGCCAGGCTTTGTTCGGGTGATAAATAGGCGCCGTCAGGATTCGACCGTACGATTATCTTTCCTGAAGAATCCCTGGGTAGCTTCTCACTGGCCGTTGTTGGCATGGATACGCTATGTCGGGGAATACTGCAATGGTAAATCAGCACAGAAGCGCTGGCAAGCAAGAATGTGACAATAGATCTTTTTTTCATGGCAATAAAATTACAGGTGTCAATAGGCAACTGTTTGCTTATATGTTTTATGGAGGTGATGAGCAAGTTTATGCGGGGGGCTAAATTCCTGCTATTCAGGCAATTCTGCTACCGTAAAATTGACTATTATCAATGCTTTTTTTTCTTCGCGAGGCCGGGTTTTATAACGTGGTTTTCTCCAATCGGTTGCAACACATTGAATATACAGATAAGAGGCAAGAAAGTGAAGGGAATGAATATTGGGGAATGCTATAACAAATAAGAAAGTCAAAGTTCATTATTGATACTGAATATATACCGGCTGGGGATAAAGTGCCAGCACCTCCGCAGGTTGCATCAGGTGCCCACCATTTGCGACGTCGTTTTTATAAAACAATTTAAACCCGGTAAACTGAACCGGCTCTCCCGATATCCAGCACTGGTAAGAGTCTTTCTTCCTGGCTACGTCGCCAAAACCGTCCATATTTATGACTACCTGCACTTCAGGCGTAAGGAGGATATTCTTGTAATTAGTGATCATTCCTTGTGTAAAACGGTGTACCACCAGTATTTTCGGGGGAAGATGATGTTGTCGCACGAGTGTTGTCAGCCAGGAAATAGTATAGTTAATATCGGCTGCGTCAAAAGTGCCTATAGAAGAACAGGGCGGGCGCTGATTTTTCATGGAATATTCGGGATCTATGCCCAGGTGTATATCCGGGCGTGCCAGGTATTTTGCCAATAGTGGCAGTTCACTTGGTAAGGTGCTTAGCCCTACCTGCACATCCAGGAATACGATGGCATGTGCCTTTGCTGCCAGGAGGAGTACTTTGTTAATTTCGCTATCTGGCATACGTAGCCGGTACTTTCCATCTTTTCCCGGGTTGCCCTGCGCCGTTACAGCAATGTAATGTAAAGCAGGTACAACGGGGAGGCAGGTATCAGCTACCTTCCATTTGTCCACTTCTTCGTTTAACTGCTTCAGCATGCTGTCGCCAGGTAAGGCGCCTAGAATGCCCATTTGGGTGGAATACAGATTGCCGTAGAATGCCACTACCCGGTGATAAGGCAGCAATGCGCCCGGTAAAGGATACGCCGTATTTACCGGCCATTTTGCAGAAGGCTTTTGATGAACGAGATGAAGCAGGAGGGTATTGTATTGCAGGGTATCAGTAGCAGGGGGATGGTTGTTTTCCTGGTCAGCGGCCGGGATGGTTGGTGGTATGATATCATGGTGCGGTTTTCCCGTCAGCTTTACATCCTCCCATCGTTGAAAGGATAATACATCAATATCGGTAAATGCATACAAAGTCAAAGCAGCCACCCATAGTGCCGCTACGGTAATCAACAATCCATTCACCAGTTTTTGTAGTACCATACCCTGATTTTTACTACCAAGTTCGGTATTTCACCAGCCGGAGGAAATGATATCGCTCACTCCCCACGTTGATTATTGTCAGGTCATTGGGAAAGACAAGGCAGATACATGACCATAATCAGGCGACAGCCTAATGGCCGTCAGGTAGCAATTGCCGGCGTTAGCATAAATTGGGGTTGAAATATATCTATAATGGAATCCAAACAACCGTCCATATTTGTAACAAAGTCTAACGGAGAGGTAGTACCATTTGCGCCGGAAAAAATCAGGCAATCATTGACTAAGTCCGGGGCAACACCAGAATTGATTGAAAGTATCATCCAGGAATTATACAAACAGGTATATCCGAATATGCCAACACGCATAATTTATAAGATTGCGTATAAATTGTTGAAAAAAGCATCGCGTCCCGCAGCAGGGCGGTATCGGTTGAAACAAGCCATTTTTGAGCTCGGACCATCCGGTTTCCCATTTGAGCAGTATATAGCGGAGCTTTTCAGGCAGGCAGGTTATACCACAACCACCAACACCCTGATGGGTGGACATTGTATTACGCATGAAGTAGATATTTATGCCATTAAGAACAAGCGGGCTTTCATTATTGAATGTAAATACCACCAGCTGCAGGGCACACATTGCGATGTGAAAATTCCTCTATACGTACAATCACGTTTCAAAGACATAGCCTGGAAAATGAAAGAGGAGAATATTGATAATGGACAGGAATACCGTGGCTGGCTGATTACCAATACCCGTATTACCCCGGATGGAACGCAGTATGCGCGCTGTATGGGATTAAACATGCTGTCGTGGGACTACCCGGAGGGGAAAGGGCTGAAAGACATCATCGACAGATCCGGCCTTTACCCGGTTACCTGTCTTTCTACGCTCAGTCGCCACGAAAAGTATACGCTTTTAGCACTGGGAGTAGTGCTATGCCGCACCCTCCTGGAAAAGCCTGAATTATTATCCACAGCAAATATCCGCGGACCGAGGTTAGAGACGGTGATGACAGAAGTCCAGCACTTGTGTGAACATATTTTGAAACTGGAGTGGGTTTGATTTCCTTACCGGAAAAAACGAGTTTATATGAAAACGCGTGCAAATAGCAACGTAATTCCCGGCACCTTGGAGCCATTAATGGATATCCGGGGTATTACAACAGATAAAGTGAAGGCGATTTGTCAACAGCTGGGTGTGCGCAGTTGGCGGGAGTTGGTTACTGCAGTGACATTGGAACAACTCGAAGGCATTCCCTTACTAACACCCGAGAACAGAAAGAATATCCGGCGGGCCTTGAAGCTCGACAAAGATGCAGACCATCGTATGCAGCTGTGGGATGCTATATTGCAGGGGAAGGAGATACTTCAAAGTATCCGGCAGTTTCCGGAAGTGAAAAGAGCATCTTTTGCAGGGAGTCTCCGGAGAGGGAAGGATACTATCGGCGATATTGATATTGTGGTAGAGGTAGCCGGGGCTGACAGGAAAAAGCTATTGTATAAAATAGACCGTATGCCGTTAACAGACCGCATTATTGCAGCCGGCAAATCCCGTATCTGTGTTTTGTTACATAATCAGCTGTTGGTATATTTCTATCTCGCTGATCAACAACACTACGGAGCTACCCTGTTATATTACACTGGTTCGGATCGCTATAGCCTGTCCCTGGAGAGCCTGGCAGCGCAGAAAGGATACCGTTTTGAGCCAGATGGCTTATATGATATAAAGAACAACGAGTATGTAGCCACGGAAAATGAGGAAGAGGTATTCCGCCATTTACTGTTGGATTATACCCCACCCGAGTTAAGAGAAGACCAGGAATTGGCCACGGCAACTAATCCGCACAAGATGCCATCCCTGGTTACCTTCGACCAGGTAAAGGGCGATATGCAGATACACACCGACTGGAGCGATGGAGAGGAAAGTATTGCACATATGGCACATTATGTATTCAGCGTATTTCCGCATTATCAATACATAGTTGTCACAGATCATGCATCCAATGAAAGGACAGGCCATGTGTTGCGCCCCGATGACATTTCCCGCCAGGCAGCCGAAATAAAAGACATCAATGATGCCATTGGATACGACTATGTTAAGAGGGGAGTGGAAGTGGATATATTAGAAAATGGAGCGCTGTCATTGCCTGATGAGCTATTGAAAACGTTTGACTGGGTGATAGCATCGGTTCACAGCCATTTCACAAAAGACAACACTGCCAGGTTATTGAAGGCTTGTGAAAGCCCTTATGTGCATTGCATTGGCCACCCCAGCGGCCGGCTAATTGGCTCCAGGCATCCGTATCCTGTTGACTGGGACCAGGTATTCGCCAAAGCAGCAGCAACCAGTACAGCAATGGAAATAAATGCACGCCCCAACCGGCTGGATTTAAATGATATATTGGTAAAGAAAGCGATTGCCAATGGCGTAAAACTGGTCATTGATACCGATGCCCATTCGTTAGCGCAATTCGATTTTATGCAGTTGGGTATCTGGGTGGCGAGGAGAGCTGGTTGCTGCCATACCGATATTCTGAACACCTTTACCTGGGAGGAGATTGAAAAATTTAAAAAAAGCAAGCGGAATATCATTGCTTAATTGTTCCATATTGTTCCCCAAGAGAACGGCGCTAATCATAGCGCCGTTTCTATTTATACAAACAACACAAACACAAATATCGATTATGGATGTGTAACAAATACGGGGATATTGGTGGTACGCAATATGCTGTCAGCATCACTACGATGGAAAAAGCGGGATATACCACTTCTGCCAAAGGCGCCATAGGTAACAATGCAATCATCTCTACGTATCAGCAAAGCCAGAAATTCAGTTGCGGGCTCTCCATTCAGGATGGCATAATCTACATGGGAGTAGTGAGCATCCAGGTAAGCTTTTAAATCCTTCTTAAATGGGATGGCAGCCTGGTCATTTTCTGTCACATACACCACCCTTACTCGTGTATCGGCGTATTCGGGGAAGAGTAAAGTAAACTGCCTGATGGCATATATAGAAGAATAAGTTCCATTATAAGAGAATATTATTTCTTTAACAGGTACAGGTACATCTGGTAACACCATTACAGGACACTCGGCATCCGCCAGTATATCCTTCACAAACCGGGGCGGATTACTGTCAGACAGCGCAGCAAAAGAAGTACTGTTATTCACCAGTATAAGATCCGCATACCGGCTGGCATTCACGATTTCAGTAACTGGGGAGCTCACTGATTCTTTTACGATGATGTCAATATCGTCGTCGTCGCAAAGCTGGTGCAACTGTTTGATATTTTGGCTTATTTGCCATTGCAGGGCTACCCTCGCTTCAACGCTGATCTGGTTATACCCGATAACAGAAGGCTCAGGAAATACGCTTGCCGGCATGGTAACAATGCCTGATGTAAGATTGTCGAGGCAAATGACGGTAAGCTGGCTGTTGGTTTGCCGGGCAAAGTATTTAAAGCTCCTAACCTGGTCGTCGGAGAAATGTAAAATATCAATAACGGCGATTACCTTTTTCATAAAATTATTGATTAATAATGTGCAATAAATACCGGCTGATTCACCAGGTCAATGATGGGTGCTGCCGGGTTAGGAAGTATGATTGTGGATAACAGCCCCCGTCCATATGCGCCCATTACAATAAATATTTTTTCTCTGCCAAAGAGATATTCCATTAGGGCGCCGCGTACATTGTCATCTTCAATCATCATCATCTCTACCTCATCATAATGTATATGCAACCATTCGTCAAAGAGATCGTTATATCCCTTCATTGGCCGGGCGGCTTCCGTAATTCCCAGCACAGTCACTTTTTTTTGACGCAGTGCCGGAAACAGGTGTGCAAATTGTTTGATGGCGAACATGGATGACTTACTACCGTTGTAAGCGAATACTATTTCATCAATGCCATCAAATTCAGTTGGAGCGATAACAACGGGGCATTCAGATTTTTCCAACACTTCCCTGGCAAATGCGGTGGGCGTATTTTCCGTTTTCCATGAAAAACTGGTAGTCGCATCCATTACCAGTAAATCTGCGTACCGGCTTTCCCTTATCACCTCAGCGGCAGGCATGCCTGTATTAATATGTATCTCGTAGGTGACGCCCCCGGTTGTACAGATGTTCTTGAATAAGGAAATGTTTTCTTCCCTATACAGCTGCTTTTGTACATCCAGTGGGGTACCCGGAACAGGAGGGCAAACCGCCATTTCCTGCAGCGCTTCTCCCGACCGGAGTTCTACTTCCTGGTTTTCCAGGAAAACACCGGTTATTTTTGAGTGGGTGAGGTTGCCCAGGTAACAGGAAAAATCGAGGCATTGCCTGTTGAGCGCCACAGCATCTGAGATAAATAATATCTTTTCCATAAGAAAATTTTTGATAATATAAGTCCTGTCGGCATTGCCGACAGGACTTATATCACTTGTTACTTAACGGCAATCGCAATACTCTTCCCATTTTTTTTGCTTTCTTCGTTTTTGGGTAGTTTCAATTTTAGGATGCCTTCTTCGTAGTGGGCGTCTATCTTATCTTTAGAGATGTTTTCAGGCACATTGAAACTACGTGAGAAGCTGCTGTAATTATATTCCTGCCTCCGGTACTTTTCATTTTTTTCTTCTTTTTTTTCTTCTTTTTCAGCGCTGATAGTCAGCATACTGCCTTCCAGCTGAATCTTAAAATCTTCTTTTTTCATACCAGGAACGGCTAACGATAGCTTATAGCTATCCTTGTCTTCTGTAACATTTACCGCAGGAACGGTAAGGGCATTGAAAGAGCTACCGTCATAGAAACTACCTACCCAATCTCTCCATGGTTTAACGAAGTCATCAAAAAATGATGTTTGCAGAGAAGCAGGTTTGCTTACTGATAATGTTGCCATAAGAATCCTCCTTTTATTTGGTTAAGAATAATAATGCTAAATTATTGTGTTGTACCTGCAGAAAAAATGATCGTTCTCAGTATGTTTACTGATAGAAATCACAAAAAGGCGATAGCTGCCGGAAATCATAGCTGGTACTGACCTGCGTCATATTCCTTGGGCTGTTATGCGCTTATCTTTAAATAAAAAAGATGGAAAAGATATTGCTGGTAATGTGTGGTGCAGCGCCCACAAAAAATGCATTGAATTTTGCTTGTTACCTGTCTGATATGACACGGTCTAAATTAGTCGGTTTTTTCTTTGAAACAGCCGTTTACACGCTGGAGCCGGAGTGGCAAGGGATAGAAGGCAACAGGGATAAAGAAATGCCACCGCAAGTAACTGAAATAAAAAGCTATATGCAAGGTTTTGAACAAACTTGCGAAACCCGTGGTATTCCTGTTTCTGTGAGGTACCTGGTAGATGATATCGCAGAAAGTATCATTGAAGAAAGCAAGTTTGCTGACCTGATCATTGCAGATGCTGCTATTTCTATTCACTCAAAAACACAGGAAAGTCCCTCACCATTGTTACAGCATTTGCTGGTGGCTGCGCAGTGCCCCGTCATTATTGCGCCGTCTTCTTTTACGCCTATACACGAAGTAGTATACTGTTACGATGGTAGTGCATCGGCTGTATTTGCGATGAAACAGCTCGCTTATCTCTTGCCTGAACTGGGCGAGTTCAGGGCTACTGTGGTACAGGTTAATGATGAAGATATCCCTGCAAATGAAAGAAAGCATATTACCAATTGGTTAAGCCGGCATTTTGAAAGCTCGGATATTGTTAACTTAAAGGGGAAATCAGAACAGGCGCTGTTTGATTTCCTGTTGAAAAAACAAGACGCACTAGTGGTAATGGGCGCTTATGGGAGGAACATGGTATCCCGGTTATTCAGGCATAGTCATGCCGATCTGCTGATCAAGACATTGCCCTATCCTCTTTTTATTACACATTATTAGTGTATTTTAAATGTTTTATTCATCCTGGTTTCTTTTTTAAAGGGACACTGATCTTATTATATAAGATGCTAATACAATATCAATTTTAATATAAAAAATAATGCTATGTTAGGCGAATTAAGTAATGAAGAAATAGACCAGGTTTTAGCCAATAATGTTACCGGCCGTATTGGATGTGCGGAAAACGGGAAGGTGTATATTGTGCCTATCAGTTATGCTTTTAATAATGCCTATATTATTGCGCATTCGAGGGAAGGCATGAAGATCGATATGATGCGGAAGCATCCACAGGTATGCTTCCAGGTAGATGAAATGACGGGACTGAGCAATTGGCGTAGTGTAGTACTATGGGGCGAATACGAAGAGATAACAGATCCTAAAGAAAAGTATTACGCCATGAAATTCCTGGTAAGCCGCCTGGCGCAATTGCCGGTAAGTGAAACGGCAGGTGTAGCACAGATGCATCAGGAGCTGCAGGCAGAAGAGAGTCCTGGGCATATTATCCGGCCGGTAGTATACCGGATCCGGATAAAAGAAAAAACCGGCAGATTTGAAAAAGCATAATCAATCTGCCGGCAATGGTTAATTTGAGTTAAAGCAATTAAATTACAACAGGTAAATTAAGACTACTAGTTACCGGGGTATGGAGGTTATTATAATATTACAAATTATTGGCCGGCATTTGCCGGCCTTATTTATGATATCAATCTTCGGTTTCCGGCTCTTCCGGTAAATTAAAAGTAGGATGCTTGGCTGGCCTCCCGGAGTTATTCAGCTCTTCCAGCGTCCATCCATCTGTGCCGGTAGTTTCCAGCCATACAGTGCCTGCTCTTCGTAGAATTTGTGCGCTCAGTCCATAGAGATAACTCAAATCATGTTCCACAGCAGCAGCAGTTCGGTAGTAGCTGATATCCAGCCATCCGAAGCTGTGGAGCATTCTTATTTTTTCAATGGGAGTATCAGGAGATATTTTCTCCTTTTGAGGGGAGCCTTCTCCCGCAGTATGTGGCCTCTTGAAGAATTCCAGTTTCAGGTAGGGATACATTACCTGGAACCTGTCCTGTATGTCCCTTATCACAGCTTCTTCACTAATATAGATGTGCATAACATGAACTTTTAATATCCAATACAAGTATACCATCATTTAGCCCGTCGGAAAATGAGTATAATCAGCCTGTTATATGATAGCCATCATATACCTGAACAGCAGATAGTAGGAAATTGCTCTTCTAATATTTCAGGTATGTCAATCACCCATCTAAACACGCAAATAGCCTCCACAGCGCAGGAGTTGCCGGGGCACGAAGAAAAGTATTTCCTGGAAGGCCCACGGTCCAGGACAAACGAATTTATTTTTTCTGTGAAAGTATTGATTGAATTTATCCGCGGATTCAGGGTATTGCATTTTGCCGGACCTTGCATAGCCGTATTTGGATCGGCGCGGGTGAAACCCGGATCGGATTATTATGAAATGGGCCGGAAAGCCGGAGCCGGAATTGCCAGTTTAGGCTTCACCGTAATGACCGGGGGAGGCCCCGGCATGATGGAGGCTGCCAACCGTGGCGCCAGGGAAGCAGGAGGCAGATCGGTAGGATGTAACATTAGCCTGCCCCATGAACAAGCCGCCAATAAGTACCTGGACATGCAGTTTAACTGCAAATACTTTTTTGTCCGTAAGGTGCTTATGTTCAAATATTCCTATGGATTCATGATCTTACCAGGCGGTATAGGCACCCTGGATGAATTTTCTGAAGCGCTGACTTTGATACAAACCCATAAAATCCTTAACTTTCCCCTGGTATTGATGAACCGCGACTATTGGGAACCGCTCATGCCTTTGTTTCATAAAATGATAGAACATGCTACCATAGTGCCGGAAGACCTGAAGTACCTATTGTTGACAGATTCTATTGACGAAGCAATGGCGCATTTTCGGAAATACGCAGTTGAAAAGTACCATATACAAAGGGGAAAGGAATTTCGCCGATTGGTATTTTTGGGAGAATAACAAACTTCATTTTTACATTGACATTATGAGTCTATCTATTGGCGACCTGGATATAGATTTTCAGTTAAGCATATTTGCTGCAATATTGGAGAGTGTTCCCGGCCTTGTGGCCGTGAGGGAATTGGACAGCGGCAGGCTTATTTATATTAATAATACGGGTATCAAAATGCTGGGAACCGACGACTATCCGTCACTGGAACTCATCATGGATCAGAATCAGCTTGGGATGGCGCTTGCCTTGGAACAAAAAAACAGGACCGGCATAGCGGCGAAAGAACGGGAGCTTAAAAGCTTGACAGGCAAGACATTTAAGGGAGTCTGTGAGGAAATTTTACTAAAGCACCAGGGCAAAACTTATTGTTTTTTCAGGATAACAGATATTTTATCTGACCGGCACTACAAACAACAGCTTAGTAAAGAGTTAGCGCGGTTTGGGGCGCTATTTGATTATGCCAGCATCGGGATCCTCGTGGCGGATCAACAAGGTGAAATTGTGCTCGTTAACGACTTTGCATTACAACAATTTGGTTATGAACGGGAGATGCTATTGGGAAAGAAAGTGGAAATCCTGATTCCCCATCATGTTCGCCAGCGTCATGTGGGCCATCGGGAAAGATACAATGCCAACCCGCAAAGCCGGCCAATGGGTATTGGCCTGGATTTGTATGCTGTACACAGGGACGGAACCGAGTTCCCGGTAGAAATCAGCCTTAGTCACTATTCCAACGAAGAAGGGAACTTTGTCATTGCCTATATCAGCAACATCACGGAAAGAAAAAAAGCGGAAGAACGGCTGGAAAAAGTTTACAATGAACTGGAAAAGATGGTAGAGGACCGGACTACACAATTGCGCAAGGCATTAGAAGAACTGGAAATTTCCAAGGAAGAATTAACGATTGCCCTGGGTAAGGAAAAAGAACTTGGCGACCTTAAATCGCGTTTTGTGTCGATGGCTTCCCATGAATTCCGTACCCCCCTGAGCACCATCCTTTCCTCGGCTTTCCTGGTAAAACACTATGATACAGATAAGGATCAACCTATACGGAATAAACATATTCAGCGTATCATCAGCAATGTAAGCCTGTTGACCGATACCCTCAATGATTTCCTGTCTGTGGGAAAGATTGAAGAAGGCAAAATCCAGGTAAGAGAAATCGAGTTTGATATAGAAGAGCATTTCAACACCATTATCCAGGAAATGCAGGGTATCATGAAAGAAAACCAGGTCATTGATTACCGGCACAACGGCGAACGCAGCCTGATCCTGGACCCGTCGCTGATGAAGCATATTGTCATGAATTTGCTGGGCAATGCCATTAAATTCTCTCCATCCGGCAGCCCGATAGAAATCGAAACTGCCAAAACCGCTGAAGCCTTCAAACTGGTGGTAAAGGACAATGGGATTGGCATGTCTGAAGAAGACCAGCAACATCTTTTTGAGCGTTTCTATAGAGGCGGTAATGTTAGCAACATCCAGGGGACGGGCCTGGGGTTACATATCGTTCAGCGGTATACGGAGATGATGAAAGGAAACATCCAATGTGAAAGTGAATTAAATAAAGGAACTACCTTTACTATTATTTTCCCAGATAACCATGAAAATCTCCTGAGGACATGAAAAGAATATTGCTGATTGAAGACAACGATGAATTACGAGAGAATACGGTGGATATCCTGGCCATTGCCGGGTACAGCGTATTAACAGCGAATAATGGTAAAACAGGGGTGGAAATGATCCTGCAACACCACCCCGACCTGATCATATGCGACATTATGATGCCTGTACTGGATGGTTTTGGCGTTTTACACCTCATGCAGCAGCATGAAGAAGTAAAAGATACCCCATTCATTTTCCTGACGGCGAAAACGGAACGGGCAGATTTCAGGAAAGGCATGGGCATGGGAGCAGACGATTATATCACTAAGCCATTTACAGGAACAGAATTATGGGATGCCGTGGCTAACCGGCTTAGAAAGGCAGCTATCAGGAATCAGCAATTCTCCCCCAACCTCCAGGGCCTCAATAAATTAATGTACGAGGCAACCGGCAAGGAATCCCTGAAAGCGCTGGCAGAAGGCAGGAACATCGATAAGTACAAGAAAAAACAAGTGATCTATACAGAGGGGAATCATCCCTCGAGGCTGTTTTTTGTTCAGAAAGGTAAAGTCAAAACATGCAAAACCAATGACCTGGGCAAAGAACTGGTTACGGAAATTTATGGCGACGGCGACTTTTTGGGATATACCGCCTTACTGGAAGGATCCGTTTATAAAGATACGGCAGTAGCCATGGAAGAAACCGAGATTGCCGTTATTCCCTTAAAGGACTTTGAAGAATTACTTCATAACAATTATGAAGTAGCCCTGCAATTTATCCGCCTCCTGGCTAAAAATATAGCTTCCAGGGAACAGCAGCTGTTGGGGCTCGCCTATAATTCTCTCCGGAAAAAGGTAGCGGAGGCAATCATCAGTCTTCACAAAAAATACAACCCTAAGAATGAGCCTCCTTTTATCGTAAAAATAAGCCGGGAAAATCTGGCCAATATCGCAGGCACCGCCACAGAATCGTTGATCCGTACCTTAAGCGATTTTCGCGACGAACAATTGATAGATATTAAAGATGGCTCAGTCATCATCCTGGACGAAAAGAAGCTGGCCAACCTGCTGTACTAGCCTATGTAAAGGATTCGCGCAGGTACTTGCTGAAATCAGCTGCCAACTCGTTAAAGCTTTGTTGCAATTGCTCAATCTTTACTGTTACCCCCTGTTGCAGTAAGCTAACGTTTGCTTGCGAAGGGGCAGCAGCAGGGGAGCGCTGTTCTATGATTTCTTGTAACTCTTTTACTTCATGTCGGAGCAATGCCACCCGTTCGTCCATTTTCAGGAACCGGTGCTGGAAAATTTCCAGGTCGCTAAGGTGACTCTTCTCCAGGTCATTGGCAAGGATCCTGGTGAGTTTGGTTTTAAAAAAAATAGTTTCATCTTCTACTACGCTTAGGATATACCTCCAGGATTCATGCTGTAAAGAATGGCCATTCAAGTTATCATGCATTGGTCTGATATTTAATATTAATGAGCTAAGGTATTGTCAAACAATGCCATCTTACATGACCTGGATCAGTATTTTTACTGTTTATGATCATTGCTTTACATAGCCGCAATGACAATGTTTCGGTTAATGCCTTGTACTTAAACTTACCTACCTCTAATTCTTTATTCAAAAATACTTTGCTGGAAGGAAGTGATATATGACGCCAGTTAGTAGGGCGCCTGATTGTTGTCATTACCGGGATAGTGATGGGAATCAAGCACAGATATGACCGCCATCATTTATCAGGAGCAGCTACCGGCTTAGCTTTAGGTTTAGAAAATAATCACTTCTTCCACCACCTTTAAATACCTGATACGATGCATGCCAATATCTTTTCTTTTGCTTACATGCTATCCAATACGGTTGGTTTAATCATGTTGATCGCTGCCATTTTTGCGCCATTGCTGGCCCGCTTCCTGATGGTGCTAATATTTGTCGGGGCCGGTATTTTTAATGCTTATATGGCTATCCGCTCGCCGGAACTTTTTATGGTATATGGTGCTATGACCGTTTCTCCGGTATATGAACAGTTCATTTACGGTGCATTTCGCAATAATATTACCGCGATTGTCGTGTCTATTTCGGTGTGCCAGCTGGCAACGGGCATTTTCATTGCAAGTAAAGGTGCATTGCTGAGGCTGGGCCTGTCTGCCGCAACAATATTCCTGGTGGCAATAGCCCCTCTTGGCGCAGGATCAGCTTTCCCATCTACACTTGTGCTGGCCGTTGCTGCCATTATATTGCTGTTCAAGGAAAAACGCCTCTCCGCCCACCCGGTATGGCACGATTTCAACTATCACCACCCTAAAATTTCTATTCATGAAAAAGGTACTTCTCGCCATTGACGGTGATAATTTCCCGGAAGGCGCTTTTGAGTTCGCCAGGAAGATGAACGAGCAGGAACCGATATTACTCACCGGCGTTTTCCTACCAGAGCTGGACCTGAGCAGGAACATCACTTTTGCCGTTGCCTATATGCCATTGATCGATACCTATGCTGCTGCATCTATCGAAAAGAGCATCGCCACCTTCAAACAGCAGTGTTTGAGATATGGAATTGAACACCGGGTCCATAATAATCAGGCCGACTTTGGTTTGCCCGAGCTAAAAAAGGAAACAAGGTTTGCCGACCTGTTATTGCTGGGGCATGAGAAATTTTACTGGGACCTTAGTATTTATGGCACAAACGAATTTTTAGGAGGGGCATTGCATGCTGCCGAGTGCCCTGTGATAGCTATTCCCGAACAATTTACCTTTCCTGAAAGCGTTATTCTATCATATGATGGCAGCCCTTCAGCAGCACATGCTATTAAAAGTTTTACTTATCTCTTCCCGCAGCTATGCAACAGGCGAGCCATACTGGTATATGGTACTTCGGTTGGCCGGCAGTTGCCGGAAACAGAAAAGATACAAGAATTAGCCAGTCATCACTTCAGTAACCTGGAATTCCAGGTATTGGAAGCTGATCCCAGGAAATACTTTGGTACCTGGCTGGATGAGATTAAACACCCCATCGTGGTAACCGGAGCTTATAACAGGCCCGGGTTGTCGAGGTTCTTTAAACATAGTTTCATATATAAAATTATGCAGGAACATAAAGTACCTGTGTATATAGATCATCTTTAGAAAAGCGGGTCTCCCATAAAATAGCGGCCAGTAAAATGCTTTACTGGCCGCTATGTTTTATAGCTTCCTGGTTTTATTCCCTTGTACGAAATCAGGTATTAAGCATTAACGATTGCTTTTGGCATACTTCCTTGAAAAGCAATTGTGCGTCCTCTTTTTTACATAAAGCGGTGCCGGGGTTTAAGGTGGCCGCTGTGCCGCAGGCAACGCCAAATTGTACCGCTTCGAGGATGTCTGTGCCGGCAGACAGGCTATACACGATGCCAGCCAGCATGCTATCGCCTGCGCCTACCGTGCTCACACGGGTTACGCCGGGCGCCGGCACTTTTACAGAAAGATCGGCAGTTACCAGCATGGCACCTGTTTCGCCCATGGATACCACTACCACCTCACAGCGGTGTTTATGGATGATCTCTTTCGCTACATCAACAATGCCGGTCTGACTAAGGGTTTCCTCACCGGCAAAGCCGGCCAGTTCCCGGATGTTGGGCTTTATCAGGTAGGCGCCCTCGCGCAACGATTGCCTTAATGCCTCCCGGGAGGTATCTACGATAAAACGCGCACCCTTGATGGCCGCAATAGCGCCAAAGGAAGCAAATATGTCAGGGGGGATGCCGGGAGCCAGGCTACCACTGGCTACTATATAATCAATATCCTCTATTTCCCGGATCTTTTCTAGCAAGTGTTGCCATTCCCCCGGATCTACCCACGGCCCGGGCATGTCCAAACGGTATTGCGCATGATTGTCCATATCAGTTACAATGAGGTTCTCTCTTGTATATCCTGCAATAGGAACAGACAACGCAGGTACACCCTCTGCCTGTACAAGTGAGTCGAAAAATTTACCGGTATGGCCTCCCGCCAGGTAAATAGCCTGAGCGTTTCCACCTAACTTATGAATAGCCCGGGCCACATTAACGCCGCCGCCGCCGGCTTCGAACGTCGGCGCAGTACATGCCAGCTTCCGTTCCGGTACCAACTTCTGTACAGTAGTGCTCTTATCGATAGCAGGATTTAATGTAATGGTGATAATTCCAGGCATATATTGTTATTTTAGTATTTTACATTGCTTATTCAAAGGTACCTGCTACCTTTCCCGGCTGCAATGACGGATGTTAGCTGTAATGCTGATCTTCGTCAGAAATAACCTGGCGGCCATCCCTGGGCAGATCATTTAAGAAACATTATTATTGTTTAATATTTACCAGTGATAAAAAGAGCATTCATCATCTTAGCATTGGCCACTTCTTTCAGCGCCGGTTTCGCGGTCAATGCTGTTTTGACCAGGTCATCGAAAAAACAAACCAACATGAAACGAGTAACAGGTATCGGGGGCATTTTCTTCAAATGCAACGACCCCGAAAAAATCAAGGAATGGTATAAAACCCATCTCGGGTTTAATATGGATGCCTATGGTGCAAAGTTTGAATGGCTGCAAGCCGACGATTCCACCCAGAAAGGATCTACGCTGTGGAGCCCTTTCCCCGACAAGACTAAGTATTTTGAGCCCTCATCAAAAGACTTTATGATCAATTACCGGGTAGATGACCTCGATGCCCTGGTAGCAGCGCTGAAAGAAGAAGGCGTAACAGTATTGGATAATATTGAAACATACGACTACGGTAAGTTCGTTCACATCCTCGATGTAGAAGGCAACAAGATCGAGTTGTGGGAACCTATTGAAAAAAAGTAACCATTTTTGCAGCAGCTTGCCACAAAAATGGTTACAGTTTGCGGCATCATTCTCCCGTGGAACGGAAACTCGGCGCACTGGCATTACTTTCCTCAAAGGCTTTGCGATATTCCCGGGGCGACTGCCCCTGGTAAATTTTGAACTGCCGGTTGAAATACGAAATATTGTCAAACCCACAGGCATAGCAGATATCCGCGATACCATGATCGGTGCCGATCAACAGCTTGGTAGCGTGGCTGATCCTGGTTTCATTCACAAACTGCGAAAAGGTTTTGTTAGTCCTTCTTTTGAAATAACGGCAAAAGGCCGCTTCACTCATACAAGCCAGCGACGCGGCCGATTTACTGTCTACCTGCTGATGGTAATTTTCCAATACATACTTAAATATGGCAGTCAGCTTTTTTGAATCAACATCTTTATAGTGTATTTTCTTCGGATCTTCTGTCAACAATGCCACATGCTCCCGGCCTTGCCGCGATAGCTCGTCCAGCAGCTGTAACAATATAATGAGGTTTTTCATTTGCTGGTTGGGCTGGAACCGGAAAAACAGGTTGCTGAAAGACGCCGGTATTTTCCTGAATTGCAGCCCGTGCTCAGAGAGCTGCATAAGCTCCTTTATCTTTTTCAGTTCCAGCTTGTCAAAAAACTCTTTGCCCAGGAAATCTTCTGTAAACTGTACAATAATAGCGTGTGCTATGGTGTCACTGTTATCGGCGGGAGTGTTGTCGTTACAAAAACAATGTACCAGGCCAGGACCGAACATATAAATTTCTCCTTCGTTAAAGTTCATCACTTTGTTGCCCGCATATACTTTCCCCGAACTTTTTACAATGAGGATTAACTCATGCCCATGATGAAAGTGAAAGGTATTGGTGAACCGCGGTTGGCAAAATTCCTTGATCACAAAGCTGGCATCTTCCGGCGTAGAGATGTGCCGGTAGGCAACTTTCATAGCAGTACTTTTCTCCGGGGTAGAGATATGTCGGTAAGCCACTTTCATAACGCTGGTTTTAGTACACTATTTATTTTATAATGGTGGAAATGAGAATTATGGTAAATATAGTATCAATATTCTGCAAATGAAGTACTTTTATTTCAACGGTAGTCTGAATAAGTTTGTGAAACAACAGTGAGTTATAAAAATTTCCGTTATGAACCCAACCAGATAGCGCTGTACTGTCAGCTGTTCTTCCCGGAGAATGGTTTATCAGCAGCCGTATTACCTGCATACATTCTAAAACCACTTTATAAACCTGACACGTGATGGAATTAGCGATACACAATTGGATGAGGTCCGAAACGATTGAAACTACCATACAACGGGTAGCTGGCATTGGATATACCAGGCTGGAAATTGCCGGGAATCCTGAGCAGTATGATACCCAAAGCATCCGGAAATTGATGAAAGACCATGGCTTGTCCTGCTGGGGCTCCGTAACGCTGATGCTGGGAGAGCGCAACCTGATGGCCAGGGATGAAGCCCAGCGCGCCCGGTCCATACAGTATGTAAAAGACGTAGTCAGGATGGTAAAGGAACTCGATGGTCATATGGTGTCCGTCGTACCTGGTACCGTTGGGAAAATTGTGCCCGATGGAAGGCCGGAAGAAGAATGGAAATGGGCCGTGGAAGCACTGAAGGAAATTTATAGTTATAGCGAAGCTGCCGGCGTATTGTTAGGCATTGAGCCGATCAACCGGTTTGAAACCTATTTCATCAACCGGGCAGAACAGGCGCTGGCACTGGCTGAAGCCGTAGGGCCGAACTGTGGCGTTTGTCTTGATACCTTTCATATGAACATGGAAGAAGAAGATATGTTTGCCTCGATCAGGAAAGCCAAAGGAAAACTGGTGGGCTTTCATGTAGCGGATAACAACCGGATGGCACCGGGAATGGGGCACCTCAACTGGGAAAAGATTGTAGCTACGTTGAGGGAGATAGGTTACGACGATGTGCTCTCGGTAGAATTCTGTGCCCCACTGGATCGTACGCCAGCCAATCCTTACCCCGATGCGGTAGACGAAAATCCTGAAAACCTTTCTCCGGAACAAGCGAAATTCCTGGTGGATCATGGCAGCAGCTCCGTTACAGATGCGTTTTACACCATGCTGACGGCCCGGTCATTTAATACTTTATCAAAACTTATTTAAAGAACAGATGAAAATAGCTAATGTAGAGGCATTTTGGTTACGCTGTCCCGTTCCAAAGGAAAAACAACATACGTCGGACTATGGCTTACTGGCAAATTTTGATATGACATTGGTAGTGATCACCACAGAAGATGGACTGCAGGGATTTGGCGAAGCCAAAGCGGCGGTGGGATCTTCGGGGGTATGCGCTTCTATTGTCAATTGCATAGAAAATGAATTAAAGCCCTCTTTGATAGGCAAGCGCGTGAAAGATATTACCCGTCTCTGGGAAGAAATGTATAATGGTACGCGTGATCATTACGCCTTGTCGAGAGGCCGCAAATTCCCGGTGCTGGGCAGGAGGGGATTAACCGTATCGGCCATGAGCGGTGTTGATACCGCTTTGTGGGATCTGAAAGGCAAGATGCTCAATGTACCGGTAATGGATTTGCTGGGCGGCGCCTGTAGAGACGCGATGCCGGCCTATGCCAGCGGTGGTTGGGCAGATGCAGATAATATCGGCGCACAATTGAAAGGATATGTAGAGAAAGGTTTTGGCGGTGTTAAAATGCGTGTAGGCGTAATGGATAATACCGTACAAAATAGCATAGACAGGGTAAAAGCAGCGAGAGCGGCCCTGGGACCCGATATTAAACTGATGGCAGATGCACACGGTACTTTCAGCGTGCCGGAAGCAAAACAATTTTGCCGCGGCGTACAGGATTGCAACCTCTATTGGTTTGAAGAACCCATCAGTCCTGATAACCGCACAGGAACGGCAGAAGTGAGAGCGTCTACCCATATCCCCATCGCCGCAGGTGAAAGTGAATATACCAGTTTCGATATCAAGGAACTGCTGGATATAAGGGCCATTGATGTGATACAGCCGGATGCGGCGATCATTGGAGGTATTTCAGAGGCAGCACGCGTAGCGCACCTGGCCAGCGTACATCAACTGGAATTGGCGCCGCATTGCTGGGGATCAGGATTTTCTTTTATGGCAGGACTCAACGTAGCATTTGCCTCGCCTTCTGCTACCATCATTGAGTTTTCCCTGGGTGGAAACCCAATGATGTATGAATTGGTGAATGAGCAAATTACGGTGACCAACGGCCTGATCGCCGCGCCCACGACGCCCGGATTAGGAGTATCGCCCAATTGGGACTTTGTAAGGGAGTTTACACAGAAAGTTTAGATTAGAAGAGGTACCTGAAAATAATGATGTATGGCTAAAGCACTTAAAATTAACCACGTAACGCTGATCGTCGACAACCTGGAAAAAGCAGGCGCATTCTATCAGCATGAATTAGGCTTAACGCCACTGGCAGCCTTTAGATTTGATTACCCGGTGATGTTTTTCAAGTTTAACGAAGAACAGCAGCTGCATATTTCTGAATGGGAAGATAAGACCTCCTTCCGTGGACATATCTGCGTACAGGTAGATGATTTCAACAGTATTTTTTTCCGTATGAAGGAATTAAATGCAATTGATATTCATCCCTGGGGAAAGGTGAGAAAACTGCCCGATGGCGCCATGCAGATGTTTGTACGCGACCCCGCGGGCAACCTGGTAGAAATTTCGTCCAAACCGGGTGATGACATCGATCCCCGTATATTGACAGACGAGCTGTATGAAGAAGGACTATATGTTTCCAACAGGAATGATTTCCGGGGATATAGATCTGATGACGCTACCTTATATCATAAATAAAAGATGAGAAAGAACGTATTGTTGCTGGAAACAATTGCGGAGGAAGCTTTGATGGCCCTTCAGGCAGAAGTAAACGTATTCACAGGCTACGATGACGCAAGCCTGAAAGTAGCGTTGGAACATGGCGATATCCATGCGATCGTCACCCGTGGGAAAGGCTTGATCAACAAGCCTCTGATGGATGCCTGCCCGCAATTACAGGTGGTAGCCAGGTGTGGGGTGGGACTGGATAATGTAGATGTATCTGCCGCTACAGCGCGAAAAATCCTGGTGATCAATGCACCAGGCAGCAATGCCGCTACCATGGCCGAACATACCCTGAGCCTGATGCTGATGGGCATGCGCAACATGTATGAATCTGTTGCCCAGGTAAAACAAAACAATTGGAACTGGCGCAGTCAATATGCAGGAGATGAACTGAGCGGCAAAACTCTCGGCATCCTGGGCATGGGCAATATCGGCCAGCGCGTGGCCCGCCTTGGTGAAGCCTTTGGAATGGAAGTAGTATACTGGAGCAGATCTGCACATGACCTGCCATATCATCAGGTAGAGATAAAAGAACTGTTACAGCGGTCGGATGTAGTGAGTCTTCATTTGCCATTCAACAACGATACCAGTGGGATCATCGGTATGGAGCAGTTGGGCCTGATGAAACCTGATGCCTGGTTGATCAATACGGCAAGAGGAGCCCTTGTAGATCATACTGCGTTATTACAGGCATTAAATACACAAAAAATTGGAGGGTATGCCGCCGACGTATTGCCGGAAGAACCGCCGGTACAATCGCTCCCGGTGGTACAACATCCAAGGGTTATCGTTACGCCGCATGCCGGCAGTCTCACGATCGCTACCTATAAAAAAATCTGCCAGCTTACGATCAGTAATGTAGTGGCTGCCCTCACGGGAAAAAATCCCGATCCCAATAGCATCTATAATCGCCATGCGTTGTCACAAGCAACACAAGGCGACCATCGTATCAAAAAACTATAGCCAATAAACGCCGTATAATGAGAAAAATTTGCCTTTGTTTATTGTTGATCATGACTACCACCGGTGTACTCTTTGCACAGTCTTCGCCGAAGAAACAGCCGCTGGTGGTTTTCGTTACCGGCGATCACGAGTACAGCAGCGAGGAAACGCTGCCACTGATCGCTGCAGCGCTGGAGAAAGATTATGGCATGAAAACCATCGTGCTCAAGGCATCCCCGGATTATAACAGTGAAGAAAATATTCCCGGCCTGGAAGCACTGGCCCAGGCAGACCTGGCCGTCTTCTTTTTACGCTGGCGCAGGCTGCCGCCCGAGCAGCTGGCCCATATTGAGGCCTACCTGAAAAGTGGAAAGCCGGTGATGGGGTTTCGTACTACCACACATGCTTTTCATTTTCCAGAGGGACATGCCAGCGAGAAATGGAATGCCTTTGGAGAATTTGCCTTAAATGCCCCTCCGGGTTGGGGAGGCGCAGCTAAACATACGCACTACGGACATGAGAGCAGCACCGATGTAAGTATCATTCCCCAACAGGCCAATAACCCGATATTGACAGGCGTAGCAAAAAAATTTCACGTGCGTTCCTGGCTGTACCGCGTATTACCTGATTATCCCACAAAAGGTTCCACCTGGTTGTTGATGGGAAAGGCCGTGAACCCGGATAAAGCCGCCATCGAAAACCCGGTGGCATGGACAGGTACCAATAGCTTCGGCGGCCGTGTGTTTATGACTACTATGGGCCATCCGGAAGACTTCAGACAAGAGCCCTTCCAGCGATTAGTGATCAATGCGATTCATTATGAGCTGGGACTGAAAGTACCACGAAAATGGAAAGGAAAAATTGATATACAGGTACCTTACCGGGTGGCAAAATAAGCAGATAACGTTTCCTGATTCCCGTAAAAATTATTTAAGATGCCCAGCGTATTTAAAATCGGTGCGCGCGTACCGTTGATGCCCATCCTATTGGTGATAATAATACTGGATGCCTGTAAACCCAAGGCGCCCGCGCCACTTACCGTGTTTGAAGGAACACATATTTCCCTGATTGGAGGCAACCTGGGATCGCGAATGACTTACTACGATAATTTTGAAACGGAGCTGTATGTGCGTTACCCGGGCTACCATCTTCTCATTCGCAACATGTGCGATGGGGGAGAAACCCCTGGCTTCCGGCCACACGCCGGCAGGAATACGCCATGGGCATTTCCCGGGGCGGAAAAATTTCGTCCTGAGCTGGCAAAGGAAGTAGCAGCCATGGACAACCCCAGCCAGGGCCGTTTTGAAACACCCGATCAGTGGTTAACCCGGCTTAAGACTGATATCATTGTAGCCTTTTTTGGCTATAGCGAATCATTTGAAGGGAAAGAGGGCGTGGACAACTACAAAGCAGAATTGGATGCGTTTATAAAATGGACGCTCAAACAAAAATATAATGGTGCCTCGGCACCGCAGCTGGTCCTGGTGTCACCCATTGCGTTCGAAGATCTCTCCGGTAAATACGATCTCCCCGATGGCCGCAAGGAAAACGAAAACCTGGCGTTGTATACCGATGCCATGAAGGAAGTAGCAACAGCCAACCAGGTATTGTTTGTCGATGCTTTTACGCCCACGCAACAATGGTACAAGGAAACGAAGGAACCTTTAACGATTGATGGCTCCCAGCTGAATGAGGCCGGCTATAAAAAACTGGGTCTTCTTTTAGTGGACCAGATTTTTGGCAAAGCCGCGCCGAAAGCGGAAGCTAACCGGGTGCTGGTACACGACGCCGTAAAAGAAAAGAACTGGATGTGGCTCAACGATTACAAAATACCCAATGGCGTGCACGTATTTGGCCGCCGGTACGATCCTTATGGACCAGATAACTATCCCGCCGAAATAGAAAAGATCCGCGAAATGACGGCTATCAGAGATACTGCAGTATGGCTGGCTGCTTCCCAGGGAAAGAAAATGGATATTGCCGCTGCTGATAAAAATACCAAAGTATTGCCGCCGGTTAAAACCAACTACAACCCGGCGAATACTAAAAATGGGAGCCTCCGGTACCTCAGCGGCGCAGAAGCAGTTCATAAACTGAAAGTGCCGCCAGGCTATAAGGTGGAGCTGTTCGCCTCCGAAGAACAATTCCCCGCCCTCGCTAAGCCCATGCAGATGTCGTTCGACAACAAAGGCAGATTATGGGTAGCGGTAATGCCGAGTTACCCACACTATAAGCCCGGTGATGCCAAGCCCAATGATAAAATTATTATCCTGGAAGATACCGACAATGATGGGAAAGCCGATAAAGAAACGATTTTCGCCCAGGGCCTGCACCTGCCCATTGGCTTTGAAATTGCGCCGGAAGGCGTGTACGTTGCGCAAGGTACCAATCTTAAATTGTTAGTAGATACTGATGGCGATGATAAAGCAGATAAAGAAGAAATCCTGCTGAGTGGATTCGACGATCACGATACCCACCACAGCAGCCATGCTTTTACGGCCGATCCGTCGGGCGCCATTTATTCCGGTGAAGGCGTTTTCTTGCATACACATGTGGAAACTTCTTACGGCACCATTCGCGGATCTAACGGCGGCTTCTACCGGTTTGATCCCCGGCGCCGGAAGCTGGAGCGCACGGCGCAACTGCAGATTCCCAATCCATGGGGCATTGCCTTCGATGACTGGGGACAACCGTTTTTTGCTGAAACATCCAGCCCGGATATGCGCTGGATGCTTCCGGGAACGGTGCTGCCTAAATATGGCCAGCATACCCACAAATCGATACAGCTGATTGAAGAGAAACATAAAGTGCGACCTACTTCTGGGTTGGAGTTCGTGTCCAGTCGCCATTTCCCTGACTCGCTGCAGGGCGACTTCCTCATCAATAATACCATCGGCTTCCTGGGAACGAAAGAGCATACGCTCCAGGATGATGGTACAGGTTATAAGAGTCGTCACCGCATGGATTTGCTGGTAAGTGAAGATCCCAATTTCCGGCCGGTGGACCTGGAGTTTGCACCCGATGGCTCGTTATACGTGATTGATTGGCATAACATCCTGATCGGGCACATGCAACATAATGCCCGCGACCCGCTGAGAGATCATTCGCATGGAAGAATATACCGCATCACTTATCCGGCAAGACCACTGGTAAAACCGGCGCATATCGCTGGCGCCAGTATAGAAGAACTGCTGGACAATCTCAAAGTACCTGAGTACAGAACCCGCTATAGAACCCGTCGGGAGCTGAGAGGACGCAATGCTACCGACGTATTGGCCAAACTGAAAGTCTGGGTAGCTAACCTCGACAAAAACGATCCCCGGTATGAGCATCACCTGCTCGAAGGCCTTTGGGTAAGCTGGGGACTGGATAAGGTAGACCAGGGCCTTTTAAAACAAGTGCTGAATGCCAAAGACTATCATGCCAGGGCCGCAGCAGTGGAAGTAGTACGCTACACCGGGCACCAGGTAAAAGACCAGGCAGATTTACTGATGAAGGCAGCACAGGATGAAAATAGCCGCGTGCGCCTGATGGCCATTGTAGCCGCTTCGTGGATAGGCCGGGAAAAAGGCCTTCCTATCCTGGCTGCCGCCAAAAAAATGCCGTTAGACGAGTGGATGATCCACGCCTATGAAACCGCCGTCGCACATTTAAAAGGAGAGCATGTAAAAGATGAAAAGGAAGAAGGCGGCAACACCAAACTGAAAGGTACTGAACTGGCATTGTTTAACCAGGGACAAAAGATCTACTCCATAGAAGGATATTGCCGGACCTGCCATCAGCCCGATGGTAAAGGGCTACCTGATTCAGGATTTCCGCCCCTGGCCGGCTCCCGATGGGTGACCGGAAGTGATGAACGGCTGATTAAGCTGGTGATGAAAGGCATCATGGGACCAATAGAAGTAAACAACAAAACATACCCGGGACAGGTGCCCATGACGCCCTTCGGCAGCCTGTTGAAGGACGAAGAAATTGCCGCCGTACTTACCTATGTGAGGAATTCATTCGGAAACACCGCCACCGCTATTTCCCCTGAAAAAGTAAAACAAGTGAGAAAAGCCATAGCGCATAAGAAGGATTTTTATTCTCCCGGAGAGCTGTTAAAAGATCATCCCATGGAAAAGAAATAACAAACGCCCCGGGTACTGATATAATAGAGCAGGCAACAAGGCCCGGGGTAAATTACTATTTTATTTAGCGAAAATATTATAAGGAAATATTAGTAAGGATATTTAATATTGTTAGGATATCTAATTATTGAAATACTAGTACGTAGTCGTCAACCAAAAAAAAACTTTATTTAACTTTTCAGACAATGGATAGGCGGTCCCCGCGGGCATACGAGTATCCACTGTAGCGACCCTTGGCTTTCCACGAAAAAGCAGGCCAATCATCTTCCTTTATTTTCTAAACACGTGTTATTGTTCAGCGGCGTCGTAACCGTTGCGTGCCCTTTTTGTTCTTAGTAAAACGCTTCTTAATCATGTATCCGGAATAAAATTTCACCTGTTAATTTTTTAATTATGAGACAGTTTTCCACGGTAACTTTCAAGATCATGGCGTTACGCCAGAAAATTATTTATACCGCCCTGGCGCTGCTGCTGGGAATAGCCAGCCAGCTTCATGCGGAAGCTCCCCCGCTAATAGACGTGCACGGCAAAGTGTTGGAAGAGAACGGCGTAGGCGTGCCGGGAGTGAGCATTAAAGTAAAGAACGTTGAAAAAGCCACCACAACAGACGGCGATGGGAACTTCACCATTAAAGGGCTTCCCGGCGATGCGGTGCTGGTCTTTTCTTATATAGGCTACATTACGCAGGAGGTGAAGGTAACCGCCGGGGATATGGTAGTCAGGCTGGTACCGCAGGTAAAAAAAATAGATGAGGTAGTAGTGGTGGGATATGGTACCACCAAAAAGTCTGATCTCACCGGCGCCGTTGGTACGGTGAAGGCGGAAACACTGCAGGAACGCCCGGCATCTTCTCTGAACCAGAGTTTATCCGGCCGTGTCACGGGGGTGAACGTATCATCCAACTCCGGGCGCCCCGGAGGCAGAACCAATATACGTATCCGCGGATCCAGCTCGCTCAGTGTGTCTAATAACCCGCTGTATGTTATAGACGGAGTGATACTGAACCCGGTGGATTTACGGAATGGGAGCACGCCTATTGACTATATTAATCCTAACGACATTGCTTCTATCGAAGTATTGAAAGACGCTTCTTCTACGGCTATTTACGGGGCCCGCGGTGCGAATGGCGTTATCCTCGTTACCACCAAAAGAGGCAGCACAAATGGAGGGAGAATTACCTATGATCCCGATTTCAGCATCGGCATATTACCCAGGAAACTGGAGCTGCTCAATGCAAAAGAGTTTCTGGCAGTAGAAGACCTGGCCTATGCCAATGCCCAAAAGTATGATCCCGTGGGATGGGCTACAGGCACCAAGTATACCGATCCCAGGAAGAAACGTACCAACCCCAAATTATTTGATGCGCAGGGAAATCCGCTATACGACACAGACTGGCAGGATGAAACTTTCCGCAAAGCCTTTACCCAGAACCACCAGCTGGGATTTACTGACGGAGATGAGAAAAGAAGTATTGGCGCGTTTCTAAATTATCGTACGCAGGATGGATTGGCCAGGGGCTCCTGGCAAGACCGGTATGCCGGCCGCGTGGTATTCGACAGCAAGATAAAAGACTGGTTAAAGATTGGCGGTACACTGAGTTATACAGATCAACGGGAAAAGCAAGTAGACCAGCTGGACGGCGGTGGCATTACCATGATGCGACAGGTATTGGAAGCGCTGCCAATTATCCCGGTAAAGTATGCCGACGGCAGCTGGGTCAGTAATCGCGACTACCCCGGAATGGAAGGCGGAGATAATCCTTTAAGGGTGGCGGCCGACAGGATCTCTATCCTGCACACGCAAACCCTCCTGGGGAATATGTTTGCCAATGTACACCTGGCACCCGGACTGGAATTGAAATCTACGGTGGGCGTTAATATCATTAACCAACGGGAAGATTACTTCGCTGCCAAAGGCATGCAATATATTTCCGATAATGGAAATGCCTCCGTAAATAATAATCGCTATAATTCCTGGCAGTTTGAAAACTACCTGACCTATACCCGCGAATTTGCAAAAGTACATTCGCTTAATGCTATGGCAGGCGTGTCCTGGCAGCATATTGACCGTTTTGAAAACCAGGCCAGCACAGAAGGATTTACCGATTCTTACTATAAGTACTATAACCTTGGAGCCGGATCCAGTCCTCAGCCGCCCTCTTCTGTTGGTACCGCTAATGGACTGAACTCCTACTTTGGCCGTATCAACTATGGTTTCCGCAACCGGTACCTGGTCACCTTTACTGGCCGTATGGACGGCTCTTCAAAGTTTGGCCGGGATAACCAGTTTGCGTTCTTCCCGTCTGCTGCACTGGCCTGGAGGGTAACGGAAGAAAACTTTATGAAAGGGATTGCAGCTATCTCTAATTTAAAACTGCGTGCCAGCTACGGCGCCACCGGTAACTCTGAAATTCCAGCCTACCGTGCATTGGCAGGCCTGGGCAACTACAGCGTTATTTTTAATGGCGCACGTAATTCCGGCGTTGGTATCGATCGTATTGCTAACCCCGGCCTGCAGTGGGAAAAAACGAAGCAGATAGATTTTGGAATGGAGCTGGGTTTGTTTTCCAACAGGCTAAACCTGGAGCTGGATCTATATCGCAGGAGAGTAGATGGGATGCTGCTGGATGCACCGTTGCCGTATACTACGGGGCGCGACAAAATTTTCTCCAACGTAGGAAGCATGGAAAATAAGGGGATTGAGTTTGGCATCAACTCCACCAATATTCAAACCGATCATTTCTCCTGGAGCACCACCTTCAATATTTCTGTCAATAGAAATAAAGTACTGGCACTGGCCAATGGCGACATACTCATGGGCAATGGGGTGATCCGTGTAGGAGAGCCTGTTGGCTCTTTCTTTGGAAGGGTCACCCTCGGAACATGGGGCTCCAAAGAGGCCGACGAAGCAAAGAAATACAACATGCTGCCCGGCGACATCAAATATAAAGACATCAATAGCGATGGCATCATCAATGACCTCGACCGGGTGATTATTGGGAAAGGTATTCCCGACGGATATGGCACTTTCCTGAATACCTTCCAGTACAAGGCCTGGTCGCTTACGGTAGACCTGCAGTTTATGTATGGCAACGATGTACTCGATCGGAGCATACACTCCGCCGAAGACCGTCAGGGCATCGCCAATAGCTACAAAACCGTGCTGAATGCGTGGACAGAAACAAATCAAAATACACAAATAGCGCAGATACGCCCTATCAATGCCTATTATACTACCAACAACGATAGCCACAAAGTAACCGACGGTTCGTTTATTCGTGGCCGTAACCTGCTGCTGGCATATGTGTTCCCGTCAAAAACGGTATCTGCACTAAAACTCAGTCGCCTGAGGGTATATGCTTCGGTACAGAACTTTTTCCTGGTCACCAAATTTAAAGGCTACGACCCGGAAGTATCCAACTCCAGCTCGCCTTTCGATCAGGGCCTTACCTTGTACGACTATCCCAAACCAAGGGTATTTATGCTGGGACTGAATGTCGGATTATAATATTAAACAACTATTTAATCGAAAATTATGAAATCAATCATCATAAAATACGGACTGCTGCTGGTAGCAACCGGGGCATTATGCCTGGCTGGTTGCCGGAAATTTTTGGATGAAACAGATCCCAGCAATTATACAGAAGATACGTATTTCACGAAACCCGAACATGCGAGGAGCTCTATCAACGCTATTTATGCCAGCCTGCGGGACCCTATGAGCGGTGATTTCAATGGTGCTGCCTGGACGATGACGGAATTTGCCACCGGGCAGGCAGCCACCGATCTCGGGCAGGCGGTAAATAGTTATTACATAAAAGACCTGCATAACACGGCTGATAACGCCTATGGCGAAAATTACTGGAGAAATTATTATAAGGGTATCACCAATGCAAATCTCTCTATTGCCAAAATACCTGGTATAAATATGGACCAGGCGGAAGCCAAACGGTTGATGGGAGAAGCTTATTTCCTGCGGGCCTGGTACTATTTCAACCTGGTGCAGATGTTTGGCAACATCCCTTTAATTACGCAACCGGTTGATCTGAAGTCCGACCAGCTAAGGCCTAAACAGGCTACGCCGGAGGAAGTATACAAATTGATTGTAAACGACCTGACCACCGCTGAAAATGCGGGATTACCGTGGACCGATGTCAGTGGTAGAGTTTCTTTGGGAGCGGTGAAATCGCTGTTGTCAAAGGTATATCTCACCATGGCCGGATACCCGCTGCAAAAGGGGACGTCTTATTTCGACCTGGCCGCTAAAAAAGCAGGAGAGGTGCTGGACTCCAAACAATTTAAATTGTTCGATACCTACAACGACCTGCATAACCCGGCAAAGAAGAATATAGAAGAGAATATTTTCATGATCCAATATAAAACGCAGGTAATACCCGGCAGCTGGCAATCGCTCATCATTCCGTACAACAAGAATATTTCCGCCTATTCGGCCGAAACGGGTGGCATCTACGCTACCGCCGATTTCGTAAAGTCCTACGATCCGGCTGATTTACGCGCCAAAGAAGGCCAGTTCTTTTTTACCGCATTTACTAACCAGGATAACAGGAATCAAAAGGTGGACCTGGGCGGGTATTTCCTGTATAAACTCTTCGATGTAACGGCACAAACCACCACCGCTAACAGTGATCTTAACTGGTCATTGATCCGTTATGCAGACATCTTACTGGTATATGCAGAAGCAACGAATGAGGTGAGTGGTCCCGGTGCAGCTGCCTATGATGCCGTAAACCAGGTTCGGAAAAGAGCTAAGCTACCTGACCTGGCAGGGCTCACCCAGGTGCAGCTGAGAGAAGCCATATGGCGCGAGCGCTGGTATGAGTTATGTTTTGAGAATATTACCTGGTTTGATATGGTGCGCCTGCGCAAAGCTTTTAACGTAAGTACAAAAAGCTTTGATAATTATGTGGGACATAAATTTTCCTACGGCCCGGTGTTAACGGAAAGAGAGCTGTTGTTCCCCATACCCAGCCGGGAGCTGAGGAACAACCCTAACCTGGTTCCTACGAAAGGGTATTAGCAGATGCAGGAATTGTTGGAGCAAGCGTATGTTTTTCTCGCAAAGTCGGGGAAAACATACGCTTAATAATTCCACTTCAATTTATGCACGTCAAACTCCAGTACCAGCAAGCCGTTGTTTAAAAAAGCGACTTCAATTAGCATACTTTTAGCCCGTTTTATCTGACGTATAAAGCTTGCTTCCTGCTGGAGGAAAAGTACGGACGGATCATGGTCAACGGAACCTGTGGTGGCAAACCAGGTCGCTGGCCGGTTATCGAACCGTACTCTTATCGAACTTCTTCCGGTGGCATATTCAGGGGAGAAAGCACCCTCAGTAGTCTCCATCATGATCTGCGTCCGGCCGCTGCTTTTCTTATGAAGCTCCAGATAAACGGTGGCGGAATTCTGGATATACCGGGAATGTGTCCGTTGGGTAGTAGTCGTTTTAATATCCATGCGGGTATACCGGCGACGGCTACTTGCGTCACGGTAAGGCCAGTAGCCCCGATATCGGTTCCTGCTGGTGGCGCTGGTCGTAGTGGTTACCTCCTCTTCTTTTACTTCGGTGGGGGGCAAACTTACCTCATCCAGGGCGAACACGGTCGCCGTATATTCTTTTCGGGGGCTCATACGGTCTGTGATGGTATCGTACGACCAGTTGTGCACATGTTTTAAGCTATCCTGGTTTGCCCGCCAGGCCTGCCAGGCCGAATCCCTGGCCAACTTCTGGGCATATTGAATGCTGTCAGCCTGCTGGGCAAGTTCCGCCCGGGTCATTCTTTTCCCTCCGGGAACGGGAGTAGTAATGCCCATATATATAGCGAAAGAAATAAAAACCAGGAGAAAGGCGAGAAGTCCCCAGAGTATTCTTTTTATGATTGTTCGAAAAGACATGTCACTTGCTATTAGTACAGTAGTGAGCAAGTTACTAACAAAATCGTATATACGTTACCGGTAAAAGTATCCACTGGGTATATAACCAGTACCATGATCTCACAAATTATTTCCCGAGCCGCTCTTCCAGTATATTTTTCAGCAGCGTCATGTCTTTATCTCTTATGGAGGTGGTGTTGTAAATTGGGCGGCCGGATTTATCAAGCAGATATAGTTGGGGGATAGGCCAATTAGCCATTGCTTCATACAGGCGGTGGTCACCAAATACTTGTGGCCAGTCCATGCCGTATTTCTCAACGGCCCGGTGGAAGGCGGTACTATCCTTATCAATGCTAAAGGAAATCAGTTCAAAGTCTTTGTTTTTGTATTTGTCGTAATATGCTTTTAAATTAGGCAGTTCTTCTCTGCAGGGTGCACACCACGAGGCCCAGAATTGAATCAGTACATATTTACCCCGTAGCCTGGCAGACTCAATTTTATTGTTTTTAATGTCTGTTACAGTAAAATCAGGGAAGGCGGTATGTGCATCAATATTGATTTTATTTTGGATGATGGTCGCCAGGTATAAACCGGCAGGGGTACTTTTATATTTGTCCGGAAATAGGTCGTAAAGCTCCATGAGCTTTGCGGGAGATAACAGGATTGTTCTGACGGACTTACTGAGGAAAGTCCAAAATGATATATAGGAATCCGGGAATTGCCGGATGAAATCCATTTCCCTGTAGCTGAGGGTATCGCCGAGTCTGAATCCCTTTCCCAGGGCTGCGGTATCCATTCCAAACCGGTGCTTGTTTTCATGATAGTACCGAATGAATATATCAAAGCGTTCTTTTATAAAGGCGTCGAATGCTGCACCACCTGCTTTATCATAAGAAATAATATGGGGAGATGCTTTTTCATCAATAGTAAAATACTTCAGGCTGTCGGTTGAGGGAATTACGTTGATGGGCAATTCTCCCTTGTCGAAGAAAACCCTGCTTTGCAGGTAGGTAGTGTCGCTGTTTTTATAAATGACCGAAATAAATCCATATGGTGCATTGAGTATGCCAGCCCAGTAAGGATGATGCACTGCATCAATGGTATGTTCGCTGATGCCGTCATGTACGGTAACCGTAAATTCGTTGCCGCGCAGCGGAGGAGAGAAGTTGAATCGGATATAAGCTGAATCAGCTGCTGAAGCGGAAATGCCAGCAATCAGCAAGAGCAGTGTGAGGACAGTTCCCAGGTTAAACTTCATGTGGCAGTAAAATTTATGCGTGAATGTATTCACAAAAAATTACGTGATTGCTGTAGTAATTGTTAAAACGATATCACGATAATAATAACGGCCACAAATGCAAACTGCCACCGGTAATCTCCGGTGGCAGCACTTTGTATCTGCTGTATCGGAGTGCTTGCCTACTCCGATCTCAGGCTGCCTATAGGGTTCGCCAGGGCGGCTTTGATCGACTGGACGCTCACGGTAATGAGTGTAATAACAATAGCGGCCAGCGCTGCCAGGATAAATACGTCTGGTCCAAGTGTAATGCGGTAGTCGTATTGCAGCAGCCAGCGTTGCAGGAAATAAAAAGCCAGTGGCGCTGCCAGCAGGCAACTGATCACTACCAGTATGACAAAGTCCCTGGACAGCATCACCCATATCTGTGATGCGGAAGCCCCCAGCACTTTACGTACACCTATTTCCTTGGTGCGCTGTTGTGCCGTAAACGCTGCGAGCCCGAATAAACCCAGGCAGGAAATGAGAATAGCTAACACGGCGAAGATGCCGGAAAGTTTGCTGGTGCGTATTTCCTGCTGGAACTTCTGGCTGTACACCTGGTCTGCGAAAAGATAGTCGAATGGAAAAGCAGGATTATATCGCTCAAAGACTTTTGCAATAAGTGGGATGGTAGCATGCAGATCAGTGCCGGGCGCGAAGCGGCACATCATGAATCCCCGGGTGCTGGGAAGAGAATGTCCGAATGTAATAGGTTCCATGGCGGCAAAAGGAGATTCCAGCAACGCATTTTTTACCACGCCGATGATGTTGACCTTCTGGCTGTCGATCGTCAGCAATTCATTCAGCGGATCTTTGAGCCGGAGCCGTTTTACGGCCGCTTCATTCAGGATTACATTGGCGGTATCACTATCTGGGTTAGTCGAAAAATTGCGACCGCTGACCAGTTGCAATCCCATGGTTTTGAAATAATCGTTGTCAGCCAGGATAATGCCCATTTCTACGGTTTCACCCGGCAGCTTGCCAGGCCAGTAGTCGAGGTCGCGGTGCCAGCCAATAGCCGTAGCCGGACTGGTAGAAAGGGTGACGGATTGTGCCAGTCCACTTTGCAATAATTCATTTTTTAATGCAGGATAATTGCGTATCATCTCCTCGTTCAACCTGGTCATAATAAGGTTGTTGGGATCATAGCCGGTAGGCCGGTTCCGGGCATGCTGCATTTGCCTGTAAATCACCAGCGTGCTGATGATCAGGGCTACGGAACAACTGAATTGTACTACCACCAGCGCCTTGCGTGAAAATGCAGCCGATTTCCCAGATTGTAATGTACCTTTTAATGTTTTTACCGGGTTGAAGGAGGAAATGAAAAAGGCAGGCTTACTGCCGGCCAATACGCCTGTGAGGAAAGTGCCAGCGCCCGCAAGCAACCAGAAGATCCAGCTGTCGAACGGAATATGCAACGCCCTGCCAGCAATGGCATTGAAGGCTGGTAGCGAAAGCTGTACCAGCAACAACGCAAATAATAAAGCAATAAACGCAGTTAATACCGACTCCGTCAGGAACTGCATAACCAATTGACGGCGTTGTGAACCAATTGCTTTACGAATACCCACTTCCCGGCCACGTTTTTCAGAACGAGCGGTGCTGAGGTTAACAAAATTAATTCCAGCAATGACCAGTACCAACAAGCCTATAATGCCAAACATCCTGACATAGTCGATAGCGCCGCTGCTATCTTTTCCATTTTCATAGCGACTGTACAGGTGCCAGCGATCCAATGGTTGCAGTACCACGGCGGAATTCTGGGAGTTGACATTCTCTTTCTCCGTTGACTCAATATCCCGGATCTTGGCAGCTACTTTGGAATAATCAGTTCCTGCCTTCAATTTCGTAAATATCTGGTAGGCATTACTGGAGAACGAGGCTTTCCGGTTGTTTCTCACCGCTTCCTCGGTTTGTTCAAAGTAGCTGAAAGGAATCAGGTATTTAAAGCTGAAAGAGCTGTTGGAAGGTAAATCTTTTAAAACGCCGGCTACCCTGACATCATGGCGACTGTCCAGTCTCAGGGTTTTACCCACTGCGCTGCCTTTGCCAAACAGGCTTTCAGCGAGCGATTGGGTCAGTATAATAGAATACGTATCATCCAATGCGTGAGCGGCACTGCCTTCCACCAGGGGAAAAGGAAAGATACGGAGAAAGTCACGCTGCACCATCATCCCATCTGCCAGCAACTTCCGGTCTCCTACCATCAGTCCATGTGAATTCATCCAGGAAGATTCCGACACATATTCCATTTCAGGAATTTCACTCCGTAAAGCGTCTGCCAGTTTCAGCGAACAGGTCGTAAAGTTAAGTGTATCCCCGTTGCTGTTGAAATTACGCCTTACCTGGTAGGCCCGTTCATGGTCAGGTAAAAACGTATCATAAGAATATTCATGCACTACCCACAACACAATAATCATCGTTACCGCCATACCCATCGCTAATCCCAGGATATTAATGGCACTGTAAACTTTGCTGTTCATCAGGTTACGCCAGGCAACCTTCAAGTAATTTCTGATCATACAATATGGATGTTGCCAGTACAACCTAATAAAAATGCCAGAATGAAGGGAAATTATTTATCAGTGGGAAAAGTATATTTAAAATATTTATGTGTTCGGTTTTAGCACAATGGTTTGTTCACTTATGAAAACCGCCCACCCTAACAATAATAGGTTAGCTCCCTGTACTTTTCTAGCTAATAACCAGTCCCTTTATTTGCCCCCAATACATCATCTATCCAGTGAACGATCATATTTTTCTGCAAATTGGATAACCTGGCGCCGGCGTGCATCCAGGTATAATCCATCCAATAGGTTGGATGTTGGCATACCACTGGTGGGCACGCCTGGGATAATTCTTTTCATTTTCTGTTATTTATAAGTGATCGATAAATTAGAGAGGGTTGTTTATTATTGCAATGTTTCCTGTACGGATCCGCAGGTCAGCATTTGCTCGCCGAAATAAGGATTTTCAATGGCTTTATTCCTGCTCAGCCAATGGGCGCCTTTATCCTGCTGTGCCATGGGGCAGAAATCGACATATAATGCGCCACTTTTTAATCCCGACTGCTTCACCAACGCAATCATATCCTTACTGAGGGTAGCAAAGCTATTCCGCTGGGTTTCCACATCTGCAGCAGTTGTAATCTTGCGGGCAGCATCCGCTACGACCTGGCCGTTGTTTACTTGTCCGGCGCCAAGCTGTATCGCATTGGCAGCTATTTTTGCAGCCGCCATATCACCTTTCACGAGCGCGGCTGTCAACTGTTCGTATTGTTGAAACACGGCATGCAGTTTATCGTCATTGATCTGTAAACCCTGGGCAGGAGTGGGAGCACTGACCTGTTCCGGAGCCGCAGTGCCGGTAGTAGGTTTATTGCCGTTATGATTACAGGCAGTAAAGAAGATGGCGGCGAGTACGGGTAATGAAATTTTAAATAACATGTGGTTGTTTTTTTATTTTTTGTGAGAATAATAAGGAGACAGTCTTACTTACTCATCCCGGCCATGGGATCAGCGCCTTTTTTGAGAATGAATTCTGAGTATAGGAGATAGGCACCGGTTACTACCACGTTGTCGCCAGCCTGAAGCCCTCCGGTGATTTCCGCCACCTCGGCGTTTTCCATGCCAATGCTCACCATCCTCGGCACAAACTTTCCATGGACTTTTTCTATCCATACATGGGTGCCCTTTCCATCCCGGATAACAGCATCTACGGGTACGCTCAGCACATTACCTTTACTGTTGACCGGGAGGAAAATACTGGCCTGTAGACCCGGTTGCCAGCGCTGACCAGGATTCGGAATAGTGCCACGTACCTGCATCAGCTGACTACCCGCCTGTAACGCAGGATTGATAAACTGGATGGTCATGGTCTGTGGTTCATTTTCCCATCCCGCTATCACCACTTTTACCGGTTGACCGGTCCGCACAAGCGAAATTTCTGCCGGGTATACATCGGCTACCACCCATAGATGATCATAGCCCTCTACCCGCATCACGGCGCCGCCTTCTGGTATATATTGGCCTTCTGATACGGTGAGTGCTGATACGATGCCGGAAATGGCCGCAGGGTAGGTAACATAGGGATTTACCTGTTGTGATTTTAACAATTGGCTGATCTGTGCTTCGCTCTGGTCATATAGCGATAACTTTTGCCTGGCCGCTTTTTCAATCTGTTGAAACCTGCTGTCGCCGGGGAATTGCCGCAATTGCGCTACGGCCAGTAAATACTCCTGTTGCAGAGAGGCCAGCTGCTCCGAATAAATTTTATAAAGGGGCTGCCCTTTAGCAACCCGGACTCCGGTTTCTTTTACGTATAAAACTTCTATGCGGCCAGCCACCCGGCTGGAAATGACAGCCGTTTGTTCTGGGTCCGTTGTCAGCCGCCCATTCAGCTGTTTGTGATTGGCCAGTGCACCCGCGCCAATGGTCATGGTAGTAATATTCGCCAGCGCTACCTGGTTATCGCCGAGGGTAAGCTCGGCGGTTTTATTGTTTTTGTCGAATAGCACCAGGTCCATTCCACATATCGGACAGGAGCCAGGCTGTTCTTGTACAATCTGCGGATGCATAGGACAAGTGTAGGTTTTGACAGCTCCTTCCGCAGTTTTCTTCGGTCCGGTAGCTTTGCAGGCAGCCAGTAAAAGTGCAGGCGCCAATGATACTACGGCCATAGTCCTGATAAATTTTTTTCTTTCCATCACTGATTATTGCTGGTTATTAACTGTTTTAATAAAGCTCTCACTGTCTACCAGGTAGGACGCATTGGTCGCCACCGTCCACTCGGCCACCGGTGTAAGAATTTGTATCATCCCTTCCACGGCTGCACCGGTAGCCACTTCAAAAGGTCTGAATACATTATCTTCTTTCCGGAAGACCACCGCCTTGTTGCCCAGTCGCCATACGGCCTCCTTCGGTACCCACCATCCTCCGGTGTACATCACGGGGATATAAGCCGTGAGCAATTGCCCGGGCTGCAGCCCGGAATGATCAAGGTACACGCGGCCCAGGGTGAAGTTGCTGCCATCACGGAATACCGGTTCAATCAAGCCGATGATAGCGGGTTGCAAGGGTTTTTTGTCGCCCGCCGGGTGAAACAACAGCTGCTGTCCTTGCCGGATATTGGCCACGATATGCGAGGGAAAGGAGAACTCAGCTACGAGGTTCTGCGCCTGGTAAATAGTGAACAGCGACTGTCCCGCGCTCACATATTGTCCTTCTCTCAACAACACCGGGCTGGCTGCTGGTGCCGCGGGAGCGGGAAGGGGGCTGGCGTTGCTACCTCCCTCCATGCTCCCCATTCCATCCGAAGAAGCGGCGGGAGTAGCAGTAGCAGCAGGGGGTGTGGTGACAGCTGCCGTTTTCTCCAGGATATAGCCGTCACTGTTACTATACACCGGCACACGATACAGGATATTCCCTGTTTTTAATACCTGTTCTATTTGCAACGGTGGCATCCCCAGTAGTTGTAGGCGTTGCCTTACAGCAGGAAGCAGCTCCGGTTGCTGCCCGGCTACGTATAGCAGTTCCCGTTGCACCGCTGCCAGGTCGGGCGAGTACACTTCCATAATGAGTTGTCCCTTTTTCACCGGCTGGTAATTATATTTAATGAGCAGCCGTTCTATCCGGCCAGCCACCCTGCTGGCAATGCTGGTTTCATGACGGGTATCGTAGGTAACTACGCCATAGGCAGCCAGCGAATGAAGGCGACTGCCGCTTTCCGGCCTGGTAACCGGGATGCTGGCAATGACCTGTCCATTCACCGGCCGGGCCAGCCGGGCAATGTTGTTGTCTATCACCGGTTCCTGGTGCCCTTCTGTATGCGTTGCTGCTCCCGGTTGTGCATGGCAGGCCACCAGGCCCCATGCCATCAGCACCATTACGGGCAGGAGACTAACGATATAACTGTTTCTCATAGTCTATAATCATTTCATAGAGTTTTAATTTTTCATCCAGCAGGCTGGATTGCATCATGGTGAGCGCTTCCCAGGAATCGATCACGTTGCTCAACGCCAGCTTGTTTTCCTGGTAGTTCAGGAAGTTGGCGTCCAGCGTTTGTTGCAAAGCCGGGATGATTTTCGCTTCCATTGCCGCAATCCGTTGTTGCATCGACTGTATCTCATACTGCATCCCATAGAGCATGCCCTGTGTTTCCTGCAGCATAGCCGATTTCTCTTTTTCCATTGCCTGTACATTGTACTGCATGGCCTTTATTTCCGACCTGTACATCCTGGACGACCAGGGGACAATAGGGATGCTGACCATGCCCATGACGCTGAAGGCTTTGGGCATCATATCTCCCAGGGGCGACATATGATCAAACCTGATCCTGAAATCGGGCTTTTTCTCCCGCTGCATACTTTCAATGTTCAATTGCATGGAACGGATGCTCTCATTCATTTTAAGTACATCTTTCCTCACGGTAGCCAGTGAAGCGGTGTCGTACGCGGGGGCGGCCTGGAACTGCAGCTGATAAGTAGTATCGATATCAAAAGCCTGGTTGCCGGGCGCATTCATCAGGCTATTAAGCCAGGACCTGGCTTTGGCGATACTGCCTTCCTGCATGCGGATCATGTTGCGGTTGTCTTCAATTTTTGCATTGGCCTTAAATACACCGATTAATTGAGATTGATTGTACGGATACCTTACTTCTTCTATTTTCTTCATCGTTTGCATGATTTTTTCATTTTCATGCAATACACTTATCCGTTGTTGCGCAATGAGCCAGTTTACATACAATCGTTTGGCCTGTGCTTTCAGCTCATTAAGGGTGATAGCCCTGGTGGCGTGTTCAATGTTTCCCTGCGAGGCAATATATCGCTTCCTGGCATTGAGTTTGGCCGGGTTGGGAATGTCCTGCTCCAGCTGTAGCATCAGACTGCCTTTGTCGCGTTCATCCATCACTTTTTGGCCGGGATAGGGCGTCATAAAGGTACCTATGCCTACCATGGGCGCCATCCACGCGGTGGCGGCGGAAGCGCGCTGCTGGAAACCGGCGGCTTTCAGGTCGTACGATTGCAGCAGGATATTATTGTTGTCTACCCGTTCTAGTATCGTATCCAGCGATAGCACCGGCGCACTTTGCGCCAACAGCGGCAGGGGCGCTGCCCCCAGCAGCACTGCCAGGATATGTTTAGTGATGTGTTTCATGAATTTCCAGTTTACCATACTTGCGCAATTCATATTCTTTCGACATTAAAAAAATCAAGGGAGTTACCAGCAGGATATGGGTGGAGGAGGTGAGTACTCCGCCTATCATGGGCAATACAATGGGCTTCATCACATCGGTGCCTACACCGGTGGCCCACAATACGGGTACCAGTCCAAACAACGACACACATACTGTCATCAGCTTGGGCCGCAGGCGTTTCGCTGCGCCATATATCACATATCGCCGCAGGTCATCTTTCGTAATGGTGGCAGCCGAATTACCCTTCAGCTGCACCAGCTGTTGCATGGCGTCGTTGAGGTATATCACCATCACAATACCGGTTTCCACGGCAATGCCAAACAAAGCGATGAAGCCCACGGCTACGGCCACCGACAGGTTTACGCCCCAGAAATAGATCATATAAGCCCCGCCGATAAGTGCAAACGGAACGGTAATCAGGCTTAAAAACGCTTCCCGTATGGAGTGGAAAGCAAAATAGAGAGAGAAGAAAATAATGACCAGCACCACCGGCGCAATCCACATCAGCGTTTGCTGTCCCCGTATCAGGTTTTCGTATTGCCCGCTCCACTCCAGGTAGTAGCCGGCAGGCAGTACGCCTTTCGCCTGGCTCATCTTGTCAACGGCATCTTTTACGGTGCTGCCCAGGTCGCGGCCGCGCACATTGAATAATACGGCGCCGCGCAGCATCGCATTTTCGGAGGTGATCATCGGCGGGCCATCTACAAATTTTACATCTGCTACGGCCGACAAAGGCACTTCCCCGGAAGCTGCCGACATCAGCGGAATGCGTTGTATACGCTCCACGCTGTTACGATATTCTTGTGCTAAACGCACGCTGATCGAAAAACGTTGCCGTCCTTCTATAGTATTACCTACGGAAGCACCTCCCAGCGCCGTTTCTACAGTTTGGTTTACGTCGTTGGCAGTAAGTCCATAGCGTGCCAGGTCGGCTCTTCGTATATCTATGCTGAGATATTTACCACCCGTCACTGGCTCTACATAAAGATCCATAATGCCAGGTGTTCCTTCCAGCACCTGCTTTACGCGCTCCGACACGGCGGCAATGGAGTCCAGGTTTTGTCCGTATACCTTCACGCCTACGTCGGTACGAATACCAGTAGCCAGCATGTTGATACGGTTAATGATAGGTTGCGTCCAGCCATTTACTACACCAGGAATCTGCAATTTGGCATCCAGCTCGTTGATGATATCTTTTTTGGTTTTTCCTTTCCGCCATTGCGACTGTGGCTTCAGCATGATAATGGTTTCAATCATGCTGATAGGAGAGTTGTCAGTAGCCGTGCTGGCGCGGCCGGCTTTCCCCAATACCTTATCTACTTCCGGTACTGACTTAATGATTTTATCCTGCACCTGCAGGATGCGCTTGGCCTCTGCATTGGAAATATCCGGCAGTGTAACGGGCATAAACAAAATGCTTTGTTCATCGAGGGGTGGCATAAACTCGCTACCCAGGCTCTTTAACAAAGGAATCGTGATCACGAGTGCAATGATATTAATGGCAATGGTGGTTTTTCGCCATTTCAGTATAACTTTTATCACCGGTTCGTATACACGTTCCAGTACCCGGTTAATGGGGTTATCATGATCGGGACGGAATTTACCTTTCATGAAAAAAGAGATAAGCACCGGCGCCAGTGTAATCACCAGCAGGGCATCTACGATCATGATAAACGTTTTCGTATAGGCCAGCGGGTGGAACAGCTTGCCTTCCTGCCCCGTTAACATAAATACCGGCAGGAACGAAGTGATGATAATGATGGTGGCAAAGAAAACGCCCCGCGACACCTGTTTGCTCGACTGCTCAATAACCTGCAATCGTTCCTCCTCGGTAATCCACGAAGGTGTTTTTTTGAATATTCTTTTGATCAGGTTCATGATTTGCTGATTTATGCTTGTTGTTTTTCCTGCCATTGGGCGTATTTTTCCGCGAGATGCTTATAAGCGTTTTCACTCATAATGATTCCGTTGTCTACGATCACACCAATGGCCAGTGCGATGCCGGTGAGCGACATGATATTGGACGAAATGCCGAAGGCGTTCAACAGGATGAAGCTGGCAGCCAGCGTAATGGGAATTTGTATAATGATGCTCAGGGCGCTGCGCCAATGAAAGAGGAATAGGATGACCACCACCGATACCACGATCATTTCTTCGATCAACGTGTGTTTAATGGCATCTACCGATTCCCGGATCAGTGCGCCGCGGTCGTATACGATGTCGAATTTTACGCCATCCGGAAACCCTTTGGCCACTTCTTTCATCCTGGCTTTTACTTTATCAATCACGGCATCGGCATTTTCACCATAGCGCATTACCACGATGCCACCTACACGCTCTCCCTGCCCATCCTGGTCAAAGATGCCCAACCGGGTTTCGCCGGTCATTTGTACAGTGGCTACATCGGCGATCCGTATAGGGATATTGTTCTGGGTTTTTACCGGGATATTTTCTATCTCCGCCACCGACTTCAGGTAGCCGGATGTTTTGATAATATAGCCAATGTCGCTCAGCTCAAACTTGCGGCCCCCGGATTCGTTGTTATTGGTTCGGATGGCATTGAGCACGGCAGCTACCGGTATCCGGTAGTAAAGCAGCTTATTGGGATCTACCGTGATTTGATATTGCTTTTGAAAACCGCCAAAGGAGGCAATTTCACTGACACCTGGTACATTTTGCAGGGCAAATTTGATATACCAGTCCTGCAAGGCACGTTGTTCGCCCAGGTCCATTCCAGGTGCGTCAAGAGTATACCAGAGAATATGCCCTACACCGGTACCATCGGGCCCCAGTTGAGGCGTTACACCGGCGGGCAGGGTGCTGGCAACCGTGCTAAGCCGCTCCAGTACCCGCTCCCGGGCCCAGTAAATATCAACATCATCCTGGAAGATGACATAAATAAAACTCATTCCAAACATAGAGGAGCCACGTACATACTTGATGCGTGGAAGTCCCTGTAAGTTGGTGACCAGCGGATAGGTTACCTGGTCTTCTATCAGCTGGGGGCCTCGTCCCATCCATTCTGTAAAAACGATGACCTGGTTTTCCGAGAGGTCGGGGATGGCGTCAACGGGATTCTTTTTGACGGCGAAAATCCCCCAGGCAAACAAGGCAGCTGCCATTACCAGTACAATAAACCGGTTGCGCAATGACCATTCAATAATTCGATGTACCATATTTGTTCATTTCGAAAAAGACATAGATAGCCTGTCATCCGTGCCTATAGGCCGGAAGAAGGGAATGCTATAAACGTAGCAGGAGCTGATGGCGTACAGGAAGATAAATAAAGGGAGTACGCGGGACTAACGGGGAATCAGATACGAAAAGTACAGTGCAGGATATGGGAAGGCACCTTGTTACTTCGCGGCGGTGCATGGGTAAGCGGAAATGAGGTGGCCAGCGGGTTAATACCGGCCTGTGAAAATTCGAAGGTAGCCAGGGGAGCGGCCGCTGTAGCCAGGTATTTGAGCGCGACATCATTCTCCGCCACTTTATGATCCTTCTCCAGTTTTAGTGTTTGATGTTTATCTTTACAACAGGGCTTCGCGCATGCTTTTTCGACTTTGGCCACACACTTATTGCAGGGACTATCCTGGTGCCAGAATTGTACCGTTACCAGCTTATCCATGCAGTAGTGCAGGTGGAAAGTGGCGCCTGTAGAAGAACCCAGGTAGAGAATAGCCAGCAGAAGTGTGAGGACCTTTTTCATGCAATACAAAAGTAAGGGTAGGAACAGCGCCTTTTGTTACATAATTTTGGGGTAGTTTTATATTTTATTGTGATGGGCCCGGCAGGTAGGTATTTCGCAATATTTAACCACCTATCTGCTCATTTTAACCTGACAACGCTTTATTGACGTTTGTTACCTAAATTTAACCGGTAATATTTAATCATCCATAAAACCATTTTGACGGTGTTTTCACAGGAAACTTATATCAACAGGAGAAGCCGGCTGCAAGCCGATATAGGCGGTGGCATTATTTTGCTACCAGGAAACGACGATAGTGGCATGAACTATAAGGATAACATCTATCCCTTCCGGCAGGACAGCTGCTTTTTGTATTTCACGGGTATCGACCAGCCGGGACTCACGTTTGTTATGGATATAGATAATAACCGGGAGATCTTATTCGGCGATGAACTAACCATCGAAGCAATTATGTGGACGGGGCCGGTGGAAACGATCGCCTCCCTGGCTGCTAAGGTGGGCATTAAAGATGTACGACCCACTTCCGCCCTGCCCGACTTCCTGGCCCGTGCCCGCAGCAGTAAACAACCCGTACATTTTGTGCCTCCCTACCGGGGCGATACCACCGTTAAACTAAGCGAGTGGCTGGATATCCCGGTGGCTGCGATTCCGCAACAGGTATCGGTAGCGCTCATAAAAGCCATTGTGCGTCAACGCGCTATTAAAACAGCCGAGGAAGTACATGAAATAGAAATGGCCGTAAACACTACCATCGATATGCAGTTGAAGGCCATGGAGCTGGCGGCGGCAGGCGTTACCGAAATAGCGATTGCAGGCGGCATCCAGGCAGTGGCTATTGCCGGCGGAGGAAATATTTCTTTCCCGGTAATCCTCACCGTTAACGGACAAATTCTGCATAATCACCCGCATAATACGCCTTTGCAAAACGGGCAACTGGTACTGTGCGATTGTGGTGCAGAAAATGCCATGCGCTATGCCGGGGACCTGACACGTACGCACCCGGTCAATAAGAAATTTACCACTGCCCAAAAGGAGATTTACGACATCGTACATCATGCCTATCAATCGGCCGCCGATGCGGTGAAACCGGGCATACGTTTTAAAGACGTACACCTGCTGGCCTGCGAAAAACTGGCGGAAGGCCTCATAGCTTTGGGGCTGATGAAAGGTAATGCGGCAGAAGCGGTAGCGGCCGGGGCGCACACGCTGTTCTTCCCCTGTGGCCTGGGACATATGCTGGGACTCGATATTCACGATATGGAAAACCTGGGCGAAGAATATGTGGGCTATACCGATACCCTGCATAAAAGCAAGGAATTTGGCCTTAAATCATTGCGCCTGGGAAGAGAGCTGGAGGAGGGCTTTGTACTGACTATTGAGCCAGGCATTTACATCAACCCGATGCTCAACGACGCGTGGCAGGCAGCCGGTAAACATACTGCCTTTATCAACTACGAAAAACTGGCGGCCTATAAAAATTTTGGTGGCGTGCGCGTAGAAGATAATTTCCTGATCACTGCCGATGGAGGCCGCAAACTAGGCAGGCCTTTTGCAAGCACGGCCAATGAAATAGAACAACTGATTGCCCGCTAAATAATACCACGATATGAAAAAACAACTTTGGGCGTTGCTGCCATTGATACTATTTGCCTGCACCATGCGTATGCCAAAAGCAACAGATAATGGGAAAGCGACCCTCGATAAACTCGCTGAAAAATATGTGCGGTTGGGATTAGCCATCGGTCAATATGATCCGGATTTCGTAGATGCTTATTATGGTCCGGATTCGTTGAAGCCGGTGACCGGCAAATCCATCACCTTTCCGAAAGATAGCTTTCTGAATGCAATAAGAAACCTGAGACTGTTGCTGGACGACGTAGCTAAAAACACAACAAATGATACCATCCATACCCGGGCAAACTGGATGGACACACAACTCACAGCCTTCAGCCGGCGTATTCAAATCATCACTGGTGTGTATGCACCTTTCGATGTGGAGTCGAAAGATTTATTCGATGCCATGGCGCCTGTTTACACGGAATCACATTACCAGTCACTGATCGCCTCACTGGATAGCCTGTTGCCCGGTAAAGGTCCGGTGGCTGACCGATTCCAGCAATTAGCCAACCACTTTATCATTCCTAGAAATAAACTGGATACCGTTTTTAAAACGGCGATAGCGGAAGCGCGTAAACGTACCTTATCGCATTACCAGTTGCCGGCAACAGAAAGCTTTACCCTGGAATATGTAACCGGTAAACCCTGGATGGGCTATAACTGGTACAAAGGCAATTACAATAGCCTGATCCAGGTAAGCGCAGATGTACCGATTTTTATAGAGAAAGCCATAGATCTTAGCTGCCATGAGGGATACCCCGGACACCATGTCTATAATACGTTGCTGGAAAAGAATCTCTACCGCGACAAAGGATGGGTGGAAATATCGCTGTACCCGTTGTTCAGCCCGCAATCGCTGATTGCGGAAGGCAGCGCTAACTACGGAATAGAGATGGTTTTCCCCGGTGAAGAGAAAGTTGCGTATACCCGTGATGTATTGCTGCCACTGGCAGGCCTGGATACCACCGGTATCAGCACTTATTTTAAAGCATTGGCCATCAAAGGTACACTCAACTATGCACGTAACGAAGTGGCCAGGGGCCTGGTAAATGGCACCATGTCCGACTCCCTGGCGAGCAGGTGGCTGCGCGATTATACGTTGCTCAATGAGGCATCTGTAGCCAAAGGCATTCAGTTTATTAAAAAGAACCGGAGCTACGTTATTAATTATAATTACGGACAGGACCTGGTAAAGCAATACCTGGATAACCACTACGGCCAGCAGCCGGATAAAAGATGGGAGGGCTTCGGTTACCTGCTAAGCAACGAAATGACGCCTAAAAACCTGCTGCAATCGGGAAAATAGCATTGAACAAAAATCACTGTCATACATCCCATACCATTACGGTATGGGATTTTTTTATTACAGTAAGAAGTATAAAAAACGATATCGGGTTAATATCGGCAAAGAAGCTATCAATTTTGGCGTATACTATCCAGGAGTATTCTTCTAAATTCGTATATAACAGCAGCATTCGAACAGCGCCACATTTCCGTTTATGAAAGTCCTTGCAGGACACGGTGTTTCAACCAAAACAGAATCAGATCAACGGTGTGAATTTTCTATGACCCACAGACGAAAACCCTTATCTCCGATTCTCCCCGTCGATTTATCAGCTCATCTGTAAAACCATTTTTATGAAGTAAAATTTTTGCTCCTTATTCATACAGCTGCATGTCGGCTGTAGTAGTTTTACCGGTAGCAGGTTGCTACCGGCAGGAATTCTTTTACCCTTATGTTTAAATCGTTTATATGTCACAGTTATCTCAACGGATAATAGCGGCACTGCTTTGCCTCCTGGTGAATGGAGGAGTAGTGGCGCAGCAAAAAAATGCGCCGGCTCCCTCGCCCGACCACTGTTCGTCTTCCAGGGCTATGCAGGAGCTGTATAAAAAGCATCCGGCCTCCTTGCAGGCTGCCCGTAAACAGGAAGCCTATATCAGCAGTATCGTAGCTAAAATGCGGGAACAACGGCGTACCCTGGCTACCTAGGCGGTACAATATACTATCCCGGTAGTATTTCATGTCAACGATCCGGTAAATCCTTATAAGGTAACCATGGAGCAGATCCGTTCTGCTATGGATATCCTGAACCAGGACTATAACCTGGCCAATGCGGATTATTCCCAGATTGATCCCCGCTTTATCGGCCTGGCCGCTAACCTGCACATTACCTTTCGCCTCGCCGATATCGACCCGCAAGGGAATCCTACTACCGGTGTAACCTATCACTACAATGACCTGGACGGCCGTTCCCCCGACGGATCCGGCGCCGCGGTGAAAAGCGTTTCCTACTGGCCATCGGAAAAATACCTCAATATCTGGATCGTCAGCGAGGTAGAACAGAAAGGTGTGTATAATAATTCAGGCTGGACCTATCTCCCCGACGACTGGGTAGCGGCCAATCACCTCGACGGGGTAGTCTATAACTGGCGTTACCTCGGTGCACCCGGTGTAGGTTGTTCTGAAAACGGTTACCCCTATATGAAACGGGTACTGACCCATGAAGTAGGGCATTTCCTTAACCTGCAACATACGTTTGAAAACGGGTGTAATGCACCGGGAGATGAGGTAGATGATACGCCGCCTACCTTATCAAACTATGGCGGGTGTAATGTCAATGCCAACTCCTGCGGTCCGGTGGCTAACGTAGAAAACTACATGGACTATTCCTCCTGCACCAAGATGTTTACCATCGGGCAGAGTGACCGGATGCTGGCAGCATTGACTAACACCGTTGCCCATCGCAATAACTTGTGGTCGGCCGCCAACCTCGCGGCTACCTTGCTACCAGATACTGTAAAAAGACTGGTGCCCGGGTTCACCTTATTCAATGAGAGCGACGTGAATAATGGTGCGTTAACAATGGCGGATACCCTGAAATTGCTGGGCGGCGCCACGTTTACACTTAGCAACGGCAACCTGGTGCAGGGCACACACTTCACGGTGCAACAGCTGCCGGCCGGCCTTACGCCGGTGATACAGGTGATGAACAGTACTACCGCTGTATTGTCTTTCACAGGCAATGCCACGCAGCATAGTGCGGCCAACAGCACTGACAGCGTAAAGATTACTTTCCTCAACGCCGCCATCCAGGGCGGAGCAGGCGCCTTATACCGGTCATATATTAACCTGGGTATTCATTTCATAGATCCGTATAAAATCGTGTATCACGATATTTCCGATATCGTGATTAACAGTACAAATATCTGGACCTACTTCAGTTTCAACGTAGGAGACGGTGATTTTGGCGGATGGCTCAACAGCGGCAAACTCAGGTTGGAAACCTATCAGAAGGCAGCTGTTTGCGAAGGAAGCTCCCGGAACATTGTTCCTCTGCCGGTGAATACGCTGATCGGCGATACGTCTAACTTTGTGGCCGGTGGCGCTTATCCCGATGAACACGATGTTTACAGCAATGCCTATACGAAATGGGCAGGCAAAACGGCTTATATAGGCGTTAAATTTACGCTGAATGGCAAACCGCGCTATGGATGGATCCGCATTACAGTAGCCGCTGATGGCAGCAGCTATGTGATTAAAGACTACGCCTGGAACCAGGCGCCCAATGGCAGCATTGCCGCAGGTAACGCCGGCGCACCCACGCTTTCCTGGTCCAGATCACAATTCCGCGAAGCATTGGCTAACAACGGCGCCTTCAGCGATACCGCCGAAGTGGGTATCCTTGGCAACACCTTTGCGATCAGCAGCGGTAACTTTACCCGCAATACCCATTATACGGTCAGCAACCTGCCGGCAGGACTAGGTGTGGAGCTGAAAGCGCTCAACAATACCACGGCACGTTTAGCCTTTACCGGTAGTGCCACCAGTCACACGGCCGCTAACAGTGGAACTGTTACCATCAATATATTGCCCGCTGCCTTCAGCAATCAACAGCCGGCCGACAGCAGCCAGAAGCAATTATCACTCAGCTTCCGCGATCCATATACTATTAAGTATGTGGACGTAAACGATACGGTGTATACCATTAACGCCACCAACAACTGGTATTATTTCCTGGTAGATAATATCCCCGAAGCGGCCTATGGGCTATGGTCCGACAGTGGGAAGCTCCGGCTGGAAACCTATCAGCAGCCTATGGTTTGCGATGGGACCACCAAAAATATTTCCCTGCTGGCGCTGAATACCATTATCAGCGATACTTCTCATTTTGTGGCAGGTGGGGCTTATCCCGACGAACATAACCTGGTAACCGCTACCTATACCGCATGGAAAGGTAAAACAGCTTATGCCGGCTTTACCTTTACGGCTGGTGGCGAGCATTTCTATGGCTGGTTCAGGTTTAAAGTAGCGGCTAACGGTAGCAGCTATACGCTGATGGACTGCGCCTACAACACCATGCCGGGCGGCAGCATCAAAGCCGGTCAGTCGGCCCCGGCAACCGCCGACACCAGCGTTAACGTACAGGACTATTGCACCGCCAGCACCGCACTGAACTATAACACCATTACCCGGGTACGGTTGGCCAATCTTGATAACAGCTCCCAATGGGACGGGTACAAAGATTTTACCGCCCAATCGGCTACTGTCGCAGCCGGCGGCTCCTACCAGCTGCAGATCAACCTGGCCGTGGAATACTGGCCGGATATCTCGGTAGCGGCATGGGTAGACTGGAACGGGGATAGACAACTCAATGATACCACGGAGAAAATATTTGTTAAACGGGGCAGCGGTCCATTTACCCAAACCATCACCGTGCCGGCCAATGCTAAAACCGGCGCTACCCTGCTCCGGGTAAGAATGGGATATGGCAGCAATGTGAAACCCTGTGGAGTAGACTCCTACCAGGGAGAGGTAGAAGATTATACCATCAAAGTGACAGGTGGAACTATGCTGGTTAAAAAACTGGATGCCAACACCAATACCAATCGGCTGAATGCTACCAGTCCATTTACCAATAAAATCAATATCACCTACCAGTCACTCGTAGCGGGTACAGTACTGGTGCGCATGTATGATGTGAATGGCTATATACAGAAGGAACAACAAAACCAGGTGGTGAAAGGAAACAACCATATACAGCTGGACAACCTGTCGCTGCTGGGCTCCGGCATTTATATCATTGATATTTCCAATGGTACAAGTCATCGCACTACCAAGGTAGTGAAGTAGGGTGTGGATGCTGCTGCAAAACAGGTGGTATAGCCTTTCGGTTTTACCACCTGTTTTTTTACGTAGTATATATATTGATAGTACAAAGGTTAAAATATGTATACTTGAGGTTAATTTTTACATAGGTTACTCACCGGAAAAATAATACTTTGGCGGCTCATAACCTGTTCCCGGTGGCCTTGTCTTCTCCACATAAAAATATAGCACCTTTGCCTGTGCCTGACAGCAAGCCTGCTGCCGGAGAAGCTCTTGCCGTTTTCTGGACCGAATTTCAACAACATAATGAACACGGCTTGTATAAGATCTATCATGAACTGTACGATAACCTGTATCATTACGGAATATCCGTGGTCCTGGATCAGCAAATGGTAAAAGAAGCCATCAACGACGTATTCGTAGAGCTGTGGAAGAAACGGGAGCAGCTGATCGTGCCGGATCATATCCCTAATTATATCTTTATCTGTTTCAAACGCCGCCTCAGCAAACTGTTAGGCAAAGAGCATAAGCGCTCTGCCAAATATGCCGGACAGCTGTTCCAGGAGCCGGAAGAGCAGTCGTACGAGGCAGTGCTTATCGGCATGGAAGCCGATACACAGCTACGCCATAAAATGGAAAAGGTGCTGGCCCAGCTAACAGCCAGGCAAAAAGAGTTTATCCGCCTGCGTTTTTATGAAAATATGAGCATGGAAGAAATATCCCTTAAAACTTCCGCCTCTGTACGTACTATTTATAATACCCTGCATACCGCTATGGTACAGCTTCGCAGGATTTTGTCCTTCTTCTCACTCACCTTATTGTGGTATTTAGTAAAATAATTTTCATTTTCTTTAGTAAAAAAGAAAAGTACTGGTCCTCTTTACATTAAACGGGCAATTCATGAACCTACAGGCCTTCATGGCGGAAGATTTTATGCTGAACGAATCCTTTGTACGTTACTGTCTGCAGAGTAACGACGAAGATGTTGCTTTTTGGAACGACTGGATTGCACGGAACCCTCATAAACGGCCGGAAACGGAGAAGGCGAGGGAATGGGTGCTGCGCCTGGGTGTACGACTCAACGCTTCCGAGAAGCAGGAAGAATTCAGCAAGCTTCGCGCCATGATTGAAACAGACCGTGTCCAGGGAAAGCGCCGCAAAAGCTACCTGCCATATGTGGCCGCTGCAGCCATGTTTGCAGGAGCTGTTGTGGGCGCATGGCTGTGGAAAAAACAACCGCGTACCGAGCATAGCGCCGCCATGGCGTATACCACGTACCACGCGGATAGTGCTCGTAAACAGGTAATACTGGCAGATGGGAGTACGGTGATCCTGAACTGCAACAGTACATTAAAAGTCCCTGCCAGCTTTAATCAGCAGGAACGCCACCTGATCCTGCAAGGGGAGGCGTTGTATGATGTACAAAAAGACGATAAACGCCCATTTACAGTAACCGCCGGGCAGGCTACTGTACAGGTACTGGGTACTGTTTTTAAAGTAAGGGCCTACCTTTTTGAAAACAATGTACAGGTGTCATTATTATCCGGGAAAGTGAACGTGGCGGCCGACAATGCGGCAACGGCACTGTTACCCGGACAGATGGTGAAAACCAGCCGGGGCGGATTGATTGCCGGCACGTTCGATGCTGCAAGGGAATCGGACTGGCGCAGTGGACGATTATTATTTAAAGATGCATCCCTCCAGGAAATAGCCAACTTACTGGAGTATTGGTACGGTGTTAAGGTGCATGTAGCACCCCGCAATTATCAGGCTATTCACTTCAATGGCCAGTTCATGAATAAGTCATTATCCGAAGTGATTGCCTCTATTACTTACATCACTAATCTTAAAATTAATATCTCCGGAAACGAGTTATTTATCAACCAATAGTGAGCGCAGCAAGGCTGCTATTCCATTCTAAACTATAAACTTTCTGACGTTATGAGAAAGCAAAGCATCTCTTGTTATTACAAGAGTATAGCCCGGCGTGTGTGCTGTATAGCGCTGGCAGTATGTTTACTGTCGTGGGTACAGATCCCCGAGGGACTAAAAAATAAAGTCGAAATAGGATTTTCTCAGTCGAGTGTACTCAACGCGCTTCGCTACCTGGAGAAAAATACCGCGTTAAAGTTCTCCTATAACCGCGATGACCTGGAACGTACGGGCAAATTTTCTATCGATAAAAAAGTACGTACGGTGGAAACATTGTTAAAAGATATTTGCGCTGCCGCAGGCCTGGAATACCGGGTTGCCAACGACATGATCCTGGTAAAACGCGTTGCCGCGCCGCCGGCGGTAACAAGCGTGGAGCAGCAAAAGGAGCAGGACCTGCAGGGTATCGTAAAAGCCGCCACCGGCGAGCTGATTCCTGGCGCCACCGTTAAGGTAAAGGGCAGCAACAAAGGCACTTTCACCGCGGAAGATGGAAAGTTTAAACTGGCCGGCGTACCGGAAAATGCCATACTGGAAATTGCCTACATTGGCTACGAACCGCAGGAAATTGCCGTGGGTGGCCGCAAAGAGTTCAGCATCACCCTGCAGGCATCTGTGAAAGTACTCGACCAGGTAGTAGTAGTGGGATATGGTACGCAAAAGCAGGGCAATGTTACTGCCGCCATCTCTTCCGTAAAAGGCTCCGCTATCCAGAACATGGCCACCAATAACCCGGTAGACGCCCTCCAGGGAAGAGTAGCCGGCTTGTCGGTAACCAGCACCGGAGGCCAGCCCGGCGCTATGGCCGATGTACGCATCCGCGGCCTCAGCACATTTGGTAACCACCGACCACTCTTTATCATCGATGGCTCCCCCGGCGATCCCACTTACCTGAGCAATAACGATATCGCTTCCATGGAAGTGCTGAAAGACGGCGCCGCGGCCTCTATTTATGGTTCTTCCAGTGCCAACGGCGTAGTGATCATCACCACCAAAAAAGGAAAAAAAGGCGTACCGGTGATCGACTTCAATGCTTACTATGGCCTGGTAAGTCCCACCAGTAAATACAAACTCCTGGATGCCGACGGGTATAAATCGGTGCTTAAAACGATGTACCAGAATGCCGGCCGCAATTTACCTGCCTACGTGACAAAGAATACCGGCGTTAATACCAACTGGCAGGATGAAATCTCCCAACAGGGTAATGCCGAAAACTATAACCTCAACCTGCGCGGTGGAGGCGATTATATTACCTATGCCCTCAGTGGAGATATTACCAATGAAAAAGGTAATTTTATAGGATCTGATTTTAAAAAGAAAACGGTACGCTCCCGCAATGAATACAAAAAAGGTATCTTAACCGTAGAAGCCAACCTGACCTACTCCGAAACTAAAACACAGGTACAGAAATTTTCCCTCCGGGAAGCCTATTTTCAGTCGCCTTTACTCCCGGTGCTCGACAGCAGCGAGAAGTACGGATATGGCTTAACGGTAAACGGATTGCCCAAATACCAGAACCCAGTAGGCGCTGATCATTATTTTCAGTCATACAATACCACACAGTATTTCAATGTAAATACCCGCTTAACCCTTGATTTATGGAAGGGATTGAAAGCGGTAACAAACCTCAACCTGGTAAACGCCAACAACTTTGATTTTGCTTTCCGCCCCGCTGTACGGATCAACGCCAACGATGGCGCCGTACCCTATGCTTATCTCTATAACCAGCGTGCCAACAACCGGCAACGCCTGATGGAAAACCTGCTTTACTATGATTTCAATAAAGGAAAACATGCACTCAATGTGCTCGCGGGCTATACGGCACAGGAAACTACCAGCGATTGGCTGAACGTTACCGCCGATGGTAAAACCATTGTACGTACTATCCAGGACGGCCAATTGGTAGAGAAAACAGTGCCAGGCGGATTCCTGGATCCGTCTTTCATTACCATGGACGGCGCACTGGGAGGTACTTTCGGCGCCGGCGGCAGCAAAACAAAATATGTACGCTTGTCTACCCTCGGTCGCATTAACTATGCCTACGATGATAAATACATGATCCAGGTATCAGCAAGAAGGGATGGCTCCTCCAAATTCGACCTGGCCAAACGTTACAGCGTATTCCCTTCTGTAGCCCTGGGCTGGAATATCCAGAAAGAAAGCTTTATGAACAATATCAGCTGGCTGGATATGTTGAAATTGCGCGCCAGCTACGGTGAACTGGGAACAGAAGAAGCATTGCTGCCTTATGATCACCTGAATCTCATGTATGTCGACAATACCTGGTTAGGTGGTTATGTACAGGGAAGTGGCAGCACGCCGTGGACCGGTATCATCGGTCAGGACTTGCTGGGTCGTGAACTGCACTGGGAAACCAGCCGCTCTTCCAATATAGGCGTTGACTTTGCCCTGCTCCAGAATAGATTGAGCGGCTCTTTCAACGTGTTTAACAATAAAACAGATGGCTTGCTGATCACGAAAGAAGTACCACCTTCTTCCGGCGTGAATAATCCTACACTGAACGTTGGTAAAATCAGCAACCGTGGATGGGAACTGGAGTTTACCTATAGCCACCACGAAAGCGCTCTCCAATACAGCCTTACCGGTACGCTCAGCAGCGTGAAGAATAAAGTGGTAACACTGGCCAACGAAGGACAGACATTATATGGTACCGGCCTGAAATTCGGCGCCGACCATATTGCCAACCAAACCCGTGTAGGCAAAGAAGTAGGGGCGTTTTACCTGTATGAAGCAGATGGTATATTCCAGTCAGATGCGGAAGCTGCCAACTATAAAAATAAAGCGGGCGATCGCCTGCAACCTGCTGCCAAAGCAGGTGATATCCGGTTTAAAGATACCAATGGCGACGGCGTAATCGACGAAAATGATAAAACCTACCAGGGATCAGGCTTCCCCAAACTGGAATATGGATGCAATATCACGCTCAATTATAGAGGGTTAGACCTGGTACTGTTCCTGCAAGGCGTGAGCGGCAACAAGATCTACAATGGTAACCGCTTTGAGCTGGAAGGCATGGATGCCGGCCGTAATTTCCTCACTACTACCTTAAATGCCTGGACGCAGGATAATACGCATACAGATATGCCACGTGCCGTATTGGGCGACCCTAACAGGAATGCCCGCGAATCTACCCGCTTCCTGGAAAATGGCAACTACCTGCGCATGAAAACCATCCAGCTGGGGTATACCTTTCCACAAAGCATCCTGGGTCGTTATAAAATACAGAAACTGCGCCTGTTTGCCAGCGGACAAAACCTGTTAACGTTTACCCATTACAGTGGGCTGGATCCGGAAATAGGCAGGACCTCAGTACTCAACACCGGCATGGATCGTATGGCATACCCTCAGAACAAGAAAGTGATACTGGGTGCGCAATTGTCTTTCTAAGCATAAAATTATTCAAGATGAGAAAATTACATGTTTATATACCGCTGATATTTGCGCTAATGGCGATTGCGCCGGGTTGCAGCAAGGATGTATTAAACCAGCGCTCTCCCGATAAACTGGAAAGTGACCTGTACTGGACTTCCAAAGAAAGGGCCCTGTCCGGTCTGGCTGCCGCCTATTCACAAGTAGAAGGATTTATTTATTGGGATAACTACGTGGAAGCCCGCTCTGTACGCGAATTCTACCGGGAAGACTATGTGGAGGCCGGCGATGATGCCTATAACTATTCCTGGTGGATAGAACACTTTAACTTCAATTTTACCTCCGGTAACTATGCCATAGATTTATTATGGAGAGAAAATTACCGCGGTATTTACTACACCAACCAGGTGCTCGAAAACGTGGCTGCCATGCAGCCTTCCATGATAGATGATGCTTCCCGCAAGCAGATCCTGGGTGAAGCACATTTCCTGCGTGCCTATTATCACTATAAGCTCCTGGTGGATTTTGAAAAGATTATTATCCGTGATAAAGTACCACAGAAAGAATCAGAGCTGCCCAAAGGCCTATCTGACCGCAAAGAAACATGGGATTTTATCTGCAACGAGTTAAAAGCTGCAGAAGCGGCACTGCCGCTGAGAAGCGAGCGCCCCGATGCAGAGCTGGGACGCGCCACCAAAGGCGCGGCACAGGCGTTCCTGGGTAAAATTTACCTGTACCGCGCCGGCGAAGATAAGGGCGCTGCACCTGCATTGCTCGCAGCATCGTCCGACTGGTTCAGCAAGGTACTGGCTTCCAACCAATATCACCTGGAAGATAACTATATGTCCATGTTCAATGGCGTTGGTAAAAATACCGCCGAGTCTATCTTCGAATTACAGCAGTCTTCCGACGTAAACAACGGTGCTTCCTATGGTTCCTACCTGGCCGATTGGATGGCGGCTTCGCAAATGGGCGGCTATGGCGAAATATACGGTACGCCGCGTTTACTCACGGAAATGCTGAAGGAAGGAAAAACGGCCACGGATCAACTATACGACCACCGCGTATATGCCAACCTCGTTTTCAACGATCCTTATTTCAACGATGCCAATAACCCCCGTGCCTATGGATATACGTACAACCAGATTTTCGAGGCAGGTACCAACGTGATTGCCTTCAGGAAATGGATCCCTGCATCGCTCGATCGTTTAGGGAACGACAATGCCCTCAACGTACCATTGATCCGCCTGGCCGATGTAATGCTGATGCAGGCAGAAGTACTCAATGAACTGGGTAAGCCCGGCGCCATGAGTCTCATCAATGACGTAAGAGCCCGCGCAAAAATGCCGGCATTAAACCTCACCGTCAAGGCCGATATCTTCCAACAGATCATGCATGAAAGAGTGATGGAGCTGACCCTGGAAAACTGCCGCTACTACGACTTGCGCAGATGGGGATTGCTGGAAACAGAAATGAAGGAAGCCGGTCGCAAGTACGCCGCCGATAAAGCCTTCTATCCGCTTCCATTGAAAGAAACGGTGAATAATCCGATGGCTAACTAAGGGAAAGTATGTATAAGAAAATAGGTTTGTTATTCGCGATATGCGCCGGTGTCACTACCGGTCACGCACAAACGAATGATTGGGAAAATCCGGCAAAAGTAGCTCAACATGTTTTGTCCCCGCATGCCCATTTCATACCCTATACCAACGCAGCCGCAGCTGTACGCCGGGATTCCGCGCGTGCAGCTGTCATGCTGCTCGATGGTACCTGGCAATTTCATATGGCCCGCAACCCCGGCGCCAGGCCCGGAGATTTTTACCGCAACGATTTTGATGTATCTCAATGGAAAAAAATACGGGTACCGGAAAACTGGCAGACAGCGGGATTTGACAGCTACATTTTTACAGATGTAGAATATCCTTTCAAACCAGATCCTCCCAAAGTGCCGGCAGACTTCAACCCTGTTGGTTCCTACCGCCGCAATTTTGAATTGCCCGCTAACTGGAAAAATAAACAGGTATGGATACACCTGGGCGCTGTAAACTCTTTCTTCTATCTCTGGATCAACGGACACTACCTGGGTTTCAGCAAAGACAGTAAAACCCCTACGGAATTTGATATCACGCCTTACCTGAAAACAGGCGCCAATAACGTTTCCATCCAGGTATTCCGCTTCAGTGACGGATCTTACCTGGAAGGACAGGATATGTGGAAGCTCAGCGGGATTGAAAGGAGCGTATATCTCGTAGCCCGGCCCAAATTGTGTGTATATGATTTCTTTGCCAAACCCTTGCTGGTTAACCAGTACAGGGATGGTAACCTGGACCTGTTGCTGCAACTGAACCGCCGGCCTTTGCCGGCAGAGGCGGGGCAACGCATCAGTGTGAAGCTACTGGATCAGGATAAAACTATCTTAACAAAAGAATGGCAGATAGGGAAGGATAGTTCCTGGGAGATGAATGCAGGGTTGACCGACATCAGGTCCTGGAATGCGGAACGCCCTGCCCTGTATACTTTAGTGATGACGCATTACGACCGGAATGGCGCCGAGCTGGAAAGCATAGCCCATCGCATTGGCTTTCGTACCGTTGAAATCAAAGGCGGACAGCTGCTGCTAAACGGCGTACCTATCCATATCAAAGGCGTTAACCGTCATGAACACGATATGTACCGTGCCCGCGTGATATCGCATGAAGGTATGCGCCACGATATTGCTGTGATGAAGCAATACAATATCAACGCCGTGCGCAACAGCCATTACCCGGATACGGAGGAATGGTACGACCTCTGCGATGAATATGGTATTTACCTGGTGGATGAAGCAAACATTGAATGCGACGGCATGTCGCTGACACCACTACAAACATTGTCCGATAAGCCCGAATGGGAACAGGCCTACCTGCACCGGACTAAGCGCATGGTGGAACGAGATAAAAATTATTGCAGCATCATTACCTGGTCGCTGGGCAATGAAAGCGGTTTTGGCAATAACTTCATCTCCACCTATAAATATATCAAGGCAAAAGATAATACCCGGCCGGTGCAATATGAAGCGGCTGGCTCTAATCCGTGGACAGACATCATTTGCCCGATGTATAAATCGATCTATACGCTACAGCAAAAATACCTGCCGGCAAATGACCCGCGTCCCATTATTCAATGTGAATATGCGCATATGATGGGTAATGGTGGTGGTAACCTGCAGGACGACTGGGAACTGTTTTACCAGCATCCCCGATTGCAGGGCGGCTTTATCTGGGATTTTGCTGACCAGACCTTTTTAAAAACGGATGCCAATGGCCGGCAGATATGGGCCTATGGCGCCGACATGGGCACCGTAGGCGCCACCAGTGATACCAGTTTCTGTGCCGACGGCATGCTGGCAGCCGACCGCACCCCGCATCCGCAGGCATTTGAAGTCAGGAAAGTATACCAGAACATACAAATCAGGCCGGCAGGAACACAATGGCGTATCATTAACCGGTTTGATTTTACTAACCTGCAAGACTATACGATCCGCTGGAAAATCAGGGGAGATGGTGCAGACATCGCCACCGGCTTAGTGCCACCGCTGGCCCTGGCGCCGGGTAAAGACACGCTGCTGACCATTGCCCTGCCCGGTTTTACCCCCAACGCTGGCACGCACTATTACCTGCACTTTGAAACATCATCGCCTGACCAGGCGGTAGTGGCCACGGAGCAATATCCGTTACCCACCTATATACCGGTGGTAAAACAGGTAATGGATGGACCATCCTTGCTGGTAACGGAAGATGGTACGATTGGCAATACCTTGTTCAAAGCCAGGTTTAACAAAACAACCGGTTGGCTCGACAGCTATACCTCCGGCAACCAATCCCTCCTGCAGGCCCCTTTACAGCCTAACTTCTGGCGGGCAGCCACCGATAATGATATTGGCAACAGCGGGCAAATCCGTTGCGATATCTGGCAACAGGCGCTGCAAAATGTGGAACTGAAGCAGCTGAAAATTACACCGGTAAATGCTACCCGTATGGAGGTGAAAACAATACATTACCTGCCGGCCGTAAAGGTAACCTATACCACCACCTATACGGTATTTGTAAATGGCGATATCAACGTGGTGGCCGAATTTATGCCTGCAGATACCACCTTGCCGGAACTGCCGCGCATGGGCATGCGCATGATCTTGCCGGCCAGCTACGACCAGGTAAGCTGGCAGGGACGGGGCCCGTTCGATAACTACCAGGACCGGAAATACGCAGCTGACATCGACGTATATACGATGCCGGCAGATGCGCTGTTCCATCCTTATCCCCGTGCGCAGGAAAGCGGGCACCGCACCGATGTGAGCTGGATGGCCATGCAGGATAAAGATAAATCCGGCTGGATGTTCCTGTCGGATACATTGCTCAGCGCAGGCGTGCTTCATTTTGACATGGCGCAACTGGACTTCGACCGCCGGCAGAATAAACACGGCCATTCCATTCTCAATGAGAACGGGGTGTGGTGGGATATCGATTACCTGCAACAGGGAGTAGGGGGAGATAACAGCTGGGGCGCTAAACCGCATCCACAATACTTATTACCCTGCCGCCCTTATCAATATTCATTTACATTAAGAAGATTAATGCCCGGCATGAACGCGGTACAACAAGCTAAACTAAGATTCGAATAGTATGAGGAAATGGTGGTGGTTATTGTGTTGCAGCACCCTTGCGGTAAAGGCGCAACAGGTAGACAGGCAGCAGTTTACAGACGTATTGGATATAAAGCATTTTGTAAAAAACAATGCTGATGTAGCCATCAATTTTTTTTCAGACATGGGGGCCTGGCATGCTTACGCATTGCCCGCACGCAGCGCCGACTACGGGGGTTTTATTGGCCCCCTGCTGATGGAAATGAACGGGCGATGGCTAAGCAACAGCATCGCGAAATTGCATGTATCTGTACAGGGCAAAACGTGGCAACCGGAAAATGGCACCGCACACTATTACCCTGGGCTGATAGAACAAAGTTACCGGCTGAAAGACATACGCGTGCGTCTGCGCCTGATTTTTACCAGCCGCACCACCGCCATGCTCCAGACAGAATTGACCAACCTGGGCCGCAAACCCCTCCGGCTGCACCTGCAGTGGGAGGGAAGCGTCTCCCTGCCATCAAAAGAATGGCAGCAGCATGGCCAACAACTGAGTACTAACGTAAATGGGCATACGTTCTATATCGATTATTTGTCTGCCGGCAAATGGAATATCCATTTCACAGATACCGGCTATACGTCGGCGAAAACGATCCTGTTACCGGCCAAAGGCCATTGGCAGGAAACGCAGCTCCAGAGCTACCGGCAGCAGGACACCGCCACTACCGGCTTTGACGTGGCATTACAACAAAACCGTTCCCGCTGGAATGGCTACCTGCAATCGGTGTTGGGCAACGATACCATCCTGCAGCGCCTGAAAGTAAAATGCCTGATGACATTGATGACCAACTGGCGCAGTACATACGGTAACCTGAAGCATGACGGAATTTTTCCTTCCGCCAGCTACCAGGGCTTCTATGGCTTCTGGGCGTGGGACAGCTGGAAACAGGCTGCCGCCACCTGTCTGTTTCATCCTGCATTGGCAAAAGATAACATCCGTGCGATGTTTGATTATCAGCAACCCGATGGGATGGTGATCGATTGTATCTATGCCGACAGCAGCGAAAACAATGCCCGCGATACCAAGCCTCCATTGGCCGCATGGGCAGTATGGGAAGTATTCCGGCATACCGGCGATACCACTTTTGTGAGAGAGATGTATGCACCGTTGGTACGTTATCACCGGTGGTGGTATGCCGACAGGGATCACGACCGGGATAGCCTTTGCGAGTACGGCGCTACCGATGGCACCCGCATCGCCGCCGCCTGGGAAAGTGGTATGGACAATGCCGTACGGTTCGATCACGCCCGTATGCAGCAAAACCACGACTATGCCTGGTCGCTGGATCAGTCGTCGGTCGATTTGAATGCCTACCTCTATGCAGAAAAACAGTATCTTGGCAAAATGGCCGCCCTGTTGCATCTGGAGGATACCTGGACGGCTCCGGCAGCAGCGTTGAAAGAAAAAATTAATCAGCAATATTTTGATACGGCTACGGGGTTTTATTATGATAGTCACGGTTCCCTGGTAAAAGTACAGGGAGCGGAAGGCTGGATACCCCTGTGGGCGGGTATTGCCACGCCTGCGCAGGCAGCGGGCGTAGCGGCCGTCATGCAGCAGCCGGCGAAGTTCAATACCAAAGTACCCCTGCCGGTACTGGCAGCCGATCATCCCGCCTTCGATCCCCTCAAGGGCTACTGGCGCGGACCGGTATGGCTGGATCAGTTTTATTTTGGCATCATAGGATTGATGGCATATGGGTACCAGCAACAGGCAGATGCCCTGTTAATAAAGCTGTGGGACCATGCAGAAGGGATGAAGGATAATCATCCGTTGTATGAAAACTATCATCCCCTCACTGGGAAAGGATTGAATGCAAAGAATTTCAGCTGGTCAGCAGCACATATATTATTGTTATTACAGCGTAAATAAAGTATTATGGAGATATCGGCAATGAAAGCGCTTCTACAGCAGCACTATGGAATGGACGTCAGCGTACAGGCGCTGGATGGTTATGAAGAACGCAACTATCTGCTGAAAGATAGTGCCGGTCAGCAATACATCTGCAAGGTAGGAAATGCCGGCGGTGATCTGCATTTGCTGGATGTACAGATTAAAACGCTGGCGCACCTGGCTAATTCCCCGGTGTCAGCCGGTTTTCAGCAGGTAAAACCGAATGTACGCGGCGAAGCAATCACCGCTATCCCAGCCGGGTATATGCGGGTACTCACTTTCCTACCCGGCAAAATATGGGTAGAGGCGCCGGCGCATACCCCCGCGTTGTGGAACAGCCTGGGCAGCTTCCTTGGAAGAATGGATAAAGCATTGCAGGATTTTGCGCATCCCGCAGCCTATCGCATCTATAGCTGGGACCTGCGGAATGCCCTGGCTGCCAGGGAACACCTGGGCGCAATTAAAGATCATGAGCGCCGCCGGATGGTGGCCTATTTCCTGTTACAATTTGAAACGGAAATAGTGCCGCAACTATCACAGCTGCGCATGGCAGTGATTCATAATGACGCCAACGATTATAACCTGCTGGTCCACGGTGAAGCCGTAACAGGTCTTATCGACTTCGGCGATATGGTATACAGCCAGTTGGTCAACAATGTAGCCGTAGCTTGTACCTATGCCATGTTACATCAGTCCGACCCGCTGGCGGCGGCCGCGCGTGTAGTGGCAGGTTATCACAAAGAGTGGCCATTGACATCAGCCGAAATCAGTTGCCTATACTACCTGGTCGCTGCGCGTTTATGCATTAGCGTTACCAACTCCGCCAAGCAGGCAGCTGCAGGCAGTAACAACAGTTTCCATTTTATTACTGAAAAGGGCGCCTGGACGTTATTGTATCAACTGATCAAAATCAATCCCCTGGCGGCGGAAGATGCCTTCAGGATAGCAGCCGGCCTGCCATCGCTGATAAATGCCAGCGATGATTACCAACCCTTGTTGGAAGAAAGAAAGCAACACATTGGCCGTAACCTCAGTATCAGTTACCGGCAACCACTCAAAATCTGGAAGGGGGCATTGCAATACCTGTATGATAAAAAAGGGCGTACTTATATAGACTGCGTAAACAACGTAAGCCATGTAGGGCATTGCCATCCCACTGTGGTAGCGGCTATCCAGCGACAGGCCGCCAGGCTTAACACTAACACCCGTTACCTGTACGACGACCTGGTAGCTTATGCCAAAGAGTTGACCGCCACGCTGCCGGGAGAGCTGAAAGTGTGTTACTTTACCAACTCCGGTAGTGAGGCAAACGACCTGGCGATCCGCATGAGCCGGCACTTTACCAAACAGAAAGATGTGATTGTACTGGATCATGCGTACCACGGTACTTCCACGGTGGCTATGGAGCTAAGTCCCTATAAATTTGACGGTAAAGGTGGTTTTGGTAAGCCACCGCATACGCATAAAGCGGTGAATCCCGATCTATACCGCGGCGAGTTCCGCTATGGGCAGGAGAATGCCGGCGCAGCTTATGCGGAAGATGTCGCTCATATAATTGCTCGTTTGTCAGCAGAAGGAAAAGGCGTGGCCGCCTTTATTTGCGAAACCCTGTTGGGCGTAGGGGGGCAAATTCCACTGCCTGCCGGCTACCTGGAAAAAGTTTACCAGCATGTAAGGGCTGCAGGCGGCGTATGCATCGCCGACGAAGTACAGGTCGGCTTCGGCCGCGTGGGTAGCTGCTTCTGGGGCTTTGAGCTACAGGAGGTGGTACCCGACATCGTGGTGCTGGGTAAGCCTATTGGCAATGGACATCCGCTGGCAGCGGTGGTGACCACCCCGGCTATTGCGGAAGCATTCAATAATGGTATGGAATACTTTAACACCTTTGGCGGAAACCCGGTATCTATGGCCACCGGGAGAGCAGTGTTAAAAGCCATCCAGGAAGAGGAAATGCAGCAACATGCCCTTGATACCGGTGCGCATTTCCTCGAAGGGCTGAAACAACTGATGCAAAAGCACCCGATTATTGGCGATGTACGCGGACATGGATTGTTCATTGGGGCGGAACTGGTGCGCAGCCGGGAAACACTGGAACCCGCCGTACCGGAAATAGATGTGGTAGTGGAGAAAATGAAAGACCGGGGCTTCCTGATCAGCACAGACGGGCCGTTGCACAATGTGCTCAAAATAAAGCCACCATTGGTATTTAATAAAGAAAATGCAGATGCGTTGCTGGCGCACCTGGACACGGTACTGGGAGAATTCTCTTATCCTGGGAATTGATTCATAACAGCTACCACCTGGTGAATCTCCGCTTCGGTATGGATGACAGAGCAGGGGAGACTCAACGTTTGCTGGTGGATCTGCGTAGCAATGGGATAGTGGTAATGACGGAGGTATCCTTTCAACGCTGGCTGGTCATGCGGCGCTACCGGGTAATGAATATCCGTAGCGATATGATGATCAGCCAGGTATTTTTTCAGTTCATCTCTTTTCGGATGGAGCACATTGTAGATATGATAGACGTGAAAATAGTCCGGATCTACCACAGGTTTCATAAACTGATCATTCAGACCGGCGGCATAAATGTCTGCCAGTTTTCTTTTATGTTCGTTGATGCTGTTGAGTGCAGGGAGTTTAATTCTCAGGAAAGCGGCCTGTAGCTCATCGAGCCGGGAGTTATACCCGATAACACCGTTGTGATATTTTTTTTCTGAGCCATAGTTCCGGAGTTGCCGGAGCTTCAGGTAGTCGGTTTTGGATTTACAGATAATTGCACCGGCATCCCCAAGGGCGCCGAGGTTTTTGGTAGGATAGAAGCTGAAGGCGCCAAAGTCGCCGAAGGTGCCGGCCAGTTGTTGTTTATACCGGGCGCCATGTGCCTGGGCACAGTCTTCAATTACTTTAAGGCCATGTTGGGTGGCTATATCCATCACCGGTCCCATATTACAGCATTGTCCGTATAGATGTACCACCATGATAGCTACCGTTTTCGGCGTAATCAGGGGGGCAATAGCGGCAGGGTCTATATTATAGGTGCGTATGGATGGTTCGGCCAACACCGGTACCAGTCCGCAATGAATGATAGAAAGGATGGTGGCAATGTAGGTATTGGAAGGAACAATGACTTCACTGCCTTTTTCAAAACCGCAACACTGGAGGGAAAGGATCAGGGCATCGAGACCATTGGCTACGCCTACTGCATATGCTGAGCCATGATAATCTGCAAATTCCTGTTCAAAATGAGTTACCTCTTCGCCCAGGATATACCAGCCCTTTTCCAGGACATGTGCCAATTGCTGTTTGAATTGCTCTTCAAAAGGATGGTTAAGCCGCTTCAGATTTTCGTATGGAATTGCATGGCTCATAGCGCTATGCTGTTGAGTAAACGGCTGTTCATATGGCATCATATGGCTCATAAATGTAGTCTTTTGGGTCAAAGGACGTAGATGCCAATACTAACAGGATGGCATCCGGCGAAAAACTATGCATGACATGCCAGTCTTCGGGCATTAACAACAGGCATTTATCAGGACTGTCCAAGACAAATTCTTCCTCGAGTTTACTGTTATGATTGCTGATCTGGCAGGAACCCTGGATACAGATGGCCGCTTGTTCGGTAGTATGATGGCGGTGGCCTCCCCTGGAGGAGTTGTCTACGGAGTAAATATAAAAAAGCCTTTTTATCTCAAAGGGTACCACGTCGTCCAATACTGTTAATGATCCTCTATTGTCTTTAAACGTTTTTATATGAATTAATTTTGCCATCGGTCGGTATATATTCATCAATGATATCAAGGATTTCCGGGCTCTTAGTCATGTTAAACTTACGTGCAAAAAGCATGTCGGATTGCAATAATTTTTCAGCATCGCTGGCATTCAGCACTTTGGGATTTGCACCACCCCGCGACCAATCTATATAACGATAGCTGTTGTTAATAATTTTGTCCCGGTAGGGAGAGTTCATCAGTATCGTTTGAAAAACGACCTCATCACTCGCCCAGCTAAAGAAAAAGAAGCGCCGGAGCTTATTGTCTTCCGTTACCCTGTTCACTACATATAAAGCGGCGTCCGGGCTCAGCATCCAAAACATAGAACCGCCATAGGGATGTAGTCCGTAAGGGACCTTCTTCCTGGGGAACACTTTATTGATCACGTTTTCCAGGCGATATTTCCCTGGAAAACTAAATGCTGTCAGGTAATATTTTCTTAGCCGGATCCACCCTTCTTTCCAGTCGTTGATAATGTCTCGGTAACTTATAAATTCCTTTCCCCGGTGTGCTTCCAGGAAGTCGTTGATATAATCGGCCGACTTAATCGGATAGTCCTGGCCACTCAGGAAGTTGATAAAATCATAACGTCTTCCGGTAGCTGTAATTTCCCGGATACAGGCAAAAGTAGCTAATACGGTACTGAACGCGGCCCAGGTAACCTTTTGCCGGTTCTGTATGAAATATACATTGGGTAATGTTCCCAAATATAAATGTGGCTGTATATCAAACTTTTTATCTACGTGAATATAGAAGTCAAAATTTTCATGAGATAATCTTTTGATCATCCTTTCCGTTTGATGCGGATCAGTGTAGGTAAGGATCAAATGGGCGATGCGCATACTTTGCGGGCGACATTAATTGTGTATGAATGATGGGTGTGCTGGGGTGTGCTGCCGGGCCCGGGAAGTTTGCTTCCTGTAACCAATCATCATCACCCGGGTTAAATATAGTCATTTAAATTCATAATGTACCGTAGTAAATTGTTGTAACAGTGCTAATACTCAAATAATTGTGCGCAGGTCGCATGATCAGATATGATTGATGTGCCCGCTATTTTACGATAACGTCAGTAGCTCCTCCCGGTTTTTTGCACCAAATTGCCGGCAAAAATCATCATAACTAATGTTTACAGGTACCGCCAGGCTGTTGAAAAGGGCTGTTTTAATCGCGAGGTTATCGGGATGGTTAATGTCGGTATACTTATAGAAAGGAGGCAGCCCATTCCTGAAATCGGCTAGTAAATCTATCGGTGCTCCGCAGCTGACGCCATTATTCCTGAAATCAATATTTAAATCGACACCTTCCGGGACTGTTATTGCTATAGGTGGTATATCTGTGACCATGGCATGCCCCCAGCCGAAATAGTATCCCTTCCTGGCCGACGCTACATAACGGCCATAATGCATCGGGAAATTCAGTTCAGCAGGCTCCAGGGGAAGATGACCGATGATTGGATATTGTCCGCGCATCAAAGTGTCATCCATCATATAGAAGGCCGGTAACGTTTTTTGCTGTTGAAGCAGTAACAAATCTACTACCAGGGAATCTGCCCTGAAATCGTATAGCGTAACCAGCTGCACAACCGTCATCAGGTCATACCAGTGATGGTCTTTATCTACTACCTCTCTTTTTCTCAATGCCGAAATATTCAGGAGGTGCCGACCAAATACATATTCAACAGGGTCGCCATACAGGCTAAATCGGGTGGGCACGGCAAAAAAGTCGCCGCTTCTAAACTTTACCGGCCGGATTTTACCCGCCTTCTTTTCTTTTAGTTGTGCTAATCTATCCAAGTGATCAGCAGGCAAACCCTGGATAAATTGTGGGAGTCGCTGCCAGAAATCGGCCAACTGCTGCATACCATTGAATACCGGTGCATTATTTTCGATATCGGCTTTTTGCGAACCGATCTTCCAGCTCCAGTAGGTTTGGTAAGCAGGTGGACGCTCACCATTCCCGGCCATCTCCGGCAGCGGGTCCACCGGGGATATATCTACCCCGAAACTCACTGTTCTTCCCGGATAACTACTGATGTTGATTACGGAAATGGGTTTTTCTTTACCCTTGCCTCCGGGAGAAATAATTTTACTTCGCTCCCTTGTAGTAATGGCTGTGTCGAATTCCGCATAGGAAGTAACGGTTTGTATAAGTGCCTTGCGGATTATGTCCTGGTCAAAATAGCAGATCAGTCCTTTGGGAAAAGTGATGCGTGTCCATTGTGGGTCAACGGGGCACAAACCAATATATTTCCGTTGTTCATTACTAAATTCTGGCATATACGATAGTACTATTAGTGGCAAATTACAAAATAGCTGCCAGCTTACCATATTGCGTATAGCCGGTCCTGTTGTATCTTCTCAACAGGGGGCCCGCTGCCTTAATTACTTTATATAGATACAGCGGCACAGACCACCCCGACCAGAAGAAGCTGGGACCCACAATGGCAAAGATTCCCAGTGTTTCTACCCAGGGCATTTTTAGTATTAACCCCGAAACAACGAAGGCTAGTGTTACCAGGTAGCTCCGAATAGGTTTTGCCTCAAGTGTCTATCGCCTGCACTCAAATCTAAGGATTATAGTGATAGCGGTGTATATTCGGGAGGCATCTTTGCGCCATGAAAAATTACTAATAGCAGTAAAAATCCTTTCTAACTTTAAGGAATATCTGAGATAGATATGCAGCGACTATTATTTATTGGAGTGTTATTATTATCGGCTTGCACATGGAATGTCAATCGCGTAATAGGAACTTATCGTAGCACTTGCTTTCTACATATTTATCCGGCGGTTATTTTATTTTGACGTTGGATAGCTCGTGTAACTTCTCCTATCAATTTGCTTACCTGGAGAAAAAAGAAGGCTTTCTCTCCTTCATCTTCATCAACACCCACACACCCGATAAAAAAGTAAGTATACCGGCAATATGTACAGCCCAAACCAGCCCCACCAGCTGCGCTACAATGCCCGACATAACGGCGCCCACGGCATATCCTATATCTCTCCAAAATCTATATACCCCCAGGGAAGAAGCCCGCCAGGAAGGATGCGCCGCATCGCTCACTGCGGCCAGCAACGCAGGATACACCATAGCAGTGCCGGCGCCTAAGAGCACGGAGCCTATCATACCGGACATAAAAGGGGAGAAGAGCAACAAACCAATTACTACATGGCCGGCGGCCTGGGTAAACATCCCCCATACAATCAGTGGCTTCCTGCCAACACGATCTGTCAGCGGCCCGGTTACTACCTGCCCCACACCCCACACCACCGGGTAAATAGCTTTTATCCAGCCAATCCCTTCCAGGCCCACACCCGCGGAAACAAAAAGCAAGGGGAATACGCCCCACGACATACCATCGTTGAGATTATTGATAAGCCCTGCTTGTGATACGGCAAACAGGTTTTTATTTTTAATACTGGTTTCTTTAAATACCCACCACAGGTTAGGCCGGTGTGGCCGCTCCCCGGAGGTAGTAATAGCTACCTGGCTGGCCTCCAGCGTGGCATAGGAGCGGGTATCCCGGATAATAAAAATAGACAATAACAATCCAAAAATCGTATAGGCGATACCGATATAGAAGGGTTGGGGTCTTAATCCATATTGCGCCGCTATGTAACCGGTGAGTAATGCCGTTAGGCCCACGGCGCCGTAACCGGCAGCTTCATTGAGGCCCATGGCCAGGCCTCTTTTCTTGGGACCTACCAGGTCAATTTTCATGTTGACGGTCATCGACCAGGTGAAACCCTGGCTCATACCCAGTAATACATTGGCCAGGATAATCCAGTTCCACGACGGGCCCCAGGCGAGCAAAAAAGGTACGGGTAACCCGATGATCCATCCCAATATCAATACCCGTTTACGGGTCAGCTTGTCGGCCAGTACACCGGATACCAGGTTGGTAAATGCTTTCACCACACCAAAGGCAATGATGAAGGAAAACACAACAATGTCGGAGGCAATCTTAAATTCTTCTGACCCTACCAGGGGCACTATGGTACGCTCCAATCCCACCATACCTCCCACGAGGCAGTTTACCAGCACCAGCAACACAAATTGCTGCCAGTTTTCTTTTAATCCCAATTTGATCTCCACGATAATAGCTTGATTATTTGGTGGTAACCGGGTAGCCCTTCGCGGCCCAGTCAGGGAAACCTTCATATAGCCTTTGCGCCTTATAGCCTTTTTTCTTCAGCAGGGCTACGGCTTCATCGGCAAACACACAGAAGAGACCACGGCAGTAAGCAATCACCGTTTTATTTTTGGGTAATGTTTTCAGGATGCTGCTCAATTCATCTATCGGGGCAGACAGCGCCCGGTGTATATGTCCCCGCTTATATTCTTCTGCTGATCGAACATCCAGCAAAATTACCCTGTCTTTTTCCAACAGGGCAACCAGTGCTTCGGCATCAATGCTCTCGATAGGACCGTATCCTTTCCGGAAATCACTCACCACTTTTTCTACTTCGGCGTTATACACGATGCCCAACGCACGCAAGGCCGCCCAGGCATTAAACACGTTTTCACCTGCCAGGGAATATAAAATAAAGTTGCCATCCCGCGTGATGCTGACCAGCTTCGCGTTTTTCAATACCTGTAAATGCTGAGAAGCGTTCGCCACCGACATGCCCGTATGGTTGGCAATCTGTTCTACGGAAAAAGGACCTTGCCCCAGCAGGTCAATGATCTCCAGGCGATGGGGATTACCCATCGCCTTCGTGATCTTCGATAACTCGTCATACACTTTGTCCTTAAACGCCCGCTTCGTCATACCGCACACTATTTTTGAGTAGGATAATGTTGATCGATCCAGTTTACTTTCACGTTCTTCTCAATGTTCAATAGCCTTGCCTGTTTGAATCCCATTTCGGTCAACGTTTTAAATGCGGGCCGAACATTCGGGCATTTATCAAATGGGCAGCAGCCACAGTAGATCACTACTTCTTTATTTTTGTCAGTAGTTTTCAAAACCTGTCTAAGCTTGGCTAAACTTTCTGCATCTGATGCAGGGCCTATGTCAATACTGTTTTTGATAATTGCGCCCGGGCCTACGGATAAAATGAGCAGGTTACCATCTTTTTGATGGGTAATGGCATCTGCCAATACCGCTGGCGCCATTAACTGTGCAGGTGTCCAGGGTTCTGCTTTTTGTTGCGCTGATAAGCCTTGTATACAGGCTATTAACCCCATCATCAACAAAGAGAAATACTTCATAAGCTCTTTTTTTGACGAAAGTAGGGGATATTTAACTATTCAACAAAATTATTGAATAGATTTAGGTGTCTTCCTAAGTAACGAAACAGGAAAGGTCAGGGCTGATAATCCAGCATCCGCTCTATCACAAGGGTAATTCTACCTGTGGTAACAAGATGAATACAATTTTTCTCTTCGTCATGATACATAAGTATTGCGCCACCAGCAACTACCCAAGGACATTCATGCGTCAGAAAAGGACAAGGCATAAACTAAAACAGGCGCCTCTCTGCAGAGGCGCCTGTAGGTTATACAGATGAGAATAGTTTAGAACTTATACGTCACATTACCGGAAAAGCGCCTGGGCATCTGTGGCTCCAGGGTACTCCAGCCTTTATAGTAGATCTGGTTAGTGAGATTGTCCAGTTTAAACGCCACACCAAATTTGTTGGTGTTGTAAAACAGGGAACCATTCAGCACGGTATAGGAAGGCAATGTGAAAGTACCGGTGGTAGCGCGGTTCAGGATAATGTTTTCACCGGCGTAGTTGCCGCCAAAACCAATACCAAACCCTTTAACAGCACCCTGCTGGAATTTGTAAGTCACCCAAAGGTTAGCCAGGTTTTGAGGACCGGCTTCTTCGGGGCGCCTGTTTATATAATCCGTGGCGTCTGTTTTGGTGATCTTACTATCATTATAGCTATAGCCAGCAATGACATTTAAGCCGGCTACCGGGTTGGCAGTGATCTCTGCATCGACACCACGGCTATATTTTTCCCCGCCCTGGTTATAGTACCGTGGCTGATGAGGGATTTCCATGATAATATTTTTCACCTTGATATCGTAATAACTTACGGAACCGGTGATCATACCTCCCAGCAGGCTGGCTTTCACGCCCGCTTCCAGCTGGTTGGCCTGCTCAGGTTTGAAGGTTTTAATACTGTTGTCGCCCTGCTGCTTAGGTGCGCTGTTGGCATTGGAGAAGCCATTCATATAATTGGCGAAAACAGACAAGGTATTGGGAATAGGTTGATATACCAGGCCAAACTTAGGCGACACGGTAGTTTGCTGGTACTTATCGTTTTTATTGAGCGTCAGTCCCCCGTTGGTGAAATGGTCCACGCGCAGGCTTACCATCGCTGATAAGTTAGGCAGGAAGTTAAACACATCGGATACATACGCGCTGTACACATCCTGTTTCAGGTTGGCATTTTGCAGCGGCAATGCATTTAGCAGCGAATCAGTATGCTGTTTGGAAAGGATGCCATTGTCGGCGCCGGCCATATTGATGATGCCGTTCATGGCATAACCGGTGGCGCTGCTCACGGAACCGCGACTGAAATAATCCAGTCCGGCTACCAGCCGGTTGCGGAACTGACCTATTTTGAAATCACCGCTGAAGTTTTGCTGGATATCCGTGGTATTGGTGCTACCATTCTGGTAGCTGATATACCGGGCAAAAGTAGGGGAAATGTTCGGAAACCCGGGTGTGCTGGCAGACCCTTCATACAGGTAAGAATAATATCCTTCAGATTTGGCTGTTCCTCTCGACACAATCGTCTGGGAGGTCCATGTATCGGAAAGTTTATATACGGCCTGTGCCTGCACACTGGAGGTGGGCGTTTTAATGCTCAGGTTATTGCTGGTATAAGAGCGCCGGTAATCATATCCCAGCGCGGCCAGGTTCTTGGCAAACAGCGATGATCCGCGGTCAAAAAATAACATAGTGGGATTGGTGCTTTCGGCTGATAGGAATTCTGTATTCAGCATCAGGGTGAGGCGATCGTTCACTTTGTAGGTGAGGGAGGGAGCAATAAAACGTCTTTTCGCGAATCCTGCATCCTGGAAGCTGTTTTCATCATGATAGGCGCCGGTTACACGTAGGAGCACCTTTTTATCTCTATCCAGCGGGGTGTTAATGTCCATCGTTAAGCGGTTCAAACCATAGCTGCCACCAGTGTAACTGATCTCTCCTCCAAAATGATCATAAGGCTTTTTGGTAATGGTGTTGATCAAACCACCGTAGGAGATAACGGAGCTGCCAAACAGGGTGCCCGACGGGCCTTTTACTACTTCAATCCGGTCTATGTTGATCACATCCAGGCCGCCGTTAGTTAAGCCAGGCAATCCATTTACCAGCGTAGGCTGTACGGCAAACCCACGGAGGGAATAGTAGCCGGCGCCATCGCCTTCACGACCGGTAGAGGACCACAGTTTGCTCAGCCCCGGCGCATTATTCAACGCTTCGTCATAGCTGCTCACTACCTGGTCTTTCAGCAGGTCGGCCGAAATAACACTGTACACCTGCGGATTTTCTATATTCTTGAGCGGCAGTTTGGCTACGTAGTCGCTGTTGCTTTTCGTATATTTATTTCGGGTACCGGTAATCTCTACTTCATTTAAATTCTTTTCGGATATATTCAGGCGGAGATTGATAGTAATGGTTTTATCTTTTACTACGGTCACCGGTTGGCTGCTGGTTTCATAACCTGTGAGCGATACCTGTAGGGTGTACTGGCCCGGCACAATATTACGCAGCAGGTAGGTGCCATCGTCGTCTGTTACGGTCGTCTTCTTACTGCCCTTTAATACCACCACTACGCCCGGCGCCGGCTTGTTGTCTGAGGTAGTAACCAATCCTTTTATGCTGCCGCCGTTGTCGATGTCGGAGGCGAAGCCCGCTCCGTAAAAGAGCAGGTTGATAAGCAATCCATACCAGAGGGTACGGCTGAAAAATTTTCCTGTCAGTAATGTATCCATAATCCTATGCTTAATAATTTGCTGGCGCAAAATTCGGGTACTTATCCCGCCGGAGATAATCCGATACGGAATTTGATTTACGCGATGCGGAAAAAACATCGGGATCACCGGTGGGTAATAATTTCATGTTAAATTGACACTTATTTTTATATATCTAAGGGGCCATGCACATCACCGGTCATTTGTACTACCTGGAAAAAATTACGCCGCCAATAGGACCAACCTTTTTTTTGATAACGCATTCTTGTCTTGCCATCGCCATAATTTGTTTTTTTTTAACAGCGTTAGCCCAATGTCTCCCCAGGATTACTGCGCCAGCTTTGCCCGCGTGCCGGGCGAACATGGTATAGAAACCCATATCCGTCCCTGGATGGTAGATAACGCGATGGGCTTCCGTGGATGCACACCGGCGATTTCCCCCGCTTCGATCTCACAGATATGATTTTTACTACGCTGAACGATGCCCGGTAATAGCTGCTATGGCATTTGTTGCAACTGTTGTAGTGTGAGCGGGTATTCTTCTAATCGTCGTTTTAAATTAGATAAGATGTAGGAGTCGGCGCTGTGCGGCTTGGAGGCGAGGTGCTTGTATATGGGCAACAACTGCGGATCTTTTACTCCTGATAGTGCCTGTAGGGCCGTGCGTATAACGTCTTCCGATTCATCCTTCAACCCGCTGATAAAAGCGGAGAGATAAGCGCTTTTATCTTCCAGTTTGCCCAGGGTATATAACGCCGTAACACGTATATCGGCCAGCGCATGATTTACAAAGGGCGCAACTAACGGGCCAAACGGGTATTGGCTCTCGGTGAGAAGATAAGTACAGAAACGGAATGTTTCGCCGTCCTGCACCATCGGTAGTTGGGTTGTCACCAACGCACACCATTCTGCACAACGGTTTTTTGCATACCAGTAAATAAATTTAACGATGTCTTGGAAGTGTTCTTCCCAGGAGGCCAACAGATAAGGTTTCGCCCGGTTGTAATCAAACTTGGTTAATATTTGCAGCCATTGCAGGTGAGTTGCCTGATCCGCCTGTTGCAGGGCAATTTCCAACTGGCCTGTTGTTACGCTGCCCAATACCGCTTTCGCGACGATACCATTCAGGCATTCCGTTTTAAACACCGGGTCCGTGGACGATTGATATTGTTCCAGCAGGACGGCCATACTTCCGCTCCGCCGGTAGCCGTACCAGGGAGCGGTGTCGGCAGTAAGATCGCCGGAAATAACTTCGTCCAGCCAGCCCTCATACCAGTCCAGGAAATTATCAGCAAAGGAAAACACTGGTTGCGCCAGGTCCAGGTCAATATTTACCACGCGGCCGGCGTGCGGGCCATTCAGTAGTAATCCGTGATAATAGCTGCAGCCCTGCGAGCCAATAGGCAGTATGCCGGCAAATACCCGGCCTAACGCCGCTGTATATACGTCGTCTGCCAGATTATCGACCAGCAGGTCATGCTTTAACGTTTCCCAATAAGCAGCCGGCATACCGGGATAGATGTTCACCGCCTGCTGCAGGTAATCCGAAGGTGCTCCGATAAACTCGTCTGTATTTTCTTCCATCGGATAAATACCATAAAATGGCCCCGCGGCGGAATCCATGTAGGAAGGGCCTCCATTACCTATGGCGGTAAGGAAGGCTTTATAACAGGCAGGTAACATAATTTCCTGAGCAAGTTCAAACGCCGCTACCTGCTCAGGTTTGAGCGGTGTATGCAAAATATATTGATGATCGCTCGCGCCAAACGTTTTATGTTCGCTGTCTGCTTCACGTGCCAGAACTAATTTGGCCTTTATCCTGCTGATCTGTTTTTCAAATACTGACATTGTTGTTCCGGTTAACAAGAAAACATTCTCTTTTTTTCAATGGCAAGGTACTAAACCGGATATTACCTGCCGCCGGTTATTTTTATTATTTATGAAGAGATATTTGTATCTTGCAATTAAATGTTTAGTTGACAATTAATTAGACGCCGCTATAGTATTGCTAAAATTCCACGTGATCGCACCTTTAAGCATCGCTTACGTATAAACGGAAACCTATGAAAACCGGTTCTTCCTTAAACGGGAAAACCGGTATATTGTATCGCTCAACTAAAACGGTAATAGTATTTATGAAGAAAATCTGGATGTTTATCTTGCTGATAAGCGTGATGAAGGCGGCAACAGCGCAGGATTCAATATACATTTTCTCTTATTTTAAAGATAATGGGCAGGATGGGCTCCACCTCGCCTATAGCGAGGATGGCTATACCTGGAAGGAACTGGACAATGGCCGTTCCTACCTGCAGCCTACCGCAGGAAAAGATAAGCTCATGCGCGATCCTTGCGTAATCCGCGGCGCCGATGGATTGTTTCACATGGTGTGGACGGTTAGCTGGAATGAAAAAGGGATTGGCTATGCCTCTTCCCCGGATTTGCTGCACTGGTCCGCCCAGCAAGACATTCCCGTTATGGAGCACGAGCCCGGCGCACTCAACTGCTGGGCGCCGGAAATCACCTACGATGCCCGCAGTAAAACCTACATGATTTACTGGGCTACCACCATTCCCGGGCGTTTCCCTGCCGGTGATACCAGCGGCGACGATAAATACAACCACCGCCTGTATTACGTTACCACTAAGAACTTTAAGCAGTTCACGCCTGCACGGGTACTGTACGACCAGGGATTCAACGTGATAGATGCTACCATCATACCCGACAACAATCGCTACGTGATGTTTCTGAAAGATGAAACCCGGAAGCCGCCACAAAAAAATATCCGCTTTGCGGTCAGCAATAAATTGACCAGGGGATACGGAAAGCCGTCAGCGCCCATCACTGGTCAATACTGGGCGGAAGGTCCTACGGTATTGAAAAGAGGGAAGAAGTGGATCGTTTATTTTGATAAATACACCCAGGGCAGCTATGGCGCCATAAAATCGGAAGACAATGGGAAAACCTGGACCGACATCTCCGATAAACTGACCATGCCTAAAGGGCTCCGCCATGGAACAGTGGTGGCCATTACCCGGGAAGAATATAGTAAGCTGAAAGATTAGGCAGAAAGCAAAAAGCAAAAAGCTATCGTGGAGGATGATTACAGCGAATATTAAATATTCGCTAAAGTCTTCTTCACAATAGCTTTTTGTTTTTCGCTTTCAGCTTTTCAATAAATAATTGTCAAATTGACGATTAATAAAATAATTTATTATTTTTCCGTTGAAAACAGCCGGCAGGATGTACAACACTGCCGGGAAAAGCATTCACGGTTATGAAAAACAAAAACAAATGGTATGCTGCCAAAAAAACGCTCCCTGGTATGGTAGCATGCCTGGCAGCAGCCCTCTGCAGCTTGTCTGCCAACGTTACTTATGCACAACAGCAAACAGCCGGGCAACCGGTAAATGGTATTCCTGCGAAAGCTATTTCTCCCAATTTGTTTGGTATCTTCTTCGAAGACATCAGCTATGCAGCGGATGGAGGACTTTACGCAGAACTGATCCAGAACAGGTCGTTCGAATATACGCCGGCCGATCGCAGAAACTGGCATTCCCTCACCGCGTGGGAGTACCTCACCAAAGGCTATGGATATGGCTCCCTGTCGGTAGAAACGAAAGCGCCGGTGCATCCCAATAACCCGCATTATGTGGTGCTCAACGTAGACGATGCGGGGCAGGAAGGCGTAGGATTGGTAAATGATGGTTTCGATGGCATTGTGATCAGGGCAGGGGAGCAGTACGACTTTTCGGTATTTACCCGCTTGTTGTCGGCGCAACCGATCCCGGTGACGGTACAGTTGAGAAGTAAGAAAGGAGAGATTTACGCTGAAACGACCTTTACAGCGGCTGCCAAAAGCTGGAAAAAATATTCCCTGGCACTCACGCCCGGCAAGAGCGACGATAGCGCCAGGCTGGCCATTGTAGCCAAAACCAAAGGCATACTGGCTATCGATATGGTGTCCTTATTTCCGCATAAAACTTTCCATGGAAGAACAAACGGGTTGCGCCCGGACCTGGCCCAGGCTGTTGCCGATCTGCAACCGAAATTTATGCGCTTCCCCGGGGGCTGCCTGGTCCACGGCGATGGACTCGATAATATGTATCGCTGGAAGAATACCATCGGCCCTGTGGAAGAGCGGAAGGAGCAAAGAAATATCTGGTCTTACCACCAGTCCACCGGCCTGGGGTATTTTGAGTACTTCCAGTTTTGCGAAGACATTGGCGCCAAACCCTTGCCGGTAGTACCTGCGGCGGTGAGTTGCCAGAACTCCGGCGGTACCTGGGCCATCGGCGGTACCGGGCAAAAAGCCCTGCCCCTGGCAGATATGTCGGGTTATATTCAAGAGATACTCGACCTGGTAGAATATGCCAATGGCTCCGCCACATCTAAATGGGGCGCTAAAAGAGCCGCTGCCGGCCATCCGGCGCCTTTCCATCTCGAATACCTGGCCATCGGTAATGAAGACAAGCAAACACCTGAATTCCGGGAGCGTTTTAAAATGATTTACGACGCGGTGAAGAAGAAATACCCGAACATCACGCTGATCGGTACTTCCGGCCCCGGTTTTGAAGGAGAGGACTTTGAGGAAGGTTGGGCATTTGCTAACAAATATGGTTGGCAAATGATGGACGAACATTACTATGAGAACCCTGAATGGTTCCTGGCGCATACCCACCGCTATGATCAATACAACCGCAACGGTTCCAAAGTATATATAGGCGAGTATGCCTCTAAAGGAAATACATTGTTCAATGCCATGTCGGAAGCCTTGTATATGACGGGACTGGAACGCAACGGCGATGTGGTAAGCATGGCGTCTTATGCGCCGCTGCTGGCCAGAACGGCCCATACCTCCTGGAACCCCAACCTGATCTATTTCACCGGCAACAGCGTGTCGTTGACGCCCAATTATTATGTGCAGCAATTATTTTCCCGCAACAATGGTGACGTGTATTATGATAACGTGGTATCGTTTTCACCAGCCGACAGCCATACTGCCGGCGCTTCCTGCGTAAAGGATACCAAAACCGGCGATGTGATTATCAAACTGGTAAATGCCGGTGATACGCCGGTTACCGCTACTGCCTCACTGCCTCCGCTGGGAACACGTTCAGGAATGGCTGTCATCACTGTTCTCAGCGGTGAAAGCAAAACGTCCACGCAAGCAGTGATCAAGACCACAGACTTTAAACCCGGGGAAACCCTGAGCTATACGTTGCCTCCTTATTCGTTGTCCGTGATCCGGGCAAAAACGAAAGACTAATCATTCCCCGGCGCCGGCATTACCGGCGCCGGGATCAGGTATTAGTGCAAACTAATAACCCGGGATATCTGCCAATGGCCATCCGTATTTTTCCAGAGCACAATAAACTTACTGGCTTTAGACGGGGTGCCCACTGGCTGTTGATTGTTATGAAACCGGTGATAGGCTATTTCCACCGCGCCATACCCGTGAATCGGGTATACTTCCAGGCTGCCAGGCACGAGTTCCCGGCTTACCTTGCCGCAGATATTTTTACGGGTAGACTCCAGCACGTCTTTTTTGGAAGCACTCAAGCCTGTTTGGTCATGATAAAATTCCAGGCTGTCACTGAATGTATTGGTCATCGTTTCCATATCGCAGTTGTTATAAGCATGGAAGAACAGGCTGTCTTGCCGCGCAATCACTGCATATAATGGTTCAGCAGAGGGCACATAGGGGTTAGGGGCATAACGGGGCTGCCCGGCATCAGGAAAATTGGTTTTCACCGCATAGTCCAGCTCACTCACCATCTTCCAGTCGTTGCCCTGCTTTTTCCAGTTGCGCGTAAATTTAGATTCCTCCACCAATCGTTCTCCTCCCTGCTCCGATAGCACATACAGGCGTTGTATCCCCGTTTGTATGGCCTCCAGGCTGTTGACCGGGATCACCTGCAGGCTGTTGCCCACAATTTCACGGCGCATCTCCGGCGTATGGCTCGTACAGCGGCGCTGGATGTTTTCAATAAAATTGGTCAGCGACTGCGTGCCGGTAGGACCATCAGACCCGTTATCATGATAGAATACAAAGTCCGGAGCGAAGATTTCGTGTAGCCGTTGCACATTGCAGCTGTGAAAGGCAATATCAAACAACAGGCTGTCCTTCGCTTTCAAAGTCCCATAAAGCGCCGTTGTTGCCTGTCCCCGGGCGCCGATCGCCTGGAGGGATAGCGCGCCTATTATAATCGTAAATAATTTAATGTGTCTGGTCATGACATGATTTTTAGCTGTAGATACTGTATAAATGGATGATTGGTGTAATGCAAAGATATGGGTATTTAATGGTAGTATGCAATGCATATTACATAGTTTTCAAATAAATATGGATCAACGGTAAGTATTGTCCAGTGCTGGCGGTGTTATTTTTTATATTATCTTTAATAAGTTGATCCCTGAAATTCCATTATGATCCTGTGATGTTTAGTTAGTAGAAATTCTCGTAAACCCTCAAATTATGATATGCCACTTTAGGAAAATTTCATGTGTATTGTTATTGACTACCCAAATGGGTAACGCTACTGCGCAGAAGGAGATTGCCTCGCTGCCTGCTGCCAATGACAGTTCTTATGGCTATACAGCGGCCAACCCTGTAAAACTTAAGAAAGGTAATGTGGAGAGAAGCATCCTCCATACAATGGATTACCTGGCCGGATTAGTGACGGCAGATAACCAGGCGCTGGTGCTGATAAAACGCATCTCGGTACCGGCCCCCGGGCGTTCCGCCACCGCTGTCAGCGAGCGGTTTGGCGTGGCCAAACCCGGCATACTGGATAAATATGTTTTCGTAACCGCCACTTCAAAAGATACGATTACCCTGTTCGTAGATATTTATAACAAAAGCAAAACCATGATACCAGCAGGACTGAAATATGTACAACCCTGATAGATTTCGTGTATACTTCCCCGTTAAACCGGAAAGCTGTATTATTGTAGGATGATACCAGTGATTGACAACGTGCGATCAGCCGATTTCCCAGGCATAGTTGCCATATGGGAAGCCGCCGTCAGGGCTACGCACGATTTTTTAACGGAAGAGGATATTCAATTTTTTAAACCGCTTATTTTAAACGAATACCTGCCAGCTGTTAATCTGCGCTGTGTGAGAAATAAAAATGGTGATATGCTGGGGTTCATTGGTGTGGCGGAGAATAAAATAGAGATGTTATTTGTTCATCCCGATGCCCACGGTAAAGGAATCGGCAAAGCCCTGTTGAACTACGCTATAGCGCAGCAAGGCGCCACAGCAGTCGATGTGAACGAACAGAATCCACAGGCCGTTGCCTTTTATTTACATATGGGCTTCCGGGTAACAGCACGATCTGCCACCGATGGGATGGGAAAACCTTTTCCATTATTACACATGGCACTATAATAAAAAGGAAAAAGGCTGTACACATACAGCCTTTTTCCTTTATGATCTCTTACTCGTGCTTACTCAACAGGCGTCAGGTATTGCGCATAGGCATACCCTTCTGCTCCGCCATCAGTACGGATTAACCACCACTGGTCACTCTGTTTGCTGATCAGTGAAACCACTTCATTGTGCGCAGCTTTACCTACAATCGGCTGATCAGTGCCCGGACCCTTACGGATATTCAGGTTCGTGGAGTCAGTAGTCACCGTCAGTTTAGCGCCCGCTACTGCCGTGGCTACATTGATGTTCATGACTACATCGCCGGCCAGGAAGTTAGGATCTATCTTGCCGTAAATGTCCCACAGCTGGTCTTTTACAGCGCCGCTGGGTGCTTCGCCATCAATATGTAATACGCCATCCTGTTCAGCTACCTGGAGATTGGTGGTGCCGGAGGATTTAGCTGCATCAATCAGCTCTTTGTATTTATCCTGTAATGCCATGATTAATAAATTTAGGGGTGGAAATTATTTTACTTTCAAACCGGAAGCATCAACTTTCTTCGGTTTCAACGCATCCAATGCCATTTTCAGTTTTTTCCAGCGATCTGCTTTTGCTTCTCCGGTGATAGTAATAACACCGTCTTTTACATCTGCTGTAATACCAGGAAAATCTTTTACGATATCTGCTACTGAAGTCTTCAGCGCATCATCAGCAGTGGCAACAGGGGCTGCCGGAGGAGGTGGAGGAGGAGGCGTTACGGTAATGTTGTCTACCACGCTTTTTACCCCAGCTGTTACTTTGGCGGTATTTTCCGCCGCATCTTTGTCCGCTTCACTAGCAACGGTTCCTGTAAGCGTAACTACACCATCTTTTACATCAGCGCTAACGCCGGGACTCGACTGTAAAGCCGCTACTACCGCAGCTTTGATGTCCGCATCTTTAGGTTTTGATTTACAGGAAATCATAAACATAAGTCCTGCAGCAAGGGCGAGTGAGGTCAGGTGTTTCATTTTCATAGTCATACTGTGTTTTAGTAATGAAATAATAATTCTTAAGTTAAGTATCTTTTTTCAACTGGCCATCACGCCATTGTATGTTGTTTATTTTTTAATACGACGCTTCAGCCTGTAAAATCATGCCGTTTTTTTATCTACCTCAAAAAATCCCCCATTTTTTTAAAACCCCGTATGGAATTTATACCACCTCCGCATCATGCCGCCAAACAACGATAAAAAGACAGATTATATTGAAAGTATCGTCCTGGTTAATAAATATTTATGGCGTTTACATAAATTTTAGTTCTATGTTTTTACCCGGATAACAATGACATATATACGATAATATAAGGTATTTATATTGAGAAAAATAAAAATATATCCCTTTGAAATGTTTATGCTGTTTACTGTTGCTCCCCGCCGGGTTAATGGCCCAGGAAAATAAGCCGGTAACCCCGGTTATTTCCAGCGACTATCAACGCCTGATACACGCCGACGGTATAGTCCCATCCAGGTATTCCACTCATCGCCCGCTCCAGGTGAAGAAAATGGCGTTTGCCAATGCGCCACTCCTGAAACTGGCCGTTCGCCGCGATGAACTGGTCATGCGCCAGCAATACCCCACCACATTATATATTAATGGCGCCTATTCCGCTACCATGGAACTGAAAACGGTTAACCGGCAGCCCGCCCTGCAGGCGCAGTTTGTACAAGGCCACTCCGGCGCCTGGCAGAGACCAGCCACCAATGAACTGTTTAGCTATGGCCCCATGCTGCAGAGCCTCGAATTCGACGGCAGTACCTACCCCTGGGACATCAACGGGAAACTGGTGCCTGCCGGTACAGGCAACGGGCATAACGCCATCGCCTATAGGAACGATATCTTTCGCACCGGCAGCCGCTTTACCCAGCGCTTCGACCTGCAATCCAGGCTGATGCAGCAACGTAATAATATAGTGGAGCTCAACCTGTACCTGGCACATAGCAATGAAAACACGGTAATACGCGACAACAACAACTATCACAAAGAACTCAGCGCCACTGCCATCGCCCGGATAAAATGGCTCCGCATCGCCGGCGCCTTCCAATATGCCGCCGACGCCTTTTCAAATACCAACCGCAACGGATTCCTGAACCAGGTATACCGCCAGTCTATCCTGACCCCTGTGAGCTTCAATAACGCACAGGGCTACACGCTGGGCGCCGGCCAGAGAAGCTATAGCCTCCTGGCCGACAACCCCGGCTTCCTGCTCCATAACCCCCATCACTACGCCAACGCTGCCAGCCGTCGCGTGAACCTGGTCCTGGAAAGAAACAGCTATAAGAAAGTGAAGTATACGGTGAGCCAGCTGTTCGACCGGCATACCGGCAACAGCGACGCTGTCTTTGTTACGGCCTGCACGGGCCCACTTTCTTATCCTGTCCCGAAATATTTTGTGGATTACTCTCTTTTACCTACTTTTATATTTAGATAGTTGTCTAAATATATATCTAATGAACAACGTTTTCAAAGCGCTCAATGATAAAACCCGCCGGGATATCTTGGAGCTGCTGAAGCAGGAAGACATGACGGCGGGACAGATTGCCGACCACTTTAATTTTTCCAAACCGACCATCTCGCATCACCTGGATTTGCTAAAACAGGCGGAATTACTGACCAGCGTGAAAAAGGGACAGTTTGTGTTTTACTCCCTTAACACCACGGTGATGGACGAGTTATTAAAGTGGATGCTGCAGTTTACCGCCGATACCTTACCTCTCAAAAAGAAAATAACACCCCGCTATGAAGGAAAATAAATGGTTGCAGGAAATCCCGCTGCTGGTCGTCATGGGCGCGCCTTTCGTGGTATACCTATGCCTGCGGAGCCAACTGCCACCTACATTGCCATCGCACTACACGATTGGCGCAGATGGGAAGTGGATCGCCAATGCCTACATGTCGCCGCAGGGAAGCGTATGCGCCATGTTGATCGCCAGTCTCATTGTATATGCGGCGATGAGCATCCCTAGGTTTATAAACCCGCGAAAGCCCGGCGCCGACCGGCAAATTAAAGCCATCGGTCCTACTTTATATATCATGAAAGTAGCACTGGTGCTGCTGTTCACAGGTATCCCGATTTATGAAATGCTCGTAGGCGCTGGTAAATTATCTGCCGGAGGCTCTTCCATACTGGCTTACATCGGCGGCGCCGGGTTGCTGGTGCTATTGAATATCTTTATTTACCGGGTATACGCCATCATGTATAAATATGCCGATGAAAAACCGCTGGCGCGTAAATCCTATGTGGTTATCTGGGCCAGCACCCATGTGATAACGTCTATTGGTCCCCTTTGTATACTGCTGGCCGGTATCCATGTCAACCCGGAACGAATGATCGCACAGTTTGTCCTGGTGTTTCTCGCCATTACCGGCAACCTGCTGTACAACGTGCGTCCCAACCGCTACCTGGGCATCCGCACGCCCTGGACGCTCAGGAACGATATGGTATGGCGGAAAACACACCGGTTAGGAGGCATCCTGTTTTTCGTGTTTGGCACCCTGGGTTTTATCGCTACTTTAGTGTCCACCGGTTATCAGTCGCGCTACATCATGTTGACTGTCCTGGTCATTATCACGCTGATACCCATCATATATTCGTTTGTCCTCTATAGAAAATTAATTCATCAAGCTTAATACTATGAAACGTTTATTAACCTTATTGATAGTAGGCTGCAGCCAAATGGCAACAGTATCTTATATACATGCTACCGCTCCATTACATCTTTCAGTTTCCGCGCCGTTGCATGACCAACAGCAAAAAGACAGCGTTGTCAGCTTCTTCTTTGAACAACTCGGCAAAGGTAACTGGGAGGCGGCCCGGGAGGCAGTGGATCCAGCGGTGAAGGACAAGCTGACCGCCGCCTTGCTCAACAGTACCTGGCAACAGCTGGAACTGGCATACGGAAAGTGGGTGGCATTCACCAACCAGCAAACAATTCCGGCCGACCGTATGCACGTGATACTCGCTGCCAATACCTTTGCCCGTGGATATATCACCTTTAAAGTGGCATTGAGCCAACAGCATAAGATAGCGGGATTTTTTATAGAAGAAGCCCGGACTAACGCGCCGGTATTACAATCCAATGAAAGCGCCGATTCCATCACCACGAAAGACGGTGGTATGCTCCATGGGACACTGACGCTGCCTCCGGGAAAAACAGCCGCACCTGTAGTGTTGATTATCGCCGGATCTGGTCCCACCGACCGCAATGGGAATAATGTGATGCTGCCGTTGCCCAACAGCGCTTCCTACCAGCAACTGGCAGCAGGCCTTGCCGCCAGCGGTATTGCCTCTCTGCGTTACGACAAGCGCAGAGTAGGAGAGAGCCAGGGATTTTCTATCCCGATAGATCAAACGACGCTCAACGAATTTACTACCGACGCCCTTGCCTGGGTGGACCATCTGCAGCAAGACAAGCGGTTTACCGGCGTTACTGTGATGGGCCATAGTGAAGGTTGCCTCATAGGTAGCAAGGTGGCTGGGGAAAGAAAGCTGCACCGGCTCATACTACTCTGTCCCCCGGGAGAACCCATGAGCAAACTGCTGGCTATGCAATTAAAATCCCGCCTGAACGATTCGCTGAATCAGGAGCTGGATAATATCTTAGCCACACTGAGTAAAGGCAATAATCCTACCACGATACCCCGCGACCTGGGGATGCTCTTTGCCCCCTCCCTGTATAATTTCTGGAAAAGCACCTTTAAGTATGTGCCCTGTACTTTACTGGCCGCTGTAAAAACACCCATACTGCTGGTAGGCGGTTCAGCCGATGTGCAGGTGCCTCCAGCGCAACTGGATATCCTGCACCGCTGCAAGCCCACAGCCACTTTGCTGATGGTGCCAGGCATGACGCATACCCTGAAAAACAGTAATAATATTGGACCTGATAAAAATGCGCCCTTACCTTTGGTGCCGGAGTTAATGCCCGCATTGGTAGCATTTATTAAAAAATAATCTCAAAATTATTTTTCATTGGCATAGGGGGATTTTTCAGGTAAGGTGTATTAAAGGTATAACAGCAAAGAGCGTTGCATCTGCCACTGGAAATGGAGCAAAGTCATGACAAACTGGTTTCACTTGTAGAACACTACTTTCATACCTACTATGAAAGCCTGCACCGCTATGCCTTTACGATCCTGAAAGACAACGAGCAGGCAAAAGACGCAGTACAGGCGGTGTTCCTGAAACTATGGGAGAAAAGGAGTACGATCGACAAAGAGCAATCTGTAAAATCGTATCTCTATACAGCCGTATACAATTATTGCCTGAATGTAAAACGGCACGATAAAGTGAAAGACCGCTATGCTGCGGAAAGCAACGTAACCGGTGATGACAGCAATCAGCTGGTCAGCAAAGAAATCAGTCAGCGTATCATGGGAGAGATAGCTGCGCTGCCTCCGCAATGCCAGCTAATCTTTACTAAAAGCCGCTTTGAAGGAAAAAAATATGCTACCATCGCAGCCGAAATGAACCTGTCGGTAAAAACGGTAGAAGCTCAAATGGGCAAAGCATTGAAAATTTTACGGGAAAAATTGGGAGATTTAATTATTATCCTGGTAATCATTTTTTCCCGGTATAGCTAACACTATTAACGATGAATAGTCCCGGTCACATACAAGTAGATGAGGAAGTACTGGCTAAGTACCTTTCCGGAGAAGCATCTCCGGAAGAAGCCATGGCTGTGGATAATTGGGTGAAGGCAGATGATGGGAACCGGCGCCTGTTTGAACAGGCTATGAAAGTATGGGAGGGCGCCAACGCCGGCCCTTCCTGGCAGCTTCCTGATCCGCAAATCACTTTAACTGCTATCCGCGCACAGGCGCCGGTAAAATCCTCCGGCGGGATAAAAGCGATCCGCTGGAGTATTGCCGCTGCTGTACTGTTGCTGTTGGGCGCCACCGGCCTGTATGTGGGCTGGCAAAAGAAAAACACCGGGCAACCGTTACTGGCACTAATCACCCGAACAGCACAGGATACCCAGCTACAGGATACATTACCGGATCATTCACTGGCTGCTATCCAGCCAGGCAGCACGATTGCTTACGCCCGCGGTTTCTCCGGCGCCACCCGGGAAGTACAACTGACAGGTAATGCCACCTTCGATGTAACTTCCAACCCCGCTAAACCGTTTAGGGTGCGTGTGGGAGATATCCAGGTGCAGGTATTGGGTACGGTATTCCGGGTGTGGGAAGACAGTCAGTTCATCAGGGTAAAGGTAAATACGGGTGCGGTAAAAATGTACAGGAACGAAGATGGTATTGTTGTGAAAGCAGGACAAACAGGCAGCTACGATAAAGCTTTTCACCGCTTCGTCACCGATTCCATCCCGGCTGTGGGAGCGCCGCTGCAATCTTTTACCTTTACCAATGCCAGCCTGAAAGATATTGTCACACAGCTGGAAAAAGCCTATGGTATACGTGTGGTATTTAAAAATAAAAAACTGGAAGCCTGTACCATGAGCAGTTCTTTCGATAATAAAACGAAGGAATTTATTTTTGATGTTATCTCAATTACGTTGAATGTTCAATGCAGGATCGAAAAAGATACGGTGTATATCAGTGGTAAGGGATGTAATGAATAATATTGGCCGCTGCATCATAGTTGTGTTAATCGCCCTGGCAGCCGCCAGCCCCGTCAACGCACAAAGAAAAGTAAACCTGCAAGAGCAGGTGATGCTTCCGGGAACGGCCCTCCGGTTTGATTCGCTGTTGGGTATAGTCAGCCGGCAGACAGGTGCACGCTTTTCTCTCAACACGCGCAAATTTCCGCCGGGCCGTATTGTCCGCCTGGGTAGCGGCGCCAGGTCTATGGCAAAGCTACTGGCGGAAATCAGGCAATATACCGGTATATACTATACGATTTTGGGCGAACACATTATTTTCATCGATAATCCACCTCCTGGTGCTAAACCTGTGCTGGCACATCCAGCAACGAAAATAACCGCTAAGGTGAAAGCACCAGCCCCTCTTATTACCCCATGGCGTCAACAGTTACATACGCTGCCTCCACGATATCCTTCTCTTGCTATACCTACCAACTTTGATACGGCCATAAATTTTTTCATGACAGATACCGCATGGGCGCTTTCAAAAAAAGATTCCACCCTTGGCCGTCTACATACGCCAGCAGATAGTGCCAGGCAACTGACCGTAACAGGCGGATGGTCCTGGCATCCGGGAGGGCATTGGAAGAAAGAGACGGACTCCTCTCAGTATATTCCCGTTACGGTATCTGGAAAAGATACCGCTACCGACAAAACAAAACCACCAATAACCGATAAAGCCAGGACAACTGCTACCGGTAAAACCAGCGCGCTACAATCATGGTTGCAGGAAATTTTTGCCAGCCACTATCAGCGCCCGGCTTCAATGAAAGGGAATGGAAGTAGCGAACGACGCCCCTTTGCCTTCCTGCTCAACGCCGGCGTATCGGCAGATGAAATGAATTATGTAAACCCCACCTTGCAATTGGGATTTCCTTTCCTGTATGGCATCGGCTCCTGGAGCAGCAACTTTAGCAATTCCAGCCTGCGCTGGGGTGCAGGTACCTCCGTACGCCTGCCGGATGATTGGCGATTACACCTGCAAGGTACTACCGGCCAGCTCAAACAATCCTGGGACACCATGACGTTAGTCTCCACCATGAAAGTGCAACACTTGAAACTGGCACTGATAGCTGAAAAAAAATTGGGCAATCATTTTAGCCTGCAGGGGGGATTATCCTTTAATCGTATGCTCACGCGCTATTATGATTTCAATGGCCAATTCCAGGCGCTGGATAAATCGGCTATGGAAGCGATGAGCACCTATTTTTCGTTGCCCAAACCACCCTATACGCTCAGCGATAACTATGGCAGCAACGGAAATGTGAAGACCTGGATAGGCTTTCAGCTGGGCATATTTTATAACATGAATTTACCAAAACGGAAGTAAGGGTTTTTCGTTAGCCCTGTGTAGTAAGTAATGCCAGGTAACCTGACGATAGTCAGGATACCGATTATTCATTTAAAGAAGCATTACTATGATAGCATTATTGAAAACGGCCGAACGGATCAACAACACTTCTTTTGTAAATAACTACGTTTTTCAGCGGCATGTATTTGCCTACCAGGTTATTCCGATGGAGTACCTGCTACACAAGCAGGTATTGGAACTCGGCTGTGGGGAGGGATACAGCCTGGATTTGCTGGCAAGTCACACGGCCCATTACCGGGCAGTCGATAAAAAGAAACCACCCGCCGCACTTCCCGCCAATGCTTCTTTTCAAACCTGCCATCTGCCATACCTGATGGGCATTGCTGACAACAGCTATGATACAGTGATCTGTTTCCAGGTAATAGAACATATCCGCGATGATCATGCATTATTGCGGGAAATAAAACGTGTATTGAAACCCGGTGGCCGCCTGTTGCTGACCACGCCGAATAAATACATGTCGCTGAGCCGCAACCCGTTTCATGTGCGGGAATACCTGCCATCCGCCATGCAGGCGCTGGTGGGGGTGCACTTCCCGCAGGCCACGGTAGCAGGTATTTATGGCAATAATACAGTGATGAGTTATTACAGAGAAAATAAACGACACTTCGATGCCCTGACCCGGTTCGATATTTTCCGGCTGCAATACAGGCTGCCAGCCTTTTTGCTGAAAGGCCCCTACACGTTATTAAATAACATCAACCGCTATTTCCTGTTGAGAAAAATAGAAGATGTAACGGTGAATATTCGTCACAACGATTTTTACCTCCAGGACCTGGATCAGCATTGCCTGGATTATTTTGTTACTGCGGTAAAAGAAGGTTAGCTGTAACGATCATTCCTCCAGGGATAGGCGGTGTTGGAATAACCCCGCTCTTCCCAGAATCCCAGGGTGTTGGCGGTTAAAAATTCAATGCGGTGGATCCATTTTGTGCCTTTCCATGCATATAATTCGGGGGTAATCATTCGCACCGGGCCGCCGTGTTCCCTGGGCAGCGGGGCATTTTCTACAGTATGTGCCAACAGCACGTCCGGTTTTAATGCTTCCTCCAGGGACACGTTGGTGGTATAGTCGTCATACCCATAACACAAAATATGTGTAGCGTTTTCCACTGGTTGCACCAGGGCTGCCAGGTCGAGCAGGCGTACGCCTTTCCAGTGCATACCGAGTTTCGACCAGCTGGTAACACAGTGAAAATCTGATATATCCTCCGTTTGAGGCAGGGCCAGGAAGTCGTCCCAGGTAAGCGTCGTAGGATGCTCCACGGCGCCGTCCAATATTAGTCGCCACGCCGTTAACGATATCTCCGGTTCAATACCCAGGTCCAACACCGGCCATTTATGGGTAATGGTTTGGCCTACCGGTAATTCCGGCATACCATGCCGGTTGAGTTTACCGCTGCCCTGAGGCCGGTTGTCTGCCACCGATGGGGTTAGCCGCATCTTCTCTTCAAAGCGGGATTTTAGTTTCATTCTCGCTTCTACAATGCGTTTCAGTTTGTCAGCCGCTTCCATAAAATAAAATATTACATGAAGGTACGCATTTACCACTGGCCCCAGAATGTTTGAATTTTTGTAAAGAATTTTATACTTTGTATGGACAAATTGTTGATTGTTCAGACAAGTTGGGGCTATTCCATTGATTTAAATGTGTGCGTTATGATTTTTTTTCAGACATTATTCCACGAAATTATCGGCTTCTTAGGGATATCCAGGTTGATAGAGATTTGTAAAACCGGCGATTATAAGGTGTTATTGACGCTCAACGGGATCTTTTCCGTGATTTCTCCGCTCATACCTTTTTTGTTGCTGCTGGAAATAGGCAGGGCAATATTTTATAAGCGCTTCAAAATAGAGGACTACAAAATGCCCTTCTTTATTTTTGTAGCCAACCGCTTTATCTCCCGCTTTATTTCTATTGCGGCTGTGGCGTTCTGCATTGGCGTACTGGAGAAATATGCGCTCTTCGGCACTTCCCTCAAATGGTATTGGTTTATTTATGGCTACGTGATATGGGAATTCTCTCATTTTATTTATCATTACTTTGGCCATAAAGTGCGCCTGTTCTGGTGTTTGCACTCTACTCACCATGCGCCGGAAACCATGAACTTATCGGTGACTTATGCGCACTTTTTCCTGGAGGCGCCTTATGCAGATGTGGTTCGCACGAGTATCTGCATACTGATGGGCGTAAACCCGCCGCTGTTGTTTATCATCATGTTTATCGACGGCACCTGGGGCGCATTTATCCATGTGGGAGAAAACCTGATCAAAGATGGCCGCCTGGGCTTCCTGAACAATATTATTCTCACGCCTTCCCACCACCGGGTACATCATGCTAAAAACCCGCTGTACATGGATACCAACTTCTGCAACCTACTCAATATATGGGATAAGGTGTTTGGTACTTTTCAGCATGAAAAGCGGGAGATGAAGATTGAATACGGGATATCACGCGATGTGAATCCCAATAATTTCCTGGATGTTTACTTTGGGGAGCTATATGGCTTATGGAAAGACATGGTAAAAGCGCCGGGGATTAAAAACAAGTTGCTGTATATCGTGATGCCTCCGGGCTGGAGCCATACCGGCGAACATAAAACCGCCAGGGTGGTGAAACGCGCCTGGGTGGAGGAAAATAAAGAATCAGTTCATCTGGTCAAAGAGGTAGTAGAGGGGTGATTCTTCCAGGACCGTGCGGATATCATTTTTCCATTTCACCAGGCGGATAAATCCATCTGCTATTTCAATGCCGGTAATGTCGCCATCACTAAAGCAGCAGCAGCCGGTATTGAAGTAGGAGGGATGCGCCATAGTTTTCACAACTTGTTTACCTGCATATTCGGCCCTCCGGGCCTGTAATGCCTGTTGTAAAACGTGTACGGCCGCGGTGTCTCCCTGGCTTTGGGCTTTTTCCAATTGCTTTGTCAGCCGGTCTATATGATCCAATGAGGCAAACACCGGTTTATGTGTATGCCCTGAAACCAGGAGCGTTTTTTGGTAGTTTTTGCTCCACTCATACATCAGGCTATTGTGCCGGTCGGCCAGATCGTAGCTATCGGAAAGGGTGTCCATACGAACATTAAAATACCGCTGCACCGGGGTCCAGATAGCGGCAACAAACCATTTGCTGAAAGCATTGCCGTCGCTCCGCAAATCGCCCTGGTGGCCATGTGTGAGGAAAATACGATAGGTTTGTTCCCGGTAGCTGGTTTGAAGGATAAGGCCCTCGTATACCTTCAGTTTCCTGCCGAATATGGGTTTCAGGAACTGCTGCCGGGGAACGGCATACCGCCACTCCAGGTCGTGATTACCAAAAATCCGGAAATACTTTTTTTCCTGTAAAAAACGGGCTTCTGCCGTAAGTGTAACCTGGTTGGCGGCCAATACCTTCGTGGGCGTACATTCCCACAGTTCTTCGCAGTCGCCCAAGTTAATAAATGTGAATTGTTGCGCCCCGTAATGCTGCAAGGCAGCCAGGTAGCTGGACTCTGCGCTCATGAAGTCATCAGCGCCATCTTTTCCGCCTTTATGCTGATCGGAGAAAATGATAAAACGCGATTGCTCCATATCAAAAGGCAGCACCAGTCCCTTTTGGCGCCGGCCTGCGAGAATAGCTTCGTGTAGTGCCGACAGGGAACTGAATACCTGTTGCCGGTCAGGACTGGATGAAAACCTGGTGGAAAGCCAGATCACCGGGCGTTGTAACAATCGTTTTAACGGGTTAGACACGCTTCGTTGACTTTAGGGATAGTAATAGCGCTGGTTCCCCGTCCTTGAGGAGGAACGATGCGTGGAAAATAGTGACAGGTTGCCGATGGTTAACGGCCTACTTCTTTTTTACATTCACCGCATTCAGCCCTTTAGGGCCTCTTTCCACTTCAAAGGACACGCGGTCTCTTTCTTTAATCGGCCCGGCCAACTGGTTAATGTGTACGAATACACTATCCTGTGTTTCCTGGTCAATAATGAATCCATAACCTTTGGACTCGTTGAAGAATTTTACCACTCCGCTACGTTCGGTATTAACGGGGTCGGAAGGCTGCTGCTTGGGGGCGCCTATCTGGATGTCCTCCAGTTTAATTTCCACTTTCTTGTTCGGATCAGGAGGGGTAGAAGTCAAATTCCCGTTTTCATCGAGATAAGCCATCATGTCTTCCAGGCCCTTTCCTTTTCCGCTGTTAGCTTTCCGCTCTTCCTTTCTCTCTGCCTTTTCCTGGCGCTGTTGCTTCTTTCTCTTTTCTAATTCTTTTTTGCCACCTGTTTCCTGAGATTTGGCCATATGTTACATATAAATTTTTGGTACGGCATAAAGATCGGGTTTTTTTAGCTATGCTGGTAGAAATATCCAGTATAATCCTGCGCTGTTGAGTTACCCTGTGTCCCCTGCATAGAATGCATTATCCTGCCAAATCACCGGTGATACCAAATATGGGATTTTAACGGGTTGTTTTACCGGATTTACATAGATTAGTAAACAGGTTTTAATCCTGCAACACCGGAACCACTACCAACGGCTGCCGGTGTCACCAATCTAAAATGCTTATGATGAAAACAACAGCCCTGATCTTTCTGGCCGCTATGGCGGGAAAACAGACCATGGCACAGGTAGATGCCGGCCTATTCCGCTATCCCGATGTGTCCAGTTCCCAGATCGCATTTTCCTATGCAAATGATATCTGGATTGTCCCCAAAACCGGCGGCACTGCTATCAAACTGATTTCCCCGCCCGGCGTGGAGACCTTCCCCAAATTTTCGCCCGATGGCAGCAAACTGGCTTACAGCGCTAATTACGACGGCAACACCGACGTGTATGTATTGCCCGTGGCCGGTGGGATACCGTTGCGGCTTACCCAATACGGCGGCGCCGACCGGGTGGTCGACTGGACGCAGGACGGCAAACAGGTACTCTTTGCGTCCGGCAGGGAAAGTACCAAGGAACGCTTTAACCAGTTCTATACCATCCCCGAAACCGGCGGTGCCCCGGTGAAACTGCCGCTGGCCTACGCCGAGTTCGGCTCCTGGTCGCCCGACGGTAACCGCATCGCAGTAACCACCCGTACCCAAAGCTTCTCCAACTGGAAAAGATACCGGGGCGGCATGAAAGCAGATATCCATATTTTCGATTTTAATAAACAACAGTCCGAAAACATTTCCAACAAAAGTGAAACCAGCGACGAGTTCCCCATGTGGTATAAAAATTATATCTATTTCCTTTCGGACCGGGGCGACGAGAAACGGATGAACCTATGGCGCTACGATGCCAACACGAAAGCCAGTATACAGGTAACTCACTATAAGGACTACGACGTACATTTTCCCTCTATAGGGCCAGCTGACATTGTGTATGAGGCCAATGGGAAATTATACCTCCTGTCGCTCGGTAATGAACAAACCACGGAAGTAAAAATCAACATCAGTACCGACCTGGCAAGCCTGAAGCCGCGTACGGTACATCCTGGCGGCCTTATACAATCTTCATCCATCAGCCCCGACGGACAGCGCGCCCTGATCAGCGCCCGGGGCGATATATTTTCAGTGCCCGCCAACAGTGGGTATATCAAAGACCTTTCCCGCACCAGCGGTGTAGCAGAGCGTTACCCCGTATGGTCGCCTGATGGCAAAAATATCGCCTGGTGGAGCGATAAATCCGGGGAATATGAACTCTGGCTGGCGCCTGCCGGCAAGGAAAACGAAGCGCGTCAGGTCACCCATTACGGCCCCGGCTTCCGCTTCCGTCCTTATTGGTCGCCCAATGGAAAACAGATTGCCTTCATCGACCAGATGATGAAAATATTTGTACTTGATGTTACTACGGGCAAAACCACCGAGGTAGACAAAGCCCTGCATTATTCCCCCGATGTATTTGAAACATTCCGCTTCAGCTGGACGCCCGACAGCCGCTGGTTAACATATAGCCGCGACCTGGAAAACGGGCATGAAGCCGTTTTTCTCTTCGATACCAAAGATAACCAACGCCACCAGGTAACCAGCGGCTTTTATGACTGCAACCGCCCCATATTTGATGAAAGCGGAAAATACCTGTACCTGTTCACCAACCAGTCTTTCAAGCCTACCTACAGTAGTATAGATAATACTTTTATTTATGCTAACAGCACCCTCATTGGGGTGATAGGGCTGAAAAAAGAAACCCCGTCTTTGCTGGCTACCCGCAATGATGCAGTAGACATGAAAGAAGATAAAAAGGAATCCTCCGCACCCGCAAAGGATAAAGACAAGCACAAGAAAGAGAAGGACAAGAAAGGGGACGACAAGAAAGAAAAGCCTGGTGCCGGAAAACCAGCGGCCACCACAATTGATCTCGACAACATGGAGGCCAGGATGATATTGCTGCCGGTGCCCGGAGGCAACTATTCCCGCCTGGGGGCCGCCAAAGGGAAAATCCTGTTTCTCACCACTGGCATGCCCGACGAAGATGAAGGAAACGGCGAAAGCACATTGCAATACTATGATATCGCTACCCGCCAGGTAAAAACCATTATCAAAAATCCGGGTCAGTACGAGCTTTCCGCCGATGGTAATAAAATACTGGTCAACAACGGTCCCTATGGCGTAATCGATGTAGCTGAAAATCAGAAAATAGATACGGCTATGCGTGTTGGCGAAATGACCATGACTGTACAACCCATGGAAGAATGGAAGCAACTGTTTATGGATACCTGGCGCATGGAACGGGATTTCTTTTACGATCCGCATATGCACGGAGTAGACTGGAATGGCGTAAAAGATAAATACCTGCGCCTGTTGGAAGGCGCCCGCACCCGCGATGAAGTCAGCTTCGTGATCCGCGAAGTGCTCGGCGAAATAAGTTCCTCGCATACCTACAATATGGCAGGCGACGTAGAAAATGCCAAAACAGAAAATGTGGGTTACCTGGGCGTCGACTGGCAAGCCGATGGTCAGTATTATAAAATAAAAAGAATTATCCGCGGCGCTCCGTGGAATGGAGAAGTGCGCAACCCGCTGGATGAACCCGGCGTAAACATCCATGAAGGAGATTATATACTGGCGGTGAATGGCGTGCCGCTCACCACCGCACAGGAACCCTATGCCGGGTTCCAGGCCCTGGCTGGGAAGGCGGTGGAACTCACCTACAACAGCAGGCCTGCTATGGAAGGTGCTAAAACAGCTATCGTTACCACTATGGGCAGGGAATACCGTCTGCGTCACCTGGCCTGGATAGAAAGTAACCGTAAACGGATTGCGGATGCCACCAACAACCAGGTAGGATATATCTATGTGCCCAGCACTGGCTGGGATGGGCAGGATGAGTTGATCCGTCAGTTCAACGCGCAATGGGATAAAGGCGCGCTCATTATCGATGAACGCTTCAATAATGGCGGACAAATCCCCGATCGCTTTATAGAAATGCTCAACCGCAAACCTCTCGCTTACTGGGCCACCCGCAGCGGTACACCGCAGCCATGGCCTATGTATGCCAACTTTGGCCCCAAGGTAATGCTCATCAACGGCTGGAGTGGCTCTGGGGGAGATGCATTCCCCGACTACTTCCGTAAAGCAGGACTGGGGCCTATTATTGGTACACGCACCTGGGGCGGATTAATAGGCATTAGTAATACACCACCGCTGATAGATGGAGGTGTGATAACCATACCCAATTTTCGCATGTTTAACCCGGATGGAACCTGGTTTCGCGAAGGCCACGGCGTAGATCCAGATATCCCGGTAGATGAAAACCTCGGGGATATGGCCAAAGGAGTGGATCCGCAGATAGAACGCGCCATTACAGAAATAAAAAATCTCCTGCAGACCAAAGGCTATAACGCGCCCGCACAGCCGCCTTATGAAGTGAGGTAAAGTTTTTTATGTAAAATAACAAAGGAGCAAAGTGGTAATTTTTTACTGCTTTGCTCCTTTGCTTGTTTGTTGCGCTGCGAGATCAGACAACCGTTGCAAAATCGTATCGCCCCAGTGACAATCATCTCTTTTTGCGGCTGAAAAGCCGGTGCCGCAGGTGATTGCGCTCTACAGGGAATCGTTTGATACCGGGTATCAGCAGGTCGTCCAGATCAAAAGAAATGATAACGGCCATCATTATATGCTGGCCACTAAGATACCGAACCCCGTGGATATAACAACGTTGTCTGCCCGGCTCCATAGGAGCTCGAAGCAGACAAAGTATATTTTAATATAATCGTTTCCGTTAGCGACGTGCAGGTTTGAAATTCCACCGGAGACCACCGCTGAAAAAATAATTCGTAGCCAGGCGATGTGGATGCTGTTTATCAAACATATGCGACAAATCTTTTTCCTGGAAAGACACTTCATTCAGGAGGGTAGCGCCAGCAGAGGCCACAAAATCGATATGTTTGTTCAGGTGCCAGGTATTTTCCAGGCCTATACTCACCTCTGTTTGTCCCATCATTCTTTTGTTGTTTTGCTGGTTTTCTACGTCGTAAGCGGCGCCACGCATACGGAAAGCAAGGCCGAGATCAGTATATTTATTCAGCGTGGTGGACACACTGATTTTTTCAGGGAAATTAATATCTATCCTATACTTGTTATCTGTTTGCCATCTTACCATGAAGGCAGGAAGTACCATTGGCGTACCAAAGGAATTGGTCAGCATAGCCCCTATGCCATAGGAGAAGCGACGATTCACCTGTTTCACAAATAAAACGCCTCCATTCACAAAGAAATCTTTCTCATCAACCTTCACGAGATCGGTGTAAATGCCGGCTGAAAGCAGCGCCACCAGCGACCAGCGCCGGTTAATATTGCGGTAATGCTGCAGTGCCAGTTGGGCACCCAGCAACTCTTCCGGGAAGATGTTGTGTTCATAATCCTTGTTGGTGAATTTGGTGTAGCTGCCTGAAGCCGCCAGGGACCAGTTTCTTACCTTACCGGTAATGGTGTCAACACGACTGCTGAGTGAAAAGATAGCACCAAAATTATAACGTACCTGCGAAGAAGTAGCATGTGTTTTTACGCTGTCTTCCGGGCGGATATAACGCGATGCAGGTAAATAATCTACGCTGAATCCAATGCCGGGTCCATTGAGGGAAGCCGCGCCCAGCTGGGCAAAGAGACGTTGAGCGGGAGCAAAGGTGAATATGGCCACTAATAAATAAAGTGATTTTTTTTGCTTGCGCAGTTGCAGGTGTTTTGATGTGTAACCCATCATGATGGTCTTTTTTTTAGTATGTTTTTTTAAACTACATGAGGAAGACAGCATGACCGGGACATACCCCTACGCTTTTTTAAAAATTAATTTTAACGAAGCAGTTGATAAAAAATAAAGGGCGGTCGTCACAAAAACGACCGCCCGGGTATTATAGGTAAGTTTTTAATTATATTTTTCGGAAGACGACAATACCATTGTGGCCGCCGAATCCAAAGGTATTGCTCATGGCTACCGACACTGGTTTTTCTATAGCGTTGGTCAGCACTATCTGCGTTCCTGCGGGAATAGCAGGATCCAGTTGTTGGGTGTTGATGGTGGGAGGGATGATACCCTGCTGTATGCTCATCACGCTGGCAATAGCTTCTATGGCGCCCGCTGCGCCCAATAAGTGCCCCGTCATGGATTTGGTAGCGCTGATATGCAGGTGTGCAGGCGCTGCTCCAAATAATTTACCAATAGCAGCTATTTCGCTCAGGTCGCCCACCGGAGTTGAGGTGGCATGGGCATTTAGGTAATCAACGGAAGATTTATCGAGCCCCGCATCTTCGAGGGCCTGCTGCATGGCACGGAAAGCGCCCAGTCCTTCGGGATGCGTAGCGGTCATGTGATAGGCATCTGCTGTCATTGCGGCCCCTGCCACTTCTGCGTAAATATGCGCGCCCCTGGCCTTCGCATGTTCGTACTCTTCCAGTATCAGCGCGCCGGCGCCTTCTCCCATCACAAATCCGTCGCGATCCACATCAAAAGGCCTCGAAGCGGCAGTCGGATCATCATTGCGGACCGACATGGCCTTCATCGCACAAAATCCACCTACGGAGGCCGGCGTGATGGGCGCTTCAGAACCGCCTGTTACAATAACTTTGGCCTTGCCCAGCCGGATGTAATTTAAGGCATCCATGATGGCCGTATTGGACGTGGAGCAGGCAGATACAGTGGTATAGTTGATGCCCATCAGCCGGTGCTTAATAGAAATCATTCCTGAAGCCATATTCGTAATCAGCTTGGGAACGAAATAGGGACTGAAGCGCGGGTTAAAATCGCCGGACACATATTCGGTCACCTGCTCTTCGAATGTCTGCATACCGCCCTGTCCCGAGCCCCAGATAACCCCGGTGTCGAAAGGGTCCATGTTATTGAAATCCAGTCCGCTGTCGCGAATGGCCTGATCAGCAGCTACCAGTGCATATTGCGTAAATGGATCGGTTTTCCGGAGTTCGGCCTTATCCAGCAACGCGCTGGCATCAAATCCTGTCAGTTCATGGGCAAACCGGGTACGGAACCGGCTGGCATCAAAATGGGTGATGGTGGCAGCACCACTTTTCCCATTCACCAGGTTATTCCAGAAAGTGGCAACATCATTCCCTATTGGCGACACGGCGCCCATGCCTGTTATGACAACTCTTTTCATAGTTAGCTATTTTTGACAAATATCTTCCAGCAGTTGATCTGCGATCCGGTGAAAGGCAGATGGGCCCATCACGCGGGACAGCAGCAGGGAAGACTGTAAATTAGATATGATCATCAGCGCGCGCGCATCGGCGTCGCCTTTAAAGTGAAGACGTTTGTTTTTACGACCCTGCTCCAGGCAATTGGTCAGCCATTGCAGAATGATGCTGCCCATCTCCTGTACCTTGGCCTGCATGTCGGGCGCCAATGTTTCAAAATCGGTAGCCAGTGAACCCATCAGGCAGATGTTACCCTCACTGTTGTAGCGCCGGAATATATCGAATAACCGCGACAGCTGCTCATCTTCGGGCAGGTGGGCCCATTTGCCCGTGTTGCTGGTGAATAGCGCAATTTCATGGGCTACTACCTCTATGCCTAAATCGGCTTTCGCCGGAAAGTGATAGTGTACCGCTGCGTTTTTAATGTCCAACGGTGCTGAAATGTCTTTGTAGCTGAAGGCATTGAATCCCTTGGTTCTTACCAGCCTGTCGGCCATGGATACGATTTTATCTTTTGTGCCCGCCATATTTTTTGCCTTTTGGCCGCGTAAAGATACTTACTTAGTAGTAAGTAAGCAAATCAAATTTTTTCTGTCAGCAAAGTAGCCAGCGCCTGGATTGTTTTCCCGGAGAACAAGTGCAGCTTCAGGGGAAGCTTTTCACCACCTTTCATTAATAACGTGAGCCGGTATATGGTGCCTTGCTGACTGGTATACGTCAGTAATTCAATATCTGAGATATCGCGGTAATAATAAGTAGTAGCCTGGCGCCGCAGGTTTTGGGTAGTCATGCATTCGGGGTAAACGTCCAGGTAACAAACGCTGCTGGATTTGAAAAAAGAATCATAACAATACCAGCCGATCCCTCCCAGGTACAGCACTACGAATACCATTTCCGGTATCTCATAGTTGAGATTGGGCACCAGGTACCAGTACAAAGTGTACATCACCCCGGTGAAAATAAAGAACAGCAACATAGAATGATAAAGGCGGAAGGAGTAATGCTGTTCTTTCATTTTTACTCATGTGTTGACTGGGCCAGGATCTCAGGTATAATGGAGTCCTTGTAAAATTTTTCCGCTTCTTTGGGCAAACCTGCCAGTGGCTCGCAATAGATCTTGTTATTTTGTTTGTTTTCAAAACCTGCAAAGGTAAAGTTGCCATACTCCGGGAAATTGAGGTTGAAGGAGAAATTGGCGTAGGTTTCATTGCGGGCAATTACATAGAAGCGGGTTTTGCTGAATTTCACGCCAATCCGGTGCGGTCCCCGGGTAACCCTGATAGCGCCCGTGGGAAATGTGGTGCGTACGTCCAGGCTGTCGATGTGGGTAATCTCGAGGTTATTGCCAGTATACAGTGTAACAGTGCTGTCGCCCTTAGCAAGGCGTCCCAGCTTCCTGATATTGCTACGTCCTTTGATTTCCTTTTGTGCCAGCACAAATAGCCCCAGCAGCAGTAAAGCAATATAGATGATGTTTCGTAGCAGTTTCATACATACAGATGGTTAAAATCTGCCGCTAAGCTACACACCGCGAGGTATCCGTGATAGATACAATACATATTCGCGGCCAATGGCCTTATATTCGCCCGGTTTGCCGGGATACGCGCTTTCCCTGTTTGGTTCGCCGGCGTCTACGGGACACATGTCCCGTAAGTCAGATACTATTTTTTATGATAACCTTTTTCGCCGTATGGCGCCAGTTCCAGCATCACCAACTGCTCCAGGACTTTAACATCTTTGCGGTGGTCTGACCCCGGCTCAACAGACTCTTTCAGTACTTCTACGATCTCGTAAACGAAACCTTCTTCGCCGTACGTCAGCCAGTCGCGCTGTAAGGCTTCGTTGGCGTGATTCCCGGATTTTAACTGTATCCGCAGCGAGTTCCAGGCCCTGTCCAGGTCCATACTGCTGCCAACAAATACTTTATTGTTGTGCTTATTACGCAACTGGTATACGCCTTTCGGGAAGGTCATTTCTTTGTATACCTGCTTCAGTGCTTTCTTCGATGACATGGTGTTAACTTTTTAGCTGGCTGTCTATGAAATGAGTGGCTTGTTTTAAAAAGGCGTCATAGCTACCGGGATGGCGCCTGTTGAGATAAAGCGTGAGCAGGCCGGTAGTGCCGTATAACAAGGCGGCCTTTTTCAATCCCGCCTCACGGGAAGTGAGCATACGCCTGTCTACACAGTAATCCCAGTCCGTGGCGCATAACTCTTCCAGCAGCGAGGTAATCAACGCGCTGGTATCTCCCTTACCACTGATATCCGATAATTTCTCCGCAAAAAACAAGTCGAATATACCGGGGTATTGGATGAAGTATTCCATATAGGCCAGTATAATGGCTTTCAACCGTTTGTTGCCCGGTGTAGTGGTCATCGTGCGGCGCTCCACATACTCCCGGCACTCTTCCCGGAAATCCTTAACACAGAGGAACACCAGGTCTTTCACATCTTTGAAATAATTGTACAAAGTAGCAAAAGAATATCCCGCCCTGTCTGCAATATTGCGAACACTCACGCTTTTCAACCCCTCGCTTTTCAACAGGTCTTTCGTAGCGGTAATAAAATAGCCTTTTACCCGCTGTTCCTGTATTTCCTTTTTATTCATAATAGTGCAAATATATTGAACAGTGTTCAAAATATAAAACGGTATTAAATGGAATGCATAAAAAAGGCACTTCCAACGGAAGCGCCGCATATAGGTGAGGCCAAGATAGACGCTCAGGAAGTGCGTTTCGCCTTTTTCAAGGCTATCTTATATTTATCTGGTGTGCCGGAAACATTCAGGCTCATAAAACGGACCTTCTTGTCCTTATCGCGTACCTCAATTGCATCTACCTGGTCTACATCCACCTCTTCCCGCTTGCGGCCAAACAGGGCCTGGAAGCCCACCTGCGTCACCATCTTCATCGGGATGCGGAGGTAATAGTCCATCTGCATATTGACCGACTGACTACCGGAAACCTCTATATATCCCAGGGAAGAATTGATATTCATATTGGGGATCTGCAATACGCCGTTTTTCAGCGTGAGCTGGTTGCGTAGAGTGTCAAACCGCACCATGCGCAGGTTCTTATCCTTGAAATAGCCGGCCATGGCCTGCATGGGACCGAAATCCAGCAGGGTGCCATTCACAATGGCAATATTCATCTGTGATTCGGTTTCACTCAGCACCGGCGTCAGATCCGGGTGCAGGCGTACATTGCTCTTAATATGCCCGCTCAGCGTACCTTTCAGGTTGTTGTTCAACACAAAGTCCTGACCAAAATTGTCGAACTTGATCAGCAATTTGGAGATATCTACATTTTCTAGATAGATACCGCTTTTGAAATACAGTTTCTTTGGATCGCTGGCGTTAAACATGCCCCGCATGGCTACATGCCCGCCGGCAATGTTCATGGCAATGGTGTCGACCTTAATCTTTTTATCTTCCCGCATATGTACATTCGCCAGCAGGTTCTTTATCCATAGCCGCTTATACTTTACTTTTTTGATGTCTACCTGCGTTTCAAATTCGGAAAAGGGGATATTGAATACGTTAAAGCCGGCCGCATGGAGGGAGTCGTTTTCCTTTACAGTGGTGTGCTTCGCAGGCGTCGTGGAGGCTACGGCAGGCTCGCTGAAATCGTAGTTCATCAGCTCATCCACATCCAGCAGGTTGGATTTAAACCTAAAATAATTGCTGCGCTTTTGTTTGTTTTTACCTGGCCCAACAGCATAACGCATGTTCAGGTCAAAGTCGGTACGGCCCACCTTGCCGGTAAGTGTATCTATCACAATAAACCGGTTGTTGCCATAACGTATCCGCCCGTTTACTTTTTCTATATTAATAGGATGCTCCCGCAGAGTGCCGGAAATATTGGCGATATGCGCATCCACCTTCTTAAACACGGTATCGTATTTGAGGCTCATCTTAGAGCGCAGCCATACATTGTTCGCCTGCTCATACCAATACCCCCGGGGAATAAACTGGCGTCCCCGCTGGCTGATCAGGTCATTCACGGCCAGCCGGTCCGATTTAAAGTCAAATGCAATTTCAGTATTTCCCTTTTTAATTTTATCGAACCAGAGGAGATAGTTATTGAGTCGTCCTTTCAGCGCAAAATTACTGCTGTCGATGTTTCCGCTGAAATTAGATACCCGTAAACTGGTATCACCGATCGCCACCGCGGCGTTGAAGTCGTGCAACACATGCGGGTACTGCTGAAATGCTGCCCGCAGTTGCTCCACTTTAAAGGTTCCCTTAGGCAGTGGATTGGGATGCAGCAACTCTTTTACCGAGCTTTCAAAAGCCAGTCCTATATGGAAGTCCTTTACCACTTCTTTAGCCAATACCGGGTGGGTGGAATCCATTTTCCACAGTTCCCCCAGCTGCAAGCGCCTGCTGGATGCGCCAAAGGTAACGGCTACCGGCTTGTTTTGCTGGTGGAAGAGGGCCGGCACATCGCTCACGGAAGCATGCGCCAGTATATCGGAACTGCCTATACGAAAAGTCACGGAATCTACCTGCAGCCGCCCCTGTTGAATCACCGCATGCACATTCATATTTTGTACCGGCAGGTGATAACCGGGAATCCTGAACTCCAGGTGCTTTACGGTTAACTCGCTTTGTACGCCTTCTTTCAGCTTTGCCAGGCTTTCTTCGGGAATACGCATATCCACCATTTCCCGGAAATTCATATTCAGCTTAATTTCCCCGCTGATCTGTTCCAGGTCTTTAATACCCAGGAATTCCCCTACAAATCGCAGGTTCAGTTCAGAATATAACTGCATAATGATCTGCGGATCGGTGAAGTTCTTCATCACAAAGTTACCCTTGAATATACCAGTACCCGGGCGGGCATTGAAATTAAGGATATGTAATTCTGACGTTTGAAGGTTATGTGCCGCACCATTGGTGTAATACCCTTTAAAGCCCAGCTGATCTACTTTACGGTCTATCTTTTTATTCTGGAACCACACGGCTTCACAGCCAAAATTAACGGTAATCAGCGGGGCTATTCCTTTGCCCACCGGCCCTTTGATAATACCGTCGAAAAAGATGCGGCCGTCGTGCTTGTATTTCTCCAGTAACACCGTCACATCCCGCGGCACCAATGCCAGCAGGAGATTCATGTCGGGCTTGTCGCCTTTCACTTTAAGATCCACAAAGTGCTCGCTCAACAGTCCCGCCAACTCGAGGGAAGCGCCTTCCAGCCTGATCTTACCCGGAGGAAGGGTCAGTGTTTTCTTTTGTTTATCATAAACGCCACTCAACGTAAACAGAAGCTGCTTGTGCCGGAAAAGGCTGGTATCGGTTTTCCCGGTAACATCCACCACCAGCTTACTGTCCATGTTAATAGCGATGCGGTTGGCGTCCATGGAGAAGGCGGTCTTGATTTTATCGATATGGGAGGTCACCTTCCAGCCAGTGGCATCATCATGATAAGTGACGTCGATATTTTTCAGGATGATCTTTTTCAGGTCAAGGTTCAGCGCGGCCGTCGCAGTATCTGTAGCAATGCTACTGCTGCCGCTTTTCAGCGTATGTGCGTCAATAATGTCTACGGCGCCGTTGGCGTAACGGGCAACATGTACTTTCCCATTGGCCAGCACAATGATGCGGGCATTATACCGCTGCTGTAGTACGTCGGGCAGGCTAAAACCTACGTAGAGCCGTTCTACCTGGTACAAAGGAGTCCCATCCATTTTTTATCTCTGAAAAAACGGACATCGTGTAAGGCAATAGAGATATAAGGAAAGTTGCTGAAAGGAGAGATGCTGCTGCTGGCAATCACCAGCTCCCCGGGGAGCTGCTTGTTCAATTCCCTGACGGCCATCTGGGTAAGCCGCTCCTGCTGACTGTACAGTATACATCCTGCTATGGCGATCACCAGCAGGAAAATACCTGCGCTGATCAGTAATAACCTGATTATTTTTTTCCCACGCTTCATGCCAATTGCCTTTCTGTTGAATAAAAGTATGCAAAAATATATCGGAAATTTATCACCTTTAAAAACGCTTTGGAGATTTTATTATTTTTAACGATTCATTTTAATTGTTATTCATGAAAAGAAGAATGATAGCACTGTTATTATTGGCAGGGAGCGCGGGCATGGCTACAGCACAGCAAAAGAAGCTGGACAAATTATCCGGAAACCCCGTATTCCCCGGCTGGTACGCAGACCCGGAAGGGGTAGTATTTGGTAAGGAGTACTGGATTTATCCAACCTACTCCGCGGCTTATGAAAAGCAGGTATTTTTTGATGCCTTCTCTTCGCCCGACCTGGTTACCTGGACCAAACACCCGCGGATATTGGATACCGCTGCTGTAAAATGGGCCAAAAGAGCGATGTGGGCGCCGGCTATCATCCAGAAAAATCAACGCTACTATTTGTTCTTCGGCGCCAATGATATCCAAAGTAATGCCGAAATAGGCGGCATTGGTGTGGCAATGGCCGATCATCCCGCCGGCCCATATAAAGATTACCTGGGGAAGCCCCTCGTGGATAAGATCATCAACAAAGCCCAGCCCATTGATCAGTATGTGTTCCACGACAGCGATGGTAAATATTACCTCATCTACGGCGGCTGGGGCCACTGTAATATTGCGCAGCTGAAAGATGATTTCACGGGCTTTATTCCTTTTGAAGATGGTACTACCTTCCGGGAAATTACACCGGACAAATATGTAGAAGGGCCAACCATGTTTAAGAAAGACGGTAAATACTATTTCATGTGGTCGGAAGGCGGCTGGGGTGGCCCGGACTATTGTGTGGCCTATGCGATCGCCGATTCACCGAGGGGCCCCTTCAAACGCATTGACAAAATACTGGAGCAGGACCCAGCTATTGCCACCGGGGCAGGGCATCACTCTGTGATCAGTATTCCTGCTGAAAATCGCTGGTACATTGTATACCACCGCCGTCCGCTCACAGAAAAAGCAGCCAACTCACGGGAAACCTGTATCGACCGGATGGAGTTTGATGCCAACGGGTATATCAAACCGGTGAAGATCACTAGGGAGGGCGTGGTACGCGCACCGATCCGATAGACAAATTCCTTATCGCGTAAATCATTTTCCCGATACGATAAAGGCGCCGGTCTGCCTGGTTATATCTTGCGAAAAAAAAGCAATATATGATCAGGCAGACCGGCTTCTTAATAATATGGGTAGTACTCCTTTCCATTCCGAAATTCCTCCTTGCCGAAGAGGAACATGGCGGATCCGTTAAAGGAAAGGTGGTGACCGTAGATGGAAAATCCGCCACAGATGTAGTTATTCGCATTACAGAAACTAACGAGGCCGCTGTGTCGGAAGCAGACGGCACTTTTATATTCGAACATCTCAAACCCGGTAATTATCATCTGAGCGTTACCCTCATGGGATATCAGCCCATTGAAGAAACGGTGGTGGTCAATGCCGGCAAGGCCACCCATATCAGGATCCAGCTGGCCGTGTCCAGCAAGGCCCTCCGGGAAGTGGTGGTTACCGGCAACCACAATAAACTGGTGCGTACTTTCAGCGAAGATGTGGCTAAAATGCCGCTGAAGAATATTGAAAACCCACAGGTGTACAGTACCATTACGAAAGACCTGTTGCAGCAGCAGGTAGTTTTTTCGGTAGATGATGCCCTGAAAAATGCACCCGGCCTTACCCGCATGTGGGATGCTACCGGCAGGGGCGGCGATGGTGGCGCTTATTATAACCTCCGTGGATTTATTGTGCAAAGTAAACTGCGCAACGGTCTCGCGGGAAATGTAACCGCCCGGATCGATGCCTATAACCTGGAACAAGTAGAGGTGATAAAAGGTCCATCTGCCACGCTGTTTGGTAATGCACTCACCTCTTACGGCGGATTGATTAACCGCGTCACTAAAAAGCCGTATGATCGTTTTGGCGGCGATGTTACCTATTCCATGGGCAGTTACGGCTTTAACCGCATCAGCGCTGATATCAATACGCCGTTGGACAAAGAAAAAGATGTGCTGTTTCGCTTAAATGCCGCCTATAACTACGAAGGCAGCTGGCAGGACTATGGCTTTTCCAGGAACCTGGCGTTGGCGCCCAGCCTGTCTTACCGCGTCAACGACCGCTTATCTTTCTTATTTGATGCCGAATTTTCCACCGGGCAAAATACGGGCCTGGGTGTATTTTTCTTCCCGTATATGCAGCCGGTATCCGCGTTGGGCACCGATCGGGCCGACCAGCTAAAGATCGATTACAAACGTTCTTACGCTAACAGCAACTTGTTTCAGACCGCCCGCAACACCAATATATTCGGACTTATGAAATATAAAATTTCGGAGCAATGGAACATGAGTACTAATATCAGCTCTACCAACAGTTTTTCTGATGGCCCGTCGCCTTATTTTTATCTCTTGTCCGATGCTGCAGCTACCGGGGTAGCAGGAGCATCGGGGAGTAATTATATCTCCCGCAATGACCAGTTTACCGACAACAGCCGGGATGCTATTGTGGAGATACAGCAGAATTTCAATGGCGACTTCCACATCGGTAGCCTACGGAATCGTTTTGTAGGCGGATTGGACTATTTCCATCATCATTCCAACCAGTTCTTTGGCGGTAATACATATGATACGATTCCTTCCCATGGCGATATTCCGGCCTATGGTAACTTCAACCGCCGCAACCTGGATACTTTGTATGCCCGGCATGGGTTGTCGTTTACTTTCCCGGTGCGCACCATCAGCAATACGTATAGCGCGTATGCGTCAGACCTGCTTAATATCACCGATAACCTGATGGTATTGGCTGCCCTGCGTATCGACTACTTTGATAATAAAGGCAGCTATAATGAGGTAAAAGGCGTTTATGAGGGAAGTTATAACCAGGCTTCTTTCTCTCCCAAATTCGGGATCGTATATGAGCCGCTGAAAGACCGGCTGTCGCTGTTCGGTAATTATCAGAATGGTTTTACCAACCAGGTGGGCAATGCCGCCAACGGTAAGCCTTTTAAGCCGGAACAGGCTAACCAGCTGGAAGGTGGCGTGAAATTGCAATGGTTGAATGGACGGATCAACAGTACGGTCAGCTATTACTATATCAAGGTGAAAGATGTATTGCGTCCGGATTTGGCCAATCCTAATTTCTCCGTGCAGGATGGTACCCAGGTGAGTAAGGGGATAGAGGCAGAAGTCATTGCCAATCCTTTGCAGGGACTAAATATCGTAGCTGGATTTGCCTATAATGATGCGAAATACGAAGCCGCCGCCAAGGAGGTGGAAGGACTTCGTCCCGGTACTGCAGGAGCGCCCACGGTGGCCAATCTCTGGATCAGTTACCGCTTGTCTGCCGGCGCTGCGAAAGGGCTGGGAGCGGGCTTTGGCGGCAACTATGCCAGTGATAATAAGGTACTGAATGATAGAACGGTGGGGACTTTCATCCTGCCGGCATACACCGTATTAAATGCCAGCGTATTTTATGATCAGCCGCGTTTCAGGGTAGCATTGAAAATGGACAATCTCGCGAATCAGCATTATTGGATTGGTTATACCACTGTAAATCCGCAGAAACTCAGAAGCGTTACCGGCAGCTTATCCTTTAAGTTTTAAGGAAGGCGTTGTTATACCAGCACCATCTTGTACGGGGTACACGGTGGTGCTGATTTTTTTACGGTAGTTAACAAATACCACGGTGGCTACGGCTCCCGCTAAACCCGCTATGAGTACGGTCAACCGGGGTCCGATCAGGTGAGATAATAACCCTGTTAGTAAACTTCCCACCGGGATAATGCCCTGAAAGGCCATGATATAATAGCTGATCGCCCTGGCGCGCATAGTAGGAATGGCGTGGGTTTGTATGTAAGTATTGATACTGGCTGTTTGTGCCATCATGCCCACTCCCGAAAGCGTCATGAAGAGGAGCGCCAGCGGTAGCCAACCGGAAAAGGCCAGCAGCAGCACGCTCAGCGAAAAGATCAAACTGGCAGTGATCAGGATTTTTATAAGGTCTTTATTGGGTTTCAGTTTGGCCATGTAAATTGCGGAAGCGATGGAACCCAGTCCCGCAGCGCTCTCAAACCAACTGAAAGTTTTTGCATCTCCATTAAAAATATCTTTGGCAAATACCGGCATCAGGGTATTGAAGGGAATGACCAGCAGGCTGCTGGCACACAACATCAGCAACAACGAGGATAAGTCTTTATCGCCAGCAATATAATCGAAACCTTCCCGTAGTTCGACCCATATACTCCGGTCGGATTTTACGATGACCGGCAGGGTGATTTTCATCATCCACAACGAAATCAATACCGGTACATAGCTGAGGAAGTTGCTGAGAAAACAGAAGTCTTCTCCGAAGGCGCTGAGTATAATACCCGCCAGCGCCGGGCCGGCAATGCGGGCAAAGTTGGACATGGTGGAATTGAGCGCAATCGCGTTGGGCAGATCTTCCCGCTGCTCCACCATTTCCACCATCAGCGATTGCCTGCAGGTGACATCAAAGGCATTGATAATGCCCTGTACGAGCGACAGGAAAATGATACCAGGGATATTATAATATTTGAGTAAAATCATACCTGCCAGGGCGCCTGCCTGCAACATGGAAATCACCTGTGTGATAACCAGTACCCGGTAGCGGTTATGCCGGTCGATGTAACTGCCCGCATAAGGCGATAAAAAAAGGGAAGGGATCAGGCTTACAAAGCTTACAACTCCCAGCAATACCGCCGAGTTAGTAAGCCGGTATACCAGCCAGCATACCGCCGTTTTTTGCATCCAGGTACCTATAAGGGAGATTGATTGTCCGTAGAAGAAGAGCCGGAAATTCCGGGATTTTAAAGCACGAAAAGCATCCATTATTCCACACTGTTTAAGATCGTTAGTCATTTATTTCGGTGCAAATTTCGGGAAGTTGGATATATTTGTTAAATAGATTGTTTTAATGATATTGATTGATAAAACCGATTGATGCATGGAATTAAGGCAGCTGAGTTATTTCGTAAAAGCAGCGGAGCTATCCCATTTCACGGAGGCCGCCGCTACCCTGTACATCACGCAGTCGACTTTGTCGCAGCAAATCCGCCAACTGGAAAATGAGCTGGGTATGCCGCTATTTGATCGTATAGGCAAGCATGTTAGTCTTACGGAAGCAGGCGGCGTATTCCTCCTGCATGCCCGGCAAATACTGCTGGAAGTAGAAAAGGGTAAACAGGCGATACAGGATTTACAGCAGCTGTTGAGCGGTGATTTACGTATAGGCGTTACCTATGCCTTTACCTCTTTCCTGTTGCCCGCCCTGGCTACTTTCCCTGTGCAATATCCGGGTATCCGCATGTATGTGGAGTATGGCACTACCCAATCACTGGAGACTAAGTTAAGGGCATCAGAACTGGATCTGGTGCTGGCTTTTCACCAGGAGACTTTTAATAACGACCTGGAGATGCTGGAGTTGTTCCGCTCTAAGATGGTGGTGGCAGTTTCGCGCAAGAATAAGTTGGCCTCCCTGAAGAAGATACCGCTGCGGCGGCTCACCGGGATGGACCTTATTTTCCCGTCGCGCGGTTTTAGCGCCCGGGATTCGCTGGACGAGGTATTGCAAAGGAATAATATCCAGCCGGCAGTGCGTATTGAAATGAACGACGTACATTCCATCCTGTCGCTGGTAGAAAAAGGACATTGGGCCACTTTGTTGAATGAGCGGGCCTTGCTGGGCTGGAAAAACCTGGTGGCTATCCCTATTGAGGGCAGGGAACTGCAGCGTCGCGCCTATATCATCTGGCAGAAAGGTACGTACCGGAAAAAGGCGGCCCACTTATTCATACAAGAGCTATTGAAGGCGTTGCCGGATATCGAGAAATAGATAAGCGGCACTCAGCAGCAGCATGGGCCACTGCCGGGTGACCACACAAAGCGTTATTGTGCCATCCGCAGGTCGGCAACGACGCAGCGGTAATATTTTCCAAATGCCTGTGTCATTTCTTCCCGGCTACTATATTGGCTTACAGCAGCGATATGCGTCAGTGAATAATCAGTTTCCGCAATCATTTTAAAGAGGCAGGCCATTTTCTCCTGTTCAATCAGTTGTTCTACAGTAACCAGGAATTGTTGTTCAAATGGCGCTTCCAGGAACTCGGGCACTACCTTAAAGCGTTGGCAAAGCGCTTCTTTACTGACAGCTTCCAGCGGATGCTGCTGTACAAAAGTGGCAATCTCCGTCAACTGCTGCTGATAGCTTTCTTCGAGCATAATGGGCGGCTTGTTTTGAAGGAAATGCAGATAGGTGAGATAAAAATCAAGTGCATTCCGCTCCAGGAAAATATCAGATGCTTTTCCAATATACTTGCAGTTGCAAATCCGCTGCATCACGTGGTAACTGACAAAGTTTAGCTGGAATGGCCGGTTATGCGAAGGTTTTCGGGTTTCTTCCAGGCCTATGGCATCAATAATTTTAAATGCCGGGAATAGCGCCGACATTTTTTTGAGGGAGTAGCGATTAAAATTAACATGGAAACTGAGGATAAATTCTTTCTCATCTGCCGGCACTTCGGGAGCATCCGGCGAGGCTTTCACTGCTTTTTTCCTGAGCCGCATACGCATGGGCATGGCAGGATTATTTTCAGTAAACCCAGATACATGGGCCGGCAGCGCATAGTCGAACGGAAGTACCGTATCCAGGTGTACCCCTTCTGCCAGGTGAATAAAATGATAGTAGATGGCCCAGTCTTCCGATTCCAGGATCTGCTGGTCGATCACCATACCGTTTTCGTCAACATCTGTAAAGCATTTAGCATTGGGAACCAGCAAGGGATGTACATAGCTGGGTATATGTTCATAAGTGGTGTACCGGGTATCGCCACGGACGATCCTTAGTTCTTTGGTCGCAGATTGTTGCATTTGGAATGGTTAATAGATTTGAGATTTTCGGTTATTTAAAGTGTAGGGTGCTGTCTGCTGTAAAATAGTAATCGGTGCCGGTGGTGGCTTTGATACCTTCCAGGAAAAAGCTCATGGAGGTACTCTTGTCCAGCAGGCCGGTAAATGTCCGCGACGCCAGTTCGGGCTTGTCCAGCACAGCTTTTACGCCATACCAGCGGAAAACGGACTGGCAAATTTCGTCGAGGTGCGTGTTTGAAAAACAATACAATCCTTTTTGCCAGCTCAATTCTACGGTGGCATTAAATGGTTGCGTATCAAGTGTGGCTGCCTGCTTGTTGAAAATGGCTTGCTGACCGGGTTTCATCGTCACGGTTTTCTTGCCGGCTTTCATTCTTACCTTTCCGTCTACCAGCGATACTTTTACCATGCTGCTGTCGTAGCTGTTGATATTAAAGCTGGTACCTAGTACTTCCACTGTGCTGTTGGGCAGGTGTACCAGGAAAGGCCGGTTGGGTTGTCGCGCTATTTTGAGATAAGCCTCGCCGTTGAGGGTAATTTCCCGTCCGGGTACTGTCGTGGCAAAGCTGAAATCCATACGGGTGGAGGCATTAAGGTTCACGACCGAGCCATCGGGGAGCGCTACCTCATAGCTTTTCCCCGGGGGAACGATCAGCGTGTTCATTCCTTCCGGGAGCTGGTCGACTGCGTTGAGGAACAACGTGTTGTTTTTATTCGGAATGGAATGACCGCCTATAGTGACGGCTCCGGATGACTGGCTGAGGTTGATAGTAGGCTGCCCGGCTACCTGTAACAGCACGTCTGTATTGATTTTAGCGATAGGAGCGGGTTTGGGGGGAAACAGGAAGTTCCATTTCCACGCGGTCAGTGATACCAGCGCCAATACAGCTGCGGCAGCAGCCCAAGGCAGTATCCTGCGATAAATAGACCTCCTGGGTTTGAAATCAATGATTTCTATCCAGGGATCGGGGGGAGGCGGCACCTGGATGGCCGAAAGCTGTATCCATTTTTCCCGTACTTCCGGATCTGATTCGATCAGATCCTCCAACCATTGGTCGTCCGTTGCGGAAATAAGCCCCGCAATCTTTTCTGTCATTAACCTGTATATTTCTTCTGCGCTGTTCATGTACACTATTAACCGATTTTTAAATGGCACGGGGTATTAAAAAAAGAGAATTTTTTTTAAAGAAGCCCGTAACGTTTTCAGCGCATTGGCGACTTGTTTTTTCACTGTTTCTTCACTGGTGGCCATCTCCGCAGCTATTTCCTTGCGGGTTTTATGTTCCTGGTAGGCAAGCCGGAAAGCCATGGACTGGCGTTCGGGCAGGCGGCTGATGGCTGATTCCAGCTGCTCCCGCAATTCATTGTTCTCCAAACCGTTGGACGGGAGCGTGTAAGTATCTGAAATAAAAATATCCTTTAATCTCTTTTTCCGGGTAGCGTCTTTGGCAATTTTATTGAGGCAGCGGTTCCGGATGCTGACAAATAAAAAATTCCTCAATGAGCTGGTAGTATTCAGGTCAATTCGCATCCCCAGCCCCTTCTGCCAGAAATCGACAAACAGGTCCTGTACCAGCTCCTGTGCTTCTGCCTCATTTTTTATGATAGAGTAGGCCGCTACGTACAGCCAATGCCGGTAGGTAGTATAAAAGTGCTGAAAAGCTTCAAGACTGCCCGTCTTCAGTTGTGCAAGCAATTCATCATTATCGTTGATAGATGCACTCATGATGGGATTTAGTTGATAATGGTAACAACGGCGGTAGGTTCCCCCAGAAGACAACTGCTTTGGTAACAATGCATTAACATGCCTTATGGTATATTCGGCGCAATCAATAACACGGATTTCTATTTTTGCCCCTGATTTGTTAATGATTTGTTATTCAGGTGAATCTAATACCCCCTCTCCGGCGTTTTGCAACAGGAAATCGTTCAATTGGAATTTGCCAGGTGCCATTTGTACAATAGTACCAAATGTTTTGATAAAATGCGCCTGATCATAAAAACCGTACTCCAGCGCCGGTTGCGTCTACGGGCGGGATCGGGCAAATGCGATAACGCATCCACGAGGCTGCGTATGCAGATAATGCTGCATAATCCTTTGGGGTAATCCCCAGGCTCAGAATGAATAATAAAACTTACATTAGCGGTTTGCCTTACAGGCACGGAATAATATGAGTGCATCGATCAGTAGTTTACAGCAATTACTATTTGAGCTGTCGGGGGTATTGCCGGCGGATTCCTCACCTTTATTTGCCGTTACCCGGCAGGTAAAGCTGCATGCGAACGAAACTTATATCCGGGAGGGAGATAAGGACCGGCGGCTGGCCTATATTGAAAAGGGGATTATGCGCGCCTATACGCTGAAGCAAAATGGCGATGAGGCCACGTTGTTCCTGCGCTGGGAAAAGCAGTTCATCGCTTCCCATGATACGATCATCCACCGGAAGCCTTCCCGTTTTGTGTACCGGGCGCTGGAAGACGTTACCCTGCTGGAAATTGACTACGACGTACTGGAAGAGGTGATGAAAGTGTATCCTCAGTTTGAACCGTTGCGCAATTTCTTCCTGCTGCGCATGCTGTCGGAATCGCTGGCCATGATGGAGGCGTTTGTAACGCTCTCCCCGGAAGAACGTTACCGCAACCTGCTGGCCGAACGCTTCGATGTGGTAAACCGGGTGCCCGACAAGTACATTGCCTCTATGCTGGGTATTACGCCGGTTTCGTTGAGCCGTATCCGTAAGCGTATGCTGGAGAAGGGAAAATAGGAAATTAACTTTTGTTATCGCCGGAAATTAACCTTTGTAAACCACTGCTGCCACTGCCTTGCGCTATTTTTGGTGATAAATATACAAGGCGATGAAATCAATTATTGAAGCAGGCATTCGGGTTTTCAGCATGTCGGCCCTTCGGTACTTTTTACTGGCGGGTATTCCTTTTACTTTATTCTATTTGTTGATGCCTGCCAGGTTCAACCGGTTTAAGATCCAGTTGAAGCAGGCCACAAAAAAGGATTTCCTGCGTGAAATCTGGTATTCCATGCAAAGTACCCTGGTATTCACCATCATCACCGTGATATTGCTCTTTACGCCAGTGAGGAAATTTACGCTCGTTTATGACCACCTCAACGATTTCCCCCTATGGTATATAGGCGTGAGCCTGGTAGCCAGTCTCATTTTACATGATACCTACTTTTATTGGATGCACCGGTTGCTGCACCACAAGCAATTGTTTAAACGCACCCACCTGGTACACCACGAAAGTACCAACCCCTCTCCATGGACGTCCTATAGCTTTCATGTACTGGAAGCGGTAGCAGAAGGGGGGATATTGGTGTTAATCGTCAGCGTAATGCCCATGCATCCATTGACCGTACTGCTGTTTACCATTTCCGGTTTTATCATCAATGTATATGGTCACCTCGGATATGAGCTAATGCCGGAAAACTTCCGCTATACCTGGTGGTTTGAGGTGCTGAATACCTCTGTGCACCACAACCTGCATCATAAGAAGTTCAAGGGCAATTACGGATTATATTTCCGGGTATGGGACCGGATCATGGGTACGGAACATCCGGATTATGTGAAAGAATACGACCTGGTACAGGCCCGGCGTTTCGGCCCTCAAACGATAAAGGCTTAGCATAAAAAAATCCACCGCACACCGCGGTGGATTTTTAATATAGGAACGTTCGTTATATCTTATTTCTTCTTTGGCGTCCGCTTCTTCGGCTTGCCGTATTTCAGCATCATCTTTTCTTTATGTGATACCTTTTTGTTGGTCTTCATATTTTTAGCCAGCTTCTGGTGGAAGGCAGGCCCCACGTCTTCCCGTTTGGGGGCTTTCACCAGCGTATTACGCATGAACACCTTCGGCTTTTCATCTTCCGTTAATACATCGGAAATAGTAAGATCGGCTGGTAACGCCTGTTCCGGGATGGTGTAGTTCATCAGGTTTTCTATGCGTTCCAGGTTTTCCTTTTCTGCATCTTTGGTAAGCAGAATAGCAATCCCTTTTTTGTCAGCCCTACCGGTTCTGCCTATACGATGGATATAATTTTCCGGTACTTCCGGCGTATCGAAGTTGATGACATGCGTTACTTCGGCAATATCCAATCCACGGGCTACAATATCGGTCGCAATCAGGAAGCGAGTTTCGCCCGACTGGAACTTACGCACGGTATTAAAACGATGGTTCTGTTCTTTATTAGAGTGAATGATACCCACCTTGTCGGGAAATTCTTTGATCAGTTGTTCATACAGGTCGTCTGCCAGCTGTTTTGTTCCCACGAAAATGAGGGTCTTGGTCATGCTGGCATCATCAGTGATCAACAGTTCCAGCAGGTTTACCTTGGTATAAAAGTTGGGAACTTTATAGACGATCTGGTCAATGTTTTCCAAGGGAGTGCCAGTAGGTGCTGCTTCTATCCTGACAGGATCATCGAAATGTGTGTTAATCATTTTCTCCACGTCTTCCGTAATGGTGGCGGAAAACATCAGGTTTTGTCTTTTTGGTGGCAGCAGGTCCATAATATTGGTCAGCTGCGTACGGAAGCCCAGATTCAGCATTTCATCAACCTCATCGATGATCAGGCGTTTAATGGATTTAACTTTAAGGGCGCCGCTGAGAATGATGTCGTATAGGCGTCCGGGTGTGGCCACCAGGATATCCAGTTTATCTTTTACGGCTTCCATCTGCGGGTTCATGTTCACGCCACCATATACGCCCAGCACAGATACAGTCATGTAGGGAGTTAGTCTCCTTACCGATTCTACCACCTGCTGTACCAGCTCGCGGGTAGGTACCAGGATCAGCACAGTGGGGTACTTTTCCTTTGAAAACTTGAACATCCGGAGCGTGGGCAGCAGGTAAGCAAAAGTTTTACCTGTACCTGTTTGTGCAATACCGCATACATCCTTGCCGGACATGATCACGGAAAATGCGCGTTGTTGTATAGTAGTAGGCTTGCTTAAGCCCAGTTCATCCAATGCGTTTAATAAAGGGGTGTTAAGATTTAAATCACCAAAAGTCATGATACAGCTATAATTATGAACGGCAAAGGTAAGTTTTTTCAATTTTATGACCGGTGGTTTCCGCTTCGGGCAGACTGCAAGGTGTATCTTAGCAAAAAAAAGCTATGAAGAACCTCCACATACCCGCTATCCGCGTACACACCTATGGAGGTCCGGAACAGTTGCTACTGGAGGAAATCCCGGTGCCTGTTCTGGCCAAAGATGAGGTGTTGATAAAAGTAGTCGCCAGCGGGGTGAATCCGATCGACTGGAAAGTAAGAGAAGGCTTTATGCAGCATCCGCTGCCCTATATCCCCGGTGTAGAAGGGGCCGGCATTGTTACCGCCGTGGGAGAAGGCGTATACGGCCTGAAAATAGGCGATGAGGTGTATGGGTCCGTAGATGGCTCCTATACCACCTATGCCACCGTGTCTACGGAAGTATTGTTCCGTAAGCCGCCTACGGTTTCTTTCGAGGAAGCCGCTACTATGGCCGGCGCCAGAACCGCCTGGGGGGCCTTGTTTGATGTAGGGCGACTGGTCAAAGGCCAGCGTATCCTGGTACATGGTGGGGCGGGGGGCGTAGGCCATTTTGCTGTGCAACTGGCCTATAACGCGGGGGCCTACGTGATAGCTACCGCCAGCGAGGCTAATCTCGATTTTGTGGCTATGCTGGGCGCCAGTGAGGTGATCGACTACAAAGCCGCGCCTTTTGAAACACAGATGGACCCGGTAGATATCGTACTGGATACCGTGGGAGGCGATGTGACTGCACGGTCTATGAAAGTGCTGAAACCGGGTGGATTGCTAATCAGCATCGTCAATATGCCCGATCCGGCCATGGCGGAAGCTGCCGGCGTCAGATCCGTATGGGGAGGCACTAAAACGCTGGCTACCATGAAAACAGTACATGAGTTATTGGACAAGGGACTGATAAAACCTTACGTGCGCCGGGTATTTCATTCCCTGTCTGAAGCGGCTGCTGCCCAGGAATACAGTAAAAGTGGAGGAAGTGGGAGAGGAAAAATTGTACTGAAAATAGGAGAGATATAATCGAAAGCGGCGCCATCAGGCGCCGCAGTTATTTTCCCAGTATCTTCTTCCGGTGCTGCAATCCCCATTGTTGCAATGCTACAATCACGCTTTCCAGGGTGGAGGCGTAGGGAGTCAGGGTATATTCTACCTGCACCGGCTGCGTATCATATACGGTTCTCCGGATGAGCTTATGCGTTTCCAGGTCTTTCAACTCCTTGGAAAGCACCTTCGAAGTAATTTTAGGGATACTGCGTTCAATATCCCGGAAACGGTTATGCCCCCGGGAAACGGCAATGATAATGGGCAGTTTCCATTTTCCACTGATCACATCCAGCGCATCTCTTACGGGCATGATCACTTTATGACAATCGGTATGGCTGTCGCCCGTTGGCGGGGCGCCACAATCCACCAGTAATCCTGTACTCTTCATTTATATCGCTTTGGTTTCCCCCGGTAAAGCACTTACCTTTTGGAAACTGGTTACTTTTTGATAGCAAATGTATTTAACTTTGCGGAGCAAACACTAAAAAAATAAAAATGAAAGTAGAAATATGGTCCGACATCATGTGTCCGTTTTGCTATATCGGCAAAAGGAAATTTGAAGCGGCATTGGAACAATTTCCCGGTAAAGACAAGGTAACAGTGGAGTGGAAGAGCTTCCAGCTGAATCCTGACCTCAAATCCCAACCAGGCAAAGATATATATGATTACCTGGCGGAAATAAAAGGACAATCCCGCGAATGGTCAGTAGCCATTCATAACCAGATGACCGATACTGCCCGGGAAGTGGGACTCACCTATAACTTCGACAAAGCCGTAATAGCCAATTCTTTTGATGCTCACCGCCTCATCCAGCTGGCTAAAAAGCATGGAAAAGGAGATGCGGCAGAAGAACGCCTGTTTTATGCCTACTTCACCGAAGGAAAAGACATGAATAATCATGATACCCTGCTGGAAATAGGCACTGATATCGGTCTCGATAAAGCCGAAGTAGCCGCGGTATTGCAATCCGGCGAATTTGCCGCCGCGGTGAATCAGGATGTAAATGAAGCGCAGCAACTGGGTATCCGTGGTGTACCTTTCTTTGTACTGGACCGTAAATACGGCGTATCCGGCGCCCAGCCGGTAGATGCCTTTACACAGGCACTGGGACAGGCTTTCGATGAATGGAAGAAAACACAATCGGTGGTAGAGCTGGAAACCTTATCAGGACAAGTTTGTACGCCGGACGGAGAGTGTAAGTAAGTTGTTTTTGGTATAGTGGGGTTGGTTACGCCGTAACCAACCCTTTTTTATGCTATATTTACATAACAAATTTTCTTCATGAAAAAACAATTCGACGGCTTGTAACACCAAATGTGTTGACAAGTGAAAAACTACAAGTGGATGAAAAAGAAATGGCGTCAGAAGGTGCTGACTAATTTTGAGAATGAAGTCACCATCTATTTTGGAATTTAATAACCACCTAATAATGCTGAAAGGGTCATCTTCCCGACGGGAGATGACCTTTCTTATAAAAAAATATTCTTCTTAGCTTTATATCACAATTATCCATCTTATGGCGCTGCTGAAAAGAATCAACCCTTTTTTAAGACAAAACAACGACACCGGCTTTGGCGTAAATGCCAACGGTTACGGTGGCCGTTTTATTAACCGCGACGGGAGCTTTAACATACGCCGGGAAGGCCGGTCGTTTATGCACCGTTTCAATATTTACCATGCACTGCTGAACGTTCCCGCCTGGCAGTTTGCAGTCGTGATCCTGTTATTTTATTTTTCTATTAACCTGCTATATTCCGGTATTTACTGGTGGATCGGTTACGACGATTTCCAGGGAATCATCGGTAAAACGCCCTGGCAACGGTTTAAGGAAATTTATTTTTTTAGCACCGAAACCTTTACAACGGTAGGATATGGGCGGGTAAACCCGGTAGGTGACGGGGCTAATACGGTGGCAGCTATTGAAGCCATGACAGGCTTTCTATCCTTTGCGGTGGCTACAGGTCTTATCTATGGCCGGTTTTCGAAACCCCGGGCACACCTGTTGTTTAGCGACAATGCAGTGATTGCCCCTTTCCAGGACAAAACCGCCCTGATGTTCCGCTTCGCTTCCTACAAGGAAAATCATACGCTTACCAATGTAGAAGTGTTGGTTACCCTGGGCTTGCAGGTGCAGGAAAATGGAAATGCGGTATATAAGTTTTATACCCTGCCCCTGGAACGGCGACATGTGGAAACCCTGTCTATGAACTGGACGGTAGTACATCCTATTGATGAAGAAAGTCCCCTGCAGGGATTTACCTCCCATGACCTGGAAACAGCTGATGTAGAGGTTTATGTAACGGTAAGAGGTTTCAATGATGTATATGCCAATACCGTTATACAGCGCACGTCTTACACTTATGATGAAATTGTATACAACCGGAAATTTGTACCGATGTACCGGGAAAGTGATAATGGAAAAACAACGGTGCTGGAGTTGCACCATCTGAATAAAACAGTGGAAGTTTAAAAAAAATGCCCCATTTTATGGGGCATTTTTTATGCTTTACGTGATATCAGCAACAAGCCTATAAACGTAAAGAAGCCATTTATGATCAACAGTTCCAGCCCTATCTGGAAATGTCCAAACAATACGGACTGGTAAGTATCTACTACTAAGCACAGCAGGGGCGCCGCCACGCAGACCAGGGGTACCAGGGCGTCGTTTACTTTACGTTTCAACAGGATACCAAAGGCAAACAACCCCAATAATGGGCCGTAAGTATAAGTGGCCACTTTCAGGATCACGCCGATCATGCTCTGGTTGTTCACCCACTCAAATACCATCACGAACAGCAGGAAGATGAACGCCATCAGGAGGTGTATACGCTGCCGCACTTTCTTCTTGGTTGCCTCCGACCAGTCGCTTCTCCGCTGCATGTCCAGTATATCGATGCAGAGGGAAGAGGTGAGCGCTGTCATGGCGCCATCTGCGCTGGGAAACAGTGCAGATATCAGGGCAATTATAAAGATTACAGAAATCACCGGCGGCATATGATGCAGGGCCAGTTCAGGGAATAGCTTATCGCCCGTAGCGGTTACCTGCTGTTGTGCGCCATACAGGTGGAGCAGGCCGCCCAGGAAGAGAAACAGGCCGATCACGATCACCATGATAAAGGCCAGTGATACCATGTTTTTCTTGGAATCCTTTAATGTTTTTACAGAGATGTTTTTTTGCATCATCTCCTGGTCAAGCCCGGTCATCGTAATGGTGATGAAGGCGCCTGCCAGTATCTGTTTTATAAAAAACAGCTTGCTATCGGGATCCGTATTGAAAATAGTGGTCAACCCCCGTTCATGCATGGCACTCAGGCTTTGCCCCAGGCTGAGATCCATGGTGTGCAGGATAAAGCCGACGCATATGACCAGGCCAGCCAGCATACAGGTGGTTTGCAGGGTGTCCGTGTATACAATGGTTTTTACCCCTCCTTCATAAGTATACAGGAGGATCATGATCAGGATGACCAGCGTGGTGACCCAGAAAGGTACCCCGAAGCTGGAAAGAATGGCATCCTGGAGAATGCGTACCACCAGGTATAACCTCGCCGTAGCGCCCAGGGTGCGGGACAGGATAAAGAAGGAAGCGCCGGTTTTATAAGATTTGGTACCGAACCGGGTATCCAGGTAATTATAAATAGAGGTGAGCTGCAACCGGTAATACAAGGGAATCAATACATAGGCAATGGTCACATAGCCAATGAAGTATCCCAGGGTAATCTGCATGTAGGAAAAAGCATCTTTCCCAACGGCGCCAGGAACGCTTACAAAGGTAACCCCGCTCAAAGAGGTACCGATCATACCAAAGGCCACCAGCATCCAGTTACTGTTACGGTTGCCGATAAAGAAAGAGTCATTGTTCGAATTACGACCTGTATACCATGCTACGATCAACAGGATGACAAAGTAAGCAATGACAAAAGAAAATAATAAACCCGGAGACATAAATCTGATTTGGTGATAAGGGCCTTTTGCTGCCGAACAGCAAAGGGAAGGTAGCAAATATAATATTTGCTGGAAATTTATCTTCATAGGTAACAGAAAACCAGTAAACGAGGATCTAAAACCGGCTAAAATAAATAGTTGACATAGGCAAATAAATTATTTGCCTATGTCAACTATTTGCGTATTTTTGTTTGAAAAACAACTTCCTATGTCCAGTAATTCCCAGGTAGTAAGTGATGTACGCAGCTTTAACCGGTTTTATACCGGCATGATCGGGTTATTAAATCAGCATATCCTGGATAGCCAGTTGTCGCTATCGGAAGTGCGGGTATTATATGAAATCGGGCAGCTGGGAAAGTGTACGGCCGGACAGCTCACCGGTATTCTGAGGATAGATGGGGGCTACCTGAGCCGCATGTTGAAACGCTTTGAAAAGAATGGTTGGCTATTAAGACAGCAATCTACCGCCGACGGACGTACGTTTTTCTTACAGCTGAGTGCCGCGGGGAAAAAACTGATGGCACAATTAGAGGACAAATCGACCCGGGAAATTCATCAGTTGACCGATCCCTTGTCTGAAAAGGAGCAGCAACAGATCACCGGCGCCATGAAAACCATCCAGCAGGTGTTGTCGAACGATGAAAGTGGGGAAACTTCAGATATCCATATCCGTTATAACCTGCTTCCCGGCGATGTGGGATACCTGATTTACTTGCACGGACATTTGTATGCCCGGGAATGTGGGTACAACCTGGAATTTGAAAGCTATGTCTGTAAAACGTTCTATGAGTTCCTGCCCACCTACAACCCGGCGAAAGACCGTATGTTTATCGCTACGGCCAATAACCAGATGGTGGGCGCCGTGGCTATACTGGGATCTTCCCGGCACCTGGCGCAGCTGCGCTGGTTCCTGATCCATCCCGACTACCGGGGCAAAGGACTGGGAAAACGTTTGCTGCAGGAAGCCCTCGATTTCTGCCGGGAAAAAGATTACCAGAAGGTATACCTGATGACGACCAGCATGCAGGAAGCTGCCATCAGCCTGTATAAGAAGGCTGGCTTCCGCAAAACAGGAGAAAAGCACCTGCAGCTGTGGGGACAACAACTATATGAACAACGTTACGATATGGACCTGTTTTAGGCGTATTTATGTAACAACACAATTTGCCCCAGGTGATAGGCATCGTGTTCGGCCAGTCCCTGTAAATAGTAGATGGCAGTATGTTCGGTGCCGGGAATGGTGTCAAACAGCAGTTTCTCCGGGAAGTTCCGGATAGCCATAGTAATCATATCAAAAGAATGTCCCAGCCGATGAATGGTAGCCTGCCAGTTTTCCTCCCCATGATTTTCAGGCATATAAAAATCAGGCAGATCTCCATCCTGCTCAGGGGCCTCATTGTGCATATGCCGTTGCACCCGTTGATGCCAGAAGATAACGTGATTAACCAGCTCCCAGGTATTGTTGGAGCCGCCGAAGCGTTGCACAGCCTGGGCTGCATTTATACGCGACAAATGCTCCTGGAAAGTGACATCTATCCAGGGATCGCCGTTGTATAGTTTTTCCAGTGATGAGGCTAAATGTTCCGTTAACGACATACAAAAGAATTTTATTTTTTAAAAGATATCTGTATCTCTTTTAAATGCTATACATATAACCGGCATACAGCTATATAAATAAGAACAGAATCGCGGTAATCATAATATTCATCAAAATACCAACGAAGTCCGGCAGAAGACAGGCAGCTCCCTCTTCGTAATTTACTGAATTCTTTCCCTTATTTTTAAAGAATATAAAACCCATCGTTATGGATCAGCAGCAACTGGAAACCAATAAAAATGAAGATGCCATGCGAATGGCGATCAGTACTATGAAACAACGCCTGGGAGTGATTGAACAGGGCGGAGGAAAAAAAAGCCTGGAAAAGGTGCGGCAACGTGGCAAGCTCACCGCGCGCGAACGCATCGACTACCTGGTCGACAAGGACACCACTTTTATGGAAATAGGCGCCTTTGCTGCCTATGATATGTACGATGAATACGGAGGTTGCCCTGCCGCCGGTACCGTAGGGGGTATCGGGTATGTAAGCGGGCGGCAATGCATGATCGTAGCAAATGACATGACGGTAAAGGCGGGGGCCTGGTTTCCGATGACCGGTAAAAAGAACCTGCGTTTACAGGAAATAGCGATGGAAAACCATCTCCCGGTCATTTACCTGGTAGACAGCGCCGGAGTGTTTCTGCCTATGCAGGATGAAATTTTTCCCGATAAAGAACACTTTGGCCGCATCTTCCGCAACAATGCGCGGATGAGCGCCATGGGTATTACCCAGATTGCAGCCGTGATGGGTAGCTGTGTGGCCGGAGGGGCCTACCTGCCTATTATGAGCGACGAAGTACTGATGGTAGAAGGCAATGGCTCTATCTTCCTGGCCGGCCCTTACCTGGTGAAAGCCGCTATAGGAGAAGAGGTAGATGCCGAAACATTAGGCGGCGCCGTTACCCATACCGAAATTTCCGGTATTGCTGACTATAAATTCAAATCAGACGAAGAATGCCTGGACCAGGTAAAACGAATTGTTAGCAAAATAGGCCAGCCTGCCCAGGCCGGATTTGATCGTATCGCGGCAGTGGAGCCGGCCAAGCCAACCGCGGAACTAAATAGCGTATTGCCGGCCGATAGTACCCGTCCCTATGATATGCTGGAAGTAATAGAACGCCTGGTAGATGATTCTGCATTTGACCAGTATAAACAGGATTATGGTAAAAGCATTTTGTGCGGATATGCCCGTATCGACGGATGGGCAGTGGGTATTGTGGCTAACCAACGTAAGATTGTGAAAAGCCGCAAAGGCGAAATGCAGATGGGCGGTGTTATTTACAATGACAGCGCCGATAAGGCCGCCCGCTTTATTATGAACTGTAACCAAAAGAAAATCCCCCTGGTATTCCTACAGGATGTTACCGGGTTTATGGTAGGCAGCAGAAGTGAACACGCCGGCATCATTAAAGATGGAGCTAAACTGGTAAATGCGGTAGCCAATTCGGTGGTTCCGAAAATTACGATCATCATTGGCAACTCCTATGGAGCAGGCAACTACGCCATGTGTGGAAAGGCCTATGATCCCCGGTTTATCTATGCATGGCCGTCTGCCAAGATTGCGGTGATGGGAGGAGAGCAGGCTGCGAAGACATTATTACAAATACAGGTAGCTTCCCTGAAAGCCAAAGGCGAAGTAATTACACCAGAAGAAGAAGCACGGCTGCTCAAGGAAATCACCGATAAGTATACCGCACAAACAACCCCTTACTATGCAGCCGCCAGGTTATGGGTAGATGAAATCATCGATCCGGCTGATACGCGTATACGTATAGCGGAAGGAATTAAAGCCGCCAACAACGCGCCTGTGGAACAGGCCTTTAACGTGGGGGTATTCCAGGTGTAGCAGAAGCAGAAAGCGGAAAGCTATTGTAGCGAATGATCTTAGCGAATAGTTAAAATACGCTTTGGTCATTCGCTACAATAGCTTTCCGCTTTCCGCTTTTCCCCCATTTATCCTACCTTAGCACTTCTTTAAAAATAAATATGGCTGAACTGGTAGTATATACGGATGGTGCATCCCGTGGTAACCCTGGCCCGGGCGGATATGGAGTAGTATTGATATGGGGTAGTCTGCGCAAAGAGTTGTCACAAGGATACCGGAAAACCACCAACAACAGGATGGAGTTACTGGCAGTAATCGTAGCGCTGGAAGCTCTCAAAAAGGAGGGATTGACTGTGACTGTTTTTACCGATAGCAAGTATGTAGTAGATAGTATAGAAAAAGGATGGCTATGGAGTTGGGTAAAAACAAACTTTAAAGAGAAGAAAAATAAGGATCTGTGGCTTCGTTTCATTCCACTCTATAAAAAACACCGCGTCAAAATGCAGTGGGTAAAGGGACATGCCAGTAACCCATTCAATAACCGCTGCGATGAATTGGCCACAGCGGCAGCCGACAGCGGCCATTGGCTGGTAGATGAAGAATTTGAACGCACCTGCGGGTAGATAAGCCTCCTCTCCCTATCACACGGTGTTTACTCCAACATTGACGATATAAAAACAGCTTTCCGCATTTTGATGACAGGGAATTTCCGCTCATCACATTTTTATCAGCGCAATACCGCATCAAACCTGTAAATCGAATATTTAAAAAAGAGATACCTACTTTTTTAACAAATCTTTTGTTTTTCTTTACGAAAGCACTTAGCTTTGCGACCCATTAGTCTATAGAAGTTATAGGGTAATAAAGATCGAATTTAAATGAATGCTTATGTGGAAAATAACCCAACCATTTTTAACAACCGACTATTGTTGTTGCCATTAATTAACTAATAAATCGAAAACACTAACTGTCTATGCAAACCGCTGTAGTAGCGAGTTACAACAATCTATAACCGTATCTGGTCACACCAGCCATTACGGCTATTAACAACAATGGAATATCATACAGCCATAGTCTGTTTACACAACAGGCCTGTGTTTGTATTGCCAAAAACCTGTTTATTATATTTTCAACCCTTCAGTTTATGTTACAACGACTACTGCTCTCATTGCTGCTATTTGGCCCATTGGCCATATTTGCGCAGTCACGTACGGTCACAGGCCGTATTTATTCCGCAAAAGACAATACACCACTACCCGGGGCCACCGTAGTAGTTAAAGGAACGACTAACGGAACAGTTAGTGATCCTAACGGAAATTTTACATTACAGGTCAACGACCCCGCTGCTACTACACTGGTGATCCGCTTTGTGGGCCTGGAGTCACAGGAAGTACCTGTCAGCACTACGCCATTAAACATTTCCCTCAAAAGCGCAGGGAAAGATATTGATGAAGTGGTAGTGGTAGCTTACGGAACGGCCAAAAAGAATTCCTACACAGGCTCGGTGGCTACCATCAAAAGCGATGAACTGGTCAACCGCCAGGTATCCAACGTTACCAAAGCCCTGCAGGGCCTCGCTGCCGGCGTGCAAAGTTCTGCTTCGAGCGGACAGCCAGGCTCGGAAGCGACTATCCGCATCCGTGGCGTAGGTTCTATCAACGCATCCGCCGATCCTTTATATGTGGTAGATGGCGTGCCCTATGGTGGTAGCCTCAGCGCGATTAATCCATATGATATTGAGTCCATCAGCGTATTGAAAGATGCCGCTTCCAGCGCGTTATACGGCTCCCGTGGCGCCAACGGGGTGATTATCATCACCACAAAAAAGGGCAAAAAAGGCGGAAATAATATAGACGTACGCGTTAGCCAGGGCTACTCTAACAGAGCAGTAAAAGATTATGAAAAAGTAAGCACCGACCAATATTTTCAGATGTACTGGGAAGCATTGCGTAACGCGGGATTAACCAATGGTTTATCTCCCACTACAGCCGCCGCCCAGGCCAGCAGTAACCTGGTACGGAGAGTGGGGATTAATCCCTATGGTACTGCCTTCCCGCAACCGGTAGGCACCGACGGTAAACTGGTGAGCGGCGCTAAGCCCCTCTGGGATGATAGCTGGAACGATGCCATGCAACGTACCGGTCACCGCACAGAAGCTGACCTCAATATCAGCGGCGCTACCGACAAAAGCCGTTATTACATTGCCGGAGGATATCTCGATGACCAGGGCATTTACCTGGGCTCAGGATTTAAACGCTATAACGTACGCAGCAACGTGGAACTGGATGCCAAGAAATGGCTGAAAGTAGGACTGAACCTCAGCGGCGCGCACTCAGATCAACAGGCGCCTCCTTCAGAAGACAGCCGCTCCGATAACTACGTAAACTATGGCAGGCTTATGTCGAACTTTTATCCTATTTACCAGCGCGACAAAGCCACAGGTCAATATATCCTGGATGCCAACGGTAATAAGATATTTGATTTCGGTAGCTACCGTCCCAGCGCCGATAATCCAAACAGCAACCTGGTAGCCACTTCGGCGATAGATAAACACAATGTGATCCGGGATGACGTGTCTGCCCGTGTGTATGGAGAAGCAACGATCTGGCGCGGACTGAAATTTAAATCCAGCTATAACGCCGATTATACCAACCGTCAATCACACGACTACACCAATCCTACGCTCGGATTCGATGCAGAAGTAGGTGGTACCGTGGAAAAGGCCACTTATCGTACTTTCAGCTGGACCTTCAACAACCTCCTTACTTACGAAGAAACGTTCAATGAAAAGCACCACCTGAGCTTACTGGCCGGACAGGAAGCTTATAAATACCAGACCACTTTTATGGATGGTCAGAAATCCGGTTTCTCTCTGCCCGGGCTGGATGAGCTGTCGGATGCTTCCCTGATCAAGGACTTACAGGGATATACAGATACGTATACCCTTTCCAGTTACCTCGGCCGTGCTGAATACGATTACGAAGGAAAATATTTTCTGTCGGGTTCCCTGCGCCGCGACGGATCTTCGCGCTTTGCGCCTAACCGCCGCTGGGGTACCTTCTGGTCAGTAGGCGCCTCCTGGAAACTGACGGAAGAAAAAGCACTGAAAAATGTTTCCTGGCTCGATTTGCTGACTTTACGCGCCAGCTACGGAGGACAAGGCAATGACAACCTGGGGCCGGATTCTTACTACAACTATTATCCTTTGCTGGAAGTAAACAGCAACCTGGGCGAAGGCGGTACTTACCGCCGGTTTCTCTATAATCCATTGCTGAAATGGGAAACAAACCTAAATTTCAACGCAGGGGTCGACTTCGCCCTATTTAATAACCGTTTTAGTGGTACCCTGGAATTCTTCCAGCGCAGTTCGAAAGACCTGCTGTATTCCAAGCCACTCGCACCATCTCTGGGTTTCGGTTCCATTGCACAGAATATCGGGGCCTTGAAAAATACCGGTGCGGAACTGACCTTGCATGGTATACCCGTTAAAACAAAGGACTTCAGCTGGGCCATAGACCTGAATATGACGCGCTACCGCAATAAGGTAACGGAACTGCCACAAAAAACAATTATCAGCGGCACCAAAAGACTGGAAGTAGGGAAGTCTATTTATGAATTTTATCTCAGGCAATGGGCAGGAGTAGATCCTAATACCGGCTTGCCACAGTGGTATGTCGACAAAGCCGATGGCTCCAAAGGCATTACCAACAATTATAGTTCCGCCAGCCTCTATGGTAGCGGCTCTTCACTGCCGGATGTATATGGGGGGATCACCAATACCTTCAACTATAAAGGATTTTCTTTCTCCTTCCTGGTAGCGTATAGCCTTGGAGGTAAGGTACTGGACCAGGATTACCTGTTCCTGTTAGGAACCGGCACCAGCCCCGGACGCCCGTTTGCTACAGAAATGCTGAACCACTGGACACCGGACAATAAGAACACAGATGTGCCAAAGCTGACAACCATCAACACCAACTGGACGTCCGTTTCCAGCCGCTTCCTGTATGACGCCAGCTATGCGCGCTTAAAGAGCGTGAACCTGAGCTATAACCTTCCTGCTTTATGGATGGAGAAAGCGCACCTGCATAACGTAATGATTTACCTGCAGGGAGAAAACCTGTTCACCCTCTATAAGCATAAAGGGCTGGATCCGGAACAATCCATCGGCGGAACCACCTATTACCGTTATCCGGCTATTAAATCACTATCCGCCGGTATTAACCTCAGCTTCTAAACATTCATGCCATGAACAAGAAATTATTACTGATCATATTCGCAGCGTTGGCGTTCAGTGCCTGCAAAAAAGATTTCCTGGATACCAAGCCTACCAATGCTGTACCTGACGACCAGGTATTCAGTACAGCCGACAATGTAGAAACCGTATTGAATGGTACCTGGTCCTATATGTTTGAGGAGTTTTTCTCCTATGCGGTGCCCGGCTACAAATCCATCAACCTGACCAGCGATGCCATGGGCAGCGATGTAGCCGTGATTTCCTCTTACGGATTCAGTGCGGCGTATGGCTATACGGAAATGAACGACAACACCAAGAACCGCGTAAGCGCTTACTGGACCATCTTGTATAAGGTAATCGACAACTGCAATAACATTATCGCACGGGTCGATAATGCCACTGGAGATGACAGCAAAAAACAACGCCTCAAAGGCCAGGCATATGCGCTGCGCGCCAACTGCTACCTGACCCTGGCTTCCTTTTACCAGTTCAACAAAACCGGTGCTGAAAAAGCAGTGCCCATTTATACTACTCCCTCTGGCCCTACTTCCGTTGGAAAGCCCAAAGCCACTATCGGAGAGGTGTATAAACTGGTGATAGATGATTTACAAAAGGCGTTGCCGCTGCTGAAAGATTACCAACGCAGTGGTACCCAGAAATGGAAAATCGATGCCAGCGTAGTGAATGGTTTGTTGGCCCGTGCTTACTTATATAACCGCCAGTGGCCCGAAGCCATTACCAGCGCCATAGCCGCGCGTAACGGTTATCCGCTGATGTCGGGAGACGAGTATAACAAGGGATTCAGTGATATCAGCAATGGCGAATGGATCTGGGGACATGCGCAAACGCCTAATCAAAGTAACGCCAGCTATAACTTTCATTTCCTGGATGTGTCTACGCCGGCGTCGTACTACCAGAGCTTTATGGCCGATCCTTATTTCAAAAATTTCTTCGATAGTGCAGATGTGCGTTTCCGTTTGTTTGACTGGGATACGCTGCCCGACCAGGAAGGTTTCCTGCGGTATAAAAAATTCCGCTTCAGGGATCCGGGCGCACTGATCGGCGACCTGGTACTGATGCGCTCCGCTGAAATGTACCTGATCGAAGCAGAAGCTTATGCCCAGAATGGTAATACCGGCAAGGCAGCAGCAGCGCTGAATGTATTGAGAGATGCCCGCAGCGCCACCCATTATACCGGAAATGGCAGTCACCTGGTAGATACCATCCTGGTAGAAAGGAGGAAAGAATTATGGGGAGAAGGATTTTCGCTCTCTGATATCATTCGTACAGGCGGTACCGTGGTCAGAAAACCATTCCTGTCGTACAATGGGCAAGACAGTATTATCAGGGTACCCAGGGGAGATGGTTCTTTTGTGGAAGTAGCAGGACAGGGGCATCAAACACTGAAACAGCCGGATGGAACGGCTTTCACGCCCTACAGTAATTTTTACTTGTTCGCCATACCAATAACGGAAGTGCAGAATAATCCGAATCTTAACAACTAATAAAAAAATCCCCCCGCTGTAGCGGGGGATTTTTTTATTAGTTGGGTACTAGTAAATCCACGGCACCAGGCGCTTGGAGTGTTTCATATAGTTAATATATTCCTCTCCAAATTGCGTGGTCAACATCTTCTCTTCCACGTTTATCCGATGAATAAAGGCCGCCAATACCGGGACAAACGCTACCGCCAATGCCAGCCAGTTATTGAGCGATAGACCAAATCCCAGGAAAGAAAGCAGGGAACCGGTATAGGCGGGATGCCGTAATATGCTGTATAGTCCATCTGTTTTCAGGGTGTGGTCTTTCCGGATGGTAACCACTACAGTGAATAATCTCCCCAGCTGCTGGATAGCTGCGAAACGGAGTATCATACCGAGCAGTATAACGGTTAAGCCTATACGCGTCATAATTGGACCGGGTACTATGATATACCGCGTTTTATAAGCAAGAAAAACAGCGAGATTCAGGAATACGATGATCACCAGCCATATGTACGCCAGGCTGCCTTTGTCCTGCTTCTTTTTGTCTGTTTGGGCGCCGCCGCGCAAGATCCTGTGCAAAAGAATTTCAGAGAGAAACCAGGCCAGGTAGATGATGGAGGAAACGAGGTTCATATGCAGGGAGATAAGCGATATTGTATATCTAATATATGTTATATTTTAGGATCTTCAAAAAGTGCGTAATTTGGCATTGGAATTAAATCGCGTGTCATGGAAAATCTGCAAGCTATTCTACAATCTCCTACTCCTGTATTAGTTGATTGTTTTGCCACCTGGTGCGGTCCCTGCCAGATGGTGCCGCCAATCCTAAAAGAAGTAAAAGACAAAATGGGCGATCAGCTACGGATCGTTAAAATAGACATCGATAAGAATCAGCAGCTGGCGGCGCAATGGCAGATCAGCAGTGTGCCTACTTTATTGTTGTTCAAAGCAGGCCGGCTCATCTGGCGCCAGAGTGGGGTAGTGCCTGCCCACCAGTTAATTCCTATCCTGAAACAAAAGATATAATCTCCCTTAAAGACTGTTATAAAAACTCTGCAGGTCCCTGGCCAGCACGTCATAAATCGGGCGGGTAAATTCCATAAACAGATCTGAAGGTGGAGGTGGCGGTACATCCTGTCCACCCATGAGCTTACGGTCCTCATCACTGAGCGCTCGTTCATCCCCCCGGAAAGTACCAAATTGATTTACCCAGGTATAATTGCCCGGAATGCGGTCGGTACGCAGCACCTGGCCGTTGTTGGTATCGGTAATACGATAGTCCAGCAGTCCTTTCGATACCACCGTCTTTTTGGTGATGTATAGCGTAGCTTTTACAGTCTGGTATAAATTGATCGTATTGCCACTGGTGTCTTTTGTGGTGCCGGTTACAATTTCCTTTGATACATCCCGCTGGATACGGTCTACAAAGGTTTGTCCTACGACAAAGTCAAAAAAGCGCAGTTCGATATACTCGTCAGGGCGGAGATTTTCGCTGCGGGCTATCCGTTCATCGTAAAACTGTACAAAGCGGTTGATATTGCGCTGTTGCAGGTTCCTCACGAGGTAATCGCGGAACTGGTCGGCGCTGAACTGGTAGTAGGGCGAACGTACTTCTATCTGGCTCACTACCACGTTTACGACGCCCAGCTGAAAGGCCTCGTCCATGCGCTGTTTGGTATCGCGATAGTTGGGAATCAATTTGAGGGCGGCACCAAATTCTTCATACGCCTGACGGGCACTGACCTTATCGCCGCGATTGAGTAGCTCCGTGCCGCGATCATACCGTATTTCAGCGGCATTTTCCTGGGCGCCGGTGATGGCGTCGCGATAATCCTTCGGTTGCACTAGTTTCAGGGCAGCAGGGGAGCTGTGGATGCTATTATAGAGGTTTTGAAGCGCCCTATACTCATTCCTGACACTTTCCCATTTGAGTTGATTATTGGAGCGCAGCCATTCGTTTACCCTGTCTTCTCCCGACTGCAGGGCCTGGTGGTAGGCATCTGGCAGCAACCGTGTGGCGGCGGCATCCTGTGGTTTGCGATGCAACTTTTTTACAAATGCGAGCACTGCTTCACTGTAGCGGCCTTTGTTGTAGAGCTTTTCACCTGATTTGCAGGAGAGGAGTAAGGTGTAGGCGAGGAGGGCAACTATACAGCATAACTGCCTGCAGGATAATTTTTTCAAGGGGGTAGTTTTAAATGGACTTGTTTACCAGCTTGATTATTTATTTGAATTGTCGTCTTAATTCTCTGTCAGCTTCCCTGGCTTTGATGGTATCCCGTTTGTCGTGCACTTTCTTACCTTTACCAAGTCCTATCTCCAGTTTAGCGAGACTTTTATCGGTGATAAACATGCGCAGGGGTACAATGGTATAGCCACGTTCTTTGATCTTATTTTCCAACTTTCTCAGTTCCCGCTTGGTCAGTAACAGCTTGCGTTCTCTTAAGGGGTCGTGATTGGAAGAAGTACCGTGGGAGTATTCTGCAATATGCAGGCTTTTCACATACAATTCTCCTTTAGAAAAGTAGCAGAACGAATCATTAAAACTCACCTTATTGGCACGTATAGATTTGATTTCCGTACCCAGCAACACCATCCCGGCAATAAATTTATCTTCTATTGCGTACTCAAAATATGCCGATCTATTCTTTAATTCTGCCATTATTTGCTTTTTAGCGATTTAACAGCCGGCTTTCCATGATGGAAGGCCGGCTGCCAAATGCTTAATTTTTGAAGATGGTCAGCAGGCTGGCCAGTTTCGTCTTCAATTCTTTTCTATCCATGATGAAATCCAGGAATCCATGTTCCAGCAGGAACTCTGCACTCTGGAAGCCAGCAGGTAAATCTTTTTTAATTGTTTCCTTAATAATCCTTGGACCGGCAAAACCAATGAGTGCACCTGGTTCAGCTATGTTCAGGTCGCCCAGCATAGCATAAGAAGCCGTTACACCACCCGTGGTAGGGTCGGTCATCAGGGAGATATAAGGCAGCCTTGCATCGGCCAACTGGGTCAGTTTAGCAGATGTTTTAGCCATTTGCATCAGGGAAAATGCACTTTCCATCATGCGGGCGCCGCCTGACTTGGAAATAATCATCAGCGGCATCTTGTGAAGAATGCAATAGTCAATGGAACGGGCTATCTTTTCACCTACTACAGAACCCATAGAGCCTCCAATGAAATTAAAGTCCATACAGGCTACCACCAGGTTGCTCCCCAATACTTTACCAGCTCCTACTGTCATCGCATCTTTCAGTCCGGATTTCTTCTGGGCATCCTTCAACCTGTCGCCATAAGGCTTCAGATCCTTGAAACCCAGGAAGTCCGTTGGGTAAATATTAGGAAACAGTTCCTCGAACTGATTGTTATCAAAAATGATCTCAAAATACTCGGCAGAGTTGATACGGTTATGATAATTACACTTATCACAAACATAGAAATGCTCCTTCAGATCCTTAACAGTGGTGGTTTTCTTACAGTTAGGACACTTATGCCACAACCCATCCGGTGCTTCCTTCTTTTCACTGGTGGTAGTGGAAATGCCTTGTTTAATTCGCTTAAACCAGCTTGACATATTTTGCTATTAGATTAGAAAATAGTGGTGCAAGATACGAATTATCGTATAAAGCCAAAAACATATGAGAAAAAGCTTAAAGCATAAAGCGGAAAGCAAAAAGCTATTGCAGCAGAGATGGCAAATATATTATAAAATATAACATAATTTATAATCTCTTCTGCAATAGCTTTTTGCTTTCCGCTTTATGCTTTAAGCGCTCCTTATGCGTTTCTGTTGATGCAGTTCAGGTCTCTGAACGCTTCTTCCAGGCGTTTTACAAAGGTTTCTTCGCCTTTGCGCAGCCATACGCGTGGATCGTAGTATTTTTTATTAGGCTTGTCGGCGCCTTCCGGGTTACCCAGCTGTGCCTGCAGGTAATCTTTCTTCGCTTCGTAGAAATCATGTACACCTTCCCAGAATGCCCATTGCATATCGGTGTCGATGTTCATTTTGATAACGCCGTAACCCAGGGCTTCTGTGATCTGATGTTTGGGAGATCCGCTACCACCGTGGAATACATAGTATACTGGTTTAGCCGCAGTTTTAAATTTCTCCTGGATGAATTCCTGGCTGTTGTGCAGGATCACCGGGCGGAGTTCTACGTTACCCGGAGAATATACACCGTGTACGTTACCAAAAGCGGCAGCTACCGTGAAACGGGGGCCTACTTTAGATAAGATCTCGTACGCATAGGCTACTTCTTCAGGTTGCGTATATAATTTAGCGTTATCTACACCGGAATTATCAACGCCATCCTCTTCACCACCAGTTACGCCCAGCTCGATTTCGATAGACATACCCAGTTTGTTCATTCTCTCGAAATATTTATGAGAAATTTCGATGTTCTCAGCAATAGGTTCTTCAGACAGATCCAGCATATGAGAGCTGTACAGTGGTTGACCGGTCTGTTTGAAATGCACTTCACCCGCATCCAGCAAACCATCGATCCATGGCAGCCATTTTTTGGCAGCGTGGTCAGTGTGTAATACTACAGGTACGCCATAATATTTAGCTACTTCATGTACGTGTTTAGCACCGGAGATACCACCTGCAATATTGGCCTGCAGCTTGTCATTCGGCATACCTTTACCGGCAAAAAATTGTGCACCACCGTTAGAAAACTGTATAATCACCGGTGAATTTACCTTAGCAGCTGTTTCCAGTACCGCATTCACGGAGTTAGTTCCCACAACATTCACGGCAGGCATAGCAAATCCGTTGTTTTTGGCATCGTTATACAGCGCATCCAGCTCTTCGCCGAATAATACGCCAGCTCTGTATTTTCCCATACTCTGATATGTGTTTTATTTTTTAGGAAAGCAAATATAAGGAGTTAAATAGAAGATTTATAGCGAAAAGTAAGTGCTTATGTATTAAATCTACCAACAGAAAAATGTATTTTACCCTTTTCTTAACCCGGTTCCATATGAAAAAATACCTGGCCCTGTTGCTGCTGTTATGGCTGAAGATGCCCGTTGCGAAAGCTTTTTCGCCCGAGGCGACCGACTCTCTCCTGTACTATACTTCTTTTGACGGTACCCGTATTCATTATACGGTAAAAGGAAGCGGTAAACCGGTAATATTAATACATGGCTTTATTGTAGACGGCGAATCCTGGAAAAGAACCGCCTTATATGACGCTTTGCTTTTGTATGGCTTCCGCGTTATAACACTGGATATGAGGGGTAATGGCGCTTCAGATCATCCGCAGGACAGCACTGCCTACCTGCACGATGCAGAAGCAAAAGATGTGATGGAGCTGGCCAGCCGGCTGGGGCTCCAGCACTACCAGGTAGTGGGATATTCCCGCGGATCCATTATCACCGCGCGTTTGCTGGTACTGGATAGTCGTATATCCAGCGCCGTTATAGGAGGTATGGGCACCGCTTTCACCAATCCAGCCTGGCCCCGCCGTCAGCAATTTTATGAAGCCCTCTCCGGGAAACCGGTACCGGCATTGGCGACGATGGTGAAAAATGTGCAGCAGGCCGGCCTGGATCAGCGCGCCCTCGCCTGGATGCAGTTTGGCCAGCCTGCCACCACACCGCAGGAACTGGCCAAAGTACAGCAACCAGTATTGGTTATCGGAGGGGATAAAGATGAAGATAATGACACCGGCGGATCACTCGCCGCTATGATGCCGGCAGGCATGCATGGTACGGTTACCGGCGATCATAATTCCGTAGTGCGTAGCGCCGCATTTGCCGCATGGGTGCTGGATTTTCTTCAACATCACTAGCTGACGGTCAGCACGCTTCCATCTACTTTTACAGTAAAGGCAGACAATGCCGCCGTAGCAGGACCTGTATTTACGGCGCCGGTAGTGGTATACCTGCTGCCATGGCCGCAAGGCGCATTACACTCAATTAATTTGGAGCTGTTGTTGTAAGTAGCTACGGTACAGCCCTGGTGCGTACAGGTGCTGGACAACGCAGTGAACGCTGATGCTGTATTACCGCTGCCGGTACGGATCAGGATAACGCCATTGGAGATTTTAAAATCGCCTACATTAGGCAGATCGCTGGTGAGGTTGAGGGTAAGCTTTGCAGTGCCATTGCCGCCCGCCGGGGGCGTAGGGGTGGGATTGTCATTACTGCCGCCTTTACTGCAGGCCGCCAATCCCGCTGTGCAAGCCAGTGCCAGCGTTAGTCCGAGGTTGGAAACAAAATCTCTTCTTTCCATAAATGTGCGTTTTTTTGTTGATCTATTCACTGTTTACGCAAACGAAAAGAAGAAGGTTGCCTCGTTATTTTAAAGGATGTAGCAAAGACTGAAAATAAGCCGGGGATTCCAGTAAACGGCTGCCGTACCAGGAAAACATTTCCCCATCCACCAGCTGTACCTGTGCCTCCGGGAGTATAGCCTGTAATTCCGCGATATGTTTTTCCTTAAAAGGATAGGGCTCCGAAGATAGTAATACCCGCCGGCACCCGCTAATGGAAAGCTCTTCCGCAGTCACCGACGGATAACGGCGCCTGGACCCAAACACATTCTCCAACCCGCAGGTACGCAGCATTTCATGAATGAAGGTATCGCCCCCGGCCACCATCCATGGATCCCGCCAGATAAAGTAGGCAGTGGGCTCCGGCTCAGCGAGTGGTTGCAACGCGCTAAAGCCCGCCTGTATACGGGCACAGATATTAGCAGCAGCCGACTGCCGGCCGGTAATCGCTCCTATACCCGATATCATCTCAATGGCATCTTCCAGCGTTTGTATATTGCTCACCCACACTGGGTAATGCTCCATCAACGCAGTTACATCTGCCTCGGTATTTTCTTCTTTATTGCCAATGATCAGGTCCGGGTTCAGCGATTTGATAATATCGGCGTGTATATTTTTGGTACCGCCTACCCGTGTTTTTTCGCGAAACCACGCAGACGGGCGTACGCAGAATTTAGTGATGCCCACCACTTCTTTTTCAAGCCCCAGGGACCAGAGCAGTTCGGTTTGTGAAGGCACCAGCGAAATAATCCGCTGTGGCGGGTGGGCAAGTGTTATTTGACGGTTTAACTGATCAGTGAAAGTGAGCATAAGCGTAAAGTAAAGAGCAAAAAGCAAAAAGCTATTGTAGCGAATGATCAAAGCGATTTAATCAGCAAAACATTATAGCTTTTTGCTTTTTGCTTTCAGCTTTCCGCTCTTTCTAGCGGCCCAGGGCCTGGATAATGTCATACTTCGTTACAATATGGTGGTTGCCACTGTCGTCTTTGGTGAGCACAGCGCCGTTTTCCCGGTTAATGTATACCGACAGTTTTTCTATCGGCGTATCTTGTCCCACCAGCGGGAAAGAAGCCTGCATCACCTGCTGTACGGCGGCGTCTTTAAGGTTGGCGTCATCGATCAGGCGGTTGAATAACCCACTTTCAGAAATGGCACCTACTATTTCGCCGTCTTTTACCACGGGGATATGTTCAATATCAAATTTCTTCATGCGGGCGATGGCTTCGCTTACTTTTTCATCTGTGCCAATGGTGACCAGCGGCTGATTACGGCGGCCATTCACTACATCCTTTACCGTTTTTACATCGAGGAAGCCGCGCTCCATCATCCATTGGTCGTTGTATATTTTTCCTACATAACGGCTGCCATGATCATGGAAAATAACCACTACCACATCGGTAGGCTTCAGGGACGCTTTCAGCTGCAAAAGCCCCTGTATCGCAGATCCGGCGGAATAACCCACAAAAATACCTTCTTCTTTGGTGATGCGGCGCGCCATCACAGCAGCATCTTTATCGGTTACTTTTTCGAACTTGTCGATGACCGTCATATCATAATTCTCGGGTACAAAATCTTCTCCTATACCTTCTGTGATATAAGGGTATACTTCATTCATATCTATTTCACCGGTTTCAAAATATTTTTTCAACAAGGAACCATAGCTATCAATGGCCCATACCTGGATATCGGGATTTTTTTCTTTTAGGTATTTTCCGGTGCCGGTAACGGTACCGCCGGTGCCGGTAGCCACCACCAGGTGGGTGATCTTTCCCTCCGTTTGCTCCCAGATTTCCGGACCGGTTTGCTCGTAGTGGGCATCCCGGTTAGCCAGGTTGTCGTATTGATTCACATAAAAAGAGTTGGGCACTTCCGTGGCCAGCCTTTTGGATACGGAGTAGTAGGAGCGGGGATCTTCAGGCTCCACGTTGGTGGGACATACAATTACTTCGGCGCCTACCGCCTTGAGGATGTCCACCTTTTCCTTGGATTGTTTATCGGTAGTGGTGAAAATACATTTATAACCCCTCACAATGGCGGCCAGGGCCAGTCCCATACCAGTATTGCCGGAAGTGCCCTCAATCAGGGTGCCCCCAGGTTTCAGCAGTCCTTTTTGTTCGGCTACGTCTATCATTTTTACTGCCATCCGGTCTTTAATAGAGTTGCCCGGGTTAAAAAACTCCACTTTGGCCAGTACTGTGCAGGGAAGGGTGGCCGTAACGCGATGCAGCCGGATCATCGGGGTATTTCCTATCGTTTCGAGTATGTTATCACAATATTTCATAAAAAAATGAGGTTGTACGTTTACGAAAATACGGAATTGGGTCGATACCGCCCGGGCGCTTTACGATTGGTTTCCGGCGCTACGTTATACATTCTCCCTATATTTGCTGCCAATGAGTGAACGCATATTTATTACCGGTATAGGAACCGGCGTGGGAAAAACGATCAGTGCAGCCTGTGTAACCGAAGCGTTGCAGGCCGATTACTGGAAACCCGTACAAACAGGTTTGCTGGAAGGTACAGATACAGATACCGTCGGCAGCCTGTTATCCAATAACGTGTCAGTTTGTCACCCGGAGGCCTGGTTACTGCAGGCGCCTGCCTCTCCGCACCTGGCAGCCCGGCTGGAAAATAAAAATATTGATATCGACCGCATTGTGGCCTTGTCGAAACAATACCAGCCCAGGAACCGGGCATTGGTAATGGAAGGCGCCGGGGGGCTGCTGGTACCCATTAACGAAACACTGTCGACCCTCGACCTGATCCTGGCGCTGAATGCGAAAGTGCTGGTGGTAGCGCAGAATTACCTGGGGAGCATTAATCATGCGATGCTTACTGCGAGGGTACTGCAACATACAGGCGTACCCGTTATTGGATGGGTGTTTAACGGCGATTACCACACCAATGAAGATGATATTGTACGCTGGAGTGGCTATCCCAAAGTGGGGCGTATCCCGCAGGCCGATCCTGTGAATAAGGCATTTGTACAACAACAGGCACAGTTGTTGTCTGCCTCGCTGCATACTTTAATGGCATGACCACTAAAAAGGATATACGAAAACATTTCCTGGAGCTACGGCTCAATATGGACGACGATACGGCCCTGGATCTGAATGGGCGGTTGCTGGATCGCTGCAGGCAGCTGGACTACAGCCGTTTCCGGATGGCTCACGTTTTCCTGCCTATTTCAGAAAAAAAAGAAGCTGATACCTGGCCGCTGGTCAAATGGCTGCGGGAGGAACACCCTGGCCTGCAATGGGTGCTTTCCCGGTCGGATATGAAAACAGGCGACATGATCCATTATCTCTGGAAAACCAATACCATCCTTGTTAAAAACCAGTTTGGTATACCCGAACCCGAACATGGGGAAGAAGTACAACCGGCTGAGATAGACCTCATCTTTGTGCCTTTACTGGCCTTCGACCGGAAAGGGCAACGGGTAGGATACGGTAAAGGCATGTACGACCGCTTCCTGCAGCAATGCCCGGGGGCGCATACGGTGGGGCTGTCGCTGTTTGAACCAGTGCCCGCCATCCAGGATGCAGATCCCTGGGATATTCCGCTGCAAACGGTGGTAACCCCGGATCATATTTATCAATTTAAATAAACAACAGTGCTCAGATACCTGAATTTTCTTTTATACCCCTTTTCCCTGCTGTATGGCCTGGTGATGTGGATCCGTAACCGCCTCTATGACAAAGGACTGCTAACCGCCGTGGAATTTGACCTGCCGGTTATTGCCGCCGGCAACCTTTCTGTGGGAGGTACAGGTAAAACGCCCCATGTGGAATATATGATCCGCCTGTTGAAAGACCATCTCAACGTAGCAACCCTCAGCCGGGGATATAACCGCCGTACCAGCGGCTACCTGCTGGCCGATGAGCATAGCACCGCCGCAGATATCGGGGATGAACCGATGCAGTTTCATGATAAATTCCCCGATATCAAAGTCTGCGTAGGAGAAGAAAGGATGTTGGCTATTCCCCAGTTGCTGGGCGATGAACCCAATACCCAGGTGATATTACTCGATGATGCCTTCCAGCACCGCTCTATTAAGCCAGGCATGAATATCATGATCACCGATTACAGCCGCCTGTTTACCCGCGATCATGTGGTACCCTTCGGCCGCCTGAGAGAGGGCAGGGCCGGTTATCACCGCGCCAACTGCATCATCGTATCCAAGTGTCCGCCGGATATGAGCCCGGCAGAAAAAGCAGCCCTGGAAAAAGAAATTAACCCTTTGCCTCATCAGCGGCTCTTTTTCACTACCTTGCAGTACGGCGCCCTGTCCGATATGGTAACCCATCAACCGGTGGAAATCCCCCCATCAGCAACTGTATTGCTGGCTTGTGGTATAGCAAGGCCCGAACCATTGCTCGATGAACTGAAACGGCGTTATGACCAGGTTTACCTCTTGTCCTTTCCCGATCACTATTATTACACAGAAAAAGATATCGCAAAAATCAAAAAAGAATGCAGCGACTTGCCAGGTACCGAAAAGATTGTCATCACCACCGAAAAGGATGCAGTGAGACTACACCTGCTGAAAAAGGAGCTGGCAGAACAAAACCTCCGCATGGCTGTTATTCCTGTGGAAGTATCCTTCCTCTTCGGAGAGGCAGAATTATTTAATAACTTTATTTTTGACTACATAAGCCGGCACCTGCCAGCTCCTGGTCAATGATAACTTACGACTAACATGAGTAGAAAAAAGAAAAATAAAAAAGGGAATCATCACCATAACCACCAAAATACCCAGAAGAAAACCTTTAAAGGCATTGTGGAAGTAACAAAGTCAGGAATGGCTTTTGTGATCGTGGAAGGCCTGACCAAAGACATCATGGTGAAGCAGAAAAACCTGCATACCGCCCTCGACAGGGATGAAGTACTGGTAGATGTATTGAAGCAAGATCGCAACAATGGCGCCCGCATGGAAGGCATTGTAACGGACATCCTTAAACGAAATAAAACTGAATTTACCGGCACCCTCCAGGTCAGCAAAAGCTTTGCTTTCTTGATACCTGAAAAAGGATTGTTTATGCCGGATATCTATATCCCCGCCAATTCCCTTGGAACCGCTAAGAGCGGCGATAAAGCCGTGGTGAAAATAGTAGCCTGGGGCGAGAAATCCCGTAAACCGGTAGGCGAAATCATAGAAATACTGGACGCTACCAATACCAACGACCTGGCGATGAAGGAAATCCTCATTGAAGCAGGCTTCCCGCTCAACTTCCCCAAAGAAGTCATGACGGAGTTGGACTATCTCCAGGAAAATATAACGGAAACGGAAGTAAGTAATCGCAAAGATATCCGCAAATTCCTCACCATGACCATCGACCCGGTGGATGCAAAGGATTTTGATGACGCCATTTCCCTGCGCCTGTTAAAAAGCGGGCTGTATGAGGTGGGTGTGCACATTGCGGATGTAAGTCATTATGTATTGCCGGGAACGGAACTGGACAAGGAGGCGGATAAACGCGCCACGTCGGTATACCTGCCAGACAGGGTGCTGCCGATGTTGCCCGAAAAAATATCCAACGAGCTTTGTTCCCTGCGCCCACATGAAGATAAACTTACCTTCTCGGCCATGTTCCAAATGACCGATAAAGGAGAAATAAAACAACACTGGATTGGGCGGACTGTCATTCATTCTGACCATCGCTTTACCTATGAAGAGGTACAGGATATTATAGAAACAAAAGAAGGCCTTTACCGGAACGAAGTACTGCTGCTGAACAAGATTGCTCAAAACCTCCGTGCACAGCGTTTTGAGAAGGGTGCTATCAACTTCTCTTCCCAGGAAGTGCGTTTTAAACTGGATGAAACAGGTAAGCCCGTCGGGATTGTGGTTAAAGAAAGCAAGGAGGCCCACCAGCTGATTGAAGAGTTTATGCTGCTGGCCAATAAAACCATTGCAGCCTTTGTCGCAAAACTGAGAATTAATAAACAGCCTATTCCTTTCCCATACCGTGTACACGATACGCCGGATCCGGAAAAGCTGAAAACCTTTGCCCTGTTTGCGGGCAAGTTTGGTTATAAATTCGATCTCAGTGGCCCTGAAACCATTGCGGAATCATTCAATAGTATGTTGGCCCAGGTAAAAGGCCGGCCAGAACAGCCGGTGCTGGAAACGCTCGGCATCCGTACCATGGCGAAGGCTATTTATACGGTAGATAACATAGGTCACTATGGCCTCGGCTTTGAAGACTACTGCCACTTTACCTCGCCAATACGCCGCTATCCCGACGTACTGGTACACCGCGTACTGGCGGAATGCCTGGCCAACAGCGTACGCCCAGATAAGCAAATGGAGCAGAAATGTAAACACAGCTCGGAGATGGAACGCAAGGCGATGGAGGCAGAGAGAGCCGGTAATAAATATAAGCAGGTGGAATACATGCAACAGTTCATTGGTCACACCTTTGAAGGCGTGATCAGTGGTGTGGCGCATTTCGGCTTCTGGGTGGAAACCATGGATACCAAATGTGAAGGACTGATCAGTATTCATAACCTCAACAGGCGGGAAGATTTTCAGTTCAACGAAGGAGAATATGCCCTGGTGGGACAACACACCGGTCGCAAGTTTCGTATAGGCGAGAAGGTAAGTATCCGGGTGGTAGCGGCCAACCTGGCCAAACGCCAGCTGGACTACGACCTGGAAGATGAACTCACGGGCACAGGTGTACCTGCCGTTCCTGGCGCCTTCCAACCTAAGCGCCGTGACGAACAACGCAGGGAACAACGTCGCGATGAACGTAAACGGAAAAAGGAAAAATTCCGTGCCGACAAGCAAGGAAGACCATGGGAACATGCCCCCGCGCCTAAAACACATGAAGCGCCCCGTATTGAGCCAGAACCAGTGCCAGTGGTAGACCAGGTAGTGGCGGAAACCCATGTAGTGCCTGTTACACCTGTAGCTGAACCGGTTACTCCTGCTGCGTCTCAACCTGTTGTACCTGAAAGGAAAGCGAAGAGAAAGAAAGAACAAAAGCCTGTCACCATACCAGCTGCACCTGCTATGCCGGCCCCTGTAAAAGAGGTGGCTATTAGCAAGGACGAAGTAAAAGCACCGGTGAAGAAAGCAATCGATAAAGTAGCCGCCAAGCCAGCTACCGCAGCGAAAGCACCAGCCAGCAAAACAACAGCAAAGCCGCCTGCTAAACCTGCCCCCGCGGCGAAAGCACCGGCTAAGAAAGTGGCCGCTGCGCCTGCCAGGAAAGCCGCTGTGACTAAAGCGACCGCGAAGAAAGCGGTGGCAAAAGTGGCTGCTAAACCAGCTAAGAAAGCCGCTGTGACTAAAGCGCCCGCGAAGAAAGCGGTGGCAAAAGTGGCTGCTAAACCAGCTAAGAAAGCCGCTGTGACTAAAGCGCCAGCTAAGAAAGCGGTGGCAAAAGTGGCTGCTAAACCAGCTAAGAAAGCTGCGGTAACCAAAGCGCCCGCGAAGAAAGCGGTGGCAAAAGTAGCTGCTAAACCAGCTAAGAAAGCTGCGGTAACCAAAGCGCCAGCTAAGAAAGCGGTGGCAAAAGTAGCTGCTAAACCAGCTAAGAAAGCTGCGGTAACCAAAGCACCCGCGAAGAAAGCGGTGGCAAAAGTGGCTGCTAAACCGGCTAAGAAAGCTGCGGTAACCAAAGCACCGGCGAAGAAAGCGGTGACAAAAGTGGCTGCTAAACCAGCTAAGAAAGCTGCGGTAACCAAAGCGCCTGCAAAGAAAGCAGCGGTGAAGGTGGCTGCTAAACCAGCCCCAAAAGCAACGGCTAAACCGGTCAATAAAAAAGCAACAAAGAAAAAGAGTAAATAATAAAACACGAGCCACGAGAGATGCAGTCATTTCAAGATTTAATAGCCCAGTTTAGTCAACATTTTAATCAGCAACATTTTCCGGAGCAACCCCGGAAGCTGTATGACGCGGCCTCTCATATCCTGGGAATAGGTGGTAAAAGAATTCGGCCGGTATTGTGTTTGATGGGAAATGAGTTATTTGATGCCCTGCGCCCGGATGCCCTGGAGGTGGGAAGTGCTATTGAGCTTTTCCATAATTTCACCCTGGTGCATGATGATATCATGGATAAAGCGCCGCTTCGTCGCGGTAAGCCTACTGTACATAAGGTGTATGGCGACCCGGCCGCTATCCTGGCCGGAGATGTGATGCTGATCAATGTATACGAACGACTCAACAAGGTGCAGGCACATTACAAACAGAAGATCATCAGCGTTTTTAATAAAGCGGCTATTGAAGTGTGTGAAGGCCAGCAGCTGGACATGGATTTCGAAAGCGTGGACCCTGAAACCGTGCAATACGATGATTATGTAAACATGATTGGCCTTAAAACTTCGGTATTGCTGGCCGCCAGCCTGCAGCTGGGCGCTATCATCGGTGGCGCCGGAGAGGGAAACCAGCAACACCTGTACAACTTCGGGAAAAATGTAGGTATTGCTTTCCAGATCCAGGACGACTACCTCGATGCTTTCGGAGACCCCGAAAAATTTGGAAAACAACAGGGTGGCGATATCCTGGTGAATAAAAAAACGTTCCTGTTACTCAAGGCTTTTGAACTGTGCAACGCGGCGCAAAAGGCTGAACTGATCCGGTTAATGGAAACGTCGCCGGCAAACAAGGTAGAAAGGGTATTGGAACTGTTCCGCGCCTGCAAGGTAGATGAGTGGGCCGAAAAGGAAAAAGAACGCTTTACCCAGCTGGCTTTCCAGAGCCTCGATCATATCGCGGTACTGTCGTCCCGCAAAGCGCCGCTGATGGACCTGGCCAACTACCTGTTAAACCGCCAGCAATAAGTTTTGTATTTAAATTCGCGTTATATTCGCGCTTGTCTTATTCAGGATGAAAGTGAGAATGCTGTTTACACTGATTTTTTTCTGAAAGATTTAATCAGGGTAATCAGCATTTTTATTTTACCGGGACAGGATTTTTTCAAATTACATTAAAAGCCAAACTGTAACACGTAATTCCTTAGCCAATGTCTAATTCGCTGTTTCGAAAAAAATCGCTTGCCACTATTTTAAAAGATGCCAAAGATGGATTGGCAGACGGTCATGAAACAGGGGGAATGCATAAGGTGCTGAAAGTAAAGGACCTTACTGCCATGGGAATTGCGGCGGTTATTGGCGCCGGCATCTTTTCCACCATCGGGGAAGCTTCTTTTCATGGCGGTCCGGGCGTATCCCTGTTATTTGTGATTACTGCGATTACCTGTGGATTTTCTGCCCTCTGTTACGCCGAATTTGCCTCCCGGGTGCCGGTATCCGGCAGCGCTTATACTTACTCTTACGTTACTTTTGGAGAATTAGCGGCCTGGGTGATAGGCTGGGCGCTGATCCTGGAATATGCTATCGGGAATATCGCCGTGGCCATTTCCTGGAGCGGGTATTTTAATAACCTCCTTGGTGGCCTCGGATTGAGCCTGCCGCGCTGGCTGGCCAGCAACTACGACAGCGCCAGTCCGGCCCTGGTAGCCGCAGCCCCGCATATTGCCGGTATCCCGATCATTCTTAACCTGCCCGCCTTTATTATTGTGGTAATCGTTACTTACCTGGCTTATGTAGGTATCCAGGAAAGTAAACGGAGCGCCAACTTCATGGTGGCGCTCAAAATTCTGGTGATTCTCTTTGTGATCGTAGTAGGGTTTTTCTATGTAAATAAGGCCAATTGGTCGCCTTTTATGCCTAATGGGTTCTCTGGTGTCATGAAGGGGGTATCGGCCGTATTTTTCGCTTATATTGGCTTTGACGCAGTAAGTACTACTGCGGAAGAGTGTGCCAATCCACAGCGGGATTTGCCTAAAGGCATGATTTATTCGCTTATTATCTGTACTGTATTATATGTGCTGATTTCTTTTGTGTTGACGGGTATGGTACCGTTTTATAACCTGAAGGTAGATGATCCCCTGGCGTTTGTTTTTGATCAGGTACATTTACCGTGGATCAGCTACCTCATTTCTGTGAGTGCCGTGGTGGCAACTACCAGCGTATTGCTGGTATTCCAGATTGGTCAGCCCCGCATCTGGATGAGCATGAGCCGCGATGGGTTGTTGCCCCGCCGGTTCAGCACGATCCACCGCCGGTTTAAAACACCTTCCTACGCCACGATTATAACCGGCCTGCTGGTTGGTATTCCGGCGCTGTTCCTCAACCTGACGATTGTAACAGACCTCACCAGCATCGGTACCCTGTTTGCCTTTATCCTGGTATGCGGCGGCGTATTGATACTTCCCCGCGAGGAAAAAGCCACTACCAAACGTTTTCAACTGCCATACATCAACGGGCAATGGATTGTTCCCGCACTGGTAGTTGGCCTGATCATCCTGTTTAACAAAGAAATATTGGTCAAGCTGTCTATGGAAGGAGGCTGGGATGTATGGAAACATAATATTCCTTTCTACCTGTTTGTGGTGGTAACATTGATAATTACTTATCTGTCTGCTACCCGTAAACTTTCGTTGATACCGGTATTAGGCATGCTCAGCTGTTTTTACCTGATGACAGAAATAGCCCTGAAAAACTGGATCGTATTTTCTATCTGGCTGGCCGTGGGCTTAGTGATTTACATCGGCTACAGCTATTCACACAGTAAACTGGCAGTAAAGGAAAAACAGGCATAAGCCGTACTTTATACGTAATTACGGGGAGAAGAGAACAGGTAACCTGTTCTCTTCTCCCCGTAATAGTTATATGCATTCCGCTCTTTTCTTTTTCGTAACTTCACAGTAGCTCTTTGATCTTAAAATTTATATTTTATGAACATGCTACAACGGGTTGAACACTGGGGCGACACCCATAGTCCCAATTGGCTGAGTGCAGTACGCATTCTGCTGGGCATATTTCTCATGGGAATAGGTGTCCTGTTTGTGATGGACAGAGATGCCCTGGTGTCTATGATCAGTCAGCGGCCTACGATGGCGGCCATGTCAATCATACTGGGGCATTATATTGTATTTGCCCACATCGTCGGCGGTTTATTTATTGCTATGGGGCTGGTGACGCGGTTTTCCGTGATTGTCAACATACCCATCCTCCTGGGCGCCGTTTTCTTCGTACATTCTCCTACTAAGTTATTTAATGTATATCCTTCTACAGGCCTTGCAATCCTGGTGCTCCTGTTGCTGATTGTCTTCCTGGTGGAAGGAAGCGGCCGTATTTCTGTTGATGACTATATGCGCCGGCACCCTGAAAAACGTAACCACAAGTATATCGACTTCTGATATTCCGGATATCTCTGGCCCGCATATCCTTTCAAATTTCTATTTTTGCAGTCTGAAGAATGCAATTATGAAATACCAAATAGGCGACAGGATACTGCTGTTGAGCTCAAAAGAAGAAGGAACGGTTGTTGAACTGGTGAATGATAACATGGTAATGATCGAGATAAAAGGGACATCTTTCCCGGTGTATCTCGACCAGATAGACTTCCCATATTTCCATCGTTTTACCCAGCAGAAGCTGGTAAAGGAAAAGCCGCGGCTCATTCCCGGCGATGAAATCAAAGTAGACAGAAGCAAATACGAAGTGTTTAAAACAGATAAGGGCATGTTCCTGTCTGTTTTACCGGTATACCAGATGGACGGTTTAGATGAAACAGTGAAACTGATGAAGTTTCACCTGTTCAACGATACTCCGCATGCCATGCGTTTCTATTTTCAGATCTGGCTGAACAATCAGCTGGATCTGGAAATAAAGAATGAGATCCAGCCCTACAATCATTTCTACCTGGCTGACCTGCTGTTTGAATCGCTGAATGATAATCCCCGTTTTGAGTTTACTTTCTTCCTGAAAGAGCCGCAACCCAAGCTGGCTACTTCTGTGAAGAAGACCTGGAGAATCAAGGCAAAACAAATGTTTGTGCAGCTGGAACAGTTGCGTACCAAGGCAGAAGCCACCATTACTTATCCTTTATTTGATAAATTCCCGGAGAGGGAACCAGCGCCCGAACCTACACCGGAGCAGCCTAAAAAGAAGGCGCCTGTTACCACCATCGGATCCGGGAACTTTGCCAGCCTGCTGAGTAAAATACAACTGCAGCCTGAAACAACGCTGACCCCTAAGCAGGAGGTAGATTTGCATATAGAGGCGCTGGAAAAAAACTGGAAAGGATTGAGCAATATCGCCATCCTGGCTATCCAGCTCAATGCTTTTCAACGTTACCTGGAACTGGCGATCAGTCATCATCAGCACAACCTGGTAGTGATTCATGGTGTGGGTAAAGGAAAGCTGCGGGATGAAATTCACCAGCTATTGCGACAAACGCCGGAAGTAGCCAACTTCGTTAATCAATACCACGCCAAATATGGATATGGCGCTACAGAAATAACGTTTAGGTAATATTTTCTTACCTTCGCGCCTCAACTACAAACCGTGCTATCGTTTCGCTGACTTGTTCAGTGGGAAGGAAAGTCCGGACAGCGCAGAGCAACGCACCACCTAACGGGTGGGGCCTCCATCATTGGTGGAGGCACAGCCAGTGCCACAGAAAATAACCGCCTCTACCCCGGTAGAGGTAAGGGTGAAAAAGTGGGGTAAGAGCCCACGGTGCAGGCAGGTAACTGTTTGTGCGGGTAAACCTTGCGTGCTGAAATGCCATGTATACGGTCGCCTGAGGGCTGCTCGTCCGATGACCGAGGGTAGGCAGATACAGGCAACGTGCGAACGTTGCCGCAGATAAATGATAGCAGCCCCCCACGAAAGCGGGGGGAACAGAATCCGGCTTACAGGTTTGTAGTTTTTTTCTTCTTCTCTTTTGATATGCTAAAATAAGCTGTTAACTTCCCTTTAATATTTAATCTTATATTTTATGAATCCTAAAGAAGAACGTACCTGGAGTACCTTTATTCACCTGGGCGGCCTTATTGGTATGTGGATCATCCCTACTGTAGGCAATATTATCGGGGCGCTGGTACTATGGCTGATTAAGCGCAATGATTCCCATTTAGTGGACGATCAGGGCAAGGAAGCCGTGAATTTTCAGATCACCTATAGCCTGGCAGTTATTGCCGCCAAAATCGTTGAAAATATTCTGTATGGCATTTGGTCAGTGGCTACGTTTTGGTCACGGCCATGGTGGAATTTCAGTTTTACCTGGGGATGGGGAAGCCTGGTACAGATATTATGGCTCCTCAATGTTATTTTCAGTATCGTGGCAGCGGTACGTGCTAATGAAGGTAGGATATACCGTTACCCACTCAGCCTGCGCCTCGTTAAATAAAACGCGTTTAAAATTAAAAAGACCTGGCCAATGTATCGTAGCCAGGTCTTTTTAGTATAATCGATACCGGTTAGTTCTTTTTGATCGGTTTCACTTTTGCTTTGTGTTGTTTCTTCCCTTTCACATTTTCTCCCTTAATGGTAGCCGCCAGCTTCAACGCTTCATAAGCATTGATCAGGCCCCCGGTAACAGATAAATCTGAAAAAGCAATTTTTTCGTCGGTGCTGCCTGGTTTATTAACCATGGTAGAACCATCCGGCAGCGGGGTAGCGCTCTTTTCAAGCACATACTTCAGTTGCCTGGCGCTGAGTTCAGGGTAGTAGGAGAGTACCAGTGCAGCTACCCCTGCCACAACCGGGCTGGCCATGCTGGTACCGCTGGCAGAACCGTATTTGTTACCACCCGGGATCGTAGAGTAGATTTGAACGCCCGGTGCAAACAAGTCTACTTCTTTCTTGCCGTAGTTGGAGAAGCTCGCCACTTTATCAGGCATGGTGCCGGCGCTGATGGCACCTACGGTGATAAAGTTGGCAGCCCGGCCACCGTCGAGGTAGTTCGGGTTAGGGTAGTTGGCAACGGAATCGTTGTTGGCGCCATCATTACCGGCGGCATGCACCAGTAATACCCCTTTTTCTTCTGCATATTTCACTGCGGCATCTACCCATTCTTTATGAGGCGAGAAGGGCTTGCCAAAGCTCATATTGATAATCTGAGCGCCGTTATCCACTGCATAGCGGATAGCCAGGGCTACGTCTTTATCTCTTTCATCGCCGTCAGGAACCGCTTTTACGGCCATGATACGTACATTGTCGGCTACGCCGTCGATACCTATGCCATTATTCCTGGAGGCGGCAATAATGCCGGATACGTGTGTTCCATGGAACCCGAAAGTACCCATTACATCCTTGTTGCCGTATTTGTTGTCGTTGATATCTTCGAGGTTGTCGCCTACAATCCTTTCCCGGTTAGCGTTGGGCAGTACATCGGTGGCTTCTGCCTTACGTTTCAGTTCATTCATGTACTCATCGAATTCCATTTTGAACTCGCCGAAAGTAGCTGGTTCATCGCCGGCGCTTTTCAACAGTCGACTCATGAAGTTGCGGGCCAGCAGTACATCCTGGTTGGTAGTTTGAATACTGTCCAGTTGTGCTACATTGAAATCGTCTTTGCCCAGGTAGTTTTTCAGGATGGTTTCACATTTGTTCACGTTTTCCTGGAGCTTGGACATGCTCTTGTATTGCACTTTAAACTGGGAGTTAGGCTTTTCTACTTTCGATTGCAATTGCTGCCAAACGGTATATTCCTTTGAATCTTTTGCCAGCGCAGAATCAGGATTGCCATATTGGGTTTTATAACGGTAGTATTCGCGGGCTGCCTCTTCAGAGTCTTCTTTTAGGCTGGAGCCGTCTTTACCTCCGAGGAAGTTCCAGCCATGGATATCGTCTATATAGCCATTACGGTCGTCATCCTTGCCGTTACCGGGTATTTCCCGTGGGTTGGTCCACAATATGTTTTTCAGGTCTTCATGCAGTGTATCGATACCAGAGTCGATGACGGCTACAATAACCGGGGAGCTTTTCTTCCCTTTTAACAATTCTTTATAAGCTTTTTCGGTAGACGTACCGAACACACTATCGGTATCGTAGCTTAAGAGTTGCCAGTTTTTGGGAACCTGGACTTTACTTTGTGCATCGGCGCTTGTTGTAAATGCAGTCATCAACGCAACGCAGCCGGCAAGGGCCGCTACCTCTCGACTAAACAATTTCATGTTCAATAATTTTCCCTATAAAAACAACTAAAAATATCTTGATGATAAACGATAAAGGTATAGAAAAAGCGGTATAACATTAAATTTTAATGATAAACGCGCTATTTATTGGTTGATTGGAGAATGGAAGAACGGGAGCAGTATGATTGCAGTAAAAAGGGGTGGTTTAACCGGAAATGTCATTCTTATCTTGATAAAGTAGCTTGCCAGCACGGGCAGCCACCTGTCATAATGTGGTTGATGATCGATGGAAAGCGACGTAGTTTTGGGTTGTTCTGATACACATTATACCAGCTCTTCTACCATATCTAACCGGGATGCTATTTCTTTTACAGGTATCCATTTTTCATTTATTAAATCTATCGTCATGTTTAAAGCAGTTCTGATGGCCACTTTGCTGGCTACTGGTTTGCGGGTGTCTGCGGGAGAACCCGAAGTAACCACCCTTATTTTCGTGAACGCAGGTGAAATGGAAGTTTCCACCTCTGCAGATGCCAACCTGAGCACCACCGGGCAGCAGCAGGCCAGTCAATTGGTATCCTCGCTGGATGGAATGGACATTTCCGCCATTTACACCACCTTTGTGAATCGCGCCGTGGAAACAGTTACCCCGTTGGCAAAAGCCCGGATGAAGCAACTGGACTATTTCAAATTGACCGATGATCCAGAGCAGGCCGCCAGCGTATTTAACGACTTGATAAAGAGAAATAAAGGCAAAACCATTGTTATTTGCAGTGATCCGGAAAATATTACTGCGATGATTTATCGTACCGGTTTAAGAGGAAAAGAGATCAAAACCCTTTATGACAAAGGATGTGGACAGGTTTTGATCGTGAAACAGAGTGGCAGTAATGCACCCGTAGCACAAAAGTTGAATATGAATATTCAAAAAAAAGTTTAATATTTATATCCAGAAGAGTATTTAATGGCTTCCCGCCATTTTTACTTTTCTCATAAGCATGGTTTCCGTTTAACGAAAAGCGGGGTTCTCTAACCTCGCTACTATTTTTAGAACCGTGCACGCAGTATGTAGAGTAAGGTGCAGCCTGGGCTGTACAAAAAGAATATTAGTCACGCATTTTATCAACCGCTTTTAAAAATCTGATCGGGTAGCAGTTCCAGTCATGAAAGTTAAAAGCTCCGGGGCTACCGCCTCGGAGCTGGAATCCGAAAAAAAGCGAAAGCAGCCATCATAAGCGTAAAAAGCTATTAAAACAAACGACCGGTACGAATATCCGCACCGGTCGTTTGTTTTAATAGCTTTTATGCTCAATGCTTAGAAATCGAACTTGATTCCTTGTGCCAAAGGCAAGCTGGTAGAATAGTTGATCGTATTGGTCTGACGGCGCATATAGGCTCTCCATGCATCGGAACCGCTTTCGCGACCACCACCGGTTTCTTTTTCACCCCCGAAAGCACCGCCGATTTCTGCACCGGAAGTACCGATGTTTACGTTGGCAATACCGCAATCAGATCCGGCATGGGAGAGGAATTGTTCCGCTTCCCGCAGGTTGAGGGTCATGATGGCAGAGGAAAGCCCTTGCGGCACATCATTCTGCATAGCAATAGCCTCCGCCAGGGTCTTGTATTTCATCACATACAGGATGGGAGCAAAGGTTTCATGCTGAACAATCGCGTAGGTATTTTCCACCGCCGCAATACAAGGTTTCACATAGCAGCCGGATTCATACCCAGCACCGGAAAGCACGCCACCTTCTACGAGGAAGCTGCCTCCCTGTGCTTTTACCTGTTCAATGGAATCCAGGTAAGCGTTAACGGCTGCTTTATCAATCAATGGGCCTACATGGTTATGCTGATCCAGCGGGTTGCCGATGCGTAATTGTGAATAGGCTTTTACCAGCCTGGCGGTAAAAGCGTCGTATACGCTTTCGTGGATGATGAGCCTGCGGGTAGAGGTACAACGCTGCCCGGCTGTGCCCACGGCGCCAAATACAGCACCAATGATGGACATATCAAGGTCGGCATCCTGCGAAATAATAATGGCATTGTTACCACCCAATTCCAGCAGGGAGCGTCCCAAACGTTGTCCTACAGCTGCTCCTACGGCTTTACCCATACGGGTGGAACCAGTAGCAGATACCAGCGGGATACGGGTATCGTGCGACATCCATTCGCCGGCATCACGGTCGCCGATTACCAGGTTACACACGCCTTCGGGTACCTTATTGGCAGCAAATACGGTGTCGACTATACGTTGACAAGCCAGCGCGGTCACTGGTGTTTTTTCTGAAGGCTTCCAGATACAAACGTTTCCGCAAACCCATGCCAGCATGGAGTTCCAGCTCCATACGGCTACCGGGAAGTTGAAGGCGGAAATGATGCCGGTAATACCCAGTGGATGCCACTGCTCATACATGCGATGCCCGGGGCGCTCAGAGTGCATGGTTAACCCGTGCAGCTGCCGCGATAATCCAACAGCAAAATCACAGATGTCGATCATCTCCTGTACTTCTCCATAGCCTTCCTGCAGGCTTTTTCCCATTTCATAAGACACCAGCTTACCCAGGTGCTCTTTATGTTGACGCAAGGCCTCGCCAATTTGCCGCACAATTTCTCCTCTCTTGGGAGCGGGCCAGTGACGCCATTCTTTGAAGGCTTCCTGGGCGGTAGCCACCACCTGGTCGTAGTCTTCCCGGCTGGCGCCTTTTACAGCGGCAATTTTTTTATCATCTACCGGAGATACGGAGGTAATGATAGCTCCGTGAGCTGGCAGCCAGTAAGCGCCGGTGCTGACACCGCTTTGTTCACCCTGGATACCTAATGCTTTTAAAATATCTTCAACCATTGTCAGGTGTATTATTGAACTAAATTAGGAAGTTTTTTTTGTTTGGGCAGCGTAGGTACTTTCGAAGATCTTATCGGCATTACCGGCTTCAAAGCCTTCCCGGCGGTGCTCGCGGCGGATTTCTCCCGGCGGGAGTCCGGCAAATGCGGGGAGTACCTTTCTTTCGGCAAATTCAACGTAAGAGCCGGCGATATCCTGTTTTTCGCCGCCGGCAAATTCGGCGGTGATCATACGGGCTACAGTAGCGCTCTGTAACAACATACCATCCGGGCTGGTTTTGATTTTGCCCCCGGCATCATTCAGCCGGAAGCCATGTTTCTCCAGGAAAGTATTGAAATCGGCTACTGTATTATATCCTGTCGGCAGGTTATGCACGCTCACGGTAAAGTGATTCAGGTAATAGCGGTTGTAAATTACCCAGGCGGCATACTCACTTTCGGCCGCCAGCAGCTTGTAATCTGCCACGGTAGGGGTACGCCACAGGGCGCTGTGTAAAAAGGTATCCACAGCGGCGCTATCATCCAGGTTCAGTTGATCTACCGGGTCGCTGCTCACCTCGCGGGTATAGCTATGAATAATATCCTGTGCCTGCTGGCTGAGATCCTTCACCCGGAGTTCGCTGATAAAGATCCGTGGATACTGGGGTGCAGGGGGGGCATACCACCAGGCATCCAGCTTTTTGGCGGCAAAATGGTAGTGATCCATTTTCCGGTAGCCATAGTGCAGAAATATTTTTTCCAGCGAAGCCACCCCCAGCTGAGGAACTCCCATTGTTCTGAACGCAATATGATCGTTCTCTATATCATCTGCCTTCCGGATCATTCCTTCTTTTATCATGGCGGTAATCACTGCCGCCACATCCGGAACCCGCTGCTGATAGCGTTCCATCAGCCCATTTAATACATCTTTTAACATGGAGGATGCGTTTTTGCAATTAGCTGTTAGTATTTCTGGTAAAGAGGCCGCTCTTTACAGTAATTTACCAAGAGCAGATAGTTAAAAACTAATTATAATATACCGCAAAGCGGTTCTTGATCAAATCTCCGAATGCCACATCTTCCTGGCGAACAAAGCCGGTAGCCGGCAATTTGCCCTTGGCATGGAGGTCGATTACCGCACAGGCAGCACCGGCAGTGGTTAGCTGGATGGCCGTGAAATCCTTGCCGGCTATAGCCTGGTTGTAGATTTTACGGGAGTAGGAGCGTTGTACCGAACGGCCATTTACGGTGCCGGAAACGGATACAAATACCAGCACCACGTCCTGTGGGGTGAAAGGTATGCTATCTTCCATAATCTCCTTCAACATTTCCCTCTTTTTATTGAGTTTAAGCTCGTTGAGCAGGATTTTCATCAGGTTACAGTGACCAGGATAACGTACGGTTTTATAGTCGAGGTTATATACTTTGTTGTCCAGTATTTCCGCCAGGGCGCCTAGTCCGCCGGAGGTATTAAACGCTTCGTATTCCACGCCGTCGAGGGCAAAGCGTTCGTAGCCTTCCATAGGCATTACTTCCTTACGTTCGCCTTCATGAATGGCATCGCAGGGGTTGCAATATTCGTTGATCAGGCCATCGGTGCTCCAGGTAAGGTTATACATAAGGCTATTGGTAGGAAACTGGGGCAGGGCGCCAACTCGCAGGCGAACGGCATCCAGGGTGTCGAATTGTTTGGCAATATCATGAGCGGCAATGCTGATAAATCCCGGCGCCAGGCCACATTGTGGCATAAAACTCACATTGGCTTTGGCGGCTATTTCACGGATAGCATTAGTAGTAGCCACATCTTCTGTAAGATCAAAATAGTGGGTGTTGGCTTTAGCGGCGGCGGTGGCAATTTTTACGTTCAGGTAAAAGGGACAGGCGCTCAACACCATATCCTGGTCGGTTAATGCCTGCTCTAAAGCGGCGGCATCGTTTACATTCAGCAAGGTTTTGTGAATGCCCTCATCTGTACATTTCTGTAAAAGCCCTTCATTACTGTCTGCCAGGGTTACAGTATAGTCGCCAGACTGTTGCAGCAGGAAAGCTGCGGTTTCACCGATCTTGCCGGCGCCGATAATCATTACGCGTTTCATAATCTGTTTGGAATTATAGTGATGCGTGAAGCGGTTAGCTTCACTTGTTTAGTGAAAATACATAGCCATTATTCCACACTACGTATATGCGTTAACGTTATATTTACTGCAACAAACTCTTATGAATGACAGGTGTATAGTTTATACCATGGAAAACACCGGTACAGCTAACGCCGATCATTCATTGCAGGAATGCTGAAATGCAATACAGTTAACCGCTTGAGCGGTAGTGCAGCAAGAAAAATATGTAGGGAAGTTAAATGCCCTTTGTGCTACCTATGGCACATGGGAGCAGGTGCTCCGTAAATAGGAGAGAAGAGAAAGCTGTATGTTTAACAGATGATTCATTCAACTTATAAAAGTGATGAACAAATATAAGTATTTGAAACGAAAGAAAAGCGATATCTATAAAAAATAAACAGCCCCCCGTTAAAAGCGGGGGGCTGTAAAGAATGAGCTTAGTGGTTTAGTATTGTTCGTTGTCGTTCGGGAAATCTTTGGCTTTTACATCATGAATATAGGCCTGGGTGGCCCCGTAGATTTCTGCATAAAGATCGAGGTAACGGCGCAGGAAGCGTGGTTTGAACTCCTTATTGATACCCAGCATGTCATGCATCACCAGTACCTGGCCATCTACATACTTACCCGCGCCAATACCGATAATAGGAATTTCTACCGACTCGGCCACTGTTTTGGCCAGTGCAGCAGGGATTTTTTCCAGCACAATGGCGAAGCAACCGGCATCCTGCAATAGTTTGGCGTCGTTGATCAGCTTATTGGCTTCAGCTTCTTCTGTGGCCCGTACGGCGTAAGTGCCAAATTTATAAATAGATTGAGGGGTAAGTCCCAGGTGGCCCATTACCGGTACACCGGCGGAGATAATACGTTTTACGGATTCGATAATTTCTTCGCCGCCTTCTATTTTAATACCGTGCGCACCTGTTTCCTTCATAATGCGGATCGCAGAACTCAGTGCTTCCTTGGAATTTCCCTGGTAGGAACCAAAAGGAAGATCTACTACTACAAAGCAACGTTTAATGGCTCTTACCACCGAAGCGGCATGGTAGATCATCTGATCTAATGTAATGGGCAGCGTGGTTTCATGACCGGCCATTACATTGGAAGCAGAATCACCGACTAGTATGATATCAATACCGGCATCGTCAAAAATGCGGGCCATAGAATAATCGTATGCAGTGAGCATAGATATTCTTTCTCCGTCCACCTTCATCTTCTGTAGTACATGCGTGGTGATACGCTTTATTTCTTTATGGACTGACATAAGCAGTAGCTTTTAGCATTTAAGGGCTGTTAGCAATAACCGCAAAGGTGATAATATAAAAAGATAAAAGGAAATGTTTTTTATGTGCGGCTAACGGCTATTTCCTCGTAAAGGGCGTGGATAAGACCATCTGCCAGCCCGATTTTAGGAACGAAAATTTCCGGTGTATCTGCCCAGCGCATTACGTTTACGTAGATCTGCAAGGCAGGTACGATCACATCGGCGCGGTCTTCCCGGAGGTTATAGAGGTGAATGCGTTCTTCTACGGTAAAGCTGCTGAATTCCTTGTAGTAATCCTTCAGCGTATCCAGTGATAGTGGTTTACCTTCTTTGCGTTTAGAGAGAGAGAATATTTTATTAATGTTGCCGCCGGAGCCGATCGCGTATACAGGACCGGCCCCTTTGAGCTGTTGTTTCAGAAAATCTTTCAGCTGCTGCCATTGTACATCGGTCACCTGTTGCTGCAACAGCCGGATCGTACCTATGTTAAACGATTCTTTGAATACCTGTTTACCGGCACTGAAGAGGGTGAGCTCCGTACTACCGCCACCTACGTCTATATAGAGGTACGACTTGGTGGTATCCAGGTGTTCGGCTACATGGTTCTCATAAATAAAAGCTGCTTCTTCCTGGCCGGAAATGATTTTTATATCGATACCGGTAGCGTCTTTTACCTGCTGCAGGATTTCAGGGCCATTGGTGGCATCCCGCATGGCTGAGGTAGCACAGGCTTTCAGGTATTTTACATCATATACGTCGAGCAGGAGACGATAGGATTTGATGGTATTGATGAGTTGTTCGGCTTTTTTTTCCGAGATGATATTGCTGGTAAATACGTCAAACCCTAGTCGCAACGGTACTCTTACCAGATTCAGCTTGGTAAAGTCCATTACTCCGGAACTATTTGGCGATGCTTCAGAAATGAGTAATCTGGCAGCGTTGGAGCCAATATCAATCGCAGCTAATTTCATCTGTCAGTCGTTAGATCAAAAGCCAAAAGTAAAACATTTTAAATTTACAGGTATTGTTTTTCGTGCAGGTACCGGTAGATTTCTACCTGGGTACGGATCTTTTTATCCCCCTCTTTCTTGTATTGATTAGTCTGCTCGTTATCCAGAATACGGGCTTTTACGTTGCCGCTCAGCTGTACCTGCATAATATCTATCAGCTCCTGTCGTATAGCCGGATCTGTTATTTGTACGGCGGCTTCTATGCGGTGGTCCAGGTTACGCACCATCCAGTCGCAGGAAGCAATGAATACTTTCTCTGCCCCGCCATGATGGAAAATAAATACGCGGGCATGCTCCAGGTATTCATCTACAATGCTGATGGCGTTGATATTTTTCTTCCATTTTTTATTCTCCGTATAGGCGCAACAGATACCCCGGATCACCATCTTCACATCTACGCCCGCTTTGGCGGCTTCATACAACTTGGCAATCAGCATCACATCAGAGAGGGAGTTCATTTTGATGGTAATAGCGGCCTTCTTTTTGTGCTTGGCGTTCTTAATTTCCCGGTCTATCAGCCGCAGGAAAGTGTCGCGCATGTTGAGCGGACTAACCGGCAGGGTTTTGCAGCCCTGTAGTATTTTGATATCATGCCGCGGACTTTCCAGGTACGAGAAGATGCGGTTCATGTCGGCAATGATCAGGCGGTTGGTTGTCAGCAGGCAATGGTCGCCGTATACCCGGGCTGTTTTTTCATTGAGGTTACCGGTGCTGATAAAGCCGCATTGAATGGTTTTATTGCCAATCCGTTTTTTAATCACGCATAGTTTGGCATGTATTTTCATGTTGGGAATACCCAGCAATACTTTTACGCCCTCTTCCTCCAGCCTGGATTTCCAGTCAAGATTGGCTGCTTCGTCAAAGCGTGCACGCAGCTCCAGTACTACGGTTACCTGTTTACCGTTACGTACGGCATTCACCAGGGCATTGATAATTTTTGAATTACGGGCCAGCCTGTACGCAGTTATCTTGATTGCGGATACGTTGGGATCTATGGCGGCTTCCCTTAACAGGTCGATAATGGTATCGAAACTGTGATAAGGGAAATGGAGCATCACATCCTGTTGCTGAATAACGTGCATTACGCTGGGCGCATTTAAAAACAGGGGATGGGTAAAGGTTTTACGGTGTGTATGAGGGGGAAAGATAGATTCCGGGAAGTCCATAAAATCTTTGAAGTTATGGATACGGGCACCCGGGATGAGGTTATCTTTCCCTGATAATCCCTGCCGGCGCATCAGGTATTCGAGCAGCAGCGGGTCAATATCTTTGTCGTATACAAATCTTACGGGCTTGCCTTTACGCCGGTCTTTTAGGCCTTTTTCAATCTGGTGAATAAGGCTGTCGGAGATATCATTATCGATGTCGAGTTCCGCATCACGGGTTACTTTGATGATGTGTGCGGAAAATTTATCGTAACCAAAATAAACGAAGATGCTTGGTAAACAGAAGCGTACCAGGTCTTCCAGCAGGATAATATCATGCTCTCCGGATTTGGAAGGAAGAATGATAAACCGGGGAAGTACGTTGGTAGGGATTTCTATCAATGCAAATTTCTGTCGTACCGAATTATCCTGGCGGGCCAGCACAATGGCCAGGTAAATAGATTTATCGCGCAGGATGGGAAACTGTTGTATACTCTCAATCATGAGCGGGATGATGTTGGTACGTACCTGCTCATTGAAGTAGTTGAGTACAAATTTCTGTTGTTCTTTATTGAGCTGTTTTTCGGTGCGGAGGTAGATATGCTGCGTTTCCATTTCTGTGGCAATATCTTTCCATACCTGGTCAAATTCCCGTTGTTGTTCTATTACCCTGGCCTGGATTTCATCCAGTATTTTGTCGGGATTTTCTTCGAGATGCATTTTGGCGGATTTGCCAAAAGACATCATGCGTTTGAGGGTGGCTACGCGTACCCTGAAAAACTCGTCGAGGTTGTTGGAAAAGATACCCAGAAAGCGAATACGTTCGTGAAGGGGAACTGTTTTATCAGCGGCTTCCTGTAATACCCTGGCATTGAAAGCCAGCCAGCTGATATCCCGGGCTATCATTTTTTTCTTTTCGGGCAGGGGCTTTTTCCGGGCTGTTTTTTTAGATACAATTACTTCAGGCATTGTCATGATATCGAGGTTCTCACTATTCTGCAAACGCATACTAACTAATTTACATTCAAAAAATTCACATCATACTAAAATACGATGATACGGCTTTCGCTTTAATTGAAGTATTAAATTAAAGTTAAAGAAAAACAGGATATTTCATGCGGTCCGGCGTCTTTACAGGAAATAAAAAACGCCCCACGTTAGCGGGGCGCTCCTAATCGATATCTTTTAGCCGTTGGAAAACTAAGGTGTTACGGGTACGGCTTCTTTCTTTTTGTTATAGATCGGGAGGGCCACCAGGCTAACAAAGCCGAGGAGGATCACCAACATGGTTTGCGCTACCCAGATAATCCAGCCAAAGGCGAAACCGATAGCGGAAGGGATGCTGTAGATTTCCAGTGTTTTCTGTACCAGTGGCTGATAGGCGCCGATACCGCCGGGCATAACGATCATGCCTACACTACCGATCATGAGTACAGCCAGGGCCGCGCTGATGCCCAGGTGGCTGGTTTCCTGGAGACAGAAAAAGCCAATGTATACCTGGGAGAGGTAGCAGGACCAGATCAATACGGAATGGATAATGAACCACACTTTTTTCTTCTTTTCCATTTTGCCGATCGACAGGAAGCCTTCCGTTATGCCCCTGATCAGGCCTTTTACAGTGATGGCTATTTTGGAACGGGCAAAGCGGCGGAGTAACCATCCTAATACTACGAGTATCACGGCAAGTATAATGATGCCTGTCAGCAGTTGCATGCCATTGGCATGCGCTATCTTGTTGGAGATGGGCTGCAAAACGGTTTCATTTACCAGGGAGCCGAGAAGATCGAGTTGGGTTACCACGGTAAGGATCATGAGGAGAATAAGGCATACCAGGTCCACGGCGCGTTCGGCAATCATGGTGCCTACCAGTTTGTCGGCCGGTACTTTTTCATACTGGGCCAGTAAACCACAGCGGGTTACTTCTCCCAGGCGGGGTACGGCCAGGTTGGCCAGGTAGCCTACCATCACGGCAAAGAAGGTGTTGAGGGTGGTAGGTTGATGGCCCAGGGGCTTCATCAGGAGCTTCCATCTTACGGCCCGGAACCAGTGACTGGCGATGCCGATGGTCATAGTAGGGATCAGCAGCCAATAGTTGGCTTTGCGCAGGGCCACTTTAATCTGGTCCCACTCTGCTGCATTGATATTCCTGGTGAACAGCCATATCAACAGCACCCCTATGCCAAAAAAGCAAACAAACTTAATGACGTTCTTAAGCGTTTTGGGCATGATCCAAAGTTGTTTAGGGTGTTAATAACAATAAGGGTTACAATTTATTCCCTTCTTTAGGGAAAATGGCAATAGGCGTATATTTTTTAGCTTCTTCAAAATCCATGGTGGCATAGGAAATAATAATCACAATGTCTCCGGGAGCTACCAGGCGGGCCGCAGGGCCATTCATACAAATGACGCCGGAACCGCGTTTACCTTTGATGACATAGGTTTCCAGTCTTTCCCCATTATTTACGTTTAATACCTGGACTTTTTCGTATTCAATTAAACCAGCAGCATCCATCAGGTCTTCGTCAATCGTAATGCTTCCAACATATTGCAGATTGGCTTCGGTAACTACTGCGCGGTGAATCTTACACTTTAAAATTTCGATTTGCATAATTTGTACTGGCTTAACGCTTATTAAAAGAGCGTCTGCAAAACTAGGGAAAAAATATGGAAGATTGAACAAGACATGCAGTCCTGGTGCAGCGTGCGCTGCATGTCTTGTTCCATAAGGCTAGAGGCTGCCCTGTAATATCATGTTGTCGATCAGGCGGACTCCATCGAGCCAGGCGGCCAGCGCTACTACAACCGTGGCATCGCCGGGAGGCTGATCCAGGGGACGGAGCATGCCGTTTTCCAGCTGGAGTATGTCGACGTACTCCGGTTCAAAGCCCTCTTTTTTCAGGTGGTCAAAAGCCTCAAGAGCTTCTTCCATGAAATAGAGGCCTTTACCAAAGTTATTTTTGATAGTCATCAGTTCGTGGTAGATGGCGGTGGCCTTTTTGCGGGCGGCAGGAGAGAGCCGGGTATTGCGGCTGCTCATGGCCAGGCCGTCTTTTTCCCTTTCCGTAGGACACACCACCAGTTTTACGGGAGAATGGGTGATCTGCAGCAGGCGACGGATGATCAGGCACTGTTGCAGATCTTTTTGTCCCATAAAAAGCTGGTCTGGTTGCACAATATCCAGTAACTTGTGAACAATGCGGCCAACCCCCTGGAAATGTCCGGGCCGGAATTTGCCTTCCAGGATAGTTTCCAGGTCGCCAAAGTCGTAATGCAGATCACTTTCCAGTCCTTCCGGGTACATTTCTTCTACGGATGGTAAAAAAAGTATATCTGTTGATGCATGATTTAATTTTTTAATATCCTCTTCAATGGTGATGGGATATTTTTCAAAATCTTTAGGATCATTGAATTGGGTTGGATTGACGAAGATGCTGCAAATGACCACGTCAGTATTTTTCCTGGCGGCCTGAATAAGTGACAGATGCCCATCGTGGAGGGCTCCCATAGTGGGCACGAATCCAATGCTTTTGTTATTTTTTCTTACCAGGTCCAGATGCTTCTTCAGGTCCGTGCTGCGCTTAAATAGATACATAAATCATTGCTTAAAAGGATGTTAAAACTGACAGATTGGCCAATATTCCGTAAAAAATCCGTAATTTTGCAAGCCAAATTAAAATTACTGCATTAATAATCAGCGTTAAATGTCCACAAAGAAAAGAATTCTTTTTATTGCCCAAGAGATGTCGCCGTACCTGGAATTGAGTGATTACGCGAACATGGTCAATAAAATGGCAATTAAGTCCAATGAGGCTGGCCTGGAAGTGAGAGTGATCATGCCCAGATTTGGAATTATTAATGAAAGAAGACACCGTTTGCACGAAGTGGTAAGGTTGTCGGGTATCAACATTGTGATTGACGGGGATGATTACCCGTTGATTATCAAGGTGGCATCCCTTCCGAATGCCCGGTTGCAGGTTTACTTCCTGGATAATGAAGATTATTTTAAGCGGAAGACTGTATTTGCCGATGAAAACGAAGAGTTTTTTGACGACAATGCAGCCAGAGCTGTCTTCTTTTGTAAGGGAGCCCTGGAAACAGTGAAAAAGTTCGGATGGCCTCCGGACATTATTCATTGCAGTGGCTGGATGACCTCTCTGATACCGATGTATCTGAAAACTGCCTATAAGAAGGAGCCGGTTTTTGCCAACTCAAAAATCATATATTCGCTGACGCCTAACACATTCAAAGAAAAGTTAGGCACCACCTTTGTGAAGAAAGCCACCATCAGTAACCAGATCAAAGAAAAGGATATGGAGCTGTTTAAGGAAGGTACCAACACTGCATTGAACAGGGGAGCTGCCAAATACGCCGATGCGGTGGTACTGGCGGGCGACAAGCTGGAAAAGAAAGTGGTGGACGAAGTAAAAGCAGAGAAGGGAAAGATAATTTTGCCTTTCAAGAAAGACAATGATGATCTTGGCGATTACCTCGCATTATACAACCAGTTGCTGGGTAAGTAGCTATTTCAGCATGTTCGGCAGTTTAACCAATACTCACTAACAACATAACGCGTGAAGATCAATTTCAGAAACCTTAGTTTCTTAGCAACCTATATTACTCTACTGTTTGGCGCCGCAGGTTGTAATAAATCTACCCTGCTCGGAAGTGGCCTTATTCCTCCCGGCGATTTTGTAAATGCACAGGACACCGTGATTTCCGGTATCATCGCCAACAACATCCTCCGGTATGATTCGGCTATTGCAAACGGTAATAGCAGTTATCGGAAAATCCTGGGCTCTATTACTACGGACCCGGTTTTTGGCAAAAGCCACGCCTTTGTATACACGCAGGTATCACTGCCCAAAAGCGCCTTCACCTTCGAAGGAGCCGGGCAAACCCTCGATTCCGTCGTATTGTCACTCGCATATGCAGGCTATACAGGAGATTCTTCTACGCCGCAGACGTTCCGCATTTACCGCATGACGGATCCTAAGTTTACCATCGATACCAACTACGCCTATGACCGGGCATTGGGATACGATAAAAGTAACCTCCTGGGCCAGGTGACGGTAACGCCCCTGAGTCTCCGTGATTCAGTAAGCGTTTACGGTAACAAAGAAGCAGCACAGCTGCGTATTAAACTGAGTCCTGCCTTTGGTAACGAGTTACTCCAGCAGAAATCGGATGGCGCCTTTGCTACCGACTCCGCATTCAGGGCTTATCTGAAAGGATTTGCCATTATACCGGATACTATGCTGGGTACCAACCGGAACATGATTTACCTGTCGCTCAATGATGTAAATACGAAACTGACCGTATTTTACAAGAACTCGGAAAAGGACTCGCTGCAGGCCGTCATGAGCTTCAACCAATATACCAGCGCTCACGCCAACTATTTCACCAGGAATTACAATGGTTCGCAGGCGGGCAGGTTTATCAATACCGGCAACCCGCAAGGCGACAGTATCCTGTTCCTGAACAATGCGCCAGGTTTGTATACGAAGCTGACTATCCCAGGATTGGAAAACTTTCCTAATGTGATGATCAACAAGGCAGAATTAATTATTACACAAATTACTGCCGGGCCTTCTGACATGAATAATATTTTTATTGAACCAGGAAGCTTATCTTTACTGCAATATGGCAATGGGGACTCCACCAAGGTGCCCATCGACTACTATTCATCCGGTGGCCCCAGTTACTATGGAGGAACCCGCCAGGTAATTACTAACTTCGGAGGAATACAGGTAGTTCAGTATACATTTAACCTTGCCAATACGGTACAGCGGTTTATCAAAAAACTCGATGCCAATAATGGTTTCAAGCTGAAAGCGTTGAATACTTCCTCTCTGCCCATAGACGTGGATAGGGTGAAAGTAGGCGGAGGTAATCTGTCGCAATACAATATGAAACTTAGAATTATTTACACTAAACCATAAAACTACTAATCCCAGTTTTTTATGCCTTACTTATTTACATCTGAATCCGTTTCAGAAGGACACCCTGATAAAGTAGCTGATCAGATCTCCGACGCTTTGATTGATAACTTTCTGGCATATGATGCATCATCTAAAGTAGCTTGTGAAACGCTTGTAACTACCGGTCAGGTTGTACTGGCAGGAGAGGTGAAATCTGAGGCATACCTCGATGTACAAGACATCGCAAGAGAAGTAATCCGCAAGATCGGCTATACCAAGAGCGAATATATGTTTGAAGCAAATTCCTGTGGTATCCTGTCTGCTATCCATGAACAATCACCTGATATCAACCAGGGGGTAGACCGTAAATCTCCGGAAGAGCAGGGTGCTGGTGACCAGGGGATGATGTTTGGCTATGCCACCCGCGAAACCGAGAACTATATGCCGCTGGCGCTCGACCTGGCACATAAGCTGCTGCTGGAACTGGCCGTACTGCGTCGTGAGAATAAAGACATCAAATACCTGCGCCCCGATGCTAAGTCCCAGGTAACAATTGAGTATTCTGATGATAATAAACCAGTAAGAATTGATACCATCGTAATCTCTACCCAGCACGATGATTTTGATTCCGATGAAAAAATGCTCGCAAAAATCAAGGAGGATATGATCAACATCCTGATCCCCCGGGTGAAAGCGCAGCTGAAACCAGAACTGCAAAAGCTGTTCGATGGTTTCGATATCAATCACCATATCAACCCAACCGGCAAGTTCGTTATTGGTGGTCCTCACGGTGATACCGGCTTAACCGGCCGTAAGATTATTGTAGACACCTATGGCGGTAAAGGCGCTCACGGTGGTGGTGCATTTTCCGGTAAAGATCCTTCCAAAGTAGACCGTTCTGCCGCTTACGCCACCCGTCACATTGCCAAAAACCTGGTAGCTGCAGGAGTTTGTGATGAAGTACTGGTACAGGTTTCCTATGCTATCGGCGTTGCCAAACCCTGCGGTGTTTACGTGAATACCAACGGTTCTTCTAAAGTGAAAATGACTGATGGTGAAATCGCTAAGAAGATTGAAGAAATCTTTGATATGCGCCCATATGCTATCGAACAGCGTCTGAAACTGCGCAATCCTATCTATAGTGAAACAGCAGCTTATGGCCACATGGGCCGTGAGTCCCAGGTAGTGACCAAAGTGTTCAACAAGGGTAAAAAACATGAGAAAACTGTGGAAGTAGAGCTGTTTACCTGGGAAAAACTGGACTACGTGGAAAAAGTAAAAGCAGCATTCGGGTTGTAAGATCCGGGTGATACAAATTATAAAATAAGGCAGCCGTTTCAAAACTTTTGAAGCGGCTGTTTTGTTTTTAACCTATACCTTTTTTAATCATTTAATGCTTTACCCGCGTCTTTTTTAAGAATGTGGAAAAGTTTTTCAAATTTTTTTCAATTTTTTCAATAAAAATTTATGTATTATTATTTTTAATGTATATTATTAATAATAATACGGTTGATCAGCCTATGTTTTAGAGTAGGCAAGGGCGTTATGGGTTCGGTATATTTCTGACCAAAGGTTGAATTGAGCAATTTAGTTTCTCTAACAACAGATAACTTAAAAATGCCTCATTACCGGCATATAATATTTCGTTTCGGAGGTGCGTTAGAGTGCTGTTTTGTATCCAAAATTCTGGATATTCGCAGCCATAAATTATAATCGGACCGTTTTAATTGTTTCCGGAGACGTTAATATGTGTGCAGTTATTTTTTAGAAAAACCGAGTCCATATCAGATGATCACCATTTACTATTAACTTTTTAATAGTAGATATTTTATTGAAACCATACAAATAATTTGAAAAACCATGAGGCATTTCAGCACTGCACGATTGACTATGTTCACAGTCTTATCAATTGCCCTGACATATCTGGTTACAGCGGAAAGCTGTAATAAGGCGCAATTGGACCAACTTAAACCTTCAACATCAACTGATACGGTTGCCACAGCAGCACCGATCACCGGAAAGGAATATATACTCGTACCCGATGCAGCCGGCCACCTGGTGGTAGATGGCAGCATTTATAAGGGAGGAGATGTAATAAGCCTCAAAGGAAACTTCGCCGCCGTTGTTTTCAACAACTTACGTGGAAGTGCAGGTAGTCCTATCATTGTTCGTAACGCTACGGGCACTGTTACCACTATTGGAAGCCCAACCTGGAACGGTGGTTCCTGGGCTACAGCACTCAGCTTCAGCGATTGTCATTATGTAAAAGTAGGAGGTCAGAGCTCAAAATCTAACTTTGTTGTGAGCGGTAGTACCCAAAGCAGCAGACAAGCTTATTTTAACGTGGCACTTGCCAAACACTCAGATAACTTTGAAGTAAGTAACATCACCATCCAGAACGGTGGTACCGGTTTGTGGGCAAAAACAGAAGTGGTTGCCGGCGATCTGACTACACAGTATCCAAATTCCTACATGGAAAACCTGTTGATACATGATGTATCTATCACTGGTACTTTCAACGAAGCCATGTATATCGGTCATACCGCTACTTACTGGGATATGACTACCAATACGCCTTACTATGGATCTCCATCCGGTTTTGTTTCCGGTCAACAGTATGCGCAGCCTATCAAATGGCGCAATGTTAAGATCTATAATAACACAGTATCTGGCAGCGGTGCAGATGGTATTCAGACTTCTGCTATTGATGGCCTGGAAGTATACGGTAACGAAGTAACCAACTGGGCTACCAAACATGGTAGTGCCGATGCAGGTGGTATCTTAATCGGTGGCCGTACCACCAACACCAATGTGCACGATAACTATGTACATGATGGTTGGGGCGAACTTTGCCAGTTCTATGGTTCCGGTGAAAATGGCGCTACGCACATTATCAAAAACAACCTGTTCAGAGACAACCAGCTGGATGGGGTGAGCCTGAGAGGTACCAACAACGCAGTAGTACAAATTCTCAACAATACCATTGCCCGTATTGGTGGTGTGGGAATCCGCATCAACGGTTACCTGGGTATGACTGCTCCGCAAATCGTTAATTCTAACGCTATCATCCAGCCTCGTACCACTGGTGGCACCATCTATCCTAACGCATACATCTACCTCGAAAATGGAGGTACGGTTACTGAAGGTACTGGTGGCTACGCCAATGTTAAATTACCAACTGTTGACTCAGCGCTGGTAGACATCAACAACTATTACATGCCTTTGGCAGGGTCTCCGTTGCTGACGATTGGCTATAAAAAATAATTCATCTCTTTATATTGTTTTTCTTTAAAACAGTATAAGCGTTACTATACTATTAAACAATCGCCATCCTGGTTTACCCGGGATGGCGATTGTTGTTAGAAGGCAAGGAAGTGAATTAATCCTTTGCCTGCAGGTACTCCCACATGAGGCTATTTACCTGTGTTGGCTGTTCATAATGCGGCATATGTCCCGCACTATCTATTTCATGTACTGCTAAAGTTGGGTATAAGGAGGTGTAAGAGTCCAGTTTTTCCCGGGGGAAAAAAGGATCCTGTTTGCCGTAAATCAGCAATATCTTTTGCGGGGCTACCTGTTTTAACAGGTATAACTGGCTCTGGTTGAGCATATTCATCCACGAAGACAAGGTAATGCGTTTATAACCGCAAAAATTACTGAAGTAATTCAGCCGTTTGGCGTAGTCATTAAACAAGGGTTGATTGACAAATTCCTTTCGTTGATTTTCGGTAGCCCGGGGGTACCAGTACCCACTCATCAAAACATCGGAAATGACGGGAACTTTCAGGAAGGGACTGGGATGGAGATCTCCGCTGGCAGCAGGGCCCAGTAAAATGATCTGTTTTACCTGGCTGGTATGCGTGGCCGCATAGTCCAAGCCGATCGCAGCTCCCATCGACATCGCAATCATATCAAAGGGCTGATGAATGCCCAGCGTATCCAGCAGGCTGTTGAGCTGCCGGCGATACAAGGACAGGTCATAGATCGTTTCCGGCCGGTCGGAATACCCCCGGCCGTACAGATCGTAGGTAAGTACACGGTATCCTTTAGACAGGAGAAAGGGCACATTGTATTTCCATACTTCCATGCCACTGGAGCCACCGCCATGGATCAGTACCAATAATTTGGCCGTATCGGGACCTGACAGCCGATAATGCACCAGGCCTTGCGGGAGCCGGATAAACCGCCCCGGAGCGGCTGCTCTCGCGGCTTCATTCATAACAGCGGTTTCCTGTCTGCTTTTAAAGAGCAGGAAACCTGATATCAACACCACCAGTGCTCCAACGCCCGTAATACATAACCACTTTTTAAAAGAAGCCATACCTGGTTATCGTTTGAATTGCAGCAGCCACTCGTAAATATTCATTCCATTCTCCCGATAGGAGGGATTGTAATATTGTTCCCAGCAGCAGTGCTTATGGTCACCAATGGTTAGTTTGGTAAGCCCGGGTTTATATTTGTTGGTACTATCGGCAAATAGCTTGCAATTGCCTAGGAATACCGGTTCTTCGGCACCCCCGAAATACCACACGTGGATATTGTTTTGCGCGGTTACCTGGAAGCTTTTCAGATTTTCTGCGTCGATCGTGGCAGGCGACATATTTACAGCGGCAGCGATTCGCTTTGCCATCCGTTTGTCGGTAACTGCCATTCCTACCGACCATCCACCGGCGCTATAGCCGGTGATATATACCCGGGAGGAATCAATAGGATATCTTTTCAGTACATCCGTCAGCGCGGCATCCAGGTGTTCCGGCCCCAGTGACCAGCTGGTGGCCAGTGGCGCCAGGACAATGAACTCATATTTTTTGCCATCTATTTTGTTGACAGCATCTATGTTTTTGCCCTCATGCATTTGCCGGGCTACCCCTTGTCTGAATATCTTTGTCAGGTCCGTACCGGCAATACTTCTGCCATGCAGGCAGATTAATATCGGGTAACGTTTACCAGGTTTCATATTATCCGGCAGCTTCAGTAAAGCCGGTATATGATGCCAGGGCGTTATCTGCACCTGTATAGCCTGAAATGGTTTTAAATCCTGCGCAGCCAACACCATTGTCTGCAGCATTAATCCGATTATTAACGTCAATCTCATTGTACAAATTTATTTGCCGGCATGTTTTAACCGGTAACCCCTCTGATTATTATAAATGCAGCAATACTTCTTCCATAGTACTGCCGATAATGCCTTCCAGCGCTATTTTAGATTGTTTTACATCTCTTTCCAATGCTACTTTTCTTACCATTTCAGCATTGTAAAGACGATATGCTTCATTTAATGTTTCTACTTGCGTATTCTGATCGGCTTTGGAAAACCTTGACTCTACCTGTTTGTAGTGGTTATACGCATCTTCCAGCAATGGCAATTGCAGCTCATACAATTGTTTGTTGGCGGCATAGTCTTCGTAAGCCCGCAGTACCGCTGCTTTCAATGCCAGTTTGCCGGTTTCCTTTTGTTGCTCCAATGCTTTGCCATTTGCCTTGGCTATTTTAACATCGTTAGGAATGCTGATCAGGTGACCAATGGGGACCATTACCCCGAAGTTGTATCTTGGATACAGGGTATTGTTGTTGGTAGTACCGCTTCCTTTGATGGTGAACTCGTTCAGGTTACCTGCAGCGGTAAGCATATCCAGCCAGCTTGCTTTGGCTTTGTTTTCTTCATATTTAGAAATCTGTTTCTTAAAATCGATTTCTTTTAACTGGGGATTCTGATAGGCCAGTTCTACCAGTCTTTCCTTTAACCGGGCAACAGTAGGCTGATCGGCGGGTAAACGCAGCAGGACAGCGGTGTCGGCTTGCTGGGCCTTCGCTATAGTTCCTGTAAATGCTACCAATAAAAATAATAATACGCGTTTCATGATGTGATGTTTGGAGATGATAGTAGATATTTTAACTTTATAGTGATCCCATTTAAGCCATAGTACAGCAGGGCAGATTCAATCAATCCGGATGATTCCTGGGCATACATACTCACCACTATGGCAAACATGACGCAGAGAATGACCAGGGTAAACTGCTTTTCCGTTTCCGTTCGCGCAGCGAAATAATTAGACACCATGTACCGCATCATGATGAAGATATTGATCAACACCAGGGTGAGGCCAATTAAGCCCTGTTCCAGTACGGTACGCAGGTAACCGCTGTCGGGAGGAAATCCATCCAGCTCACTCCCCGAACCCGGTTCGCAGCTGAGGAAGCCCCCGCCGATAGGGTGCTTGAAGATATAAGGCTGAATACGATGCCTGTTTACTTCCCTCACATTGAGAGAAGCATCTTCCGAACCGGAGAAGGCACTACGCATCCTGATCACAGTAGAGTTGCCATGAAACGGACCAAACATCAATACCAGGAATGCCATTACAAACACCAGCGCGCCGATAATCGTATTGCGGTGCCGCATGTTCACAAATACCATGATCAGGAGGCCCATAGGCACCATAATGTAAGCGGTACGCGTACCCGAAAATCCCAGGGCCATAAACTGCAAGATCAGTGAAAATACCAGGAAGGCCTTTTTCGCCGGAGAGATCAGTTTCATGGAACTCGTGAGCAGCACGATATTGATAATGCAGCCACAGGCCATGATCACCCCAAATACTGCCGGATCAGATACAAAAGAAAAGATGCGGATACCGGTTAAGATCAATACGGTCTTAAATTTTTCCGGGTACCTGGCGATATAGGCTTTCTCAAAAGGCATTAGTCCAAACCATTGCTGGATACAGGCATAGAAAGCCGCGATGGTGAGCATGATGATCCAGAACTTCAGGTAGAATTTCAGATCATCCATATTTCTCACAATTCTCATCACCAGGTACATAGCTACCATATTGCGTACATATACCCTGGCAAAGGTGGTCCAACCGTGGCGGTCGTACACAAACGCGGGGTTAAAGAACTGCAGCAGGATATACCCCCCATAGATATAGAAAGTAATGATGGCAGGATCCCGCAGGAAGTCCACCTTTTTGATATTATTATCTTCCTGTTTTAACAAGCTACCCACCAGCGTTATCAGCAGGATGGCATCTATCAGCACGCCCACGGGAATTTCTGTGCCAGACATCCGTTCCAGCAATCGTACGGTCAGCGCTACGGTGCAGGAAATGAAATAACCTGCCCGGTAGTTTAGCACGGAAATTAATGCTACGCTAATACCTACAACGCCACCTATCAGCAATGCCGTGTACTTTACCTCCTGGGCGCTTGTATAGGCAATCACCGGTACAACTATTACCCAGCAGATAATAATGAATATGTTGAAGATATTTTTTTTCGCTACTTCCACTGGATAGAATTTATAAGAAAACTATTTTAACCGCCATCGCGATAATTGTGAGCGTTATAAAAATGAGGATCAGCACCTGGTGCAGGTGTTGGTCTATCGGCTTATTTTTAGCTTGCTTTTTCATGTTTATGATGGCAATACTGTTTTATTATTAGCGTTATGCTGACTGAATGGCCCGGTAAACAACCAACCGCATTTCAATTGTATCAATACCCGGTAAGCGATAATCGACAGGAAGATGGAAGTGGGTATTAATGTCAGTAAAAGCACGATGCCATTGCTGATACCTATTCCCATCAATACTGCCCGTAACACCGCGAATATGGTGATGTGCAGCAGGTAGATGTATAATGAATAATGACCTATTATGCTCAGGAATCCCATTCGCCGGTGTTTGGCCAGCCAGGAGGAAAGCATCATTACAAACAAACATCCATTGAGTGCAATCAGCATCAATATATACAGGCTCATTTGCTGGTGATGCAGGTAGTACCATTGCAATAAACCAAATACCGGCGCCAGCAGTAGCAGGTTGATTGGGTTGGAAAACTGCCTTTGCGTTTTTTCTTCGAAAAAATAGCCGGAGGCTATGTCCCCGATGGCAAAGTAGATATAGTGTATCGCTATATCGTAAAAGGTGCTGACCGGTTGTACATAGGGCGCTATCCCCAATAATGCCAATCCAATGACCAGTTGCCATGCTTTTCGTTCTTTTATTGCGAGCGATGACAGCAGGTACAGCATGGTTACGTTAAATAGTGCAAACAGATACCACAGCTGATCTAGCTTTCTCGGCTGAATAAAAATATTCAGGTAATCAGCCGTGGAGCGGGTAGCATTACTATAGTCTGAAAATAATATCTGCAGGGTGATCTGAATCACCGCCCAAAGCAGGTATGGATATAGTAATGTATTCACCTTGTTCACCAGGAATGTTCCGGGACCACGTTTCCCTATACTTCTGCTGAAGAAAATGCCTGACAGTAAAAAAAAGAGCGGCATCCTGAAACTGTATAACATATCGTTGGTAGCCAGTACTTGCTTTGGTAGTGCAATGTGGCTGGCTACAAGCCCATAGGCCAAATGCCGGTATACAACCAGGATAATAGCGATGCCTTTTGCATAGTCAATCCAGGCGTAGCGCGACGCTTTACTCTCGGGGCGTAAACTAAATATGTCGTGAAGTTTCAAAGGATCTATAATTTTAAAGAAGTTTACAATTCCAGGTAATCCTCCTTAACGTTATTCAAGACAGCTCCCAGGAACTTGTCGCCGAGCGACTCCAGGAATTCGGATGATTCCCGGTCTATTTGTTTCATTTTTAGATGAGAAGAAAAGATCGCGATCACTCCTTCTGCATATACAGATAACTCACGGCTGTCGGTGAAATCGTTCAGCGGTGCACCTTCCATTAAGATGTAGTCGTAATATTGCTTCAGCTCAGGGAGGTAGTTGAGCAGGTGATTGGGAGGTAAAATTTCGGAAGGGGTATAGTCACCACCCCGGCAGCCAATCACTTCTATACCCGGTGCTTCATATGTTGTTACAATTTCTTTTACTTTTTCAATGCTGAATTCGGCAGGAGGCACGGAAAAGAATTCCAGTGTAGGCTTGGCTTCCATCTGAACGCTCACGTCATTGTTACAGAAGTTGGTATCTATTACCAGCACTTTTTTGTTGCTTAGGCTGAGACTATAGGCCACCGCTTGTAGCAGGGTGGTTTTACCCTGCTGGGGTTCTGTACTGGTAAACAGGAATACCTTCCGGCCGCTGCTTTCCAGCTCATACCGGAGTTTACGCAATAACTCGCGGAAAATATTTTGTCTTTTCAGCCATTGCGAGTCATCTGTTTTCCGCTGCAATATTTCCAGCAGTTTATAACGCTGCAGGTTAGCGTGGTTGATGGTGGCAATGAGCTTCAAATCGGAAGTACGGTTAAAAATGGAAGGAGATTTCAGGGAGTTATCCATGAACTCTTTGAACAGGATGCTGATACAGGCAATCATAAAAACGGCCATGCCAGACATACCCATAATCACCAGGCGTTTGGACGATTCCGGTGTAAAGGCAGGTTGTCCTATCAGCGTTTGGCGGAAGTTATCCTGTGGTACGTTGCGGTTGTCCAGGGCAGATCCCAATTTTTCTTTCAGTTTATTATACTCTTCCTGTGCCAGGGTTACTTCCTGTTGCAGCGAGGTAACGGTAGCTTCTTTATTGGCGTAAGAACCAACAGAGGAGCGCAGGTTACGGATTTTATTTTCCAGGGCGCTGATGTTCAGCCGGGAGGCGCTTACCTGTGCTTCCAGTGCTTCCTTACTCTGCAGTAATTCTTCTTTGCTGCTTACTTTACCGGAAGGGGTGGAGGCATCCAACATCGCTTTTTGCAGGCGGGCGCGCTGTGTTTTTATTTTATCGGCCAGCGCATTGTCGGTAGAACCACCGTTCACATATTGATCATTCAGGTCGTTGATTTGTCTTCTCAGCGAAATGATTTCAGCATTTGAGTTGGAATAGGCTGGCTTGCCACTGTTGGCCTGGGCCAGTTGTGTGCTGACGTTATTAAGAGAAGCCTGCAGGTTGTTATAGTTAGCCCTTTCGTCGGAGAGGGATTTTTCAAATTGTTTGATCAGGTCCCACTCATTACCGCTGGCTGTTTCTACATTCAACACGCCCTGGGCAGTTTTATATCCCCTCAGTGCTTCTACTTTCTGGTCCAGTTCGCGTTTCTTCTGTTCTACCAGTGCTTCAAATGTTTCTACGTTTTCTACAGAGCGTTCGGAACGGGAGCTGCGGTAAAAGCGTATAAATTCTTTATAGAGAGTATTTACAGCGTAGGCAGACAGCTCCGGATTCTCTGAATAGCAAATGATGTTGATATAGTCTGTACGCTGAAGGCGTCCTACCAGCATCATTTTGCGAATGCTCTCATAATCGTATCTATAGAGTTTCATGAACTCCAGTATTTTCCTTTCTTCAGGAACAGAAGAAGAGAGTATCTGCAGGGAATCAATTTTCTGGCGGCATACCCGGGCAATTTCTTCTTTATTGGCAGAGAGGTACACCGGTTTTTTCAGTTCCTGTTCTGTAAGCTGACGGAAAGGCTTATTGCTGGTGAGGTCATGCAGCATCAGGTTACAGGACAACAGCCCGGTAACGAGCGGAGAGTTAATATTTTCTATGACGTTATCAAATTTAACGTCGGCCTCAAACAGGTTAACATTTTCATCTCTTAATTTAATCTGCTCGTTGGTAGTATATCCAGTCGCCATTTGGGCGGTGGATGCGTATAATTTGGGTTTACCGATGGTAAAGGCAAAAGCTGCAGCCACTGCAGCGATGGTGCTGAGCAGTATCCACCATTTCTTTTTGAGTAACGCCTTTATGAAATACACGATGTCCATATATAATTTTTCCTTTTGCTAAAATTTACTGTAATACGCTGAGGAGGAGCATAGATATACATGTATCGAAGTCCTGTCCCGGCGCAGATACTGGAGTGTCAGAGGAGATGGTAAAAAATCTAACTAATGCTGGGCTTACAGCCCTTCAAATACTGGTTTTATCGAGGATGAGGTTACGGGGGAGATATCCGGGAGAACATAAGTATCCTGGTATATCCGGTTATGAGTCAAAGGTAAAAGATTATATTTAAAGACACTTTATTTTTAAGCGAAACATAAATTTTAGTTGGTTATCGCTGAAGTTTGAGGGGTAACGCAAATTTAACTAAAAGCAAAACCGCCCCGAAAATTTCGGAGCGGTTCTACTTTGATCATAATCATTCAGTTACAACTCAATTTCCCTTGACAAGTTTAACGCTCTTGGTTTCACCGGTGGAAGTAGTCAGTTTCAGGATATAAATACCTGGTAAGCTGATACTGCTCCTGGTGTTGATCCGGATGAGGTTCTTACCTTGTGGCACTTCCTTCCGGGTTTCTGTATAGAGACGTTTACCGCTGAGGTCAGTAATTTCTATCATCATCACAGGCGCTGATTTTTGTAAGGTCATATCTATGGCCAGGTTATCTACATATGGATTTGGATAGATATTGGCCTGGATACTGCCTTTATTAGTGCCGTCTGATGCCAGAGCCAGCTGGTGATTTGTTACATCTGTCACCATAGCCTGTGTACCGTTTAAGGTCTGGACATTGGAGGTAGCATCAATTTCCATGCAGTTCAGGTAACCTACCTGGCCGCCTACAGGTATGCTGAGCGTGAAGGCAATTTCACCATTTGCATCTGCTGTCAGGTTGGCGAAGTCGGCAGTAGTGGTCGTATTGTTTTGTGCATACAGCGTTTTGCTGACGCCGTTGATGGTAAACTGCGTGCTGCCATTGTCTGGCTGCGGCGCCCACCATTTACTGTTCGACAGGAATTTGATGGTATAAGTCGTATTCGCGCTTAAACCAGTCAGGTGTCCATGCATTACCGGGGCACCGTTAAAGAAGCCTGGCAGCGATCCGAAGTACAGGTATTCCTGGAGTACCACATCAGGATAAACGCCGCTGTTATTACCGGTAGTCGCACCTTCAATACCAGCTGCCCACCAGCTTTCGTCGAATCTCAGCCCAACGGTAGTAGTCTGGCCCTGGTCATTTTTCAGGCCGGATGCGGTGCCGTTGGAAAGATTATTCCATGGAGCCGGAGCGGTGTTGTTGAGTTTAAAGTTCAGGTACAGTTTGTAGCTGCCGCTTGAGCCAGCAGGTACATTCACCGTAATGCTGAACGTAGTAGTATCTGCGGCGCCATAAGCATCCCTGGCAATTACGCTGATATTGTTAAAGGTGCCTGAGGTGCCTATTGGTGGCGCGATAGACAGGGATACACTACCGCCTGACTGTACCAGCGTAACGAAAGACGGCAGGTTAACGGTGCTGTAGCTGATTGGGTTGCCATCCGGATCGCTGGCCACTACCGGTACGTTGAGAGTAGTACCGGCATCCAGTGTCTGGTTACTGATATCTGTCAATACCGGCGGATGGTTAGTGGTTACGGTAGAATCGCCTACGCCGCCAGCGTCGATTTCCATGGCATTCAGGTAACCTACCTGGCCGCCAGCAGGTATGCTGAGCGTGAATTTGATTTCACCGTTGGCATCTGCCGATACGTTTTGGAATACCGCGAGATTGCTGGTATTGTTTTGCGCATATAATGTCTGGGTAACGCCATTGATGGTGTACTGTGTACTACCATTGTTTGGCTGTGGAGCCCACCATTTACTGTCGCAGATGAACTTCACCGTGTAAGTCCTGTTTGTTTCCAGGCCGGTAATATGACCGTGCATGGAAGGTGCGCCGGTGAAGAACCCAGGCAGTGAGCCGAAATACAGGTATTCAGCCAACACGGAATCAGGATATACACCACTGTTGTTACCGGTAACAGCACCTTCTGTACCCGCTGCCCACCAACTTTCATCGAAAGTAAGACCAGCATTGGTTACCCGGCCGCCATCATCTTTCAGGTTGGTGGTAGTAGTACCGAAGATATTGTTCCACGGTGCAGCTACGTTGTTGTTGAGTTTGAAGTTGAGGAACAGTTTATAGTTCGGCGTAGGCCTGTCTACTACAGTGAGTGTAAAGCTGCGTACGTCGATACCACCGGCATTATCTGCTGCCTGCAGTTTTACCACATAGGTGCCCGCATCGCTGTATCCCGGAGCTAAAGTCAGGAGACAAGTGTCGTTGGCGCTTACTATGCTGGCAAAGGCCGGTAATTGCAAGGCTGTCCAGGTAAAGGTATTACCTGGGTTCAGGTCGTGCAGGGATACTTTCACAGTGGTGGTAGTGCCTTCATTAACACTCCATCCGGCTACGGAATCGATCACCGGTGGATAGTTGTCGTTCACTACCAGGTTGAAGAGGGCAGTGTCTTTACCGCCATTGTTATCTGCTGCAATTACACCGATGCCATTGTAGGTACCCTGTTGTGCCGCCGTAGGCGCCAGGTACAGGGACGTAACGCCCGCATTTTGCTGCAGGGATACAAAGGCTGGTGCATTATAGAGACTGTAAGTAATCGGATCGTTATCTGCATCGGTAGCGCTTACCGGTATGGACTGCGTAGTGCCATAGCGGATAGTCTGGCTGCTGATAGGTGCTATCTTAGGCGGATTATCCAGCGATTTGGTACCTGTTGCCGCGGTGAATGCGGAGTAACCACCTTCTCCGAAGGCTCTTACTTTATAGTATACCACGGTATTAGCTGCCAACGTAGAATCAGAGAAGGTTCCCTGGCTGGTAGCAAAGGCGCCCAGTATTTTAAAGGAGCTGAAATGCAGGCTGTCGGCCAGCGAACGTTGTACTTCATAACCTGTTTCGATAGTGGTAGTATCATTCCAGGTAAGTTTCACCACGGAGGTAGACAATGCCTGTAAAACGAGGTTAGAAGGCGCTGTTGGCGGCAATGGTTTCGCTGCGGTAGTAGCGCTGGCCACGGCAGTATAGGCAGATTCGCCATACTGACCAATGGCTCTTATTTTATAATAATAAGTAGTACTGGCGTTAAGCGCAGTATCGGTATATGCGATAGCTCCGGCTGCGGTGGTAGCTACGATATTGTAAGTGCCAGCGCTGCTGGTGCTTCTGTAAATTTCAAAACCTGTTTCGTTGGTACTGTTATCTTTCCAGGTCAGGTTAAGTTTACTGTAATTATTAACCGTAACGGCCAGGTTAGACGGCGCTGTAGGTGCACTACCATTTACCACGGAAGTATCTACGAAAGCCGCATCCGGAATCAGCGTACGGGTAGTGATACCCGCAGCGGTGCTGGTCCAGTACACTTTCATGGCAGAGCCGCCGCCGCCCTGGAAGTACGTAATAGTAATAGGATATACACCCGCATTGGCAATTACGGTACCTGAAGCATAGGTAGCGCCATGCGAACCATCGTTATTGACGGTAGCAATAGCGGTGCTGGAATATGTTTTATTGAAATACAGCTTGCTGCCATCATCTGAATAGGTCTCAAATGTATAGGTACCAGTAACCGGGATACGGATATAACCGGTCCACATGATCGCATAGTTGGTGGTAGTGCCCGCCGGTACTATGGAAAGATCTGGAACATACGCCTTACCAGTTTGAGCTGGGGTTAGCGTACTGAAGTTAGGCAGACTGCTATAGCTACCATTATAGAACTTGTAAGACAGGTTTGCCTTTTTAGTTCTTACCGTTACCTGGTTACTTGGCGTAGATGTTTTACCCGACACATCTTTTGCTTTCACGTAGAAGTTGTACAGGGTACCATCGGTAAGACCGGTAACAGTGGCGGTTAATACATTACCAACAGATGTTTTCAGTACACCGTTGGCATACACATCGTAACCGGCAATACCGGCATCATCTGTGGCAGCCAGCCAGGTTAACACTACCTGGTTGTTGGTATAGCTGCTAATGGCTAGTGATGGAGGGGCAGAAGGAGCGGAACTGTCTGCAACAGTTGTTCCTTTAACTTCGGCAGACACAGGCCCGGCTGCGTTATCATTAACCGGACGTACTTTATAGAAGTAATTAGTACCTGGAATGAGATTGATGTCGGTGAAAGTTACAACGCCTGAGTTGTTCTTTCCAACTAAAATATATGGTCCGCCACTTTGGGTAGCCCTGTATATTTCAAAGTATTTTTCGTTGAAAGCAGGAGTCGGATTCTCTGTCCAGGACAGGGAAATAGACGTTTTGGTGAAACTGCTCACTACCAGGCTGCCGATGGGATCAGGGCCATTGATACCGGTGGCATTTACCACCCTAAATGTATCTGAATAAGCGCCTATGCAATAATTAGGCGCCGTAACCCTTACTACATATGCACCAGGTGTAGACGTGGTGAGCGTGTTAGTATTGCTGAGTATAGTAGCGCTACCGCCTTTGATCCACTCATACTGAGTCATACCGGTAGGCACCTGCATGGTAATGCTGGTGCTGCCATCGAGGGCAGGCAATACGTTGCTGGCCAGTGCAGGGGAGGTAGTAATAACTGGTGCCGGTGATGCTGGTTTATAGCTCATCACCAGTGGGGTAGGAGACCATCCTGTCCATCCGGTGGGCAACTGTCCCCTGACACGATAACTACCCGGCAGGGTTACTACCAGGGAGTCGGCCGTACCGGTGTAAACGGTAACGCCATCTTTTTGCCATTCATATTGCTGGAATCCGGGTGCTATACCAATGGTGATCGACTGCCCGGGACAGAACGTCGCAGATCCAAACAGAGGCCAGGGGTTGAGTCGGTTGGCCCTCAACATGAACGGCGCAAAATCCGGTTCATTCCATGCGTCCACCCAGGTATTATGCGCATCGTTGGGGTAAGTAGTAAGTTTGAAATCACTACCCGCCGCCACAATTTGTGCCGCCACCTGGTTGGTTGTATATGGAGCGGGATTACCGTCCTGACCACCCTGGAAGAGCCATAACGGCGTAAATTTATAAGTATTGATGTAATTGGCATAATCCAGCGTCATGGCGCTCATTGGGAGAAATGCAGCGGTTAACTGAGGATAGCGCAATGCAAATTCCCAGGTAGCCCATCCACCACCGGATAAACCGTTAACGCTTAAACGATCGGGGTCGCCTTTGCAGGAAGCCACGATAGAATCTACTACTTCTTTCAGGTTGTCGTAATCATTGGGCCCCCAATAGCCACCCTGGCTTTGAGGATAAATCAGGTAACCATCGAACGTACCAGCGTCAACGCGGGAAGCCCATAACTGGCCGCCCCACAGTAACTGGTATTCGTTGTCATAAATTGTTCCTTTTTCCCCTACACCGTGGAAGAACAGGTAGATGGGGTATTTTTTTCCATCATTGGTGCCAGGGACGTAGGTCTTAGGGAATTTAAGACGAAACGCCATGTTCTTATAAATGTAGCATTTATAAGAATCGGTGTTGTAGCTCATTCTTACTGTTCTTACCCATTTTACGATTTTGTCGTACTGCGGAGTGGCAGGAGGGTTGGCAGAGTTGTAAGTGATCACCGGATCACTGGGGTTTAATGCTGTTTGTGCACTGGCTTCGTGGAGAAAGCCCAATGCAAGCAGCATCATAAGGAGCATGCGGTGTAAAGTTCGATTCATAGAAGTATATTGTATTACGTGATCCTCCAGCTTTCGGCTTGACCGAAGGAAAAAAATGTCACAGTTAAAACTCCGGGAAACCGGAATTACGTTTTGTTCAGAGGAGATGGTAAAAATTACTCGCTGTATCAGACACTCGTCTGTCAGCATGGTGGCTTTGTCGAAGGATAAGGTTGAGGGGAAATGGTGGTCAGGGAATTAACTCATTCACTGATGTTGTAGCATTGTCCGTCCATTCAAAAATCAGGACACAATCTTTCTTTTCAATTTCCTTAATCTCCTGCTAAATTAAATAACGGTTGGTAAATATCATATTTTTTTTGGTAAACGGCGTCTTTTGGCTGGTAAACGCGAGTATCTGCCTTGTGAATAAAAAACAAGCGAACTTTACTGTACCGCAACACTTCTTTGCGCCCGTTCCCAGACAGCGGACTGCCGCTTTCTGAAATAACGTATGCAACCGATGTACACCGCTACATTCATAAATACAAAATAGAAAGGAATATAAAAGTATTTCACTTTTTTCTGGCGTTTTGCGAGAAGATAACCGATGAGCGCTGCTCCGTAGAAGCAGACTTGTGCGATGCCTGTTACAATATAAATATTACCTGCCTGCGCTATCACCAGGAAAGCGTTACTAATGATGGCCAGGAGCAGCGATAAAGGGGCCAGGGTCCACCGGAGTATCCGGTGAGAAATGTACTGCCACGTGATTTTGGGATAGCGGAAAGGGTTGAGCAGCGGGAGCAGGCGGCCCATAGACTGGAACCCGCCGGCACATATCCTTACTTTACGTTTATACTCTTCCCTAAGGGAGGCAGAAGATGTTTCCATGGCATAGGCTGCCGGCTCATACATTACCTTATATCCTTTCATATTGATACGAAAGGAGATCATAAAGTCATCCAGGATCGTATCTTCTTCCGGGTGTTCGTACAGCTCGGTACGGATGGCAATCAGTTCGCCTGCTGCGCCCATGACACTGTAGAGCTCCGCATCCCATTTTTTGAGCAAGGACTCGTATTTCCAGTACATTCCTTCTCCTTCGGCTTCTGCGCCGCCGGTGGTGGGCATTACCTTTTTTTCTCCGGCCACCACGCCGGTAGCAGGATCTGCAAAGTGTTGCATGAGCAGGGACACAGCGCCGGGATTCAGTAGCGTGTTGGCATCCGATAGTACCACAAAGGGCGTGTGTACCTCTTCCATGGCGCGATTGACGGCTGCCATTTTTCCCTTGCGCTGAGGATGATACAATAAAGTTACCTGTGGATACTGTGCTATTATTTCATTAGTACGATCAGACGATCCGTCCGTTACAAAAATGAAACGGATTTTATCGGCAGGATAGTCCATCGCCAGGCTGTTCTTTATTTTTTCGGCGATAAAATCTTCTTCATTATAGGCAGCAACAAGAAAAGTTACAGGGGGAACAAAAGAAGGGTCGCCATGCTGTGAATGCCCGTGTAATAAACGTTTCACACGTATAACGAAATATAGCAGCAGGCCGTATCCTACATAACTGTAGCATACTATAAAAAGGCTCAGCCAAAAGATCACAGACAAAAAGGTGGACATAGCAGCAAAACTTAAAGGGGCTTATTGTTTTCTTCACAAAAGTATTGTAATTTAAATGATACGCAAATCGTAATTTGTGTTAGTTCATTGTTCCAGACCACTTTATTGAAATGTAAATGACCGTTTACCTCAAAAATTGCAACACTTACCCTCCAAATTTGGTCGTTTACAAAAAAAAATATCGCTGATATTTTTAAAGCTATACTTTTGCTTTCATATTCATCGAGTGAAGATTCGGGAATACACAACAAGCATGAAAAAACCATTTTTCCTCTCTCATATCCCCTGCAAAGACCGCATAAGGTAACTTACCTGACTGATAATTGACCAGATCCCATCAAAAGCCTTCGGGAGTTTGCGCTAAATTTTTTGCAAACCACCATGTAACAGTTTTAAATAATTGTTTGAAAAGAAGGTATAATGAAAAAGAAAATTTTAATAATAGATGATAGTATGCCGATGCGTTATTTGCTGGAGGCGGTTTTAGGGAAGGAATATTCTGTGGTAACAGCCCAGGACGGCCTGGTAGCAATTACCTGGTTACTGAATGGTAACAAAGCAGATTTAATTATTACCGATTTGCAGATGCCTAATATTGATGGATGGGAACTGCTGGACTACCTGTCGGGTAGCTATTTATACCAGGATACACCCATAATGGTGCTGTCGGGGTTTTATGCCGACAAAACCAATGATCTGACTGCACGGTACAATAGTGTGAGAGAAGTGTTGCAGAAGCCATTTGATCCAATGCAGTTATTAAATAAGGTGGACTTTATCCTGGAGAAGCAATTAAGCGCCACCGTTATTTAATATGTTATTGTCATAAACGAATACACTACAACTTTTTAACCGATGAATACCATTACCCCCAATTTACTGCAAGTTAAGAGCATCAGAGGCGTGGAAGTAAATAGAAACAGTTTACTCACCCAGGTAGCAGATGCTGAATGCGTGGTACTTTTTGTAGGCAAAGCCAACAAAGCCATGCTGGCAGAAAACAATCAATTTAGATGTGTCGTGACAGAGCAAGTAGAGGAAGCGAGAAAAGTAATTCATCAGCTGCAGCATGTTTTCAAAAAAATGCCTTCAGCTATCATTTATGGGTTTGACAGTAATTATGAAACAACATTAACGGAATGGGATGCTTTTTTTAACAGCCACCAGTTTCTGGGTTCTATTCCTTTCTTCGTATATATCGATAAAGGATTTGATGAACTGAAACCCCTGGTTGCCCGCTATACCTTTATTGATGATATTATTACCACCAGTGCGTGGCATATGCTGAGCAATAAAATTGCTATTGTCAGCAAGTTTAAGCGCATGCGCACGTTTCCTGTTTACAAGAGCAGCAGCCTGCGTACCCGCTTATATTCCGGTAAATTTTACAGCAACCTGCTCAAACGTACCCTGGACATTACCCTGGCTACCGGCGGGCTGATCGTGTTAAGCCCCTTCTTGCTGGTTATTGCCGCGGCAATCAGGCTGGAGTCGAAAGGGCCTATATTTTATGCTGCTAAACGTGCCGGCAGGAACTATCGCGTATTTAAATTTTATAAGTTCCGTACCATGGTGCCAGATGCAGATAAGCAACTGGATAAAATTAAACACCTCAATCAATACGATGGCCAGGGCAACGGACCTACCTTCATTAAAGTTTCCAACGATCCAAGGGTTACCAAATTGGGCAGTTTCCTGCGCAATACCAGCCTGGACGAAATTCCCCAGCTCCTGAACGTGATCAAGGGAGATATGTCGCTCGTAGGCAATCGTCCTTTACCATTATATGAGGCTACCACGCTGACCACCGACCAATGGGTGGAAAGATTCCTGGCCCCCGCCGGCATCACCGGCCTTTGGCAGGTAAGCAAAAGGGGAAAGAAGGAAATGTCTGTACAGGAAAGAATAGACCTGGATATTAACTATGCGCATAATCGTTCCTTCAGATATGATATGTGGCTGATGGCAAGCACACCATTTGCCCTTGTACAAAAAGATAATGTATAATGATAGCTACTATAGAAGTAATACTGTTTGTTTACCTGGCCGGTTGCGTATTGTATAATCTTTTGTTATCCATAGCAGGTCGTCTGAGCCGCAAAAAAAAGATTAGCTACGAGGAAACGACTGCTTTTGCAAAGATTGCAATACTTATTCCTGCCTATAAGGAAGACAGTATTATCTTATCGACGGTGAATAGTTACAATCGCTTACGTTACCCGCTTACCAGGTTTGAAGTGGTGGTAATAGCCGATTCTCTTCAGCCGAGAACACTGGAAGAGCTGGCAGCTACCGGGGCCAACGTTATCGCAGTTAAATTTGATAAAAGTACCAAAGCCAAATCGCTGAATGTAGCATTTGAGAAATTGGGCGATGATTATGATATGGCCCTGATCTGTGATGCGGACAATATGCTGGAGGAAGACTTTTTATTAAAGATCAATCACGCTTATCAGCAAGGTTATCACGCCATACAAGGTCAACGGGTAGCAAAGAATCTCGATACACCTTTTGCTATACTGGACGCCGCCAACGAAATTATAGCAAATCATCTTTACCGTAAAGGTGCTAACGCATTGGGTTTATCATCTTCTGTTATCGGATCCGGCATGGCATTCCATTATCCGCTGATTAAACAGATATTAGGCGAAATACAGGCTACCGGTGGATTTGATAAAGTGTTACAGCTGCTGGTAATAGAAAAGGGACATAGTATTCACTACCTGGAAGATGCTTACGTATTTGATGAGAAAATTACGCATGCGGCCGTATTTGAAAACCAGCGTAAACGCTGGATGTCCAGCCAATTGGTATATTTGCGCACTTACTGGCGCGCCGGATGGAAGGCCCTTTTCAGGGGTAATATCAATTACTTTAACCTGGCCGTTTGCCAGAATGCTTTATTGCCAAGGATGTTGCTCCTGGCCGCATTAACATTCATTACCGCTCTTTGTTTCCTGTTACAGTCTTTCATGGTTATTCCGGCTTATGTGTGGGCAGGGCTGTTTATAGCAAATATGATGAGCCTCCTGTTGCCTATTCCGGGAAAGTTTTTCAGGAAATACCTGGTTACTGCCATGATCGCATTGCCCAGGGCCATCGGCATTATGATATTATTGTTGTTCCGCCTCAAGGGCGCCGACAAAACATTCATTCACACTACTCATACACAAACGGGTATTAATAACCCTTTATTAGATGCAGCCAGAAAATAATACATATTATCCACTGGTATCCATTATCACTGTTAATTACAATAATGCTAAAGTAACAGTGGAACTGATGGCGTCGCTCAAGCGCATCAGTTATCCCCACCTGGAAGTGATTGTGGTTGACAATGCCTCTGCTGAAAACCCGACCGGGGCCATTCAGCAGGAATACCCTGCCGCCAGGGTTATACGGAGTGAACAGAATCTCGGATTCGCAGGAGGCAATAACCTGGGTATAAAAGCCGCTACCGGGGACTACCTGTTCCTGGTCAACAATGATACTGAATTTACCGAAGGCCTGATAGAAGGGCTACTGGAAGTGTTTAGCCAGCATCCCGATGCAGGCGTAGTCAGCCCGAAGTTTCATTACTTCTTCCAAAAAGGTACCATTGAATACGCCGGTTATAAAGCCGTAGATACACTCACCGGCAGAAACAGTATGATTGGTTGTCGCGAAACGGACAATGGCCAATACGATGCGTTTACAGAAACGCATTATGCACATGGCGGCGCTATGATGGTGTCTGCTGCTGCTTTACAAAAGGTAGGCCTCATGCCGGAAGTGTATTTCTTGTACTACGAAGAATTTGACTGGTGCGAACAATTCAAACGCCAGGGATATAAAATATACTACCAGTATAAATCCCTGATCTATCATAAAGAGTCGATGACTACCGGGAAGAACAGCCCGCTGAAAACATACTACATTACACGCAACCGGATATTATTCATGCGAAGGAATGTTAAACTGCCAGCCCGGATGTTTTTTATGTTGTACTTTGCCTTTTTCACCATCCCAAAAAACACGGCCCAGTTTCTATTAAAAAGGGAATCCGTTCATATGAAAGCATTCTGGAATGGCATTTTCTGGAACCTTAAACATCCTAAACCAGATAATATATGTGTGGCATAGCAGGGTTTATTGATTTTACCCAAAAATCAGATGTAGGTATATTGCGCAGTATGACGGATGCGATGGCACATCGCGGACCCAACGATGCCGGGTACGAGGTATACGAACACCCTCATGCCTCCATCGGTTTGGGACAACGCCGGTTGTCGATCCTGGATCTGTCCAGCTCCGGTCACCAGCCCATGCACTTTGAACAATATTCCATTATCTTCAATGGAGAGATATATAATTTTAAGGAGATCAGAACCGAACTGGAAAAGCTGGGACACAGTTTCCGCTCCGGCGCTGATACCGAGGTATTACTAAAAGGCTACGCACAGTGGCAGGGTAAGATCCTCGATAAATGCATCGGCATGTTCGCCTTTGTGATCTACGACCGCAACGCAGGGGAAGTAGTCCTGTTCCGCGACAGGGCCGGCGTGAAGCCATTGTACTACTACTGGCACAACCGTACGCTGCTTTTTGCGTCTGAATTAAAAGGACTCTGTGAGCATCCATCTTTTAAGAAAGAGATTGATGAAAAAAGCCTGTCCCTGTTCCTGCAATACAGCTATATCCCGGCGCCATATACTATCTACCGGAATACGCATAAACTCAGACCAGGGCATTTGCTGAAAATATCCCTGGAAAGCGAAGCCATCAGTGAGCATGAGTACTGGAATGTGTTGAATGCGTACAAACAACCGCTGACGCACCTGTCAGAAGGGGATGTGATCCGTCATACCGAAGAGCTGATGCACAGCGCGTATAGCTATCGCATGGTATCCGACGTACCGGTGGGCGTATTTTTAAGTGGCGGATACGATAGTGCCAGCGTGGCAGCCTTACTGCAATCTAATACCTCCAGCCGTATCAAAACCTTCACTATCGGCTATAAAGAGCCACAGTGGGACGAGTCCAGGGAAGCAAAGAAAATAGCGATGCACCTGGGTACAGAGCACCATGAGTGGATAGTAGGACCTAAAGACGCACAGGAAGTATTACATCATCTGCCCGAAATATATGATGAGCCCTTTGCCGATAATTCTACCGTACCCACTACGCTGGTGAGCCGTTTTGCCAGCCGGGAAGTGAAAGTAGTGTTGTCTGCCGATGGGGGAGATGAGGTGTTTGCCGGGTACAATAAGTTTAACCAGTCGCTCCGTTATACCGGAAGCTTCCCACGCCCGATTCAGCGTACGCTGAGTGCGGCGATGTCGGTGGTATCGCCGGAGGTGATTCCTTATTTCAATAAGCAATACAACTTCGCGTCCCGCTACGAGAAAATGAAATTGATCTGGGCGAGTGGAAAGCCACAACACGCCCTGAAATATATCAGCCAGTATCTCACCGAAAACGAAGTAAACTATTATACCGCCAGTCCGGTAGATGGTTATAAGACTAACTTCGATATGAACGGGGAACTGGATCAGATGAACGATCCGCTGAATCGTTTGCTGGCAGTAGATTACAAAACATTCCTGGTGGATAATAACCTGGTAAAGGTCGATAGGGCTACCATGTCGGTTAGTATCGAAGGCCGCGAACCTATGCTGGATCACCGCCTGGTGGAATTCCTGGCCCAGGTGCCTGCCAGCCTGAAAATGAAAGATGGGATCAACAAATATATCCTGAAAACGATCGTACATAAGTATATTCCCAGGCCCCTGATGGAACGTCCAAAAAGACCATTCATTGCACCTTTGCAGGAATGGTTCCGCGACGACCTCAAGGAACAGATGCAATATTACTTATCCGGTGAGCGCCTGGCAAAATCCGGTTTGTTCAACGTTCCACATGTAGAGCAACTATTGAATCATTATTTATCCGGCGGAAAGGTGAGTCACCAGAAACTGTGGAACATGCTGGTATTTCAATTATGGTATAGTCGCTGGATTGAAAAATTGTAGTATGGGAAAAGTAAATGGCAAAATACGTGTACTGGAAACTATCCGCCAGGGTAAAATTGGCGGTGGCGAGAGCCACGTACTGGATCTGGTGGCAACGCTGGACCGCGATTTATTTGAGCCGGTAGTACTTTCTTTTACAGAAGGGCCAATGATCACCGCGTTGAAACAAATGAATGTACCGGCCTATGTAATTGGCAGTGAAAAAGCATTTGACATAGGAGTGTGGAGAAGGGTGAAGAGCTTTATACAGCAACAACAGATCGATGTAGTACACGTGCATGGTACCCGTGCCAACTCCAACGTGTTGTGGGCCGCACGTAGCCTGGGATTACCGGTAGTATATACCATTCACGGTTGGTCGTTTCACGAGGGGCTGCATCCGCTGACCAAGCGTTTGCGTATTGCGGCAGAAAAATTTATTACCCGTAAAACACAGGTGAATATCTGTGTGTCTGAATCCAACCGCCAAACCGGTATCAAGGCGTTCAAACGTTTTGCCGGGGTGGTGATACGGAATGGTGTAAGCCTGCGGAAGTTTAATCCAGAAGGCACTTACCCGGATCTGCGGGCAGAGTATGGGATACCAGCGGAAAAGCTGCTGATTTGTTTTATTGCGCGGATGACCTACCAGAAAGATCCGGTAACGATGATCAGAGGGTTTGCAGCTGCCTTGCAGCAGGTACCACAACTGCAGTTGCTCATGATTGGCGACGGGGAACTGATGCCGGCAGCGGTATCTGCGGCCCGTGAAGCAGGTGTGGAACAGCAGGTGATCTTTGCCGGCTACCGCCAGGACATACCAGCAGTGCTCTATGCCGCTGATATCTACTGCCTGCCGTCGCTATGGGAAGGATTTCCGATTGGCGTACTCGAAGCAATGGCCATGGGAAAAGCAGTGATAGCCAGTGATGTGGACGGTACCAAAGAAGCGGTGAAAGATGGTGAAAATGGCTTGCTGATACCCGCAGAAAATGTGCCTGCATTAGCAGACGCTATTGTAAAAGTAGCCACAGATGAACGTTTGCGTTATCAGTTGCAGCAAAACGCAAAAATTGAAATTGCTACGCACTTCAACGTAGCTGGTATGACCGAAAAAATAGCCGCTGTATACCAGCAGCTCTGTAAATAATAACACACTTATCAATTTTGATATGACAAACACCGCAATCACCTACGAATACGACCGGATTACCGATATAAAACGCCTCAATTTCATAACGGATAGCTTGAAGCAAAACATTCCCGACGGAGGCCGCGTGCTGGACGTTGGATGTGGCAATGGCGTGATCAGCCGTCACCTCGGACAGTTTGGTTATGAAGTATTGGGAATAGATATCAGTGAAAAAACCATTGCAGTGGCCAATGCGCGTAATACTTACCCCAATGTAAAGTTTGCTGCTATCAGTGCAGAGGCACTCACCGCACAGGGAGAAACATATGATGCAGTGATCTGCAGCGAAGTGCTGGAACACCTGGATCAACCTCAGCTGTTACTGCAAACCATCCACGATTCCCTGAAGGACGATGGGCTGCTGATTGTAACGGTTCCCAATGGACAAGGACCGAGAGAGTTATGTGTTACCCGGCCTATGCTCAAGGCACGCAACAACCCGGCATTGTGGAAAAACATTAATAAGGTAAAACACGCACTGGGCTTCAAAGGTACTACTGCCCAATCACAGGCTGATAACCTTGATCACGTACAATTCTTTACGGTGAAGGACCTGCAGAAGCTGGCTGCCGCGAGCGATTTCAAAATAGTACGCTTTGCCAAAACCAATTTTGTGGAAGACGTATTCCCGTTTTCACTGATCACCAAGCGGGTGAAGTTCCTGCAGTCATTGGATTGCCAGGTGGCAGAAATTCTGCCCTACAACTTTACCGGTGGCTTTAATACGCTGTGGAGAAAGAACACCCGATAATAATAATATACGCAACGAGTGTAAAAAAAGAAACCGTCTCTGCGGAAGCGACGGTTTTCTTTTTTTTATAGTAGTTTCACCCGGTTAGCGCTGGGTTGCCAGGTCAATCTGGTCCAGCAGTTCCGGGGTTTTGTCCATATCAAACTTACGTGCCAGCAGTTGCCCCGACTGCAATATCTTGTCCAGATCCTGTATGGTAAATGTTTTTGGATGAGCATGGCCTTCCGACCAGTCTATATACCGCATGTAACTATTCCGGACAGTATCTCTAAATGGACTGTTCATAATGAGTGTCTGGAAAATAAATTCATCTCCCCCCCAGGTATATTTATAAAAGCGTTCCAGCCTGGGATGCTCCTTTACATATTGGGCGCACCACAACGCGCATTCTTGTGTAAGGCTCCACCAGAGCGAGCCGCCATAGACCTCGAGATTAAGAGGATGACGCCGTGCCGGCAATATTTTGTTGACCAGGGAAGCCATCCGGTATTTACCAGGTAAACGGAGATCCTCAAAATAATAGGCGGTGATTTTAGGCATCATCCGTTGGAGCGCTTCCGGTGGTAGCAGGTCCAGGAACTGTTGCCCGGGATTGTTGGCAAAGAAATGATACAGTACATCGATATCTGCCAAAGGATAATCCTGTGCACTGATCAGGTGAATAAAGCCGTATTGCCTGCCGGTAGCGCCAATGTGTTCGATGCCATTAAGTGCCGCCCGGATGGTGCCGTAACCGGCCCAGGTAACATTGGCTCTTTTGGTGATAAAACTGACCTGAGGGAAATGTAAAGCATCCTGCCATTCCCGTATATCTGCTTTCGCATCGAGATGAATATAGCAATCAACCGCCGGATGCTGCAGCCGGCCGAGCAGGCGGCATAACTGCTGAGGATTCTTATGACTCAGGATAATAAAAGCTATCCTCATAAATGGTTAGTTATTTATACTGTAAGCGGAAGAGTTTTAATTTCGACAAAAGTGTCTTGCATTCATTCCAACCATAAAGCCATACATCTTTCAACGTCACATCTGGAAGATAACGGTGAAGGAAATAATAACCGAATACTACCGCAAACACCAGGTTAAGGGAAGAGGCAATCGCCACGGAGCGAATATCGGTAAATAGCAGCACCAATAATATATCCAGAACAATATTTATAATTAGTTTCAACAGGTTTTTATAAAAATTTACGCCTGGTTGGTTGATCATGTCCAGGGTAACACTGATGAAACGGTCAATCGGGTACAGAATGCCCGACAGCAGGAATATTCTCACGATATCGGTAGCCGGCAAATAGGCCTTGGCAGCCAGTATCATAATCAATGGCTTGGTAAATATCAATAACCCTATGATAAAGGGTAGAATGATGATCGTAATGGTGCCGGTATAGCGACAAAATGCGCGGGATACTTCCTTCCAGTCGTTCCGGTTGGCCGCAGAAGAAATGGTTGGCTGCGAAGTGGCCACAAAACTCCGCAGGATAATTTCAATGAACTCCATAAATTTCTGCGGGATGCTATACACCGCTACGGCAGCAGGATTGATCATTGTTCTCAATACCAGGTTATCAGAGTAGGTGAGCAGGGACGACGTCACCATACTGCCCACTATCATTCGCCCATACCGGTATAACTGTAGGGCATGCGCTTTGGTGCGTACGGCCAGGGTATGTAATTCGGTCCACTTAAATATCATGCAATATATGCTGGTCAGGAGCAGCGACAGGGTATACGCATATAATACATTATGCAGGTTCACCTGTTTCAGGAGAAACAGGATGCAGAGCAGCACCAGGAAAGAGCCATTTTGCATCATGCGTATCTGCACAATTTTATCAAACCGGTGTGCAGCCTGCAGTACCCAGGTAGAGAAGTTGAAGGGCAGTGAAAACAATGTCATAATACCCAGCCATCCGAGGAAAAAATGCCAGGTATCGCTGAACCAGCGGTAGCCGGCAGCATATACGATAAGTGAGGCAGCAATAAAGATAAATGTCAGCAGCAGCGAAATATACCAGGCGGCCCCGGTTACCTGGTTGCTGATATCTGCATCTACACCCGCACTGAATTTAATAATGCCGGATTGCAGTAATGCCGTTCTTATCTGATCCAGGATGTTGTAAGTAGCGAGAAATAACACCCATTCACCAAATGCAGGAAGTGATAGCATTCTTACCAGCAATGCGAAAGAAAGTACATTGAAAAACGCCATAATCACATTTCCAAGAAGCGAGTGGAAATGCCTGTTACGCATTATTGCCAAAAGTTTAAATGCCATGAACCATTAATTACAATCGTATTGAACTGAGATAATGGTCTTTGTGTAGGAAGAGGTCAAAAAATAAGGGATCTGTGTAGACTAATGACTGCAAAGTTAAGTTTTTTATTGACAAAAAAACAATCTTTTGCCAGATAGATTTAAAATAAACAAATAAATACAGATATGAATTATTTATAATTTATTTATTGTCGACATATATGTTATTTTTTTTAATTATATGAAAGAAAAAAAACCTTTCTTTGCAAAGACAAACCCCTGTTTTTGGGAACCTTCAAAGAGAATGACTATGAGGATAGAATTTTAAAACTATTGCAAGCCATATAATTACATGATAAACCATCTTCCCTTGCCCAGGCGCTCGTTTCGCCGCAGCATATACCGGTTAATTGCTCTTTTTCTCCTGGTGTCCTGCTTGGGATTCCTGCCTGTTTTTAGCCAGGTACAAACAGCCCGCTCATTTAGTGATCCTACCATGTCTAATATCAAGGGCTTTTATGAATACCTACCGGCGGGTTATACCCGGGGGAGCGGTAAAAAGTATCCACTCATTATGTTCTTTCATGGCGTAGGTGAACTCGCTACTAATTCGCCGTTATCAGGTGTATTGAGAAATGGTTTGCCCAGAGTGATCGATGATGGCAGGTTTCCTACCAGTTTCACTGTAAATGGTCAGCAGTACTCATTTATCGTGATCTCGCCCCAGTTTAATACCTGGCCCGGTTCAGGAGATGTAACCCTGTTTAAAAACTACCTGCTTTCAAAATATGATATCGATACCAACCGCATTTATATTACCGGCTTAAGTATGGGAGGGGGACTCACCTGGGGAACGCTTTGTGAAGATAAAACGAAAGCCGCGGCGTTTGCAGGCGCTGTAGTGGTATGCGGTATGTATCCACCTACGACTGCATTGGCAGCCGTAGTGGCAGGCAATAACACCCCCGTATGGGCCCTGCACAATAATCAGGATCCTACCGTACCTTCTCAGTATTCGATCGACTGGATAAAAGATATCAACTCGACTGTACCTGCTCCCAATCCACTGGCAAGACTCACCCTCTTCCAGGCGGCGTCGCATGATGCCTGGACTAAAGCCTACGACCCGAATTACAAAGAAGATAATAAGAACATCTATGAATGGATGCTGCAATACAGCAAATCCGATACCACCACTACTCCGTCGCCTGGCACTGCGAAACGTATTGTAGTGCCCATGACCAATACCGCCAATGGAAGAGCGGAAATGTATTACCCCAATGCTATGACAGCGTTGAATGTAAACCCGGGAGATACCTTGTGTATACCCGCGGGGGAGTACGAATATCTTCATCTGGGGAACCTGACAGGCACTCCCGATAAACCCATCGTAGTCACTAACTGCGGCGGCCAGGTAAAGCTGGGTGTCCGCAATCAGGGTACTGCGGCAGTGTTCAACTGTCCCACCTGCCGCTTCGTGGAAATCAGCGGTAGCGGCGATAAAAATTACGAATACGGATTCGATCTCAATGGTACCAATATCAATGGCCTCCCTATTTTCGGGATCACCTTTGGCCTGGGCGCTTCCGATTTTGACGTGCATCACCTGTATATCCACGATGGTAATATTCTCCTTCAGGCTAAAACACTGCAAACCTGTGCCCAGCCACAGTATTGGGAAGGTAACTTCGTGATGCAAAACGTGAAAATACATCACCTTAAATGCAGAAATGCCGCAGGGGAGGGCTTCTATATCGGTAATACCCACTATTTCTGGAACGAAGGTACCTGCACCAACATGCGCTCTCACTGGATTGAAAACCTCTGGGTATACGACAACGACCTCGAAAATATCGGGAGCGACGGGATACAGATCGCCATGGCCAAAAATGGCGACAATCGCGTGTTCAACAACCGCTTGGTCAATTATGCGATGTCTAAAAATGCCGCCCAGGGATATGGTATCCTTATTGGTTCCGGTTCGGCGCTGAAAGTTTATAATAATAATGTCTCCACAGGGTATATGCCGGCCATCGAGGTGTTCGGTTCCGGTGTCAGCGAAATTTATAACAACATCATTTCAAATATTTACTACGAAGGGATCAATGTAGCGGATAAGATCCCTGACGGTACCACCCCTGACCTGTTTCCACCGCCAACTGCCAATATCTACAACAATACGATTGTAAATACCGATAGCGGCAAGAATGCGATCAAAATATTTGCCTATCAAACCACGATTGGTCACCAGGTATATAATAATTTATTGGTAGAGAAGGGAACGCCCTATGATTATCCATCAAACGGCATGTATATCAAAGGTGCCCAACCGATTAAACTGCAGTTCGGCAACAACATTTGTTATACCGGCATGGCCACCGCCAATTTCGTAAATGGCGCTGCCGGCGACTATCACCTGTTGCCCGCATCCACAGCGGTGAATACGGGAAGAGATATGTCAGATTTCAACCTGAAAACAGATTACGATAATACTGTACGCCCGCAGGGGGGGAAATATGACGTGGGCGCCTTCGAACTGAAAGATGGCACCCCGGCGCCCCCGGTAGCCAACGCTGGCAGTGATATTACCATCACGTTACCCGTGAACTATGCCACGCTCGATGGCGCTGCATCTACCGCGGCATCAGGCAATACGCTCACCAATTATACATGGAAGAAGCTGAGCGGCCCTACCGGCGGAACCCTTGTAACGCCGGCCGCTGTTAAAACAAATGTTACGGGCCTGCTGGCAGGCACCTACGTATATACGTTAACGGTAACCGATAACAAAGGGTTGACCAGCACCGATACGATCAATGTAAAAGTAAATCCTGCGGCCAACAAACCACCGGTAGCCAATGCCGGTACCAATATCCAGGTGCAATTGCCTGTCAGCACTACCACGCTGGATGGCAGCGCCTCTACAGATGCCGACGGACAAATTACTACCTGGCTGTGGGAGAAAACCGCCGGTCCTGCTGGTGGCGACCTTGCTACCCCGGGCGCGTCCAAAACAAATGTGACCAATTTCCAGGCAGGCACTTATACTTACCGGCTGACGGTAACAGATAACAGCGGGGCTACTAACGCAGCTACTGTAACAGTAACCGTCCTGGCCGCACCGCCCAATAAACCGCCGGTAGCCAATGCTGGTACCAATATCCAGGTACAGTTGCCGCTTAATACCGCCGCCCTCGATGGCAGCGCCTCTACAGATGCCGATGGGCAAATCACCACCTGGCTATGGGAAAAAACTGCCGCTCCTGCTGGTGGCGACCTCGCTACTCCGGGCGCGTCCAAAACGAATGTGAGCAATTTACAGGAAGGTACTTATACTTATCGCTTAACCGTAACAGATAACAATGGCGCCACCAACGCGGCTACGGTAACGATTACTGTGCTGGGTGCAACAATCAATAAGCCACCGGTTGCTAATGCGGGCACCAATATCCAGGTACAGCTGCCCATCAATACCGCCGCCCTCGATGGCAGCGCTTCTACAGATGCCGATGGGCAAATCACCACCTGGCTATGGGAAAAAACTGCCGGTCCTGCTGGTGGCGACGTCGCTACTTCGGGCGCGTCAAAAACGAATGTGAGCAATTTACAGGAAGGTACTTATACTTACCGGCTGACGGTAACAGATAATGGCGGCGCCAGTGCTACGGCCACGGTAGCGATTACCGTATTGGCTGAAGTCCCCAACAAGCCACCCGTTGCCAATGCGGGCAACAATATACAGGTGCAATTACCTGTGAATACCAGTGCCCTTGATGGCAGCGCTTCTACCGACGCCGACGGACAAATCACTGCCTGGCTATGGGAGAAAACCGGGGGTCCGGCAGGAGGCGACCTGGCTACGCCGAACGTGGCTAAAACTAATGTAAGCAACTTACAGGCAGGTACATATACCTACCGCCTCACTGTAACCGATAATAAAGGCGCCAGCAGTACGGCTACAGTAAATGTGGTAGTAGCCGCCATACCCAATAAATCACCTGTTGCTGTTACCCAGGGAGATAGAAGCATAGAACTACCCATGGACGCATTGATTGCCGATGGAAGTGCCTCCTACGATCCCGATGGTAACATTGTAAAATATGAATGGTCGCAGGTAAATGGTCCGGCAACAGCACAGATACAAAGTCCGAATACTGCCCAAACCCTGATCAGGGTGACAGAAGGAGGAGAGTACCAGTTCCGTCTTACTGTAACTGATGATAAAGGAGCTACCGGCACCACCCTGTTTTCTTTAACGGTAACCGGTAATAATGACGGACACCAGGAAAACAAGGTACAGCTGTACCCGAATCCGGCGGTGCAGTATGTGCGGTTGCAAATTACCCGTAGAGGTGAGGCGCCGCTGCAGGTGAGGATTTTCGATCTGAATGGCCGTATGCAGCGTCAACTCCGGTTTACTACGCCCGGATCTTTCCTGGCTGAAATAAACATCAGTAACCTGGCCAACGGCTACTATACGGTAGATGTAAAAGCAGAAGACGGCAGCTTTAACTGGAAGGGCCGTTTTATAAAAGTAAACAATTAAATTTTTTCCCAGGTACCACTGGATGGCTGATATTGACGGATGGGGCGGGCAGGATTGCCCGCCACTATCGTATAAGGGGGAACGTTTTTGGTAACTACGCTGCCTCCCGCCACCACAGAATGGCGGCCGATAGTAACCCCTGCGGTAATCACACTGTTGGCGCCAATCCAACAGTCGGCTTCTACTACGATCTCGCCTGTACTGCAAGGTTGTTGCGCAATAGGTACATCAGGATCTGTATAGCCATGGTTTAAGCCGGATAATACTATGTTCTGCGCCAATATAACATTGTCGCCTATACGTACCGGTCCTATCAGGACGTTGCCAATACCTACCCGTACATGGTGACCAATAATTACAGCGCCCATGCCATTGTTAACCGTAGCAAAATCTTCGATGGTGGAATAGTCGCCTAGTATAAATGTGTTGAAGGGCAATACATCCATCCGGGTGCGCCGCCTGATCAGGGAACCTTTACCTTTCTTATGTATAAAAGGATTCACAAATAGCCTTACCCACGCGCGTGGACGGGCCTGGTGCCTGGGCATCAGGAGGTATAATGCCAGTTTCTTGAGACCGGGGCTCTGTTTCAGTTTTTCTTTTATGCTCATAATTAATTGCCGCTGGTAGATAATATGGCCTGGTAAATGGCCGCAACCGAATTTTCCCAGGTGTGGGTACCTGCAAAGTGTATGCGCGCTGCCGCCGTGTCGGCATTGTTTTCTTTCAAAGCCCTTTCAATCAGCAACGTATATTCGTCCGGGTGAGTAGCCAGGTACACATAGTCCCTGAATAGCTCCATCGTTTTGGTGGCGGTAGCCACCACCGGTTTACCCATCGCCAGGTATTCATCAATCTTTAAAGGATAATTACCGACCGTGACTTCATTCACCACCTGCGGGTTCAGGCAAACATCAAATGCCTGTATATACGCAGGCAGCTGGGAAATATCTTTACTGCCGGTGAAATGAACGTTGGGAAGCTGGTGTAGGGCAGAGGCTTTGAAGTCGTCGTCTTCAGGACCTACCAATACCAGCTGCCACTGTGGCCGGTCTTTCGCTATTTTCTCCAACACGGATATATCCAGGCGCAACGATTTTAAGGCGCCCACGTATCCGATGAGCGGGCCCTGACCGGTTGGAATATCCGCTGGTACGGGGTGACTACCCGCGCGGAATAATTCCAGGTTGCATCCCTGGCCCACATAATAACTATGAGGATTGTATTGTTGAAGCATCTCAGCCAGGTAGAGGGAATTGGCTACCGCCGCATCCGCCTTGGCAATATGTTGCGGCTCCAGTTGCTGGCCATGCTTCTTCCAGTAAGGTACGCCCAACAGGTAGTCCCTGCTATAGTATACATAACTGGCGGGTTGCAGCATTTCTTTCAGGTAAAATCCCCGGAAAATGTCGTTGTCATTAAACAGGATGACATCCTTGAAATTCATTTCCTGTATCGCGGCCTGGATACTGTCGGCAAACTTTCTGTTATTCCGTTTGTTAAACCACGAGAAGAGCGGCGTAAAAGGCAGCCAGTTGATGGATTCCAGCACAGCAGATGGATAATGGTTCCATAAGTTGTCGCTGATCTGCACCGTTGCCGGCACTTTTTTATCCCGGGCGTCCAGGGTATATTGTACATGAGGGTCGTCTTTCCCGTGCATAATGGTGCGCCGGTCTAGCGGAGAGTTGATATACAATACCCGGTTATGACGGGCAAATTCACGGGCAATACTTTTACAGTTGCTGCCAATTGAAGTATACCATTGCTGCAATCCAATAATGACGATATCTCTGTTTTCTATTAAAGGCACAGTAGTAAGAAGGGTATCGGTTAATGAAATAATTGTGCAGGCTTGCCACTGGGGTATGGTTAAATTATTTGAACCGTTGATTGATAATGCAAAAGTAAACGAAAATTTCTATATTATTGAACGATACACTGGGAATACCCCAATTAAGAACAGAAACGCACAATATGTCAGAAACAGTTGAAATCAGAAATTTGACAGTAGCCGATTACATGGACCTGAAAGAGTCGATGGTATCTGCCTATGCAGATATGGCAGGAAGCTATTGGAGGGAACCCACTATTCAGCGCCTCATTAAACTTTTCCCCGAAGGGCAGATTGCTGTGGCGGTAAACGGAAAGGTAGTGGGCTGTGCATTATCTATTATTGTAGACTACAGTAAATTTGGAGATAATCATACCTATGAACAGATTACAGGGTATTATACGTTTAGCACCCACACCCCCAAAGGAGATACCCTTTATGGGATAGAGGTATTTGTACACCCCGACTTCCGGGGAAAAAGATTGGCCCGCCGGCTGTACGACGCTCGTAAAAATTTGTGTGAACAGTTGAACCTGGAAGGGATTGTGGCCGGGGGACGCATTCCCAATTACGAAAAGTACGCGGATCATTTGTCGCCCAGGGAGTATATAGAGAAGGTACAGGACCGGGAAATTTACGATCCCACCCTGACCTTCCAGTTTGCCAACGACTTCACCGTGAAGAAGATATTGAAAAATTACCTGCCCAACGATGAGGCCTCTAAAGGATTTGCCACCCTTTTACAATGGTTTAATATTTATTATGAGAAAGACCAGGATACCATCCGGTATAATAAATCGACCGTCCGCATAGGACTGGTACAATGGCAAATGCGCGATTATGGTAACCTGGATGGCTTCCTGCAACAGGTGGAGTATTTTATTGACGCCGTGAGCGACTATGGATCAGATTTCGTGGTGTTCCCAGAGTTGTTTAACTCTCCTTTGATGAAGGAATTTAACCAGATGGATCCTGCTGGGGCTATCCGGGGGGTGGCTAAATATACCGAGCAGCTGCGGGAGAAGTTCCAGGAGCATGCGGTAGCCTATAATGTAAATATTATTTCGGGAAGTATGCCGATTGTGATCGACGAGGTGCTGTACAACATCTCTTATCTCTGTCGCCGCGATGGTACGTATGATCAGTATATTAAGATACATCCTACGCCCGGGGAGGTATCTGCCTGGGGGATCAAGGGAGGAAGCGAAATTAAGGTGTTTGATACCGACTGCGGAAAGGTGGGAATCCAGATCTGTTATGATGTGGAGTTTCCCGAACCCTCCCGCATCCTGGCAGAGCAGGGGATGCAGATCCTGTTTGTGCCTTTTATGACAGATACCCAGCATGCCTACAACCGGGTACGGTTCTGTGCCCAGGCCAGGGCAGTGGAAAATGAGTGTTATGTGGCGATAGCCGGTTGCGTGGGCAATCTCCCGAAGGTAAATAATATGGACTTGCAATATGCACAGTCCTGCGTATTTACCCCATCCGATTTCGACTTCCCGGTAACCGGTATCAAGGCAGAGTCGACCCCTAATACGGAGATGGTGGTGATCGCAGATGTGGATCTTGTATTGTTGAAGGAATTACATGCCTTCGGAAGTGTACAAACTAAAAAGGATATACGAAAAGACCTGTATGAAGTCAATTATAAGAGGGTGAAATAGATAGTGATAAGGGAATTTGATAGGTTATTAATAATCTTAATTTGAACGACAGCAGCTTTTACTACACTGCTTTCCGCTTACATTCTTAAGATTTATTTTAACCCGAAAACCCAACTATCATGAAAGATCACGCCTATTATCCTTCCTGGAGAAACTTATCTAAATACGGGCAATACCTGTCATATTTTGGTGAGTACATTCGCTACAACGACTGGAATTCGTTGGCCGCTTCCCTTAAGCTGGTGCTCTTTAATAAACCACCTGGAAAAAGCTGGCAGGCTACTTCCGCTATGGGACGTTTCAGGATACGCAAAGGCACTACCGATTTCCAATTTATCAACTACGCCTATGAAAGACGCGTACGTAACTACCTGAAAGAGCAGGTAGATGCAAAGGCTGTCGGTAGTTTTATTGACATTGGCGCTTGTATCGGGGAATACGATGTATGGCTGGCAGGTCAGGGCGTTCCCTGCATTGCCTTTGAACCGGTTAACTACAAAGCGGTAGAGGAAAACCTCCGGCTTAACCAGCTGGAAGGCAAGGTAAAGTTATATGCTGCCGGATTGGGGAGCCGGCGGGAGAAGGTAAATTTTGTGGTGATGGGAACAGTCACCGGGTCGAGTCATATGGACCGTGACCATAAAGACGGGGGCAATATTCCTATTGAAAGGCTGGATGATTTGGTGCCTCAGCTGGGAGTAAACCTCCAGGAACGCATTATTGTGAAGCTCGATGTGGAAGGAATGGAAACCGAAGTGCTGGAAGGCGCCCGGAATTTTATCCGGGATACCCCAGATCTTCGTATTATTTTTGAACGCTATGAAGGGGACAATACTGTAAACGATAAACTCAGTTCGATCGCCGATTTTGAGTTTACCCGGATTGACCACTATAATTACCTGGCCACCAAAAAAGCAACAGCATAGTTACCTGCAACAGGAGAGAAGAAATGTATATCAACGCAATTTTCTGTACTGAAAATTTATTTATTATTTAAAATATGAATACATTAAAATTGATATGCATAACTACGCTTTCGTTAGACCTGCGAAGAAGGAACCGAAAAATGAATGGTGTATATTGAATTGATTAGTATTATTTTATGAGATTTATATAGACTGTTACTTTAAATGAAAAAATCAGATAGATCGATAATAAATGAGAATTAATAAAAAAACCTGAAAGAAGAGACCGTTTTCTATTAAAGCAATAGTTTAGATAAACGTAATTATTATGTATAATTCAATTAATTAGGTAAATTAAGAAAAATGAATAACAAGATCAATTTAGCGCTGCAAATCATTCCTTCGGTACCTTCTGAGCAGGTTTATGCGGTCGTTGACGAAGCCATTGCAGTGATCAGGGACTCAGGTGTCAAATATCGGGTATGTCCTTTTGAAACGGTGATGGAAGGCACCTACGATGAGCTCATGGAAGTGGTGCGTAAAGCCCAGGAAGTTTGTTTTAAAGCCGGTGCATCGCAATTGCTGGTGTATGTAAAAATGCAGATAAGAAAAGACAAGGACGTTACCATGGAAGAAAAAACCGGTAAGTATGATAGCATATAACTAAATTTCTTTATCTTACCAGGCAATTAAAGGATAGGAACTTATGCGATATGCCGCCCGGTTGGACGATAACTCAAAACTTGTCACACACCTGATCATTATCATTTCATTGGTCTTTTTATTCCGGCAAATCACCGACATCTCCCAGGATACACTCAGTACCACGGTGATGTTGTTTATCCTGGTACCAGTAATCGTTATTGCCTGGTGTTTGAGCCCGCGGTATTATACGATCACTGCTACCACCATCCTTATCCGGCGGCCGTTGTTGAGCATCACCATCCGCCTGGAGGATGTGGTAAGGTTGAGAAGCATTACAGAAGAAGACCTGGGAAACAGTTCCCGCTTGTTGAATATTGGAGGTGTATTCGGATACCTGGGTACCTACCGCTCCAGCGAAATAGGGAAGTACCAGCGTTGGTGCACTAACCGGGAAGACCTGGTGCTCATTGAATCTGATAACCAGAAATGGTTGATCAGCCCTGCCGGTGCCGATGATTTTGTGAGAAGGGTAAACCAGTTGATTAACATACCTGATCAGCCATAATAACGGTATAATATTAAAGAGAGAAGGGATCATAAGTGCGGCATATGCTGCACTTATGATCCCTTCTCCCTTTATAATATTAAATATTATGTATACCTACGCGGTATGAAAAAACAGGTATCCCAGCAGGATGGCGCAGAGCATTCCAAAAAAGTCGGCAATCAGTCCCGCTGCCAGTGCATACCGGGTCTGTTTCACGTTCACAGAGCCAAAGTATACTGCCAGTACATAAAATGTAGTTTCGGTGGTGCCCTGGATAATGCTGGCCAGCTTGCCCACAAATGAATCTACACCATGGGTTTTCAGGATATCGACCATCAGGGCCCTGGCGCCGCCGCCACTCAGCGGCTTCATAAAGGCTACCGGCAGTGCAGGCACAAAATCGGTATTAAGTCCCAGCCAGGCGAAGAACAGGCCAATACCATGGGTGATATAATCCAGGCAACCCGTAGTGCGAAACACGCTAATGGCCACCAGCATACCCACCAGGTAAGGAATAATCCGGACAGATACCTGGAATCCTTCTTTAGCACCCTCTATAAAAGCATCATATACATTTATTTTTTTTACCATCCCTGCTACCAGGAAAGTAATCACTATAGTAAAGATGATAGCACCGCCTAAAGAAGCAGTCTTGGGGCCTATTTCAGCTGGAGGCAGGCTGTGTACCCAGTAATAAAGTCCCGTCATAATACCGGCAAATAACAACAGGAAGATTAGCACCGGCAATTTGAACAGGTTGATTTTCTGGAAGATGGAAACGGTAAACATTCCCATAATAAATGCGATAAAGGTAGAGATCAGCGTCGGAATAAAGATGTCGGCCGGGTTGGCGGCGCCTGCTGCCAGTCGCAGCGCAATCACTGAGGTAGGAATCAGCACCACGCCTGCCGTATTCAGCACGAGGAACATAATCTGTGGGTTGCTGGCCTCCTCCGGTCTCGGATTGATTTCCTGCAGTTCTTTCATGGCTTTCAACCCCATCGGCGTGGCGGCATTATCAAGACCCAACATGGTAGCGGAAAAGTTCATCATCATCGACCCCATGGCCGGATGGCCTTTAGGAACGTCAGGGAATAATTTGGAGAAGAAAGGGTTTACCAGGCGGGAAAAACGGTTGATCATGCCGGCTACTTCCCCGATGCGCATGATACCCAGCCATAAAGTCATAATACCTGCCAGGCCCAGTGAAATCTCTGCGCCGGTTTTAGCGCTGGAAAACATCCCGTTCATGATCTCCCCGAAGATGGAAGCGTCGTGCAAAACTACCGACTTGAAAACTGCTACAACAAATGCAATAAGAAAAAATCCCAGCCATACGTAGTTTAATGCCATTAGATTATTGGTTTATTCATCAACAAATAAACTAAAATAAACCTATCTTTGCGCAAATTTTAAAAAATGGCTTTGCAAGTTGGAATTGTAGGATTGCCGAATGTAGGAAAATCGACTTTATTTAATGCGGTGAGCAACAGCGCTAAAGCGCAGGCCAGCAACTACCGCTTCTGTACTATAGAACCCAACGTAGGTCAGGTAGACGTACCGGACGAGCGTATGTATAAATTGGAAGAGCTGGTAAAACCTGAAAGGGTAGTACCGACCACGATCGAGTTTGTAGATATTGCCGGCCTGGTAAAAGGCGCCAGCAAGGGTGAAGGACTGGGGAATAAATTCCTGGCTAACATCCGCGAGGTAGATGCGATCGTACACGTAATCCGCTGCTTCGAAGATGATAACATCCTCCGTGAAGAGGGCGCTATCAACCCCGTGGGAGACAAGGAAATTATTGACACCGAATTACAGCTGAAAGACCTGGAAAGCGTGGAACGTAAAGTAGCCCGCACCGAGAAAATGGCTAAAACCGGTGGAGATCCTAAAGCAAAAGTAGAATTTGAAGTCCTGAAAAGGTGCCAGGCGCACCTGGAACAGGGCCGTAATATCCGTGAACTGGGACTCAGCAAGGAAGAACGCGTTGCGATCGCCGACCTGTTCCTGCTCACTGAAAAACCAGTACTGTATGTGGCCAACGTAGACGAAGCGTCACTACATACCGGCAATAAATTTTCTGAAGCGCTGCAGGAAGGCGTAAAAGCAGAGAATGCGAAAGTTATCGTGATGAACAATACCATTGAAGCCCAGATCTCCGAAATGGAAGACCCCGCCGATAAGGAACTGTTCCTCGAAGAATATGGACTGAAAGAGCCAGGCCTGAATCGCCTGATCCGCTCTGCTTACGGACTGCTCAACCTGATCACTTACTTTACTGCCGGCGTGCAGGAAGTACGTGCCTGGACCATCCACCAGGGATGGAAAGCTCCGCAGGCGGCCAGCGTTATCCATACCGATTTCGAAAAAGGATTTATCAAGGCAGAGGTAATTGCATATGATGACTATGTGAAATATGGTTCCGAATCGGCTGCCCGCGACAACGGACGTCTGCGTATTGAAGGAAAAGAATATGTGGTGGCAGACGGAGATGTAATGCACTTCCGCTTCAACGTATAAGATACTTCATGAAAATATCCATGAGGGTTACAACAATCAAACGGGCCGGAGAAATCCGGCCCGTTGTTATGTAACGTACTAACGCCCACGCATATATCATTTTGACCTGTACATATTATATTCCCACAAAATTGCCGGTCAACGTTCGGAAATTGTAATTCTTTTATTAGCTTTAGCCCGTCTATATTTAATGTTAATGTTAGCTCATGCGAATTGTCAGGAACGTAAAACTCTTTTTCCGGGAAGGAAACTCGGATAAGACCTATGAAATTGACCTTTGTGAAGTTGGCCCGGAACAATATATTGTTAACTTCAGATACGGAAAACGTGGTGGTGCCCTGAAAGACGGCACCAAAACCGTAAGCCCCGTAGCACTCGCCGCTGCCACTACCATCTTCGATGCGCTCGAAAAGGAAAAACGAAGCAAAGGTTATTTAGGAGAACAGGAAGCTGTTCAGGATTTGACATTTGTGCCAGTAGATACTACCCAGGTGACAGATGTAAAACACCGCGCTATATTAAGGCGATTGCAAGATGCCGTGGAAGGAAAATCCAGCTACAAAACTACCTGGAGTACTTCCCGCGTGATCTGGAGAGCGGGAGAGGAGAAAATAAAAGAAGCAGTACCCTACCTTATCAAACTGGTAGAGAAAGGAGATGCCCGTCAACGTTATGCCGCTTTATGGTCGCTCGGCAAAACAGGCGACCCGGCTGCCGGCCCTGTATTGCGCTCCTATGCCGACAATAGCTCCCGCCCGTTGAACATCCGTATGCTGGCGGCCAATGGTCTCCTGCTGGTATTGCCGGCAGAAGAACGGGCCGCGCATATACAAGCATATGTACAACGGCTCCCACCTGCATTTCAAACGGCGGTGACCAATAATAATGGAGAAGAACTTTTCAACCTGCTTACCCAACAGGTAGTATCTCAGCAGCAGCTGAGTTACCCTATGCTGGAAGATCTTTTCGTGATCTCCTGGCAATACCCGGCGGTAAAACAGGTGCTGGTGACCCTCTTGTCGCGCATGCCTTTCCGGCCTTCTTTCTTCCAGCACGTCCGCCATATCTTCAAACAAGCGGAACTGAGGGATGAACATAATATCGTAGGCCTGCTGGCTACCCGCTTCGAAAGGGAAGCGCCTATGTTCAACAACCCGGGCAGCAGTACCGACTACGACGGAGAACCTTATATTCCTACCATCTATATCCCTGAGTTACAGGAATCGATGAAGGCAGATAAGGAACTGAAAAAGCCTACTTCCCGGTTGTCTTATTCCAACCGTACCCGTGCTTACCTGCATCGTCGCGTACTGCGCAACCTGCAAACATTGGGCGCCCGCGAAGATGTACAATATGTACGACTCGCCACCGCCTTATTGCTGCACTACGATGAAAGCAGGGACGCCACCAAAGAATACCAGGTACGCGATTATGCGTATATCAATAACCGTTATACATCTATTTATATCCAGTATCCCGCCAACTCACGCGCGGTATACCTGAACTATATTACCCGCGGAAATGCCTCCAATCTCCGCCTGAAACCGGATAACAGGGAATGGGTATTCCAGGAACCGGGTAACGATGGGGCACAAAGTACTGCCAAACGTACATTGGATGCCAACCCCGATACCCTCAAAAACGGGGATAAAGGTGGTTTGCTGAAAAAGCTGTTTGGTTGGCTGGGCGCCGAAAAACCATCTGTAACACCAGCGGTCCCCAAAGAATACCAGGCTACACCGCCGCCAGCACAGGCTATTGTAAGCGATGTACCTTACCTGCATCTCTGGCAACAACTGCCGCAGGCTTTTGTACAGCTGCTCATTTCCGGTCGCATGGAAGCCGTGCATATTTTTGCGATGGAGCAATTGAAAGCCCACCCCGAATATGAAAGCCTGAAAGCTAAGATGGATGAAGGCGTTATAGCCGGGCTGCTGGCCAACGCGTTCAGTATTCCTACCATGTACGGATTGGAACTGGCCAAGGAGAGATATGATCCGGCCAACCCGTCGATACCACTCCTGTTCAGCCTGATCAAAAGCCCACTAGACCTGGCCCGGATACAAGGACTGCAATGGATCAGTGAAAACCAGGCGACCTGCTTTGGCAACCTCGACTTCCTCATGCACCTGTTATTCTCACCCTATAAAGAGGTGCGTGATTTTGTACGTAAGCAATTAACACCGGAATACCTACCCGGCGACAATCCCCGTCTGTTATGCAATATGGCGATTGACGGCCTGCTGGCACTGCAGTCAGCTACTGCCGCCGGCAACGATAACCTCAACGATTCCTGCAGCATACTGGAGCAGGTTTGCCGTCAGGCACTCACGGCTACGGATATAGTTATCATCGAGAAATTACTGGGTAGCCCGGTACTGGCTTGTCACGCGTTTGCCGCGCGCCTGCTGCTCCTGAAACAAGGACACTTTAATTATGCAGAAGTATCCGACGGCTTAATCCGTGAGCTGCTGGTAAATGCCTTCCAGCCCGTAAGAACAGCCGGAATCAGTATCCTACAGGCTCTCGGTATGACCGAACTGTTGAAAAGACCCGAACTGGTACTATATATTATCACCAGTACGTACACGGATGTACGAAATGGCATACGCCCGCTGATCAGTCAGTTGGTGCAACAAGACCCACGCATGGCCGTTTACCTGGTAAATGAATTGGTACCGCTGTTGATGCGCAAGGAAACCGCTGAGGGGACGCATGCAGATATTGCCGCCCTGCTCAGCCATGAGCTGGTGAACTATTTACAGGATGTAGATACCGCTACAGCCCTGCGCCTGCTGTATTCGAATTACCGGTCGGCACAGGAATTTGGTATCGTGGTACTGGAAAAGTATATTCCTGCCGATGCGTTGACGCTGAAACAGGTCATTGCAGCCGGTAGCCATGAACTGTTGGCTGTACGCGAATGGTGTTGGCTGTTTTTTCACAGAAACGTGGCCCGTATCCGCTATGAAAGAGAAGCGGCCATGGGATTGCTGGATGCCAAATGGGAAGATACCCGCCAGATGGCCATGGAGTTTTTCCGTACCCAGTTTACCGACAAAGACTGGACGCCCGAAACCCTCGTATCGGTGGCCGACAGCGTAAGACCTGATATCCAGGCCTTTGGTAAAGAAATGCTGATGCGCTTTTTCCGGGAGGAAGATGGCCCCACTTATCTACTGAAATTAAGCCAGCACCCAAGTGTAAGTATGCAGTTATTTGCTACCAACTACCTGCAAAGCTATGCCGCCAGTAACCTGGATTACCTGCAACAACTGGAACACTATTTCAGGGTGGTACTGAGCAGGGTCAACAAAGCCCGCGCCGCGAAGGAACGAATATTTGCATTCCTGGAAGCCGAGGCGCTGAAGTCTGCCGAAGCTGCAGCATATATTGGTCATATCATTGCCCATATTTCCGCTACCGTGGCGATAGGCGATAAGGCCCGTTGTATCGATATCATGCGTAACATACAACAGCAATACCCGGTAGAATTGCCTATCCAGATTATGCCAACTGCTATCAGAGTATCTTAAAAAAGTAATCCATTTATGTTATTTAATTACAGATATAGTGGTAACTCGCAGGTGTACAGCAATGCCTCCTCTGCAGGCATTTCTTTTGCGCCGGATACCCGTCGTGACCCAACTTTCTTCGTGGGAAAGCTGCACAAAAAGATAGCTTTCCGCGAAGCCATATCCGCCCTGCATGATGTGGTGGTATCTGACTTGCGTTTTAAACCCAAAGATAAAACTGCCTATAAAGAATGGGCCGCCCAGCAGGAGTCGCTCTGGCTGGCAGAATATATGAACGGCTTCGATACGAAAGCCGCCGATGACCGTATTGCCACGCTCAAAAATCAGCTGCACGATATTTCCGCTGAACGGGATCGCGTAATGGGCCCTTTCTATAAAGCCCGCAAAACTTACTTCGATTACCTATATCAGAAGGACCGCGATGCCTGGTTTGTACTGGACCCTGTTATCAGTGTGCACCCGGATGAAATGTTCTTTGAATGTTTCAGCCAGGATGAATCGACCTATGGGAAGTTAAGCGCCAACTACAATGTATTTAAAGAGGTGAACGAGTTTGAATGTGGCACCACCAACATCGATTACTCCGCAGCTTTGTATGATGAGTTTCAGAAGATACGCGATTATAAAGAAACAGATTTCAAAATTGATCCGGGAGGGTTCCAGGTGCAAACCTCCCAGGAAGAGCTTTACCATGAGGTGAAGATCGACCTGCCAGATAGCTGGGTGAGAGGATTTTTACAGGTGAGTTCAGCTATGACGTTGCCTGCGGCTACTTTTGACCTGCATCCAATGGATGTATATAACTTCTGTTCCTGGCTCCGCCGGTTTAAAGAAAAGAAAGGGCCCCGTTCCATTCGCTTTATACTGGAACCAGGTAAACCGGTAAGGGCCATTTTTGAGCCCTGGAACCAGGAAATCGTATGTGCGAGATCGTTATATACCGGTCCGCAATCCCGCGAAATCCGCATATGGGGGAGAAGACGCCTGCTGATACTGGAAAGGCTGATTCCAATTGCCAAAAAGTTCACGGTGCATTTGACCGGCAACGGCTTACCATCTTTTTATATTGCTGACCTGGGAGATATGCAGTTTACGCTGGGACTGAGCGGATGGACTGCCAACGACTGGTCCCGCGCCGGTCAGTTTGACCTGATGGCGCCCAGGGCCATAGTCGATGACAGCGCCAAGCTAAAAGTATTTGCCGACCTCAAAACCAGGTGGATGGCCAAGCCGGAAACCATTGCGCATGCAACCAGCCTGGATAAAGCCACGGTGCTGGGTGCGCTGGGTATCTATACCCAGGCGGGCAAAGTGATCTTTGATCTGCATACCGGCTTTTACCGCTTGCGGGAACTGAGCCGGGAGCCCTTGCCATTGGACGACTTGCGGTTTTCCAACCCCGAGGAAGCTGCCGGCAATAAACTGGTGCAGGAAAAACGGGTACAGTTTACCGAAAAAGATATCCCTGGAGTAGGGCTGCAATTAACGGGTACCGTGAAGGGATCACATCGTGTATACCATCCCGTTATTACCATCGATGCAGATGAAAGATTGAGCAATGCGCATTGTGATTGCAACTTTTATGCAAGCAATAAATTATATAAAGGTCCCTGCGAACATATGCTGGGACTGCGTATCGCGCATGCGCAAAAATAAAAACAGGAAAAAAGTAAGAGAAGATTTTTTGTTTTCCGGAATAATTTTCTAACTTGCTGACTCATTAATAACAAAGATCTTTGTAAAGAGGAATTGATTGCACTTGCGCCCGAAAAGGGACGAATGATGTTTCGTCATTCAGGTATTTTGACTATACATGCTTCACTAAATGCAATCTTTACTTTGGGAGGGGCCTACCATACGCATATTTCCGGTAGAAGCCCCAGGGGCTGAAATATACGTATGGTAGGCCCCTCCCTTGAGTTGATTGATTTAGTCAATGGCTTGCACGAAGGCCTCTTCCTCTTTACAAAATTTTGTTACTCCCCGTCAGCAAGGCACTACAGCCGGTATATCTTCTCTTCATTTTCCCTGTCTTACAACTATTTTTTATTTAGTCTGAAAGTAATGTCGTTGCCTGAAACAGCATTGCTGTATATGAAAATGAATAAATACTCAACTATTTATCATGGCCGAAAGCTTAACCCGTCAACAGCTGTACGATAGAATACGTGCATCCTCTAAAGAGGAATTTATACTGGAAGAAATGATTCGCCTGGGTTTCTGGGCAAGAAATACTGCACAGCCGTCTCCCTCTGAAACGCTTATCCGCAGGGAGGGAGAGCTGCGCCGTGAACTGAATGACCTGCTGGCAGAAAAGCAACGTTATCAAAATAAAGTCAAAATGTTGGCTGACATGCGAAAAGATCGCATGGCCAAATCAAAACTGAAAATTGCAGAAACTAAAAAGCGCCGCGAGGAAGAAAGGAAAGCGAGGGCGGAAGCATGGGCTGTGGCTAAGGACCAGCAGATCCTTTACCTGGGTGAAGAAGTATCTGCGGGCCTGAACAAGGTGAATCCCGACACAGCGCAACTGGCAAAGTTCAATCTGCCGGTGTTTGCCGATGCTACTGCGTTGGCAAACGCCATGGGCATTACGTTGGGTAAACTTCGCTACCTGGCGTTCAATCGGAAAGTGGGGCATCATACTCATTACCAGCGTTTCCAGGTGCCTAAAAAATCCGGCGGTACCCGCGTGATTTCTGCACCGATGCCCCAGCTGAAAGCTGCACAGCACTGGATCCTAGAGCATATACTGTATAAAGTCAGCCACAGCAACGCCGCGCATGGTTTTGTGCCGGGAAAATCGATCGTTACCAACGCGGCGCCGCATGTAGGCCAGGATATTGTGATCAATATTGACCTCCGCGATTTCTTCCCGTCCATCGCCTATAAAAGAGTGAAAGGATTATTCTGCAAATTGGGATATGCCGAACAGGTAGCTACCATCCTGGCCCTTATTTGTACGGAACCGGAAGTAGATGAAGTGTTGCTCGATGGCCGCAAATATTATGTAGCTAAAACGGCCCGCCATCTCCCGCAGGGTGCTCCTACCAGCCCCGCACTTACCAACCTGATTTGCTTTAAGCTGGACCGGCGTTTTGCCGGTCTCGCAGAAAAATACGGTTACGCCTATACGCGGTATGCGGATGACATGACGTTTTCTGCGAAAGGAGCGGCGGCCGACAAAGCCGGACAACTCCTGCGTGCCGTGAAAATGTTTGTGAAAGAAGAGGGTTTCACCATTCACCCCGACAAGCTCCAGGTCATGCGTAAAGGTGACCGCCATACGGTAACCGGCATCGTGGTAAATGAGAAGCTGAGTATAGACCGTACTACCTTACGTAAGTTCCGCGCCTTGTTACACAACATTGAGAAAACCGGTTTGTCTGGTAAAAGATGGGGCAAAGGAAAGAATATTATCAGCAGCATAGAAGGCTATGCAAACTTTGTATACATGGTGAAACCTGAATGGGGCGCCAGGTTGAAAGAGAAGCTGGCAGCGCTGTTACAGCGACCAGATATCAAGGCAGAAGCGCATGCCATCTGGACAGGCAACAGCTCACAACCTGTTACAACAGAAGCGATATCTGCGTCTTCGCATCCTGCCGGATATACCAGTTCTGACACTACTACGCCGGCTGCTACTACCGATAGTTCCACCACTATACCAGGAAGGATAACGCCGCCGGAACCGCCTGCTGCCACAGATAAGCCCTGGTGGGATGTGGTATAAGTAATAAGCATTAAATAAAAAAGGCCCCGGTTTTTCTTCCTGTTATAGGAGAAGCGCCGGGGCCTGGTTGTTTAAACTACTAGATTTTATCAGAGGTTATACCCCAGGGAGATATACCATTGTGAACCAATGGTAGGGTTACCCCATGAAGTGGTATATTTCTTATTCAGGATATTGACACCACCCAGTTTCACGGTAGTTTTAGCTTTTGGGAAGAATTTGCTTACCATCGCATCTAATGTGCCATAGGAAGGTATTTCACTCAATCCCGCTGTATTTACAGCTGGTCCTACGAAAGTTGATTGCCATACAAATGAATCTTGCCATTTCCATAAGATATTAAAGGCGATATTGGAATTGGCTACATTTCGATTACCGAAGTTCAGGCTATAGCGGTATTTCGGTGTATTGTATTGGGGAATAAAGCTGCCCAGGTCTTTCGCATTACTCAGTTCATTGTAAGTAATGTTACCACCGGCGGTAAAGTTGAGCGGCAGGCTGTAATCGAGGCCTAATGCCCATCCCCATGATTTTACAATCTGTTGTGAGCTCACAGGAACGGAGAAGTAAGCGAAAGGCTGGGTAGGATTGGTGGTAGGTTTAGCTACTACCTGGCTGCCGTTCATATTTTTGAAATCATTTTTATAAATGTAGGCATCAATCAGCAGGCGTTTGGCGATAACTGATTTATAACCGATTTCGTATGCCTGTATTCTCTCCGGTAAAAATTCCTGGAACTGGTATTGAGCGGGATTACCTGCCAGCAGCGATTGTAAGGAGTACACTCTGCCGGTATCCAGTCCATAACGTTCACGCATAAACGGTAAACCGCCAATCAGGTGCGCCTGTGGTGTTACGAGGTCAATATACTGATCCTGGTTGGTAGGAATGCGGAAGCCTGTTTGGTAAGAGGCCCGGATATTCTGGCTTTCCAGGAAGGTGTATACGGCGGAGATACGCGGACTAAACTGGCCTTTGAAGTTCATGTTCTTATCATAGCGTACGGAGCCGGTCAGTTTAAGATGATCATCGATCAGTTTTTTCATGACTTGTACATAAGCGCCATATTCGTTGATCTTAAATTCTTTTCCGTTGTCATCCAGGGCAAACAGCGTTTTCTCTGAGTTCAGGGAATAGCGGCGATAGTTGCCACCTACCAGGATTTCAGCAAAATGTACCAGCTTGTGGAAGTTGTACATAAACTCGGCCTGGTAAAGGTTGGTTTTATCAGTGAACTTGGCGCCTACACCCTTCGCATCGCCGGGAATAGGCTTGCTCTTCACCTGGGCGGCGGCGGCGTCAAATTCAGGCGTGCCTGGTAAGAAGCGACCTTTGTCGGCCACGTCCCTCGCAGATTTAAAGAAGTTGGGTTGTTGGGCTTGCACTGCCTGCTGGGCGGCGGCTACAGCGGCTACCGGGCCTTGGGCAATGTTATCCATGATAGTTTTCTGGAAAAGGGCGCCGGCAGTGGCAGCGTAGGTACCAAAGTACTCTGTATACCATTTCTGGCTGGTCTTCCAGGCTTCGTTAATACCTGCGGCCAGTGTACCTCCTGCATAACTGTCGCCTGCTCTTTCCTGGGTCGTATATAGTCTTACGTAGAAGTCGGGACTTCTCAGTTCCACTTTATATTGACCCATATTAAAGTTCTTCAGAGAATAACGGTCGTTACCCGTATATACACTGGTACCGGAGCCGTAGCTACCTTGTATCAGGGCTTCGAGGTTTTCCGTAATCTTATAATGCAGGGCAGCATTCAATTTCAGGTTTTTTGTAGTATAGTCAACCACATCGGCTTCATTATAACCGGTACGCGTTACATTTGACATATTGGGTGCCGGCATCAGTGCGTTGTACAGCTGTGTGGGGCTCACAGCGCCGCCTAGTTGTGTAGACAGCGCTGTCATTTGTGGCATCAATGATGGCTTCAGGAAAGTGTACATGTTGACAGCGTTCTCATCGCCATAGGTGTTTACACCGTTATAGCCTTCATTATTAGCCCTGGTACCGTCCTGGAGGGTATGGCCATTGGCCAGGCTTTGATCGCGGTGGTCGTATGCCTGCCAGTCTTTCGCCTGCAGGTAGCCCACGTTTAATTTGAAGGCCCATTTATTATTGAAGGCATGTGCATAGCGAACAGATACGTCGTAGAATGGGGTAGTGGCGTCGGTACGGCCGCCGTCATTGAGCACGCCGCCTTTTACCTGCGCGCTCAGGCCCTGGTATTGGAAGGGACTTTTGCTGGTCATCAGCACAATACCGTTGAGGGCATTAGGGCCATAGAGGGCAGATGCAGCGCCCGGGATCAGTTCTACGTTGTCCAGGTCCAGCTCCGGGATACCCACCATGTTGCTCACGGCGAAGTTAAGTCCTGGCGCCTGGTTGTCCATACCGTCGTTCAGTTGCAATACGCGGGTATTACCATTGCCGTTAAAACCGCGGGTGTTAACAGATTTGAAAGTTAAGCTCTGCGAACTGGTTTCCACGCCTTTCAGGTTGGCGATGGCATCATAAAATGAGGGAGCAGGAGAGGCTTTCAATGCGCGGGCATCCAGCTTTTCGATGGATACGGGCGATTGCAGGATACTTTCCTGTACACGGCTGGCGGCTACTACCACTTCCTGTCCAAGGATTTCGGAAGTGCTAAGTTCTACCGTCACGCTTTCACTGGCGCTGCTGACTTCTTTTTCTTCCGTCTTATAGCCCACGTAGGAAAACACGAGGGTTAGCGGGAAGGAGTGGCTTGTTTTGAGTACAAAGGTTCCGGCGTTGCCTGTAATAGTTCCCGCTGAGGCGCCTTTGACGCTCACAGTCACACCGGACATGGTACGGCTGGAGCCTTTTTCCTTTACAACCCCATTAATTGTGGCCATGGTTTGCGCCGAAACTACCTGGGTTAGGGATAGCAAAAGCAATAGCACACCGGAGAAGGACTTGATGAACGTGCTTTTCATAGAGTGGATTTTAAACAGATTTAGATTCGGTTTAATTTAAATATAGGGAAAAAAGCACAAAGCAAAAAAAAGCTGAAGGAACGCGCGGGGAAACTAAAAAGCGTTTACTACAAATGATCAGTGTGGGCGGTATTCCCCTGTCGACTCTCTGTTGTAAACGCTGTATGGTGCAGGGTTTCCGGGGACGCTGTTAGCGTCCCATCCAGTCCCAGAGTATATTGCCGATCTTTTCAAATTCTATGAGGAAACCATCATGACCATACGAAGAGTCAATTTCATGATAAGTTGCCTGTGGAAGATGGGCTGCCATGAATTGTTGTTCTTCCGGCGGGCAGAGAATATCGCTACTGATGCCAATTAGCAGGGTACGTTGCCGGATATGCGACAGGGAAGCGGTAATATGTTCATGTCGTCCACGGGCTATGTTATGGCTATCCATAGCTTTGGTGAGCAACCAGTACGACTGCGCATTGAAGCGTTTCACCAGCTTGTCGCCCTGGTAGTTGATATAAGAGGAGGCACGGAAATGATCTGTTTTTTCTTTGTCTTCGTCAGACTGGGCGCGCACAAAGGTTTGATAATTTCGATAGGTGAGCATACCGATGGCCCTGGCGGCTTTGAGGCCCCTGGAGCCGGCGCTGTGGCAGTCCTGTTGCCAGGTATCGTCTGCCTCTATAGCCAGTCGTTGGGCGGTATGAATAGCAATACCCCAGGCACTTTCCGCCGCGCCGGTGCACAGCAGGAAAAGCTGGTCTATCACAGCGGGTTCGGTTAATGCCCATTCCAGCGCCTGGTAACCGCCCATGGAGCCGCCGATCAGCAAATGAATACGGGGCACCTGTAAATGAGCTCTCAACAGGATATGCGCTTGTACCATATCGCGGATGGTAACAGTAGGAAAGCTATGATACCAGGGCTTGCCGGTGTCGGGGTTGATGGTATGCGGCCCGCTGCTGCCGTAACAGGAGCCGATAATGTTGGCACAAACAATAAAGTGCCTGGAAGGATCTATCACCTTCCCTGCGCCTATCAGGCCGGTCCACCAATCTGCCACATCGCTGTTGGCCGTTAATGCATGACATACCCATACTACATTACTGCCATCTTCATTCATGGTACCGTAGGTATGATACGCGATGTGCAATTCTGGTAATACCTGGCCGGACTCCAACCGGAACGCTGCTTTACTGTGAAATACCTTTACCGACAATGCTTCTTTAAATTTGCGCAAAACTACAATATTGGAATTAAAAATTACAATTACAATTACAGCGGCAGATTTACGGGAAGGCCCCGCGTATGGGTGTTATTCGTAATTCGTAATTCATGATTGTTTTATTTTATCTTTGTTGAAGAAAAATAATAACCATGAAGATAGCATTACAAAGAATAGACGACGGATTCAACATGGAAGCGGTAGACGAAGGCGGTCACAAAGTACTGATGGACTCTTCCCTGGAAAATGGCGGAAAAAACAACGGGGTACGACCCATGCAGATGGTGATCATGGGCCTGGGTGGTTGTTCTGCCATTGATGTGATGATGATCCTGAAGAAACAGCGCCAGGACGTACAGGATTTCCGTATTGAAATTGAGGCTGAAAGAGAAAAAGGCAAAGAGCCTTCGCTGTGGGAAACCGCTCACCTGGTGTTTCACCTGAAAGGCAATATAGACCCGGATAAAGCGGCACGCGCCGTGGAATTGTCGATGAACAAGTATTGTTCTGTAGCAGAAACGCTGCGCCAGGGACATACCAAACTGACCTGGGAAGTGAAATTGAACGCGTAAAAGCTGTAATTACCATATCCATGAACAAAGACAGACATCAATACCAACCGGATACCAATGCTGTAAGAATCCAGATTCCGAGAACAGACCAGATGGAGCATGCATCTCCTATGTTCCTTACTTCCAGTTTCTGTTTTGATAATGCAGAAGAAATGCGGGCTACGTTTGCCGATGAAACGGATTTCAATATCTATAGCCGTTTCAGCAATCCCAACGTAGACGAATTTGTACAGAAGATGTGCGCCCTCGAAGGAGGAGAAGCTGGTTATGCCACCGCCTCTGGTATGAGCGCTATCTTTGCCAGCTTTATGGCCCTGCTGAAAGCAGGTGATCACCTGCTCTCTGCCCGTTCTATCTTTGGCTCTACACATACAGTGATCACGAAGTTCCTGCCCAAATGGGGCATCACCACTTCCTATTTCGATATTACAGATGATCCGGCCTCTATTGCGGCGATGATCAAGCCCAATACCCGGATGATTTTCCTGGAAACACCTTCCAACCCTGGACTGGAGATTATTGATATTGAGATGTTGTCCCGTATTGCGAAGGAACATAAGGTAATACTGAATGTAGACAATGCTTTTGCTACCCCCGTGTTGCAAAAGCCACTGGCCCACGGCGCTGACCTGGTTACCCATTCTGCCACCAAGTGGATAGACGGGCAAGGGCGCGTATTAGGCGGTGTAGTGGTAGGAAAGAAAGAACTGATCAAAGAAATATATACCTTCTGCCGCAGCACCGGGCCCTCTATGTCGCCTTTCAACGCATGGGTGTTGAGTAAAAGCCTGGAAACCCTGTTTGTGCGCATGGAACGCCATTCAGACAGTGCGCTGAAGCTGGCTAAAGCCCTGGAAAACAATCCTCATCTGTCGCTAGTGAAGTATCCGTTTTTACCCAGCCACCCGCAATATGCCATTGCGCAAAAGCAGATGAGTGGAGGAGGAGGTATTGTGTGCTTTGAGCTGAAAGGCGGCTTACAGCAAGGGGTACGTTTCCTGGACGCCTTACAGTTGCTGTCGCTCACCGCTAATTTGGGCGATAGTCGTAGTATTGCTTCACATCCGGCCAGCACTACGCACGCCAAACTGAGCGAAGAAGAACGAGCCATTGCCGGTATTACGCCGGGATTGATCCGCATTTCAGTGGGATTGGAGAATATTAAGGATATTCTCGAAGATATTGAACAGGCGCTGGAGAAAAGCAAATAAGCCTAAAGCATAGAGTAAAAATCAAAAAGCTATTGTGGAGAATGATCAAAGCGATTTTTAATACCGCTAAGGTCATTCTCCACAATAGCTTTTTGCTTTAGGCTTTATGCTCTCCTTTAAGCTTTTTATCCTATATTAGAATTATGAAATCCTTTGCACATTTTCTTCTTATCCTAGTCCTGGCTTATATAGCCGGTATGTTTTTACCCTGGTGGAGCGTGGTGTTGGTGGCCTTCCTGGTAACCCTGGTGATGCCCTTATCTCCCGGTAAATCCTTCTTCAGTGCATTCATGGGTATATTTGTGCTGTGGCTGATGCTCGCGTTTTATATGGACGTACGGAATGATCACCTGTTGGCCAACCGCATGAGCGAAATGATCCTGAAAGTGAAAAGTGCCCCGCTGATGGGCGTAGTGAGTGCGTTCTTAGGTGCACTGGTAGCAGGTTTTGCCGCCAGCTCCGCTGCCTTTTTACGCGTAACAAAAAAGCCAGCCTGATTGCTTATCAAGGCTGTTAAACTTCTGGTAAAACGGCGTATCCGGTATACCGGTAACCCGTTGGCTGTTACATTTGGGAATATGATGAAATATCTATCCACCCTGTTGTGTATCCTTATTTCGGGCTATTGTCAGGCCAATGTGGTGAATGGCCGTGTAACGGATGATAAAGATCAGCCGCTTCCCTTCGCTACTATATTCATAAAAGGAACCACTACCGGCACTACTACCAATGCTGCCGGACAATATCATCTTGACCTTCCCCCGGGGCAATACACCATCGTATGCCAGTATATCGGTTTCCGGAGAACGGAATTGCCGGTTAACGTTAACGCCCCCACGCAAACGCTCGACTTCCGCTTACAGCCAGTGAATATGCAGATCCGGGAAGTAGTGGTGAAAGCCGCCGGCGAAGACCCGGCATACGCTATCATCCGCCAGGCGATCAGGAAAAGACAGTTTTACCACGACCAGGTGAAGGAGTACACTTGTATGTCTTATATTAAAGGCACTATTGGCCTGCAAAATGTACCGGAGAAACTCCTGGGCAAGAAAATAGACAAAGCCGATATGGGCGTGGATAGTACCGGGAAAGGCATGGTATTTCTCTCCGAATCTATGACAAAAATTTCCGCCCGTCAGCCGGATAAGATCAAGCTGGAAGTCATTTCTTCCCGTAAAAGCGGCGGTGGTTTTGGCCTGAGCTTCCCGGCTATTATTAGCTTCTACGATAATAACGTAACAGCCGTTATTACGCAGATGGGCCCCCGTGGCTATATTTCGCCGATTGCAGAAAATGCGCTGGCCTTCTATAAATACCAGCTGGAGGGTACTTTTGTAGAAGATGGGAAAACGGTAAACAAGATAAAAGTGATTCCTCGCCGTAAGCAGGAGCCGCTGTTTTTCGGTGATATTTTTATCACCGATGGTGATTGGCGCATTCATAGCACCGATCTGTTCCTCACTTCAGATTACCAGCTGGAGCTGATGGATTCCCTGGAGATCCGCCAAACCCATGTGCCGGTAACAGAAGGTGTATGGCGGGTAAAAGACCAGGTGCTGCGTATTGCCTTCAACAAGTTTGGTTTCCGCATGGGGGGAAGTTTTGTGAACGTTTATTCAGATTATAATGTACATCCCAACTTACCCGCAGGATTTTTCGATAATGTTTTCCTGAAGTATGATACTGCCTTTGATAAACAACAGCATGCTTATTGGGACAGTATCCGCCCGGTGCCACTGGAGCCGGCTGAAGTAAAGGACTATCACGAAAAAGACAGTGCCGCTCAGGCCGATCGGGATTCTGCCATGTCGAAATATCGTCTGGCGTCCCTGCAGAAAAAACAAAAGCCGGTGAAGGTAATGGACCTGCTTTGGGGCGGCGCCACCCACAAATATTATTTCCGCCGCGACAGCGCCATCAACTTCCATCAGCTGTATATCAAAGGATTATTGAAATCGCTGAAGTATAACACCGTAGAAGGACTGGCCCTGGCCCTGGAGCCGGAGTTTACCATCAATACCAGCGGGGAAAGTAATTTACGTATAAAGCCTTTCGTGCGCTACGGGCTGAGTAATAGTCACCTCAACGCCTATACGGAAATTAACTTTCAGAACACCAGCAAAATCAGTAAGCGGTATGGGCGTAACGACTGGAAGCTGGCAGGGGGCAAGCGTATTTCCCAATTCAACCAGGACAACCCGATCGATAATATCGCCAACGAATTTTATACCCTGTTCCTGAAGGAAAACTATATGAAGCTGTATGAGAATTGGTTCGGTAACCTGCAATACAGCAGAACGTTTCAAACAAATGACCGTTTAACCGTTGGCGTGAATTATGAAAGCAGGATACCGGTAGAAAATACGACGGATTTTGTATTCTTTAGGAACGACCGTAAGGCGTTTACGCCCAACCATCCGCAGGAATTGGCTGGTGTACCTTTTGAAAAGCACCAGGCGCTGGTTGCTGATGTGAGTTTTACTTACCAGCCGGGGCAACAGTTTATAGAATTACCGGACCGTAAAATACCGTTGGGTTCTAAATATCCTACCTTTAAAATCAGCTACAGCAAAGGAATTCCGAATGTAGCCAATAGCATCGTTGATTTTGATAAATGGAATTTTTCAGTGCAGGATAATATGAACTTTAAATTACTGGGTGAGTTCCGTTATCACATTGGAGTAGGGGGATTTCTGAATGATAAAAATGTACAGATCCCGGACTACCAGCATTTCAACGGGAACCAGACGTTCTATAACATGAAATACCTGAATAGTTTTCAGCTGGCTCCCTATTACCAGTATAGTACTACCGCCTCGTTTTATACCACCGCCAATGTAGAGCATCATTTCAATGGGTTGCTGACCAACAAAATTCCGTTGTTCAACCGGCTGAAATGGAACCTGGTAGCGGGCGCCAATGCTTTTTATGTAAACAGCGATAACAACTATGTAGAAGTATTCGGAGGTCTGGAAAATATTTTCAAGATGATCCGGGTAGATGTGGTGGCGGGTTATCAGAGCAAACAGGATACCCGTATAGGCGTGCGCGTTGGCTTTGGCGGAATATTAGGTAACGTGGTAAAGTTTAACAGCCGTTAAGTTCGATGCCGGAGATTTTACCTGGGGTACCGTAAAATCTCCGTATCTCAACATCCACACCCTAAAAAGGGGTTTACTTTTTCCTGCTCTTTAATTCCTTTTTCTCGTCGAAGTAATACGCCAGCAACCTGAAGATCCAGATACCAACGACTGCGTAAATAAAGTAAGTAATGTAAGTACTCATAATGTAACATTTAAGGGTTAAACAATAATTGTTCTTGTAATGCCATTTTTCAAAAAGGGTGCCAATCGGGGTCGTAACTTATAACAAAGTTATATACAATAATTATCAAATAGTTATAAAATAATAAATATTTTTTTTCTCAGGGAAGAAACTTTTGGTTGATAAATTACGTTAGTAAGGTAAGCATATTTGCAGGATCGCTGTGCACATTTTACTCACACGTAAGTACCAGCGGCCTTTAGTTAATAAGAAATTGTTCGTTATGAGGAAAATCGCCCTTTACGCGTTATTATCAGGCATCCTGCTGGCAGCAGCAGCCTATTTTACAGAAATGAATGACCTGCCCGGCGCAGTGGAATTAAGAACGCCTGGTTTTGTAGGTTATATATTCATTATCAGCGCAATAGGTTGGTTTTCCCTGAATACCCTGTATGAATGGGGACGGGAAGCCGATGCTTACCAGTATTGATATTGCTGTATTTTTGCTACCTTTGCGCCCTAATCAATTGTTCTTTTACGATTAAAGAGGGGTTGATTGAAGTTTTGTTCACGACGCAGGTGTCCTTAAAATTTCAAGCAATTATGGCATTACACAACAGAGTATCTGCCGCCGAACTAAAACAACGGCTGGCAAAAGAAACATTTAAGCGCGTTACAATTTCTTTCTACCAGTACGCGAAAATCCCCGATCCGCAGGCATTCCGCGATCAGCTCTACGAATCCCTTTTCAAACTGGATACATTCGGACGTATTTACGTGGCCCATGAAGGCATCAATGCCCAGATCAGTGTGCCCGAACATCATTTTGATGCATTTAAGGACACGTTATATGGCATCGACTTCCTGAATGGTATAAGGCTGAATATTGCGGTAGACGATGACGGCAAGTCGTTTTTTGTATTGAAAATCAAGGTCCGGGAAAAAATTGTTGCTGATGGCATCGAGGACCCCACCTTCGATATGGCCAACCGTGGCCGCTATGTAGACGCCCGAACCTTCAATGAGCTGACTGCCGATCCTGACACGGTGATTGTGGACATGCGGAACCACTATGAGTACGAGGTGGGACATTTTGAAGGCGCCATTGAAGTACCCTCCGATACTTTCCGCGATCAACTGCCCATGGCCGTAAATATGCTGGCCGACCAGAAAGATAAAAACATCATTATGTACTGCACCGGGGGCATACGTTGTGAAAAAGCATCGGCCTACATGCTGCATAATGGTTTTAAGAACGTATTTCACCTGGAGGGCGGCATTATTGAATATACCAACAAAGCTCGTCAACAGGGCCTTCCCATCAAATTCAAAGGCAAAAACTTTGTATTCGATGATCGCCTCGGTGAGCGTATCAGTGAAGATATTATCAGTCATTGTCATCAATGTGGTGAGCCTTGCGATACCCATACCAACTGCCTGAACCAGGGCTGTCACCTGTTGTTTATCCAGTGCGAGTCTTGCGCGAAGAAGTACAATGGGTGCTGCAGTGACGCCTGCCAAACCGTATACGCTTTACCGGAAGAAGAACAGCTCGAATTACGCAAGGGCGTAGAGAAAGGATTGATGTTTAATAAATCGAGACGGAGAAAAATATAAGCGGGTGCGTTTCCTGCAAAGTAAATAAACAGCGAAGCCGTAAAGAAATGTAGTCACATTCTTTACGGCTTCGCTGCTTGGTTTTAAAAAATCCGCTCCGCGTTGTATCTTCTCGGCAGGGCGGAGTAGTATGAGCATAAAATTGAATGGTCGGAATTACTCCGGCCATTCTTTTTTATGGCCATGCTATCAACCTATATGCGAACTAAAATTTTTCTAGTTTACTTATAAAGCGTCTTTCTTATTTTTATAAGCACCGTAGAAGATAATTGGGAACACCAGCAGTGTTAAGATGGTGGCCGTAATCAATCCTCCAATTACTACAATCGCCAGCGGCTTCTGTGTTTCGGAGCCAATTCCGTGGGAAATGGCGGCTGGTATCAGACCGATGGCAGCCATCAGCGCGGTCATTACTACCGGACGCACACGACTCTGTACTCCCAGTTTAATGGCCTCATTGAGTGGCACTTTTCCTTCCAGGTTTTTATGGAAGACGGAAATCAGGATCACCCCATTTTGTATACAAATCCCGAACAGCGCGATGAAACCAACACCGGCGGAAATACCGAAGTTCATACCGGTAACATGCAGCGCCAGGATACCACCAATCAATGCAAACGGTACGTTCATCAGTACCAGGCCGGCATCTTTTACACTACCCAGCATGATAAACAATACCATAAAGATGGCGATGATACTGATAGGCACTACCTGTCCCAGACGTTGCGTGGCACGTACCTGGTTTTCAAACTCACCGGTCCAGCCAATAGAGTAGGCCTTCGGCAATTTAACCACCTTGTTGATTTTAGCTTGTGCTTCCGCAATGGTACTACCCAGATCACGATCACGTACAGAGAACTTCACCCCGATGAAGCGCTTATTGCTGTCACGGTAAATGAACGCCGGCCCTGTAATCGTTTTGATTTCCGCGATTTCTTTCAGTGGTATCTTATTATTGTTGATGGTAGGTACCATCAGGTTAGCCAGGTCGTCTTCCGTTTTACGATAGTTTTCGTCATAACGGATACGGATATCGAATTTTTTCTCTCCCTGGTACAGCTGGGTAGCGGTTTTACCACCAATCGCCATTTCAATTACAGCCTGTGCATCGCCGGTGGCTACGCCGTATTGGGCCATTTTGTTGTCGTCGAGATTGATACTCATTTCAGGCTGACCAATGTTACGGATAACCCCCAGGTCTTTAATACCCTGTACTGTTTTCAGCTGTGCAATCACCTGTTGGGATAATGCTTCCAGCTTTGTCAGGTCATCTCCGAAAATCTTCACCCCGTTAGCGGCTTTAAAACCTGCAACGGCTTCCGCTACGTTGTCGCTGATCGGCTGGGAGAAGTTCAGGATAATGCCCGGATATTTTTTCAGGCGATGCTCCATTTCTGCAATCAACTCGTCCTGTGTGATTTTGCGCTTCCATTCCTCTTTCGGCGCCAGGTCTACCTGGTATTGTACGAAGTAAAAACCATTAGGGTCAGTACCGTCGTTGGAACGGCCTACCTGCGACAATACCCGCTTTACCTCAGGGAATGTACCCAGGTCTCCCCGGATATCATGCGCCATTTTGGTGCTTTCGCTCAGGGCCATACTCATGGGCAATTCCGTGGTTACCCAGAGGGAGCCTTCATTCAGCTGCGGCAGGAACTCTGTTCCCAGGAATTTGGCAGAGATGAAGGTCACTACCATAAATGCCAGGGCCAGCGTCATACTTAAGCGCTTGTTGCGGTAAGTCCAGCCGAAACCGCGCATAACAATGCGGTCGAAGAAGTTAACCAGTATATTATTTTTCTCCTTTACATTTTTATTGAGCAGGATAGAGCACAATACCGGCACAAGTGTTAGCGTAAACAACAGGGCGCCCAGTAAGGCAAATCCCAATGTCCAGGCCAGCGGCGAAAACATTTTACCTTCTACCTTCTGGAAGGAGAAGATAGGAATGAGGGAGATGATAATAATGAGTTTGGAGAAGAAGATGGCCTTCGCCAGCTCACCGCCGGTTTGCTTGATCCATCCCAGCTTGGCCATTTTATTAAACCGCTCCATGCCATACTTGTGGGCTTTGTGGTCGAGCATTACGAAAATACCCTCCACCATTACCACAGCACCATCAATGATAATACCGAAGTCGATAGCTCCCATCGACAGCAGGTTGGCGCTCATGCCTTTCAGGCGTAAGCACATGAAGGCAAACAGCAAGGCCAGCGGGATAATGATGGATACGATCACCGTGGTGCGCCAGTCGGCCATGAAAAGGAATACGATCACCGTTACGAAAATGATACCTTCTACCAGGTTATGCATTACTGTATGGGTACAGAACTCCATGAGGTTATCACGGTCGTAGAACGTTTCCATCTTGATATCATCCGGCAGGATGGTTTCATTCAGCTCTTTCAGCTTGTCTTTCAGGCGGGCGAGGACTTCGGTCGGATTTTCGCCTTTACGCATTACCACGATACCTTCTACCAGGTCATCATTTTTATCGATACCTACTTGTCCCACGCGTGGAGCAGAGGCTTCGCGTACATTGGCCAGGTCTTTTACCAGCAGGGGTACGCCATTGATATTTTGTAAGATGATGTTATTGATATCCTGTATGCTGTTCAACAAACCTATACCACGTACTACATAGGCCTGCCCGTTCTTCTCGATCACATCGCCGCCTACGTTGACGTTACTCTTGGTAACGGCCTGGTATAATTCCAGCGGGGTAATATCGTATTTAGCCAGTCTTACCGGGTCGGCAGAAATTTCATAAATCTTTTCCTGTCCGCCGAAGGCTACTACGTCGGCAATGCCGGGCACACTGCGGATTTGGCGGTCTATCACCCAGTTCTGCCAGGTGAGCAGGTCGCGGGAGTCGCGTTTGCTGCTCTTGAGGTAGTATCGGAATATTTCACCGGTAGGGCCGTAGGGGGGTTGTACTTCCGGTTCGGAGCCCTCGGGGAGACTTACGTTAGACAACATGTTGTTGACCTGTTGCCGGGCGAAGAAGTCTTCCACATCGTCTTCGAACATGATTTTCACCACAGACAGCCCGAACATGGTAACGGAGCGTACACTGGTTTTCTTTTGTACGGCGTTCATCGATACTTCTATGGGTAGCGTTACAAAACGCTCTACTTCCTGCGCGCTCCGGCCATTCCATTTGGTAACGATTACGATTTGTGTATTCGTTACATCGGGGAATGCTTCGATCGGCGTATGCACAAAGGAAAATATGCCGGCTGCTATCAGCGTTGCTACGCTGATGAATACAAACAACTTATTCCTCAGCGAAAAAGCTACAATATTTCTAATGAATTTATTCATAACTCCTGTTCTTTAGAATGCCACTCTGGTCCTTATGCCGATGATGTTAACCGGTCCGCGGTCCTTGTTGTAAGCAGGATGCAGCACAAACTGGTAATCAGGGCTTAAGGCAATATGTAGCCTGGTAATGTTACATTGATAGAAAACTTCGGCAATCATTTCCGGAGCATAGTTCAGGCGACCATCGCCCACCATGAACCCGGTGCCTCCTGCAGCGAGGTAGTCGCGGTGGTCTTTCGACAAGCCGTTTACAGCGATGGCGATGCCGGCATTATCCTGTGCGCGGTGCCACCATTGGCCATTTTGCAGCCATCCGGCGCTGAGCGACTGATCTATTTCGGTGTAGGCCCAGGTTTCATTATGACCATCATTCCAGGACGCTTTCAGGAAAGCCCCTCCGCTTTTGGTAATTTCCTGGTCTATATTAATGCCGAAGCCGTATTTAGTACGTCCGTCTTTCCTGGCAGCGGTAATGTCGGGGGTGTCGGTAGCTCCCTTCAGTGCCAGCCGGTAGTTGCCCATAGGCGCCTGGTTAATAAAAGCCATCAGCCGTACATTCCCTTCATGCTTATTCAGTGTATGTGTATGGGCTACTTCTATCACTTCGCCGTTCGACTTGCCATAGTCATAATTCAACTTAGGGCCATTGGCCAGCTTGGGCTCCAGAGAAGTTGCCGCCTGCACCTGCCATTTGTCTTTCCGGTATTGTACGGTCAACGCCATGGTATATCCGCGTACATCGGCGGGGTAATCCCACGCGGCATTAGCCATCAGCGACCAGTTCAGGAACTGAGTGCGGGGATCGTGACTATAGCTGTTCTGATCGAAGAAGTCGGCCAGACAATACTTACCGGCAATAAAGCGCAGATAATGGGTAGGCGTGGCGCCGGCTACATGGTTCAGATCATCAGCGTCAAATTCGTTCCGGTCATCCAGGTCGGCTGCTGTCCTTTTGGAAGTTAACGGCAACGTATATATGCCAAATGCCCGGGCCAGGTAAATGGTAGGTGTGGGGTTGCCCACCCTGAACGTTTCGCCGTTGGGGAAACCCGCGATGCCGGTGGCATGGCTGAGACCCTGGCCACCAGCGAGTTCCGGGTTTACATATAGTTCCAGGTTCTTTAACGGGCGAATGCCCGCATAAATAGTACTGGTAATAGAAGTAGCGCCTTTTTCATGCGTCTGGAAGCTGTTGGGACCAGAATACTTTGCCTGAAAGTCCGGGTGCCATTGCGTTACCAGTGTTTGCTGGAAATGGAAAGTGTAAGGAACAATGCTATCCGTTCGTTTGTCCTGTGCGATAGCCTGGCTACCGGCAAATGCCAGTATACCCAGGGAGAATAAGGGTTTTATTCCCAGCTTAGTCTTTAAGTGCATCGTAAATAAGCAATTGATTTTTTGAGATAACTTTTTCATCTGCATTGAGGCCAGATGAAAGATAAGTAATATCTCCCGCTGTCTTGGCGACCTCTACCTGGCGTACAGCGATATTAAATTTGTCCTTAAATACGAGCACATAGTTTTTGCTGTTGTCGAAAATGACCGCTGCAGAAGGCACTGCTACTTTTTCATCGTTATCCTGGTATTTCACATACACGGTGGCAAACATTTCCGGTTTCAGCTCCATATTTTTGTTATCGATGGCGATTCTTACCTGCATGGTTTTGGTAGCAGGGTCCAGGAAGTTGTAGATCTTGTCGATCTTGCCATGGAAGGGCTCATCGGGATAACTTACGGTTACCACCTTGGCTTCGTAGCCTTCTTTAATCCGGGCAATATCCGTTTCAAATACGTTGGCCATTACCCATACATCATCCAGTTCGGAGATGGTGAAGATGTTGGCGCTGTTATCCGAACGGATCTCCATATTGTTGTTGATATTTTTTTCGATGATATAGCCCGATATAGGCGCAGTTACCAGGTAGGTAGCGCCATTTCCTTTGCGGTAAATTTTAAAGAGGTCGTTGAGGCGATTAATTTCCGCTTCTGACTTCTGTAATTCTCCTTTGGCGTTTACCACATCTTTTTCTGTGCTCAAACGGCTATCATACAGGTCTTGCGCTACTTTCAGGTTTTTGTCGGCTACATTGCGGTCAGATTTTGCCTGTGCCAGTTGTTTTTCATAGTCGGCAATTTCCGCACTGTGTATCACGGCCAGCACCTGTCCTTTTTTAACATAGTCGCCCAGCTGCACTTTGATATCTTCTACATAACCACTCACCAGCGGATATACTTTCAATACCTTGCCACCGTTGGGCGTTACCTTACCGGAAAGGCGCAGTTCATTCATCACCGGTTGCATATGCGCGGTATCAATGCGTATATTTTTCAGCATGGTATCGCTGAGTACAAAGGTGGTCTTCTCTGAATCTTCTGCCTGGCTGTGTTTGCATCCACTCCACAGAATGGCTGCCAGCAGCGAAAAGCCAATAATCAGAATAGGCTGTTTCATGTGCTTAGTTTTTAAATAGTTCTTGTCCTGTTGCATAGTTGAGTTCTTCGTAAGCATTTACCCGGTTGGATAAAAACTTATTAATATTTTTTGCGTTGTCGCTATAACTGTTGAAATAGTCGATAAACTGGAGCAGGGAGATATTACCCTTGCTGAAGTTTTTAGATACTTCTGCGATGAGGGTATCAAATTCGCCCTGAAACTGGTGGAGGTCAAATCCTTTGTAACGCTTTTCCAGTACCACAATGCGCTGGTAGGCATTCAGCACTTCTGTTTGTGCTACGGATTGTTGTTGGAGTAACTGTTGTTGCTCACTGTTGATTTGCAGTTTTGCTGCGTGTATATTGCCCTGGTTGCGATTCCACACTGGCAGGTCAATACCGAGGGTCAGGCCCACAAAGTTATTAACGTAGCTGCCTTGTTTATCGTAAGTGGCGCCTACATGCAGATCGGGTACTGCCAGGGATTTTTGCAGGCGATAATTCAGCTGTGCGGTCTGGTATTGCAGGTCGGCCATCCGTACATCGGCCCTGTTTTTTGAAGCGGCTTCCAATAGCTGGGGCAGCTGTATTTTATCCAGGGTGTAAGGAGCCAGGTCGGCGGGCTTGATATCAGCTGCGTAGAAATCCTGGCTATGTAATAGCTGTTGCAGGTTTTTCTGCGATTCCAGTTCCTGTTGTTTCAGGTCGGCGAAATCGTTTTCTATTCCCACCTGCAGGGCCTGAAGGCGCACGAGGTCAGCATGTGCCACGCTTCCCTTTTTATCTGCAGTAACGTAGGCATCTACGATTGTCTGCAGGTTGCCCAGTTGTTCTTTTAATACCTTTTCGGTTTGCTGTTGGTAGTAGATATTGTAAACGTTTTCCCGCAGTTGTAAACGGAGAGTACGTATCAGCTCATCGAAGTTGGCCTCACTCATTTTGGTAGCGGTGGCGGCCAGCTGAATAGCTTTATTCCTTTTGCCCGCGGTTTGAATCAGCTGGTCGATGTTGTACTGTGTTTCACCACCGGATCCAACGTTAAAAGGTTTCAATTTATCGGTGCTGCCAAAACCAAGTACAGTGCTGAAAGAAGGATTGCTCCACATCTTCGCCTGGCGTACCAGCGCTTTGGAAGCGTCAATCTGGTAGCGTTGTGCCAACAATAAATAGTTTTTAACCAGGAAAGAGTCCTCCACAGACTGGAGGGTTACTGTTTGTACAGAATTTTGTGCCTGTGTAGGTTGAATAAAGCCCAGGCATGTTCCACATGCTGCCAGTAGCAGCATCCTTATAGTTCGCATAATGCCAATTTTGATGATACAAAATTCTTAAAGCGAAATTAAAGGCGCCTTTAAGCCACATTAAAATGCCCTTAAAATAGGATTAGAAAAAGAGCGTATAATCGTGCACGTTGGGTCCGGGGAGCGCGTCTGGCTATGGTTTTTGCTTTGAAGTGTTTGCTGGTGGCTTGTTTTAGCGCACCGGGCAAAATTATCACCGGGTATTTTAAAAACTAAAATACATCTCATTCCGGATTAGAATAAGATTAGAACCAGGTTATAAATGGGGGAGTATGACGGTAAAAGTGGTGCCTTCCGGTAAATTAGAAGTAACTGTAATGTGTCCGTTGTGGATCTGGACTATTTTCTTGCAGATAGAGAGCCCCAGGCCATGGCCGCGGATTTGCAGGGCATTCTGGCCGCGGTAAAAAGGCTCAAATATTTTATTGATCTCGTCGGGGGGGATACCGATGCCGGTATCTTTTATCTGTACCAGGATATATTGGGTAAAGAAATCGATGGATACGTGTGCGGTATTGTTGTCAGAAAATTTGCATGCATTGTCGATGAGGTTCAGAAAAAGTACTTTCAGCAGGTTTTCATTGCCATAGCAGGTCACCAGGGAATCGTTGTCAGGTACCTTCAGGAAGTGCAATTCCAGCTTGCTGGCGGTTTTCTGCTTCAGCCGGATCAGCGTGGTCATTTCCATCAGCAGTTCATCAATGCGCACATTACTGAGCACAAATTCCTGTTGCCGCATTTCAGACTGCGCCAGCTGTAACAGCCCATTGGAAAGGTCGGAGAGGTTCTCCGCGTCTTCCAGCACAGAACTGAGGAGGGCCTGGTATTCTTCCTGGGTCCTGTCTTTCGACAGGGCTACCTGTAGCTGGCTGATAATGGCGGCCAGCGGGGTACGCAGCTCATGGGAGGCATTGCTCACAAAGCTTTTCTGGAGATGGAAAGACTCGCTTAGACGCTGCAACATGGTATTAAAGTTGGCGCCGAGCTTGGCAATTTCATCTTTCCCCTTTACGGCTACCTGTGTATCCTGCAGGTTGTTGGCATTGATACTGTCAACCTGTTGTACTAATTGATCAATCGGTTCCACCATTTTACGGGCAAAGAAATAACCTATCACCACCAGCACAATGACGGCCGTGAGCAGCTCCAGCAGCAGGATCTGGCTCAAGTGCTGCAGGTTGAGGAAACCATACTTATCAAAGGACGATACAATTACGATCACTGAAATATTGCCTTCCGTATAGTATACACCTACCACTTCGCCGCTGCCTTTGTCGTAGCTGTATAATTTATTCTCCTTGATATAATTCAGCAGGCTGGGGTGGGTGCGGATGGTAGTGTCTTTCAGGTTGCTATAAAGCAGGTCATAATTGGTACTGTATACCAGGATGGTTTCTTTGTAGAGGTCCTGGAAGGTGGTTCTGTCCAGTTTTCGCAGCAGGTCTACCTTTACGATATCATCTTCAATAATTACATTGGCGATAGACCTGGCGCGGTATTCCAGTCGTTCCAGGTATTCCGCTTTGCGCGACTTGGCCGAGAAATAATAAGCCAACCCCGCAAACGCAATGAGCATCAGCGTAGCGGAGAGCGTGTAATAGAGTGCTATTTTATATTTGATCTTCAAATAAAACTGCTATTCTTCGGAAAGATAATATCCCATGCCGGTTTTGGTATGGAGTAATTTCTGGTCAAAGTCTTTGTCTATCTTTTTACGGAGGAAGTTCATATACACTTCGATCACATTGGTGCCGGTATCGAAGTCGATGTCCCACACTTTTTCGGCGATGGTGAGTTTGGAAATAACTTTTCCTTTGTGCATGGCCAGGAACTCCAGCAGTTGGTATTCTTTGGCTGTAAGGGCAATTTTTTTGCCGGCGCGGCTCACATCTTTTTTCTCCCGGTCTATTTCCAGGTCGGCAATCGTGATTTTGTATTGGGTGCCATGGGTGGCTTCAGAGCCGGCACGTTTCAGGAACACCCGGATGCGGGCCAGTAGCTCACGGAAGTCGAAGGGTTTTACCAGGTAGTCGTCTGCTCCCAGCTCGAAGGCCTGCATTTTATCTTCCATGCCGCCCAGCGCCGTCAGCATGATGACGGGGACCCGGTTATTTTTGTTGCGGATCACCTCACAGAGCTCATACCCGTTGTTATGCGGAAGATTGAGGTCGAGGATCACCAGGTCGTAGTGGTTATTGGTCACCAGGCCTTTACCGATGCGGCCATCATAGGCTACGTCTACATCAAAACCATTTTCTTCCAACCCTTTCTTAACGGCATTGGCCACTTTAACTTCGTCTTCAACTACCAGTATTTTTTGCATACTACAGGAAGGGGGATGGTTAAAAAATATAGCTGACTAGCTACGGTGTGGAAGGTGGGTGGCCGGGCCACACCGTAGTAATGATACCTGAATGTAATGATATTAGCTGACCAGGCTGGCTTCCAGCTGCATTATTTTTTCGAATAACTGCTCATATTGCTGGTTGGCGCGGTCTAAATACTTCTGTACTTCCTGGTATTCACTTTCTACCTGGGCAAATTTTGCCCGGTCGCTGTAAATATCCGGTGATCCCAGGCTGGCTTCCAGGTTAGCCTTGCGCTCTTTCAGGCTGGCTACCTGTCCCTCTACCTGCGAAAACTGTTTCTGCTGTTTTTGCAACTCGCGCTGTACATCTTTATTGATGGCTCCCTTGCCGGCTTCAGCTGTCGCGGCATTATTCTGGGGAGCGGCTTCTTTTTTCGTATCTGCGTTATTGTTAGCTTTTGCTGCAGCGGGCTGCTGTTGGGCGGCCATTCTCTTCTTCCACTCTTCGTACTCGTTATAGGTCCCCTTGAACTCTTTGATTTCGCCATCTACGATTTCCCAGATCTTGTTGGCCGTTTGGCTCACAAAATAACGGTCGTGCGATACCAGTACCAGGCTGCCTTCGTACTTGTTCAATGCATCGATCAGCATTTGTACGGAGTTCATATCCAGGTGGTTGGTAGGCTCATCCAGCATGAGGAAGTTAGCCTGGCTGATAATGGTTTTGGCCAGGGCCACACGGGCTTTTTCCCCTCCCGACAGGATCTTGATCTTTTTAAATACGTCGTCGCCGGTAAAAAGGAAGCAACCGAGCAGCTGGCGTAATTCCAGCTCTGTGCGGCCGCTGCCGAAGTTTTTCAGCTCGTCCAGGATTTCTGCGCTCAGGTCCAGCGATTCCAGCTGGTGCTGGGCGTAGAAGCTGGTCACCACGTTATGGCCGGGAACACGTTCTCCTTCCATTGGTTCCATCCCGAAAATGATGCGGAGCAGGGTAGACTTACCCTTACCGTTGGCGCCTATCAGGGCAATTTTATCGCCGCGGTTGATTTCAGCGCTGGTATTTTTCAGGATTTGTATATCTCCGTAACTTTTACTGATATTGTTCAGGGTACATAGGATCTTACCGGGCGTTTTATCCACGGTAAAGTTGATCCGGATCTTAGAGGGACCATTATCTACCTGCTCTACCCGTTCCAGCTTATCGAGCCTTTTTGCAATACTCTGTGCCTGGGCGGCTTTGGAGGCTTTGGCTTTAAAACGCTCAATAAAGCGTTCCTGCTGGCGGATATAGTCCTGTTGATTTTCGTATGCACGTTGCTGCATTTCCCGGCGCAGTTCTTTCTCCACTTCATAATCAGCGTAAGAGCCGGCATAGTGGTGCAGTTGCTGCTGGTATACTTCCACGATTTTGTTGACCATGCGATCCAGGAAGAAACGGTCGTGCGATACAATGATCACGGCGCCGTTATAGCCTACCAGGTATCTTTCCAGCCATTCTATAGATGGAAGGTCCAGGTGGTTCGTGGGTTCATCGAGCATGAGTACATCGGGCTGCTGCAGGATCAGGCGGGCGAGGAGCACGCGCATGCGCCATCCTCCGGAAAACTGGCTGTAGGGGCGGTCCAGGTCCGATGTGGTGAAGCCGAGGCCTTCCAGCACCTGCGCTGTTTTATGTTTCATGTTATATCCATCCAGTGCCTCGAATTCGTGCAGCTTATCGCTGAACTCCTCCAGTAACGCGTCTGTCTGGCTATGCTCCAGCTCTTTGGTAATACGTTCTATATCCTTTTCCAGCTCCAGGGCCTTACCGAAGGCCATCATGCCCACGGTGAGGATAGATTCATCGGTTTCAAAACTGAGCAGGTCCTGGTTAAAGAAACCAATCGTCAGATTTTTACTTTTATTAACACTTCCTTTAGAAACGGAATATTCCCCATTGATAATGCGTAACAGGGTTGACTTTCCGGTACCGTTTAACCCGATAAGGCCCACACGGTCACCGGGTTCTATATGCCAGGAGGACTCTTCCAGTATCACCCTGGATCCAAACTCAAACGTAATATCCTGTAATGCGATCAACATAAAAACAAAAAAAATTGGATAAAAAACGTGCAAAGTTAAGGATAAAAGGTGAAACCAGAAAGCCTTTAGACAGGCAGCTATTAAAGTATCCGTTTATATCATTTGCTGCCGTCACTGTCTGCTTTATGATTACTTTTGCTAAAAGACCAACAAGATGCATATCAAACAAGGCTTATCGATTGGATGTTTACTGGTGGGGCTTGGGGCCTGCCATTCCGCAGCGCCTAAGGAAGAACAGGCAACAGCGCCTGTTACCGCAGCGCTACAGGCCCCCTATAGCCAGCAGTTTTACGACTCGCTGGGAGGTGTAATGAATACCTACTATCGCCTTTCCGCCGCACTGGTGGCAGCCGACAGCCCCACAGCCAATCATGCTGCCGCCGCGTTGAAAATGCAGGTGGACAGCCTGCCGGTAAACCTGCTTCAGATGGATAGCAGCCACCTGGCTAATATAAACGGCATCAGTACCAGTATCAGCGCTGAACTGGCCGGTTTTGAAGGAGAGCAGGGGCTGGATGGCAAACGGGCATCGTTCCAGATGGTATCCGATATGTTGTTCGACCTTGTAAAAAATACCGGTTTAAAAGGACATACGATTTACCACCAGTACTGCCCCATGGCATTCAATGATAAAGGCGCCTACTGGCTTAGCGATAAACCGGGTATTCAAAATCCCTACTTCGGCCATGATATGCTAACCTGCGGAGAAACCCGGGATAGTTTAATTTATAAGTAGATTATCGTCGGGTAAATCGTAAATTACCAGCAACGATCTTACGGTATGTTTACACGATACGGTCCCTTCTTACTGATATTATGGCTGTCATGTTTTGCGGGTGCAGCATGGGGACAACAGTATATCGTCAGCGGCTTTATAAAAGACAGCACCAACGGCGAATCCTTGCCAGGTGCCACTGTGCAGGTACTGCATTCCTCCAGTGGCGTGCAAACCAACAATTACGGCTTCTACTCCCTCACCTTGCCGGCCGGCAGCTATATATTGCTTTATTCTTTTGTAGGATACGAATCCAGGGCTGTGGCGCTTAACCTGGCAGGAAATGCCACCCAGCACATGGAATTGGCGCCGCATATCTACCAGGCAAAGGAAGTGGTGATTACCGATAAAAAGAAAGATGCCAACGTTAAAAGCACCGACATGGGGAAGGTGGAAATTACCGCTGACCAGGTAAAGAAATTACCCGCCCTGATGGGAGAGGTGGATATGCTCAAAGCCCTGCAACTCATGCCTGGTGTACAGGCCTCAGGAGAAGGGAATGCAGGATTTTATGTGCGGGGCGGCGGCCCGGATCAAAACCTTATCTTGCTCGACGAAGCGCCGGTATATAATACGGGTCACCTTTTCGGCTTTTTCTCCGTATTTAATACAGATGCCATCCGTAATACCACGCTGATCAAAGGAGGAATGCCTGCCAACTACGGTGGGCGGCTATCTTCCGTAGTGGATATTTCCATGAAAGAAGGTAATAATAAAAATTTCCAGGGAGAAGGAGGAATAGGACTGATCTCCTCGCGGCTCTCATTACAGGGACCATTGAAGAAAAACAAGGCCTCCTTTATTGTAAGCGGCAGGCGCACTTATATCGACCTGATTACAAAACCAGTTATCAATAATACTTCGTATAAGGGTTCGGGTTATTACTTTTATGACCTCAATGCGAAAATGAATTATATTTTTTCAGACAAAGATCGCCTGTACCTGAGCGGTTACCTGGGAAAAGACGTGTTTAGTTTTGCCAACAAAGACCGTTCGTTTAACGTGAATATTCCCTGGGGCAATACCACGGCGACATTGAGATGGAATCATATTTTTAGCCGGCAATTGTTTGCCAACACCTCACTCATTTACAACGATTATAAGTTTCGTTTCAACGCTTTGCAAAACAGCTTTGATATCCGCCTGTCGTCTGGTATCAGCGATGTAAACTTTAAAACGGATTTTGACTATTATCCGCATGTGGATCATCATATCCGGTTTGGCGCCAATTATATCCACCACACGTTTACGCCTTCCACGGTGTCTGGCCGGCAGGATTCTACGCAGTTTACGCCGGAAAAGGCCTTCGAGAAGTATGCACATGAAGTGGCGGTCTACCTGATGGATGACTGGGAAATATCTCCCAAACTGCAACTCAATGCAGGCGTTCGTGTCAGTGGGTTTATGCAGGTGGGACCCTATAAGCAGTACACCAAAGATGCCAACGGCAATAATATTGACAGTGTTATGTATGGCCGGGGACAAAAAGTGGTGAGTTACGGAGGGCTGGAACCCAGGGTGATCCTGCGTTTGGCACTAAATGATCAAAATTCCCTGAAAGCATCGGTTACCCGTAACTACCAATACATACACCTCGTGTCTAATGCGGCTACCACGCTGCCTACCGATGTTTGGGTGCCCAGCACTTATCTCGTACAGCCGCAGGTGGCCTGGCAGTACAGCGCCGGCTATTTTCTCAACTTCGGCCATAATACTTATGAAGCTTCTGCGGAGGTATATTACAAGGAAATGGACCACCAGATTGAGTATAAAGAAGGATATACGCCTTCTATCACGGACCCGGAACAGGATTTCGTTTTTGGTAAGGGGCAGGCTTATGGCCTGGAACTGTTTGTGAACAAGAAGAAAGGACGTTTTACCGGATGGCTGGGATATACATTGGCATGGACCTGGCGGCAGTTCCCCGATCTGAATGATGGCAAACAATACCCTGCGAAATATGACCGTCGCCATGACCTTGCGCTGGTAGGCACTTATGAGCTGAGTAAGCGCTGGAGCCTGTCCGGTATATTTATCTATGGCAGCGGCAATACGACTACGCTGCCGGAAACTTTTTATTTTATGGAAGGCACGCTGATACAGGCCTATGGGAACCTGAATGGCTACCGACTGCCGGCCTACCACCGTCTGGACTTATCGGCTATTTATTCGCCTCAGCCAAAAAGGCCCAACCGCCGGTTTAAGAGCAGCTGGGCGTTTTCAATATACAATGTGTACAGTAGGCAAAACCCTTATTTTGTGTATTTTGATCAGAATGGAAGTGTGGTTAACGGGACATTGCAAGTAAGTGCCAAACAGGTGTCGTTGTTTCCTGTATTGCCTTCTATTACTTACAACTTCAGGTTTTAGGGAGAGAGAAAATGGAAGCTTAGCGGAGGTGGAACGTAGACAATTGCTTACTTAATTACGCCTGCATATTTCAGGATTGTGAGAACAGAAATGATGACTACCAGTAGTTGGCCCAACCCCACCATATATATACTTTTAGTAACCCGGGCCTCCACTTCTGCCAATTCGCGTTTAGTTGCCATGTTAGTGTTCATGTTATGGTTCATGTGTTCCAACTTGGTGTTGATAATTTGTACTTCATGTTTAACAGCTTGTACCTCGTGTTTAACGGCTTCAATTTCAGTTTTTAGCTCATTCTTCGTGCTTTGCAGCTCAGTCTTGGTGGCCATATCCTTGGTGGCTTCGGTGATTTTTAGCGAGAAAAAATCATCCATGGCTACCATGGCTTCCATGGCCCGGTTGTCTGGTAAATGAAGATCCAGTCTAAAGATCTCGTACAGTTTTAAGTTTTCAAATGTCATATGAAATATGGTTTTAAATCATGATAAAATTACGGTGTTTAAACCTCTTGTATAGGTATTTATATAGATATTTCTTTTAACTATATTATATTATAATTTAATTGATTAAGATGTAAATTGATCGATCATTTTGAGAGAGATGAATACTAACTACAGCCAGGAATGTAAAAATGAGAATAATCCGTTATGTGATCAGGCGCGCAGAATAGCCGGGGAGCGCCTTGCATTGTTTCAAAATTTTATGATAAAACCCATTTCTGTCATTTTTTAACTGAGCTTACACCGCTGTAATAATATTTATTTTTAAAATCCTTAATTTCAATGACATGGTTATCTAAATGCTAACAAAGTATTTCTTAACTTCGCAAACATTTATAAAGGAAATATAGCCCATATGACGTAGTATGGCGCTAACAGCAAAACGTATGATAAATATCACTTTTCCGGATGGCGCAGTTCGTCAGTATGAACCAGGAGTAACTGCATTGGACATTGCCAAATCCATCAGCGAGGGATTGGCGCGTAAAGTATTGGCAGCAAATGTGAACGGGCAGGTAGTGGATGCTACGCGCCCGATTTTGACGGATAGCACACTACAGTTGCTGACGTGGGTGGATAAGGATGGCAAGGCAACGATGTGGCACTCTTCCGCCCACCTGATGGCCGAGGCCCTGGAAGCCCTGTATCCTGGTGTGAAACTGGGTTACGGACCCTCTATTGAAAACGGATTCTATTACGATGTTGACCTGGGCGATCGTACCATTTCGGAAGAAGATCTGAAAAAGATTGAAGCCAAAATGGTGGAGCTGTCTAAGTTAAACAGCGAGTATATACGCAAGGATATCAGCAAAGCAGATGCGCTGGCTTACTTTACAGAGAAAGGAGATCAGTACAAAGTAGAAACCATCAATGAACTGGCGGATGGCAGCATTAGCTTCTATACCCAGGGTGGTTTTACAGATTTGTGCCGTGGTCCGCATATCCCGAACACCGGCTTTATCAAGTCGATCAAGCTGACCAGCATTGCCGGTGCTTACTGGCGTGGGAATGAAAAAAATAAGATGCTGACCCGCATCTATGGTATTACTTTCCCTAACCAGAAGGAGCTCGACGAGTACCTGACCCTGATCGAAGAAGCGAAGAAACGTGATCACCGTAAGCTGGGTAAGGAACTGGAGTTGTTTGCCTTCTCTGAAAAAGTGGGGTTGGGGCTGCCTATGTGGCTGCCTAAGGGCGCTATGCTCCGCGAGCGTTTACAACGGTTCCTCCAGGAAGCACAGATTGCCAGTGGTTACCTGCCAGTGGTAACTCCGCATATCGGTAACAAAAATCTGTACGTGACTTCCGGTCACTACGAAAAATATGGTAAAGACAGTTTCCAGCCTATTCACACGCCGGAAGAAGGCGAGGAGTTTATGCTGAAACCGATGAACTGTCCACATCACTGTGAGCTGTACAAGGTAACGCCTAAATCCTACAAAGACCTGCCGGTTCGTTTTGCCGAATTCGGTACCGTGTATCGTTATGAGCAACACGGCGAACTGCATGGCTTAACCCGTGTAAGAGGGTTTACCCAGGATGACGCACACTTATTCTGCCGTCCTGATCAGGTGAAGGCGGAATTCCAGAAGGTGATAGACCTGGTGATGTATGTGTTTAACAGTCTCAGTTTTACCGATTTTACCGCGCAGATTTCCCTGAGAGATAAGGAAGATCGCAGTAAGTACATTGGTTCAGACGAAAACTGGGAGCTGGCAGAACGGGCGATTATCGAATCTGCCGCCGAAAAGGGTTTGAATACCGTGGTGGAATATGGTGAAGCGGCCTTCTATGGTCCTAAGCTGGATTTCATGGTAAAAGATGCATTGGGCCGTAAGTGGCAGCTGGGTACTATCCAGGTGGATTACAATCTGCCAGAGCGTTTTGAGTTGGAGTATATCGGCGCCGATAACCAGCGTCATCGCCCGGTAATGATTCACCGTGCGCCATTTGGTTCACTGGAGCGGTTTATAGCCGTGCTGATAGAGCACTGTGCGGGCAAGTTCCCGCTATGGCTGGCGCCTACCCAGGTGAAGATTTTACCGATCAGTGATAAAAGCCAGGAGTACGCAGAAAAAGTAGCAGAATTGCTAAAAAAAGCGGAAATTCGCGCTGAAATAGACGATAGAAGTGAAAAAATAGGCAAAAAAATCCGGGAAGCTGAGCTGGCAAAAATTCCGTACATGCTCGTCCTGGGTGAAAAAGAAGCCGCCGATAATGTAGTAGCTGTTCGTCGTCAGTCTAAAGGTGATATGGGAACTATGCAAATTGACGCTTTTACTGCGTTGATCAATGAAGAAGTAGCGAACCGGAAACCATTAGAATAGTGATGTAATAAATGTGGAAAAAAGGTATATAAAACAATGAACATTACTAGAGAAAGGTATGTTTATTGCTATAATTTTCCCCTTATTTTTGTAGAAATTGTTTTTGGTCCATGGAAGAGAATGGACCATGGACTAAATGGACAATTAATTAATTAATTTTAATTTTCTTAATGCAACAAAGACCCAGACCAAGTTTTGGCGGTAACAACAACAACCGGGGAAGAAACCCCAACTTCCGCAGGGAACAACAACAAGAACATCGCACCAACAGGATGATACGTGTCCCTGAGGTTAGACTTGTAGGTGAAAACGTTGAAGTCGGTGTTTACAGAACGGAAGAAGCACTCCGTATGGCGGAAGAACAGGGATTAGACCTGGTAGAAATTTCTCCAAATGCAGTGCCTCCTGTTTGTCGTATTATCGACTACAATAAATTCCTTTACGAGAAGAAGAAGAAGGAAAAAGAAATGAAGGCGAAGGCGCATAAGAGCGAAGTGAAAGAAATTCGTTTTACGCCTAACACCGATGATCACGATTTTGATTTCAAGGCCAAGCACGCAGAAAGCTTCCTGAAAGACGGTAACAAGGTAAAAACCTATGTTCAGTTTAAAGGTCGCGCTATCATGTTTAAAGAGCGTGGCGAGTTAATTCTCCTCAAATTCGCTGAAAGGCTGGCAGAAGTAGGTGGTTTGGAAAGCATGCCTACCATGGAAGGTAAGCGTATGATTGCCATCTTTGCGCCGAAAGCAGCCAAGAAGAAAGAGAAGGAACCTAAAGAGCCGAGAGAACCAAGAGAGCCGAAGGCAGCAACTCCTCCGTCATCTGCTGATGCGGGTGGTAGTGCAGAGTAATCACCAACGGTTATATACCTGATTAAGAAAAGCAGCACAACGGGGTGTAATACCTCGTTGCGCTGCTTTTCGTTTATGGCTTGGGTATTCTACTGAATGGCTTTCAGCACCTTCTTTGCCCTCGACCGGATACCAGGTGTGGGATTGGTTTCCAGCTGGTCTTCCACCAGCAGGCGGATCTCGTTTTTAATATCGGGATAGTCTTTCGCTAAACCGGCCAGGATGCTCATCGAAAAGGCTTTTACCGCTACTGGTTCTTCCGGGTCTTCCAGGAACCGGAAGCAGCTGTTCATCACTGCACCGTGAAGGGGAGTGGGGATGTCAAGGTATTGTAGTATCCTGAGCACATTTCTTTTAACGGCTACGGGGATACCGGCATCTTCCATCCTGGCCACCATGGCGGGCAGGTGAGTAGTCAGCAGTGCCGGGTGTTTCATGGCCACAAAGCTGATGACCCAGGCGGCTCTTTGTACCACGCGGTATTCATCTTCCAAAAATAATTGCATGAGCTGCCGGAAGCGGGAAACGCTATTGCCGATCCAGCCTGCGATGTACAGCGATTGCGTACGGGAATGTTCTGCCAGTATGGCTGTTCTAAGGTCCATACCGGAAAGTTAATACAAGTAGCTTAATCAGCCTGGTTTATTGATAATGCTCCAGCAGGTAGGACAGCGTCTTCTGTTTCATCCGGCTAATATCTTCAGGCATTACCGACATGTCGGTTTCCTTACCCATATCGTCCCATATTCTTATCTGGATGTATTGATGGAACAGCGGATCACTGCGGAAAGCAAGGGCTTCTTCTTCAGTCATAGGCCCGCCCTGGTATTCGAGGGTTTGTTTGCTGGCTTCAGAAAGCGTATCGTAGTAAGCGCTATCGGACCAGGTGAGATAACGTTTGGCGGCCACATGACTTCCGACCAGCTTAGCCATCCTTTCAGGAAATCCACATTCTACCAGGTAAGCGCTGCCCAGGTCGTCGTGCGCCTGGCTGCCATAGATGCCCATTTGCGCTTCCTGTTCAAAAAAATGCCCGATGTCGTGTAAGAAAGCGGCGACAATCATCTCATCATCGAATCCTGTACTTTCTGCTATCAGGGCGGCTTGCATCATATGCATCATCATCGTTACCTGTTCTCCGTATTCCTGGTGCCCGAGACGTTCGTATAAATCAAAAATATTGTTGATAACGGTGTGTGCATGTAGTTCGTTGTCGGTCATTTTCGTATATTAATTCGTATATTAATGAGGGTTAGGACTGTTTTTCAGTAGTTGTGGTAACGCTTATCGCAAATGTAATGGCTATCGGTGCTAAATCTGCACAGGTGTTGTTATCTAATTATTAAGGTCTTGGATACGGCGGGGCATAAAAAAAGCCCCGCTATAAACGGGGCTGGTTTAAGATCTTTACCGGTCGTTGATTTATTCTTCTCCTGCTTCTTCGCCATCACCATGGCCCAGTATTTCACGTATTGGTTTTACTGCCTGGTAAATGCCACGGTTATATTTGTTGCCTAATATAATCAGGGTAGTGGAGTCTTGTACAAAGCGGTAAAACACGGTATTGTTACCATGCCACCATCCGTTGTGGTAGACGATATTTTTGGTGCTGTCAGGGTATACCATCAGTCGCCATCCCAGGCCATAGTTGCGTACGCCGGGTTTCTCGTTGCTGTAAGGCGTGTAGGCTACTTTCAGGCTGGCTTCATTCAGAAACTGGCCGGAGTAAAGCGCCTGGTCCCATTTCAACATATCTTCTGCGGAGCTGTAGATACCTTTATCGCCCATGACGCCATCGAAATAAGTGTCGGGTTCAAACTGCCCGTTATATTTGTGGCTTTGTGTCTGGTGTGCATGTACTGCGCTGCCCGGATTAAATACAAAGGTGCTGTTCATGCCCAGTGGTTTGAATATGGTTTGGGTCATGAAGTCGGCATATTTTTGTCCGCTTACCTTTTCTATGATGGAAGCCAACAAGAGATAGTTGGTATTGCAATACTGGAAGTGAGTGCCCGGCAGATGCTGCATGGGTGGCTTATGTACTTCCATCAGTTTAATTACTTCATCGTTGGAGATAAAGCCTGATTCTTTTTTCCAGAGGCTGTCACAGAAGTAGAGGTAGTTCGGAAGGCCGCTGCGGTGGCTTAACAGCATACGTACATTGATTCCCTTGTAGGGGAATGTGGGAAAGAACTTTTGCAGGGAATCGTCCAGGCTGAGTTGTTCTTTTTGTACGAGCCATAGTACGGCTGCGCCGGTAAATGTTTTGGATACGGAGGCCAGCTGGAAGGCAGAGCTGTCCACAATTGGCGCCTTGGTGCGGGAGTTTTCGTACCCATGATATTTCTCAAAAATCACGACACCTTTCCTGGCCACAATCATCGCGCCGTTGAACCCACTACGGACGAGTTTACCGTTATAAAATGCTTCCAGTTCCTGTTGCATTTGTTTGGTGCGGGATGATTTAAGGATGGCTTCCTTTTCCGCATTGTTTAATCCTAATGTATAAAGAACACTGTCTGTTGTTGCTTTCTTTCTGTTTGCTTCTCTGCGTGCTGCATTGCTCTGGCAACTTGATACAATTGCAATTCCCGATATTAAAATGATACTTACTGCTTTCAATCGCTTCATTAGAGGAGTGTATACTAGCTTTCTTAATTCAAATGACCCTTAACAAAAATACAAGGCGTTAAATTTATACTCAAAGTGTATGATTGCCAAATAAAAACAGTGTTTTCAGATCGTTTTAATGGGTTTTTAAGCCCAAAAGCTAAAAAAACTTCAAAATTTGTCCCTGATACGCGTGTTTTTTTGATAAAATCGAATTTGATGTTCCTACTATTTGAATATTCCCCGACATAGAGTAGGTTTGTGCCCTGTTTCCCCGCTATCAGCAATTATTAAGCCAATTGCAACACAGAGATACACATATAATCTAGTATAATATTATGGACCAGCAAAAGTCGACAAGTTATCCGAAAGAGAAGATCAGTATTTTATTATTGGAAAATATCAGTGATGCCGCCGTGGCAGAATTTACGTCGGCGGGATACCAGGTGCGTAAGTTGTCGGGTGCGATGAATGAAGATGATCTGATCAACGAGATCAAGGATGTACATCTCCTGGGAATACGTTCTAAAACCAAGGTTACCCGTAGAGTGCTGGAGGCAGCAAAGAAATTGCAGGCAATAGGATGTTTTTGTATTGGTACCAACCAGGTAGACCTGAAAGCTGCTACAGAGCATGGTGTGGCGGTATTCAATGCGCCATACTCCAATACCCGTTCGGTGGCTGAACTGGTAATAGGATTATCCATCATCCTGATTCGCCGGATTGTAGATAAGAATGCTGCGGCTCATAATGGTACCTGGCTGAAGGAAGCTACCGGTAGTTATGAACTCAGAGGCAAAACGCTGGGTATAGTAGGGTATGGTAACATTGGTAGCCAGGTGAGCGTACTGGCGGAAGGTATGGGTATGAACGTCATTTATTACGATGCGGAAACCAAGCTGCCCCTGGGAAATGCAGAACAGCAACGTACCCTGAGGGAGTTGTTTAATAAGTCGGATATTATTTCCCTGCATGTGCCTTCCAGTAAAACTACTGCCAACATGATCACCAAAGAGGTGCTGGCAGATGCTAAACCGGGTGCTATTTTTATTAACTACGCACGTGGGGAAGTGGTAGACCTGGAAGCATTGAAGGACGCATTGCAGAGTGGCCTGTTGTCTGGCGCTGCCATCGACGTGTTCCCGGTAGAACCGGAAAAGAACGGGGCTTCTTTCAGTACGCCGCTGCAAAAATTATCCAACGTTATTTTAACGCCACACATCGGTGGTAGTACCGAAGAAGCGCAGCATAACATCGGGCTGGATGTGAGCAGTAAGATGCTCAATTATCTCGAGAAAGGTGCCAGCTTTGGTTCACATACCGTGCCCGCCATCAGCGTGCCACCGATTGAAAATACACATCGTATCCTGCACATCCACCAGAACGTGCCGGGCGTGTTGTCGGCGATCAATACCGCACTGTCTTCCAACAAAATCAATATCCTCGGACAATACCTGAAAACCAACGACCAGATTGGTTACGTAGTACTCGATGTGGATACCCGGTTATCACAGGAAGCGTTGGCACTGCTCAAAGAAGTGGAGCATACTATTAAAACAAGGTTGCTGTACTAATACTTACAACAGTATAAATATTTCTAAAAAAAGCAGGGATTTCTCCCTGCTTTTTTTGTTTCTTTATATTCATTTTTAAACCCTAATACCTTTTCTGTACTATGAGAAAATTAACCCTTTTCCTGGCGCTTTGCGCAGGATTGTTATCCCAGCAAACGAAGGCCCAGATTGGTAGTTATGATACCATCTATTTAAACAAGACCTATCGAAACAATATTTTCAGCAGTGTTTACTCGGCTAATTTCAGATCCGGGTTAAACTTTCAAACCGGGGCCTCCATTAATTCGGCTATCAGTAATTTTTTGGATCGTGGCTTCCAGTTCAGGTGGCTGGCAAATGATGTGGCAGTCGATTTTACCACAGACCGGGACCTTATCATGAAGTTAACTCCCGTTGGAGACCTGTCAGTAAAAAAATCCCTGAACGCGCCGCTTTTGACTGTAGGAAGTGCCACCGACAGTAACTATTATAAGCTGGTCATCGTGGGGCCTAACAGCCCTTACGGCCCGGATAGCAGGCGTGATCTTTCCTATGAGTTCGCCGGCGCCGGTAAAGCCGTTGTGCGTTCCTACAGGGGAGGATCCTGGGATACTTACCTGCAATTTTTAACGAGCGGGATCAATAACACCGGGGGGGAACCTAGTGTAAGAATGCATATTGGAGAGGACGGCAACGTGGGTATTGGCACTACTGCTCCGGCAAACCATTTGCAGCTGGCCACTTCAGCAGCGAATAATCCCAACATATTTTCTATCGTGAATACCGGCGTTGCCAATTCTCAAATGTTTATTGGCAACACGACGAGCAACTATGTTGTTACCAACCAGCGGGATGGCAATATCGTTGAAAGTTACAGGGACCTGCATGTAAGTGCCGCCAATGCAGGAAACATTTACTTCGAAACAGCCAGGGGAGGTAACACTGCGCCTGTCCGCATGACGATCCTGAATGATGGCAGTGTTGGTATCGGTACGGCTACGACGGGTACGAACAAGCTGGCCGTAGAAGGAACGATCGCTGCGAGAAAGGTGAAAGTAACTGCCGCCAATCCCTGGCCCGACTACGTGTTCCATGAAGGTTATCAATTACCACATTTGAAAGACCTGGCGCACTATATAGCGCAACATAAGCACCTCCCAGGCATACCAGACGCAGCAGCTATACAGCAGGAAGGGCAGGATCTGGGAGAGATGAACCGTAAATTGCTGGAAAAGGTGGAGGAACTTACCCTGTACATCATTGAGCAACATAAAAGAAATGACGAGCAGCAGGTGCAAATAGATATGTTATTGAAACAATTAAAACATTAACCGTATGTTTTGGGAGATGACGGCTATGTATATCTCCCAAAATTTCCCTTGTTAACTCCCCCAAAATGGCCATTCACCGACTCTTTTTCCCCATATACGCTTTTTATTGGTAGATTGTCAAAATTCTTTGCTAACCTTGTAGTGCAACTGAAAATATTAGCACATGAAAATGAAAAGGGCACTGACAACAGGAGCAGGGATAATAGCCGGATTACTGTTATTTGTAGAAGCTTCTGCGCAGGATGAACCTAACAAGTGGGCGCCAGCCAATATCAAGGTAGACGGACAAGCCACCGAATGGCCTAAGCCCCTCCAGTTTTATAATAATGAAACCAAGTTATTTTATACCATAGCCAACGATCAGGATAATATATACGTAATCGTAAGTGTACCTGATCCAAAGAGCCAGATGAAAATTATGCGTTCTGGCCTGACGCTTTCCGTGAATGCCACAGGGAAGAAAAAGGGAGGTGCTTCTATTACATTTCCCCTGACGGAAAACGTGAGCACCGGGGCGCCGGATGTACCCGAAGCTTCCAGGGCTTTAATTGCCGGCGAGCTGAAGAAGCAGGTATTGGCTAACGTTAAAGAAATTAAAGTATCGGGTTTTGAGGGCATACCAGATGGCAATATTCCAGTGCGTAATACGTTTGGTATTCAGACAGCCGGCACTTATGAGGCTGCCGGGAACCTGGTACTGGAGGTGGCGATCCCGTTAAAAACTTTGGGCGTTACCTCGTTAGCCAGTCAAGCCATTGCCTATCATTTTAAGGTGAATGCGATGAAACGGGAAGATAAAAAGGAAATGGAAGCCAAGCGGGCCAAAGGGCAGGCGGCTCCCATGCCTGGTGAGTATGAAGACAATTTCGCCATGTACTATTCTGCCGACTTCTGGACCAGGCAAACACTGGCCAATCACTAGTTGCGGCAGCGCAAATCGTTTTAACCGTTTTTATGTATAGAGAGCTGTTTACTACAGGAGCAAAAGCAATGTTGGCTGGCGTTTTTTGTGCCGGCGTTTTGATGTCTTGTCATAAAGACCATAATCCTGCCCCTGATCCGGGAACGGGCCCCGTAATTACGGATGCCATGAAGGAAGATTCCCTGCGATACCTGATGTACCAAATTATGCAGGTAACCTACGGCGATGGCGGGCGGAACGCGAGTACCGGACTACCCACTTATTACTGGAATAAATCAGTACCGGTGCTGAACCCCTTTGATAAGCAATTTGCCAATGCCGATAGTTTGCTGGAGCAAATGAAGCGATATGCCATTAACCCCACTACAGGAAAGCCCTTCGATCGTTATAGCTTCCTGGATCGCGATGGTACGCTTACCAACAAGCTGATGAACGGCGTTTCTTCCCAGGCTTATATCGCCGCTACCGGCTCGCTGGGACTGGATTATGCGCCAGTACTGGTACCGAATACCAATAAGGTAAGGTTGTTTGTATTATACGCCGACAAAAATAGCCCGGCAGGGCAGGCAGGTGTTACCAGAGGCTGGGAGATTACCAGCGTAAATGGAACGACCGATTTTAACGCCTCCAGCTCTTCGCTTGACTTTGTGTACAATGCCATCCTCAAATCGTCGAGTGTTACGCTGACGTTTAAGGTGCCTAACGTAAACGATCCGGTTACCCGCACCATTAATACCGCCAGCTATAACATCAACCCGGTATTGTTCGACACCATCTATACTGTGATCTCTAATCACGGTCCGGTGAAAGTAGGTTATTTCGGCATGTATACTTTTGCCAGTGTATTTAATGAAAAAGGACAGCCTACGGCGACGAAAATAGCACTGGATCAGACCCTGAGCAAATTTGCGGCACAAGGGATCAGGAACCTGGTGGTAGATCTCCGTTACAATGGAGGCGGCGCCACCACTACCGCTGAGTACCTCGATAGTGCGATTGCACCCGCTTCGGCAGCAGGGAAGGTCATGTACAAGTATAAGTATAATGAAGCCCTTACGCAGAACCTGAATGCCGCCGGCCTGGCCTCGCAGGTAAACTTCCCGGCTAATACCGGTGGTTTCACACTGGACAATGTTTTCTTTATTGTTTCCCGGGGTACTGCATCCGCCAGTGAGCTGACGTTGAACAACCTGAAGCCCTACATGAATGTAAGGTTGGTGGGAGATACTACCTATGGCAAACCGGTAGGATTCATCGATTTTAATATTTCAATGTACGACAACACACATCAGCCTAAATACCTGGCCGACCTGTATGCCATTAACTTTGAAACCATGAATGCAAAAGGAGAGGGCGGGTATTTTACCGGTATAGGTGAAGACTTCGGCGCCTTTGCACATGATTTTGTAAATGTTCCGTGGGGTGATACTACCGATCAGAATATCAAGCAGGCACTGAATTACGTCCGGACAGGTGCTTATCTGAGTATCCCGCGTAATGCGCGCCTTGCGGCAGCTCCGACCAGTGGAGGCAGTTTGCAAATCCCCATCCAGAACAGCCATCCGGCTCCTAATTTCAACGGCATGGTTGACTTCAGGATGAGGCAGAAGATCAGATAAAAATTCAACGAGAAAATAATAGCGTTTAGGCCTGCCCGTTAGTCGATACACTAGCAGGCAGGCCTAAACGTTAATAGATAATTACTTCATCTGCGAAGAGGAAGCCATGTTGCAGGTTCTTTGCATGTATCCGGATATACCTTGCCGACTGCCCCTTTAAATCAAACCGAAAGTCTTTAAACGTCAGTGTTGATTGCGTAACAGGTACGTCGTTGTCTATCTGTTTTACCTTCCTGAAATCTTTATTATCATCAGACACCAGTACTTCTACAAAGGCCGGGATATATACTCCGGGTCCGGTTTGCTGCATGAAGGAAACCGACAGACTTTTGAGCGCGGTGGGTTGATCCATATCGATGGTAACGTCCATATCTTTCCCTTCAAATCCCTGCCATTGGCCATCACCATAGGTGAGCGATCCCCGGTAACCATTTACCAGCGTGGATTCCCGCTGAGCAGGATAGCCTTTGCTGTAGGGGAGATTGTAGATCACCTTTTTGCCAAGTGCGAGGTGATCGTCGAGCTGCAGGGAAGCGGATTTGCCCGGCATGTTATTGTCTTTGAAGACCGCAGCAGTAACGGTGGCAGTACCGTGTACTTCAAAAGGACTGCCATACAAAGCCGACTGACTCGTGGGGACAGTACCATCGAGGGTATACCGGATCTGTGGTTGGTATTGCTCCGTACTGAAAGAAATAACAGTTTTATGTGCTGCGATATTTATAGCCGGGTGAATGGTAACCGCATACGACGGCCGGTAATAATTTACGTGTAGCCGTTGAAGTAAGCGATAGTGCGATTGTAACCGGCGTTGAAAGTCTGTCCATTCTTTATGCAGGGTATCCGACCAAACTACCTCCGACAATGCCAGCAAACGTGGATAGATCATATATTCCAGGTGGTCGGTAGTAGGAATATATTCTGTCCATGTATTGGCCTGAGCGCCTAATACATGTTGCGCAGCCTGGGGAGTCAGCTCTTCCGGTACTGGTTCATAACTATATACTTTTTCCAGTGGGAGATAGCCTCCAATGGCTTCCGGCTGAGTTGTGGGATCGGCCTGGTAGCTGTCGAAATAACAGAATCCGCCCGGTGTCATGATAACGTTGTGCCCAGCCAGGGCAGCGGCAATGCCCCCGGCTTCCCCGCGCCACGACATTACCGTGGCTTCGGGAGCCAGTCCGCCTTCCAGGATTTCATCCCAGCCCAGGAGCTTACGCTGGTGCGCCACCAGGAATTTTTCCATGCGACGTATGGCATAGCTCTGTAATTCGTTTTCATCTTTCAGGTGCTCCTGGCGTATACGTTGCTGGCATTTGGGACATTGCTTCCAGGCCTTTTTATCTGCTTCATCGCCACCGATATGGATATAGGGAGAGGGAAAAATATCCAGCACCTCCGTTAGTACATTTTCCAGGAAGTGGAAGGTACTGTCGTTACCCAAACAGAATTCCGAGTTTTTGTAGGGTAGCCCCGAACAGGATAACTGTGGATACACGGCCAATACTTCTTCTGAGTGACCGGGCATTTCAATTTCCGGGATAACAGTAATTCCGCGTTGGGCGGCATAAGCAACGATTTCCCGGGCTTCCTCCTGGGTGTAGTAGCCGCCATAGGCGTTGGGATCACCTTCGCGGGCATAATGGCGGTTGCCGTTCCACCATTCTTTCCAGCTGGCTTTATCCCTCCAGGCGGCTACCCGCGTGAGTTCAGGATACCGTTTTATTTCCAGCCTCCACCCGGCGCCATCGGTAAGGTGCCAATGAAAGGTATTCATTTTATACAGCGCCATCAGGTCGATAAAGCGCTTGATATAGCTGGCTGGAAAGAAATTCCTGGACACATCCAGGTGTACGCCGCGATAGCCAAAACGGGGATAGTCCGTAATTTCTGCGCAGGGAATGACAGTGGGAACGGGTTGTAATAACCGTAATTGCAACAACGATTGCATCCCATTTAATGCCCCTGTGCGGGTAAAGGCAAGAATAAAAACATGATCGGGTGTAACTTTTAACTGGTAACCTGCGGAATCGGAGAGTGCCGATTTATCGGCTACTCCGAAAACAATGCTATGGCGGGCCGGTTTGCCGGAAGTGGAGGCTACCTGAGAAAGGCCGGTAGCGCTGGCCAATAAGGTCGCTACTTCTTTAAAACGGGGAGTGCTGTATACTTTACTCTGGCTGGTAAAGGTAAAAGTGCCGGCGGTAGCCAATATCCTTGCCGGCCGGGGAATAAGATCCAGGTTGCCCCAGCTCTGGCTATGCAGAACGTTTGAAAGGCCCACTACCAGCAATAATAAACAGGTAATACGTTTTAACATGCGCAATGTTGAATAATAACCCGTGAAAGTAGCTTGTTTTAGGCGAAATATATGTAGCCGGCTGATAAAGTACCGGTATGTGTCAAAATACTATAAAAAAAACAGGTCCGGGCAGTAATACCCGGACCTGTTGACACTTGATGAAGATCGTTATTTTGATCCCAGTTTGCGGATCATATCTTCCGACATATCTTCTGAATAAACGCCATAGCCATACATCAGCACTCCTTTGGCGCCGGATTTGGTTTCAATGGCATATACTACGGCTTCATCTCCGGGATCACTATCACCTTCGAAACGATAGGTTTCTGTGATTTCAAAATCCTGCGGATGTATGGTGTTGCTGTTATGTTGTATGCTATCAAAAAGCAGGTTAAAATCGGCCAGGTATCCACGTGTACGCAGATCTTCAATGGCGGCGGTTACGGTATCATATACTCTCATACGTTCATTTATTACTTGTTACTAAGTTAGGGAAAAATGTGCAAGCAGGTAAAAAAGGAACAGCATAAAGCCGGTTGACTTTATGCTGTTCCTTTTTATTGATCGTTGGTCGTTGTTAGCGGACTACGGTAACTTCTCCTTTCAGTACGTTGGCATTACCTCCTGCAACTTTCTTGTAGGTGAGCCACCATACGTAAGTACCTACATCTACTGGTACCCCTTTGTATTTACCATCCCATCCTTTGTGGTTGTCGGAAGTCATGAAGATCAGTTCACCCCAGCGGTTGAAGATCCTTAATTCGTATTCGAACATTTGTCCTCTTACCACTGGTCTGAACACATCATTACGTCCATCGCCATTTGGTGAGAAGGCGTTCGGGATGGTTGGTTTAGGTTCGCACTGTGTAAAGTTCACTGTGATATCATCGGTAGCGGATCCGCAATCGTTGAATACAGTGACGGTGTAAGTACCACCGTTGGTCACCGACAGGGAAGAAGCGCTGGAGCCATTATCCCAACGAACACCTGAGATACCGGTGCCCATGGCGCGGAGCACCAGTGTTTCGCCTACGCACATCACGGTATCTCTGCCGAGGTTCACTGTTGGTAAGCCGGTGATATTTACTGCTACACTATCCATGAATACGCGTTGGCAATATTTATCCATCACTGCCAGTTTGTATTTACCGGCCTGGGTGATTTGTTTCACCGGGTTTGGATCACCGTCATTCCAGAGATAGGAGATCGCATCCGGGTTGGTGCCATCGAGGGTGATAGTACCGCCAGGGCATATATTTCTGTCTGGTCCCAGATCCATCATCAGTGCCGGTTTCATTCTCACGTTTACAGTATCTCTTACCACACAGTTGTCTCTGCTAACTGCTACCCAGTAACCGCCTGGTTTATTTACCACGATAGAGTTGCTGGTTTCGCCGGTTTGCCATTGGATACGGCCACCGTTTGAATTTACCGTGAGCATGATTGACTGGTCAGGGCAGATTGCGGTGTCGCGACTCAGGCTGATATCTGGTGGCGGATTCACGCTTACTTTAATGGTATCGATCGTGATACAGGCTGACTTCATCACTTTCACCCAGAATTGTTCCTGTGTGCTTACCAGTATGGAGGAAGCGGTAGAACCGTTGCTCCACAGGTAGGACGCGCCATCTACATAGGCATCCAGTTTCACGGACTGACCGCGGCAGATGGTGGTATCAGGGATACTTACCAGCGGTGTTGGAATCAGTCCCACATGAATGGTGTCGGTGGTCGCACATTCGCCGTTGCTTACATTTACCCAGTAGGTACCGGCCTGGTTGATGTTGATCCTCTGGGTGGTAGCACCGGTAGACCATTGGATTTTGTAGGCGAAGTTAGCAGCTCCTGCATCCAGTACCAGGCTGTTGCCACCACAGATCGTGGTATCGCTGCCCAGGTTTACCATTGGTTTCTGGATATAGTTGATGTTGTAAGTCACGGTATCAGAAGAGCAACCTGTTCTGCCATCTGTGATGATGAAGGAAGCCGAAGTGGCGCCGTTCAGGTTAAACACGTTGTTGTTTTGTGTTCTTGGCAAACCTGTCACCGCGTTGGCTGGTGTAACAGCTACGAGGGTGTAGGTTGGCATATACACATCGCCCACTTTATGTAATGCGATTCTGCCGTTGTCGGAGCAGTTGGAAGGCAGAGTAGCTTCCAGTTGCGGTTTAGCGCAAGGCTTCACAATTACACGTTGGGTAACGTCATTGGCTTTATTGCCGCAGGCATCCATGATGGTCCATCTTCTCACAATAGTATAACCGTTACAGATATCGGCCACATATGGATCTTCTGAATAGATAGCATTTTTCGGGAAGCTATTATCGCAGTTATCCGTTGCGGTCAGTACCGGAGGAGCCGGAATTTTATCCTGGCAGTAGATCACCACATCGGCTGGAGCTGGCATGATTACCGGTCTGGTGGTATCTTTCACGGTTACCACCTGAGTGATGGTGCTGGTGTTACCGCAGGCATCTGTCGCAATCCAGGTTCTGATGATGCGGTAGTTGGAAGCGCATGCACCTGGTATTGTTTCCACTGTTACGCGGCGGCTTACTGTCAGTCCATTTCCGATGGTACTGCAATTATCCGTTACGGTTACGTCGATAGCAGGAGCCGGGATGTTATCGCAGCTGACGGTAGTGTCTGCCGGTGGTTTCACGGTGAATACCGGTTTAGTGGTATCCTGTACAGTGATGGTTTGCTGCATCACAGATTTGTTACCGCAATCATCGGTAGCTGTCCAGTAGCGGATTTCCTGGTAGTTGCCTGCGCAGGTGCCTGGCAATTTCACGGTTTTGCTGGTGGTGAATACCTGGACATTAGCGGTACAGTTGTCACTTGCAGTGATTGCCGGCCATGCTGGTACTTTATCGCAATCTACCACGGTGTCTTTCGGAGCAGACATGCTGAATACTGGTTTAGTGGTATCCTGTACGTGGATGATTTGTTGTACCGCGCTGGCATTGCCACATTGGTCAAAGGCTGTCCATTTCCTGTAGATCAGGTAGTTGCTGTTACAGTTGTTAATATCACGCGCTATTGAATCTTTCGGCGTTACGGTAATTACACCTGGGGTACAGTTGTCTTTAGCCGTAAGGTTAAAGCCTGCAGGTATTTTATCGCAATCCACGATGGTATCTTTTGGCGCTGCCATATCGAATACCGGAGCGGTCATGTCTTTCACGGTAATCACCTGTTTGAGGGTTACACCTGTATTACATGCGTCTTTCGCGGTCCAGGTACGGATCAGCAGGTAGTTGTTGGTACAGTTGCCTGGAATATCCTGGCGAACTTCCACCACAGGGATGATGATTTCACCGGCACAGTCATCGTTCGCTTTCAGATCTGTTTTAACAGGTACCTTGTCGCAATCCACGGTGGTGTCAGCAGGAGCTGGCGTAGTGAATACCGGCGCTTTGGTATCCTGGATAGTGATCGTTTGCGATGCACTTACAGAGCGTCCGCATCTGTCGGTCGCGGTCCAGGTACGGGTAATCGTACTAAGACAAGGCGATGTTACCACGGTGGCATCATTGTAAGTGATGGTCAGTTTTTCATCGTCATAAGGTGCGTGACTGAATACCGGTGTTCCGAAGAGCGTGGTATAGTCTTTACCTTTTTCACACTCAGTAGTGATTGCAGGAGGAGTGGAGGTAACGATCGGGTTGATGGTTATCACGGTGATCTTCACTGCGTTACTGATGTTGTTGATACAAGCGCCTGAAGCCACGATTCTTCTGTACCAGGTATTTGCAGCGAGTGTACCAGGTTGGTAAGTATCGCTGGTAGCACCCGGGATATTTACAAATGGTCCGGTAGCACCGGTGGTACTTTGCTGCCATTGGTAAGTGTAGGCGCCGTTACCACCGCTGAGTGCATTGCTGCGTATAGCCATTGGCGTTTCTGTGATACATACGGTTTGATCGGCCGTGATATTGTTACCCAGAATTGGTTTGCGGTTAATCAGCGTTACACTGGAGCTGGTAGCAGCACACACGCCGTTGCTTACTACCCAGGTCAGTTGGGCTGTTTCGCCGGCAGGAACCGTAACCGTGGCTGTTCTCAGGTTGATATCGCTGATTTGGATGAGGCTGGCGTTGTTGCTGGTGACTACCCAGGTGCCTTTTGCACCGGCTACACCAGGATCGCTGGCATTCATTTTAAAGGTAGCGTCATCGCAGTGTTCCTGGTTAGTGCCTGCGTTGGCAGTTACCGGCATCCGGTAGTTAATGAGGGTCACATCATCCCAGGTAGCGCTACATACGCCATTGGTAACTGTCCAGCGTAAGGTAACAGTGTCACCTACGTTGATATTTACCAGGGAGGTGGGACTGTTGATGGATTTGATCACCGCATTTCCTTTTACGATAGACCAGAAGCCTTTGGCGCTCGGAACAGATACAGGATCTGCGGCCATTTTGAAGTCGCCGGTGTTGTTACACATTTCCTGGTCAGGGCCGGCGTTGGCGTCATCAGCTTTCTTGTAATTGATGAGTGTTACAATGCTGCTGGTGCTGGTACAAGTGCCGTTGGTAACGGTCCATTTCAGTATAACGGTGTCGCCTATAGGAACAGTTACGGCTGTTAACGGATCGTTTGGCGCTTTGATGGTGGCGCGGCCAGGGATCCGGCTGATGTCTGTCCATGTACCTGTTGCAGAGCTGGATCCAGGCTGGCTGGCTTTCATGATGAAGTCGGCAGCCGTGTTACATTTTTCCTGGTCAGGGCCTGCATTGGCGGTGATGGCAGCTTTGTAGTTGATGATGGTTACCCTGCTGAAAGTGGTATCACATACGCCGTTGGCGATAGCCCACTGCAGTATAACCGTGTCGCCAACGGGTACAGTCACCGCAGTAGTCGGGCTGTTAGGCGATTTGATGATCGCTCTGCCAGGAATCCGGCTGATGTCGGTCCAGGTGCCTTTAGCAGTTGGTACGCCTGGTGTATTTGCCTGCATGATGAAGTCGCCTGTATTGTTACAGATCATCTGATCAGGTCCTGCATTGGCCTTGTTGGCAGTGGCATAGTTGGTGAGCAGTACTGTATCGGTGGTAGCAGCGCAGGTACCATTGGAGATGGTCCACACCAGGGCAGCCGTATGGCCCGCCAATACTTTCACCCGGGTGTTATTTAATGTAGTGTCGGTAATGATCACCCAGCTTTGCTTGCCACCCACGATGGTCCAGGCGCCTTTAGCTCCGTATTCAGTAGGCTTATTAGCCGCCATGGTGAAGATGGAGTCGTTACAGTGTTTCTGGTCAATGTTTGCCTTAGCAACCGCCGGTACATCGTAGTTAGTGAGTAACACGGTATCGGTAGTTGCCGCGCAGGTACCGTTAGTGATGGTCCATACCAGGGTAGCGGTGTGGCCAGCCAATACTTTCACTTTAGTAGTATTTAAAGTGGTATCGGTGATGGTTACCCAGCTTGGCTTACCAATGACAGACCAGGTACCTTTTGCACCGTATTCAGCCGGTTTATTAGCCGCCATGGAGAAGATAGAATCATTACAGTGTTGCTGATCGATACCCGCCTTAGCGACAGCCGGTACGTCATAGTTAGTGAGCAGTACGGTATCGGTAGTTGCCGCGCAGGTGCCGTTGGTAATGGTCCATACCAGGGTAGCGGTGTGTCCAGCCAGCACTTTTACTTTAGTTGTATTTAAAGTGGAGTCGGTAATCGTTACCCAGCTCGGTTTACCCACCACTGACCAGGTGCCTTTGGCTCCGTATTCAGTAGGCTTGTTAGCAGCCATGGTGAAAATGGAATCGTTACAGTGTTGCTGGTCAATGTTCGCTTTAGCTACCGCAGGAATGTCATAGTTAGTCAACAGCACGGTATCGGTAGTTGCCGCGCAGGTGCCGTTGGTAATGGTCCATACCAGGGTAGCGGTATGACCAGCCAGTACTTTTACCTGGGTGTTATTCAGGGTAGTGTCTGTAACTGTTACCCAGCTAGGCTTGCCAATCACAGACCAGGTGCCTTTAGCGCCATATTCGGTCGGCTTGTTAGCAGCCATTGTGAAGATAGAGTCGTTACAATGCTTCTGATCCACATTGGCCTTGGCAACCGCTGGTACATCGTAGTTGGTGAGTAACACAGTGTCCGTAGTAGCAGCGCAAGTACCGTTGGTAATGGTCCATACCAGGGTAGCGGTATGACCAGCCAGTACTTTTACTTTGGTGGTATTTAAAGTGGTGTCGGTAATCGTTACCCAGCTTGGTTTACCCACCACAGACCAGGTGCCTTTGGCTCCGTATTCAGTAGGCTTGTTGGCGGCCATGGTGAAGATGGAGTCGTTACAGTGTTTCTGGTCAATGTTCGCCTTAGCAACAGCCGGTACATCATAGTTAGTGAGCAACACGGTATCAGTAGTTGCAGCGCAGGTACCGTTAGTGATGGTCCATACCAGGGTAGCGGTATGACCAGCCAGTACTTTTACTTTCGTCGTATTTAAAGTGGTGTCGGTAATAGTGATCCATGTTTGTTTACCACCCACGATAGTCCAAGCGCCATAAGCACCATATTCGGTCGGCTTGTTAGCAGCCATGGTGAAGATGGAATCGTTACAGTGTTTCTGGTCAATGTTCGCCTTAGCAACCGCCGGTACATCGTAGTTAGTGAGTAACACGGTATCGGTAGTTGCCGCGCAGGTACCGTTAGTGATGGTCCATACCAGGGTAGCGGTGTGGCCAGCCAGTACTTTCACTTTGGTGGTATTCAAGGTGGTGTCGGTAATCGTTACCCAGCTTGGTTTACCCACCACAGACCAGGTGCCTTTGGCACCATATTCAGTAGGCTTGTTAGCGGCCATGGTGAAGATGGAGTCGTTACAGTGTTTCTGGTCAATGTTCGCCTTAGCTACCGCAGGGATGTCATAGTTAGTGAGTAACACGGTGTCGGTAGTTGCCGCGCAGGTGCCGTTGGTAATGGTCCATACCAGGGTAGCGGTGTGACCAGCGAGTACTTTTACTTTTGTCGTGTTTAAAGTAGTGTCAGTAATGGTGATCCAGGTTTGCTTACCGCCCACGATGGTCCATGCACCGTATGCTCCGTATTCAGTAGGCTTGTTAGCGGCCATGGTGAAGATGGAGTCGTTACAATGTTTCTGATCCACATTTGCTTTAGCAATAGCTGGTACATCGTAGTTGGTGAGTAACACAGTGTCCGTAGTTGCTGCGCAGGTACCGTTAGTAATGGTCCATACCAGGGTAGCGGTATGCCCAGCCAGTACTTTTACCTGGGTGTTATTCAGCGTAGTGTCTGTAACTGTTACCCAGCTAGGCTTACCAACCACAGACCAGGTGCCTTTAGCGCCGTATTCAGTAGGCTTGTTAGCGGCCATGGTGAAGATAGAGTCGTTACAATGCTTCTGATCCACATTAGCCTTAGCAACCGCTGGTACATCGTAGTTGGTGAGTAACACAGTGTCCGTAGTAGCAGCGCAAGTACCGTTGGTAATGGTCCATACCAGGGTAGCGGTATGCCCCGCCAGTACTTTTACTTTGGTGGTATTTAAAGTGGTATCAGTAATAGTGATCCAGGTTTGTTTACCGCCTACAATAGTCCATGCACCGTAAGCGCCATATTCCGTTGGCTTGTTGGCGGCCATGGTGAAGATGGAGTCGTTACAGTGTTTCTGGTCAATGTTCGCCTTAGCAACCGCCGGTACATCATAGTTAGTGAGCAGCACTGTGTCGGTAGTTGCCGCGCAGGTACCATTGGTAATGGTCCATACCAGGGTAGCGGTGTGGCCAGCCAGTACTTTTACTTTAGTTGTACTTAAAGTGGTATCAGTAATAGTGATCCATGTTTGTTTACCGCCCACGATAGTCCAAGCGCCATAAGCACCATATTCGGTCGGCTTGTTAGCAGCCATGGTGAAGATGGAGTCGTTACAGTGTTTCTGGTCAATGTTCGCCTTAGCAACCGCCGGTACATCGTAGTTAGTGAGTAACACGGTATCGGTAGTTGCCGCGCAGGTACCGTTAGTGATGGTCCATACCAGGGTAGCGGTGTGGCCAGCCAGTACTTTCACTTTGGTGGTATTCAAGGTGGTGTCGGTAATCGTTACCCAGCTTGGTTTACCCACCACAAACCAGGTGCCTTTGGCTCCGTATTCAGTAGGCTTGTTGGCGGCCATGGTGAAGATGGAGTCGTTACAGTGTTTCTGGTCAATGTTCGCCTTAGCTACCGCAGGGATGTCATAGTTAGTGAGCAACACGGTGTCGGTAGTTGCCGTGCAGGTGCCGTTGGTAATGGTCCATACCAGGGTAGCGGTGTGACCAGCGAGTACTTTTACTTTTGTGGTGTTTAAAGTAGTGTCAGTAATGGTGATCCAGGTTTGCTTACCGCCCACGATGGTCCATGCACCGTATGCTCCGTATTCAGTAGGCTTGTTAGCGGCCATGGTGAAGATGGAGTCGTTACAATGTTTCTGATCCACATTTGCTTTAGCAATAGCTGGTACATCGTAGTTGGTGAGTAACACAGTGTCCGTAGTTGCTGCGCAGGTACCGTTAGTAATGGTCCATACCAGGGTAGCGGTATGCCCAGCCAGTACTTTTACCTGGGTGTTATTCAGCGTAGTGTCTGTAACGGTCACCCAGCTAGGCTTGCCCACCACAGACCAGGTGCCTTTAGCGCCATATTCAGTAGGCTTGTTAGCGGCCATAGTGAAGATGGAGTCGTTACAATGCTTCTGATCCACATTAGCCTTGGCAACCGCCGGTACATCGTAGTTGGTGAGTAACACAGTGTCCGTAGTAGCAGCGCAAGTACCGTTGGTAATGGTCCATACCAGGGTAGCGGTATGCCCCGCCAGTACTTTTACTTTGGTGGTATTTAAAGTGGTATCAGTAATAGTGATCCAGGTTTGTTTACCGCCTACAATAGTCCATGCACCGTAAGCGCCATATTCCGTTGGCTTATTGGCCGCCATGGTGAAGATGGAATCGTTACAGTGTTTCTGGTCAATGTTCGCCTTAGCAACAGCCGGTACATCATAGTTAGTGAGCAACACGGTGTCGGTAGTTGCCGCGCAGGTGCCGTTGGTAATGGTCCATACGAGGGTAGCGGTGTGGCCAGCCAGTACTTTTACTTTCGTCGTATTTAAAGTGGTGTCGGTAATAGTGATCCATGTTTGTTTACCACCCACGATAGTCCATGCACCGTACGCGCCATATTCGGTCGGCTTGTTAGCTGCCATGGTGAAGATGGAGTCGTTACAGTGTTTCTGGTCAATGTTCGCCTTAGCAACCGCCGGTACATCGTAGTTAGTGAGTAACACGGTATCGGTAGTTGCCGCGCAGGTACCGTTAGTAATAGTCCATACCAGGGTAGCGGTGTGGCCAGCCAGCACTTTCACTTTGGTGGTATTCAAGGTGGTGTCGGTAATCGTTACCCAGCTTGGTTTACCCACCACAGACCAGGTGCCTTTGGCACCATATTCAGTAGGCTTGTTGGCGGCCATGGTGAAGATGGAGTCGTTACAGTGTTTCTGGTCAATGTTCGCCTTAGCTACCGCAGGGATGTCATAGTTAGTGAGCAACACGGTGTCGGTAGTTGCCGCGCAGGTGCCGTTGGTAATGGTCCATACCAGGGTAGCGGTGTGACCAGCGAGTACTTTTACTTTTGTCGTGTTTAAAGTAGTGTCAGTAATGGTGATCCAGGTTTGCTTACCGCCCACGATAGTCCATGCACCGTATGCGCCATATTCGGTCGGCTTGTTAGCGGCCATAGTGAAGATGGAGTCGTTACAATGTTTCTGATCCACATTTGCTTTAGCAATAGCTGGTACATCGTAGTTGGTGAGTAACACAGTGTCCGTAGTTGCCGCGCAGGTACCGTTAGTAATGGTCCATACCAAGGTAGCGGTATGACCAGCCAGTACTTTTACCTGGGTGTTATTCAGGGTAGTGTCTGTAACGGTCACCCAGCTAGGCTTGCCCACCACAGACCAGGTGCCTTTAGCGCCATATTCAGTAGGCTTGTTAGCAGCCATGGTGAAGATGGAGTCGTTACAATGCTTCTGATCCACATTGGCCTTGGCAACCGCTGGTACATCGTAGTTGGTGAGTAACACAGTGTCCGTAGTAGCAGCGCAAGTACCGTTGGTAATGGTCCATACCAGGGTAGCGGTATGCCCCGCCAGTACTTTTACTTTGGTGGTATTTAAAGTGGTATCAGTAATAGTGATCCAGGTTTGTTTACCGCCTACGATGGTCCATGCCCCATATGCACCATATTCCGTTGGCTTGTTGGCGGCCATGGTGAAGATGGAGTCGTTACAGTGTTTCTGGTCAATGTTCGCCTTAGCAACAGCCGGTACATCATAGTTAGTGAGCAACACGGTGTCGGTAGTTGCAGCACAGGTACCGTTAGTGATGGTCCATACCAGGGCGGCGGTATGACCCGCCAGTACTTTTACTTTGGTGGTGTTTAAAGTGGTATCGGTAATAGTGATCCAGGTTTGTTTACCGCCCACGATGGTCCATGCACCGTAAGCGCCATATTCCGTTGGCTTATTGGCAGCCATGGTGAAGATGGAATCGTTACAGTGTTTCTGGTCAATGTTTGCCTTAGCAACCGCCGGTACATCGTAGTTGGTGAGTAACACAGTATCGGTAGTTGCCGCGCAGGTACCGTTGGTAATAGTCCATACCAGGGTAGCGGTGTGGCCCGCCAATACTTTTACTTTAGTCGTATTTAAAGTAGTGTCAGTAATGGAGATCCAGGTTTGTTTACCGCCCACGATGGTCCATGCACCGTATGCTCCATATTCGGTCGGCTTGTTAGCGGCCATGGTGAAGATGGAGTCGTTACAGTGTTTCTGGTCAATGTTCGCCTTAGCTACCGCAGGGATGTCATAGTTAGTGAGTAACACGGTGTCGGTAGTTGCCGTGCAGGTGCCGTTGGTAATGGTCCATACCAGGGTAGCGGTGTGACCAGCGAGTACTTTTACTTTTGTCGTGTTTAAAGTAGTGTCAGTAATTGTGATCCAGGTTTGCTTACCGCCCACGATGGTCCATGCACCGTATGCTCCGTATTCAGTAGGCTTGTTAGCGGCCATGGTGAAGATGGAGTCGTTACAATGTTTCTGATCCACATTTGCTTTAGCAATAGCTGGTACATCGTAGTTGGTGAGTAACACAGTGTCCGTAGTTGCCGCGCAGGTACCGTTAGTAATGGTCCATACCAGGGTAGCGGTATGACCGGCGAGTACTTTTACCTGGGTAGTATTCAGGGTAGTGTCTGTAACGGTCACCCAGCTAGGCTTGCCAATCACAGACCAGGTGCCTTTAGCGCCATATTCAGTAGGCTTGTTAGCAGCCATGGTGAAGATGGAGTCGTTGCAATGCTTCTGATCCACATTAGCCTTAGCAACCGCCGGTACATCGTAGTTGGTGAGTAACACAGTGTCCGTAGTAGCAGCGCAAGTACCGTTGGTAATGGTCCATACCAGGGTAGCGGTATGCCCCGCCAGTACTTTTACTTTGGTGGTATTTAAAGTGGTATCAGTAATAGTGATCCAGGTTTGTTTACCGCCCATGATGGTCCATGCACCGTAAGCGCCATATTCCGTTGGCTTATTGGCCGCCATGGTGAAGATGGAATCATTACAATGTTGCTGATTACCACCGGCATTAGCGGTAGCAGGCTTATCGTAGTTGGTAAGCAGCACGGTATCGGTAGTTGCCGCGCAGGTACCGTTGGTAATAGTCCACACCAGGGCAGCAGTGTGACCTGCCAGTACTTTTACTTTGGTGGTATTTAAAGTGGTATCGGTAATAGTGATCCAGGTTTGTTTACCGCCCACGATGGTCCATGCACCGTAAGCGCCATATTCCGTTGGCTTATTGGCCGCCATAGTGAAGATGGAGTCGTTACAGTGTTGCTGATTACCACCGGCATTAGCGGTAGCCGGCTTGTCGTAGTTGGTGAGCAACACCGTATCGGTAGTTGCCGCGCAAGTACCGTTGGTGATCGTCCATACCAGGGTAGCGGTATGTCCAGCCAGTACTTTTACCTTGGTGGTATTTAAAGTAGTGTCAGTAATGGAGATCCAGGTTTGTTTACCGCCCACGATGGTCCAGGCACCGTATGCTCCGTACTCTGTCGGCTTGTTAGCGGCCATGGTGAAGATGGAGTCGTTACAGTGTTTCTGATTACCACCGGCGTTAGCGGTAGCCGGTTTGTCATAGTTAGTGAGCAACACAGTATCGGTAGTAGCGGCACAAGTACCATTGGTAATGGTCCATACCAGGGCAGCAGTGTGCCCCGCCAGTACTTTTACTTTGGTAGTATTTAAAGTAGTATCGGTAATAGTGATCCAGGATTGCTTACCACCCACAATGGTCCATGCACCGTAAGCGCCATATTCCGTTGGCTTGTTGGCCGTCATGGTAAAGATGGAGTCGTTACAGTGTTGCTGATTGCCACCGGCGTTAGCGGTAGCCGGTTTGTCATAGTTAGTGAGCAACACAGTATCGGTAGTTGCCGCGCAAGTACCATTGGTAATGGTCCATACCAGGGCAGCAGTGTGACCCGCCAGTACTTTTACTTTGGTAGTATTTAAAGTAGTATCGGTAATAGTGATCCAGGATTGCTTACCACCCACAATGGTCCATGCACCGTAAGCGCCATATTCCGTTGGCTTATTGGCCGCCATAGTGAAGATGGAATCGTTACAGTGTTGCTGATTACCACCGGCATTAGCGGTAGCAGGCTTGTCGTAGTTGGTAAGCAGCACGGTATCGGTAGTGGCCGCGCAAGTACCATTGGTAATGGTCCATACCAGGGCGGCGGTATGACCCGCCAGTACTTTTACTTTGGTGGTGTTTAAAGTGGTATCGGTAATAGTGATCCAGCTTTGTTTACCACCCACGATGGTCCATGCACCGTAAGCGCCATATTCCGTTGGCTTATTGGCCGCCATGGTGAAGATGGAGTCGTTACAGTGTTTCTGATTACCACCGGCATTAGCGGTAGCGGGCTTGTCGTAGTTGGTGAGCAGCACCGTATCAGTAGTAGCGGCACAAGTACCATTGGTAATGGTCCATACCAGGGCGGCGGTATGACCCGCCAGTACTTTTACTTTGGTAGTATTTAAAGTGGTATCGGTAATAGTGATCCAGGTTTGTTTACCGCCCACGATGGTCCATGCACCGTAAGCGCCATATTCCGTTGGCTTATTGGCCGCCATGGTGAAGATGGAATCGTTACAATGCTTTTGATCAATATTAGCATTAGCGATAGCTGGTACGTCATAATTTGTAAGCAGTACCGTATCGGTAGTAGCCGCGCAAGTACCGTTGGTGATCGTCCATACCAGGGTAGCGGTATGCCCAGCCAGTACTTTTACCTTGGTGGTATTTAAAGTAGTGTCAGTAATGGAGATCCAGGTTTGTTTACCGCCCACGATGGTCCAGGCACCGTATGCTCCGTACTCTGTCGGCTTGTTGGCCGTCATGGTAAAGATGGAGTCGTTACAGTGTTTCTGATTGCCACCGGCATTAGCGGTAGCAGGCTTATCGTAGTTGGTAAGCAGCACGGTATCGGTAGTTGCCGCGCAGGTACCGTTGGTAATAGTCCACACCAGGGCAGCAGTGTGACCCGCCAGTACTTTTACTTTGGTGGTATTTAAAGTGGTATCTGTAATAGTGATCCAGGATTGCTTACCACCCACAATGGTCCATGCACCATAAGCGCCATATTCCATTGGCTTGTTAGCCGCCATAGTGAAGATGGAGTCGTTACAGTGTTGCTGATTACCACCGGCGTTAGCGGTAGCCGGCTTGTCATAGTTAGTGAGCAACACCGTATCGGTAGTAGCGGCACAAGTACCATTGGTAATGGTCCATACCAGGGCAGCAGTGTGCCCCGCCAGTACTTTTACTTTGGTAGTATTTAAAGTAGTATCGGTAATAGTGATCCAGGATTGCTTACCACCCACGATGGTCCATGCACCGTAAGCGCCATATTCCGTTGGTTTATTGGCCGCCATGGTGAAGATGGAGTCGTTACAGTGTTGCTGATTACCACCGGCATTAGCGGTAGCCGGCTTGTCATAGTTGGTGAGCAACACCGTATCGGTAGTAGCGGCACAAGTACCATTGGTAATGGTCCATACCAGGGCAGCAGTGTGACCTGCCAGCACTTTTACTTTGGTGGTATTTAAAGTAGTATCAGTAATCGTGATCCATGTTTGTTTACCGCCCACGATGGTCCATGCCCCATATGCACCATATTCCGTTGGCTTATTGGCCGCCATAGTGAAGATGGAGTCGTTACAGTGTTTCTGATTACCACCCGCATTAGCGGTAGCCGGCTTGTCGTAGTTGGTGAGCAGCACCGTATCGGTAGTAGCGGCACAGGTACTGTTGGTGATAGTCCATACTAATGCAGCGGTGTGGCCCGCCAGTACTTTTACTTTGGTGGTATTTAAAGTAGTGTCAGTAATGGAGATCCATGTTTGTTTACCGCCCACGATGGTCCATGCACCGTAAGCGCCATATTCCGTTGGCTTATTGGCCGCCATGGTGAAGATGGAATCGTTACAATGACTTAGATCAGTGCCGGCATTTGCGGTTACTGGCTTTTTGAAATTGGTAATAAACACCGTGTCAACTGTTGTTACACAGGGACCATTAGATATGGTCCAAAATAAGGTAGCGGTATCACCAATATTTACTTTAACGGTAGCATTGGGGAGGGTAGGGCCAGTGATAATGGCACTGGCATTCCAGGTGGTCCATTGACCATTAACACCCGCTACGCCTGTGGCGTTACCATTTAACTGGAAGGCGGTGGCACGTTCGCAGGCGCTTTGGTCAGCACCCGCGTTGGCTTTATTGGGCTGCGCAAAAACTGTTACGGTAACGGAAGCACATGCAGTGTTACCGCAAGGCCCCGCACTTGGCGCCATCACATAATAAGTAGTCGTAGCAGTTACATTCTTAAAAGTAACAATGGAACTGTCTGTATTGGCAGAAGTAGGATAAACCCGTGTACTGCCAGGGTTGCCAGGGCAAGCCCCTGTATACCATTTCCAGGTAGCTGGAGTTTTAGTAGAATCCATGCCCAGGGAGCCGCCAACAACGGTTAATGTCACATCTCCTTTTACACACAATGAGGTAATAGAGGCGGTGACGGCGGTAGGATTGGTAGACGGCTTTTCTACAGATAGGGAGAAGGGCACACTAACAGTACATCCATGGAGCGTATCTATTTTCCCGGTGAGTATAAAATCGTAGCTGCCAGCAGGAGTGTTAGCCGGAAGAGGGACATTAAACGTACCGGAAGTACTGCTGCCGGGCCAGCTACCGGTAACTTTTGTAAAGTTCGGCATCGGCCTGGCAGGTGCGGCCACTATTTCATAACTTTTAAGGGTATCTGTTAATCCTGAGTAACTGACAGTGAATGAGGAGACGTTGTTACATACGGCGTTAGCCTTTATATTAACAGTCGGAGGATTCTTTAATGTCAGTTTAATAACGCTCGAAGTAGGATTGGGACACACACCATTAGAAATAGTCCATATCAGCTGTACAGCTTGCGGTGCGGCTGCGATGATGGTTGCTTTCGCATTGTAAGCAGTGTCATAGTCAATTGTCACCATGGTTGCAGTGGTACCGCTCCCTAATGTCCATTTGCCAGTTTCGCCGGGGCCAGGTTTGCTTGCATTCAATTGAAACACATTGATATTGCACTGTGCCTGGTTATTACCGGCAACGCTTGTTGTAAGTGGCCTGGTGTTAATCAGGGTCACCCAGCTGGTATCTGTACAAGCGCCCATCGAATTGTTCGTGATCACCCATATCAGTGTAACAGTATCGCCCACTGGCACATTTGTGACGGTTACATCAGGCGCGTTAGGATCTGAAAAGCCAATGCCACTGGTATTATTTTGGGTATCCTTGTATACAGACCACGTTCCCCGCTGATCATTAGGCAGTGATTTCCTGGTTATTGCAAAATTCGGGATGTTACATTGTTTGTAGGTAATGGGTTGGTCTGCATTGGGCATCGACCTTATATTTACCGTAAATGTATCAGTAGCCTTACAGGTTTTATTGGTCAGTAATACAGAATATATATAAGCGCCTACAGCAGTGGGCGACTGGGTAATGCTTACATCATTTGGGTTACCTATTGGAGAGCCATTTACCTGCCAGTTCCAGGCCAGGCTGTCAGGAGGTGCACCACTGTTGGTTACGTTCAGTGTTACCATACTACCTTTACAGATGGTTGTAGGGCCACCACTAATTTTTGTAACCGGTTGGGCATCTACGATTACCTGGGCGGAACCGGTGTCTCTACACTGTCGTTGCTCCATTTTAACCGCATCCCATCCATAATCGGCGATACCAATGGCTGAGTAGGTGGTGGTAGCAGTTGGGTATACGGTCATAATAGGCCCGGTAACGACGGGGTTCACCTGCCATTCATATTCACTGTATCCTCCATTGGCGGTCATCACCACACTATCACCTATACATATTCTCCCGGAAGAAACGGTTACTTTAGGTTTGGGCAATATCGTAATCTTGGTGTATTCAGAAGGCGCCGCACAGTTGCCAAGGTTGCCTTTTTCCAGGATGTTTACACGGTAATACTTTGTTACAATCTGGTTCGGATCTCCCTTCAAAGCACCAGGTGCAAACACTACAGACGATGTCATGGTACCAGTGATACCGCTACCATCGTGGAGGGTATCCCAGGCAACGCCATCATTACTCCAGAACCATTGATATTGTGGATTTTTAAAATAGTCTTTAGTGGCATCGTAGGTGCCATCTGGTTGCCAGCCATTAGGGCTATAAGAGGCTTTCATGGTTACCGGGGCGCCATCGCACAGCGAATCTGCTCTTAATCCCAGTTTACCATCTATATAAGAATAAATATAAGGGCTACAATAAGCAAAGGAAATGTCATCTACAGCGATGTCATTTCCGCAACCTCCGGGCCGATCATTCACAATCTCAAGCCGGACCGACGTCACACCTCCCGGCGTTTTAAAACCACCTCCATACATCTGCCACTGGGGGCCAGATAGGTTCATCGACACATCGAAGGTTTTAAAGCGGGCCAGGGTATCCCAGGTGGAGGAAGGTGCGCCTCCCTTGGTATTGATGATCAAAAAGCTTACACCTGCGTAGTGATATCCATCCCAGTTACCAGTGGAGCAACTGTTCTCATTAAATACTTTGATACCATTTACGTTAAGGAACCAGGCACTGAAGTTATACAGGGACCCGGGACAGACCGGTACGTTATCCCTGGCGAAGAATGATCTGGCATCATAGGAGGAGTTGGCAATCAGCATACCGCCTACAGAATCGACAGTACTACCGGTATGGTCAGTCATATATACCCATTCGCTTCTCACCTGGGTATTCCAGAAAACAGTGTAACTGTTATCATTCATGGTGTAAGGACTTACCAGCGGAATTGGGTTATAGACGTAACCAGTTACATAGGAACTGGATTTACTGGTGGTTGCACCATTTTGGAAGTTTCCGAAATCTTCTTTGAAGTCACCCAGCCCGGTATTTTTACCCTGACAGGGGAGGATAGAGCAGTCTTTTGAATATATTTTTTTAGTGACAATTGATTTGACGCCGTTATACCAGAGGGCAACCGAAATAGTATATTGCCCGATATCATTGAATTTGATCGTCAGGGCATTCCGTTTATAGGTAGGATCAGGTTTTTGCCTGACTAGCTTATTGGTATTATCGGAGGAATACAGAACCGTAATAGAGGCCCCCCCGGGGGTAATGGTCCAGGTGGCGGAATCTGGCACCCTAGCCGATTTCCAGTAGAAAGCGTTCATACTCGCGAAACTCTTCCAGCAGGTGGTATCCGGAAGGTTCATGAAGGGTGTTCCTGTAGCGGGTTCGGTTTGTGCTTCTGCCCCTTTGCCCAGGAATATCAGCCCGGTCAGCAAGTACAAGAAGGTTAATAGTTGTTTCATAGGTGCAAACAGTTAAGTAAAAAAAGTATCAGAATTGTCCAGGATTAGCTGTTCAATTCTTATTGCTGCTCAACTCTTTACATAAATAAAAATAACCGGCGGAAATTTTCCGGCTCACTTGGATAGATGAGTAAAATGGTTTCATAGGCGTCAGGTATTTATACATGGTATGGTTAAAATATGTAATTAAAATAAAATTAAAACTAATGATAATATAGATAAATAAAAAAAGTGTGATTAATTATAATATGAATAACGACCAGATAACTTGACAAAGGTGGAAAGGGGAAAATTGATAGTCAATCGCTTAAGAGATGGTAAAAAAATATTAGAAAAGTTATCCACATTCGGGAGAGGGCGTTAATTATTTATACAAGACTGTGCTTTATTGAATTATTTTCATACCTTTGCAGACCAAATTTGATGTAAGATGCCCAAAGTAAAGACACATTCCCGTGCCAAGAAAACGTTCAAGGTTGGTGGGAACGGACAGATTAAGCGGTTCATGGCCTTCAAAAGCCACTTACTGACTAAAAAATCTACGAAAAGAAAACGTAGCTTAAGAGGTAGTACGCTGGTTCACGAAGCAAATCTTAACCTGGTTAAGAGAATGCTCGGAATGCGCTAGTATCTGTCAAAAGAATCGAATTTTATAACCTGAGAAAAAACAAAGCAAATGCCTCGTTCAGTTAATGCCGTAGCTTCAAGAGCCCGGAGAAAAAGGATCTTAAAGCAAGCCAAAGGCTTCTACGGTAAAAGAAAGAATGTTTACACCGTAGCGAAAAACGTCCTGGAAAAAGGACTCACATACAGCTATGTTGGTCGTAAATTAAAGAAAAGAAACTACCGTCAGCTGTGGATCGCCCGTATCAACGCTGCTGTTAGAGCAGAAGGGTTGACCTATTCTGTGTTTATGAACAAATTAGCCGGTAAAAATATCGACCTGAACAGAAAAGTTCTGGCTGATCTGGCTATGAATGAACCAGAAACATTTAAAGCATTGGTAGCTTCTGTAAAGTAAGACTTACCTGATAGTAAATACCCGATAGCTGGCATCCCACAGGATGTCAGCTATTTTGTTTTTAGGGAAAATACCCACCACTGCCGAACCACTTCCGCTCATGGCAGCGTACAAAGCCCCAGCCGCATATAATTGTTCCTTGATCCCCGCTAAAACCGGGTAGGCGCTGAATACCGGCGCCTCAAAATCGTTGGTAATTAATCCTCTCCAGGTAGCCACCGGTGATTGTATTTTCTCCCTCAGCGCATAAGCCGGTGCCTGGGGCGTAAGTTGCTTAAACGCCCAGCCGGTATTAACATGAATGCCGGGATGTACGAGTACAAAGGAGTATCCTGAAAGATCCAGGTCAATAGGGTCCATGATTTCACCACGTCCTGTGGCATAACAAGGCCGGTTGTAAATAAAGAAGGGGCAATCGCTACCCAACTGGGCAGCATAGTCAGCCAATACGGTATCTGAAAGGCCTAATTGAAACTTCTGGTTGAGCAATCGCAGCATGAACGCGGCATCTGCCGAACCTCCTCCCAATCCAGCGCCAATAGGTATGTGTTTATGCAGGTGGATATTTACCGGCTGTACCTGCGGAAAATCGCGCTGTAGCAAGTGAAAAGCCCTGATACAAAGGTTATCGGCCGCCTCCCCGGGAACAGGGATACCACTGCTGGCAAACTGTAAAGATGGATGGGCAATGATTTCCAGGGCATCGTTTACAGGCAGGGGATAGAAAACGGTTTCCAGGTCATGAAAACCGTCGGGGCGCTTACGGGTAATATGCAGGCCCAGGTTTATCTTACAATTGGGAAATACGATCATCTATTATCTGTTGCACGGCAAACCTACAGCTACACGCCAGATGGCTGTCAACTGCACGATTATACTGAAAGAAAATTATTTGCTTTTGCGACTGTTTAGTTCATCGCGGATGGCGATGGCACGAATGTAATCTTCCTGTTCCAACACTTCCTGTAAGAGGGTGTTTAATTCATCCACATTCATAGATTTGAGGTCGTCTTCCACACCTTTTTCATGTTCTGAAATAGTAGGGGTTACTGGCTTGCTGCTTTTTTTGCCGGCAGGATCATCCAGCAATATACCCGCACTGTTGAGAATATTCTCAAACGTATAAATAGGGCATCCAAAACGAACCGCGAGCGCCAGCGCATCTGAAGTGCGGGAATCTATCTCAATAGTTTCGTCGTTATTGGAACAGATAAGTTTGGAATAAAAAATACCTTCCTGCAAATTACTGATGACCACCTCCTGCAATTCCACATTAAAGGCGTTCATGAAGTTTTTCATCAGGTCGTGCGTTAAAGGCCGGCTGGGTTGCATTTTCTCCAAAGCCACCGCAATAGCCTGCGCTTCAAAGCCCCCGATCACAATCGGCAAACGGCGTAACCCGTTTACTTCTCCCAATACCACGGCATATGAATGAGTCTGCGTAATGCTGTGCGATAAAGCAACTATTTCCAGTTCTATTTTTCTCATATCTGTCTTGCGTTGTCGCTGAATAGTTTGTAAGTCTGTGAAGTTAGAAAAATATTCCCTATCTAAAAAAAATCTATCTGATAAATGCCTAATATCAAGCCTATAAAGCGAAGAATTATGGGTGACTGATCAGGATGATTTTAACATTTACATCTGTCACCCATAATTCTTCCTTTGTAAAGCCCTTTATGATTGTTTCAGCTTCTGAACGGCTGCTGTCAGTTTAGGTACCACCTCAAAAGCATCGCCAACAATGCCGTAGTCGGCAGCCTTGAAGAAAGGCGCTTCCGGGTCTTTGTTGATCACCACAATAACCTTGCTACCATTTACGCCCGCCAGGTGCTGTATAGCGCCGGAAATACCGATGGCAACGTATAAATTAGGCCTTACGGTGAGCCCGGTCTGACCTACGTGTTCATGATGAGGGCGCCATCCGGCATCGGCCACAGGGCGTGAACTTGCGGTGGCTGCTCCCAGTGCCCTGGCCAGGTCTTCCAGGATACCCCAGTTTTCAGGACCTTTCATACCGCGACCACCACTTACTACGATTTCGGCCTCTGTTAAAGGTACGTCGCCGCTCACTGTTTCGGTTTTTACCACTTTCACTTTAAAATCGCTATCCTGGATGGCAGGAGAAAAAGCTTCTACTGCAGCAGTTCCTGTGCCGGGAGTGAGCGCAAAAGTATTGGGTATAATCGCAATGATTTTCTTGTCGGAGGTAATATTGACATGGGCGAACGCCTTGCCGGAAAACACATTTTTCTTTACCACAAAACCGTTGCTGGTATCAGGGTAGGAGATAGCGCCGGCAACGAGTCCCGCTTTGAGCCGGGCAGCAACCCGGGGAGCAACGGCTTTCCCGTCGAAATTATGTGGGAAGATGATCACCTGGCTGCCTTCTTTTTCAGCTGCTTCCGCAATCACTTTAGTATATACGATGCTTTCTACTTCGTGCAGGCGTGCATCGGCAGCGTGTAATACTTTCTGGGCACCGTAGTTACCGAGCGCCGACAGTTCCGCGGCATCTACCGGGCCAAGTACCAGCGCGGTGGCAGTGGTACCCAGTTGCGCGGCTACTTTGGCGCCATATTGTACGGCTTCCAGCGCCGCTTTTTTAATCTTACCCTGTGCCTGATCGGCAAATATTAATATTGACATGAATAATTTAATTAGTCGTTAGGAGATAGAGAACCCTTAGATCACTTTAGCTTCTTCGTGGAGTAATTTCACCAGTTCATCCACGTTGTCGGGACTGATCAATTTTACCCCTGCTTTTGCCGGAGGCAGCTCAAAGCTAATTACGGAAGTGAGGGTGTCTGCCGCTACAGGATCTACTACTGTCAAGGGTTTGGTTCTGGCAGCCATGATACCGCGCATATTGGGAATACGGGCTTCTGCCATTCCTTTCTGGCAGGAAACTACCACTGGCAGGGATACTTCACAAATTTCCTCGCCACCTTCAATCTCCCGGTTTACTGTTGCTACGGTACCATTCAGGTCAAATTTCGCCGCAATAGACACATAGGGAAGGTCTAGCAATTCCGCTACCATACCGCCTATACCTGAACCATTATAATCGATGGTTTCTTTACCGGTAAAAATAATGTCGTATTGCTTTTCCCGCGCATGTGCCGCAATCTGGGAGGCGATATAAAAACTATCAGCACTGTCTGCATTAATACGGAATGCTTCATCACCACCCAATGCCAGGGCCTTGCGGATAATAGGATCGCAATCAGCACCGCCTACCGTTACCAGGTGAACATCGGCGCCAATGGTTTCTTTCAGCTCCAGCGCCCTCACCAATGCGTACCACTCATCGTATGGATTAATAATAAACTGTACACCAGCCTCATTGAATTTCGTGTTATTGTCCGTGAAAGCTATTTTTGCAGTCGTGTCCGGAGTTTTGCTGATACATACTAAAATCTTCATGGCCTTAAACTGTTTTGTTTAAAAATGCGGTAGTAGCAAATATATTTAAATAATATAAGCCAACCGCAGGCCGGAAAATGATTTTAATCAGTATTATCATTGACATATTGTAGAATTAAATAATAATAAACGGATGGATAGAATCCCGCAAATAAAGCAGCTGTTGCTGGCCACACCCAACGATAGCTTTTTAAAACACGCGTTGGCATTGGAGTATATTAAGATAGGCGACGATGTGGCCGCCCGTCAGCAATTTGAAGAATTGCTGGCATACGAACCCGGTTATGTAGGTTCTTATTACCACCTTGGTAAGTTGCTGGAACGCGCGGGCGACAATGCCGGCGCCATCAGCGTATACGAAAAAGGAATGAGCATGGCCAAGGCAGCCAATGAAAGACACGCCTACAACGAATTACAGTCCGCCTACGAAGAGCTGGTTTACTGATATTTTAAATCCAATTAACCACGAATGCCTCAACATTTATTGACTCATTTTTCAGATTATATATCCCGGCAGCGGTTATTTGATCCTGCTCAGAAAATACTGCTGGCCGTTAGCGGGGGCGTAGATTCTATCGCGATGGCCTGGTTATTTAAACAGGCCGGGTATGCCGCAGGTATTGCCCATTGCAACTTCCAGCTCCGTGCAGCCGAATCAGCACAAGATGAAGCCTTTGTAAAACAGGTAGCTGCCGCACTGGAGCTGCCTTTTCACTCCGTCCGTTTTGATACAAATGCATACGTGGAAGCACATCGTGTAACCATACAGGTAGCCGCGAGGGAATTGCGCTATGAGTGGCTGGAACAAGTACGCGCTGCGGAAGGGTATGCATATATTGCTACCGCGCACCATATGCAGGACAGTGTGGAAACGGCCCTGATGAATTTTACGAAAGGCACAGGCATAGCTGGTTTACACGGTATCTTACCCAAGCAGGAAAAGATTATCCGGCCTTTATTATTTACAGAGAAAGCTACCCTGGTGGCCTATGCCGCCTTGCATAATATCACTTTCCGGGAAGACAGTTCCAATATAACAGATAAGTATACACGTAATTATTACCGGCACCAGGTTATTCCCCGGTTGCAGGAAGCATTTCCCGGCGCAGTACGGAACATGGCGGCTACCATAGAGCGGATAAAGGAAGCAGAGCATCTTTACCAGGAAGCAGTAGAACGGCATCGTAAGCGGTTATTGTTCCGGGAAGGCGATACCTGGAAAGTACCGGTAGGTAAACTGCAACAAAGCATCCCCTTGCAAACCATTGCCTGGGAATTATTTCGCCCGTTTGGTTGTTCTTCGGCACAGGTGCAACAGGTGTTGTCGCTGCTCGACAGCGAGTCGGGCCGATACGTGGAAACGACCACGCACCGGGTTATCCGTAACCGGCAGTGGTTGCTGATAACGCCATTGGCCATGGAAGCGGCGCCACTGGTAGTTATTGACGCCGATACGCCACATGTGCATTTCGGCGGAGGCCAGCTACGCATCCGGCAGCAGGAGAGAGGCGCCACCCCTATACCCACGGCCGCAGCAATGGCCTGGCTGGATGCGGCACAGGTAGCATATCCGATGATCCTGCGGAAATGGAAACAGGGCGATTATTTTTATCCACTGGGCATGCCCCGGAAGAAAAAAATAAGCCGGTTCCTGATCGATCAGAAGTTGTCGCTGCCACAAAAAGAAAATGTTTGGGTATTGGAATCCAATAAGCGGATTGTGTGGATTGTAGGGATGAGGATAGACGACCGGGTGAAGATAACCCCTAAAACAAAAGTGATACTAAGCATCGAATGGATGCCGTGAAAATGAGTGCAGCAGCGGCTTTATGCGCGCTGCTGCACTCATCGGTTATTGCACAAATTGCGAGCGATGCATAATCATATACAAAAAGTTGGTGCCCAGTTCCGGATGGAAGATCAGCGGAAATATCAACCCAAATAAGGCTCCCCATAAATGCGCATCGTGATTAATATTACCTCCACCTTTTCTTCCCATGTAAGCGGAAATCCCCAGGAATAATGCGCCGTATACCACAGCTGGCAATTTAAGCGCAAAAAACAGGTAGATAGACGCCCAGGGATTCACCAGGATTGCGGTAAATACAATGGCGGAAATAGCGCCGGAGGCTCCCAAGGAAGAGTAATAAGAGTTGTCGCGGTGCTTAATGTAAGAAGGAATATTAGCCACAATAATACCTAACAGGTAATAGCCTACATACACCACTTTGTTATGGAATAATTGTGCAAAAACACGCTCAATAAACCCTCCGAAAAAATATAAAGTCAGCATATTAAAGAGCAGATGCTGGAAGTCGGCATGCACAAACCCGGAAGTGATAAAGCGGTAGTACTGGTTGTAACGCTTTACCAGATAGGGTTGCAGACTCAACTTATCTAACTGGTCGTAGTTCTGCAGGGCGGTATAGGAGATAAGGCAGGTAATGATGATGATAACTAAACTGATTGATAGCGTCATACAATGAGATGATTTTATCTATAAATGTAACTATTGATGATGATACTTTTCCCTGTTTAATACCGTATAGGCACGATATAATTGTTCCGTGAAAATAAGCCGTACGAGTTGATGAGGGAAGGTTAAGGGCGACAACGACATTTTCAGCTGGGCTCTCTGTAACAGGGTTTCGTCAATACCAAAGGCGCCCCCTATGAGAATGATGAGTTGCCGGGTGCTTGCGTTGGTACGCTGTTGCAGGAAGTCGGCGAATTGCACCGTCGTCATCATCTTTCCTTTTTCATCGAGCGCCAGCAGAAAGTCGGTAGGCTGCAACAGGTCCATGATTAATTTGGCTTCCTGTTTTTTGAGTTCAGGTATCGATAAACTGGCAGCCTGTTTTACGGTAGGGATCAGTTTTACTTCGAAGTCCACGTAATGCTGTAGTCGTTTTTGAAAAACTGTCATCCCGTCCCTGATGTAGGGATCATGCTCCTTTCCTATGCTCCAGAGTTGAATTTTCACTTCGTATGATAATTAAGTAACGGTGTAAAAGTAAGTGTAAATCAGAAGATTGCAGGAATTTTTTTAGTAACTATTTGGTGTTTTCGAAAAATCCGCTACCTTTGCCATCCAATCACAATTAATGGCTCCGTAGCTCAATTGAATAGAGCATTTGACTACGGATCAAAAGGTTTCAGGTTTGAATCCTGACGGGGTCACTAAGAGAAACGCCTCCCAATTTGGGGGGCGTTTCTCTTTTTAATATTGGCAGGCTATGCCTGGCAGCAGCCAATGAGGTTGGCTGTCGTTTTTACAGCCCCGGAATTTATCTTGCCATCGTATTAAGTTACTCCATTTACGTATATACGTTGCCGATAGTGACCCAGCAATCCGGGTCAACAAAGTACTGTCAGAATAAAAAAAATATTTTAAATTAAAGGAGATATAAATACTGTCTGTTTGAATAATAAATAAAACCATCATGGCCATTGCTGTCAAACAAAGATTGTTATCATTGGATTTTTTCCGCGGCCTTACCGTAGCAGCTATGATACTGGTGAATAACCCGGGGGACTGGAACTATGTATATGCGCCGTTGGAGCACTCCAAATGGAATGGCTGCACGCCCACCGATCTCATTTTCCCTTTTTTCCTCTTTATCGTGGGGGTGTCTATCGCCTATGCCCTTGGCAGCAGGAAAGATGACCCCACGCAGCATGGACAAATGATCCGGCAGGCATTGCGCCGGGGCGCAACTATCGTGGTACTGGGATGGTTATTGCATCTGATCCCCCGATTTGATTTTTCGCACTGGCGTTTCCCGGGAGTGCTGCCACGTATAGGCGTGGTATTTAGTATCTGTGCGATATTATTTATCAAAACCAGCAGGCGTACACAGCTATGGACGGGGATAGCACTATTATTGGGCTATTGGATACTGATGACGCTCGTACCGGTACCAGGCATCGGTGCACCCAACCTGGAGCCGGAAACTAATCTTGGGGCCTGGTTAGATCGCCTGGTATTTACCCCTGCGCATTTGTGGGCGGGTAGCAAAACATGGGATCCGGAAGGGCTGCTAAGCACCTTGCCAGCTATCGGCACAGGTATCTTTGGGATGCTGGTCGGAAGCTGGTTACGGCGCAAAGACCGCGAAGATGCAGTAAAAGTATCGTGGCTCTTTGTTTATGGCTTTATAATGGTGATACTGGCACTGATCTGGGATCCGTTTTTTCCTATTAATAAATCGCTCTGGACCAGTTCTTTTGTATTATACACCGGCGGACTGGCTACCATGGCGCTGTCGGCCAGTTACTGGCTGATCGATGTGCAACAGCATCAACGCTATCTTGTGCCATTCGTAGCTTTTGGCCGCAATGCCATTACGGCTTTTGTATTGTCGGGGCTTATTCCGAAGATACTGGGATATATCCCTGCAGGTAATACTAATGCAAGAGAATGGCTTTACCAGACGGTGTTTGCCAATAACATGATGCCCTATCATGCATCCCTGGGATCGGCCATCCTGCTGGTGTTGGTGATATGGGTGCCTATAGGAATCATGTATCGTAAGCATATTATTATTAAGGTATAAAATGGGTAAAGGCGTATAGCCTTTGACGATAGTTTATGAAAACTATTTGCTGATTTATTTTGATAAATAAAAAACAAATTCTACATTTGCAATCCCAAAACAGGAATGGCTTCATAGCTCAACTGAATAGAGCATTTGACTACGAATCAAAAGGTTTCTGGTTTGAATCCAGATGAGGTCACAAAAAAAGGAATGCTGCAATTATTGCAGCATTCCTTTTTTATGGTGATATATTTATTCGGTACGTATACTCTTCACCGGATCTACCCAGGCGGCCTTTACGGCCTGCATACTGATGGTGATCAATGCAATCAGTAATGCTGTTACGCCGGCCACCACAAACATCCACCAGCTTATACTGATACGGTAGGCAAAGTTTTCCAGCCACCGGTGCATCAGCCACCAGGCAATGGGGCAGGAAGTCACAATGGCAATCACCACCAGCTTCATAAAGTCTTTCGCCAGCAATTGTACGATGTTATTTGTGTTGGCGCCCAACACCTTCCGGATACCAATTTCTTTTTTCCGCTGTTTGGCGGTAAAAGTGGTGAGCCCGTATAATCCCATACAGGCAATAAATACAGCGATCAGGGCAGACACGATAAAGAAGCGGCCCAGCCTTTGTTCTTCCTTGTATTGGTTATCGTACATTTGGTCGAGGAAGAAGTAATCGAATGGATTGCCTGGAAATACCGATTCATACAGGGTTTTGATACTGCTTATCTTCCCTGAGATATCTGCTGCATTTAACTTCAGCGTAAAATAATTATCGATATCCGAAGGAAGGAAAATGGTAGGTTCTATCAGCTGCCGCAGCGATAAATGGTGGTAGTCTTTTACCACGCCGATGATCTCCAGGTCTTTGTCCTGCCATTTTATTTTCTGGGAGATGGCATTTTCCGCACTGGTGAATCCCAGCTGCTTTACTGCTTTTTCATTGACGATCACTTTGCCATCGTTTTCCCAGCCGCTTTGCACCATTTGAGGTGTAAAATTTTTGCCGGCTACCAGGGGGATTTCATAAGTGCCAAAGTAGTTATCATCTACCTTCAGCAGGTAGTATGTTTTTTCTTCCATGGTCGACAAATCGGCTCCCAGCCGGTATATGCGGTTATTGGATAGGTTGTATCCCATGCCCGGTGTGTTATCAGAAGAAGCCACGCTCTTTACAAACGGCAGCTGGCTTAGCTCATTCTTAAATGTGGCGGCGCTGGTATTACTAGTATCTATCTGGTTAGATGGGCCCGTAATAATCAACCGTTGCTCGAGGTTAATGCCCAGGTCCTGTGTTTGCATATAAGAGAGTTGCCGGTATAGCACAATGGTGGCAATAATGAATATGATAGATGCCATAAACTGGAATACCACCAGGCCTTTGCGTAAGGTAAGTCCTCTGCCGGACTGGTTAAATTTATTGCGCAGCATGGCAATGGGGCTGAAACCAGTCAGCACCAGGGCAACATATCCGCCGGATAAAATAGAGCTGACAATAATGAGCACAACTCCCATAAGCCAGAACCAGCCACGGTTGAGCACGAGGATAGAAAGTGATTTCCCGGTAAAGCCATTATAAACGCCCTGTAGCGCCAGAACAATGAGGATAGCTACCAGGGTGCTGAGGATGGTTAGCAGGAAGGTTTCCGTGAGGTATTGTACAACCAGCTCATGCCGCTGGGCGCCCAGTACTTTACGTACACCTACTTCCTTCGCGCGGTTCAGCGCCTGGGCCGTAGAGAGATTAATGTAATTTACCCACGCAATCAGCAATATCAGGACGGCAATGCTAAGCAGTGCTACCACCAGTTTGAGGCTGCCGAATGTTTGATGTATATAGTTGAAGGAAGGGGCCAGGTGTAATTCGCTCATAGGTTGAAAGGCCATACGGTCGGTAGACTGCGGCTTTACCTTATGTACAAATTTGGTGATCTGATCTGCTATCTGATCTACCGGTGAATGATCCGCGATCAGCAAGTACACAATACTAAAGCCGGCTTTAATACTCCTGGGGTCGGCCCAGTCATTGCCGTTGCGATTGGCGGGGTTTTCCAGGGTTTTAAACGACAATAATATATTGGACTTGATGTCAGACTCGCCGGGCATGTCTTTAAATACGGCCGTTACAGTGTACGGGGTGGTGCCAAACTGGTTACTCAGCTTTATAATTTTTCCGACAGCATTATCATTATCGAAGTACCGCCTGGCGGTTGTTTCGGAGATAGCTACTGTATTGGGTTCATTTAAGGATGGGGTACCTGCCACGAGCGGGAAGGTAAAGAGATCCAGGAAGTTTCCATCTACATACATTACTTTGTCTTCGAGAAAAGCTTTTTCCCGGTTGGCATTATCGGTAACAGATACCACGCCGTTGCCAATATCCTCAGCAGTCCTTACATATGCCCGGATACCGGTACTGTTGGCAAAGTTCTGTTGTATCACCGGCGCAAATCCGGGGGGAAGGTGATAAGTGCTGCGGTCTTCCTGGCTTACGACCATCGTTCTGTATAGCCGGGTATAATTTTTATGGAACCGGTTAGCGCTCCATTCAAACGTAACATATTCGATGATGAATATAAAAAGAGCTATTCCGATGGCCAGTCCCGCCATATTAATGGTTACGAAGGTTTTATTCCTCCATAAATTCCTGCGGGCAATTTTCAGATGAGTGATGAACATAGGGCTATTGTTTTTTTGAAGGAGGCTAAGTAGATTTTTTGATTGGGTGTTTTAAAAACAAGCGAATGATTAAAGTTACCTGGAAAAAATCTATCGGGTCAAAAGGGTCCTCGTGCTATGAAATTCTTTGCTGGTGCCGGTTGCAGGAAAGAAACGCATTAGTGAAACTATACCAGGGTATTCAATATCCGCCATTACAAAATGATGCCAGTTTATTACTGCTATGAAAATCAAATCGTTCCATTGCTGCCGGTCCACAATAGTGTCCGTTTTTGAAACAATGATGTTCGCTTTTGTAATAACATGGAACAGGTTTATTTTTCAACCGGAAGATAGATATCTTATAAATAATAAAATAACGTATCATGGAGAAATGAGGGAATCCGTAACGAGATTTATAGTTTTCTGCATTTTTTGGTAACTATTCTCCTGTTATCTTTATGAATCTTATTTTTTCAGAGAACCCAAATAATAATTGTTACTATGTGTGTTGAATTAACTGATATGGGAGTATCTGTAGCGCCAGCTATACCATGTGATTAGGAATCAGTACTACTTTACTGTCAGTTGTTTTTTTCTGTATATTCTGCGTAAGTCCTTGAACCTGTTTTAGCCAACGGAATGAAGGCTGTTCTGTCTGACAACAGATGGAACAGGTATTTGTTAATCCCTTCTTTCCACTTCACAGTATCCATTTTCCAGGTAAACGCGTCGGTTCCAGTTGTATCCGTTTCATTCAAACGGTAAGGGGGAAATATTTGCTTTATCGCCGGGTAAATCAGCTATTTCCATCTCTCCGTCCACTTTTAATTTTTATCATTAAACCTATGTGTGTTTCATCCCCCGAAGAGAAATGGCTGGTCGTTTATACCAAACCCAAACTGGAGAAGAAGATCGCTGCCGAAATTGCCTCCATGGCATACGAGTGCTATCTGCCTTTGTACACAGTGGCCCGTAAGTGGAGCGATCGTATAAAACGGCTACGACAGCCATTATTCCCCAATTATCTTTTTGTGAAGATAAACCCCCGTGAAAAGTTCCGGGTGTTATCGGCTAATGGCGTTATCCGCCTGGTTGCTTTTAAAGGTGAGCCGGTGGCTGTAAGTGATGAAGAGATAGCGCGTATCAGGATGATTGAAACGGCCGGATGTGAGATCACCCGCGAACATAATTATTGTATAGGCGAAAAAGTAAAAGTAGTGGAAGGGGTGCTTTCCGGTTTGGAAGGTATCCTGGTGAAACGCCATACCGACAAACGTTTTGTAGTACAGTTACCCTTGATTAACCAATCAATCGGCGTAGAAATTCCCATGCATTGCCTGGAGAGAGTCAGTTAATATTTTACCCTGCTCACCTACTATCCCGGACCGGTTAAGAACAACGCTTGTTGTTCGGCTGTGCCCGTTTGAGCTTACAGTACCTGTAAATCATTACACATGATGAAGAATGAATCTAACAACCCGATAGCCATTGTCGGAATTGGTTGCCGTTTGCCTGGCGGCGCCTCTTCTGCTCCGAAATTTTGGGACATGCTGATGAATAAAACAGATGCCATCGTTGAAATTCCCCGCGAGCGATGGGACAACCGGCGGTTCTGCAGTCAGTCGGACCAGGCGCACAATAAAATCCGTAGTTTTCATGGCGGTTTCCTGAGAGAGAAAATAGATGAATTTGACCCGTTCTTCTTTGGCATTTCACCCCGGGAGGCCGAAACGTTAGACCCGCAACAGCGGCTACTGCTGGAGGTTTCCTATGAGGCCATGGAAGATGCCGGCATTACGTTGCCGCAAGTAAAAGGCAGCAATACCGGTGTTTTCGTAGGGGGATTTACGTATGATTTCGGGCTGTTGCAGCTGGAAAAGGATAATCGCGCGCTCATTAACTCCACTACGGCTACGGGTATCATGCTGACCATGTTATCCAACAAGTTATCCTACTGGTATGATTTTAAAGGACCAAGTTTCACTATCGATACCGCTTGTTCTTCCTCGCTGGTGGCTACTCATGTGGCCTGCCAGAATATCTGGGCGGGAGAATGTGATATGGCCATGGTAGGCGGTGTAAACGTAGTGCTGAAACCCGTGATGAGCATGGTGATGAGTGCCGGTAAGTTCTTGTCGAAACATGGCCGCTGCAAAGCTTTTGATGAAGAGGCGGCGGGCTATGTAAGGGGAGAGGGCGCCGGCGTAGTATTATTGAAGCCATACGATAAAGCGGTGGCAGACGGCAATAAAATTTATGCCCTGATCAGGGCTACCGGTATTAACCAGGATGGCAAGACCGGTGGGATTACCGTGCCAAATGGTCTTTCACAAAAAGCGCTGATAAGAAAAGTATTACATAAGAGCGGTATTCACGTGAACCAGGTACACTATGTGGAAGCACATGGTACCGGCACCCAGGCAGGCGACCCGGTAGAGTTTAATGCCATCAATGATATTCTGAAAGAAGAGGGATATAGCAACGGCAAGTGCCTGATTGGTTCTGTGAAAACCAATATCGGCCACCTGGAAGCCGGATCGGGCGTAGCCGGTTTGATCAAAGCTACGCTATGCCTGCAGCATAAGACGGCGCCGCCTAACCTGCATTTTAACAAACCTAATCCAGGTTTGAATTACGAGGAAAGCTTGCTGCGGATTCCCGTACAGCCGGAACCGTTACCTGCCGGCGAGCCATCATTTGCCCTGGTGAATTCCTTTGGATATGGAGGAACCAATGCGCATGTGGTACTGGAAGAATATCGTATGCCCGCAGCCGATAGTACTACCACTGCAACTGCTGCAACGGCAGCTCCCATGATATTTCCGCTCTCTGCACATGACACCGGGGCGCTAAAGCAGTTGGCACAATCTTACCTGGCGCTGCTGGAGAGAAACGAAGTAAGCGCGGCGGATTTGCTGTATTCGGCCGCTCACCGGCGTACGCATCATAAGCACCGCCTGGCAGTGGTGGCACAGAGAAAAGAAGACCTGAAAGAAAAGCTGCTGGCTTTTCATCATAATAATTTAGGAAAACAGATTGTTACCAATACCGCCGGCACAGAGAAGGGCAAGACCGTTTTTGTATACACTGGTATGGGCCCACAGTGGTGGAAGATGGGGCGGGAGCTGATGGCTTACGAACCTGTATTCCGTCAAAGCCTGGAAGACTGTGATGCCATTTTCAGGAGAATTGCTTCCTGGTCTGTGCTGGAGGAAATGCAAAAGGACGAAGCGACCTCCCGTATCAAAGAAACGCAGGTAGCGCAACCGGCCAATTTTTTCATACAGGTGGCTTTAACAGCGTTGCTGGCACATTTCGGCGTGAAGCCGGATGCTGTAGTTGGGCATAGTGTAGGGGAAGTGGCGTCTGCTTATATTTCAGGTGCGCTGTCACTGGAAGAGGCCATCCTGGTGAGCTATCACCGGAGCCGCCTGCAACAGCTGATTGCCGGTAAGGGTAGGATGCTGGCGGTATCTATCCCGGCGGCTACTGCAGAAAACATGATTGCGCAGTACCCGGATATTTCTATAGCGGCTATCAACAGTCCCGATTCGGTTACGTTGTCTGGCGATGAAACCGGTCTGCTGGCCTTGGCAGACCAGTTTGAGCTGAAGGGTATTTTCTGCCGGATGCTGGAGGTGGAGGTACCTTATCATAGTCCGTTAATGAATGAAATTCATGAAGAATTGCTGGAGTCGTTGCGCGGGCTGCAACCGGCAACTACACATATCCCGCTTTATTCTACCGTTACCGGCAACCTGATTGAGGGAACCGCTATTGACGCCCATTACTGGTGGCTGAATGTACGTAACCCGGTTAGCTTTGCGCCGGCTATAGATGTATTGTCGGCCAATGAGTTTGATTGTTTTATGGAGATTGGTCCCCACCCGGTGTTGAAAACGGCTATAACAGAGTGCCTGCAGGCCAGGAGCCGGAAAGGTACGCTGGTTCATTTTATGAACCGTAAGGAAAGAGAGCAGCTTCATTTTTATAATGGCCTGGCAACTTTATATACCTTGGGGCATTCGGTTAACTGGGAGTTACTGGCTCCCCGGGCGGCTTTCGTTCCATTGCCGGTTTATCCCTGGCAGAAAGTGCGATACTGGAATGAAAGTGGGATATCTGCGGAAGACCGGTCCGGCCTGGAGGGAAACGTATTCCTCTATAACAGGCTGCCAGCGGCTCAACCCATGTATGAAGTAGAATTGAATACCCTATTCTTTCCTTTCCTGCGCGATCATATTGTGCATGGGAAAATAATTTTTCCGGGAGCCGGTTATATCACTGCGGCAATGGCTATGTATAGCAATGAACCCGGTAATGCAGGCAAAGGGATGATATTGGAAGATATTGCATTTCACCAGTTGCTGCTGATCGATGACCGGCAGGTGCAACTGCTGCATGCTACGATGGATACCAGTCTCGGGCAGTTTCGTGTACTGAGCCGGCAGGAAGGTACTTTACCTGGTTGGCAGCTGAGGGCAACGGGGAGATATGTAAACGGAAATCTGCCGGTTACCGGTAAGCAGCTCGATTTACCTCACCTGCGTAGCAGGTGTACGGAGCATCTGACTGCAGCCGCATTATATGATAAACTGGCGCATATAAAACTGGAGTATGGCCCATTGTTTCGTTGTGTGAAAGAAGTGGCCTATGCGCCAGGAATGGCATTAGCGGCTATTGAGGGACATCCTTCCTATGCGGCTAACCGCGAGGAATATTTCATTCATCCGGTGTTGCTGGATGCCTGTTTCCAGGTAATGGTAGTGGCCAGTCCACGGGAAGTGGTACCTGTTTCCATCCGTCGGCTCAACTGCTATCATGCAGTGGGCAATCGTTTCCTGTGTTATGCAACGATCACGTCTGTCACACCAACGGAAGTAGAGGGCGATTTGACGATATGCCTGGAAGACGGTGCAGTGGCGATGCACATTGAAGGACTGAAATGCCAGCAGATGTTGAAACTGGCTGATGCTGATGAAGAGCCAGGAGTAGCAGATGATTTTTATCTGCCCGAATGGCAGGAGTATGTACTTCCTGCCACCAAGCAGGATATGCCGGCGCCGGTAGTGGTACTGGCGGCCGATAAGTCGATGGGGCTTTCCGCAGCAACCGCCTTGTCGGCAAGGGGAGTGGCCGTAAGCCTTTTGTGCCAGGGTAATACCGGCCGGAAAGTGAGTGGTAGCCAATATGAACTGGATTTCAGCAACGACGCCGATATGAAATGGGCATTGGAAGCAGCAGGGAGCTCTGGTATGCAGGTGATGTATATTCCCGGAAAACAGGAAGCTATACCAGATGCTGAGCGATGCCTGCAGGAAGTAACGCCGTTGCTGCAATTAATGAAAAACTGGCCTGCCACCGGTACCCGGTCGCTGTACATTGTTACGCAACAGGCACATGTTATAGGAGACGACAACGCTACAGTGAACCTGGCTGCAGCGCCGGTATGGGGATTGGGAGGTGTGATTGCCAACGAATATCCACAATGCCGGGTACAGTTGATAGACCTGCCTGCCCAACATACCGACTGGTCATTGCTGGCAGCCGTGGTGGGACAGGAAGGATCAGAAACGGAAATGGCTATACGAGGTACGCAGTTGTATGTAAGAAGATTACGCCGGAAGGCAGTTGCGGCGCCTGAAACACTGAAAGAAGCCGTTAACGTAAGCCAGCATCCTGTTGCGCTGAAAATGGGGCAGAAAACGGCTCCGGGTGTACCCGCATTTGAAGAAGTATCAAGAGGGGTACCCGGTAATAAAGAGATAGAGATATTGGTATATAATACCGCGATTAATAATAAAGATTATCCCCGGATAGTCAATAAGGGGATGAATGGCCACCATTACCAGGTGGGAATAGAATGTGCCGGCGTGGTAATGTCGCTTGGCAAGGATGTCATCGGTTTTCGTATAGGCGACCATGTGATAGGCATCTGTCCTTCGGGAGCTGTTAGGTCATATGCCATGCTACCGGATCATTTAACCATACAACTGCCGGCGGGAATACCGCACAGCGGCGCAGCGGCACTGATACCGTTTGTGGGCGCACTGCATGCACTCAAATATATTGCGCAGCTGGGAGCGGGCGATAAAATACTGATTCCAAGGGCAACGGAGAGTGCAGGTATGGCGGCTATTCAATATGCCCGGATGGTAGGAGCTGAAATATTTGCCACGGCAGAGGGGGCACAGCAACAGGATCTGCTGAGAAACGCTGGTGTACAGCATGTGTTTGGGGCAGACGATATCGACGCTATAGCTGCTATCCTGGGCATCACCAACGGGTATGGTATAGACGTGGTGTTCAGCATGTCGCACGGTGAAATGTTGTACCAGGGACTGGCCTTGTTAGCGCCTTATGGCAAATACCTGGATGTTAGCGGCGACCAAAGCGTCCAGAAGGTACTGCCTATGCAACATTTCTCCCGAAATCTGACCTTTGCTTCGGTGGATGCGGAACGCATTATCAATGAACGGCCTTTATTGGCAGCTAAATACCTGAAAGAGACCCGCGAATATATGGAAGCCGGTCATTTCACTGCTTTGCAGGTAAAAGAAATAGCCGCCTGGGAAATTGGCAACGTTGAAGCCAGAACAGCTGAACAGTCCTGGTCTGCCGATAAAACCGTGATTCGTTTTTACAATGAGGAAGTAGAGATCCCTGTAGCAGAAAATACCAGGTTGACCTTAAAGCCAGATGCAACTTACCTGGTTACCGGCGGTACCCGCGGCCTGGGCCTGGCGATAGCCCGCTGGATGGTGGCGCGTGGTGTAAGAAATGTAGTGCTGGTAAGCCGTTCCGGTGCGCAACTACAAAGCTCACAGGATGCTATCCGGGAAATGGAAGCTGCTGGCGCAGTAGTATGGGTGGTAGTAGCCGATATAGCAGACGGTAAGGCGGTACAAGCACTGATAACTAAGATACAAGCCCAGCTACCTCCATTGAAAGGCATTTTCCATGGCGCCATGGTACTGGACGACGGCTTCTTTGCAGATATGACACCTGACCGTTTTCGCAAGGTAATGACGCCTAAAATAGATGGCGCCGTGCACCTGCACAATGCAACGGCCACGGATACACTGGATTTCTTTGTATGTATATCCTCTGTTTCTACCTTAATCAGTAACCCCGGGCAAGCGAACTACATTGCTGCCAACGGCTTCCTCGATGCCTTTGCACATTACCGCCGTCAGAAAGGATGGCCGGCTACCACCATCAACCTCGGCGTGGTAGCAGGAACCGGGGTGGTGGCCCGTGATGAAAAATTACAGGCCATGTTGGAAGATGCGGGTATCCATGGTTTGTCAACCCGGGAAATAATGGAAGGCATTACCATCATACTAAAAGAAAAACCAATACAGACAGGCTTCTTCAGCGTTGATTGGGAAACCTGGGCCAGCGGCAACCCCGTAGCAGGTCAGTTCTCCCTGTTCAAAGACCTGGTGGCAAAGAACCGGCAAGATACTGGCCCGGTGCAGCAACAGCAGGAGGTAGTGGCCGCATTGATGGGTATGAGCCGCGAGGAATGGGCCGGTTATATAGGAGGATTACTTGTAACAGAGTTATCGCAGATCCTTAAAATGGACGCCGGAAAAATTGACCGCGATAAAGGTATTAACCTGCTGGGTATTGATTCAGTAATGGTGGTAGAATTGATTGGCGCCGTAAAACGAAACCTCGGCATCGTGATGCTGCCCATGGAATTTTTGACAGGCCCGTCAGTGACGGTATTAGCAGAGGTAATGCTGAAGAGACTACCATTACCTGCTGAAGAAATGGTCAGCGAATAAAAATTGTTTTCCGCCATATAGCGTGCCTAATATACTCTTCTATGTCATCATCCCTACAACATAGCCTGGAACATAGTTTCACCGCATATGCCCGGCACACAGCGATTCTTGCCGGTAGCACTGCCGTCAGTTACGAACAACTGTCGCGCACTGCCGCCAATATTGCTGCGGGCCTTGCGCAACAGGAGATTCCTGCGCTTACTTTTATTGGCGTTACTGCTACCAGCAGGATCGACTACATCTATGCCTTTACCGGCATACTCAAAGGGCGCTATGTATACGTGCCTATTGACCCGCGGTTGCCCGTTTTACGGGTGCAGCAGATGGTCAGCAAACTGAAGATCAGGCACCTCGTGGCAGATCGTACGGCCCTGGATACGATTTACCAGGATAGGGCGGCCTTCAGAGAAATCTGTTTTCATGAGCTGGACACACTGAAAATCAGCGCTGCATCAGCAATGCCGAATCCGGTCTTCAGCGAAGATGATCCGGCCTATGTATACTTTACCTCCGGTTCTACCGGCGAGGCCAAGGCCGTACTGGGCAGAAATGGCAGCCTGCTGCATTTCATTCAATGGGAACTTCAAAATTTTCATATAGACCATACCGTTAGGGTCAGTCAATTTGTACATCCCGGTTTTGACGCCTGGATGAGAGACATCCTGGTGCCCTTGTTTGCCGGCGGCACTATCTGCATACATCCGTCTATTGACAGTGGCGTATATGAACAGGAATTGACGGCCTGGCTTAATGATACGGGTATTGGCTTGATTCACTGCGTGCCTAGTTTCTTCAGGCTGGTTAATCACAGTCGGCTGCAATCATCCGATTATCCGGCATTGCGATATGTATTGTTATCTGGCGAACATATGGCGCCTCAGTACCTGGAAAACTGGTATCGCCTTTTTGGAAACAGGATACAGCTGGTGAACCTGTATGGTACCACCGAAACCACGCTGATCCGGACCTGGTACCCGATACAACCGGAAGACGTACAACGGTCACGTATTCCGGCGGGCAAGCCAATAGCCGATACGGAAATATTATTGCTGGACGCGCAGGGACAGGCTTGTGAAGCGGGTGCTACAGGAGAAATATATATCAGCACCCCTTACATGACTTACGGTTACTACAGTGATGAACAGCAACAGCAGGAGCGATTTTTGCCGCATCCGTTCGACGCTGGTAAGCCATGGGCGTATCGCACAGGCGATTTGGGAAGATGGCTGCCAGATGGGAATCTGGATATCCTGGGGCGAAAAGATAAGCAGGTGAAGATCCGTGGAATAAGGGTGAATTTGCAGGAGATAGAAAATGCTATGCTCCGGCACCCCGATGTAAAAGAAGTGGTGGTAATGGCCCCTGAAATGGCGCCGGGCGAACAAAGTTTGCAGGCGTACTATGTGCCAGGCAGGGAACTGCTGCCCGAATCATTGCGTACGTTCCTGCAATCAGTACTGCCACCGTACCTGGTGCCGGGGTCATTGATGTCCTTGTCACATTTCCCGCTGCTACCTAATGGAAAGATAAATCTGAACGCGTTGCCCGCGCCGGAATCGACTACCCCGGAAGGATCCGAAGCCCCCGGAAACCACGTGGAAGAAGTACTCAGAAAAATATGGGCAGAGCTGTTACATCTCTCCCCGGAGAAAATAAGTACAGACATTAATTTTTTCCAGCTGGGAGGCAACTCTATACAGGTATTGCAATTCCTTTCCCGTGCATTGGAAATGACCGGTTACCGGATACCGTTGGAGAAATTTCTCCGGATGCCGACCATCCGCGCCTGTGCAGGTATGATGGCGCCGGAAATTTTAAATGGAGAAGATACGCTCAGACCAGCTCCCGCAAAAAGCGGGTATGTGCTGACGGAGAACCAGGAGCATATCTTTTTTGATTGCTACAAACATCCCTCTTCTACTGCCTACAATATGATCAGTATTGTGGATATAGTGGGCGAGATATCGGGAGAAGAGATAACTACACTCTTACAAAAGCTGATTGCGCGCCACGAAATGTTCCGCACTTCTTTTCATATAGCCGACAACGGTAGTGCCTACCAGGTAGTGCATCCGGAGGTAACCTTTGCGGTGGTGGAGGAGCAGGTGGAAGATGATAAGTTGCAGCAGGCAATCCGCGCCTGTATCAAACCATTTGAACTGGATAAGGCCCCGCTGATCAGGGCTTTTATGATCAGGGCCGGTAGGGATAAATCGGTGTTGCTGCTGGATATTCATCATCTGTTGACAGACGCCGTGTCTATGCGGATCATGGAGAGGGAACTGAAACAGATTTATCGTGGTGTCCCATTGACCCCGTTGACACTGCATTATAAAGATTATGCTGAATGGCTGCATCAGCCGGTGCAGCAGCAGCTGTTGCAGGAGCAGCAGCGCTACTGGCTGCATCAGTACCAGGCATTGCCGGCGCCACTAGCATTGCCAATGGATGAAGAAAGGCCGGCGGCCAAGAGCTACGAAGGAGCCATCTATCGCTTTGAATGCGATGCTGTATTTGCAGAGAAGCTGAACAGCTTTGCGCGGACACAACAGGTGACCCTGTTTACCTTGCTGCTCACCTGTTATTATATCCTGTTGCAGAAATTGGGAGCTACCAGCGACATTGTAGTCGGTATTCCCGCCGCCAGGCGTAGCCATCCGGCTACCGGGAGCATGATGGGGCTATTTGTGGGAGAGCTGGCGTTACGGGTATCATCCAGCCCCGACCAGGATTTTCGTACGTTCCTGCACGTTGTACATACCACATTGATAGATGCTTACAAGCACCAGGATTTTCAGTACCGGCAGCTGTTGCAGCAATTAGATCTGCCTCCGGCAGCTCCCCGTAATCCGCTGTTTGATGTGTGGTTTGCCTTTCAGCAGGTAGATCAGTCGGAAGTGGTGTTGTCAGAGCAACTGAAATTTGTAAAACATATCAATAATAATACGGTAGCACTCTTTGATCTGCTGCTGCGGGGTTATGAAATAGATGGGCAGATTGAGTTCCGGTTTGAATATTACAGGAAGATATTCCGGGAAGAACGGATAGCACTGTTTGCCGGCTACTACCTGGATATCCTCGAACAGGTACTGGCAAACGACCGGGTGAGCCTGCACCAGATACGTTTACAGGGCCAGGAAAACATGGTCTGAAGCACAATATCTACCGATCCCACATGCTTAAATCTATTATTGATATGAAATCAATAGAAGCGCTGCTTCACAAAATTATGCAGGCCTACGAATTGCCCGGTATGGCGGTTGGTATTATGGAAGGAGGAGAGGTAACGTACCAGCAACATTTTGGTGTCAGCAATATCAGTACCGGCGCCGGTCTTACCCATGAATCCGTTTTTCAGCTGGGATCCCTGTCGAAAGTATTTGTGGCTACTGCTATCATGCAATTGGCTGAACAGGGCAAGATAGCGCTGGACGAAAAACTGGTGACTTATCTGCCCTATCTGAAAACAACAGATACGCGTTACAGCAGGATTACTATCCGGCAAATATTATCGCATACCTCGGGTATTCCTGATGTCCGGAACTTTGAATGGAATAAACCACAATACGACGACGGTGCGGCGCGCCGCTATATAGATACGCTGGAACATCTTCCGCTGCTCGACGAGCCAGGCGTACTTTATCACTATAGCAACCGTGCCTACAATGTGCTGGCAGATGTAATCCATGTTTGTTCCGGTATGTTGTTCGAAACATATATGCGCCGGCATTTTTTTGAACCACTGGAAATGCCGCATAGCACTTTTACCGTAACAGATGTGCCGGAACGTTTGCTGGTAAGTCCGCATACCCTGGCAAAAAATTTCGTAAGCAAGGTACGTAAGGTATACCCCTACAATCGTATCCATGCACCCAGCTCCACGCTCTATTCCAACGTACCGGATATGATGCATTGGATGAAGGCCAATCTTGATAACGGCGTGTGGAAAGACAAGGCCCTGTTACAGGAAGATAATTATCGCCGGTTAATGCAACCGGAGGTTGAAACGGAGCAGGATACTTATATGTGCCTGGCCTGGAAGCTGGTGAAGCGTAATGGCTATACCATGGCGGTATCGCTGGGAGGGGAGCCCGGGTTCCGCGCTTTTATGATCCTGTTGCCGGAAAAGAAAACCGGAGTATTTGTTTGTATTAACTCTGATAATTTTTCGGCAGAACAGGTGGCTATCCCGGTACTGCTGATGAAGTTGGGCTACGAGGTAGATCCACCTAAAACCCCTATACATCTGCCACTCGGCAGAACGCTGATGCAAAGCGGGTTTGATGCCGCGGTGCAGGCCTATCATTACCTGAAGAAAGAAGCCCCCGGCGCCTACGACTTCCAGGATACGCACCTGATTGCCCTGGGATTTAAGTTGCTGTACCGGGCACGTAAATGCCAGGATGCACAGAAAATCTTCCGCCTTTGTGTAATGGACTATCCCGATTCCTGGGAGGCCTGGTACGGGCTGGGAGAGTCACAGTCCTGGGCAGATGAAACCGAAGGCGCTATCAGCAGTTACCAACGTACCCTGGAGCTGAATCCGTCTTATGATAAGGCGGTACAGGCACTCCGCAAATTAATGGAATTCAAAAACGCATAACGTTACTATCGATATATGTCAGTTGATAACAGGAAACTTACCGGCCTTGAAATAGCAATAACGGGCATGGCTATACGTGTTCCGGGCGCTGATAGCCCCGCTGCTTTCTGGGATAACCTGGTAAATGGCCGGGAAACGCTCCGTTTCTTTACAGATGCGGAACTGGAGGCATCAGGGATCACTTCTGCACAGTACAGTCAGCCGGGATATGTGAAAGCGAGGGGGATTATTGATGACGCAGAGATGTTTGATGCGGCCTTTTTTGGCTTCACCCCCAAAGAGGCAGAACGGCTGGATCCCCAGATACGTTTGCTTTGTGAGCTTGCCTATGAGGCAATGGAGAACGGAGGATGTAACGCGGCTACCTGGCAGGGATTGATGGGCGTATACCTGGGCGCGGCTCCGGCTACTGCCTGGCAACAACATACCCTGGCGGCTTGCAAGGCATCTTTTTCCGACGAGTTCGCCACTTTGTTATTGAATGATAAAGATTTTCTCAGCACGCGTTTATCATACTTACTGAATCTGCATGGGCCCAGTATGACTATTTATACCGCCTGCTCTACCTCCCTGGTAACGGTAGATACTGCCTGCCAGGCGTTGCTCACGGGTAAGTGCGATGCAGCTCTTGCCGGCGCTATATCTTTATCGCTGCCGGTAAAGGCGGGGCACCTACATGAACCAGGTATGATTTTATCGGCCGATGGGCATACCCGCTCTTTTGATGAAAAGGCCTCTGGATCAGTATTCAGCGACGGGGCAGGCATCGTGATGCTGAAACGGCTGGCTGATGCGCTGGCCGATGGAGATACCATTCATGCGGTAATCAAGGGAAGTGCTATCAACAATGATGGCGCCCGTAAAATTGGCTATACCGCGCCTGGATCTGCAGGGCAGGCAGAGGTGATTGCCATGGCGCACCAGGTAGCAGAAATAGAACCACAAAGCATCAGCTATATCGAAACGCACGGCAGCGCCACTGCTATCGGTGATAAAATTGAAATAGAGGCACTGGAAACGGTTTTTCGCGATGTACCTGGCGAGTTCCGTTGCCCGCTGGGAAGCGTGAAATCCAACTTTGGCCACCTGAATACTGCCGCCGGCATGGCGGGCCTGATAAAGACCGTGCTGGCCTTAAAACATGGCATGATACCTCCCAGCCTGCATTGCACACAACCTATCGCCGGGCTAAACACGGGACAAAGCAGGTTTTATGTAAATACCACGCTTGCTTCCTGGACAAATGATCAGCAGCCATTACGTGCAGGAGTCAGCTCCTTCGGCATTGGAGGCACCAACGCACATCTTATACTCGAAGAAGCGCCGGTAGCGGCAACAGATACGCCTTCCTGGAGAGATCATTACCTGTTGCTGTTATCAGCTAAAACCCCGGTAGCATTGGAGGCCAGGGTTACGCAATTGGCGGCCCACCTGTCATCAGCTACGGATATTAATATGGCTGATGTTGCCTATACATTGCAAACCGGCCGGCAGGAATTCCGCTACCGCAGTATTTGTGTGGCAGCCGATCGGGAAGATGCTATCCGGAAGTTAACCGCACAAGGTAACAGGGGAACACAAACTGCCGGGGTGAATCAACAGTGCCCTCCGCTAGTGTTCCTCTTTGCAGGGTTAGGCGCCCAGTATCCCGATATGGGGCGGGACCTCTATGAAAAGGAACCATTTTTCAGGAAAGAGGTAGACCGCTGCCAGCAGTTGCTGGCCGGCACTGAGATGGCAAAATGGACGCTTTATCACAACAATCATACACCCGATAATAGTTTTACCGGTTCTCAACTCAGGATGTTTGTATTTGAATATGCATTGGCGCGGCTGCTGATGCATTGGGGATTGCAGCCGGATCATCTTGCAGGCTACAGTCTCGGGGAATATGTGGCGGCTTGCCTGGCCGGCGTTTTTTCGCTGGAAGATGCGCTGCAATTAATGCTTATCCGGGGACGGCTGGTAGAAACACTGCCTGCCGGAGCTATGCTGAGTATCCCATTGCCGGCAGCAGAGGCCATGCACCTGTTACCGGAAGACGTGTATATGGCAATTGACAATGGCCCCTCTTGCGTGGTATCTGGCGGACTCGAAGATATTATCCGTCTCGAAAAACAACTAAAGGAAGAACGCCTGTTGTCGTTCAGGATATCCTCTACGCATGCTGTACATGCGCCTACAGTAAACCCGGTGTTACCTGCATTGAGGGCGCACCTGGCATCAATAGTATTGCATCCCCCAGCCATTCCTTTCCTTTCGAATGTAACAGGGCTGTGGATGACAGCTGCAGATGCCACTTCGCCGGAATATTGGTGCCAGCACCTTTCCCAAACCGTGCGCTTTGCTGATAACGTACAACATATCACGGCTATTCCGGATGCCACCCTGGTGGAAATTGGTCCTGGCAATGATCTTACCATGCTGGTAAAACGATTGTTACCGCCGGAACAGGAAAATCGTGTACTCAGCACCGTTAGAACCCAGTCGGTGGGGGTATCTGATGTAGCATACCTGTTGAACCGGGTTGGTCAGCTGTGGCTGAAAGGACATCCGTTCAGCTGGGAAAATTTTTACCGGGAAGAAAATCGCTGTAAGATACCATTGCCGGCTTATCCTTTTGAGAAGGCACCGCATACGATGGATATTGGACACGTGGCACGTCGCGATCCGGCGGAAACGGCTAATACGAATGGCATTACCAAGCAGGAGGACTTGTCTTCCTGGTTTTACCTTCCTTCCTGGAGGCGGCAACCCTTGCTACCATACCAACCGGAAGTTGATTTGCCGGTAAGCTTACTGTTGTTTGTACCGCCGGGTATACCGGTGTCGCTGCTGTTGAATGAACTACAGACCTGGGAGATTACTGATGTGGTAATGGTGCATCCGGGCAGCGCTTTTGAGCAAACGAATGCCAACGAATTTATTATCCATCCTCAGTCGGCAGAAGACTATAGGGAAATGTGCCGGCGGTTGCAAACGGCCGGTTGGGAAGCCTCGCATGTGTTGCATGCCTGGAATACAGGCAATAGGGAAGAACAGGTACTCACAGCTGACAGCATCAAAGAAAAACAATACACCGGTTTTTATAGCCTGCTTTATTTAATGCAGGCATTGGAATATACCCAATCCCTCTCGCTTTCTCTGCAGCTCACAGTAGCGGCCGACAGGATATTCCGTATTACCGGTGATGAAAATACAGATGCCGGCAAAACAACGTTACTGGGATTGGTAAAGGTAATACCGCAAGAATATCCCGGGGTGCGCTGCAGGATAGTGGAGCCGGATGGCGATGACTTTTTCCGGCAGGTAATCCGGGAAGCATTGCTCACCACAACCGGTATCGTAGCCGCCTACCGTGGAAAGTCGCGCTGGGTGCAACAAATGGAGCCATTATCCTTACCTGCGGCTCCGGCAAAAACAGCCCGGCTCCGGGTGGGAGGCACTTACCTGGTAACCGGGGGAATGGGCAATATAGGATTGGCTATTGCCACTTGCTTACATCGCGAATACCAGGCTAAAATAATACTGGCGGGTCGCACGCCATTGCCACCCCGCAGCCAGTGGGAACAGCAGGCTACTGCTGAACGCAATGGGGGAAAACGGCGCAAAATATCTACGCTGCTGGAGTTGGAGCAGGAGGGCGCCACTATTGCCTTTATGGCAGCAGATGCCGGAAGTCTCGAAGAAATGCAGCAGGTAGTAACGGAAGCTGAAAATAAATTCGGACCTATTCACGGCGTGTTTCATACGGCCGGCATCATCGACATGCACGCTTTCCCCACCATAGGCCAGTTGCAGCCATCGGATTATGAAAGACACTGCCATCCTAAGATAACCGGTACGCTCGTACTGGAAGAAATTTTCAGGAACAGGCAACCGGATTTTATCCTGTTGGCTTCTTCGCTGTCACCCATACTGGGAGGACTGGGACTGGCTTCCTACGCCGCCGCCAACCAATTTATGGATGCAATGGCTTTGGAGCAGGTAGCCGCCGGCAAGCCCTGGATCAGCCTCAACTGGGCTGACTGGGAAGGCTGGGAGGCAGGGTTGGAAAATATGATGATCAGCAGCGAGGCGATCGCACTCAATATCTCCGCAGCTGAAGGAATAGAAACCCTGAAGCGGGTATTACATTATGCCCTGGAAGAAGGACAGGTGGCTATTTCTTCGGGCAACTTATTACAGCGGATGCAGAAGTGGGTGTATACCGCTAATGATCATCCCGGTACTGTAGCCACGGGGGATGCCTCTATGACCATACCGCTAAAACCCAAGCCAATATTGTTAAACGAATACCTGCCGCCGGCCGATGCACTGGAAGAAAAATTGGTGGAGCAATGGAGCGAACAACTGGGATTCAGCGGTATAGGTGTACAGGACGACTTCATGGAATTGGGAGGTGATTCACTCAAGGCTATCATCATGCTCTCCCGTGTACACCGGCTTACCAAAACGATTGTATCATTGGAGGAATTTTTCCGCAACCGTACTATTCAACATATTGCGCATGTAGTGCGTCATACAAAGCATAAAGCCTATAAGCCGGTAATGCCGGCGCCGGACCGCACGTATTATCCTTTGTCGGCTGCACAGCGGCGGCTCTTCTTCCTGCGTGAGTTTGATACCAGCGGCATTGGTTACAATGAAACCCACGTTGATATCCTGGAAGGCCGGTTAGACATTGACCGGTTAACCAGCGCATTTCGCACCATTATACAACGGCATGAAATTTATCGCACCGCCTTGCTGATGACGCCGGAAGGCCCGGTACAACAGGTGATGGAGCAGGTGCCTTTTGAACCGGAATTACTGGAAGCAGACGAAGCGGCTTTGCCAGCGCTGATCCGGAATTTTGCCCGGCCTTTTCATTTCGATCAACCGCCCTTTATGAGGGTTGGCATCGTGAAACTGGCGACCGATAAACATGCGGTTATATTTGACCGTCATCATATTATTTCCGATGGAATCAGCAGTGAAATACTGGATCGTGAACTCGTTGCTTTATGTGAAGGCGCCTCCCTGCCAGCCGTAGCCCTGCAATACAAAGATTACGCAATATGGCAGGAAGAAGAGCAGCACAGCGAATATCGCAGGCAACAGCTGGATTGGTGGAAAGAGATCTTCCAACAGGATATCCCGGTATTGCAACTACCCACCGACTATTCCAGGCCGCCCGTGCAGTTGTTCAACGGCGATGCTGTTCACTTTACGCTTGATGAAGCAACTGTATTGGCTGCCAGGAAGCTGGTAAAAGAGCTGGATGTTACCATGCATAGCCTGTTATTGGCTGTCTTTAATGTACTGTTGTCGGGACTTTCGGGGCAGAAAGATATTGTGGTGGGCACACCGGTGGGTGGAAGACGGCATCCTGACCTGGAAAATATCAGCGGCATATTTGTAAATACGCTGCCTTTGCGTAACCAGCTGCCGGAAGAAATGCCTTTTAATACGTTTCTACAGGAAGTTAAGAAACGGGTATTTACAGCGCTGGAAAACCAGGATTGTCAGTATGAGGACCTGGTAGAACAGTTACATCTCCCAAAAGATATTTCCCGCAACCCGCTTTTCGACGTTCTGTTGGTGTACCAGCATTTTTCTATCCGCAGCAAAGGCTGGGAGGGTATTCAACGTACACCTTATCATCATGTAACTGATAAAGCCAAATTCGATTTAAATCTGGTTTGCTGGGACCAGGATGCGTCGCTCTACTTTGAACTGGAATATAGTACCCATCTCTTTAAAAAAGCTACGGTAGCACGTTTTACCCGATATTTTATACATATTCTCCAGGAGGTATTGTTGCAACCTGCGTTGCCATTGAGTTCCATCAGCTTATTACCTGATAGTGAAAAAGAGCAGCTGTTATATACTTTTAATCACCTGAAATCAGATCGCTGTAAAGGCCTTGTTCTCCAGGAGCTGTTTATCGAACAGGTGGAAAGAACGCCGGAAGCCATTGCGCTGGTAGATGGCGCTCAAACGTTCACTTACCGGGAACTGAACCGTAGAGCTAACCAGCTGGCGGAAACGCTGATAAAAAAAGGCGTCGCCACCGATGTGCTGGTAGCCCTGTATACGGGTCGCAGTGCCGCTACTGTTGTAGGTATGCTGGGCATTATCAAAGCCGGAGGCGCCTGGTTGCCGATAGACCCGGTATTGCCGGTGAACAGGGTGCAGTACATGCTGGCAGACAGCCAGGTGAAGTTCTTACTGGCCGACGGTGAAACGGCTGCCCAGGCCGCAACATTATTGGATACTATAACGGTAATGGACATATCCAGGGAAGATACGTATAGTGGTAACGGTAACGAGCCAACGTTGATCAATAAACCCGGCGACCTGGTATACGTCATTTATACTTCAGGTTCTACCGGTCGCCCGAAAGGCATCATGCTCGAACACCGTAATGCCGTAAACCTGGTACAGCATTGTATTTACCACACCGGCATGGATTTTAGCAAGGTGCTTCAATTCAGTACAATTTCTTTTGACGTTTCTTTTTCAGAGATATTTTATACGTTATGTGCAGGCGGAACGGTATATATGGTCAGCGAAGCGGTGCGGAAAAATATCCCCGATTTACTGGCATTTATCGGAGAGCATCATATCAGCACTGTCTTCTTTCCTATGTCGTTACTGAGATTGTTGTTCAGGGAAACCGCATACATAGAAGCCATTCCCGCCTGCATCCGGCATATACAAACTGCCGGTGAACAAGTGATTGTCAGCAATGAATTCCGGTATTACCTGCAAAATAACGGGGTATACCTGCATAATCACTATGGTCCTTCTGAAACGCATGTGATTACCACGCTGACTATTTCGCCGGAAGGCGATATTCCGGCGTTACCAGGTATTGGCACGCCCATCCTCAATACAGATATCTATATCCTGGATGTCAGGGGAAATATTACCCCTATGGGCGTTCCCGGCGAATTATGCGCAGGAGGAGAGCAGGTGGGCAGGGGATATATCGGGAATGAAATATTAACCAGGGAGAAGTTTATTCCACATCCTTTTCGGCCTGATGAGGTAATTTATCGTACTGGCGATATTGCCCGCTGGTTGCCCGATGGTACGATCGATTTCCTGGGCAGGATAGACGGACAAGTGAAGATCAGGGGATACCGGGTAGAACCGGGTGAAACCGAAAGTTGTTTACTGGAGATACCTGTGGTGAAAGAAGCGGTTGTTACCGTGCAGCAACATACCGATGGCGACAAATACCTGTGTGCCCACCTGGTGGTAAAGGAAAAAATAACTGTTGAAATGCTGCGCCAGCTGTTATCCCGGCGATTGCCCGATTATATGATACCATCGGCGTTTGTAATGGTAGATAAGATACCTGTTACCGCCAATGGTAAGATCGACAAGGCCGCCTTGCATCCGCCGGCGCAGCAGCAGCAAGAAGGGTATGTAGCCCCTGTTACGGCCGCTGAAATATTAATGACGCAAATATGGGCAGCTGCCTTACAAACGGACGCTGCGCATATCGGGGTAACGGATAACTTTTTCATCCTGGGTGGTCATTCGTTGAAAGCAATGCAGCTGATTGCTAATATCCAACAGGCATTTAACGTGAAAATATCATTGCCGGAGTTCTTCAAGGATCCTACTGTCAGGGCCAATATAGCCGCGGTGTTGCAAGGGGTACGAGAAAGTAACACGACCATTAGCCGCACTGCTTCGCAAGCTTTTTACCCTGCCTCCGATGCGCAGCAACGTTTGTATTTCCTGCATCGGTTGCATCCCGGCGGACTCGAATACAACATGCCCGCTGCCTACCTGGTAAAGGGACAGCTAAACCTGTCGGCCTTACAGGCAGCCCTGCAACAGCTGATGGCCCGGCATCCGGTACTGAGCATTACCTACGATATTGCAGATAACAATATCGTCCAGGTACCCGCGGTGAACAGGGCGATAGAGATTATAAGGCTTCCGGCCACCATCGGCCACCATCCGGAAGCAGCCTTTCACCAGTTCATCCGGCCATTTGATTTAAACCGTGGACCTTTATTTCGTATAGCCGTTGCTGATATTGATGACAATAGTGCCTGGTTATTCCTTGATTTTCATCACAGCATTGCCGACGGCACCTCTTCCGGCATCTTTATCAGGGAGCTGAATGCCCTCCTGGCAGGAGAAACGCTGGCGCCGGTATCATTGCAATACCAACATTACGCTACCTGGCAGCAATCGGAAGAATACCGGCAGTTATTGTCCCACCAGGAAGTTTACTGGCTGGAGGTATTCCGGGATCTTCCCCTTGCCCGGCCTTCCTTACCAACAGATTTTAATCGCGCTATTGGCATACATACCGCTGGCGATACTGTTATTACCTGCATCACAGCCGCGCAATACCAGGCGCTTAAACAGCTGGCAGCCACAGAAAATACCACGGTATTTGTGGTGTTGATGACGCTCTATCATGTATTGTTATCTCATCTTACCGGCTCAGAAGAGATGATAGTAGGTACGCCGGTAACGGGGCGGAGAAGACCAGAACTGCAAACCGTAGTAGGCTTGTTTGTAAATACCCTGGCACTACGATCTTTCCCCAGTGATTATAAAACATTCGGCGGATTTTTAGGAGAAGTCAGCCAGCTGGTACTAGAGGCTTTTGATCAGCAGGAATACCCGCTGGATTTACTGATCCGGCGCCTGGGGCTTAGCAATCTCCCAGGCCGTAACCCGCTTTTTGATGTGATGATGGAGTTTGATTATGCCGACGGCACCACCCTGCAAATTCCCGGTACTGACGTAAGACCGTTCCCGCTAAAGAAAAGGATCGCCAAATTTGACCTGATGCTGTATTGCCGCGAAGTTGGCGATACACTGGAACTGGAGCTGTGTTATGCAACCCATCTGTTTCAGCAGGGCCGTATTGTGGCCTTCATGAATGCGTTGCACATCCTCATCACCCAGGTACTGGAAAATCCGCATTTACCATTGGCTACACTCAAAGCTGCCTGCCAGCCGGCGGCAACTGCTGCCGTACAACCCGTCAATATCGCCGGTTAACAATTATCTATGATCCGTTTAAATGAAAGTATATCGCCATGAATACGCTCCAGGATATCTTATTATCAGGTTTTAAACAATATGCTGATAATCCCGCAATCGATGATGGCAACAGCGTTATTTCCTATGCGGCATTGCATCACGACAGCGATCTGTTGGCGCGTGCCCTGCTGGCCAGAAGCGGCGGGCAACAACTTATGGTGGGCGTTTGCAGTGAAAACAGGGTGAAAGTGATTACCGCATTGGTCGCTATCCTGAAGGCCAGGTGTATTTTTGTGCCAATAGATCAAACCTTACCGGCAGCGCGTATTCGTCATATTTTACATACTACAGCTGCTCCCTTGTTGTTGACTGACCAGGAACAGGTTACGCTTCTGGAGGAATGGAAGCCAGCACATGCCGTGGTGGCAGATATAGACGCCTGGATGCAGGAAACACCAGCAGCTGCTATATCATGGCCTGGCTATGATACAGAAGACAGTATCTATGTATACTTCACTTCTGGTTCCACCGGCCAACCGAAAGGTATTGTGGGAATGAATAAAAGCCTGCTGCATTTTATTCAGTGGGAGATCGGCAGCTTTCAGCTACAGCCTGGCGATCGTATCAGCCAGTTCATCAATCCGGGGTTTGATGCCTTTCTCCGTGATGTGTTTGCGGCTTTATGCGCGGGAGCTACCATTTGTATTCCCCGGGAGAAAGAAACCTTACTGCACCAGCGTAAACTGAAAGCATGGATACACGACAACAGGATTACCCTGATCCATTGTGTCCCCAGTTTTTTCAGGCTGATCAATCACGATGCAGGAGAAACGATCGCCTTCCCTCACCTGAAATATATCTTGTTATCGGGAGAAGCGTTGCGCCCGTCGGAGCTGCAACAATGGTACGATCAACATGGCGATACGGTACAACTGTATAACCTGTACGGCCCTACGGAAACGACCATGATAAAAACTGCTTACCGGATCAGGCGGGAAGATATGAGAAGCGCCACTATTCCTGTTGGAAAGCCCATGGAAGGAGCAGAGATATGGTTGCTCGATGAATCGTTGCAGCCGGTGGAAAGCGGTATGCCAGGGGAAATATATATCCGCACTGCTTACCGTACCAAAGGTTATTTGCATGAGCCCGGGCTGAACGAAGAGAAATTTATTACCCATCCCCAGGGGAATGGAGAACCATTATATAAAACCGGCGACCTGGGAAAATGGCTGCCGGATGGAAACCTGGAGTTACTCGGACGTATAGACCGCCAGGTGAAGATCAGGGGCGTCCGCGTGGAGCCTGGAGAAATAGAATCACATTTACTGCGTCATCCACAGGTAAGCAATGGCCTGGTAGTAGCGCGGCCAGATGGAGCTTCCAGCTATGAACTATGCGCGTATGTGGTGCCGGCAGCTACCAGCATCACAATGGCCGATATCCGGGAATACCTGGTGGACCTGTTGCCGGAGTACCTCGTTCCAACTCATTACGTAATGCTGGATAAAATTCCGCTCACAGCTAATGGTAAAACTGATATCGCAGCATTGCCCTTACCGGAAGCAGTAGCAACACCCGCCACCGCTGCGCCTGCCAATGCCACCGAGCAGCAGTTGGCGCAGATTTGGTCAGATGTACTGGGCATCCCATTGGTGCAAATCGGCCGGCACGATGATTTTTTCAAAATAGGTGGACATTCCCTGAGAGCCACGATCCTGGCGGCCAGGATAGAGAAAACTTTCGGGATAGCCTTTCCACTATTGGATATATTTTATTATCCTGTTTTATCGGCGATAGCAACGCGGATAGCCACCGCGGAGGCAAGCCAGGTACCGGTTATTCCACCCGCACCTGTTGCCTCCTCCTATGAACTGTCATCCTCACAGGAACGGCTATACGTGGTGCAGCAATACAATACCCAAAGTACGGCCTATAACATCACTACCACTTTAACCGTTGCAGGCTACCTGGATATTGATCGCCTGGAGTTGGCCATGCAGGCTATTATCGACCGCCATGAAAGCCTGCGTACGGCTTTTATCCTCCAGGAGGGCATGCCCCGGCAGGTAATACATGAACAGGTAACCTTCCATGTTACCAGGATGCAGGCTGCTATCGGCGAAGAAAATACGCTGATCCATGATTTTATTCAGCCCTTTAACTTACAGGATCCGCCGCTGATCAGGATGGGCGTGATCACCACTGCAGCTGACCAACATACCCTGGTACTCGATATACACCATGCGGTAGCAGATGGTACTTCCCTGGGTATCCTGGTGAGGGAATGCCTGCAGCTATATGTGGGAGAGGCGCCCGCAGCGGTGCCACTCCAATATAAAGACTATGCCGTGTGGCAGCAGCAACAACTGCCCATGCAGGCATTGCAGCAGCAGGAAGCTTATTGGCTGGAACAGTTTGCCAGCGACGTAGCCCCGTTACAGTTACCCACCGATTTCCCACGGCCGGCCCGGCAAACCCTGGAAGGCGCTTCCCGGCGCTTCCTGCTGGATAGCGCTACCTATGAAGCGGTGAAGGCATGCGCGGTGCAGTACAACACCACCGTATATACGATTTTGTTAACTACCTACCTGGCGCTGCTACAGGAGCTGAGCGGCCAGTCGGATATTGTTATCGGCACCATCATCGCCGGCAGGCGACAGGCCGACCTGATGAATACCATTGGTATGTTTGCCAATACCCTGGGACTACGGTTTGATATAGCCCGGGGCGCCACCTGGACGGAGCTGCTGCAATATGTAAAAATAAAAACGACAGAAGCCCAGCAACACCAGGACTATCCCTTCGAAGAGCTGGTGAAACGGGTGGTGAAATGGCGGGATCCGGGGCGTAGTCCATTACTGGATGTGATGTTCAACTTGCAGAACCTCGACCTGCCAGATATCGATCTCCCGGGGCTAAGCATCCGCAGATTTGATGTAGAGAAGCACATTTCCAAGTTTGATCTTACCCTCAGGGGCATTGAGGAATACGGCCGCTTTGAACTCACCTTTGAATACAATACCAACCTGTTTACGCCGGCTACCATAGAACGTTTTATTGGTGGTTACCAGCGTTTGCTCAACGATTTTATCCAACATCCCACTGGCCGCCCGGCGGAGGTTACCTTATTATCCAGGGAAGAAGAGCAGTGGTTACTGCACCAGGTAAATGCCGCACAGGAGACATTTCCACGGCACCGGGCAGTACATGAGTTATTTGAAGAACAGGCATTGCTGCACCCGCAGCAGGTAGCCCTCGAATGTGAAGACGAACAGGTGACTTACGAGGCGTTGAATGAGAATGCCACCCACGTAGCCCGCGCCCTGCATGCCCGGGGTATTCAGCCCGGATCGGTAGTTGGACTCATGATGGATCGCTGCCCGGATATGATAACAGCCATCCTCGCGGTGTTGAAATGCGGCGCCGCCTTTTTCCCGGTAGACCCGGATTATCCCGTGGCCCGCAAATCTTACCTGCTCTCCGATAGCGGGGTACAGGTGTTACTTACCAATACCCATACCCAATTTGATCAACAGCCCTTCCTGGAAGATTGCGGCGTACCGCACATTTTATGCATGGATGACCATAGCTGGTGGAGTAGCGATGCCAGTAATTTGCCGATAGCGGTTGCCGGTAATACCGCTGCTTACCTTATTTATACATCGGGTACCACCGGGCAACCAAAGGGGATCAGCATTCCTCACAGCGCGCTGGTAAACTATGTGAGCTATGCTATTGGCAACTACCAACAGGGTGCCGCCATGAACTTTCCCTTGTTTACCTCCGTAGCGTTCGACCTTACCCTAACGGCTATTTTTGTACCGTTACTGTCGGGAAACAGCATGATCATTTATAGCAGACGCGGACAAGACGCACTGCTGCTGGAACATATACTGGGAGAAGATAAAACAGATATTATTAAACTCACGCCCGCTCACCTGAAGATAATGGCGGCATTGCGTATACGGCCATCCAGGCTTAAAGTGCTGATAGTAGGCGGGGAGGCGTTACCTTACCAGCTGGCCTTGAAAATACATGAGCAGTTTAATGGCCACATAGCCATCTATAACGAGTACGGGCCTACGGAAACCACCGTAGGCTGTATTGTTCATCGGTTTAATCCTGCTGAAGTGCTGGAGTCGGTACCCATCGGTTTGCCGGTACCCAACACCCAGGTGTATTTGTTGAACGAATATCTACGGCCGGTGCCCGTAGGCGTAACGGGTGAAATTTACCTTGGCGGAGCGCAGCTCGCGCATGGTTACACGAGGCAGGAGGAACCCGGCAAGGCGAAATTTATTCCTCATCCATTTATTACCGGGGAGCGGTTATACCGTACCGGCGACCTGGCCCGCTGGCTGCCACAGGGCATATTGTTGTACATGGGACGTGCGGATGAACAGGTAAAGATCCGCGGATATCGCGTTGAACTGGCCGAAATTGAAAGCACCCTGTTATTGCATCCCGGCATCGATGCCACTGTGGTGGCAGTCAACGAAAATGCGGAGGGCGACAAATACCTGGTGGCCTACTACACCACCAGGCATCAACCGGACGTATCAGCGCTTAAACAGTTTATGGCGGAACGCTTACCGATCCATATGTTGCCAGCGCACTACGTGGAACTGGACCAGATACCATTAACAACCAACGGTAAAGTGAACCGGAAAGCATTACCGGCAGTGACACCACAAAGAGTGGCCGAAAAGCCTGCATCGATAATGGGTAACCCGGTAAAAGACCAGTTACGTAACATTTGGGCAGACGTACTGGAAATCCCAGCTGGAGACATCGATGATCAATCTGATTTCTTCCGGGCCGGTGGTCATTCACTGGCAGCTATTACCTTACTGGCTGCCATACAACAACAATGGGGTATACAGCTGGGGCTAAGCGAGGTATTTGATACGTCGGAATTTACACAGCAAGCTGCTTTACTCGAAGCTGCCATCACTACATCTACAGTACCGGTAACAGAAAATGCGGCTATTCCTGTAGCCCCCCAACAACCTTATTATCCGCTTTCATCCGGGCAGCGTCGCCTGTTCGTATTGCACCAGCTGGCACCACAATCAGTTGCCTACAACATTCCATTGTTTTACCGCGTAAAAGGCAGCCTGGATATTGAAAAAATAACCACCGTATTCCGGCAGCTGATCCAACGATACGACAGTTTCAGGACCGCATTTTATATCCGGGAAGGCGAGCCCGTACAATCTATTCAAGCCGATACCGATTTTCGTATAACCGTTTACGATGGGAAGGACGTGGACGCGGTTATCCGGCAGTTTATCGCTCCCTTTAACCTGGAGTGCGCGCCATTATTGAGAGCTGGCGTAATGCCGCTGTCAACGAATGAATATCTTTTGATGATAGATACCCATCATATTATATCAGATGAGGTGGCCACCAGCTTGTTTATGCATGATTTTGTCAGCCTGGTGCAGGGCGAAATCCTTTCCCCGGTAAAGCTACAATATAAAGACTTTGTGATGTGGCAGCAGAGGCCAGCCCAAATCAGCAGCGTCAACGCGCAAAAAGATTTCTGGATGAATCATCTATCCGGTGAGTTGTTGCCCAACGACCTGCCTGCTGATTTTCCCCGTCCAGCCGTGAAAGGATTTGATGGCGACGTGGTAACTGTACAGTTGGATGCCACTGTAACAGCACAGCTACAGGAAATAGCCAGCAACGAAGGCGTAACGCTTTACATGGTATTGCTATCATTGTACCATCTGTTAATCAGTAAACTGTGTGGCCAGGAAGATATATTAACCGGTACCATTACAGCAGGACGGCCCCACGCTGATTTGCAGAAAATACACGGCGTGTTTGTAAATACGCTGGTATTAAGAACTAAGCCGAGATATGACCTGCCGTACCGGGATTTCCTCCAACAAGTAAAAGCAATGACGCTGTCCTGCTTTGAACACCAGGATTATCAGTACGAAGAGCTGGTAGAAGCATTAGCGGTGGAAAGGGACACCAGCCGCAATCCACTGTTTGAGATCATGTTCAATATGCACAGTATTGCACAAGAAACGCTGTTACTAAAGGAGCTCACCTTCCTGCCTTACCCGTATTATACCACCACCACCAAGTTTGATCTTAACCTGCAGGTAGTGCAGCAGGAAGGGGGACTCACACTCAATTTTTGTTATGCTACCGCTTTGTTCAAACGGAGTACCATCACCAGGTGGGCAGGCTATTACGCGCGACTGGCAAGATCCATTGCCGGTCAATTATCACAACAGATAGGGGATATCAGCCTGCTGCCGGAAAACGAACGCGAACAACTCATTTATACTTTCAACGATACCGCAGTACCCTATGACAGGGCGGCTACCTTGCCGGATATTTTTGAAGACCAGGTGGCCCGCACACCATCGGCTACAGCCCTGGCTACGGCCACCAGCCATGTCAGCTACGATATGTTGAATATGGCGGCTAACCGCCTGGCGCATACCTTGATAGCCGGTGGAATAGGGCCTGGTAAGTTTGTGGCGGTTACCATCAGCCGTTCTATTGAAATGGTGGTGGCATTATTGGGAATCCTGAAGTCAGGTGCTACCTATGTTCCACTGGAACCCTATCTCCCGGATAACCGGGTAATGGGTATCATGGACACGCTACCTGTAGCTGCGGTAATAACAGATACCGCTCATGCCATGAAGGTAGCCTCCTGTACAGGAAGCCTGTCTATAGCCAGTCCGCTAAAGATCTGCCTTGGTAAGCAGGACCACGCATTACCGCCGGGAGCCTGGATCACCCAGCAACAGGTGGACCATCATCCCGTTCATAATCCCCGGTTACCCTTGTTATCTGATTCGTTGGCCTATGTCATTTTTACATCCGGTTCAACGGGCACTCCTAAAGGGGTAGCAGTTATGCATCGACCGGTGATCAACCTGATTGAGTGGCTGAATCGCCGCTTTGGTATTGGGGAACAGGATAAACTGTTATTTACTACATCGTTAGGATTTGATCTTTCGGTGTATGATATTTTCGGCATACTTGCAGCGGGAGGAGTGGTGCGTATTGCATCGTCTGCAGAAATAGCTGAACCGGAAAACCTGGTGTATATACTATTGAAAGAAGGGATTACCTGCTGGGACTCCGCCCCGGCAGCGTTGCAACAATTGGTGCCTTATCTTCCGGAAGCCAGGCATACTGGCACCGGTAGCCTGCGACTGGTGCTGCTCAGCGGCGACTGGATTCCGCTTACCCTACCGGTGGATGTAAAACACACGTTTACACAGGCGCAGGTCATTGCCCTGGGAGGTGCCACAGAGGCTACGGTATGGTCTAATTTCTTCCCGGTAAAGGATATCGATCCGGGCTGGAGAAGTATTCCCTACGGCAAGCCAATTCAGAATGCAGCCTATTACATTCTCGATAAACAAAAAAAATGCTGTCCTATTGGTGTAAAAGGTGATTTATACATAGGAGGAGAATGCCTGGCCAGCGGCTACATCAACGACGATACACTCACAACCGCAAAGTTTATCGCTAATCCTTTTGTACCGGGAGGTACGATGTATTATACCGGCGACAAAGCCCGCTGGTATGAAGATGGCAATATTGAATTCCTTGGCCGGGAAGATGCGCAGGTGAAGATCCGTGGCTATCGTATCGAGTTGGGTGAAATAGAACAGCAACTGCTGAAATATGCCGGGCTGAAAGCAGTAAAGGTGATTGTAAGAACAGGTCATAGTAACAACCGTTACCTCTGCGCCTATTATGTGGCTGATCAGTTGGTGGAAGACGAGGCGCTGCGCCGGTTTCTGAGCGGTCAGCTTCCGGAGTACATGTTGCCCGCTTACTTTATACGTATAGCGGCCATCCCCGTAACCGTAAATGGTAAACTGGATCTGAAAGCATTACCGGAACCCGCCGACAATGAGAAAAAACAATACCGGGCGCCGGTAACGGAAACAGAAAAAGTGCTGGTCAACATCTGGGGACGGGTATTGCAACTTGATAGCACCGCTATCAGTACCGATGCGGATTTCTTCAGGTTGGGTGGTCATTCTCTCAGTGCAACGCTGATGCTTGCCGCGGTTACACAGGAACTGGAGGTTAAAGTACCGCTGATTGAATTGTTTAAGCGGCCCGTATTAAAAGACCTGGCCCAATATGTAGCGCAGGCTTGTAAAACGTTATTCCATCATATAGAAAGGGCTGAACAGGCAGACTACCATCCGTTGTCGCCCGCGCAGCGGCGGCTGTTTACCCTGCAGTTCCTGATGAATGATTCCTGTGCCTATAACATGCCGGTGGCTTTTATGTTATCAGGCGTCATCGACAAGGCGCGACTGGAACAGGCATTGCAATCATTGATAAACCGGCATGAGAGCCTGTGTACCATTTTCTGCCTGCACAACGGTGAACCGGTTCAGCGGGTATTGGAGCAGGTTGCTTTCCAGCTTACCTGGTACAATGGGGTATATGCGTCGCCGCAGGAAGTACTGGATATTTTTATTCAGCCTTTTCAGCTGGAGGAAGCGCCACTTTTCCGTGCAGGCATATGGCAACAGGATGAAAGCCATTTTATGCTGATGCTCGATATGCATCATATCGTTTCCGATGGCATTTCGATGGATATATTGGTGCGTGACTTTCGATCGCTTTACCAGCAGCAGACAACGGGCGATATACCGTTGGGCTATAAAGACTATGTGCATTGGTATCTGAAGCCTGCTACCCAGGTCATGATCGCAGAGCAGGAAGCATACTGGTTGTCACAGTTCCGGGAACCGGCTCCTGTATTACAGCTGCCTGCCGATTATGAGCGTACCGGTTTAATGGACTTCAACGGTGAAGCCATCCGGTTCCGGGTAGCGCAGGAAACAGCCATGGCATTGCATACCCTGGCACAACAAGAAGGTGTGACGGTGTTTATGGTATTGCTGGCGGCATTGAATGTGTTGCTGGCTAAGTTAAGCGGCCAGGAAGATATTGTCATAGGCTCTCCTGTGGCTGCCCGCAGGCATACGGCTTTGCAGCAGATCGTCGGGCTGTTTGTTAATGTACTGGCCTTCCGTCATCAGCCATCTCCCGGTAAAACCTTCCGGCAGTTTATGCAGGAAGTGAAACAGGGCGTGCTCGATGGTTTCGACAACGGAGAATATCCATTTGATGCCCTGGTGAATAAGGTGGTGAGTCAGCGCAACTGGAGCCGTAGTCCGCTCTTTGACGTATACTTCTACATGGATAATATTCATATCGGATCGCTGGACATGCCCGGACTACAGGTACGGTTATACGAAATGAAAAGAAGGTATACCCAGTATGATATTATGTTGGGAATGAGCCAGCAAGGCACGGATTTAGCCGGGGTATTTACCTTCGCCACCAGCCGGTTTAGCCGCGCTACCATGGAACAGTTTACCGGCTACTTTCAGCAGATATTGCTCCTGGCAACCACTCATCCGGATCAGCTGTTACAGGATCTCCGGCTACAAAGCGTCTTCGTTGATTTTAAATAATTCTTTCTTCTCCTTCACCCGATAAACCCTATTTTTCTTATGTGTGGTATTTGTGGATATATGCTGTTGCCCGGCAGGCAACAACCGGCGCCCCCCATCATTGAGAGAATGGCAGAAAAGCTGCACCACCGCGGTCCCGACGGTACAGCCTTTCTGCATCGCCATCCTGTTACATTCGGCTTTACCCGGTTAAGCATTATTGACTTGTCGGGTGGTATGCAGCCGCTTACCAATGAAGACAACTCTCTGATGCTGATCTGTAATGGTGAGATATTTAATTACATTGAGCTGAGGGAAGAGCTGCGGCAAAAAGGACACTCCTTTAAAACCCATACCGACGTGGAAGTAATTCTTCACCTGTATGAAGAATTTGGGGTACATTTCTTAAATCGCCTCAATGGTCAGTTTGCGTTCGCACTATATGATGAAAAGAAAGGGCAACTGTTTTGCGCCCGTGATCACTTTGGCATTATCCCATTCTTTTATACCATGGCTGGCGATGGTTTTGTTTTCGGATCTGAGATCAAAGCCATACTCGAGTACCCGGGGATAAAGAAGGAGCTGGACCTCGTGGCACTGGACCAGGTATTTACCTTTCCTGGCCTGATCAGCCCCAGAACCATGTTTAAGGGCATTAAAAGTTTGGAGAACGGACACTATTTATTGCTGAACCGCGACGGTCAGCTGACCGACCACGAATATTGGGACCTTGTTTACCCGGAAATCGGGCATACAGACTATACCTATCCGGAACATTATTATGTGGAGAAACTGAATGAATTGATTGATCAATCTATCCGGCTACGGTTACGTGCAGACGTACCCGTAGGATGTTACCTGAGTGGAGGATTGGATTCATCGCTGATTGCGTCCAAATTAATGCATCTTACACCAGATGTGCGCCGGTATTCTTTTTCCATAGATTTTGCGGATCATAGCGCCTCCGAAGCTGATTTTCAGCGTACCGTGGCGAATATGATCGAATCTGTACATTCGGAAAAATTATTCCTGGAGTCGGATGTGATAGCCCAGCTACCCAAAACCATCTACCATTGCGAATGCCCCGTAAAAGAATCCTATAACACCGCATCGCTGACGCTCTCGCGCCTGGTGCGGGACAAAGATATAAAAGTAGTACTTAGCGGCGAAGGTGCCGATGAGCTATTTGGTGGGTATGTAGGCTACAAATTCGACAAAATACGCGGCATGATGGCCCAGGCGTCGCCGCAGCCGAAGAATGGCGAACATGCGTTACGCGAAGTGCTCTGGGGCAACGAAGATTTTTTCTATGAGAAAGATTACCATCTCTTCTCAGATGAAAAAAAGCAATTATATGCCAGCTCGATCAGTAATCATTTTCACGAAATTGACTGCCTGCAGCACTTTATTATTGATAAAGAGAAAATCCGGAACCGGGAGATACTCCATCAACGCTCTTATATAGATTATAAGCTGAGAATGGTAGATCACCTGGTATCTGATCATGGCGACCGCATGGCCATGGCTAATTCAGTGGAAGCGCGTTACCCTTTCCTGGATAAGCATATCGCCGAATTTGCCTACCAGATACCCACCGGCCTGAAGTTGAAAGATTTCCAGGAAAAACACATCATCCGCGAAATAGCCAAAGACATTGTACCGCCACGTATTCTCAAACGCGAGAAATTTGGCTTCATTGCACCTCCCAGTACCCAGCTGCTGAAAAAGAACCACGAGTACGTAAACGATCTGCTTTCCTATGATGCCATCAAACGCCGCGGTTACTTTAACCCCGACACCATCGAAGCCCTGAAGCAGCGATACAGCGAAAAAGATTTTAAACTCAATATACCTTTTGAAAGCGACCTGCTGATCACGGTACTCACTTTCGGCGTCTTTCTCGAGCAATTCGACCTGTAATTTTCTTCTCCAGATCGTTTATCCAAAATCTGACAACTGCTTATGTCAAACGAAATATTTCAACTACAGCTGAAAACCGCCCTGCGCACATATAGCCGGCAAATAGCGCTGATGCAGGGAGACCGTAAAGTTACCTATGAAACGCTGGCCGCAAACGCCTGTTGTATTACCCGGGTCCTCTTGCGCACACCAGGATTCAGTAAAGGTGATTTTGTCGGCATCCTCTGCAGCAGCAAACCACACATTATCACCGCAATAACCGGTATCAGTTGCGCTGGCGGCGTATTTGTACCCCTGGACACGGTGTTGCCTGCCGCTCGTATCCTGCAGATGGCAGATACCGTGTCATTGCCCATGGTGATCGCCTCCCGGGAAGATAGCGGGGTAGCAGGAATCATCGCGCAACTGCAACAACAGAAGATCCATATATTTTACATAGAAGATATGCTGCAGGCAGAGGAGTGTGAGGATACTGAATTCCCGGAAGTAGCTTATCATCGGAACGATGCACTGTATATCTACTTTACATCCGGGAGCACAGGTAAGCCCAAAGCGATATTGGGACAGAATATGAGTCTTCATCATTTTATTAACTGGGAGATAAATACCTTTAAAGTGACTGCTGGCGAGAGATTTAGCCAGTTGATCACTCCTGGTTTCGACGCCTTTTTGCGAGATGTTTTTGTTCCTCTCTTTTCCGGCGGTACTATCTGTATCCCTGAAGATCCACAACTGGTATTACAGGCAGATACGCTGTCGGCCTGGTTAAACCGGGAGGAAATTCAGTATATCCATTGCGTGCCCAGTATATTCGGGCTGATCAGCAACGCTGCCACCATCCACAGCTATCCCCGGTTACAGTATGTGTTCCTTTCCGGCGAACGTATTGTGCCTGCCACATTAAAGCCCTGGTACGCCCTGTTCGGATCCCGTATACAGCTGGTGAATTTTTATGGTGCCACCGAAACAACACTGATTAAAACATACTATGAAATCAGGCCGGCAGATGCAGACAGCCAAAATATTTCCGTTGGGAAACCCATGGAAGGCGCCAGGGTATTGGTACTGGATGAACAACTGAATATCTGTGATCCGCTGGTACCGGGAGAAGTATTTATCAGTACGCCCTATGCGGCGAAGGGTTATTATAACGAAGAAGCATTGACCCGTCAGAAGTTTATGTTCGATCCTTATGATCCCAATCCTGATGGTCGCATCTTTAAAACCGGTGATAAAGGCCGTTTGCTGGCAGACGGCAACCTGGAATTACTGGGTCGTATCGACCGGCAGATAAAGTTACGGGGGGTGAGAATAGAACCAGAGGAAGTAGAAACTATATTATTGCAACATCCATCTGTAAAAGAAGCTGCGGTCGTTACCACGACCATCAACGATACGACTATGCTTTGTGCCTGCCTGGTGCCAGTAACCGACGGCACAGGCAACAGCGAAGAAATATTGCAGTATGCCCATACCTGCCTGCCTGATTACATGGTGCCGGGCAAAATCAAATGGTTGTCGGCCTTCCCGAGAAAAGTAAATGGAAAGCTGGATTATGATCAGTTGGTAGCCTTGTTGCAACCGGTGTCTGAACCGGTATCCCAGCCTCTAACAGCATTGGAACAGCAACTGTTTGACACCTGGGCGGGCATCCTGAAAAACAATCAATTTGGTGCCGATAGTACTTTTTTTGAAGTGGGAGGTAATTCGTTTCACCTGATAGGGCTGGTAGCAAAAGTATACAGTCAATTCAGGGTCCGGCTCACGATCGAAGAAATTTTTAAATACAACAGTATCCGCAAGCTGGCTATTTTCCTCGAAGGAAAAATGACACAGGAGGCCCCGGATATAAAACCAGCGCCCTTGCGCGACTATTATCCACTGTCTGCGGCCCAGTTCAGGATCTACCACCAGCAGCAACTGCAGCCGGAAGGCACGGGCTATAACCTGCCTCAATGTTTTGAAGTAACTGGTCCGGTTGATATGGGAAAGGTAGAAGAGGTTTTCCGGCAAATGGTACAACGCCATGAAAGCTTGCGTACCTGTTTTAAGATGGTAGGAGGAGAAGTAGTACAACAAGTACTGCAGGAAGTCGATTTTCGTATAGACTACCAGGTAAGTACGGAGGCTGTCCCGGCATTGATATCCCGGTTTGTTCGCCCCTTCAACCTGGCGGAGGCACCATTGTTAAGGGTTACGCTGGTAAAGAGAGGACCTGCGCAATATCTTCTGATGATGGATGTACATCATATCATCGCAGATGGCTTGTCGCAGTTGTTGCTCAATAAGGAGTTTTCGTCTCTGTATATGGATTTGCCCGCGGCCCTGCCGGTTTTACAGTACAAGGACTTTGCCGTTTGGCAGCAACAGCAACGCACCAACGAAGTGGTACAGCAACAGCAGCAGTACTGGCTCAAAGCACTCGCCAATCCTCCGGCGGTACTATCGTTGCCGGGTGAACAGGCCACAGATCATGCTGCTGGCGCATTGCATCATTTTACACTGGCACGGGAAAGTTATCAGCGGCTGAAGAAAATGGCGAAGGAAAAAGAAACCACCATTTTTGTATTATTGCTCACTGCCTATAATATACTGTTATCGAGACTGAGCGGGCAGGACGACATTATTGTGGGAACTGCGGCCAGCGGCCGGCAACATGTGGCGCTTGATAAAATGATAGGTATGTTTGTAAACACGCTGGCCTTGCGCAATCAGCTCAGCCCGGATATGTCGTTCGATACCTTATTGAAACAAGTACACAAGAATACGTTAGCAGCGCTCCAGCACCAGGACTATCCACTGGAAGATATTATCCACCAGTTACAACTACCGCGGGGAAAACGGCATCCCTTGTTCAGCGTGATGCTGGTGCTGCAGAATATGAGCGTAGGCAGCGAAAACATTCCAGGCATTACCATTGCTCCTTACCCGATTGCAGAAAGTACGTCGCGGTTTGATCTCACACTGTACGGGCAGGATACCGGCAATGACCTTGTTTTCCGCCTGGCCTATGCTTCGCAGCGCTTTACCCCGGCCCGGATACAACGCCTGGTAGACTACTTCCAGGAAATTATTACACAAGTATTATCCTCTCCCGATATACAATTAAAGGATATTCATCTGTCACATCAGCTGGAAACAGCCGTTAACCAGGTTGAGAAGATATCCTTCCGGTTCTGATCCCATCCGCATATACATTCATTTCAAATGCTTTATTCCATGTTTCGACAAGAACAACTGGATATACTAACGGCCGCATCTATCCATAACCAGCGGGAAAAAGAATACTGGTTAACGATCATGGCCGGAGAACTGCCCCATAGCAGCCTGCCTGCAGCGCACAACACCGATCCCAAAGCGACTACCTGTCACCACTACGAGTTTTCAATAGGAGATAAGCTGCACCAGCGTTTGCAGCTATTAAGCAATGATTCAGATTACTCCCTGCAGGTAATATTAATGGCTGCACTGCAGGTAATGCTGAGTAAGTATACCGACAACGCCGATGTGATAACGGGGACGCCTATATACCGGCAAACGGAATTGTCGGCCGACCAGTTGATAAATACCGTTCTCGCCATCAGGGGGACGATAGAGGGGAATGCTACTTTTGCTTCTTTGCTGGAAGCCATGGGGCAACAGATGGTGCTGGCTATGCAACACCAGAACTACCCGATAGAGGTACTGCAGCAGGAACTGGCAGACAGCCTGGTGCCTGGTGCTGAGGGACTTTTCAGTGTAGCCCTTTTATTAGACAATATACAGGAACTGCATTATCTCGATAGTGTACAGCCAGATATTACCTTCGTATTTACCTCAACCGACAGCTCGCTCAAAGGACAGCTGATATATAAAACGGGCAGGTATGATGACGCTGTGGCAGCACGCTTGGCGCACCACTATTGTACGCTGCTGCAATACCTGGTTACCCATGTAGAACAGCCACTGTACCTGGCCGATATGATGCCGCCAGAAGAAGCTACCCTGATTCACCAGCAATTCAATGCTACCAGCCGCGAATATAATAACGCTGCGCAATGCCTGGCACAACTGATGGAAGCGCAGGTACAGCGTGATCCCACCCGGATTGCCGTTACCTGGCCGGATGGTGTATATACTTACGAGATGTTGAACCGCAAAGCTAACCAGCTTGGCAACGTACTACGTACCGCCGGTGCGGGTCCCAACCAGGTGGTGGGCGTATTGGCGGAGCGTTCGCCCGAAATGCTGACAGCGATCCTGGGTACTATGAAATCCGGGGCCGCCTATTTACCGATTGATCCTTCCTACCCGGCAGAACGAATACAGTTCATGGTGGAAGATAGCGGCTGTAAATACCTGATGGTACAATCGCATCTAACGGTACCGCCTATATCAACTGGCGTAACCATATTTAATCTGAATGACCCTGGCTTATATACCGGCAGTGGTGAAGACCTGCCATGGGTAAATAAGCCGGCCGACCTGGCCTATGTGATCTATACTTCCGGATCTACCGGCAATCCCAAGGGGGTAATGATTGAGCAGCATTCGCTGGTGAACCGGCTCAACTGGATGCACGACCGTTACCGCTTAACCGGTACCGATGTGATCCTGCAAAAAACGCCTTTTACATTTGACGTATCTGTGTGGGAGCTTTTCTGGTGGCTGTTTACAGGAGCGGGTGTTTATCTGCTGGCGCCCGGAACAGAGAAATACCCCGACCAGATGGTGGCGGAAATAAAAGCCAATAACGTTACCGTTATGCACTTTGTGCCTTCCATGCTGGTGGTGTTCCTGGAATACGTGTCTGCCACCGGGTGTGCAGCTGCCCTGGCCTCGCTCCGGCAGGTATTTACCAGCGGCGAAGCGCTGAGCGCGGCAGCAGTAAAGGAGTTTAGCCGCCTGCTGCCAGGATGTGCGCTATCTAACCTCTACGGACCTACGGAGGCCACTATCGATGTATCCTACTTTGACTGCCCCGCAACAGGCGTCCCTGACAGTATACCCATTGGTAAGCCCATCGATAACATACAGCTGTATATTACCAACCGCCATCAGCAGTTGCAGCCAATTGGCGTAGCGGGAGAGTTGTGTATTGGCGGCGTGGGACTGGCACGCGGGTACCTCAATCGCCGGGAGCTGACAGCAGAAAGATTTATCACGGTGCCCTGGCACGACACGCCGGTATATCGTACCGGCGACCTGGCCCGCTGGCTGCCCGATGGTAATATTGCTTACCTGGGTCGCATTGACAACCAGGTAAAGATCCGGGGGTACCGCATTGAACTGGGCGAAATTGAACAGCAACTGCTGAAGCTCGACACCGTGCGGGATGCCCTGGTACTGGTACAACAAAGGGAACAGGACAAGTACCTCCGCGCATTTGTAGTGCCGGCAGCGCCCTGTACAGAGCATACCATTAAAGAAGCCCTTGGCCAGGTGTTGCCCGTATACATGGTGCCTGCCTATATCACGTTATTGGATACACTGCCGCTTACCCCCAATGGCAAGGCCGACAGGAAAGCGCTACAGCGCATGCCCCTGTTTGTAGAAACAGCCGCACAGCATTGGGACGATCCGCGGGAGCAAATGGTGGCAGATATCTGGAAAGAGGTACTTAAGACCGTGGCGGCCAATGCCGCCGACAATTTCTTTTATCACGGCGGAGATTCTATCCTGGCCATACGCCTGGTGAGTAAAGTAAATACACAACTCCAGGCCAACATCGACCTGGCAGCGTTTTATGAAGTACAAACACTGGGAGGACTGATTACCCTGGCAACGGCTACGGATACACGCGCGGCTACGGCAGAGAAGACAGCGGCGCTGGAAGAGATCCATACCTTTGAATCGCAATACCTGGTTGGTATTTCAGCGGAGGGAAAACAGAATATTGACAGGGTTTATCCCATGAGCGATATCGAGAAAGGGATGTGTTATCACCACCTGAAAGATCCTGCCTTGAATGTTTACTACGAGCAAAATACGCTCGATTTTCTTTTCAGTGACATCGATATTGAACTGATTGTGCGGGCGTTGAAGTTGATGATCGCCAAGCACCCGGCACTTCGTACGGCATTTGATCTAAACCGTCTGGCGCATGTAGTCTATAAAGAAATTCCCTTGCCGCTACAGGTAGAAGATCTCATGGATAAAGACAGGGATACGCAGCAGCAGGTGATCGGCCAGTTTCTGAAAGAAAGTAAGCTGAAGGCGTTTCCATTGGCCAGTGTGCCACTGTGGCGAATTACAATGTTCCGGATCAATGCAGGGCACCTGGTATTTACAATGGAAGCACACCATGCTATTTTTGATGGTTGGAGCTGGGCCTCGTTTATGACGGAATTCAGCAACGTTTATTTCCGGTTAAAGGAAGACCCCGGTTTTGCCCCATTGCCCCTGAAATGTACTTTCGAAGATTATATCCTGGAAGAACTGTTGTGCAAGCGGAACAAAGCCATTACCACCTTCTGGAAAAATGAACTGGAGGGATATCAGCGGCTACAACTCAATGGCAGCAAGGAATCGCCGGAGTACCTGAAAATGTTCCGCACGTTCGATAGCCAATACCTGCACGGGTTACAACAGGTAGCCGAGCAGTACCAGGTGCAGGTAAAACACCTGCTCTTTGCGGCCTATGTATATGCCACGAAGATGTTGACCTATGAAAATGATATTGTTACCGGGTTGGTGGCTTTCAGCCGCCCCCTGGTGGAAGACGGAGAGCGCCTGCTGGGTTGCTTCCTGAATACAGTACCTGTGCGTATACAGGTGCCGGCAGGGCTATCGTGGCGGGAGTACCTGGCGGCCGTGGAGGAAAAACTGGCATTGATCCGAAAATATGATCAGCTGCCTTTACTGAGTATTGTAGAACAAACCAGGGAACAATACAGCGGCGGCAATCCGTTGTTTGACGCGCAATTCAACTTCGTTAATTTCCACGTCTGGAAAGAAATCAACGATAATACAACGGTAGGCGGAACAGGTGTACCATTCAGATTTGAAAGCTACCTGCGGGAAAATACACTGTTCGATTTCAATGTCGACCTGACAGACGGCAACCTCAATATTGCTATCGAATATTTCACCGCTTATATCAGTACGCCGGCGTTACAACAACTACTTTCCTGTTTTGAAAAAGCGTTGTATCACCTGCAATGTACACCTGATGAAAAGATAGACCCGCTGTTGTTGATAGCCGGTGATGTACAGCAGATCCGGGAAGTATTTAATACTACTGTAAAGCCATATGAGCAGGCAAACAATACGCTGGCGCAGCTCATGGAAGCACAGGTGCGCCAACACCCTTCCCGCATAGCGGTAAGCTGGTCAGGAGGCGCCTATACCTATGAAGAACTGAATACCAGAGCCAACCAGCTGGGCGCCATGCTACGTGCATTGGGCGCGGGCCCCGACCAGGTAGTAGGTATATTGGCCGAACGTTCCCCGGAAATGCTCGTAGCCATCCTGGCAGTAGTGAAATCCGGCGCTGCTTATCTACCTATTGATCCTGCATACCCCGCAGACCGGATACAATTTATGCTGGAAGACAGCGGCTGCAGCTACCTGCTGAAACAGCAACAGTTTCCTACTCCCGGTATTGAAGGAAACATCACTGTACTAAATATCAATAATGCGGCACTTTACAAAGGCGTAGGAGCTGACCTGCCATTAGTAAATACGCCAGCTGATCTGGCCTATATCATTTATACGTCCGGTTCCACCGGCAAGCCCAAAGGCGTGATGATAGAACAGCATGCCCTGGTAAACCGGCTCTGCTGGATGCAGTCGAAGTATCCGCTGAACAGCACGGATAAGATCCTGCAAAAGACGCCGTTTACTTTCGATGTATCGGTATGGGAACTCTTCTGGTGGCTCTTTACCGGCGCAGGTGTTCACTTGTTGTCCGCCGGCGCCGAAAAATTCCCTGATCAGATCGTGGAGGAAATAGCGGCTAACGAGGTCACCGTCATGCATTTTGTGCCTTCGATGCTCACCGCATTCCTGGACTATGTTGCCGGTGCTGGATGCGAAGCGTCCCTGCAATCCCTGCGACAGGTATTTGCCAGTGGCGAGGCGCTGTCAGCATCGGCGGTGAAGGCTTTTAATCGCCTGTTGCCGGGATGTGCGCTGTCTAACCTCTACGGACCTACGGAAGCCACTATTGATGTGTCTTACTACGACTGTCCTAAAACCGATGTGCCGGACAATATACCCATTGGTAAACCCATCGATAACCTACAGTTATATATCACAGACCGTTATCAGCAGCTGCAACCAATCGGCGTTCCGGGTGAGCTTTGTATTGGCGGTAAAGGTCTTGCCCGCGGGTATCTCAACCGGCCAACGCTAACCGCAGAGCGGTTTGTCCGGGTGCCATGGAGCGACTCCTCCGTGTATCGTACCGGCGACCTGGCCCGCTGGCTGCCGGATGGGAACATCGAATACCTGGGCCGTATCGATAGCCAGGTAAAAATCCGCGGCTATCGGATTGAATTAGGAGAGATTGAAGAAGTATTACTGCAATACGAAGACGTATCACAGTGCGCGGTGATCGCAAAACCCACCGCCGGTGATGCATTGCAGCTGCATGCTTATATTGTTCCCCAGGGAATGTTCAACCGTGAACGGATATACGAATACCTGAAACAACGTTTACCCGCTTATATGATACCACCGTTCCTGGTGGAAATGACCGCCCTTCCGCTTACCGGCAGCGGTAAACTGGATCGCAAAGCATTGCCGGAAATGGAAGCACGCAGCCAAAGCCGGCAACAACCCGCTCGCCCGCGTAACTCCATAGAGCTGCAACTCCAAACGATCTGGAAAGAGTTGCTGGGAGTAGCAGAGATAGGTATTCATGATAATATCTTCGAATGGGGAGGACATTCCCTGATGGCGATGAGAGCTATCGGCGCCATCAATACCGCCACAGGAGCAAATGCAGTGATCAGAGATGTTTTTGCGCATACCACCATTGCGCAGTTTGCAGCCTTACTGGAAGAGAAAGGTGTAGTGGCTCTGCCGCTGGCGCCCACCTTCCTGCGTAAAGGCCCCTTATCCTTTTCCCAGGAGAGATTATGGTTCATAGACAGCCTGCAGGGCAGCGTGCATTATCATATGCCCGTGGTCGTGAAAATGGAAGGACCACTGAACGTACAAGCCCTGCAACAGGCGCTGGAAAGTCTTATTGAGAGGCATGAAATCCTGCGTACGGTTATCCGGGAGGAAGGTGACCAGGTGTTCCAGTTATTGCGGGAAACAGGCGGCTGGACCATGCAATATACCGACGATGCTTCCCTGAAGGATAAAACCCTGCTGGAAGCACACCTGGAAGAACAGATCCGGCAACCATTTGATCTTTCGGCAGATTATATGTTACGGGCAGAACTGATCCGGCTGGCGCCTGATATACACATACTCCTTACCGTTACTCACCATATCGCAACAGACGGTTGGTCGCTGTCATTGATGATAAAAGAACTGATGGAGTTATACGTGGCGGCAGAAGAGAACAGAAGTCCGCGCCTGCCGGTGTTGCCCTGGCAGTACGCAGACTATGCGGAATGGCAGCGCGCACACCTGCAGGGCGATGCCCTGGCTACGCAACTCAACTATTGGGTGGGTAAGCTGAAAGGTGTATCGCCACTTGACTTTCCGACCGATCGCGTCCGGCCGGCGGTAGAAAGAATGCACGGAAGTATCGTACACCACAACATATCATTGGAACATGCTACGCAGCTGAAAGCACTCTCCCGGAAAGAAGGCGTTACCCTCTTCATGACACTCCTGGCAGCTTTTAAAGTATTGCTGTACCGCTACAGCGGGCAGGAAGATATCTGCGTAGGGATCCCGATCGCTAACCGTACCCGGGAAGAAGTGGAAAAGATGGTGGGCTTTTTTGTGAATACGCTGGCCCTGCGCAGCGATTTAGGAGGCAAGCCATCCTTTAGTGAATTTTTGCAACAGGTAAGGGAAACTACCCTCGACGCCTATACGTACCAGGAGGTGCCCTTTGAAAGGATTGTAGAACTGGTGGGTGCTGCCCGTGATATGACCCGCAGCCCGTTGTTCCAGGTCATGTTTGTATTCCAGAACACGCCGGCTACAGAAGTGATGAACTTCGGAAATATCAGCGTATCGCAGGCAAACTATGAACCGGAAACCGCCAAATTCGATTTCTCCTTCGAAGTAACGGAAGTTGCCGCAGGCTTACGTGTGAACATAGAATTCAAAACTGACCTTTTCAATGCGTCGACCATTCAACGGATGGCCGCACATTATGAACAACTACTGATAGCCATCGCCAGCGACCCCTCCCAGAAAGTGAACGAGCTCCCCCTGATGACGAAAGGGGAAGAACGCCACCAGCTCGCCGGCTTCAACAATACCACTGTCCCTTATCCGGCTGATACCACAGTGGTGCACCTGTTTGAAGAACAGGTAGCCAGAACGCCTGGTAAAATTGCGGTGACTTACGGAGAACAATCGCTTACCTTCCGGGAGTTGCATCAGCAGTCAGCCGCGCTGGCCGCTTTCCTGCAAACGAAGGGCGTAAGCCGGGGAGAGATGATTGCCCTCTGCCTCAACCGCTCACTGGAAATGATCATCGGCATCTGGGGTATCCTTAAAGCCGGATGTGCCTACGTACCTATTGATCCGGCTTACCCGGCCGACCGGATTAGTTATATACTTACAGATACGGATACACGATTAATATTGACAGATGAGTCATCGGCCTCCCGTATTCCGATGGCAGAAAACCTGGAGCAAGTGCTGTTGGATACACATTGGCCTGTCATCAGGGATACGCCGCCAGTAGACACCGATAGCTACCCGCAGCCGCACGACCTGGTATACGTTATCTATACGTCTGGTTCTACCGGCAAGCCTAAAGGGGTGATGATAGAACATCATTCGCTGGTAAACCGTCTTACCTGGGGGCAACAGCAATACCCGCTGCATACAACAGATGTAATCATCCAGAAAACACCTTTTACGTTTGACGTATCCGTATACGAGCTGTTTTGCTGGTCATTCACCGGCGCGCAGCTATACCTGCTGAAACAGGGAGAAGAGAAGTATAGCGACCGGATTGTGGAAGTGATGATCAATGAGAAAGTGACCATCATGCACTTCGTACCCTCTATGCTCACGCCGTTCCTGGAATACATACAGGAATCGCCGGAATTACAGCAGTTGAAAGGCCTCCGGCAGGTATTTACCAGTGGCGAAGCATTATCAGCCGCTGCTGCCCGGCAGTTTAAACAGCTGCTGCCCTGGTGTGCATTATCTAACCTTTACGGACCTACGGAAGCCACGATCGAAGTGTCTTACTACAACTGTCCCGACGACAATATCCCGGATAATATTCCCATAGGGCGTCCTATCAACAATACCCGCCTGTATATTGTGGATGCCTGGGGCAAACTACAACCGGTAGGCATTGCGGGCGAATTATGTATTGCCGGTGTGGGGCTGGCCCGCGGTTATCGTAACCGGGACGATCTCACGGCAGAAAAATTCGTATCCGCTGCCTGGACCGATGAACGGATATACCGTACCGGTGATCTGGCCCGCTGGCTGCCCAATGGGAATATCGAATACCTGGGCCGCATCGACGACCAGGTAAAAATAAGAGGCTACCGGATTGAACTGGGCGAGATTGAAAACGTGTTATTGCAACACCCGGCAGTAAGCCAGGCGGTGGTAATTGCCCGGGCCGATCATAGCGGGGTTAAGCGCTTACAAGCCTATGTTATTTGCCGGGCGCCATTTGATAAAAGCGATATCCTCGCATTTATCGGCAAACATGTACCAGTGTATATGGTACCGGATATTCTCCTGGAGTTACCCGACTTCCCGCTGACTACAAGTGGTAAGGTGAATAAGAAAGAATTGCCTGATTCGGACAATACTGGCATCCAATCAGTATATGTAGCTCCCCGCAATACCACCGATCAGCAGCTGGCTGCCATCTGGCAGGAGTTGTTACGGCTTCCGCAGGTGAGCATCCAGGATAACTTTTTCCGCCTCGGTGGTCATTCTCTCATGGCTATGCGGGTAATGGCTGCCATACGGAAAGATATGGGCGTTGCACTGTCTATCAAAGACCTGTTTACCTATACCACGATCACTGCACTATCAGATTATATCAGCAATCGTGGCACCAGCAGCCCCGTGCCAGCTATTGCTCCTGTGGCGGTATCCGCCAGGCCTGCACGGATTCCGTTATCTTTCTCCCAGGAAAGGCTCTGGTTTATTGACCGCCTGGAAGGAAGTATACATTATCATATTCCCGGGGTGCTGGAGCTGAACGGTACGCTCGATAAAGAGGCACTGGAATATGCCTTCCGCGAAGTAGTGAACCGTCACGAGGTACTGAGAACCGTATTGCGGGAAGAAGACGGAAGGCCCTACCAGGAGGTAATGCCGGAAAACCGGTGGAAGATGATCTATCGCGAAGATCCTTCAATGACCGACCAGCAACGCTGGCAGGCGCATGTGGTGAATAGTATCCAGCAGCCTTTTGACCTGGCCACAGACCATATGCTGCGCATCGAACTGGTGAAACTATCCGACGTAAAACACAAGATGATCCTGGTTATACACCATATCGCAGCAGATGGTTGGTCGGTATCTATTCTTACCAGGGAGCTGTCGGAATACTACCATGCCTGGCTGGAGCAACGCGCACCGGTACTGGACGCATTGCCTTTGCAATATGGCGATTACGCCACCTGGCAAAGAGGATACCTGCAAGGGGAAGTATTGGAGCAGCAATTGAAATACTGGAAAGATACCCTGACAGGGATTCCGCTGCTGCAACTGCCGGCCGATTTTGAGCGCCCGGCTATAGAAACGATGAAAGGTGGCGTTATTCACTACCGGGTAGATGAAACTGTTTGTGCGCAACTAAAGGACCTGGCGCAGCGCGAGGGCGTTACTTTATTTATGCTGTTAATAGCCGCCCTGAAGGTGCTCCTGTTCCGCTACAGCCGCCAGGAAGATATTTGTATAGGCGTTCCCGTAGCCAACCGTATGGAAAAGGAACTGGAGCCATTGATCGGCTTTTTTGTAAATACGCTGGCCCTCAGAAGCCGTTTCCGGGGACAGCAGTCTTTCGCGGAGCTATTGCAACAGGTAAAGCAAACCACCCTCGATGCATACGCCCACCAGGATGTCCCTTTCGAGAAAATAGTGGAGTCTGTAGGCGTGGAAAGAAGCATGAATCACAGCCCGCTTTTCCAGGTGATGTTTGTGCTGCAAAACACCCCGGAGATTATGGAGAGCAGGTTAGGAGAGGCGGTGATCAGGCCCGAAGAGTTTAATCGCACCACCTCCAAATTCGATCTCACGTTCGATATCACCGAAATGCAAAATGGGCTTTCCCTGCTGGTAGAATACAACAGCGATGTATATGCCGCCGCTTCCATGGAAAGACTGGGGGCGCACTATTGCCAACTGCTGAAGGCGATTGCAGAAAGTATTCAGCCATCATTGCAGGAGTTAGCGGTTGCCAGCGAAGAAGAACTGGCTACGGTAGCCGACTTTAGTCAGGGACCGGCAACGCCGCCTCCTGCCACAACGGTGCTGGATACGCTGGCACAACTGGCCCTTACATATGGTGCTGTCACCGCCGTGGTGGCTGGTTCTGAGCAATACTCGTTTGCCGCGCTGGAAACATGGTCCGGGCAATTAGCCCGCCGCCTGCAACAGGCAGGCGTAAGACCTGCCGATGTAGTTGGTATCAGCATGACCGCCTCTCCGCAGCAGCTCATTGCTTTACTGGCCATCTGGAAATCCGGCGCCACAGCCGTGCCGCTGAATGCGGATACACCGCCAGAGTACTGGCGGAATGTGGTAAAACAAACGGGCGCGCAGTGGTTGTTGACTGATAGGGATATAACCCGATTGCCAGCTGGACTACTAACAGTAATAGATATAAGGGGGCAGGCAGCAGATATGCCGGACGTAGGAAAGGATCTGTCATTGTCTCTGAACAGCACCGCTTACACCAGTTATACTACCGGGGCGGATGGTTTGCCATTAGGTTTTACCGTAAGCCACGCACAGCTTGGTAGCCGCCTGGAACAGGCCGGGAAGGCCTACCTGGGGGAGGGCATGGGAACAACCGCCACCGTAGCCCATGAAGGACTTGGCTTCGATAAATGGTTAACGGTTGTATTGGCCTCATTGCTGGCAGGGAAGAAGGTGGTAATGCTGGCGCAGACCCTGCCTGAAATGCTCGACAACCCCGATTTACTAAAATATGCTCCTTACGATTTTATCGCGTTACCTTCCTCCGCATTGCCCCTGGTGGCAGAGCTGGCGGCTGTTTGGAAGTTGACCGATAAATACGTCACCAGTGGAAGGCCCTTGCAACGGGCACATCTTGCGGAGTTGGCCGCCGTTAATGAGCGTTGTATTATCGTGAACGAATACAACGCACCTGGCGCAGCCATCGGTTGTATTGCCACCAGTATATGTATCACCGATGCCGTTAGTCAGCCGGGAAATAGCATACGCCTCGGCCGCCCACAAAACAATGTAACGGCCCTGGTATGGGATACCCTCGGCCGTCCTGTTCCGCCCGGAATGCCCGGAGAGCTGTGTATTGCCAGCAACGCCACCCCTTATCATACCGGCGACCTGGTACGCTGGGACCAGGAAGGCAACCTCGAATACCTCGGCCGCCTGGACAATGTGATAGAAATAAACGATCACCTGGTGAATCCCGCAGCAGCGCACCACTTGCTCCTGCGATATGCCGGGGTACAAGATGCCCTGGTAGCGGTGAAACCCGGTACAGAAGGCACACTGCAGCTACAAGCCTGGGTAGTGGCCAACTCCGGATTTACGCCCTACGACGCCATGCAATGGCTGTCGGAATACTTGCCTGCACAGTGGTTACCTGCCCAAATTACCCTGATAGAGGCACTCCCGGTATTGACAACTGGTCGCTTGCAGGAAGGTCATTTGTCCGATAATGGCCAGCCAAAAGGCGATGATACGCCGGCAACACCCACAGAAATCATACTGGCAGCCATCTGGCAGGAAGTACTGAAGGTAGAACGGATAGGACTATACGATAATTTCTTTGAAAAGGGCGGAGACTCACTGGTGACCGTAAAAATATTGAACCAGGCCCGAAAGAAAGGCATCGTATTCCGTATCCGCGACATTTTTATGCACCAGACAGTCGCCTCCCTGGCCGCCTTTATAGATGCCAGCGTAGCAACACCTCAATCCTGACGCTTTTCTTTTACCCCTTAATACTTTTCACATGCGTACGGCAAAGAAAGAAGTGATAGGCGTGATTGGCGGCTGCGGCCCCCATGCCGGTATTATGCTGGCAGAAAATATTTTCAGACAAACCCTTGCCGGCTCAGACCAGGAGCATTTACCCATGTTGCTGTCATCTATGCCAGACCAGATACCCGACAGAACAGCCTTTATCCTGGGAGATGCTGATGAAAATCCCGCCTGTGCTATTGCCTCGATCATCCTGCAAATGGAGGCGCAGGGCGTTACAGTGGCAGGCATTGCCTGCAATACTTCCCATGCCCCCATTATCTATCACACGATACAGGGAATTCTCCACGCAGCCAGGTCAGAAGTGAAATTGCTGCATATGATTGAGGAAACGATGTATTTCCTGGAAGAACATTTCAGGCAGGCAAAACGGATCGGCGTACTGGCCACTGATGGTACCTATAAAACCGGGTTGTATGAATACGCTTTGCAGCAGCATGGTTTTAACTATATCAAGCCGCCGGCAGACTTTCAGCATAAATATATCCACCAGTGTATCTATGACAAGAAATACGGTATCAAATGTCAGTCAGCGCCGGTTACACCACAGGCCATGGAAATAATGGAAAAGGCCGTGCAGTACTACCGCGACAAAGGCGCAGAAGCGCTGGTGCTGGGATGTACGGAGTTTTCGCTGGCGCTTAACCGTAGTACCGTATTTGATATACCGGTGATAGATTCTACGAAAGTGATGGCCCGCGCGCTTATCCGGGAAGCGGCGCCGCATAAATTATGTCAACTAAACTATCACCAACTGACTGTATAATATGCAAAAGATTAAACTGTTTTGTTTTCCATTTGCCGGCGGCGCCGCCTCATTTTATAACCCCTGGAGAACGTTGCTGCCGGACTATCTCGAACTGCATTGCTTTGAATTGGCCGGTCGTGGCAGCCGTATCACGGAATCGTTGTATAGCTCCATCGCAGAAATAGTAGATGAGATCATGATTAAACTGCGGCCCGCATTTGAATCTGGCCCCTATGCGCTCTTCGGGCACAGCATGGGTGGTATCATTGTATACGAGCTGACAAAGCGGATCAGTGAACAAAACATGCCCATGCCCGTGCAGATATTTATTTCCGGGAAAGGTCCCTTGCATTTACCAAGACCGGAACTGAAGATATACAGCATGCCCGACGATGAGTTTCAGAAAAATATGATTGAAATGGGAGGGATCTCAGAGGACTTTTTCCGCTCACCAGAACTGGCTTGTCTTTTTATCCCGGTTATCCGCAATGACATGCGGCTGGCAGAAACATTTGAAGTGAAAGAGCTGGCGCGGCTGAGCTGTAACATTACCGTTTTTTATGGCGAAGAAGAAATATTGAAACCCACCGATGTAGAGCAGTGGCGATATTACACCAAAGGCGTTTTTAAAGCACACTACTTCAAAGGCGGACATTTTTTTATCAAGGATTATACCCGCGAAATCATAGATATTATATCCAACACCATCATGCAAACCCAAATGAGCTGCTGATACCTCGCACGGCTCTGCTAAATCACTGTTATGGAAATTACCAAATCACCCTTTAGCCCGGATATCTCAGAGGATACCTTGTTTCCGATGAGGATCCGTTTTCCCAAACATACGGGCATCGATGAGCTTATACACTTTTACCACAGTAACCGGGAGTTTATTGCCGGTAAGCTGCAACGTAATGGGGCTATCCTTTTCAGCGGGGTGGATATCCACTCCCGGGAGGATTTTCAGACGGTGATGTCGTCTATGGGAGAGCGCTTCCTCGACTACGCAGATGGAAACTCTCCCCGCACCAAACTGTCTGATTTCGTATATACGTCCACGGAATATGATGCCGGTAAAAGTATTACCATGCACAACGAACTGTCTTATTCCGCCCGTTGGCCATCCAGGATCTGCTTTTGCTGTATTACGCCTGCAGCTACCGGTGGTGAAACGCCTATTGCCGATGGCAGGGAAGTGTTGAAACAGATGAATGCGTCGTTGGTATCAACTATCCGGAACAAAGGATTGCTGTATATCCGAAATCTTCATGGTGGCGCGGGTTTTGGCCCATCCTGGCAGGATACTTTCGAAATGGATGACCGCGAACAGGTAATGGCATATTGCCGGGAAAGGAATATGACCTACGAATGGAAGGAAGACGGCGGTATTAAGTTGATGCAATTTAGCAAAGGGATTATCCCGCACCCGGCTACAGGCGAGCTGGTCTGGTTCAACCAGATCGACCAGTTTCATCCTTCTCATATGGGCCGCGATGTGTACGATGTTTTAATGCAGATGTACGAACGGGAAGAAGAGCTACCCACCTATATCACCTTTGGGGATGGCAGCCCGGTATCGGATACCACGGTAGCCCATATCCTCGATGTCATGGATCGCGTATCCATCGTAAGACCCTGGGAGAAAGGCGACCTTATTCTCCTGGATAATGTTTTGGTAAGCCATGGCCGGAAACCCTTTACCGGCAAACGCGAAGTGCTGGTATCTATGATGCAGTAATCTATGTATTCATCTCCTAACAAGATAGCTATTATGAAAAATCTTTTCTTACTCAGTTTCCTGTTCCTGCTGCACACCTCCGCAAGGGCACAGATAGTCACCCTTAAAGGACAATCCATTTCCCCTGTTGAGGTGGATGATTTCATCCAGGAAAAAATGAAACACTATAAGATCCCCGGACTGTCTATTGCCATTATCAACAACGGACAGGTAGTCTATAACCGTGCCTTTGGCGTTGGTAATACCACCCAGGGAAAGGCGATTGACACCAATGCAATCTTTGAAGCCGCCTCTCTTTCTAAACCCATATTCGCCTTCGCGTTCGCCAAACTGGTAGACCAGGGGAAAATTGCATTGGATACCCCCCTTTATAAATACCTGGAATACGATGATATTAAATACGACGATCGTTATAAACTCATCACCGCCCGCATGGTGCTGTCGCATACTTCCGGGTTTCCCAACTGGCGGGAGAATAATAAAGACGGTAAACTCAATATTAAGTTCACACCAGGGGAGCGGTTCTCCTACTCCGGCGAAGGCTACGAATACCTGAGCCATGTGGTAAAAAAGATAACAGGAGAGGATTCGGAAGATTATATACGCCAAACGGTATTTGTGCCACTGGGGATGACACACAGCTATTACAAATGGAACAGTGTGATGGACTCCATGGCGGTAACCGGGCATGACCGCTCTGAAGTGCCGCATAAAAAATGGAAACCTAAGGAAACCTCGGTAGCATCAGGGTTGCATACCACCGCAGTTGATTATATCCATTTCCTGCAGGCCGTGATACAGCATAATGGTGTATCAGAAAGAACACTCGACGAGATGGAAAAACCACAGGTGAAAGTAACAGACCGTGCCATTCATGCAGACACCTGGGGACTCGGATTTGGTATTAAAGATACGCCGGAAGGTACCGTCATCAACCACTTTGGAGCAGATCCTTATTTCGAATGTTATATGGAGATACTGAAAGGTGGCAAGACGGGGATGGTATATTTCACTAACTGTAAGGGAGGACTAAAGATCATGAAACAGCTCCGGAAAAAACTGATTGTAGGAAAGGCTGCCTGACTATTATCCACGCCATTAAACCCCTTTTGTATGAAAATGACAAAATCAATGGAAACAGCATTCCGGGAAGATGGATACCTGATGCTGGAATCACTTTTTTCTGAAGAAGAAGTATCCTTTATACTCCATCAGCTGCCCATACTGATGGCCAGCGAAACACCCCATGTGGTAAAGGAAAAGAACGGGCAGGTACGTTCAATATACGGGCTGCACGAAATCAACGTAATCTTTGAAGAGCTGGTCCGCGTAGAGCGCCTGATCAACATTGCCCGATCCCTGCTCAACAGCGATGTATATATCCATCAAACAAAGATCAATATCAAACAGGCATTTGATGGCGAATGGTGGGAGTGGCACCAGGATTTTCCGTACTGGCACCTGTATGATGGCATGCCTGTCCCCCGGGTACTTTCTGTCATGATTTTCCTGGATGAAGTCACTGATTTCAACGGTCCGCTTTACGTGATACCAGGTACACATGAATTAGGGATGGTAGATTTTGAGAAGAAAGCAACCGTGGGCATCGATGGCGCCCCGGCCTATACCTCGTCGCTGAGCGCCAACCTGGAATACACCATTGAACGGAAGGTATTAAGCCAATGGTTCCGGCAACGCGGTATTTTCGCCGCTACCGGCAAACCCGGTACAGCACTGGTGTTTCACGGTAATATCTTTCATGCATCCAATTGCAACCTGTCGCCGCTCGATAGGAGGGTGCTGATTATTACCTACAACAGTATTGAAAATACATTGACGACCGTGGAAAAGGAACGCCCTACTTTCTTAAGCAATCGCAACTTTACCCCCTTATTGCCGGTACCCGATAACTTCCTCCGCATAGGCAATACCTTATAAAAAAATCTCCATGATAGTAAATAAAATTGCTGTAATAGGAGCAGGTACTATGGGCAGCCAGGTAGCACTCACATTGGCTATGCACGGCTATACCGTTGTATTGAAAGATATCAGCGGTGCTGTATTGGAAGCTGCCGCCCGGCGAATAAAAACAGATGCAAGAATGTTGAAAATGCTGGGTAAATCAGCACTTACTCCTGTAAATGATCATTATGCCGACCGGATTACGTACACCCTGGAAGAAAGCTTACTGGAAGAGGCAGACCTGGTGATCGAAAATATCCCGGAACATTGGGAACTGAAAAAGCAACTCTATCAACGCCTGGCTGCTATCTGTCCGGCGCATACGCGATACGCCGTGAATACCAGCTGTATTGCCATTACGGGCATTGCGGCGCTGTTGCCCGATCCGGGCAGAGTAGCCGGCTGGCATTTTATGAACCCGGTATACAGTAAAGAACTGGTAGAAGTAGTGCGCGGATTACATACTACCGATGAACACATACAATGGACGCTGTCCTTCCTGCAATCCATCCATAAAAGGGCTGTGGTAGTGGAAGATGCCCCCGGCTTTGTTGCCAACCGGTTATCGCACTTGCTGATGAACGAAGCCGCTTTCCTGGTACAGGAGAAAGTGGCAAGCCCTAAGGACGTGGATCTCATCTTCAGAAAGGGATACGGCCACGCGATGGGGCCCCTGGAAACGGCCGACCTGATTGGCCTCGACACGGTAGTCAACTCGCTGAACATCCTGTATGACAGTTTCCAGGACCCCAAATTCCGCTGCTGTCCGCTGCTCCATAAAATGGTACAGGGTGGACTGCTGGGCCGCAAAAGTGGAAAAGGATTTTTTGTCTATGACTAATAGAACCTGCTATGAAAGGAAAAACGATCAAATGCCTGGTATGGGATCTTGATAATACGCTTTGGAACGGCACGCTGCTTGAATCGGAAGAAGTAACCCTGAAAGACAGGATAGTAGAGGTAATCCGCGAGCTGGATGAAAAAGGTATTGTACATTCTATTGCCAGTAAAAACAGCTATGAGGATGCCATGACCCGGTTAAAGCATTTTGGTATTGATCAATATTTCCTGTACCCGGAAATACACTGGAATGCCAAATCTGCTTCTATCGACAATATCCGCAGGCAACTCAATATCGGCATCGATGCCATTGCGTTTATAGATGATCAGCCCTTTGAACGCGAAGAGGTGAACAGCGTGTTCCCGGAGGTATATTGCCTCGATGCAGCCGAATATGGGCAGCTGGTGCACTACGATTGCTTTAACCCTCCGCAGGTTACGGAAGATGCCCGGCGCCGCCGGAAAATGTACCAGGAAGAAATACAGCGGAAAGAGGAAGAAGAAAATTTCCAGGGCCCGTCAGAATCATTTCTCGCCGGGCTGAATATGGAACTGTATATCACGCCCGCCACAGTACATGACCTGGCCCGTGCAGAAGAATTAACGCTGCGTACCAACCAGCTCAACGCCACCGGGAAAACGTACAGCTACACGGAATTGGAACAGATACTAACTTCCCCCGATCACCTGCTCTGGGTATGCGAATTCAAAGATAAATACGGTTCCTACGGTAAAATAGGACTGGTCCTGCTGCATATCTCCGAACACAACTGGCACCTCGAAATGATGCTATATTCCTGCCGGGTGATGTCCAGGGGAATCGGCACGGTGATGCTGAATTACATATTGGAACAGGCACGCTCCTGCGGTAAAACCATGACCGCCGGATTCCGCGATACAGGGCGTAACCGGATGATGTATATGGCCTTTAAAATGGGCGGATTTACAGAAACGGGACAACAGCGGGGAGATTGCTCCCTGCTGTCACACTCCCTCGAAAATATCCGCCAAAACCCCGCCTACATTAAAATTCTTACTCAATACTAAACGATTGCACCATGGAAGTAAAAGATAAAATCAGGGCCTTTATCGTAAAGAATATGTCGGTATGGGACGATGATATTGTACTCGCAGATACAGACAATATCTTCGAAAAGGGCTTTGTTAACTCGTTGTTTGCCATGCAGCTGCTCAATTTTGCCGAGCAGGAATTCAATATCACTATTGATAACAGTGAGATAGATATCGCCAACTTCAGCTCTGTCAGTAATATGGAGCAACTGGTCACCCGTAAACTGCTACTGCTCCATGCCAGGTAACGTTACCCTTACGCTGGAAGCGGAAGTAGCCCGCTTTGCTGCAGAAGAGATCCGGCCTTTCGCTACCCACTTCGAAGAAACATCCGGTATTCCCCGGCGCCTCATTACACGCATGGGGGAAATAGGATTACTGGGTGCTGTGTTGCCACCGGCATACGGCGGCCTGGGACTGGACTGCCTGGCCTATGGCCAGGTGACAGAGCTGATAGGAAAAGCCTGTTGCGCTAGCCGGTCGGTGCTCACCGTACATACTTCGCTGGTAGGCGAAACCATTTTGCGTTTTGGCACAGAAGAGCAGAAGGCCCATTGGTTGCCCCTGATCGCCTCCGGCGAGAAAATAGGCGCCTTTGCACTTACGGAACCAGAGCATGGCAGCGATGCTGCAGGCATTCAAACCAGCTACCGCAAATCGGGCAGCGACTACCTGATCCGGGGAAAAAAGAAATGGATATCATTAGGTGGTATCGCCGATTTCTTTATCGTACTGGCTACCTGTAACGGCCGTATCACCGCCTTTATTACAGAACGGGATCACACGGTAACCACCGTGCCCATGACCGGATTGTTGGGCAACAGGGGCGGCCATGTGGCAGAAATAACCTTTACGGATACACGGGTTACACCGGAACATATTTTAGGCAAGGAAGGAAATGGGTTTACACATATTGTAAATGCAGCCATGGATTATGGCCGCTATAGCATTGCCTGGGCGGGACAAGCCATCGCACAGGAAGCATTGGATAATATGGTCAGCTATGCCAGAACCCGGTCCCAGTTTGGTCTGAAGCTTGGCCAGCTGGGAGCTGTTCAGCAATTGATTGCCGCAGCTACCGTAAAAGTACATGCCGGCAGAACCCTTTGTGGAAAGGCCGGTTTGGCACGTCAGCAACGGGATCCGGATGCTGCGATGGAAACCATCATCGCCAAATATTATACCTCCAAAACCGCCATGGAAATTGCTACCGATGCTGTGCAAGTGTTTGGTGGCAACGGCTGCTATAATGTGTATCCCGTAGAAAGACTCTTCAGGGAAGCCAAAATCCTTGAAATCATTGAAGGCACCTCACAGGTAATGGAAGGAATTATCGCCGGATTTGCATTGAAAAAATATTACATACCATCCACATGAATAAAGCATCATTGATCTTGACAGGCATCACCATTTTCCTGACCACGGCAGCCGTGGCCTACCTGGGGTTTATTGTGGCAGGAGTGATCCGGCAACAACGCAGCTTCAAAAACTTTCGCTGGCCAGGTACTTTCCTGGCAGGACTGCTTTTTCTGCTGCCCCTGCTGGTAGGCATTTACCTGCTACCACAGGTGATGACCCCCATGGTACCTAATGAAGCGACTGTTCCACTTGAGTTGTGGGCAGCCGGCTCATTGATATTCAGCTACCTGGTATTTTTTATTGGACACTTTTTCCCTCATCGCAATAAATACTATAACCCCGGCGCCAAACTGGTTTTTATCAGCCTGCTGCCCAGCATGGCCAATGCCGGCATTATCTTCATTATCACTACCTACCTCAATAGCAATGGTGATAAACTTTATTACCTCGTATTTTATTTTATCCTGTGTGTGTACCTGTACGTTGCTACCAACAAAATCATTAAGGAACAGGTGCTGGATATCTCCAAAACCGTGATCCTCGATCTCAATAAACTTATCATCAGCAAAGTATTCAATACGTCTTTCCGTGATTTTGAAAAAATACGGAAGGGCAGCCTGTTCGCCGTATTGAACGAAGACATTGAACGGATCACCGTTTTTTGTAACAACGCGGTGAACCTGTATACTGCGGGAATTACCGTCATACTGGTACTCATCTACCTGCTTACTATTAATCCCTGGGCAGTATTACTGCTCTTTGTAGTATTGGCGGTTATTCTGTCTATCCACTACAGCATGGGCATTAAAACAGCGAAACATTTTCACCGGGCATCTGAACTCAGGGAAGTATATATGGACCAGCTGCTCGGCCTCTCCAATGGATTCCGCGAGCTGATCATGCACCAGGTCAAAAGGCGGGATTACCGGCAGGAACTGGATGCCAGCTGCACTAACTATAATGAGGTGATCCATCAGGCATATAAAAAATATATCAACCGCACCATGGTGTCGGATATGGCTTTTATTCTCAGCATCGGCATCTCTTGTTTCCTGCTGCCGGCTATCTTTCATCTCGATATGAAGGTGGTAACAGCTTATATCATGGGCGCCCTTTTCTTATGGGGGCCACTGAATATGATTGTTAAGTCAGTGCCTGAAGTAGTAGGTATCAAGGTAGCCTGGAAAAGAATACAACAATTCATGGGCGCCAATAGCATCAACAGCGAAGAAGCCATTCGGCAGTTGATAGAACAGGATAGCTTTGTCATCGAAAAATACAGCAACCGGGAGGTGGATAGCATTACGGCAGAAGAAGTATTGTTTGAATATAGCAGCGAACAGGCGCCGGACGAAAAATATTTTGTAGGCCCGCTTAATTTTGAAGCCCGGAAAGGCGAAATTACGTTCGTAGTTGGCGGCAATGGCAGCGGCAAAACAACGCTCGCCAAATTGTTAGCTGGCCTGTATGTGCCAGGCAGGGGGAAAGTGAAAATTAATGATAAGGTGGTTCCGGGCCGGGAGCTGGGAGAATATTTCTCTGTAATATTCAGTGATTTCTATTTATTCAGGAAAGTATATACCGAAACAGGTGTCAGCAAAAAAAATACAGAAGCGCTGATTAGTCTTTTCCGGCTCAATGGCAAGGTAACGGTAGATAATAATACTTTCAGCACCCTCAATTTATCCCGCGGTCAAACCAAACGCCTGGCACTCCTGCAATGCTGGCTGGAAAACCGTCCCATCTTCCTCTTTGATGAATGTGCGGCCGACCAGGATCCTGAATTCAAGGAATTCTTTTACCTCGAACTGCTGCCAAGAATGAAGCAGCAACAGAAAATCGTGATCGTGATTACACACGATGACCGGTATTTCAATGTGGCAGACAGCATCTTCAAAATGGAGATGGGACAGCTGGTATGCCTGAATGATAAAGTAATGTAACGCATGCTATCTGTCAGCTACCTGTATTTCGACCGCCAGACGCCAATGCCGGCAGACCTTTTCAGCAAAGGAATGTCGTTGTTGCCGGCAGGCGAGCAGGAAAAGATAGGGAAGTTTCATCGCTGGCAGGATGCCCAGGCAGGTATGCTGGGGAAAATCCTGTTGCGCCGGGAGCTAATGAAAATTTACCCTGCGGCAACGGATATACTGGCGCAGTTAACGTATAGCCGTTTCCGAAAGCCTTTCTTAGAAAATGTTCCGGTCGATTTTAACATCTCCCATTCCGGAAACATAGTGATATGCGCTGTGAGTACCAATGGGCGTATAGGCGTAGACGTAGAAGTAGTGCAGCCGGTGGAGTTATCGTACCTGGCGCCCCAGATGCAGGAAACGGAATGGCAGGAAATACAGGCGGCTCCCGACATATACCGGTCTTTTTTTTATCACTGGACCCGTAAAGAAGCCCTGCTAAAGGCCAACGGTAAAGGATTGCATTTACCGATGAATGCTATTGGTGTTCATAACAACAGTGCCATCATAGAAGAGGAAAAATGGTACCTGTCGGAATTGAACCTGGGCAACGAGGTCGTTTGCCACCTGGCCACCGCTTGCCCGGTGCCTGAAAACGAAATACAGGTACAGGAGATATTTTTCGATGTATTAACCGCTTAAGCTACACTATTCGTGAAAAATCTTATCGACATGCTCATGGCTGCCGCCGCAACAGACCGGCAGCTCACCCTGATAGCCGGCAAAGGAGAAGAGGAACAGCTTTCCTACCGCCAATTATACCAGGATGCCCGCTGCCTCTTATGGCGTTTGCAACAGGCCGGCTTGCAACCTGGTAATGAGTTGATGCTGCAGTTTCAGTCAGATATTTACTTTATAAAGATCTTCTGGGCTTGTGTAATAGGCGGCATCATCCCGGTGCCCGTTACCTTCGGCGTGGGAGAAACGGTGGCGATGAAGATTGCCAACATCTGGAAGTCGCTCTCACATCCTTACCTGGCCACCGATTTTTCGGATTACGCCGCCCGCATGGAGCAAGTGGCGGCCGGTCACCTGGTAAAAGAGCGGATACTGGTGTTGAAGCCAACAGACATTTCCGGACCAACAGCCGCACCGGTGTCTGTACCGCCGGAACAAATTGCGTTCTTACAGTTCTCTTCCGGTTCTACCGGTGTTCCCAAGGGCGTCATGAACACCCATGAAGGCATCCTGCAAAACCTGGTGGATATGGCCCGTTGCTTCGGACTCAGGAAGGAAGACCGCTTTATGGGATGGATGCCGCTGACCCACGACATGGGAATGCTCTTTTTCCACATGCTGCCGCTTTACCTGCATGCATCACACTACCTGATTCCGCCTATACTTTTCCTTACCTATCCTGCGCTCTGGGTGGAAAGCATGGCCAGGCACCGGGTAACCGTTAGTGGCTCCCCTAACTTCGGCTATAGATATGTAGCGGAAACGGAGCTGCCGGCGGGGCTTTCTCCCGATGCCCTGCAAAGTGTGCGGATATTGCTGAATAGCGCAGAACCCATTTCTATAGAAGTTTGTCAGCGCTTTCAGGCAACGCTCGCGCCGGCAGGATTACCTCCTCATGTAATACGACCAGCCTATGGATTGGCAGAGGCTACCCTGGGGGTAGCTGCACAGGCTTCACAAGGGCCTATACAAGTGCACCGGCTGTTGAGGGACCAGCTTAATATAGGCGACACCGTAGTATATGCCACCGACAATGATGCGCAGTCCGTATCATTCGTAGACCTGGGCGCCTGCGCTACTACAACGGCGGTAAGCATCATGAACACGGAAGGCGCTGTACTTCCCGATAATACCGTTGGATTGATAAAAATAAAAGGTGTGGCAGTAACCGGCGGATACTATAACCTGCCTGAAAGCCGCCACCAGATAGCGCAGGAAGATGGCTGGCTCAATACCGGCGATCTGGGCTTTATGCAGGAAGGCAGACTGACTATCACCGGCCGTCATAAGGAAATGATTATTATACAGGGACAGAATTTCTATCCCAACGACCTCGATATGGTGGCGGCAGAACTGGAATGGACGAAAGACCGCGCAGCAGTGGCCTGCGGCATTCACAACAATGTATTACATACCGATGAAGTCTTTTTCTTCGTGGCCTACGAAGGAAAAATGCAGCCTTTTATTGCATTGATGAACTCACTGAGGCGCCACATCAGTACCAGGACAGGAGTGAAGGTAAGCCGGGTGATACCGGTAAAACAAATTCCGAAAACAACCAGCGGCAAAGTACAGCGGTTCAAGCTCCGGGAAGACTACCTGGCGGGCTTATACCAGGAATCGCTGACCAGGCTGGCCGAAGCGCTCAGCGACCTGGAACCCGCCGGTGAAGGAGTGCCGGCTACAGCAATAGAACAAACACTCGCTAAAGTATGCGCAAAAGCATTGCAGCTGGAAGGAACGCTGAATATAAAAGACAATTTCTTCGATCTGGGCTGTACATCGCTCACAATAAAAACAATCAGGGGCATGTTGGAAATGGATTGCAATATCGTGCTGGATGAAACAGTATTTTATCGTTACCCCAATGTGAAAGCGCTGGGCCGCTATATCCGCGAGGGACAAGCCGGGGCAGCAGACGACAAAAAAATGGACAGGAAAGCGATCCTGGAGGAAGCCAGGCAAAGAATGAAAATAAAGCGGCAATAGGAATGATCAGATAATACTGTTTTTGAGGGCATACTTAATCAGGCCGATCGTATTTTTGGCGCCTGTCATCTCTTTCAGCTGTTGCTTTATCTTTTCCACCGCACTGATACTGACAAATATCTCCGCCGCGATTTCCTGGGTGCTTTTTTCCTGCCACAGTAAGTGGAGCACCTTTTCCTGGTTGGGAGTAAGGGGAGGGGTTTTACCCGTTTCCGGGCCATGATGGGCTATTTGGGCCGCACGCCAGTAAAGTGCATCTGCTACGAGTTTGTTGTGGTACAGCCCACGAACAGCCACCTGGCTGATCGCCTCAAGCAATTCGGTGCTGTCGGTATTTTTGGTGAAAAAACCACATACGCCCAGGTCGAGCAGAGAATTGATGACTTCGGGGGTAAAGTGTTGCGACATCGCCAGTACGCGGATAAAAGGATATTGCTGATGTATAGTGCGTAAACAGGCTTTCTTTTCTTTATCGGGTTTGGACCAGTGAAAGAGAATTACATTCATTTGTTTGCCCTTATATAGCTGCTCCATTAGCTCGTGTTCGGTTTCCATTTCTATCAGTTCCCGTATGTGATGATGCTTCGAAAATAAGCTGGCAAGAGCGTTCCGGATAATTTTGTGCTCATCTACAATACATAAAAGGATGTCACCTGGAGCTGTTTGCATGGCGTTATCATTTACGTCAATGGATTGGATTGGGCGTTCAGCTATCATATTAATTAACAAATGCCCGCCGGGTGGTTAATCCGACAGATGTAAAAGGGTATCACATTATTTTTGAAAACATCATAACATCTGACTACTATCGTTTAATGCTGTAAGGGCAGTGAATTTCGCCTATTATTTTGGTCTGGCATAGACAGGGATCACGTGATGCTTGAATCTCCTGGATGACAGTTGTTAACACACATAACTGAATTATAGGGTAGTATCTCTCCGATTTAGAAATATAAACAGCAATCAAGTCACGGATAGTCTTTTATGGGATAACCATAACGATGATTTTTTAAGGGAAAAAATAATTTCTGTTTCGCATACGGTAGCATTAAGCTATTGTATAATGCAATATAAGGATAGTTGAATAAAAAATCAAACACATATTCGATGCTGCTAGCAGAGAAATTTTTACCCGCCCACCGAAAATAAAATATCCTTCTATACAAAAACACCTGAAGTATGACTGGGAAAAAATTATACCTTAAGCCCAATGTGGTCATAGAACCATTGGTAGATAGATGGTATGCCTGGAGCCACCTGTTATCTCCGGCCACGGCGGCAATGAATATCGCCGGCCGGCATCTGACAATAATGGAATCCTACCTGAAAGCGCCGGCCATTCATGCGGAAGCAGTACGCAATCCCAAAATGAAAGGAGGACCTTTCATGGATGTAGCAGTCGACCGCCTGGAAGAAGTCAGGCGTTTGTATGAACATACCTGCACAGAACAGGACCATATGATCCGGTTTGCCACCGCCGTAAAAGAACTGGACACACTCCTGGCTACAACCGCCATAGGCGCCGGACTGGAGCCATTATACCAACAGGTACCCGACCTGCTCAAAGGATATGTGGAACTTTTTTACGATCGTAATAATAATGCGGACTTCCGTTTTTTTGAATCATTGTTGTATAATAGCGAATACTATAATCGCAAAGGACAAAGCATCGCGCTGTGGATTACCGACAACGATCACCGCCCGTTTTGCCTGAGTACTCCCCGGTTGGAGGAAGATCATGTGCTGCAGTTGCCGCTTTCATTCGATCATCCCGGGATCGATGCACTGTCACGCATGAAGCGGGAGCCCCGCGATCCGGCTGAGATCAAAGCCTTGCTGGGCATAACTGAACAACAGGAGGGCCTGTTTAATACCTTCTTTACAACAGAAGCCCCGCCGCCTTATCAGCGTTATATCGGCGACAAAATCCGCATGCGTTACTTCGGTCATGCCTGCATATTGGTGGAAACGAAAGATGTCAGCATCCTGGTAGACCCGCTCATCAGTTACTATGGCTATCATTCCGATGTGGAACATTTTTCTGATGTAGATCTGCCCGATGTTATCGACTATGTACTGATTACCCACAATCACCAGGATCATATTTTATTTGAAACACTCTTACCGTTGCGGCATAAAATAAAACACCTGATTGTGCCCCGTACCAATAGCGGTAGCCTCGAAGACCCGGACCTGCGGCTCATGTTCCAGTATGCCGGCTTCCGGCAGGTAGTGGCGATCGACGAAATGGAAACGATCCCCTTCGCAGACGCTACGATCACCGGCCTGCCATTCACGGGTGAGCACAGCGACCTGAATATTCTCACCAAGTCGTGCTACCTGGTTAAAATAGGCGCTTTCAAACTTTTGTTCCTGGCCGATTCCAGGATTATTGAGTCGGCCCTCTACCAGCACATTCAACGCGCTATCGGCGACGTAGATGTCATGTTTCTGGGGATGGAATGCGATGGAGCGCCGCTTACCTGGCTCTATGGCCCGCTGATGACGAAGAAAATAAGCCGGGAGTTTGATCATAGTCGCCGCCTGGCAGGATCCGATTGTGAGAAAGGAATGGCATTGGTCGATATTTTTCACCCCCGGGAAGTATACATATATGCGATGGGAATGGAGCCATGGCTGGAGTTTATCAGTAGTATCAAGTATACCGCTGCCTCCAATCCCATTATACAATCGGATCAACTCATTGCATTGAGCCGGGAAAAAGGCATTATCGCCGAACGCCTCTATGGCGAAAAGGAAATGCTCTACCAGAGAAAAGAAGCATGTGCTACTGTAGCATAAACAACCAACCATGATACGCTGTCCCCCTTACCGGGGCAGCGTATCCGTATAGCCGTTAACGATAGTGTCATAAAAAAAGATGATATTTTTTTTGATAAATAAAAAACAAATTATACATTTGCAATCCCAAAACGGGAATGGCTTCATAGCTCAACTGAATAGAGCATTTGACTACGAATCAAAAGGTTTCTGGTTTGAATCCAGATGAGGTCACAAAAAATGAAAATGCTGCAACACCGGTTGCAGCATTTTCTATCAAAATAAAATATCTGAAGAAAAGCTGTCAGGTATAAATTATTGAAAAATAATTTGTTAGAAATAAAATAATGGCGTATCTTCGCTGTCCCAATAGGGAACGGCTCCGTAGCTCAACTGAATAGAGCATTTGACTACGAATCAAAAGGTTTCTGGTTTGAATCCAGACGGAGTCACCAACAAAAGGACGAACACGAGTTAAATCGGTTCGTCCTTTTTTTATGTGCCTGCTTCGCACTTCCATAAGTGCTATTGATTGATTATTATTGATTAATAAAATATTAATTAATAATATGCTTTTGATTACTCATTCAATTATCTACGCTTCCTAAAAAACATTATGAGCCTGTTTTTGTTAGATGAATATCTTAATAACAAACCTTGCAGGCATGATACGGATCAAAAAAGAGGGAGTCATCTTAAGACAAACTGCCATGGCTTTCGAAAACGAAGGTGTACTAAATCCCGCCACGATCAAAGATGGAAACCAAATCCTGTTTTATTACCGGGCGGTCCGGCGAGGCAACCATTCTTCCATTGGCTTTTGCGCCCTGAGCGATCCGCTCACGGTAGCCGAACGGCTTACTTCGCCCATTCTCTTTCCTGAGCATACCTATGAAGCCAAAGGGATGGAGGACCCGCGGGTGGTGAAAATCGATGACCTGTACTACCTTACCTATACTGCCTACGATGGCGTTAATGCCTGTGGCGCTTTGGCTACCTCCAAAGATGGCAGGCAGTTTAAAAAGGAAGGACTCATCGTAGCGCAAATGGAGCTAAAAACGTTCCTGCAACTTGCTTCCACGCATGCGCCGCTCAATGAAAAGTATAGTTTATTCAACAGCAATAGCGCCCGTTTGTGGGATAAAGATGTTATCTTTTTCCCAAGAAGAATAAAAGGTAAACTGCATTTCCTGCATCGCATCAAGCCCGATATACAAGTAGTAGCCGTCAACGAGATTTCCGAATTAACCCCGGACTTCTGGAAAAATTATTTCCTGCATTTCCATGAGCACTTACTGCTAACGCCTAAATATGCCTATGAAAGCAGCTACGTAGGCGGAGGGTGCCCACCAGTAGAAACGCCGGAAGGATGGCTGCTGATTTATCATGGAGTGCGGCAAACCACAAAAGGCTTTATCTACGTGGGATGCGCCGCCCTCCTGGACCTGGATAATCCGCAGATAGTGCGGGCGCGCCTGCCACATCCTATATTGGTACCTGAGCGGGTTTGGGAAACCAGGGGAGATGTGGATAATGTTTGTTTTCCTACCGGCACCGTACTAATCAACGATACCCTCTATATCTACTACGGTGCCGGCGACGACGTAATCGCCGTAGGAGCGGTAAGTTTGCAGGAAATACTACAGGTACTGCTGTCTCATAAAACAGCATAGCAAACCACGATCGTTTCTATTACCCGCTTTGTTTCATCGGGATCGCGCACTTTAATGCAATCTACGCCGGTTTCTTTTGCCGGGTAATCATTGCCACCAGGGAAAATGGCATCGCCTACAAACAACATTTCCGGTAATCCGATAATCAGGATATCTCTTAGTTTATGAATGCCGTAAGCCTTGTCTATACCCGGTTTGGTGATGTCTACGGAGGTAGTGCCTCCCAGGTTGATGGAAAATTCGGGGATCATTTTTTCCAGTAGTGTTTTCATCTGTTGTCTTTTGGCGAAATCAGGATCCCACTTTTTCTTTTCTGCCAAAGGCGCTTCCTGTCCCAGGGCAGAGAAGGTAATCTGGCTGCCTCTGTCTTCTATCGGTTTTCCCCAATGCTGCGCCGGTTGGTAACCCAGGGTAGCCACTACGGCCTGCAACGCCTGGATGATCTTTGCCTTTTCTTCGGCGCTGAAGTCCTCTGAATAACGCTTATTCCATCCCCGGTTATATTCATAAAATTGAGTACCGCAGGTAGGTAAGATGGATAACCTTTGCAGCCGTTCATCATCCGGCAGGTGTGCCAGCACCTGCTTTTGGAACTGGGGCCAGGCGCCGCCAGATATAATGGCTACCCTGGCCACCTGCAATAGGGAGTAAAGCAATGTACTCATTTCAGGATCAATAGCCCCCTTGCTTTCGGCCAATGTACCATCCAGGTCAAATACAACCAGTTTTTTCATGAAGGGTGATTATTTTTTCAATAATGCCAGCGCGCGTTCACAAATGTTGTCGGCAGTGAAGCCAAACTCGCGCAACAGCACCGGTCCGGGTGCGGAAGCCCCGAAGCGGTTCATCGCCACCTGGATGCCCGCTGTTCCGGTATATCGTTCCCATCCCTGTGAAATACCCGATTCTATGGATACCCGGGCGGTAACAGCGGGAGGGAGCACCTGGTCGCGGTACGCGGGCGTTTGCGCTTCAAATAATTCCCAACTGGGCATAGATACTACACGTACGCCAATATGGGAAGCCTGGAGCTTTTCTTGTGCAGCCAATGCCAGTCCCACTTCTGCACCGGTTGCTATTAAAATCAGGTCAGGTTTACCATCAGGGGCGTCGGCCAGTATATAAGCACCAAAACGAAGCCCGTTGGCCGCCGCATATTTATTACGATCTATGGTAGGTACGGCCTGTCGCGACAGGATAAGTGCCACCGGCCGTTGTGGCAGTTGTATGGCCATTTGCCAGGCATTCAGCGTTTCGTTGGCATCGGCGGGCCTGATCACTACCAGGTCAGGAATGGCGCGCAACGCAGCCAGTAACTCCACCGGCTGGTGGGTGGGACCATCTTCCCCCATGGCAATGCTATCATGCGTAAATACATACACCACTTTCAACTCCGATAATGCAGCCAGGCGGATGGAAGGCCGCATATAGTCGGAAAAAGTAAGGAAGGTGGCGCAGTAGGGGAGAATGCCTCCATGCGCAGCCATACCGTTGGAAATAGCCCCCATGGCATGTTCCCGCACGCCGTATTGTATGTTCCTGCCAGCATAACTCCATTCACCACCGGCAGCGCCCTGTAAATCACCGTCCTTCATCAGGGGACTTTCAAAATTGCCGGCATCTTTTAATTCGGTATTGGTAGACGTATTCAGATCGGCCGAACCGCCAATAAATCCGGGCAAATGATGGAAAAATGCCTGCATCACTTTCCCCGAAGCTGCCCTGGTAGCCAATCCCTTCGGGTCGGCGGCAAATGGCTGGATATCCTTATCCCAGTCTTTCGGCAGTACATCATGTATCAGCTCCCGTAATTCATGTGCCAGCTCTGGATATTGCTGCGCATAAACAGCCATCTGTTCTTCCCATTTATCCGCCCATCGCTTACCATCGTCAACGGCTACACGAAAATGTTGGAGCGCCTCGGGAGGCACTAGGAAATCGGGCGATACCGGCCATCCCAGGTTTTCCTTGGTGCGTTTTACTTCGTCTTCGCCTAGCGGACTGCCATGCGCAGCACAGGTATCCTGTTTATTGGGAGAGCCATAGCCGATATGCGTGCGTACCAGGATAATAGATGGCCGCTCTGTTTCCGCCTGCGCGGCCCGGATAGCCTGGTCAATCGCTTCCAGGTCGTTGCCGTCTGCCACCTGCTGTACATGCCAGCCATAGGAAGCAAAACGCTGGGCATGATTTTCTGTAAAAGTGACCGGTGTAGCGGAAGCCAGGGTAATACGGTTATCGTCGTATAGGTAAATCAGTTTGCCTAATCTCAGGTGCCCTGCCAGTGACGCCGCTTCAGAAGCAACGCCCTCCATCAGGTCCCCATCGCTTACCAGGGCGTAGGTGTAATGATCCACCACAGCATTACCCGGTTTATTGTACCGCGCGCCGAGGTAAGCTTCTGCCATGGCAATACCCACCCCGTTGGCAAAACCCTGCCCCAGCGGACCTGTAGTTACTTCTACGCCGGGTGTAAGGCCCCGCTCGGGGTGTCCGGGCGTTTTACTGCCCCATTGCCGGAACTGCTTCAGCTCCTCCATCGGCAAGTCATAACCGGTAAGGTGGAGCAGGCTGTACAACAATGCCGAGCCATGTCCAGCGGATAATACGAACCGGTCGCGGTTAAACCACAACGGGTCGTCAGGACTATGCCGCAGGAAGCGGGTCCACAGTACATATGCCATGGGAGCAGCGCCCAGGGGTAGCCCCGGATGGCCGCTATCTGCCTTCTGTACGGCATCTACAGACAAGAAGCGGATGGTATTAATACAAAGTGTATCGAGGGCTGCAGCGCTTTGAATGAGAGAAGTGTCGGTGGTACCCATAGAGCATTTTTTTAGAGATGAAGAAATCTCACATAGGTCAACAAATTTCGTACTCATAAAGTTGGCGGCGGCTGCTATTCAAACAGGGTTAATTCATCGCGGGTAAGGGCGTGAAAAAGATTCTGCAGCTGATGTACATGTACCAGCGGGCGTCCATAGGGTACCAGTCCTCCCGGCGCATCGGCCATGGGCTGGAAGATACCGTTTTCATACCGGATATGCATGCTATCCAGCCGGTTGTATTTCAGGGAATATACATTTACATCTTCACCATATTCCGGATCCCCTTTGATAAAACCAAAGCGGGTAAGCAGGTAAAGATCCAATATCACGGGATTCACCTTTTCAAAAGGTAGTTTACTGCGGGGTAGCCGGGAGTTATACACAAAACCATCCAGGATACCTTCTGCAATAAAGACTTCTTCCTCCATATTGTAGTCAAACCAGGCCACGTAGTTACCAATCCGGATATCAGACACCAGTATCATATAAACAAAATGATGAATAAAGTGGCGAGGGCGGGCAATGCCTGGGTAAAGAAAATCTTTTTGTCGGCAGTAAATGCCCCGTAAATGCCGGCTACACTAACGCAGCTTAAAAAGAAAATAGCTATCTGGGCCCACCATACCGGGTCGTCAATGAAAAAAGTCCATGCCAGCCCGGCTGCCAGGAACCCGTTGTACAAGCCCTGGTTGGCCGCCAGTGATTTAGTGGCCGGAAAAAGTTCTTTGGGAAAGCGTTTGAATATTTTGGGCCCACGGGTGGTCCATGCAAACATCTCAAACCACAGGATAAACAGATGTTCCAGCATCACAAAGGCAATGAGGATTTTGGCCAGGATCAGCATAAGAAGTCGATTATTGCGTTTCGCTAAATATAACTAAATTATTCTTTCAAGCAGCCAGGCAATCGCCAGCGCCACGAGAGTACCTACGGCATAGCATACACAATCGCTCCACAGGAAGCCATGTCCCAGCAGGATGCCGGCAGGGGTATTCCGGAACCGTACGGCCCAATCGGCCTGGTATAGCTGCTGCAACTCAATGGCGAAACAAACCAGGTAGTTGCTGATACCGATTTTCCAAAGCGGGGTAACAGGATACAGGAAACGAATGGCAAAGAAAATACACGTGGCAGACAATACATCCCCTCCATAAATTCTCATCAGATCAGGGAAATATTGAGGCGCCCAGCGGGTGGCCAGGCCTAAGGGGATATTTGCTACGATTAACAGAAAATAGAGCCAGCGTCTTTTTGCTTCCATATGATAAAAAGCAATAAATATAGGAAAGATCTCCTTATATCCACAGCCGCTGAAAAGAAGAGGACTGGGGCAGTATCCTCTCCACAAAAAAGCAATAACCCATTGCCTGGGTTATTGCTGGTTATTACTTTCAACGCTGTTTTTCTTTTTACCTCGGTTAGTACCGCCTTTCCGGCCGATAGTAGCCATGTGTTCACGGTTTTTACTTACCGCTTCGCCGCCCTTTTTGCCCGCAGCACGTGCTTCTTCAGAAGTGAATTTATGGGCAACACCTTGTTGATGCGCTGCTCTTCCACCTTCTCTTGATATGGCACGTTGCTGCTCAGGGTCCATAGAAGCGAATCCGCGTTTACTGTGTTTGGTTTTCTGTTCGGGATTCGACTCCTGTAAATGAGTTACTGGCGTGGCATGTTGAAATCTGATGTCTTCCATAATCCTGAAGTTTTTTATAGTGATAGTAGTTAAATATTCCCTGGAAGTCGATCAAGATATGTGCCACCACTCATATTGCTATACCAGCCCTCTTATCGGGTAATATCGCCCCGGCAATATGGGGCAATACATTCCACAATCCATAGAATTTTTAACACAGTTAAGGCCCATTTCTACGCTTTTTCCTACGGAAAACACTCATTTTCCATGGCTTATAATTTGTTTTTAACATTGCGTTATTTCTTTTCTTAACCCATCTAAATTTTTTTGACATGGCAAAGTATTCAAAAAAATCCCAGAGTAAAGTGGAGAAAAGTATGCATGAAATGCATGAGGGTAAGCTAAAAAGTGGAAGGAGCGGTAAAAAGGTTACGAATCCTAAGCAAGCCATCGCCATAGGCCTATCTGAAGCCAGGGAAGAAGGAGCCAAGGTTCCTGACAAGCCAACCGGCAGGAAAGCCACCGCGAAGAAAGCGGCGCCGGCAAAACGTGCTACGAAGAAAACGACGGCTAAGAAAACTACTGCAAAGAAAACAACGGCCAAGAGCAGTACTGCTAAAAAGACTGCAGTTAAGAAAGCTCCTGCTAAAAAATCTACCGCAAAAGCAGGCACCCGAAAAACTGCCACAAAACGCACCACCGCCAAAAAGGCAACTGCCAGGAAAGCAGCGCCAAAGAAAAAGTCAGCAGCGCGTAAAAAAACGACAGCCATGGCCTGACCATGATTACTTGTAGTCCTTTCAATATACGTGCAAAGGCCGGTGAATAGATAGCACTGGCCTTTATTTATGGTATATACCTTGCGGCCTTTTTTGTATGGAAAAGCACAGCATCACTGTGATCATCAAAGGTAAGCCCTATGGATTGGTGATAACCATCGATAGAGGCGCCTTGGAAACCGCCTTCCAGGTTGTACCCGACGTGAGTGAACATGTACTGGAAGAATTTGAACCTCATACTAATACCTTTACCGCCGATCACACAGACACACTGGAAGGAAGCATCCGCACCGTGGAATCAGAACAGATTGCCCGCATCATCTGGGAAGATATCCTCGATAAAATGAAATAAACAGGATTGCCTCACAAACCAATTCGCCGTTGTACCTTCGCACAATTAAAGCGACTGTGTACAACTATGATGGTAACCGATAAAACCTATAAGAATACCAACCGCCGGGAGCGGGTTATCTTCCTGGCTAAACTGGTGGTATATCTCTGTATTGTTTATGCGAATATTGAACATCCTGCCTTTTTTAATTATTTACCATGGCTCTCTAAACTGGCAAATGTCCTGTCTTTTTTCCTAGGTGCTAACCTCGTTATTTCACTGGCCTGGCTGCTGGTTATTTCCTGGTATACTCGCCGTAACCGCAGCAAACCACTGGAAAAAGACAACTTTGTGTTAGGTATTAACAGGATTACCTCTGTCTTGAATACTTTTTTCCTGGGACTGGCCATCATGCTCTTTTTTGGTGTCGATCTGCTGAGATTAGTGACCAGTATTACCATCGTGGCTGCAGCCATTGCGCTACTAACGAAAGATTATATTACCAATATGATCAATGGACTGATCATCATGTTTTCCGATCAGTTATCATTGGGAGATCATGTACGCATTGGCGACTATAAAGGAAAAATACAGGATATTACCCTCATTAACGTGGTATTGCAAAATGAAGACGATGATATTGTAATCATTCCCAACTCCGTTGTGTTTACTACCATCGTGGTGAACCAGTCCAAACAAAATATCAAAAAGCTGACATTGGAATTTGAACTGGATCACAAGCATCCTTTTACCATCCGGGGATTGGAGGAGCGCCTCCGACGGGCGGTAGAACCCTATTCCGCTAATTTTACGCCGGACAGCTTTGCCCTGAAAACCATCGAAATCAAAAAGGATTTTGTTCAGTTTAAAGTGCAACTGCTCATGCCGCTGGCCAACAAGGAAATAGAGCGCCAGATTCGCCGGGCGCTCAACACAGAGATCATGGCGATTGCTGAAGGCGTCGACTAGACGGCTGCCAGCGCCGGCGTGAGCGCGTCAATGAATGCATCTACCTGCTGCCGGCTTACATTGGGCATACATACCAGGTGCGACCAGCCATTTTCAGACGCCAGCTGCCACCGTTGGCGTACCGCTGCCGGCGGGTCGGGAAATACCACCGTAATGGCATCCCGGTTGCGCCAGGCCGCAATCCCGTTTTCGTTTAGCCGTTCTACTGCGTAGGCCGCCACCGCCAAACTATGCCGGGCCCTTTCTTCTAAACCCGCTATCCCCAGGGATTTAATCGCATACCATAAAAACAGGGGGCTATGCCCGTTTCTCGATCCGGTAATGGTGGTATCCATACTGCCGATATAAGCCACTGAACGCGCAATCCGGTCGCGGTTCGATTTTTTGGCCACCACCACGCCGCACGGAATGGGAGAACCAATAAATTTATGCCCGCTGATGGCGATGCTGTCGGCGCCATCTGCAAAGTCAAAGGCCGGCCGCGGCGCCAGGAAGGCACTATAACTGCCCGACAACGCGCCATCGGCATGGATATAATGATGTCGGATGGCCAGCTTTCTCAGGATATCTTTAATACGTTTTACATCGTCCCGCGCTTCTGTCATCGTGGTACCAATATTGGCCAGCATGATCACCGGTAAATGCCGGTTTATGCTGATCGTATGCTCCAGGTCATCGTAATCAATTTCTCCATTGGGCAGGGTACGTATGATAATCCCGGGCATGTTCAACAGGTGCAGATTTTTTTGTACACTGTAATGCGTGGCATCCGAATAATATACCATTCCCTTGGGATACAGCTCCCTCGCGAGGTATAAGCCATATAAATTACCTTCCGAACCACCATTGGTCACATATCCCCACCAGTCATTTTCCGGTGCGCGAAACAGGTTCGCAAAGAACGATACCACTTCTTTTTCCATCTCCCTGGATCCCACACCGTAGGTAGAAGGCACAAACGGATCGCCCAGGTTATTCAAAGGGTATTGCAGGAAAGGTAATAGTGGACTGTAATCAAAATCTTTAGACACGGGATACCCGAGGAAATCTTTGGTGCAGGATGCTACCTGCGCCAGGAGTTGCTGTAGCGCTGCTGCATCAGGAGCAGCCAGCCGGTTCTTTTTCATAATCATTGGTTACAGGTGTATGATGCTGTAAAAGTAAGCCAGTGTAACTTAATTAAACTATAGTATATGATATAACAGAAAATATATACTATTTTTGGCCTATGGATAGATTTAAATAACCGTCCTGGTGCCTTCCGGTACCGTCTTACAGAAAAAAATAACTGCCATGGACACACTGGATAAAACGGACCGGCGCATATTACAGTTACTGCAACAGGATGCCCGGTTAAATACTAAGGAAATTGCTCATCGTATAGGACTATCTGTTACACCTACTTATGAGCGGCTGAAAAAAATAGAGAAGAGCGGGGTGATTAAAAGTTACGTTACCCTGCTGGAAGGAGATAAAGTGGGTAAAACACTGATGGCTTTCTGTAATGTATCCTTGCAGCTGCATTCACAACCATTGATTAAGAAGTTTGAAGCGGCCATCGCGGGTATGACGGAAGTGATGGAATGCTATCATGTGGCCGGTACTTATGACTATCTGCTGAAGGTAGTGGTAGATGATATGCGGCGTTACCAGCATTTCCTGACTAATAAACTGGCGGCGATTGAAAATATAGGGCAGGTACATAGTTCATTTGTGATGACTGAAATCAAGCATACCACCGCCATTGAGCTGTTGTGATTACCTTCTCAATACTTTTACGCCGGTAACCGGGTGGTCCTGTACCACTACCGTATAGCCACGGGCGTTAGTATCCTGGTCTTCCGAAACCGGGATCGTAAAACTGAAGCTGCTACCGGTGCCGGGCATACTGTTAAACCAGATCCGTCCATGGTTGCGCTCCACAAAATCCTTGGAGAGGTGTAATCCAAGGCCACATCCCTTTTCATTCTGTGTACCGGTGGTAGAGTAGTAGATGTTGGAAAAGATGCGGTGCTGGCTTTCTACGGGGATACCGGTACCGTTATCCCTAACAGTGATCTCTGCAAATTCGCCATCCTGCCGCGCGGTAATAACGACTTCGCCGCCACTGGGCGTAAATTTAATAGCGTTGTTGATCAGGTTGCGCAATACCAGTTTGATCATATCCGGATCGGCATATACCATGATGCATTCGTGCAGTTCCTGCGATAATCTTACTTCTTTTTGTCTGGCGAGGGTTTGCAGCAATTCAAATTCCCGGCTGAGCAAAAGGGTTACATCGAAGTCATCGGCCTTTACACCGATGCCCTTCATTTGGTTGCTGGCCCATTGCAACATATTGTCCATCATATAGGCCGTATTTTTTACATCTCTCCAGAGTTCATCGGTATACATCCGGAACTGTCCGGCATCAATCTTTTCATCTTTCAGCAGGAATAACAGTCCTTCCAGGATGGCCAACGGCGAGCGCAGGTCGTGGGAGATCACAGAAAATATTTTATCCTTCACCTGGTTCAGGTTTTCCAGGGTGCTGTTCTGCTCCAGGATAATACGGTTTTGCATGGATACTTCCCGGTTCTTGTTATTCAGCTCCAGGTAAAGTTCCTGTTGGCGTTTATACAGGCGGTATACCATCACGGTAATCAATAGCAGGGCGAGAAAGAGGGCCGCGGCAGATAGCACCAATACCCGTTGCTGTTGTATCGTGGCCAGGTGCATGTGTTGTTCTTTCTTCAGTATAATATTTTCCCGTTGCTTCTTCTCCGACTCATACTTCTCTTGCGAACGGGAAATCTGTCGTCCTTTTTCGGCATTAAAGAAGTCGATATTACGGGTACTGAACTCCTTGTAACTCCGGAGCGCCGCAGCATAGTCTTTCCGGGCAGAGTCCAGCTCATAGCGGATCTTGTAATAGATCATCTCGTTTTTTACATTGCCCAGCTGCTGATTCAGGGCCTGGGCTTTGTCAAGGTTTTTATCGGCTTCCTTCAGGTCGCCCAGCATGGTTTGTACTTCCGCTAGGTTGAGACTCGCTTTCACTACACCCGGGAGGTTGTTTGCTTCCCGGTAATAGGCTTCCGACAGCAAATGGTAGTGTAAGGCCTTGTCGTAACGCGACTGTAACATAGAAACGATACCCATATTTTCATAGGTAAAGGCCAGGCCACGTTGGTCATGCAGGGCTATTTTAATTTGTTCTGCCTTTTCGAGGTAGTACATGGCAGAATCATACAGTTGGAGGGTGATGTAGACAGATCCGATATTGTTCAGTGTTTTCCCGATTTCAGATTTTTCCCGGTGCTTTTCCTTGATCTCCATCGACTTTTTAAGATAGGCGAGGGCATCCCGGGGGCTGTTTAGCTCGATGAAAATATTCCCTACATCGTTGTTCAGGACTCCCAGGGTGTAGGAGTCGTTGTCCTGTTCGGCCAGTTTTAACGCGTTGAGGGTCAGCTGCATTTGATGATCCAGGTTACCCCGGGTATTTTCAACCAGGGCCTGGTTACGCAGCGCCCATATTTTTCCTTTTGTAAAATGGAGGCTGTCGCTCAATTGCAAGGCTGATGCTGCATATTGCTCTGCCATGGCGGCATTTTGTGTGAAATAATTCCTGGCCAGCTGATTGAGCAAGTTTATTTTAATAGTATCGTTCTTGGGATGCAGGCGTAGGGCTGTTTGCAGACTATCGTTAATACTTTGCTGAGCTGTAACCGCAGGCGACAGCAAGAACATGAAAAGGGGGATTAAAGCACATTTTTTCAAAGGACTGGCCGGCAGCATAATATATAAATGTTGGCAGTGACTAGGGTGGAGCGATTCGGGGCGGTCCACAATTAATATAGGTTAAAATTAAAGATAATGTGCCACGATTCAAAGGAAGTTGATATAAAATATTCATGTGACAGACAGGTATTTCGTGTTATTATGCCTATAAACCAAATAGGATTGTATCTTTCGCTGAATTTTCACTGCCGCCGGAGCACATTGATTTTGTCATGCGGCCATTGCACAAATATTAAAGCAGACAATATATGAAACCTGTTATTACGATAGAATATTGCCCTAAATGCGGCTGGCTGCTGAGAGCAGCTTACCTGGCCCAGGAGCTGCTCACCACTTTTACCGACGACCTGGGTGGGGTTACCCTGCGTCCCAGCGAAATTGGAGGCTCCTATATCATTTTCCTGGGCGAGGAAAAAATATTTGACCGCAAAGACGCCGGTCATTTCCCGGAAATCAAACACCTGAAACAACTGGTCAGGGACCGGGTAAACCCGGAGAAAAGTTTGGGACATTCTGACCGGCCCTGATCATAAACGGAAAACGTGGCTGTAAATGTAAATCCTTACATTTGCAGCCTATGCGTAAAAACCTCCATATCTCGGCTTTACTAGTATTATCAGCGACCGGCGCCATGGCACAACAGGACAGCGTTTCAAAGAAAACCTCCTCCCAACAGCAAGGACTATACGATAGTGTTGGCATGCGCAAACGTAGTTTTTTTCCATTACCGGTATTAGGATATTCCCAGGAAAAAGGACTGGAAATAGGGGCGGCTATGTTGTACTCTTTTTATACCGACAACAAGAACCCTGATCATACTACCCGCAACTCCACGCTCAACCTGATTCCCGCTATCACCACGGAAAAGCAGTTTAAAATAGACCTGAAGGCCAATATCTGGACACGCGCCAATACCTGGCATTTTAAAGGAAACCTCCGTTACCAGAACTACCCGCTGTATTTCTTCGGTATAGGAGACACAACACGTCATGATACCAGATCTCTCGTAGATAATATCCGCTATAAAGTACAGCTGGAAGGCGAACGCCGGGTATCCGGCCATTTTTATGCCGGTGCATCCATACTTTATCAGCACGATACTTACAGCAGCAGCGACAATAAAGGGATTTATAACACCATGCCCCTGGTCGACAAAGACGGAGGCTATGTGACCTTCCTCGGGCTCACCGGGATCTTCGATAACCGCGACAAAGAAAACTATACCCGTCACGGTTGGTGGCTCAAGCTGAATGTGGCGTATGCACCCTCATTCCTCAGTAAGCATCCGCTGTTTAAACTGGAAGCGCAGGGATCACATTTTGTTCCCATCTCTCCCAAAAGTACCATCGGCTTCAATGGCCTCTTCCAGAGCTTACAGGGAAAACAACTACCTTTTTACCTGCTGCCTGAAATGGGTAATGACAATATTATGCGTGGTTACTATACCGGCAGGTACCGTGACCAGAATTACCTGGCTGGACAAGCTGAGTACCGGTACCTCATCGATCCGAAAATGCGTATCCATATCTGGTTCGTAGATATTAAGCCGAAATTTGCACTGGCCGCCTTCGCTGGAACAGGCAGTGTATTTTCCAATCACGATTTTAGCCTGGCTGGCTTCAAACCCAGTTACGGAGCAGGTATCCGCTACTTCTATGATGAAAATTCCCGTCTTACTATTCGTATAGACTATGCCGTAGGAGAAAAACATACAGGCGAAGCCAGGCAGAAAGGGCTGTACCTGTCACTGGCAGAAGCATTTTAATTAATTGGTTTTGGTGATATTTATTTGGTAATAATTAATTAACTTCCAATAGAATAACACCAAAACTATGTTTATGAAAACGCTATTCCAATTCGGGACAGTCGTGTTGTTAACCGCTGTAACCCTCGTAACCCAAGCCCAGGACAATTCCTCCGCCCATTCCAAATGGTATCTCAAAGCAACCGGTGGCTATTTTTTTAGCGTATCACCCGGACAGTTTCCGAATGTAGGGCCTTATCCGCCGCAGGATTTGCATACGCAGTTTAATCCCGGCAGTCCCAACGCCAATCATATGGACACGCTGAGCCGCAGGGTGCTCACTGGTTCCTATGGAGAAGGCTTCAGGGGAGGCTTGTCGGTAGGGTATAATATCAACAAATACCTGGCGGTAGAAGCCTCCTTCAACTATTATCACAGCCGGAAAAACCTGATGACCCGCCAATCTACCACGCTGGTAGGCGGCAATACAGAATTGGGACATGTGGAATCGCACGGCTATGTCAACGCAGTGGATTTTGCGCCCAGCCTGGTGGTTAGCCCGGGATACGAAAAGGTAAATCCCTATGTGCGCTTTGGATTTGTGGTACCACTATGGGGTCGTCTGTATATAGAAACAGACGCCAACCAAACAACTGCGGTATCGCCCACCACGCAGGCACTGACGACGATCAGTCGCAAAGAAGAAATAAAACCCAATGTGACCCTTGGTTTCCAGGGAGCACTGGGCGTTTCTTTTAAAGTAGGGCCTCGCTTTGATGTTTTTGTAGAAACGGAATACAGAAATGTACCGGTAAAAAGTAAGGAGAAAGAAATTACGCAATATAACGAAACTACGAAGTTGGTCGCCGACGGGAAGGTCGTAGCGGAGACTTTCCGTAGCCTCGACCAGCTGAGTTATGCCGAAAAACATACCATCTACCAGACTACCCTGGATCAGAACTCCAACACCCCCATTAACCAGCAGGGTACGAAAGTAATTTATAAAGATGATAGCAAGGCATCTAACGACCTGAAATCGTATATCAATATCGGTGGCCTGGGTGCTAACGTAGGGGTGAAGTTCAGGCTGTAAAGCTGCTTAATGAAATGTATAACAGAACAGCCACGGAAATATTTCCGTGGCTGTTCTGTTATACATAGTATCTTACCCCGGCACCTTAAAATTTGGTTAAAATACCAGGTACAACGATACTAGTCAGCCTGGTATTAAATAACTTAGTGCAGCAGAAAGAAGTATACCACATGAAATTATTCCGCCAATTATTCTTTGTATGGATAGCGATAATGTTCCTGCCCCATGTGCAGGTACACAGCGAAATCCTGCAAAGGAATGCGCTTGATAATATTCGTGTGGCTAACCACGGCATAGTGGTAGTACAACGGGTAGAAGCACCCCGGATAAGGGCTACCATCACCCGGTTTAAACGCAGACCCGTTGGCATCAACGACAGCTACGGACATGAAAAAGTTTGTCCTCCTTTATTATCTGCCCTTGCTCCCCGTTTTATTTACGTTGACAAAACCCAGCGTGGATATTATTTCAACCCTTACCTCAGCGTACCCATACCACTAAGAAGCTGGAGAGGCCCGCCAACAGCCTGATCACCACATTCTATTCCTTTTTTATTTCATTCTTTTTTCGTCGATTTATGAACGCACATATGATCGCGAAGAAGTTGTGTGGGTGGTTGCTATGTTTTTTTCCTTTCACATCTTCGTTCGCACAATCTGCAGCGGATAGCTTTTCGCTGCACCGCGCCATCGCGCTTACCCTGGAGCACTACCCGGCACTGAAAGCCAAGGCAGCCCAGGTAAAAGCGGGGCAGGCCAACCTGACAGATATTAAGCATAATTGGTACCCGGACATAAAACTGCATGAACAGCTGGACGCGGGTACAGATAACAGTATTTACGGCTCTTATTTTACATTGGGAATGATACCCTCCACCTCCGGAGGTATCCGGGCTGAAAACAACAGCACCCTGATGAGTGGCAATATTGCGATGACAGCCATGCAGTGGGAGGTATACAACTTCGGCGCCTATGGCAGCCAGCAACGGGAAGCCGCACAGGCATTGAAAGTACAGCAATCCGATCTCAATAATACGGCCAACCAGCTGACCGTGCTGGTCATACAAAATTATCTCGAACTGTTACGGCTACACGCTTTACAGAAAATAGCATCGGATAATATTCAACGGAATGCCGAAGTATTACGAGCGGTAGCCGCTATCGTATTACATGGTTTGAAGCCGGGCGTGGACAGCGCCGTGGCGGCGGCGGAGTTATCCAAAGCGCGGCTCAACCTCCTTGATATCAACAACAGCTACAACCAGGTACGCATTCAGCTATCTACCTTCACCGGGCTGGATACCGCACAGATCAAACCGGATGAGGTGAACAATGAACGCCTGCCCGTATTGCTCGGACTCGTGCCTCCGGATAGTATCAGCGCACATCCTTTGCTGACATACTACCAGGCCATTTACGGACAGCAACGGGCTGCTACCGACGTGATTCGCAAAGCAAGATTGCCTAAAGTTAACCTGATGGCAGCCGGATGGATGCGCGGCTCCAGCGGATCGTTCAATGACGTATACGATAAAAATCTCTGGAGTGGACTGGGATACAGCAGGTACAACTATTTACTGGGGTTGGGAATTACCTATAACCTCACCGACCTGAAACGTACCCACGAAAAGGTGGCGGTACAGGATTATAAGGCGGAAGCAGCGCGGGAACAATTGGAAACTACCCGCACTACGCTCACTGGCCTCCTGCAACAGGCGGAAGCAGATATCGCCGCTTCAGGCGATAAGCTGAAAGAACTGCCGGTGCAACTGGCCGCCGCCCAGGCCGCAGCCAGGCAAAAAATGGTGCTGTATAAAGGGGGACTTACCAATATTATTGACGTAACCACCGCTTTATTTGTACTTAACCGCGCGGAAACAGACCTGGTACAAACCCGCGCCGCCGCCTGGAGAGCGCTGTTTCGCGCCGCCTATGCCGGCAACACGATTTCACAACTTTTACCTGATCTGAACTAAACTACCAACTATGTCATTTGTTGCTTCGGCACTGAAAAAGCCAATAGCCGTGGTGGTAATCACCGGGGGACTACTGCTTTTCTCTGTGCTGTCTATATTCAATATACCCATCGACATTTTTCCAAAGCTCAATCTGCCTACCATCTATGTAATTGAGCCCTATGGGGGAATGTCGCCTCAGCAGATGGAAGGTTTTTTTGCCACGCGGCTACAGGACCAGTTCCTTTATGTGAATGGGGTTAAGACGATTACCACTAAAAACATACAGGGCTTAACGTTATTAAAACTCACCTTTTATGAAAACACCGATATGGCGGAAGCCTCTGCCCAGGTGGCCTTACAGGTGAATCGTGTAATGACCTTTTTCCCGCCGGGTGCATTGCCTCCACAGGTAATGCGTTTTGACGCATCTTCATTACCGGTAGGAGAGCTGGTATTCAGTAGCCCCTCACGTTCATTAAAAGAAATCTATGACCTGGCGGCTACCCGTATCCGGCCTATGTTTGCCGCAGTGTCGGGATTGTCGGCGCCACCACCTTTTGGCGCTAACTCCCGCTCTGTGATTATCAACGTAGATCCGCAGAAGCTCCGCAGCTTCAACCTCAGCGCCGACGAGGTAGTGGAAGCCGTGGCAAAAAATAACGTGATGACTCCCTCCGGCAATATCCGTATAAACAACACCATGTTTGTGACCACTGTGAACTCGCTGGAAAAACAGGTGACCAATTTCGAAGACATTCCCATTGCCACCAATGGCAACAACAACGTGTTTGTACGCGATGTGGCGCGGGTAGCCGATGGAATGGATGTAACCGTAGACTATGCCCTGGTGAACGGTAAGCGCTCCGTATACCTGCCGGTAGTAAAAACCGCTGATGCATCTACCTGGGATGTAGTAAAAGGATTGAAAGCGAAGATCCCGGAAATGCAAAGCCTGTTGCCCGATGATGTAAAGGTGTCTTACGAATTTGACCAATCTGTGTTTGTGATCAATGCCGTAAAAAGCCTTATCTCCGAAGGAATACTGGGAGCGTTGTTGACGGGACTCATGGTATTATTGTTTTTAAGAGATCTCCGTAGCTGCCTGGTGGTAGTGGTAACTATTCCGGTGGCGGTATTATGTGCTGTGATGGGACTTAAGCTGGCAGGCCAAACCATCAATATTATGACGCTGAGTGGATTAGCACTGGCCATCGGTATTTTGGTCGACCAGGCAACGGTAACGATTGAAAATATTCACCAGCACCTGGAAATGGGTAAGCCAAAGAAGCAGGCGATCTACGAAGCCTGTGAGGAGATTGCCTTTCCGTTGCTGCTGATCTTATTGTGTATCCTGGCGGTGTTTGCGCCTTCCTTTATTATGACGGGCGTGCCCAGGGGCATGTTCCTGCCTTTGTCATTGTCTATCGGCTTTGCCATGGTGGCCTCTTATTTCGCTGCCCAAACATTGGTGCCGGTGATATCCAACTGGTGGCTGAAAGCAGAAAAATACCAGCACGCACATGCGGGACTGGCACTGGATGCAGCGGAAGTGGAAGAAATAAAAAGCCATTTAGAGCATGAACAAGCGCACCCGGAGCAAGCCACCAACTTCGAGAAATTCAAGCTGAAGTTTATGGGCATTCTGGAGAAGGGAATGAACAGATCGCGGCTTATTGTTACGATCTATGTCATTGGGGCGTTGGTACTGGCAAGTGGCTGCTATGTGTGGATAGGAAAAGACCTGATGCCGCATATCAATACTGGTCAGTTTCAGCTGCGTTTACGCATGCCGGATGGTACCCGCCTGGAACGCACAGAGGAAGGGCTACACGAGGTGTTGCATATTGTTGACAGTACGGTAAATGGGCATGTGGCCATCAGCTCGGCCTATGTGGGATTGGTACCAAGCAGCTTCGGCGCCAGCAATCTCTATGTGTTCAACAGCGGTACCCACGAAGCGGTATTGCAGGTAAACCTGGATGAAGATTATAAGGTAGATATAGACCGGCTGAAAGACCAGCTGAGGGCCAATATCACGGCCAAAATACCGGAGATACGTCTGTCTTTCGAACCTATAGATCTCACCGAAAAAATTATGAGCCAGGGCGCCGCTACGCCTATTGAAGTGAGGGTGGCAGGTAAAGACATACAACAGATTGCGGGGTATGCCGAACAGCTGGTGAGCCGGCTGAAAACCGTACCATTCCTGCGGGATGTACAGATCGCACAACCGTTGCACTTCCCGGTGATCAGTATTAATATCGATCGCTTCAAACTGGCGCAGATGGGATTGAATATTTACCAGGTAGCCCGTTCGGTGACCGCATCCACTTCTTCCAGCCGTTTTTCTGAAAAGAATCAATGGCTCGATGAAAAGGTGGCGTATACCTACCAAGTACAGGTACAGATACCCGAGTATAATATGACGGCGATCAACGACCTGAAAGAAATACCGCTGGTGAAAGGCCAGGCCAGGCCGGTGCTGGCGGATGTGGCCACTTTTACCACCAAAGAAATGCCGGGAGAATATGACCGTTCAGGCCCTCGTAGGTTCGTTACCGTTAGTGCCAACGTTTCCGGGAAAGACCTGGGTGCTGCCACGGCAGCGGTACAAAAGGCTATTAACCAGGCGGGCCCTCTTCCCAAAGGTGTGGTTACAGAGCTGAAAGGCTCATCCAGCCTGCTGGTAGAAACATTGAACAGCCTGCAGAATGGGTTGATGATTGCCATTGTGGTGATTTTCCTGCTGCTGGCAGCCAACTACCAGTCGTTCAAATTATCGTTGGTGGTACTGGTTACCATCCCTGCAGTAATTGCGGGTGCGTTGATCGCGTTGCTGCTCACCGGCGCTACGCTCAACCTGCAATCTTATATGGGAATGATCATGTCTACTGGGGTGTCGGTGGCCAATGCCATTTTGATCGTGACCAACGCAGAAAAGCTGCGGCTCGATTACCAGGATGCCCGGAAAGCCGCGGTGGTAAGTGCCGGGGTAAGACTACGGCCCATCCTGATGACCAGCCTGGCTATGATAGCCGGTATGATTCCCATGGCCAGTGGGCTGGGAGAGGCCGGTGATCAAACGGCCCCCCTGGGGCGCGCGGTGATAGGTGGCCTGATAGCCTCTACGCTGGCGGCACTCCTGATATTGCCACAGGCCTATGCGCTGATACAGCGTAAAGCCAGCTATGCATCTCCTTCGTTAATGCCCTCTGAGTCCAATGATATAAAATAAAAGAATGATGAAGCACTATAAATATTATTTGTCAGCATTAAGTGTCATTACCGGTTTGGCGGCCTGCAATTCTGCTGCCATGACGGATAAAAAAGCAACTACTCATAACAGTGAACGCCAATTTACACTGGCAAGGGTGGTACAACGCCCGCTGGAAGGAAGTATCCGCCTTCCCGGGGCTTTGGCAGCCTTTCAGAAGGTAAGTATCTACCCAAGGATCAATGGTTTTGTAAAAAATATTGCGGTAGACCGCGGTAGTAAAGTAAGGAAAGGCCAGGTGCTACTGGTACTGGAAGCGCCGGAGGTAGAACAACAGTACTATGCCGCTAAGTCCAAATACCTGCAAGCCGCGGCTATGTTCGCTTCCAGCAAAGATAACTACGAGCGTACGCTGGCGGTGAGTAGTGAGCCCGGTACTATCTCGGCACACGACCTGGAGCTGGCCAAAGCCCGCATGTTGGCCGATAGCGCGCTAATGAACAGCGAACAAGCCAACTTTCGCGCCCAGGAAGTTAATAAAAGCTATCTCACCGTAACAGCACCATTCGATGGTGTGATTACAGAGCGCAATATTCATCCGGGTGCGCTGGTAGGGCCGGATACCAAGGTAGATGACAAGCCCATGCTGATGCTGGAGCAGGAAGATAAGCTGAGGCTGGTATTGCAGGTGCCTGAAATGTACAGCGCACAATTGGCACAGCAGTCGCAAATAGATTTTGATGTGGACGCTATCCCCGGGAAGCATTTCCAGGGCGCTATCTCCCGCCAGGCGGGTACGTTGAACGATAAATACCGTTCGGAAGCGGTGGAAATTGACGTGCAGAATGCCAGCCACTTGCTGAAGGCAGGTATGTACGCAGAAGTCCTTTTGTCCTTACAGGGCTCTGCACAGGCTATGCTGGTACCTTCCAGCGCAGTGGTGATGTCGACCGAGCGAAAGTATGTGGTGGCGGTAAAAGATCATTATACCAGGTGGGTAGATGTGGAAGAAGGCAACCATCACAACGATTCTACTGAAGTGTTTGGCCACCTGGAGGCAAACGACCAGGTAATTATTAATGCTACGGATGAGATCAAGGACGGGGTACGTGTACCTTAGCACCTTGAGGTGATGAATACAAAAAAAATGACCGTCCCGATGATTCGGGACGGTTTTTCTGCTAACTGTTCCGTCTATATTGATTTTTTATGTTCTTATTAAAAAAAGAGAACAAATAACATCCACCTAGTAATCAATAACGGATTTACCTGTTGTTCAACTAAAAAAAGAATGTTAAAGCAGGCAATAGCGTGCCGTCACGCATTTGCGTGCCATGGGGCTCCCAGCGGGAAAAGATAAACTTGGATTTTGCCTCATGCTGTTGGGCAACCATAGCGTTCAACGCAGGATGATGGCCGTCTGTGGTGTCTTACCTACCTAAATACGCTTCTGTTTCGTTGTTTAGATTAATAACACGAAAGGATTTGAAATTGTTGAAGAAAATATACTAAAAGTTGAAAAGTTCGCGGAGGCCCAGGGCCAGCATCTGAACACCGATTACTGCGAGGATGAGTCCCATCATTTTGGTGATCACCATCATTACGTTGGTCCCGATTACTTTTACAATCCGCTCACCGGCAATAAAGAGGAGATAGGTGATGTAACATATAAACGCATAAATGGCTATTACAATGGCCAGGTGGGTGAGGTCTTTTGCCGCAGAATAACTCATAGAGGTGGTGATCGCGCCAGGTCCTGCCAGCAGTGGCATGGCCAGGGGAGTAATAGCGATGCTGATACCCTGGTCAGCTTTTACAGGCTGTGCGCCGAGTTGTGCATTTTCCGGTTTGCTTTCCTTATCACCCCGCACCATTTCATACCCGATTACAAATACCAGGATACCACCTGTAACGCGCAATGCTGCCAGTGTAATACCGAATACATGGAATATCAGTTTACCCGCCACACTAAAAACTAAGATAATACAAAACGCCACTAACACCGACTTGGTAGCTATATTGCGCTTGGCTTTCTTATCCATATGAGACGTGAGCTCCATGAAAACGGGGATGGCCGAAATAGGGTTCACAATCGCCAGCAATCCCATGAACACTGTGGTAGCAAACGCAATGTAGTTATCAAATAAAGTCATCATGTCAGCAATATAATAAAATTTATTTACCGGCACACATCCATTTGGCTATTGTGGGAAGCTAAGCCCGCATGCGGGGTAACTGCCAGTTGTGGCGCAGGCTGACCAGGCGTATGCTTACTATAACGCTAACGGCTATACTCTGTACAATATCTCCCGGGATACCGGTATAGTGGCCTGCTACCAGGTAGAGGATCCCCCCGGCCAGCGAAGCTGCTGCATAGATTTCCCGCGTGAAAAGTATAGGCTGTTCGCCGCAGATAACATCGCGTAATAAGCCGCCAAAAGTACCCGTTATCACGCCCAGGGCTACGCACACCGGCATAGGTAAGCCAGCCGCCAACCCTTTGTTGATACCGGTAATGGTGAACATTCCAAGTCCGATAGCATCAAATGTGCTGAGTAAACGCGTCAACTTTTTAACATAGGAGAAGAATACAGCGGCTATCAGTGCAGCTACAATAATGGCCGTATTGCTAAGCTCATCGGTCATCCAGGCTACCGGCGTAGCGCCAATGAGTAAATCGCGTATGGTTCCGCCTCCAATGGCTGTAATAAATGCCAGCGCCAGTAGTCCTATAACATCGTAAGATTTATTAATGGCGGCTGTTGCTCCTGAAACAGCAAATGCAAATGTACCGAGTAGTTCCAGTACCTGAATAAAGGTGAGCTGCATTCTCCTTATCTGATTTGCGGTCGAAGATAAGGATACTTTGCCTACAGGAACATTTTTTTTAATACGTTATCAATAGTCGTACGCCGACTCCCCGCGTAAGGTACGCTCAATCTGGTTGCGGAGATCGTGACTGAATCCCACCACTTCAATTTTAGGATGATGATCAAGGTAGATAAGAAAACGTCCGGCTTCTTTGGTTACGAGGTCGTAAATATCTTCCAGCAATGCACTCAACAATTTTCGCGTGGTTTCTGCAATCTGGGCGAGTGAACTATCTTCAAAATGCCGGTATTCACGGTTTTTATAAGATAAGGCAATCTGTATCATAACTGATGGTTTTTCCAGGATTAGTTATACTGATTAGTATTATCTAATCAGTTGGTTTTCATTATTTAATTATTAAATCTGGGTATAAAAATAGAAAAAAAGAAATTGTTTTATTCCAACTAAAGGGGGATTTTTATCCACAAAAAAGAAAAAAGATGAAATAAACAATATCTTTCCAAGTTAACCACCCGCCACTACAACAATACCATTCCCACATTGTTCATTTTTTTTCCGTTATAATTTAGCTACCATTGCACTTCATATTATTATAGAATAATGAAGCAACTAACCTTATTAATTGTTTTAGTAGTGCTGTATTGCCTGCCCATGCAGGCTCAGCCCGGAAAAGGAGTCCGTTGGAGCCACGATGGACAAGCTTATTTCAAGGCAACCCCGGCAGGCATCGAAGTCTATCCTCTATCAGGCGCGGCCGCCACTGTAAAAGTCCCCGCAGCCGCCTTTAATGGCCTCCCCATCAGGGATTTCTATTTTTCAGCAGATGAGAAAAAATTGCTCCTCTACACCAACGCAAAAAAAGTATGGCGCTATGAAACCCGGGGCGACTACTGGGTGCTGGATATCGCTACCGGCAAGCTGCAACAGCTGGGAAAAGGTAAACCAGCGTCTTCCCTCATGTTCGCGAAACTGTCGCCAGATGGCACTAAAGCCGCCTATGTAAGCGAACATAACATTTTCGTTGAAGACTTACAGGCCGGGAATATTACCGCGCTGACCACCGATGGTACCCGCCGTTTCATTAACGGTACTTTCGACTGGGCCTACGAAGAAGAATTCGGATGCCGCGATGGATTCCGCTGGAGCCCTGATGGTAAACAGATTGCCTACTGGCAGATCGATGCCACCAAAATCCGCGACTTCCTCATGATCAATAATACCGATTCTATCTATTCTTTCACTGTCCCCGTAGAATATCCTAAAGCAGGAGAGAGCCCTTCCGCCTGCCGCATCGGGGTAGCGAACATACAAACTGCTAAAACAACATGGATGCAGGTTCCGGGCGATCAGCAACAACATTATATTCCCCGCATGGAATGGCTGCCCGGCAAAAATGCACTGATCATCCAACAGCTGAATCGCAAACAAAACGAAAGTAAGGTGATGCTCTGCGATGCTGCCACCGGCAAAGTGCGTTCCCTTTACGAAGAAAAAGACAGCGCCTGGATCGATGTGAAATCACGCTGGGATGATGATAATATCGCTGGCTGGGACTTTATCCGTAATGGGAAGTCCTTCATCTGGGTAAGTGAGGAAGATGGCTGGCGTCATCTCTATAATGTGAATATGGAAGACAGTAAAGTTACCTTGCTTACGCCAGGTAACTACGATGTGATCAGTATCGCCAAAATAGATGAAGCGAATAATACCATCTATTTTGCGGCTTCTCCCGAAAACCCCACCCAGCAATATCTTTACAAGGTACCGTTGACCGGTGGCAAAGCAGAACGTATCACACCCGCTAACCAACCCGGTACGCATGAATACAAAATTTCTCCTTACAGCAACTGGGCCATTCATGATTTTAGCAATGCCGTTACTTACCCGGTAAATGAAAACCTGCAACTGCCTGCGCATAAAAGCAGCACCAACGTGGTGATGAACGCGATCAGCAAAGCAGCCAATGCACCCAACAAACCGGAATTCTTTGATATTACTACGGTAGATGGCGTAACCATGACGGGTTGGATGAGCAAGCCCGCCAACTTCGACCCGGCAAAAAAATACCCGGTTGTATTCTATGTATATGGCGAACCCGCAGGAGCTACTTCCCTGGATGCTATTGGCGCTGGTCGTAACTTCCTTTATGATGGCGATATGGCTGCTGATGGGTATATCTATGTGACGATGGACAACCGCGGTACCCCATTGCCTAAAGGGCGTCAGTGGCGCAAATCCATCTACCGTAAAGTAGGACTCATCAATGCCCGCGACCAGGCCATGGGCGCGCAGGCGCTGATGAAAAAATATTCCTTCATCGATCCGGAACGCGTGGCTGTATGGGGTTGGAGCGGAGGCGGTTCCATGACGCTGAACCTCTTATTCCAGTATCCCGATATTTATAAAACCGGTATTGCCATTGCAGCGGTGGGTAATGTGCTGACCTACGATAACATTTACCAGGAGCGCTACATGGGCCTGCCACAGGAGAACCGCGAAGATTTTGTAAAAGGATCGCCTATCACTTATGCACGTAACCTGAAAGGCAACCTGCTCTATATTCATGGTACCGGCGATGATAATGTGCATTACCAGAACGCGGAAATGTTGCTAAATGAACTGATTAAGTACAACCGGCAGTTCCAGTTTATGGCCTATCCTAACCGCACCCACAGCATCTCTGAGGGGCCTGGTACTTTTGAGCACCTGTCGACCTTGTACACGAATTATCTGCGGACACATTGTGAACCAGGTGGAAAATAGGCAAAAGCATTACCTTTGCCACCCTAAATAGAAAAGTATGTCCAGGACGGCTATTATTGGTATACTGGCAGTTTTGCTGGTAATTGCATGTGCTTTTTTTCCTTGGTCTTTCATTGAAAGCAAGCACCTGATGTTTACAGGAATGAATGGAACCGGCTCCAGCTACGGAGAACCAGGTAAACTAAGTATTATTCTTTCGGTGTTGGCGATCATCATATTCCTGGTGAAGAATAAATGGGTATCCAGGATGAACCTGTTCATTGTAGGCTTCCTGGTAGCCTGGACTTTCCGGAATATGTTGTTGTATTCGCGTTGTGAGATGGGAATATGCCCGCAGCCGGGAGCGGCGTTGTATGTTTCACTGGCAGCAGCGCTGCTGGCCTTTGGCTGCGTGTTGTTTACACGGACGCCCGGGAAACGTTCCTGATAATGACGATATTAAAAAAGTATGCCGGGAAAATATTTTCCCGGCATACTTTTTTTAGAAAATAGCTTTATGTAGTATCCAGGCTCCAGCCAGTATCCCGGCGCCCATAAGCCAGTATCGTAAAATAACGGGAAGCGGACGTTGGGCAGTGACCCGTGCTTTGATAAAACTAAAAAGGGTAAGCCCCAGGAAAACCAGCATGATACTGGTTTGAGAGGCAGCAGGGAAATTTTCGTTAGAGAGATAAGGCCCCAGCGATACCATTCCTCCCAATAAAAAAAAGCAGCCGGTCAGCAATCCATGCTTTATGGCACGTGAACGGCTAAACGAAGTTTCACTTACTTTTTCATGCTCCAGTAATTGTTCCCAGGAATGCGCATCCTTTTCCATCTCCTGTTCAATATGCGTGATCGTATGCGCATTGATATCGAGCTGTTGTAGTTTGGCTCTTTCTTTGTCCGATAGGAGGGGACTGTCGTGCTGCAGATCGCCCTTATTGGCCTGGAAAGCGCTGAACATTACCAGCACGCCGGCACCCAGCAGGAGGCACAGGTGAATGGTATAAAAGGTCTGCACCTCGATGGAGAATAGCTGTATTACCTGGGTGGCAAAAAACAGCAGGAAAAGTCCATCGGGAAAACCGATTAAAAAGTCTGTTTTCCATCCGGAACTACGGATGGCTTTATGGGATGCACTCATACAGTGATTAACTAGCTAAAAACCTGTTCAAGGCTCCTTTGAATGATTTGCACACAATCTGCAATCTGTGCGGCATTGATGGTCAATGGCGGTGCAAATCGTATTTTATCTCCATGGGTAGGTTTGGCCAGCAGGCCATGCACTTTTAACGTCAGGCACAGGTCCCATGCGGCTTCAGGATCCGGATGCTGAATGACAATGGCATTCAATAAGCCTTTTCCGCGTACAGTGGTGATGTAGGGAGAATGAAGATCCTCCAGGCCACTGCGTAGTAACTGGCCCATTGCCACGGCATTTTCGGCCATGTGTTCGTCCTTCAATACCTGGAGGGAAGTGATGGCCACTTTGCAGGCCAGCGGGTTACCGCCATAAGTAGAACCATGTTCCCCGGGCTTAATGGTCAGCATGATTTCATCATCGGCCAATACCGCGCTGATAGGCAGGGTACCGCCAGACAATGCTTTACCAAGGATCAATATATCCGGGCGCACCTGCTCATGGTCGCAGGCCAGCATTTTACCGGTACGGGCAAGCCCAGTTTGTATTTCATCTGCTATAAACAGTACATTGGCATCCTGGCAATATTGCCGGGCTTTGGCCAGGTATCCTTCGTCTGGCACCATCACGCCAGCTTCGCCTTGTATGGGTTCTACCAGGAATCCGGCTACGTCTTTGTCCTGCAATGCCTGTTCGAGTGCGGTCAAGCTGTTGTAAGGAATCACTTCATAACCCGGCATAAAGGGACCAAAGTTATTCCGTGCCGACGGATCAGTGCTGAAGGAGATTACATTCAGCGTACGTCCGTGGAAATTATTGGCGCATACGATAATCTTTGCCTTGTTCTGGGGGATACCTTTTACAATATAAGCCCAGTGCCGGCAGAGTTTCAGCGCTGTTTCCACGGCTTCCACACCGGTGTTCATCGGGAGCACCTTGTCGTATCCAAAGTAGCTGGTAATATACTGTGCGTATTCACCCAGCAGGTCGTTATGAAATGCACGGGAGGTGAGCGTCAGCTTTTGCGCCTGTGCTATCAGGGTAGCAATTATTTTAGGGTGACAATGCCCCTGGTTAACCGCTGAATATCCGGATAAGAAATCGTAGTAACGTTTGCCGTCTACATCCCATAAAAAAACACCTTCTCCCCGGTCCAATACAACGGGCAACGGGTGGTAGTTATGGGCACCATACTGTTCTTCCAGCGCCAGGTAATGTTGTGAATTTTCGCTTATCGTGTATGAAGGTATCATGATCCAAAAGTACGTGAAAAAAGCGTAAAGCAGAAAGCGTAAAGCTATTGCAGCGAATGACATCCGCGGTTAGTAACTAATACTCGCTTTGTTCATTCGCTGCAATAGCTTTACGATTTACGCTTTACGCTCCTTTTAGCCGCTGCACCAGCGCTACATATTCTTCCATCGCAGCTTCCCTGGTTTTGCCATTCAACTCTGCCCAGGCCTGGTGTTTGGCTTTGGCTACAAAATCGAAAGGGTTGGAAGGACCTTCGGCATCCGCATCTCCACTGGTACCCTGTTTGTATAGGGCATACAGTTGCAGTAATATCTCATTGGATGGTTTCTCTGGCAGTGTCTTGCTTTCGGCTACAGCCTGTTCAAATTGCTGGATCAGTTCCATGGTCACCTGGTTTTTATTTGTTAACAATGCGGTTTTGATGCCTCATTTTTCCTTTATGTCTATAAAGTTGAGCATTATATGTTAATATATCAAAAAAAGCCGATGATCCTTAAAAACCAACCTGTAAAACATAATTATTAAACGTATGAACTAATGAACTAAATTCAATACCTTTGCCGGCTGAAAAGGTTTAATGCAGTAAATTGCAACAGGCCTACGGAACAGCAAAACATCATATGAAGAATATTCGCAATTTTTGTATCATTGCCCATATTGACCACGGTAAAAGTACCCTGGCAGATCGTTTATTAGAGTTTACCAATACTATTTCAGACCGCGACATGCAAGCCCAGGTACTGGACGACATGGACCTGGAACGCGAAAAAGGGATCACCATCAAGAGCCACGCCATCCAGATGGACTATACCGCAAAGAATGGCGAAAAATATATTTTTAACCTGATCGATACCCCCGGTCACGTGGACTTCTCCTATGAGGTGTCCCGTGCACTGGCTGCCTGTGAAGGCGCTTTACTGCTGGTAGATGCTGCACAGGGTATCCAGGCACAAACTATTTCCAACCTCTACCTGGCATTGGAAAATGACCTGGAAATCATCCCCGTTATCAATAAAATTGATATGCCGGGGGCTATGATTGAGGAAGTGAAAGACCAGATCATAGAACTTATTGGCGTAAAAGGCGAAGAAATTCTGCTCGCATCCGGTAAAACCGGTATCGGTATTGAAGATATCCTTGAAGCAATTGTACACCGCATCCCCGCACCCAAAGGAAGCAATGAAGCACCGCTGCAGGCGCTGATCTTCGATAGCGTATTCAACTCTTTCCGCGGCATCATCGCGTATTTCCGCGTGTTTAACGGCACCATTAAGAAAGGCGACAAAATCCAATTCGTGAACAGCGGAGAGGAGTATTTTGCGGATGAAGTAGGGATACTCAAACTAGGACTAGCCCCCCGCAAAGAAGTGTTTACCGGCGATGTGGGATACATTATTACCGGTATCAAGAGCGCAAAAGAAGTAAAAGTAGGGGATACCATCACCCTGTCTAATAACCCCTGCACAGAAGGTATCAACGGGTTCCAGGAAGTAAAACCCATGGTATTTGCGGGTATTTACCCCGTAAATACGGAGGACTTCGAAGAGCTGCGCGAATGTATGGACAAACTGCAGCTGAATGATGCTTCCCTGACCTACGAGCTGGAAACATCACAGGCGCTTGGATTTGGTTTCCGCTGCGGATTCCTGGGTATGTTGCACATGGAAATCATCCAGGAACGCCTGGAAAGGGAGTTTAACCAAACGGTGATCACCACCGTACCCAACGTAAGCTTTATTGCACACACTACCCGGGAAGGCGTAGTGATCGTGAATAACCCCAGTGAAATGCCCGATCCTACAATGCTCGACAGGATTGAAGAGCCTTTCATCCGGGCACAAATCATTACCAAACCAGAATACATCGGCAACATCATGACCCTCTGCCTGGGTAAACGTGGTAACCTGCTCAATCAAAGCTACCTGACCACCACCCGCGTAGAGCTGATGTTTGAAATACCGCTCACTGAAATCGTATTCGACTTCTACGATAAGCTGAAAAGCCAGACCCGTGGCTACGCTTCGTTCGACTATACGCCAATAGGCTTCCGCGACAGCGATATCGTGAAAATGGACATCCTCCTGAATGGCGATAAAGTGGATGCACTCAGCGCCCTGATTCACCGCAGCCGCGCCCAGGACTTTGGCCGCAAATTGACCGAGAAACTGAAAGAACTGCTGCCCCGCCAGCAATTCCTCATCGCCATACAGGCCGCCATCGGGGCTAAAATCGTGGCCCGCGAAAATATCAGTGCTATGCGTAAAGACGTAACGGCGAAATGTTATGGCGGTGATATTTCCCGTAAACGTAAACTCCTCGAGAAACAGAAAGAAGGTAAGAAACGTATGCGTCAGATCGGTAACGTAGAAATTCCGCAGGAAGCATTCCTCGCGGTGTTGAAACTGGACGACTAAATGCATCAACAATACTACATGGGATAGCGAAGATGCCGGCCAACTACCTGCCGGTATCTTCGCTAATCTTTTTTAAATGAGAAGAGAGATTAACCTTATTTTTGAGTAAAACCAATCACCCATGCGATCTCTATTACTTTCCTTCTGCTGCCTGCTTGCAATAAGCATATTTACGGAAGCACAAGCCCAGCAAGCCCCCCCAGCGGCCGGCCAGGTGGTAAAAGAAGCCTGCAGCAAAGCCGCTAAAAACAACAAAAAGGTATTCGTTATTTTCCACGCCTCCTGGTGCGGCTGGTGCCACAGGATGGACACCGCCATGAACGACGCTTCCTGTAAAAAATATTTTACTGACAATTACGAAATCCGTCATATTACCGTCCTGGAAAACGGCGACAAAAAATCGCTCGAAAACCCCGGTGGATTTGACATGCTGGCCAAATATAACGGTGATAAGGAAGGCATCCCTTTCTGGCTTATTTTAAGCCCGGGCGGGGAGCTGCTGGCCGATAGCCGTATGAAAGATGCCGCCACAGGAAAATTGCAGAATGTAGGTTGCCCGGCTCAGAAAGCAGAAGTAGACTACTTTATCACACTTCTCGAAAAAACTTCCCGGATGAAAAGTACAGAACTCGACGCTATTCGTACCCGGTTCAGTAAGATCGCTCCCGGTCACTAGAAAACTATTTATACCGGGTGTGGCAAACAAGTGGGCACCCGGTATTACGTATTCCCCAATTTCGGACGGCCCTCACCGTTACTGTGGTGTTATAGCAGCTATTGTGGCTTTTTTGCCTCAACTATTCCTGGTTTCAGCCCCATATTCTCACTAATCCAGTCCCCAGACCAGCAGGCATGGTTTTTAGCAGTATTAAACTGTTTACCCTTTCATCTGTTATAGCAAATAAAAAACCTTTACCGTATGCGAAAATGGCTCCGGATAATACTCCTGGGATGCGGCATAATGATAGCTTTAGTTGTACTGTTGTTCCTTGGGATGACCTGGTATATACATGCTAACAAAACGGAGTTCCTGAAGCAACTGACCGCCCAGTTAAACGACCGGCTGAATGGAAAATTGACTATCCAGGATATGGAACCCTCCCTGCTGAAGAGCTTTCCCAATGTATCTATTGCCTTGAAAAAAGTAGTGTTACAAGATAGCCTCTGGCAGCAACACCGGCACGCCCTGGTGGACGTAGACTACATTTTCGTACGGGTAAATACGTTATCACTGTTACGCAAGTACGTAGATGTGAATGAAGTAACATTACAGGATGGTACCTTGTTTTTATATACTGATTCTACCGGATATTCCAATACCTACGTATTGCAAGGGACAGGTAATAAGCAGAAAGCCGGTAGCCACAAAGACGCCAACATCCGGCAACTGCTGTTACGCAATATCAATTTTGTGATAGACAACCGGCAAAAATTCAAGCTGTTTCAACTAACGATCAACCGGCTGGATGGCAAGGTGAAAGCGTCCGACAGCACGATACAAGTCACGGTACTATCCAATATTCTCTCTAAAAATTTTGAGTTCAATACCCTCAAGGGTAGTTACCTGAAGGATAAATTGTTACAACTGAACCTGTCGGTAATCTTCAATAAACGCACGAAAATAATGACGGTGCCGCCACAGGAAATCAGGATAGACGATCACCCGGTGCAAATCGCCGGACAGTTTGGCTTCGGGGAAAAACCACCGCCGTTTCAATTAAAAATTAATGCCAACCAGGTGCTCCTGAAAGATGCGGCTACCTGGCTGCCACCTAATATCAGCACGAAGTTAAATAGCATTACCCTCTCGAAGCCATTGGATGCCCAGGCCGACCTGGCCGGGCATATGAAATTCCGTGATACGCCCGATGTACGCGTTACCTGGAAAACCACCGGCAACGTGCTGGTTACCACCATGGGAGAGTGGACGAACTGCAATTTCACTGGCCGGTTTAATAATGAAGTGCTGCCCGGCCGGGGACATACCGACGAAAACTCAGCAGTGACCATTTTTGGCCTGAGCGCTGATTTATCAGGTGTTCCCCTGAAAGCAGATACCATCCGGGTGGTGAACCTGAAACAGCCCCTGTTACATGGGCATTTCCGGTCAGCTTTCCCGCTTACCACCCTGAACGGCGCCACACCCGACGATGCGCCCATCCTGTTCAAAGATGGCAATGCCGATGCCGACCTGTTTTACACGGGACCACTGCTGAAAGATGATAATACCGGATCATCGCTGCAAGGCGTGGTGAAGATACAGAAGGGCGCTTTTAGCTACCTGCCGCGTAACTTGGATTTTCACGACGCCAGCGCCACCCTGCGTTTCACCGGGCAAGACCTGCTGCTGGAAAATATCCATATACAATCTGCCAAAAGCAGTCTACAGATGGATGGCGCCATCAAAAACCTGCTGAACCTGTACTTCACCACGCCCGAAAAAATAGCGATCAATTGGAATATACGAAGCCCATTGGTAGACCTCAATGAGTTTAAAAGTTTCCTGTCACCCCGTAAAAAAGCCAAACCTTCCCGCGCTCAGCAAAAGGCAAAAATGGGTCGGGTATCCCAACAGCTCGACGTGGTATTAGCTTCCAGCAATGTAAATATGCAGGTATTGCTGGACAAGGTAATCTATCAGCGTTTTACCGCCCAACAGGTAAAAGCTGTTGTGGATCTAACGAATACGGATATACTATTGAAGCAGATTGCCTTGCAACATGCCGGCGGCAATATGCAGATGGCTGGAAATGTACACCAGGAAGGGAACAACAACTATTTCCAGGTAAATGCAACAGTAAATAATGTGCATATCAGCCAACTATTTTATGCGTTCAATAATTTCGGATTGGATGGGTTGACAGCCGAAAATCTAAAAGGAAATGTATCCGCCAAAGTGAATCTGAAAGGTAATATCCTGGATAATGGCACATTGGCGAAGCGGTCTTTGTCTGGATCGGTCAACTTCAACCTGAGAAACGGCGCGCTGCTTAACTTCGGGCCGCTGACGGATATCGGGAATTTCGCATTCCGTAAACGCCACCTCGACAGCATCACGTTCGAGAACCTGAGCAACACGTTCCAGATAGCCGGGAATAAGATAACGATTCCACCCATGCGCATTGCTTCCAGTGCGGTGAATATAGATGTACAAGGCGTCTACGGCCTGGATGGCGGCACCAACATTAACCTGGATGTGCCTTTGCGAAATCCCGCGAAAGATACAGGCATCACCGATAAAGAAGAGAAACGTAAACGCAGCCGGAGAGGAATTATATTGCACCTGAGAGCCGTATCAGAAAAAGATGGCAAGGTGAAAATAAAGCTGGGGAAGGGGGATGACGGCCGGGATGACGGAGGTAAGATTGTAGATGAATAATAGTTACCGGCACACAGCTGCGCTGCATGCCGGCCATCCAGGTTGGTGCTAGCGAATAGCATCAAATCCCTGGCTCAGGTCGCCCTTGATATCATCAATATGTTCTATACCCAATGAAATGCGCAGTACGCCTGGCGCTACGCCGGCTTTCCTTTGCTCTTCCTCGCTCAACTGCTGGTGCGTGGTAGTGGCCGGGTGAATGATCAGCGTTTTGGAATCACCTACGTTGGCCAGGTGATATACTAACTTCAACGACTGCACGAATTTATCAGCTGCTTCTTTACCACCTTTGATTTTAAATGATAATACGCCGCCAAAGCCATGTCGCAGGTATTTCTTACCCAGCTCATGGTATTTGTTGCCGGTCAGTCCGGGGTAGTTGACGGAATCTACCTGTGGATGCTGTTGCAGCCATTCGGCCAATGCCAGCGCATTATCCACCGTCCGTTGTACCCGCAGGGATAATGTTTCCAGTCCCTGGATGAAGAGGAAAGCATTTTGCGGCGAGAGGGCAGGGCCCCAGCTCCGCAGTCCCGCTACGCGCGCACGGATAATATAAGCAATGTTGCCAAACGGACTATGGTCGCCAAATACTTCCCAGAATTTCATGCCATGATATGCTTCATCTGGTTCGCTGAACTGTTTAAACTTACCATTACCCCAGTTATAATTGCCACCATCTACAATGATGCCACCTATGCTGGTGCCATGTCCGCCAATCCATTTGGTAGCGGCTTCCACTACCACATTGGCGCCGTGTTCCAGCGGACGGCACAGGTAACCGCCTGCGCCAAAAGTATTGTCTACTACCAGTGGCAGGTCGTGCTTACGCGCAATAGCGCTGATCTTTTCAAAGTCAGGAATGGCAAACCCTGGGTTACCGATGGTTTCCACATAGATTGCTTTGGTATCTGCATCTATTAACGCCTCGAAGCTCTCCGGCTTATCCAGATCTGCAAAACGGGCTTCAACACCAATACGCTTAAAGCTTACTTTAAATTGGTTGAAAGTACCTCCATACAGGTAAGAGGAGCATACAAAATTATCGCCCGGCAATAAAATATTATGGAGCGCGATGAACTGTGCCGCCTGCCCCGATGCTACTGCCAATGCGCCTACGCCGCCTTCCAGTGCAGCTACTCTTTTCTCAAATACATCCGTAGTAGGATTCATGATACGGGTGTAGATGTTACCAAACTGTTTCAACTGGAACAGGTCTGCTGCATGTTCTGCACTGTCGAATGTATAAGAAGTGGTTTGGTAAATAGGTACGGCTGCCGCATGTGTGGAAGATTCCGGCTGGTAGCCCGCATGTACCTGCAATGTGTCGAAATGTAATGGCTTAGTAGACATAACTGGGGATTTAGAATAGATATAAAAAGTCCACAAATATAGTAGACTAATTGTAATAACAAAATATTTTACCCGTATTATATTTCAGAGAAGATATTCGGGAGATATGTCATGAATTTGTACTAAATGATAAAAAAGAATATCTTCGTTTTATTCATGATAAAAAACGTGCTTTTGTGAAGGAGCACAGTTGACCGATGTTATTAACTATTACGACTAAACGTTACCCCGCGACCGACCTTGGCTACCTGTTGCATAAACATCCCGCTAAAGTACAAACTGTAACACTGACAGCAGGCAGTGCCCATATCTTTTACCCGGAGGCAACTGATCAAAGCTGTACCGCCGCTTTACTGCTGGATATAGACCCGGTGCGCCTGGTACGCGGCAATAATGGGCCGGCAGATTTTGTACTGGAACAGTATGTGAATGACCGGCCTTATGTGGCCTCTTCTTTTATGAGTGCGGCCATTGCTCAGGCTTACTCTTCTGCCATGAACGGGCGTTGTAAAGACAAGCCCCACCTGGTAGATGAAGCCATCCCGTTTGAAATCAATTTGTCTGTATTACCGGTAAAAGGCGGAGAAGCCCTGCTGCGGGAGTTCTTTGAGCCTTTGGGTTACGATATCACGGTGCAATCGCACCTATTGGACGAACAGTTTCCTGAATGGGGACAAAGCCGTTACTTTAATGTAACGCTGCGTCATACCCTGCCGCTTAAAACTATCCTAAGCCAGCTGTATATCCTCATCCCCGTATGCGATAATGATAAACATTATTTTATAGGCGGGCATGAGATCGAAAAGCTCATGGAGAAAGGGAAAGGCTGGCTGGATACCCATCCGGCCAAAGAACTGATTACCCGCCGTTACCTGCGGTATATCGGCCCCCTCGCCAAAGAAGCGTTGGGCATGATTATGAAAGACGAGGTACTGCCAGTAGAAGAGAAGCAGCCGAAAGACAAAATAAGACTGCACGACCTGCGCCTGCAAACCGTGAGGGAAATACTCCTGGAACTGAATGTAGCCACCGTGGCCGATATGGGATGTGGCGAAGGAAAGTTGTTACGCTTACTAATGGAAAAGCCGGCATTTAAGAAAATCCTGGGCATGGATGTTAGCTACCATGCGCTGGAAATTGCCCAGAGCAAACTGAAAATGGACCGACTGCCTGAAATGCAGCGGGCCAGGCTGCAACTGGTACAGGGCGCCCTAACGTACAGGGATAAACGCTTATCAGGTTTTGATGCCGGCGTATTGGTAGAAGTGATTGAACACCTGGATGAACCCCGCCTCGCCGCGTTGGAAAAGGTGGTGTTTGAGTATGCCCGGCCGCAGTACGTGATCATTACCACCGTTAATGCCGAGTACAACGTGCTATATGAAAAGCTTGACAGCGGCGCTTTCCGGCACACCGACCACCGTTTTGAATGGACAAGATCGCAGTTTGCCACCTGGGGCGACCGGGTAGCCACACAATTTGGTTATGAAGTATCTTACAGGCCGTTGGGAGAAACAGATGAAGTACTGGGAGGTCCCAGCCAGCTGGCCTTATTTAAACGTTCATGATGGAAACAAATATATTGCAACAGATAAAAACACTGGAAGAAGAACACCAGGTGAAAATCCTTTACGCCTGCGAATCAGGCAGCCGCGCCTGGGGCTTTGCCTCTACAGACAGCGATTATGACGTACGCTTTATTTATGCCCGTCATAAAGATAGTTACCTGAGCATCCTGGAACAGCGCGATGTGATTGAACTGCCGGTAGATGAAGTGCTGGATGTAAGCGGCTGGGATATCCGCAAAGGACTTCAGCTATTCCTGAAATCCAATGCGCCGCTCTATGAATGGCTGCAATCACCGGTGGTATACCAGGAAACCACCGACTTTAAAGAAACGCTTGCCGGCTTAATGGAGAAATATTTTTCGCCCCGTTCAGGTTGTCACCACTACCTGTCTATGGCTACCAATGTATTTACCAACGAGCTGTCCGGCGCTTCGGTGAAGCTCAAGAAATACTTTTATGTGCTTCGTCCCCTGCTCGCCTGCCAATGGATCCTGGCTGGCAAAGGCGTGCCCCCGATGGAGTTTTCCAGGCTTCGTACCTTGATTACTGATGCCGGCATACAGACAGCTATTGATCACCTGCTGCAGCTGAAAGCCGGCGCCGATGAGCAACTGATGGTACCTGCCATGCCGGAATTACATCAGTGGATAGCTGGCATACTGGAGGAATGCAGGTACCAGGCAGCGGAATTACCGGTGGTAAAGAACGATGCGACCGAACTGGACGACCTCTTCCGTAAATATATTTCCGATGACTTTTGAGGAGTTAAAGCAACAACGGTCCTGTATACTGTTGGAATGCATCAGCGGGAGCAAGGCCTATAACCTGCAGGTGCCTACATCAGATACCGATATAAAAGGGGTATTTATATTACCTCAATCAGAATTATATGGTATGTCCTATACTCCACAGGTAGCCAATGAGAGCAACGATGAAGTATATTTTGAAATCAGGCGCTTCCTGGAATTGCTGGAAAAGAATAATCCCAATATACTGGAATTGCTCAGCACTACAGCGCAAAACGAATTATACCGTCACCCCCTGATGGACCTGGTAAAACCGGCAGACTTTTTATCCCGCTTATGCCTGGATACCTTTGCCGGCTATGCAAAAGCCCAGATTAAGAAGGCGAAGGGATTGAATAAAAAAATCAATCAATCCTACCCCAAAACCAGGAAACCCGTCATTGAGTTTTGCTACGTGATCAGCGGAGGACAGAGTATGCCATTACTGGAATGGCTATACGAAAAAGGATGGCGTCCCGAAGATTGTGGCCTGTCGAAGATCGACCATTTCCGGGATGTATATGCCCTGTACCACCGGCAACAGTTTACTACGGCGGTGGCCTTCAAAGGTATTTTTTCGGGAGAAAATGCTAACGACGTGCAGCTAAGCTCCGTGCCTCGGGGTGTGGACCCGCCGGGCATTATGCACTTTAACAAAGATGGATATACCGTGTATTGCAAAGACTTTGCCTCCTACTGGGAATGGGTAGAGTTGCGCAACGACGCCCGCTATCAGCATAACCAGTTGCTGGGCGCGGATTATGACAGCAAGCACATGATGCATACCTTTCGCCTGCTCAATATGGCAGCCGAAATAGCCCGCTACAAAGAAGTACGGGTATACAGAGAAGACCGCGATTTTTTATTACGTATCCGTAACGGGGAATTCAGTTATGATACGTTGCTGGAAATGGCGGCCGAAAAATTAGATCAAATGGAACAATTATATGCTGCGTCAGATTTACCGGAACAACCGGATCCGGCACTGGCGGCATCATTGTTAATCCGCATCAGAGAGGAGTATTATGTCCCGAAGAAACACTAAACTATCACATATCTCTATACCAGAATTATCGCTGGTATTATTAATCGGCCCTTCTGGCGCCGGGAAATCTACGTTTGCCCGCAAATTTTTTAAGTCCACGGAGGTCATTTCCTCTGATGTTTGCCGGGGATTGATCAGTGATGACGAAAATAACCAGGCCGTATCGGCAGATGCCTTTGAAGTGGTTCGTTTTATTGCCGCTAAGCGCCTTAAGCTGGGACTGCTCACCGTGATCGACGCTACCAACGTACAGCCGGAATCCCGGAAAGAATGGGTGCGACTGGCCCGCGAATACCACGTGTTGCCGGTGGCTATTGTATTGAATATGCCCGAACGGGTTTGCCAGGATCGCAACGTGTTGCGCACTGATCGTAATTTCGGCGCTCACGTGATTCCCCAACAGATTGGTCAGCTGAAGCGCGGACTACGCGGTTTGCGGGAAGAAGGCTTCCGACATATTTTCGAGATGCGCTCGGAAGAAGACGTGGCCATGCTGGAAACAATTACCCGCACGCCACTCTATAATAATAAGAAAGAGGAACACGGTCCCTTCGATATTATCGGGGATGTACACGGCTGTTACGATGAACTGTGTACGCTGTTGCATACCCTGGGCTACCAGTTGGACAAGGAAAATGCGACGCTGATCAGCGCCGCCACCACTACTACCGCCGACGGGTACACGCTTATCCGTAAACCTGTATTTGTGGGCGACCTGGTAGATCGTGGCCCCAAGTCCCCACAGGTGTTGCGCCTGGTGATGAATATGGTAGGCAATGGGCAGGCGTTATGCGTGCCTGGTAACCACGATGCCAAACTACTCCGCTATCTCAACGGCAAAAACGTACAGCTGCGGCATGGCCTGGAACAAACCGTGGCGCAGCTGGCAGGTGAAACGCCGGCTTTCCTGGAATCGGTGAAATCATTCATCGACGGCCTGGTAAGTCATTATGTGTTAGACGACGGTAAGCTGGTAGTCGCACATGCAGGCCTGAAAGAAAGTATGCAGGGCCGCGGCTCCGGTGCTGTAAGGGAGTTTTGCCTGTATGGCGAAACCACCGGGGAAACAGATGAATTCGGTCTCCCGGTAAGATATAACTGGGCACTGGAGTACAAAGGCCGCGCCATGGTGGTATACGGGCATACCCCGGTACCTGTTGCACAATGGCTAAATAACACCATTGATATAGATACCGGTTGCGTATTTGGTGCATCGCTGACCGCCCTGCGATACCCGGAAAGGGAGCTGGTAAGCGTACCTGCGCTGGAAGAATACGCCGTACCTGCCCGGCCCATTGGCTATAATGCGGAGAGTACGCTCAGCGTACAACAGCAATACGATGGCGTGTTGGATATCGCCGATTTTACAGGCAAACAAATCCTGGAAACGCGCTACAGTCACAACATCACGATCCGGGAAGAAAACAATATTGCTGCGCTGGAGGTGATGAGCCGCTTTGCGGTGAACCCGAAATGGTTGATTTATTTGCCTCCTACCATGTCGCCTGCTGAAACCAGCCAGGAGCCAGGCATGCTGGAAAATCCAGCAGAGGGACTGCAATATTTCCGGGATGCCGGGATCACAAAAGTGATCTGTGAAACCAAGCATATGGGTTCCCGTGCCGTAGTGATTGTATGCCGGGATGAAGCAGCGGCAGCGGCCCGTTTTGGCGTAACAGGAGAAGGTAACGGCATCGTATATACGCGAACCGGACGCGCTTTCTTTACCGATAAACAAATGGAACAGGCGTTTATAGCCCGTATCAATACAGCGCTGATCAATACCGGCTTTTATGAAAGTTTCGATACCGACTGGGTATGTCTCGATGCAGAGTTGATGCCCTGGAGCGCCAAAGCCCAGGCATTGCTGCAACATCAGTATGCGGCGGTGGGCGCTGCTGCGGGGCATGCGCTGCCGGCAGTGATGAATGCTTTACAACAGGCAGTATCCAATGGTGCGCCCGCACAGGCTTTGCTGGACAAGTACAGCCAACGCCTGGGGCAAACAACTCGGTATGCAGCCGCCTACCGGCAGTATTGCTGGCCGGTAAATGAGCTCAGCGACTATAAACTGGCGCCATTTCATATCATGGCCACGGAGGGTAAAACGTACTTCGACAAGGACCATGAATGGCATATGTCTGCCATAAAAAATATTTGCGCCGGCGATAAACAAATACTACTCGCTACGCCTTACCTGTTGGTCGACATCGGAGATGCCGAAAGCGAAAAGGCCGCCATTACCTGGTGGGAACAGCTGACGGCTGCCGGAGGAGAGGGGATGGTTATTAAACCGTATACTTTCCTCAGCAAAGATGCCAAAGGGCTGATTCAACCGGCGATTAAAATCCGTGGAAAGGAGTACCTGCGGATCATATATGGACCGGAATACGACGCGGAAGAAAATTTAGCGCGCCTGCGCAGCCGTAAGCTCTCCGGGAAACGATCACTGGCATTGCGGGAATTTGCCCTGGGATTGGAAGCATTGGAGCGATTTGTAAATAAAGAGCCTTTGCAGCTGGTACATCGATGCGTATTTGCTATTTTAGCGTTAGAGAGTGAAGCGGTAGATCCACGATTGTAAATCAATATATCTTTCTACATACTAAAAACATTCTTATGAAAGCGGTAGCCGTATCGAAATTTAAAGACATTCCCACGGTGATGGATTTACCCAAGCCGGCAGTGCGACCAGGCACAGTGTTGATTAAAGTAGCCGCTGCCGGCATCAACCCATTCGACTGGAAAATGGTAGATGGTATTATGGATGGAGCCATGCCGCATCAGTTTCCGCTCATCATGGGCGTAGATGGCGCCGGTACGGTGGACGAAGTAGGCGAAGGGGTTACCCGGTTCAAAAAAGGCGATAAAGTATATGGGCAGTTTATTCACGCACCTATCGGAGAAGGGTCCTATGCTGAGTATGCCATCGTACCGGAGAAGTCGGGGCTCACGCTGGCGCCATCCAGCCTGTCGGCCGCCGAAGCCGCAGCTGTGCCTACTTCCGGCATGACGGCCCAGCAAATGCTGGATCACCTGAACCTGCAGGAAGGCGATACCCTCCTGGTGGTAGGTGCTACTGGTGGTGTTGGCTCTTTTACCGTACAGTTGGCAAAATTACAGGGCATTCATGTGATAGCTACGGTGGGCGATGATGCCGCCGCTGAGAGAATGAAAAAGTTGGGCGCTACGGTAACAATTAACTATAAAGCAGCACCTCTGGCGCAACAAGTGAAAGCTAAATATCCGGGCGGTGTAGATGGATTGATCGATGTGGCCAGCGATGGCGCAGGATTTACCGCTAATCTCGACCTGGTAAGACCCGGTGGGGGAGCGCTGACTACTGTGTTTGTGGCCGACGAAGCCGCCCTCAAGGCCCGGAGCATTCATGGAGGCAATTTCGAAACCAAGGGAAGCGCTGCATCCCTCGACACGCTTTCACTCATTATTGACCGGGGAGAATTACAGGTACCTGTAGAGAATAAAATCAGGCTGGAGGATGTGCCAGAGGCTATTGCCCTGAGCCGCCAGGCGAAAGGCAAGGGAAAGACCGTGATTATTATCTGATAAGTTTCTCAATAAAAAAAGCTATTGAAATGGAGGTTGTCCTTTTCAATAGCTTTTTTATTGGTGCAATTATTTTATTTCAGTCTTCCCGCAGTAGCCTTAAAAATCTCCGCATTTCCGGTAACCTGGTAAGTAGCATTGTAGGCAGTGAAAACGCACTGGCCTTTCTGCAGGGCAATGGTGTCTTCTCCTTTAATAGTAGCACTACCGTTTATCACGATCAGGATTTCTGCCGCCCGGGCAGTATGCTGATAGGTTTGTCCTTCGGAGATATTTATTTTACTTACTTCGAAATCCGGAGCAGGCGATGGATAAATTCTCTCCAATCCATCGGCACTCAGATCGCCTTTAATAACATGTGGGTGGATGCCTTCAAAACGGGTATGTTTCAGCAACTCTGGTACATCTACATGTTTGGGAGTAAGACCACCCCGCAGTACATTGTCTGAATTGGCCATCAGCTCTACGTTCTGTCCTTCGAGATAGGCATGTGGTACGCCCGCATCCTGGAATACGGCATCCCCGGGCTGTACCTGCATGATGTTAAAGAAGTAAATAGAGAAGATACCCCTGTCCAGCTTATCCTTACTGTTAGGATCATTTAACACGGCACGGGCAGCCCAGAAGCCCGGATCTGTTTTCGCTAACTGGTTAGCTCTATACAGCGGTATGAGACGATCGGTTAGCGGGCGGAGAATAATATTCACCAGCGATTGTGGCATCTCCATTACATTTTTATACAAACCGAAGTAACCTTCATTTTCGTATATGCTTACCAGTGAAGTAAATTCCGGAACCGCATTTAAGACCTCCTGCAATTGTGCATGTGGCAGAAAGCCGTGTAACAGGTAAAACTCGCTCAACGCCACCATAATTTCAGGTTTATGGTTGTCGTCTTTATAGTTACGGTTAGGTGCATTCAGCGGAATGCCTTCCGCATTTTCCCTGGCAAATCCTTTCTCTGCTTCACTTTTAGTAGGATGCACCTGTATAGACAACATGTCTTTTACATCCAGTATCTTAAAAAGAAAGGGCAGTTCTTTGAATTTTTCCCATACCGCCGGGCCGGTAATATTGGCCGGATCCTGCTGTATCAGCTGGTTCAGCGGTTCCTGGCTGCTGGCCGTCGTAATGAGGGAAGGTGCGCTGGGATGCGCACCCATCCAGTATTCTGCACTAGGTTGATCAGTAGGCTTGATGCCCAGCAATTCAGGAATGTAGGTATACCCTCCCCATGCATAATGCTGCACTTTTCCTTCCAGTCTGAATAAGTTCATATATGGTTATCTGTTTTACTTTGTTAAATAGCAGAGAATGAATAAATTTATATGCCTGCAAAAATAGGTGTTAAGTAGAATATTTTTCCCGTGATTATTCTCACTTAACAGTTTGTGATACCTAACCCTGAAAATAAATGCATCATTTATCGTTGGGCCGGCAGGGCGAAGCCATCGCCCAGGCTTACGTGCGCCGCCACTGCAGCGTGTTGCATGTCAACTGGAAATCCGGACGGAGAGAAATAGACATCGTTGCCGGAAAAGATAACAGTATCTATTTTATTGAAGTAAAAACGCGTTGCGGCGATCGTTATGGATGGCCGGAAGAGGCGGTCAATTATAAAAAGGAAGAACACATCCGCAGTGTGGCCACCGATTACCTGCTGCAATATGCATTGCATCCGGTAAGTATCCGGTTCGATATTATCGCCATTACTTTTTATGGCAACACCTATGACTTGGTGCATTTGAGAGATGTGTTCTAAAGATCGGGCTTTTCCCTTTATACCCTGTTTCTTAACCAGTTATTAACAAAAAAATGCCTGTAATAATTCTATAATAGTATCATTATTTATATATTTGCATCGCTTTTATAGTTTACCCCTTGTTGTTACCCACTCCGGTATACCGGTAGTTTTCAAGCAAGTTATTTTCCTGGGAAAGACCCATAACGAGGTGATGACAACCTATGCAGGTGATTTATGCTGTTGTTATCTGTAACAACAGGAAGGGGAGAAACAGAAAATAGGAATTAATACAAGAACGCGTTTGTTTAACCTAAGCGCAGTAATGCACTGAAACGTATTGATCGCAGAAATTGCTTTCGGGAGTTAACAAAAAAGCTCCGTCCCAGGGACGGAGCTTTTTTTATGATAGAGGTATAAGCTTACCACAAACCGGTATAGTTATGTGGCGTAATGGCTTTCAGTTCTTTCTTCAGCGCTGCGCTGATCTTCAGTCCATCAACAAACTTGTGCATACTTTTCTGCGTAATCTGTTCTCCGCCACGGGTCAGCTCTTTCAGGGCTTCATAAGGTTGCGGGTAGTTTTCACGACGCAATACCGTTTGAATGGCTTCTGCCACTACTGCCCAGTTGTTTTCCAGGTCGTCTTTCAGCTTGGCTTCGTTCAGGATTAATTTGCCCAATCCCTTCTGGATAGATTTGGTAGCCAGCAGGGTATGACCAAAGGGAACGCCCAGGTTACGCAATACCGTAGAATCGGTCAGATCGCGCTGTAAACGGGAGATAGGCAACTTGGCGCTCAGGTGTTCGAAGAGGGCGTTCGCCAATCCCAGGTTACCTTCTGCGTTTTCGAAGTCGATCGGGTTCACCTTATGCGGCATCGCAGAGGAACCTACTTCATTTTTCTTGATTTTCTGCTTGAAGTAGTCCATGGAGATGTAAGTCCATATATCGCGGCAGAAATCCAGTAATATCGTATTGATACGTTTGAGCGCATCGAATTGCGCGGAGATATTATCATAGTGCTCAATCTGCGTGGTATATTTCATACGTTGCAGGCCCAGCGTGGTATTCACGAATTTCTCACCGAATTTTTCCCAGTTGATTTTAGGGAAAGATACATAGTGTGCATTGAAGTTACCGGTAGCACCGCCAAACTTAGCGGCAAAAGGAATATGTCCCAGCAGGTTCACCTGGCCTTCCAGGCGCTCTACAAATACCAGTATTTCTTTACCGAGAATGGTAGGCGAAGCGGGTTGTCCGTGGGTACGGGCCAGCATCGGCACTTTCATCCAGGATTCACCCAGTTTCCTCAGCTCCAAGATCAGGTTGGCCATGGCCGGCATATATACGTGCTCGATCGCATCTTTCCAGAAGAGAGGAGTAGCGGTATTGTTCACGTCCTGGGAAGTGAGGCCGAAATGTACCCATTCCAGTTTATCTTCCAGTCCCAGGTTTTTCAGTTCATTCTTCAGAAAATACTCCACTGCCTTTACATCGTGATTGGTAATCTTTTCTGTGTCTTTAATCAGCTGTGCATGCTCGATAGTGAACTCCTGGTAAATTTTACGCAGGGCAGCGAATTTGGCTTTGGGCAGTGTAAACAGCTTCTGCTCCGACAGTGCAATAAAATATTCCACCTCTACCATCACACGGTAACGGATCAACGCAAATTCAGAAAAATAATTGGCCAGCTCGTCCAGTTGCTTGCGATAGCGCCCGTCCAGCGGAGAAATGGCAGTTAAAGGTTGTAGTTGCATATTCGAGTATTACAATTAACGTTTTTAGTGGCAAGAAGTCACATTTACCCGCCAACAAATATTCATTTGGAACTTGTTAACCGGGATTTAATTACTTTTGCAGCTTCAAAATTACTGAAATTGGAACGGAAAGTAAAAGTTGCGGCTGTAAGTTATTTGAATACGAAGCCTTTATTGTATGGATTCAGGAATCATCCGGTGATGGAGATGATGGAGTTATCGATGGATTATCCGGCTAAGATAGCCCAACAGCTGATAGATGGAGAGGTAGATGTAGCCCTGGTGCCAGTGGCTATTATTCCGGAACTGAAGGAATATCATATCATAGCAGATTATTGTATCGGCGCAGAAGGACCAGTGGCCTCTGTTTGTTTATATAGCGATGTACCTCTGAATGAAATAAAACGGATTTATCTGGACTACCAAAGCCGTAGTTCTGTAGCGCTGCTGCAGGTGCTGGTACGCGAATACTGGAAACTCGATGTGGAATTTGTAGATACCGACGGCGATTACCAAAGCCTGATTAAGGGTACAGATGCCGGCCTGGTGATTGGCGATCGTGCACTAGCCCAGCGTAAAGTATCTCCATATATATATGACCTGGCAGAAAATTGGGTGCGCTTTACCAGCCTGCCTTTTGTTTTCGCTGCCTGGATCAGTAATAAGCAGCTGCCCGCCGAGTTCATAAAGGAGTTCAATAACGCTACCAGCCTGGGTATTAAGAATATCCCGGCAGTAGTGGCGGAAAATCCTTACGATATCTACGACCTGGCTACCTACTATATCCATAACATCAGTTATCCGCTTACTCCCGCTAAAAAACAGGGAATGCAACGTTTCCTGGGATACCTGTTGCAGGAGCAAAAAGCATAAGGTATAAATATTAAAAATAAATACAATATATTAGTTGCCGTCTTAACTAAGTTGCTTAGGGCTGAAAGCCCTAAGCTTTCAGCTTTTTTAGTTACCTTCATGTTTCGCACTATCCTTAAATAATTGCGCATGAAAATTGGTATCCTTGGAAGCGGTCCGGTAGGATTAACCCTCGGTGTAGGGCTTATTCAAAATGGACATGATGTTACTATCGGTACCCGGAATCCCTCCAGGGAATCGTTGCAGCAATGGCTGAAGAAGCAGGGAAAGCAAGCCATGGCAGGTACTTTCAGACAAGCCGCCGAATTCGGTGAAATGTTATTGATCTGTACCAGCTGGGGTGGCACACAAAAAGCCATAGAAGCCGCAGGCATCTGGAATTTCAAAACCAAAACCGTGGTAGATGTCACCAATCCCCTGGATGGCAAAGGCCCCGATGACTACGGCAGACTCACCTTCACTATCGGCCATAATAATTCCGCCGGCGAACAAATCCAGGCCTGGTTACCTCCCGACGCCAACGTGGTGAAAGCCCTGAGCTGCATAGGCCATGAACGCATGTTTTTACCCAACTTCCGCGAAGGAGCACCCACTATGTTTATCGCCGGCAATAACGACGCTGCAAAAAAAGAAGTCACCGATTTATTATTCCAGATAGGATGGGAGGATGTAGCCGATATGGGGAGGATTGAAATGAGCCGGAGCATAGAGCCCCTTTCCATTTTGTGGGCGGCATATGGTTACCTGAATAACAGCACTTCCCACGCATTTAAATTGCTGAAGGGATAAAAAAAGGCCCACCGGCAGAAAACCACTTTCCCGCAGATGGGCCATGATACCTTATTGTACTTGCTTCGTGTGAATATAAAAATTCTTATCTACTTCAAAATCCTTCATATTACTCAATGTAACGCCGGAACTACGCCATAACGTTCCCGGATATATTAATTTATAAGCGTTGTCGCTTAGCTTTACTTTTACTGGCATATTGAAATCCTTTACATCCGTTACCCAGCGGTATTGCACCTGTTGGCCTTTAAATCGGTATTCCAGTGTGGGAACGGTTGTATGACGCAGGTATTGATCAAACACTTTGCTCAGATCCATACCTACCGCGTTACTCATATATTGCTCTATTTCTTTGGTGGTCACCGTTTGATGATAAAAGGTCTTATTCAGTCCCCTCAGCATTTGCCGGAAGGCCTCATCGTTTTCCATGATCTGCCGGATACTATGGATCATGTTGGCTCCTTTGTAATACATATCTCCACTGCCTTCTGCGTTTACGCCATAGGGCGCAATGATAGGCACATCATTTTTAATGTTCTTCCGGATGCCTTGCAGGTATTCATTTGCCGCCTTCAGTCCATACTGGCATTCTGTAAAAAGTGTTTCAGAATAATTGGTAAAGGATTCATGTATCCACATGTCTGCCAGGTCTTTACTGGTAATGCTGTTCCCAAACCATTCGTGCCCGCTTTCATGGATAACGAGAAAATCCCATTTTAATCCCCAGCCGGTGCCGGAAAGATCGGTGCCTTTATAACCCATCTTGAATTTGTTGCCATAAGCTACCGCGCTCTGGTGCTCCATACCCAGGAAAGGCGTTTCTACCAGCTTGTAACTGTCCTGGTAAAAAGGATATTTACCAAACCAGTATTCGAAGCATTTCAGCATAGGTTTCACTACCTGGAAATGTTCTTTGGCTTTTTCTTCATTGTAATCCAATACCCAGTAACCCAGTTCCAGCTTGCCGCCCTCTCCGGAGTAACTGTCTTTCATCTCTATATAATTACCAATATTAATGGCCACATCATAATTATTGATCGGGTTGTTTACCTGCCATATATAGGTATGGGTGCCATCACCGTTTTCAACGGTTTTCTTCAGCTGGCCGTTGGATACATCCACGAGTTCATTGGGCACGGTTACGTTGATCGTCATAGCTTCCGGCTCGTCGCTCTGGACATCTTTATTGGGCCACCAGATGCTGGCGCCGATCCCCTGTACTGCGCTGGCTATCCAGGGACGGCCTTTCTCATCCTTTGCCCATACGATGCCACCATCCCAGGGCGCATTTTTAGCTACCCGGGGTTTACCACTATAGAATACGGTGAGCTGTTTCTTCTTATCTTTTGTCTGGGGAGATGACAACCGGATAAACCATGCATTGCCATCCCGGGTAACGGACAGGGATTTCTTGTCCTGTATAACGCTGTCTATCACCATCGGCGTTTGCAGATCTATCTGCAGGAGAGTGTCGGGTTTCAGCACCTTATAGGTAATGGTGTTGAAACCGCTGAAAGTACTGTCTTCTGTGTTGACAGTTACGTGCAGGTCGTAGTGAATAACGTCCCACCATACACGCTGAGGAGCGTTGATATTGCCCCGCAGGCTATCCGCCCGGGTGAAGTGTTCCTGGGCGCTGGAGGCCAATGTTGCCAACAACCCTATACAAAGCATTGTGATGCCACGCATATTTATTCGTATATTTTAACCTGAAAGATATTAATTTACTGCCAAATGAAAAGTTGTTATTGTCAGGCGGTTATAATTAAATGGGGGCTTGTCCTCCTCAGCGGCTTATGGTGGGTAGCCTGTAAGCCGTCGGAAAAACGGTCGTTGCCCGTATTCCGGTACAACAGTACCTATACGATTGCCAGCCTGGACCCTGCCTTTGCCAAAAGCCAGGAAGTAATATGGGCGGTAAAGCAGTTGTATAATACCCTGGTGGAACCCGACAGCAACCTGGAAATCCGTCCTTCACTGGCCAGGCAATGGCAGGTGTCGGCCGATCACCGCACCTATACTTTCGATCTGCGTACCGATGTCTATTTCCACGACAGTGATATTTTCCCGGGAGGGAAAGGCCGCCGTATGACAGCCCACGATGTGGTATATAGCCTAAAGCGTATCATGGACCCGGCCACGGCATCCTCGGGCTCCTGGATATTCAACGGCAAACTCAGCGCCGACAGTGGATTCAGCGCCCTTAATGATTCTACGTTTTCCATTACCCTGTACCGGCCTTTCCATCCGATACTGGGTATTCTCAGCATGCAATACTGCTCCGTGATACCGCATGAGGCAGTGGAGAAATACGGGAAAGACTTTCGCAGCCACCCCTGTGGTACCGGTCCTTTCCGCTTTTTCTTCTGGGATGAAGGCCAGGCCCTGGTACTGCACCGTAATCCTGATTATTTTGAGAAAGACGAAAAGGGACAGCGTTTACCATACCTGGAGGCTGTACAGGTAAGCTTCCTGGAAAGCAAAGCATCGGAGTTCCTGCTCTTTCGCCAGGGCCAACTGGATTTTATGAATGATATCGACGCTTCGTTTAAAGATGAGGTATTGACTAAACAAGGCCGCCTGCGAAAGGAATGGGAGGGGAAAATGGTACTCAGTAAACATCCCTACCTGAATACCGAATACCTGGGTATCCTGGCCGACAGCGCCAATCCCCTGGTAGGTAACTCGCCCCTGCGTTTCAGGAAAATAAGGCAAGCCATCAACTACAGTATAGACCGTATTAAAATGATGACCTATCTGCGCAACGGCATAGGCACCGCAGCCACCTCAGGATTTGTGCCGGCGGGTTTGCCCTCATTCGATTCCAGCCAGGTAAAGGGATATCCCTACAACCCCGGGTTGGCCCGGCAGCTGCTAAGGGAAGCAGGTTATCCCGACGGGAAAGGATTGCCGGTAATCAAGTTGCTGTCTATCCCCATTTACGCTGACCTGGCCAACTATGTAGCCAACCAGGTGCAGGAGATAGGAATCCGCGTGCAGGTAGAGGTAGTACAGAAAAGCCTGCTACTGGAGCAAACCGCCAAATCCCAGGCGCTCTTTTTCCGGGGTAGCTGGATTGCCGACTATCCCGATGCAGAAAGCTACCTGGCAATGTTCTACAGCAAGAACCCGGCGCCTCCCAATTATACGCGCTACAACAACCCGGCTTTCGACCGCCTGTATGAGCAGTCACTGGAGGAAAACAACGATAGTATTCGTTATAAGCAGTACCAGGCCATGGATAACATGATTACTTCAGATGCCGCCGTGGTACCCCTGTTTTACGATGAGGTGATCCGGCTGGTACAGCCGAATGTAACCGGGCTTATAGGTAACGGTATGAATATGTTGGAGTTACGAAGAGTAAGGAAATATTGAGATTAAAACTATTTTAACGTTTCCTTCACCAACGGGAACGCTTTTTTATGGGTTTATCAGTCAAATTAGCGTACCTTTGGCGCTTATTTGTCACTTTACAAAGTATAGAAATGACGGCGATCCTGATATTCTTTTGTGTGCACTGGTTCTTTTCCTTGTTTTTTCACACATTCTATTTACACAGGTATGCATCTCACCAGATGTATACTACCAGCAAGTTCTGGGAGCGTTTCTTTTATTTCAGCACCTGGTTTTTCCAGGGATCTTCTTACCTGATACCAAGAGCTTATGGGGTAATGCACCGCATGCACCACGAGTTTAGCGATACCGAACATGACCCGCATTCTCCACACTTCTTTAAAGATGTTTGGGGTATGATGGTACAGACCCGCAAAATTTATAATGGTTTTGTAACCCGCACAAACGTAGTAGATCCTAAATTCACTGCAGAACCATTACCAGAATGGGATGCTATGGATAAATTCGGCGACAGCAACATTACCCGCTTCACATGGATGGCTGCTTATGTAGCTTTTTACGTGGTATTTGTACCTGCTGGTATGTGGTATCTTTATTTATTGCTGCCTATCCACTTCCTGATGGGACCTGTACAAGGAGCTATCGTTAACTGGTGCGGTCACAAATATGGCTACCAGAATTTTGATAACAACGATCATTCCAGGAACACCTCTCCATGGGGGATAGTGTTACTCGGAGAACTGTTCCAGAATAACCACCACAAATTTAAAGACAGTCCTAACTTTGCCAAGAAATGGTATGAGCTGGATCCCAGCTACCAGGTAATGAAGTTGCTGAACTTTGTGGGTATTATTAAGCTGAAACCTGCGCTGGTTACACCTGCACAGATGAAGCAGGCTAAGGCCGCCTGATGAAAGTGTACAATCAATCTGTTACAATAATAAAAATGCCCTGCCGTAATGGTAGGGCATTTTTTATGTCGTGAAGTACTGATTTACATACGCCGGAAAGGCTTATACTCGGTATGTTGTGCCAGTGCCAGCATGGGCCTGTCGCCTTTGGTATCGCCATAGGCATATATTTCCTGGAAATGCTCCAGGTGATATGCCTGGCGGATACGGTTTACCTTTTCTTCTCCATTACAGTTGAGTCCCTGTATCTTCCCGGTAATTACTTTATTTTTTACTTCCAGCCGGGTACCCAGGCAAACAATGTTTTCCCGCCTGCACCAGGAAGCTACCCAGTCCTGCGCCGAAGCGGTTACCACTACCACATGATGTCCCTGTTGCTGATGCTTTCGTATAGCCGTCAACGCCAGGGGACGGATCAGTGCGGGTAATCGTTCCCGGGAAAATTTTTCACAGCCTGCCGTGAATTCAGCGATTGGCATATCTCCAAAAAAATAACCCAATACCTGTTCCTTTAATTCCTGGGCCGGCATCGTTTTCAAAAAGTACCGGATAAACGCCGGCGCCAGTTGTACTACACCAGCATACATAGCTGCCCGGCCCCTGTGGAACTTAATAATTTCCCAAAGGGTATCTTTATGGGTGATGGTACCGTCGAAATCAAAAAAGGCGATGGTCACAAGGATAGTTTTTTGAAAATGCTTTCGGGAATAAGTTTGATAATGAGCATTATATATCTCCAGTGCCACTTAATATACAGCACATTTTTCTTTTTCTCTATTCCTTTAAAGATTGCGAGGGCCACCGTTTCCGGCTGGGCAGTCAGTAATGGGGGCAAGGTAAGGTGCTGCGTCATCCGGGTATTTACAAACCCCGGTTGCACACTCATTACGTGCACGCCACTACGAAAAAGACGGTTCCTCAGTCCACTCAGGTAAGCGGTAAAACCAGCCTTGGCACTGCCATATATATAGTTGCTTTGTCTTCCTCTTTCACCGGCAACAGAGCTGATCCCCACAATAATGCCCTGTTTCCTATCGGCGTAACTGTTGGCTACCACGTTGAGAATGGATACAGCCCCTGTATAGTTGGTGTTGATAATGTTGACTGTTTCGTCCCATTGTTGCTGCGCTTTTTCCTGGTCGCCGAGGTAGCCAAACACACAAATGGTAATATCTGGCGTTGCAGGCAGCCCTGAATAAAACGCGGCATGCGAGGTAAAGTTGGTGGCATCAAAGGCATGAGTGGTAACGGTAACGCCATAACGTACCTGCAAATCCTGCTGTTGTGGGATAAGAGTGTCGGCAGCCCGTGCTGCTAACTGTATATTATATTTTTCGGCAGCAAACTTCCGCGCAATGGCGATGGCCATATCGGAACCCGCGCCTAAAAGTAAAATGGTCGGCATGTGGTGTTTCGTTAATAGGGTATACTATTTAGTCAATGACAAACGCTCCGATTGGAGGGATTCAAACCGGGCGTTGGTATTATATTGCTTCACAATGTCAGCAAACCTGCCGGCATTGGGATAACTGTTCCAGAATATCTCCCGCTTCATCCGGGCATCTTTAGACAGGTATAGTCTGCCTCCATATTGTAATACAATTTCATCCAGCTCATCCAGGAATTCAAACAGCCCTTTTCGTATAGGAAAATCCAGGGCCAGTGTATAACCCTCCATCGGAAAGGAGATAAGGCTTTCCTGTTTACCAAATACTTTTAATACCGCCAGGAAGGAACCCCAGCCTTTGTCGCTGATGCGTTTGAGAATGGCAATCAGTCCATCTTTCTGTTCCAGGGAAACGACAAACTGGTACTGTACAAACCCGGCTTTACCATATCCCCGGTTCCAGTGAAGGATGGCGTCGAGGGGGTAAAAGAACGGTTCGTATGGAATGACCTTATGCATTTCCCTTTTATAGTTCTTCCCGTAATACAACCAATTAAACGCCTTTACCGTAAAAGTGTTCAATACAAAAGAGGGAAGGTTAAAGGGCAGGGTCAGCTTTCGTTTAGCCGGGAGCGTAAGGGGCGCCTTCTGTTGCGCTGCGCTGAGCTCTTCCGGAGTGGCATGTTCGCCTACGATGAGAATACTGCGCCCAAAGCTATCGCCCTTTTGCAGGCAATCGATCCAGGCCATGGAGTAGGTATAGTGCTTATATTCTTCAAAAAGCCGGATCACTTCCTCCAGGTTTTTTGCTTTCAGCTGAGTTTGACGGATATAGGCGGTAGAGATTTGCTTTAAACCGAATTTCACCCGGGTAATAACGCCGGTGAGCCCCATGCCGCCACAGGTGGCCCAGAATAGGTCGGGGTGTTGACTGGCAGAGCAACAAATGGTTTCGCCGGAGCCGGTGAGTATATCCATATCGATAATGTGGCCGGAGAAAGCACCATCCACGTGATGGTTCTTTCCATGTACATCTGAGGCAACAGCGCCGCCTACAGTAATATATTTAGTGCCAGGCGTCACAGGTAAAAACCAGCCTTTAGGAACGATGATATCAAGGATTTGATCCAGGGTTACGCCTGCCTGTACATCCATAATGCCCTTTTCAACGTCGAAGGCCAGCATTTTATCGTATTTCAGCATAGAAATGCTGTGCTCCCCGAGGGAGGCATCTCCGTAACAACGTCCATTACCACGCGCTATCATATGGGTATTGGCTACCACATACTCCCGGAGTTGTTCTTCCTGGGTAAAGGCATTTTCGTCGCTGGTAATAGCCGGGTAGTTACCCCAATTCGCTAACCGTTTTTGCATTATTCAAAAAATGTTTTGTCTGTCGGTAAATAAATTAAAATATAAAAATTAAGCACCCACAGGAATATGGTTAATTGAATAAAACGGTCTTTATATAGGATTTTAGTGGGAGAGCCAGTATTGTTCTCCACGTAGGTTATTTGCAAATATCGTAATAATCCGCCAATTACAAAGAGTGTGGTGTAATATAGGCGATAGGTCTTAAACCGGAGCTGGGTTTCGGGCGAAATGGTATACATTAAATAACATACAATGATAACCGCTGATACCAGCGCTAACATCACATTGAGAAAGTCCATATTATACCCGGAGGCCGCTTTCCGCATCTCTTTGCCGGAATCCATTTTTATCAGGATATCGTCCCTGCGCTTGGCGATCGCCATAAACAGGGCCAGCAGGAAGATCATGATCATCAGCCACTCTGATATCGCTACCTCGGCAGCTACACCGCCCGCCTTCACCCGCAGTACAAATCCTACGGATAGGATCATGATGTCGAGGATAGAGATGTTCTTCAGCCCGAAGCAGTAAGCCAGGTTCATGATAAAATAAAGACCCAACACAAACGCGAATTTCTCTCTCACCAGGCAGGCAATGGCAAATCCTCCCGCCACACACCATACAAAGAGCCATAATGCTGCCGTAGTAGAAATAGCCCCAGAGGCCAGCGGTCGTTTACATTTCACAGGATGCAGCCGGTCGGCGGCCACATCGCGGTAGTCATTTAAAATATAGATACTGCTGGCTACTAAACTGAACGCAACAAAAGAGATCAGCAGCTGTACGAGTTTGGCGGTATTGAAGATTTCCCCTGCAAAAAAAAGCGGAATAAAAAGGAATGCATTTTTTATCCAGTGTTTTGGCCTGAGTAATTGAATGTATTTCATGGGGAACTAAAAAGTTGATTCTGACAGGCCAAGATACAATTTATTCAATTACTTTTGCCACCATTCACATTACCGGATTATTACAAATAACCGCTAATCCCAATTTTCTATGTCGCTTATTTCCCTAAAGGACCGCAAGTGGTCCATTACCGAAAGCATTATTATTATCTTACTGGCATTAGTCCCCCTTTTTGTTACTTTCCCTTACCGGGTAAATATATTCCTCTCATGGGAAGGTGCCTATCGGCTGTCGTCCGGGCAAATCCCCTATAAGGATTTTGGTACGCCACTGGGGTACGGTTACTGGATTATTCCCGCTATCTTCTTCAAAATCTTTGGACCTGAGCTGATTACGCTGGTAAAAGCCCAGGTGTTTATTAATATTATTGCTGGTTTTGCTTTCCGGTCCATTCTCAAAAGCCTGGATCTGCCCAAAGGGGCACGGCTGCTGTCGGTGCTGGTTTTTGTATTGTCTTATTCATTCTTCAACTTCTGGCCCTGGTACAACCACACAGTGATTGTATATGAACTGGTAGGTATCAGTTTTCTCCTGAAAGCCTTCTTTTCGAATAGCCGTCAACGTAGTTATGCCTGGATGGCGGGTGCCGCATTTTTCGTCTTCTTGTCTATCTTCACCAAGCAAGACGGCGGTGGTATGGCCTTCATGCTATGCCTGGTACTACTGGCGTATAACTGCTTCCAGACAAAGCGCTGGATCGACTTCCCCGTGTTCATTGGGGCATTTATCCTGATAGCGGTGTTTATGATTAAACCGTTGATGCCGGGTTTTGCTTATTGGTTTAATCATGGGCAGCCACCTCACAGCTCACGGTTAGCCATGAACGATTTTACCGATGAAATTATGGGCGGTTCCGACTGGATCAAGGGCTACCTGGTACTGGTGGTGCTATGCCTCGTGGCCAAAGTTAGACAATGGAATACCTGGCTGCTGCAACGCAGGCAGGTGTTGTTTGCGTTGTTGACCCTGGGTATTTTAGGCGAAGCGGCTATTTTCCAGGTGACCAGCTATACGCCGCCCGACAACAATATTTTCTTCCATAGTTTTGCTTTTGCCTTCATAGCTACTTACTTATGCGAGCTGTTGAAAGTAGATATCAGCCGCCCGAAGGCGATGCTGGGGGCTACGTTGCTGGTGCTTTTCTGGTGGTCGGGTACCTGGTGGAAGTATGTAGGCCGGTTTGCCGATCGCCTGTTCCCTACACATGAAGTCGCTGATGCCCATAATCCTAACCATGAGAACGTGGTAAACCGGCGCAATTTTATGTTGAATACCGACACCATCGACATCCCGGTGTCTTCCTGGGTGTTTTCCAGCCTGAAGCCATTCCGTAAGGTATATATGCCCGAATCGACCGTAAAAGGTATGGACCGGGTATTGGCGCTGCCAATAGTAAAAGAGAAGAGGGAAAACATCAAAGTGCTGAATATGACGGAGCTGACGCCATTAGCCGCAGCGATGCCCTATAAACTGGAAACCGGTCCGGATTATCCCTTATGGTATCACCTGGGAGTAGGAATGTTTAACCGACAGTTAGCCACCTTTAAACAGAAGGTACAGGAAGGTCACTACGACCTCGTGTTGTTTGAATATGCTCCCAACCTGAACAACTTTTTCCCCTTCGCCCTGAGGGAGGAGCTAAAGAAAGACTACCACCAGGTAGATACATTTTATGCTCCCCGGAGACCAGTAAATGCAATTATTGAAGTATATGTTAAATAAATAATGTATCTTTAAAGTGCTCCCGAAAGAATCGGCGGGAATTTGAAGTTCCGGCAGATTAAAATACTATCATCAACATAGGAAAAGCAGCTCTTTAAGAGTTGCTTTTTTGTTTTAAAATGAAATGATTTTCAGCTATTTATATGTATTTTGTTTAAGTAGGGTTTTAAATAACAAAATTCACCATTTTATCCCCATTTTTTATTAACCAGTAAAATAAGTTTTACCGGTTAATATTTAAATTTATCTTTGATGTACCAGGTCAAATTATAGGAATATGTCTGCTCAGAAATCTATCGCTGACCTCCGGCTGAATGGTGGTATTTTGTGCCTTGATTTTGTCAATACCATCAGCAACCGGAAGAAGCTGCCGCTCATAGATTACCTGCATCACTTCAAAGATGTATTGCAATGGTATGGACATACCGGTAGCTTACCCGCCAAAACGATCCATACCTTGGAGCGGTTGGCAAAAGACTATCCCCAAAAGGCGGCCATTGTTTTTGAGAAGAGCATAGCATTGAGGGAATTACTGCATCGGCTGTTTCTATGCAAGGCATCCGGCAAACGCCCGGCGCCGGCAGATTTATTTCAGTTCAATAGCTACATCGGCGAAGCCTATGCTAACATTGAAATAGCCTGGGTGTCTGGCGCGGCCCAGTTACAGTTCAACGCGCCTGCCCTGGAACAGGTATACTGGTGGCTGGTAAAATCGGCGGTAGATTTGTACACGGCCGATAAGCCCATGCCGGTAAAGGAATGCCCCGCTTGCGGATGGCTGTTCCTGGACAAAAGCAGGAATGGGTCCCGGCGTTGGTGCAGTATGAGCACCTGCGGCGACGTAGACAAAGTAACCCGGAGTTATCAGCGAGCTAAAAAGAAATCGTTATGAGTAAGGAAACAGGGAGTAGTATATCTTCTAAACTAATCTTTTGCCTGCTGGCAGTATATATTATCTGGGGCTCCACTTATCTGGGTATGAAGATCGCCACCAAAGTGGTACCGCCCTTTATGCTGTCGGCGATGCGCTTTTTGCTGGCAGGAAGCCTGTTAGGGGTGATTGGTTATGTAAAAGAGAGAAGCTGGCCGGACCGTCGCCAATTCCTATCGGCTTGTGTGGTCGGTATTGCGCTGATAGGCATTGGCAATACTACCGTCGCATTGGCGGTTCACCATATGCCTTCTGGACTGGTAGCCCTGATGGTAGCAGCTATGCCCGCCTGGATCATGGGGATGGACTGGGCATTTTTCAGCCGTAAGCGCCCGTCTTATTTAACCATATTGGGTATTGTGGTTGGTTTCGTAGGGTTGTTCCTGTTATTCAATCCCTTCCATGTACAGGAGAACCGCAGCTTTCCCTTATGGCCAGTGGCCATTGTAGTAGTGGGGAATATCTGCTGGGCGGTCGGGACGCTATTGGTACCGCGACTGCCAATGCCTACCCAGATTACCAGCACCGCTGTCCAGATGCTGGCAGGCGGTGTATTTTCTTTCCTGGTAAGTCTCGTTTTTGAGCCGGGCGCCATAGATACTATTCCTTTTATGACTACAGAAGGATGGCAGGCTTATTTTTATCTTGTATTCATCGGATCATTGGTAGGTTATACTTCTTATAGCTGGTTGTCGAAAAATGCGCCGCCCCGGCTCACGGCCACCTACGCCTATATCAATCCCATAGTAGCCTTATTTCTCGGCTGGGCTATCGGGCATGAAGACATTAGCGCCATGGTAGGCGTATCAGCTACCGTTGTTATTTCGGGTGTCATTCTCATGACATTGGGGCGTCGTTGACCGATCCCTACTGGTGGCCGATCTTAACCTGTTTTTCAGTATTTCCGCTTTCTTTTCCGTACGATAATGTTTATCTTGCCAACTTCACATTTTACAGGTGTAGCCCTTATCCAGCTCTGGATAAATCCTGTTGTCCAACTTCCGCCTTGTAGCAGCATTGCATTAATGTATATATGTAAATTCCGCTCTTTTGGGTTCATTTTTTGTTGTGTTGACGGCTATTCCTATTGAATGTAATTAGATAATAGATTATATAAACTGACTATGCGAAAGACCATTATTGTATCGAACAGACTGCCGGTAAAGATTTCAGAAGCCAACGGTGACTATACGTTAACTCCCAGTGAAGGTGGCCTGGCCACCGGCCTGGGCTCTATCTACAGGGAGGGGAATAACATATGGGTAGGCTGGCCGGGACAGGAGATTACAGACCAGAAAGAGCAGGAGAAAGTAACAAAGCAATTGAGAAAGATGAACCTGGTGCCGGTATACCTGACACAGGATGAAATCAACAATTTTTACGAAGGGTTTTCTAATGAAACACTGTGGCCAGTTTTCCACTATATGTCTGTTTATGCCCACTATGAACAACACTATTGGGATGCCTATTTCCAGGTCAATAAAAAATTCAGGGATATTATTTTGAAGATAGCTGAACCGGGTGACATTATCTGGATACATGACTACCAATTGCTGTTATTACCCGGAATGATCCGGGCAGAGCTACCAGAAATCTCCATTGGTTTTTTTCAACATATTCCTTTTCCATCTTTCGAGTTATTCCGCCTCATTCCCTGGAGGGCCGAAATCCTGGAAGGGATGCTGGGGGCCGACCTCATGGGCTTTCATACATTTGATGATACCCGCCATTTCCTGGATGCCGTCGGCCGTATCCTTCCAGTGAATACCTCGGCCAACATTGTTTCCTACAATGACAGGGCCATTGTGGTGGAAACGTTTCCTATGGGCATCGACTTTGACAAGTACGCAACGCTGGGCAATTATCCCGAAGTACAGGAGCAGATCAGGGACCTGGAGCAGAACTTTGATAAAAACCAGTTGATCCTGTCGATCGATCGTCTCGATTACAGTAAAGGAATCCTGCAACGGCTCCAGGCTTTTGAATTATTACTGCAATTACATCCTGAATACATTGGGAGTGCGGTGCTGTATATGATTGTGGTGCCTTCCCGTGATACAGTGCCACAGTACAAGGAATTGAGGGATGAAATAGATAAGTATGTAGGTAATATCAATGCGCGTTTCAGGACACTGACCTGGCATCCGGTGCAATACTTTTATCGTGCTTTCCCGCTGGAAACGTTATCTGCCTTGTATAATTTCGCCGGCATTTGCCTGGTAACGCCCATGCGCGACGGGATGAATCTTGTCAGCAAAGAGTATGTGGCCAGTCGCAATAACAACGACGGCGTATTGATCCTGAGCGAGATGGCCGGCGCATCTAAAGAACTAATTGACGCTATCATCGTTAATCCGAATAATATCGGCGCTATTACCCGCGCTATTGTAGACGCGCTCGACATGCCGCTGGCAGAACAGCAGCGCCGCATGAAACAGATGCGGACAGTGGTGGCCAAGTTTAATGTACACCACTGGGTAAAGCTGTTTATGACGCGGTTGCAGGAAGTAAATGAAATGCAGCAAAATATGCTGGCCCGCCGGGTCAACCAGGAAACTGCTGTATCCATCCGGCATCAATATTTCCAGGCAAAGAAACGTATCATCTTCCTTGATTACGACGGCACGCTGGTAGGCTTCCAGCCTAATATAGACATGGCTTCTCCCGACCAGGACCTGTACCAGCTGCTAAAAGAGCTGGCCGCTATACCGGGTAATGACCTGGTAATGATCAGTGGCCGGAACCACGAAACGCTGGGAGAGTGGTTTGGTCATCTGAAGCTGGATCTCATTGCAGAACATGGCGCCTGGCAGAAAACAAGGACAGGGGAGTGGTACCAGCTACCGGGGCTGACAGACGAATGGAAGAAGGAGTTGTTGCCCATTATGGAGCTGGCCACCGACCGTACCCCCGGTTCTTTTATTGAAGAAAAGAGTTACTCGCTGGTATGGCATTACCGTAAAGTAGAGTCGGGGCTGGGTGAATTAAGGGCAAATGAACTGATGACTACCTTGCGCTACTATACCGCGGAAAAAGGCTTGCAGGTATTGCCCGGCGACAAGGTAATTGAAGTGAAAAATATAGAGATCAATAAAGGGAAAGCCGCCCTGAGTTGGCTTAATCATAAGAAGTATGATTTTATTATGGCTATGGGAGATGATGTAACTGATGAGGATATCTTTAAGGCGGTTCCTGCCACGGCCATTACAGTAAAGGTGGGCAGCCAGGTGTCGGCGGCGCAGTACTATTTAAGAAGTTATCATGAAGTAAGGCATTTGCTTAGAACCCTGAGAAACCGGGAAGGGCAGGGGGCGTAAGCTATAAAAAAATGAGAAGCAGAAAGGACAAGCTTTCTGCTTCTCATTTTATATTATATAAAAATGGGTACATCCAGTTTCATGGCAATGCGGTAAGCAGCATTCATCAAACCCACATGGCTATACGCTTGTGGGAAATTGCCCCATTGGCTGCCGGTTTCTGCTTCCACATCTTCACTGAAAAGGAGCAGGTGATTGGAATACTGCAGCAGTCTTTCAAATTCCCGTTGGGCATCATCCAGCCGGCCTACGCAGGCCAGCGCTTCTACATACCAGAACGCACATACGAGAAAAGTGGTTTTCGGTTTACCGAAATCATCGGAGTGGAGGTAGCGGAAAAAGAGTCCTTCTGGTGTTTTCAACTCCCGTTCCAATGCTGCGAGATGGTCCCTGGCCCGCTCAGAGGCAGGATCCAGGTAATTCATCATTATCAATTGCAGGGTGCTGGCATCCAGGTATTTACTGCCGGCGGCGTTGGTATATACTTTTCTTACAGGGTCGTAACAGCTTTCTATATGGGAGGCCGCACGTTCTTTCAGCGCAGTAGCCCGTTGCAACAGGGCCTCGTTACCAATGGTGCGGGCCATTTTCTCCGCAGCGGAGCAGCCGGCCCATTGGAACAGGTTCGTATAGCAATGCACGTTAGCCATGTTCCTGAATTCCCAGATACCTGCATCTTTTTCATCGATGGTTTTCTCTATTTTCTTCAGCAGTAATTCTATCCACCGGTCAGAGTCTTTCCGCTCTGAGAAAATAAAGCGGTGATCGGTATACAGGGGTAGCATGGAAATCAGCACCTGTCCGTAAATATCATTCTGGATATGCTCATAAGCCTGGTTGCCAATGCGTACCGGTTTATTATTCATATATCCGTCCAGGTGGGGGAGTATGGTTTCCACCAGCTCTTTTTGCCCTGTAATGCCATACAGTGGCTGATAGCGGAAATCCCCGGAGAACGAGATATCTGTGATATACCCGAAGTAGCGTTCCATTTCCTCAAAATGGCCTATATGGTTGAGCGCGGTGATAATATAATAGGTGTCCCGCAGCCAGCAATAGCGGTAGTCCCAATTACGGCCACTGTCGGGAAATTCCGGCAAGCTGGTAGTGCTGGCAGCAATGATAGCGCCGGTATCTTCAAACTGGTGAATTTTCAGGGCCAGGGCCGAACGGATCACATAAGGCTGGAAGTAATGGGCAATGGACGAGTGCTTGATCCAGGTTCTCCAGTAGGTAATGGTTTCCCGGAGAAATCTTTCTCCCGTACTGACCAACGGCGCTTCCAGCGGATGTCCGTAGGTAAGGATGAGATAACGGGTATCGTTGAGCACAAAAAACTCCTCTTCAAAAAGATAACTCACCGCAATGTTGGTGGTGAGTCTTATGTTTTCATCACAGCCCGCAAATTCAATATGGCTGCTGCCCCTCATGCGTTTGAGCTTATAGGCGCCATAGTCGCATACCGGTTCACATTTTACCCGGATACGGGGCGATCCCTCCAGGGGCTCAATTTTGCGCACCAGCATCAACGGTTTAAAAAACCGCTCAAATTGCATAAACCGGGGGGCGAAGTCTGTAATCCGGTAACTGCCTTCCGCGGTAGTAATCTCAGTACACAGGATATTGGTGTTTTCCATGTAATACTGGTGGGAGGAGTAGTCGGCGGCTGGAAGAATAGAAAATTCACCGCCATTTTTTTTATCCAGCAATCCGCCGAAAATAAAGGAACTATCCATGCGGGGCCAACAAAGCCAATCGATGTTTGTATTCTTATTTATATGCGCCAGGAATGCGCAATTGCCAATAAGTCCCGTCTGATAGGTATGTCTTTCCATAATCCCTTGATTTGTTTTGATTTACATTTTTCCCTGAAATTTGTTCATCCGGAACAAAAGCTGTTCCAATAATGGCTGCGCTTCCGCCGGATGCCGTTTATTAACAAAACATATTCATGTGGTAGTTTTCATGGAAACGCTTATTTTTAAGTATAAAGTTCCACAGCGATGCAAACAATGAAAAAGCAGCACTACCTTCCCCGGTTTATGATGCCGGTATCTGATAGCGGTGTTAAGACTTACCTGCTGGCCGGTGACCTCGGCGGCACCAAAACCAACCTGGCACTGTTTAGCAGTGTAGATGGCGAGTTGGATCTGATTCGTGAGCAACGGTATGTTTCCCGCGACTACGCCAGCTTTTCAGATATCATCCAGCATTTTATCGGGGAGAGCCGGGATACGCCGCCGCAGCGTATATGCATTGGCGTGGCGGGTCCTGTGGTAAAAGGGAAAGTGGAACTCACTAATTTATCGAGGGAATTGAGCGAGGACGAAATACGGCAAACAACCGGTATCAACGCCGTAGCGCTGATCAACGACCTGGAAGCTACCGCCTACGGCCTGGCTACATTGTCGCCCCAGCAGCTGACCACCCTGCACCGGGGCGCTGCAGAGCATACCGGTAATATTGCGATTATTGCGCCAGGCACTGGTTTGGGAATGGCTGGGATGTATTGGGATGGGAAATACCATCACCCGTTTCCTACGGAAGGGGGACATACCGACTTTGCGCCGCGTACGGACCTTGATATCTTGTTGCTGCGTTATCTGCAGGAGAAATATGATATCGTGAGCTGGGAAAGACTGGTGAGCGGACCAGGTATATATGACATTTACCAGTTTCTGAGAGATATAAAAGGCATGGACGAACCGGTGGAACTGCGGGCTGCGATGAATGCCGGTGACCCGTCGGCCGCCATCAGCAAGGGTGCTATTGAACAGAAGATCCCGGTTTGTGTAAAAACCATGGAGCTTTTCGTGCGTTACCTGGCCAGAGAATCCTGTAACCTGGTATTAAAAATGAAGGCTACCGGTGGTTTGTTCCTGGGTGGTGGTATTCCTCCAAAGATTGCGGTGCTGCTGGAAACGGGTGAGTTTTATCATCATTACATGCAGGGCGACCGGATGGCAGAGCTCTTGGCCAGTGTGCCCATTCACATTGTGAACAATGATAAGTCTGCCTTGTGGGGCGCTGCATTTTATGCTGGATTATTTAAAGATTAAAGTTATTTTTGAGAGATAAAACAGGAAATGGTGTCTTCCTGACCAGAACCGTCAGCCCAGGGCTGTCTGATGGCGCCTACAAATATTAATGGCATGGTATGCCATTTCTCACTGCTATTTGTAGGGATATGAAACAATCTAAGTTTTCTTCTTTTGAACAAGGGAGAGTAGCATACCAGCTACTCCGCTGGACTGTATTGGTAATACCGGTGTCGCTGATCGTGGGATCACTGGTGGCTTTATTCTTATGGTTACTGGAAACGGTAACGCATATCCGCTGGGAACATGAATGGTTGCTATGGGGCCTGCCAATAGCCGGTGTTTTTATTTATTGGTTGTACCGGTTGGGCGGCAAGCAGGCCGACAAGGGCAACAACCTGATCATGGAGGAAATTCACCAGCCCGGCGGCGGAGTTCCCGCGCGCATGGCGCCCCTGGTGTTGGCTACCACCATCCTCACTCATTTGTTTGGTGGTTCAGCCGGACGGGAAGGTACCGCCGTGCAGATTGGCGGCAGTATGGCTGGCTGGATCGGAAAACAACTACGGCTGCCGGCAGCAGACCTGCGTATTTTACTGATGACGGGAATCGCGGCAGGTTTTGGTGCAGTATTCGGAACGCCACTCACCGGGGCGGTATTTGCCCTGGAAGTACTGGCTATCGGGGTAATGCGCTACGATGCGCTGGTACCTTGTCTGATAGCGGCGGTTTTTGCCGATGTGGTGTGCAGCGCCTGGGGCATTCATCATACCCATTACCATATCAATTATATTGATCACCCATTGGTGGACAGCCTGCCATTTATCCACCTGGATATATGGTTGCTGGCAAAAGTAATTGTTTGCGGTGTAGCATTTGGATTGAGCAGTTTCCTGTTTTCCACGCTGATGCACAATATCAAGCATAACGCACAGGCCTATATTAAAATACCCTGGCTCATCCCGGTGGTAGGTGGTATCGTTATTTTGTTGTTGAGTTATATCGCCGGAACCACCGATTACCTGGGATTAGGTGTAAGTAGTAAATCGCCCAACGGCATTAGCATACTGGCAGCCTTTGAAACCAATAGCAGTGTAAATGACTGGAGTTGGCTCTGGAAGCTGGTCTTCACAGCCATTACGCTGGGAATGGGCTTCAAAGGGGGAGAGGTAACTCCCCTGTTTTTTATAGGCGCTACTTTAGGTCATACGCTGGCTTTACTGCTGGGCGCCCCTGTAGACCTCTTTGCCGGACTCGGATTTATTGCAGTTTTCGCTGGTGCAACGAATACGCCCATTGCCTGCACTTTGATGGGCGTTGAATTATTTGGCACCACACATGTGCTATATTTTGCCGTGGCCTGCTTTACTGCGTATTATTTCAGCGGGCATTCCGGCATATATGGCGCTCAGAAGCTGGAAGTAAGGAAATGGCGCTAACAATTTTGTTAGCACATTTTTATGTGAACACCACCGTTTACATTTGCCACATGACAACGATAACAGGCATCCATCATGTGGCCATACAGGCAAAAGACTACCAGGCCACCATAAAATTTTACGAGGCGCTTGGGCTGAAACGCTTTCATAGCTGGGCGCTGCCTGAATTTAATATTGAATACGCTGCTTTGCTGAATATCCGGGGCACGACTTCTTACGTTGAAATATTCGATAAAGACGCCAACGTGGCTACACAGGGTCGCCGACCCATAGGGGGCGAAGCGCCTGTCAGCGGTGCGTTGCTGCACCTCGCATTCACAGTGAGTAATGCTGCTCAGGCGTATGAAGATGCCCTGACGTTAGGCGCCACCAGCTGTATCCCGCCTGCTGTACTGCATTTAGGCGAGCCTACGCTGAATATTCGTAATGCGCTTGTATATGGCCTGGATGGCGAAGTGATTGAATTCATTGAGCCGCACGCATTAACTGTTATGCCATAAACAGTCATTTCTGTACTTGTAATGATATACCTCATTGTGGTTACTTTACGGGTATAAAACAGTACAGCTCATCTGGCCAATGATTTTCGTACACAGGTAAAACAAGCGTTTGAGAACCTGGCGATCGCCCTGGCATCGCAACAGTTAACGCTCCAGGATGTCGTAAAACAAACCACACTGGTAGTAGATCATGATATGGAGAATTGAAGATATTGTCGGAGGAAACGCTGATAATCTGGCCCAATAAAAAAATTCCGATCAACACATTAATTCCGGTGCCCAGGTTAGCCCTGGATGGTATGTTGATTGAAATCGACATGCTGGTTGTAAAGGCCCAGTAAAATATTCGCAGTAATTTTTCGCGCCGGTGGAGGATATCCATCGGCGTTTTTATTTGGCGCAAAATTCTATGGGCCCAGGAATCGGATAGATGTTGGAACTCAGTCCAAAATGAATGCACTGACAGTGGAATATACGGCACTGAGTACAGGCATTGTATTTTTATTTAATTCTCAGCGCATTCATTTTTAGTAAAATAAATCAAAGTCGCCCCGTGAGGTTAATAACGGTCAATAAATTTTAATGGTTGAAAATTATTCATATAATTTATATTATGTTAAATATAAAAATTCACTTCAAGCATTAATATAACATAACTATCTCCTATGCTTAACCGCCGCTTAAAACGGCATAAGCATTCCAACTTCCTACGGCTGTTGCAAGAAGCTGCTGCTATAAATAAGATGATTCTTTTCTGCTGAATGAAATATTATGAGCTGAGTAGCTCTCCTGTAGCGGCATCCAGTACAAATGGCCGCCAACCGCCCGGCGGATCCCACTCTCCGTCCGCTTTGATATGTTTGCCCTCGAATGAATTAATAATTACGCCGTCGATAGCCAGGTTATCGTTGTGCCAACGTACCCGTCCCTGCTTGTCGATACAATAAATGCCTGTGGAGTCTGTAACGAAGAAATGACCATTATCCTCGCGGCACTGGCCAAAATAGCCATTCAACTCCAGGCGCAAGAGATTTGACTGCTGTTTCAGATCATACAGGTAAAAAAAATCTTCATGACCTATTACCAACAGCTGACCCGCCAAAAATGCCTGCCAACCGTACTGGCCAACGTGAAATTGAGACCTGATCTCGTAAACGCTTTTAATACCAGTATCAGCATCCTCGTATACCACATATACAAAATTGGCTAATGCCCTGGTATCTTCGCCTGAAATCAGTATGGGTGCGTAATCCGCAGGCAATACGTTCGAAAAATAAAACCCCGGTCTGCATGATGCCAGATCTAGTTGCTTTTTTATTAAATAAGGAGATATAAGCCCTAACAGGAAGCCACTTACTAAACCACCGATATGCGCGGCATTGTCCACCGCACCGGTCAGCCCGATTAACAAGTTAATGCCTACAAACGACAGCATGGAAAATGAAAGCGTTTTTCGTGTAAGCGTATCCGTTGGAAATTTCCTTGCGAGCAAAAGTGCTGCCAGAACGCCTGCCAGCCCAAATATAGCCCCCGAAGCCCCTACGCCTATTGCATCTGGCCGCCAATAAACGCTGACTGTACTGGCAATAATGCCCGTCAATAAGTACAGAAACAAAAAATAATAACTTCCTACCACTTCTTCCAGCAATACACCTACCAGCATCAGTCCAACCATATTGGAAAACAGGTGCATCGCCCCTCCATGCAAGAAAATACAGGTCAGTAACCGCCACCATTCCCCATGTAACGTCAATGGACCAAAATTAGCTCTCCAGGGTAACAAATCTGTTGCATGAAACGATATAACGCCGATTCCGGCAAATATCATAGCCACCCAAACCAGTACATTGATGCAGCCTAATAAAGGTGTCATAAAAAAGCCTCTACGGGGCCGTAAAACAAGCCACAACTCTTGCCAAAGGTCGTCCGAGGCTTTCTTCACTGGCTCTTTTAGCCCTGGAATCAATACCATTATACACCACAACGAGATAACGACTATCAGTGCAATTAAAAGCGCTTGAAGCAAAGCATTATCTTTCTGCGAAAAAGGTGTTTTCTTAGGCAACAGTAAAACAGGTGCGGCAGCGTTGCTATATTTACTACTCTTCTTTATTGCCTTTCGAAGCCCGTCTCTATCATCGTTGTTTTCGGCGCGTTTCAGGAAAGAAAATTGTGTAACATCCAGGGAATCAAAAGCCGCCTCACTGTCAGCTAAAAATTGTTTGTAAGCCGCCCGCTTCTTTTCATCGTTAAGGCGGTTACTGATACTTTTGGTATATACAATGCCGTACCACGCCTGACAAGTGTTTCCCAACGTATCGCCGGCCTGCGCATAAATAGGTAACGCCACATAAATCATCATCCCGAAATTCTCGTTATTCTTTCCTCCTATTTCAACACCATAGTCAATTCCCGCCTGGTGTTTATCAATATAAAAATGGTCCAGTTGATAATACCTGGACAGCGGTTGTTTAATTTCATTAATACTATTGAGCTTTGTAAGCTTGCCCGTCGCTGATACCATGTAATATTGGGCAATGACCAATGGAGTGATGATAAATATCCAGGCAACTATTTGATAGAGGAAATATCCGGTGTCTCTTTTGTTATCGAGGTTTAACTGCTTTATCCGGGGACGCAGATACACAATAACCGCCACTCCCGCTAATACCATAGGTATAAATAACTGGTGGATGTCATCCCTGATCATTGAAACATCCCAATACACAAAGATTAACCAGTTCAGGAAGGTATAACCAACTAATAGGGAGACAATAATTAGTATAAAAGGGAGAAACGCAATCTTAAACTTAGTCAACAACTTTTTCATGATATAGATCCTGCTTCCTGTAAAGATACAAGATCTATTCTTTCCGGCTATTCCTGCCACACGAGCATGATAAGAATAGCATGCGTTTAACCTATACCGTGGCTGCCGCCGGTTGTTTTGCTCTTACGTTAATGGTGGTGCGACTGATATACGGTGTTATCACAATTAAGAGCATCAATACCATTATCAGGATGGCGATCAGCTCATAGTAGTCCATCGCATATTTCAGGAAGGCTTGTTTTTGGATGGCTCTATCCAATAAACCCGGCGCCAGCCGCGCTGCCTGATCGGCCATTAGTCCCCGGGACTGTAGCGCTGCCCGGTAAGTTTGTAAGCGTTCTGCCAAACCATTGTCAACCCCGGATACGCCGTCGCTGAGCCGCATGGCGTGCGTCCTGCTAAAATAAAGCGAGAAATAATTGATTAACGCCGTGCTCAATCCAAAGAAAGTAAAACGGATAAACACGCCTGCGGTGGAAGCAGATACACTAATGGCTTCCGGCACCGACGAAATGATAAACAATACGATCGGTGTGAGCAACATCCCGGCGCCCATCCCCTGTAACATCAACGGCAATATAAAGGTCGCCTCGTCTACCTCAGACGTAAACAGGAAGTACATGGCACTGTGAAATACCAATAACAGGAAGAAGCCTACCAGCCAGATGAATTGTAAGGGACGCTTTTTTATCACCAGTCTCGCTGCAATAATAGCCCCTATCACAATCCCCACCAGGTTATAGCTCAACAGCTCATACGTATGCAGGGGATCCATGCCCAATACATTGGAGAAGTAGCTGGTAGTAATATTAAATGCGCCCCGGATCAGGTACAGGCCGCCCAATAAGGTAATTCCAAATATAAACGATCTGGATTTGAATACCCCCATATCAATGAAGGGACGCTTGCGGTGCAGTTGCCTGATCACAAACGTAATCGTCAGCAATACAATACCAATAACGCTTCCAACAATCCTGGGGTCCTGTAGCCAGTAATATTGTTGCCCGTAAATCAATATATACCCCAACAAAATAAGCATAGGCGCATACAGAAAGAAGCTGGTCCAGTCGAGCTGGTAAAGGGGTACCCGACGCACAAGATGCACCCTGTTCATCAACAGCAATAACAAGGTAGCTCCTGGTACAAATGTGTAAATGACCATTTTATACAACACATTGTATTCAAAATCATCTACCAGCGGGGCGGTGATCAGTGAAGTTAAAGAACCCGAACAAAGGATCATCCCATAAAAAATGGCGTAACCGGTTTCACGGGCATGCTCCGACTTCAGCCTGCTGAATAATAATGTTAAACAAATGCTGGTAACGCCGCAGTTAAGAATCCCCTGTAAAAAACGACAGATAAAAAGCACCGCCACTTCCCTGGTATGATAGCACCAGTAGGTAACAATTACCTGCAACACCAAACAAATCAGGAAATATTCCTTGGTAGCGATGCGGCTGAAAAAGCGTTTTTCCAACGGGGTAAAAGCCACCAGGGCGGCATAATACAAGAGCATGGAAAATTGGATATCCTGTGGCTCGGCGCCATAAAACCCCGTAGCTGCATTCACGTTAGCCGTCGATAACGCAAACAACATCACCGTTGGAAACAGCACCAGGAAAATAGTCAACCGGATAAGCCATTCAGGCACCCACGAACGAAATATCTGTTTACTTTGCCCCATGGTTATTGACGTTCTTTTGCAACAGACACATTTACATTCATCCCTGCCGACAGCTGCTTCAGCTCTTCCGGCGTACCGTTGAGGCGTATACGTACCGGGATGCGCTGGGCTATTTTCACGAAGTTACCGGTGGCATTGTCTGGTGGCAGCAGCGAAAACCGGCTACCAGTGGCAGCGGACAGTGATTCTATCTTTCCCGTGAGTTTTTTTCCCGGGAAAGCATCCACGACTATCCTGGCGGTTTCGCCGATATTCATATGGCGGATCTGTGTTTCCTTGAAATTGGCCACTACCCATTTGCCTGCTTCCCAGTCTACAATATAAGCCAGCACCTGCCCCGCCTGCACCAGCTGCCTGGGTTGTATGGTGCGGCGACCCATTTTACCGTTATAGGGCGCTGTGATAATGGTGTAGGATACGTTAAGATCATTTTTTGTTACTACGGCCTCTCTCCTCTTTATTTCAGCATTCAGGGCGCTCTGCTGTACTTTGGCGTCATTGATCTTGGCCAGGGAAGCCTGGTAAGCATCCCGCGCGGTTTTGTAATCCGAACGGGCCACTGCCAGTGCAGTCTCTACTTTCTCCAGCTGTTGTTTGGTGGCAGATTCTACATCATATAATTTTTTATAACGATCGTATTCCTGTTCCTGGTTTACCAGTTTTGCCTTAGCCGCCGCTATCTGCGATTCATATACCCTGGCTGTCTGCGCCGAGGTAGTAACATTGCTTTCCAGTACGGTTACCTGCGCCCGGGCGTTGAGCAACGAGGCTTCCGCTTCCTGTTGTTGTGCGGCATACTCGCTGTTATCTATGATAATCAACGTATCACCTTTTTTTACTTCCTGGTTTTCTTCATAGCGGATCTCTTCTATATAACCGGTTACCTTGGCTACAACAGGGTTAATGTACTCGTCGATCTGTGCATCGTTGGTTTCTTCAAACTTCCAGTGCTGCAACAGGGTGTTTATCCCCCAAATACCCAGGCATACTACCACGATCGCAGCGATCATAGTGGTAATACGGGAAATGAGTCTGTCCGTTTTGTTGGTAGTGGTGTTGGTGTTCGTCTTGTTCATATATTAAAGGTTGCCTGTCGCTTTCAATAATTGATAGTATTGTAATTGTGCGGTTACTTCAGCCGTGGTCAGGTCAAAGCGGGACTGCAGCAGTTGCGTTTCTGCGTCCAGCAGATCTGTTAGCAGTGACAGCTGGTTGAAATAGGTATTATTGACAATCCGGAAATTCTCTCTTGCCTGTGTAATATTGTCGTTAGCTACCTGGATACGTGTCAACGCTTCCGTGTAGCGTAGGTAGGCGGCTTGTACCTCCTGGCGCACCTGGTCTTTGGTATCGGCATGTTCTATTTCCTGGCGCTCCAGGTTGATCTTTGCTTCCTGCTTTTTATGTTTATTCTGATAGAAAGCGGAGATGGGAACCGCTGCTTTCACTCCTGCTTGTCCCAATCCATATAACGCGATGGAGTAAGGATAAAAAAGTATCTGGGGATAAGTGTAGGCGTATTCCGCGTACAATCCTACTTTAGGGAGTATATTACTTTTCACCTCCTTCAGTTTCAATTCACTCAATATGGTTTCCTTCTCTGAAATCTTAAAGGCGAATGAGTGCTCATAAGCATCAGCGAGATAGTCTTCATAGCTGCGTACCGGCGCCTGCGGCACTACCAGCGTATCGAGGGATAGCTGGTTATAGCTGCTGTCTGGCTGACCTATCATGATATTAAGCCGCTGATTAGCAATCTGTATCCCGTTCCGTATTTCGAGCAGGGTCATTCTTTGTTTGGATAGCATCAACTCAGCCCGCAGTACATCGCTTTTTAATACCACCCCATGCTGGTGCAGGTGACGGATTTCCTCCAGTTGCTTTTCTCGTTCGGCGATATCCTGCAACAATACTTTTTCGTACCTCCGTCCCCGGTAGATATCCAGGTAGACCGCTGCTGCTTTATAATGTATTTCTGTAACTGTAAGATTTTTCTGTTCGGTGGCTAGTTCCGCCTCGGTTTGCCTGGCACTGATTTCCCGGGATGTTTTTCCTCCGTTATATACATTCAGATAGGCATCTGCCCCAAACTGGTAATAGGCATGTACAACGGGATACTGCGTGGGGGAATGTAATAATCCGTCCTGGTAGATAGCGAGATTGGATACGCGGGCATATAAGCCACTGGCTTTCACTTCTGGTAAACGCTCGTCCCTGGCTGATTTGGTACGTTCGTCCATACGCTGTACATGGAGATACTGCATTTGCAATTGCCGGTTGTAAGCATCTGCCCTTTTCCATACATCCGTTAACGTTAGGGTGTTCTTGTCGGGGACCTGACTAAGGGCTGTCTGTGTGGTGAAAAGTGCGATCAACACCCCTCCTGCCAGCCACTTATTAGTAATTATAGACATATTTATAGTGATGAAGATGCAAAGTTCCCACCCGATTAGTTAATTTATTTTCTATAAATTGCCATAAAATTGTTAGATCCGGCCAAATGAGTGATTTTGATCCACAACTGATATTGAACGCTGTTGATGCCATCCCGGGATCAGCTTATGTATGGCATTGGAAAACGGAACATCACTTTTCCTCCCATAAGCATAACAAAGGACAGCTCACCTATGTTGAAGGAGGCGCCGCCTTTTTATATACAAAAGATAAAACCTACTTTCTGCCCGCCCGGCACTATATGTGGGTGCCTGCAGGTGTAGAACATTATTTTCAACACCGGTACCCGGCGAATTTTGTGCGTACGATTTATTTTTTCAGTGAGCTGGAAGACCAGGACGATCCTTTTTATACCAAGACAGGTATTTACCCTGTCAGCAACCTGCTGCTGGAAATGATCCTGCATACCGCCCAATGGGACGGAGATATATTGCCGGGCGACAAGCGCTTTACTTTTATTAAGGCCATCAAGGACATGTTACCTGCAATCAGCGCTGTACCCCTGCCTATTACTTTGCCCACCACCGATAATCCCCGGTTACAGCCTGTACTCAGGTATATACAGGAAAACCTTGCCGAGCCGCTTACCCTGGAATCGGTGGGACATACATTCAACTATAGTGAACGTACATTGACAAGACTTTTCCGTGCCACTATGGACATCTCTTTCTTTCAATACCTGAAGCTGGCCAGGATGATCAAGGCCATGGGATACCTGTTGGAAACAGAGAAAACCATCAATGAAATAGCCTGGGATACCGGGTACAACAGCGTTTCTGCGTTCAGCAATACTTTCTTTAAGCTGGTGGGCAGAAGACCCAGTGATTTTCAGCAGTAAGCGGGCAACCGGCTCCACTCATCCCAAAGTATTTGAATTTATGCGGCTTTTGCATAATCTTTAAATCCAATCAAGATCCGATACATGAATATCATGAGCAAGCAACTGATGCTATCGTTATTGCTGTCAGGCACTTTGGGACTGTCGCAGCTACAGGCACAACAAAAAAACACGAAGCCGCCGGCACCTTCTAAAGAAAATGCACCGCAGTACGGAACTGTTATCCTCAACCCGGATACCACGGTCATCACCTACCACGATGTTACCGTAAAAGGCCAGAAGATCCCGTATAAAGCGATTGCCGGCACACAGCCGGTATGGGACCAGGATGGGAAAGTATTGGCCGGGCTCTTTTATACCTATTATGAAAGAACAGATGTCAAAGACCGCGCAAACCGCCCCCTGGTTATTTCCTTTAACGGTGGTCCGGGTACACCTTCTGTATGGATGCAGATTGCCTACACCGGCCCCCGGTTGTTGAACATCGACGATGAAGGCTATCCCGTACAACCATACGGCATACACGAAAATCCGGAGTCTATCCTCGATATGGCGGACATCATTTATATAGACCCAGCCAACACTGGTTTTTCGAGAGTCACCGGCAAAGATGTGCCCCGTGAAAAGTTCTTTGGCGTAAATGCCGATATCCGCTATCTGGCCGAATGGATCAATACTTTTGTCTCCCGCCAAAACAGGTGGGCATCTCCCAAATACCTGATCGGCGAAAGCTACGGCACCACCCGGGTTTCGGGACTGGCGCTGGAATTGCAAAATGCGCAATGGATGTACCTGAACGGTGTAATCCTGGTGTCGCCTACGGAATTGGGTATATCGCGCAACGGTCCGGTGGATGCCGCCCTGCGTCTACCCTATTTTGCCGCCACCGCCTGGTACCACAAGGCATTGTCGCCCGATTTGCAGCAAAAAGACCTTTCCGCCGTTCTCCCGGAAGTCGAAAATTTTACCATCCATGAGCTGATACCTGCTATCAGCCAGGGAGGCTTCCTCGACGATCAGCAACGCAAGACTATCGCCGCCAAAATGGCCCGCTACGCTGGTCTGTCAGAGAAAGTGATATTACAACACAACCTCAATGTACCGCCTAATTTCTTCTGGAAAGAACTGCTGCGGGACAAAGGCTATACCGTGGGGCGCCTGGATTCCCGCTACCTTGGTATGGACCGGGAAGATGCAGGAAGCGGCCCGGATTATAACGCGGAACTTACCTCCTGGTTACATGCGTTTACACCGGCCATCAATATTTACCTGCGGCAGGAACTGGATTTTAAAACGGATCTGAAATACCTGATGTTTGGTCCCGTACATCCATGGGATAGTAACAATGATAATACCGGGGAGAACCTGCGCCAGGCCATGGCAGCCAATCCCTACCTGCATGTTATGATCCAGTCGGGCTATTACGATGGCGCCTGCGACTATTTCAATGCCAAATACAGCATGTGGCAAATGGATCCGGGCGGTCGCCTGAAAGACAGGCTCTCCTGGCATGGCTATCGCAGCGGACATATGATGTACCTGCGTAAAGACGACCTGGCCACCGGCAATAACGATATCCGTGCTTTTATTAAAGCATCGATGCCCAAAGCCGGGCAGCCAGCGAAGTATTAAGGGGTGCTGAAAGCATAAAATTACTATCATTGCAGCATGCTGGACAAACAACGAATAAGAAGGATCCTGACGTATGCAGCGAAATGCGTAACCGGTGTACTTTTGGTATTGGGGCTATCCTGGCTGACGGGATATGAAGATGTCATCTGGGTATTAATTTCTGTGATGCTGGTGTTGTCTCCAGACGGTTCAGACGCAGTAACATTGGCGGTTACACGTATAAAGGCGAATGTAGTAGGCGCTATTTCAGGATTTCTGCTGATACTGGTACATCCCAACATGCTGCTAATGATGTGTGCGGCGGTATTTATCACCGTGGTGATCTGTAACTTGCTGAAACTGGAAGCAGCTACCCGGACCGCATTGGCGGCCACTATTATCGTCATGACGCACGAAGCCGGCACCCATGCCTGGGATACGGCGGTGGCCAGGGTGCTATCGGTGCTCGCCGGTTGTTTGTTAGGCTTAGTGATCACTTTCCTTTTCCATAATAAGTATACCCGCCAAACGGCCGAAATAATGCTCCCCCGACCCCCGGATCGTGGCGGGGAATAGGCAAGTACAGATTTCCTCCAGAATTGACTGCTATTTTTGAACGATTAAGGAGAGATATGAAGAAAATGATATTTTCAGCGGGACTGGCTTTAGGCGCCTTTACCTTCTCTGATAAAGCAATTGCCCAGGAGATTGATTCCCTTCCTTCCCAGTTTGATTCAACACATATTGTAACGGCTGTTCCCTCGCCCCGCCAATTGGGCTGGAGGCCCCCTGAACGTTTTCATAGCACAGTGGCAGGTATTGCCGTACCAGCAGTGATGCTGGGATACGGCTTTATTGCACTTAACAATCCTACCTTACGGGATGTGAATACCAGCACCAAGGCAGAAGTAAAAGAAGATCATCCTACCTTCCGCACCCAAATTGATAATTACCTGCAATATTCGCCTGTGGCAGCAGTGTACGCGCTGAATGCCCTGGGCATACATGGTAAGCACAACTTCCGTGACCGTACCATCATCCTCGGGCTGGCGGCCGTGTTTACAGCCGGTACTACCGAGGGGATCAAGCACTGGACACATGAAGAACGCCCCGATGGTTCCGATTTTCTCTCTTTTCCCTCAGGACACACGGCTACCGCCTTTGCTTCAGCAGAATTTCTCCGACAGGAGTATAAAGATGTATCCCCCTGGTACGGTATCGCCGGATACGCCGCGGCAGCTGCCACCGGCGCATTACGGGTATACAACAATAAGCACTGGGTAAGCGATGTAGTAGCTGGAGCAGGTTTGGGTATTTTAAGCACCAAAGCAGCCTACTGGGTATATCCCTGGATACAGCAAAAGCTGTTTAAGGATAAACGGGAACACGCCGATAAAGTGGTAATGCCTTATTACAATCCCCAGTTTCATAGCGCAGGACTTAGCTTTATCTTCTTCCCCCGCTAACGACCATACATGATAAATATATCCCATACAGGGAAAATGCCACTCGCTTAAAAGGCTGCTATTGATACCCTGAACATTGTATTAAAGAAAATTAGAAAGTATTAAAAGTGGAGTATATGGGGGTTAACCTCTAAAGCTGACCTGGTTACAAACACCTGTTTTTGGCTATGTGGCAAAGTTGCAGGATTCTGTCGATAAATTTTGTGATTTAATTGTTAACACGCGAAAAAATATCCATTTTGTAGCAACCCTATGAGAAACCGTATCAGGTATAAATCTGTTTTCTGTTAACATTGGATTTACAGTTGTACAATTGAATCCGGCTATTTTAGCGTTGTCAAATTGAACATTTAAATATCACCATCCCCTGTTGTAGCTAACGAAGCAAATCTTACTCGCATGTTTCTTTATACTACCCTCAAAACCTGTTAATCATGTACGTTCCGGTCATTATTTTTTCCTTTTTCACCTTATGGTATATTCATTTCAGAACCTGTAGTTTCCGGCAGGCCCGCATTAAAGAAAAACGGTTAAAGCCTGTTCCCGGGGAAGACGCGATATGTGCTGTACGCATTGTAGGCATCTCCAATAGCGTATTCAGTGTTTCCAAATATCTCCGCAGCGTTAAAAACCTCTCAGATAAGCGATTTATGACGGTGGCGGTGGACCAGGTAATTACTACCGCGATGGGTACCACGCGACAGGCCCGCCTGATCGAAAACCTTGCGCCCGGGGAAGAGCGCCGGCTTGGACACAGCGATCATGTCCGGGAAGGGAAATATCAGATCTATATCGGCTATGAAATACTATGGGCAAGATATATACCCACACCGGCAGATTTTAACGGAAAGTCGAAAACAGCGCCTGCTCCTGCCAGATTATACAATGATCTGCTTCACCAGCACCAGCACTCCCTGATACAGGCTATGGAAGCCAGGAAGGATCTTTTATCGTGATAACTGTTCTTCCTTTCCACCGAAGATACTTAGCCAGACCATCGTGAAAAAGACGCCTATAATAGCGCCTGCTGTTACATCCTCCAGGAAATGCTGACTCATATACATGCGGGAATATCCCACCAGCATGGCCAGCACCAGGTATAACAAAGACCAGTATCTGTTATGGGCATAGTAGGCTAATACAGTAGCCGCTGTAAAAGCACAGATGGTATGACCGGAAGGGAAACTCCTGAAGTTGTCGAGTACCTGTACGCCAGGCACAAAATAGATATCGTGCAAACGATGTTCGAAATAACGGTGCGGACGGGGAAACCCGATCCATATTTTTAATACGCCGCCAATAGCAGCCGTAAAAAGATAAGCAGAACCAAGTACCATACCGATGCGCCTGTGGAATACTAACAACGCTGCGCTGAGCAGGATGGCTGCTACCGTACTGCCCAATTCCGTAATATACGGGAATACCAGGTCCCCTGCCGGGGTATGTAAATGATTGATAAAAAAGTAAGCGGTAGTTCTGCTCACCGTCAGGCGGGCCAGCAGTATTCCCAGCAGCACGGTTATCAGTGGCCATAAAAAAAGCGCTAGCCGTTGGGTAACCTGCTTAAAGCGCTCCAGAAAAACACGCATGAATTTACGACTGGGTTAAACGGCGATGGTAATTCACCTGGCCAAGATGGTAATTAAGATGAGTGCACAAGTGTACCAGGAAATGCCCGGTAGACATGGTTCCGGAGAATACTTTCTCCGGGTATAATTTTTCCAGGTCTTCTGCCGTCAGGTCGGCAATCACCGTTAGTGTAACACGGCGGGTAATACCTATCAATACCAGCAAATCCTCCCTGGCAATGTTCCGGTCACTGAATTCCCTGTCACGATCCCGCAGGTAGCCAGTTTTTCCAAGTATGGCGCCTACATAATGTTGCAGATTACCACATAGGTGCAGACACAGGGTTCCAGCTGAATTACTGATACCGGCAGGCACTTTCCAGATGCCTTCCCGGGTTTCATAAGCAGCAATCTCCTGTTCCAGTTTGCTGAGATCCCGCTCAAATAAATTGATTAAAATACTGGTAAGCATAATCTAAAGGTAGCGAAAGATTCACATTGCGCTACAAAGGGCATTACGGCAATGTGAATCTTATCAAATATTGCGGTACTTAACGGGAAAGGTCTATTTTACACTAAAGAGCGGCTGTACATCCAGCATAGCTTTCTGGTAGGTGAGATCAAAAGTCTCCCATTTACCCCCAATACCAAAGCGATAGTTAGCTCCATCGATCACACTAAAGGATGCGACTTTTTTGTTGAATCCATGTTTGGTTCTCTGGAAGTCTGTAATATCCGATAAGGAAAATTCAATCGCTTTCTTGTTACGGGTAAGCAGCCAGCCAATGACGCCAAATAAGAGAAACATCAGCATCGGCTTAGCTTCAAAAACAATTCGTTCATTGGTCAGGTATAAGGCGCCCTGCTTAGCATTCCAGCTGTTCTTGATGTAAACTGCATTCACTTTGTACAAAATGGTTTCCTGTGGGTTAAGGGGCCATTTAACTTTGATGGTTCGTTGCATTGATTAACAATATGGTTAGCCACAAAAATATAATATTATTGTGAATTTAAATAACAGACCATGATCCTGACATCGATTCTCGACAATGACTTCTACAAATTCACCATGCAGCATGGAGTGGTTAAACTGTTTCCGAAGGCGCGTGCCCGTTATACCTTTATCAACCGGGGCAAGCATTCGTTCCCTCCCGGCTTTGCGGAGGCATTGAGAACGGCCGTGAACGATATGGCCCGGTTACAGCTAACGGAAGAAGAAAAAGAATTCCTGCAGGTCACCTGTCCCTACCTGGATCCAACCTACCTCGATTTTCTCCAGGGATACCGCTATAATCCTTCCGAGGTACATATTGCGCAGCATGGGGAAGACCTGGAAGTACATGCCGATGGATACTGGTACCGCACCATTCTTTGGGAAGTACCATTGATGTCGCTGATCTGTGAATTGTATTATCAGCTTACGGGGCAACAAAGGGTCGGCGATGCTGAAGTAACCCGGATTACCCGCGAGAAAATTGAAAAATATAAGCAGATGGGTATTACCATCGCCGATTTTGGTACCCGCCGCCGGCACTCCCTGGCGGTACATCAACTGGTTGTGAAAGCCCTGCGGCAATATGGAGAAGGGTGTTTTATCGGCACCAGCAATGTGCATTTGGCCATGCGCAATAGCGTAAAGCCGGTAGGGACCCATGCACACGAATGGTTTATGTTTCACGCAGCTAAATACGGCTTCAAAATGGCCAATATGCTGGGATTGGAAAACTGGGTACAGGTATACCGGGGAGATTTGGGTATTGCGCTATCGGATACCTATACTTCGGCCGTTTTCTTCGAACAGTTTGACAAAAAATTTGCAAAACTGTTCGACGGCGTACGCCACGATAGCGGCGACCCAATCCTTTTTGCAGAACAAACCATTGCTCATTACATCAGTAAGGGCGTAAACCCGCTCAGCAAAACGATCATTTTCTCAGATGGATTGAATGATGATAAAGTAGCGCATATCGCTGACTATTGTCGCGGTAAAATAGGCATGTCGTTCGGCATTGGTACCAACTTCACCAACGACGTAGGGCTTACCGCATTGAATATCGTTATCAAAATGTATGAGGCCCTGCCGGAAGATGCACCCAGATGGACACCGGTAGTGAAGCTTTCTGATGTAAGTGGTAAATATACCGGCGACGAAAAAATGATTGAACTGGCGAAGGAAATGCTAAGCATGTAAATCTTAAAATAAAAATCGGTCACATGATATCACGTGACCGATTTTTATTTTAAAGTCTTTTAAACGCTTACCAGCTTCCCAATCCAATGCCCGTATCTCCCTGGGAAACATCTCCTGATTCAAAGCCTTTTTTAAACCAGAACATACGTTGAGCAGAGGTACCATGAGTAAAGGCGTCCGGTACCACTTGCCCGGTAGCCGCCTGTTGCAGGCGATCATCACCTACAGCGCTGGCAGCACTTAACCCCGACTCTATATCTCCCGGATCCAGGAAGGGTTTAATTTTATTGGCACGGCTAGCCCAGACTCCTGCCAGGAAATCGGCCTGTAGTTCCAGCATCACCGACAGTTTATTATATTCTTTTTCGCTCAGCCGGGAACGCATTGCCTGCATTTTCCCGCTGATGCCCAATAGATTTTGAACATGATGACCTACCTCATGGGCAATTACATAGGCTTTCGAAAAGTCGCCCTTCACCCCAAAACGTTGTTCCAGCTCGTCAAAGAAGGAAACATCCAGGTATACCTTCCGGTCGGCAGGGCAATAGAACGGGCCCATAGCCGATTCTGCAAAGCCGCAACCAGACTCAGTTCCTTTTTCAAAAGACACCATACCAGGTACTTCATAGGTTTTGTTCCTTTCCTGGAACTCCAGCTTCCACACCCGCTCTGTGCTGCGTAATACTTTGGAAGACATGATTTCAAAGGGAGAAGCATTTTCTGTAGTCAGTTTCTCCGAAGTACCCTGTCCCTGACCGGGGCCTTGTGCCTGTTGTACCGCCTGCATCACCTGCTGAGGGTCCTGCTTAAAGAGCAGCGCCAGCACTATAATGATAATACCGCCAATACCGCCGCCAATACCAATGTTGCGCATACCACCACCGGTACGTTTCTCGACGTTGTCGCTCATTTCTTCATCATCAAGACGCATAGTAGATCTAAAATTTAAGGGTGAAGTTTCTTACCCCGAATGTACATTTTTCTTTCATATGCAGGGCTTTTATGCTAAACAAATACATTCCGGTGCTGTTATTATTGGAGCACCTTTCTTAACGCGAAAATACCATCATATGCAAATCAAACAAATCCTGCTGGCTTCCCGTCCCCAGGGGTTACCAGATGATCATACCTTTAACACCGTTAAAAGCAGTCTCCGGGAACCACAGCCTGGAGAAGTACTGGTAAAGCCGCTTTACTTTTCGGTAGATCCGTATATGCGTGGCCGTATGAATGACGCTAAGTCCTATATCCCGCCCTTCCAGGTAGGAGAGCCTATTGAGAGTGGAGGTGTAGGGGAAGTCATTACCAGCCGGGACGATCAATTTAAAACCGGCGACCTGGTCATGGCTACCGGCGCCCGTCCTTTTTTGCCCTGGGCCACGGCGGCTATCTTTCCAGGTACCCATCTCCGGAAAATTGATAACAGCATTCCTCCTACCTACTACCTGGGCCTCCTGGGCGTACCGGGACTAACGGCCTATTTCGGCCTGGTAGATATCGGTAAGCCCAAAGCAGGTGAAACGGTGCTGGTATCCGGTGCTGCCGGCGCAGTAGGAATCATAGTAGGACAAATCGCCAAAATAATGGGCTGCCGCGCGGTGGGTATCGCCGGAGGCGCCGAAAAAGTTAACTTACTCACTGATACCTTTCATTTCGATGCCGCTATTGATTATAAAGGTAACCCAAACCTGGATGCCGCCATTGCTGCGGTGTGCCCCAATGGCATTGATATATACTTCGATAATGTAGGCGGCGAAATTTCCGACGCCGTGATGAGACATCTGAACTTCTTCGCCAGGGTGCCGCTCTGCGGACAGATAGCATTGTACAATGTTACCGAAGTGCCGGTTGGTCCGCGTATCCAGCCACTCATGGTTACGCGGAGCGTCCTGATGCAGGGTTTCACAATTGGTAATTACTCCACCCGGTTTGGAGAAGGCGTGAAACAACTATCGGAATGGATAAAGGCTGGCCAGATAAAATATACCGAAACCGTGATAGAAGGTTTTGACCAGCTACCCGCTGCCTTACTGGGATTATTTTCCGGGAAAAACAGTGGTAAGATGGTAGTGAAAGTGTAATTTTACGTATGACAAATGCTATTGTTCATACCCGCGTCAGAAAAGTAGCTGTGGCAGGATTCACCGACACCAATGATATCCTGGCTACAGAAGATCCGCTCGAAATCAGGCTGGTACATGGGCCTTCTCATAATCGCCGGCAGCAAAACATATCCGTTACCATGCGTACGCCCGGTAATGATATGGAACTGGCTGCCGGCTTTTTATTTACAGAAGGTATCATTTCCCATAGTGATGATATCCAGGAAGTTATTTTATCATCTACCGAAGATGGAGACGTTGCCACCGTGCACCTCAAACCTTCGGCTAACGCGCGGCTGGGACAAGTACAACGTAATTTTGCCGCTACGGCCGCCTGCGGTGTTTGTGGTAAAACCAACCTGTCGTCCATTCGTACAGGCGTTAGCGTTAGTGAGCATACTTTCGCCCTGTCCACCCCTTCCCTGCTCCGGCTTCCAGACTTACTCCGGCATCAGCAATCCGTATTTGACAGTACCGGAGGCCTGCATGCCGCCGCCCTGTTCAACAACAGCGGCCAATTATTGTTGTTGCGGGAAGATATTGGCAGGCACAATGCGGTCGACAAAGTAATAGGCGCTGCCATGCAGCAATCGTCGATATTCTTACAGCAATATGGTTTGCTGCTGAGCGGACGTGCGGGGTTTGAGCTGATCCAGAAAGCAGCCATGGCCCGCATCCCCGTGATAGCGGCTATTGGCGCACCTTCCAGCCTGGCGGTAAAAATGGCTGAGGAATGGAATATTACCCTTGTCGGTTTCCTGAAAGAAGATCGTTTTAATATCTATAGTGGCGCCGCTACTATTGATGTTCCACAAAATACCACCCAACATGGATAGTGCAGAAAATCCCATAACGTTTACCGGCATCAAGCTCGGACCACCAAAAACAGTAGCAGCGGGCATCCCGGCAGTAATATCCAGTATGCGGCATGTGCTGGAGGAAATGAATGCATTTCGTGGAATGAAAGCATTACTGAAACTGAACCAGAAAGACGGGTACGATTGCCCCGGCTGCGCGTGGCCTGATCCCGATGATGAACGATCCGGAATCGCCGAATACTGCGAAAACGGCGCTAAAGCAATTGCTGAAGAAGCTACCACGAAGAAGCTGACACCCGATTTTTTTGCGCAGCATAGCATCGCCGCACTCGGCGAACTAACCGATTATGAAATAGGTAAAAAAGGCAGGATCGCCCAACCCATGTACCTGGCCGAAGGAGCTACCCACTATAGCCCCATCTCCTGGGGAAACGCCTACCAACGTATTGCCGCCCATCTCAGGCGCTTGTCCTCCCCCGATGAAGCCGTATTTTATACCTCCGGAAGAACCAGCAACGAAGCCGCCTTTCTTTACCAGCTGATGGTACGGGAATATGGCACCAACAACCTGCCCGACTGTTCCAACATGTGCCACGAATCCAGTGGCGTAGCGCTTAACGACTCTCTCGGCATAGGAAAAGGATCCGTAACCCTGGAGGATATTCATGAGGCAGAAGTGATTATTATCCTTGGACAAAACCCGGGTACCAATCATCCCCGCATGCTCACGGCCCTTCAGAAAGCCAAAGCGAACGGCGCAACGATCATCGCGGTTAACCCGCTCAAAGAAACAGGGCTACTCAACTTCCTCAATCCCCAAACCGTAAAGGGCGTCTTGCAAATAGCAACACATCTTACCGATATTTTTCTACAGGTAAAGATCAATGGCGACATGGCCCTGGTTAAAGCCCTGTCCTTACTGCTGTTACAGGAAGAAGAACGTCATCCCGGTACTGTGTTTGACAATGCATTTATTGCCAACCAAACCAAAGGATTCGACAACTATATCCAACACCTGAAAACACAACAGTTATCGCAGCTGATGGCCGACAGTGGCGTGGATCCGGTGCTGATAGAGGCCGCTGCTGCTGCCCTCTTCCATAAAAAGAAAATTATTGCCTGCTGGGCCATGGGCCTTACCCAGCACAAAAATGCCGTAGATACTATCCGGGAAGTGGTAAACCTGCTATTATTGAAAGGCAGCATAGGCAAGCCTGGCGCAGGAACCTGTCCAGTACGTGGCCATAGCAACGTGCAGGGCGACCGGACCATGGGCATTTACGAACAACCGACCGACGCCTTCCTGGATAAAATACAGGCGGTATACGGATTTAATCCACCCCGCGCACACGGGTATGATGTGGTACACGCCATCCACGCCATGTACAAGGGCCAGGCAAAAGTGTTCATGGCCATGGGAGGCAATTTTCTTTCTGCCACGCCAGACACTTTATATACTGCCGCCGCACTGCGCAATTGCGACCTTACCGTACACGTTTCTACCAAATTAAACCGTAGTCACGTGGTACATGGTAAAGAAGCCATTATACTACCTTGCCTGGGCCGCAGCGATAAAGACCTGCTGCGCGGAGAAGCACAGTTTGTTACCTGCGAAAATTCAATGGGTGTTATTCAAATGTCGAAAGGGAACCTGCACCCGATATCGGAACACCTGAAAAGCGAGCCGGTTATCATCTGTGAACTGGCTACTGCATTGTTCGGAAAAGAATCCTGCGTACGCTGGAATGATTACGCCCAACATTATGATCATATCCGCAACGATATTGAAAAAGTAATTCCCGGCTTCGATCAATATAATCAACGGGTAAGGCATCCAGGCGGCTTTTACCTGCCTAACGGCGCCAGGAAGGGGCAATTCAATACCCTTACCGGTAAAGCTAATTTTAATGTTGCACCCGTACTCAATACCCCACTGGCTGCCGGCGAGTATATGATGATGACGATTCGCAGCCACGACCAGTTTAATACTACCATCTACGGACTGGACGACCGTTACCGCGGGGTATACCACGAAAGGCGGGTAATATTCATGCATCCGAAAGATATTGCTGATGGCGGCTTTCAGCCTGGGCAGGTAGTAGACCTGTATAACTATCACGGGCAAACGGAGCGCGTGGCTTATGGCTTCATTATTGTAGCCTATGATATCCCGGAAAAGTGTACCGCCACCTATTTTCCCGAAACCAATGTGTTGGTCCCTGTTGACAGCGTGGCAGACAAAAGCAATACGCCCACATCTAAACTGGTGATCATTCAAATAAAATCATCTGACATAAAAAATTAGTACATGCAACCCATTATATGGCAAGCGCTGAAATGGCCTGCTACCGAATATTGTACCCTGCAGGATCATGCACAGGGAATGCTGGCCAACGGCAGGATTAACGGCGTATATGAACAGCAACCATTTTCCGTTCATTATGCCATAGAAATTACGGCCGACTGGCGGGTATCTTCTTTTCATATCCGCCAGGAAGGCATCCACTATACAGAGCTCAAACTCACCTCTGACCTGCATGGGCATTGGTTCGACAAAGACAATAACCACATTGCAGCCTTCGATCACTGTATAGATATCGACATATCGCTGACTCCTTTTACCAATACATTGCCTATAAAACGGGAGTCTTTTGAAGAGGGAGAAAGTAAAGTGTTAGATATGCTGTATATCAGCCTGCCCGCCTTTGAGTTGCAGAAAGTACAGCAACGCTATACCCGGCTGGGCCGCCATGAATATCTCTATGAAAATATTGTCACTGATTTCAGTGCCCATATTCCTTTCGATCACCAGGATATTGTACAGGACTACCCGGGGTTGTTTAAGCGAATTTATTATTAGGAAACAGCAGGGCGGTTTCCCGTACCAGTTCAGCAAAGATATCTGCGGCGCTCCATGCCTGTGCTTTACCGGCTGCCTGCCCCGCCCAGATATTGATCCATTGCGGATTATCTGCCTCCCTCGCCACTTTGCGTGCAGGCTGGGTTAACATATCCTGGAAAGGATAAGAACAAAATGCCTCCCCGGCTGCTTCCAGTTCGGTGATCAGTTTATTACGTACGCCCCTCGCCCAACGCCCGGAAATGGCCCTGGTAAGCTGGGTGTCTGTATCCGTTATCTGGCCCAACACAGCTTTCTGTGCAGGAGTAGCCAGGCTTTCATGACAGCGGAGAAAAGCGCTGCCCATTTGTACGCCGGCAGCTCCCAGCATTCTTGCAGCGGCTATTCCCCTCGCATCCATAATGCCCCCCGCTGCGATAACGGGCATGTGTACACGATCTGCAATTTGAGGTACCAGTGCCATGGTGCCCGTTTGCGATAAGGCTCCGGGCAGGAAAGATCCCCGGTGCCCGCCGGCTTCTATCCCCTGTGCCACAATGATATCTGCCCCCGCAGCTTTCAGCGCCACTGCTTCCGCCACGCTGGTGGCGGTTCCCATGATATGCATACGATGGGCTTTCATTAAAGCAAATCCGTCGGCATCCGGCATACCGAATGTGAAACTCACGGATGGAATGCCCGCAGCGATCAGTACCGGCAGTTGTTCCCTCCAGGAATGCACCTGCAAATCTTCATATTTGACGGCTGCCGGTGTAAAGCCGGCCGCCTGGTATAACTCGTGTATTAGTGCCTGCATGCCATCGAACGTGGAACGGTCGGGGGCCAGCTCTGGCTCATAAGTAAACATATTCACGGCAAAGGGATTGGCCGTTAGCGACTTTACTTCCCGGATCAGGGCAATTACCTTCTCTGGTGATAATCCTCCTATGGGCAGCGAGCCCAGGCCGCCGCTATTGCTGATAGCAGCTACCATAGCAGGAGTAGTAATCCCCAACATGGGCGCTTGTATCAGGGGGTAAGTGATCCCCAGTAACCGGGTTAATTCGTTTTTCCATTCCATGACAATAAGGTTTGTTGAACGCACTAATGGCATCCCCGGGAGGAGTTTTCACTTTCCCGGTCATGTAAAGGTAGAAACTATTGGGCAGTCTTCATGTATTTCAAGAACCTGTTAGCGGAAGCTCAATATGTTAGGCACCTTCAGGGCAGATACATCAAACCGGAAATCAACAATGGTGGTAATCTCCAGCATGGCCTTTTTCATCGGCGGCGGTGCATTGGGATAATAATATCCTGAAACTTTTATCGTATTCAGCGCCAGGTTTTCATTACGTATCCTGAATCCACCACCAATACCCAGGTAAATGGGATTTTGCAGCAGGTCGTCGTTATTGTTGTTGATCATGGATGCCTGCAGGGTAGTAAAGAAGTTGAATTTGAAACCCAATAACTTCAACGGACTATAATATACTGTTTCCGAACTGACATTCAAACGTTGAAAGCCGTTGAGCTTCGTATTCTTATATCCCCAGATACCATTCTCCATGTTAACGTTGAGCGGCTTATTAAAAAAGGGATTAGGGCTTTCCAGGTAATCAGCCGTAACGAACTGGCGGAACCGGGACTTACGGAAGGTGAGCAGACGGCTGTAATATTCCACCCTGGCATGGAAAATAGCGTCTTCGATGGAGCCCCGCAGCCAAAAAGTACTGAACCCAACGGAGGTATTTAAAAGTCCCTGGTGGCGGGTAATCCAGAATTTCTGCGCTTCCAGACCTGTATACATCCTTCTCCGGCCTTTCCAGCTCTCCCATCCACTGGTGGCACTCAGGTTATAGCCCAGGGGAATATCCTCTGTACGGCCAAAACCAAAGAAGTAGTGTGCTTTGAAATAGTCGACCCGGTAAGTTTCCAGCTGTAGTAAATAAAAGCGGTGATTATTATACACCGGGTCGTCTTTATACCTGGCCTGGTCAGGCTTACGCTGGAATGAAAGGTTATAGTGCCGCGCCAGCAGTGCCAGGTTGGGCTTACGTCCTATGGAGCCGTCGTGTTTATAGTTGTTAATCAGGTTATAACCAATCCAGCCGTCAATCACGGTGTAGTTATAATCCCGGTAGAGGCTATCCCCCAGGTCAGCTAATGAACCGTGTATGTTGATAGACCAGTTCTTAGATATATTTAATCCTCCTACCAACTTAGCCGAATTCCGGTACAAGGGGCGGTTGAAATTAATAAATACAGCTCCTTCGTAGGCATTGGTATCCAGCTGTGCATAGTTATTCAGCGTTGTATATCCCAGGCTCATATCGACGAAAGAGCCGAACATATTGTACTTGGTATAGCGTACTTCTGTATTCCAGGTAGGCGAGTAATCCGATCGCCATTGCATACCAAACTTAACGCCTTGCCCCGCGCCAAAGAGGTCGTTGTTAGACACACTGGCCCGAACATCGGTGGCACTGAACTGGGTAAGATCGGCGCCATATTCAAACAGGTCTTTGGTAACAACTTCTACGTCGATAGAGTCGCCAGCCGTACTTTTCACATAGATACGGGCATCCTGGATAAAGGGGCGGTTACGCAGGTAACGCTCGTTGTCGGCCAGTTCGAAAGGATCTACCCGCTGGTCTTCCCGGAAAAACAGCGACTGCCGGATTACCCACTCCCTGGAATCGTAGTGCAGGCGGTTAGCCAGGCGGAGCAATTTCATGGAAGAGGTGAAGGTGGTATCGTTGATATTACTTGGACCGAATACTTTTACCTTCCTGTAGTAAATATTGCGGATCACCTTACCGGCGAAGGGCGTAAAATAGGCCTCACTTTTAATGATGGTACTGTCGTTGTCGTCGGAGCGTACCGGCTCATCCTGCCGGGTAATACGTTTGATGAGCGTTTGCCGGTAGCCTTTGTTACGCATGGAATCCCGGTACTCTCCTATTTTTTTAAACAGTCCGCCACCGGTTTTGTGCGGTATAGTATCAGTGGAAAGCGGAAACTGCTGGGCGCTGGCATATACTGATGCAGGGCTATGCAAACTTAGCAGCCAGCAGATGACAGTTAATGTAGGCCATATTTTTAGATACTTCCTCAAGGATTAGCAGTAGGTAACAAGTATATTGAAAAAAACCGAGAACGCAGAAAGCATACCGTTATTTCATGATGCTCGTTTCCCAACCGTCATATTCGGCATTTACCTGTTGAGCCAGTTCCCAAAGGCTCATCACCACACTGTCGATGGTTGTTTCTATCGTATTATCAGTGCGGGCAATACAGAGTTTAAAGGGGAATTCCGGGTTATCTAATTTTTCATCTCTTACCAGGGAAAAACCATTTTCTTTGATGTGCTCCCAGTAAACGTTTTTATCCTCTTCCGTTCTGAAGTGTATCCAGTGTTCAATAGTTCGTTCTTTTTCCGACGCGTCTCCATGCTGACGGAGCATACGCAATACTTTCCTGTTTTGTATACGTTGAAATTCATATACGTCAGGGAAGAGAAAATCGAAATACAATTCCCAGTTATTATCTTCCTTCACCCCGTAATCATAGCGGTAATCCGGGAAATTGACCATCGCATCTGCAATGAATTTATCATGCAGTAACGTAGTACCGGCATAAAAGTAAAAATCACGTACGCCATTAGAGAAGGTACGGCCAACAAAGTGCGCATCCAACTTGGTTTGCAGTTGTTCCACCAAACGATCTTCTATTTCACCCATGATGGCAAATTCATCGTTCTGCGGGAATCCGTCTTCACGTGGATGATTAAGATATACTGTTATATATATGGCATTCGGCTTTTCCTTCAATGGTGCAAATCGTCTCAGATCAAGGTCAAGGCCTATTACTGCTGGACTTTCCTCAATATGGCACGTATAAATATCCCAGTCCGGTCGGTAATCCTTATGCATACAAAAAAATTAAAATAACGCAACAGCTGGCTGTAAAGATACGTTGCTCTCCGTTACTATGGAAAAGATAAACTTGTATTCAACGCTTTTTTATCCACAAATTTTAGCGTATGCTTTCCATTGGGCGCCATACACTTACAGGAAGCTTAACACTAATTAACAGTTGGGATATTTTTCTACAGTATTTCTACAACCTGCCACTACAAAGAATTCCGTGCAATTCTGATGTTGAAACAGCAGACTGTAAAGGGTTCTGTCTAACCTTTCATCCTAAAAAACAGGTATTCTTTAGGCATAAGAACTAATTTTACACCCGCTATAAATTGTTGGAAGCTATTATGAGAAAAATTGTATCGTTATTTACAGGTTGGCTATTATTGTTTGGTTGCTTTAGTACGATGGCACAACAACCCGGTGAAAAAGCCGGACCGGCCGGCACCGGTACCATCTATGGTAAATTGCTGGATGCTCAGACTGGTAAACCTATTGAGTACGCATCTGTAGCACTGCTGCGTCCCGACTCTTCTGTGCAAACAGGCATGCTCTCCAAAACCAATGGAGATTTCCGCTTTGAAAACATCGCCCTCAATAAATATATCCTAAAGATTAATTTCATAGGATACGAAACGATCTATAAAAATGCGGTTCTTTCTCCCAAAGCCAACAGTATCGACGTGGGTAACTTTAAATTGAAACCCAATGTAAAATCACTGGCGGCCGTGAATGTAGTAGGTGAAAAGCCGGCCTTTACTATGGCCATCGATAAACGGGTGTTTAACGTGGAAAAGAACCTAGCCAGTATTGGAGGTACAGCCACCGATGTACTGAAACAGGTCCCTTCGGTGAATGTAGATATAGATGGTAACGTTACTGTAAGAAATGGTACGCCCACCATCTTCATTGATGGCCGGCCTTCTACATTGACGCTCGACCAGATCCCTGCTGATGCTATTCAGAATATCGAAGTGGTCACCAATCCCTCCGCAAAATATGATGCGGAAGGGATGAGCGGCATTCTCAACATCGTATTAAAGAAAAACAAGAAAGCAGGTATCAACGGATCGGTGAATGCCGGCGGCTCCTCGCTGGGCAGCACTAATGGCGGTATCGATTTCAACCTGCGCCAGGAGAAATTCAATTTCTTTATTAACTACAATTTCCGTAACCGCAAATCCCCGATGAACAGTCGCCTGTACCGGAAAAATATAGGCGCTGATACCACTACTTATACCGAGCAACTGGAAAGCGGCGACTTCTACCGCAAGTTCCAAACCGGTCGTATCGGGTTTGATTGGTTTATCGATAATCGTAATACCATTACCCTTTCTGAAAATATCACAGGGGGTAACTTCAATAAATATTTCGATCAAACCGTCAATGAGCTAGATGTTCACCAGCAGCGGGTTCGCTATGGCACTGGTATCGATAATACCCTGAATGGGTTCCGTAACTATACTACCCAGCTGGGCTTTAAACATACTTTTGCGAAAGAAGGAGAAGAGCTGACCGCCGATTTCACTTATAACTATGCCACCGGCGACAACGGCTCTAACTACTCCCTCCAGTATTATGATCTTTCCGGCAAACCGATCTATGATCCAAGGAAGCCGGAACTTCGCAATGGCAGCGGCGAAGGTACCACTATCTATCTCACCGCACAGGTGGATTATGTAAAGCCGCTCACCGAAAAGTCAAAACTTGAAATGGGATTACGCAGTAACACCCGCAAATTTGACAACTACACGAATACCTTTGGTCAAAATTATCCTTCCGGTGATTTTGTGCTCGATTCTGCGCTTTCCAATAGTTACCACTACCAGGAACAGATTAATGCGGGCTATGTAAGCTATACCGGCGCCAAAGATAATTTTGGCTACCAGGTTGGCTTGAGGGCAGAGCAATCGAACTATGACGGAGAAACAAGACTGGGGCAAAAATCGGCTTATAAAATCAGCTACCCGGTAAGCTTCTTCCCCAGCATCTTCCTGTCGCAGAAATTCAAAGGCGATCATGAGTTGCAACTGAACTACAGCCGTCGTATTCGCCGCCCCTGGTTCCGCGATCTGCTGCCAACGATCGATTATAGCGGGCAAAGCGCCAGCACCGGTAACCCGGATCTGAAACCTGAATTCACCAACTCCTTTGAGTTGTCGTACCTGAAAGACTTTAATCATCAGCATAATCTCCTGGTATCCCTCTACTATCGTAATACTGATAATGCCATTACTGATTTTTACGTAGATACCACTCTTACGCTGAACGGACAGGCGCAGCCTGTGGTATTGTCGTACCCTATTAATGCCAGCACCCGCAATTCTTACGGGGCGGAGTTTACCTTGAGGAGCCAGCTCACAAAAGCGTGGGACCTTACCACCAACGTAAACCTGGCGCAGACTAAGATCAATGCTACGGGCAACGGTAACAACCTGTCTAACCAGGGCTTTACCTGGTTTGGTAAATTAAACAGCAATACCAAACTGCCCTGGAACCTCACCTTACAGGTAAGCGCCGAATATGAGTCCAGGCAAATCTTACCACAGGGAGAAAGAAAAGCAAAATGGTCGGCCGATGCTGCGATCAAAAAAGACATGTTGAAGAACAAGGCATTGTCCATTTCCCTGGGCATTAACGATATCTTCAACACAGACCGTAATCTCAGCTATACCAGTACGGCATTTTCTGAGCAGGAAAACTACCGTAAGCGTGCTTCCCGTGAGCTGCGACTCAATGCCGCCTGGCGTTTTGGCAAGATGGATACCAATTTATTCAAGCGGAAAAACAACCGTCCAAAAGATAACAACGGGGATATGAACGGAGGTGATAATTATTAATTCGTACTTTGTAGATCGTAAACATCTCTTATGGATTCTATTTATCACACTATCACCCTTCGGTTTCTGGCCGAACCATCGGACGTTAATTTCGGTGGAAAGGTACACGGAGGCTCCGTTATGAAGTGGATTGACCAGGCAGGTTACACCTGTGCGGCCAACTGGAGCGGACAATACGCCGTTACGGTTTATGTGGGAGGCATTCGCTTCTTCAAGCCGATTGCTATCGGCGACCTTGTGGAGATCCATGCCAAGATCATCTACACCGGTACTACCAGCATGCATATCTCTATAGATGTATTTGCCGGCAACCCGCGACAGCAAGAAAAATCAAAGACGACCCACTGTGTGATGGTATTTGCTGCAGTAGACGATACCGGGAAAACCGTACCGGTACCCAAATGGATTCCGCAAACGGCCAATGAAATCAGCCTGGAAGGATATGCCAAAAAGCTGATGGACCTCCGTAAGGATATTGATGAAGAAATGAAACCGTATTTATAATCGCGTATAAAGTAAAACGGGGCGCCGCGGTGGCGCCCCGTTTTACTTTATACGTGCAGCTTAACTGGCAAACTGCATATCACTCAGTGTTCTGTACAACCCATCCAGTCCTATTAGTTCATCGTGCGTACCTTCCTCCACAATACGTCCTTTATCGAGTACAATAATTTTATCTGCCTGCCTTACGGTGGCAAGACGGTGGGCAATTACCAGGGAAGTACGGCCTTCCATGAGTTTATCCAGGGCATCCTGCACCAGTTTTTCTGACTCTGAATCCAGGGCAGATGTGGCCTCGTCTAATATCAGGATACGGGGATTTTTGAGTACAGCGCGGGCAATAGCAATGCGCTGGCGCTGTCCGCCGGACAGCTGTATGCCGCGTTCTCCCACTACCGTGTCGAGCCCTAACGGGAACCGCTGTATGAATTCCCAGGCATTGGCCTGCCGCGCAGCCGCTTCCATTTCAGCGATCGTAGCATCCGGTTTGCCATAAGCAATGTTCTCTGCAATGGTGCCGCCGAAAAGAAAAACATCCTGCGGCACTACTGCCATCTGCGAACGTAGTTGCGATAAAGGGAATGATTTACTGTCTTTGCCATCAAACAGAATATGCCCGCCCACCGGGTCGTACAGGCGTAACAGTAAGGATACGATGGTGCTTTTACCAGCGCCGCTGGGTCCTACTAATGCTACCTTTTGATCGGCATATACGTCAAAGGAAACATTATTCATGATGCTCAGGTCTGGCCGGGAAGGATAATGAAAAGAAATAGCGCGGAAGCTGATCTGCCCATCCAGCTGGTTTTCCGGGGCAATAGCCGTTACTGGTGAAAGATCTTCTGCCGGTTCATCTAAGATTTCCAGCAAATGTTCGGTGGCGCCGATACTCTTCTGCAGGTTGGTATATACTTCCGCCAACCCGGCCACAGAGCCACCTATGAACAGGGAGTATAATACGAAAGATAATAGTGCGGAGGTAGGCATACCTATGGCAACACCTCTCCAGATCACGGCCACCAGGGCGCCGAAGATGCCCAGGATAATAAAGGAAGAAAATGCGCCCCTGTATTTTCCCCCTTTCATGCCCGTGCGGGCCGCTTCGTTGGTGCGTTTGCGATAGCGCGCTATTTCAAAAAACTCGTTGGCAAAGGCTTTTACATTCAGGATACCCTGTAAGGTTTCCTCTACCACCGTATTTGCAGCGGCTACCTGTTCCTGTACCTGTTTGGAGAAACGGCGGATGAATTTCCCAAAAAAAACGGCGGCCACCATCATGGCGGGCAATGTGGCCAGCATAAAAGCAGTCAGCCCCGGAGAAGTAATCAATAGTATAACAACGCCTCCTATAATGATAATCATCTGCCGGATAAACTCAGCCAGCGTGGTAGTAAAGGTTTCCTGCAGCAGGGATATATCCGAGGATATACGGCTGCTCAGCTCTCCCACCCGTCTTTCCAGGAAAAACTTCATTGGTAGCTTAATCAGGTGACTGTACACCGTTTGGCGAAGAGTAGCCAGTGTTTTCTCAGTCACATTCACAAATAGTATAATACGAAAAAATGAAAACACAGCCTGCCCTACGAGTACTGCTACCAGCATTACGCCCGCCAGGTTCATACCTTTAAATAATTGTTCGCTGCTTTTCGGGTCTACCAGGTTGCCTAATAATTTTGGAAGTGCCAGGCCAGCCAGGCTGGAAACCAGGAGAAACAGGAGTCCCAGGGCAAATTGGGGCCAGTAAGGCTTTACATAACGGAATAGTCGGAATGTTTTCTTGAGGGAAGCCAGCTTAATAGGCGGCTGCGGTGCCGCTGCGGTGGTGTCGTTTTGCATTCGGATATAGACTTTTTGTATAGAGGTTGACGAACGATATCCAAATATATTGCAAAAAAGGCGATAAAATAGTGATGCCTCCGTTGCTTACCCACAAGGTATAAACATCGGAGGCATCGGGTGACATACTAGCGACGCGGTCTGTTTTTGGATGAATCTCCGGCGCCAGTACCATAACGGGCAGAATCTTCCCCGGGATTGATAGCGCCCGGAGGCGTTTGGGCTGCCGGCGCCGTATCTGCTGGCGTAACGGTTCCCGTACCCATCCCGATTGAATCTGTGGAAGTGTTGAGAGAATCAGTGGCTGGGTGCTTTCCATTTCCGCAAGCGACTAACATTAAAGTGGCTACTCCCGCTGCCAGGAACATGTTTGATACTTTCATCATATTGACTGTTTAAGGGTGAAGTAATCATTTAAATGAGTTAACCAGCTACTTCCCCTTAATAATGTTTGATTAATGATGTGTAGTATCAGGCTTTGTTTTCATGGTATCCACGGGTATTACACTGGTACTGTCTACACGGGGCATAGACACCGCAGCTGAATCTGCTTCCCTGCTGGCTTCTTTGCTGCCGCTGCAGCTAAAAAGAAAAATGCTGAGCATTCCGGTCAGGCAAATGATAATACAGGCTTTATAAAAAAATGGTTCCATCCGGACATAATTTATAGTGAAAAAACACTGCTGCTAAAACGACAAACACACGAGTGGTTTAATTTTCATTTCGTATTGAAAGAATTGTGCCAACGCTTACATTTGTAAGAAGATATTTTTTGCCCCATGAAACATGTATTGCAAATCATAGAAGAAGATCAGCTCCTCAAAATATTGATCGCACTGCTGGTGGGTTCGCTACTGGGGATAGAAAGGGAGTACAAACGTAAAGCGGCGGGCATGCGCACCATGACGCTGATCTGTATTGGCAGTACGGTTTTCACAATCCTGTCGGCCGAAATGGGATTTCCCAATTCTCCCGATCGTATTGCTTCCAACATTCTCACTGGCGTTGGATTTATTGGTGCCGGCGTTATCTTCAAAGGTGACTTTACTATTGATGGCATTACAACTGCCGCCTCTATCTGGATAGCCGCAGCATTGGGAATGGCAGTGGGCATGAGTCAGTACTGGCTGGCCGCCGCCGCGCTGGCCGGGGCTTTGGTGGTATTGATATTGCTGGAATACGTGGAAAAGAGTATTGCCGACATCAACGATAAACGGGTATACACGATTTATTTTTATGAAGATAAATCTCCACATCCCGATATTGAAACCATGCTAGTATCGTTTCATCTTAAATACAAGAAAATGTTGACGGTGAGGAAAAAAAATGTAATAGAGATGAACTACGCAGTGCGGGGGCATCGTGACAAAATGGAACAATTAGATGAATTTTTGCTACAACATAAAGACATCTTCGAGTACCAGATCCAGGCTAATCCCCTATAGCAGCTGTCTTAATTTTTTTATATGCCTTCATATGCTGATATGCCACTACACTACGGCCAGGTACCGCCCTGGCTGGCCCGTCGCATGAGCCTTTTAGGCGGTGCTATTGTAGAGGCCATTGTGACTGATTATGGTAAAGGAGAAGTGATTAAAAGGCTCAGCGATCCCTGCTGGTTCCAGGCACTGGGCTGCGTACTGGGCATGGACTGGCATTCTTCCGGTATTACTACCAGTGTGATGGGCGCATTGAAAAAAGCCATTAATCCCCGCTCGGCGGAACTGGGCATCTATATCTGCGGGGGCAAAGGCCGCCACAGCAAACAAACACCTGCCGAACTCATTGCCATTGCCGATAAAACCGGCTTGCCGGGCGATCAGCTGGTGTACAGCAGTAAGCTCACTGCCAAGGTTGATAACACGGCCATACAGGACGACTTTCAGCTGTACCTGCATTCTTTTATCTTATCAGACGAAGGAGAATGGGCCGTAGTGCAACAGGGCATGAATGACGCCAGTAGTATGGCCCGGCGTTATCATTGGCACTCAGCGGCCTTTAAGTCCTTTACAGAAGCGCCGCATACGTTTATTTACGGGCGCAACCAGGGGCAAATCCTTAATCTCACGGATCTCCGGGCAGATAGCACCAAATCAGGCATCTTACAACTTACCAAAGAAAAACCAGCGCACCTGCTGCCTGAAATCAAACAGCTGATCATGCCGGTGCACCACGATGTAAGAGCGGAAAATGTGAACCTGAAACGGCTGGGCAGCGTACTGGCATTAGCGCATGATACCAACCCTGCCAATTTTGAAACACTACTGATGCTGGAAGGCGTAGGCCCGCGCACGTTACAGTCGCTCACCCTGGTGAGTGAAGTGATACATGGCACCCCTTCCCGGTTTGAAGACCCGGCCCGATTTTCGTTTGCCCATGGAGGTAAGGACGGGCATCCTTTCCCCGTGCCTACACGTATTTACGATGAAACAATTCATACGCTCAAAGAAGCCCTGTATAAGGCTAAAATAGGGGAATCAGATAAGAAGGATGCGATCAGGAAGCTGTCTGTATTATCGCAGCAAATAGAAAAAGATTTCGAACCCAACACGAACTTCGATAAATTAATTGAACAGGAACGTCAAAACTCCTGGCAATACGGTGGTAGAACCGTTTTCGGAAAGGCGGTGAAACCCACACCACCGCAAAACGGAGATCAACTGACCCTTTTTTGAATGGACCTGTAAACAAACGGATATGCTAGACTATAATGAATTAACCGTTCCCGAAGCCACCCTGCTGCAACGGGAGCTACAGGAAAAAGTAATGCTGGCGCCTTATAAAGGACCTTTGAACTACATCGCGGGCGCCGATATCTCTTTCAATAAATTCAGTACTACCGTATACGCGGGCATCGTGTTGCTAAAATTCCCTTCGCTGATACCGGTGGGTTATAGCCTGGTGAAGAAAGAGGTACACTTTCCTTATGTGCCCGGATTCCTCGCCTTCCGGGAGGTCCCTGCCCTGTTGGATGCCTGGGAGCAACTTCCATTAAAACCAGATATATTGGTGGTGGATGGACACGGCATTGCACATCCGCGTCGCATGGGGATTGCCAGCCATTTTGGTGTACTGGCACAACAGGCCACTATCGGTAGCGCCAAGAAAAAATTATATGGTGTGTACGAAGAACCTGGCCCCGAAAAAGGCAGCGTTAGCCTACTGACGGATCGAAAGGGCCAGGTGTTGGGAAATGTATTGAGAAGTAAGACCAATGTAAAACCCATCTTTGTTTCCCCCGGTCACCTGGTCGATGTTCCTGATAGCCTTCGCATTCTCCGGCAGTGTATACAAAAGTACCGGTTGCCCGAGCCTACGCGGCTGGCGCACAATGCCGTGAATCAATTCCGCCTGGGCGCCATCCCGGAAGGATGGACGGGAATGAGCTGAAGCTTTATTAAAATCTTATCCAGGCGATATTGGCTTTCTTCTCCAGCCCCTTTCGAGAAATTACCACTGTAGCATAGGTATGGGAAGCGGCGTTGTAATCCGCAGCGCCCATCATACAGGCATATCCCTTCGTTACTTCCGGCATGCCAAATAAAAAGAGCCTTTCCATTTTACCATTATAAAAGCGGCAACAGATGAAATTAGCGTCTACAGCGAATTTCAGTGGTTTGCGCACCCGGTCTTGCCCACCGGTATCCAGGTATTGCAGGTAGTCGTTAAACAGCACAAAAGATGCATCGGGTGTAGCAATGTAGTCGTAAGAAAGATACGTGTTCGTATTGAGGGCGGCAATTTTATTGCGGAATATCCATGCACTCTTAGCCCTGCGTTGCAACTGGAAAGGTTCACATACACCGGTAATGACCTGGTATTTGGATACTGCCACCGCGCTTTGCTCCCGGCCTGCCGTATCGAGGCGGCTGATGCCTATATCGCCCAGGTTGGTATGGAGCTTACTGATTTGTGAATTGCCCTGTTTGTAAAACGACAGGTTTTCCAGCAGGAGCGTACTGCTGCCGTCTTCGTGTAACAATAACCGTTGCGGTGTTCCTTTAAAGTCATCTTTATAGCCCAGTTCCTGTTGCGCTTTACGGTTGAGTTCCGGGAGCTTCCATTCCATATGCTTGCGTAGCTTTCCATTGGGTGCCTGGAAAACATTCATCATCATACCATTCACCGGATGATTCAATAAGAGGTATACCTGCGATAACGCGGTGGCAGTCCGGATATACCCGGTCATATTACCGGCGCCGGCAGTATAGTCGAGCACCCGGTGGGCAAAGGTAGCCGAGTCGGGCGATAGCATGGAAAAGAGTACTTTCGGCGCCGCATCTCCTTCTCTCCTTTTGGCATTAAAACCAACGGTAGCCAGGTATACTTTTTCCTTACCCTGTACTGCCATATCTATATAACTGAAATAGCTATACGCTGTATCGGGCAGATAAAACCATCCCTGGTGGATCATTTCATGCGATGGTGAAAAATGCAGCACCTGAATGCGTTCGTGAATGCTATCGTTTTTCTGGATAGCTGCACCCGAAAACAGGGCCACCGCGTAGTAATCGCTGTCGGGATCCTTTTCTACATAGCAATCGTGAGCGGCGAGATTATCTTCGGCAAATACGCTGCGATGTTGTATGGATGGTAGTTCGCCGAGTTTATCTTCCCGCAGCAACTGGCCGGTTTGTCCGTCCAGCACCAGGCGATACAGTACCGGGTTATATTTCACCAGCTGTTGCAGGAAAATAACCGGTTGCCCGTTGATCTCGTAAATCCCGTCTATTTCGGTCGATTCCAGGTCTGCCGCATTCCATTGTATGGTATGTACCGTATCATTGACAATCGGTTCCCGCTTTGCATTATATATGGTTAGCAACAGTCCTTCTTTCCTTCCAAAATGAAGGTATACCGTGTTACCGTTTTTCAGTTGAAGGAGTTTATCCCAGCCGTCTCCAGGCTCTCCGAAGGCCGGTCCCATGGTAACAACGGGTATCTGCGCCAAAGTCGCTGTGCTTAGCATTAATCCCACTAAAAGAACCGGCCATCTTAAATATGTCATCATTTAATTAATTAATAATTTCAAATATATGAAATATTTAAAATTTCTAAAGAGATAATGAACAGAGATGATTGTTTACGGATAGTTATGACAGAGATGATATTATATTATGAATTGTCCTTAAATTAGCCACATGAATTGCCTGATAGTAGACGATAATAAGCTGGCGCGTACTGCCATGAGGCAGTTGGCCAGTCACGTAGAGCAACTGCAGGTTGTAGGCGAATGTAACAGCGCCATGGAAGCCTACAATATTTTGCAAAAAGAAAAGATAGATCTCCTGCTCCTGGACATTGAGATGCCCGGCATGAGCGGACTGGAGCTGACCCGCAACCTGGGGAAAAAGCGTCCGGTGATTATCTTTACCACGGTAAAAAAAGAGTACGCAGTAGAAGCGTTTGAGTTGAATGTGGCTGACTATCTGATCAAACCGGTGCCTCCTGCCCGCTTTATCCAGGCTATCGAAAAAGCCCGGGAAATCATCGACAGCAACAACCGGGAACTACAGGTATCAGACAATGAATTTGTGTTTATACGGGACAATGGTATTTTAAAGAGAATCCGAACAGAAGATATTCTCTTCCTGGAGGCCATGGGCGATTATGTAAAATTGAACACGCCTCAGAAGTTTCATGCCATTCATACTACCCTGAAAGCGCTGGAAGAAAAGCTGCCAGCGGGGAAATTTATGCGGGTGCATCGTTCTTATATAGTGGCGCTCGACAAAATCGAGTCTATAGAAGACGGTACCATTATTATTCAGAAGAATGCCATCCCGGTAGCAGATGCGTACCGGTCTGCCCTGAATAATAAGCTCAACCTCCTTTGATTCAACGATACTTTCCCCTTTTTGACCGATAGCTGCCGCCCATTGGGCCATAAGTTAAAGTACTGCCTTTGAACCCTTTGTATCTTTAGGTCGCCAAACAAATTGATCACTAATTAAAGTATACAACCATGAAAAAGTTTAGTATTATCATCGCTGCAGCTATGTTGTTTATGAGTGTATCAGTATTTGCTCAAACAACTAATCCTGCTCCTAAGAAAGAAAAAGCTAAGAAGGAGATGAAGGAAGAAAAGAACGAAACTGCAAAGCAGGAAAAGAAGGAAGAAAAGCAGGAAAAGAAAATGACTAAATCTCATAAGATGCACAAGCATCACCATCATGCAAAAGCTGCTGCACCAGCTGCACCAAAAGCAAAATAAGCATAACTTATTATTCCCTTTTTAGAAACTTAGCCTCAGAGTAATGTTGCTCTGAGGCTAAGTTTCTAAAGAACTCTGGAATAAATAAGTACTTTTAATGAACTGGCATCCTATATCAGCGTTTTATATGTACTAAACTGTCATGCAGCCTAAAAGAATCAAATATTACCTCCTCGGCCTGTTCATTACCGGAATGATATTGTTTGTTGTGCTGCAATTTAACTCCGCCAATAATATCCGTAAACTGATTAAAGGCAATGAACAACTCCTGCAGGAACTGAATGTAAAGAATGAATTACAGAAGCTGCAAACCAATATGGCCAGGACCGACAGTAAAGTACGCGGAGCAGTCATTTCCCAGGATACCACCCATATTACCGGCATCGAAGCCGAAATAGCCGTTATCAAAGCCGACCTCAAAGAGATTAATAAAATCATCAAAAACGATAGTACCGAAAGATTACTCACCCAGCTTAATTACCTGGTAGATGAGAAGAATAGCTTTAACCTGATGGTGCTCGATACTTTCTATAGCAACGGTAAATGGGCTGCTGAAAGAATGATCAACAACCAGAAAGGCAAACGCCTGGGAGAAGCCATCAACAGCATTATCCGGCAACTCGATACCACCCGGCAAACGGAAGTAAACCGTACCACCCACCTGATCGACAGCAGCGGGCAGAAAGCACAAAGCTGGGGAAGCGTACTCGTTTTCTTTGCCTGTCTCACCAGCCTGCTGGCCTTCCTGTACATCACCAGCCGTATACACCGGCAGGAGCAATTGATTGAAGCCCTGGATGCCTCCCAGCAACAGGAGAAAAAACTGGCCGCCGTAAAGGACCAGTTCCTGGCCAATATGAGCCATGAAATCCGTACGCCCATGAATGCCGTGCTGGGGTTCACCCATTTATTAAAAGCACAGCCCCTCACCGATAAATCAAAGGAGTACGTAGGCGCCATCGAAAACGCGGGACAAAGTTTGCTGGAAATCATCAACGATATCCTGGATATCTCTAAAATAGAATCTGGTATGATGCGGATTGAAGCCAGCGCCTTCAGTTTACGCAGTGTTTTGCATGGCGTAAATACCATGTTCAAACCTAAAGCAGAAGAAAAACAACTGCACCTTTCCGTGACCATTGACGATAATGTACCTGATATCCTATACGGTGATGTCATGCGCCTTACCCAGGTATTGGTTAATCTCGCCAGCAATGCCGTGAAGTTTACACAGGAAGGAAGCGTACATGTACACGCCGCTAAGATCTGGGCAGAAGATAATGCAGTTCGTATATTGTTCACCGTTAGTGACACAGGTATTGGCATAGACCCTTCCAAACTCGACGCTATATTCGATCGCTTCAACCAGGCGGAAGCCTCTACCACCCGTAAATTCGGAGGTACTGGTTTAGGTTTAACGATCGTTAAACAACTGATAGAACTGCAAAATGGTTTTATTTCTGTGGAAAGCAAACCTGGAGAAGGCACCACATTTAAAGTGGAACTGCCCTATACGCTGGCTGATTCCCTGCTGGAGGAAGGCAATGCTTACTTCACAGAAAACGATCAATTGCCCTTACATCCCGATGTACGTATACTCGTGGCGGAAGACAATAAACTAAATCAGAACCTGCTGCGCCACCTGCTGACTGGCTGGCAACTGCAATATAAAATTGTCACCAACGGAAAAGAGGTATTACAGACACTAGACAAGCAACATTTCGACCTGGTACTCATGGATATCCAAATGCCGGAAATGGACGGCTATAGCGCCGTACAGGCCATCCGCAACGAACTTCATTCCACCATCCCGGTCATCGCCATGACGGCCCATGCGATGGCAGGAGAAAGAGAAAAATGTTTGCAGATGGGCATGAACGAATATATTTCAAAACCCATTATTGAAGAAGAACTGTATAAACTCATCCAGGTATATATCGGGAAACTTCCTCCCCGCGAATTACCTGCCACCAATCATTTACCGCATGAAAATGGCACCCATCAGCTGATTAATATGCATTACCTGCATGATTTATCCAAAGGCAATACCAGCTTTGAAAAAAACATGCTGGAACAGTTCATTGCACAATTACCGGAAGAATTATCCCTGCTCAAAAAAGCAGTGATGGCAGAAGACATCCCTGCTATCCGCGCCAGCGCACACAATCTTAAAACCACGGTGTCCTTTATTGGCCTGGAGGATCACCTCTATCCTATCCTGGAGCCACTTGAAAAAGTACAGGAAAATAATTATCATGCAGCAGTAGTAGCCGGGCAGTTTAATACCCTGAAACACCTGTGCATACAGGCTGTACAAGAAGCGATCAACATCCTTCTGTAGTTATATTTGATATATCGCTGCATACATTAACGTACGTTTCTCCCTGTTCAACGACAGTAATTCCCTGTTCACCGAAACTTATCAATCATGCCGCTGTTGCTGATGTATTTTTACTATACAAATCAACAAACAACATTCTTAATCTAATCATTCTAAAAGACAATTATCATGAAAAAAAGCCTGATCGCCGCTGTAGTAGTAATGAGCATTTCTGCTGCTTCTTTCGCACAAGCTCCAGCTGCTAAACCTGCAAAAAAGGAAAAAGCTAAAACTGAAGCTAAAGCTGAAGCAAAACCTGCTGCTGATACAACTAAGAAAGCTGCTAAACCTGCTAAGAAAGCTGCTAAACCAGCTGAAAAGAAAGGTTAATTTAAGCTATACAGCGTTTGAGTTATTAGTCCCGTTGGTCTTTGGCCAACGGGATTTTTTTGTCTCGTAAAGAGTAATGAATAAAAAAGAGTCCCGCCAATATCGGCGGGACTCTTTTCAATGATATCTACTAAAGAAGGAATTATTTCTGGCCTAATCCGTCCAGTTTCTTTTTCACTTCTTCTACTTTAGCATTGTTGTTTTTAATGGCGTAGATTTTCTGCAAAGCATACAGGCAGCTTTCGTAAGTCTGTTTGTCGCTTGCTTCCAGGCTGCTGGCTTTAGCAGTGAAACCTGCATCAGCCTTTTCAAAGAAAGGTAACGCCTGGTTCATTAAACCTTCCACTTTACCTTGTAATTCTTTTGCTTTAGCAGAAGTCTGTTGCTTGCTATCCAGGCCATTCAGTTCTTTGTTGAAAACAACCGCACGGTTAAAGTACAGTGCACCCAACTGGAAGTTAGCAGTAGCATCTGCAGGATTCATTTCGATTGCTTTCTTATAAGCTCCTTCTGCTTTACCCATCAGCTCTTCATAGTTAGCTGGTTTAGGAGCATCATTACCTTTGTCATCGCGGGGATTAGCCAGGTTGTCTACACGGATAGCATAGTCCAGCACAGCGGCTTCGTCATTAGGATTTTCAGCGATTTTCTTTTCCAGCATACCGAGTAACTCATTAGTTTTACCGGTTTTGCTGTAGAACGCCATTTCCATATCGTTGAAGCGTTTATCCTTAGGGAACAATACTTTCGCCTGTTCAATGGTTTTCAGCCAGTTAGCCTGATCGCCTTTTTCTTCATACAGTTGACCCAGGATCACATACAGAGCTGGTTCACCTTTGAATTGCAGGTCGGAAGCTTTTTTCAGGTAAGTGAAAGCATCATCTTTTTTACCTGCCATATTAGCGGCGTATCCAACATAAAAAGTCAGGGCAGTATCTGTAGGAATAGAGCCACCCAGGTTTTTACTGTTATAGAAATCAGCTACTTCAAAAGCTTTTTTGAAATGGATCAGTGAAGAATCCCATTTCTGTTCGTTCAGGTTAGCATAACCGGCATTAGCGATGGTCGCATATACATTGAACAAAGGCTGGTTCATTTCCAGTACCGCCTCTTTCATTTTAGGATCTATTTCCAGGGCCTTTTTGAAGGCGGAAAATGCTTCGTCAGCCAGGGCTGGGTTCTTTTGTTTGGTACCCATTGCCTCGAGGATTTTACCATCTACGAGCCATGTTTTAGCGTCGCCTTTGGTTTTATCGTTCTGCAATGCTGCGTCGATGTCCGCTTTGGCTTTTTCCAGGTCCTGCTTCTTCAGGTTCTCATCCGCACTGCTAACTTTTGCCCGTTGCGCCATTACCGATACACCGGCCGTGCAAAAGAGAAGAGATACCAATAATTTTTTCATGCTTTTGTTTTTTTTAGTTGCTGATTACAATAAGAGTATGGTGCTCTGATAATATATACAACCAGTCACGGCGTTACCACTATAGCTGGCCTTATTTTTTATCAGGAAAAAGCAACAGCTCCTTTAGAGAGCTGTTGCCTGTATCTTTATCTTAACTATTCTGCTGATTCGCTGGTGGTGTTTTCTGCTGCATCGTTGTTTTCAGCAGTAGTATTACTGTCGTTGGCTGCAGTGGAAGTATCGGCGCCTTCTGTGCCTTCAGCTCCTTCTTCGGTTTCGGCCTCTTCTTCCTGTTCGTCCAGGCGTGCTACAGCGGCGATTTCATCACTGTCGTCCAAACGGATCAGGCGAACGCCCTGGGTAGCGCGGCCCGCTTCGCGGATATCTGCTACCGCCATGCGGATGGTGATACCGGATTTGCAGGTGATCATCAGATCCTGTTTTTCTTCTACATCCAGGATAGCGATCAGGTTACCCGTTTTCTCCGTGATATTAATGGTTTTCACCCCTTTACCACCACGATTGGTAATACGATATTCTTCAATATTGGTACGCTTTCCGAACCCTTTTTCAGAAACCACCAGGATAGTTTTCTGCTCGTCGTCCTTATTCACACAAACCATACCAACCACTTCATCATTGTCGCTATCTACCTCAATTCCTCTTACCCCGATGGCGCCACGACCCGTGTCGCGTACGGTGGCTTCAGGGAACCGGATAGCGCGTCCGCTCTGGATAGCCATCATAATCTGGCTGTCGCCGGTAGTGAGACGGGCTTCCAGCAGCTGATCGCCTTCATTTATCGTGATGGCGTTCACACCATTCTGACGAGGGCGGGAGAACTCTTCCACCATCGTCTTCTTGATGATACCTTTTTTGGTACAGAGAACGATATAATGGTTATTGATGAAGTCTTTGTCGCTCAGGTCTTTAATATCGATGATCGCGCGGATCTTATCATCTGCCGGCAGCTGGATCATGTTCTGGATCGCACGGCCTTTTCCGCTCTTTTCTCCATCCGGAATTTCATAGACCTTCAGCCAGTAGCAACGGCCCTTTTCGGTGAAGAACAGCATGGTATGGTGGGTAGATGCCACAAAGAGGTGCTCAATATAGTCCTCGTCGCGGGTTTTCCCTCCAATGGCGCCCCGGCCACCACGTTTTTGCTGGCGGTAATCGTAGGCAGAAGTACGTTTAATATAACCCAGGTGAGAGATAGTGATCACGACATCTTCTTCCGCGATGATATCTTCAATTCTCATTTCGCTGGCCAGGTACTGGATCTCAGTTTTACGCTCGTCTCCGTATTTCTTCTTTACCTCTTCCAGTTCTTCCTTGATAATCTTCATACGCAGCGACTCATCGCCCAGTACTTCTTTCAGGTAAGCAATCAGCTTCATGATATCGTCGTACTCTGCGCGGATCTTATCGCGTTCCATACCGGTTAAACGTTGTAAACGCAGTTCCAGTATCGCTTTAGATTGTATTTCAGACAAGCCGAATTCAGTCATCAGTCCGTCTTTTGCTATTTCAGGCGTAGCAGCAGCGCGGATGAGGGCAATTACCTGGTCCAGGTGATCCAGGGCAATCAGGTAACCGGCTAAGATATGTGCTTTTTCTTCTGCCTTGCGTAAGTCGAACTTGGTTCTTCTTACAACCACTTCATGACGGAAGTCGATGAATTCCGCAATCATATCTTTCAGGTTCAGAATACGTGGACGGCCTTTCACCAGCGCCACATTATTGATACCGTAAGATGTTTGCAGTTCAGAATATTTAAATAACTGGTTGATGATCACGCTGGAAATGGCTTCCCTTTTCAGATCAATTACCAGGCGCATGCCTTCGCGGTCACTTTCGTCCCTTACGTCAGAGATGCCTTCAATGATTTTATCGTTTACCAGTTGCGCAATCTTCTGGTGAAGTACGGCTTTATTGATCTGGTAAGGCAGTTCATAGATCACCAGTTTTTCACGGCCGTTTTTGCCTGTTTCTGAGGTGATTTTACCTCTTACCACTACCCTGCCTCTACCGGTTTCAAATCCTTGTTTTACGCCTTCAAAACCGTAAATAATACCCCCTGTCGGGAAGTCGGGTGCCTTTACATGTTTCACCAGTTCATCGATCGTGATGTCCCTGTTGTCAACATAGGCAATGGCGCCGTCTACCACCTCACCGAGATTGTGGGGCATAATGTTGGTGGCCATACCTACGGCGATACCGGAGGCGCCGTTTACGAGCAGGTTAGGAATGCGGGTAGGCAGTACAGTAGGTTCTTCGAGGGTATCGTCGAAGTTGTTGGTGAAATCTACTGTTTCCTTGTCGATGTCTTCTAACATAGCCTCCGCGATTTTCTGCAAACGGATTTCCGTATAACGCATCGCTGCGGGCATGTCGCCATCTACCGAACCGAAGTTACCCTGACCATCCACCATGGGATAACGCATGCTCCAGGGCTGCGCCAGGCGTACAATGGTGTCGTAAATGGAAGCATCACCATGCGGGTGATATTTACCCATTACTTCACCGACCACACGCGCTGATTTCTTGTAAGGCTTGTTACTGTGGTTGCCCAGTTCATTCATTCCGAATAAAACGCGGCGGTGTACAGGTTTCAAACCATCTCTCACATCGGGCAAGGCTCGGCCTACGATCACGGACATAGAATAATCTATGTAGGCCGTTTTCATTTGTTCCTCGATATTTATCTGGACAATTCTCCCTTCCTGCTGATTTTCCGTATGCTCTGTCATTTTGTGTGTTGATTTACAGTTTTTTCTGCTCAAAACAGATAAAGGCAAATATAGCCATTTCGGCCCTTATTTGAGCCTAAAAGTCAAGAAATGTGAATAAAAAAGGCCATAGGGATTACCGATTATATGGCAATATCGATATATAGCTAAATTGCACCATGAATGACAACTATTTATAGCGCTTTTTTGTTATAAAGAAGCAGCGCGATTTTTAATTTATCTGCTATATGTTAAACCCGTTTAATATATCAGAATATAAACATTGGCAAAGTATTTGTCTTTAAGGCGCTGATAATCAATACATCGAATCAACGGAAAACATATATATAATAAGAATAAATCCGAATGGGCTTAAAAATTCGAACATTAGTATCAAAAGCACTGTTATTCCCCTGATTCTTAATCATTTTTCGACAAAAAACTATGAAGAATATACTGTTGTTTGGCGCCGGGAAATCGGCCACGAGTCTGATCGATTATCTCTTAACAAACGCGCCCAGACAAAAATGGCATCTGACTGTTGCAGATCACGACCTGTCTCTTATCAAGTCTAAAACAGGAAAGTCATACTACGCCACGCCCGCAGCACTGGATATCAACGACCAAGCCGCCAGATTACAACTCATCAGGGAAACCGATCTTGTTATCTCTTTATTGCCTGCCAGCCTTCATATTTTAGTCGCCAGGGATTGCCTGGAAGCCAAAAAGAACTTACTTACCGCCTCCTATATAGATCCTGAAGTGCGTAAACTGCAAGCGGATATAGAAAATGCGGGGTTATTGTTTATGTACGAAATGGGACTGGACCCGGGCATTGATCACATGTCGGCCATGAAACTCATTCACTCCATTGAGAAAAAAGGCGGCCAGATCTTTTCGTTTAAATCTTACTGTGGGGGATTGATATCGCCCGACAGCAATGATAATCCCTGGCAGTACAAAGTGTCGTGGAATGCACGCAACATCGTATTGGCGGGCAGCTCCGGCGCCACTTACAAAGAAAAGGGGAAGGTAAAGGAACTCTCCTACGAACAGTTGTTCGATCACACCAAAACAATCCACGTACCCGGGCTGGGTAAACTGGCCTTTTATCCCAACCGCGACTCTCTTACGTACATGGAGGAATATAAGCTCACTGAGCTGGCTACCTTCATGCGGGCTACTCTCCGGTTTCCCGACTTCTGCGAAGGCTGGAATGCCCTGATAAAGCTGGGTCTTACGGAGGATAAGCATAAAATTGCGACAGACCAGCTCACCTATATCGACTGGGCTACGCGGCTCGTTCATGAACAATCCGGCAGCCACGAAGAGAACCTGGCCCAGTTCCTGGGCGTCAGCACCAAATCAAAAGTGATCCGTCAGCTAAAATTTCTCGGGTTATTAAGCCCAGATGTCATAAATTTAGGAGACAAAACCAATGCGGAGATACTCCAGTTCCTGGTTGAGTTTAAACTCAGAATGGAACCAGCCGACAAAGACATGATTGTAATGATGCATGAAATTGAATTCGAGCGGCGCAATATGGCCACCAGGATGCACAGCTACATGATTGTTCAGGGTGAAGATAATATTCACACCGCCATGGCTAAAACAGTTGGGCTGCCACTGGGTATTATGGCCAAACTGTTGTTACAGGAAAAAATTACTTTGACAGGACTCCATATCCCGGTAATGCCGGAAATTTACAACCCCATCCTGAAAGAATTAGAAGACTACGATATACGATTTGAGGAAAGCTTTGAATAGCAACATTATTGTTTTCCTATGATGGACTCTATCGGACACCCAAGGACTTGTGATACCTCCCCTTTATACGGGGAGGTTTTTCATTTTATAAAATACTTAATAGCTCCAGGACTCCTTCCGTAGCCGGCTTCTCAATCCGGTGCAGGTTAGCCGCCACTTCTACAGGCGGTATTTTACGGTCAATAATATACACCGGTACATGCGGCATCACATAGTTCAGCAGGTTGGCCGCAGGATATACCTGTAGCGAAGTACCTATCACTACAAAAATATCGGCAAGACGCACTTCCATCAACGCAGGTTCTATCATTGGTACGGCTTCGCCAAACCAAACAATGTGCGGACGCAGCTGCCCTCCGTCTTCCGCAACATCTCCCATTTGTATATCATCGTAAATATCGTAAATCAACTCCTCGTTACTCACGCTGCGCATTTTGAAAATCTCTCCATGCAAATGCAGTACCCGCGTGGATCCACCACGCTCATGCAGGTCGTCGATGTTCTGAGTGATCACACATACGTCATATTTTTCCTCCAGCTTTGCCAGGCCCGTATGTGCTGCGTTGGGGAGCGCAGCTTTCACATCTTTCCGGCGACCATTGTAAAAGTCCTGTACCAGGGCAGGATTCTTTTGCCATCCTTTAGGAGACGCTACTTCATACACATCATAGCCTTCCCATAATCCATCGGTATCTCTAAACGTCCGGAGTCCACTTTCTGCACTGATGCCGGCTCCGGTCAGCACCACTAATCTTGGTTTCATGTTTTTTCGTTTATTGGTTTGCGTTATTGGGGTTAAAATAAATTTTGTTGCTGTATAAATATAAGGAGAAAACCGTTACAGTGGGCTACAACGACCGCGGGTGTATCAAAACATTGATACACCCGCGGTACTTTATTGCAGTAAAAAAGATTATTTCTTCATGCCTCCCATCTCCATGATCACTTCAAACTCTTCTGGCTTCACATCACATACCGACAGGCGGCCCTGGCGGATCAGCGAGAAGTTTGCCAGTTTTTTCTCTGCTTTCATCTGTGCCAGTGTAACGAATTGTTTGAAAGGTTTCAGTGGCTTCAGATCGACTACTACCCAATTAGGATCCGGTGTGGTAGGGTCCTGGTAAGCTTCTTTTGCTACCGTTGCCAGGCCTACGATCTCCAATCCTTCATTACTGTGGTAAAACAACACCTGGTCGCCCTTTTTCATGCCTTTAAGGTTATTACGTGCCTGGTAATTACGCACGCCGTCCCAGAAAGTAACCTTGTCTTTTACAAACTGTTCCCAGGAGTACTTAAAAGGTTCTGACTTCACCAGCCAATAGTTCATATTGCATTCAGTTTTCAGGTTTGAGGATATGCCGGTTTACCAGCCACTGGCCAGTACATCAGCGATGTGCATCACTTTAATATTGGTGCCGTGCTTACGGATATAGCCATCCAGGTGCATCAGGCAGGACAGATCCGTAGAAATCAGGTAGTCAGCGCCGCTATTCACCGCGTTGTTTACCTTCTGCTCTCCCATACCCATGGAAATGGGTTCGAACTTCACAGCGAAGGTGCCTCCAAATCCACAACAGGTTTCACAGTCGTTCATCTCTTTCAGTTCCAGTCCCCGTACTTTTTCCAATAATTTGCGGGGTCCTTCCTTGATACCGCATTCCCTCAGGGCGCCACAAGCGTCGTGATAGGTACCTACGCCATTAAGGGTAGCTCCCAGGTCGGTAACATGCAATACATCGGTGAGGAATTCGGTGAACTCGTACAGGTTTTTCTTCAGCAGCTTCACATCGTTGTGCGCGGCAGAATTGTCAAACAATTTGCCGTAGTAATTGCGCACAAACCCTGTACAGGAGCCACTTGGAGCAACAATGTAATCGAAGGTTTTGAAATCTTTTACAAACTTGGTAGCAATGGTGCGGCATTCATCCTGGTAGCCCGCATTATAAGCTGGCTGGCCGCAACAGGTTTGGTCCGTGTTATACATTACATTACAACCGAGTTTCTCCAACACTTTCACCATATTAAAGGCTGTTTCGGGAAACAACTGGTCTACAAAACACGGTATAAATAACTGTACATTCATCTTGTTAGTTTCAGCTTTTAGCCAATTTCCGTTGCAGGGCAATCATCTTCAGGGCAGTGATGGCCGCTTCTTCGCCTTTGTGACCATGAGCGCCTCCCAGTCTGTCGAGTGCCTGCTGTTCATTATCCACTGTCAGAATTCCAAATATAACAGGAACAGGTAACTGAAGGTTCAATTGCAGGATACCTTCTGTTACCGCTTTACACACATAGTCGAAATGTGGCGTTTCGCCGCGGATCACGCAACCGAAAGCAATAATAGCGCCAGGCTGTTTGCCGGTGCCTTTGGTGTTTTCCCAATATTGCTTACAGGCGTAAGGTAATTCAAATGCGCCAGGTACAATGATCTTCTCTGATTTACTAACATGATACTGGTCCAGGGCTTTTTCGCAGCCGGCTACCAGTTCATTTACGATGGCATCATTCCATTCGGTATATACCATAACAACACTGGCATCCTCCAGGTTGAGAATGCCAGCGTCATTAAGTAAGCTCTTATTATGCTCAGACATATTTTTCGGCTTTAAAAACAATTGGCTGTCAGTGAGGTACACCAACAGCCAGTTGTAATATTAGTTCTTTACGTCACCCAGTCTAGCCAGGTACTTATCCATTTCACGACCTTCGTTGGTCAGTGGGAATTTCTCTTTAATTTCTTTGTAGATGGTGATGGCTTCCTGTGCCTTACCTGCTTTTTCCAGGGCCTGACCGGCACGGAACAGATAAACAGGAGAAGTCAGTTCATTATCATTGTAGTGAGCTGCTTTCTTGTAAGCTTCAATACCTTCTGCAGTTTTATTCATTTCCATGTACGCATCGCCGATCAAACCGTAAGCAGTAGGCTGCAACAGTAAATCGCTAGAGCTAAAGGAATTCAGCATGTCGATACCTTTCTGGAATTCACCCAGGTGGATATAACAAACGCCTGCACTGTATTTAGCGAGGTTGCCTGCTTTAGTGCTGCCGTATTTTTCCGCTACCTGTAAAAAACCATAATTATTACCGTCACCGTTCAGCGCCAGTTTGAAGGAATCCACGGCAAAATAGTTCTGCGCATGGAATACCATTTCCTGGGCTTTGGTTTCGTTTGGCTGTTTAACAAAACGGTTATAGGCGAAGAAACCGCCTACTACCACCACCACAGCCAATACTGCGATAGAAATAACGTTCTTGTTTTTAAAGAAGAAATCTTCCGCCCGGTGCATGGACGCTTCCAGGTCAAAATCTTTAGTAGGTTGAGGCGTGGCGGCTTTATCTTTAGTTTCTGCCATTGTAAGGTGTAATTGTGATTTGCTAGATTATTTAATAGGTAAACGACCGGCTTTGCTGTTAGTGTTTCCTTTAGCCAATACAGCGAAGAGCATTATACATCCTCTTCGCCGTATTGATTACCGGGCAAAATACTAACCCTAATATGCTTAGTCAACGATAAATGGATAGTCTTCCTGTACGTAAACGTCTTTCAAGAGCTCATCATCGCTTGGCCATGGTGACTCTTCTGCAAAAGTTACGCACTCTTCAACTTCTGCTTTTACGCGTTCGTTGATCGCTTCAATTTCTGCTTCAGTAGCCCATTTATTTTTCTGGATAACTCTCAGTACTTCGTTGATCGGATCTTTCTCTTTATACTCTTCCAGTTCTTCTTTCGTCCGATATTTAGCCGGATCACTCATAGAGTGGCCACGGTAGCGGTAAGTTTTGATTTCGAGCAAAGTAGGTCCGCCATTTTCACGGGCGCGTTTTACCGCTCTTTCGATACCATCATGTACTGCTTCGCAACTCATACCGTCGATAGAATCGGCCGGCATTTCGTACGCATCTGCTAACTTATAGATGTCCAATACGTTGGAGGTACGTTCTACGGAAGTCCCCATGGCGTACATGTTGTTTTCGCAAATGAAAATAACCGGGAGCTTCCAGGTCATCGCCATGTTGAATGTTTCATGGAGAATACCCTGACGGGCAGCGCCATCACCGAAGAAACACAACACTACGTTGTCAGTTCCGGTATATTGTTCTGCCAGGGCCAGACCTGCGCCTGTACCTATCTGGGCACCCACAATACCATGGCCGCCAAAGAACCCATGCTCTTTCGAGAAAAAGTGCATACTGCCTCCCTTTCCTTTCGAACAACCGGTTGCTTTACCATACAGTTCTGCCATACAAGCCTTCGCTGAAATTCCCTTTGCAATTGCCAGCGCATGATCACGATAAGCAGTGATGAATTTATCTTCCGGCTTGGTAGCTGTAATCGCACCAGCAGCAATTGCTTCCTGTCCTATGTACAAATGACAAAAACCACGGATTTTTTGCATCCCGTACAATTGGCCTGTCTTTTCTTCAAAGCGGCGCAGCAAAAGCATCAATTCATACCAGTACAGATATGTCTCTTTGGTGAATTTCGTCTTCACGTCTGTTTTAGTTTGCACTCTTTCTAAATTTGTTCGCAAATATAACAGGAAAATCGTAAAATATAAATATCAATTCTAATTCCCATTAAATTATGCAAATTGATCAATTTCAAACAGTTTTGCATTTAATTGCACCTGAATCACAGGGAAGTTCCCATTAGCGCGGTTTTTTATCACTTATAAAGTGGATTATTTTCGCATATTATTAATTACGCATAATTTTTTTCTTTGCTTTATATAAATAAAATATCACTCGTCCAGTTCAAAAACTACCAGCAGGCCAGCTTTTCGTTCCAACACCGCATTGTTGGCATCACGGGCAGGAATGGCGCTGGTAAAACGAACCTGCTGGATGCCATCTACTATCTTTGCTTCACCCGCAGCTATTTTACCAGCAGCGATACCCAAAATACCCGGTACCAGACCAACGGCTTCCGCCTGGAAGGCCTCCTGGAAAAGAATGGACACGCCGAAAAAATTGTATGTACGGTCAAAGATGGTAGAAAGGAGATTGCCCTCAACGATGATAAATATGACCGGTTTTCCCGGCACATCGGGCATTTCCCGGCCGTGATGATAGCCCCCGATGATGCCGACATCATCCTGGGCGGCAGCGAAGAAAGACGCAAATGGCTGGATAGCCTCCTGTCGCAGCTCTATCCCGACTACCTGGACCACCTGATCATTTATCAGAAAATATTATTACAGCGCAATACATTACTGAAAAATATGGCGACCACCGGTCAACAGCAAGACCACCTGCTGGATGTGTTCGACCTGCAGCTGGTCATGCACGGCGTACCCGTGTATGAAACCCGTCAGGCTTTTCTGCAAACATTTATACCCAAAGTGCAGCAGCTGTATGATTACATTGCCGGCACCCACGAAGTGGTAAACATACAATACCAGTGTACACTGCAGGAAGAGCCCTATGCGGCACAACTGCACAAGGCCCGGTTCCGCGACATGCAATTGCAGCGCACCAGCACCGGTATTCACCGCGACGACCTGCTCTTCCTGCTGGACGGCCACCTGATGAAAACCAGCGCCTCCCAGGGACAACGCAAAAGCTTTTTATTTGCGTTGAAGCTGGCACAGTTTGAAATACTCCGGCAACATAAAAATTTTCCACCGCTATTGCTATTGGATGATGTGTTTGAAAAACTGGACCAGGAAAGGGTACAGCGGTTAATTGCCCTGGTAGCAGGCGATCACTATGGACAGGTATTTATTACAGATACGCATGTGGAACGTTTGCAGCAGGCATTTGCGGCTACCTCCGGGGAAATCCAGCTCATTAACATCTAACGTATATTCTTTACGGTATGCCGCTCTAAAATTTACTACCTTTGCACCATGCGTCATGGAACTACCAGTATAGGAGATGCACTCCGGGAATTTATGAATAAGAGCAGGATGAAACCCCGTCTCACGGAGGTACGCATCCAGGAAAATTGGGAACAGATTATGGGGAAAACAATTGCCCGGTATACACAGAGCATTCAGCTGATAGATGGTAAATTAATTGTTACTACAACAGTGGCGCCACTAAAGCAGGAGTTAACTTATTCTAAAGATAAGATCATCAAGCTGGTGAATGAAATGCTGGGAGAAAGCATTGTTAAGGACGTGATGATCAGGTAAAAGGGATCAGTTGGATGCAAACTGACGGATCAACGTATTGATATCAGACATTTTCAGCGTTGTTTGCAGATTCACGATCACAAAGTCGCTCTCATCCTGTATCAGCATCACCACCTTACCCAATTCGTCGTCGGTTCCCTTATTCAGGATATGTACCCGGCTGTTCTTATCTCTCACATCCATCAATTCGTCGAAATGATCATTGCGTAGCAGGTTGCTTTTCAGGTCAGCAATATCCTGGCTGTTCACCGTATTACCATTAACATTAGTAATCGTGTATACCTTTGCCTTCTGTATCCCTCTCATTACTCCTTTCACATCTTTTGAATCATCTGAAAACGAGAGGCAGAAGCCTGCCAGTCGCATCGCGAAGCCACCTACGCTGATGGTATGTACCTCGGAGCAATGACGGTATTTGTTGCGAAACTCGCGCAGGGAGCGGTCCTGGGCTTTTACAGCCACCGCAGCTAATAAACAGCAGCCTGCAATAATGAATGCTTTCATGGGAAAATGTTTTAGTTACTTTTTCTTGATGTTTTTCAGTTTGTCCATGCCCTGTATATTAACAGACCCGGCAATCTGGGAAATCTCATTGAGGTCGATATCGCCTACCAGGCTCATGGCCAGGAATTCGGTGGAACTGCCTACCAGCATGACCAGCTCATTGATATTGCCTTTGGCGTTTTCCTTTACCATGAACTTCAGGTCGCTGTCCTTGTCGCGGAGCGTCATCAGTTCTTCGAAATCGCCTCCCAGGAAAGCGGCCGCTTCTTTATACAGGCGGGGACCGTCTTTGGTGCTCTCCTTTGCCAGGATACGCAGTCCTCTTAGTTTCTGAATGACCCGCATCAGGTTTTTGGCATCCGGGTCGCCGGCATCCACCTTAGCGAACATGCTGAACATTTTAGGCGTTATACTGACCAGCGTAAAGTTGCGGTCGTTTTCATACCGCTGGAAGAAGCGGTCTATGGCGCTCCCTTGCTGGGCTGACCCATGGAAGCTGGCAAAGATCGCCATCAATAAAAACAGGAATCGTTTCATTTCTCAATATTTATATCAGGTTTTATAATAGCCGTTAGTCATTCTTTCCTTCTACCAGTGAAGTAGCTTCATTGAAGTAGGCCAGCTTCTGCATTTTGGCAGTGCCTTTATTCAGGTTCCTGGCCAGCAGCTGCAGTGCTTTCTTCGTTTCATCGAGGGCCTTCTGCGGGTCGTTCATTTCCTGCTGCCGCAGGGCTATTGCCGCATCCTGCTTACGTACCTGCTGCTGCTTTAAGGCATATCCGATACCCACCGCTACCAGCGCTACTGCCGCATATTTCATCCAGTGCCGTAGCGGCGACAGTTTTACTACCGGGGTGGTCACCGGCAGCGTAACCGGGGGAACCTCCCATTCTTTTGCTGCTTCCACCTTAAAATATTGGAATAGCGGCGCTGCCTCCTGTAATGCTTCGGGCAGGTCTGCGTGTGGTACGCTGAAAAAATCACGGAGCGTCGCTTCCTCCTCCAGGGTAGTTTCCCCCTCCCAGTACTTATCCAGCAAATCGCTGATCCATTTATAATCCATATACCTGCAGGTTTTGTAGTTTCTCCCGTACTGATTTACGGGCACGGTGCAAATTCACTTTTACGTCATTCATATCTATATCCAGTACGTCGGCAATTTCCTGGTAGGAAAGACCATCAATATCTCTCAGTTGGAGGATCGTGCGGTATTTCTCGGGCAGGGCGTTGATCGCCACATGTACTTTTCCCATTACATCATTTTGTTCGGCCACAGCATGTGGGCTTTGCTGGTGTATGGCAGGCACTTCCCCTGCCCTGTCGAGGTCGTCTGATAAGCGGTATTTCCGCGACTTGATTTTATCCAGCGCCAGGTTGCGGGTGATCCGCATGCACCAGGCTTCCATATTTTGCAGTTCCGCCATCTTTTCCTGCATGCCCCATACCTTCATCAGTGCGTCCTGTGTAATATCCTGTGCATCTTCCTCGTTGCCCAACAGGCGGAATGCAAAGCGGTAAAGCTTTTGCCGGACGGGGACCACCTGTGTGAGAAATCTTTCGAGTGACATGCAGAATAATGCGTTTGAGAAGAAGACGACTGTAAAAAAAAGATGTTACAGCAATTTTGAAAAAAATATCCCGAGCGATTAATTTTTTCCGTTGACCCTATCTATAGTATTGATAATGAAGCTATTAACCGGTTAATCCAGTTTTATCCTGGGATCTATCAGGGTGTATAGCAGATCGGCCAGGAGGTTCACGATGACGAAAATGCCTGCAGTAAACAGGATGGCGCCCATCACAACGGGGAAGTCAAATTTGTCGAGGGCATCTACCGTTACTTTCCCGATGCCTTTCCATCCAAAGATATATTCCACGAAAAAAGCGCCGGCCAGCAATTCCGCGAACCAGCCCGTAATGGCCGTAATCACAGGATTCAAGGCATTGGGCAGTGCATGGCGCCAGATAACGGCCCGTTTGGAAAGGCCCTTGGCATAAGCCGTGCGTATAAAGTCCTGGTGCAGTACATCCAGCATGGCGCTGCGGGTAAGCTGTACGATGATCGCCAAAGGGCGGATGCCCAGTGTGATAGCGGGTAAAATAAGATTACGCAGGTTGAGTACCCTGCCTTTAAAAGGATCTACATCGAACAGGCTGCCGGTCATATGCAGCCCGGTATAGTCGCTGAGTACGAAGCCGAACAGGTAAGCCAGTACAATACCGGCAAAAAAAGAGGGGACTGAAATGCCCGCTACGCTGGCAAATACTGCCCCGGTATCCATCCAGGTATTTTGCTTCACGGCCGATAGTACACCAAGCGCCAATCCTACCACGGTAGCAAACAACATGGCGGCTACCGCCAGCAGCAAGGTTCCGGGTAAGGCTTCCAGCAAGATATCCCATACTTGCTTTTTCCCCTGGTACGACCGGCGTAGATAAGGCGTTTTGAGTACCAGGATCTTATCTTTTGATATATGCGCGACCGTTATATAATGTAGATTCTCTGTTGCTTCTGTAACAGTATGTACACCTACCGGCAACAGGTCATTCAGATAGTATCCAAACTGCACCCCTACGGGCCGGTCGAGGTGCAGTTCTTTCCTTACATTTTCGAGGGAGGCTACGTCTGCCCGCTGGCCCAACGTAAGCCGGGCTGGATCGCCGGGCAGTACGTTGAACAGGAAAAACACGAGCACTACTACGCCGAGTAGTACCAGTAATCCATAAGCTGTTTTGCGGAGCATGAAACGCAGCATCACTATTCAGTTTTTATCTCAGGGGATATCATTGTAATGCCATTTCCCTTTAATGGTGCCTTTATCAAGCAACATCAGGCAAGGGTTACTTCTGCCTGCTGTTTTGATAGCCACACCATCCATTTGCACAAAAGGAAACTCCAGTCCATACTGTTGTTTAAAGGCGGCTATTTCATCTTTGGTAGAAGCGGTGACACCATATATTAGTATCTCCTGGTTCTTCCATTTGGCCTGCAGGGCTTTCATCTTGGCATCCCAGCCGCTGCCTGCGTTCTGTACATTCTGTACCAGGAAAAGGTATACGGGTTTGTCGGCCGACAATACTGCCTCCGTTTGATTAACACCATCGAGGTCGGTGAGAATAAAATCTTTGATGGCAGGTTCGGCATTTCCTTTCTTCACCAGTTTATCCTTACGGTCAATAAACTTCCAGGTACTGTCGGACCAGGGATAGTTATCGGCCGTAAACTCTTTCTTCTGCCCGTCTTTTTCGTAGATGAATACCATTTCATATACGTCGGGCGTAGCACCTGGCGGCAATTTCATCTTTTCGGGAATATTGTTTCCTACTTTATAGGGCAGGCAGTCGAATAAAGGCAAGTGTTTTAACGTATACGCCTGTACGCCAAAAGATAATAGCACCGACAGGATAAATACCAGGGCTGCCCCTTTCACCGGTAGTATCTTTTTACGGTAAAAGAAGATCACCAGGATCATCAGTAACAGGATCACATCTTTCCAGAAGGTTTCCACCGGCGTTAATTTGATACAGTCGCCGAAGCAGCCACATTCCCGGATAGTACCACTGAATAGTGCAAAAGCCGTGAGGAAGGTAAAGAAGATGATGAGCAGCAGTAATAGTACAGAAAAGATGCGCATACGGTATCCTACGAGCACGGCCACGCCGGCAATGATTTCAAAGGCATTCATCACCACGGAAAATGCCAGTGAGTAAGGCGACAGGAAAGTGAGGTGCAGTACTTCAAAGAATTCGTCCATCTTATAACTGAGGCCCAGTGGGTCATTCGCTTTGATAAGCCCCGAAAAGATGAACAGTACCCCTACGATGATGCGTAACAGGTTAAGGATAATCTTCATAAAACAGTTTAATGGTTAAGTAATGGTGAAGTTAAGGACTATCCCGATTTACCTGTATTAGAAAGTGATGGGCGTAACCCATGCAAATCTGTTGTTGAAATAAACATCGAAATCCCTAAATTCGAAAATGATTGATTTTCCTCCTTAGATTTGCAGGCAAAATAAAGAATTTCAGCTAAAAGGCTGGAACTATATGATAAACCGGAGGTAAAAACCTGCACGCTCACCATTCAATGCAATCATATGACACCGCACCATATCCATATGCATCATTCACCGGCTATTAACTGCAGGGGACAGTTGTTGTCCCTGGCTGCCCCTGTGGTGATGGGTATTATTAATGTAACGGATGATTCCTTTTATGAAGGTAACCGTATGCATCAGCTACACCAGGTAATGGAAAAGGTACAGCAGCACCTGGAAGAAGGCGCCGCCATACTGGATCTGGGAGCGCAAAGTACCCGCCCGGGCGCCACAGTCATAGGCGCCGACGAAGAAATACACCGCTTAATTCCCGCCATCCATGCTATATTGAACAGCTATCCGAAGGCGATTATTTCTATAGATACCTGGTATGCTTCCGTAGCCGAAAGGGCCGTACAGGCAGGCGCTTCTATTATTAATGATGTGAGTGCAGGCGACCTGGATGCTGCCATGATCCCGACCGTCGGTCAATTACAGGTGCCGTATATAGCTATGCACATGCAGGGGAAGCCTGCTACCATGCAGCATAACCCACAGTACGAAGATGTGGTGGCAGAAGTATTGGATTACCTGCAACAAAAGCTGGCCCAGTGCCGGGCAGCCGGGATCAGAGATTTTATTGCCGACCCGGGATTTGGTTTTGGGAAAACCCTCGATCATAATTATACCCTGTTGGGGCAGTTGCACCTTTTCCGGGATGTGCTGGGCGTACCGGTGCTGACGGGTATTTCACGCAAGTCGATGATATATAAATTACTGGGCGTTACTCCGGTGGAAGCGCTCAATGGCACCACTGTGCTGAATACCATTGCCCTGCAGCAAGGTACACATATCCTGCGGGTACATGATGTAAAAGCGGCGGTAGAGGCGATAAAGATCACAGAGAAAATGAGGGGCCGTTAAATCTTATCTTACTATTTTTACAATTATGAAGGAAGTTATACAGTTTTATGGAGTTGAGTTTCGCTGGCTAAATCTTTTGGACCTGCTGATTGTTATTTTTTTAATTATTCAATTATACCGTTTATTAAAGGGCAGTCTTGCGTTTAATATTTTCGTAGGCCTGTTAATGGTATATGCAGCTTATTTCCTGGTCAGGGCTTTATCGATGCCTATTCTGACCAGTATCCTGCAAAACTTTATCAATGTTGGGATTATCGCCATCATTATTATTTTTCAGCCGGAGATCCGGAAGTTCCTGCTGGTACTGGGTAAGAAAACACCTTTGAGCAAGGATAGTTTTTTCACCAAGTTATTCCTCCCTGATAAGTTTAAAAGCTATAAGGAAGAAGAAAATATCATTAACGAGATCATTGTGGCGGTAAGCCGTATGCAAAGTACGTTTACAGGGGCGTTGATGGTGATAGCGACGACTTACCGTGTAAAGTTCGATTCTGCCTCCAGTATTCCGATTGATGGGAATGTAAGCGCCAAGCTGATAGAGAGCATTTTTGAAAAGCATAGTCCCTTGCACGATGGGGCGTTGATTATAGTGGGCAACAAGATCCTGGCGGCCAAGGTAATATTGCCGGTATCAGAGAACCCGAATCTGCCCACCCGTATTGGATTAAGGCATCGTTCGGCGGTGGGCATTACCGAACATAGTGATAACCTGGCGATTATTGTATCGGAAGAGCGGGGAACGGTTTCTTATGCGATGGATGGAGTACTAACCCAGGATGTGTCGCTGGAAGACCTAAAGGTAAAATTATACGAGGTATTGATAGATGGCTACGCCTGATAGGGATAGTATTAATATATGATATAGAAAAAGGGCCCCCGCATAAGCGGGGGCCCTTTTTTATTACGATCAGGTAATTTATTTTTTTGCCGGAACTGGTGCAGCTGGTGCAACCGGAGCAGCTGGTGCTGGTGCACCTGGTTTAATGTCTACCAACTGTACGTCGAATACGAGGATAGAGTTGCTAGGAATTACCGGAGGACTTCCCTGCAGGCCATAAGCCAGTACAGAAGGAATTACCAGGGTAGCTTTGGATCCTTTTTTCAGACCGCTTAAACCGGCATCCCATCCTTTGATAACGAAACCACGACCGATAGGGAATTTAATTGGCTCTAACGGCATGCCTGGACGCATGGTTGAATCCTGGCTGGAATCAAATACTTTACCGGTGGTGAGTTTACCAGTGTAGTGTACATAAACGGTATCACCTGGATTAGGGGTGCCGCCGGTACCTTCCTGGGTAACTGCTACGTATACGCCTTCTGCGTTTTTAGTAGCGTTGATTTTGTTTTTCTCCAGGTACTCTTTAATGAGTTTTTCGTCTTTCTCTTTCTGAGCTGCTGCTGAATATTTTCCTTCAACCGCGAAAGTGATTTTCAGCTTATCACCTTTCTTACCAAATGGAGGACGTTCCTGCGCTGGTAATGAATCCCAGGGAATAACAAAAGTAGCGCTATCGCCTTCATGGAGGAGGGCAATACCTTCCATCAGGTCGTACTTGTTCTGTGCTTTAGCCACGAGTACGGGGATGGGTGCGCCTACCATTTTACGGGAATCTCCCAGCAGGGAATCATTGATACGCTGGGTAACGTTCAACAGGGCGGTATCGCCCAATTTCAGTTGTGCTCCGCTGCCGGATTTGTGAACGATATACTCAATACCGCCCGGTGTTTTTTTAACACCTGTACCGCAACTGGCTACGAATAAGCCGAGTGCTGCGGTTGCAACTAATAACTGATTGTGTTTTTTCATTTGATTGTATTAGTAGGTTGAAATACTTTAATTCATTTATTGTAACAGCGCTTCGTTTTGTTCTATGGCTTTTATAAACCGGTCTACCGTTTTTTCGAGTGAATCGGTGCTACGGCCGCCGGATGCGTTGAAATGCCCTCCTCCGTCAAAATATTTCCGGGCGAAGGTATTTACATCGAAATCGCCTTTGGACCGGAAAGACAATTTCACTTCTGAATGGCGGTCGATGATCAATGCTGCCATTTTTATTCCCTGTATTGACAGCAGGAAGTTAACCAGGCCTTCCGTATCTCCGGTTTGCAGGTCAAACCTTTTCAGGTCTGTATAAGGAATGGCCAGCATAGCGGTATTATATTCATAGAATACCTCCATACGGTTCAGGAGGCTATGCCCGAGGAACCGGAGGCGGTTTTCCAGGAAGTTATCATAAATCGCCTGGTGAATCACTTCGTGGCGAAGGCCTCTTTCCATCAGGTCGGCCACCATGCGGTGAACGGCCGCCGTGGTAGACGCAAAGCGGAAGGAGCCGGTATCCGTAACGGTACCTGCATAAATGCATTGCGCAATTTCGAGGTTAATATACTGCTCATCTCCCAATTTATATATAGTTTCATAAACTAATTGGGCGGTGGAGCTAGCTTTTGTATCACTTACACCGTAGTCAAAACTGGGTTGAGGCTCCAGGTGGTGGTCTATGAGGATCTTGATACAATCTAATTTTTCGAGGTGAGGCGCCAGGTTTTTGGTGCGGTACAATGCATTAAAATCCAGGCAAAACAACAGATCAGTCCCTTCCAATGCCTGTATAGCTCTATCCATGGAGGATTCAAAATCAATGACGGTATCTGCACCTGGCATCCATTTCAGGAAATCCGGAAAGTTAGTGGGTGAGATTACAGTTACCTGGTGTCCTTTCTGTAACAAGTAGTGGTACATCGCCAATGAAGATCCCATGGCATCGGCATCTGGCTTCTGATGCATTGTTACGACCACTTTCTTAGGGCTCTCCAGCAAAGGCTTAATTTCCTCGATCGGCTTCATTAAAAAACTGTAATGTTAAGAGTTGATTTCCAATCACAACAAGTGGTTGAAACAGAAAACGAAGTGCGAAGTTCTTTATTTGAGCCAGAATTTCAAAATTTTTTACCACTAAAGAAAATGTAATTACTTTTGCGGCCTAATCTGTAATTCGGAATTAAACATTATATGAGCAACAGAACATTTACTATGATCAAGCCTGATGCAGTAGCAAACGGGCACATTGGCGGCATTTTAAACATGATCAACGCTGCAGGTTTCCGCATCGTAGCCATGAAAATGACGCAGTTATCTACTGCAAAAGCAGGTGAGTTTTATGCAGTCCATAAAGAAAGACCTTTTTACGGTGAACTGGTAGAATTCATGAGCAGCGGCCATATCGTAGCAGCTATCCTGGAAAAAGACAACGCCGTAGAAGATTTTCGTAAACTGATCGGTGCCACCAACCCAGCTAACGCAGAGGAAGGTACCATCCGTAAAAAATATGCTGAGTCTATCGGCCGTAACGCTGTTCACGGTTCTGACTCTGACGAAAACGCTGTGATTGAAGGTAACTTCTTCTTCAGCGGGCTCGAAAAATTCTAATACTGTCATTTACATCAGTGCAAAAAGCCGGTTATCAAAACCGGCTTTTTTGTTGCTCCTACCTATTGATCTGATTTAATACAAATAATTGATTTATATCTATTTACGAGAAATACATGAACCATCACTTTAGGAATTAGGTCCAAACTGACAAAACGTCGTAATTACATGATTTTTAATAGAAATATGATAGGGGAAAAGACCTTTAAAATCACCGGTTTATCAGCAAAAAGAGGCCAAAATAACATCATTCCAAATAGCTGATTTTCAATAATATAATAATATACTCATCAAGTAACACTTCAAATAAGACGCTTCTCTCCTACTTTCCACACCATATTCCCCCTTTTTAGCACTTTTTCGGATAGCCATCACCGTTGTTTTACAAAAAGCATTTAACTTGCTTTCATGTGGGAATCGTTCCGAAAATTATTTAAAGGCTACCTCCGTTTAGAGCGATCGATGTCGGATCATTCGGTAGAAGCCTACCTCCGTGACGTAGAAAAATTGGAGCAATACCTGATGGCCAATGGTAAAGAAAAGTTCCGGCCCCAGGATGTTACACTCGAAGATTTGCAGGGTTGTATTCAATGGATTGCCCAATTGGGTATGACTGCCACCTCCCAGGCCCGGACCATTTCCGGCCTGAAGGCTTTTTATAAATTCCTGTTGTTGGAAGACATGGCCCAGGAAGATCCGACCCAGCTACTGGAAGCGCCCAAGGTGTTGCGTAAGCTACCCGATGTGCTCACCTTCGAGGAAATTGAAAAGATCATTTCCCAGATATCGCTGGATACGGCGGAAGGCCACCGTAATAAAGCCATCCTGGAAACCATGTATAGTTGCGGACTCCGGGTAAGCGAGGTGATTAATTTACAGATTACCCAGCTGCACCTGGATGTTGGGTTTATCCGCGTAATCGGGAAAGGCAATAAAGAACGTATGGTGCCTATTGGGAAAGATGCCATGCGGCAGATAGATATTTACCGGAGAAATGTTCGTGTAATGCTCCCTGTTAAATATGGAGAAGAAGATACGCTGTTTCTTAACCGCCGCGGCGGCGCCCTGAGCCGGGTAATGATCTTCCTGGTGATCAAGGAGCTGGCACAAAAAGCGGGCATCCAGAAGAACGTATCCCCTCATACCTTCCGGCATTCCTTTGCTACCCACCTGGTAGAAGGCGGGGCAGACCTCCGGGCCGTACAGGAAATGCTGGGACATGAAAGCATTACCACCACGGAAATCTATACGCACCTGGACCGGGAATACCTCCGGGATACCCTCATGCGGTTTCATCCCCGGTTTTAGCATACCATAAAAAGGCAACAGCTACCTGCGAAAGGTAGCTGTTTTTTTTTGCCATTTGCAATAAGGGGGAATTTACAAACACCGGATGTTCAAACATCCAGACAACTTTTACAGTAAGCTAAATTGGGTTATCAAACGGAATTTATCACTCTTGCTTTTTCGTGTACCCTTAAGGGTAATTATTTCTGAGAACCAGTTGCCTATCTGATCGGAAGCTCGTTTCACTTTTGAAGATTTATAAATAAGATTGATGTTACTGCAGGGGGCAATATCTCTTCTTTCCCGGCTTAATCCCATCCGCTCATCTTCTGCCCATAGTAAGTGATTATTGCGATATACTTTAAAATACACATCCGGGCCCAGGTTTTTACGACCTGAAATGATGGCTTGCGGACGCCCGGTACCTACCTGGTTTCCCGAGAAGTGCAAAAAGTAACGGCCTGATTCATCAGTATGGGCAATACCCAATAGGCGTCCGGAGAGAGCGTTGTAAGCTTCCACTTTCAGGTGGGGTTGCCCGGGTGCACTAAAGTAAGGTTTTACCACACCGGTAATAAGCCAGGCGCCGGCGCTGGAATAAATGTTCTGCCAGAGCGCCGCTGGTATTACATAGGCATAGGCGCCTACATAACCGGTACTGTTCCTTTTCCAGGGCAGCACCAGCCGGCTGAGGTGATAGTTCCGGGGATGACGGTTACCATTTTTTCCCGGCAGCTGATCGAGGCACAAGTCCAGTTCCAATGCTTCCGTAAACAGGTGTACTTCGTTCCAGGACAAGCAAAAGCCTCCCTTTTCGTCGAGGGTGGTCTCCGCCAGGAGCCTGTCGGCTTTCATCAACACTTCCCGTGCCGACAAAGGCTGCATATCGTTAAAGATGCCATTGGGCTGCGGGGTTACCGGGGCGTGTGTCGCCGGCAAATAAACCCGGATACGTGCATTAGCCAGTGGCTCAACACAATCATTACAAATAAGTGCAGAGATGTTTCCGATTAATAGGTAACTCATAATTTTATTTTTTTAAGAAACAAAAGGGGTTAACGAGCATCACCTGATGAACTGTTTCTGCATATACTAATCAAACAAACAAGGTAGAAAGGCCAAATACACGGAGGTATTTTTCTAAATACAACTGATACTTAAGCGGTTGATGTTACAAAGATTGTGAAGTTTATCAGAGCAGTCAAGCGTTGAACAACTGAAAAAAAGGATTACGTATAAGTACGCAGATCCTGATAAGAACCACGCAACAGCCTGCTGTAGATATGCAGACAGTTCACATGATAAAACATGCCGGGTATGCTCCGACCGAAGCAAGTGAACGAAACCAGGCATTTGTTATTGGAATACTCCTTCCACACCCGGAAAGGTATGCGTATAAGTACGCATTCTAGGGAGACGGCTACTGATTTTCCCATCTCCCCAAATAAGCCAAAATACTTTCCCACAAAGCATTTGAGAACACTACGCGAGACAAAACCGTCCACTTACCTGTGTAATTCCCCCGTTGATTATGTAAGAAATTATGATATTTTTACCGCAAACTAAAACTTCCCCTATATGAGCAACCTACCTAACAGACCCATTCCGTCAGACGCGGGCGGGTTCATTTCTTTAGAAGAAATGTTGGAGTTAACAAAAAATCATGATGATGATCACGCGAATCAAAAATCTTTCGACAGTCATGTAAAGGCCATGTGTTTTGGCAAAGACAAAATACTGGAAGTGCTGGATCAACCAGGCGCTGTGGCGATGAGAATTTATTATGGTATTAAGTTAAATGGTGATAGTCAACGGGAAAGAAAAATGATCCTGGTAGCCGTTGATGAAAATGGTAACGACATTCTCCCTAAATCCGCTGCAGAAATGGCCGCTGCCCAGGCTTCCGGCATTGTTGCCAAAGATACGCCTCCTGTCATCCTGGATCAGGGTGTACCATGCCCGCAATATTGTTCCGGTACAAAACCTTAACTATAAAGGAATCTCGTGGATAAATTATTCTGGTACAGTTATTACGCCATGATGGGGATCGAATTACTTATTCTGATCCCCTTCATCCTAAACTATAAACTGTTTGACCGCCCTTCCCTCTGGATATTTTATTATATCGTTAGCAGCATTGTTTTCGCTGTTGGTTCCGATGTGATCGGATACCTGTTCCACAATAACATGTGGTTCTTTAACTTCATGAACCTCGTTCAGTTTGTTATTATTTCCCTGGTTTACCTTAGTTGTATTAAGAACAAGGTGATTAAACGGGTGATCCTGTTTATGCCCATCGTTGTAGCCCTTGTTTTTGGCCTCGACATCTTTGTAATTGAAGGATTCTATCACTACAACTCTATCTCTGCCGGTATCAAATCGATTGTCATTCTCATATACGGGGTTATATTTTTCTGGCAGATGTTGAACGACAAAGAGCTGATAGAAAAATCGATCTATATTGATACCATGCCCTCCTTCTGGTACAATTCAGGGATTTTTCTCTTTTACTGTACAGTATTCCTGTTTAATATCAGCTATAATGTACTGCAACAAGTATTCAGGCCCGATCCCAGGGGAAAAGTGATTTCCGGGATTCTGACCATCAATAATTTCGTTGGCATAGTTTCTATGATTCTGCTGTATATTGGGCTCTCAAAACTTAAAAAATTGAGATATGCAGACAGTTGATATTATTGTAATTGGAACTACAGTAATGTTAATGCTTGGTGTTATTGTGATCATTTTAGTGATGTTACAGCAGAAGCAGGTTATCCAGCACAAGCTACTGATCCGCGATAAAGACCTGCAACTCCAGCGGGAACGTCTCGTAGCTGTTTTACAGGGCCAGGAGCAGGAACGGAAGCGCATTGCAGAAGATCTGCATGATGAAGTGGGCGCGCAACTTTCGGTGTTAAAACTGAATATCGGCGGCCTCCAGACCCTGCTGAAGACAGGTAACGGCGAAACAGAGCGGCTTAAAGAAACCAAAGACTTTACAGATACTATTATACAGCAGCTGCGATTCATATCTCAAAGCCTCCACCCCCAGGCACTGGAAAACCTTGGTTTAGCCCATGCACTCGATTCCTTCTGCAACCTGATGAATAAAAACAAACAGGTAAAGATCAGTTTTACCGCCGCCGGCAGCGGGCAAACGGTAGACCGGGAAAAGGCACTGAATGTATACCGCGTAGTACAGGAACTGATTAACAACATTCTGAAACATGCCGCCGCAACTGAAATAAAAATCAGTTACCAAACCACTCCGTCCCTGCTCACGATAGATGTAGCAGACAATGGTAATGGCGCCCTCCTCACTACGTTGGGCGATGCCCGTAAGAAAACAGGTAGCCTGGGCCTTAAAAATATTGAGAGCCGCCTCAATATTATCGGCGGAAATATTACCTTCACAGCCGGAACACCACAAGGTACAATTGCGTCGATTAGTGTAGAGAATTACCAGTCATCCTCACAGAATAGTTGATACTTATCTTGTTTTATTGTTAAATTGCCGTCCGGTTGTGTTAAACCTGTATAATAGCATGACTAATAGTAATTTATTCAAAATAAAATAATAGCAAATCTTCTAACTGTCCACCTATGGCACACATAAAAGTGGCCATTGCGGATGATCATAAAATCTTCCGCAGTGGAGTCATCAACACACTGATTCCTTACGAAAATATCCGCTTTATTTTCGAGGCGGATGATGGACTGCATCTGTTGCAGACCATGGAAACACAGCAGCCGGATGTTATACTGATGGACCTGAAAATGCCCAATATGGATGGCATTGAAGCCACCATTAAGGTAAAGGAAAAATACCCGGATGTAAAAGTAATCATACTCACCATGTATGAAGACGACAACTTTATTGTCCATCTGGTAGAAAACGGCGCCAATGCCTACCTACTAAAAAATGCGGAACCTGAAGAGATCTACGAAGCCATCTGTACTACTTTCGAAAAAGGATTTTACTTCAATGAAAATGTAAACCTGGCCCTGCTGAAAAAGGTATTACATAAAAACAAGCAACAATTTAAGCCGACACTTAAAAACGAAATACAACTCAACGACCGGGAACAGGAAGTACTGAAGCTGATATGTAATGAACTGACGACCCAGGAAATTTCTGAACAGATCTTCCTGAGTCCCCGCACCGTTGAAGGTATCCGTCAGAAGTTACTGGAAAAGATCAACGTTAAAAACAGCGTTGGACTGGTACTGTACGCATTCCGTAATGGGATTATCGAATAGCATTTAAATACCCACCTAAATATGAGAACTATCAGAACCTTCACCGCAGCAGCCGGTGCTATGCTTTTGCTGTATGCGGGTACCACCCTCGCCCAGGGCATTAAGATGCCTGCGCCAAGTCCTACTCAGACGATCAAACAGGACTTTGCTTTATCCAATATAGAGCTGAGCTACTCCCGCCCACAAAAGAATGGCCGTGTGATCATGGGCGACCTGGTACCATACGACAAAGTATGGCGAACCGGCGCCAATAGCGCTACCACCATTACTTTTGGAGAAGACATCACCTTCGGCGGCGTACCTGTTAAAGCGGGTAAATATGGTTTATTATCTATCCCGGGGGCCAAATCCTGGACAATAATCCTGACCAGCAGCCTGGACGTTACCAGCCCTGCCGCTTACAAGCCTGAAAACGATATTGCCCGCGTGAAAGTATCCCCTGTTGCGATGCCTTTTTCACAGGAAAACTTTACCATCGAGTTTGAGAACGTACGTTCCAATAGCGTTATCCTTGCCCTCAGCTGGGATAAAACCAAAGTACCGGTAGTCATTAAAGCCGATATTGATGGTAAGATCACCGGCCAGATCGAAGAAGCTATGAAGGGTGAAAAGAAGCCTTATTTCCAGGCAGCAGTTTACTACTTCGAAACCGGTAAAGACCTCAACAAAGCGGTAGAATGGATTGACGCCGCCGCTGCTCAAAGCCCTGAAGCATTCTGGGTTTGGTACCAAAAAGCACGCATCAACGCAAAAGCTAAAAAAGTAGCGGTAGCGAAAGAAGCTGCGCAGAAGTCTATCGAACTGGCCACTGCCGCTAAAAACGATGACTATGTAACGCTGAATAAAAAGCTACTGGCAACACTGAAATAAACATCTCATTTACATAAAAAAGCCATTGAAGGATTTCCTTCAATGGCTTTTTTATGTAAATGAGATGATCCTTATGCTATTTCCCGCGGTTGCGCTGGCGCACAAAACTGGTGAAATACCCAGGCCAGTAACAATACCAGCAAACATCCAATGGCGTTGAGCCACAAGAAGGATACGGCGCCGATCCAATACACTACCAGTACTACGATTTCGGAAATGATGGCTGCCCAGAAGGTGGCCGTCCCCCCTACCTTTTTCAGGTAAAAGGCTACCAGGAAAATTCCCAGCGTAACTCCATAAAACCACGACCCCAATACGTTTACCACCTCGATGAGACTTCCCAGGCTGCCGGCAAACTGTGCTACCACGATACAAAAGACACCCCAGATCAATGTCCAGAGCCTGGAAATCATGAGATAATGACCGGGCGATGCATTGGCGTTGTAAAGGCGCTGGTATACATCCACCACTGTAGTGGAGGCCAGCGAATTCAATGCCGCGGCAATACTTCCCCAGGCTGCCAGGAAAATAATGGCGATCAGTAAGCCCACCAAGCCTTTGGGCAAACTATTCACCACAAAATGCAGGAAAATATAATTTGTGTCACTGGTGTCGGCCGTAGGATCTGATGCTTTGATGAGTGACAGGGCTTCCGTTCTGATGACAGTCGCTTTCACATCTGTTTGCTGCAACTCTTTTTTAGCGATGTCCGCTTGCGCGTTGTTACCTGCTTCCAGGGCAGCTGCGAGTTGTTTTACCTGCTGCTGTTTTACCTTACCTAATTCCGTGTATTGATCTTCCAGTTTTAGTAACGCAGGGCCCTGTTCTGTTTTATGTGCCCTGGCCAGCTGGGCTTCATTGAAGAAAATAGGCGCCCTGAAATACAGGTAAAATACAAATACCATGGCTCCGATCAATAAGATCAGGAATTGCATGGGAACTTTCACCAGGCCGTTCATCAGCAGGCCCATGCGGCTTTCCTTCACCGATTTGGCCGTGAGGTAGCGGCCTACCTGCGACTGGTCTGTTCCAAAATAAGATAAGGCCAGGAAAAAGCCTCCGATGATACCACTCCAGATATTGTATTTGTCTTTCCAGTCGAACTTCGTTACTATCACATTCAGCTTATCCATCTTGCCGGATACCTGTAAGGCCTGTTTAAATCCTACATCCGGAGGCAATAAGTGCACTACCATCCATCCGGCAAGAAACATACCGCTGAAAATGATGATGAGCTGAAACGTTTGCGTATAGGCTACTGCCCGGGTACCACCTACTACGGTATAGATAATGAGCAATCCGCCCATAATCATATTGGTCCAGTAAAGATTCCATCCCAGCAATGACGACAATATAATAGACGGCGCGCAGATACTGATACCGGTAGAGAGTCCTCGCTGGATCAAAAACAGCGTAGAAGCCAGTGTACGCGTTTTAAGATCAAACCGCTGCTCCAGGTATTCGTAGGCGGTGTATACTTTAAGCTTATGAAAAATGGGGACAAAAGTGATACAAAGTACTACCATGGCCAACGGCAAGCCGAAGTAATACTGCACAAAACGCATCCCGTCTGTATAGGCCTGACCCGGTGCTGAAATAAAAGTGATGGCGCTGGCCTGGGTACCGATAATAGACAACAGGATGATATACCAGGGCATAGATTGGTTATCCAGGAAATAACTATCCAGGTTTTGCTGGCCGCGGCTTTTCCAGACACCGTACAGAATAATAGTGGTGAGCGTACCGATAAGTACCGTCCAATCTAAAGGGCTCATGAAAATGTTTTGGTGAATAAGTAGAAGAGCACGATCAGTAACAGCAACCAGGCTATTACCAATGCATACCAGTATCCCCATGTGGGAAATAAAGGTGGCTTCTCTTCCGGCTGTTGATCCAACGCCATATTAATCGTTTGAATTACTTTTACTCCACATACTTCCTGACAAGAGGCCCAGCACAACTCCTATAATCAATCCCACCTGCACGCGCTTGATACTGAATCCTATCAGCAACCCCAGGATAATACAAAAGCCGGCAGCTATTCTTAGCCGGGGGCGGTTCTGTTCGTGTTTCTTACTCATTTTCGTTCAATCCCTATTTAACAGAAATCAGGTTTACAAACAGGCGATACGCACCAGGTACGCCTGCCGGCAGCTGCCGGAAAAAGGACAGGCCGGTATACACATAAGCTCCTTTACCATAATGCGCTACCAGTGTAGAACCATCCAATGGCGATTCTCCCTGGTCATGCATGGTAAAGAGTTTATCGTAGGCTTTGTCGGCATTAGCAGTATAGTATAATCCCCGCTCCTGTACCCAGCCGTTGAAATCAGCCGCTGTAATTTCATTGGGATAATGGAATACCGGATCTTTCGGATTGATGAAATCCACTTTCGCGTTTTCATCTGTTACCCGGTCGCGGGAAAGGCTGAACGGATAAGGCCCGAGGTTATTGGTTACCAGGGGGCTGTTTACGTTGTACTGTACAATCAGTTTGCCGCCGTTGTTTACGTAGTCCATCAACCTGGGTTGCCAGTATTTCATACGTGCGTTCACGTTATAGGCGCGTACCCCGGCAATGATGGCATCATATTGTTGCAGGTTACCGCTCATAATGTCCTTTTCGGCCAGCTCCGTCACATCATAGCCTACCTGGCGAAGTGAAGCTGCTACCATATCACCGGCACCGGGAATATATCCAAGGCGGTTGCCATTATGTTTCAGGTTCACAGATACCAGCCTGGCTGCTGCAGGCGGAAATAAGGTAATAAGTGGAATATGATCGTAGCGGATCTGCAGTAAACTCTGCGTATATTCCTTCCCGTTAGTTTGCATCACCACCGTAAAAGTGTCTGCATGGTTATCGGTAATATTTTTTGTAGGGAGGATATTAAAACGTAGTTCCACCTCATCGCCTTTCTGAGCCAGGTTAAAAGGCAGGCTGCTTTCGGTAGCGACAAAGCCTGCAGGCAATTGCAGTTTCACCGTTCCCTGTACCTGGTCGGCCATGGCCTTAATTTTGACCGGCACTGCCTGCGGTTTGGTATCTGTAAAGATGTATACCTGGCTGTTCATATCTGCTACCACTGGTGGCGCGATCACCAGCGGCTGGTATATTTCCCCTTTTACAGGGTCGGTATATTTATATTGCAGGGGACGGGTAATGTTGAATTCCTGGTCGCCAATGCGGAAGCGGATCTTAGCCTGTAGTGGCGGAATATTTTCCGGGTTACCCACCAGTAAAGGATCATTTATAACGTACATGCCTACCCGGTGTGTTGTTGCCAGCCAATAGGGCTGTGACTCCGGGGTGTTGGCAGGTACTGTCAGGGTTTGTGAAATGCTGGTAAACTTATTGTAAGCCAGTTCCTGTTGACCGGCAGCATTGGGTTTTCCCGGAAGGTCGATCTGCTCCAGGATTACCTTCACATTTCCACGATTGATCAGCTGTACCGTGGCTTCCATATTAGTTCCGGGGACTACGGTAGGAGCAGTGCTATAGGCTTCTGCCCAGAGACCGGCGCAGGCATAGATGAGCTGCTCTGTTTCTGCGAGTTTCCCGTTACGCCAGTAGCCATCGGGCAAGGCCTGAATGGCCCGGCGTATTTCCAGCAAAGCCGGCACAGAAGCAGACGGATCGTCCATATTATACGCGGCGAGTGCGGCATCTACCAGGCGTCCTACTTTCTCGCCGCCCGGTACCCTTGACCAGCTGGTATTGACATCGTCAAGTAAATCTTTTTTCGGTGTATTGCCTTTGATAGTCAGGAAATATTCCAGTGAGCTACCCCTGGAAGCGGGCACCCCGAAGCCCTGACTTTTATGCTGGGAACGACTTTCCGCGGCTATCTCCCCAAATCCCTTACCCAGTAATGGATTAAAGGCGCCTACATCTATCTTAAACTGATCATCGGCGGTGGTATTGATGCTGCCAAAACTGAAGGTATTCCAGAGGATGCGTTTGGCCTGCCAGGGTTTTACGAGCTTCAGCTGTTCAGGATATCGTTTGGGATCAGCAGCAGCGGTAAATGCTTCTGCCGCCAGCATGGCCGAGGCAGTATGGTGCCCATGCCCGGCGCGACTATCTGCCGGAAAACGACAGATGATTACGTCTGGTTGAAATTTTCGGATCATGTATACCACATCTCCTAAAATCTTTTCGCGATCCCAGATAGTAAATGTTTCCTGGGGGTTTTTAGAGAACCCGAAGTCCTGGGCGCGGGTAAAGAACTGTTCTGCCCCATCGATACGACGCGCGGCCAGCAGTTCCTGCGTACGAATCAATCCAAGCAATTCAGATTGTTCATTGCCTACGAGGTTTTGCCCGCCATCACCACGGGTGAGCGACAGGTATCCCGTTCTGTACAGCTTTTCCTTAGCCAGGTAGCCCAACAGCCGGGTATTTTCATCGTCGGGATGGGCGGCTATGTACAATACGCTTCCCAGTGTATCGAGTTTCTTTAATTGCAGTCTGATATCAGCAGCGTTCCATGCAGGAGATGGTTGTGCCATAGCGGGTAAACCGATAGCTGCTAATAAAATGATAACCAAAGCGGTAGAACGTCTTATAAACATTTGGCGATACGTGAATTTACAGATTGTCAAAAGTAATAATTAATTAGTGGGAGTTGAAGAGAAATTGGTTGAGTGGCGGAATAGAGCTATAAAAACAAAAATCCCCCCGCTTTGGGCGAGGGGATTTCTTTTCTTCATAAGCAAATAACCAACCAGCTTGTAAGCAAAAACCAATTATTAACAAAGGCGGTTTAGATTTAATTGTATCCTTCGTTCTGCTGGTTGCGTATGTTGGGGTTAGCATCCAGTTCTCTCTGTGGGATGGGCAGTATTACTTTGGTACTGGGCCAGGCCACTGGTATCGTTTTATCACCCGCCAGGTATTTGGTGAATGAATGTTTTGTTCTGTTTAAGTCGAACAGGCGGTGTCCTTCAAACGCCAGTTCTTTTCGTCTTTCCAGGAGGATGGCCTCCAGCAATGCAGGGCCGGTAGCAATTACCGGCGCCGCGGCCGGATCTGCGCGCTGCACCACGATGTTCAGATCAGCTTGCGCTTCCGTTATTCTTCCAAGGTGGGCCAATGCTTCTGCACGGATCAGATATAATTCCGCCAACCGCATTACCTTAATACTTTCGGAGAAAGTAGTTACATCATTGTATTTCGTAATGATGTTAGCCGGATTCTCTCCCCCATTACCGGCGCGTTTACCTTTCTTTAAAAAATTGCGCCGTACATCAGTGCTGGTATAAATGTTATAGATGTCATTTGTTGCCAGCACGTCTCCATAACCTTCCTGGCTGAAAATGTAGGCCAATCCATCGGTTCCCTGGTTATCTACCGGGGTATTGATGACTTCAAAGATTGTTTCACCGTTTCCGGTATTTTTGAAGTCGCTTACCAATTTATCGGTGGCCAGTAGCTGGTATTTATGGGCGTTGATGACATCGCTGGCATAAGCCGCTGCTCCTGCCCAATCTTCTTTATACAATAATACCCTTGCCAGTAGTGCCTTTGCGGCATACACATTCAAATGTCCGGATGAAAAGGCCGTGCTCCCGCTTTCTTCGAATCGGCGGATGGCGGCGGTAAAGTCGCTGATCACCTGTGTATAGGTATCCCTGATATTTCCCCGGGAAGGCGACTGTACCGAATCTATATTCGTTACCGTTACAATGGGTATTCCCATATTTGTACCGGTGGGTGTATAATTATAAGGTTGTGCGTACAGCCGTGCGATATCAAAAAACACCAGCCCTCTTACGCCATAAGCCTCTGCCACCATCGCCCTGGCGGAAACCGTGTCTGCCGCGGAGGGCAACAGGATTATTGACGGGCCTTTCATGATCACCATATTGGCATTGGCCACGACGCTGTATAACTTATTCCAGGTATCTGTAACCGATACGTCGTTGGCAGTAACAATATACTGGTCATGGTTGCGATAGCGGTTAGAGTTGATCACGCTGATAAATGCGTTGTCGGCCCGCAAATCGGGCAGCAATGGCATGGTACGGCCGTAATAGTTGGCGTCCTGCAGGAGGGAATATACACCGCTGACGGCAGCTTGTAATCCCGGCAGGTCTCTGATGGTTTTGCCGGTTTCGGCCGACTGGTCTGGTTTCAACTCAAGGAAGTCCCTGCTGCAGGCTCCCAGCAAGCCTGCCATTATGATGATGATGCTGAATGAGTATCTCTTTTGCATGGCTTCCTTAAAAATTTACATCCATACCTACCAAAAATGTTTTAAATACCGGCGGTCGTTGATCGTAATCCCCTGTTACCGGTACTTCCGGGTCCATTGTCAGCCGTTTATCTTTTACGTATGTCCATAGATTGTTGCCGCGCACATATATTTTTACTTCCCCGATATTGACTTTTTTCAGCCAGGTAGCGGGCAGCGCATAGGCCAGCATTATATCTCTCAGCCGGATAAAGCTGCCATCGTACAAGAACCTGGAAGAGAGTTGATTGCTCAGGCCCGACTGGGTATTACCGAATACTACTTTCGGTACGCTGGTGATATCACCGGGATGTTGCCAGCGGTTTTCGTAAGTGAGCCTCGACATCTTTGCACTGCTGCCAAATCCGCCGCTGCCGTCGGATTCTGTGAAGGCGCCCCAGTTGTCGTATACCTTGTTCCCCCAGTTAAAGAAGAACTGAAAGTTTAGTTCAAATCCTTTATACCTGAAATAGTTGGTGATGCCACCATAAAATTTAGGGAGTGCACTACCCTGGTTAAAACGCTGCGCTTCGCCGTAAACCTTGGTGGTAGTAGTTTTCGTGGCATCTTTATACCAAAGGGCCTCCCCTGTTTGTGGATCGGCGCCGGCAAATCCGGCCAGGTAGAACTGGTAAAAATCAGTGCCCAGCTCTCTCCTGTAAATCAGGCTGGTAATGGGATTGTCCAGTTTCGTAATCGTATTTGTCAGCGTAGAGAAATTAGCATCTGTACGCCATGAGAAGTCATTTTCATGGGTGGCAATGATATTGCGGGAGGAGAGGGATATTTCCATGCCCTTATTTTTCATCTCTCCGTTATTCCTGAAAATGGTGGTGATACCATTTGCTGATGATACCGGTACGTTGAGCAACAGCCGGGAGGTGGTTCTGTTATAATATTCCACTGTGCCGGATAACCTGTTGTTTAATACCGCAAAATCGAGTCCCACGTTAAATGGTTTGTTCTGTTCCCAGGTGAGGAAAGGATTGGGGTATTGTGTCAACACATACCCCGGCTTTCCATCATAATCATTTCCCGGACTGTACAGCGACAATGAGGCATAATTATCAATAGCCTGGTTTCCGTTGCTGCCGTAGCTAGCTCTTAATTTTAATTCATTGATGCCGGTTACCTGCTGGAGGAATGGCTCGCGGTAGATATTCCAGGCGGTTCCCACCGACCAGAAGGCGGCACTTCTTTTACGGCTGCCAAATCGGGAAGAGGCGTCTCTCCTGATAGAAGCCGAGAGATAATATTTTTGTTTGTAGTCATAACTGTTGTTCAAAAACAGTCCGGTTAATGAGTTGGCGCTGGATACCGAGGTCACTGATTCTGGCTTGGAAGCATCTGCCAGCAGTTGCAGGTTGGGCAGCAGGTTAGATGCCTGTGTGGTATTGCCGCTGTTGGTTGTTTTTTGTGCTTCGTATCCTATGAAAGTGTTGATACCATGATATCCCCAGCGCTGATTAAAACGCAGGATATTTGTAGATACCCAGTTGTTCCAGAGATTGTTGTTGACCGATATCCAACCATTCGTATTTCTTCCGTCGCCAAAGCCGGGCGATAAGAACAGGTTGCTGCGGGCATAGTTCAGATCGAGGCTGATTTTGGTTTCGAAGGAAAGGTAGTTGGTAAAGGCGTATTTAGCGGCAGCTCCTCCAAGGAGACCGTAGGTGGTACCGGTGCGGCTGTTGCCGTTGAGTACTGCTATGGGATTAAAGGTATTGTTATAGCTGAAATCATAGCTGCCATCGTTGTTGTAAACCTTCAGCCAGGGCTGTAAGCGCACGAGTGCGCGCACCGGGTTGGCCATGAGTCCCACATCGCCTACTGCGTTGGCGCGCTGGTAGGCCAGGGAGAGATTTACGTCGAACGACAGGCGGTTGGTAGCCTGATTGCTCAGGTTAATCCTGCCGGTCATGCGTTTGTAATCTACTCCTTTGAGGGCAGATTTAGAGTCGTATAGGCCGCCGGACACATAAAACTTTGTTTTATTACTTCCGCCGGCGGCAGATAAATTAGCTTGTGTATAGTTACCGTGGCGGGTGAGGACATCGATCCAGTTGGTATTTACCGTGGTATCGACTCCCCGGGCGCGGAGTTCCTGTTGAAATCCGGCTTCGCCTGTGCCGTCTGCCTTGTGGATCCATCCTTCGCGTAACAGTTCCATCATTTCTTTGGTACTGAGGGGATAGTTAGCGCGAGGAATGGTGAGCTGGTTGCTTCCGGTTTGTACCGAAGCATTGAGCCGGGTACGGCCTTGGGTGCCGGTTTTGGTTGTAATAAGAATTACGCCATTGGCGGCCCTGGAGCCATAGATCGAGGCAGCGGCGGCGTCCTTTAACACAGATATCGAAGCGATATCAGCGCTGTTGATTCCCGCGAGGGTATTTACGTTGTAATCCGTGAGATTGTCGGTTACCACTGGCACACCGTCTACCACATATAGTGGAGAGCTGCCGGCGGTGATAGAACCGATGCCGCGGATATAAACGCTGGGTACGGAGCCGGGTTGACCGGAGCCGTTGGTAGATTGTAAACCGGGTACATTGCCTTGTAAGCTTTCCTGGAAGCTGCTACGGGGCGCCTTATCATACAAGGCGGCATTGACCATAGTAGCTGATCCTGTCAAAGAACTTTTTGTTTGCACGCCATAGGCGACCACCACAACTTCATTTAATCCCCTGGCATCGTCTTTCAGCGTGATATTAAAGTAGGCGGTGTTATTGACCGGCACTTTATGCTCTTCATAACCGATGAAAGAGCAGATCAATACTGCTGTGGGCGGCGCTTCCATCTGGAACTGTCCTTTGTCGCCGGTCGTTGTTCCTCTATTGGCGCCTGCAATCCGAATACTCACACCGGGCAACGGATGTCCGTAAACATCTGTGACCACGCCACTGATACTAAGTCCTTTACTGGCTTTCTCTTCCGGTGCAATGGCAACCAGGTTAGCAGAAAGTTGCTTAAAAGTCAGGCCAGTGTTCTTCAGTATCTTCCGCAACACATCTTCTGTCGAGGCATTCTTCATGTCCACTGATACCTTACTGTTGGCTGGCAGCTGATCGTTGCGATATACAAAGCGGTATCCGCTTTTCCTTTCAATCAGCTTCAGCAACCGGGTCAACGGCAATGAATCTGCTTTTACGGAAATGCGCCGGTCTTGCTGACCGTAAGCATTTCCTGCTATTTGCAAACAGGTAATAAGAATAATAAAGGACACCAGTTTCATTATCAATACAACTTTTCCCAATGTTTTTATACGCAAAAGGATTGCATAATGTATGAATTTTTTCCATACATTTAGGTTGTAAAAGGTCATAAAACTACGACAGCACTACATTGCCAAGTGAAGCTAACTGCCGTTTGATCTCAACAAGGGGGTAAATGTTAGCAGCATTTACCCTTTTTATATGAGAGGTATCGATTTCTGTTTTCTTCCAACCCCTATTGGGTGATAAATATGTCGTTGCCGGTGATCCGGAAACGAAATGATGTTGTAACCTTCAGCGCTTCCAGTACTTCCGGAAACGATTCATTTTTAAACGTGGCGGTAAAGCGGTATTGTTTCAGTTTTTCTCCGTTGAGATGTATTTTGATACCATACCAACGTTCCATTTTACGCGCAATATCTTCAAAGCTGTCGTTGTCAAATACCAGGTAATTATTGTACCAGGCAGTTTCTGCCACGAGGCTATCCTGCTGGTTATAGCGGATATTTTCTACCCGGTAGCCATCTACCTGTCCTGCTGGTTTAGACGACGGGAGTTCATTGTTGTGTTGTAAAACGATTTTCTGATTGGGCAACAACCTGATGATACGTTCTACGCCATCATTGAGGGTTACTTCCACGGCGCCGGTAATCAGCGTAGCCTCCGTGGTTTCATCCTGCGTATAGGCTTTCACGTTAAAGGAAGTACCCAATACCTGGATATTCATTTTGGCGGTATGGATGGAGAAGGGTTTTGCGGCATTTTTTGCCACATCAAAAAAGGCTTCCCCTTCCAGTGTTACCTCCCGGCTATCCAGGTTATTCATATCAGGATGATAGGTTAAACGGCTGCCGCCATTGAGCCAGACTTCCGTCCCGTCGGGCAATTGTGCCCGAGAGCGCGAGCCATCTCTTGTGAAGATGGCTGCGACACTGGCTTTGTTCCCCTTTAAAGGGGTATTTCTCATAAGCAGATATACGCAATAAGATCCCAGCATCAGTACCAGTACAGATAGTACGGCGGTGAGCTTGCGGATGTTCCGGCCTGTTCTTTTCACGGGCAGTTCTTCCGCGGGGAATGCTGTCTCCATTCTTAACAGGTGCTTTTCGAGGGCACTTTCTGTTTTTTGTTCCCAGGCATTATCATTGCCTGCCGGAGGCCAGTTACTTAATACCGACAGCTTGTATCTCATATCGGGGTCTTTCTGCAGCAACTCTTCCAGCTCACGCAGCTCTCCCATCGTGGCTTCGCCCGATACCTTTCTTCCCATCAAAAGCCATATTCTTTCCTGTTCCATGTGTATGATACAAAAGCATGATTATATAGAAGGACAAGTAAATATTCCCAATCTACTACTCCGACTAAAAAAAAAATTAAAATTATTTTGTCCTGGTAAAAGAGAGGTTGATCACCTCACTGATTTTTTTGAGGGCCTGGGCCATGTGTACATCAATGGTATTGACAGAAATATCGAGGATTTGGGCTACCTCTTTGTATTTCAGGCCATCTTCGCGGATGAGCTTAAAGATCATTTTCCGTTTGGGGGGTAGGGCATTCACAGCGGCCTCGATTCTTTTCACCATTTCGCCCGAGATGAAGATTTGTTCCGGGGTGGCATAACTTACGGTAAAATCGACTGCCAGTTCATCCAGGCTGAAATGCTGGGTACGTGCTGCCTTATTGAGGTAGTTCAGGGCTATATTTTTGGTAGACACATAAAGATATACTCTCAGATTATCAACCTGTAGCAGCCGCTCCCGGTGTTTCCATACATTTACAAAAACATCAGACGCTATTTCCTCGGCCGATTCCCAGGACTTGATGATAGAATAGGCAAACTGGCTCAATGGTTTATAAAACAACCTGAATAATGCCTTGTATGCCTGCTCATCTCCCAGTGATGCCACCCGTTCCGCCAGTAACTGTATATTAGCGTCTTCCCTCAATGCAATGTTTTTTGGTTGAAAAGTGAATCCCTAAAGATAATACAGATTAATTTTTAATTTAACATTGAATTATATCTTTTTTTATATAATACATTATATTGTTAATATATTTCTTTCTTTTCCGGGTCATTTTTTAAACATGAAATATACGGCGCCGATAAGGAAAACGAACGACACCAGGTAATTCCAGCGAAGCGGTTCCTTCAGGAAGGTAACGGCGAAGATGCTGAACACCGTGAGCGTAATAACTTCCTGGATGGTTTTGAGCTGAAAACCGCTGAAACCTTCCTGGGCGCCATAGCGGTTAGCCGGCACCATAAAGCAATACTCAAAGAAGGCGATGCCCCAGCTGATAAGGATTACCTTCCAGAGGGCTACATCCTGGTGTTTGAGATGCCCGTACCAGGCAAATGTCATAAAGGTGTTGGAAACGGTAAGTAGAAGAATGGTGCGCATGCGCTGTAATTGGATTTTTAAAGATTGGACGCAATTTACAGCGTATTCATGAAAAAGCCGACGGGTTATCAACCCGGTCGGCTCGTCATTTTAAAAAAAACAGGCAGCATCTTTTATGGTTCTTCTGCTGAAAAAACAAAAAAGAGGGACCGGTTAAGGTCCCCCTGCATCAAACCAAAATGGGGCTTCCATTGTGGATGATCTTGTGTTGTTGGTTGCTATTTCCTTATAAGAAAACTACTATTGTTCCAGCTTGATCTCGCCAAGGTCGGTAGCTTTACCTTCTTCCACCTTCACATCTTTTAATACGGCATTTTTGTAAGGGCTTTTACCGAAAATGGTGATGGTATACGTACCAGCTTTAGCAGCAGGGATGGTGAATGCGCCCTGGGATACAGCGCCTTTCAGTTTATCTGCACCATTTACGGCTTCTACTTCAGCAGCACCATCAGCAGGGCTGATTTTACCGGTGATAGAACCACCTTCTACAGCTACGGTTTTTACCGAATCAGTAGTTTGCAGCGAGTCCATGCTACTTTGTAAAGAGTCCCTTCCGCTCAGGGAATCCAAGCGCTGTAAGGAGTCTACACCAGTGAGTGAATCCAGACGCTGTAAAGAGTCTATACCAGTGAGTGAGTCGAGACGCAGACTTTGTAAAGAGTCCACTCCATACACTTTCATTGAATCTAAGCGAACAAGGGAGTCTACACTACGCAGAGAATCTACCCCAGCAATTGAATCCACCATTGTGGCGGTGCTGTCTGCAGACTTCACTGCGGTGGCGCCGGCATTTTTAAATGCGGACATTCCTACTACCATTGTTGCTAAAGCGAGCATTCCTACAATTGATTTTTTCATGGCTTCAATATTTACATGGTTAATATTTAATAAGACTTTTATCCGAGCTATGATGAAAGTGCATGGTTTTTGTTATATGCCCTCATCGTTGGCTGCCGTATAATAACAATACATTCGACAATGGCGATACCATTAGTCAAAGAAATGTTAAAGTGAAAAAAAGAATCATTGTAGCATTAACAGGCAAGCATTCTTAATTAGTACTTTTAAAAATTATCTTTGCCGTACGGAAAGAAATACAAAAGACGAAACGCATGTTGCAATTGAGTAATGATGAAATAGTAAAAGGTATCCGGAGCAGGAATAAAGATGTCTTTGAGGCTGTTTTTAAACAGTTCGCCCCTTCTATGTATAATATCGCCGTACGTTATGTAAAGAACGAGGATGATGCAAATGATATGGTGCAGGACGTATTCCTCAACTTGTGGAAAGGAGCGGAAAACCTGGATGAAAGAGCCCCTATTAATCATTACCTGGCCAGGGCCACTGTTAACACCTGTTTGAATCGTATCAAAAAAGAACAACGGCAGGAAGTATATACGCGGGAGCAAATGCTGCAACCTATACCTACCGCCAACAGCCATTCACAGTTGGAACATAAGGAGCTGGAAGCCCAATACCGCCATGCCCTAGAAAAATTACCGGATCAATGCCGCCGTGTATTTGAAATGAGCCGCATCAAGGGTTTGTCGCCCGCCGAAATCGCCGATCAGTTAAATATCTCTATTAATACCGTATACGCGCATCTTACCACGGCGTTGAAACGATTGCGGGTAGACCTGATCAACAAACCTTAACCAGACCAATTTTTTTTTTAACATCGCTTAATGGTATAACGTTATCCGGTTGTATTACTAATAAGTAGCCATGAATAATCAAACTGACATAGATATAGTAGTCCGTTACCTGGAGGATCCGGAAAATGAGCTGTTGAAACAACAGCTTAATGAATGGATTCAACAGGATCCTGGCCATCTCGACATATTCCTGGATATGAAAGCCATGTGGCAGGGTGATCCACTCCCCGCTCCTTCCGCTTTCGATACTGCCGGGAAATGGGAAGAGCTGAGCACCAGGCTGGATAAGGCTGCTGTGCCTGCTGTTACGGCGCCGGCCAGCACCCGTGTCATTAAAATGAACCGCAGGTATTGGTGGGCAGCTGCCGCTGTACTGGTTATTGCCGGCACCTGGACCCTGATGGGGCCCGGCGGCTACAAAACCTTCGCTACGGCTCAAACACAGGATAGCCTGCGTTTACCGGATGGCTCCATGCTTTACCTGAATGCCAATACCAGCGTACGCTACGCCCGTAGTTTCGGAAAAGATAACAGGATCGTAAAAATAGATAAGGGCGAAGCTTTCTTTGACGTAAAGCCAAATGAAACCCTTCCCTTCATCGTAAATGCACCGGAAGTGGAAGTACAGGTATTAGGCACCGCCTTCAATGTAAAAGCTGCCAATACCGGCGTAAAAGTGTTTGTGCAGTCCGGCAAGGTAAGCGCCGCCTATAGAGGCACTGAAAAGAAAGTGATCCTGACCCCTGATATGGAAGCCTCGCTGAAATTGCATGGCAGTACCATAGATACACACGTACATAAAAAGAATAATAATATACTGGCCTGGAAAACCAGAACCCTCACATTTGATGAAGCTCCGCTGAACGAAGTAGCGGAAGCGCTGGAAGATTTTTATCATGTACAGGTGCATATCAGCAACCCACAGCTGGCGGATCAAAAGCTATTGGCGACCTTCCCCAATATGGCATTGGACGAGGTACTGGACATTATGAGAAAAACCCTCCGCATCAATATCACGCATAAAAACGACCTGGTAGACATCTACTGATTCGCGCCCTGACCACTTGCTTATGCAGCAATTTTTGCTACAGGCGCGATGCTCCAATACCAGGTTTGGAAGCGTGCCTGCCTTTATTTTCGTTGTTATCCTGGTATTGGCGACTGCCCTGGCAGTGGCCCAAAATCCTGTTGCCCCACCCAAACGTATTTCACTGCAATTCAGCAACGCGCGACTGAAAACCGTTATCCGGGAGATAGAACGGCAAACCAGGTATACTTTCGCCATTTCTTCCCAGGAGCTGGAAACCCGCCACGGCGTTAGTTTACATGTACACAACGCCACCTTACAGGAAGTACTTCCCGGTATCTTTCCCCCTTCCCGGTATAAGGTAGAAATCAGAGATGGACAGATCATCGTGATCCCTATCAATGCCGCGACTACGGACACGGCGCCTCCCCTTCCCCTTGCAGCCGACTCCACCAAATGGCTGGTGACCGGAAATGTATCAGATGGAGAACAACCCCTCAGCGGCGTATCTATCCGTGAAAAAGGCACGACTAACGGTACCGCCACTACGGAGAATGGTAGCTTTAAGCTCAATGCTGTCAGCGGCCAGGCCATTTTACAAATATCCCTGATTGGCTATGAAACGAAAGAAGTGGCCATCCGGGAACGAAGAAATATCAACGTTTTACTGCAGCCCGATCTCCGCAAGCTGAATGAACTGGTGGTACTGGGCTATGGCCTGCAAAAACGCGCTAACATCACCGGTGCTATCTCACAGGTAGACGGTGTACGCCTCCGCAACCGGCCGGTAGCCAACGCTATGGCAGCCCTGCAGGGCACCGCCACCGGCCTTGTAGTAACCCGCAGTAACGGGCAGCCCGGGCGCGAAGGCTTCAACATACAGGTTCGGGGCGTTAGCTCTGCCTCTGGCAGCAACACGCCTATCATTGTAGACGGTGTTCCCGGCTCCCTGGCGGTGCTCAACCCCGATGATATTGAATCGGTATCTATCCTGAAAGATGCTTCCGCTGCAGCCATTTACGGCGCCCGGGGAGCAGGCGGCGTGGTGTTGGTAACCACCCGCACCGGCAAACCCGGCAAATTGAAAGTAGACTTTAGTACCCTTGGTGGATTTGAAACACCCATACGGCTGCCCAATCGCGTGCCTTCCTGGATAGCCGCCACCATGCAGAATGAAGCGGCCCAAAATGCCGGTGAGCCGATCCCCTGGCAGCCCACAGAAATTGCCCTGATGCAATCCGGTAACCACTATGCCATTGATTATCTGCGCCCGGATTACTATAGATACTATTACAACATGGATCAGCTACACCTGCTCACCAAAAGCAAAACAGGGGTAGAAAATTATAACCTGTCTGTAAAAGGCGGCGACAGCGTCAACCAATTTTCCGCTTCGCTGGGGTACTTCGGGCGACAGGGACTCTTCGCGGCAGGCCCCGACAGAACGCGTCGGATGAATGCCAGGGTGAACATGAACAGCCGGCTCAATAAACATTTCAGCCTGGAAACAAGATTGTCGTACGCCCAAACCAATACCTTTTCTCCTGCGCAACCGGTAGAAGGGCCTAATGGATTGCTGGCCGGACTTTACCGCGGCCCCGGCAATGTGCCTGTTTATGTACCAGGCACCCAACACTTTGCCTATGGCGGCGCACCGGTATATGCCATTCTACAGAACGGTGGCAGGCGGGATGAAAAAAACAACTATATCGATGGCGTATTTACCCTACGGGCCGACAGCCTGGCGAAGGGACTCACCTTACGATTGATTTATAGTCCCCAGCGTCATATACTGCTGGATAACCTTGGCAGAAATGCCATTGCCCTCTGGAACCGGGTGGACACCGCCGCACTGGTACAACCTGGTAACCTGGTACAGCAAAGCCGGCTGGAATCCAAAGGCGGCAACCTGCAGGCACTGGCAGATTACGATCTGAAAGCCGCCAAACATACCATTCATCTGCTGGGAGGCTTCACACAGGAAACCTACAATACCACGCAAAATACGGTGGCAGCGTACGATACCGGCAACCCTGACCGCTTTGATAACGCGCGCGACTATACGCAGTTACTGGCGGCTTCCGGTTCTTTACAGTCACTCTTCGGAAAAGTAAATTATAACTACGACAATCGCTACCTCATAGAGGCCAATCTCATTGCGGCCCACCTGGTGCAACACAGCATGCTGTTTAATGGCGGATCACAATGGCAAGCCTTCCCTTCTTTCTCTGCAGGGTGGCGACTGAACAACGAAACCTGGTTTAGCAACGCCCTGCCCTTCTTTAACGAGTTTAAACTGCGCTGGTCGTGGGGGCGCCTGGGCAACGTAAACAGCTGGAACAGCATTCCTAACGATGAGCAGCTGCAAACCTTTACCTTCCATCCTGGCTGGCGTTCCCTGTTGCCATTTGTATATAAGAATCCTGTATTACAGGCCAATGGCTGGGAAAATATCGCCACTAATAACTATGGCTGGGATGCCACCTTGTTTAGGGGACAGCTAAGCTTGTCGGCCGATTACTTTACCCGGCGCAACAAAGACATGCAAATGCCGGAGCTGATGGCCTCCACGCAAGGCGCCTGGCCCATTGCATTTCAACGGGGCGTGCTCAAAACCTGGGGCTGGGAAATCAATGCCGGCTGGAAACATGACCGGGGGCCGTTTACCTGGTATATCAATGCCAACCTGTTTAACAGCCAGAATGAAGTATTGCAGCATGATCATATTACGCCTAAGCCCGGCTGGAACCAGGGCATAGCCGGCCACCCGTATTCCTCGCTGTTTGGCTACCAGGCAGACGGCTACTTTCAAACGGCTGCAGAAGTAAATCAGCATGCATACCAGGGCCCACACACCGCCCCTGGCGATATTCGTTACCGGGACATCAATGGCGACGGAAAAATAGATGAAGCTGACCTGGTTTACCTGGGCAGTCCCGATCCCCGGCTGTCCTACGGCATAGATGCCGGCTTTGCCTGGAAAGGCTTCGATTTTTCGGTTTTCTTTCAAGGAGTTGCCCAGCGTGAAGTAATGCCTGATCCCCGCTATAATATGCCTTTTATCAACTCCTGGCAGCAGCCCTGGGATATCAACCAGGACTATTGGACGCCGGAGCGCCCAAATGCACTGTTTCCAAGGCTTTATCTCAACGATCAGCAAAACAGCGTACCGTCTTCCCAATGGGTAATGAACGGTGCTTATATCCGGCTCAAAAACCTGCAACTTGGTTATACCTTCTCCAGGAATTGGTTGAAGCGGATATGGTTGAGTAACCTGCGGATATACTTCTCCGGCCAGGATCTGTGGGAGACGACTAAAATGAAAATAAAATATTACGATCCAGAACAAGCGGGTGGCTATAACGGGTACGCCTATCCGTTCTTTAGATCTTATACCCTGGGACTTACAGTAGGATTTTAATCTCTCCCCTACATAAAATAATAATGCCCTTCGTCGTTGGCGAAGGGCATTATTATTTTATGTAGGGGAAACCTGGCAGGTTATTCTGTTACTTTCTTTCCTGCCAGCAGGTACAGCGCAGCCATACGAACAGCTACCCCATTTTCTACCTGTTCGAGAATAATAGATTGACCGGAATCTGCTACGTCAGAGTTGATTTCTACGCCGCGGTTGATGGGGCCGGGGTGCATGATCACCACTTCTTTTTTCAGGCTGTCCAGCAGTTCGCGATTTACCCCATAAGCCAGGGAATACTCCCGGAGAGAGGAAAACAGCGGTGTATTTTGTCTTTCCAGCTGAATGCGGAGCACGTTGGCCACATCACACCATTCCAGTGCCTCGCGGATATTGTAGCTCACGTTAACACCGAGGGCAGCGGCCATATATTTCGGGATCAGGGTGGGCGGACCTACCACGGTTACCTCTGCACCCAGTTTCTTGAGACAGTAGATATTGGAGAGTGCCACGCGGGAATGCATGATATCCCCACAGATAGCTATTTTTTTGCCTTCCACGCTGCCTAACCTTTCCCGGATCGAGAAGGCATCGAGCAGTGCCTGGGTGGGATGTTCATTGATACCATCACCGGCATTGAGGATAGGCACGTTGATGTGCTTAGCCAGGAAATGCGGGGCGCCGCTGGCAGAGTGCCGCATCACTACCATATCTACTTTCATAGACAGGATATTGTTGACGGTATCTATCAGCGTTTCTCCTTTGGAAACAGAGGAGCCCGAAGCAGAGAAATTGATCGTATCTGCTCCCAGCCTTTTCTCCGCCAGCTCAAAAGAGATGCGGGTGCGGGTGGAGTTCTCAAAAAATAAATTGACAATTGTTGTATCGCGGAGCGTAGGAACCTTTTTTATAGGTCTTTGTAAAACCTCCTTAAACTGGTCGGCGGTTTGAAAAATAAGCTCTATATCCTGGCGCTGCAGATCGCGAATTCCGAGTAAGTGTTTTACAGAAAGTGACATTAATGTGCAAATATAAAGGGTGAAATCTGAATTCTGAAATCCGGACTCATTTTAGTCAATCAGAATTACTTCGTCTTTACCATCCCGTTCGTTCCAAAGCACCCTTACCTTCTGTGAGATGAGGGCATCGATGGTACGACCGGTATAGTCGGGTTGGATAGGTAGTTGCCTGCTGAAACGCCGGTCTATCAGCGTTAGCAGTTCTACCGAAGCCGGCCGTCCGAAATCCAGCATTGCATCCAGTGCCGATCGGATGGTACGGCCTGTGTACAATACGTCATCTATTAACACTACCTTTTTATTCTCTATCGAAAAGTCGATACTGGTTTCACTGGGAACATGCAACGTTTTACTCTGGTTAAAATCATCCCGGTAAAAGGTGATATCCAGTTTACCATAATCAATATGCGCCCCCGGCACTAGTTTCAACAAAGTTTGATGCATCCTGCCGGATAAATAAATACCCCTGGGCTGTAATCCAATCAGCACGGTTTGCTCGAACTGTAAATGATTTTCTATTAACTGATGACAAAGCCTGTCTATCGTAATAGCCATTTGTTTGCCGGTTAGTATGGTTTTCAAAACACAACGTTTTAGGGGCCAAAAATAATGATTAAAGCGGAAAGCAGAAAAGGGATTCGTACTTTAGCAGTACAATGCCTGATCATGAAACTATTATCAAAGACAATCATCGCTATGGCCGCCTTTTTGCAATTATGGGGTTCCTCTGCCCAGGGACAGATAAAGACCGGAGACAAGATACCTGCATTTTCTTTGCAGGACCAGGATGGAAAGACATTTAATATCACCAGTGTATTGGGGAAACAACCATTGGTCATCTATTTTTACCCAAAAGATGAAACCAGTGTATGTACCAAAGAGGCCTGTTCATTCCGGGACTCCTATCACGACTTCCAACAATATGGTGCCATGGTAATCGGCATCAGTGCTGATAACGTTGCCTCTCACAAGAGTTTTGCCAACCATCATCAGTTACCGTTTACTTTGCTGAGTGATCCGAAAAACGAGGTGCGTAAATTATTTGGTGTGCCTAAAACTTTCGTCATTCCGGGACGCGTTACCTATATCGTCGATAAAAGAGGCGTAGTAGTACATGAATTCAATTCGCTCCGGGATGGAGAGAAACATGTAACAGAGGCGCTTGCGGCACTGAAGAAAATGCAGTAGTTATCTTTTGATTTCTTTCTGTTTGATCATTTTACCTTCCGGAGAAAAAGCCCAGGTAGTAATGGTAGAATCTCCGGGCGCCATATCATCGTCTATATCAGCAGCTGTATAAGCGGTTTCCGTGATGACCAGCATCGAATCATTGGGCAGTTCATAACTCAGCTCATTGGCATTGCGCCCGTAGTCGATATCGCATTCATTTCTCACCAAACGGCTATCTGTAGCCACCAGCGTGGCTTTATCAATCAGTACCAGGTATTGGTTCAGACACACCTCCTGGTCGTCTTCCGTCAAAATAGCAATGGCGTATGGCTTATCGGAAGGAAACCTCACCGTGCTTCCGGCAAACGAACTTTCGGAGGCCAGGTTAGGAATATGGCGCTGCATTTGAGTGGGTGTAAGCTCCATGCCTGCTTCCAGGCTGTCGAAGAAATTACGGGGCGCTATATCAGATGCGGACACGGAGAGCAAATCCCGGGTAACCGGATTTTCCTGTGCGGGGCCTAAGTAGCCGCAACTACAACAAAGTGTGACAATGACAGCAGGGAATAGCAAAAGCTTCATTAACTATACTTAAGGTTCGTTTAACGCCGACACGTGTACCAGTATTTGCTGGTCATCCCCATCTACGATCTCCCCATTTGCATCCAGCGGATCAACAGTAATATATTTCAATTTTCCCGTATTACCATCAGGTGTAAAATAAAAATTGTCCAGGTCTTTCCAGGTAAAGAATATCCTTGCTGTATAAGGCTGCCGGTCGAGGTTAACTAAAATACCGGTTCCTATTTCCCGGAATTTACCGGTGGCACAATCGGCGCTGGTAATGAGCAGCAGGTAATGGTATTGAGAGGATTTAAACGTATACGCGTCGCTGATAGTTGTGGCATCCAGTTCTTTACCATTGATGCTATCTCCATTTTCTGTGAAGTATTTCGTTATCTGCTTTCCATTGATTTTTATTTCCCCTTTGCAATCGAATGGATCTCCCCCGGTACCGCTGATACTAACAATGTTAAAGCTGTCGCTCTTTAAGCTGGTAGTAGTGATGAGCACATTCCTTGCTCCCCGGCTTTCTTCCTGCTGGCTACTGAGGGATAGTTTTTTTTCAAAAGCCGTGTCCCACTGTTGGCGGGCCAGGTAACCAAACAAGGCATTGGATGCCATGGAAACGCCCGCACTACTGTCGGCAGCAGTATTTTTGCCGGCTGGCGGAGGTGATCCCGCATTATCCGCCGGCGCCACGGAGTCGCTTAACGAAACGGTTTTCCGTTGTTTATCATTGCTGTGGAAATCACAAGCTGTCAGGGAGAGAACGATTAACAGGTAAACATACTTCATGGATATATCGTATTTACTTATATGCTGTCAATTTACTTTTTCCTCGGAGGAAAATGAAATTATCACAGATCCTGATAAGTAAACGAAGTTGGTGAAATAGTATCCGCGGGCAGATTACAAATTCCTCAGGTCCTTGAAGGTACTAATCTCTTCTTTCAGGGCAAACAACTGTACACCCCATATCAGGCCACGCACCAGCGCAAAGGCCACCAGGGCCAGGGAAAGGGATACCTGCATGAAGCTGCCTTCTTCGCGGTTGGTAAGGGTAATGATTTTAATGAGGAAGATCAGACCTATACCAAAGGAAATAGCCGCCTTGAGTCCTTTGGTGCGGAGCTGTTTTTTGAAATAGGCATCAAATCCGCTGGCAGCGGTGCGGCTGGCATCTGCCTTTTCTGCGCCTCCGGCTATAAGGCGTTGTTCAAGATCTGCTACCCTGAGTTGTTTGTGACGTTCTGAAAAATAAGTGGCGACGATATCTTCCTGCATAATGGCCGTTGTTCTGAATGAGACTGCAAGGTACAAAAAAGGCGATGGATATACATCCACCGCCTTCATATAAATCATGAACATTTACTAAGCTTCTTTCAGGAACGGGTACCTGTAATCGGTAGCTGGCACAAAAGTTTCTTTGATACTTCTGGCGCTTAACCAGCGGTACAGGTTCAGCATAGAACCAGCCTTGTCGTTGGTTCCGGAGGCACGGGCGCCGCCAAAAGGCTGTTGCCCTACCACTGCACCGGTTGGTTTATCATTGATGTAAAAGTTACCAGCACTGTTTACCAGTTTGCGGGTAGCCAGTTCTACAGCGTACCGGTCCTGCGCAATCACGGCGCCGGTTAAAGCGTATTCTGAAGTCGTATCCACGGTGTGAATGATGTCTTCAAACTTATCGGCTTCATATACGTAGATGGTCAGTACCGGGCCGAAGATTTCTTCGCACATGGTTACATAGTTAGGATCGGTAGTTTCAATAATAGTAGGCTCAATGAAATAACCTTCTGATTTATTGTAGTTACCACCGGCAATGATCTTCACTGCAGGATTGTTTTTCGCATTGTCGATGTACTGCGCAATCTTATCGAAAGAACGTTCATCGATCACGGCATTGATAAAGTTGCTGAAATCTTCTGTGGTACCCATTTTCATGGTTTTCAGTTCAGCTACTAATTTTGATTTTATATCGGCAGCAAGATTGTTTGGTATATATGCACGGGAAGCGGCGGAGCATTTTTGTCCCTGGTATTCGAAGGCGCCACGGGCTAATGCCGTAACGGCAATATCTACATCGGCAGATTTGTGTACCAGCACGAAGTCTTTACCTCCGGTTTCACCAACGATACGTGGGTAGGTTTTGTATTTATGAATATTTTCCCCGATGGTTTTCCACATTGTCTGGAATACGCCGGTAGAGCCGGTGAAATGGATACCTGCGAAGTGAGGATCTGCAAAGCAAATGTCGCCGATGAGCGGACCACCTGCATATACCAGGTTGATTACGCCGGCTGGTAATCCTGCTTCGATCAGCACTTTCATGATGATCTGGGCAGCGAATACCTGGGTGTTGGCGGGTTTCCATACTACTACGTTACCGCACATAGCTGCGGAGGTAGGCAGGTTACCGGCAATTGCGGTGAAGTTGAATGGTGTAACGGCCAGTACAAATCCTTCCAGCGGGCGGTATTCTACCCTGTTGTGGATACCGGGCGCGCAAACGGGCTGCTGGCGGTAAATTTCACTGAGGAAGTGTACATTATAGCGTAAGAAGTCGATCAGTTCGCATGCGCTGTCTATTTCAGCCTGGAAAGCATTTTTGCTTTGTCCCAGCATGGTAGCGGCATTGATATGATAACGATATTTGGTGGCCAGGAGTTCTGCGGCGCGGAGGAAGATACCGGCGCGTTGTTCCCAATCCATATTCGCCCATTTTTCGCGTGCTTCCAATGCGGCTGCGATGGCGGCTTTTACATGGGAGGCGTCTCCCACATGGAAATGACCCAGTTTGTGTTTGATTTCGTGGGGAGGGCGCAGATCTACGGTATTACCGGTGCGTACTTCTTTACCACCGATATACATGGGTACATCTGCTACTTCTGCCTTAAAAGCGGCTAATTGTTTCTTTAGTGCAATTCTTTCTGCAGAACCGGGTGCATAAGATAACACAGGCTCGTTAGCAGGCGCTGCGTACTCAAAGTATCCTGTATTCATTGTAACCTGAATTTAATATTTGTTTATTTGGTTATTTGTTCACCGATACGACAATATCTGATAAACAAATAACCAAATAAACAAACGACAACGTGATTTGTTTCCGTTGCAAAATTAATGGTTACAACGCCGGAACGCTTATTAATTATTAGTCGATACTTATTAATTATTGTCCTCTTCCTTCTGCATCATGAGGTATGCCTTGATAAATCCGTTTAGTTCGCCGTCCATTACAGGGCCTACGTTTCCAACTTCGTAGTCGGTACGGTGGTCTTTGATCATTTTATACGGATGGAATACGTATGATCTGATCTGGGAGCCCCATTCAATTTTACGTTTGTTGGCGTTGGCTGCATTTTTCAGCTCTTCTCTTTTGCGGATTTCCTCTTCATACAGGCGTGATTTCAGCATGGTGAGGGCTTTTTCGCGGTTCTCCCCTTGTGTACGCGCCTGCTGGCATTCGATAATGATGCCTGATGGAATGTGTTTCAAACGTACGGCGGTTTCCACCTTGTTTACGTTCTGTCCACCTTTACCACCGGAGCGATAGAATTCCCATTCCAGGTCGGCCGGGTTAACGGCGATCTCGATGGTATTATCTACTAACGGGTACACGTATACGGAAGCGAAAGAGGTATGCCTGCGGGCGTTGGAGTCAAACGGGGAAATGCGTACCAGGCGGTGTACTCCGCTTTCTGCTTTCAGGTGGCCGTAGGCAAAGTCACCATCAAATTCCAGGGTAGCGGATTTGATACCGGCGCCGTCGCCATACTGGGTATCAATTTCTGATACTTTCCAGCCTTGTTTTTCTCCATACATGCGGTACATACGCAGCAGCATTTCGGCCCAATCTTGGCTTTCCGTGCCGCCTGCACCGGAGTTGATGGTGAGCACTGCGGGCATTTCGTCTTCCGGTTGGTTTAAGGTCGACTTAAATTCCAGGTCGTCCAACGCTGTTAATGCATCGCTGTATGCTTGTTCCACTTCCTCTTCGGATGCTTCTCCTTCCTTGAAAAAATCATTCAACACAGCACTATCGTCGATAGCTGCGTTTACCTGATCATAAAGGTCAACCCAATATTTGTTTACCTTAATTTCCTTCAGAATCGAAGTTGCTCTGACGTTGTCGTCCCAGAAACCGGGCGCCAGGCTTAGTTGTTTGTCGTTTTCTATTTTTGCTAATCGGTCAGGTACGTTAAAGAAAACCTCCCAGGACATATAAACGGTCCCTCATAGCTTTTAGTTGCTCAGCTGTCATAGCTGGCAAATGTATGTAAAAATAGAGATATAAGCTAATGTCGGAATAGTTTGTTTTGATTCTCCAGTCTAGCATAATATTTGTGTTGCAACACGGTAGCCATATCGCTAATATTATAAAAAGTGATTATTCATTATGGTGCGCCATGAAACCCTTCACTTCAAGAACAGGTCTATATTTAACACGCTTGGTTACATTATCATGATCACAGTCAATGTGCTGGCGTTGTTACTTCCTATTAACGGCAATACCACCGGGCAGGTTTCAGCAGCATATCCCAGCCTGTTTGTGCCGGCACATATTACGTTTTTCATATGGGGAGTTATTTATCTGTCGTTGCTGGGCTTTATCATTTATCAATTGTGGCTGGCGTTTTCCAATAAACAACCGGAAGGCCTATCGCGTTTAATGCGGCGTATGAAGGACTGGTTCCTGATCTCTTCGGTATGTAATGCCTGCTGGCTCTTTGCCTGGCATTATCAACTGATACCGGTGAGCCTAGTGATTATGTTGATATTACTGTTATCTCTGGCTGTCATACACTTCAATTTTGGTATCGCTACTGCCCCTGCTTCCCTCGCCGAACGGGTATTCATTCATTTTCCGTTTAGTCTTTACCTGGGCTGGATCGTTATTGCCGCCATTGCCAATATCGCCGCTTTCTTGTCTTATGCCGGCTGGGAAGGCAGTCTGCATACGCAGGTAATCCGCACTATTGTGATGATAGCCATTGGTACCCTGTTGACGATCGCCATGATCCTGTTTCGCAACAATATCGTATATGCGCTTGTTAGTGTTTGGGCATTTTATGGTATCCTGCTAAAAAGAAGAACGGTAGATGTCATGGAGGAAAACGCCATCATACACACCTGTATTATAGCCATAGGCGTTATCGCGGTCACAATTTCCTGGCAATTATACAGGAAACAGAAATCCTGATATGAAAAGATTATTTTTGATGCGCATTTAATAAACAACATTATGTTTCCATCTACCAATCCAACTACCACCAAGTCGTGGGAGGCACTAAAGAAACACGCTGAAGACATGAAGCAGGTACATATGCGTACCTTGTTTATGGAAGACAAAGAACGCTTCAGTGCATTTTCGCTGCAGTTTGAAGACATCCTTTTCGACTATTCGAAAAATATTATAACGGAAGATACCCGTAACCTGTTATTGAGCCTGGCGGCAGAATGCAAAGTGCCGGATGCTATCAAGGCGATGTTCAGTGCGGAGAAGATCAACGTAACGGAAAACCGTGCTGTGTTACATACAGCGCTGCGTAATACATCCAACAAACCGGTTATGCTGGATGGCCGCGACGTCATGCCCGATGTGAAAGCCGTATTAAATAAGATGGATCATATCTGCCGGCAAATACATTCCGGTGAGTGGAAAGGATATACCGGCAAGCCTATACGCTATATCGTTAACATTGGTATCGGTGGCTCCGACCTCGGCCCGGTCATGGTTACTGAAGCGCTGAAGCCTTACTGGAGACCTGGCATACAGCCGTATTTCGTGTCTAACGTAGACGGAACGCATATCGCGGAAACACTGAAAAAAATTACGCCCGATGAAACCCTGTTCCTTATTGCGTCCAAAACGTTTACCACACAGGAAACCATGACCAACGCTCTCACGGCGCGCGCCTGGTTCCTGGAACATGCAAAGGACGAAAAATTTGTAGCCAAACATTTTGCGGCGTTATCTACCAATGAAAAAGCAGTCACTGCTTTTGGCATCGATCCCAATAATATGTTTGAATTCTGGGACTGGGTTGGCGGCCGCTACTCCTTATGGTCTGCTATTGGCTTGTCTATTGCGCTGACCATCGGTTTTGAAAACTTCACCGAACTGCTCGATGGCGCACATGCGGTAGACAATCATTTCACCCAGACGCCGCTGGAAAAAAATATCCCGGTGATCATGGCGCTGATTGGTTTATGGTACGGCAACTTCTTCGGCAGTGCTACTGAAGCCATTCTCCCTTATGATCAATACATGCACCGCTTCGCGGCCTATTTCCAGCAGGGCAATATGGAGAGCAATGGTAAAACCGCTGATCGTACAGGCAACAACGTTAGTTACCAAACCGGTCCTATTGTTTGGGGCGAGCCAGGTACTAACGGACAGCATGCCTTCTATCAGCTCATTCACCAGGGTACGAAGCTGATCCCCTGCGATTTTATCGCACCGGCGATCAGTCATAATCCTATCGGCGACCATCACGTGAAATTGTTATCTAACTTCTTTGCCCAAACGGAGGCGCTGATGAACGGTAAAACAGCAGCAGAAGTAAGCGCTGAGCTGGAGAAAGCAGGTGCGTCTGCTGAAGAAATAGCCAAGATATTACCTTCCAAGATATTCAGTGGCAACCGTCCTACCAACTCTTTCCTGTTGAAGAAGATTACACCCCGTTCCCTGGGCTCACTGACAGCCCTATACGAACATAAGATCTTCGTGCAGGGAGTAATCTGGAATATCTATAGCTTCGATCAGTGGGGAGTGGAATTGGGTAAACAATTAGCCAGCAAGATATTGCCGGAGCTGGAAAACAATGATACAATACTGAATCATGATGCCAGTACCAATGGGCTGATCAACGCCTGGAAACAGATGAAAGGTTAACAATACGATCATATAAAGCAATGGGGAAGGAATCTATTTCTTCCCCATTTTTTTATTCCTTCGGGCAATAAAAAACCCCCGGAGAAATCCGGGGGTTGACAATTATTTTAAGTAAAAAATCTTACCATTTGTCTACCTCATCTGAGCTATGTGAAGCCGGGGCGGCAACAGACGCCTCAACAGGTGCGGCAACAGCTTCTACCGAAGTACGCACTTCAGCTCCTTCTGCCTCTGCTTCGTCCTGTTCTTCCTGCACATAATCATGGTTGTAGGCATCAAAGTCGAAATCAGGCATCAACTCAGTTTTTACATAGTTGATGGTTTCGGTCAATGCATTCAGGAACTTGTTAAAGTCTTCCTTGTACAGGAATACTTTATGCCTGTCATAACCATTGTCATTAAAACGTTTCTTACTTTCTGTGATAGTAAGAAAATAGTCGTTTCCCCGAGTGGTCTTTACATCAAAGAAGTACGTTCTTCTTTTGCCCGCTTTCAATCGTTTAGAAAAGATGCTATCATTGTTTCTTTCCTGTTGATTGTTGTTGTCGTACGCCACAGTTGATAGATTTAAGTGTTAACGAATCAAATCCTGTTACAATAAGAGACAAATATACTATTGTTTTACAAATATCAAAATATTTTTAAATGATTTTGAAAAATCATAAAACCGGCTTGTAACCGGCTTCCACAAAGGGTATACAAGCTCATGATTGTTATTCAGTTACGTTTTCCTCCTCTCCTGTTTGCTGACGAGTATACAATTCTGCGTAGTATCCATTCAATGATAATAAATCATCATGCGTTCCTTCTTCTACAATCTTTCCTTCATCCAATACGATGATTTTATCGAACTCAAACAACGCAAAGATGCGATGGGTAATGATAATGGCTGTCTTATGCTGCAGATAGGCGTAGAGGTTACCAATGATTTCTTTCTCGGTGCGGGCGTCTACCGCCGACAGGCAGTCGTCGAAGATGAGGATATTAGGATCTTTGATGAGCGCCCGGGCGATGGAAATGCGTTGTTTTTGCCCACCGCTGAGGGTAACACCCCGCTCTCCTATTTCTGTTTCAAAACCTTCATTAAAACCGAAGATGTCTTTTTCTACAGAAGCTTGCCGGGCGGCCGTTTGCACCGTTTCCAGGGAGGCGGTTGGATCGCCAAAACGAATGTTATTGGCTACGGTATCCGAAAACAAGAATACGTCCTGTGGAACATAGCTGATCTGCCCGCGCAGACTACCCAGTTGAATGGTACGAATATCCTGTTGATCCAATAATACCTTTCCCTGCTGGGGATCGTACATGCGGATGAGCAATTGTGCCAGCGTACTCTTGCCAGAGCCTGTTCTACCGATGATGGCTACCTTTTGGCCGGGCTTAATATGCAGGTTAAAATCCTTCAGGGCAGTAATGCCGGTATGCGGATAAGTAAAGGATACATTCTCCAACCGTACCTCTCCTTTCAGCATAGCTGCCTGCGCGCCCGGTGCATCTTTAATAACCGGTTCAATCTGCAGGAATTCGTTTATACGTTGTTGTGATGCCGCCGCACGCTGTATCATAGATGCTACCATACCAATAGAAAAGAAGGGAAACATCAGCATATTTACGTAAATCACAAACTCCGCGAGATTACCTACGGTAATATTTCCATCAATCACCTGTATACCACCGATAAAGATGGTCAATATTACGCTCAGTCCTATCATGAGTGCCATGGTGGGCTGAAACAGTGCATCTGTTTTGGCCAGGCTGATAGAGCTGTTTTTATAGGCTTCGCTGGCATCTTCAAAATGTTGTGCGCTGGCATCTTCCTGGATATAGGATTTTATGACCCGTATACCAGAGTAAGACTCCTGCGCAATAGAGGTGATATTAGACAACTGTGCCTGGATTTTTTCGCTTTTACGATGAATAATCCGGTTCACATAGTAAATAGTTAATGCCAGCAAAGGCAATGGCGACAAGGTATACAGCGTTAGCAGCGGGTTTACCTGGAGCATCAGGTACACAATAATAATAATGAGAAACAGGGTGCGGGAAGCATACATAATAGCCGGTCCTACGTACATGCGTACCCGTGATACGTCTTCTGTAATACGGCTCATCAGGTCGCCGGTTCTGTGCATCTTGAAGAAGTTCAGGTCCAGGCGCTGGTAATGCTGATAGATTTCATTTTTCAGGTCGTATTCAATATGCCGGCTCATCACGATGAGTGTTTGCCGCTGCAGGAAGAGAAAGAACCCGCTGAGCAGGGCAAATATCAGGATGCTTATGCCATAAAAAGCCAGTACGTGTGTAAAATCGGACCGGAAAAATCCTTTCAGCGAAGTATCGCTCAGGAGGCGGTATTCATCGATATTATGCGACAGCAAATCAAAAATCTGCCGTACCATGATCGGTTGAAAAATACTGAACACGATGGAGATGGCTGTAAACAACAATCCAAGGATCAGGCGCCATTTATTGGAAAGAAAATATTTATTAAGTGCTGCCAGGTGTTTCAATGGTGAATGATTTGAAAGTAAAAGTACTACAAAGAGCCGAAAGCAAAAAGCACAAAGCTATTGTCGTGAACGACAGCAGCTTTGTGCTTTTTGCTTATGCTTTTACCTGATTACTTTGCGTTAAACGACGTCAGTATTTCCTCCAGGGCAGGCGTATACTTTTCCATTTCGTTTGCAAGCGTGGTGAGTGTAATAGCGTAGGCGATATTATTTTTCACGAGTATTGTCACCTGTCCATTGAGCATGGTACCGGATTCGCGGTGGGCATACTGACATTTCATCCATTTGGCTGCTACATCCGTAACGGTACGTTCGCCTTCGGCGAGTTTTTTATAGTCGCTGAAAAACGTTTCCATTTCCTTTTGCGTGGTGGTCATGTATTTGTCGAGCGTAAAACCAGCTTTCAATTCCTGGGAAACAATGTTAACGTTGGCCTGGAAATCATTGCCTGGTTCCAGGGGCGCCATCATGAAAGTATATTCAATGCGGCTCATTACGGTATCTTTGGTAGACCAGCCCGCGGGAGCTTTCACCGTATACTTGCCATTGCCCGCATTCATGCCGGGCGCCTTTCCTGCTATTTCCAGCACTTCAGCACTGCTTAATTCTTTAGGGGACCTGGAAGCGTGGTTACATGCGGTAAAATTTAACAAACAAATTGCCGCAGCGAGTAATTGTATTTTCATGTGCACAAGGATAAGTAATCGCTCCGGCAGCTACCGGAGCGATTATCATGATTATAAACTTTTCAGTGCAGCTATGATAGTGGATTCTGCATCCGCAGCCGCAACGTCTTCTTTCACAAATTTCTGACCGGTAATATTTTCAAACAGCTCAATGTAACGCTCACTAACGCTGTTTACGAATTCATCTGTCATTTCAGGTACCTGTTGACCATCTTTACCCTGGAAACCATTTGCCATCAACCATTCACGTACAAACTCCTTGCTGAGTTGTTTTTGCTGAGCACCGTTTTTCTGGTTTTCTTCATAGCCTTCTGCATAGAAATAGCGGGAAGAATCAGGGGTATGGATTTCGTCGATCACATAGATAGTATCGCCGATTTTACCGAATTCGTATTTGGTATCTACGAGGATCAGTCCACGTTTAGCCGCCATTTCCTTACCTCTTTCAAATAAGGCGAGGGTATATTTTTCCAGTTGTTCGTAGTCCTCTTTACTTACCAGGCCCTGTGCAATGATCTCTTCGCGGGAGATATCCTCATCGTGACCTTCATGTGCTTTGGTAGTAGGCGTGATAATGGGTGTGGGGAAGAAATCATTTTCCTTCAGCCCTTCCGGCATGGTAACGCCGCAGAGGGTACGCTGACCGGTTTTGTAGGTTCTCCAGGCATGGCCGGTAAGGTTACCGCGCACAACCATTTCTACAGGGAAAGTTTCGCATTTCAAACCAATCGTTACGTTTGGTAACGGAGATGATTTTACCCAGTTGGGAACGATGTCTTTGGTTGCATCCAGCATAATAGCCGCTACCTGGTTCAATACTTGCCCCTTGTAAGGAATCGGACGAGGTAATACCACATCAAATGCAGAGATACGATCACTCACCACCATTACCATCAGCCTGTCTTCAATCGTGTAAACATCACGTACTTTTCCTTTGTAAAAGGCAGTTTGACCTGGCAATTTGAAACTTGACTCTAACATGAATAAAAAAATTAAATATGAAATCTGTGATTAGGAGTTGCAAAAGTAATCACGAATCACTTTATTTTTCGTTATTGTGCTTTTTTTTTCTTAGCGTCTCAAAAAATAGGTATTTATCCTTACTTACGAGGTGGTAAGTTGCCGGCTATTGCTGGCGTACGGCCGTAGCAGGCCTATGATGACTTCATTTTCCGCATAGGGGGTCAGGTAGGTTTTGAACTGTTCCACATCAGACATGTCTACTTCTGCGGGTATATAGCCCATTCCGTAAAACCGTCCCCGCTCCATCAGGATACAGCTCTTTTCGTTACTGCTGCGTCCCTTATCGATGATGGTAACCGAAGGTTGTTGCTCCTGCAGGAAAGCGATGGCGGCCTTCACCCGTTCATTATAAGCTGCCGGCGCTTCGGCTTTTTCGCAAGCCCCTTTACAGGTAGCGGCGGCAATACCGGCACAGGTGCCGGTACCTTTCTGGAGAAAACACAATTTGGGGCATAACCCGAACTCCTTTATCAGCGAGCGTAGCAGGCGATGTCCATCTATCAGTAAATTAAAGCTGTGTATGGGGTGGGTATACTTCCGTTTCTTTTCTATGGCCAGCCTCAGGTAGCCGTGCTGGTCTTCAAACAGGTAAAAGCCATAGCGGAACTCCACCCGCTTCTGGGCGGAGTTATAAATGGGCCAAAGCCGTTTTATCTCGACCGACTCCAGGATGCAGGCCATCAGGTCTGTAGCCGTTTCCTGGTGGGTAATGCTATAAATAGTGCGGAGGAAGTTTTGTCGCTGGCGACTGGTACTATGCCCCGTAAAGTGGCTGTTAACACGCTTCTTGAGGTCTTTCGCCTTGCCTACATATACCACTTTCCCCTTCTGGTCGTGGAAATAGTATACGCCAGGGCGGTCGGGCAACGACTTTACCTGTTCTGGTGGCAGGTTTGGTGGCAGGAACTGTTCTTTTGAACCCACCTTCAGCGCGGCAGCAATCACCTTCTCTTTATCATTAGCCAGCAACAGGCCGAAGAGTTTAGCCGTAGCCTCCGCATCGCCACCGGCGCGATGACGGCCATGTATGGGGATACTGAAATGCCGGCAGATATTACCCAGGCTATAGGATGCCAGGCCGGGGAAGATTTTGCGGCCCAGTCGAACCGTACAAAGTTTTTTCGTTTGCAGGTCAAAACCGGCGGTGTTCAGTTGATGCTTAATAAAAGAATAGTCGAAGTTGACGTTGTGTGCCACAAAGATGCGGTCTTTCAACAAATCGAACAGCATCGGCGCAATCGCTTCAAAGGGAGGTGCTTCCGCCACCATTTCATTGGTGATCCCTGTCAGGGATTCAATATAATAAGGAATGGGTATACCGGGGTTTACCAGGGTTTGGTAATGCTGCGTAATTTCCTTGCCATCGAACAGGAATACAGCAATTTCCGTAATTCCATTGGCACTGGCATGGCCACCTGTTGTTTCAATATCTACAATTGCGTACATCCGTTGGCAAATATATGGATTGTTACTACTAAATTTTCATGAATAAGGTTTGAAGTATTTGAAAAAAATTATACATAATTTGATAATAAATGAGTTACGGTTAAAATCATTACCTTTAACAACAACGATAAATAGTACATCATTTACCGTATTTGATCCATTTGCTCCCAAAGATTATCAACCGATATTTGTGTTACAAAAAATTGAACAATAATTTTCAGTTCTTGTTAAAATATAGTCCTGCAGCGGTTTTCGCAGCTAAAAATATCATTGATTCATTATAAAACTACATTTACTTATGGCAAAGCAACAATGGACGTTAGACCTAACCCACAGTGAACTCGGATTTAAAATCCGTCACCTGATGATTACCAATATCAATGGTAAGTTTCACAATTTCACGGTAGATGCCGAAACGGAGGGAGAAGACTTTATGACGGCAAAAGTAACGGTGAAAGTAGATGTAGACTCCATCACTACGGGCAGTGATGACCGGGACAAGCACCTCCGTTCGCCTGACTTCTTTGATGTAAATACTTTCCGGGATATTACGTTTGTAACCACGAAGTATGAAAACGTGGACAATGATGGCTCCTACGAGTTATGGGGCGATCTGACCATCCGCAATGTAACCAAGAATGTAAAGCTGGACGTTGAATTCGGCGGCGTGGTAAAAGACCCCTGGGGCAATACCAAAGCAGGATTTACTATTAACGGTAAAATCAACCGTAAAGATTTTGGCCTTACCTGGAATGCTGCCACAGAAACCGGTGGCGTGTTGGTCGGCGACGATGTGAAGCTCTACGGAGAAGTGCAATTAATTAAAAAATAGAAGGAAGTGGTTAGTTGCGGATAGCTACTACCTGCAGCTAACCACTCCTGCTTAAAAGGAGGTGTTATGAACGAACAAGCTATCACTGGGTTACACCATATTACCGCGATATCCGGCAATGCTAAGAAAAATTATGATTTTTACACCCGCGTCATGGGGTTGCGATTTGTAAAAAAGACGGTAAACTTTGACGACCCACATACCTACCATTTTTACTACGGGGATGAAACCGGCACTCCTGGCACCATACTCACCTTTTTCCCCTGGGAAGATATTATGGCCGGCCGCAGAGGCACACATATGGCCACTGAAATAGGTTACTCCATCCCGGAAGGCAGTATTGATTTCTGGTTAAAGCGATTCGAAAAAGAGAATATTATTTATAATAAGCCTTCTTCCAAATTCGGCGAAATATATCTGACTTTCCTGGATCCCGATGGGCTGAAGATAGAACTAACGGTACCGGACCTACCCGATTCCCGCGTTCCCTGGGTTACGCCGGAAGTACCTGAAGAACATGCTACGCGTGGATTTCACCATGTAACGCTGACACTGGAGGACGTACAGGCTACCTCTGATATACTGGTATCCGTTTTTGGTTACCAGCTGGTAAAGCATCATGCCAACCGCTATCGTTTTGCCAGTCCAGCTGGCGATACTGCCAACTTTATAGACCTGGTGGAAGCCAAGGGCGAACCACGTGGCCATGTAGCCGGGGGCAGTATACACCACATCGCATTCCGGATGAAAGACGATGCCATGCAATTACATTACCGGCAGCTCCTGGAAGACCGTGGCCTGCATCCAACAGAGCAGCTGGATCGTAAATATTTCCGCTCCGTATATTTCCGGGAGCCGGGAGGCGTGCTGTTTGAACTGGCCACCGACACCCCGGGATTTGCGGTGGATGAGCCGATAGCCGAGCTGGGTACGCACCTGATGTTACCGGACCAATTTGAACCGCAGCGGGAAGAGATTGTAAAAAAACTGATTACACTGGGATAGTATGAACATCACCAGCTACAACAAAACACACCGTTAACGGCAGCAGGGCTTAAAGACAATTATCAACAATAAAATATGGATCAGGAAGTTAGTGTAAGTTTATCCGGACAGCCTTACCAGGTCACCATCGATACCCGGGGGCACCGCTGGCTGGGAGATGAACCTGAAGACGTGGGTGGCGGCGACACTGGCCCACAACCCGGGGAGTTATTATTAAGCAGTTTGGGCGCCTGCACAGCGATTACCTTAAAGATGTATGCCAACAGGAAAAAATGGCCGGTAGAACATATAGCCGTGGAACTGCGCTACAACAGTGCGGCAAAGCCTAATTCACTTACCACCGTCATTGATATGGAAATTCATTTTACGGGAAACCTCAGCGAGGAACAGCATGCCCGCCTGCTGCAGATAGCGCACTCCTGCCCTGTTCACAAAGTGCTGAGCAATCCTATTGTTATCAATACAAAAGCAGTTTAAAGAGATGAAAGATATTACCAAACATTACACCAACGGGGAAGTAACCATTGTATGGAAACCGAATGTTTGTATACATTCGGAGATGTGTTTTCATGGGCTGCCTGACGTATTTAATCCGCATCAAAAGCCCTGGATCAATGCGGAAGGCGCTTCCACAGAAAAGATTGTATCGCAGGTGAAGCAATGCCCTTCCGGCGCCCTTACATTTTATATGAATGCCGATATAGCGGCGGAGGGAGGTACCGCCCCCGATATTACTGCCGAAAGCATTGTAGAACCTATGCCTAATGGTCCGCTGCTGGTATATGGTAATATCGTGGTAAAGGATGCCAGTGGTAAAGAAACGCATAAAAATAAAGTTACTGCTTTCTGCCGCTGTGGCGGTTCTTCCAATAAGCCTTATTGCGACGGCACGCATACCAAAATTAATTTCTCTGATAAATCTTAATGATAGTATGGAACTTACGATTACCAATAATACAGCGAAACAACAGTTTGAAACCGTGGTAGAAGGTCATACAGCGCTGATTGCCTATAAACTGTTTCCCGGCGGCATTGCCTACATACATACAGAAGTACCACAGGAACTGGAAGGCCGGGGCATAGCCGGCCAGCTGGCGAAGTATGTACTGGAATATGCCAGGGAACAGCACCTGAAAGTGAAGCCATTATGCCCTTACGTAAACGCCTATATGAAAAGACACCCTGAGTACAACGACCTGTTGTAACAGTTGTCTGATTAATATCTAACAAATACCTGTTATGCAACTATTAAAGTTTATTCAACAGCCCTGGCACTGGTCGGTGTCGGGATTGCTGATCGGGCTTACGGTACCGGTGCTGCTGATATTGGGGAACAAAGTGTTTGGCATCTCTTCTTCCCTACGACATATCTGCGCCGCGTGTTTTCCGGCCAATATCACCTTCTTTAAATACGACTGGAAGAAAGAGTCGTGGAATCTTTTCTTCGCAGCAGGCATCCTGCTGGGGGCATTTATCGCCGGGCATTACCTGCAGGATGGACAAGACACCCAGGTAGCAGCGGCTACCCGGGAGCGTTTGGCCAGTTATGGTATACACGACTACCGCGCGTTATTACCGCCTGAAATATTCAGCTGGCAGCAGCTGTTTACCTGGAAGGGACTTATTTTCTTCGTGATAGGCGGTTTCATGATAGGCTTTGGCACCCGGTACGCCGGAGGTTGTACCTCGGGGCATTCCATTATGGGATTGTCCAACCTGCAATGGCCTTCGCTGGTGGCCACGGTCTGTTTTATGGCTGGCGGGTTTGCCAGCGCAAATCTCTTTATTCCCCTTATTTTTAAATGGCTTCACTAAAATGAAAAATGTTAAGTACCTGTTGGCAGGCGTTTTCTTCGGCATTGTACTGGTAAAAGCCCAGGTGATCAGCTGGTTCCGGATACAGGAAATGTTTCAGCTCACGTCTTTTCATATGTATGGGGTGATTGGCACGGCGGTGGTGACCGGCATCATCTCCTTACAGTTGATTAAACGCTTTCATATCAAAACGCTCTCAGGTGATCCAATTGTAGTGGCGCCCAAAAAGTTCAGCAAGGGGCAAATATACGGGGGATTGATCTTCGGACTGGGATGGGCTATCACCGGCGCCTGTCCGGGGCCGCTCTTCGCCCAGATAGGAATGGGATTTAGCGTAGTGGCGGTCACATTAGTGAGTGCCATTGCCGGCACCTGGGTATACGGCGCTATCCAGGCTAAGCTGCCTCAATAAAAAAGCAAAGCTCCAGGGAATGGATCCCTGAAGCTCTTTTGCTATTCTCTGGACTCACAACTTGCTTATTGATTATTTTAATGCTTTCTGGATGACTCTGGCAGAATCCTGGTGCACTTTCAAAGTTGGCAACGTGCTTGTTGCCCATGTTTTAAGATCCGGATCTGTCAGATCGCTGGAGGCTTTTTCAAACTCTTTTACATCCTTATCGTGGTCATCTACCATCATGTCGATGTAAGATTTATCAAAATCTTTCCCGCTCTTTTTACCCAGATCATCCAGATGATTTTTTTCCTGGGTAGATAGTTCAGCAGGTAATGCAATATTTTTCTTTCCTGCCAGTTCTTTCAGCTGATCTCCTGCCTTGGTATGGTCGGTTACCATCATAGCGCCAAACGCTTTGACTCTTGCATTAGATGCTTTTTCCTGTGCCAGTTTTCCCATGGCTACTTCCATCATACCGCCATTAGCAGCATCCACTGCAAACTTTGAAGAATTTTCATCTACCGGTTTAGCGATTTCATTGAGGTCCTTGGCGCTGTCGACCGGTTTTTCCGATTGCGGATTCCTGTTGGTGCTATTGCCACAGGACTGCGTCATCCATGCAGCCAGGGCTATAGTTGATACTAACATTAGTTTCTTCATGACGTAATATTTTGGGTTCGTAATAGGTGTGCCTGTATAGCATTGATTTTACAAAAACGGGACCCGGATTACGCCCTCTTGCTCCATATGCGCTACTATAAAGCGTTTCCCGGACTCAGCGAGCTGCAGGGCATGTGATAGTATTTGTAGATTGTTTTCCCCAGAGCGCGAAAAAAATGGTGTTTCCCTTACTGCTGCGTTCTCTATTAACAGCGATAAGGAAAACACCATTTGCCGGTGGTGCTGGTATTAATTATTTCGATTGACTAACGAAGTAGATAGTCGTAATGATAACAATGATCAGGAGGATAAGCCCCACAATCTTGATCCAGCTGTAAGGTCTGTCGCCCGTTACTTCTCCTGTGCAGGCATTTACCACGAAATGATAAAGTTTTCCGTTGTAGCGGTACGCACTGATCCAGACAGGCAGCAACAGGTATTTAATTCCCAGGTTATTATAATCTACCTCATAACGGTCGATGCTTTGTTCATCACCACCAATGTCACTGCAAATTTCGTCTCGTATTACCGGGTCCATTCTCTTCTTAGCAACCACCAGGGCCTGTTCGGCATTGGTTTGATATATTTCTGCGCGAAATCCGCTCAGGTACCGCCCATCGTATTGCTTCAACTGGTCGAGCAGCCAGGGTTCCAGTATCTGCGCCATTTTAAGTGGCAACGAGGGACTGGCAGATACCAGTACATCCCGGAAATCGTTGCTCACCCTACCGGAAGCAGGGTACCAGGCAGTATGACGCACCTGCCGGGTGCGGGTTTCCGTTTTACCATTTACCTCTTCTGTGTAAGTTTCGGTGGTGTAATAGTACTCTCCTCTTTGTCCTGCGTAATCGGTAACCGTATCGGTATCGTAGCTCCAGTGCGGGATGTATATGCCTTTCAGTTGCTGAGAAGAGCCATCCTTTACTTTCTTCACCAGGTCGGAAGGGGCGAACCAGAGCTTACTCATCCAGGTGCGGAAGTGTTGCAGGGCTTCATTATCTTTTACCACGAAGGGCAGTACATAATGTGGCTGGAGAATAGCCGTTGTCTGCGTTGTATCTACCACCAGCGGAGAGGCGCAAAACGGGCAGGCGTCGGCAGTTACATTGGGAAGCATAGTTGTAGAAGCGCCACAGCTTTTACATTTTACGACCACCGCTTGTTGGGTGGTTTCGGTATGATTTTGCTGTTCCGCGATAAAGGTAGCATAGTCTATCGCGTGGACGGCGGTGGTAACGGTTTCCTGTTCAATTTCATTTACAGTGCCGCAGTATTCACATACCAGGCTGTTGGTACCGGGAGCATAATGCAGGATGGCTCCACAGTTCTGGCATTTCAGCGAGTTGACTGTTTCACTTGTTTTTTCCTCGAAAGACATAGGAATATTTTGGGTAACGGCTGTTGAGCCGATGCAGGGATCAACAGCCGTTACCATGATTGTTAGGGTAATGGTGGCGGAATGGTAGCTAATACCGGCGCCAGTTCGGGCACAGTAGCTGCGGCCGACCAGGCAGCCATACCGGTTTTCCACACCAGGGTTTGGGCGTTCAGGTTGCCTGCTGCTGCCAGCTGGCGGAGCTGTTCCATATCAAAAGGGCCGCTTTGTTTTCCTTCAACGGCTACGTAGAAGGGAGTGGCGCCCGGCAATGGCGGAGGCGTACCTGCACCAGTGTTGGCGGGTTGGTTATTGTTTTGGAAGACATTCCCTACCTGTCCCATCATGGCGGCGCCCATACCGGCGCCCAGTCCTGCTGCTGCAAGCCCGCCGCCATTGGGATTTTCTGCCGCTTTTTCCATAGCATTGGCCGCCTGGAACTGTGCATAGGCACCGAGGTTACCTACAATGCCCATGCTGCTGCGTTTGTCGAGCGCGGTTTCCACTTCCGGTGGCAGGGAAATATTTTCGATGAGGAATTTGGTTAATTCCAGGCCCAGCTCATTGAATTCGGCACCGATTTTTCCGGTGATCTGTGAAGATACTTCTTCATAGTTGGCGGCCAGGTCCAGTACGGGAATCTTTGCTTCCGCGATGGCTTCCATCCCACGGGATACCGCCAGGTTACGCAGTTGCTCGTTGATCCCTTCTACGGTGAACTCCGGGTTGGTAGCGGCCACTTCTTTCAGGAAAGCGCCGGCGTCTTTTACACGGAAAGCATAACTACCGAAAGCCCGGAGTCTTACCGGTCCGAATTCCGCATCGCGCAGCATCACCGGGTTTTTAGTACCCCATTTCTGGTTGGTAAACTGCCGCGTGCTCACGAAGAATACGTCTGCCTTAAACGGGCTATTAAAGCCATACTTCCATCCCTGTAAGGTGGTGAGTATAGGCATATTTTGTGTAGTCAGTGTGTACATACCGGGTTGGAATACGTCGGCAATTTTACCTTCATTCATAAAAACGGCCACCTGAGATTCCCGCACGGTGAGCTTCGCATTCATTTTTATTTCATTCTGGTAGCGGGGAAACTTCCACACAATGGTGTCTGTGGACGGGTCTGTCCACTCAATAATGTCAATAAATTCATTCCTGAGTTTATCAAAAATTCCCATAGTAACAGGTTTTATAGTCGCTCAAATGTAGAGAATTATTTACTCCCAACGTCCGTCCTGCCTTGTGATAATTATTTCACGGTAGTTTTTAGCCATTGTTCCAGGAGTGTGGGCCAGGCATCTGCTGCAGGATTGCCGCTGCGCAGTCCGTATCCATGGCCACCTTTGGCATAAAAGTGCAATTCCACGGGCACTTTCGCATCGCGGAGGGCGCCGGCCATTACCAGGGCGCTGTTGCCGTAGAAATCATCGGCGGTAGCAAAAAGAAACATGGGAGGTGTTTGTTCATTCACGGTCAGTTCAGGCGTAAGCGTCCTGTTTGTACCCTGATCAAGATAAGCAGGATATACCAGGATACCGAATGCCGGCCGGGCAGATAAGCTATCTGCTTTATCGATGGCCGTATAGGCATTCACGTTATAGCGGGTAGCGGCACGGGCCGTGAGGCTACCGCCGGCAGAAAAGCCCATCATGCCTATTTTATCGGGCTGCAGGCCCCATTCAGCTGCGCGGCTGCGTACCAGGCGGATAGCCCGTTGTGCGTCCTGCAGGGCACCCGCTTGTTTTTTAGGTACCCTGTATTGTAATACAAATGCTGTATATCCCAGCTTGTTAAGCCAGGCCGCAATTTCATCGCCTTCCAGGTCAATAGCCAATATCCCGTAACCTCCACCGGGATTGATAATTACCCCGACGCCATTGCTATTGCCTGCGGGAGCCGGAAACACTTCCAATACAGGGTCGGTCACATCTGTCAGCCGTTTTATGTTATTGCTGCCGTCGGGCGTTACCACTGCTGCATGCTTTGCCGCAGTTTCACCGGGAACTTTTCCCGGCCATAGATGAATGGTTTGTTGCTGAGCGCTGATCGTCATGTTCAATCCTAACATCATTGTTAATAAGATACCTGTTTGTTTCATAAGTGGAAATTCATGTGATGCAACAAATGTAATAAATGTAAAGGGCAGATAAAAGAGCAGCCTCCCAAAAGGGAGGCTGCGTGGTCCAATCTAACCGACAGGATATATGCAGATCCTGAAAGGTATCATCCTTGCTTATTGAATCAGGTAGTGTATTAAATAGCTTTGTAGGCCATCACAACGGTTCTTATCACATTTTCTCCATCGATCTTACCTACTGCCGTGAGGGTGAAACCCTGGTCATTTTTGACTACACTGGTATGACCTTCAAAATTATCCAGCATTTCACCGCTAAATGCGCCATCTGCGGTCATGCTCCAGTTAAAGCTGCGGGTTTGGTCTGCATCCGGGCATTTATCTCCTCCCTCATCTTCTGTACCTGTGCCATTTTCTTTCAGCACGATAAAATTATCCCGGAAGCAGGCCGGCATTACTGCTAACAGATCTGTTATAGGTCCTTGTCCTATGTCTATGCCAGGCGTTACGGTAGCGGATGCAATACTCCATTTTTTGTTGATGAGATAGGACTTGTCGATGCCGTTGGGCTGATCATCTTTCTTCCTGCATTGGGAAAAGAAGAGTGCCGCTAAGATGGCTACCGCAAATAATGTTACATCAGCCAGGCGAGCACGCAATGATTTTTTCATGATTAAGTGTTAATAGTGAACAATAAGGGGTTAATGGGTGCAAAGCTAGTTTGCACCCCGTTGTCACTATTCAGTAGAAGTACTTAATCTTAAAAATCAGGGAAGAGGGAAACGGTTACTTTATGCATTGCAGCCAAGCTTCCGCCATCAGCTGAGCACCCGCAACGCTGGGATGTACTCCATCCCCCGTCCAATAGGCGCCGGGAGCCGATTGCAGGGCCTTATCGAAAATAGCCTGGTAGGGAATAAAAATGGCCTGGTGCTTATCGGCTATTTCCTTCGCTGCGGCGCGGTATTCATCGAAAGCCGGGTACCATTTGTCATCTACGGCGCTGACACCTTTCACAGCAAAAGGCTCGCCGATGATCAGCTGTACGTCGGGCAACTGCTGCCTGGTACGATCCAGTAGTTTATTGTAATCGTCGCGATAGGTTTGAACGGTGCCTTTATAATTACCATTAAGCGTATGCCAATAATCGTTCACTCCTACGAGGATACTGAGTACATCGGGTTTTATCGCGAAACAGTCGTTATCCCAGCGTTCCGCCAGTTGAAAGACTTTATTTCCGCTGATGCCCTTGTTGTAAATTTTCAAGTTCTTGTCGGCATTCCTGCGCAACAAGCCTGATGCTGCCATGAGGGCGTATCCACTTCCTAAGGCAGCGCTGTTGTTGGGCTCATTTTTATCCCTTTTCCGGCCGGCATCTGTGATAGAATCGCCCTGAAAAAGGATGATGCCTTCTTTTTTCAGCCCGATCTTTTTACTTTTTTCAACAGTAACGGCAGCGGTAACAATGTTGGGAATACTAATAGCAGCCAAACTTCCCAGCGAAACATTCCGGAGGAAGTTGCGGCGGTTAAATACATTCATAATAGCAGTTCATTGCGTGATTAACGTGGTTTGTGCTGTTAAGCTATAAAAAAGAATTCATATTTTATACGAATGCGCTGGAACCGGTAATCGCCCTTCCTACGATGAGGGAATTGATTTCCTTAGTGCCCTCGTAGGAGTAAATAGCTTCCGCATCGGCTACAAAGCGGGCCACATTGTATTCCAGGAGAATGCCATTCCCTCCCATCACTTCCCGGGCACGGCTTACTACATCACGGGTGCGGAGGGTACAGAACACCTTCGCCAGGGAAGCATGCTCGTCCTGTAAGTGGCCTTCGTCCTGTATTTCAGAAAGGCGGTACACCATGGTTTGCATGGCGGTAAGGTTGGACAGCATTTCTACCAGGTGTCCCTGTATCAGTTGAAAAGCGGCGATGGGTTTTCCAAACTGTTTACGGGTACGGGTATACGCCAACGCGTTCTCATAGGCGCCACGGGCGCAGCCCACTGCCTCCCAGGCCACGCCGGCACGAGTCATTTGCAGTACTTTGGCGGTGTCTTTGAAAGAATTGGCGAGCTGGAGCCGGTCGGCCTCGGCCACCCGGCAATCTTTCAGCGTTATCAGCCCATTCTGTACAATGCGCAGCGCCATTTTATCATGTATTTTCTCTACGCTGAAACCGGGCGTATCTTTTCTCAGCAAAAAACCTTTCACCTGGTTATCGTCTACATCACGGGCCCAGATAACGATTACGTCCGCAAAGGTGGCATTGCCGATCCATTTTTTTTGCCCGTTCAGTACCCAGGTATCTCCACTCCGTTTAGCCGTTGTTGTGAGTCCTCCGGCGGCGGCGGAACCAACTTCCGGTTCGGTTAAACCAAAAGCGCCAATGATATTCAGCTGCTGCATGGCTGGCAGCCATTCCTGTTTCTGCGCTTCAGAGCCCAGCATATAAATAGATCCCATGGCCAGTCCACTTTGTACACCGAAGAACGTAGCGATCGAGGCATCTACCCGGGCCATTTCCATGGCAATGATACCTTCCATCAGGAAAGAGCGGTTCGGGCAGCCGTAACCATTGTAGGTAACGCCACAAATATTCAATTCCCGGAATTTGGGAATGATTTCAAAAGGGAATTCTGCTTTCAACCAGTATTCATTAACGATTGGTTGAATTTCCTTCTCCATGAATGCCCTTACTCTCAGCTGTAATGCGCGGTCTTCTTCATTCAATCTGCCGCCGAGGTCGTAAAAGTCACCGTCGATGGGCGGGAGTTCTTTCTTTTTAGCGCTGCCACCCAGCATTTTCATCAGTCCGTGCAACTGCTGATCATTCATATGCGCTACCGATTCCATTACTTTGGGCAGGTCAACTTTTTCTGATAAGCGGGCCAGCATCCCGAGGTCGATATGCTTCAGCAGCTGGTAGGCATTTTTCAGTTTAGAGAAGGTTCCGGACATAGTACATGGTTTTGTATAAAAATACAAAAAGCAGCAGAAAACAATTGTCTTCCACTGCCTTATTATCTATGAATCCCATGTTGTTATTCCATTACAAAGTCCTTTCGGAAGCTGTATTACTTCATCTTTTCGTTGGCCCGTATTCGTTATATCAACACTCACATGAATATCGTCCTGCGGGGCCTGTTTTTCGGGCGTTACCACCTGGTGACTGTATTCAAAGGGAGTATAGCGGTGGCCAATCCGAAAAGATGCCGCCCACGGCGATACGTCCCTCATGATAAATAGCTCCGGGTTTACCGATATGCAATGGATTGCAAATATTTAAAACACCATGCAGGAGAGGGTAATATCATATAAGGAATGGGTAAAAAAGGGCTGCATAAGCGCCTATGCAACCCTGGTTTTAAAACACAACTAAAAAAAATTTCCTACAGACATATAGGCATAGGTGTTAGCTATATAACGCAGATAGCAATAATTCCCTCTATCTCTCATTAAAAAAAAGTGAAATTAAAAATCAGGGGAGCAAATATGTTTGTTTTCGAAAAGATAGTTACTTTCGCAGCGATCATTCACGCATATAAAATATCTGAAGGTTAAATGCTTACATCACCTTCTTACCAGGCTTACAAAGCGTTATTCGATTCACAATATAATGACTTATGTAACTACGCATTTAGTTTTCTGAAAGATGATGCTGCAGCTGAAGATGTAGTACAGGAAACATTTATCAGGCTTTGGGAAAAACATCGTGAGCTGATAAATATACCTAATATAAAAGCATACTTATTCCGGGCTGTCCGCAATAATTCCATTTCTGTACTACGCAGGCAAACCACAGAAGAGGCGGGCAATAAAGGATTTGAGTGGATAGTGGAGCATGCAGAAGATCCGGATGCCAGGGAGGTAGAAAATTCCAGGCCGTACTACGAACAGCTGATATACGAAGCTATTGCCAATCTTCCGCCACAATGTAAAGAAGTATTTACTTGTTGCCGGCTCCAGGGGATGACTCATCAGCAAACAGCCACTAAGCTGGGACTTTCCGCCAAAACTGTAGAAAATTATATGGGGCGGGCGCTCAAATTACTGAGAAAATACCTGCAGCAATACGGATTACCGGTTGCCATTTTCTTTTTGTTAAAATTATTTTAATCTTTATAGAGGGATCGTCACACCTGAGCGTTATTTAAGTAGAGCACACTGTAACTATGGAGCATTTAGATACTTACCTACATGAACTTATAGCTAAGAAGTTATCCGGTCAATGTACTGAGGCAGAATCAGCAACTTTACAGGAATGGCTGGATAAATCGCCTGAAAACAGGGCAGAATATGAAGTTCTCTCCAAAATCTGGGGCGACAGCCCATCTGCGGCCGTACACTCCCGTCAATACAATACTGCAGCTGCCTGGGAAAAGACCACCCGGGTTATTCAATTCAATACATCCAAAGTAAAATACCTGTATACTAAATATGCTGCTGCGGCTGCTATTTTAATCTTGCTCACAGTTGGGGCCTGGTGGCTGGAAAGCCGGTCTGGCTTGAAAAAACATGAGCTGGCCGCCAACGACGGCAGGATAAGAAGCCTGGAATTACCTGATAAATCTACGGTTACCCTCCGCCAGGGCGCCCGCATCCGTTATATTAATGGTTATCATAATGATCAGCGGATTGTGGAACTCGAAGGAGAAGCTTTCTTTGAAATAGCCAGCGATCCCTCCCACCCCTTCCTGGTAAAAACGCCCAACCAATCGGTTGTGGAAGTACTGGGCACCTCCTTTACCGTACAAACCGGGAAGGACAGCACAACAGTGGTGGTAGCATCCGGTAGTGTAAGGCTGGGTGTGGACGGCGATACTGCGTCCCTGGTGCTGGCCAGCGGCCAAAAAGGGACCTGGGGAAATGGACAATTATATGCCCGCAACAACAACAATCCCAACTTTATTGCCTGGAAAACGGGGATTTTGCAATTTAATGATCAGTCACTTCTTGAAATATTGCCACAATTAGCCGATTTTTACGCAAAAGATATCAGGATTGATGAAAAGTACAGGGAAACGGCCGCACAGCAAAAAGCTACGATAACGTTCCAGCATCAGTCCTGTGATGATGTTTTGCATGAATTACAACTATTGCTTGGGTTTAAATACCAACAGGAAGGCGACACTATCGTCATTAGCCAGTAGCTTATTAAACCATTTTTTATATCTATGCTGTGCCGCTCTGCTGTTGCTGCCTGTTAATCAATTGCGGGCACAAAGCGGCGGAAATGACATCCTTGCACATCCCTATACCCCACCTTCCAAACAGGGCACCATCCTTTTTTATATACAGGACATCCAGAAAAGTACAGGCGTTAGTGTATCCTATAGTTCCAGTTTTCTTCATCTCAATAAAAGAGTTCAGTTGACCGGTACGGAACGTACCACCGGGGCGGTATTGACAACCATCCTGCAAGGAACAGGCATACAGGCCGCGGCCTTGAATGGGAAAATATTCCTGCTCCGGGAAAGTTCACAAACCCAGTATTACACCATCAGCGGCTTCGTAAAAGAAACGAACAGTAATGAGGCTATCATCGGCGCTTCTGTGTATGATCCTGTTACCAAAAAAGGTACGGAGACCAACTCTTATGGCTTTTACAGTCTCCAGGTACCGGATAGCTGCCAGGGGGTGGTATTTTCACATATCAGTTACAAGCCCCTATTTCAGCATCTGCCGCCTCCCGACGAGGGGCAGCTGGACGTTCACCTGGAAACCAGGAGCATGCTGCAGACCGTGGTGGTTAACGGAGAAAAAGAGGAAGTCAACTCCCAGCCGGGGTTTATCAATATGCCCGTAGGTTATGTGTCCAATTTCCCGGCGTTACTGGGTGAAAAAGATGTACTCAAGTCGCTGCAGCTATATCCCGGCGCCAGCAGTTCCCTGGAAAGCAGCAGTAACCTGTTGATCAGGGGCGGCGCAGCAGATCAGAACCTTTACCTGCTCGACGGAGTGCCCCTGTATCATACTGGCCACCTGTTCGGCCTCTTTTCTATTTTCAATGGCGACGCGGTAAAAGACGTTTCTCTTTACAAAGATGCTTTCCCGGCACGATATGGCGGGCGCCTGTCTTCCGTGGTAGATATCCGCACCAAAGATGGTAATATGAAGGAATGGCATGGCAGTGTTACCGCCAGCCCCGTTTCCGCCAGCGCCTTACTGGAAGGACCTATTGTAAAAGATAAGAGTGCTGTATTGCTGTCTGTCAGAAGATCCCTGGTAGATGCGCTGTACGGGCAAACTTATCTCAAAGACTATGGCCGGTATTACCTGTATGATGTCAACTTTAAACTCAACCAGGTTATCAATAATAAAAACCGGGTGTATGTGAGCTTTTATAAGGGACAGGATAAGATGTTTATCCAGAGTACCAACCCGGTGATACAGCTATTTGACGATTATAATTTTGACTGGAGTAATATTACGGCGGCCGTAAAATGGACCCGGGTAGTAAATCCCAGGGTGTTCTCCAATACCACCGCTACCTACAGCCGGTTTTACAACCTCTTTACGCAAAACTCTATTATCCCGCTTACGATCAACGACTCGCTGTTTGTAAAGGGTAAGGGAGTTTCGCGGATCCGCGATATTGCTGTAAGAAATGAAACAGAATATAATGTCAGTAACCGGCAACATATTTCGCTGGGTGGGGGCTATACCTATCACAACTTTGCACCTACAGCCTATCATACCAATATTTCCGCAGGAGAAGCCGCAGTGCGGAAGGCGCCCATTTATTACATGTCGGAGGTAACGGCCTATGCAGAAGATGAACTCAGTTTATTCAATGATAAGCTGATTGTGCGCCCTGGCCTGCATTTCGGGGCATTGATACAATCTTCATCTTTTTATGCCAGCGCCCAGCCCCGGATCATGGTACGCTGGCAGCTGCCCCAGTCGCAATTCGTACAGGTATCGTTTGCTAAAATGACGCAGTTCGTGCATCAACTGACCACGCCTGTGATTAACCTCCCTACCGACCTGTGGGTACCCAGCACCGACAATATTAAACCGGAACATGCTTTTTCCTATAGCCTCTCCTACCAACGGCAATGGAGTCCGGACTGGCGGTTCAACGTAAACTTGTACTATAAGCAATTGAAGAATATCGTTACCACCAATACCGTATTGAATATATTTGACAACTCCGATCTGTGGGAAAAGAAAGTGATCGCAGGCAATGGTTATAATTATGGGAGCGAAATTCTGCTGGAAAAAACACAGGGAAAACTCACCGGCGTTTTTTCCTATACCCTGTCCTGGGCATGGCGCCAGTTCGACCGCCTGAACGGAGGCAAAATGTTTCCCTATAAGGAAGATCGCCGGCACAATCTTTCCCTGGCGGTTAAATACCGGCTCAATGAGAAATGGAACCTTTCCGCATCCTGGAAGTTTGCCAGCGGCGCACCTTTCACGCTGCCAACACAAATATTCCCTGACTTCGACTGGGCCCGCAACATACAGGGATACCTGGATGAACGTTACTCGCCTTTTTCTACCTTCCAGGTCAACTACCTGCCTTACATAGCGCGATTAAATAACTATCGCCTCAACGCAGTTCATCATCTCGACCTGGGCGCCAATCTTTTTCTGGGTAGCAAACGGCGGTTCAAACATGTGATTTCAGGCGGTATTTACAATATCTACAACCGCTCCAATCCATTTATTGTGAGCTTTGATCAATTTTCTTACTTCGCGTATGATAACGTATACCCGTTACAGTTATATCAATACAGCCTGTTCAGGACGTTACCTTATCTGAGTTATACTTTCAAATTTTAATCATGAAATATCTCTTCTTCATATTACCCATGGCGGCCTGGTGGTTACTCACCGGATGCGAGCGGCAGTTACCCCTGCCAGATAACCATGCAGCGCCGCGGGCGGTGGTATACAGCGAGCTGGTGGCCGGGGAAGTACCGCAGGTGCTGGTAGGTAAAAGCAAGCCCGTAGCACCGGGTGTAGACAATGGATTTATACTGGTAAACAATGCCAGGGTAACACTCATGGACAAAAGCGGACAGGTACTGGAGGAATTGCCTTATGTACCGGATACCACGCGGCCTATGAGTCTTTACCAGGGCAAGACGAAGCTACTGGGCGGCAAAACGTATACCGTGAAGGTAGAGGTTCCCGGACTGCGACCTATTACCGCGCAACCTCCTCCTACCATTCCTCCTCCCTTTAAGGTGGATTTACTGGATACTGTACGGACCTTGCTGAACGGACGTCCTGTATTACGTTTTCATTTTACGGTCTATCCTTTGCCTGGCGTAAGACAATATTTGGTGATGGAAGCGTTGAAACAAAGCGTAACACTGGATACCTCCTTTACCTGGCAGGGCGTAAGATACCGGAAAAGTGAAAATGAAGCACTTTATGACCGGGTAAAAGATAAGCCTGGCATTGATATGAAAAAAGACAGCATCTTCCTGAATGACTTTCTGCGCATTCCCTGCTACACCCAGGATGAAAATGCGGACAACAACCAGATTGGCGGGTTGAATGAAAACTATAACAGCATCTTATTTACGCAAATGGGAAAACCACTGACCACTTATTTTTATATCAATGCTACTGCCCTGAGTTCCAGTCCGGCGGAAGCCATTGCGCCAGTGGGCCGGGTACAGGTATATGTAAAATCTGTTTCGAAGGAATATTATGACTTCCTGCTGACCTACGAAAAAGTAAAACGTAACCCGGGGTTAAACAGCCTTATTCAGGCCATACAACTCCGCAGTAATATGCAGGGAGGCTTTGGCGTGGTAGGAGGTGTGTATCAGAAGCTTTACTCTTTGTATTATGATACCTTGTAAAAGGTATCTTAAAAACAACAAGGCCATGGTGTAGCAACCATGGCCTTGTTGTTTTTGAATTATTTCAGCTCATATACATTATCTGCCTTATTGATATCCGCTACCCAGGTGCTTCCCAGGGTTACTTTTTTTACTTTTTTGGGAGAAGAAAATGTTAGCGAAACTGTTTTGTTTCCCTTTTCCCAGCAGGCAACACTCCGGTGCAGCTTCAGGGTGCTATTGTCTTCCAGCAATACCGTCACATCTACCGGCACAGGTTTGGTGCCTTTGGATATTATCTCCACCACCCCTTGCTTCCCTTTTTGCAATACTTTACCGATGGCCAGGTCGGGGTATCCATTGTCAAAGAACCAGCTTTTCCAGAACCAGTTCATATTTCTACCGGCGCCGGTATTCATACAATTAAAGAAGTCGTAAGGCTGCGGATGTTTCCCGTGCCATTGTTCAATATAATAATGCAATGCTTTCAGGAAAAGACTATCGCCCAGCATATCCTTTACGTACAGGTATCCTAATGCCGGCTTTGGATAGGAGTTGGTTACATAAGCTTCGGTGAGTTGGTTAGAAGGCGTGATAATTGGCAGATCGGCAGCTTTACCGGCAACGTAGTTATACGGCGCCATCCCATAGTCATCGATAATGGTGCTATCGATGCAGGGTGAAATGATCCACTCCCCAATGGTGGCCCATCCTTCATCCATCCAGGCGTACAGCGTTTCGTTGGTACCCATATAAAAAGGGAACATGGTATGAAATACCTCGTGGTCGGTCAGTTCAATGGCCTGCGCCTTATCGCTCAGTGGATTATCGTTTACCATCATAGGATACTCCATCTGGTCGAGTCCATCAAACACTGTTTCATGGTTGTAGGGAAAAGGCCATTTAGGAAAGTGATGGCTCATTTTATCAACCGTTATGCGGGCATAACGTACTACATCGAAGAAATCGGCATGATTGGGATTAAATGCTACATCAACGCGGGTACGTCGTTTGGTTTGATCATCTACCTGCACACTGGTGGCATTCCAGCAATAGTGATTACTGAGGGCAAACGCAAAATCGGGTACGTTGGTGGCTTCGAAGCGCCAGGTATTGGTATTACGCTTAGGGCTGATATTACCCGCGCGGATATCGCTGGTATCTATCACTGCTATAATATCATTACTCTTTTCGGCAGCTGTTATCCGCTGCACATATTTATCAGCATATACTTCGCTGGTATTTTTGAGATCGCCGGTAGCCCATACCTGGTACGCACCGGGAACGGTAATGGCTACACGGAAATCGCTGAAGTCGTTATAAAACTCCAGCATGCCCATATAATTGATCATATCCCAGCCATTGATATCATCGTATACGGCGATACGAGGAAAGAAATAGGCAATAAAATAGGCGCCGGTATCGATGGATCCTGCGCGGATATGGGTATTCTCGTTCAGGATATAGGAGAAATCAAGATCAAATTTCAGCGACTGCCCGGGATACAGCGCCGGGATATTCACGGGCATGTTAGTTCCTTTGGTGGGTGTCATCACCGGATGATCCTTCCCGTTGATCTTCATATTTTTAATCACCACGCCCTCTATCAGGTCATCTGCCGACACGGGCATATTTCTCACGGCTCCTTTCTGGAAGAGGTTGGGAAACAATTTAAAATTAACGGAGTAAAGAGTATCCGGGCTGTTGTTGGTATATTGAATCGTTTCGGTGCCGGCTACCTGGTTGGTAGCTGGGTCGAAGTTGACCTGGATATCGTACCCGGCTTTATTCTGCCAGTATTTACTCCCCGGGGCGCCGCTATAGCTACGGGTTTGCCGGTCGTACGCCTTTTTGAAGCCAAGTGGCATGTACAATGGGGTTTGTGCTATCACCTGGCTGGTGGCGGCCAGGAGTAAAAAAATGAAAACTTTCCTCATAAACAATTTAAAGCAGTAGGATCAAATGTAGGGAATAAAGAGGAAACTGAGCCGCTGTATTGCGGTCAATTTGTGGGGCTGGGCGTCCCGTGACGGGAGGTATCTGTGGGTGATGCAGGCGCCTGGGTGGAGTCAACCCGAAGCGGCGCAGCCGCACTGTCATTTACTGCGGCGGTGCTGTCTTTTCCATGTCCGCTTTCACCCGGCAACGGAATAGTGGGCTTTGAACTCCTGCGTTTCGACGAATACCCTGATGCCGTTCCCCGTTGTTGCATGTCCTTCATTGTTTTTTTATCGAAGAGGTAACGGGGATGTTTTTCCGGCCGGAGCCCCCGGTCGAACTGGGCCTCTGCTCCTACTGCCGGCGCCTGGTAGATTTTCTGCGAGGAGTGGCAGGAAAGTAATAACAAGATGGGTGACCATACCAGCAGTTTCATATTGGTAGATTTGTGCAGTGGTAAACGCAATTATCCCTGCATTTGAATACAGTATACGGGGTATGGGATGGGACAGCCTAAAAACGCTAAAAAGCCGGGGTTTAGTATCCATTACTGCTCAGGAAGGTGCGTAATCAGTTCATATGAAATCTACCGGTATTTTGAAATTCAAGGATGCTGTATTAAATTTATCGTAAATTCACTGGTTGTCATCCCCTTATCCTAATATTTTATATCTTTAATTACTATTTCAATCCCGATGAAAACCCTCCTGCAGGAGAGTCACGGCCACAACGTTATTAACAAAGTACTATGAAAGTATCAACAACCAGCTTCCCAAGCGTTTTTGAGACCGCATTTGGAAACACCGAAAACTCAAGTAAGGACTTACTCAACGGATTAAAAATTAAAAAAGATGAAGCCTGGTACCTGGTAGGCAATCTCGCAAAGAGAGGTGGCATCAATCCGGGCCGGGTGACCAATGCCTCTCCTACGGAAGAAGATTATGAAATATTGTTTAAAGCTGCGTTGTTGAATACAATCGATAAGGTACAGCAGCCAATAGCCCTGACCGTTGGTTTTCCCTTCTCTACCTACAATATCTACAAAAATGCGGCGGAACAATTTTTAAGTAAAAGACATTTCCTGATCGACTACGATACCCAAACTTACAATACCAAGGGCTCGTTTAAGAAAGCGATGTTTGATATTGAGAAGTATGAAGTTATCCCTGAAATTGTGGGTGGTATTATTGGTTTGAAGAAGACCATTAATGAACCGCAGCTCGACAACTTCATCGCCGTTAGTTTTGGATTTGGTACCATTGAAGGTGGTATGGCCACCGGCGATGGGCTGATTCACCGTACCTGCTTCAGTTCTCACGGCATCCGTTATGCGATCAACAATCTTACCCGTGAGCTAAACCAGAAACATTACCTGGAAATGAAGAATGAGCACCAAGTGGATGATGCCTTTATGAAAGGTTCCATCTTCACCAACCGCAAGCGCATAGATCTGCGCGATATGCGTAAAGGCGTGCTCACACAATATTATAAAGAAGTAGTATCACCGTTGATGCGCAGTTATTTTACCGACCTGGATTTTGAAACCTGCGAGAAAATTTATCTCATGGGTGGCGGCGCCCATTACCGGGAACTGACGGATGCCTTTGTAGAAGAGTTCCGTGACTTTATTCCTGTAGAAGTAGCACCTGAACCGGAAAAGCTCATGAGTATTGGTTATCTTTATAATTCATTAAGAATTTCAGATAACAAACCACAGCGGAGTGTGGGCCTGGATCTCGGTAACTCCAGTTCTATTATTTCAACTTTTGAGGACCAGCAACAGCATACTCCTACTATAACACCTAATCCTATCACCCTCTAATTTCTACGTGTGATCAGTGTCAGACATCTATTCCGAAATATAATTGTCCCCGGAGCTTTTCGTATTCCTAAAACTGTGTCCGTCAACGGCAGCATTGACGCTTCTGTTTCGGGCCGTATCGATGGTAATGTGAGGGGCGATGTAAAAACCACCGGTAAGCTGGTGGTAAGTGAAACGGCGAGCATTCGTGGCCATATATATGCTACCGACCTGGTAGTACATGGAAAAGTGTATGGCGATGTTTACATCAGCAACAAAGCACATATCAGCAATAAAGCCCTGGTAAAGGGCGACGTAAATGCCATGGTGCTGGAAATAGAAGAAGGTGCGGTAGTAGAAGGCGCTATCCGCAAAAATGTGATGCCGGCTCCTAAAGCTACTTCTGAACTACCTGCAGAAGCGGCCATTGCGCAAACCGCCATTGCTCCTGCCGATGCAGCCGGATCAGTAGAGGAAGAACAAAATACCAGTTGGTTCTGATATCTCTCCCATCATATTTTATTAAAAACGGCTGTTTCTTATTGGAAACAGCCGTTTTGCTTATCTCGCAGGTGCGTAAACGTTACCCTATCTTTTGTTCTTCAACGGGTCCAGTAAAGCGGAAAGCCCGTTCATTTTTATGACCAGCATTGTTTCCAGCAGCATGCCCAGTTTGCCCTGGGGAAAGCCTTTTCGCTGAAACCATTCCAGGTAGCTAACGGGGAGGTCGCAAAGCACTACATCTTTATATTTTCCGAAAGGCATCTTCATCACGACAAGTTGTTTCAGCAGCTCCGGGTTGGGTGTGGTCATTTCCATACAGGCCAGTTTATCATTAATGCGACAAATGTAAATTATAAATCCGTTTTCACCAGCTTCTTCGTAATTTGTCGGTATTCAAACACGATCTTATGAAAAATTACCTGTTACTGGCACTTCCCTTTGCCGCGTGTGTACAGCCCGGCGCCAAGATAAGTCTTACTAACGCAAACACGGTGATACAATGGCAAAATTGCACGCGATCATACCTACTACGATAATAGTCACTGATTATCTTTTCAGCAATCCGGCATTGTCCAGGGCAGTAGATACCTGTGTGGCATACGATTTCGCGAAAGATTCGAGGCTATTGGGATTGTACGTTTCAGACTGACCAGACCAAACCAGCTTGCCGTCCTGGGTCAGATCATACAGGTTGCTTTCCAGGAAATAGGTTTTATCAGTAGTATAATATCCGGGTGAATATGCACTGCCCCACATATAGCCATAATATCCCCAGAAACGGCCATAATAGCCGAATGCAGGATAAGGCGCATAGCCCATAGAACCTGGTACATATCTTCTTTCAGACTCTTTATTCACCAGGGATACCGTCAGCACGGAAGTATAGCCTGCGGCTTTCATCCGTTCCCCGGCGGCTGTTTTATCGTTTTCACGGGTAGGATCAAATTTAGGCGGAAAAATGTCGGCGCCCCGTCCGGCCACAATGCCACGTTTCTGCAGCGCCTCTGCCAACCTTGATTCAACCGTTTGCTGGGCAGCCATATTAGAAGTAAGTGCCGCTACCACCATGTTATGAAACCCGGAAGATGGCGCCTCCGGTGCTTTCCAGGTACCAGTCATATGTACCGTAGTGCCACAGGCTCCTAACAGTAATATTGCAGCAAGCAGTGCTGACAAAAAGATCGATTTCATAGCTGTAATGTTTTAGTGGAACCTAACGGGTTACATAAAGACAACACTTACCGGCCTGAAAAGTTTAACCGGTCGGTGAATGCATATGTTCCGGGAGCTATCATCTTTTACCGGCGATAATCCCGCTTTGGCCGTAAAATGGCGGTAGCCCCGCCAGTAGCGTATTTTCCTGGTTTTCAGGTGTGGGATACATTTGTATAAAAATCGCTGCAAATGCTGGCCACTGCTACCTTCCAGGTCCTTCTCCATCTACTCACAACGGGCTTCCCGATGCTGTTGCTGCACCTCATTTATCATCATGCGACCAGCACAGCCAACTTATTTCCTTTTAACCAGGTCCGGCATACGGGTTTACAGGAGCGACTGGCAGATATCGTAATAGCAGCGGTATTGCTGTTACTGCCACTACCGGCGATATTGGCGCATAGCCGGTTATGGCAGTATACCTGCTATTGTTTACGCAGCTTTACGCTGGTAGAAGAATGGCGTACCTGGAGGGACCTGTATCACTGGAATCCTGAAAAAGCCTGGATGGCTACTGCTACCGCTGCTATTCGTCTTTATTAGGCAGGCGTACCGCGTAAGCTACACGATAAAATTCATATCCTTTTTCCGGACGTTGGGGCAGGTATCGTTGGCGATACCCGGTCGCTCCCAGGTCCTGTTGCAGTGTAAACTGGTATTGTGTCAGGTATCCGGGCAGTTCTCCCGGCTCGAAGCCAAATGTCCAGCGTTCTTCCAGGGCAGCTACACCTTCGAGCAATTTTGTACCGCCGAAAAAAGCAGCGGGGTTACGGAGTACCTCCTGGTGTACGTACGTGAAGATTATCATAGATCCTGGAGCAAAACGTTGCAGGAAACTGAAAGTGTTGTCGATCGCGGACTTGTCGAGGTAGTTGGTAACGCCTTCCCAGATGATGACGGTGGGCGCCGTAAAGTCGAAGTGGTGCTGCGCCGCCAGTTGATCAAGACTCTGCTTATTGAAGTCTATTTGGTAATAGAATATTTTCGCCGGCATATGATGCATCCGCAATGCGGCCTGTTTATAGGCGGAGGTATTGGGGTGATCTATCTCCACCACTTTCAGGTGTTTTAACGCCGGCAAACGCAGGCCACGGGTATCAAATCCTGCCCCCAGTATAAATACCTGTTGTGCGCCGGCGTCAACAGATTGCAATAGCAATTCGTCAATATATTTCGTACGTGCGATACCGGAGGACAGGGCGCCGGGAATTTTATTCTTTATTATCCGTTCTACAAAGGCTCTCCAACCGGGAATGCGACAGAGTCTTACGGCCCATTTCAAGCCATTGTCGAGGAACCAGGCGGCAAACGGGTCAGCAAATAATCTTTTCCGGGGAGAGCGGGTAGTTTCCAATGCTCTGAATAACGCCATGTACTGCGCTGTTCTGCTGGTAACATTGGCTTTCATAGATCAAAGATTTTTAACGACAAGTAAATAAGTTATCAATATAATTAAAAAAAGCCAGCCGGGAGATAATGCCGCTATCCCGGTGGGTAATTTCATGGGAGGAGCGCGTTACCTGTAGGCCCCGTTCCGTGTATTACCTGTAAAAGGCGGCGGTAGACTGGGTTTTCAGTTGATGACAGGAAGCAAATAAATTTTGACTTAGATGATTTTTGCGATTATTTCAAAAAAATACCTATTTTTAGAAAAAAATCTAAATCGCGTTGCAAAAATGAGTCACCCATTAAATATTGACAAATTAGACCTGCAAATCATTTCAGAAATGTCAACCGATGCGAGTATTTCCTATGCTGAACTGGGAAAGAAGCTCTTTGTATCTGGCGGTACTATTCATGTGCGCATTAAGAAGTTACATGAAATGGGGGTTATTAAAGGGACGCGTTTACAGGTAAACCTACGTGCTATCGGCTATGATGTATTGGCTTTTATAGGTATTTACCTGGAGAAAAGCTCACTGTATGAAACCGTAGCCAAACAACTATTGAAGATTCCGCAGATTGTAAGGCTGAACTATACTACTGGCTCATACAGTATGTTTGCAGAAATTATTTGCAAGGACAGCGGTGAGTTACGTAAAATTTTACAAGATGATCTCCAGCACATCAAGGGGATAGAGCGTACAGAAACCATTATATCCCTGGAGGAGAGCTTTTCCAGGCCAATTAATGTGAGCGAGGCTATTTAAGACAGCAACATTTTACAGATATGCGCTGCCCGGCCAAGGCAGCGCTTTTTCATCATATACTTTTATAGTAAGGACTACTCATCATTTTTATCTCCCGCCAGCTTCCTGGCATCACGGGTACCCGCATACAGCTCATATTCCAGCAGGCGGCAGTCGATCGTACTATTGTAAAATTCGATTCTTCTTTTGGCTTTCAGGCCTATTTTCTTTGCCAGTTCCAGGTTACCGGTAAACACGTAGCCGTGGTAGCCGCCGCAACGTTGTTTCAGGAAATCGCCGATGCGGCCGTAGGTTTCTTCCAGTGCTTCGATTTCGCCGAGGCGCAAACCATATTCCGGGTTCATATATACGACGCCGGCCGCATTGGCAGGCACTTCTGTAGCAGCAAAATCGCACACCCTGAATTCAATCATATCCTGTACACCAGCGGCCTTTGCATTCTTGCGTGCATTGACAATAGCCATATCACTAAGATCGGTAGCAATAATGCGTAAGCCGGGCACTTCTACTATCTGTTTTTCCAGGATGCCCCGCTCTTCCAGGTATACGTCTTCGTTATAGCCTTGCAGGTGCATAAAGGCATAGTTTTCGCGGAACAGACCGGGGCGGCTATTAGTGGCTATCAGTGCGGCTTCTATGGCCACGGTGCCGGAACCGCACATCGGGTTGATGAAGGGACTCTTACAATCCCATTTTGTAGCGAGGATGGTGGATGCTGCCAGGGCTTCCAGCATGGGCGCGCGACCCGGGATTTTGCGGTAACCGTGGCGGGCCAACGAATCGCCGCTGGTATCTACAAACACTTCTGCCTTTTCATTTTTCCAGAACAGGTGAATGACAGCACCGCTCAGCTCTGCGCCTGTAGATGGGCGTTTCCCTGTTTCAGCGCGCAGCCGGTCTACCACCGCATCTTTTACACGGAGATTGGCAAACATGCTGTTATTAATGGTATCATTCTGTACGTTGCTGGTGATTGAAAAATAGCCATCTGCCGGAAGAATCGTTTCCCAGGGATAGCTGTGCAATGCCTGGTAGATATCATCTGCATCGGTGGCCTCAAATTGTTTCAGGCTATAGAGTACCTGGCTGCCGCAGCGCAGCTGCAGGTTTAAACGGATACACTCGTTGACAGAAGCCTGTAACCGCACACCGGTCACAAATGTCTCATCTATCGTAAATCCCAGTTCTTTTACTTCCTGTTCCAGGAAGGGTGTCAGGCGTTTGTTACAGGTAACCGTAACTGTTCCTGTGGTAGTATATAATGACATAAGGCGGCAAATTTACCAATCTTTATGATAATCACCGTCCATTCCTTAATTTAACCGCCTCATAAGATCCCGTATAATATGCGAAATTGTTTCTCGCTGCTATTGCTGGCAGTATTTTATTTCCCGGCACAAGCACAACTGAAGGCCACACTGGTGCATAATAAGCTGATCATGGAAAAGCCGGTCACCCCTTCCAGTCATGCGTCTACCATCGCCGCCCTTCCTGGCGGACAATTACTGGCGGCCTGGTTTGGCGGTAAAGAAGAAGGTAGTAAAGATGTGGTGATATGGGCGTCTCTGTATAAAAATAACCAATGGCAGCAACCTGTACAGCTGGCAGATGGTATCGTCAGTGATACCCTACGGTACCCTTGCTGGAACCCGGTACTGTTCCGTACCCGGGCGGGATTGCTTTGCCTGTTTTACAAAGTGGGCCCCAATCCACGGGAGTGGTGGGGCATGGCCCGCTACAGCCATGACAACGGCGTTAGCTGGTCTTCTCCGGAAAAACTACCTGCCGGTATATTCGGACCTATTAAGAATAAATGCATACAGCTGCCTGATGGGCATTTGCTGCATCCCTCCAGTACAGAGAGTGTGAAAGGTAATATATGGATATCGCATATGGAAATCAGTGATAGCACTGGGCATGAGTGGAAGAAAATAAACATCAACTGCGACACTTTCAGCGTTATACAGCCTACGGTGCTCTCTTATAGAAACGGGAAACTACAGGCGCTGTTCCGCAGCAGGCAAAATGTGGTGGCCAGCAGCTGGTCGTCCGATAACGGGGCTTCCTGGAGCACGGTGAGTGGTTTGTCTCTCCTCAATCCCAATTCAGGTATTGATGCTGTTACCCGGCCCGATGGATGGCAGGTGCTGGTATATAACCCCACCAAATCAGGAAAAGATTGGTCGAATGGTCGCAATGAGCTGAGGGTGGCGGTGTCGAAAGACGGACTGCAATGGAAAGATGTGTATACCCTGGAGAAACATGCGGGTGGCGAATATAGCTATCCTGCTATTATCGCCACCGCAGATGGTTTGGTGCATATTACGTATACCAGTGACCGTAAGAATATCCGGGCAGTGACTTTATCGCTGCGTTAGTGATCAGTTCCAGATTTCGTTGGCGGCAGTCAATATAATAGGTGCCTGGTCGGTTACCACGATGGTATGTTCATGCTGGGCTACAAATCCACCTTTGTTGCCGATGAGCGTCCAGCCATCGTTGCTTTGATTGGCAAAAGAGGATTTGGTTGAGATAAATGTTTCAATAGCCACCACTCCGTTTCTTTTAAACCGGGTTTTATTGAAACGAACATAACAATTGAGGATATCGTCTGGCGCTTCATGGAGACTGCGGCCTACACCATGTCCGGCCAGGTTTCTGATTACTGTAAACCCGGATTTTCCGGCTTCGGTTTCTATAAATTTTCCCAGGTCGGCCACACGGGAACCTGTTTTAATGCGGTGAATAGCTTTATAGAGAATAGATTTTGATGCATCTACCAGTACCTGGTGATGATGGATATCTTCTCCCAACACGAAAGAGCCGCCATTGTCGGACCAGTAGCCATCCAGCTCTGCAGATACATCTATATTTACCAGGTCGCCTTCCTGCAATACTTTTGCTTCGGAAGGAATGCCATGTGCAATTTCGTTGTTGACGCTGATACAGGTCCAGCCGGGAAAGCCATAGGTAAGTCTGGGTGCGGACTTTGCTCCTAAAGCATTTAATATCTCTCCACCAAAATCATCGATTTCCCGGGCTGTCATACCCGGTTTGGCATAGTTTCTCATTTCTTTCAGGGTAACGGCTACTGCGTTGCTGACCCTTTTCATGCCATTGAGTTCTGCTTCGGAATTGATAGACATGTTTTTTATCTAAAAGTACTAATTAATTAAATAACAAAGCCTCTCCCGTTACAGGAGAGACTTTTCAGAAGAATTTCATTAAGCCGCTAAATCGCTGCCATGGCGGCAAAGCAGGCATTACTGAATATATTTCGGCGGCACTTCATCTGTGAGCCATACCCCGTTGGCCGACAGGTAAAACACCCAACCATCGCGATGCATTTGCCCGCTGCGTATAGTGAGGATAAGCGGTATGCCTCTCCTGCTGCCTACTTTCTGTGCCGTGCCCAGATCTTCCGACAGGTGCACGTGTTGACGGCTGACCTTCTGTATACCAGTGTTCCTGATCTGTTGCACAAATTTACCTACCGTACCATGATAGAGGTATTCCGGCGGTGTGGCCGGGGGCAGGTCCAGCGAGATATTCAGCGAGAGCGAATGTCCCTGGCTGGCCCTGATCCTGGTTTTATCTTCGTTGAACGCGAAGCGTTGTTTATCATTTTCGGCTACCATCGATTCCAGTTCGGTGCGTGAGAAGTGGAATCCATGTGCTTTACATTGTTGCAGTAAAGTAGCTACGTCGGCCCAGCCATGAGCATCGAGTGGTAGTTGTACTTTGTCCGGGTTATGCCGGAGAATAAGACTCAGCAGTTTGCTGATAGCTTTTGGTGTCATGTTTATTTCAATTGATCCCTTACCGTCATGAGTGCGTAGCCTAACAGGTTTTCGCCGCGCCACAGGGTGGGATTATCTGCATGTTCGTGGGTTTCCGCCATTCCAATTCCCCAGATACGATCCATGGGGCTGGCTTCTACCAATATACGTTCCTGCGTGTTTAGTAAAAATTTTTTCAATGCGGGGTCCTGTGAAAACTTATGATAGTTACCGGTGGCCACGATATCAAATTTATGGGCGTTCCAGGTAGCCTGGTCAAAATTTTTCACTTGCTGCCCCAGCTTTTTGACCTCTGCGGGGGCAGCCGCCTGCAATATCTTTTCCATTGCAACAGGGTCATTAAAGAGACGGGCTTTGCCCGCCATCATCCAATGTTCCGCCGTTTTATAGGTAATACCGTCTACGGTAAAATTGCTTTTCCACCACTGTCCCAGGCAGGAGGCGGTAATTTGTCCGTTTGGCGCCACGAGTGGCTTCCAGAAGAAGACAAACTTTAATCGCTCTTTCGCTTCATACCTGGCTAACAGCCATTCGTTATTATACTGCATGGTGTTGAAATTCGTTATTAAATGCGTTACGGTTATGTTGTTTTTCCGAAGTATCATACACGGCAAATACAATGTTTGTGAAGGCGTGTTGGAATACTTCGTTGTGGCAGATATGGTGCGCCAGCCAACGGGCGATATCTGCCGGGTTGTTCCTGAAAACACCACAGCCCCAGGCTCCCAATACCAGGGAGGTTTGTTTGTTGGCTACCGCCACTGACAATAGTTTTTCGATTCTTGCCAGCATCACGGCTTCCATGTCTTTAAGTCTACCGGGTTCATTGTTGCTGATGGCGCCCGCATTTACAGCCGGGGCGGTGATGATTGATACAAGATAGGCCTCGTCCAGCAATTCATCGCGGTCGTTCCTGAACACGGGTACCTGCGGAGAATAGATTATATTATCAGTGTACAGGCAGGTGTGGGTTAGTCTGTTGGCCGTATACATCTGTGGTTTGGATTTGAGGCAGGCATACAGGCCGCTGGCCCTGGACAGGGCTTCTTCCTGTGCTTGCGCGCCACCAAGAAAACCTCCGCCGGGATTTTTTGCCGAAGCAAAGTTAAGGCAGCATACGTCGGTGATGCCTTCTTTTACTATTAGCCGATAGGCAGCAGCGAAAGTGGTTTCACCGGTAACGGATATACGAAGTGGCCTCACTGGTAGGTTTCTCAACTGCTGGTCTCTTTGCAGACATACGGTTTCAAAATCTCCGGGCTTATAATGTACCGTGTTGGCTACGCTGTATTGCAGCGCAGCGCTGATATCAATGAGGTGGTTATGTTGATTTCGATAACAGCCTTTTTCCATTATCTCCAGCGTTTGGTAAGCCGTGGCTATTCTTTTGCTTTTGTTCATGTTGTTCCAGTTTTTCAGCAGGGTTGTTGGAATAATGGTGGGGTTAACATAATTCCATAGTACAGCTGAGGGTTCAATAATTTGTTTACGTCATTATGACGCAAAGTAAATGAATATTTATGACTTCACCATAATTTTTTTGGGAAGAAGGTCGAAAAGATGTTTTTCTCAACTCTACCGGGTATTTATTTGTTAATTATGAGAGGCGGTGATAAAATTAATTTGGAATTAAATTGTGTACAATTTAATTTTACACAATAAATTAGAATTTTATGGCCACATTTGAAAGCATATACACAGCACTCGCCACCGTAACGGGTGGCAGGAACGGACATGTAACATCTTCCGACGGGGTATTGGATATGGGTGTTCGCATGCCAAAGGAAATGGGTGGTAGCGGCGGCGCTTACACCAATCCCGAGCAACTATTTGCCGCGGGTTATGCCGCTTGTTTCGACAGTGCACTTAACCTGGTGATCAGAACAGAAAAGGTGCGTACCGGTACTACCCAGGTTACTGCGGCAGTTAGTTTAGGAAAGGATAACGCGGGGCGTTATGGCCTGGCCGTGAAACTGGAAGTAGCCATCCCGGATACTGACCCTGAACTGGCCCAGTCACTGATGGAAAAGGCGCACCAGGTATGTCCTTATTCCCAGGCTACCCATGGTAATATAAACGTTGAATTAGCTTTGATATAAACCAGATCATATGCAGGTACTTATTGTATTGACCTCGCACAGCGAGTTAGGCAATACCGGTCATAAGACCGGTTTTTGGGTAGAGGAGTTTGCCGCCCCCTATTATGTGTTGGCAGATGCGGGGGTAGAGATCACCCTGGCCTCGCCGAAAGGTGGTCAACCGCCGATAGATCCGAAGAGTGAGCTGGCCGAATTTCAAACCGCCGCCACCGAGCGTTTTAAGCGGGACCCTGCCCTACAGGAAAAGCTGGCGCATACGGTGAAGCTGAATGAAGTGGATGCCGCCGACTATGACGCGGTATTTTATCCCGGCGGCCACGGCCCATTATGGGACCTCGCCAATGATCCCAGCTCTATTTCACTGATAGAAACCTTCTATCGTCAAAATAAACCGGTGGCCTTTGTTTGCCATGCTCCCGGAGCACTGGTAAAGGTAAAAGGCCCTGATGGCGAGCCGTTGGTAAAAGGTAAGGAAGTAACCGGCTTCAGTAATGCAGAAGAAGAGGCCGTGCAACTCACTACCATTGTACCGTTCCTGTTGGAAGATGAATTGAAAAAGTTAGGCGGCTTTTACAGCAAAGGCGCCAACTGGCATCCTTACGCCCTGAAAGACGGCTTATTAATTACCGGGCAAAACCCGGCATCTTCTGAAGAAGTGGCTAAAATATTAATTGAAACATTAGCGTAGCTTTGTGTTGTTAAATCAAGTCAATTGAAACAACTAAAATTATCCAATCAGCTTTGCTTTTCGTTTTACGCATTATCAAGGCTGGTAACTTCGCATTACCAGCCTTTTTTAAATGCGATAGACCTTACGTATCCCCAATACCTGGTGATGTTATCGCTATGGGAACATGAAACGTTATCGGTGAAAGCGCTGGGAAAATTGCTGATGCTGGATTCCGGGACCCTCACCCCGTTGTTAAAGCGACTGGAAAGCAAAAAGCTGATTAAGCGGTCGCGCAGCAAAACGGATGAGCGGATCGTGAATATCCAGTTAACCGCAGCCGGGACGGAGCTGAAAGCCCGTGCCGCCGATATCCCTGAAAAAATCAGTTGCAGCATGGGATTCACCCCGGAAGAATATCAGACCCTGAAACCTATGATCAACGATATCCTGCAACGGAACCAGGAAGCCTAATCTTTTTTTTGCATAGCTGGCATTTTTTCGCATAATCTATTATCTTTCTTACTGAACCTTATTTTGTACGCGAAAGAATGTTTTACCCACTTTTAATTATTTCCACGCTATGCACCATTTTAACATCAATCGCCGTCGTTTTTTAAAGGGAGCTACGGCTACTCTCGCACTTTCCGCCATAGGCGCCAGCGCGCTCGATTTCATTTATCCTGACAAGCCTTTGCGGGTGGCGCTGATCGGCACCGGTTGGTATGGTAAAAGCGACCTATTCCGCCTCATACAGGTAGCGCCGGTGAAAGTGATTGCATTATGCGATGTTGACAAAAACATGCTGCAGGCCGCTGCCGACATGGTACGCCAGCGACAAGTCTCCCATGAAACGCCACGGTTGTATACCGACTACCGTAAGCTCCTGTCAGAAAATGAACTGGACATTGTGCTGATAGGAACGCCTGACCACTGGCATGCCCTGCAAACCATTGCTGCGCTGGAATCTGGCGCAAATGTATATGTACAGAAACCGATCAGCGTAGATGTGATCGAGGGGGAAGCCATGGTAGCCGCTGCCCGCAAATATGGCAAGGTAGTACAGGTGGGCACCCAACGGAAAAGTACTCCCCACCTGATAGATGCGAAAAAGAATATCGTAGATGCCGGCTTGCTGGGTAAAGTATCCCATGTAGAAATGTGCTGTTACTATCATATGCGCAATAATGGCAACCCGCCGGTACAGGCGGTACCTGATTATTTTGACTATGAGATGTGGACAGGCCCCGCTCCCCTGCGGCCTTACGACGGCCTCCCCCACGTACGCTGGTGGCGTACTTTTATGGAATACGGCAATGGCATTATGGGCGATATGTGTATCCATATGTTTGATACGGTGCGCTGGATGCTGCAACTGGGCTGGCCTAAGCGTATCAGTTCTACCGGCGGTATCTATGTGCAGAAAGAAGGAAAATCGAATATTGCCGATACCCAGTCAGCCATCTTTGAATACGAGGGATTAAACTGCGTATGGCAGCACCGTACCTGGGGCACGCCGGCAGATCCCAAATACCCATGGGCATTTAAATTATATGGAGAAAAAGGCACGCTGACTGCCAGCACCATGTCTTACGACTTCATACCTGCCGACAACGGTGCCCCTATTCATAAAGATGTAGTATATGAAAAGGAAAAATACCCGGAAGATCTGACCGAACCGGCTATTGAATTAAATGCAGCTCCTGCCACGCGCCTCCATATGCTCAACTTCCTGGGCGCCATCAAAAATGGCGGACGCCCCGTAGCAGATATCGAAGAAGGGCATATTTCCACCGCCAGTTGTATTCTCGCCAATATATCCATGCAACTGGGACGCCCGGTTGTTTACAACCCGCAGCAACGGATTATTACCGGCGATCCGGCTGCCACGGCCTTATTACAACGCCCCTACCGGTCGCCCTGGCAACACCCTTTAGTCTAAAAAAAACAACCATAAAATTATCATGATAAAATATGTTTGATTATCATAAGTACACTTATTATATTTGCACTTATAAAATAATTACTCACGTCAAAAACATTACTATCATGTGGTCACAATCCCATACTATCGTTACCAAATCCGCTACCAAAGAACAAATGTGGAAACTTTTTGCCGACGTTAACAACTGGCATACCTGGGATGACGGCATTGAATATGCCCGGCTGGACGGAAAATTTGAAAAGGGTAACCATTTCCTGCTCAAACCTAAAAACGGCCCTAAAGTGAAGATTGAGTTGTTTGACATCGTTCCAAATAAGAGGTTTGTTGACCTCACCCGCTTCCCATTGGCTAAAATGTACGGTGAGCATACCTTTGAAGAAACACCAGAGGGTCTGAAGATCACCACCACCATGACGGTATCCGGCGCCCTTGGATTTTTATGGAAAAAGATAGTGGCACAGGATATTGTGAACGGTTTACCTGCTGATATGGAAAATCAAATCCAGGTAGCGAGCAAACTATAATTATTTTTGCAAAAAAATGGGCGATGAAGAAAGAAGACAATCCTTTTAGTGTAGCCGAAGCAGAAGAGAGTCCGGGTTTTCTGCTGTGGCAGGTAACTAGTTTATGGCAGCGGGAAATCCGCAAGGCACTGGAGAAGTATGACCTTACGCATTCGCAGTTCGTTCTGCTGGCCAGTACCATGTGGCTTACCCGGCAAAACGAGCCAGTGACACAGATCCTGCTGTCTGCTCACTCCAAGATAGATCCGATGACCACTTCCACAGTGCTGCGCACCCTGCAAACAAAAGGCCTGCTGGAGAGACGGGAACATGCCACGGATACCAGGGCTAAAACCGTAGCGTTGACGGCCAACGGTGAAAAGATCACCCGGCAAGCTATTAAAGTAGTAGAGCAATTTGATGCCGATTTCTTTGCCCCCCTGGGTAGCAAGACCAGCGAGTTTAACAAGAAGTTGCGTTTGCTGCTGCAACAGTAATATTTAATATATACTTTGACGTTAGTGACCGGGAATAAAACGGCCCCGATGTACCGGAGCCGCTGAAAAGGGTTTCCTGCATCCCCTCCTATTCCCGGATAATTTTCACCTGGGCAGGCGCTTTGATAGTTGATTGAATTTTCCCGTTTGCCAGGCGCGTATGCTTTACTTTTACCACGCCATAGGGTGTTGGGAAAGTACCTTCTGCAAACCTAAGGTCTCCCAGGTGAGGCGCCACCCTGATCACCCGGCAACCGGGTGCTACTACCGAAATACCCAATACGTGCTCCGTTAACCAGGGTGTAGGCCCGGAAGCCCAGCCATGGCATAAGCTATGGCGCAATCCCTTGTAACAGTAAGCGCCATAATCGCCGTGAATATCTTTCTGGCCCGGCTGCACCAGGGTATCTATGCGTGCGGCGCCGGGCAGCCAGTCCATATTAAAATCTTCCCAGAAAGTGGTAGCGCCCAACTTAAGCATAGCGCCCCAGTAGGTGCGGATATCGTTTAGCCCTCCCTGGTAATCACCCGCTTTGGCTTTTGCCTGGAGCATATAGTAGCCGTAAAACGTGGAGTAATCTTTTACGCCTCCTGCAGATAGCATCTCCCGGTTAATTTTTTCTGCCGGCACCAAATCGGCCAGTGCCAGCAAAGCGGCGGCCTGCTTGGAGCCATTGGCATCCGGCACATTTCTTTTCAGGCGTGCTATGGCTGCTTCGCATTGCCGGGCAGTGGCCTCATCTTTCAGCACTTTGCTGAGATCGGCTCCCGCTTTGAGGGTCATGATCATCATGGCCTGCAATCCCGCATGTATACCGGGTTTATTTTCACTGGAAGGCCAGTCGAGGAACCTCGTGCCATCGTTCAGGTCTTCGCTGTTGTTGGTATCAATCTTCTTACATAAGTGACCCAACAGCCCTTTCAGGTAGCTGGCCTGTTGCTGCAGGTAGGCGCTGTTGCCGGTATGTTGATACCAGTCCCGCTGGATCAGCACCCACCACATGGAATAAGATACCATGCCGTTCATGTATTGCGGTATCGGCGTAATATCTCTGGCCAAATCGAGGCTGCGGGGCACCACTTCGTTATACCCAAATACGGCGCTGATCGTAGATGTTTCGGGGTGCATATCGCCTATCCATACCAGTCGATCGCGTTTAATGCCGTCCCACAGGTAGTCCTGCATATTGAGGTGCACCGTATAGGCGCCGGTCAGCCATATTTTGTTGAGCAGTTCGTCGCTGCATTTGAACGAGCCCAGGTAAGGCAAGTCGCGATATACGAAGATGGCCCTCACCTCTTTGAGTTGTAGTTCTGCCTTGTCATCGAGCAGATCTATCCGCACAAAGCGAAAGCCGGTATTGCCTACTTCCAGTTTGCCCAACCAGGGCACTTCTACCACCATGTCTCTTACTGCATGATCGTTAGTCGCATTTTTCGATGGTTCTATGTCACTCATGGCTTCACTCACCGATTCGCCAAAGCGCACCCGCAGTTTTATAGGTTTCCCGCTTTTATACATGCCGGTTACCAGTTGCAGGCCGCCGTGGAGTTCCTTTCCAAAATCAAACAGGATGGCCGGATGGGCGGTGACACTGCTTTTCAGCACACACATATTTTGATTAGCCAGGTCGGCCTGGCCATTACCCGGCAACAGGAAGCGGGCCGCATTGCTAATGCTGGCGCCGTCAGCGTTGGGCGTTTGCCAAGTAATTTTTTCCGGAGACAAGTAACGCCGTACGGTGGCGGTGGTTTGTACCGTTGCCATGCGGCTGCTGTCAAATACGGGCGGCAGCTGTGCCCGGAGGGTGTTTACCCATAATAACAAGGCGCTGAACGACGCCAGCCAGGTGCTTATTTTCATGTTGATCTTCCTGTGTTTACTTCATTAATATTTGATGGCTACCAGCTTCACCGGCCCCAATAAGCCAGCGGGCTGATAAGTAGCCTGCGGCGTATAGGGGTTTACGTTACTCCAGGTTTTACGTGCTTCCGGCGGCAATTTACTGTCGCCAATCAGCCGGTTTACCCAGGTATTCACCACTTCCACCGTTAATTTATTGACGCCTCTCCTGAGGGCCTGCTGTACATTTACGCGATAGGGCGCAGTCCATACGGTTCCCAGCTCGGCGCCATTCAGTTTTACTTTGCCCATTGCGGTTACATTGCCCAGATCAAGGAAAAGAGCAAGGCCCGCTGGTATATCATTTGCGGTAAAAGTGGTTTCATAAATAGCGGAACCGGAATAATCACGGATTTGTTCATTTTCATGTTTACTCCAGTCGATCAGTTGCTCAAATACTACGGGGTGTGCCGGTCCCCGCTTTGCTGCGTCGAATTTCACTTTCCAGGCGCCCGTCAATGTTGTGAGCACTACCGGTTCGGGAAAGTTAGTATGCCCGTTACCGTTATTAGCCACGGCTTTTCTGAATACTACAAAACCGCTCTCGTAAGGTGCTAACGTTAACGGTACTACGATATGCGACGATTGCATGATAAACTCTGGCAGATCGCGGATTTCGCCGGAAACGGCATTCCACCATTCCGGCTGACGACCGGTAACGCGAAATGCGGGATGCAACGTAATAGGTTGATCGGATTGGTTGGTTACGAAGTAAAGGTCGCCCATATCTCCACTGCGGTGTGCATACAACACATTTTCCGGTAGTTGGGCTACATCAGCAGGGAGTTGCAAGATGTTGAGGGCCGCCTTCATATCCATGCCACTGAGCACCTGCCCTTTACCATATGTGTGACGGACGCTTTGTTCACTCCCCCACAACGCAGTGGCCAGCTGCCGCACCTGTGCATCAGCAGCAGGGAAATGCTGCAGGCTGGGCGAACGTTTGGGGGCGGGACCCAGGATGGTGGCGCCTTCCTTTACCAGGGCTGCTATCTTCTCCAGTAATTCGGGCCGCATAGTTTCCAACTGCGGCAGTACCAGCAGGCGATAACTCATACCATCCGGCAACACCAGCTTCCCATCGCGCACCTGGAGCCGGTCCAGGATCACTTCTGCGTTGATGTAATCATAGGAATACCCGGCAGGCAGTTCCGGCTCACGGATACCTGTCATTTTAGGGGCATCTTCCCCGATGAAATAAGCAACATCATTCACGGCCTTACCTTGTTGTAAAAGGTAATTACATCTCCTGATATAATCTACAAAAGCTTTCCCCTGGTAAAACCAGGTATTCTTCCGGTTAAACTCTGTCCCGAAACCCGCGTTTACACCGGGTTCGCGATCTTCGTAAGGCTGCGTGATAAATACATGCAACAGGGTATGATTAATTCCTTCTGTGAAGGACCAATCGCCCCGGCGCTTGAGCAGTGCCGGATAGCGGACAAAGGCGGCGCCTCCGGCGGTAAAGGATTCTGCGGCTACGCGTGTTTTCCCGTAAATATGCGCCGCGGAAGAAGCAGCCCTGCACTCAATATTTCCCAGGGTACCTTCATTCCAGAATTCACCGGCCACTTCATCTGATTGCCCTCCGTACTTCAGGAACTCCGATGGAAAGCCCCAATGGCCGTAGTTTTCCAGCCATAGTTTCAGCCCATCTTTATGGCTGGCTTTGCGAAGACCGGCCACGTATTTATATGCCACGCGGTCGGCTATGAGGCGACGCAGGTCCCACAGGAAGCGGTCTGACTGATCGGGGCTACCCACTACCCTGCCAGATAATACCGGCAGCCAGGGCAAGGGATCATAGCCATATTGCCGGGCAAAATCTTCGGCCATGTCATCGGTCCAGTTCTGGGAGCCGGTTTCATAGCTATCGGCCACCACCCACTTCAGGGCACTGCGCTCGGCAGCAGGAATACTTTGGCGGATTTTACCGATAAAGGAATCATAGTGATGCTGCGACCAGCTGTCGCTGATCTTATCTATTTCCAACCCCGTGCCTTCCGGCGATGCCGGGGCGTTGGTAACACCGGTTGGTAGCATACCATAGCGTATCACCATCCAGTTACCCGCTGGTACCTGCCAGCGTAGTATACCTTCCGGAGAGACATTTTTTGTCAGGTCCACTACTTTCGCGGGATCTATTACCAGGGCGGCATCTGTTACCGGTGGCTGCTGTGGCCACTGGTATTCGTTCCATAGCGGTAAGGGAGTCTGGAACATTTTAGCCAGCTGTTTCTCCTCATAACGTTCAATGCGCGGGGCCGACAACAATTTTATTTCCGTCAGCGCCGGCTGGCCATTGCTGATGATTAGCCTAAACTGCTTGCCTGTAGCCGCATCAAAGGCAACAGCTACAGGAGCATAAGGCTTAAATCCTACATTGGGCTGGGGGTTACTGCGGTCGAAGGTAAATGTTTTAACACTACGCCAATTCCCATTTTGCTTTACCTGTAATTCGAAATTTGCCTTCGAAGGTTTAACCGCCGGGTAAATAACCAGGCTGCGGGCGGTGAAGTCCTGGCTCACTTCCAGGTCAATGCTGATACTGGCGGGTTTGTTACTCCCAGCTATCATGGCTTCATCGGCTATATTTCCATCTACCAGTTGTTCGATATGCTGATAGCTTGCATTAGAAGTGAGGTGGGGAGTGTGTTTGTTGATATCGTCTTCGTCGGCCGCGGGTACTGGAAAGGCCAGTACGGCTACCTGCTGAAAATTGGGCGCAGCGGCGGGGAGCTGCTGTGAGAGCTGTTGAGGTCCTTTGACGGTGATTTCGTTACCTGCCAGGTAGCGCATGGACTGGGAGGGTTTGATCCAGGGGCCTCCGCTCTGGCTCCAGCCGGGACTGTTGAACATCCCGATATCCAGCCCATTCCTGGAGGCCGTACTAACAGCGGTACGGGTCACCTTCCACCATTCGTCTGAAAAAAGTTTGATCGTTCCATAAGGTACTTCCTCTTTCGCATAACCGATATTTCCAATAAAAGCGCGACCTATCCCTATTTTCACCATGGCTTCAATATCTTTCTTTACACCTTCCTGCGAGATATTGTCACTCATCCAGTACCAGTACACGCTGGGTTTTATGCTATTGGGAGGCGTGATAAAACCTTGCTGCAATTGCGCGCTGGCGGCACTCACCAGTCCCAGCAGGCCAACAGCCATCATTGTTCTTTTATAGAGAAAGTAATTCATAGTGGAATACGTTTATACGTTACCGTGATAACAACACCGAATAGTGACCCGTGCCGGCGACCGCACCGGCATACAAGTTATTTCCCAAAATAGAAAAGAGATTTAGTATAACTGTCCTGTACCTCCCTGTAGCAGGGAATTACCGGGATTGAGCATACCGGTACGACCCAGCCATTTCATGATGATCTGCATCCAGCCCTCTGCGGGAAGCTTCAGTACAAACCCGTGATCACCTTCGGGATAGATATGCATTTCAGTGGGAACATGCTGGTGGCGTAATGCCTGGTAAAAAGTAAGGGTATTGTCTACGTCCACCACTTTATCATCGCCGGTATGAAACAGTAGGGTTGGCGGTGTACGCCGGGTCACCTGCCGGTCGTTGGAGTAGTATTTGATATTGGTTTCGTCGGGATGCTCACCTAGCAGAAACTTACGCGATCCGGCATGGGTAAGGTCCTTTTCCATACTGATTACCGGGTATACCAATACCATAAAATCGGGACGGAGATTAAGTCCGGCGTTGGCGGCTAATACCGGCCGGTCGAAATGGGTGCCTAATGTGGAGGCGAGATGGCCGCCGGCAGAAAAGCCCATTACACCAACCCTTGCAGTATCGATATTCCATTCTGCCGCGCGTGCCCGGATCGTTTTTATGGCTTCCTGGGCATCCTGCAGGGGACCGCTGCTTTTATCCTGCATGATTTTATCAGAAGGCAGGCGGTATTTGAGTACAAAAGCCGCAATGCCTTGTTTTACAAAATACTCGGCGATGTTATTGCCTTCCTTCTGCAACACTACTACGTGATAACCACCGCCCGGTATGATCAGCACGGCCGCGCCGGTGGCTTTGTCTTTTGTGGGCAGGTAACTGGTCAGCGTGGGTACGCTGGTCAAAAAGCGGTTATTGTCTTTATCCTTTGTTTCTTCATCCGGGCTAGCAATACCTCCTGGAGGAAGGCTTTGGTATAAAGGGAAGGTCGTTTGTGCGTTGGCGATAGCCGCCAGCAGGCAGCAGCAAAAAGTTAACAGGGCGCGCATAGTTGTTGATATTGAGCGTAGTGATAATCAAATCTTCATAAAGATACATCATGCGTCAATGAATAGTACTTCAGTTCTATCAAATTGTTGGGCAGGGGCTTACTGTTCCAGGCGCCATGTATAGCCAGTGCGGCTCCCATGGCGGTAGCCTGCGCCATTGATGCAGCAAAGATTTCTATCTCTGGAAAAAAAGCTGCCAGCAGGTTCATGTAAATCGCATTTTTACTGAAGCCACCGTCAACGAATATACGTTTTACCTTGTCCCCGCTCAATACTCTTTTTGTAGCAATATATTGCTGATGGGCGATATCCAGCATTAACTGGTGATAGGCTTCGATATCGGAGGCAAAGGTGTTCAGGTCCCGTTGTTCAAATTCGGAGGACTGCAATACTTTCTTCTCTGCTGCCGGTATCGGCGTTTCCTGTTGGTTACGCGCTTTCAGCCGGCGAATCATATCGCTGTCGAAGTCGATATTGCGGTACCTGCCGGTATGCTGATTAAAATGCGCCGCAATGCGTTTTACCTGTTGCTCGTGCTCATAGCCGGCAAAGAGACGGGAAGCCTTCACGGGCTTACCCTGGAAGGTCATATAGCAAAGACAGTCGGCCTCAAGTTCTTCTGTGGTAAGCGGCGTATCGTTAAAGGGATTGAGACTGATACACCAGGTGCCGGTAGAAATTAATACAAATGGTTCCTGGAAGTTGACCAGGTAAGGAATCAGCGCTGCGGAGCTGTCGTGCAAACCGGTGCCAACCAGGTAATTGTTACCTGGAAAGGCCGCCGGCATTACTTCATTGGAAGAAAAAAGAGGCGCCAGCTTACCCAGCACCCCTTCTTCTGTTACCCACTTATGATAATTATTCCGTTGAAAATCCCAGAGGTTGGTATGACAGCCAATACTGGTAATGTCTGCACAGGCCACACCGGTTAAGAGATAGCTCATATATTGCGGCAAATGCAGGGAGTATTTCACCTGCCGGTAGATGTCTGGTTGTTCGTACTTGAGCCGGTATAGCTGCATACCGGAGTTAAGGCTTCCCAATACCGGGGAAGCCGACTGCACCGAAAATGCAGTGGCTCCCCCATACTGGTGGTAAAATTGTTCACTGAGCGCAGCAGGATACGCTTTCAGGTAATTGTACAGCGGAGTAAGCGGGCGCCCTTCTTCATCTATGTACACCAGGCTGGCGCCATAGGTAGAAAAATTAATGGCTTTAATCTGCCATTCTTTTTTCCGGAATACTTCCCTTAGCGAGTCAAACACCGACAGGCGAAGGCTTTCCAGGTTCTCACAGGGCGCACCATCTTCATCCACAGTTTCCATGAAACGGGCTGTCCGCTCAAAAATGATCCGGTACTGTTCATCAAAGAGGAACAGTTTTTTGTTGGTTTTACCAACGTCAAAAATTGCTATAACGGGAATTTCGCTCATGATACTTTCTAAAGTTACAAACCAGTGGCCATCGTTTTTGCGCCTCTCTCACGGATCAGCTCTTCTCTTACCTTTTCAGCACGATAGAGTGCCAGCGGGTTCAGCGCGCCTCCTGCCTGTAGACGGGCAGCGGCTACCAGCGCCCGTACATCCGTGCGGAAAGCCTGTTGCAATACCTCTTGTGCGGTTACCACATCGTTTTGTTCCTGTGCTGCCAGCAGTTTCTTACGGTTTACCAGCAAGGCCTGTGCGTAGCTGATCATGATGGCTTCTACCGACTGTAGCAGATCTTCCAGTGGATCCTTCACATTATGAGAAGCATCGATCATCCATCCCAGGTCGGTTGCATGATTCATGTCCCGGGCATCCATGCCTTCCACCAGTTCGTTGAAGATAAGAAACAGCTGATAAGGCTTGATGCTACCTACCGTCAGATCATCATCTCCATATTTGGAATCGTTGAAATGGAAACCGCCGAGCTTTCCTTCCATCAGCAACAGCGCTACGATTTGTTCTATATTGGCATTGGGCAGGTGATGGCCTAAATCCACCAGCGTATAGGCCTTCGGGCCGAGCTTACTGGAAAAGAGATAGGATTGTCCCCAGTCGCCCACCGTAGTAGAATAGAAGTTGGGCTCTGCCGCCTTATACTCTACAAACATTTTCCAGTTATCGGGCAGGGCGGCATAAATTTCCCGGAGTCCTTCCAGCGTACGCTGAAACGCCTGCCGGAAATTGAGCTGGCCGGGGAAGCAGGAGCCATCCGATAGCCATACCGTGAGAGCGTCGGAACCTACGGCTATCCCCTGGCGGATGACTTCAATGTTATGGTCAATGGCTTGCTGCCGTACCGCTTTATCAACGTGTTGCAGGGAGCCGAATTTATAGCTATGTGTTTGCCCGGGCTGGTCCTGGAAGGTATTGGAGTTCACCGCATCAAAACGGATCCCGTTTTGGGCCGCTACGGCTTTAATATGCGCCGGGTTATTAGCAGTGTCCCAGGGAATATGCAGGGAAATGGCGCCGCTGGATTGGTTCAGCTGGTGCAGCAATCCTACATCTTCAATTTTCTCTTCCAGGCTGCGGGGCTCGCCACCACCGGGGAAGCGGCCAAAGCGGGTACCACCGGTGCCCAGCGCCCAGCTGGGAATACCTACCTGGAAAGCCACCAGCTGTTGAATGATATCCTGTACGTGGTCAATTTCCCCGGAGAGGTATTGAAATGCACGCTGATGGGCGGCCATCAACGCCTGGTTATGATCATCTATTTTATGTTGGGCTATACGCATTGATCGTCATTTTAAGGAATTCATAAAATACAGCTTCTATCTTACAAAAGCCATGGCTACCCCACCGTCTACATTGAGTACATTGCCAGTGGCCTTGTTCAGCAATCCGCCTACAAAAGCATAGCAGGCGTTGGCAATATCTTCCGGCACAATAATTTCGTTGAGGAGCGTGCGTTTGGCATAAAATGCCGGCAGCTCTTCCACTTTCACCCCATAGGCTTTGGCTCTGCCTTCTGCCCATGCGCCGGCCCATATTTTACTATCAGAAATAACCGCATCGGGGTTTACAACGTTGACGCGTATACGATCTTTGCCCAATTCGGCGGCATTGAGCCGGCTCAGGTGCAGCTGGGCTGCCTTAGCGGAGCCGTATGCCGCATTGTTAGGACCAGAAACCAGTGCATTTTTACTGACAATATTCAACACATCGCCGCCCGTGCCTTGCTTGCGCATAATATCTACGCCGGTTTGGGTAACGAGGAATTGTCCTTTTACCAGTACATCGTACAGGAGGTCCCAATCTTTTTCCGTATGATCTTCCAATGGTTTGGAGATCGATAATCCGGCGCAATTGACGATGATATCTACGCCGCCAAATGCCAGTACAGCGGTGTTATAGGTTTTACGTACAGAAGCAGCGTCTGTAACATCGAGCAGGTCGGCCGCAAATACATCTTTACCATAGAGCCGGTTAAACTCTTCCCGGGCGCTTTCCAGTCGCTGCGCATCGTTGTCGTTGATCACTACCACGGCGCCTTCTTCGGCAAACTTTTTTGCGATAGCTTTACCGATACCACCGGCGCTGCCGGTTACCAGGGCCACTCTACCGGTGAGCGCTTTGGGTTTAGGCATGCGTTGCAATTTAGCTTCTTCCAGCAACCAGTACTCGATATTGAATGCCTCCTGGCGTGGCAGGGAAGTATATTCTGATACCGCTTCTGCGCCTTTCATTACGTTGATGGCATTGATATAAAATTCGGCTGCTACCCGGGCGGTTTGTTTATCCTTTGCGAAAGTAAACATGCCTACGCCGGGATACAGGATCACTACCGGATTAGGGTCGCGCATCGCAGGACTATTGGGATGTTTACAGGTATTGTAATAGTCGGTGTACATTTGCCGGTAGGCATCGAACAGCGGCTCCAATGCGGCTTTTACTGCTGGCACATCGCTGAGGTTAGCCTCAGGAGCCAGGTTGAGTACCAGTGGGCTGATTTTGGTACGAAGAAAGTGGTCGGGGCAGCTGGTGCCGAGGGGCGCCAGCCGGTGCAGGTCGTTGGAGTTAATGAATTCCAATACCCGGGCGTCGTCGGTAAAATGGCCCACCATTTTCTGTTGAGAAGAGCAATAGCCCCTTAATACAGGCGCGAGTGCGGCGGCCTGGGAGTGGCGTTGCGCTTCTTCCAGGGAGGCGATCGCCTGCCCGCCGAAAACGGGTTTATGACGTCCCATGTTGGCCTCCAGGTATTCTGCGCAACGTTCTATCACTTCCAGGGTATTGATATAGCTTTCGTAAGCAGTATCTCCCCAGGTAAAGAGCCCGTGAGATCCCAGCATAATTCCGCGTATACCGGGGTTTTCGTCCAGGCATTGCTTCAGTTGTAAGCCCAGGTCGAAACCAGGCTTTTGCCAGGGCACCCAGCCAATGGTGCCATTGAACAATTCCTGTGTGATGCGTTTTCCGTCTTTCGCGGCAGCGATCGCGATGGCGGCATCCGGATGCAAATGATCAATATGCTTGAAGGGAAGAAAACCATGCAGCGGAGTATCGATAGAAGGCGCTTTTGAGCTGAGATCGTAGATGCAATGGTTAAACAATTCCACCATTTCGTCTTCATACGCAATGCCTTTATAAATATGTTGCAGGCTGCGGAGCCGGTCTGTATATAATGCAGCGAGCCCGCTTCTGCGGAGTGTGCCCAGGTCGCCGCCGGAACCTTTTACCCACATCACTTCTACCGGTTCGCCGGTGAGCGGATCTTTAGCCATTGCTTTACAGGAAGTATTTCCTCCCCCATAGTTGGTGAGTCGCAGGTCGGCGCCGAGCAAATTGGAACGATAGATCAGCAAGGCAACTTCATCACCCGCCATGGCGGCGGCTGTTGCTTCATCCCATAAATAACTTACATGCCTGAATTGCGTAGTGGTTCCATTTATAGACATACTATATAATTTTAACGTTTTTAATTGCGGTAATACTGCGGGTTAATAATCAAGTGAATTACCATATCCTACGAGTATAACAGACAGGATGATGGTGAATATACCAAATGAAATAGTGAAGAATGTTTTCCTGCTGGCGTTCTTCCATTCTTTCAGCACAAATCCCCACATGCCGGAAATCAGGATAATAAAGGCCATGTGCAGTATCCAGGAACTGGCATCGTTGCCCAGCTTGCTTTCGCCCATGCCATAGAAGAAGAACTGCAAAAACCAGGTAGTGCCGGCAATGGCGGCGAACAAATAGTTCTTTACCAACGGGGTTTCTTTGTTGGTATAATCACCGAAGGAGCGGTTGCGGCTATTCAGGATCATACACCAGATAAAATTGGTAGTTAACCCACCTAACATAATAATGACAAAGATAACATTGTTCTTAAAGAGGGGATTGGCGTTGTTGGCTACCGCCGCCTTTCCCATACTGTTGCCGGCGCTGATAGCGAAGCTCATACAGGCGCTCAGGATACCGGAAACAATGGCTACCACCAATCCTTTACGGAGATTGAACTCCTGTATGCTGGCTGTTTTCTGCTCCTCAGACAGTTCTTTTTCCTTCATCATCCCTGCCCGGCCGCAAATGGCAATACCCACCAGGCATACTGCCACGCCCAACAGCACATAAATTCCCCTGCTGGTATGGAACATGGCACTCAGGGTATTGGCATCGCTGGTAAACAACTGCCGGTAAATGGGAGGAATGAGCGCTCCAAACGCAGAGCAAAAACCCAGTGCTACCGCCATCCCCAGCGACATGCCCAGGTAGCGCATAGACAGCCCGAAAGTTAAACCGCCAATCCCCCATAAAACGCCCAGGAACCAGGTCCAGAAAAGCACGGGGCCTTCTGTGCCGGTTATGATATCGAGGAAACCCGGCACCGTTAGCCAGGCAGCAAACAACGGCACTACCAGCCAGGAAAAGATGCCTCCCACTATCCAATAACTCTCCCAGCTCCACCCCTTCACTTTCTTGTAAGGGATATAAAAACTGCCGGATGCAAAACCACCTATAAAGTGGAATAAAACTCCCAATAAAGCCTGCATAATGATGTACTGATTTGTAACGTGGAAACTAATATTTCATAAAAATAAAGCTTGTACATTTTTAAACTGTCATGTACTGTCATGCTTCCCACACCCGCTACCATTTATAGAATTAAATCACTATCATTGTCCCGAAAAGCTGATCACTGATTCCACGGAAAGATTAATAACTGACGCATCATGAAGCAACATCCGATTTTTAAATACCTGTTTATAGATGACTTTTCCGCCACTCCTAAATACTATCAGCTGGCTAATTCCATTATCAAAGCTATTGTAGATCAGAAAGTACAACAGGATGATATACTGCCTTCTATCAACGAGGTAAGCTATGCCTTCGAGATATCGCGGGATACCGCTGAAAAGGCCTATAAATACCTGAAGGGCCTGGGCATCCTGGGATCGGTACCTGGTAAGGGGTATTATGTACAACAAACCAACCTGGACCAACAATATAAAATATTGCTGTTGTTCAACAAACTGAGTGAGCACAAAAAAATCATCTACGACTCTTTTGCGGATAAGTTAGGCGAACAGGCGAACATCGACTTCTATATTTACAACAGCGACTTCAGTTTGTTTAAAAAATTGCTGTCCCAGAACATCAACGAGTATACCCATATCGTGATACTTCCGCATTTCCGGGAGCGTTGGGAGCATGTAGACGAGGTAATTAACACCATCCCTAAAGAAAAGCTGATATTATTGGATAAAAAGCTGAAAGGCGTTACGGGTGAATATGGCGCCGTGTATGAGAACTTCCAGGAAGACATCTATGGCGCGCTGGAACAGGCCAGGGACAAGCTGCAGCAGTATCACACCCTAAAAATTATTTACCCGGAAAACACGTATTACCCGGAAGAAATTTATGAAGGGTTTGTGCAGTTTTGCCAGAACTACGCTTTTACCAGTAAAAAAGTAAATGAGATTTCGGAAGAAGATATACAGCCGGGCGACGTATATATCAATCTCCGCGAAAATGACCTCGTTTCGCTTATCGAACGGATTATTTCGCTGAATCTGCAGATAGGAAAAGATGTGGGGGTGATTTCCTATAACGAAACACCTTTGAAGAAATATATCCTGAATGGTATCACCACTATTTCCACTGATTTCCGGTGTATGGGAGAAATGGCAGCACAACTGATACAGGATCATTCGAGAGCGCAAATTGAAGTACCGTTTTACGTTACCATGCGGGCATCGTTGTAATGTCCGGAATCGGACATCTTATATCACAATTACGGACACATTTCAATAATTAAAATACATAACTCAGCTAAAAATATAGTACCGGAATCCTGGTCTTAAAATAGTGGAAGAATGGGCTGATTCATAAAACCCGTTACATGTTCCGCAGTTACCTGAAAACCGCCGCCAGAGCCATCAGCCATCATCTACGCTATACGTTCCTGAATGCCTTCGGACTGGCGTTGAGCATAGCCGCCTGCCTGATTATATTCCTGATTGTAAGGAACGAGCTTAGTTACGACAGTTTCCACCAGAAAGCAGACCGCACTTACCGGGTAACCTTCAACGAACTGGATTATAATCCCAGCGTGTCTATGGCGGTTACACCAGCGATACGGAATGATTTTCCCGAACTGCCGCTGGTATCACAGTATTGGTACCGGGAAAAAGGGTTGATGAAAGTGGGTAACACGCGGTACAATCAGAAAGGCTATGCCTTTGCCGATGGCGACTTCTTCCGGGTATTTGATTTCAGCTGGCTGTCCGGCGACCCGCGCAATGCCCTCTCAGGGCCTAATGAAGTAGTACTGACCAGGAGTACTGCGCAGAAATATTTTGGAGATAAAGACCCCATTGGGCAGCTCATTAACCTCGATAATAAGTTCGATCTGAAGGTTATTGGCGTAATTAACGACGTACCATCGAATTCCAGCCTGGCATTTTCGATGCTGGTGTCTTTTGAAACCGTAAAGAAGCTGGTATTAACCGACAACGCATTCTTCCGCATTATGGGGGGCAATACCTTTGTGGTGTTGCCTGAAAACTACACTATTGAACAGTTACAACGGAAGATGCCCGGTTTCATTGCTAAAAACTGGGGGGCTGATATCAGTAAAACCACGAGGCTGATTCTACAGCCTTTAAAAGATATTCATTTCGACCAACGCTATATTTCCAGTCCCGGTAACACCACTACCAGCAAAACCACCTATTGGGGGCTGGCGGCTATTGCCTTGTTCATCATCATCACGGCCTGTATCAATTTCATCAATATGGCCACAGTGCAGGCCATACGCCGGGCCCGGGAAACCGGTGTGCGCAAAGTGCTGGGCGCTTACCGGGGACAGCTGGTATTGCAATTCCTGTCGGAAACGGCAGTACTGGTGCTGATATCGGTGATACTGGGTTTTGTATCGGCCTTGCTGCTCCTGCCCCTGGTAGCCACCTGGATGGATTTAAGCATACCGGTATCCCAGCTGTTGCAGCCCGTCGTATTGGGGGTGCTGGCAGCTATAACGGTAACGGTTATACTGTTGGCAGGGTTATATCCCGCCTTTGTACAAGCCGCCTTTAACCCCACCAATGCTTTAAAAGCCAATACCAGTATCAGCTTCAAAGGCTTAGGACTTCGTAAAGTGCTGGTATCCGCCCAATTTGGCATATCCCAGGTACTCATTGCCGGAACGCTGATCGTAGGCTACCAGATGGATTTTCTAAAGAACAAGGACCTGGGCTTCAATAAGGAAGCGGTGATTTCCATCCCCCTGCCGGATGAAACAAAACGGGAGGTGATGCGTGAGCAACTGGCCTCAAATCCGGGCATTCAACAAATGAGTTTTGGCTCCGGCGATCCGGTGTCCAACAATGCCTTTGCCCCGTTTACCTGTCCCGATGCCGGCATCACCAAAAATGATGTTACAGAAATTAAATTCATCGACGAGCAATATCTTCCCATGTTTGATATAAAAATACTGGCGGGAGAAAATGTTCACCGGCAAAGGGAAGGCGATACAGTGCGACAAGTCGTCGTGAATGAAACCCTGATGCATAAGATACATATACAAGACCCGCAACAGGCCATAGGAAAGCGTTTCAACTTAAACAGCAATACCTGTCTCATTACCGGCGTAGTGCGTGATTTCCAGAGTGAATCGCGGTACAAACAAAGAAGGCCTTGTGTGCTGATCAATGAGCCTGACGCATTCGGCGCAGTCAATATCAGGATTCAACCCACCGATATGGGTAAAACCATTACGGCCATCGACAAAGTGTGGTCGGCTATTTTTACTGATAACCAGTTTGCCTACCGCTTTCTCGACGACCGGATAGCTGACATGTATAAACAGGAACAGAAAATATACACTGCCTTCCGGATTTTCTCTTTCCTGGCTATCCTGATTGGATGTTTTGGTCTTTATGGACTGGTAGCTTATGCGGCGGTACAACGTACTAAAGAAATGAGTATCCGAAAAGTATTAGGTGCTACGGTATGGAGTATTGTGGGCTTATTTGCAAAAGAATTTATTATCCTGATTATCGTCGCTTTCTGCATCGCCGGTCCCCTTACTTACTATGTAATGCAACGCTGGCTGGAAAATTTTGCCTACCAGACGCATATCGGCGGTGGCATTTTCCTGGCAGCAATTATTTTATCGATCGTTATTGCTGCTATCACGATTGCCTACCAGGCGATTAAAGCCGGGTTGGTCAACCCGGCAAAAAACCTGCGATAAGGTGGTTACCACTTTATTTTAAGCCCTAATTCCTTTTTCATGGTCAGCAGGGCTTCTGCATTTCCCCGGGCATCATCTACGGGATGATGCGTATGCGCGGTTTTACGCAGATGTTTGAAGTTTTTAAACGTATCCTTCATCAGGCCCTTGTACATGCTACCCAGGTTCTGGGAGCTATGTCCAAAGGGATTTTCACCCAGGAAATGATGAAAATACCAGCAGATAAACATCCAGTCGAAACCGTTGTTATCGCTGATAAAAATGGGGCGGTCGTTACTGACCGAAGTTATCCAGTCGCGAAAACGTGTCATCACTGCTACCGGATCGCCGAAAGTCAGGGTTTCTTCGCGGGTAATGTTGGATACGGCCAATGCTTCGGGAATAAACTTGTCAGATATAGGTTTTAGCTGTCCGTAAAAGGTTTCGTCCAGCGTATCATTTACCAGTACGGCACCGAAGGAAATCATGGAGTAGTCGCCGGGAATAGGGCCATCACACTCTACATCCACCATAATAAAAGCCATATTACTTAAATTTTAGTTTTGGGGTTTAACGATTCATTATTCATCTCACAAAAATATAAAATATACTATTACGGCCCCTGCAGTATAAGAAAAAGGCATCCCGGCGATGCCAGGATGCCTTTAACGCCAAAGCGTTAACAGTGCTTAAATGGAGCCCCCTTTGGTTAAACTAAATCAACCGCAGGTGTCCATGAATATACTGTAGATAACATGAATACCTCCTTTTCTTTGGTGAGAAATGAAGTTAGCGGAAAATGTCCGGATTTAAAAACACGTTGAGAAAATTTTAACAAATTATCGCGATAACATGCTGCCATCAGTGATTTTACTTCACCGCCGGCGATATCAGCGACAGGATGTCTTTCTCAAACGAAAATCCATGTGACAGGTCCGACTCTTTCCATGCCACATTTTCCAACACAATCATGCTGGTACGCCGGAAAATATTCCCGCCAACAATAATATTCTGATGAGCATCTATTTCTTTTTGAGTGCAGTAGCGATTGCTTTTTCTACCAGCGGTTCCATCACCAGGTAACCGGCTTTATTCGGATGTACGCCATCGTAGGTCAACTCCGCTTTCAACCCCTTTTTATCATCTTCCATAGCGGAAAAATAATCAAGATATACGCAATTATTTTTAGCGGCATAGTCTTTCAGGCGCTGGTTAAGGTCCGCAATTTTCCCTACAGCATCGATACCCATACCCTTTCTCCAGGGGTACTCATATACCGGCAATACCGTTGACAGTACCACTTTAATACCGTTGGCCTTTGCCAGCTCCGTCATAGATACGATATTGCCGAAGATAGTTTCCACCGGCGTGTAGCCCGTATTGCCGGCGATATCGTTGGTACCTGCTAAAATCACCACCACTTTTGGTTTCAGGTTAATCACATCAGGCCGGAAGCGGATCAGCATCTGGGAGGTGGTTTGACCACTGATACCCCGGTTGATATAAGGCTTCCCTTCAAAAAAATCCGGGTGGGCATTCTTCCAGCCAATCGTGATAGAGTTACCCATGAATACAATCCGCTGCTCTCCTGCCTTTGGAGGCGCTACTTTGGTATTTTCTTCCTGGAAACATTTCAGGCAAGCCCAATCCTGCTTCATCAGTTCTTCAAACTGTTTTCTTTGCTTGGCCGTGTCTACTGTTTGTTGCTGGGCAAAAGTGTTGGTACTTAACAGGGCAAATAATGCCACTAGTGGTAAACGCAATTTTTTCATTCTCATGGATCGGATTTTATAAGCGATATACTTCCGATTTGCAATGCTTAACATCGGATAAGTGAAGCGAAAATTAAAGCTTTTTTTGTGCTTTTCATACGCCATCCATCCGAAAGTCCCCTAAAAATGGGGGATTGATACAGGACAGTACAGGACAGTACAGGACACAACAGGACAGGAATATATTATTCTTCGACTAAATTGGATTCCGTAAATCATTGCCGTTTCATCACCACAAATTCCACTTGTTATGATTAAAGCATTCAGTCTTTATCGTAAACGACCACTTATTCTCGTACCTTTTGGCACCACGTTCTCGTTATTTATGTTTTGCTGTGTGTACAACAGCTATGCGCAGAAAAGCAATATCAGCGGACAGGTCACCGATGTAGGTACCAGTTCCCCGCTTCCCAGCGTAACTATTGGCGTAAAAGGAAGCAGCCAGGGAACTTTCAGCGACGCCAATGGCCGATACACCATTGCCGCTGCCAGCACTGACTCGCTCGTATTCAGTATCATCGGGTACATCTCCAAAACAGTAGCGGTGGGAAGCCGCACTAAAATAAGCCTCCAACTGGAGCCGAGCAACAAAGTGCTCAACCAGGTGGTGGTAGTTGGCTACGGTACCCAACAGAAAAAAGACGTTACCGGATCCGTAGGCATTGTGTCAATGAAAAACGTAAAAGACATGCCGGTGGCAGGCCCCGACCAGGCATTATCCGGACAGATTGCCGGTATACAGGTGAGTACCTCCAATGGTATTCCCGGTGGTGGTCCGCAGGTACAGGTACGCGGTATCGGTGCCGTGGGCGCCGGCAGCCAGCCATTGTACGTAGTGGATGGCTACCCGCTGGCGTCTTCTTCCGATCAGGTATCGGACCCTATGAATGCGATTAATCCCCAGGACATCGAGTCCATGGCGGTATTGAAAGACGCATCTGCCACCGCGATCTACGGTTCCAGGGGAGCGAATGGCGTAGTATTGATCACCACTAAAAGAGGCAGCTCCGGTATCCCCACCGTACAGCTTTCTGCCAACTACGGCTCGCAACGGATTCCGCAGAAAGGACGTCCCAACCTGATGAACGGACAAGAGTTCGCGCAATTCAGGAAAGAATCTATCGAAGATAATATACGCTTCACCGAACACCGCGAACCTACCGATGCCGACATTCCCGAAATTTATCGCCATCCCGAACTGATTGGCGAAGGCACCAACTGGTTTGATGCCATTACCCGCGTAGCGCCTATGCAGGACATCAACCTAAGCGTAAGCGGCGGTACCGATAAAATAAGAACCTATGTATCTGCCGGTTACTTCAACCAGGATGGTGTGATCATCAATTCCGGCTACCAGCGCTATTCTGTCAGAGCCAATGTAGACGCCAACCTCTCCGACCGTTTCAAAATAGGATTTAATGTAGCCCCCTCCTACACTACCCGTAAAGGCGGCACCAACGGCGAAGGCCGCGACGGCGTATTCGGCATTGCCAGTCCCATAGAGCCCATCTATAATAAAGACGGCAGCTATAACGCCTTCATACAAAGCCCGGGTACTTTCGGTTTACCCAACCCGGTAATGATGCTCAATGAAATTGTAAACCGGTCTAAAAGCACCCGCATACTATTCAACACGTATGGCGAATATGAAATTATAAAGAACCTGAAATTTAAATCCACCTTCAACGTCGACTACCAGGAAGGCAGTGCAGAATACTTCCGGCCTTCCACCATTGGCAACACCAACGCGGCGCCTCCCAGCATCCCCAGTGGCAACTATTCCAGCGGTAACTACCTGAACTGGCTAAATGAAAACACACTTACTTACCAGTACAATACCAGCAATGGACATGCCTTTACCGGTCTGTTAGGATATACCGTTCAATCACAGAAAGAAAACTATGCCGGCTTTAACGGCGCCAACTACCCGGATGACGATATCAAAACATTAAATGCCGCCGCTACCATTACCGGCGGCACCGACAAAACAGAATGGGCCCTGCTGTCGTATCTTGCAAGGGTTAACTACGCCTACAAGGATAAATACCTGGTGACAGCTACCGTCAGGGCAGACGGTTCATCCCGGTTTGGCGCCAACAACCGCTGGGGCACCTTTCCTTCGGTAGCCCTGGGCTGGCGCTTATCACAGGAAGAATTCATGAAGTCGTCCCGCCTGATCAGCGATCTGAAAGTAAGGGCCTCCTATGGATTTACCGGTAACTTCAATATTGGCAACTACTCTTACATGAGCAACATCGGTACCAGCGACTATGTACTCGGTGGGGCGCTGGCCGGCGGCCGCGTGATGAACTCTCTCGGCAACCCGAACCTGGGCTGGGAAAAAATGAAAGAACTAAATATAGGCGTTGACGTTGGATTGCTGAAAGACCGTCTCTACTTCACCATCGATGCCTATAAAAGAAATACCCAGGAACTGTTGCTGAATGTAGAAATTCCTCAGTCCAGCGGCTTTGGCAACGTAACGGAAAACAAAGGCGATATGGAAAACAGGGGCCTGGAAATTGGCATCAGCTCCCGGAACATAGAAACCAAATCGCTGACTTGGAGCACCAACTTCAACATCGCCTTTAACCGCAACAAGGTGCTGGCATTGGGTAAAGATAATGCGCCTATTTATTCCGGCAACAGCAGCGAGGGTAATCCTACCAATATCAGTATAGTAGGCAAACCGCTGGCCATGCTGTACGGATATGTATTTGACGGCATTTATCAAAACCAGGCCGAAGTAGATAAAGGCCCCGCCTTCCCCGGCGCTATCCCGGGTAATATCCGGTTTAAAGACATCAACGGCAACGGGGTGATTAATCCCCGGGAAGATTTCGCCATCATTGGTAACCCATATCCCGACTTTAACTGGGGTATGACCAACACCTTCTCCTATAAAAAATGGGACCTGCGGGTACTGGTAGTAGGTTCTATGGGAGCCGACCGCTTACATGCCACCAACGACTACAATGGTAATATAGATGGCGTATTTAACGTAAGAAAAGATGTAGCTAACCGCTGGAGGTCAGAATCCAATCCCGGCAACGGCAAAGTGCCTACCACCAATGGCTCCGGGCGTGGCCGCGTGATGTACCGCGATGTAAGCTCCCTGACTGTAGAAAAGAACAACTACGCCTGGATAAAAAATATTACACTGGGATACAGCTTTCCGAAATTCGGATTTGTGCAAAGCGCCCGCTTATATGTAAGTGTGCAGAATGCCATCCTGTTTACCCACTACAGCGGCAATCCGGAAGTGACCAACTACCTGGGTAAGGGCGGTAGTGGCGCATTGGTACCGGGTATAGATTATTCCAACTATCCTGTACCAAGAATTTACTCACTCGGCGCCAACCTCTCTTTTTAATTCAGCCTCTAAAAGCATAGCAACATGAAAACTAAAATATCTTTAATCACGCTCCTGGCGATTGCCATGAATGGCTGTAACAGTATGCTCGATGTAAAGCCAAACTCCTTCTCCAGCGGCTCCAACTACTATACTTCAGAGGCGCAGGTACTACGTGCAGTAAATGGCTGTTATGGTGTGCTGCAGGACCTGTATAAGAGCGACTACTGGGCCATGGCAGAAATGCGGTCAGACAATACCAACTATCAATACGATGAAAGTGATCGCGGTGCGCAGCAAAGGGAAGAGATAGACGAATTCCTGATCACTGCCAGCAATAACTACGTGAATAATACCTGGGCACAGTTATACAGAAACATACAGCAATCCAACGTAATCATTAGTCGTATTGATAACGTAAAATTTGCTAATGACGCAACTAAACAACAGTATCTCGGCGAAGCCAAATTCCTCCGGGCGCTCTATTACTTTCACCTGGTACGTCTTTTCGGAGCAGTGCCCTTGCTGGTGAAAGAAGTAGCCAGCCCGGAAGAGGCTTCCACTCCCAAGCGTGCCAGCGTAGAAGAAGTATATACGCAGATCATTGCCGATGCTACCGATGCCGCCGCAGGATTGCCAGCTACCTACGCCTCCAGCGAAGCCGGAAGGGCTACCAAAGGCGCAGCACTAACACTGCTGGGCGATGTATATCTCACCAGGAAAGAGTATGCTAAAGCGGTAACCACCCTGCAACAGGTGCTTACGTTGAATTATTCGCTGGTAGATAACTATGCAGATAATTTTGATCCTGCTAAAAAAAATAACTCAGAATCTGTTTTTGCAGTGCAGTACAATGCCGGATTGGAAACAGAAAGCAGCAACTTCATCTTCATTTTCGGACCACGCAACGGGAAGAAAGATCTCACCGGCTTTAACGGTAACCTGGGCGGCAACAACATTCCCACGCCCAGCATCGTAAATGCGTATGAGGCCAAAGACAAAAGAAAAGATGCTTCCATTTATATGTACGACAGCCCCACCAACGCCGCATTTGCCGAGTCAGTGGCCTTCGGTGGTAAATTGCCGCTGATCAAAAAATTCTACCACCCGCCTTATGCATTAGACGGGCGTTCCAACGAAAACTGGCCGGTGTACCGCTATGCACAGGTATTGCTGATGCTGGCAGAAGCAGTGAATGAAACCGGCAACGGCGATCCGTTGCAGTATATCAATCCCGTACGCAAACGCGCGGGCCTGGATCCGCTCCCGGCCCTGAGCCAGGCGGCCTTCCGAGATACCGTATTCCATGAACAACGGGTAGAGCTTGCGTTTGAAGATCAACGCTGGTACCAGCTGCTGCGCACCGGCAAAGCCATTTCCGTAATGATGGCGCATGGTATCGAAGAAAAGAAACGGTTGTCCAGGCTAAGCCCTGCTTCCTATAACATACAGCCGTTCCAGTTATTGTATCCGATTCCTGAAAGAGAAGTACGACTGAATAAATTTGATCAGAATCAAGGATGGTAAAAAAAACTAGAAAAAGGCAGAAACGTTTACTATATTACTACAGCTATAGTCAACGGAAGACCCATACAGACAGTATCAACTCAGGAACATATTCAAGTAAATATTTATGACCACGTTACGCAAAAAACCATTCAGGCTACTGGCACTTATTTTCACTGTTGTGATAACAGCGGTGGCTTGTAATAACGGAAACGACTCAACGTCAAAAAGCAGGGAAACCGGCAACCGGAAAATCGACGCATTGAAATTACCTGATAATTTTAAAGCAGAGCGGCTGTATAGCCCGGGCGACAACAAGCAGGGGTCCTGGGTGTCCATGACCTTCGACGACAAGGGCCGCATGATCGTATCAGATCAATACGGCTACCTGTACCGGCTGCAGTTACCCGCCGTAGGAGAAGATTCAGCTAAACTGAAAATTGAAAAGCTCATTATCGGCGGCGATACCTCTACCCAAAAAGTGGCGATGGGCTATGCACAGGGCCTGCTATATGCGTTCAACAGCTTGTACGTAATGGTGAACCACAACAGCGACGACCGCTTCAATAAAGGCAGTGGCTTATATCGCCTGCAGGATACCGATGGCGACGACCAGTTCGACAAGATCACACTCCTGAAAGCGCTGGAAGGAGAAGGAGAACATGGTCCGCACAGCATTGTCCTTTCCCCGGACAAAAAATCTATTTATGTGATTGCCGGGAACTTTACCAAAATCCCGGAGATGAATAATTATAAAGTGCCGCCTTCCTGGAATATCGACAACGTACTTCCTTTTATCAAGGATCCTAACGGTCACGATAATACGGTAAATACACATGGCGGATGGATTGCGCATCTCGACTCTACCGGCGCTAACTGGGAGCTGATCAGCTCTGGTTACCGCAACCCATTCGATCTTACATTCAATGATAACGGGGATATGTTCACCTATGATTCTGACATGGAATGGGATTTTGGAACACCCTGGTATCGACCCACCCGTATTTGCCATGTTACCAGTGGCAGTGAATACGGCTGGCGCCCGGGTACTGAAAAGTGGTCGCCTGCCTACCCGGATAACCTGCCTCCGTTGCTGAATATCGGCCAGGGCTCTCCTACCAACCTGATTTACGGTGGTAAAGCACGTTTTCCTGAGAAGTACCGCAAATCGTTGTTTGCGTTTGACTGGAGCTTCGGCATCATCTATGCTATCCAGCTGCAGCCCGATGGCGCCTCCTATAAAGCCAGTGCAGAGGAATTCCTGTCCGGTTCCCCGCTGCCCCTCACCGATGGCGTTATTGGCCCGGATGGCGCACTGTACTTCCTCACCGGTGGACGCAGGCTGGAATCAGACCTGTATCGTGTGTACTACAAAGACAACAAGGAAAGCAATGATCCGTTGCCGGTAGCGGCACCTACCGCCGGCGCCAATGTGCGTAAACAACTGGAAGCCTTCCATGGCGGCCCCAAAGATGGCGCAGTGGATTTTGCCTGGCCTTACCTGAAAGACAACGATCGCTTTATCCGTTTTGCTGCCCGGATTGCCATAGAAAATCAACCCGTTAGCCAGTGGCAAAATAAAGTACTGCAGGAGAAAGACCCTGAAACCCTTATCCAGGGAAGCATTGCGCTGGCCCGTCAGGGTAAGGAAGATGTAAAGAAAATACTGCTGCCACAACTGATGACCATCAACTATGCGCAATTGTCACCCTCTCAGCAGATTGACTTACTCCGTGCTTTTGAGCTTGTGTTCGTGCGTATGGGTAAACCTGATGCCGCAGTAGCGAAACAGGTAGCTGCCTATCTCGATCCGCAGTATCCCGCCAGCAACAATGACCTGAACCGTTCTCTAAGCAAGGTATTGGTGTACCTGGATGCACCTAAGTCAGTAGAAAAAACCATGGCATTGCTGGCCATAGCGAAAGATGATACCGCTGCGCAAAAAACTGCCATGCAATCGGCCGACCTGATCCTGCGTAACCCGCAGTATGGGCTCGATATTGCCGGTATGCTTTCTAAAATGCCTCCATTACAGCAAACCTGGTATGCTACCGTATTAAGCCAGGCTAAAAACGGCTGGACACCTGCCTTACGTGAACAATACTTCCAGTGGTTCTACCATGCCTTCACATTTAAAGGAGGCCATAGCTTCATCGGGTTTATCAATAATGCCAGGAAAAATGCGCTGGACAACCTTCCGAAAAGTGAGTATGCACACTTCAACCAGGTATCCGGCGATTCACTGGTCAACAACAATGGTAACCTGGCCCAGGGCTTCCCGCAGCCGAAAGGACCTGGCAGGCGCTGGACCGTGGAAGAAGCGGTGAAAGTGGTAGATAGCGGCTTAACGAATCGCAACTTTGAACAGGGCCGCGCCATGTTTGCCACCGCCTTATGCAGCTCCTGCCATGGTATACGCGGAGAAGGTGGCGTTGCCGGTCCGGATCTGACTCAACTTGGCACCCGCTTTTCTACCAGGGATATTCTCGAAGCAATCATTGATCCAAGCAAAACCATTTCTGACCAATATGCCGCTACCGTATTTTCTCTGAAAAACGGCGGCTCTGTATTAGGGCGGCTGGTAAGCCAGGATAAAGATAAATACGTTATTTCCCAGAATCCTTTTGCGCCGCAGGAAGTACGGGAACTGCCGAAGAAAGAGGTGGCCGGCACAAAAGCCTCTACCGTATCGGTGATGTTGCCGGGGTTGATTAACCGCCTGAACGAAGAGGAATTGAGGGATCTCATTGCCTACCTCAAAGCAGGCGGCAATAAATCTGATACTATCTTTCTGCCTGCAAAACACCCGGTAGAACTTTCAAAAAAATAAATCACGCGCGGATGACCTCCTCATCTCAACCATGGCTTCATAAAATATCCAACCATTTACAGTTGGGTGGTATTGAAACGGCGGTACTGGACAATGGCCCCGGCAGGGGCGCCCGTATCGCCTGGATCAATACCGGCACTGGCTTGCGTTATAAAGTGGTGTTGGACCGGGCCATGGATATCGCGGATGCTTTTTACCAACAGCATAGTCTCGCCTGGTTGAGCCACGGCGGGGTGACACCGCCGCAAAGATTAACAGACAAAGGTTTGGACTGGCTCCAAACCTTTGGTGGTGGATTGATGACCACCTGTGGCCTGATGCATGTAGGCGGACCCGAAACCGATGAATATGGTGAACGTGGTCTGCATGGGCCTATCAGCAATACACCAGCGGAAATCATTTCCATCATACAACCCGACCCGGTAGCCGGTAATTTTGATATGAGCATTACCGGCATTGTACCACAGGTGCAGGCACTCGGCAAACAGCTATGGCTGAAACGAACCATCTCCGGTACCCTGGGCGTTGCGGGCATCCGCATACAGGACGAAGTGATTAACCGCGGTAATACTACCGCACCGCATATGTTACTGTATCACTTCAACTTTGGCTGGCCGCTGATAGATGAAGGCGCCGATATTTTATGGAAAGGCAGCTGGACTTCCAGGGCCGGTAATCCTGATCACATTTTCAATAATACGCATAACTACAAAAAAGGAATGGCGCCGCTGGACAGCCACGCTGGCGGCGGAGAAGAAGCCGCTATCATCGACCCGGAAGCAGATGCACAGGGCTGGTGTAACTGTGGCGTACATAATGCCCGCCTCCCATTGGCAGTATCCCTGCGTTTCAAAAAAGCGCAGTTGCCGGTGCTTACCAACTGGCAGCACTGGGGTAAAGGCGAATATGTGATGGGACTGGAACCCGGCACCCATCCTCCTACCGGCCAGGCCAAAGCCCGCCGGGAAGGGACCTTATTATTCCTCGAACCCGGCGAAAGCCGGCGGTATGAACTGGAACTGGAGGTATGGCATACCGAAGCAACGATAAAACAATTTCTCACTGATCTTTAAATCACAACACATGATTGAAGCAAAGGAAAAAATAAGTTTCGCTGAAAAAGCGCTTGAACAGGGACAAGGCATTCTTCGCTTAGCGCCTACCTGGGTACCCCGGTCGTTTTGTATACCCGGCCGCAGGATTAAATTGCACCCCGACGACTATTACGTGCTAGGGGGCGAACGTGGCGGCATAGATGAGCGTTGGCTGTCATCTACCACCCCGGCCAAGAACGGCCCGTTAACCGGCGAAAATGAAGGATTAAGCATGGTAGTATGGCAGGATGGTCAAAATACCCGGCAGTTCCTGTTGAAAGATGCCATCAGCGAATTAAAAGACCAGCTGATCGGAAAACGGTTATGGCATGAATATGGCGCCTGGCCCATGTATTCCAAGTTCTTCGATAATATGGGACCACTGCCCCATCACATCCATCACAACGATGAAAAAGCGGCGCTGATAGGCCAGGCCGGTAAACCCGAAGCCTACTATTTCCCTCCGCAGCTGAATAATCACGGGGGCGACTTCCCCTATACATTCATGGGTATTGCTCCAGGCACCAGCCGTGAACAGATCAAGGAATGCCTGATGAACTTCACCAAAGGGGATAATAAAATTACCAACTACTCCCAGGCGTATCGCCTGGAGCCCGGCACCGGCTGGGATGTACCGCCGGGATTATTACACGCGCCCGGTAGCTTATGTACCTACGAACCACAAAAAGCGTCCGACGTATTTGCCATGTACCAGTCGCTCGTTAACGAAGCAATTGTGCCGGAAGTATTGCTCTGGAATGGCACGCCGCAGGAAAGCATCGGCGACTATGATGCGCTTATGGATGTTATTGACTGGGAACTGAATGTAGATCCCAATCAGTTTCAAAACCGTTTTATGCCGCCCAAACTGGCAGCTAACGGGGAAGGTTATACGGAAAATTGGGTATGTTATAAATCGGCCGCCTTCAGCGCCAAAGAGCTGACCATAGCGCCCGGCGCCACCGTGGTGATCAAAGACAGCGCGGCCTATGGCATGATCATGATGCAGGGACATGGCAAGATGGGCGTATGGGATATTGAAACGCCTTCCCTGATCCGTTATGGACAGCTGACCCATGATGAGTATTTCGTTAGCGAGGCGGCAGCAACGGCCGGGGTGAAAATTGTGAACACCTCCGCCACCGATCCTATTGTAATGCTGAAACATTTTGGTCCGGGTAATCCTGACCTGGTACTGTAACTCACCCATTAAACACCCACGTGATGAAGAATAACAACTTTCCAAAACTCCACAATGCTACCTGGCCGGGTATTGTAGGAAAGGGCGATGGATCTGAACCCATCATCTCATTTGATACACTGCTGGAAATGACGGCTGCCGTGGAAGTAGACGGCATCAAATTCGATGGCATCGACATCGGTTTATTTGATCCGCATGTACCGGTGGATAGCAGTGATGATGACCTGAAGCGGCTGCGCGACAAAGTAGCATCCTATGGATTGGAGATAGGTAGCCTGGTAGCGCCGATCTGGCCTCCCACAGGAGGATCTGCCATGGGCAGCAAAGAAGACCGGGCCCGTTTTGTGGAGCAGGTGCGTAAAGCCTGCCGCGTTGGTCAACGGTTGCGGGAACTGGGTATCCGTCCGCATGGCATCGTACGCATTGATTCCGCTACTTCCCCCGAAAGCTGGGCTAAAGACCCCGCCGCCAATACCCAACTGATTGCCGCCACGTTCCGCGAAGCTTGTGATGTAGCAGCGGATTACGGCGAACGACTGGCGGCAGAAGGCGAAATCTGCTGGGGAGGTATGCATAGCTGGAGAGCCATGATAGATACCTTAGAAGCGGTGAATCGCCCTAATATTGGCTTCCAGGCCGACATGTCGCATACCTTCCTGTATTTACTGGGATATAATAGTCCGGAAGACAGTATCCTGCCGGCGGATTTCGACTGGAAAGACCGGGAAACGCTGACGGCCGGCCTCCGGCAGTTAACCCAGGCATTACGCCCGTGGACCATTGATTTCCACGTCGCACAAAACGACGGTACCGTTCATGGCACCGGTTCCCACGACAAAACCGGCCGGCATTGCCTGGCCACCGATCCTAACGGCAAGCTGAACATCCCGGTGGATGCCGGCAATTGGCTGCGCGATGAACAGGGACAGCTGACCAGGGCTTTTCGTCATATCTGCTGGGATGGCTGCATGTTTCCCAATGCCGTAATGACCCAGGCAAAAACCTGGCATGATATACTGGCGGCCATGATCGCTGTAAGAACGCAACATGGCTGGCAGGAATAGCTTTTCAATTACCTAACGAGAGATAACTATGACAACAAAGAAAGCACTGAGGATAGGATTAATAGGATGCGGTTTTATGGGCCGGACACATTCCAACGGATACCTGCGGGTAAAAAACTTCTTCCCTGAACTGGCTTACCAGCCGGTACTGAAAGCTGTATGCTCCCGTACCGAAAGTAAGGCCAGGGCCTTCGCCGAACAATGGGGCTATGAGTCGGTGGAAACAGACTGGAAAGCACTCATTGCCCGGGATGATATCGATGCAGTTGATATCTGTACTCCCAATGATAAGCATGCAGAAATTGCCATCGCCGCAGCTGCCGCCGGTAAAATGATCCTTTGTGAGAAGCCGCTGGCCCGTACCCTCCGGGAATCGGCCGATATGGTAGCCGCGATAGAAAAAGCGAAAGTACCCAACACCGTATGGTATAACTATCGCCGGTTGCCCGCCGTAACGCTGGCCAAACAGATCATCGACTCGGGCAAGCTAGGGCGCATCTTTCACTACCGCGCCAACTTTTTACAAGATTGGACCATCAACGCCAATCTACCCCAGGGTGGTGAAGGGCTTTGGCGCATGGACGCAGATGTAGCCGGGTCGGGTGTACTGGGCGACCTGCTCTCCCATTGCATCGACACTGCCTTGTGGCTCAATGGCAGCATCTCTACTGTGTCGGCCATGACAGAAACCTTCGTCAAAGAACGCATGCACCAGCTTACCGGCAAGGTAGAAAAAGTAAATATCGATGATGCGTGCACCTTCATGTGCCGCTTCAGCAACGGTTCTTTAGGGCTATTTGAATCAACACGTTACGCACGCGGACATAAAGCTTTATATACATTTGAAATCAATGGTGAACATGCCTCTATCCGCTGGGATCTGCATGACCTGAACCGCCTGGAATTCTTCGATAACGCCGACGCCTCTACGCTGAAAGGATGGAGATCTATCCATGTAACAGATGGAGATCAGCCTTATATGGATAAATGGTGGGTGCCCGGACTGGGCATCGGCTACGAACATTCTTTTGTTCACCAGGTGGCCGACTTTCTTAAAAGCCTGGAAGATGGCAGCTCCTGCTCACCCACCTTCCTCGAAGCATTTGAAACACAGAAAGTCTGCCAGGCCGTACTTGATTCTGCCGCTACCGGTATATGGAAAGACACCCATGCGGCGTAACTAACAATACCGGGTAAACGAAACATATCTCAAAAGGAGATACGAAAAACAAACACTTAAAATATCAACTATGCTGAAAAGATACAGCGCATTGTTTATGCCATTGGCCGCAGCAGTGCTGCTGACCTCCGCCAGCAGCTGTCAAACCGGCCACAGCATGGGCAACGACAGCGGCTTTGTTTCCATCTTCGATGGCAAAACATTAAAGGGCTGGGACGGCGACTCCATCCACTGGCGGGCTGAAAACGGCTGCCTCGTAGGAGAAGTAACTCCGCAAACCCTGCTCAAAACCAATACCTTCCTGGTCTGGAAAGGTGGGCAGCCAGCTAACTTCGAGCTAACCTGCGAATTCCGGATTACCGGCGGCGGCAACAGCGGCATCAACTACCGCAGCGTATGGGTCGACAATGTGTCTCATGCCCTCAAAGGCTACCAGGCGGATATAGACGGCGCTAACCGGTATACCGGGCAAAACTATGAAGAACGCGGACGTACTACCCTGGCCTATCGCGGACAGGTTACCACGATCCCCAAGCCGACCGTTTCTTTAGCGGAGGGCATAAAAAATAATGCCTGGACCGCCGCTATTGTGACTGGCTCCCTGGGCAGCAGCGATTCGCTGCAAACCCTTATCAAACATGAAGACTGGAACAGCTGTCACCTTGTTATAAAGGGCAACCGCCTTCAGCATTACATCAACGGCGTATTGATGAGCGATGTGACCGACAACGATAAAGTAAACGGCAAAGCCAAAGGACTGCTGGGTGTACAGGTACATGTAGGCCCACCAATGAAAGTAGAATACCGGAAAATTATGTTGAAGCGATTGTAGAGAAGCAGAAAGCTTAAAGCTTTCTGCTTCTTTTATTATATTAGCTCCATAAATCTGGAAACGATGCAGCTATCTATTGCCATAGACATGGACGAAACCATTGCCGATCCTATCAAAAAAGCCAGGGAATGGTATTACAGGGATTACGGAAAAACCTTTACCCCTGAAGAATTACACGGCAAAACATTTACCGAAGCAGTACCGCCTGAACACAAAGACAAGATCAAGGAATACCTGAATACGCCAGGCTTCTTCCGCGACCTGGATGTCTTCCCTGATGCGAAGGAAGTACTGAAAGAACTTAACCAGAAATATAAGCTCTATATCGTATCTGCTGCCATGGAGTTTCCCGATTCCTTGCGGGACAAATACGACTGGCTACAAGAACATTTCCCTTTCCTCACCTGGAAACAATTCTGTCTTTGCGGCGATAAATCTATTGTACAAACAGACATCATGATCGATGACCTGATCCGTAACTTTACCTTTTTCAAAGGGAAGGCGTATCTCTATCATGGTCACCACAACGTACATATAGAAGGCTATGAGCGGATACTGAACTGGGAAGATGCGGCAAAAAAACTGCTATAGCAGCTACTGGCGGATCACCTTTCCATCTTCCATTTCGATGATACGATTAGTATTTTGAGCAAACTCCGTGTCATGTGTAACGACCAACAGCGTTTGGTGATATTGGGTGGCCAGTTCTTTAAAAATATCGAATACAATCTGCCCGTTTTTCTTGTCCAGGTTACCGGTAGGTTCATCTCCCATGATGATAGCGGGATCGTTGATCAGGGCACGGGCTATCGCCACCCGCTGTTTTTGTCCGCCCGATAACTGGTTAGCGCCTTTTAGTGCCAGGTCGTCGATATACAGCATTTTAAGCCGTTCCATGGCCCGGTGTTCTATTTCTTCGGCGGAATATTTATTGAGTTTAAGTCCCGGCAGCATCACATTCTTTAGTACGCTAAATTCATTGAGCAGGTAGTGAAACTGGAATACGAAACCGATTTTTTCATTGCGTATACGCGCCAGCTGCTTCTCTTTCTGACCTGTTACGAGCTCCTGTTCTATCCACAGCTCTCCTTCATAATCGGTATCCATTGTAGAAAGTACATAGAGTAGCGTGGATTTGCCACATCCCGACTTACCCACTACTGATACAAATTCTCCCTTGTTCACAGACAAGCTAAGATCGTTCAGCACCGGTACCGTTACCGGGTCGTGAAAGTATTTCTTGATATGTGTTGCCTGTAAAATTACTTCGCTCATCTTATTTACCTCTTATAATCACCACCGGATCCACCTTGCTGGCCTTTCTTGCGGGAAAGAATCCTGCCAGGTAGGTAGTGACCAATGAAAATACCGTTGCTATCACATAAAATACCGGGTTATAATTCACCGGAAACGTTGATATAGTGGGCAATGCAGCCGTTTTAAACGGAATATGATTGATCACCACTGATAAGATATACCCCATTATCAATCCTACAGATCCTCCTGCCAGTCCTATGCTCAGGGCAATTACGATAAAGATCCGGTTTACATCGGCGCCGGAGAAGCCCGTCGCCTTCATGATGGCAATCGCATCCATCTTTTCGTAGATCATCATGTTCAGGATATTGTAAATCCCGAAGCCGGCCACAATCAACAGCGTAATACCTACCGAGTAAGAAATCAGGGTACGAATAAAGCTCCCGGTTTCAAACTGCGAGTTAGCGGTTTGGATATCCTCCGTATCGGCCTGGAACAGGCCCCCATATTCCCTGGCCACAGCCGGCGCCCCATTCAGGTCATGCAGTTTTATCTGTATATCGGTGAGATAATTATTGGGCTTGCCTAATAATTTCTGGGCCGTATTGATAGAAGTATAGCATTGTACTTTGTCAAAGTCCTGTAGCCCTGACTGAAAATAACCCACTACTTTCAAGGGCATCGTTTCTCCCTGGGAAGTAGTTACCTGTACCACATCTCCCAATTCTGCCAGTAGCTTTTCCGCTACCCCTTTTCCTAAAATGATGCTGTTGGGTACATTTTTCAGGTCAATGGCATTTCCGGCTACGATATAGTCGTTGAAGTGAAACAGGCTGCTCTCCGCCTGTACATCGATACCATTCACTACGCCGGTGATATCGATAGTGCCGGCATTAAAAAAAACGGGGGCCACAATTTTAGGCGCTACGCCCAGTACACGGCCATCGTGATGCAACAGATCGAGGATGGCGGCGCTATTGTATATTTCCAGGCGTCCGCTGGCCGATTTAACGGAGTGAATAAAGTTATGCGCAGACTTATTTTCGGGCGCCAGTGTCACCGGCTGACGTTTGGTGGGTTTGGTGTCGTTGTAGATGCGCACATGCGGCGTCCGGTTGAGAATCAGGCCATCGAGCAGGCCATTGAGCCCGGTCATGAAACTGAGCAGCGCAATAAACATGGTGATGCTGAAGGTAACGCCGATGGCAGCCACCAGTGTTTGCCGCCAGCGGGCTTTCAGCAATGAAATGGCGATATTGACAATTAATCTGTAGTTCATGGCGCCGGCTTAATGATCACATCGTTGGCGGTGAGCCCGCTCACAATTTCAACCTGCTGGTAATCTTTCACGCCCGTTACCACTTTCTTCCTTTCTTTATTTTCCAGCATTACTTCATCTTCCCCCAGTAAATAATTTCGGGGGATGGTTAACGCATGTTCTTTCGTTTGTATTTCGATATTGGCCTCGAGGGTGAGATTGGGATATACTACTGGTGGCGCCGTGGTGAAGTGTGCATCTACAGTAAAGGACCTGGATTTTTCGTTCATCATCGGGTAGATCTTTTCTACTACGGCCTCAAATACTTTTCCCCGGTAGCTATCCAGCGTTACATACACTTTTTGTCCCAGGCGGATGCGGGCAATATCATATTCGTCGGCTTGTAGCTCCAGGTAATAATTCCCGGCGTCGCCAATCACTGCAATGGGGCTTTGGGTAGTCACCATTTCTCCATTTTTTGGGGCGATGCTGTATACCTTCCCGTCAATATCGCTTCTGACGATATAATCATCGTTCTGGGTATGGCTGATTTCCAGGTTTTTTCCCGACTGCTTCGCGGCGAAATTAAGTTGCTTTTGCAGGTCGTTGTATTTGAATATGGCTACATCATAGGCCGTCACGGAATTTTTATAGGCCAGCTCCGCCTGTTCCAGTTGCTGCTGGCTGCCTATGCGTTGTTCCCATAGCCTGCGCTGGCGGCTCAGGGTGAGGGAGTCATTGTTGAGCTTTATACGGGCCAGGTCTATATTTACGCGGAGTTCATTTAATTTATCGGCGTTGGCTTTTACCGAGTTGTAGTCGGCCGCGATGGCAGCGTTTTCGGTATTGAGCTTTGCGGTTTCATTGCGGATGATGATGATCGGGGCGCCTTTCCTGACGGTATCTCCTTCGGTGACAGGAATGCTGACGATCAGTCCATTTACCCTTGAAAACACCTGGTATTGGCGCCGGGCTTTGATGATACCGGAAGCGTATACCGATTCCGTGATTTTTCCTACCGATGGTTGTGTCTTTTCCCATTTGCCTTTACAGGAAGCCAGGAGGAAAAGCACCGCTAATAATTGGATCGTCCTCATGTAACATATTTTTCCTGCCGGAAAATAACGGACAGTGCTTCGTTTGTGCTTTATACGGTATCAAATGTACGGCTTTCCGGGCGATGGCGGGGGCTAAAAATTTGTATCTTTAATTATCGTAATCTCCACCGCTATGGGAAAATTCTTTGATGATATCAATCCGCAGCACCAGGCATTCATTTCCGCCCAGAAAATGTTTTTTGTTGCCACTGCACCGCTCAGCCAGGAAGGGCATATAAATCAATCGCCTAAGGGACTGGACAGCTTCCGGGTATTGTCGCCTTCCCGGGTGGCTTACCTGGATATTGTAGGCAGCGGCAATGAAACCTCCGCCCACCTGGTAGAAAATGGCCGCATCACTTTTATGTTTTGTGCCTTTGATGGTCCTCCCAATATACTGCGTTTATACGGCCACGGCTATACGGTATTACCCGGCGCCCCGGAATGGCTGGAACTGTCGGCCCATTTTTCCCTGCTGCCGGCTACCCGGCAAATTATTGTGGCCGACATTCATAAAGTGCAAACCTCCTGTGGTTTTGGCGTACCGCTGTATACCTACACCGGAGAAAGGGACCATGCCGCTAAATGGGCTGCCAGCAAAGGCCCCGAGGGACTGGAGCGCTATAAAGCCGAAAAGAACCGCTTCAGTCTCGATGGGTTACCCACCGCACTGGGAAAATAAAAACCACTAAGAAATATACTCCCTTAAATGATGAGAAGGGTATCCGTTGATACCCCTGTTCTCCCCTGCCTGATGACCAATTGTTTTATGAAAGGCTAAAATAAATTTTGATATATGTAGTCAACTACGTAGTTTTATACTATAATTACGGAAACATGAGTACAGCACCCATCATCAGGATGATCGACAATCGCTTCAGCCAGCGGGCCATTGAGCTTATCCTGCCTATTCAGCAGCAGGAGTTTAACATCCCCGTTACCCTGGAAGACCAGCCGGACCTGCTGGATATTGACACCTGCTATCATCGTACCGGCGGCGGATTCTGGGGAGCCATACAGGGAGAAGCGCTGGTAGGCACCATTGCGCTTATTGCCATTGGTCACCAGGCCGGGGCTATCCGCAAGATGTTTGTGAAAAAAGAGTTCCGGGGGAAAGAGCCGGGCATTGCCCAACACTTGCTGGAATGCCTTATAGCGCATAGCCGCCAACAGGGCATACAGGACCTTTACCTCGGCACCGTCAATAAACTGGAAGCCGCCATGCGTTTCTATGAGCGCAATCATTTCAAAAGGATTCCTAAAACGGATTTACCTTCGTATTTTCCGGTGATGCCTGCGGATAACGTATTCTATCACTTACACCTGGATAATGAAGGCTAATGAGCAATTTAATTGAAGCATCCGGCATATTGGCAATTGCCACGCGGCTGCAGCGACTCAGCGACCAGCTGCGCAAAGAGGGGCAATTGATTTACAAGGCCCATGGGATTGATTTTGAGCCGAAGTGGTTCCCGGTGGTGTATACCCTCCACCAAAAGCCGGTATTGAGCGTAGTAGAAATAGCCGCAGAAATAGGCTATTCTCATCCATCTACCATCAGCTTACTAAAAGAACTGGAAAAGCAAAAGCTGGTCCGCTCTAAAAAAGACAAGACCGACGAGCGGAAACGGCTCATCCTGCTTACAGATAAAGGGAAGGACCTGGTAATCCAAATGCAGCCGGTGTGGAAAAAGATGTCGGCTGCCCTGGCGTCACTCACAAACACTCCCCATAACCTCATGAAGGCCATCGAAGAAGTAGAAGCCAATATAAAAGTGCAGAGCTTTTTTGAAAGGGAACAACAACAATAGGCTTATACCAGCAAGCCCTTTACCAGTGCTTTCCATTGGAGCTTTGAAATGCCGATAGCGCCGGTAGAACCCACTACTGCGTTCCTGATCCGGTCGCCCAAATCGGGGCTCTGGGTATTGGGCACCTCATTACGACCATATACCGCCGCAGTAACGGTAGCACCATTCCTTACCAATACAAAAGAACTGCTGGCTTCTTTACGCAGGAAATGTGCGATCCCCGCGCTTTTTTGTATGGGGTGCTCAGAAGGCCTGGCACGGATAAAGAATACTTCCTGGTGCTCATTCAACATGATATGTTCCTTCTGCTCAATTTTCACCCAGTCAAACCCCTTCCCTGCGTGGGTACCCGGCCCCGGAATATCAATGCGTATATACATGCCCGTTTCCGCCAGCCCTGATACAAGCTTTCCGGCCAGATCGGTAAGCTGAAAGCCTGACGACATGCTACCACTCAGCGATTCCCAGTTATTAATATCTGCCAGGCGCAGTACCGCCGTTTTAAAAAAGGCTGAGGCTGTCTCTTCATTTAATAAATCTTTGCTTTCGGAAGTACTAGTGGCTTCTCCCACATACTGTGCCGGTAGAAACGGCGTCGCAATATTATCTCCCATAACCAACTTTTTACGGATAAAACAATGCTACTTCCGCGCTTTACAATTTCCATTCCTGTTTATACCCGCGATCTTTGTATTTTTGCGTGGTAAACACTACAAAACAACGGAACAGAGAGCACATATACCGCTATGAATATCATCCATCCAATAGCATAATCGCGTTTCACGGGCATTACATTTGATGACACTAAAGATACAATTTATGAATCGTATTTATACTCTTCTACTTCTCGCCATCGTCCATATCAGTTGCAGCAACGTTCCTCCCGGCCAGAGCAATGGCAGAATTATCGGCAAATGGCTACCCGTGAAATCTGTCATGAGCGGCAGTGAAAACGGAAAGAAAACGTTCGAGAAAACCGACAGCAGTTTTAGCGAGATTGACGTGATGGATTTTAAAGAGGACGGCCACCTGGACGATGGAGGCCAACGATACGAATCCTATATCCTCTATCCCGATTCAAAGGAATTAACTTTGCTGGAATCGACCGGCGATGCCGTCACTTTTAAAATTCATACCCTCAATCCCAAACAGATGATCCTGGTGCGGGAAGATGACGAAGACTATCGTAACAACCGCCGGCACATGCGGCTCGAAATCCATTTTAAAAGACTCTGATCACTTCAGCACAAGGATAATTGCCCTACCCATATAGAATCCCGGGCATGCTGCGCCCGTACCGGGAGCATATACCATGCTGCCAGCAATAAAAAACCAATCGTGTCATACTGCACGATTTATTTCAAACCACCTGCCGTCAAGGATTCTGCGGGAAATTGGTGGGATCGTTGTGAATATCTATTTCGCTTTGAGGAATATAGAATAATAACCGGGAAGGCGTGAGCACCGGCGCAGTGAGGTTGTACTCATTTTTCAGGTGCGCCTGCATAATGGCCAGTCCCTTGCTATACCTGATCAGATCGAACCAGCGGTTGTTTTCAAAAGCCAGTTCTATCCTTCTCTCTGCAAATACCGCATCACGGAAACTGGCCTGATCGGGCAGGTCAGCAGCCGTTCTGGCTTTAAGCCCGGCTCTTTGCCGCACCTGGTTGAGGTAACCGAAAGCTGTACCGGCACCGGTGGCTGCACTATAAGCCTGCTCATTCAGCGCCTCTGCCTGCAGCAATAGGATGTCGGCATAACGTAATAGGGGGAAACTGCTACCACCGTCGCCGGTAGCGCCGGGCGGATCCAGGAATTTCTTTACATAGTTGCCCGACTGTTTAGTAGTAGCATTGCTATAAGACACCGTATCGAGAGAAGCCGCAAAACGCAGATCACCCGGCTCATACGCCGCTACGATATCGTGTGTGGGACGGTTATTGTTAGAGCCTCCATAAGCCACACCATTGTAAAAGAAGGAAAAAGGCACCATGTCTGAAAAAAATGTATTCCCTTCAGACGGACTCAATCCTTTTTTAAAACGGATGGTAAACAACACTTCGCTGTTCACGGCATTGGCAGGTGTAAACAGCGCTGCATAATCGGGCAACAACGTATAGCCATTTACGTTTTTCAGGACATTAGCAGCAGCCTGCCACTTCTTTTCTGTAACGTATACCTTACCCAGCAAACCATTGGCGCTGCCCGCGGTTACGCGGCCATAGTCATTGGGGTTGGTATACACGGCAGGCAGCAAAATGGCTGCCTGTTGCAGGTCTTTTTCTATCTGGGCATACACTTCCGTTACGTCATTCCGCTTGTCGTTCTGCGCTTCTGAGGTAGTTTCCGTTTTGATTACCAGGGGTACTTTGCCATACAAGCGAACCAAGTCGAAATATACAAACGCCCGCAGGAACAAGGCTTCTCCCTTGAACTGCTTTTTAGACGAATCGGGTATGGCGGCAGCATCTACCTGGTCCAGCACGGAGTTGGCCCGTGAAATGACAATATACGAACCGGCATATACATCTGTGAGAAAAGGATTGGTAGTGGTTTCTCCAAAAAGATCGATCTGAGAGGCCACTCCTGCCAATGCGCCACGGTCCAGGATATCGGTGTTATCGCTTCTTACCTCCATCAGGTAATAACTGGATTTACCGTAGGTGCGCGTACTTTGCAACCCATCGTAAATACCATTCACCCCCTGCTGAAAATCACTGGCTGTTTTGAAAAAGGTAGCGGTAGTTTGATTGGATACCGGGGGCCGGTTAATAAAATCTTTGCTGCAGGAAGATATAATCGTTACCAGCGACAAGCCTGCTATTGCTATAGTGATATTTAACTTCATATACTCCTGTTTTTAGAATAAAAGATTGATACCTGCGGTAAATGTTTTCGGCAAAGGATAGGTACCATAGTCCTCCCCTTGCGACAGCGGACTGTCGGGCCGGGCGTTCACTTCCGGGTTATAACCGGTGTATTTGGTCCAGGTATAGATATTCTGCCCGGAGAGATATACCCGCAACTGCTGTACTTTGTTACGCAACAGGCGTTGATTAAAACTGTAACCAATAGTTAAATTACGTAAACGCACATACGAACCGTCTTCTACAAAGAAGGAGCTGGGCTGTGTGCTATTCCCCGTAGCTACGCGATTAGGACGCATGGTGTTGCCATCCCCCGGATCGGCAGGCGATTTCCAATACCCCAGCTCTTCTACCATCTGGTTGGCATTACCTTCGCTGTTATAGAGGAAGCGACGTTGCAGGTTCATAATTTTGTTGCCATGTACCGCCTGCAGGGCGATATTCAGGTCAAATCCCTTATAACGGAATTCATTGCTGAGGCCCCAGATAAACTTGGGAAAGTAGCTGCCCATATCGGTTCTGTCGCTCGCATCAATTTTCTTATCGTTATTAAAATCTATAAACTTACGATCTCCCGGCTTTGTGCTGCTGTAATGGGGATAGGCATCAATTTCCGCCTGGTTTTTAAATACGCCTCCGTTGATATAACCATAATAGCTGCCTATCGGCGCTCCTACTTTGGTGATATATAACTGGGAGATAGTACCGTTGCCACCATCGGAGATGATGGGAGCGTTGTTGGCGCCCAGTTGCAGTACTTCATTTTTGTTGGCAGCGATATTAAAGCTCGTATTCCATATGAAGGCGCCCGTGAGATTGCGGGTATTCAATCCAAATTCCACTCCGCTGTTACGCACCTTGCCGATATTTTTCAAGGCGGTACCGAATCCTGAACTAAGGGCTACCGGGACATTCAATAGCAAGTTGGAAGTAGTAGCGCGATAGTAGTCGGCGCTGAGGTAAATTCTGTTGGTAAACAGGCCAATATCCAGACCAGCATTCAGTTGCAGCGTTTTTTCCCAGGTCAGATCGGGGTTGGCAGGCTGTGATAGTCCCGCTCCATTCACGGCATTGCCCGTACCTGGTCCCAGCACATATCCGTTGGATGATAACAGGTCGTAAGCCGCATAGTTGGCAATCTGGAAGTTACCAGAAGTACCGTAGCTCAACCTTGCTTTTAACTCAGAAATTGGTTTTACTTTAAAGAAGGACTCATTGCTGATCAACCAGCCGCCGGAAACAGCCGGGAAATAGCCCCATTTATTGTTGGCCCCGAAGCGGGAAGATCCATCGCTACGGATGCTGGCCGATACAAAGTATTTATCGTCGTAGTTATAGTTAACCCTGCCCAGGTAAGACACCAGCGACCATTGTGATTCCGTGGAAGTACCGCTGGTAATTGTAGCTGCATTCAGCGTTTGTACGGCATCGTTAGGAAAGCCAGTACCATCAGTTTCACTGGCTTTAGTCACGTTCCTCTGAGAGGTATAACCGGCCAGTACATCGAACTTATGTTTATCGTGTATGCTGAACTGGTAGGTCAGCGTGTTTTCCCAGAGCCAGTTGGTAGACAAAGCTGTTTGCGCTGATCCCTTGGGAATAGTGGGCGCACCTTGTTGTATAGGCTTATAGGTACCCAGGGTAGAAGGCCTGAAATAGTTGCGGCTGAAATAATTAATATCAGCGCCAAAGAACGTTTTAAACTTCAACCCCTTGACAATTTCATATTCTCCACAGGCGCTTCCCAGGTTGCGGATATGGTCCATTTTATCCTTGATCCGGGTGGCGAGTGCGACCGGGTTTTCTCCTCCAGAATAGCCAAACGCCCATATATTCTGACGATTGGTGGCCAGTGAGCCATCCGCGTTATATACCGGGAAAATGGGAGCAGCCTTCAGGGCATTGCTCAGCACCCCGTCAAATGTCCAGGGCCCTTCGCTGTTGATCAGGTCGTAGTGATCAAATGTTGGGTTGATACTAACGCCCACCCTTACACGTGATGTGAGGTCGGCGGTGAGATTGGCCCGTACACCATATCTTTTATACCCCGATCCCAGGATGATCCCTGTTTGATCAAGATAATTACCGGAGATATAGTACTGGAATTTGTCACTGCCGCCGGAAGCCGACAAGGTATGGTTTTGAATAGGCGCGGTTCTGAACAGGGCATCCTGCCAGTCTGTATTCACCAACCCCTGCTGCCCTGCCAGGTAAGGCAGTGTTTCCGGCGCAATCTGATAGTTGGAACTGCCGCGGGTAGCATTGTCGTCGGTGATTTTACCGGAGGGCCTGAAGTCGAGATAAGCGTTATTTTTAGCGTCGTAGCTGTATTTGGCCCACTCGTAGGCATCCATCAATTTTATTTTCTTACTTACCTGCTGAAAGCCTGCGTACATGCTATAGCCGAATGCCGGCGGACCAACCGGCTTTCCTTTCTTCGTGGTAATTAATACCACGCCGTTAGATGCGCGGGAGCCGTAGATAGCGGCGGAAGATGCGTCTTTCAGGATATCGATAGTGGCAATATCATCGCTGTTCAGGGTGCTGAGCGGATCCGGCGATTTCTGGAAAGAGGCCTGCCCGGCAATGTTTACAACATCTGTGGCGCCTTGCAGGTTTTTAAGATCGTTGGAAAGCGGCATCCCATCTATTACATAGAGTGGGTCGATGCCGGCAGAGATGGAGTTGAGTCCGCGGATACGTACGCTCATGCTGCCTCCGGGCGCGCCGGTATTCTGTAGCACCTGTACGCCGGCTACCTTGCCGGCAATGGCTTGCTCGAAGGTAGTTACCGGCTGGTCTTTCAGGTCGGCTGAACGTACAGAGGCTACCGCACCGGTGATTTCTTTGCGACGTTGTACGCCATACCCCACTACTACCACCTGGTTAAGCGAGGAGGTAGATTCTTTCAGCACAATCGCCAGTTGCTGCGTGGCGCCTGCTGTTAATGTAATGCCGCTTTGCAGCGTAGGCTCGTAGCCAATAGAACTGAATTGTATGGTGTAAGGGCCGCCAGCTGCCAGGGCAGGAAAGCGAAATACGCCGCTGGCATTGGTTTGCGTAGAGGCAATGCCGCCATTGGTTTCATTTTTTATCGTCACAGATACGCCGGGAATACCATCCTGCCGTTCATTGCGGACGATACCGGTAACGCCTGTACGTTTTTCCTGCGCCAGCAGGAATAAGGGAGCCAATAAAGTAACGAGCAACAGTAAGTGCTTCCATCTCCCTGGGAAAGACTGATAGTAAAAAGAGTCCATAGGTAACATTTTGGGGCCTCTGCGGGCTGTTGCCGTAGCCGCAGCTGGTAAAGCGTTTGCTCACCGATGTTTAAGGCCAATTTTAAAATAAACTGTTTATATTGATTCGGGTTGCGTTAAGCGATCTTTAGATTTTTTATCAAGGTTAAAAGTACCAACAAGTTTTTAGTCCACCAAATCAATAGACTAATACGAAGAAAATTTTTGTGATAGATAAATTTACCTTTCTGTTTATAAATGGCGGGCATCAATTACATAACCGGTAAAAAAACCGGGCACCTGATATGTTCAGAAATGAACACCCCGTCGTAAAAACGGACAACCTGAAAGATATATAGGGTATATTACCTATTGATAATCAAGTTATCCAAGCCTGGCACTTCCTTCGCCTACCTGTTTTCACAAGTTGTACTGCCATGATCAGAAGTCAATTAAAAATTGCGTTCAGAAATTTTCGCAAAAACATTACCCACAGTTTATTAAACCTTGTTGGTTTGACGCTTGGGTTGACCGCCTGTTTTTTCATTGCTATCTATGTGCGGGATGAATATAGTTACGACCGCTGGATACCGCAACAGGAGCAGGTGTACAGGATGGGAATGGATGTAAAAACGCAAACGAACGACAATATCCGGTTTGCAGCTACCTCCGGTAACCTGGCCAGGGCGCTGATGGAATATCCGCAGGTAAACAATACGGTACGGGTATTTAATTATGGCAACAACGGGGTGGTAAGTACTTCTCTCCAAAAACAAATTCCGGAACAAGCCATTTTTTTTGCCGACAGTTCCTTCTTCGACGTACTCCCCTACCCACTCCTGGCGGGCGATAGCCACACCGCGCTCAACGATGCAGATGGCATTTTATTGACCGCAGACAAAGCCACCAAATATTTCGGACATCAAAGCAACGCGAGTAACTGGCTAAACCAATCGCTCGATGTCAATGGTACCCATTACAGGGTGACGGGTGTGTTGAAAGATATCCCGTTCAACACTTACTTCCGGCCCGACTTTATTATTTCTACCGTTTCGGTAGCGCACCAGCAATGGTTCCAACAGAATACGGATAATTGGCATGGCACGATGGTGCAGACTTTCTTGAGGCTGAAACCCAACGTATCCATGGCAGCTTTTGAACCACAGATCCGGTTTATTGCTGATAAGTACGTAGGCGATGAAATTAAAGCTAACGGGCAGGTATACACGCATTTCATGCAACCACTGGCATCCATCCATCTGCACTCCAATTTACGTTATGAGCTCAGTAAAAACGGGGATGCGCTTTACATACGTATTCTTTCTTTCATTGCCTTGTTTATCCTGTTGATAGCCGGGATCAACTTTGTGAACCTCGCTACTGCAAGGGCCACTACCCGGGCTAAAGAAGTAGGTGTACGGAAAGTAATTGGTGCACAGCGTGCGCAACTGATCTTCCAGTTTATGCTGGAGTCCTGCATGATGAGCAGCCTGGCATTCATTGCCTCCTTGTTACTAATGCTGTTATTGTTACCCGCCTTCAACCATGTTGCCGATAAGAATTTTACACTTGATACCCTGCTGGCGCCGGGTATTATTAGCGCCGGGCTGGGTATTAGCCTGCTAATCGGCTTGTTATCGGGTATTTATCCTGCCATTGTACTTTCTGGGTTCAGCCCATCGCGGATTATACAGCGTTATGCCTGGCAGCGAAAAACCAATGTACTCAGGAACTCGCTGGTGGTCACCCAATTCGCCATATCCATACTGCTCATCATTGCCACCATCGTGGTGTACAAGCAACTGCAGTTTATGAAACATCAGGACCTTGGCTTTAACCAGTCGCAAGTATTGGTGATCCCTACCGCCGGAAATGAAGCCAGGCAACTACTGCCGGCGCTGGCAGAAAAACTGCGTAGACAGGCAGATGTATTATCGGTAAGTGTTTCCAGTAGTATACCAGGCCGGGATTTCGGCAACAACCTGTTGCAATTGAAAAACGACCATACCAAAAAAACGGATACCCGTTTACTGACTGCCGATGACCAATTTTTCCGTACTTATGATATTAAATTATTGGCGGGGCGCCTGTGCAACATGGTGGTGGATACCACCGGGCACCCGGATATTATGATCAATGAATCCGCACTCCCCTTCTTTGGATGGAAGAAGCCCGAAGAGGCGCTGGGACAGGAGTTTGACTGGGGTTGGGGAAGAATATGCGGGGTATATAAAGATTTTCATTTTAGCTCGTTGCAGCATGGTGTAACGCCCATGGCCATATTTTACAGGCCCTGGTCGCTGGCCTATATCAGCGTAAAAATGAATACGCACAACGCCGCTGCTACCATCGCGGGCATTGAAAAGACCTGGCATAGTTTGATACCAGGTGCTCTATTCAGTTACTTCTTCCTGGATGAAGATTATAACAAGCAGTACCTGGCAGAACAGCGGCTGGGCGAGCTGTTTATGATATTCTCCGTGCTGGCTATTGTAATTGCCTCGCTGGGATTGTTTGGATTGGCCTCTTTTGCCATAGAACAGCGTACCAAGGAAATTGGTATCCGGAAAGTACTGGGCGCCAGTATCAGTGGTATTGTGCGGTTGATGTCGACCGACTTCCTGCGGCTTGTCATCATTGCCGCGGCCATTGCGTTCCCGCTGGCCTGGTGGGCCATGAAAAGCTGGTTGCAGGATTTTGCCTACCGTGTGCCGCTCAACGCCTGGATCTTTATTATGGCCGGCACAGGCTCCCTGTTGATAGCCGCTTTGATTGTTAGTGCCCAGGCAGTAAAAGCAGCTTTGAATAACCCTGTGAATAGTTTACGCGCTGAATAAACAGCGAACCGCCCATCGTAGCTAAGCTACGATGGGCGGTTATATCTTCTCCCTGCCTATTACTTTGTAAACAGGGTAATATCTTCTCCTCCAGGTTCACAGTCAGCTAACTCCTCTTCCCAGTTGGACGAAAGCTTGAAAATATTATGCAAGGCACCCACCAGTTCCAGCCAACCACTCATCTCGTCCGACACCTCCAGGATTTCGCCATCCGACGTTTCGAAGGCCAGGAAGGTTAGCTCTCCCGGGTACGCATATACTTTATAACCTGATATGCGTGTCACATCCTCCCAGGCGAGGGTATCATCAATGTCTTCATCATATTTTACAGCCAGCGACTGTTCATCAAATGCTATATCCATGACGCAAAGATATTAATTTTGGTCTATCGGGTTTACAGTTTACCAGACAATACCCGCTTGATGGCTTTTGCCCACAAAATGCCCAGCTCTTCTGCTCCTTTTTCATTGGGATGCAGCTGGAAGGTGCCTGCTTTTCCGTGTTCCTGGACATACCATTCAGGATGTTTTTTAAAATAGTCAAAACCACTGGTATTGCCGATGAATACACGCTTAGGGTGAGTAATATGGTATTCGGCCGCAATGGTATTTAATACCGGGAAATAGGATTGCAACCTGGCGAGTCCTGCTGCCAGGTAGCGGGAGCTATTCTGGGTAGTGGGACTATACCAGATCGGATGATGCAGGACAACGATACAACCGGGATAATCGGCCAGGAGCCGGTCTATGATTGTCTTTACATTGGCTTTATAGTTAGCCGGCGATACCGGAGAGCCATTAGGCCCCTCTTCAGCACTGTCGTTTGTACCCAATACCAGGGAAAACACCAGCGTGGCATCTTTGTCTGTTTTAAAAGCATCGGCTGCTTTTACCACGTTATTGAATAAACGATTGGTGGCGGGCAGGAAATCGACCGTCGTGGAGCCACTCACGCCCTGGTTGCTGATGTGCACGTCGGCGGCAGGCATTGTTTTCTGCAGCCACTCCAGTGCCTTTATAGGCGGGGCTTCTTTATCGGCATGTGGTAAGCCGGCACCCTGGGTAATGCTGTTACCAATAAAAACGATGTTTACTTTTTTAGATTGCGCGATGGCCGAAAAGCCCAGCAGCAGCGCCAGGAGGCAAAGAAGCGTGGAATGTTTGTATAGCATGTCTTTTATTGTTGAGTGGCGTAAAATAATACCTTCCCCTGATAATCCGTTTTTTTTCATCCACAGCTTCTCTAAAAAAAATTTTGTGTAACCATTCGGTTTCCTATATTTGTAACCGAATGGTTACACAATAAAAACAGATTCCTTGAGACGAGATGTATTTCAGGCAATAGCAGATCCTACCCGTAGGCAGATCATTGGCCTGCTGGCCAACACTACGTTGAATCTGAATGCCATCGCCGACAATTTTGATATCAGCCGGCCGGCTATTTCCAAACATATCCGGATTTTAACAGAATGCGGGCTGGTCACTATCCGCCAGGATGGCCGGGAGCGCTATTGCAGCGCCGATTTGCGGCAATTGAAAGCGGTAGCAGACTGGACGGCGCAATACCATGCCTTCTGGACACAGAAACTAGATGCCCTGGAAAATTTCCTGGCGGCCACGGGAAAGCCTTCCCGTAAGAAAAAGTAATTACCTCATTTTTCATCTATTTAAACATGTCACCATGAGTAACACACCTTTAGTCATTGAGCGTATCCTGGATGCACCTGTAAACGCTGTATGGGAAGCCATTACAGACAAAGACAAAATGAAACAATGGTATTTCGATCTCTCCGCTTTCAGTCCCACCGTAGGCTTCGAATTCAGCTTCAGCGGCGGCAGCGAAACGAAACAATACCTGCATCATTGTAAAATCACAGAAGTAATACCAGGTAAGAAACTCAGTTATACCTGGAGGTATGAAGGGTATCCTGGCAATTCGGAAGTTACCTGGGAGCTGGCGGCAGAAGGCAAAAAAACAAAGCTCACGCTAACACATACCGGCTTACATACTTTCCCTTCCGGAGAGGATTCCAATTTCGGGGTGGCCAGTTTCACACAAGGCTGGACATACATTATCGGCACCAGTTTGCCGGAATACCTGGCGAAACAAGCCGTTGCACAATAGTTGCATGCAAAGGAGCAAAGCAACAAAGATTTCTACACCTTCTTATGCTGCTTTGCTCCTTTGCATTTTTGCGTGATAAGCTATTTACTGGCTACTGTGATTAATAGCGGTGAATTGAACATGCTGACAGGAGAGATAATTTTTTCATCGAGGGGAATATGTCCCTGGTAAATTTGTTCCATCTGCTGTTTTACCGCAGTGCTGTGCAGGTCAAAATCTTTCAACGCCTGTAATGTCCCTATTTCCAGTCCCGTGGCGCCTTTATAGATTTTCCAGACGAGTTCGGAACAATACATTCTTTCATCCGACCAGGCAAAATAAATGTCATAATCCCTTCCATCATACTGCGATCCTATTGCTTTCATTTTACCGACTACGGCGGGAGTTAACACGGTAGCGGCATCTTTGAGGCGTTTTTGAACGAAATGTTTTCCTTTCCCCCTGGCGATCCATTCCTGTAATGGTGTATATCTCACTGGTTGTAAGGCTTCGTATACATACCAGGCATCTCCTCTTTTAAAAATTATTCCGCAATGACTATATTTGGAATGTGTAGCCAACTGGATAGCCGTACTCAGATCTGATTGGGATACCTGGAAAATAATATCCCCTTCCTGTATATCTGAGTTAACAGGTGCAGCTTTTTGAGCCAGCGTGAGCCCTGTCAGCCACGCGCCCGCCACTAGTGTGCCGGTAGCGAGTACCAGTATTAATATCGTTGTAAGTGCTTTTCGTATCATTGCCATAAGTCACAAATTAACCAACAATATATTCTATTATTATAACCCAGCAAAAATGAAAGAAATCCTTATTGTACCTGCCATCACCGCAGAGGTGGAATTATTGCAACAGGTAGCCCGGCAAACATTCCTCGAAAGTTTTGCCGATGTTAATACGGCTGAAAATATGGCGCACTATCTCCGGGAAAACATGAGCCTCAACAAACTAACGAATGAAATGAGCCATCCCGATTCAGAGTTTTACTTCGCGATGCTGAACAATAACCCACTCGGCTATATGAAAATCAACTACCGGGCGGCGCAATCCGAATTATTCAACAGTCGTGCAGTGGAACTGGAACGGATATACGTACTTAAGTCGCACCAGGGCCAGCGGTTAGGTCAGCTGATGCTCAACCGAGTATTGGAACTGGCGGAGGAAGTAAAGGCTCCTTTCCTCTGGCTGGGCGTGTGGGAACATAATACCAGGGCTATAGGCTTTTACGAAAAACATGGATTTGCGTCGTTTGACAAACACAAATTTATGCTGGGCAGCGAGGAACAAACCGATATCCTCATGCGGCTCGATTTGCCCGTGCGCCGCTAACATTGGCCTGTCAACGGTAAATCCATAACAGGATAGGGCGATTGGCCCGATCGATGTAAGGCTCCAGCGACGCAAAATAGGCAGGATTTAACATGGGGCAGCCATCGCTGCGACAAATGCCCTGCTCCTGCGCTACTGCGGGCACAGCGCGGTAGCTGTGCAGCACCACAAACCTGTTGAATGCATTACTGTTTGTACTATCCAGTCCATGAAGCTTATATGCCGTACCAAATTGTCCACTATACCTCACGCCTATACGATATTTACCTAAAGAAGAACAGCGGCTTCCCGGTACATTGGAAAACACTACTTTCTCCGCCCGGAAGTCGGGCCCCTGTCCATGGGATACCAGCGCGGAACTGAGTACCCGCTGGTGTTCCAAATCATAGCAAATAAACCGTTTGCTGCCGGAGAAGACACTGAAATCGACCAGGAAAGCCAGCTGCATATTATAGCCATGGGCCTGCGCGTATTCCCGCAGCAACCGGGCCTGTTTCCGTAGTTTAATGGTGTCGGGCGACAGTAGGTAAGACGGCGGAGATAGCGGTATGATGCCGCTTTTAGACGAGGTATGCTTTTCTTTACAAGCTACTACGCCTGTTATCAGCCATAGCAGCAACAGGTAGCGTATATATGAATATTTACGGGGCATGAGGTAGAGATGCAGCACCGGGAAATTTCCATAAGTATACCTGGCTTATTCCCAGATATCTTTAATATGGATCAGGATAGAATAGCGCCCGGTAGGTGGGTACTGTTCAATATTGAGACGGGCTTCATCGAAAGGCAGGGGCAATTTATCGGCATATTGCAGGTACAGTTCCTGTACTACCGCAATGGCTTCCGCTTTGCTTTCCACCACCCAGGATTTGGCGGTGCGGTTATTATCGAAGAGTTGATTGAATGCTTTCCTGGCATCGGCAGTCTGCTCAAAGGGCACTACTTTCAGTGTCCACACTTCTCCTATCTTTTCCGGTTGTTCCGGCGTATCGAGGTTGATTTTAAACCGTTCCAATCCCGCGGGGTCCAACGCTCGCATAATGTCCATCGCCACTGACATAAATAGTAATTTTAGTTTCAGCCGCAATATTACAATTTCCGGGAGAATAAACCCCGACTATTCCCCTCCTATCACTTTCATGCGTAATTTATAAAATCCGCTACCGGCGGTAATAAAGAGCACATTTTTATTTTTTCCACCGAAACAGGCATTCGCTGTCCAGGCTTCCGGCACGATAATTACCCCTATTTCCTTGCCTTCTTTGTCAATCACGGTGATGCCGTTACCGCACAGGTATACATTCCCGTGGACGTCTATGGCAAATCCATCGACCGTTTTATTGGAAACCAGTGTTTGGTGGGACAGGCTCCCGTTTTTCTCAATATGGTAACGATACACCTTGCTGGCGCCAATATCCGCGATATATAAATATTTTCCATCATGTGTTCCGATTACGCCATTGGGCTTTGTAACATTAGTCTGCAACGCCACCGGTTTTTTAGCGCCGGGCGCCAGATAGTACACCCTTTCCTCTTTTATATCCGGTTGCGTGCGGGCCCAGTAGTCGCGTTGATAATAAGGATCTGTAAAGTAAATACCTCCGTTGGGAGCTATCCAAACGTCGTTGGGGCCATTGAGGCGGTGTCCTTCAAAGTCCTTTACCAATACCGTTATTTTCCCCTTGGGAGAGATGGACCAAAGTTGATTTTTCTCATCTGCGCAGGTAATCAGGTTGCCTTGCTGGTCGAAATACATACCGTTGGAACGGCCGCTGGATTCCATGAAAACAGACAGGGTACCAGCAGTATCATATTTCCATATTGTATTGTCCGGCTGGTCAGTAAAATAAACGTTGCCTTTCCTGTCGGCTGCCGGCCCTTCTGTAAAAGAAAATCGCCTGGATACCAGCTCCAGTCCTGTATGATCAGCCACAGTGGCTGGGATAGAATCGACGGTATTGGCGGTTACGGGCATGGTATGGCAAAAACATAACAATCCTACGGGAAAAAACTTGCCTAACATAGTGGCCTATCAATTTTTGCAAGTCTAATAATTATCAATGATATTTTCTGCTAAAAGTAAGATATATACTTATGGATAGACGCCTTTTGACATCTTATCCATAAGTATATAAGTCATGAAATGCGGCCATGGATGGGGGCGGCACGTACAGGGATAAATAAATAACTTAACCTGGTAACGCTGTAGAAATTTTGGTTGATAAGCTGGTAAACATTTTACAGTACAGCATACAGTGTAGGTAACGCCCGGTGCTTTTCACCGTGATCACCTGCTGGTTGATAACTCCAGCAGGCAGGGTTGGATAAGGTTTGGGGCAACCTACTATGGATGATACTTCTACCCGATTTTAGAATGGCGTTCCTTTTTCAGGTACAGATGGTATGTTAACACAATTTTTAATACTGTTTTAAGGGAACATGATTCCTATCTATTTCTTTCAAATGAACATCTTTCTGGCATGGTACTCCAGCAAACATAGCCGCTGTTTGCTGTAAGGTAGCTGGCGAAGACAAGTCATGTACTGAATACGGCTACAAAATTATCGTGAGAAACAGCCTCTTCATAGTACAAAAACGACATTTTCGATTTTACTTCATGATGGTATGTAACCGAATGGTTGTTTGAAGTTCTTCTTCGTTGATAAAAGAGGGCGTGATGCCTGCAAATTTTTTAAAGTCCCTGATAAAATGCATCTGGTCGTAATAACCACTTTTGTACGCTATTTCCGTCCATGTTTTGTCTGGGAACATTTCTTTCAGCTGGTAGGCTTTGCAGAACCTGATCAGGCGGGAATACTGTTTAGGCGGCATGCCCAGGCGCTCCGTACATTTTCGTTCGAACTGGCGCAGACTAAGGCAGGCTTCCGATGCCAGTTTATCCATAGACAGCGCCCCGCCGCTGCTTACCAGCGCTTCCATGGCCAGATCTACCGGTAACAGGGGTTTCAGTTTTTCCACCTTTTTCAGGAGATAAAACTCGATAATACTGATCATGTGATCCCAGTCATCTGCCTCTTTCAATCTTTCTGTTATCTCTCCAATCTCGTTTCCCAGTAAGAGGCTGGTATCGAAGTCCTGTTCATACAATTCAGACATGGGGATTTTCAGCAGCCGGTGCAAACCGCCGGGTTGAAAGGCCACACAAAGGGCCAGGTGTTTTTGTCCCATATCGAGGGTAACGGCCTGCTCTTGCGGACCGATGGTAACACAGGCAGCTTTGGCAACAAACCCCTCGTTACCGGGTTTTAGTACCTTGATAGGATCTTCCAGGTAAAAAATAATGTAACGTTGATAGGCAGGAACAAACCGGTAAGTGTTGGTTAAGGAGGTGCTTTCAGTAAAGTCCACCTCGTAAATACTAATACAATTCACCAGGGCCTGCAACGCCGGATGTGGCTTATAAGCTTTTGATTTCATGGATTCTTCGGCTATAGGAGCTCAGTACATTCTCAATTTCAAACAAATATATACAAATTGTCATTGCTATCAATTTGACTTATCTTTTACAGGCGAATTATATTCTTTAAAAGATGAGAATTGCGATCACAGGCGCATCCGGATACATCGGCTCGGTATTGATCCCCTTATTACGTTCCCGCAACCATACCCTGCGGTTACTCACCCGTAAACCTCCCGTGGCGTTAGCCGATCCGGGTATTACTTTCGTACATGGACATCTGTTAGATGAAGCGGCGATCAACCAATTAGTGGCCGGCGCCGACGCTGTGATACACCTGGCCGCCATGATATCGGTCGATGACCGGCCGGATGAAATGCTGGTGCATACCAATACGGAGGGTACGCGCCTGCTGTCAGCAGCTGCCCGGGCGGCCGGCGTAAAGCGTTTTATTCACCTTAGTTCCGTTACTGCCTTTCAACAGGCGCCCTACAACGAGCCCATGAATGAGCAACGCGGCGCCACCACGGCCCGGCATGGTTACGACTATTCCAAGGCACTGTCGCAAGCCATCGCCCTGGAACATCATGGCCAGGGCATGGAAGTAACGGTGCTGGCGCCTACGGCGGTAATGGGTCCCTACGACCGGCAGCCTTCCCTGATTGGCAAGGCCGTTGTTAATATGTACCGTGGCAGGATCCCGGCGTTGTTTCCCGGCGGAGTCGACTTTGTGGATGTGCGTGATGTTGCCGGTGCTATTGTCAATGCCCTTACCATGGGCGCTACCGGCAGGGTGTACCTGTTGAGCGGGCAATGGGTATCGCTGGTAACCCTCCAAAAAGAAACCGGCCGGATCAAGGGCTGTTCCATGTCCCGGCCGGTATTGCCGCTATGGCTGATCTTTGGCATGCTGCCACTGGTGCGTCTGCTGGCCACCATCATCGGCGGACCGCCTTTTTATACACGGCAGTCGATCTACAATCTCATTTATAGTAACAGGAAGATTGATCATGCTGCGGCCACTGCGGAGCTGCAATTTATGCCCCGCGCATTTATTACTACTTTACAAGACACAATTGATTGGTTCAAACAAACTGGTATACTTCCATGATGAACTATTTATCATTCCATTACTACCAACTCTTCATCCTTTGCTGGTCTATCATTGGACTTGGCTCAGGCCTGTACCTGCTGCGCCGGGAGGCGCCCTATGGCAGGTATAGTAATGAACAATGGGGCCCGATGATCGACAATAAAACCGGTTGGATACTGATGGAGGCCACGGTGCTGGTATCGTTCCTGGCATGGCTTCCCTTTGGGGCTCTTCAGTGGCGCAGTCCTGCCGGTGTAATGGTGGGACTATTCCTGTCGCACTACCTGCATCGCAGTTTTGTATATCCGTTGATGATACGTACCCGCGGCAAAAAAATGCCAGTCATTATTATGCTGTCGGCCGTGCTGTTTAATATGATCAACGGCTCTTTATTAGGCATCTGGTTTGCGGTGTTTGGACATTATGCGGACAACTGGTATAGTAGCCCAGCGTTTATTACAGGGCTGATATTATTCTTCACCGGGATGTTCATCAACTGGCGATCAGATTATTACCTGATTCACCTGCGGCAAAAGCACGACACCGGCTATAGGCTGCCACAGGTAGGGCTTTTCAAATATATTTCTTCGCCTAACCTGGCGGGCGAAATCCTGGAATGGGGTGGCTATGCCCTGCTCACCTGGAGTTTGCCGGGGTTGGCATTCTTTATCTGGACGCTGGCCAACCTGGTGCCCCGGGCGCTGTCGAACCATCGCTGGTACCAGGCACAGTTTCCTGGTTATCCGGCCAATCGTAAAGCTTTACTACCTTTTATCTGGTAAACTCGTGTATGTCTAAAAAATATAGTCAGTTTAAAGCGGCGCTGGTACTGTCCAGGGCCAGTTTGACCGCCACGCTGCGCAGCCCTACCTCTGTAGTGTTTGCCCTGTTATTCCCTATTATTTTCGTAACGGTATTCGGCGCCATGGTCGATAATACAGCTGTGAAAGTGAAGATAGTATTGTCGCCGCACAGCGATACCAGCAATCCCCTGTATGCCGCCATCCGGCAGGTAAAAATATTTGATCTCAGCCAGGGAAAAGACTCCGCCGCCATGCTGGCGGATTTAAAAAAGGGAAGGATCGCCGGCATTTTATACCTGCATCCACCGGTGATCATAAACGGCGCCCCTCAGTTTCACACCGACCTGCTGGAAAGCAGTGCGGTGGCAGACAAACTACCGCTGGTACAGGCAGCCTTACAGGAAGTGGCGGCCCGGGTAAACCGTCAAACATTACCGGATCAACCGGTAGCTGCCAGCGTGCGTATGGTACATGTTCCGGGAAGGGTGTACCGGCAGATCGATTTTATTTTGCCCGGACAGCTCGGCTTCTCGCTGTTGATGGCCGGGGTGTTTGGATCAGCTTTCCTGCTATTTAATTTACGGCATACGCTGGTACTGAAACGTATTTATGTAACCCCTATCAAAGGTTCTTTTTTACTGTTGGGAGAGATGATCAGCCGCCTGTTGTTCCAGGTGATCTGTTTTATCATTATCACTGCCCTGGGATATTTCGCTTTTCACTTTACACTGGTAAACGGCATTTTTACTTTCCTGGAAATGTTGTTGCTGTCCGTATTTGGACTAGTGATCTTTATGGGCATTGGTTTTATTATCAGTGGGCTGATCCGCAATGAAAGCTCTATAGCGCCGGTAGCCAATACGCTGACTGTACCGCAAATATTGTTGTGCGGACTATTTTTCCCTATTGATAATTACCCCGTTTGGTTGCAATCTTTTTGCGAAATGCTGCCCTTAACTTTTTTTGTAGACGGGTTACGCAAAATTGCCTTCGAAGGACTGCATATCTGGCAAATACCTGTACAGCTGGCCGGATTGCTCGTTTGGGCTATTATTGTCGCGGTGCTTTCGGTGAAGCTGTTTAAATGGGAATAAACAGATGTCGCGATTACCCCTGTAAATGTCTTACCTGCCCTCCCCATAAGGCAGGAATACAGGTACCTTTGCTTTATCATCTGTAATCCTAAAATAAATTATCATCATGGCAGCTGTAAATCCTTATTTATCTTTCAATGGTAATTGTGCCGACGCATTTAATTTTTACAAAGGCGTATTTGGCAAGGACTTCCTGGTAATGTCGCGCTATAGCGACATCCAGATTGAGCACATGTCTGATCCTTCCGAAAGCCATAAAATCATGCACGTGGCATTACCGGTGGGTGGCGACACAATCCTGATGGGAAGCGACCGCCCAAATATGATGGGCCCCGGCACTGAAGGCAATATGTTTTCTGTAGCTATTGCGGCCGACAGTGAAGCGGAAGCCGACAAATTGTACAATGGTCTGGCAGCCGGAGGTATGGTGGGCATGCCAATGGGAAAGGCTCCCTGGGGCGCTTACTTCGGTATGTGTACCGACAAATTCGGTATTCAGTGGATGATCAACCACGACTATAGCCGCCAGTAATTCCCGGACATTTTCACTCCATAAAAGGTTAGGATCGTCCAGCATCCTAACCTTTTTTATAACGTATACGGATATATCAGCCACTTATTTTTTCCTTCTCTCCCACTACCCTAGCCATTTTAACAGTGTTTAACGGTTGGTACAATAAACTCCCCATGGATACGCCGGTCTAATCAACTCCAGTTTTGCGACAGAAAGCCGTCACATTTTTGTACTGGAAAGCAGGTGACCAAGGCCGCCATCGCCGTATAACGGATAATTATTGATTGTTTTTGAACAATACGATAAAACAGATAGTTACTCTTAATACCTGTTGGGAGCCTGTATTGCCGGATTACTTTCCCGGTAGCCGGTCCTCACTGTCGCTGTAAAACATAAACGAATGGATTTCATTAAACGAACCGTCATGCACAAGCCTGTAACTGCCTTTATTCTCCTCCTGGTACTCGGCGCCTGTAAAAGCAACAAGGGTGGCAGTAAAAATGCTGTCATCAAGCCTTACCCAGTCATTGCCCTAACGCCGCAAAATGCGGTCATCAACTCCGATTATCCGGCTACCATTATGGGTATACAGAATATTGAAATCCGGCCCAAAATAGATGGATACGTAGAGGCTATTTATATCGATGAAGGGGCTACCGTTAAAAAGGGACAGCTCTTATTTAAAATCAATGCACCCCAGTACGAGCAAAACGTGAACACAGCCGAAGCGAATATCAAAATAGCGGTGGCCGATGTAAATGCTGCCCAGATGCAGGTTAACAAGGTGAAGCCGCTGGTGGAAAAAGATATCGTGAGCGCGTATGAACTGGAATCCGCCGCCTATACGCTGCAATCCAAACAGGCCGCACTGGCCCAGGCCCAGGCAGCGCTCAACAATGCGAAAACCAATCTAAGCTATACCCTGATAACCAGTCCCGCCGATGGTGTGGTGGGTTTATTGCCTTATAAAATAGGAAGCCTGGTAAGCAGTACCACGGCCAACCCGCTGACAACTGTTTCCGATATCACCCAGATCTATGCGTATTTCTCCATTAATGAAAGACAGGGGCTCGACTTCTTCCTGGCCTCCAAAGGAGCTACCATGCAGGAAAAGCTGGCTACGCTGCCGCCAGTGACCCTGGTGCTGGCCAACGGCACCATACTTCCCCGCAAGGGCCGGGTGGAAACTGCCAGCGGCTTAATTAATCCGCAAACCGGCGCCATCAATATGAGGGCCACTTTCGATAATCCCGATGGACTGGTACGCAGCGGTAGCAGCGCCATTGTACGGGTACCACGTACCGTAGATACCGCCTTGCTGATACCGCAAAAAGCCACCTACCAGATACAGGGAAAATTATTTGTATATGTGGTAGATGCAGACAACAAAGTCAGATCGGTTGACATAGGATCCAATGCCAGCGCAGCGGGCCAATCCTTTGTAGTACAACAGGGCGTAAAAGCCGGCGATAAAATCGTGGTAGATGGTATCAGCAACCTGCGGGAAGACCTGGTGATCCAACCAAGGATGGTAAATGCAGACAGCCTGTATAAGAGCTTGTGAGTGCCCTGATTGATCCATTAAAACAATGTCATGTTAAGAAGATTTATAGAACGGCCGGTATTATCCACTGTGGTATCCATTATCATTGTCACCCTAGGTATCCTGGGACTGGTATCGCTGCCTATTTCCCAGTACCCTGATATTGCACCGCCTACCATTCAGGTGCAAACGAGTTATAGTGGCGCCAATGCCGACGTAGTGCTTAAAAGCGTGGTGGTACCGCTGGAACAACAGATCAATGGCGTAGAGAATATGGACTATATCACGTCTACCGCCGGCAATGATGGTTCCGCAAATATTACCGTTAGCTTCAAAATAGGCAGCGACCCCAATATGGCCGCAGTGAACGTACAGAATGCCGTAGCCCGTGCCACGCCGCTGCTGCCACAGGAAGTGACCCGTGCCGGCGTTACCGTACAGAAAAAACAAACCAGCAACCTGCTCATCTTTTCGGTATATAGTACTAACCCCTCGTTTGACCAAACCTTCCTGCAAAATTATGTCGATATCAACATTGTGCCAGTTATCAAACGTATCCAGGGAGTGGGCGATGCTGCTGCCTCCGGTTCCATGGACTACTCTATGCGTATCTGGCTCAACACCCAGGCCATGGCTTCTTACGGACTGGTGCCGGCAGATATCACCGCCGCGCTGGCGGAGCAAAACATCCAGGCAGCACCCGGGCAGTTCGGAGAGCGCGGTGGTCAGGCTTTTCAGTATGTGATCAAATATCCCGGTACGCTGGTAGATACCGCCCAGTTTGGCAATATCGTGTTGCGGTCAAACCTGCGTAGCCGCTTATTGCGGTTAAAAGATGTGGCCCGCATTGAACTGGGCGCCCTTAGTTATTTCAACAGCACCCGTACCAATGGCTATCCTGCGGTGTCTATCAGCGTAGCGCAGGTAGCCGGTTCCAACGCCCGTGATGTGATTGAACAAACGCTGAAAGTGATGGACGACGCCTCCAAATCATTTCCGAAAGGCGTTAAATATGTGGTGCTGCAAAACGTAAACGACTTTTTAACGGCATCGATCGAAAAAGTGATCCATACACTGTTTGAAGCGTTTATACTGGTATTCCTCGTCGTTTTTCTTTTCCTCCAGGATTTCCGCTCCACGCTAATACCAGCTATATCCGTACCGGTGGCCATTATAGGCACGTTCTTTTTTCTCAAACTATTTGGCTTCACCATTAACCTGTTAACCCTTTTTGCCCTGATCCTGGCGATCGGTATCGTGGTAGATGATGCCATTGTAATTGTAGAAGCCGTACATGCCAGGCTGGACACGGGTTATAAGTCGGCCCGCAAAGCCAGTGTCGACGCGCTTAACGAAATATCCGGCGCTATCATTTCCATTACCCTGGTAATGTCTGCGGTGTTTATTCCCGTGAGTTTCATCGGCGGTTCGTCCGGCGTATTCTACCGGCAGTTCGGGCTCACGCTGGCTATCGCGATCGTGTTGTCGGCTATCAACGCATTGACGCTGAGTCCTGTGTTATGTGCGCTGTTCCTCCGCCCTCACCATGACGCCCCTACGAAATTGAACTTCCTGCAACGGTTTTACCGGTCATTCAATGTGGCCTTTGAGAAAATGACCAACCGATATACACATATCCTGCGCTTCTTCGGCAAACGTACCTGGATCCCTATGTCGGTGCTGGCGCTGTTTTGCGTCGGTTTATTTGTAATTGCCAGCGTAACGCCTACTTCTTTCGTACCGGAAGAAGACCTGGGTACTATCAATTGTAATATTACCCTACCGCCGGATGCATCCCTGCAACGTACCGACGTGGTAGCCCGAAAGGTGGAGAAACTGGCCGGTACCATCCCGGAAATCAACAATGTGCTGGCAGTGACCGGCCGTGGGCAGCTATCCGGCAGTGGCAGCAACTACGCGATGGTGGTGATGCGGCTTATTCCCTGGAGTCAACGTAACCGTACCATACAGCAGATCATCAAAGAGCTGAATCGTAAGTCGACCGATATTACGGAAGCGGAAGTGAAATACTTTGCGCCCGCCACCATACAGGGCTTTGGCGCCTCCAGCGGCTTTACCTTCCAGTTGCAGGATAAAACAGGCGGTGATATTGCTCACTTCTATAAAGTGAGCCAGGACTTCCTGAGCGTACTCACACAGCGTCCGGAAATACAGTTTGCCACCACCTCCTTCAATCCTAACTTCCCGCAATACCTGATGAATGTAAATGTGCCCAAGATAAAGGATGCGGGGCTCAACGTTACTGACATCACCAATGCCATGCAAGGGTATTTCGGCGGTGTGTATGCGTCTAACTTCAATGAATTTGGACAGCAATACCGGGTGATGGTGCAGGCTTCGCCAGAATATCGTACAACGCCGGAGAGTTTAAACGCCGTGTTTGTGCGCACCCCGGATGGGGCGATGGTACCGGTCACCGAGTTTGTAACGCTAACGCAGACCTATGGCCCGCAGGCGATCACCCGTTTTAACCTGTTCAACTCTATCAGCATCACGGGCACACCCAATATTGGCTACAGCTCGGGGCAGGCTATTGCGGCGGTAGACCAGTCGGCCACAGAAACGTTGCCTCCCGGCTTTGGCTTCGAGTTTTCCGGTATTACCCGTGAGGAACTGGCCAGTGGAAGTCAAACGATTTACATCTTTTTACTGTCACTCATATTCGTGTACCTGCTGCTGAGCGCCCAGTATGAAAGTTACCTGTTGCCTTTCGCGATTCTGCTGGCTGTGCCGGTGGGTATTTTCGGCGCCTTCCTGTTTGCCTATCTCTTTGGTATCAGTAATAATATTTACGTGCAGATCACGCTGATTATGCTGATTGGGTTGCTGGCCAAAAATGCGATCCTGATCGTGGAATATGCCGTTGAACGAAGGCGTCAGGGCATGAGCATTGCCGAAGCTGCCGCCGATGGGGCCAAAGAGCGGTTACGCCCCATCCTCATGACCTCTTTTGCCTTCATCCTGGGGCTGGTACCCCTGATGGTGGCCAGTGGTGCAGGCGCCAATGGCAACCGCTCCATCGGAACAGGCGCCGTAGGCGGGATGCTGATCGGTACCCTGTTCGGGGTATTTATTACCCCCGCTTTGTTTATCATCTTCCAAACCTTACAGGAAAAGGTAAAACGTGCGCCCAAAGAAGATGAGGGTGCCCTGGGAGAATAGTTCTTTTAACATGAAGCCGCTGTATGCGGACATCAAAATATCAGCTCATGAATTGGCGTATCAGACAAATTATTATCATCATCAGCTTATTTGCCGGAGGACTCTCCTCCTGTCATATTACCAAACCTTATCGGTCGCCGGGTATCAATGATACCCAGCTATACCGCGATGCAAATACCACCGATACCAACACCATTGCGACACTGCACTGGAAAGAGATTTTTACGGATACGCTGTTACAGCAACTGCTGGAGGAAGGCATTCAACACAACCTGGACCTACAGGTAGCCTGGTCGCGGGTTCGTCAGGCGCAGGCCAGTTACTCGCAGAGCCGGCAGGCCCTGTACCCCGCCGTAAATGGTGATGCCAGCGCTATACTGGCGGGAGCGTCTAATCAAGCCAATACCGGTAGAAGTGTAATGCCCAGGCAGTTGGGCGCTGAGCTCACCGCCAACTGGGAAGCTGATATCTGGGGCAAATTACGCAGTACCAGACGTGCTTATCTCGCCTCGTGGCTACAGGCCAGCGCCAATGCACAGGCACTACAAACAGCCCTCATAGCCAATATTGCCAACAACTACTACAACCTGCTGGCGCTGGATCAGCAACTACATATTACCCAGCAAACCGTTGTCAACTGGCAGGCGACCGTGGAAGTGATGAAGGAACTGAAAAAAGCAGATGTAGTAACGGGAGCGGCAGTGGTGCAAAGTGAGGCCAGTCGCTATGCTGCCGAGGTAACCATCCCTGATTTGAAACAATCTATCCGGCAAACTGAAAACGAGATTAACTTATTGCTGGGCCGTGTATCCGGTCCTATTACCCGCAGTACCCTCGAGGCACAACAACCCATTATGTTGCTGAAAACGGGGGTACCGGCGCAATTGCTGGCCAACCGGCCGGATGTACAGGCGGCCGAATACAACCTGCGGTATTACTTTGAACAAACCAATGTTGCCCGAACCTATTTTTACCCGGCGCTCAATATCTCCACATCTGGCGGATATACCACCTATCTTTCGCTGACCGGGCCGGGGTCCTGGCTCAGCAACCTCACTACGGCACTTACCCAGCCCATTTTTAACCGGGGACTCAATAAAGCGAGGTTAAAAATAGCGAAGGAGCAGCAGGAACAGGCAGCACTGGGATTCCGCACAGCGGTACTAGACGCCGGCCAGGAAGTATCCAATGCGCTTTACTCCTACCAGACCGCCCAGGAAAAATCAAATTCGCGCCGGCTGCAGCTCCAGAACCTGCAGTTGTCGGTAGAATATACCCAGGAGCTGGTAAGGTATGGCTTTGCCAATTATACAGAAGTGTTAAACGCCCAGCAAAGCCTGCTGGGGGCACAATTAGGGAAAATCAATGACCGCCTGCAGCAGTTGCAGGCCATCGTATTTCTATACCGGGCTTTAGGAGGTGGCTGGAAATAGGTTAGTGTACCATTACCAATACCACACGGAACCCATCGGGGTCAACGATGGTAATGCCATGTTTGTTCCAGTAGGGATTTTTGGCTTTCACTTCCTCTGCCCCTGCTTTCCTGGCCTTGGTCAGCATTTTGGTAAAAACCTCCTTGCTTTCGGGATACAGCACCAGCAGGTCGTCTTCATCGGGATGGTGCTGGGGATGTTCGGGAGATACGGTAAATTCCAGGTGCCAGTTTTCGCCCGGAAGTCCCAGGAATACACCATTGTAGGAGCTATGGTCCTCAAAGGCGCCCAGTTGCCGGAACCCCAGTACATCCTGGTAAAAAGCAATCATTTTATTTAAATCAGTCGTATGCCTGGCTACTCTTAGTCTCATAACAATACGGATCTTTAGTTGCTGCGTATAATAATTCAATGGTAGTTTCCACTATTGAATTTACTAAATCTCCCGCATTCATGCTAGCCAGGATACAGGAAGATAACAGTAATCCCGGTTTTTCTCACCTGGAGTCAGCAAAACAGTGGTTGGCAGCTATCTCTCAAACTGTTAACGGGAAAGTATATACGTTATGAAATCAGCAAGGGCATTTCGGGGCGAAATGGCAAGGCAGGCAAGGCTTCGGAGGGGTTCAGCACTTCATCTACCAGTCCGAAGTCCCTCGCCTCGGCCGCATCCATGAAGTGATCATTTTTAAAAGCCTGTTCCACCTCCGCCAGGGTACGACCTGCATGGCGCGCTATTACCTGGAAGGTTTTATGTTGCAGGCGTTCCTGTTCTTTAAACGCAATCCTGACATCTTCGGTATAGCCTTTGGCGCCACCGCCGGCCGGATGCATATGTATGGTGGCATTGGGCAACGCATATCGCTGGCCACTGGCGCCCGCCGTGAGAATGATGGTGCCCATGCTCCCTGAAAACCCCAGTGCCATGGTAGACACCGGCGATTTCAGCATCTTCATGGTATCATAAATGGCCAGGCCGGCATAGATGACGCCGCCAGGGCTGTTCACATACATATTAATCGGACGGTGACTTTCACTGTCCAGGTACAATAGCTGGGCCACTATGAGGTTAGCCATCTGCTCGTCGATGGCCGTGCCGAGGAAAATGATCCGCTCTTTCAGTAACAGGCTGTATATATCAAATGCACCGCGGCTATCGCCGTCGATGACTGTAGGAACCAGGAATGCCATAATCGTTATTTAAAAATAGTAGTGATGGTATGATGGAAAGTTTCGTCCTGCATGAGTTGCCCGAACACCTGGTCGAGCTGCTTTTTTTTCTCTTCGCGGCCCAGCCAGCGTACTAACTGCAATACTTTGCGCTGCGCCGCCACTTTTTCCTTTATCATAGGATCCAGTAGCATGCGGACCTGGAACAGCAGCCGGGAAGCCGCCGGCATCTGCTGTTCCAGGTATTGCTCTATTTCCCGGGTATCAGCTAACTGTTTCCGCATAATCCATTTGTTGAAGTTGTGTTCTTACCTTTTCCAGGCATTTATATTTCTGCACACTGACTGTATGAGGGTTTTTAAATTGAAAGTCGCTGGCGATTTCTGATATGGAGAGATCATCATAATAAAAAGCGCGCAGCAGCTCCAGGCATCGCTTTCCTGTAGCCTTTATGTAGTCGAGCAGCGGGCGTTGTACCGGCGCCGGGGCGTAATAATCGGCCGGGATCACCATTTCCTCCGGTACCTGTTCCAGGGAGATATGTTCTCCTTCCCTTTTTAGTTTCCGGACACAACATATCCTCGCAATACCAACCAGGTAGGCCATTGCCGGCGCCTGTTCTGGTAATGTATGTTGCCGTTGTTTTTCCAGGTAGATGATTACCGCATCCTGGAAAATGTCTTTGGCCATATCCAGGTCTCCTCCCATCCGGCGTACCATAGCGGCTACCCGGGGAAAGATGTCCCTGTATATTTCTTTCAGCCATTGATCATCCTGGTGGCGCATAGCAGGTGTTTTTATATACTAGTGTCTGTAAACCGGTAAAAATCACCCTAAAATTTAAGATTTTTTTTTACTTTTGCGTTCTCATGTGATCATAACCCACATACACACGCCAGGTTTCACCTGTTAACATGCCGTCCGGCGTGTTCCTTTTTTGTTTCCATTTATTTATCGATTCAGACATACGGCATGTACCCACATGCGCTGCATTTTTTCACTAAAATTTACTGACATGAAACTTCAACGTTTTTCGCAGCATTGTTACGCTGCCCGGCCACAGGACATCTATTTTGCAGACCTATTCAACACGACTATTTCACATGCTTATCCACGCACAAAATATCAGCTATACACTGCCTACGGGCCAACCCTTATTCCAGGACATCCACTTTTCACTGCATAAAAATGAAAAGGCAGCGATTGTCGGGAATAATGGCGCGGGGAAATCGACCTTATTACGCATTATTGCCGGCCAGGAAACCGCCTATAGCGGCAATATCCATGTTAGTAAGCGCCTGTATTATGTACCGCAGCATTTCGGTCACTTCGATCACCTGTCTGTAGCGGTTGCCTGTGGCATTGCCCCTTTACTGGAGGCGTTGCAGGCCATTGAGAATGGCGACATCCGCCAGGAGCTGTATGATTTACTGGAAAACGACTGGGATATTATAGCCCGTTATCAAACCGCTTTTGAGAAATGGGGTATTGGGGCGCTCAGCCCGGATCAGCCGCTGTCGACTCTCAGTGGGGGGCAGAAAACCCGCCTGTTTCTTTCGGGCATTGACATCTTTCAGCCACAGGTGGTGTTGCTGGATGAACCCACCAATCACCTGGACCGTGGCGCCCGGGAGCAGCTGTACGACTGGGTGAGCAGCACCAGTTGCACCTTACTACTGGTGAGCCATGACCGGGAGCTGTTGCGCTTGTGTAATCCCATCTGGGAGCTGCAAGCCAATGGGATTAACATATATGGCGGCAACTATGATTTTTACGCCGACCAAAAAGCCATCACTGCTGCCGCCAAAGAGCAACAGCTGGCATACCAGGAAAAGGCACTGAAAGAAGCAAAAAAGCAGCAGCAGATAGCCCTGGAACGCAAGCAACATGCCGATGCCCGTGCCCGGAAAAACAGCCAGCAGGGAGGTTTACCAAAAATATTGCTGAATGCCCGCAGAAATGCCGGCGAAACCTCCACCGCCAAATTACAGCAGGTACATGCCGAAAAGGTGAGCGAACTGCATGATGCCCGGAAAGAGGCCGCAGCACTGATACAGGTGCAACGGATGCTGAAGGGATATTTCGAAGATTCTTCGCTGCATCGCGGAAAAGTACTGCTCACCGCCACCTCGCTCAACTATGCCTGGGCGCCGGATAAAATGCTCTGGCAGCCGCCGCTTAGTTTCACTATCAGAAGCGGCGAGCGATGGTCTATTACCGGGCCTAACGGCAGTGGGAAGTCCACGTTAATGCGACTGTTGCTGGGCCATCTCGCCGTTCCCGAAGCACAGCTGTACCAGGCAGATACCAAGAGCCTGTTGCTGGACCAGGACTATTCCCTGGTAGACCGCAGCAAAACCCTGCTGGACCAGGCGCTTGCATTCAATGAGCGTAAGCTGGACACGCCTGTGGTCAAGGCTACGCTGGTCAACTTCCTGTTTGGACCGGATACCTGGGATAAATCCTGTGCTGTATTGAGCGGTGGTGAAATGCTGCGGTTATCGCTCTGTTGTATGACACTCCAAAACCGGGCGCCCGACCTGATCATGTTGGACGAGCCTACCAACAACCTGGATCTTAATAATATCCAGGTGTTGACCCAGATTTTTGGGGATTACAAGGGTACGCTGATCCTGATATCGCATGATACCACGTTCATCAAAGAAACGGGTATGACGCATCACCTGGAGCTGCGGGCTTCGGGGGAATGGGCGATGGTCTGAACAGTGTTACAGGGCGGTTTGGGCTGCATTTGCCCAAACCTGAAGATATTTCCATTCGCATGATCGCTGTACGAAAATGCCGCAAATTCCAATACCCGCGGGCATTGGAGATTTGCGGCATATTATTATCAAGCAGACATTTATTTTTCAGGTATCAAAGCGCCGGTATACCGTATGCAGCATCCGCTTCAAATGGAATTACTTCTTTTACTATCAAAGGCAGGAAGGTACCATCGGCCAGCAGGTACTGGTAGGTATCTCCTTTACGGCACAACAAGGGGAAGTCGTATGAGATAGCGGTAGCCGTATAGGTCGTGCCGGGATCTATCACAACATCATCAAAGGTTTGGGTAGTGATTGGCTGTGTATAGGCATTTAATACCGTAAACTGGCCATCGGTCTGCACCAGGAATCCGCGTTTGTTTTCTTCCCGTAGTATACGGTCATAGCTGGCCGGCAGCACTGTTTTTCCGTGGAAGTTGATCAATCCTTTCTTCATTTGTCCATCTTCCTTTCCGCGTTGGCTAATCGGGAGATACAATGAATCTTCCATGCCGGCAAAGCCTCCGCCATAATACGCGTATAAGGGCGGTACAATGATCTTGCCGGTACTATCAGCATAGCCATAGGCCATGGTCTGATCGGCGCCCACTGTTTGCAGGTAGAAGACCCGGTTTGCCAGGTATGTCGCTTCTTCATAGACAGGTGGCAGAATTACCTGTCCATTCGCGTGGATAAGTCCTTTTTTGTTATTCTTTGTCACCATTAGTATGTCCTGCTGGCCCGTTACAGCTACCTCATCATATGCCAGCGGTGTTTGTTGGAGGTTACGGCTATTAAATATAGCGTAACTCATTTTATAATTGGCTTCACTGATCAACAGGTATAAATGGTTTCCGATCTCTGTGATGCTGGTGTAATACAATGGCAACACCAGCTGGCCCTTACCATTATATAACCCTTTCACATAAACGCCGCGTTTGCTGGCCAATAGCAGGGTGCTGTCTCCCGGCAGCAGATCTACGTTATAGAACGTAGCAGGGATTATTTCCCGTTGCTCCGTTATATCATAAATACCTACGCCGGTTGCCTTTTCCACCGTCCACCACCTGGATGTCAGGGCGTTTAAAGATTTATAAGCCATGGGGATCAACATCCTTCCATCGGCGCTATATACGCCTTTCTTCTCCTGGTAGGATACCGTGAGGCAGCCCTGCCAGGGCGCATCATCGATCTCGAAAAATGCCGGTGGTACGAGCTTGTGGAGACTGGGGTTATAAAATCCGTACACGGCCTTCTGCTTTAATTTAAAAAGCTGTTCCCGGGAAGGGTTTTCGAAGTCTGTAATTTCATTATAATTAAGAGCCAGCAACTTCTTACCAGTAGTATCCAGGAGGTTATAATCGCCATTCACCGGCGCTACGAAGTAGTTACCGTAGCAGATAATATCACCATCATACACCAGCGGCACTACTAGCTGGCCATTTTCCCTGATGATACCTGATTTTTTATTTTTTGTCACCCGGAGATACGGGCCATTGCTCCATTCGGGGTAAGGGCTGGCAATGTCGTCGTAGGTAAAATCGGCTACAACATTCCCTTCCGGGCTGATGAGTCCATAGTGTCCATTCTTTTCCGCTTTCAGCATGCCGTTGCCGATAACATCCATGTGCGTATACTCCGGGGCGGCGTATTCCTTTTTGTTATCCAGATTCAGTACCACCTCCTGCCGGTTCTTTTTGAAGCACAATACCCAGCTGTCGCTGCGCATCATATAATGATCATGCTCATATTCAAAGGGCGCCAGTATCTCATTTTTTAAATTGAGCACGCCCCATTTTCCATTTTTTTCAGCGAAAACATAATCACTTTTACTGCCACAGCCACCACAATAATCGATGGCGTCGTATGCTGCAGGGATGACGAGTTGCTTTTCTTCTACACCGTACACACCCCATTTACCTTTTTCCTTCACATCGAAGTGATGGTTATCGAGAATGCCTACAGAGTCGAAGATCATGGGCAATAATAGTTTCCCATGGGTATCAGCATACGTCATTTTGCCGTCTTTATAGAGGCTGAGATAAACTTTCCACTCCAATGATATCGTGTCATATACCGGTGGCAACAGCCATTCGCCCTGGTTGGTTACGGCTCCTGTTTTCCCGTTTTGCCGTATCAGCAACATTTGTTCTTTTTCACTGACTTGCAGGTTTCCTTCCGCCGTAACGCTTACCGGGTGCCAATACCCGACGATCTCATCAAAAGCTTTGGCGCCTTTGTGATCGATATACCAGGTCTTATTGTTATCGGCAACCCGTGCAAAACCATACTGAAAAATGGACCCCTGTTGTGCCATGGCCTGGCTGGTAAGCAACAGGCAGCCGATTAGCCATCTATTAATCTTCATATCCTTGCTTCTTTAATGATTTATAACGAAAAGCCTGTCCATTTGCATCGAGGTAGAAATACCATTTGCCTTCTTTTACCAGGATGGGAAACAAGCTGTCATCACCCCGGCGGTTGGTGTAGAGCTCATCATACTTCAGGGGAATGCGCATTTTGCCGTTGGTATCTGCGATACCTTTTTTGCCGTCTTTAGCTACCTCCAACAACCCGGTTTTCTCCCGGTAGCTGATATAATCAAATACAGGCGGCAGTATCACCTTACCGTTAGCATCCACCAGGCCTTCTTTTTCTTTGCTGGTTACTTTAAACAGGGGCTCCTGGTAAAGAGCGCTGATGGTTTCGTAGGCAATTGGTAAAAATGCACTCCCATCTTTCCGGATCAGCCCTACCTGCTTGCCTTTGGTGACTAGCAGCAAGCTGTCGTTGAAAGCAGCCATGTCATCTAACGTGATGGGGTAAACGATTTCCTGGTTCCGGTTAATAATGCCAAACAACTCCTGGTCTGGCGCTACCTCTTTTCCTGCCAGTGCCAGGCCATTGTGAAAATCGCCCACGAAGCTGTAATCTTTAAACACCATTTCTTTCCCATTGGTATCTACAAAGAGATTTTTACGGGAAGCGTCCCATATTTTCAGCAGACCACTGCCAAAATGCGGATGATCGCTTTTGGCAGTGACCGGCATCAGTAACCGGGTAGCCTGGTCATCTCTAAATTCCCAATAGCCGTTGGTATACAGGATATTCCCCGCCATATCGGTGAGTACCGATACCGATTGGTTGTTGTCGTAACGCCTTTCCACAATGCGATTAGTATCTACTGCGGTAAAGAAGCCATACTGCTTTCCGCCGCGTATAATACTGCCGTTGCGGGTAGCCAGTGAAGCGGTGTCACCATTTCTCAGGGAGAGCAGGTGGCTATTTTGCCATTCTATCCCATCGTATGTAGGCGGCAATATTTCCTTGCGGGTGGCGACATTAAATAACCCGATGCGTCCATTGTTCGATACGGGCATGAAATCATCCCTATCGGTTCCTGCATTGGCGTCGTTATAGAGATAGGTGGTGGTGGCCATTACCGGTATCTCTTCATAAGCCACCGGTATCACAGTCTGGCCTTTGCTATCCAGTAACCCTGTTTTGCTGCCTTGTTGTACGGCGATGTAGGCCTCGTTATGATAAATAGCTACATTGATGTCGGTATAGGCAAACGGTAATATTTGTTTACCCGTACTATCAAACAAGCCTATTGCTGTGCCCCTGGTAACGGCAAAGTACGGCGCCATACCGTGGTTATTATACACATTTCTCACTGGTCCAGCGCCGGCAATCAAGCCACCGCCATCAAAAGATTTGATGTCATCATACTGTGCGGGAATAATTTCCTGGCCCACAGCGTTCACCACGCCTTTTTTATTTTCTATTGTTACTTTCACAAAATTGCCCAGCGATTCAACCTGGGAATATTGCAGAGGAAGCAGGGTTTTACCGGCCGCATTCACAAAGCCGGTTTTATCCTGTTGGGTAACGGCAAAGATTTCCGGGCCGGGCCCATGGCTGCATTTATCATAGATAGCCGGGGTTACCGGCGTTCCATTTTTATGCATGATACCGTTTTTGCCCTGTTTCGTATAACCAAAGAAGGGACTTCCCTCATAGCCCAGGTAGTCGAAGCCTTCATATTCCAGTGGTATGATGATATGACCATCAGGGGCCGCCAGTCCTACTTTACGGCCTTTGCCGATTTGTACGGCGCCTTCCAGCACATAACTTTGATCCACCTCGTCGTATTGCGGCGCCTGTAGTACCTGCCCGGTTTTCATGTCGGCCCAGCCCCATAGTCCGTCTTTTTTAATTTTCAGGAGATGGGGATCCAGTACGGCTATTTCATTATACACAGTCGGGCAAATCACTTTCCCCAGGGAGTCTACCGCCCCATATTTACCATGGTCCCGGACAATCACCACGCTATAGTTCTTTTGCGGGTAGGCGTTGTCTTCTTCCGCCTCCAGGCTCACTTCATCGTATTTAAAAGGAGCGATCACTTTGCCGGCATCATTGAAAGCACCATAAGCATTGTTTTTCACGCCGGCTACTAACCTGTAAAAACCGAAGTTTACCGTCTTGTCGACCACTACGGCGCCGGAGCTGTGCAGGTACTGTTTTTTGTGCTGGATCATGATGGGCGCTTCCTGGCCCTCGAACTCCCCCAGGTAATCGGCGATGACAGGCGCTTGTTGTGCATAGGCGTTGATGCCTCCTATACAGAGCGCCAGGGTTAACATTCCGTAATTTCTCATTTCGTATCAGGCTTTTTTATCACTAACAAAGCTCCTTCCCGGTCGACCACCACGGCCCTGCCTTCACTGAAAGGAGTTACATCTTCATATTGGGGCGCTATCACCATTTTCCCGGTAGCATCCATAAATCCCCATCCGGAAATGACGCCGCCTCTTTTTACGGCGATCAGTCCATCCGAAAACATTACGTGGGAATCGTAAATGCAGCTACCACTATTATCGCAGAGTGGTACTTTGGCCCGGATGGCGCCAGTAGTATCGAGTATATACAGGTGTCCGTCGCTATTATCCCTGGCGGTACCATTTACTTGTACGGCAGACAGGCCACCCGAAAAGCGGTAGGGCTTTTCGTGGAACTGCGGCATGAATACGGGCCTGCCGGTTTTATTCATCAGGCCCCAGGCGCCGTTCTTATAAAAGGGGGCCAGGCCATCTGTATAGTCGCCTATCTCTTCCGCGTCGATGCTGAAAACCACCTTACCGGAAAGGTCGATCACCGACCAGTTCAGGTCTGGCGCGCCCTGCGGCAGGCTGTTATATAAGGTTGACAATTCATCATTACCTTTCATGCTATCCCCGGGAGGGGCTGCGGTAGCCACCAGGGCTACGCCATCGGAAAAATCCCTCGCAGCAAGGTATATAGGAGGGATCACCCAAACGCCGCTGGTATCTGCATATCCAAACAAGCTATCTTTCCTCACCAGCAAACGCCCGTCATGAAATGAACGGGGATCGGCTACCACCCGGTCAAAAGCGCCATTGTTGGCCTGGTCGATAACGGTATCCATTCTCACAAACTCCTGGCCCAACGTCACCTTACCAGATGGGTCGATGTAATACCAGGTATCATTCTTTCTCACCGCGGCACGGTTACCGGAGAAATCTTTTGCCTCATCGAACTGGTAAGGTACCTGGAGCTGGCCGGCACGATTAATATAGCCATACAGGATAGTATCGTTCGTTGTTTTACCTACAATTGCGAGGCCATCATGAAAGCTCTCCGCTTCATCGAACTGCAGAGGGATAGTCACTTTCCCGGTGGTGTCAATAAATCCATACAGCTGATTGGCATCGGTACGTACCCGGGCCAGGCCGCCCGAGAAATTGGCAATATTCGAATATTGCTGGTCTGAAACAAAGGCCAGCACCGGTTCCTGTGCCCTGGCGCCCAGGGGCAGGAACAATACCAGGAAGCGTACTATGGAGTTTCTCAGCATATGGGCTGTTTACGATGGATATGGTAAGTTTCCATTAGCAAAGATCAGATACTTTCCCCTCATTCCCCAATTTTAGCTGCCTACAAGCTATCTACGCCAGCATCTACAAAACAACTACAACGGCTGCAAGTCCGCTCCCAATATGATTTTCAGCAACCTACGCCCGGATAGCGGGTCTACCACTCTTCCTTAAAGTCCTGTACTTTATTATTTTTTTATTACGTTTGCCGATTCCCGTTTTGGGGTGTGAACCTAAAAAATGAAAAAATCAGTACTATGAATGGAATGACAAAAACAGTGGCTACTGCTGTTCTGGGCGCCTTCACTGCGTTACAGGGATTAACAGCCGTAGCGCAAGCCAATGAAAAGCCCAAGTTGATTGTAGGTATTGTAGTGGACCAAATGCGTTGGGATTATTTATACCGGTATTACGACCGTTATGAGTCGGGTGGTTTCAAACGTATGTTGGGCGAAGGTTTTTCCTGCGAGAACACATTTATCAGTCATCTTCCATCTTATACAGCCGTAGGGCATAGCACTGTATATACCGGTAGTGTTCCTGCCATTCATGGTATTACAGGCAACGACTGGCCCGATCAGCTGACCGGCAAAACCTGGTATTGCACCGAAGATACCATCGTAACAGGCGTAGGCAGCAACAGCAATGCGGGCAATATGTCGCCACGTAACCTGCTGGCCTCCACCATTACCGATGAACTGCGATTTGCCACCAACTTCCGCTCCAAGGTAGTGGGCGTGTCCCTAAAAGACCGCGCCTCCATCCTGCCTGCCGGACATACGCCTACCGGCGCTTTCTGGCTCGACGACAGCAATGGCAGCTTTATTACCAGCACCTATTATATGAACGAACTTCCGTCGTGGGTAAAGCGTTTCAACGACCGCAAAGAACCACAGGACCTGATGTCTAAACCATGGAAGCCGCTCTATCCCATCAATACTTACCTACAAAGTTCAGCAGACGACGTTGCCTGGGAAGGAACTTTTCCGGGAGAAAAAGCGCCGGTATTTCCACACAGCCTGAAAGACGCCTATAAGACAGATCCGGGTACCCTGAGATCCACGCCTTTCGGTAACACGCTTACCCTGGATTTCGCCAAGGCAGCCGTAGATGGGTACGACTTGGGTAACGGTGAGGCTACTGACTTCCTGGCTATCAACTGCGCCTCTACCGACTACGTAGGCCATAAATATGGCCCTAACGCCATCGAGGTAGAAGATACTTACCTGCGCCTGGATAAAGACCTGTCGGCCTTCTTCAGCTATCTCGACAAAAAAGTAGGTAAAGGTAATTACCTGGTATTCCTCACCGCCGACCATGGCGCTGCACATGCCATTAAGTTTATGCAGGAGCACAATTTGCCCGCCGGACAGGTAGAGGAACATAAATTACTCACCGGTCTGGATAGCGCGCTGACACAGCGTTTCGGCATCAGCAAACTGGCTACTTCCTTCATGAACTACCATGTGAGCTACGACAAAGCGAAGATCGCTGCCAACAAACTGGATTACAACGCCATCAAACAGGCTACCATTCAATATTTCGAAGCGCAGCCGGGCATCCAGTTTGCGGCCGACCTGGACAACGCCGGCGTAAACCCGTTGCCAGCGCCTATTCAATCTATGGCCATCAATGGTTATAATCGCAAACGTACCGGGCCTGTGATCGTGATCCCTGAGCCAGGATGGTTTGAAGGCTCGCTGAAAGGCACTACCCATGGTAACTGGAATCCTTTTGACATCCATATTCCGCTGGTATTTATGGGCTGGCATATCAAACATGGCGCTACCAACGAAACAGTGCATATGACAGATATTGCCGCTACCCTGGCCGCTATGCTGCATATGCAGATGCCCAGCGGATGCGTGGGTAAGCCGGTGAAAGAAGTGTTGCAGTAAGCGGAAAGCAGAAAGCGAAAAGCTATTGAGGCGAATGATCTTTGCGAATACTTATAAATCGCATTGGTCATTCGCCTCAATAGCTTTTCGCTTTCTGCTTTAAGCTCCCATAAACGGATCTGTAATCCCTTCCTTCCCTGTTTCTACCCGGCCGGCATAGCGCTGAAGGAACGTATCGGCGCCGTTGACCGTTACAGAGAAATCATACCAGCCCCTGCTTTTCTGTAGCGGCAGTAATAGTTCCAGTGTTTTGCCGGCATCCACCGTACGTTCGATATTTTTGGCGTCATAGGCATTATCTGTAATGGTGATATCGCGTACGGTACTACCGTTATTGGCTATACGTAATATCACATTTCCGGTAGGTTTGGCCGTTAGCTTCCCGGTAGTATCGTAGTCCAGTTGCAACTCCAGCTGAGGATGGGCGGCGGTACCGGCAAATTCCCTGTAGAAACCATTGGGCCCGTGAAGGTGCAGGTGATAACGCCCATCGGCAAATGCTTTTACCGGCCACTCATAGGTGAGCGTATCCCCGGCAACTACAGCAAAAGCCCAGCTGCGACCTTCTTCCGTTTGCCCGGTTTGCGCATCCGTATAAGGCAAAGTCGTATATACCCGGAAAGGGGCCCCCATTGCGTTGCTACCAAAGAAACGCTTGCCGGCCTGCATTTTCAGTACCAGTTGTTCCTGTTGCCACAGCCCATCTGCCAGCAGCTCGTAAGGCAATGCGCAGGAAGGGCGGGTACCCCGCTCCTGTTGCCCCAAACCCGGCACCTGGCTACGTTTGAAAGCAGTAATATCTTCTCCGCTTACCTTCTTAAACCCGGTGGGTACCTCCTTAAATTTGGCATTATTGATATTTTCTACCACCCTGCGTTGGTTGAGGTAGATCTGTTTGTTGGGCGTAGTATTGTTGAAAGGACTGAATACGGAAGTAAGATCCCCGCTGATGGTGCGTCGCCACTGGCTGATATTATCCAGGTGGATCTGCTTATGCAATTTCTTGTTAATAAACGTTTCCAGGAATTGTAACGTAGAGGTATGTTCAAATACCTGGGAGCATACCTTTCCGCCCCTGCTCCAGGGAGAAGCAATCATCAGCGGTACCCGGAAGCCCAATCCTACCGGGGCTTCCCTGGCTTGCTTTTCGCTCACGCCCTGTTTTAATTCGTGGGCCAGTCTTACCAGTTCCACTTCCGTATCGATGCCGGCAGAGCATTTACCGGTGCCTGGCTTATTATTATCGCAAATAGAAAATGGTACTACGTGATCAAAGTAACCGTCATTTTCATCGTAGGTTACAATGAAGATGGTTTTCTTCCATATCTCCGGTTTTTGCGTCAGGATATCCAGTATTTCCGATACATACCAGGCCCCATACCAGGGCGCGCTGGGATGGTCTGAGAAATTTTGTGGGCCAGCCAGCCAGGATACCATGGGCAGTTTGCCGCTGTTGACATCTGCGCGAAACTGGTGCAGTACATCACCGGCAGGCACAGTAACTTCTCTTTCCGTAGCGCCATCCTGGTAAGTTACCTGGGTAACTTTCCTGTAGGAAGGATCGGCGCTATTGACCACAAATGCACGCTGGTAAAGCGATTGCTGATACGGCGTTAATTTTTCGTAGCTCTCTTTATTCCATTTTGCCAGCTCCCCGGTAGCATTGTCCAGCACCGCTTGTTTTTTGGCAATATCTGTGCGGATTTTGGCGGCAGCTTCGTCGGAAGAGGGACTGGCTTCCTGTAACTTGTTGATTTCATCCGGTAGCGTGTCTACTTGTTTCAGGAGCCCGTTGATATAGCGTTCTGAAAACTTTACATGGTAAGCAGCAAAAAACTCCAGCAGGTTACAGCCGAAATTAGCCAGCCAGGCTCTTTCTTCTCCTTTAAACCCTCCTCCACAGCTGATTTCGTTCTGATAAAATTTCCAGGGTACTTTATTTTCCTCCAGTAATTCCGGGAATGTTTTCCAGGGTAACTTACCGTAGCTATAATCGTCGTTCCGGATATGCGCCTTAGGTATCCCGTCTTCCGGATGTATAATTTTGCCGGTCCAGAAAAAAGAGCGGTTAGGTGTAGTGCTGGTCATCGCGGAACAAAAATGTTGATCACATACCGTAAAGGCATCGGCCATGGCGTAGTTGAATGGCAGGTCCTCCCGGGTATAATAGCCCATTGTTAGCGGCATGGCAGCATATTCGCGGTTGCCTGGCCTTTTGGCAATGAGCCATTTGTTGTAACGGCCACGGTTATACGCATCTACCTGGCTAGGCCGTGAGTGTGGTAAATCTCCCATCCATGTGGCTTTAGTGTCACGGATATTCAATCGGAAGGGCGCATAGGTATCCCCATGTTCATTGGTTTGAAACCATACGGGGTGGTGGTTCGGTTGGCTGTTGGCCCTGGGGTCATTGAATCCACGAACACCCTGCAAAGAGCCAAAACAATGGTCGAAGGAACGGTTTTCCTGCATCAAAATGACAATATGCTCCGCATCCAGGAAAGTACTGCCAGGCGCCGGGTCTATCGCCAATGCCTTTTGTATGGAAGCGGGTATCATGGTGGATAGTCCTGCCGCCCCAGATAGCAATAATGATTGCTTGAGAAAGTCTCTGCGTGAATCCATAGATAGTTTTGTTGATGTAGATTTTTTATGTTGTTCGCCGCAACAAAATAAAAAACATTCTCAACGATTGCAACGGCATCCTCACTATTCACGTTTTCTGAAGCGTTCCGGCGGGATGCCGGTATTCTTCTTAAAGAAGGTAGCGAAGTAAGAAGCGCTCTCAAACCCCAGCGTATCCGCAATTTCAGCCACCGACAATCCCGTATGGTATAGCAGGCGCTGCGCTTCTATCGTTACTCTTTTGCGTATCAGTTCTCCGCTGGAAATATGTTTGCACTGCTGGCATAATTTATTCAGGTAGTTGGTGGTGATATGTAATTGCGAAGCATAAAATGAAGGCGTTTTATGTACTTTATAATGTGTTTCCAACAGCTGCTCAAATGACCTGATCTTTTCATCGCGGCTGTTATTTTTTTCAGCAAGTGTTTCCGCACTGCAACATTGATCCAGCATACAGAGTAAAATATTCAGGTAAGAACGAAGTACCCTGTCGGCCCCTTTATACCGCGAATGAAATTCCTGTTGCATTAAACCGGTGAGCTGCCGCCATTTGGCCAGTATTGGCCCTGGTAGAGGAATAAAGCTACCCGGTTCTTTGGCCAGGAAAGAAAACTGGTACAATACATTGCTGTTATAGCGCAGCGAGAAAAAGTCTTCCGTAAAACAGATTACGCTCCCGCTGTGCAGGTGTATGCTGGCTACGCTATTGGGCTTGATACAAATAATGCCGGACCGGTCCAGGTGTACCTGGCTATTATCGATGGTAACCTGCCCGCCTGCCGGATCGGCGCATAGCAACAGGTAACATCCCAGCCGTTGCGGCTCCTGGGCCAGTGGATACAGGGCATGGAAGGCGGCGGCATTACCGGTCCAGAAAAAGTGATTGTCGTTAATTGCCAGTGTAGATATTCCATCCGTTTTCATACGCAGCATACTCAAAACAAATAAGTGAGGTGTACCATGGCCCGGCTACCTGCTTTTACACGTTGGTCGGCCAGCTGTTGGGATATTACCGGCTGAAAATTTACGCCGGCGGATATTTTCCCGATGGTAGCTTCTATACCGGCAGTGGCCAGCAGGGAGTATCCCCCGGACATATCTACCGTAAACGTTCCCGCTTCCCTGTCTTTAGCCGCCGTTTCATACAGGATACCGGCATTCGGCGCCAGGCTCACCTTATCGGCTACACGAATTTTATAATACGCCAGCACGTTAGCCGTAAACTTATTGCCATAACGGTAATCGTACTTATTGGCGGTATTCAGCTTATAACTCACATTGGTATTGATACCTATGTCTATCAGGCGGATATCATATGCGGCATTGAGCGTAAAATCGGTGCTGGCGGTGCCCAGTTGAAAGTTGTTAGGCGCATCTTCGTTTTCTTTGCGCTCCGCAGGCTCATAGCCGCCTATAGGCAATTTCACGCCTCCGCCTATCCAAAGCGATTGTACCAGCAGTTGTCCCCTACCGGTGGTGTACTGCTTATCCAACAACTGGTAGTAACCAACAGCCGCTACATCGCCCCAACCGGACTTACTGGTAGTAATGCCCTGGTTTTCCCGGCTGTTGATGTTTACCGGTATAAATCCCAACACGCGGAAGCGACGGCCTATATTCCAGCCGCCCCATAGTTCCGCCGTCTGGTAGGTTTCCTGCGTAGTGAGATAGGAAGTAGTACCTCCTGGTCCCAGGTGGGAGCGCATGGTTTTATGCTGGTAACGCAGCCCGATAAAACGTTGTTTAAAATCGGGTAGCAATCCAATATAATAGCTGCCCACGCCACAGCCACAGATATCGCAGGCGCTGGCGACGTAGTTACTGAGTAATATTATACAGAGTATACTGATCTTTTTCATGGTATTATCATTTTGGACATTCGCTTCAATAGCTTTCGGCCTTATGCCTCTGCTTTATGCTTTTATGGCGCCTCTTCAGCAAATCGGGCATCATTCACGAATTTCTTATCGTTCAGGGTTTGGAGAAAGGCCAGCAATTGTTCCTGCTCCGTAGCGGTCAGTGAAAACCCGGTATGCCCGCCTTGTTTCAGCAAAGGATCCAGGGTGGGCATCTCCTGTACTTCAGAAGTATAGTGGCGTAACACTGCCGGCAGCGTATAAAAGCGGCCATCGTGCATGTAAGGAGCCGTATAGGCCAGGTTACGCAAACTGGGCACTTTGAACTTGTATTGATCGCTGGGGTTCAGGGTAACATCGTACCGCCCCCGATCATTGTTGGGACCGGCGCCCAGGCCGTTGTTACGGAAAGACTGGTCTGTAAACAGTGGTTCCTGATGGCAGCTGCTGCAATGACGACGATAAACAGCATATCCCTGTTGCTCAGCGTCGGTAAAAGTGACCCCTTGTTTACGCATAACGCTATCGTATTTGGACTGGTCGCTCACCAGCATCACCATAAACTGCGATAATGCCTTCATCATGCGTGCGGTAGTAATATCCGTGCTGCCAAATGCCCGCTGGAACAGCGCCGGGTAAGGAGGCGTGTTGCGTAACTTCTGTAATACATTTTCCATGGTTTCATCCATTTCCACCGGGTTGGTGATGGGAGCTATCGGCTGCAGGTCCAGGTCAAATACTCCTCCATCCCACATCAGCGTAGTATTCCAGGCCAGGTTCATGATAGGCGGGGAATTGCGGCTGCCGAGGCGGTCGTCAATCCCGTGGCTCACATCATGCCCATGATGGGTAAACGCTGAGGCCTGGAGGTGACAAAAACCACAGGAAATGGTATTATTCCGGGAGAGTCGCGGCTCATAAAATAGTTTCCTGCCCAGCTCAAATCCTTCTTTGGTAACCGGGTTATTGGCGAGCTTATAGGCAGGCGCCGGGAATCCCACCGGCTGATGGAAGCCTTCAAAGATGGCCACTAACTGTTCGCTTTTACTACAGGCAAAAAGAAATAACACGATGCCGGTTATCATCATCCATTGCAGCTTACTCATAACTGTTAGTTTTCCGTATGATCGTGGTGAAACAGCTGCGTATAATTATTGGCTACCTGGGTGCTGAAATCGCTGAACATCACCGTAGGATTGGCAGCAATGCTGATAGTCCGGGTACCGTTAAACACCTTCAGGATATCGGCCATGAGATGAACATTGGCTTCGCGGCCTTGTCTTACCTTGGCGATACCGCCTGCGCGCAGGTCTATCGTAATCCGTTTAATATTATTCAGCGTAGGCGCGCTATAGCCACCAAATCCACCTATGTGATACCGGAACTTATGCTGACCGCTGGGATCTGCCGGCGCGGCGGCGGACTCTCCTTCCATTTTAAAAAAGATATATCCACTGTTCCAGCCCCAGTACATGGCATCGCCCATGCCACCGGAAGGATCCAGTACGCCTGTCCTGCGACTGATGTCCATGGTACTCCGGAGGCTGTCTACGCCCAGCACAAAGGAAAGGGTTTGATAGTCGCCTTCCGGCACTTTTACTTTTACAAACTGGGACCCCGCATTGGCTTCATTTACCAGGAAATAGCTGCTGTCGGCGGGTACTACGAACTCCTGGCCACTGCTGTTGGTGACTTTGATGTTGCTGATAAAATACTGTAACAGGGAGATGTTGAAGCTTTCACCGGCAGCATTGACGTAGCTGCCGGTATTGAGCTGCAGGTTACGGTCGCCCGCAATATTATCAAACTGTATCGACAAAACAGCTTTAGCTGCGGTGGGTGTTTCCGATTTAATGTCTTCTTTTTTACAGGCCGTAAAGCTGAGCAGCACCACGAGGGCACCGTATATGGTATGTTTAAATGGATGCATAACAGGTTATTGCAGCAATGGATTGCTGTGATGAATAAACAATAGGATGCCGCTTCCCGTGCGTACACGCGAAAGATAAAGGCAATAACAATCGAGTTGGTACGGGGTACCAGTTAAATTAAAGGATCAATAATAGTTGGATAATTATGCGGCAGGCGGATGAAATATGGTATCAGGCTGGTCAATAGGTGTGCCGATACAATAGGGATGCGGATAGTGAGCAATATCGGCGGGTACAGCGGCTGTCAGCGAAGTGGGTTCCAGCCAGGCCGCATAGAAGATTTCGCTGCGATGATCTTTGCGCTCAGGATTATCCTGGTCGCGTTTTTCCTCTTCCTTTAACTTTTTACTGAGATGACATTTACCATTACAATGCATAGCAGGCTTATTGCGGTTAACGCATAGGTTCTTTGCAATATATTCCTGGTTCAGGTAAAAGTCGAGCATCACAAAATAACGGCCTGAGAGCTGGCAAAGCCAGATCAGCATTAAAAAGACCGTTATGAATTGTTTCCGCATGCTACGAGTAAATGAGTTAAAGTCTGCGCAAAGGTATTACTAAAATCCATTGCTGCGCAAAATTACATTTTGCGCAAGTGATGTACTTGCGATAAACGGGACAAATATTTAGATTATCAGGCTATTGTTTTCAGTGAGCGCCATTCATGTTCAATACCCGTCATGAGAAGCGCGTTATCGAAATGTACCGTTCCTTCAGGGAACATGGCAGTATTGTCGAAAAAGCTGGACGCTACTTGTTGTAACTGCAATGGTTTCACTTCCCATCTATACGCCTGTAAACAAAGGCCATCCAATGTTTGGGAACGGCCGGGAGAATAACCCATGCTGCCTTTTTCAAAAAAGGCCGACGCATTTTCCAGCGTGGCAAATATAGAAGTAGCGGGGAATTGCCGGCAGATATTGGCATCTATTGAGATGTGCGTATTGTCGTCGCTGGTGAAGCCTACCTGGTAATGGCCATTTTCTTCGGCTACCCGGAACTTTGCCAGGTGATGTTTCCCCGGAAATATCCGGCCGCCGGCCAGTGCATTCCACCGGGAAGAGGTATCCCTCCGGGGAATGTATACACCTTCTTTTGTGATGCCGTCTTCATCCCACTCCACGGCAATCCGGTGCGCGGCATTCTCAGATCTGATACCGATGATATCGGGCCATCCTTTGGGTTTAATATGGGTAAGTCTTATCAGGCAGATACCGGCTATTGCCTGGCCTTTGTATAGTTTAGGACGAAAGGGAGCCGGCAGTAAGGGTGTTAGAGTATGTGGTGCTACCGTAAAATTAATCAGTATGCGGCGATCGATATAGCCATGTATGACGGGTAACTGCATGGGATAAAATATAAGGATTTGTGTATCAAAAATACGCAATTCCTTACACACCAGTGAGCGAATATATTAACCCGCCGTTGGCGCCTTACCAAATTTTTTCTTAAAAGAATGCGAGAAGTGAGAGAGGCTTTCAAAACCCAGGTCGAGATAAATCGCCGATGGTTTTTTATTCTTTTTCTCAATAAGATGCCGCGCTTCCGCCAGTCTTTTTTCCAATAACCACTGCCGGGGCGGCATTTCAAATATTTTCTGGAAGTCGCGCTTAAAGCCTGCCAGGCTCCTCCCGGTAAGGTGGGCAAACTTCTCCACCGGAATATTGTAGTGAAAATTGCTCACCATGAATTTCTCCAGGTCTATCTTATATGGCTCCGAAAAATCGAATAAGAACGCTTTGAGCACCGGCATGGCATTCAGTAGGAGATATACTGCCTCTTTTACTTTCAACATGCCCACGGTATGGGTTATCTTTTCTCCCGGGTGCTGCACATAGGGCAGCAGTGATTGAAAAAAAGCCTCCAAAAAAACGTTTCCGGGAATATGAATATTAGGAGCGCCGGTGTACTTCTCGTCTATTTCTATTTGCTCCTCCAGGGCAATCTTCCTCAGCAGGTCTTCCTGCAGGCGAATCACAATGGTTTGATATGGCTTCCCTTCGAGCGGCGTCTTGATAATTTCTCCCAATTGATTTTTTTGGATCAGCAACATGCCACCGCCTTCCATGGAAATGCTGTGGTTGGCAGTTTCCAATGTAAATCGCCCCGACACCTGCATCACCAGGGTTTTATGTTCCAGGAAGGCCACCTTTTCCTTTCTCTCGGCAGAGAGGTAAGAGAAAAAGATGACTCCCGGAACGATATCAACTGGATTTATCATTACATAAAGATATAAAACAGCACAGATTTATGAACAGTGTCACTACCGCTGCAGGTAGGTACCACCTGATATGGCTCCCTGCGAAAAGTGGGTATTGAGCCGGTTCATTTCCTCTGGCGTAAACCTGATCTCCATTGCCTGTATATTTTCCGGCAACCTCGATCTCCTGCTCATGTTCACCAACGGCATGATATGACCGCCCTGTGCATTTACCCAGGCAATGGCCAGTTGTGTAGGCGTATATCCTTTCTCGCTGGCCATTTGCTTTAACACTTCTACCTTTTCCAGGTTCTTTAGCAGGTTCTCCCCCTGGAAACGGGAGAAATGAAGGTGGTAATCATTTGCGGGAAGCGGTGCTTTCATTTCTCCGGTCAATAACCCTTCGGCCGTATTGGCAAACGCTACCACCCCTATGCCCAGTTCTTTGGCCGTGGGAAGCAGGTCGCTTTCAATCTGCCGGTCTGCCAGAGAATAACCTATTTCCAACGCCGATACCGGGTAAATACTGTTCGCCTGGCGTAGTTGATCCGATGTAATTTCAGAAACCCCCAGGTAACGTACCTTTCCTTCTTTAATGAGGTCAGCAACCGTTCCGATCACATCTTCTATTGGAACGCTGCCGTCGAGCCGACAGGGCTGGTAAAGATCAATGGTGTCTACTCCCAAACGTACCAGGGAGTAATTGATAAAGTTCTTAATCGCTACGGGGCGCAGGTCCAGTCCCAGTAGTTTACCGCCATAAAAGATGGCGCCAAACTTAACACTTATAAAAGCATCGTCCCTTCTCCCTTTGATGGCTTTGCCCACCAACAGTTCATTGTGACCGCTGCCATAAAAATCGCCCGTATTTAAAAAATTAATGCCGCTATCTAACGCCATTTGAATAGTAGCAATACTTTCGTTTTCATCATTTGTTGCGCCGCCCCAAATGGAGGACATCCGCATACAGCCTAATCCCAGTTTGGATACCAGTGGTCCATTGTTACCTAAAGCTATGGTTGTCATCATCGTTATTTTATTGATTAATAACGTAAAGGTCCGCTTTTGTAACGGATGGCGGCTTTCTTTGACGGCTCAAATTACTTGTCTCTACGGCTCACCTTTCAAAAATTGAACAACTTTTTTGAAAAGTTGTTCAATTTTGTATCTTTGGTGAACAAATACCGGATTATGCCCGCAAAAGAAAAGAAGGAAAAAATGGATGCCTCTACGGAAGACCGGATCAAGGCCGCTGCCAGGACGGTGTTTACCCGCAAAGGTTATCATGCTACCAAAATAAGGGACATCGCCGCAGAAGCCGACATCAACCTGTCGCTCGTCAATTATTACTTCCGGAGCAAAGAGAAATTGTTCCAGTTTGTAATGGCAGAAGTAATAGACAAGCTCCTCAACACCGTGGCCGGCGTATTAAACAACGAGCAGCTATCGCTGCAACAACAGGTAGAACAGGTGGCGGATCAATATATTACGATGCTGTTAGCCAACCCCGATTTCCCATTGTTTATGGTCAACGAGATTTTTTCCGGCAGCGATGAGCTGTTAAAAGGCGAGCGGAAAAACGCCATCTTCCACTCCCACTTTTTCAAACAGCTGGGGGCGTTACAAAAACAGGGTAAGTTATCCATACAACCGCTGCACCTGCTCATGAATATCATCGGGTTTGTGGTAATGCCCTTCCTGGCCAGGCCACTGCTGGAAAGGCAGAAGATCGTGAAAGCCGGGGAGTTTAAAATCCTGATGGAAGAACGGAAGAAGCTGATTCCTATGTGGATAAAAGGCATGATTAAATAAAAAAATTTTGCCCCAAAATTGAACAATTTTTCAAAACAAATATTCAAACTGGATATAGCATCATGAACGTCTTTAAAACTCTCTGCTGCTGCCTGGTATTCGGTATCACTACGGTGAGTGGGAAAGCCCAGAGCAATACCCTTACCCTGGAAGAATGTTTTATAAAGGCCCGGCGAAACTATCCGCAGATCCGGCAATATGACCTGATCCGGCGAAGCAGCCGATATTCCATAGAAAATGCCGGTAAGCTATACCTGCCACAGCTTACCATAAGCGGGCAGGCCAGCTATCAATCGCAAACCATCGATTTTTCGGAGGTGCTCCCCGCCATTCCAGGTATACATCCACCGGAACTCAGTAAAGACCAATACAAAATACAGGCGGAAATCAGCCAGCAAATCTATGATGGCGGCGTCAGCAAATGGCAGAAGGAAAGCAGCAGCGCCAATGAGGCTGTTCAGCAGCAGCTGCTGGAAGTAAATCTGTATGCGGTCAGGGAACGGGTAACCCAGCTCTATTTTGGCATCCTGCTCATGGAGGCCCAGCTGCAACAAAACCGGCTGAAGAAAGCCAACCTCCAAACGGCAGCCGACAAAGCCAGTGCCGCCCTGGCCAACGGCACCGCCTACCGGAGCAATGTAGATGAACTGAAAGCCGAAATCGTGAATGCCGACATGACCGACACCGAATTCAGGGCTAACAGGAAAGCCTATATGAATATGCTCGGCGTGTTTATCCAGCAGCCCCTGGGCGACAGCACTACGCTTAGCTGGCCCACGCCCATAACTTCTCCCGAAAATATTAACCGCCCGGAACTGGCGTACTACGATCTGCAAAAGAAAGGATACGACATACAGGAAAAACAATTATCCACCAACTACCTGCCCCGGCTCTACGCCTTCCTGCAAGGCGCTTACGGCCGCCCTACCCTCAATATCGTAGACAATAAATTCGGTCCCTGGTGGATGGGCGGTGTACGCCTCAGCTGGTCGCTCGGCAGCCTGTATTCCCTGAAAAATAACCGGCAGCTGCTGGACATCAACCGCCAAAACCTCGACGTCAGCAAAGCCACTTTTTTATTCAATACACAGCTCACGCTGCAACAACAAAACCAGGATATCAGCAAATACGCCGACCTCCTGCAACAAGACGATAAAGCCATTGCCCTGCGAACGGCAGTACTGCAATCGGCGCAAGCGCAGCTCGACAATGGCGTGATCACGGTACACGAATATATCACCCAGCTCAATGCGGAACATCTTGCCAAACAAGCGCGCATTCTCCATAACATTCAATTACTACAGGCTCAATACAATTATAAAAACACTTCGGGAAACTGATCAACTAATTGCATTATGAAACTTCACCTCCTACCAGGACTGGCGCTGCTACTTCTTCTGAACGCCTGCAACAGCAACAAAAATAATTTTGATGCTGCGGGTAACTTTGAAGCAGATGAAGTGATGGTATCGGCCCAGCAAAACGGCGTGATCCAGCAATACTCCCTGCGTGAAGGCGACCACCTCAGCACAGGGCAAACTGTGGGACAAATTGACGTGAGCATCCCTACGCTGCAAAAAGAACAAGTACAGGCATCGATAAATGCGTTGCATGACAAAACGTATAACACCCAGCCGCAAACGGAGCTGGTAAAACGTCAGCTGCTGGTACAAGAAGCCCAGTTGCAACAACAATACCGCGAAAGAACCCGCACCGAGAACCTGGTAAAAAGTGATGCCGCCACCCGTAAACAACTGGATGATATCAACGCCGGCATTGAACAACTGGAACGGCAAATCAATGTTACCAAACAGCAACTGGCGTTAAATAACGCCAACACCTCCACACAAAATCGCAGCATCCTCAGTGAAAAAGCGCCTTTAGAGAAGTCGCTCGCACAGTATGCTGAACAAATACACCGGGGGCAAATTATCAGTCCTATTACCGGCGTGGTGCTATCTAACTATGCACTGAAAGGAGAAATGGCTACCATAGGTAAACCATTATTTAAAATCGCCAATACAGACACGCTTTACCTGAAGGCCTATGTTACCGGCACCCTGCTTTCCGATATCAAACTCGGGCAAGCCGTGCAAACACGTATTGACCAGGGGAAAAATGACTATAAATATTACCCTGGGCAAATCACCTGGATATCGGATAAATCAGAGTTTACACCTAAAACCATCCAGACAAAAAACGAGCGGGCCAACCTCGTATATGCTATTAAGATCCGTGTAAAGAATGATGGCTACCTGAAAATAGGTATGTATGGAGAAATGTTGATCAACAAGCCAAAGTCATGAATACAGTTGTATTGGACCATATCACCAAACATTACGACCAGGGAAAAGTACTGGCTGTTAACGACGTATCGCTGCAGGTAGGCGCCGGTGAATTATTTGGGCTGATTGGCCCCGATGGCGCGGGAAAAACTTCCGTGTTCCGCATCCTCACTACGTTGCTGTTGGCCGACAAAGGCCAGGCCAGCGTGCTGGGTTACGACTGTGTGAAAGACTACCAGCAAATCCGTAACAAAATCGGGTATATGCCGGGGAAATTCTCCCTGTACCAGGATCTTACCGTAAAAGAAAACCTGGATTTCTTTGCCACCCTCTTCGGCAGCAGTATCGATGAAAACTATACCCTCATCAAAGATATTTACGAACAGATCAAACCTTTTAACAACCGGCGCGCCGGGAAATTGTCGGGCGGCATGAAACAAAAGCTGGCGCTTTGCTGTGCACTCATTCACAAGCCTGAGGTATTATTTCTCGACGAGCCGACTACCGGCGTAGACGTAGTGTCGCGGAAAGAGTTCTGGCAGATGTTGAAAAACCTGAAGCAGCAGGGTATCACTATCCTGGTATCTACGCCTTATATGGACGAAGCCGTGCTTTGCGAAAAAATAGCGCTGATACAAGGCGGCAATATTTTATCGATTGATACGCCCGATGGCATCCGTTCGAAATTCCCGGTGCCGTTGTATGCCATCCGGTCCGATAACACGTACCAGCTGCTGACCGCGCTGAGGCAAGAACCAGGTGTTGACAGCAGTTATGCCTTTGGCGAAAGCATTCATATTACGCTGAACGACCAGCAGACCAATATGGCAGCCATTCAGCAAAGCATGGTAGCCAAAGGACATACACAACTCAGCATGGAACAAATTCAACCGGGTATAGAAGATAGTTTTATCCGCCTGATGAACCAGGCATAACCAGCGATAGCATGGCAGAGCAAGTAATTGTATGTAAAGAGCTGACCAAGCGTTTTGGCGACTTTTATGCCGTCAACAAAATTTCCTTCGAGGTAAATAAGGGAGAAATATTCGGCTTCCTGGGCGCCAATGGCGCAGGCAAAACCACGGCTATGCGGATTTTGTGCGGACTGTCGCATCCCAGTTCCGGAGAGGCGCAGGTGGCTGGATATGATGTATACCAACAAGCCGAGTCCATCAAAAAAAATATCGGTTACATGAGCCAGAAATTTTCGCTCTATGAAAACCTGACAGTAGCCGAAAATATTGAATTCTTCGGAGGCGTGTACCGCGTGCCTGCTGCGGAGATACGGGAGCGCAGCGATGCCTTGCTGCAAAAGCTGGGGCTTACCGGCGAAGCCAAAAAGCTCGTAGGGGCCTTGCCGTTAGGCTGGAAACAAAAGCTGGCTTTTTCCGTGGCCATCTTTCACCGGCCCCGGATTGTATTTCTCGATGAGCCTACCGGCGGGGTGGATCCGGTCACCCGGCGGCAGTTCTGGGACATGATCTATGAAGCTGCCGCATCGGGCATTACCGTATTTGTAACCACGCACTATATGGACGAAGCCGAGTATTGCGACCGGGTAACCATTATGGTGGATGGTAAAGTGGAAGCGCTGGATGCGCCATCTCGGCTGAAAGCGCAATTCAATGCCAATAATATGGATGACGTATTTTATCAGCTGGCCCGCGGCGCCAAAAGATCCGGCGATTAAAAAATCAGGTATGAAACAGTTTTTTGCATTCATCCGGAAAGAGTTTTTCCACGTATTCCGTGACAGGCGCACCTTGCTGATCATGTTTGGCTTGCCGGTAGCGCAGATTGTGCTGTTTGGCTTTGCCCTCACCAGCGAGGTAAAAGATATTACGCTGACCGTGATTGATCAATCGCATGATGTGAATTCGCAACAGCTGGTCAGCAAAATAAAATCCTCTTCCTATTTCGTGGTAACCGAGGCAGCTCCCGGTTTCAACGATATTGCCGGTGCATTTAAAAATGGTACGGCCAAATGTGCGCTCATTTTCCCTGATAATTTTGGCAGCGACCTGCAACACCGTGGCCGGGCGCCTTTGCAGATCATCACCGACGGTTCCGATCCCAATACCGCCAAAACGGTGGTCAACTACCTTACAGCTATCACCACTGCCTACCAACAGGAAATCAATCCGGGCAAGCCCCTGCCCTACCTGATTATACCGGAGCCGCGAATGTTGTATAATGAAGAAGGCAACGGCTCCCTGAATTTCATTCCCGGTGTAATGGCCCTGGTGCTTATGATTGTGTGCACGGCGCTTACCTCCGTTTCCGTTGTCAGGGAAAAAGAGCTGGGCACCATGGAAATCTTGCTGGTATCGCCTTTCCGGCCGCTGATGGTATTGATTGCCAAAGCAATTCCTTACCTGATCTTATCGTTGCTCAATTTTATCCTCATCCTGGTGCTGGCGGTGTTTGTGCTGAACGTAGGGATCAAAGGCAGTATTGTACTGCTTTTCCTGGAAAGCATGCTGTTTATTATTACCTGTCTTTCGTTTGGGCTGATGATCTCCAATACCACCAATTCCCAGCAAACGGCGTTGCTGCTGTCGATGATGGGGATGATGATTCCCACGATGATCTTTACGGGGTTTATGTTCCCGCTGGAAAATATGCCCGGGGTGTTCCAGGTCATTGCTAACCTGGTGCCGGCGCACTGGTATTTCCTCATTATAAAAGCGGTGATGTTGAAGGGACTGGGATTTAAGTACATCTGGAAAGAAACGCTGGTGCTATTAGGGATGACCCTATTGCTGCTCACTATTGCCCTCAAAAACTTTAAAACCCGGTTGTCATGAGCGTACTGCGTTATTTACTGAAGAAGGAGTTCCGCCAGATTTTCCGGGATAAAACGATCCTGGCGATGATGTTTGCCATGCCTACCATACAGCTTATTATCCTGCCGCTGGCCATGAACTTTGACGTAAAACAGGTAAACCTGGCTGTGGTAGACAATGACCATAGCAGTTATTCCCGGCAGCTGGTCAATAGTATCGGGGCCTCCGGCTATTTCCGGATGGTGGCTGCCGCCCCGTCGTTTCCGGCGGCGTTGCAGTATATAGAGCGGGAAAGGGCCGACCTGGTGCTGGAAATCCCGGCGGGCTTCGAGCGCAACCTGGTCAGGGAAGGCCAACAGAAAGTAGGAATTTCCATCGACGCCATTAACGGCACCAAGGCCACCATTGGCGGCAACTACCTGCTCACTGCCATCGGTGATTTCAATAAAGACCTGCCGGTCAATACCAATGCCAGGCTGGCGCCTGCGGCGGGACTCATCGATCTTACCTGGTCGAACTGGTATAATCCGCTGGCCATTTACAAATTTTACGTGGTACCGGCTGTACTGGTATTACTGCTCACGTTGATCGGTGGATTTATGTCGGCGCTCAATATTGTACGGGAAAAAGAAGTGGGCACTATCGAGCAGATCAATGTAACGCCTATACGAAAATGGGAATTTATACTGGGCAAGCTGATACCCTTCTGGCTAATGGGGTTGATTGTATTTACGCTGGGTTTATTAGTCGCCTGGGGCGTGTATGGCATCTGGCCGGTGGGTAGTTTTGCCTTGCTTTACCTGTTTGCCGCCATTTACCTGGTAGCGTTGCTGGGATTTGGCTTGCTGGTATCTACCTATACGAGCAACCAGTTGCAGGCTATGTTTGTGGCATTTTTCTTTATGATGATCTTTATGCTGATGAGTGGCCTCTTTACGTCGGTAGACAGTATGCCTCCCTGGGCCCGGCTCATCGCCAACCTAACCCCTATTACCCATTTTATCAAGGTAATGCGGATGATCGTACTCAAAGGCAGCGGCTTCGTGGATGTGCAGCAGGAGTTTGGGTACCTGGTCGTGTTTGCGCTGATTTTAAATGGCTGGGCGATTCTTAACTACCGGAAAACCAGTTAATCGCGACTATCTTTTTTCTTTCCAACTATTTTTTCAAGAATTTACAATTATCTGACTATCAACAAAATACAAGGCAGAACGGGCTCAAGCGCCCATCCAGAGCCCTTATTTGTGGCCTTTTATGGGTAATCCTTAGAAAAAACATTGAAATAAAACAGATTTTATGAATAAATTTGAACAATTAAGTAGCTACTTTTAAAATTTTAAAAAATGAGCAATAAACCCGCTACCTTATTTGACAAAGTATGGGATTCACATGTTGTGAGGAAAATTGAAGATGGTCCGGATGTATTTTTTATCGACCGCCACTTTATTCATGAAGTAACCAGTCCAGTGGCTTTCCTGGGAATGGAAGGCCGGGGTTTAAAGGTAATGTTTCCAGAAAAGACCTTTGCTACAGCTGATCACAATACGCCAACGATCAACCAGCATTTGCCGGTACAGGATCCGCTTTCTGCCAACCAGCTGAAGGCGTTGGAAACCAATTCCAATAAATATGGTATTTCCCACTGGGGCCTGGGTAATCCCAAGAATGGTATCGTGCACGTGGTAGGCCCGGAAAACGGGATCACCTTACCGGGTATGACCATCGTTTGTGGCGACTCCCACACCTCCACCCATGGCGCTTTTGGTGCAATTGCCTTTGGTATTGGTACCTCTGAAGTTGAGATGGTATTATCTTCCCAATGCATTATGCAGCCGAAGCCTAAAAAAATGCGTATCAATGTAACAGGCAAGCTGGGTAAGGGTATTACTCCTAAAGACGTTACACTCTATATTATATCTAAACTCACTGCAGCCGGTGCTACCGGTTACTTTGTAGAATATGCCGGTGAAGTATTCGAAAACATGAGTATGGAAGGTCGTATGACCGTGTGCAATATGAGTATTGAAATGGGCGCCCGCGGTGGTATGATTGCCCCGGACGAAACCACTTTCAATTATATTAAAGGCCGTGAAAAAGCGCCACAGGGAGCCGCCTGGGACAAAGCCCTCGCGTACTGGAAAACGCTGAAAACAGATGAAGGCGCTACCTTCGATGTTGAGCACACCTATGCTGCCGCTGATATTGAACCCATGATCACTTATGGTACCAACCCGGGTATGGGTATGGGCATCACCCATCATATTCCTTCCGCACTGGCAGGCGACAGCAAAGCCAGCTACGAGAAGTCGCTGCAATACATGGGCTTCCATGAAGAAGATGCCATGCTGGGCAAACAAGTAGACTATGTATTTATTGGTAGCTGTACCAATGGCCGTATTGAAGATTTCCGCGCCTTTGCCTCTATCGTAAAAGGAAGAAAGAAAGCCGAACATGTTACCGCCTGGATCGTACCGGGTTCTCATATTGTAGAACAACAGATCAAAGACGAAGGTATCCTGGACATCCTCACCGAAGCTGGCTTCCAGCTGCGTCAGCCCGGATGCTCCGCCTGCCTGGCCATGAACGATGATAAGGTTCCTGCCGGCAAATATGCCGTGAGCACCAGCAACCGGAACTTTGAAGGCAGACAGGGACCCGGCTCCCGCACCATGCTGGCCAGCCCACTGGTAGCGGCAGCAGCAGCGGTAACCGGCGTAGTTACCGACCCGAGAGAGCTGATGGCTTAATCGTACCGGCACCTTTTTTCCAATCATTCAACAAACGACAACTTAACAATGGCTTACGATAAATTCACTATACTGAAAAGTTCTGCGGTACCCATGCCTATTGAAAACGTGGATACTGACCAGATCATTCCTGCACGTTTCTTAAAAGCCACCGAGCGCAAAGGCTTTGGCGACAACCTGTTTCGCGACTGGCGCTATGAAACAGACGGCACTCCTAAAAAGGATTTCGTTTTAAACAATCCTATCTACTCCGGTAAGATACTGGTGGCTGGTAAAAACTTCGGTAGTGGTAGCAGCCGCGAGCACGCCGCCTGGGCGATCTACGACTATGGATTCCGTTGTGTAGTGTCCAGCTTCTTTGCCGATATCTTCAAAAACAACTCCCTCAACATCGGCATATTACCTGTACAGGTAAGTCCCGAATTCCTGGATAAAATATTTACCGCCATCGAGGCTGATCCCAAAGCAGAAATAGAAGTAAACCTCGCTACACAAACCATCACCATTACAGCCACTGGCGCCAGCGAGTCTTTTGCCATCAACGGTTATAAAAAACATAACATGATGAACGGCTTCGATGATATTGATTACTTACAGGCCATGAAAGAAGATATCAAAGTCTTCGCAGAAAAGAGCCTGTACTAAAACATTGCAAAACGATGATGCCAGCGAACCAGCGCCATGTTGAAATAATGGATACTACCCTGCGTGATGGGGAACAAACCAATGGCGTATCTTTTTCACCCTCGGAGAAATTAACCATTGCACAGCTTTTACTGACAGAAGTAAAGGTAGACCGGATTGAAATTGCTTCGGCCCGTGTTTCCGAAGGCGAATTTGCAGCCGTGAAAGCCATTACCAAATGGGCAAAGGCAAACGGCTTCATTCAGAAAGTAGAAGTATTAACTTTTGTTGACGGCGACGTATCGGTGGAATGGATGCTGAAAGCCGGCGCCAAAGTCATGAACCTGCTCACCAAAGGTTCCCTGAATCATTTAACCCACCAGTTAAAGAAAAAACCAGCGGAACACTTTGCGGAAGTAGCCGCCGTAATTGCACTGGCCCGGAAAAAAGGGTTGGATTGCAATATCTACCTGGAAGACTGGAGCAATGGTATGCGTAATTCGCGGGAGTATGTTTTTCAATACCTCGACTTCTTACAAAAGCAGCCGGTAAAGCGGATCATGCTGCCCGACACCCTCGGCGTACTGACGCCCGATGAAGTGAAGGAGTTTATAACGGCCATCGTTACACGCTACCCGGATATTCATTTCGATTTTCATGCGCACAACGATTACGACCTGGGTACGGCCAACGTACTGGAAGGCGTAAAAGCAGGCGCCCATGGCATCCACCTGACCATCAACGGTATGGGGGAAAGAGCGGGAAATGCCTCGCTGGCCAGCGCCATCGCCGTGTTGCACGATTTCTTACCGGAAGTAAAAACCAGCGTAGCCGAAACATCGCTTTATACCGTGAGTAAGCTGGTAGAAACATTTTCCGGGTTCCGCATACCGGTCAACAAACCGATCGTAGGCGAAAATGTGTTTACCCAAACAGCCGGTATCCACGCTGACGGTGATAAAAAGAATAAGCTCTACTTCAGCGACCTGATGCCCGAGCGTTTCGGTCGTCAGCGTAAATACGCCCTGGGTAAAACCAGCGGCAAAGCCAATATCGAAAACAATCTTCAGCAACTGGGCATTAAGCTGTCGGATCCCGATCTAAAAAAAGTAACACAGCGCATCATTGAACTGGGCGACCGCAAAGAAATGCTGACGCAGGCCGACCTGCCCTACATCATTTCCGATGTACTGGACAGCAACCGGATACAGGAAAAGGTGAATATAGAAAGCTATGTACTCACCCATGCCAAGAACCTCAACCCTTCTGCCACCGTCAAAATATCGATACAGGGAGAAGTATTTGAAGAACATGCGCAGGGTGACGGACAATACGATGCCTTTATGAATGCCGTTAAAAAGGTGTACAAAAAGCTGAAGCTGGAACTGCCTTCCCTGGCCGATTATGCCGTACGCATTCCTCCCGGCGGGAAAACAGATGCGCTTTGTGAAACTGTGATCACCTGGAGTCACCGTAACAAAGAATTCAAGACGCGGGGACTGGACAGCGACCAGACGGTGTCCGCTATTAAAGCGACCCAGAAAATGCTGAACTTAATTTAAACTTTCAATAACAACTGAATGGCAACCAAGCATATTTTAATTGTTCCTGGTGATGGAATCGGACAGGAAGTAACCGCAGTAGGAAAAAAAGTACTGGATAAAATCGCAGCAAAGTTCGGGCATACCTTTACTTATGATGAAGCGCTGATAGGTCATGTGGCGATAGAAGCTACCGGCAATCCATTGCCGGATGAATCGCTGGAGAAGATGAGAAAATCAGACGCCGTATTATTCGGCGCGGTGGGTCACCCGAAATACGACAACGATCCATCTGCCAAAGTAAGACCTGAACAGGGTTTGCTGAAGATGCGCAAAGAACTCGGATTATATGCCAACCTCCGTCCCATCAAGCTGTTTGATGAACTGCTGGGCGCTTCCAGTATCAAGCCTGAAATATTAAAAGGCGCCGATATCCTGTTTTTCCGTGAGCTCACCGGTGATATATATTTTGGGGAGAAGGGAAGAAAAAACGATGGCGATACCGCTTACGACATTGCCGAATACAGTCGCTATGAAGTAGAACGTATTGCCCGCAAAGCATTTGAAGCTGCCCGTACCCGTCGTAAAAAGCTCTGCTCCGTAGATAAGGCCAACGTTATTGAAACCTCCCGCCTGTGGAGAGAAGTGATCCAGAAGATTGCGCCTGAATATCCAGACGTAGAAGTAGAACACCAGTTTGTAGATGCTACCGCAATGCTGCTGATCAAAGATCCGCGCCGCTTTGACGTAGTAGTTACCGCCAACCTGTTTGGCGACATCCTCACCGATGAGGCTTCCCAGATAGCAGGTTCCATGGGCATGCTGGCTTCCGCCTCCGTAGGTGATGGCACCGGCGTATACGAGCCTATTCACGGTTCCGCGCACGACATCACAGGTAAAGGCGTGGCTAATCCACTGGCCTCTATCTTATCTGCCGCCCTGCTGCTCGATATCTCCTTTGGAATGAAAGCAGAATCCGAAGCGGTGATCAACGCGGTAGACCAGGTGCTGAAAGCAGGTTTCCGTACCCGGGATATTGCAGATCAACAAACCCCGGCCGACAAAATACTGGGCACCGAAGCTATGGGTGCAGAAGTAATGAAACATCTCTAAGTAATACTGACATATGCACAAAAGCCCTTCGCCTTCAGCGGGGGGCTTTTGTTATTTTGCATTTGACGCAATCGCCCCCATAAATGTCTTAATCGCACCTCTCGCATGTAACTTTTCCGGAGTAAGTTTGTTTTGTTATCTACCACGCAATAAAAACTACCTAATATGAACCCGGAAGTAACACAATACATTGAAAAGCTGAGCCCCTGGCAGGTGACTGTATCGGACAACCTGCGTAAAATGATCCTGAAAGCTATTCCCGACGCAGAAGAACGCCTCCAATACGGCAAACCACCTACCTGAAGAATGGGCACTATGCTGCCGTTATTGCGGCCGCTAAAGCCAAAGTTTCATTCATGATCTTCAACGCCATGGAGCTGCCGGAAGTAAAGGGTTACTTCGCTCCTACCACCAGTCCCGACCGGAAAATCGCCACTATTACAGAAGGATTGACGGTAGATTATAAACAATTGGAAACATGGTTAAAAAAAGCCAGTAAATCACTCTAAAAAAACAAGTATATGAGAAAGATAGTTTCTTTCATGCACATCAGCCTGGATGGCCTTATTGCCGGTCCTAACGGAGAAATGGACTGGATCCGTGTGAACGATGAAATATTCGATTATGCAGGAGATCGTACCAACAACTCCGACACTGTCCTATATGGCCGGGTTACCTATGATATGATGGAAGGCTACTGGCCTACTGCTGCCGATAAACCGAATCCCAGCAAACATGATATTGAACACAGTACCTGGTATAAACAGGTGGATAAAGTAGTACTGTCACGTACCATGAATGGCCAGCAACGGGATAAAACCACCATCATTCATGACGATGTTGAAAAACAAATCCTGGCCATTAAAGAAAAACCCGGAAAAGAAATTATCATATTCGGTAGCCCACGTGCCACGCAAACTTTGATGCAATATGGCCTGGTAGATGAATTCTGGCTTTTTGTAAACCCGGTACTACTGGGCAAAGGAATTGCACTGTTCAAAGATGTCCCCGGAAAAGTATCGTTGAAATTGCTGAAGAGCCACGCGTTTTCTTCTGGCGTGGTATGCCTCCACTACGAAACAGTAAAATAAGAAAGGCGGCAATTTATCTTGCCGCCTTTCTTATTTTATATCTGCAATGTCTGTACTTCCCTTGTAGACATATATCTTAACCGGTCGTGCACTTTTCCGGGCATGTTTCAAAAAACTCATGTACATATTACTGGACACTCGCACCAGGATGAATTTAAACGTCCCCTTGTAATTCTTGAAGCTGATAACCACCACGTTCTCTTTTTCCAGGGTGATCGTGTCGGGCACAAAGCTACCCAGGAAAATCACTTCCCTCGTTTCCTTGTTCGGTGACGGATCATTCTTCTTCCTGCATGACACACCGAGTAATATCATTACTGATAACAATGACCATAGCCACAGCTGGATGTGTAATTTTTTCATCATCAGTATATAGGTAATAATTGACAGTACCTGGTTTGATTTAACCAACCTGGTTGACTAACCCAAACAGCCATCGTCAACCAGTTATTAAAAATATATAAAACCTTTGTAAAATGACGAAAAAGTTTGTGTTGATAAACACGGGTAATAAAACGAAAGTTTAACAAAAGAAACAAGGGCGAATCTTACTTGCCACTCCCGGCAAATAGCGCTGAAGGAAATCCCCTACCACTCCTATCATAAAAAATACTCCGTAAGCAGTAACATTTACCGCATATGTAAATACCAACCTAAATTGTCCAAAAATATCTCAAACGCCCTAATTTTACCTCTATAAAGACTCCAAAATGAAAAAGAAACAGGCCTATTTTTTTGTGCTCTTTATTTTAGTAACTACTTACATAAATAAAAGCTATGCACAGGCAAAACCTGCAACTTCTGCCATTAACGGCCGCATCATCTCAGCGGATAACGCACCCGTAAAGGATGTACTGGTACAACTTCGCCAGGCAACTGATAAAAAATTGCTGAAGATGGAATACACGGACAGCACCGGTAACTTCCGGTTTGATAAAATTCCCGACGGCAATTACCAGGTGACGACACAAAGCATGCTGTTTACCCCGTATGAATCGGCTACCTTCCGCCATGAAGGCTCTACACGGCTAGCGGCCATTTCGCTGCAATTGCAGTCTAAGCAGCTCAAAGAGGCAACGGTTACGGCCAGCAAACCATTTGTACAACAACAATACGATAAAACGGTTATCAATGTGGCCAGTTCCATTTCAGCGGCCGGCAGTACAGCATTGGAAGTCCTGGAAAAATCGCCGGGCATTACCATCGATCAGAATGATAATATAGCCATGCGCGGACGCCAGGGGGTGCTGGTGATGATAGATGGCAAACAGGTACCCATGTCGGGACCAGAACTGGCCACCATGCTAAGGAGCATGTCGGCTAACCAAATAGAAACCATCGACCTGATTACTAACCCCTCTTCAAAATATGACGCAGCCGGCAACGCCGGTATTATTGATATCCGGTTAAAGAAAGACAATAAATCCGGTACCAATGGGAATATATCATTGAGCTACGGACAGGGAAAATATCCAAAGGTGAACCCCGCCCTCACTTTCAACAGTAAATATCATCGCCTGAATATTTTTGGCGCCTACAACTACAACTACCGGCAGGAACTCAATGCGTTAACCATCTATCGCCAGTTTTATAACGCGGACAATCAGTATACCGGCGGCACCAACTACGACAACCGGTTCCGGTTTAACGCCGGTAGTCACAACGCCAGGATTGGAGCCGACTATAATATCAGCAAAAACATTGTGGCGGGGTTTGTGGCCAACGGTATTTTCAATAACATGCGCATCTTTACCAACAGCCCCGCACAATCGCTGGATGCAGCCGGACAGCCTGCCGGCACCTTTATCACTACCGGTACCAATACACCGCGCCGTAATAATCGCAGTATTAATTTCAACTATAAGCACACCCTCGATACCAGTGGCCGGCAACTTACCGCCGATCTCGATTATGCCCGCTTTAATGCCAGCCAGGCACAGTATTATACCACCCGTTTTTTTGATAATCATCAGCTTGAAAATAAAAGCCCCTACGAACTTTTTGGTGATTTGCAGGGCGACCTGAGCATACGGTCCGTAAAAGCAGATTATACCCAGCGATTAAAAGCCCTGGGGGCTCGGCTGGATGCCGGCGTTAAAAGCAGCTGGATAAAAACAGACAACGATGTCCGGTTCTTCGACAGGAGTAATGGTGGTAACGTATTAGATAAAGGCAAGAGCAACCGGTTTATTTACAAGGAAAATATTAATGCCGCCTATATCAATGTTGCCAAAAAATGGAAACGCTGGGATACGCAACTGGGGCTGAGAGTAGAAAACACCAACGCCGATGGCCTGCAGGTAACAGACAGCACGGCCTTTACCCGCCATTATACACAACTGTTTCCCAGTGGCTATCTCGGTTATGCCATTAATGCCAATAACGACCTGGGTATTACAGTAAGCCGGCGCATTGAACGTCCCTCCTACCGGCAGCTGAATCCTTTTAAAATATTCCTGGACCCGTATACCTATGAAGCCGGTAATCCGTACTTGTTGCCGGAACTTACCACTTCCACAGAACTAACGTATACCTTTAAGCAACAGTATACCGCCAAAATCGGTTACAGCCGCACGAAAGACAATATCATTGAGGTATTGTCGCCCGACACAGTAGCAGGTTCCGTTATTCAAACGGGTCGTAACCTGGCGGTATATGACTACTACAACATGAGTGTCAGTTTCCCTGCCAGCATAGCGAAATGGCTTAGCAGTACCAACACTGTATTAGTGTTCTATGGCCGGTATAAAGGCAACCTAGTAAATACCCACCTGGATGTGAGCCGGGTGGCGGTGGAACTTAACTCAGTCAATACGGTGACCATCAACCCGTTGACCAGCTTGGAGATTACGGGTAGTTACAATAGCCGGTCCTACTATGGGTTCCTGGATGTGAAAGGATATTGGTTCATGAATATTGGCGCACAGCGGCAGCTGTGGAACCGAAAAGCATCTGTCAAATTAAATGTCAGCGATATTTTCCTGACCAATCAAACCAACGCCGTTACACGACTGGCGGGTTATGGCGAAACCTTTCATCAACGCCGGGATACGCGGGTAATGACCTTCACGTTCAATTATCGTTTTGGCAGCAACGGTGGAAATAGTAATGCCCGGAAAACCGGTGGTGCGGAAGAAGAAAAGCGAAGGGCAGGATAAAAATTTATACATTTAGTGCATGAATTTAGTTAATGAACTGGAGGAGCTGGCGCTGGCTACCCGCCTAAAGCGGCTGGGAGAACGTTTATCCGCAGACGTTAGCCAGATATATAAGGAGTCGGCGCTGGACTTTGAAGCCAGGTGGTACCTGGTACTGGAGTTGCTCAGCCGGCAAAAGCAGCTGGGTATTACAGAAATTGCTGCCATGCTGCAACTCAGCCATCCGGCGGTGGTGCAGTTTGTAGAGCAGATGACAGAAAATGGACTAATTAAAACAGCGCCGGATCGCAAAGATGCCCGGAGGCGGCTGGTGTCATTAACGCCGGCGGGTAAACAGATGCATAAAAAGATAGCGCCGTTGCTCGAAGTGATTAAGGAGGAAAACAAGAAATGGCTGACAGCCGCCAGTGCCGACTTGTTGCAAGTGCTGACTGAGCTGGAGCAGTCGCTGGATGAGAGAAGTATGTACAAACGGATCAAGGTGAGCCTGATAGAAAATTCCTGATGGCGAGCCCTGATCCGTTTGCGGATATGGTCTAAATACCCAGTTGATTCATTACCTTGTTCACGATGCGGTCGCAACGGATCAAATGGAATGGGAATACCAGGTCATTTTTATAATACTCAGAAATTTTACCACGCAGGATCAATTTTGCCCTTAGTAGTCTCACCTTAACATTTACCGACGAAATCTGCAGGACTTGCGCGGTTTCGGCGTTACTGAGCTGTTCAATTTCCCTCATAACAAATACCACCCTGTATTTCTCGGGTACTTGCATCAGGGCATGTTCCAGCGCCTCGCCTAGTTCTTTATCAATTACTCTTGCCACCGGGGATTCTTTTGTTTCGGTCATACCGGCCGAATGGTATTCATCAATTACAGATATATCTTCCCTGACCCCACGTTTTCTTTTCTTCAATTGCTGATTACATTCATTAATCATGATTCGTTTCAGCCAGGTGCCAAAGGCAGCCTCCTGCCGGAAAGAGCTAAGATGCTGATATGCATTGATATAAGCTGTCTGCATGACATCTTCTACGTCTGCATCGTTGTTGAGGATAGTCATTCCTATCCGGAACATGCTCGGATTATGCCGGCGCATCAGCTGTTCAAATAGCTTTTTTTCTCCTGCCAGGATCTTATTGATTATTTCGTTATCAATTTCCCTGTCTGTTAATGAGATTGTGGTCATTATATCTTATTGGATGATGAAAGTTGAGAAAAGTTACAAAATTTTTTTTCTCTTTTTTGTAACCCTGGAAACAATTTGTACTCTAATTAACAGGAGCCGGTCTTAAACCGGTCAGAATGCGAACTTAAAAACCGAAGTCATGGCAACTGTTAATCAACTCCAGCGCACGCTACAGGCTACTTATGGGATTGTTCCCATTATTGCAGGGTTGGATAAATTCACTAATATCCTCACTGACTGGTCTGCTTACTTGTCGCCTGCCGTAAAAGGAATGCTTCCGTTTGATGCCCTGGTTTTCATGAAAATAGTGGGTGTTATTGAAATTGTAGCTGGTTTACTGGTATTCTTCCGTCCTCTTTTTGGTGCCTGGTTAGTGATGGTATGGCTGATTTGTATTGCCCTGGAATTAATTACTACCGGACAATACTTTGACGTAGCCGTCAGAGACCTGGTAATGGCTATAGGAGCCTATACCCTGGCGCAACTGACTAAAAATAAAAGTTTAGCATAGTACTTTATAACCCGCATCCGTTTACTATTATTAACCGTTCAAGTAACTCAGCCAATGCATAAGAGCAAAGTATTTAACCTGCAGGGCATCAAAATGCCGGAATTAACGCACGAGCGTATCCAGGAACTGAAACTAACACCCAAAGGCAAGATGATCCTTAATACCGATATGGAAGCATTCCCATCTTTACTTAAAATGATGGAAACATCCCTGGTGGAGCAACTCGCCCAGTATGAATTGATGATCCGTAACAGCCAGGACGCTATTAAACGTAAAATGAAACTGCTGGAAATGTTGGATGACCACCTGTATTGGGAGTTTGCCTACCATATGATGTTCATCAAATGGCGGGAGCAAGAATTACTTAAAGCTTCCTGATGAGGGCAGGAAGGTCTGCCTTTTCAGACCTTCCCAGCCCGGCCAGCTGGCCTATTTTCGCAATAATTTTATCTGCGCTTGTTGCTCATCTACCCTTTTATTCAACTGGATGATATAGAGGGTGAGTTCTTCTACTTTTTTTAGCAGCAGCCTGTTCATTTCACCTAAGTCCTGTCCGTTTTCCATTACTTCTTTGGCAGAAGGAACTTCGGGAAGATGTTGGCGGGTGGTTACAAACTGCTCCAGGGATGCTATTGATGGCAATGAATAATCAGCAGTAAACACATCATCAGGCCAGTTATTATACGCTTTCACCACTACACGGGTAAATACACCCGCACCATTTACTGCCAGTTTATAACCTTTCGTATCAGGTGTACCTATGCCTATATTGCCGTTGGCCTTTATAACAAAAAGATTGTCAGTATTATTGTTAACGGTGAATACGTTATTATTCAGGAGTTTCCGCTGTTGTATATTTTTGGATAAACCAGTTATCGTTACCGCCCCCACGTTGGGTTGGTCTGCCAGTGGTACAATATCTTCTGATTCGCCGAGCATATATAATCCGTAGCCACGGCCATGGGACCAGGCACGGCCACGCAGGGTGGGAATATAGTCGGTGTCGGCTCCGGCAGCATTGTAGATCACCATTTCTCCATCTCCCCCGGTATTATCCACCTGTGTATATTTCGCTAACACGATGCCATAGGGCGCCGCCACATGGAACCTGGCAGCCGGTTTTTGGACCCCCACGCTGATATTCCCACCGGAAGTGATCCGCATTCTCTCTATCGGCCCGCTTACTGACCCGGTGGTATGAAAGGTTAAATCCATCCCTTGTACCAGCGCAGCATTTGCCTGGTAAATATTTATTCTTTCCGCCCGGATACGCGCGCCAATGAGGCCGGGCGTCACATCTCTCCACCCGTGAAAATCAATGTTGTAAGCACCACCGGTAGGCGCCCACAATGGAACATTCTGATTGCCGGGATCTCCGCTCCGGCCAATATCCAGCACCGGGATACTACTATCCATCGCCAACTTGGTGAATTGTGCATTGTAACGTTTAATGGAATCTTGCGCGATACTTACCTGCGCCAGCAACAAACAGGCCACTACAGCCAGATACCTCATAGGATGATCCATAAAGATCAGGGATACTTTCTTCATACTTTATATTATTATATCAACAGCATACCAGGTGAAGGGAGGGGGCTTGTCAACAAACAATTCCTTTCTTTGCAATGATAAAAATAAATTCCTAACCTACAAATATCTTTCTAAAAAAACCTACCTTATATCTTTGCAGTAAATCATACCATGGAGCTCTATAGCATTGTTATCTTCATATTGGCTATTATGATCATCTTATCTGCGATGGCAGATAAGATGAAGTTGCCTTACCCGGTGTTGCTGATCAGCGCCGGTATTGGCATTGGCTTTATACCGGCGTTGCCCGATATTTCACTGAACCCCGATGTAGTGTTCCTTATTTTCCTGCCGCCCCTTTTATACGACGCGGCGTTTAATATTTCGCCGCAGGAATTCAAAACCAATTTTAATACGATTGGCACCCTCGCCATCGGGCTTGTCTTTTTAACGGCAGCGGCTATCGCGGTGGTGGCGCATTACTTAATTCCTGGTATGACCTGGCCTTTGGCCTTTGTATTGGGTGCTATCCTCTCTGCTACCGATGCCGTAGCCGCTATGAGCATTACCAAAGGACTGGGCCTTTCCCATAAAACCATTACTATCCTTGAAGGTGAAAGTCTTATCAACGATGCCTCTGCCCTGGTAACCTATCGTTTTGCTATTGCCGCGGCCATGGGTACGGCCTTCGTGTTCTGGAAAGCATCGCTGGAATTTATTGTGCTGATGGCGGGCGGCGTACTGGTGGGACTTGCCATCGGCAAGCTATTACATATAATCCTGAAAGTGGTGCATAAAAACGACCTGGTAACCATCAGCTTTATGCTCCTGATGCCCTTTGTTACTTACCTGCTGGCGGAAGAGCTGCATGTATCGGGTGTGATTGCCGTAGTCGTACTGGGCCTCATGACCGCGAGGATCAGCAACCGTGCCTTTCCGGAAAAGTTAAAACAACAATCCCGTGCCATCTGGGACATTATTATTTTCCTGCTCAATGGGCTCATTTTTATATTGATAGGATTACAGTTTCCCTATATTATTAAAGACATCCCTGCCGATATGATATTTCCCTACATCGGCTATGGGATTATAATTACCCTGGTAGCGCTGGTGCTACGCATGGCCCGTATCTTCACCCAACAGCTCAACCTGGAGCAGGCCTTTAAGAAAGGTAAAGGCAGGATCACAGAAAATGCGTTGCTGGATTTTAAGAATAGCCTGATTATCGGCTGGTCGGGCATGCGGGGCATTGTTTCCCTGGCTATCGCCATTGGGCTGCCTATGACGTTGGGAGATAACAAATCATTCCCGGAAAGAAATGCTATCGTATTTATTTCCGTGGTAGTGGTGTTGTTTACCCTGATCGTACAAGGTATTTCCCTGCCATGGATTGTAAAGGCGGTGAAGCTGCCAGGTACACATCCGAAGAAATTACATAGTGCATAACAAGGAGCACCTGTTTTTTATATCGTGGTACTAAAAACATAATTGCCAGCGGGCAATTCATATGTTACCCCTCCATTTTGCCTGCGCTGCTTTTTAATCGGCGCCTGTCCCGCATTGAGACCTGCGGCTTCCTCCTCCGTCAACTCCAGTGTGGCCGAGCAGTTTGGTGGCACCGACAGTCGTAATGTTAGCCCGCCATTCTCTCTTTTCCAGGCCGTTTTTATTATTCCGGCAGAGGACCCAAAACTGGTATTAGCCCAGGTCATTTGAGGACTATTGAAAGATGGCAGCCGTACAACAAAATGCTGGAATCCTTTAGTAGAAGCGGGATCGCGTCGTATACCGGAGACCCCGTTGATATACCAGGCGCCCGGATAAAGAAAGGAACTATGTAAAAGAGAATGTCCCGGTAAGTCTTTCTCCCACATTTCCCAGATAGTGGTGGCATCGTTGTCCTTCATATAACCCCAACCAGGGTACGAAGTTTGAGAAGTCATGCTATACAGGAGGTCATCACGGCCTTCGTCGCGGAGCAGGCGGAACAACATGGCGCCCCCGGTAATCCCCACATTGATATGTCCTTTGCGTACTACGAGGATTTCATTTTCCAATCGCTTCATCACGGCGACGCGCTGATCGGGTGCCGGCACTTCCGCCAGTAGCGCAGCGGCCATATTGCCCATGGAGCTGTCGGAGTAGCTATGGTCTGCCGCGTTATAAAACCGGGTATTGATAGCGCGACTGGACAAGTCCGCCTGTTGCTGCCATTCGGCAGCTTCTTTAGTTTTGCCCAGCACCTTCGCTATTTTCGCAGCGGTACGCAGGTTAAATACGCGGTAACAATTGTTCAGGCAAAGCGTTTGTGGTTTATCGTTATTCATCCCTTCAGCGGTAGCACCCGGCCAAAGCCAGTCTCCCAGGAAATCCCAGTTGCCGCCAAATCGCTGTAAGAGATGGTCTTTTGTTTGGGTATCCAGGAAAGCCAGCCAATTTTTTATCATCTCAAAGTTCCTTTCCAATACCCGCCGGTCACCTTCCTTTTGGTAAATGAACCAGGGCAGGGATACGCAGATGCCTCCCCAGGGAGGGCCACCCCCACCCATATACGTAGGCGCGGAATGAGGTTGTATTCCTTTATGGAGGTGACGGCCACTCATCAGTCCTTTGTGGGCCCAGGCTGTATCGTACATATTGCCTACAACCGCCTCAGATCCCTGTACATCGCGCCAGTCTTCCATCCACTTGGTATAAAAGGCGCCGAGATGATAGTTATACATCCCCGTTTCACAGGTAGCATGTGCATCGCCACCGTAGCCCAGTCGCTCCCGTTGCGGGCAATCTACGATATAACCGCCAAGCGACAGGTTCTCGTAAGTCCATCGCACCCGGTTGTAGATCCAGTTTTGGAGGGAGTCTGAGCAGGTAAAGCTGCTGGCAGCAGTATATCCTGTTCGCACCAGCCAGCCGCGGATATCGGTAAGTGCAGGGGTATATTTCAATCCGCGGATGGTGATCCAGCGCCCGGAGCTGTAGTTAAAACGATTGTGAAAAGTGGCTGTACCATCGTTGCTGATCACCACCGCACTATGCAGCGCGAAGGTCATGGGTACATTCGCCCTTTCTGAAAACAGGAACTGGATAGTATCGCCGGGATGACCATGTACCTGAATAGCTGTCCATCCGGCAAAGTTGACGCCCATATCTGCTACATAGCTGCCATCGGGCGCTGTTGTGACGGATACCGGGTTTATTTCATTTATCACCAGGTTAGGTTCCACCATTTGGGCCGACAGTAACAGGCGCGGATGATATACCACTGCTGAAGGCCAGTTGCTTTCATCGCAGCCGGCTGTATTCCAGTCTTTCATTTCCTTGCGGGCATCCCAGATCTCTCCTCCCATTTTATGGAAGTCCCAGGTGCCCAATAGCTGGTTGGGACTGGGATGTGTGCGCCACGAAGCATCTGTTTTAACGAGCATGAAAGGCGTAGTGGCGTTACCGTTATAAAGTGCAGCCTGTGCCATTACAATAGGTGTATTGGGTTTATCCGGTGTAATGTATGGCCCGAATATAGACCAGGAAGTACCCAGCCAGAGGGCAATTACATTCTTTCCGGGCTTTAGTTCCTTTGCAATATCATAGGCTATATAGCGGGCTCTTTTAGTGTGATTGCTTACCGCAGGGGCCATCACGCCATCCCCGATTTTTTTTCCGTTGACATACAATTCATGGTATCCTATAGAGGCTACAAACATGTTGGCTTTGTGTGGCGCCTCCTTTAGGTCAATTGTTTTTCTCAGCCAGGGGTCGTTGATATTACAATCGCGCTGACGTGGATCAAATACTTCCGCCGTGCCTATCCAGGAAGCCTGCCATTCGCCGGGCTGAAATAAGCCGGTAGTCCATTGTGCGGTTTCGCTCCAGGGCGAAATACGTCCCTGCTCGTCCTTTACACTTACTTTCCAATAATACGACTGATCCGACTGCAAGGGTTTTCCTTTGTATTCAATCTGCTGCATGTCGCTGGAATTGATCCATCCGGACGACCACCATGAACCTTTGTTGTCGTTTAATTCTTCCGGTGTGGCCGCCACCAGGATGCGATAGGCGGTTTGCCGTTGCCCGAAAGCCTTTGGATCGGTGGCTTCAAATGTCCAGCCCAGGCGTGGATGCGGTTCATCTATGCCGGTGGGATTTACCAGGTATTCACAACGCAGATGAGCGGGTAACAGGGAGCTTCCCCCATTAGCCAACGTGGGGGCGGCCCACAGTAACAATAGCCAGCCCAGGAATAAAACCCTTTTCATAGTTGTTAATGCAGCTCTTTTATATTGATAGATAATACGCGGCCCATTTGTTTGCCGTTGCGGTACGTCACCACTTTGACATCGGAGGCGCCGGCCGGTATTGCCACCGGTGTACCGGTATATTTCGATGCATACTGGTCGGGGCGTACGCCTTCAAACGTATAGTACAGCTCCAGGTCGGGCGCTTCGGTAAACAGGACCAGGTTAAGGGCGCCTTTGTCGTTCTTTTGTGTACGCACCTGGGGATCATAGATGGCGGGTGCATAGTTGACGCCGGCGTCGGACAAACGTACGAAATGCTTTTCTACCCTGCTAAGAAAATCCGGCAACACACGTTCTTTTTTTGGAGACCACAGCACCTCCGCCAGGGCGAAGGCCCGGGGCCAGGTCATGTACTCTGCCCGCCCGGGGGAAGCAATGAATTCGGTCCACAGGTTGCCTTGTCCCCCGAGAATATATGCGGGGTCTACTTCTTCCGGCACCGGTTCAAAGCGATAAGTATCTGTTAGCGTTAAGTGGTTACCACCGATCTGTTCGATGTGCCAGTCTGTTTGCAGGTAATCCAGGTAACAAAACTGCAGTGGCGTCATTACCACCGCATGCCCGGCTTTGCCGGCAGCAATACCGCCTTCTGGTCCCCGCCACGACATTACCGCCGCGCCAGGGGCCAATCCTCCTTCCAGGATCTCGTCCCAGCCTATCAACTTTTTGCCATATCGTTCTACGATCCTGCTCACTCTCTTAATAAAATAGCTTTGTAATTCGTGTTCATCTTTCAGCCCTTCCTGTTTCATACGTTGCTGGCATTTGGGGCACTGCTTCCAGAACGATTTATCCACCTCATCGCCGCCGATATGAATGTAACTACCAGGAAATAAAGCCGCCACTTCACCCAGGATACTATCCAGCAGCACAAAGCTTTTTTCTTCTCCGGCACAGAGCACATTATCGCCGGGCCCTTCACTGCTTCCGGGATAGGTAGGATGATGTTCGTGTTTGCAGGATACTTCCGGGAACGCGGCGATCAGGGCGCCGCTGTGACCGGGAACATCTATTTCCGGTACGATGGTAACGTGCCTGGCGGCGGCGTATTGTACAATTTCGCGGATATCCTCTGCCGAATAAAATCCGCCATCGGTGGCACGTTCTCCTGGTGCAGGTCCGCTGTAAGTTCCCCAACGGCCTGTTCTGGGAACGCGCCAGGCGCCAACTTCCGTGAGCTGGGGGTATTTTTGGATGGCCAGTCTCCATCCCGGATCATCGGTAAGATGCCAGTGGAATACATTAAATTTGTATTTGGCCATCTGGTCGATATACTTCTTCACGAATGATTTAGAAAAGAAATGGCGGCTATCATCCAGCATCAATCCTCTCCAGCCGAAGCGGGGATAGTCTGTTACCGATACGGCTGGCAACGTCAGTGCCGTCTGCATCAATTGCCTTCTTTCTATTGCTGGCGGGAGTAGCTGTAATAATGATTGCGCGCCATAAAAAATGCCCACTGGTGTATTGGCGCGGATGCTGACGCCCGCTGGTGTAATATTCAACCGGTAGCCTTCCGTCCCCAGGACCGTTTCGTTGGAAGTGTTGAGCTGCATGCGGATAGCCTTACCGGTATTGCGGGCTGATACTAACGGCAGCGGATACCCGGTGACAGCGGTTAATTGTTCCCGCAGCAGTGCTGCTTCCCCGCGTAATGTGGTATCGGCAGCAATAGCGGTTTCCCTGGAGATGGTGAAAGCGCCTTTACCGGTATGCATTTCTACCGGTATGGGAATCAACGGATTGGTTAACTGTGCCCGCAGCATTGATGCCGGCAGCAGCAGGCACAGTACGAGCATTGTCTTGCTAAATAAGTACATAACGGGAAGATTTTAGACATCTGTATTTTGATTGTAATCAGATAACACCGGGCTGACAAGGAATGCTGCAAATTTCATTGTTCAGGGAGCAGCAGTTATCCAATATTACAGGTAAAATCCGATGCGGGCATCCTGCCCCATCCTGCTCCTGCGTGTAGGGCAGCTACCAGCATGTCAAAAAAGAACCAGCAAATACTAAAATTGATACAATCCCCGATCAGTATAAGCTTTATCTTGCTCATTGTTGTATACCAAAGACAGCTCTACTTTATAACAGCACACGTATGAAAAAACAGCGACATTTACTAACCTTCCTTTTCTTGCTGAACCTGGGAGCTATACAAGCGCAAAGCACCAACTGGAAAAGCATTTCCGGCACTTACTATGATTGGACAAAAACCGGTAAACCAGCGTCTCCCTATGCTTTCAATTATGGTCAAACACTGGTTATGCACCTGATGCTTGCCACACCGGATGGTAAAGGAGGATCATACGTAAGACGTACTTTTAAAGAAGTTGCTGCCCTCGTGAAAGAAGTAGATGCTATCACCCTTCACATTCCAAAAATCATTTACCTGGTAGGCTGGCAATATAATGGTCATGACGATAAGTACCCTGCCTGGCATCATGTAAATGATGCGCTTAAAAGGCCTGAAGACAGTACCGGCTTACAGTCGTTAATCTGGCTATCTGGCGAATGTAAAAAGTATAACACTACCATTAGTGTACATGTTAATATGGCGGATGCTTATAAGAACAGTCCTTTATGGGATACTTACTGGGAGAAAGGTCTGATTTCCCGGTTGAAAGACGGGCAGCCTATGAAGACAGGTAGTTATAATGGTTTTGATGCTTACCAGGTTTGTTTTAAAGAGGAATGGGAAAAGGGCTATGCCACCAAAAGAATTGATGAACTGCTGACATTACTGCCATTTTTGAAGGAGGCTAAAACTGTGTTGTTAGACGCCTACTTTTCCCGGGGAAATCCTTATTTGAATATCTCTCAGCCGGAAGAAGAAAGCTATCAGCGCAGGGTAATAAGATATTTTAAAACGAAGGAGATTGATGTGTCCCAGGAGAGTTACATCCGCCTGCGGGATGGACAGGACCATTTTACCGGGTTGTCGCCCTGGTTTGTTTGGTTTGATCAAACAGAAAGCGGATTTAAGCGTACGCCTGCTTCCATAGCCACAGGCGGAGGGCCATTTTTATTTATTAAACAGGATCCGAAACTGGCTGGTGAACAAATGCAGCTTGGCTTTTTGTTTGGTATGAGTACCCGGGGAGAAGATTGCTTCAATGATCTGGAAAACGATTTCCGCACCATTATCGATTGGCAGCAAGCATTTAAGTACCAGTTTTATACCGGCACACTGCCTTATACCTACCTGAATAAATACCATCGTAAAAAACTACAGGGTAAAGGGTTACAACGGGTAGCACAATACAGTGACGGACTTACTGTCAGTTTGAAAGATTCATCTATTATGCATAAGGGCATCGTACTTCGGAAGGGGAATGATCTATTTATACCCGTCGTTTGGAGCAAAGAGCGTGAAATAATAGCCTACAGTGAGAAAGGCTACAGCTCAAAAACATGGCAATTGCCATCAAACTGGTCAGATGCAAAAACAGTCGACCTCTTTCAAATTGATGCCACCGGACTTAAATTCTTACAGCATCAACCGACTATAAACCGGCACATTGCTTTATCCCTTTCAGGAGGCCAGGCTGTCGTTATTGTGCCTACACCGGCACAATAACGATTTAACAGGCGATGATGATCGCCAGGTCAACTTAAAACCTGGCGATCAGGTCTTCCATGCTGATCTCTTCGGTGCTGAGTTGCCGTGGGCTTCCATATTTTTTCAGGTACTTCCATTTATGTGCCGCAGCAATGGAAACTGGCATAATTTGTTCACTCAGGGTGTATACCTGGCGGCCGGTGAGCCTGGTAAATTCTTCGGGATAGATATCAAAATTCAGGCAGGGCAGCCGTTTGCTTAACTGGTAATTGTTATCCCATAAATAGAGTACAGCGTCTGGTTTATAAGCGACCAGGTATAAATCGCCTTCATCCTCATACTCGGCTGCCAGCGCTATTTGCAGGGCGTTTACCCGGGTAACGGTAAGCCCGTTTTGCATCAGCAGCGAGTTGGCGACCGACCACTTACGTTTTATGCGCCTATTATTCTGGTATCTCTCAAAAGGGGCAAATAAGACAACAAAAAAACAAAGTCCTACCAGCGTACCAAATACTGCGATGCCCAAACCGGATTTGATCATAGTGGCCATATCTGCAAAGGCGATGCCTGTGATAAAAATCAACAGCAGGTCATATACCTTCAGGCGTGATACAGCTTTCTGACTGTATTTAAGTTTCAGCTTATTCAACAGGCGGATTTCGTCCGGGAAAAAGGGTCTACTGATTAGTTCCATATTAATTGACAGGTATAGGAGCAGATAATAAAAATAGCCTGGGATACCGCTACACCACCGCACTACCCTCTTCTTCCGCCAACTGCCGCTGCAGGTCTTTACTGGTTTGCGACTGTCCGTCGTGGCTCCATCCCGGCGCATAAAACAGGTATTTCAGCTTATCTGCCGGTGAATCAGCTTTTTTCATGTCCTGCCACAGGGCAATAAATTCATGAAAAATAATATTCACGGGGCCACGGTTTTCCAATTCTTTTACCAGTCCGTACTTCACCTTATCTTCCGGCAGCTCTTCCTGGAACGTGCCAAACATGCGGTCCCATAGGATCAGCAGCATGCCCATGTTTTTGTCGAGGTACCGGTAGTTGCTCGCATGATGTACACGATGGTGAGAGGGCGTCACAAATATATACTCAATTACCGGGTGCAGTTTTCCGATAGCCTGGGTATGTACCAGGTTGCCGTAGATCTGTGTAATGTAATAGGCAAACAGGATATCCAGGGCGTTAAAGCCCAGCAGGCTCAATGGCACAAAGAAGAATAACCGGTACATAGGCTCAAATACGCTGGAACGGAATCCGGTAGTGAGGTTAAACTGTTCGGACGAGTGATGGGTAACATGCACGGCCCAGAACAGCCTGATATAGTGGCCGGTGGCGTGGAGCAGCCAGTATAGAAAATCCTGCAGCAGGATCAGTACCGTCCAGTAAAGGAACACATTGGGAATGATAAAAAAGCGGTAGCGCCGGTAACAAAAATCCAATAAAATATAAGTCCCGGATTTCATGACCACGTTTACAAGGAAGTTAACGCTCATCAGGTAAATGGTAGTCAGGGTGTCTTTGGAGTCATAGTATTTCTTATCGTGTTTGTAGCTGAAATAAGATTCCAGGAGACTTAAGAAAATAATAGTTCCGAACAAATAAACAATAGCCGAACTCAAAGTTGATTCTGTCATAGGTAATACATTTCCGGGGGATTTCTCCCATTACAGGTTTCCCTTGCAAATTTAGACGAGTGCCGGGAAAAAAACACCTATACTACTACTAAAAATTATTTTTTGCAAGGGAAAGGCGATCAGCGGTCGTGTATGAGCGATGAACGTTCCTATTTCACCGGCAGGAACCATATGTGGTCTTTGGCGCTTCCATTTCAGTTATCCCCTGCTAACTATAAAAAACGACTTCCTTTCCAGGGGAAGTCGTTTTTTATAGTTTAATGAGCGCCATTTATTTTTTCGCGGGCGCCGGGGTCAAATCCATGATCTCAATATGCCTGAAGTCCACGGGTTGCCCTTCGCTCTGCAGGGCAATATAGCCTTCCGACAAGAGCTTACCATCGATCTTGATGGCCGGATTGTAGTCGTGCACTACGCCCCCGCCAATCTGCGGCTTGGAATATTGTAACACGGTATCGCCGTTGATAATATGGGTGATTAGCGAATCACCCAGTACGATCAGCTCCCCGCGTACCCATTGTTCTCCTTCATAAGTATGGGAAGACGATTCGATGCAGTGCGTTTCGTCCAGCTTTCCTTTGTATACCACGTTGGTACCCGGTGAGCACATATTACCCGTGGGCCGGCGTTGGCCATTTCCCAGGCCCGCCAGCAGCTGCATTTCTATAGAAATAGGCCAGTCCTGCTCTTTAGGCATGGTACGCGGATCCTGCGAATGGAACATCACCCCGCTGTTGAGCAATGTATATTCGGGCGCCGTGGGGCACCACTTCCCTACAAAGCGGTATTCGAACTTCAGGTGATAATGCGAAAAGGGCTGTTTATAGTACAAGTGGCCAAACTGCTCATTGAAGTCACCATACTGGTCGTAGCGCACTTTAATAATGCTGTCCTCTACCCGGAAAGTGTTGCCGAAGTTGTCGCCCACCTCATGGTGATGAATTTTGACTATCCAGTCATTGATGTCCTTTCCATTAAAAAGAGAGATCCATTTAGGCGGGGTATCTTTTTTCACTGTTCCTGCGCAGGAAATAAAACCGGCAAACAAGGCCATGGCCAGCGTCCGGGAAAAACGATGCTTCATCATAACGTTAGAATTATTCGACTGGCAAAATAGCTTTTTAAAACAAAGAATAAAAGTGTTTATTCCTATATTTGGCCCTTTGCCAAAACCGGATACAGGAATGAATAAGTTGATATTACTGGTAGCACTTTGTTTGTTAGCGGCCAATACCCAGGCGCAGGAATTACATGAATATATCACCAAACAGGACATCTCCATCCTGTTACTACCCAATAGGGAAAAGGGGTTGCTGAGAGGACCTGTAAAATCGTACCTACAATGCATCACCAATTACGATGGCAAGGGTATGCCCAGCAATGCTTTAACTTATCAAGCGTTTGAGTTCACGTTATCAGGTTGGCCATCGAAGCTAATGAACTATACCAGCACCGATAAAAGTATTCCCACAGTATATTATTATACTGGTAACCGGATAGACAGCAGTGATGGACCCGGGAGGAAAATATACCTATACAATGACGACAACAGCATCCGCCAGATAGATACCTATGGCTATATGGAACGCGACAGGTATACCCTTCTGCAGTCCGTGCAGCTTTTCTATGACAAGCGTCGCCTGGTGAACAAAAGTATTACCACACAACGGAGTCAGCAGGAAACTACCACTACATATACTTACAATAAAGCGGGGAAGTTAACCGGATCGCATACCACCAGTACCAACGAGGATATAGAATGGAGCCGTGAATTTGATGAAAAGGCGCAACTGTTCCGGTTTAAGACCAGCTATAAAAATACGCCGGCCAACAATTTCCTGACTACCATGGAGTTGAATAAACAGGGAGATATATCCGCTACTACCTATAGTGGTAACGGGAAAGTATATATTAATACCTACCAATACGAGTACGATGCCAAAGGGAACTGGATTAAACAAACCCGGTTCATGAATGGGCAAATGGATTATGTGGCACGTCGCTCCTACGAGTACTACCCTGAAAATAAGGAGCAAACCGGGCTTGCCACAACGGCCCCCGACATGCCCGTCCTTCCAAACATGCTGCTGGCAGCAGAAGTAGTAGACTCTTTTACCGCTGCACTGAACCAGCGCCAATATACGCGTGCCTGGCAATACTGTACCGGTAAACGCTGGGGCACTGCGGCACAGTTTTCCAGTATAAAAATGTATGGAGGCATTACCGCAGCCAGGTTGCTAAAGCCGCTTTACCAGCCTATTCCCGGAGCCGAGCGTACTATCAATATCCCTGCAACCGTGGCGGTCGACGACCCGGTGAACGGTAATGGCATCTTTGAACAGGAATACCAATTAGAGCGTGGCGATAATGGGTGGAAAATAGCCGGGATACGGTTGATCAGCAGCAGCCGGGCCAGCGACAACTGGAGCCTCCAGGTGGCGCCCGCACCGGATTTCAACGCAGACCAGGCGATGCGCCTGTCCAAGGCGGTGTATGACACAGTATCTTTGTTGGCCGATGTAGGCGATCATGATAGCATTGTCAGATCCCTGGATACGCTCCGCTTCTTTAAAACAGATAAAAAACGATATGCCCTGGCAGTATTTACCAACCAGGGACCTCAATATGGCGCCGCCACTGGTTGGTGCGACATATTGCTGTTTAGCAAAATCGCAGATAAATGGCAACTGCAAACCTTTCTTCTCAATGCCGGTGGTGGCGGTATGTACGGCTATTCCGGCCGCTTCCTCAAACTATTGCGGACTGGCGATGAACAGGTAGGCATTGTACTGGAAGGCGGCCTTACCCACATGGGAGAAAATGTTTCCTGGGTAGATGTTGTGGGACTACAGGGCGATCGGTTGTCGCCGCTTACACACCTGGTTACTTCCTACGAATATGATAACGGTAGTGATAACCGCCGCTGTTACGACAACAAATTCCGTTTTGAGAAAAACGGTCGCCCTGGATATGACCTGATCGTAGAAACCTCGTCTTCCGGCGGTGTGGCGCCCCGGAAATATATCATACCCTATAATGACGGGTATAAATTACCTGAGGCGCTGGAACAGGAATTATGAATTACTTTCTGCAAAAGAAATGCCCCCCGCTGGAAGTGGGAGGCATTGTAATTTTATAACTGGAACGCTATCTGTGTATCCGTCATATAGTACACTTTGCTGCCGCTATCGTATGAAAGAGGGAAAATGGAAATGCCGTTGATGAGACCAGGTGAAGCCTGGGCGTTGCTGTCATCGTTAATGAAATTATAGGCAGAATTTTCTGGTGCGCCAAAATCGCGCGTATATTCTGCATTGGGGTCTATGCCGCTTGCGGCATCACGGATAACAATGACGTACAAATTCTTGGTGCCATCAGCTGCTTTTATGGGCAGTACTACTTTCTCAGACATGCCTCCTAATGGTATATTTTTAAGGATAGTAACGGAATCGGCTGGGTTTGCCGTATAGTCTTTACTGTTATTACGGAAGATCGTTACATTAATTTTTCCGGAACCGAAATTGGTAAACTTATTAATAAGAATAAATGCAATGCTGTCGGTAGAAGGATGTTCAAAATCGCTGCCTTTTACAAACTGGTTAAATCCTAATGCCGGATCGTATGCATAGGACAATGACAGGTTGTTGGTGGTTACATTCACGGTAGTATCTTTCAACACCGTGGCGCTGCCTTTTTTCCTTATGCTGAGCTGCAACTGGCTTCTCTGTTTTAACAACACGGTAACACTGTGGCCTTTAATATTTTCGGCTGTCTTTGCCAGCCGACCATCTACAAATACATCCAGTGTATCCGTGGTAGTTAGTACAAAGGGAACCGACAATTCCATGAACTTTTCTCCTTCCAGCGGAGTGCCTTTCTTACAGGAAAACAATCCTATTCCTGCCAACAGGCAACATAATAATCTTACAATAGAATACCTCATTTTATAATACGTTGATTAAAAAGTGACCGATCCCCCGAAGGGGACCAGTCACGCCATAAAAACTGATTAGTAATTGAATTTAGTCCATCCGGTAGCCCAGTTGTTGGCAGCTGTACCATCGAATGCACCTCTGAAAGTAGTACCTACTAAACCAGCAGGTAAGCCGGTAGTTAAACCACCTGTCAGTGCAGGAGAAGCTACAGCAGGAGCACCTGTTCTTGGCAGATAGAAGTCAACAGGCACCCTGTTGAACGGATCTTTCAATCTGATAGCCAGGTTAGCATCTGTTGCGTTAGCATAGCCGGTGTTGTTATCAGCCGGATCAGCATAAGGCTTGGTAGCGCTGTAAGGATAAGCAGGGTTGCTGAAGAAAGGAACATTGAATGCGTGTACCAGGTTATTTTTAATTTTAGATACACCATCTCTGTACTTTTCCTGTGTAGTCTGATCTGCTGCAGTACCGCCCGTAGGAACGGTGTTATCCAGGAGGATACCATTGTTGAAGCCCAGGAATACTGAGTTGTACACTTCAAACTGGCTGCTTCTTCTCCATTGTGCCGCTACACCATATTTGCCGGTACCAGAAGGGGCAAAGTTGGTTTTGGTAGCCAGTGCCTGGTTAGGTTGACCAATGATAGTGAGGTTAGCAATCAATGGTTTTGTTACCGGGGTACGGGGGTTACCGGTAGCGTTGTTGTCTGACTCGATACCGTTAGAACCGCTCTTATCAGCGCGGGTAGTATCTTCTACTACCAACGCGTACTGAATACGGCCACGGAAACCGTTGTCGAAATCCAGACCATCATCCAGCGGGTTTACTACTACCACATGGGTTGCGTTTACAGTACCGCCAAAGAATTCGATACCATCATCAGCAGCTTTGTACACTTCTACGTAGTCGATAGTAGTACCACTACCAACGCCGCCGAGGGTTAAACCGTTGATTTCATTGTCGGGTGACAATTCGAAACCTGCATACTCAATACGTACGTATTTCAGGATACCGGAATTGTCGGTATCAACAGAACCACCATAGTAAGGAATTAATGGAGGAACGCCGCCGATACCTTCGATACGGGCAGTGTCGCCCAGGTTGGTGGTAGCACGGCCCAGGATAATGATACCAGAAGTTTGTCCGGAAGCAGGGCTGGCACTGTTGGTAGTGAAAACAATGGGAGCACTGGAAGTACCATTAGCTTCAATTTTACCGCCACGGGTAATTACCAGACCACCACCTGGAACGCCGGCAGCACCTGGGATTCCTTTGATAGTAGAACCGGCATCGATCTGGATTACATCCAGGGTATCTACGTATACCAGGCCACTCAACAGGTAAGTACCGCCTGTGAGGTGAATGGTATCACGTACCGTTTTGCCGGTGCCCAGTACGCCGCTGAGGGTAGCACCGTTAGCGGGTACAATCTGCGTAGCGCTCACCGGACGATCCGCTTGCTGATGTGCGTCTTTCTTACAAGAAACTGTGAGTACACTGGCAGCCAGGATAGTTGCAGCTGCAGCGTAGAGGTTAAACCTGGTCATCAATCAAAGATTTAAAATTAGAAAATAGGAAACTAAAAACTGTATATACCGGTAATACATTCATTTACTAACGCTGTGACGGGGTTTCATTAGAAACTGTATCCCAGCGTGAAACTATACGTTCTGCCTGGCGTGAGGCGATGGTAAACATAATCTTTGCCTTTCTGATACATTAATTGCTTTGCGGTCCGTTGCTCTCCTGATGTTTCTTCTCCATCGCCATGATTAATATAGATCAATGAATAACTGTTTAACAGGTTGCTCACGTTGGCACGAAAGATCATTTTATCTTTCAGCAAGCGAACAGCTACCTGTCCGTCTAATGACTCCAGGGGGCGTTCGTACTGGGAAATATAAAAGTTCTGGTTAGGTACGAATAAGCGGTTAGTCACATAATTATACATCAGGCTCACAGATACGGGCTTGATATCGTAGTAGGCTCCTGCGTTGACCATCCAGTTGCTGGCGCCCTGCTGCGGCCTGTTTTCCCACTCGCCTATGCTTTGTACCAGCACCATTTTATTGGAGCCCGGAGGATCTTGCTGATACGTGATACTGGAAGCCTTTTTCACCCGTGCAAACAGCCGGGTGCCGTTGGCATATAAAGTAAGGTTCCGGATCACCGGTACCTGCGTAAAAGCCAGTGATTTGCGTATTTCCACTTCTATTCCCCGGTTCTCGGCCACATGGCTGTTACGCAGCGTGTAGAACCCACCGTTGAAGTCCTTAAAGATCTCCATAGGGTTATCTATCTTTTTATAGAAAAGGGATATAGACAAGATCTCCCCTGGTCCGGGATAATACTCATACCGGAGGTCCATGTGTTTGATACGCGTAGATACGATCGGGTCATTGCTCATGTATTCATCTCCTAATTCAAAATCATATTCCCTGAAAAAGGTCAATTCGCGTAAGTCAGGACGGATAATACTCTGGGCATATGATCCGCGGATATTCATTTTATTAGTGGGGCTGTAAGTTAGGCTGGCAGAGGGAAACAGGTTCCAGTTCTTTTCCCGGTTGTACAATGCGCTCAGGTCGTACGTATTGGCATTACCGATACTACCAATCACTTTTTCCAGCACTTCATTTACCTTATTCAGGTTATAATACTCTGCTCTCACTCCCCAAACCAACCTTAATTTACCTGCCAGCTTCTGATCAAACATGCCATATACAGCGTGTAACGTAGCAAAGCGATGGAAGTCATCTCCAAAATTATCAAAGGCAAACTTGTAATCCGGGTTGGCGGGATCAAAGAATGAAGGTACGGGCAGCGGTACTTTAGACACCGGGCCGCCAGTAGAAGCACGCGCCACATAGAAAGAGCGGTCTTTATACCAGCCTGCATACCCTGCTTTAAACGTGTTGGTTAATACGGTATTGCCTATATTAAAACGGAAAGGTATCTGCGTATTTACATCCCAGTTCAGGTCCGACTCATAAGCGTGTGTCCACCAACGCATAGCGCCATCGATCCCCCTGGCAGCGGGCGGGCCGGTCATCAGGTAAGGATCGGTAGTAATGCTATCATCCGGGGCCGGAGCATTCATGTGATGATTGTCGGGACGTTGCCGGTCCAGCTGCACATATGTGCCGGACCATTGTATTTTTATGCCTTTTCCACCGACGCTATGCTCGCCTTTCAACTGTGTTTGCCACAATCGGGTCCACTGCACATTGTCATAATACCCAGTTCTTTGTCCCTGCGTACCACCTATATCACTGAGCCCTTTTCCCAGGATCAGCTGTTGATCCAGTGTATTAATATATAAAGACTGAAGACTGATCTTATGTTTGCTGGTGGTATACCCTATGCCTGCCAGGAATCCCATATTGGTGGTGAAGCCATATTGATTTCCCCGGAAGATAATAGAGTCGTCACCGTTGATTTTGCTGGGATCATAAATAAAACCATCCCGCTGCGATTCTACCCGCTGGGTTTGCAACGTATTGCGGTAACTCACTGCTGCCAGCAGTCCCAGCTGACGGCTATTACTAAGGTTAGTAACGTGTCCCCAGGCCAGTTGGTAATTCTGTGAAGGATGGGCCTTCATATTATAGAGTCCCCAGTTGTTGTTCACCACCTGTCCTTTCTTTAGGGGATATTCATAGTTGCCGGTTCCCGGCTGAGGAGTAAGGCCGGCAGTTTCCGCCCGGATAGAAGCCAGATCTGGCCAGCCGAGCTTTCCGAAAAGTTCCCGGTGCTCTGATGGGCGTCCCAGGTATTCCTTGTCTAATTTCAGGCTGAGAAATTGTTTGCCGGTGGTGTTGTCGTTGATGCTACCTCCCACGCTGATAGTAAAGAAATTCTGCGTAGGAATAGCTTTCGTTTCCACGTTGACCAGTCCCCCACCGAATTCGGCGCTCATATCTGGCGTGATGGTTTTATATACCGTGATATTGTCGATGATATTGGAAGGGATGATATCGAAACTGAAATTCTTCCGGTTCAATTCTGTGCTGGGCATCAGTTGACCATTGAGCATGGCGCCGTTGTACCTTTCACTCATACCGCGTACCACCACATATTTATTATCCACCGTGGCTACGCCGCTTACGCGTTTTAATACTTCTCCCACATTCTTATCCGGTGTACGGGCTATTTGTTCCGCACTGATACCGTCTGTTAATGCAGCCGCGTTTTTCTGCCGGTTATACAGCGACGCTATGGATTCTCTTTTAGCCGTAGCATTGACCGTTACTCCTTTCAGGTTGGAAGCGGTGGCTGCCAGCATCACGTCTTTTATGGTGGCCTGGTCAGCTTTCACCACGATGTTGGCCACACGGGTATTGGTAAATGCCAGGTGGCTGAATTGTACTTCGTATATGCCTTCAGGTAAGGGAATAGTATAGGTGCCATCCACCCGGGAGGTGGTTACTTTAGTGCCTTTATTAACAGAGATGGTAACACCCGGTACCGACTCATTCTGGTCGTTAAAAATCCGGCCCTGTAGGCTGCCCATGGCGGATTTTCCGGCGTCTTCGTTTTTATTTCTTTTACTGCGGATAGCAATGATATTTTCTTTCAGCTCTACCTCCAGTGGTAATTGTTCATCTACCAGCTGTAAGAGCGCAGATAAAGACATGGGGCTTTTAGGAATATTCAGGCGCAGGGAAGCTACTTGTGCAGGGTCGTACAGGTACCGGTAATTTCCCTGCTGTTGTTGCAGCGAGGTAAGTATAGTGGCTACCGGCTGTTTGCCAACCGGCAATTTTACCAACTGCTGTAAGCCTTCCTGGTGCTGGGCATATAGCGTTGTTAAAGGTAGGAAAGAAACAAGACACATGATCAAAACGATACTTCGTACAAATGACCTCATTGATAGTATAGCTTTTATTTGTTTTTAAAAATGCCCCGTATGGGCAATAGTATAGCTGCTCAGCATATTGCTATGCTGTAGTACGTTACTTGTTGTATCAAAAATTTACTCTTTGCTGATCTTACACCCCGACGGTGTATAGGTCACCTGTAGCTGATGCACAAAGGTGATGGCTGCTACAATGGTTTTGAAATCATCTGATGTATTGAATGTACCTGAAACACGCTGCTGGCCTGCTGTTTCCGTTGCTGTCAATTGCTGGTTATACTGGTACGATAACCGGCGGCATACTTCTTTCAGGGTAGTATTATTAAAATAGATCTTATCTTTTATCCAGCCGGTAGACTGTTTTACCAGGCTATCCTGCACAGGCTCCATCAGCTGGTTACCTTCGAAATCCACTTTCATGCCGGGTGTGAGTATACGGTCGCCGGCGCCGGCGGTGGTAACCGCCACTTTACCTTCCAGCAGGCTTACGCGGATAGCGGTATCCCGTATGGTAAAGGCGCTGATATTAAAAGCGGTTCCCAGTGCGGTAGTGGTAATGCCGGCCGTGTGTACGCGAAATGGTTTGCTTTTATCGGGCGCCACTTCGAAGTACGCTTCTCCCAACAGTTCCACTTCCCGGGTAGCTTCATTATAATTATCCGGATAACGGAGCACAGCATTTTTATTGAGCCATATTTTGGTGCCATCGCCCATTACTACCGAACGGATCGCACTACCGCGGTTGTCCAGTTTCTTCCACTCCAGCCGGGCTACCTGGCTGACTGCCGCTTTCTTTTTACCGGCAGTCAGGAGGTAAAAGATGGCTGTTGACAAAACAAGTAAACCCGTACATACGGCTGCATACTTCGACCAGCTGGCCCGCAGCAAGCGGATCTTAGCCTGGCGGGGTAGCGTAATAGGTGGTGGTGTTATAGTAGCAGAAGGATTTTCAATGGCATCCTTCCATTTCGATTGTAAAAATCCATCCAAAATTGTATGATCACCAGCATCGAGGCAGGCTTCCACCAAGGTGCGCTCTTCGGCCGTGCATTGTTGTTTAAAATAACGTTCTAATAGTTGTTGTGTGATCACCTGTTAATATTTGAATGAATTATACAAACAGAACGAATGGCGATAAAAAAGTGAGGAGGAGAAAAAGGTGAATTCACATTTTGGTAACATTGGAGATAAAATCAGGGATGGGTAACCATTACCGGGTAGGCCATGGCACCGGGTGTAATGTGCTGCCTGGGCGCGTTTTGCTCCGTATGGGCTATACGGCCGCCAGGGGCGCCTATCTGCTGCAACGCCTTCGCCAGCAAAGGATCACTGGTATTGCCAAGTGGCTGTAGCGGCAGACTGGCCAGTTCATCTACCGGGTAAGCGGGCGCCAGGCCCTGGTGATAGCCACCGGCGCCAGTAGCATTTAGCAGCTTATAGGTAATGGGCATCAGCACCCAGGGAATTCGTTTGGGATTACGGGTATCCGAAATAGTGACCATGCCTTCATCTTTACCGAGGGTGGTGCCGCCTACCTGGATCACAGTAACATAGGGCTTCAGGTTGTTAACCACCATTTCAGCCGCAGAGGCAGTATGTGGGCCTGTCAATATATATACCTTATTTAAAGGCAGCTGTAGCGCCTTTACCTGTTCAAAGCTCACCGGGGTACCTTGTTCCGGTAACGACATCGCCCGTTCAAAAGTGATACTACGATTACCCAGCCGGCTATTACCGTTATATTGGGCAAAGATATCCGTGGGTTTAATATGGTTGCTCACCAGGGCGCATAGTACCGCCGCCATAGCCACACTTCCACCGGGACTATAGCGCAGGTCGATCACCAGGTGCTGAATACCCTGCTGATGATAGGTATTGAATGCCTGGAGCAACGCGGCTGATTGCAGGTCGTCGAAGTAATTAAAGCAGAGATAGGCAGCGGGTTGAGGTGTACCAGTAAGGATAAGGGATTGCTGTACCGCTGGTTCTTCCGTGACGCCCCCGCCTGTCACGGGTTGTTCGGTAGTTTCTGTAACCTTACCATCAGCAGCCTTATCTGCCATCTTTAGCTGGCCTTTACGGTCTTTGACCAGTGCCGACAACAGCGTAGGAGCATTGCCTATACTGAGCGTCTGCCCGTTGATACGGGTAAATAACTGGCCCCGTGCGAGCCCTTTGGACGCTGCCGGTGAACCGGGTTGTACGAGCTGGATAATTCCCAGCGCTCCACCTGGGGCTTTATCATCGCTTACCACCGTCACTTCCATACCGTATACGCTTCTTATACTGGCGGGGTAAGTATTCCAAACCGCAGGATCATATAAAAAAGAAAAACGGTCTGCCGCATTTTTTAATGAGTTAAAATAGGCTGGCGCTTCGCTGGAGGCATCAGGAGTGCTCGGTAGTCCTTCTTTCCAATAGTAGAACCATTGCATGCTATCCAATATCCAGCGGTTTACTTCCGCGGTAGTAACCGGGCCGGTGGGGATAGACGGCCCGTCATTTCCTTTGCGGCAAGACCATAATACCAGTGTGCCCACTAGTATCACGGTGGCGTTGCCAATTCTTTTACGGATAAAATGAGTAGCGGTTTTCAGATGGGTACGTACCGTTGTTACAGAGATGTTGAGCATAGCGGCTATTTCTTTATGGGAATACCCCGAATCGCGGAATTCGTATACGGTGCGGGGCTTGTCGGGTAATAGTTCGAGGATATTACTCAACCGGTGTTTCAATTGTTTATAATCGATATTGGTAACGGTTTCGTCGACACTGCCGGTGGAGGTATGCAGTATATCCTTATATGCCTGTGCACTGGTACTGGCCCTCCTGCTTTCATCGATGACTACCCGTTTGGCAATAACAAATAACAGGGGAAATATATCTTCCTGGTTACTATCAATGGTATCTATTTTTTCCCACAGGCGTAGAAAACATTGCTGGGTAATATCTTTCGCCCGGTGTGGGTCGCCACAGAGCTTATAGGAGAAGTCATAGACCTTCTGATAGTTAACATTATACAACTTGATAAAAAATACCGCTGCAGACATTAGGTTGAAATATGATAACCAAAATAAGCTGTTACTATTAACGCAATGTTAATGGCGGCGATTTTTTTTCAAGTCGTGTATTTATAGCTGGGTTACAATTGTTTAGAAACTATTATTTATTGATTCCGGTATTCCCGGTACAGCTATTCCGGCCAATAACCGGCCCAGGCATGGATGCTGTAACAGGAATCCGGGAAGTCTCTCTTCGGCCGCAACTAGTCAATGCAATATTGCAACAGGGCTGCTCACTTTTGAATTTTAAGGTAGAATTAATCCCAATCCTTACTGCAATTCAAACTGAAAACCATTAAATTGTATTGTTTAAACCCCTGTGGTTATGATGAATTTAAAAGAGATCAGCAAAAAAATCAGGCAAGGTGATTTTAGCAGTTTGTTAGGCCTGGACAACGGCAATAAATATGTTCATCCGGCCGAAGTGGCGCGGATGTTGGCTTCGGTGCCGGCTGACAACGCCGTGCAGGGCTTTATTGCCTTGCCGGCAGGAAAGGAAACGACAGTTTTTCCCTACCTTGAAGCTCCCCTGCAGCGGAAAGTGATTACCGCTATAGACAGGTCAAGGGCCTCCCAGATACTTAATGATCTCAGCTCAGATGACCGCGTTGCATTTTACTCTCTCCTGGGCGGGCTTGAACGTTCGGCTTACCTGGAATTGCTGAATCAGCAAAACAAAGCTGCTGTTCATGATATATTGGGCTACCCTAAAAATAGTGTGGCAAGACTCATCAACACCGATTTCGCCACTATCGAACCGGATATTACCATTGCCCAGGCCAGCGAGCACCTGCGAAAAAATCATCGGGACAGCGAAGCTGCCAACGTCATTTATGTGGTAGGAAAAGATGGAAAACTAATTGACGACATCCCGGTAAGGCGATTTGTGTTAAATGATCCCGGAAAAAAAGTATCTGATATCCTTGACGGTTTTTGTATATCACTCAAAATGACCGATACCAAAGAGGATGCAGTAGCGAGGTTCAAAGAATATGACCGGGTAGTATTGCCTGTTATCAACGATGATCATATCCTGCAGGGCGTTTTAACCGTAGACGATGTACTTGATGTAGCAGAACAGCGTGATACCAAAGAAATCCAGAATTTTGGTGGTGTAGAAGGGCTGGACTATCCTTATGTACAAACCAGATTTTTTTCGCTGATCCAAAAAAGAGCATCCTGGCTGATCGTACTTTTCATTGGCGAAATGCTGACTGCCACCGCCATGGGATATTTTGATACGGAAATCTCCAGGGCTGTGGTGTTAGCATTGTTTGTGCCACTCATTATTTCCAGCGGTGGTAACAGCGGGTCACAAGCGGCCACCCTGATCATCCGTGCCATGGCATTAAAAGAACTTACCATCAAAAACTGGTGGTTTGTGATGCGTCGTGAAATCCTGTCGGGGCTTACCCTGGGCTTCATTTTAGGTTGCATCGGCTTTGTACGCATTGCCGTTTGGCAAGAACTACACCTGTATAACTATGGCATTCATTGGTTCCTGCTGGCAACAACCATCTTCTTTTCGCTGATCGGCATTGTGATGTGGGGTACCCTGAGTGGCTCCATGATACCCATTCTATTGAAAAAAGTGAAGCTCGACCCGGCCACCTCTTCTGCGCCACTCGTAGCTACCCTCGTAGATGTGACCGGGTTGGTAATTTACTTTTCAATAGCTGCAGTCATATTAAAAGGCACTTTACTTTAATTATTATTCCAGCACTTTCAGGTAGCGTGCCATCCAGTAGGGCAACAGGAACTCATCGCCGGCCAGCTCTGATTCGCCGTTATGACCGCCATCCAGCGTAAACGCATTGGCATTATGCCGGTGTACAGGCAGTTCGTCGAGTGGCAGCAAAGTAGCTGTGGTCTGGTTGCGGAAATTGGCTGGCAGCAGTGTAATATCCTGGCGGTGACTATTCGTGATGGTCCAGGTGATCAGATCCATGGGGAAGGTTTGCAACCACCAGGTAGTAGCTGTGGCATCAAAATCGCCGGCAGTAGCCATAGTAATGAGGTTCCACAGTGCATTCTTTTCCGGCCGTTCCATTTGCCAATGATTACGGATAGCTGTTTTATATTGTTCTTTCAACTCCGGCGTAAAGGCATAACGGTATAGTACCCAATAGGTAAGAAACGCCATTTCATCATCAGAATGGTTCCAGCCGCCGTTGCCCATGTCGATGCCCATATGCAGGTAACCCGGCGTAGGCTTGATGGTATGGTAGTCGACAAGTATATTTTTCAGGTAACCATGTTTCTTTATCAGGTCATAGGCAGCTGTTTTATAGCGCTCTTTACCGGTGAGCGCATAGGCCAGTTGCAGCCCCGCCATGATGGTAGTGCTTCCCAGGCGGCGATCGCCGATGGTGGCAGGATACCAGTTGATGTATTCCGGTCCCCAGCGGCCCCAGAGCGTAGGCTTATTATCGATATCCGTGAGGGTATATTTATGGTCGAGGATATGCGTCATGATCTTATCAATGAAAGCAGTAACCCGTTGCTGTTCTTCCGGTGTTTCGGCCACCATTTCGTGTAGCACAGCCGCTATCCAGATATAGGCCACAAATTCGTCGCTGCTGGTATGTCCTTTCCATTCCCATTCGGGGTCTGGCGAATCTCTCCATCGTTCCGGATCTGAATTTTTGTAGCCTTTTCGTTCGAAGGTACGGGAAGGAAAACCGGTCAACTGGTTGACAGAAAGGATTCTTTCAAAGGCTTCAAAGGCTTCCCAGGCATAACGTTTGGCCGCCGGCTCTTTGGTAGTAGCATAGCGGAATGCCTGGCTGCCCAGGTAGAAACTGGTCCACAGGCCGTCATTGTCGGTATCGGCCATTTGGGCGGTACGTTCATCACCGGGGGGATCCAGCTGTAGGTTAGCGATGAATCCATAGCGGATATGTTTCTCGCGGATCTTGCGCTGGAAATAAGCTGCTTTCTGTGCCAGTGTTTGCCGGTTGAAGGTAATTTTATTGAGACCTGTACCGGTTAGCACATATACATCACCGTTACTATCCACAGTCATGCTTTTTACACTGTCCTGATCCAGCCAGCGGCGGGAGGCAAAGTACCGGCAAGCGCTGTCACCTTTCAGGAATGCTCCCTGCGGGGTACCTGCCCATACCTGTCCATTTACGATGAGTAATTGCTCAATATCGGTAACGGGTATACGCAATTGCAGCGATAAGCTGGTATCCCCGCTGCGGCGATTCACCGCGTAGTACCCATGATGGGTGCCCAATACAATATCCTGCCCGCTGAAAGCCATGGCGGTGGCGTTGTTTGTGCGGTGTATGGGAATAAACCGGTTATCTTTCAGCTGGTATACAGCTTTAGGCGTTAGTATAAAAAATTCGCCACCATTCGCTTCCATCGAAGTAACCCCTTCGGTAATATCGGGCAATGATATTAATTTTCCATTGTCGGCAATGGCCATGACCTGATCGCCGGCCAGCAACATGCGGCCATTCACGTCTACTGCTACACGCTTAAACTTTCCGGCCGGGAGATTGATGTAAGGAATGCCGGCGTAGCCGTTGGTCAGGCATTTGTCGGCATACAGGTAGTATAAATGCCCGCTGCCTTCGCGGATGGTCACATCCACCGGGATCTTCTGTGCGAGGGGGCGAAAACGCAGGTCCCGGACCAGCTCCTGCCCGCTGAGGCGATAAAAGCCTTCTTTGGTGAGCACCTGCACGTTATCATTGTAGTCGTTGACTACCTTTACCATATGCAAGCCTTGCGGCACGATATATTTTACAGACATCGCCTGCGTAAAGGGATCATCGGGCGTAGCCCAGGCGGAGCATGACAGTAGCAGGCCTGTGGCCAGGTAAATAACTTTCTTCATCCGTATGCATTTATAATTTAATCAGCCACACTTCGGTGACCCTTGAATGTTGGCGCCAGTTCAGGTGTTCTTCGTCGATGTCGTCCCAGGTGAGTAGCAGCGTACCGGTTTTTGTCAGTTCCGCAGGTACCGGGAATTCCTTTAGCTCACCGATACCTTTGCCATACAGGCCGGGCGGGAGTCGCACGCCATTGGCTTTCAGCAGGCTTTCTCCATAACCGGTTACCCTCACTACATACCGTGCAGTGGTGTCGAGATGATCGTAACGCAATGCCGACGGCCAACGCAGGCTCACCATCCACGACAGGCGTTTGCGGCTATAGCCGCTCTCCCACCAGTCGAAGCCCGGCGTATCGCTGCGGCGCACGAGCGGATCGGTATGTAAATCTTCCGGCCGGAGTACATGGGGAGATTTGGAAATATTGGCTACTGCATCGTAAAAGCTGCCCGGGCCGGGGTTTTCCCAGCGCGCCAGCGTATCCAGCGCTTTACGTTGTGCCGCTGCCGGTAGTGTGCGGATATATTTGAATTTATCTTCCAGCCACCAGCGATTGTTCAATGGCCGGTCGAGGAAGTCGAGCACCGCTCCCCTTTCCGGGCCTGCGGCTTTGTATTTGGCCACGCTGGTTTGCAGCGCAACAGACTGATACAGCGCCTCGCATAAATCGACGATACGTTGGCGCCAGGCAGGCTCTACTACAGTATCCGCCTGCCGCAATATCTTTTCTGCGCGGGACATTACATCGCCGCTATCCAGCAGTACCTGGTTCACGGCGGCTTCCAGCGCAGCATCCCGGATGGCACGCCGCCGCGTATAGGCGTCGTAGTAAGCCCTCTGCAGGCACATTTGCCAACGCCAGTTGGTGCTGAGTTCCGGATGCTGCTGTTCCAGCTGCTGCCACCATCCAAGGGTGGTAGCAATACCGGCGTTGCCGGCAATAGGCCCTTCCCAGTTCTTTTCCAGGGCCAGGATTCCCTCTGCTGCGGCATCCCTGGCGGTAGAGCCAAAAAAGAAATTGGCGTATTGTTGTATGATGTCACGTATATCTGCCTGGCTATTCCAGCCCAGCAGGCTCCAGGTCATTTTATTGATGTCGTCATGGGCGCCATCGGAATAACTGATAAATCCATCCATCACAGGTGCTATAAACCGGTAGATGTTGGCATAGTACTGCGGTTGCGGATTCACCGGTTCCCGGCCCAGGGTAAACGCAAAGGCCGGATCCCACCATACCACGGGGTAGTCGCAGCGTACGGTGTGGGTAATATCAGGATAATGGCGGATTTTATAGCGGGCCGGCAATGCTGCCCGCGTATCTTCCAGCGAGGGACTGGAGGGACCTACCACAATCCCTCCCAGCCACCGCGGCTGGTGTTGGGTGATATAGGAATAAACGAACGTACAGGCATCGGGGGTAAAGCCCTGGAGCGATAACCAGATCGATGCTTTTGGGTGATATTTTTTCAGCCGGGGTGCCAGCTCTTCGAGGAAGGGCAGTACCTGCTGCGGGGTATTGTCGCCTGGATCGCCGCCCGGGAAGAATACGGCATCCAGCCGGGGCGACTCCCGGAAGAGGGAATCGAATTGTAAAAGAAAATGATTTCTTTTGGTGGTATCCTGCAAATCAAAGGTGGCGGGCGTCCACACGGAAAAGTCCAGGTCGTATTTTTTACAGTATTCGCTAATGCGAAGATTCATATCGTGGGAAGGGAGATGGAAATGCGGTGATGGCGGCATAAAGGGAATGGCCTCTATACTGTTGGTACCAAAAATGGCGAGTTCGCGGATATAGCGTTCGTATTGTTCCGGCGTCCATCCATCGTAGGAGTTAGCGAGGTTACGGTAACCAATCTGGTGGCCGCGGATCGCCTTTTCCGGCGTAGCCGCCACATTAATCTCATCTGCCAGCTGTACCTGTTGCGGCAGGTAGGTCATGGTACGCAGGAGGTATCCCACGCCGTACAGCAAACCACGTGTATCCGGCGCCGTTATCCTGATCTGCCGGCGGCCTGCAGCCGGAATGTATTCAACATGATAAGATTCGGGGGCTCCCGGCGCTAATGTGAGCAACATCACATCGCCGGTTGATGGCATCCTGGCGGCTATAGGCCAGGAAAGCCCCGTACGGCGCTGTACTTCTTCCTGCAATACCTGCGCAGCAATCTGTTTGTCTTTACAAACAACAGTAACATCCTTCCACACAGTAGCGGCGCACAACAGCGGAACCAATAGCAATAAAGTAAGGAATCCTTTCATTATTTCACTCAGAAAAGTGTAACAGGAATAAAGTATAGGAATAGCAGAACAACTACAACCCCACACTGAAAGCATGGGGCTATAGATAATCAGGTTATTTCAGGTACCACATCAGGGTAGTCTGCTTATCCGGACCGAACTGCGTTAACGCTTTCAGGTATTCGTCGTTGTTGGTATCACGTTCCCCTGTCGGATAAATATAACGTTTGGGCAAGCTGGTGGAGGCAGACAGCGGGCCTAGTACGAACTTGGGGAAACCGGTACGACGGTTGTCGAACCAGGCTTCCGCTCCTTTCAGGAACCCGGCAATCCATTTCTGGCCTATCAGCTGTTCCAGTGTACCGTTGTACTTTACAGACGGCTGATCGTAGTAGTGGGCATCGGTAGCCGCCTGGTCAACACCATAGTATTTCATGCTGGCGCCAATACCATCGTAGTAGAGGCTTTCAGCAGTTTTGCCTGCTACGGTTATTTTTCCGGCCTGTACACATTCTGCCAGGATGAAGCATACTTCTGCATAAGTCATCATGGTAGCTTTCACCATGGGATGACTGTTACTTTTAAACATATCAGACAGCCGGGAAATATGAACCGTTCCACCGTTATAGTCATAAGGCGCAGGGATAGCGTTCGGAACGCCGACATAAGGCTTTGTATCAACGGTTCCTCCCGAAAGCGAATCTACTTTGGCGATCCAAACGCCCAGGCGGGGATCGTTGCGTTGTTGCAGCGCATCTACGATTTCCTTACTGGGTTTACGCTTATTGAACTCCTCGAAACCATTGGCCATGGGACCTCCGGGCCAGCTGTTAGCGCCTACGTCTCCCAGGTACTTTACTTCTGCATTGTCTGCATTGCTTTCAAAGATGGGATACTTTACCTTATCATTGATAATGGCCTGCATGTCGGTAAATGCGGGCACATAACTCTTTGAGATGCGCAGTAGCATTCTTAACCGGAGCGAGTTAGCAAACTTACGCCAGAGTAAAGGATCGCCGCCATACATCACATCTGCGGTAGCATCTACGCCATTCGTCAGCGTAGCCAATTGGTCGTTGGCATCTTTAAGTGATTGAAGCAAGGCAGGATATACTACCTGCTGCTGGTCATATTTCGGATGCAGGATACGGTCCTCTTTCAAACGCAATGCCTCGGTATAGGGGATGTCGCCAAACAGGTCGGAGAGATAGGCAAAGTTAAATGCCTCCAGTATCTTTCCTACCGCTATGTATTGTGGAACGTTTTGCTTTTTGGCCTGGTCCATCATTTCATAGTTAACCGAAAGTTTGGCGTAGTTACCGTCCCAGCTCTGCGGACCCCAATCGAATTTGTCGTTGCCTTCGTTACGCACCATCGTGATGTAACGCCCCGCAGATGCAGGCTTATCGAAGTAGGCATCTTCCTGGTAATCATAAGCAGTGTTGATCAACGAGGTAGACAACAGGAATTCAGGGTTGATCACCTGCGACTTGTTTGGGTTTACGTTGATGTCTTCCAACCCCTTCTTACAAGCAGAGGAAAGTATCACCAGGCAAAACAGTAGATATATAACAGGTATGCGTTGCATAACCAACTATTTATTAGTTTAAAAATTGAATCCCAGTTTTACGCCATAGGAACGGGTATATGGCAAGCCCCAGCTGGTAACACCAGGCGAAAAGCTGCCGTTGGCAATGGTCATAGCCGTTTCAGGATCATAGCCTTGCTCAGCAGCGGTCCAGGTAAACAGGTTCCTGGCAATGAATGCAATGGAGAGATTGTTTATAGGCGCTCTGCCCAACACTTTCTTCGAAAAGTTGTATGTCAGGGAGGCCTCTCTCAGCTTCACGTAGCTGGCATCGAAAGTAGAGCGGCTATTGAAACTCCAGTAGTATTCGCCGTAGTAATTTTCCGGGTCCGTTACAACATCATTGAGTTTATATTTACCGGGACTTTCTTCCACATATCCAAACAGGATCATTCCGTCGGTACGGTTGTAGGTGCCATCGTTCCAGGCCAGTCCACCGGTTTGCGGATCACGGCCATGGATGGTTGTTTGCGTACGTCCGTCACTCAGGAGATTTTTAGCTACGTAGGAGAAGAACTTTCCTCCCTGGCGCCAGTCGATCAGCAGATTCAGCGTAAATCCTTTGTAGGTAAAGGTATTGGTGATCCCTACCATAAAATCGGGATTGTAGTTACCTATTTTAACATAGTCATTTACTTTCTGATAGCTACCGTCGTTGGCCAGCAAAGGCTGCCCTTTAAACTCTCCGTCTGGCACCGTGGCCCAGTTCTGGGCATACATATCGCCCATTTCTGTTCCCTCTGCTACCTGGAAGCGGATACCTTCTGCACCACCTACAAGGTAGTTGGTAATACCCGGCATCAGCTCAATGATCTTATTGCGATTCTTGGTGTAATTAACCTGTAAATCCCAGCGGAAGGCGCCTTTAACCGGGGTGGCATTCAACCCGATTTCAATGCCTTTATTTCCTACCTTACCTGCATTTGTCAACAGGTTGCTATACCCTGTAGCCATTGTTACCGGAATCCGGAGAATCTGGTTTTTGTTGATGGTATTATAGTAAGTGATATCAATCCCCAGTCTTCCGTCCAGGAAACGAACATCGGCCCCGAACTCATGAGAGGTGGCAATCAGGGGTTTCAATTTGTTATTCAGCAAGGCATTGTCAATAGTGGCACGCTTCACACTTCCCCAATCCTGTCCAAAGCCAAAGGTATTGTACAGGCTATACGGATCTGTATCTCCGCCCACCTGCGCCCAGTTAGCCCTCACCTTGGCAAAAGAAAGTATGTTTGATTTGATATTGAACATATCGGTCAATATCAGGCTGAGTGAAGCAGAAGGATAGAAATAGGAGTTATTTTCAGGAGGCAAAGTACTTGACCAGTCGTTGCGGGCGGTCAGATCGAGGAAGGCATAGTTACGGAAAGCTACCTGTCCCATGCCGTATACGCTGTTAATACGTTTTGTAAAACGATAGGAGTCGTTGAATACAGTGCCTGCTTTAGCATTTGAAATACTGTATACGCCGGGCATTACCAGGCTTTCTGTTTTCTGGGTAGTACCAGCACCGGATTGGTTCATCCTGTTGGCGCCGCCAGATACTGAGATAAAGAAATCCTTGTTGACTTGCTTCTTATAGCTCAACAGGAAATCTGTATTCTGCTCCCGGAACGTTTCCGTTTCGATACCGTAGCCACCATTGGGATTCTTAATGGCGCTGAAGGCACGCTTACTTTCCCGGTATTCAGAATAGTAGTCCATACCGGTACGGGCCATGAGCGTCAGGTCTTTAGTGATATCTATATTCAATTCCACATTTCCCATGATACGATCACGGTTATATCCATTGGTCAGCTCATATGCTACGAAATAGGGATTATCAGTAGACCCCGGCACATGTGAGAACTGCTGCAGTCCTTCTTTTCCAGGAATCCAGTAGTTGCGGAGCTTCCTGATATCTACATTGGGCGTGGTGGTATATACAATGCTGGATACACTTCCACGGTTGTAGGTAGGCCTGTTGTTGCTCGTGTTTTTCGTATAGCCGATATTGGTGCTCACGCGTACTTTCGGGTGCAGCGTATACCCGGCGGACAGATTAATAGTATTTCTTTTCAGATCGGTATTAGGGGTAATCCCTTCATTGGCAAGATTAGTATAAGACAGGCGGAAGTTACCATCTTTATTATTACCGGTTACGGCTATATTATTAGTCAGGGTAGAGCCGGTACGGAAGAAATCTTTATGGCGGTTAGGATAAGATACCCAGTCTGTAGGAATAGGATTACCATTAGCATCCAGGGGACTATCCCATTGTACATGTTTGGTACCTACATCGAGGCGCGGGCCCCAGCTGGCTTCTGAGATGGTTTCATCGGAACCGGTACGGTCGCCTGCGCCAAATTCATTCTGGAATTTAGGGAACAGGGTAGCGCGGTCGAACAGGGCACTGGAATTAACAGCAACACCCAATCCTTTTTGGGCGCCACTTCCTGATTTGGTGGTAATCAGGATCACCCCATTGAGTGCGCGGGAGCCATACAGCGCAGAAGCGCTGGCTCCTTTCAGTACGGTCATACTGGCAATGTCGTCGGGGTTGATATCAGAAATGGTGCTGCCATAATCCACCACCACCTGTCCTACCGGTTGTTTGGGCGCGCGTACAGCAGGTGCAATGGGTACACCATCTACTACATACAGAGGTTGATTATATCCGTCCAGTTTACTTTGACCGCGGATCACCACCAGCGAGGTGGCGCCGGGATCAGAGCTGGTGCTACGTACATTCACCCCTGCTACTTTACCGGACAACGCATTGGCAACGTTTACGTCTTTTACGGTATTTACCTGGTCGCTTTTCAACGTGGCGATAGAATAACCGAGCGCTTTTTCCTGGCGTTTAATACCGAGGGCGGTTACTACTACATCATCCAGGCTGCGTACTTCAGGACTTAGCTGTACCAGCAAAAGGCCGCTACCTGCCGCCAGTTCTTTTGCCTGGTAGCCTACGTAGTGAAATACCAGTATAGCATTTGTACCAGCAACCTTCAAAGAAAAATTGCCCTCTGCATCAGTAGCGGTACCGTTGTTAGTGCCTTTTTCGCGTATGCTTACGCCGGGAACAGGATTTCCTTTTTCATCGGTCACCTTTCCTTTTACAATTTGCTCTGCTGCTTTGATGTTGGTGGCAGGCGCGGCATCGGCGCTACGAATGGCATAGTCATGTTCACTTAACCTTACTGCCTGCAAACCCAATGGCAGCAATGTTTTGCGGAGTTGTGCTTCGAGATCGGCCTCTTTCCCGCGGGTATTCTTGTTGGTTACAAATTTACCGGCTACCTGTGCGGGGGCATAGTTAAAACTGACACCATAACGTGTTTCCAGGTTAGCCAGCATTTGCTGTAAAGGAACTGATCCTGCTTCCCGGGAGGTGTTACCACTGCTGACCATTAATTGCTGTGCATCGGCACTGGTGGCCCAAAGCAATAATAGCAGCATGACGCTCCAGGGAGCATAAAGCTTCGTAAAGCTCTTTTGCATAACTGTAATTTTTAAAAACTTTATTCAAAAATGATGACTGAATTGTTTTGTTTCATTTTCAGCTGATGCACTGTGACGACCGCCTGCAGTAATATTCCCGGGTTACCTGCGGGTGCAGAACCGGTGAATAACAGGCTTTCCATTCTTTTATCCCTGAATTGAATACGATATCCGTAAAGATCTTCCAGTTGTTGTGCTACCTCAGATAAGGAGGTATTGTTAAACACCAGGCGATGTTGTTTCCAGGCTGTTAGTTGCGCCGGATCTGCGTGTAGCCGTTGAGAAGCGTGTTCTCTGAATTGCATCATGTCGCCCGGCAGCATTTTCAGGCTATCATTAACAACGATCTTTCCTTCTTCCAGCAACACATTAATCGTATGACGGCGGTTATATACATTAAAGGCCGTACCCTTTACTTCTATGATAACATCCGGCAGCAGTACCCTGAACTTAGGATGCAATCCTGCAGGCGCTTTGGATACATTAAAATAGGCCTCTCCTTCCAGGCTCACGGTCCTTACCTGTTCTTTCGTCCACTCCGCGGGATAGCTTACCGCCGAATTAGCATTGAGCTGTACCACAGAACCATCCGGTAAATGGATGGTTTTAGTTTCTCCAAAGCCGGTATGTACATAAATCTTTTCCGGTGTATGATTTCCCTGGTAATACCATACCGCTATAAATAGTATCAGTGCGGCGGCTACTGCACTAACGACATACCCTATACGTCTGATCCAAAGCCCGTTATTTTTTTTAACGGATTCGTCCAGCAATTGATCTATCTGCAGTTTTATGTCTTCCATTTCACGAGGGCGTACTTCGTTGGTACGAAACCGGAGCGCCAGCACCATAGCCCGGGCTTCCCGTAACAAGGCTTCCTTTTCGGGATGAGCCGCCTGCCAGCTTTCCCAGAAAGCCCGGTCAGTACCGCCTTCCAGCACCCATTCGCAAAATGAAACATCTGCTGCAAAATCAGCAGCGTCATACACATTGTAATCCATAAAAATACCTTGTACTATTAAGAAGAGTCAAAAAAAGGGCGGATGCCCTCAGGAAAAAGAAAGAATTTTTAATTTTTTTTTAGCGTACCATCAGGGCAGATTCATTGACCGCCAGCAGCTCCTTTAATTCGGCGATGGCCCTATATATTAAAGTACGGGCGTACTTTACTTCCTTTAATACCATAATCTCTGCAATGGCTTCATAGCTCAGGTTTTCGTAGAAACGGAGATAGATAGCTTCTTTCTGTCGCAGGGTGAGTGTTTGCAACTGCTGCCGCAGCAGGCGGGCAGCTTGTTCGTCGTGTTGCCGGTTAATCAGTATACTCTCCGGCGACAACTCCAGTTCAAAACCGGAAAGCGCGCCCTCTTCGAGTATCCCCGGCTGCCGGGTTGATTTTTCCAGGTAACGGAATAACTTCCTGCGCGCCGACACCATCAGGTAGCTCTTGATATGTACCTCCCGCGCAAGACCAGCGCGTTGCAGGAACAACTGTGAGAAGAAGTCCTGCAACACATCCTTCACCAGTCCTCGATCGGCCGTAAACCGGATACAATAACGGAACAGCAGCGGAAAATACCGCCGGTATATCTCTCCGAAGGCTTCCCGGTCGCCGTCACAAAGCCGGCTCCAGAAGAGCTTTTCATCGTGCTGCGGATTGTAAGTGCTGGTGGACATCAAATTATGTGAATTAGGAATAAGGATCTTTCTCTAAACTACACATTACCCGCATGCAATCATCATTACTACCCTAAATATAACAACGAATTAATGTGATGTCAAGGGGGCGGTCACCACTTCCCGGATTTGCAGCCGCATGCACCATCCTTTAAAGTCGCGGTAAATCTGTTGCAATACCAATTTCTGTTCAGGCGTCAGCTCCAGGGCATGTGCACGACTGATAGTTCGTACCGGCATGCCTCTCAGCTGCATAAAATACTTGGCGCTGAGAGGATAAGCCACATGAATCAACGGATCTACCCTGCGCAGTTCTTCCTGTATCCATTTTACGTCATCCTGGCGACTTTCGTCGTTCACATGATTACAGAGCCAGACCAATATCTCCGGATAAAAATTACCTGAAATAGACGACATACCCGCTGCGCCCATCTGCATAGAGCTTACCCCATGGGGTGTATGCGCATCGTAAAACTCCAGGCGGCTTCCTTCTACTACGGCCAGCTTAGCCTTCACTTGATCTACATTGCAGGAGGTATCCTTGTGGTAATTCAGGCGGTTGGTAGCCAGCAGGGTGCGTAATATCTCTGGTGTAATCACTCGTTTATAAGGCGCGGGGCATTCATATAATCCCAGCGGGATATTACCCGTTAATGAAAACATTTGTTCAAAGCGCTGCAACAATACCTCGTCTGGCTCATCTACATTGGCAAAGTGCCCCGTGATCATAATTACAGAATCTACACCGGTATCATGCAACTTTTCGGTAAACAGGGCCTTATCGGGGATGATAAGCCCAAATGACCCGGTGGCTACTACCGGCACCCGGCCATTCACATAGCGTACTACATGGCGGGTGAGGTCCAGTCGCTCATCTTCACTGATGCTGTACATTTCAGACGACAAACAATTGGCGAAAAAACCTTTTACCCCAGCTTCCAGGTAAAAGTCTACCAGGTATTCCACCATGCCCATATCAATCTGCGCTTTCAAATTAAAAGGGGTGATCATCACCGGTACAAATTTCTTTTGCATATCACTAAGAGGTTTTAGACGAAGAAGATGGCTGTGCCTGCAGCCGCGAGAGCAGCATGCCCACCAGGAAAATAGACAGGGTGCCCACCACGATAATCATATGCACATGCAAAGGGCTGCGCAGGTGCTGCCAGGTGGCGGGCAGGTATTTCGACAGCGACATCCAGATAATAATCAACATACCGACAATCGTTGCTGTTAACGCGGCCGCATTCTTTGTTTTTGATATCATACCCAGGAGAAACAAGCCCAGCATGCCACCGGCAAAAATGCCCGACAACTCCCACCACATATCCAGGATACTCTTTACACCTATCATTGCGATACCAAAAATGATAGCCACCATACCACTCACGGTAGTGGCTATATATAATACCCGCATATCTTTCCGGGGAGTAGATACCGGGGAGATATACCGCTGGTAAATATCTTTCAGGAAAACAGTTGCCGTACTGTTCATACCACTGCTCACGGTACTCATAGCTGCCGAAAGTATAGCTGCTACAATCAACCCCAGCAAGCCTTTCGGCACTTTCATCACCATAAACAACGGCAATACCTTATCGCCATAATCGGCGGGTGTCAACGACTCTGGCGTTACCTGCCTTTCCGCCGCTACCTGCTGCTTTATCATGGCCAGCATATCGGGGTGCTGTTGTACATAGGCGTATAACGCCGTACCGATAAAGAAAAACACCAGGCTTACCGGTACATACCACCATACGCATATCCAGATACTGCGGGAGGCTTCCTGCGCAGAGCGAGCTGTATGATAACGCTGTATATAGTTCTGGTCCATACCGAAATTATTCAGGTTAATAAAGAACCCATATAAAAACACCACCCAAAAAGTGGAGCTGCCCAAATCCAGTATATTAAAGCTTCCCAGCGAAAATTTCCCATCGGCCACGCCTATATGAAAAATGTCTGTTACGCCATGCTGCATACCACCGATCACCAGTCCCAGTATAATCAATGCTCCGGCTGTTTTAATAATCCCTTGTAATACTTCCGTCCAGATCACGGCCTCCATTCCTCCCAGCACCGTATACACAATAATACAGCCACCGGTAACGGTCATGATGGTGCGCATTTCCAATCCTGTGAGCGCCTGTAATGCCAATGCCACCCCGAAAAAGATAGTCCCCATCCTGGCCAGCTGCGTTAGTATAAAGCAGATCATGGCGTATGTCCGGGCCCAGGCACCGAAGCGTCGCTCCAGGTGGGTATAGGCGCTAACCTCCCCGCTGTGGCGGTAGAACGGCACAAAATAACGGGCGGCAATAAACGCTGCGGCCGGCATCGACAAGCTAAAAACAAACGCGTTCCAGTTGCTGCCAAACGACTTCCCCGGTACTCCCAGGAAAGTGTTACTGCTTAAAAAAGTGGCGTACAGCGATAATCCCAACGCCCAGCCTGGAATATTTCCGGATGCTGTTGTAAATTGAGCTGCATTCTTATTCTTCCTGGAGAACCATACGCCTACCAGGATCATACAAAGCAGGTAAATCGCAATAACAGCCAGATCTATTAAAGGCAAATGATGCATATCAGTTTTTCTATTTATTGCTTACGTGGAAAACAGGGAATATAATGTATTTCGGTTGATACCACTAAGGTTGGTAATTTTTACGGTTCAAACAATGTTGAATGTTATGAAAAGAATGGCTTAAATTACTATCACCATGAGTCACACTGCCGCCAACATGCCGGGTACCTGGACCCTGCCAGCCCAGTTGCAACGCAAGCTGGAAAAGCATCCGCTGGGAAAAAATCTTTTCATCACCGCTATCGGTCATTACCCCGAACATACTGCCGGCGCCATCCGCGAATCAAAGGGCACGCTGGTGTATACCCTGTTGTATGTGCTGCAGGGCAAAGGTACAGTGACCATCGGCAGGCGCAGCGCTCCGCTGAAAGCCAACCAATACCTGCTGATTCCCAAAGGCACCGCTTTCCGGGCAGATCCTGACACCGACCTTTCCTGGCGGATGTATACCCTGCAGTTTGCCGGACAACTGGCCGATGATATTTACGGGTACCTGGGCACTAACCTGCAACCACGTACCATTCCGCCGCTGGTAGGCCGCAATGCACAGTTTGATGATATCCTGCACCACCTCGATCTTATGAATAATATTGAGAACCTGCTGTACGCCAACTTCCGCTGTTACAGCTTCCTGGGCACTTTCCGGCTCAGCGTTTTCAATTATATGAAAAAGGGCGCCGACAATATCATTGAGCAATGTATACAGCTCATGAAACAGCGGCTGGACCAGCACCTGACGCTGACCAGCCTCTCGCGGGAAATGGGAATCTCCGCATCTTATCTCTCTGCACTCTTTAAAGAAAAGACCCGCTATGCTCCTATACAGCTGTTCACCTCCCTGCGCATGCAGAAAGCTTGTCAGCTGCTAAAAGAAACGCCCTGGAGCGTCAAGGAAATTGCAGCAGAAATGGGCTACCCCGACCCCTATGCATTTTCCCGGTCATTTAAACTGGTGATGGGTGTAGCGCCCAAAACCTTCCGGGACAAGCGGGGTAACTAAAAGGTCTATAATAAACGATGCCGTACTGGTGGGTACGGCATCATTTATTATAAAAAATAGCTTAACGGTTATAGCATTACCACCTTGCCGGTACGTACCGATTCATCGCAGGCGAAGGCAATACGCAGGCTGTTGATGGCATCCTGCACATGATCAGTAAGATCGGTATCCTGTTGGATAGCCTGCAGGAAATAGCGCTGCTCGCGGTTGCAGAGCTCCTGGTGATCCGGCTCTTCTTCCGTATTAATCCAGCTATCGGCTTCCACAAATTGCCCGTTGGCATCCAGGGCGGCATGGTGGAAACGCAGTGACTCTGTTTTCGTATGTGCGGCCACGTTATCTGAGTTACCACTGCTCCCCGCTTCTTTTGCCACAATAGATACGGAGCCTTCAGGCCCAATCACATCCTTCACAAAGAAGGCGGTTTGGCTCATCATAGGCCCCCAGCCGGCTTCATACCAACCCACAGAGCCGTCTTCGAAACGTATCTGTAACTGGCCGTAGTTATAATTGCCATCTGCCACCTCGTTAGACAGGCGGGCGCCGATAGCGCTTACCTGCAACGGTTTAGAGCGGGTCATCTGGCACATGACATCAATATAATGTACGCCGCAATCTACGATGGGGCTCAGGCTTTTGAGCAGGTTGCGATGTACCTGCCACATGTTACCGTGGCTTTGCTGGTTGAGGTTCATCCGCATTACCAGGGGCTTGCCCAACTGGTGTGAGAGCTCCACGAACTTTTCCCAGGAAGGGTGGTGCCGTAAGATATAGCCAACCACCAGTTTTTTGCCTGCTTTGCGGGCGGCGGCAGCCACACGTTCTGCCCCTTCGACCGTATCGGCCAGTGGTTTTTCTATGAATACATGACAACCATTTTCAAAAGCGGTGATCGCAAAGTTTTCATGTGTGTCGGGGTAAGTGGATATGCAAACAGCATCCGGGCGGGTAGCTGCCAGTGCCGCTTCATAGTCGTTGAACAAAGCATAGCCTCCTCCCAGGCTGTTGTTAAGTACTTCTTTACTTGTTCCGGTAGAGACAAGACCGCAGATGTCAAAGCCATCCAACGTATGGTAGGCCGTTGCATGGGATGCCCCCATGTTACCGCAGCCTACTACTAACACGCGTAAACGTTTTGCTGTTTCAGACATAATTTCCTTAGTTTTTCATTATCCAGATTCGTAAGATACAGTGCCGGCAATAGAATTGCAAGTACCGGCTGTGCTAATTCTTTCAACAAAATGTATATTTACGCTTTAACCTACTGTATGAATCGAGCAAAAATAGTTGTTGTCGCCGGCGCAGTTACGATGATAGCAGCCTGCGGACAAAGCCAGCGGACCACCAAAGAAAAAGACAATGCCGATACTACGTCAGTTGCAGCCAGTAACGGCGCCTTTCCTTCGGCGAGCGTACCGGTAGAAGACATCGACCCAACTCCCGATCAACAGGCCAGGCGCACCGCTTCCGAAAAGATCTGCACCGCTCATGGTATCCCCGTTTATAAAAATCCACGCGCCCTGTTCACCATGCCGGAAAATGAAGTCAGCCTCCGCAGCAAAGACGAAATGGTAGACCGGGCCATTGCACTATGTTTCATGGAACTGAAAAGTGAGCAGCCCGCTAAAGAAGTACTCGATGATTTCAGCAACCGTTACCGGGTGTTGGAAAAACTGAGCGACAAAGAAACTGCGTTCGTAACATCGACAAACCCCACCAGCCAGGATATGACGGATGCCAACTGGAGAGCAGAAGGCGCACATGTGATGCTCTGGGCATTGGGGTATATCGACAGTCTGTCGTATCCCTCTGCACCTTGTAATGTGGCGGAAGATCTACATCATATCATCAGTACATCTGAAGCGGATTTCCGGAGTAAGGCAAAGCTGAGAAGCAAGAAAGAAATCCTTCAACAGGCCGACCTGATTTTGAGATATGAGTGGGCCTGTGTAGATGCACGTTTAAGTAATGCGCCGATGCCCGGAAACCTGATCAGCGATGTAGTGATGGAACGTCATTATGCCCTGAACTGGTTGATCCGCTACCTGAACCAGGACTGGGACAATGTCAGTACGGATTCCTGAGAAAAGACACAGGTGATATTAATCACAACAACTGTTTATAAGGATCAGTGATAGCGAGAAAACATGGCAATACCATCTCTTAAAAAACTGATTAACAATAAGATAAACATCTTAACCCAGGATGATTTTTACCGAAAAAACCGCCATATTACTAATCCTTTAATTCGCAAAAAAATTCATGCGGAATGCAGGATTATATGCTAAATTAGACAAGTGGAACTAACGATCGGCAGGCTTTTTGATAATAAGCGACCAACTATACTTAGTTCAAAACGATGAAAACAGGCTTACAAGATAGCCCAACTAATAACATGATGCCACGGGTTAACCCTGAAACAGTAGAAGCATGGGGCAACACCAGATCATAAAGCTGGAAAAATACATGAATCAATACCAACATTATTCTTTTGACCTCTGGTTAACACTCATCAAATCCAATCCTTTATTCAAACAGGAGCGGACGCGTTTTTTTTATACCCACTTCAACCCGCTGCAGAAGCCGGAGGCAGAGGTGGGCCAGATTTTCCGGAAGGTAGACCTGATGTGTAATGCCATCAATGAAAAAACTGGTGGCAATATCGACGCGGAGGAAATGTACCTGATGGTGATCAATGAGCTCAACGATTTCAGTCATACGTTCGACAACATTGATCTGCCGGCGCTTTACCAGGAAATGGAAAGCCTGGTGCTGCGGTACTTACCAGTGGTTTATTGTTCGCAAACCGTGAAGGTACTGCGGCAGTTAAAACAAAACCCGGATACGACGGTGAGCCTGTTGAGCAATACGGCTTTCATCAAGGGGAGCACGCTGCGTAAAGTACTGCAACAACTGGAACTGTCGCCCTATCTCGATTTCCAGTTGTATTCCGACGAAGTAGGTATGTCTAAACCCAATGCGGCATTGTTCCGGCTCATGCTGGATACCGTGGCCGCCAGCAGGCAGCAACCGGCTGACTTAGCTGATATCATTCATATTGGCGACAACAAAAAAGCGGATATACTAGGCGCGGATGCCATGGGCATTGCTTCGCTGCTGATCAATTCTAATCATCAATGTATTTCAACCTTGCTTAACTGATGACGACTACTTATTCATTGCACAAAATTACCGATACCGGCAATTTCGGATTTTGCCCTGATGACTACAGCCGTTTCAAGTTTGGAGACGATGAAGTGGCAGAACGCTTTGGCATAGGCCTGGCGGAAGGGTTTATCAAGGCACACCTGGAAAATGGCCCGGTACCCCAGCTGGTAGTAGTATCCAGCCCCTACTCTTTTATTCCTACCGCCACCTTTGCGATGAAAAACCATTTCGTTTTTCGGCTCAATCGCTGGCTGGCGCAGCATGGACACCCGGTATTACAGGAAACCAAGGTACACCGCACCATTACCTATAAAGAGGATTACGGGGAGCTGGATGCGGCACAGCGACTGAAACTGATCGGCAACGATAGTTTTCATATCGACAAGGCTTTCCTGGAGGGGAAGAAAATCCTCTTCCTCGACGATATCAGGATTACCGGCGGACATGAAAAAATGATCCTCAAAATGGTGGATACCTACGATCTGACGAATGACATTTACCTGCTGTATTATGCCGAATTGCAGAATAGGAACATCCATCCCAATATTGAGAATTATCTCAACTATCATTTTGTGAAGTCGATTTTCCACCTGGAAAAGATTATCCAGCAGGAACAATTCTTTATCAACACCCGCCTGGTGAAGTACATATTGAACTATGACTACGAATCTTTTTGTATTTTCCTGCAAAATCAATCGGATAAATTCATAAATCTTTTGTATAATATGGCGCTGGGCAATGGCTATCATACGATTGAAGCCTACCAGAAAAACCTTAACTTTATCAGCAATTACTTATTCAACAGTAAACATAAAAGCGTACAACATGGCAATTAATTTGCAAAAGGGACAGCGGCAGGCGATCAATGCGCCTAAATTCACCATAGGATTAGGATGGGATGCCAACGCATCTACTACCGGCACCAGCTTCGACCTCGATGCCTCCATTTTTATCATGGGTGAGAACAGAAAATTATTGTCTGATCAGCACTTTGTTTTTTATAATAACCTGGTTTCCCCCGATGGCGGTGTAGAACATACCGGCGACAACCTCACCGGTGAAGGCGCCGGCGATGATGAGCAGATCAAAATTGACCTTTCCAAAATGGATCCCCGGGTAACGGAAGTATGCGTGGTAGTAACCATTCATGAAGCCGAAAGCCGTCGCCAGAACTTCGGACAGGTAAGGAACTCCTATGTGCGTGTGTTCGACCCCGTAACTAACGAAGTGATCCTGAAATATGAGCTGGAAGAAGATTTTTCTATTGAAACAGCCGTAGAATTTGGCCGCATCTATAAACGTAACGATGAATGGAAGTTTGAAGCCGTAGGCGTAGGCATGAAAGGCGGACTCCAGGATTATCTTAACAAATACAATTAATCTATTTAAAATTACTATATCCTTATGGCAATTAATCTTCAGAAAGGTCAGCGTATTAACCTCGAAAAAAGCAATGGCGCCAAGCTGCAACACATCTGTGTAGGTATCAACTGGGGCGCTATCGAAAAGAAAGGCCTCTTTGGTTTATCCAAAACCAAGGAAGCGGTAGACCTGGATGGTAGCTGCGCCCTGTTCAACGAACAGAAACAACTGCTGGAAGTAGTATACTTCGGTAACCTTCGCTCAAAAGATAATTCTATCATGCATAGCGGCGATGACCTCACCGGCGATTTGAACGGCAACGACGGACTGGATAATGAAGTGATTACGGTTGATTTCTCCCGACTGAATACCAGCACCAACTATGTGGCGTTTGTGCTCAACAGCTTCCGTGGCCACGATTTCGGCACCATTCCATTTGCGTCTATCCGTATTTACGAAGGCACGCCTTCCCGGGTAAACGAAGTATTCGCTACATATGATATTGCCAGCGGTCCGGGCTTTGCCGGTCACGTATCCATGGTGATGGGCGTGTTTTACAAAAAGAACGGCGAATGGAAATTCAATGCTATCGGCGAACCTACCAGGGATAAGAAGCTCCAGGAAACGGTAAACACCGTAGCCATGAACTACCTGTAGTCCCTGCATTTTCTGATCACTTATTGTAAAGTCATCATCACTATATAATCAGATACCTTATGGAAGTAAACCCAAATGTTACAGACCAGACCTTACCCGCAGTGCGGTTGGATAAAGACGGCAACGCTGACTTATCCCAGATTACGCCGCAGGATGCGCAAAAATATTCAGAACTGAATAAGTCGCTGGTCATTACGGATGTCAACTCCATCCTGAATTACGGTACCGAGGTACAAAATTCCATGGAAAGGTACAGTAACGAGTTTCTCACCTCTGTACGTACCTACAATTCCGGCGAAGTAGGCGGTTTAATCAACGACCTGCTCTCGGAATTAAACTATATTGACGTTGATGAACTGAACCAGGGCGGCTTAAAAAGCTTCCTGTCTAAGGTGCCTTTCCTGAAAAAGATTGTGTTCGACGCACAAAAGCTTTTCCAGAAATATGATACCGTTATTGCCAATATCGACAAGATCACCAACAAAATAAAAGCAGGTCGTATTAACTCCCTGAAAGATAACAGTTCCCTGCAAACGATGTTCGACAGCAACGTGAACTATATCAAACAGATGGAAGACCTGATCATTTCCGGTCAGCTGAAATTCAACGAGCTGAATGAGAAGCTGGCCCAGATGGAAGTGAATGCCGCTAACTACAACGACTATGAAATTGCCGACCTGCGGGAATTCATCAGCCGTTTGGACAAGCGCCTGGCCGATATGAAAGTAGTACGTTTTATCATGCTGCAATCGCTGGCACAGATCAGACTGGTACAAAACAATAATACCTCGATCGCTGAAAAAGCACAGTCTATTATTTCCACTACCATCCCGGTATGGAAAAACCAGCTGACCATTGCGGTGGCCCTGCAAAGACAGAAAGCCAACGTAGAAATGCAGCGCAAGATTTCAGATACGACCAATACCATTTTACAGAAGAATGCCGACCTGCTGAAACAAAACAGTATCGAGGTAGCGAAAGAAAATGAAAAAACTGTCGTATCGATCGACACCCTGAAACGTACTACCCAGTCGTTGATAGAAACCTTGCATGAAGTGAAAAGAATTCATGACCAGGGCGCTGAAAACCGCAAAGTACTGAATGGTGAACTGCAAAACCTGGAAACAGAACTGAAGAAAAACGTAACTAACGTTAGCTAATTGAGATAAAGTGATGGAGGATAACCTGGCAAGAATATTAAATGACTCAAATAAAACCATCAGCAAACTACAATTGCTGTCCGCTTTTTTTGAAGAGGAGATTATTTACAAAATATACCTCCGAAGCCAGGTTGTCCATAAATTATTCGAAACAAACCCGGAACTCGATATCAATAAGCTGGAACTCTTTCACCTGCAATACACCGCCACTGCCATTGAATTGCTGAAGAAAATTAAGACCAGCAACGAGCGGAATGTGAGCCTTATCTTTGATGAAATACAGATCAATAAAGAGTTGATCGACAAAATCAACGATGCTGTTTTTTCGGAAAAGAATTTTAACCTGGACAAACAAAAACAGGCACTTAAAATTAACCTGTCTCTCCGGAAATTATACCAGGTGCTCTCCGATGGCTCTGAAGACTATCCTTTCTCCAAAAATATCAATGCCTTTAGCGCACGCTTTTCCCAGGATTTTTATTTTGATATTTCCCCGGAAACACTACAAACATTGACGAGCTTTAACCCCGAAGAAGTGTATCGGAACAACTATGCCATTATCCAGAAAAAGCTGATGGGATGGCTTTGTAAGACGGATTTCCGCAACGAATTTTTCTACGGACTGAAAGCGGGGAACGTGGTAGTAGAGATTTATAAATTTACGACAGAAGATAAATTCTTCATTTATTATCCTTCCAAAAATCTCTTTCTCTTTTGTGATCCTTCCCAGGTAAAAGATATCGACTGGACCAATACCCTTTCTAAAAAGGCAAAACTGATACAGGAGTTAACCGATAAAAATGATCAGTTGATGAGCCGGGCCAATATCCTGAAAGTGGCCATACCGGACAACGTAAAAGGGGTGCTGGAAGAATATTGCGAAAAAATCGGGGATGTAAATTTCCTGCAAAATATCGGCAACTTCGATGTGCAAACGAATATTTTAAGGACGATGCTGAATACCGACGCTATCTGATAAAAGAATTGCACCAATCCGGAGACTGGTGCAAATCCTGTTTTATTTCTTTTCCAGCTCAGTGGAAGTATTGCGCTTAGGCACGTTCAGCAGGGCTGAGGTAATAATCGGTACAATAAAAATACCCACCGTTAAGATGGAGGTCATAATATCTGCTTGCGAACTTTCCAGGAAGTGTGTCAGTCCGGACTCCGGGAAGAAATGTTCGTAGATAGATAAGGTCAGTTTTATACCCAGGATACCGATCACGATAAAGGCGGCTGCTTCCAGGAACGCAAATTTCGTCATCAGTTTTACGAACGCCTGCGCTACAAAACGCATGGCCAGGATACCAATAAATACGCCGAGGCATACCAGGATGATATTATCGGTAAAGGCTACCGCCGCAAAAATATTATCGATGGAAAAGGCCATGTCCATGAGCTCTACCAGGGCTACTGTAGCCCAGAAAGGCCCGATAGCGCCCACGGTCACCTTATATAGCCATTTCTCAGATTTATCAATACTTTCTTCCTCTTCTTCACCATTGGAAGCCTCTTTTGCTTTTTTGTCTCTCCACCAGCCGTATACCAGGTATAACAGGTACAGACCGCCCAATGGTTTCAGCCACCAGATTTTAATGAGGAAGGAAGCGAACAGCATTGCTAAACCGCGGAACAGGTAAGCGCCCAAAATACCATATTTCAGGGCTCTGTCACGTTGTTTCTCCGGCAAATCCATTACCATCGTAGCTAATACGGCTGCATTATCTACTGACAACAGGCTTTCGATGATCACAAGGTTCCCTACTATGATCAGGGAAGGTATGGGATTGTCAATAATGTGTTGGATTAATTCATTCATCGCTGTTTGTTTTTTTATATAGGTTTTATTGATTGGCCATTGTAATAATTACGACTCGTCCTCCCTCCTCCCGGGACAATAACAGTTTTTTCCCGTCTGTTAATTCTACCATGCTGCCCACAGGAATTTCCTTGTCTTCCGTGAGGTCTTTCAGGGCCGGTAATTGCTGGTTTACCAGTACCCATTTGCCCTGGTAAAAAGTAAAGTAGCCCACCGGCACCTTTTGTTCTGCGCTGAGCCGCTCGTTGCGGATCACATTGCGGTTCACATGCCATTGAAACAGGTATTGGTTGTGGTAAACCATCAACCGGTGATTTTCGGGCCTCCACACCGTAGGTTTAAACTCGTAATAGAGATCTAATACCGGCAGGGGGCCTTTATGCGGCGTACCGCAGAACGGGCATTTGGGTGAAACCGTATTGTCGAACACGTACCATTGCTGTTCGCAGGCCGGGTTGCTGCAAGGCTGCATAAGGTCGGTCGTTTTCAGCAGCGCCTGTTCCCACATATCGGCGGGTGGGCGCTGGGCTGGATCATGTAACCCTGTTACGAATGCCTGGTGAAACAGCTCTTTCAGGTAAGGCCCTGTAATCGTATATGGTATTTTAGTGACATCCGCCCAGGGCAGTTCTTTGGGATTGAGGTGCTGCACTTTGGGCCGGTTAGACGCATCTGCCGGGTGCTCTATAAACAGCGCCTTTTCTCCCATCGACAGCAGGTCATCTTTTTCTGTATCCAGGTCGTGTACTTTTCCTCCTTTGAGGGGATGGCGGTACAGGAGATACATGTAAATCATCACTGCCAGTGCGTGCAGGTCGGTAGTGCGATTGGGCAGTTTCCTGCCCGGGTCTTTCACATCCAGGTGTTTGGTAGCCAATACTTCCGGCGCAATGAAATCGGCGGTGCCGATAACATCGGGCGGGTACAGGCCCGGTACTACCAATCCGTCGATATCAATAATAGCAGCGGATTTGGTAACAGGATCTACCAGCACATTTTTATAGGAGAGATCCGAATGCGCCAGGCCTGCGGCATGCAGGCGCTTTACGCCACGGACTATATTTACGCATACTTGGTAATAGCTGAGCCAGTTGCCCAGTTCTGTTTCATCGAGCCGTAAGGCAAATTGCTTATTGCGGAATTTGGGAGAAGCAAACCACTTTCCTTCTTTCTCTTTCCCTTTAATAAGATCGTTGGCGGCATATCCCTTCTTAAAGAAAAAATGGCCGGGATAGCAGGGAACAATGAGCCCTACCTGCTTATCGGTGGCGATCATGTCGGTAGGCCAGCAATAGAGGGCTTTATAGTAGCTGCCGCCCTCGCGGTTAAAGAAGCTATTGTGATAGTCAGTCACAATCTTTTTCAACCTTTCTTTGGCATTATAATCGGGCATATCCCGGTAAAATGCCACTACATAGGATTTGTCCGGGCTGAAGTATACGTCTTTCATCCCGCCGCGCATAGGTTGCCCATTATCAACGTATTGATAAGTTTTTCCTGTGTGAATGGTGGAGGTGACTGTTTTTGTGTTCATATAGCTTGCATTACCGGCACATGTAGGTTAACTGATAATCATTAAAGTCCGGTCGTCGTGATTACCGGGACTCCAGAAGTCCATCCAGCCAGATAGTTGTTGCGCTACAGCCGGAGGATACGTATCCAGTTCCACGATGGCATTCTCTTTATTTTCTCCCCCCAGGTCGGCCAGCAGTGCTTTCCAGGCACTAACTTTCTCCAGGTTGGCTTCTACTTCAAACTTAGGATCATAAATACCGTCTGTCATGAGCATCAGGTAGGAAAAGTCTGGTACCAGCTTAAAACCGAAGCGGGTAGCAAATGTATCACTTTTAAAGATTTCCGGCATCGTGATGAACCTGGTTCCTCCTCCAAACGCTCCTACATCCAGGCGGTTCATCAGGGTGATAGCCGACAAATCCTTATTTAACAAGCCAATGGGGCAGTCGCCCACCCCAAAACTCATGATAACATAGCCACAAGGATACTTTTTCAGTAGTGCAAATATAAGGGTCGCATGAAAATCTTTAACAGGAACTTGCTGGTTATGCGCAAATTCCGCGATTTTTTTATGAGTGGTAAAGGCAGCTTTTCCCAGCTGTTCGTATACGAAGCGGGTAAGTTGCTTTTCCGTTGTTTCACTGGGATTGGCTGCATGTTCTGCCAGGACGGCGTCGAATGGCGCCAATGCCGCATTGGTAAAATGTTGTTCAAAATATTCCACGATATGAGCGCAGGCCATGCGGGCCCCTTCCCGGGCCAGTGGAGCACTGCCGGCGCCATCAGACACGGCCAGCACCGTCCAGCCGGTATCGGGGAAATACCGGAACGCGAAATCATCGTCACGGAACCCGCCGGTATTGGCATGCGAACGTCCCCGCCGGGAGGCCACTACCAGCCGTTTATCGCCCAATACTGCCGATGCCGACGCATTATCTTCCCGCCAGAATGGCGCAGTATTATCGCTGCTGATGTTCTTCCACAGCGATCTGGGGTCGGGATTTACGATGAGTGCCACCAGTTTTTCGTGCAACGCCGTTTCTTCCGGCTCTCCCTGGAGACGGTAACTGAACTTTAGGCGCCAATCGCCATTTTGAGTGGGTGTACCGCTGATTACCGAAGTGGTGCTATCGAACTGCAAGCCCACGGCCTCCAGTCCTGTTATGGAAAAGGCGGCAAAATCTGTCCAGTTGAGTTGCTGAAAATCAAGCCTGGCTTCATATACCTTGCCCACAGTGGCATTGGGAATCACAACGGTTTGCTGCTGAATATCCGCCAGCCTGCTTTTTAACTGCCATGTGTCCATAAGGAACTGTTGATTTTTCAATATTTGTTTTACCCGGTGCAGGTTTTCCTCCTCTTGTACAAAGGCCTCAAATAATTGCTCCCGGTTGCTGATATCGATCTGCTGCGCGTGGAAGAGCTCCCGGATAAATGATTTTTCCATACAACTCTTATATTAGCCCTGCGCTCGGTTTACATCAAACCCACCATCGCTGATGCCATAGGTATTGCGACTGCCACAACCCGGGCAGCTGCTCACCGTTTCTGTACCGATGCAATGAATCTGACCGCAACCGCACATGGCGAAGGCAGTTTGATTGCCGCAACAGGGACAGGTGGGATTACCGATCAGCTCATCGCTGTTGATGCGCACCGGGCCACTGCTGTGATCCGACAGCTCATCGTATGAAGCATCTAACGGGAACGCCCCTACGAGGCGGTACGACAGGCGGTCCAGGCTCAGCCCATAAATTTCGGCTTCTTCTACCGATCTACGGTACTTCATCAAATAAGCGCGGCCGGTATTTTGACATTTGCCGGCTACCACGGCATAATTGCTGTCCACTCCCTGCATAGAGGGCAGGGAGTGGGTGGTATCTACTTTTGTGAGGGTATCATCTTCCAGTATACGGGCCAGCTCAAAGCCGGAAGCATTGTTTTCCACGCTCTGGCTGCTGGTTTTAACGGAATCTGTTACCCATTTAAAGAACTCCTGATAAGCGGCAGTACTGGTATTTTTAAAATGCAATACATTTTCGGTCAACTCCTTCAGTAAACTCAGGTCGGCCTCATTACCAAAAGACACTGCCACCATGTTGACAGTGCGTTGCCAGTTTTGTTTCCACTCGGCAATAGCCGGGCGGGTATCGTCGGTAGGCACTCCATCGGTAAATAGAAAGACGATCGGCTTCCAGTCGCCTTTCTTCTCGTAAGTAGTTTTTACCTGGTTTTTCCGGAGCTCCATCATCAGCTGTCCCAAGCCCCTGCTCAGGGAAGTGCCGCCGCCTACCGGAAAACGGGGCGGATAAAATTGGATGATCTCCTGTAAAGGCACCAGTGTTTTCGCCTGTCCGGCAAATACCAGGATAGATACCCACACTGTTTCAATCGCATAGGGGTCTGCTTTCAACGCCTGGATGACGGTCGACAATCCCTCTTCTACCTGCTGGATAGGCTCTCCCACCATGGATTCAGAAACATCTATCAAAAAATAAATAGGTAGTCTTCTCATTATCCAAAATTTACAGAAGTGACGTAAACGGTGCCAGGGCCGGTGATCTTCAACATGGTAATCCCCTCTCCTCCCAGCATATTATTTCCGGAAAAATGCGACGACATCCGGTTTTGCATGTCAGCATGCATGCAGATAAAACTTTTTTCATCTACAAACACCGTTTGTCCAGGCGCCAGATCCAGCGTGATAGGCGTACCTATCACATCTATAAATACGGTACAAAAGCCGGTTAACTTTTGCATGATCAAACCAGTGCCTCCTATGAGGGAAGTCAGGTTCATTTTCACATCAATATCTACTTTGTCGGACGAGGCCACGTATACGCCGGCGCGACAGATAATGCCTCCCGGCAATTGTTTCAGGTTAATGGGCAACAGTCCTACTTTGCCCGCCACCACGAGTTTTCTTGTCTGTGGATGCGCATTGCTGAGCGCTACCTGGAAAATGCTTTCGCCGGTTAACTTTCTTTTGATTAATCCGGCTACTCCTTTATCAAATACATTGATGGTAGATTGGATACCTTCCTCATAATAAATCAATGCACCTTTTTCGCAATAGAATTTCTCCTGTGGGTCTAACTCTACCTGCAGACACTTAAAGTCGTGCCCTATCAATTTTACGTTCATGCCTGGGGGTTATCAGATAATTAAATTCACTTCCTGGGGAGGTGGTGGCAGTACTACCTGTGAGGTAGTGCCCATACTTTTGTTGCCTTGTTCTATGGTATCGGACACCCATTTAAAAAACTGTTTCAGGGTGGCGCTGTCGGCTGTGTCCAGGTGTACGACCGTATCCGCCAGCTCGCGCAGCATTTCATTGTCGGCCGCTTTACCGGCTGCACAACCTACGATGGCGGCAAAGTTGAGCTCCTTTATCTTAGGAATCATGCTGCGATACAGTTGCAGGTCGGAGGGCTTGCCGTCGGTAAAAATAAACAGCAATGGGCGCCAGTCGCCTTTCTGCGTGGGCGTTCCTTTACGCACATCGGCGCTCACGCGGGCGTGCAGGAATTCAAGGCCGCTGCCGGTGTGGGTAGGACCACTTTGCGGGCAGGTAATTTCGGGCAACTGGAAGCTGACCAGTTCAGTGAGCGGCATCAACTCTTTTACATCACGGTCGAACGTGATGATGCTGAGCCACAGGGAGTCCAGTGCCTGCGCATCCATGCGCAGGGTGTTCACCATACCGCTCAGCGCATTGTTGAGTGCCTGAATGGGTTCTCCAAACATAGAACCCGAGGTATCTAATAAAAAATATACGGGTAGTCTTCGCATGGTTAAATTTTAATGCTTATACCACAATATTCAATTCAGCCGGAGGAGGTGGTAATTCGTCCAGGCCGGTGAGTTCTTTGCCGGAGTGTTCTATTTTCGTAGAGCTGACACCGATAGAGGCGGTTACCCAGGCAAAAAATTTGGAGATGCTGTGGCTGTCAGCAGTATCGAGCTTTACCACATTGTCGGTAACCTGTTTCAGCACAGCGGAATCGGCCCCGTTGCCGGCAGCACAGGCCACGGTATATGCTGTTTTGCGTTGCTTATAGGCAGCCAGGCCACCTTGCCAGTTGTCGGTAGGGATACCGTCTGTCATAATGAATACCAGCGGCTTCCAATCGCCTTTTCGTTCGGTGGTGGTTTGTGCTACTTCCCGGTCTATACAGCTGGCTAACAGCTGCAGCGCTTCTCCCATAGCCGTAGTACCGGAAGCCCGAATATCGGGCACCTGGAAGGAAGATAGATCGGTAAGTGGTACCGCCTGCCGGGCGGTACTATCAAAAGTGATGACACTGATAAAGGCAGTTTCAATGGCCTGCGGGTTTTGCCGCAATGAACTGATCATTACCTGCACCCCATTTTTCACGGCTTCTATGGGCTCTCCGCTCATAGAGCCAGAGGTATCCAGCAAAAGATACACGGGCAGTCTTCTCATACAATACAGAATTAAGTGTTTGCTACAGAAAGGGGTTAACGGTTTAACATCAGGAATAGGTCAACTTCTTCAGTTCATCAATGAAACTATCAGATTGATGTGGTGTACCAATTGCCCTGAATTTCCAGGCGCCATCTTTGCGATAGATCTCTGCAAAGGTCATAGAGCACATGCCGTTGTAGGTACTGTCGCCCGACAGGCTGTACTTGGCAATCTCCTTCCCTTTTCTGTCTACCGCACGGATAAAGGCATTTTCTATCATACCAAAGTGCTGGTTGTTCTGGCGGCCCTGGTAGATGGTGACCATGAATAATATTTTCTGATACCGGTTATCCAGTTCATTGAGCTTGATGATAATCTGCTCATCATCGCCATCGCCGGCGCCGGTACGGTTATCACCGGTAAGCCAGATATGACCAGACGGATGTTTCATAGAATTGAAGAACACCACATCCCCTTCAAAGAGGCCCATGCTTCTGCCATCGCGGGTTTGCACAGTGCGGCCCAGGTTAGCTACTTTTCCATTGTTGTCGAGCAGCAACGCTACTGCATCCAGGTCATATTCTTCTTCTTTCTGCGCGCCGCCAAACAGCTTGCCGAAAAAGCCATCATCCTTTTTCTTTTGTCTTACATCCCAGCCCAACCCGATGGTAACGGTAGATAGATCAAATTCTTCTCCGGAGTCGTTTTTACGAAGGTCGATCGTTTGACCTTTCACTAAATTGATAGCCATATGTGATGTTTATTTAATGATCTGACCTTTAAAATATTTGGAGAGGAAGAACGCCAGGTCTTCTTTATAACCTTTACCGGAAGCTTCAAATTTCCACTTACCATCTTTCACATACAGTCGACCGAATTCAACGCCTGTTTCGATAGAGAAATCTTCTCCCAGCTCGTATTTAGCGATTTCCTGCCCGTTGGCATCGTCTACAATGCGGATATAGGAATCACGCACCTGTCCGTAGTTTTGCTTACGGTTAAATGCATCATGGATAGTCACTACAAACAGGATTTCCTTTACCCTGGGATTTACTTTGGAGAGGTCTACCTGGATCACTTCATCATCTCCCACCGCGCTATTACCACCGGTAGGGTCATCGCCGGTATGGTGCAAAGCGCCATCAGGTGAATCGGTATTGCCGTAGAAAATAAAGTATTCTTCCTGGAGAATTAGTCTGTTTTCATCAATCATAAAAGCAGATGCATCGAGGTCGAAATCATACCCGGTGCCTTCGTTGGGATGCCAGCCTAAACCCACACTGATACGGGAAAGACCGATATCAATTCGTTGTCCTTTTTGTAAGTTAATCGCCATTGTTCTGAAGTTTGTCTCAGGAAAGGTAAACTATATAATCTTCTCAGAAAAGAAACAGGGTATACCAGCTACTGACACACCCTGATTTGTAATTATTTTAACAATTACTTCGCCGGTATTTCCCGGAGGATATGCAGCAAATAATTATAGAACCGGCCTACAGAAGAGACCTGTACTCTTTCATCCGGGGAATGCGCTCCGCGGATAGTGGGGCCAAAAGAAATCATGTCGAGCTTGCCCTTGAAATGCGCGCCTAAAATACCGCATTCCAGTCCCGCGTGACAAGCGCCCACTTTAGGCGTATGTTCAAAATGATCTTTATACAAATCGAGCAATAAGCGCAGGATGGCTGAATCGGCATCTGGCCGCCAGCCGGGATATTCTCCGTCCTGCACTACTTCCGCATGGATATTTTCGAATGCCGCGCGTACCGCAAAGGCCACATCTTCCTTGGTGCTGGCTACGCTGCTGCGTTGCAGCGACTGCGTAGTAAAAACACCATTCCTGGCGATGACCCTGGCCAGGTTGGAAGAGGCTTCCACCAGGTCAGCGATATCAGGACTCATCCGGAATACACCGTTGTGGGTGGCGTATATGGCCTGCAGTAATTGCATAAAATACGCCGGATCTATGATCACAGGCGGCGGCGCTACTGGCTTTAGCTCCAATGTCAGCCCGGGTTCTATCGCCTTGTATTCTTCTTTGAGCGTTGCCGCAAAATCCTGTACGAAGGCGGTGAACAAACGGCTATCCGTTTCCGGCACTACGATGGTAGCAGTGGATTCGCGCGGAATAGCGTTGCGCAGGCTGCCTCCATCCAGGCTGGCCAGTTGTATATCGAACAATTGTTTGGCCTTATACAACAGGCGATTCATCAGCTTATTGGCATTGCCCCGGCCTTTATGAATGTCCATGCCGGAGTGACCGCCCAGCAGGCCTTTGATGGTAATGTCGAAACCTTCTGCGCGGGCAGGTGTGGGTACCTCCTGGTAAAGTCCTTTGGTATTGGTATCGAGTCCACCGGCGCAACCAATCGTCAGTTCATCTTCCTCTTCAGTATCCAGGTTCAGTAAAATAGTGCCGGAGAAATTGGCGGGATCGAGTTGCTTGGCGCCCGTCATCCCGGTTTCTTCATCGATGGTAAACATGGCTTCCAGTGCCGGATGCGCAATGGTTTTATCAGCCAGCACCGACATGATCGCCGCTACGCCGATGCCGTTATCAGCGCCGAGCGTAGTGCCGCGCGCTTTCACCCAATCGCCGTCTACGTACATGTCGATGCCCTGGGTGTCGAAATTGAATACAGTGTCGTTATTTTTCTGGTGTACCATATCCAGGTGCGACTGGAGGATCACCGTTTGCCGGTTCTCCATCCCGGGCGTAGCTGGCTTGCGGATCACCACATTTCCGGTGGCATCTTTCCGGGTATCGAGGCCCAGGCTTTTACCAAAATCTTCGATGAAGGCGATTACCCGTTCTTCCTTTTTGGAAGCCCTGGGCACGGCATTGAGGTCGGCAAAATATTTCCACAGCGGTTGTGGCGACAAATCTTTTATTTCCATGCTGTTTTTTATTAAGCGCAAATCGGCGGTAAATAATTACCCGCCAATCTGTGCCGGGGCAATGTATACAAATCCTGTTAATCCATCAAAAAAGCGTTACAGGTCCTGCCGCTTCAGGGCTTTCACCGCATAGTCGGCGGCTCTTGCCGTGATAGCCATATAAGTCAGGGAAGGATTCTGGCAGGCGGAAGAGGTCATACAGGCGCCATCAGTTACAAACACGTTCTTCACGGCGTGTACCTGGTTCCATTCATTCAGCACGGACGTGCGGGGATCCCTTCCCATGCGCGCTGTGCCCATTTCATGGATGGCCATACCGGGATAAGAATCGCGGTTGAATGGCTGCACATTTTTCAGTCCTGCTGCTTCCAGCATGGCTACCGCCTCCTGGTCCATGTCTTTGCGCATCTGCCGTTCATTGTCTTTGAATTCGCAGTTGAACTTCAGCACTGGCTGCCCCCAGGCGTCTTTAACGCTGTGATCGAGGGCCACCTGGTTTTCTTCATAGGGAAGGCATTCGCCAAAGCCCATCAGTCCCATTTGCCAGGGACCGGGTGCTGATAAATAATCTTTGAAGCTATTGCCGATGCCCAGTTCTGCGATGCCCCTCGCCCATCCACTGCGACTGCTATAGCCAGTGTAACCGAAGCCGCGCAGGTAAGCACGTTTATCGGCGCCCACATTCGCGAAGCGGGGAATATAAAATCCAGCGGGACGCTGCCCGAAATAATATTTATCGGCAAAATCATCGGACGTACCGCTGGCGCCTGCATGAAAATGATGGTCCATCAGGTAGTGCCCCAGCACTCCGCTATCGTTGCCCAATCCATTGGGGAAACGGTTGGATACGGAGTTCATCAGCAGGAAGGTGCTACCCAGTGTAGAAGCATTGAGGAAGAGAATACGGGCATAATATTCCGTCATCTCTTTAGTATGTTTGTCGATCACCCGTACCCCGGTAGCCTTTCCTTTCGCTTCATCATAGATGATACTGTTTACGATGGCATCGGTATGTAAGGTGAGGTTACCCGTTTTCATGGCAGCTGGCAAGGTGGAAGATTGCGTGCTGAAATAAGCGCCAAACGGGCATCCCCGGACGCAGCGATCCCGGTACTGGCATTTTCCACGGTCGCCGATAGGTTGCGTGAGATTGGCCGTGCGGAAAATGGTCATATGTCTTCCCGGAAACGTGGCTTCTATCCTGCCTTTCACCTGCTTTTCAAAGCAATTCATTTCCATGGGTGGCTGAAATACGCCATCCGGTAAATGCGGGATGCCTTCTTTTTGTCCGCTGATACCTGCAAAAGCTTCCACATGATCATACCAGGGCGCCAGGTCTTTGTAACGTATGGGCCAGTCGATACCGATACCGTCTTTGGCATTGGCTTCAAAGTCGAGATCACTAAGCCGCAGCGATCCGCGGCCCCACATAATGGAGCGGCCACCAACGATGTCGGGGCGCATCCAGTCGAAACGCTTTTCTTCTTTGTAGGGGCTATCACTGTCTTTCAGCCAGTAGTCGGCATTGAACTCGGTATACAGGCGATCGCGCACCTGGTAAGGATGGTCTTTTTCCTTGTCCAGCGGCATTTTGCCACGGTGTGTAGCTTCCCACGGCGCTTTGGTGGCGGTGGTATAATCCTTAATGTGTTCCAGTTGTTTTCCTCTTTCAAGCAGCAATACCTTCAGTCCTTTCTCACATAATTCTTTTGCTGCCCATCCGCCGGAAATACCCGATCCTACTACAATAGCATCATAGGTATTTAATTCCTTTGCTTTTCCATTGACATTGATCATAACGTATAGATATGAATTGGTTGCCGGGAAAATAGTGAAATAATGGGAAAAGCAAAATAGAATTGGGACAGATGGAAAATGACGATCCGCCCCCGCAGGTGCGGGGACGGCAGCATGTCGTTTCCGTTGTTAATACATTACATCCGTCAACACAGTGTTACCCACTACCCGGGCAAACAGCTCATCGTTCAGCAAATCCTTAATTGATTTAATGATGAAGTCCGGAGAATAACCAAAATGCGTGAGGTCTTCTTCTTTGGTCACACCCGAAAGCGTAAGAATAGTCGTAAAGCCCATGGATCCTGCGCCTAATATATCGGTGCCCATGGTATCGCCGATCATCACCGTTTCGTCGGTAGTGAGTTGTAATGCTTTCCGGGCCATGCGCATCATCACCGGGCTGGGCTTGCCTACGCTGAAAGCTTTGATGCCGCTGGCCGTTTCCAGCATGGCTACCATGGCGCCGCATCCTGCGCGGTACTTGCCATCGCCCATGGGGCAGTTGGGATCGAGGTTGGTAGCAATCAGTTTAGCGCCCTTCATAATCATATTGAGCGCTTTGTCTACCGACTCCAGCATAATCGTTCTGCCCTCCCCGATAATTACATAGTCGGGCTGATCATCTACAATAGAATAACCCGCATTGTATAATTCGGTGAGCAATCCTCCCTCGCCGATAACATAGGCGGTGCCATTTTCCTTCTTGGAAGCGAGGTAGCGCGCAGTAGCCATGGCGCAGGTAAAGATGTCGGCATCCGTTACCCGGAATCCCATCTTATTCAACTTGTAACAAACATCGCGGCTGGTCTTTTGACTGTTGTTTGTCAGGAACAGGAAAGGCAGGCCTTTATCTCTCAGACCATTAATAAATTCTACGGCACCTGGAATGGGTTCACTGCCCTTGTAGATAACGCCGTCCATGTCGATAAGAAATCCCTTTTTTTTCATAGCATTCAGATGTTGATTATTGTATAATGGTCAATAAAAATATCATAAAAACTATGGAACGGATAAAGGCTGGAAGCTGTGCGGATACAGCGGTGTATGACGGGGTGGTGTATGAAGTGCAGATACCGGGAGAACCTGATATCTGCACTAAAGATAAGGATAAATTCCAGGAAAGCAACTACTTTTTAAAAAATTTAATTAACCAGCACCTGGTAGCTATACCGCACTACTTTCTTCTCTCCTGCTTTCAGTGCCAGCTGCCAGTTCATTTCAGAATAAGGATTTTTATCTCCCTGTTGTGTTTTGCGCTTTACTACACTACCACCATCGCTCAACGGGTCTACGGCGCCATTTACGCATTTCTTTACATTCACGGTAACATCCTTCTGTTGGAAATTATTGATCGTCACGGCACCAGTTACCGTCACTTTTCCGTATACCACTTTACCTACTTTTTTGAAATTATCTACCCGCCCCGTTTCTTCTTCTTTATTCTGTAAAGTGATATCGATGGCTTTGGATATCTGTATGGTATTATCAGCGCCTACCGGCGTGTATTTTAACTGGTTTTGCGCGAGGAAGTTACCCTGTTGATCCATGAGCATAATGGGCGCTGTGGTAAATGGTTTGTTCAGCGTGTTCTTAATTTCATAGGCATGATATACATCGGCAAATCCGCCACCCTCAGTACTTTCGTCGGCACCTGACTGGTAAGTGCCTACGTTGTCGGGGATTGTACAGCTATATTTTTCTTTGCAGGCAATGGTACCGGTGAAAATGGGAAAAGTAGCCGTAGCCTGTTTAGGCAGCGATATTTTGCCTAACTTATAAATATAGAAATCGCCCTGCTTTTCGCCTTCCTGCGAGAAATCATCCGGAGCGGTGGCTTCCTCGGCTGCAACGCGGCCTTCCATCATCACGATGTTATTGCTCATCTGCGACATGTGAAACTTCGCAGACGCAACATCTACCCCCATTTGCACAAAATCGAAACTCATCGGATCACGTTGTGCGCCGAAATACAATACCGGCGAGCCCACTACCAGTTCAGTTTCCACATCGGTCATGCGCTTACCGGGGTTGGTAAGGGTGGCCTTCATCTCCAGGTAAGCGGTTTTATCGTCGGCTATTTTCAACAGATAGGAAGGAGTCCAGTTCAAACCATCCTGCATGTATAGCTCCTTCAATGCAGTTTCTTTGACGCTGTTTTCCAATTCTATCACCACCATCCGGGCAACACTGTCTTTTGCAAAAGCCAGCGGACTATTGTCCATATCCACCTGGTAAATGGCCGACGTTTGCAGGGCCGTTACTTTGTTGTCATCTTTTCTAAGCTGCACCAGGTTGGCTGCAGGACTTACCGACAGAATAGTGCCGGTGACAGAGCGGTCGCCCCGTTCGCCTGCGGTGTAAGACAATGTTACTTTTTTGCCGGTGTTGGCCATCAGCATCTGGGGAATAGTGCCAATGGCGCCCTGTACTTTCAGGGTATCTGTTTTTACATCTACTCTTTTGACGGTGTTGCCTTTGGGGGCGCCAATCCAGTAGGTTCCCAGCAATACGGCGCCGGGATCGGGTAATGTGGCCAGTTTTCCGTTGACCGGCACGGTGCCTTCGTTAACAATCAATGCGGTACCATTTTTAAACACGGTTACTTTCTTTGGAGGAACTCCCTGCTGGGCCATGGCAGTATGCAGCACTAACAAACTGGCTGCGGTAAATGCTATCTTGTACATCTTTATAGGAAAAATTTTCGGTGAATATAGGTAAAATCCAACGGCCACGGCCTTTGCCAAGTAATCAAGTCCGGGAGTTTTTACGTATACCGACGACAAACAACATTCAAATGGGCGACAAACAGCGCTTTATTTATTGTCGCCGAAGTACGATATTTGAGAAGTCCTGAAGAGCACAAGATGAGCAAAAAGATCCTGTCCCTTTTACTATACAGCTGCCTGCTGGTAGTAGGGGGTAACGCCAACGCACAATCGAAAGACAATAGTTATTTATTCCGGCTGTACGACGATAACGACGGCATCAATATTACCGGCAATGGTACCGATGAAGCGTACACGAATGGTACCCGTTTCGACCTGTTTTATACACCCCGGAAACTACCCCGGGCTATACCTGACCGCTGGATGCCCCGGGCCGGCCAGGAGAGCGTGAATACTTATGGCTGGGGATTTATGCAGGCGATGTTTACTCCCCGGATCATTAAGCGGGAAGTACCGCCTCCGGGCGACTATGCCTATTCGGCCGGACTATTTATCATACGCAGCCTGCATTCAGCCAACCCCGTGCGCAAATACAATATTCAAACTTCGTGGGTAGCCGGTGTCATGGGCCCCTGGGCGCTTGGCAAGGAAACACAAACGACGGTGCACCGCCTACTTGGATACCAGACTCCCAGGGGCTGGAGCAGCCAGCTTAAAAACGACGTACTGCTCAATTTAAATATCGCCGCAGAAAAGCAATTGCTGGGATATAAACGATTCATAGAGGTAATTGGCGGCACGGAATTGTGTGCCGGCACTATGCTCAACACCTTGTCGGCTTATTCGCTGATCAGGATTGGTAAAATGCAGCCTTATTTCAACGGTTATCTCTCCCAATACACCACTAATACCGGGGATGCCCAACACTGGCAGTTGTACTTTACCCTGCAACCCGGCGCCCGGCTGATGCTAACCAATGCCCTGATAGAAGGCGGTATGTTTTCAAACCACGAGTCTGCCCACCGCATTATGGCGGATGGCCATTCTACCTTTGCCATGCATAAGCTGCTGGGCGGTATTGACTACGGCGTGGTGGCCGTTTATCGCCGGGTGGGTTTCTCGTTGTCGCAGAAAAGCGTTTCTTCTATGATTAAGGGACTGCCAAGTGTCGAGACCGGCAATATTTCTCTGTATATTGCATGGTAACAATAACCGACTTCCTGACCAATTTACCGACTTATAAACCTTTGACAACAACGCAGACCTAGCGGGTTGGTTAGATTTAAAACGGGTGTATCAACAATTACGATTGACACACCCGTTTTTATTTCCGCCTGTTAACACCCTGCCCGCTAAAAAAAATCGCAAAAATTTTGCGCAACCAATTAGTTTCATATATTTGCAACTGAACGGTTGCTCTTTTTTTTATTTTAGTTACATGAGAAGGGATGTATTTCAGGCAATAGCAGATCCGACCCGCCGGGCCATCCTTTTGCTGATTGCCACAAAGCCCATGACACCAGGTGCTATTGCGGAGCATTTTGAGATATCGCGACAGGCCGTATCCAGGCACCTGCGCATCCTTACGGCATGCCAGTTGTTACAGCAAACACAAACCGGCAGGGAGATATATTACCGCCTAGATGGAACGAAATTAACAGTCATCGCGGAGTGGCTGGAGAAATGCCGGACTACCTGGGAGAAAAAATTTAATACCCTTGATATTGTATTGTCCACCATAAAAACGTAAAAAAAATGAACGCGAATTTAGCATTTGATTTCTCTGTGGATAAAGAGAAGAAAGCCATTACGGTAAAGCGGGAATTCGACGCCGCCTTACCGTTAGTATGGGACGCCTATACGAAAAAAGAACTACTGGATCAGTGGTGGGCGCCCAAACCCTGGAAGGCCAGAACAAAATCCATGGATTTCCGCGAAGGCGGACAGTGGCTATACGCCATGGTTGGCCCGGAGGGCGAAGTACACTGGTCATTTGCCAATTACCAGCAAATTGTCAACCAGCAGAAATTTATAGGGCTGGACGGGTTTTCAGACGAACACGGCAACGTAAATACCAGTCTCCCTCAATCACGCTGGGAAGTATCCTTTCAGGCTAAAGGCGACAAAACACTGGTAACCTGTCATATTACCTATAATAAGCTGGAAGACCTGGAAAACATTATTAAGATGGGCTTCAAAGAAGGATTTACCCTGGCATTGGGCAACCTGGACGAAGTACTGGCAACGCTCAAATAATCACAGCAAACACCTCACAGCAACGGCAAGTTGGTTACGGGCACCAGCTTGCCGTTTTATTTTTCCGGCTCCTCCTGATTTCCCGTTGAAAAAGCGCTTTACCACACGACATTTTCCTATCTTCCAGCCCAGAAGTAAGGAGCATGCATATGAACAAAGTATACCGCACCGGCGCCGTTGGCGCCCTGCTGGACGAATATGAGAATGTAATCAAAGCGTTGCAGGAGGTCATTGCTGACGTGAGCGATCCAGCCCTAGCCGCTATAGCCGACACGACCACGACCGATCCTAATTGCCGGTCCATCCAATCCGTGCTGGCACATGTAACCAGTTCCGCCTACAGCTACGCCGTATACATACAACGCGGCAGCCGGGACAGTGTACCCGGCATTGCTGATACCTTTCGCACCAGCGCAAAAGCGTATATACAAGGCCTGACAGACGCCTTTATTTTTACGGTAAATGTTTTCAGTCAGATCCAGGACAATGAACTGGAAGAATTTGATCCCGCAAAGAAGATAGCTACCCGCTGGGGACAAGTATACGATATCGAACAACTCATGGAACATGCCATTGTGCATGTGATGCGGCACCGGCGGCAAATAGAAAAATTTAAGCTGGTACTGGCTACCAGGTAGGTGGATCAGCGTTTTTTTGCTATTAAAATCAGGTCGTCTGTAGGCCATCCATGTTGGTTAGGTGCGGGAACCCGTTGTACGGCCTGGAGGGCAAAGTCGTTTTGGTTCAGTGCCGCAACGAGGTGGGCGGCCTGGTGGTAATAAATATAAATTTCATCACCGGATGAGGAAGAGTAATATCCCGACAGGTGCTCCTCTCCTTCCATGGTGCTCAGGTAAAGCACGCCGCCGGGAGCCAGCAGGTCATATGCATCGGCGATTAACTGTTCACTTTCTGTTTTAGAGAGATAAGGTAACCCGAACGCACATACGATAGCGTCAAACTGTTGGCCGATGGTGCGAATCGCCCGTGCATCCTTCTGCTCAAACGTAGCGCCCGGATTGTTCTTCCTGGCCAGCTCAATCATATTGGGAGCCAAATCAATTCCCAGGATACGGAATCCGGGCCGTTTTTGCAGCAAATACGCGGTTACATTGCCCGGACCACAGGCAATATCCAGCAAGGCAGCATCGTCTTTGGGAATGTAGCTACAAAACAGATCAAACGTATCATGGTACATGGAAACATCCATGTATTTATCCTGGTATACTTTGGCCTGCTTGTTGAAAACTTCCACGGCCGTCAGGGATCTGCTGTTGAGCTGATTCATTCGGGGACCGGTTTTAATAAAATCCGGTGCTACAATTTACATAATTTCCATTTACTTCCCCAAGCCTTGCGAAACAGCTTCCAATAAACGGAAGGTGCCTTCAAAAGTATCCGGTGTTGCCTGCAGTGGTGATTTCCCCTGCTGTACAGCCGCTACGAAACAGGCAACTTCGCGATAGTAGCCATGTTGCCAGGTACTATTGTTGGCAGCCACGGGCACTGCACCGGCAGCATTACTTACCTGTGCTCGTCCCGTTCGTTTTAAAATTTTATCTACCGGGATACCACCGGGGCGATAACCCAGCTCCTGCACTACAAACGTCCCTGGGTAGTCGATAGCGACATGCCGTGTCGGCGTTACACATTGTAGTTGATCTGCAAAAGACGACCAGGCATAACAAGTCGATAGCTCCATGGTACCGGTTACCCTGGCATGCCGGAGTAATAACTGCACCTGTACTCCGCCGTTGACCTGCTGCGCTGTGAAATAATATTCCTTTACTGGTCCGAAGAGCTGCAATATATTATCTACCGGGTGACAAAACAGTTCCATCACGGCATTGCCTTCCGGGTAAGGGCCGGTAACATACCGGGCCTGGTAACTGAACGCCTTATTGAAATCCTTTTGGAACTGTGCATTTACCGGGTTGAATCGTTTGTTAAAGGCAATCATACAGCGGCTGGCGTGGCGATGCGCCGTCAATTCCTCCCAGCCTGCACAGTTGGTCACTCCCGGCTTCTCCACGAAAACATATTTTCCCTGATCCAGGCAGGCGTTCACCAGGGGCAGCTGGTATTCATTTTTGGTACAAATGAATACGCCTTTGATAGTATCATCCTGTAAAATGGCCGAAAGGTCGTTTACCCCCGTGCAGGCGGGAAACAAGCGGGCAGCCTGCTGTGCCAGCGGCAGCTGCCGGGAGTAAATGTATCTCACCGGCACGCCTAAACGTAATAATACAGGGTACAGGTTATCCAGGCTATGCTGCCCTATTCCAATGAATGCAAAGTTGCATCCCGGCAATGGCGCCGCCAGGGCGTCCATCACCTTTTTTCTTCGCCAGTTTTTATACCGCACTGCCAGGGACCTTATCATATTTCGATATTACTGTTTTAAAACGCTCCCGTTGTTCATTCCATTGGTAATTGCCCAATACCGCTGCGGTGATGCTGGCTCCGGCCAGTTGCTCCGCCTGGCGGAACAGGGTAACATCATATTTCCGGTGAAAGTTGATCCAGCAGCCATTACAATCGCGGCAATGTTTTTTCTGTAAGGCTATCGTGGCGGCCTCATTGTAAATGGTATCCAGGCTTTTTTCATGGATGTTGCCCAGCTTCAGGTCCAGGTTCTGGCAAATGGGCACATCGCCATTGGGGAGTACTACCACACTGTCGAAGATAGAATAACAGGGAAGTTTCAGCTCGCCCCGTTGCCAGTATTTATAAAGCAACAGGAAGTCCAGGTTCTCTTCAAAATTTCCCAGCTGTTGAATAATTTCAGGCGGAATTTCATAGCCCGTTGCGGCAGCCGATAATGAGCCTTGCTCATGGGCTTTGTCCACCGTGTCGAAATAAGAGATATTGTTGTAAATCCCTACCCGTAAATCAATTCCATAGCGGGTACACACATCCATCACATGTTGCAGGTCATCAAAGCTGTTGTAAGGAGAAAGGGTAAACATCACAGAGATATTACAGGTACTGTGCAGGGCTTCTATAACCGTCAGTACCTTATCGTATCCATCTTTTCCCCGCATATATTTATAAGACTCACGGGTACCATCCAACGAAATAAATAAGCGTTTGGGTGGAAACTGTTGCACTGCCCGGATCACTTTTTCCGGTTGCAGGCAGTTGGACAACAAGTCGAAATTGGGATGGTGATGATGGAACCATTCCAGTATTTCAAAGGCTTCCGGGTGCAGCAGGAATTCGCCGCCCTCCAGTCCTACAGTGGTAGCATCGCTGATACAACTGCTCTGCATGATGTCTATAATTTTTTCTTTGGAGAGATAGGCCACTGGGCGTTTGGCCCATATCAGGCAATGTTTGCAACGGGAGTTACAAAGATCGGTAGCGTATATCATCAGCGTAGACAGCACCTTTCGGGAAGGGTACAACTGGTTACGCACAAAGCGGCTCCCCCTGGAGAGATAATCAGAAGTTTTATACATGGTCCGGCGTTATAATAAAATAATCAATAGAATAATGGCGATGGAAATGAGGCCCAATGCGGGCAAAACCAGGTAGGCCAGCAGCCTGGCCAGCTGCTGGTGCATTTCGTCTTCTTCATATTGCATGTACGATAATTTGGTACTAATACACGCCACTGAAAAAATACCCTTATGTGCGGGAAAAATATTCTTGGGGAAGGTGGTAATACGCTATTAATTGGCTGCAGCTATCGATAATTGCCAGGCTTTCGTTTTACGGTACGTGAATTTGATACAATACCAGATATTGGTTGCCTGCTCCATATCTACTACCAACGCTTTTCGGGGTAGCTGGCGCAGGTTGGGCAGGCGCTCTTCTTGTCCCTGGAGCTCCCGGAGCCGGTGCAGGGCCAGGCTACCAAATGAGCAGATGCTCATGACGCCCGACAGAAAATCCTGCCGCTTGGAGGTGTCATAAGGCAGCATAGCGATCGCTTTTTCGATGGCGGCAACTTCTCCCATAAAATAATCGGAGAACTCGTAAGCATTTATCATCCGGTTGGGTAAAGTAACCGATCCCTGTTCCAGGTCTTTATGAATATCGAACAAATCATTTGTTAACTGGATGATGCCACCAAGACGGTACCAGCAAGCCTGCTCTATAGCACAGGCCGGGGCGTCAAAATAAAAATGGCAAAGCAGCACAGAATAGCCGCCTTTGCCCAGGGTGATGCGCATTAATTCCTCCTGGCTGATAGCCGGATCAAATTGCTTATCCGAATCGATCTGGGCTTGCAGAACTGCCCGGGCTACCTGATCATAATAGGATTTATCTGGAACAAAGTCTCTCAGGGTCAGGTTGGCATGTATAAACATCCGTTCCTCCAGGCGGGTAGCCTGGTATTGCCCGTCCCCGATGGCGATGGCTTCCAGCTGCGCAGGCAATAGCTCCCGCTTATCGCAGAAATCGTCGAACAGGGTGCTGCAAATAAAATATAACAGCATCCGTTCTTTCTCTTCAGCAGAAGTCTTTTTTCCCCGGAGTCCCATAAAGGCATCACAGATCATGGGGATATAAATACTGTAGCTGTTGACAATTTTACGAAAGGAAACCGGATCCAATTGGCCGTCAAAGCAGCTTTCCAGGTTTCTGAGATAATTAGTGGCCCATTTTTCTTCCTGCCTGCGGGCAGACATAACTTGATACAACTGGTAACAGATGCTTGCCCCGAACCTGACAAAATACATAATAGAATAAAAAACGAAATAGTTAGTGTAACGATAATGGTTGTAGGTAAAACTATATTTCCAAATATAAGATAAAAGAGAATTATCAAACAAAAAAGTAAAGCCGGAAAATAAATGACCAGCGCCTGCGGCGCTGATCTCCTCCTGTTTGGCTGCGCTGCACCCTGGCGGGCACCTATTAGAAAATCATTTTATCCTTTTTCGTAAAACTATCCATCAATTGCATAGAAAGGATAGCTTCTTCAGCGGAACAAGGATTAGGACTTTTATCTAAAAAGAAGGCGGTTACCTGTTCTATCATAGGTTGCTGGACATGTTGCAGGGCATCAAATGTAAATACCTGCTCGGCTCCGTTTATATTGAGGGTAAAGGAATGCCCGAATACCGGGAATCTTATTTTTCCCAGGGAGCCGGTGATCTCACACACGTCGGCTTTGTCGGCGGCGCCCACGGAAAAGCACCAAATGCCGTTGAATACGATTCCATTTTCGAATAAAATATTGCCCGATACCAGGTCATCGGCCCGGTACATTTTGGTCTGGTTCCTTGCAATCCCGGTAGCGCTCCTGGCTCGTCCAAAAAACCAGGTCATGAGGTCCAGCTGGTGGGGAGCCAGGTCATGAAAGAGCCCTCCTCCGGATACAGCAGGATCTACCCGCCAGTTGGCTTCCGGCGATACAGGCGGTTGCAGCATTTGCAGGGATACAAAACGAATATCGCCAATGGCTTTTTCCTCCAGCAACGCTTTTATCTTCCGGAACATGGGCTGCTCCCTCCGGTAGTGGGCAACTGTAAGCTTTACGCTATGCCGTAAGGCTGCCTCCTGCATACGGTAAGCCGATTCGGCATTCAGTGTCATCGGCTTTTCTACATACACCGGCTTACCGGCTTGTATGCATTGCAGGGTATACTCCTCGTGTTGCAGCGGAGGTGTGGCAATGTACACCGCATTTACTTCCGGGTCGTTGATGAGCGCTGCTGCATTGTCATACCACTTAGGTACGCCATGCCTGCGGGCATAGTCTTCCGCTTTGGCGGCATCCCGGCGCATAACCGCTACCAGGGATGAATTGGGTACTTTGTTAAATGCCGGCCCGCTTTTTACCTCTGTTACATCTCCACACCCGATAATTCCCCATTTGATGTTGTCCATATTTATTCGTCAGATTTTAATGATCCGGTCTGATGTGCAGAAAGATATATAATTTATTATAATAATTTATTTCTTTTCGATTATTCCCGGTAAAAGCGGTCGACATTCCCGGCAGCGGTAAAGCTGATAAAATAACGTTCGCGGCTACCGCTGATGGAGCGGGGATACCAGGTGATACTATCTCCCCTGATAATGGCATAGATATGTGTGAGGGGAGCCACGCCTTCGATACTGTCGGCCTTCAGCCGATAATTATTATAGATGGTGGCCACATTGGCAAAATGTACTTTATCCAGGTTTAGCAGGCCTGCCTTGATATCGTCGTGTACTGATAACTGTACGGGCGCTGGCTCCTGCCAGCTACCCTTATTGAAACGATAGGCATCGATATAGTCTGTCCTGGTGGGATGTTGCAGTTCCAGGTTGATCCTTCCGTCGTCATAAAAATGAATGGCTTCATATACAGCGATCTGCTTACCGGCAAATGCTGGCAGATTTCGCAGGGCATTCTCGGCCGCCGCCAGGGCGGCAGCGTTGCGCAGGAAATTGCCGCCGGACGAGCTGTGTACCTCCTGGTGGCTGCTAATCACGGTAATGGTAGTATTACTGTGCTGCTCTACCCGGGTGGTGTTGTCGGAGGTTTGCCCCGCCGCAGGACTCCCATACAGGGTATCGTGAATAGACTGGCGAATGGGTTTACAGGACATGCTTCCCATGATCAATGCCGCCGTCAGGATATATCGCATATTCATCTCCATAAAAATAATTTTAGTCCTCCAGGTCACTGGCAAAAGCAATTCTTTCAGGATGATCTTTCTGGTAAAAAATGGGGATGGAGGGCTGTTTGGTAATTCCGAGGTCCAACAGTGAAATTACTTTCTTCAGGGTGGCGGTACAAGTACGGCCACTACTATCCTGGAAGCGCAACTCAAAGCGGATCTGCGGCTGTTCATTAATATAAGTGCCGGTTTGATTGGCAGATACAATTTCCGCATCCGTGCGAATACCGTAGTATTTAGTGCGGAGCAGGTCGGAAGGCTTCCCTCCTATGAACCGCAATAGCTTAGTGAAAAAGAAGATTTCCGCCAGCAGTATTAGTGGGCATAATACCAGGGGATGATAGAAGCGCAGGAAACGCCAGCCGGCGCCCCCGTTTTCCAGCACATAAGAAAATTGATAATAGTAGATGACTGCTGCCGTAATGATGCACCAGCTAATACCAAGCCACAGCATACGGGATATTTTGACGCCTACTTTCATATCTTCCAGGCAAATGACGGGGATGGAACGAAGGGTATCATCTACCAGCAGCGCTATTGTTTTTCCATTTTCATATCTTCTCAGCGCTGGCTGTGTATCGGTCAGCTCCATTTCTTCTGTAATGGGGGTACTGGCAAAATTGGTAAAGGAAAATATGATCTTCCGCGCTTCAGCGCCGCTGCTGTTTGTTCTTAGGACTTTACTTTCCAGCACGCGGCCTTCTTTTCGCACGCCGGCTTTAGCCAGGCGGGCAAAATTCTTTTTCACCACAAAGGGTTGCACGATCCATCTGCGTGCTAACCGGCCCAGCACCAATCCCCATAGCACCACTGATAACGCCAGCCAGGCAAGGGCCAGCCAGGGTGCTGTATCCGGTGATTCCTTTCCATAAGTGGAGGCGTAATAGATAATCATCGGAAACGGCACCGCAAAGAAAAGCATATAGAGCATCCAGAAATAACGCCAAAATCCTGTCATACACTCGTTTTGTGATCAAAGATAATGGAAGGATAGCTGACTAATCTAATTTACCGTATGATAGATCTGTTATTTTTTGGGTGCATGCGTTACATAGTCCATCACCTCCTGGAAGGTGGCCACCCACACATCCTGGCGGTGAGCTGCCAGCCAGGCCAGCAGCTGTTCATGTGCTTCCCCGGAAGTGGTGATGTAATCGCCGCCTACGCCGTGAAACATGAAAATACCGAGACCGTTTTCCTGCAGCGTACGGGAGGCAAAGTCTATCAATTTTTCTCCGGTGGGCTGATAGTTCACCGGCCAGCTGGGTATTTTGTACAGCTGCAGCGTATCGAAGCGGGTGATGATGGCGGTACTGTCGCCTCCGCTGCGTGCATATTTTATCAGGCCTGATTGCTGCAATGCCGGGGTATAGTCAACTCCGCCCACCAGCGACTCACTGCAGGGGAAAGCGTAGGTGCGTTGCCGTTTGCCATCTATACCGAAAAGTAGTTTGTTCATCATCCCCACCTCTTTTATCATCGTGCTGACGTCATAGTTTTCACTGTAGTACTGACGGGCATTGGGATATACCCGTTCACTACAGGGATGATACAGACTATGGTTGGCCAGCTCCATCCCATCATTGGCAGCCTTGCGCCATTGCAGCATCTGGTCTTCCGTGATGTTGCCGGTCAGGAAGAAGGTACCGGTTAATTCATACTTCCGGAGCTGCGGAATCGCCACGTTTAATTGTGAAGCCAGGGCGTCGTCATAGGTCAACACAATCGCCGCCTTTTTCCCACCGGGCCATTTCACGGGCTGTTGCGCATGCGCTGTTAGTGAGGTTGTTGCGGCTAATAACGCCAGCAGGGATTGACGGATCCATTTCATATAGTAACATTCATATTACGCTCAATATAAGTATAAATCGTCTTCCCTGTATGCCCTGCTTCGTTGATCGCTACTCTCCCACTACCACGGTTACATCGGCGGTGAGCGGATAGCTCTGACACAACAATATCATGCCATCGGCAATATCGGAGGGCCGCAATGCATAGTTTTGCCGCATGGTTACCTGGCCTGAGGTGAGTTTAGCCAAACAGATACCACAGGTACCACCCCGGCAGGAGTAAGGAAGCGGAATCCGGTCGTCGAGGGCCGCCTGGAGAATGGTTTGTCCGGCATCCACGTCCAGCAGGTTGGTTTGTTCAAAGAAATGCAGCAATACCTCCTGTGTTTCGTGGGGGAGTACGATGTCATTACTGGTGGCTCCTGGGGTAAACCATTCCATGAAAATATGATCCGGCGCCACTTGCAGGGCGGTCAGCATTTCCTGGTGCATCGTCATTAGTCCTTCCGGGCCGCAAATAAAATAGTGTACCTGGTCCAATGGGTTGGTCACCGCCTGCTGAATCAGTTTACGGGTAACGAGTTTACTGAGCCGTCCTTTCAGGTGGCCAGGTGCACTGACCCCGGTGGCGGCAGACAAAGCATGAAATACGTGTAGCCGTTGGGGGTAGCTCGCCTGTAATGCGTCCAGTTCCTTGCTGAAAATGATTTCATCCGTGCTACGGCTGGCATATATGATGGTAATACGGGTATCCGGCGCTTCGGCCAACAAAGAACAGGCAATGGTGTATAGCGGGGTGATACCGCTTCCACCGGCCAACAGCACTACATGCCGGGCCTGGTAAGTAACCGCTGTGGGGGTAAAAGTGCCATGCGGACCCGCTACCTGCCATTGCCGGATCTGGCGGGCATGATCGAGGATATAATTGCTCATTACACCGCCCGGCACCCGCTTTACGGTAATGGCGGGATGCCCGCCTGGTACGACGCTTAGCGAGTACGAACGGGTAACCGGCGCACCGTTGATCGTTAAGGTTAGCTGGATAAATTGTCCCGGTTTATAGGAGAAAGGTTCCCCTTGCGTGTCAAATATAATGGTGATCGTGTTTGCCGTTTGCTGGATTACCTGTGCTGTCTGCCAAATCATATGTTCCAAATTTTCCTTGCCTGAAGCCCGCTTACGCCGGAATTCAGTGGAGCAAAGCTACATCGGCACAATAGTGCTGTGTTACACTATTCACCGGAAGTTGTATATAATTTTAAGATGATTGTTCACCCGGATGGGTAAGTGATTGTTTCATTTTCCGTATTTCTTTGAAATGCGAGGTATTGAGCCCTGTTTGGGCTTTAAACTGCCGGGAAAGATGCGGGGCGCTACTGTAACCCAGCCTAAAGGCAATATCCGCCAGGGTTTCATCTGTATATACCAACAGCTCCTTTACCTTTTCGGTTCTATATTCCATGATATACTTTTCCAGTGTAACGCCCTCCAGCTCGGAGAAGATGGCGCTCACCACGGGGTAAGGCTGGTGTACCGCGCGGGTGACTACATCGGAAAACTTAAAATTATCGGGGAAATCATACGTGCCGGCATACACTTCTTCTACCAGCGATTTTACCTGCTTAATCAACCGGGTACGTTTATCTTCCAGCAAGGTAAATCCGAGTGCTGCCAGCTTTTCTTTCACCACTTTCATATCCGGATCCGACAGGGCTGCAATGGTAGTTACCTCCCCCAGTGTAATGCCGGTAATCGGTACATGCAGGTCGGCAAATATCTCCTTCACGGCCAGGATGCAACGTTCACAAACCATTCCTTTAATAAAAATCTTGTGGCTACTTAACATGTATACGATATTTTGGCGGCTACAAAGGTCGGCTATCCACAGGAATAGCCATTATAAAATTCGGGAAAAGGTTTATATAATATCAGGGCACGCGGAAACTATTATCGTATATGCGTTTCCGTGTTACGCCCGGAATATATAACACAAACGTGTTATCTTCAAGAATCATTTAGGATTGTACATTTGTGTAATTATTACACTAATTATTAAGCATTGAGAGGCAAATTCTCCATATCACAGCCGTACACCATATGAATCAACGTTTTACAGCCATCGTGGGATGGTTTTTATCACCATTGTTGACCCGGGCCCAGGATAGCCTGCCAACTAAAAAAGACAGTACCCGGCGCTTGCAGGAAGTAGTAGTGGCCTACCAGGCGGGTAAAAACACCCCGGTTACGTATTATAATATGGATATGAAAGTATTGGGAGAGAAGAACACCGGCCAGGAGCCTTCTTTTCTGCTATCCGAAACACCGGCAGTAACTGTTTACTCAGATGCCGGCAACCAGCAGGGCTATTCGTACTACCGTATCCGTGGGATGGATCAAACCCGCATCAACACTACCCTGGATGGTATGCCACTGAACGAGCCGGAAGACCAGGGCGCTTACTTTTCCAACTATCCCGATATCCTCAACTCAGTAAGTCAGTTGCAACTACAACGGGGCGTAGGCATGTCTAAAAATGGCGCGGCGAGCTATGCCGGCAGCGCACAGCTGTCGTCGCCCAACCTGGGCGATACGGCCCACACCATGCTGGGCATCGGCTATGGATCCTACAACAGCTTCCGTGTTTTCGGCGCCTGGAACAGTGGCATCAAAAATCACAAAGCCTTGTATGTACGGGCTTCGCAGGTGTATACCGATGGCTATAAATACCACGCTTTCAATAATGCCCAATCTGTTTTTGTCAGTGGAGGATTGTTCTATGACAAGAGCTCCTGGAAAATAAATATCATGGCCGGCAACCAACGAAATGGCATGGCATGGCTGCCGGTAACCGATTCGCTGATTCAGAAAGACCGCCGCACCAACGCCGATACCCGCGATGAAAAAGATCATTTTACACAAGCATTGGTACAGCTGCAAAACACATGGCAAACAGGCGCCCGCGCCAGCCTCAGCTCCAGTATTTACTATACCTACCTGAAAGGCGGATACGATTTTGACATCAATAATTTCAGCGGTCTGGTGCCCAATGGCCACCTGTTTAACTACGGCTTCCGGTCCCATTTCACCGGCTTTTTCAGCCACTATACGCTGAGCGGCCAGCACTTGAAATGGACCAGCGGTGTGCACGGTAACCTATATCAACGCCGGCATACGGGTACGGATACACGTGAAGGGGAATTGTACCGTAACACCGGCTACAAAAATGAGATCAGCGCCTTTAGCAAAATGGAATATTACCTGCACCGGTTTACCTTCTATGCCGATCTGCAATACCGCTACGCCGCCTTCCACTACAATGGCAGCGTACCATTACAGCCCTTACACTGGCAGTTTCTCAATCCCCGCGCAGGCGTTAACCTTGCCGTTAATGAACATACCAACATCTACTACAGCCTGGGCCGCACCGGGCGCGAACCTACCCGCAACGACATCTTCGGCGGCAACGACGATCTGCCAGCCGACAGCACCGGTAAGCCCCTGCTGTATAACCACGACCCCGAGTACGTGACCGATCATGAACTGGGCATCCGGATCAACCGGCAACGCCTTCAGATACAGCTGAATGGATACTATATGAACTTCAATAATGAAATAGTACTCAACGGACAACTGGGTCCCAATGGGCTGCTACTCACCAACAACGTGAAACGCAGCTTCAGAACCGGCGTAGAGCTATCGGCCAGCTACCGGTTAAATAAAGCTTTCAGTTTCACCAACAACAGCTCCTTTAATTACAGCCGCATAAAAGAACAGTCTACCACTTTCAGCCCGGTACTTACCCCAGCGCTGATCATTAACCAGGAAGTGGCCTATCAGCACCGACAACTCTTGCTGGCACTATCTGGCAGGTATCAGGGGCACTCTTATATCGACTTTGCCAACACGGCTACCATTAAAGCATACGTGCTGCTAAATGCCCGGATACAGTATAGCCTTAACCGTTATATGGCGTCACTTTATCTTAACAACATCTCCGGAACAAAATATTATAACAATGGTAGTGTAGACGCCGCAGGTACCCTGAAATATTTTGTTCAGGCTCCGGCGAATGTATACCTTGCCTTAAAATATAGTTTCTGATAAGCATGGCTATGCAGGAAAAAAAGATCACCAAAGCATTTGTATTCGGCAAGTTCATGCCCTTTCACAAAGGGCATGAAGCAATGATAAATTTTGCATTGTCGCACTGCGACTTTTTATCCGTACTCATTTGCTGCAGCGATGAAGAAACGCTATCCTGCGCGCTGCGGAAATCATGGATGGAAGCTACTTTCCGGGACCACCCGCGCATTAACATCCGCACTTTTCAATACGACGAAAAAGTATTACCCAATACGTCGGTTTCCTCGACATCCGTATCCGCTATCTGGTCGGAGCGATTTAAGCAGCTGTTTCCCGATTATTCGCTGGTGGTAACTTCAGAGCCTTATGGCGACATGGTGGCGGATTACATGGGCATACAACATATCCCTTTTGACATCAGCAAAAACCTGTATCCTGTATCAGCCACGCATATACGCGCCGACCTGTTTAAGTCCTGGGAATATTTGCCGGATAGCGTAAAAGCATCGCTGGTGACCAAGGTGGTGCTATTAGGCACTGAATCTACCGGTAAAACCACGCTCACGGGCAAGCTATCGGCTTATTTTAACAGCAGCGCCGTTATGGAAGCTGGCCGGGATCTGATCCCGGATTCCCATCATTTCAGTGTAGCCGACCTGTACCTGGTTGCCCGGGAGCATGCCGCCTGTATTCAGCAAATGGAAACTGGTCCTTCTCCCCTGGTGATCATCGACACCGATATTCATATTACGGCCTCTTATGGCGTATATGCGTTGGGGGAAATGCTGGCCATAGATCCTGCAATTTATGCCGCTAACAAGGCGGATCTCTATCTTTACCTGAATAATGATGTGCCTTATGTACAGGACGGTACGCGGCTCAGCGAAGCGGAAAGGGATTTGCTGGATCAATCGCACCGGCAGGTATTGAAGCAGTACGATATTGCCTATGAGGAAATTACGGGCGACTGGGAAGCCCGCTTCCAACAGGCGGAGGCACTGATCAACCAACTGCTGCAACGCAAGATAACGGCCTGGCATACCCGCACGCTGCCATCTTACTAAAACAAAAGCCCCGTCCTGCAATGCGGGACGGGACGTGTTATATCGACGGGTATCGTTATCTCAGCTTTTTGCGTATTTCTTTTTTACGTGTTTAACCCTTAAAATGATACAGATGAAGTAATACATCATTTCAATAAAATTCAACATGCTATCAGTTTTGTGCCGGAACAGATCCCGGCCGGTGCTTAACTTTCTTTAAGATAGTATTTTCCGGTGATATTGCCAACGCAGTTATTTCGGACTAGAAAAACGTCATTTGTGGCTGAGATCGCGTTAATCCAAACACCGCCTGTACTTCCTCGTAAAACCCTGCTTCATATTTGCCATCATGTACGTGTAAAAAAAAGTAAGTTTCCTCCAGGCCCCGGGCATTCCAGTCGTCCAGACGGGCTTTCCAGTCCTGTAAGCGAATGCTGTCGAGCGGATGTCCTCCCTGCGTTACAAACCGCAGCATCAGCTTCGGAATGGTAAGTCCCATGTGGAGGCAATCGCGGCGGCCCGGCGTATCGGTGATCACGGCGCCAATGCCCAGGTCTTTCAGCGTACGGAAAAGCTCCGCTCGTTCTGCTGGGTTTCCAAACCAATCGGGATGCCTTACTTCCACGAAAAAAGTCAGCTGCCGGGGGAGGGACTCCAGGTATTTGTACAGGTTTATTTTCCGGACTGGTGAAAAGTATTCGCTCAATTGCAAAAAGATAGGCCCCAGGCGGTCTTCAAAGGCCGCAACGCCTTCCAGGAAAGCGGCTGTTTCCACACCTGCATTCAGCAAAGTGCTGTGATGACTGATAGACTGTGGTACTTTGGGGCAAAACTTAAAATCGCGGGATCCGGTTTTCTCCACCCATTTGCGTACCGCTTCGGGCGCATAAATTTTGTAATGGGTTGCATTGAGCTCTACACAATTAAACAAGCGGCTATATTCCGTTAGCAGTCCCGTTTCTTTAGTACCCCGGGGATAGAGCGTACCCATGTATGCCACCCTGCTCCAGCCGGAAGTGCCTATCCGGAGCGGATGTGGTACAGCCGTTCCAGTGAGTGTTTCGCCGGTCACCCATTCATCGGGAGGTAACGGATGATACAGCTGATCGTATTGTTGCCAGTTAGCGCCAAAGTCCATACAAAGTATTGTTGTCGTTCACGGCCTGCAAGATAGGGTTAAACAATCTTGTTTGGTTATCTTTGCGTTTTCGTTAAAAAAAATTGTTTGTTTATATACATGGATATCACACCCATCTTTAGCCGGAAAGCCTGGAATCAGCTCACACACGACGAAGCAGCCCATTTGTTGCAACACCTGGTAGTTACCCGGCTGCCCGGATTTACCATTCTGCGCTTTGAGCAATTTGATAAATTCCAGCAAAGCACTTATACAGCGGTAATGACTTACGAAGGCTGCGAATTTGTTTTTGTACCGGGAGATACCGTTACCCTGGGCCTGGACCCTCTCGTAATTCCTGATACAACCCGGCAACAGCTGACTGAACTGATGGGCGGCAATATAGATGAAACAAATACCTACCTGCAGGAACGACTCTCACCGCTGCGCACGGCTACTATTGCCCCGATGATCGTAGAACGGCAGGTGCGGGAAACCGGCTATTTCCCGGTAGCGTTGAACGATGAAAGACTGCTGGCGGATGACTATTTTGAAAAGACAATGGCAGAGGTGAGCGCTTCTACGCGTGAGCATTGGACCTACACCGTCAACGATAGTTTCCGGTTGGTAAAAAATGGCGCCCGCATACAGGCCTTTCTCTATGAACCGGCCAGCTACCCGGCACTGTTGCAGGAGGTTTCGGCCAGCGGGTTCAGCCTCCCCACAGAAGATGAATGGGAGTACTTATGCGGAGGTGGCAGCCGCAGCTTATATCCCTGGGGCAATAGTGTAAACCGATTGGAGAAATACCACCATTTTGCTGCCGGGAAAGACGATGCTGCACCTTATATACTCGATATACCCAATCATTTTGGATTAGTGATTGCCAACAATCCGTATCGCTATGAAGTAACCAGCAGCGAATGGTTTCTTAAATCGGGTGATGGTGGTTGCAATATATGTGGTGGCGCCGGTATGGAGCTGGGTTATCTGCCCGTAAGCAGCTACTACCGCGATAGCTATATTTTTGACGAAGAGATGAATTATAAAGGGGAGATCACCGGTGACTATACCTTTACCCGGCGCATTAAACATCTGGCACTTTAAAAAAAGCGCGTAATACTGGTTGTATTACGCGCTGTATCCCGAACATTCATTTCTCTTTATACTTTGAGAAATACTTTCTTCTTATACATAAAATATAAAAATAACCATTTCACGAATACGAAAGACAGGGCCAGCGCCACAGCGCCATAAGGCTCTCCTACCAATTGTCCCAGCCATTTAAATAATGCGTTATTGGAATAATTCCAGTCTACAAAATGACCGGAGATGTAGATAAGAATAGAGTTCATGCCAATCACGCGGAAGAAGAACGCCCATTTTTTATACCCGGCAATATCTATCACGTAATAAAATAATGCCAGTAATAACAGGCTGATACCTCCCACCTGCAATACGAAGGAGCTGGTCCACAGGTTTTTGTTGATCGGAAAATCGAGGTTCCATAGTTGTGCCAATACCAGGAATACCACGCCGGTAATGCTCATCAAGGCCACTTTTCTTAGCGGCGTCGTGTGATTATTGCGCAGCAGGTTGCCCGTCAGGATACCCAGCAGGGCGGTGCTGATAGCGGGGAAAGTGGAGGCAACACCTTCAGGATCATGAATACCGAGATATAATTTACCGGGAACAATACACCGGTCCAGGTAAGAGGCAAAATTACCCTGCATGGTGAGGTCGCCCGGAGGAAAGCCGGGAGCAGCCGTAAACTTCAGCAGCAGCCAATATGCTATCGGGATGGCCACAAACCAGATCATCTGGCCTCTTTCTTTCGTGTATAGATAGATGATATTGGCAAACATATAAGCCAATCCGATTCGGCCCAGGACGCTGCAAAAACGTATTTCTGATATAGGATGCAGTTGCAGACCGTTATTGTAGATAATTCCCAACAGCACCAGGGTAAGTCCCCGCTTTACCACCCGCCATAGTAGCTGGCTACGGCTTTTTCCTTTCTCTAATTCCCTTCCCACGGAATACGGGGTAGATACACCTGCCATAAACAGGAAGAGCGGGAAAATAAGGTCATAAAAATGGAAACCATTCCAGTCGGGGTGTTCCAACTGTTCTGATATAGTATGCCAGAAAGGAGCTCCGGTGGCTTTTTCCAGTGCGTGGAAAATACCGGCGCCGCCCATAATCCAGAACATATCAAAGCCGCGAAGGGCATCCAGCGAATACAGCCGGCCTTTTTTTTCGTTGTCACCAGCGGCCGGTACGGATACTTCTCCTGCCTGTATAGGGCTTGTTGTTAATGTGCTCATGAATGGTGTGATATTGAAGCGTTCAAACGATACATTATCATGCAGATTTTGGTTGCATCCGGCCTACAAGCTACTAAAAATGAAATTAAATTTTTTTAAAAATAAATGAAGGAAAATTTATCTTCCTGCAATTATTAGCAAAAATGGCAGGGCGTTCCTATTTCTGCAAATTAGGCAATGTATCTGCCAGTTCTTATCCTGATGGTTTACTTAATATATTGTTATGTCTAAAATGTACGCATGATGTCTTAATTTGGAGATAACAAAGTAATGCCTGAGCGTGTAAAAATTAACCGATGCAAACAGTGATTCCGGGTATCTTGAAAGCAGGAGATGAAATAGCTGTCATAGCAATTTCGCAAGGGCTGGAGATCCTTCACGAAAATTTAATAACAAAAGCCGTACAAACGCTGGAAGGGCGCGGATTAAGGGTTACTTTACCTCCCGGCCACCGAGAAAAATCCACACGCACACAGCAGGGGATCCGCGAAAAAGTGGCCACCCTCCATGCCGCACTTGCGAGTCCCTCTGTTAGAGGTATCCTGATAGGGTTGGGAGGCGTCAGCGCCCTTGAAATGCTGCCTTATATTGATTTTGACCTGGTCAGGAAAAATCCCAAGCCAATTTGCGGCTTTTCTGATGCCACCATTATACTGAATGCCATCTATGCCCAAACCGGTGTTATTACCTTTTATGGTCCTATGCTGTTTTCTTTTGCCGCCAATACAGACATATGCTATACGTGGGAGTTCTTTCAGAATGTCTTGTTTTCAACAGCTGCTTTTGAGATAAGACCGGCGATAAAATGGGGGAATTACGACGAGCTAAACGGTAGCCGTAAAAATCAGGGATTTCATGTGCTAAGAGCAGGCAATGCCACCGGGGTACTTGTTGGCGGCCATGTACCCTCATTTAACCTGCTGCAGGGAACGCCTTACCTTCCCTCACTGAACAACGCTATCCTTTTTGTAGAAATTTGCGAACGCTATAGAAAAGACAGCGCAGGAAAATTAATGCAATATTTAAACTCCCTGCTGTTGCAAAAAGGCGCAGATGAACTGCAAGGATTGATTGTTGGCCGCTTTTATCACCAGGAAGGTGTATTGGAAAATGAGCTCTATGAAATGTTGTTGTCACATCCCCTATTGCAGCATATTCCTATCATTACCAACGTGGATATCGGGCACACTACGCCGATGGTAACGCTGCCTATTGGCGGCAGGGTAAGTATATCACAACATACTATCGCGGTTGAAGAACGCTGATAGCCCAAGACTGTATCGCGGTCAACACCGGCTTCAGCGACGTTCCTTTTTCCGTCAGCGAATATTCTACCGTTGGCGGCACGGTGGCATAGGCTTTTCTTTTCACGATTTTCTTTGCTTCCAGTTGTTTCAACTCTTTGACCAGCATCCGTGTGTTGATACCTGTCACCTGGCGTTCCAGTTCTTTGAACCGCATGGTGCCGCTCATCAACACGTTTACAATAGACATGGTCCATTTGCCGGCAATTAAATCCATGGCTTCCTGGAAGGGACATTCCCCCGATTGTTTTGTTTTTTTCTTTGATTGCAATGCCATAACTGTAGCCAATACTTTACTTTAGTATACTATATGCCAAAAAGGTAACTACTTGCAAATGTAAAGTGGTCGGCCGACATTTGCCACAGATCTATTAAACTGATTGTATATGTCACTCACCGCTATAGAACAATACCTTGGCACATTGCCAGCTATCAGTACCTCCGAGCATTTCGGGTATAAATTTTTCTTTTACGGAGCGGAACAAGTGCTTCCCTTTGTCACCATTGCCCTGGCCGATAACGAGCATGACCAGGTATCCCGGCTGGACCGCGACGGCGTATTCCGCCTGAATATAGGCGTATCAAAGGCTACCTTTCAACAGCTGTTTCCTGGCAATACTGTTGCGTGGGACTATACAGCGCTGAACAGTTTCATGCCACATCCGCATTATGCCGCCCAGCATTTCATTTGTATACTGAATCCCGAAGGAGCCCACCTGGCCACTACCACCGGTTATATAGCCGAGGCCTACGGGATAGCTAAAAAACGCTTTGACAAAAAGCACGCCGCTGATCATTAAAGGAAAATGGTCACCCTCCGGAAAAGGGCGACCATTTTTTTTCCTGCTTTCCTTGAAAAGTTTAACTTTATACAAGGACGATCATATGCAGTTTTTACCTTCCGCTCCCCTAGCGCCCTACATAAAGAATTATACCGTTGTTACGATTCATAAACATCTCGACAACGAAGTATTTTACCCAAGCGGTTATGTAGACCTGGTGATTAATATCTCAGGTGGTATGGCGGCCACCATTATCAATGGTAAGCGAAAAGATACGCCGGCTATAGAGCTGCTGGGACACCTCACGCTTCCCACCCGGCTCACGGTAGCGCAAGGCACCTCAGTGCTCATTGCACGGATTTATCCGCATGCCAGTACCTTGTTCTTCACAGATCCCCTGTCGGAATTCACCAACTACGCCACAGATATGTATGATGTGACGCTGAACGAAAGCCGTGCATTATATGGCCGTATCATGCACGCTGAAGGACTGGCACAAAAAATCGGGATCCTGGAAACCTACTTTCTTCAACAACTGAAAAAAAATGAAACGCGGTTAAAGAAAGTATCGATGGTGCAGGCACTTAGCCAACAACTTTTCCTGGAACACCAGTACCTCGATTTACCCGCCCTGGCTCAGCGTTCGGGGCTATCACAGCGATATATTCAGAAACTCTACCTGGCGAACATCGGTATCAGTCCGGCGGCCTTTAGTGCGGTAGTGCGGTTCAACAGGAGCCTCCACCAGGTGTTGCATACCTCCGCATCATTAACCGCCGTTGCGTACGATTGTGGGTATTATGACCAGGCCCATTTCATTAAAGAGTTCAGGAAATTTACCGGTATCACGCCTTCTGCTGCCAGGCGTTCGCTCATCAAAAATGGAACTGATTTCCAGCAGGCGGTTAATATCGGCTTCTAGTGCTATTTTGCGGGGTGGTTGCTGCTAAACATATCCCGGTACATTTTCCAGCCGTCCTTTGTATTTTTCCAGATAACAATTACTTTTCCATCATCCAGCCTTTTACCTTCCAGGTCGGTCATCTCGTAAAAACTTTCCTCTGTCACAAATGTTTTACCATCTCCGTACAAGTGCTGGATCGTAAAGGTAACATGTACTTTAGGGCCACCATTAAAGAAGGCGGCCATTTGTGCGGGACCACATACCGGCGTGGTATTGGGCGGAAAGAGACAAGCATCATCGGTGTACCTGGCAAGGATAGATCCATCGCCCTTGTTGGCAAGATCGGCGTAGATTGCGTTACTGGCTTCTATCACCTTCCTGACGGCTTCCAGTTCAGGGTTTTCCGTTTGGGCATTACACCAGCAGGCCAACATCAGCAAGCCGCTTAAAACAAACATTCTTTTCATTTTGTATTTTTTATACAAAACAAGTTATTCCGGCCGGCAAGAAATTGTAAAATAGCGAACAACTTTTATTTTCAGTATCTTAGATAAAACCCTGCTCATGTCTACCACCACACTCGCCCATCCTGGCCAGCCCGTGAAGACTACGTCGCTGGAAAATTTCTTTCCTGGTTACTTCGCCCTGGTAATGGCTACTGGTATCGTTTCCATTGGCATGTTCCTGTGGGGGCATCGTTTGCCTGCAGAAATTTTCCTGGGACTGAACATTTTTTTTTACGCTCTTTTATGGGGGATCCTGATTGTGCGGATCATCAGGTATCCTTTGGTAGTATGGAATGATTTGCACCATTCTGCCCGGGGTGTTACTTTTCTTACCCTGGTAGCGGGTAATAATGTACTGGGCAGCCAGGTGGCCCTTATCACGGGTCGCATGGATATAGCGCTGATACTATGGATAGCGGGGTTTGTGTTGTGGATATTGCTCCTGTATACTTTCTTCCTGGTAAATATCATGAAAGAACCCAAGCCTACACTCTCGCAGAGTATTAGTGGTGCCTGGTTGCTGATAGTGGTGGCCACCGAATCGGTAGCGGTATTGGGCGCCATCATCGCTAACAGTAGTGTGCTGCACTGGCTGATCGCGTTTATTTCCCTTTGCACGTATATGATTGGCGGCATGTTTTATTTTGTGCTGATTGGATTGATTCTTTACCGCTGGCTTTTTTTTAGTATGAAAGCAGAAACGCTGACGCCTCCTTACTGGATTAATATGGGCGCCGTAGCCATCATTACGCTTGCAGGTTCCCGGTTGGTAATGTATGCCCATGCCCATGAAACACTCCTTGTTTGGGCTGGTTTTGTACAGGCATTCACCTTATTTTTTTGGGCTTTTGCCAGCTGGTGGATTCCCCTGTTGTTCCTGATGTTTGCGTACCGGCATTTTATAGCCCGGGTTCCGTTGCAATATGATCCGCAATATTGGTCCATGGTATTCCCGCTGGGCATGTACGGCGTATGTACGTTCACGTATTCCGCCATTACAGGCTTCAGTTTTCTCAAACCCATTTCGGCTTTATTTGTTATATTAGCTTTAAGTACCTGGGTTATTGTACTGATAGGCTTGTTTATTGAAATGTTTTCAGCAGGGAAGAAACAATAACCGCGTGTCCTCTTCCGGAAAACCTTAAACTGATCGCCATGCATTTTTCTCTCAATAAAAAAGCAGCGCTGATTTCATTTGTGGCAACGGTTGTCTGTGTGGTCATCTCTTTTTACGGGTCGCGAAAGCTGCAAAATTTTGACCCTGCGTTAATTGCTTATTTATTCGGTACGCTCTTCGCCCTCTTTGGCGGCATTTATCGCTACTGTGTATGGCTGCAGCGGCCTCCTACCTGGTTGTATTTCAAGCGTACCTGGCAACTGGTATTCAACGGCCGGTTCTTTGTCCATGCCTGGACCTTAATTACAGATGCGATAAAAAACCTGTTGTTCCAACAGTTTATTTATCCAAGGGGTAAAAAACGCTGGATCGCGCATTTTATGCTGGCCTCCGGCTGTATGGCGGCATTTGCCATTACCATTCCACTTACCCTTGGTTGGATCAACTTCACCCTGGATCCATCTACTGCGCTAGACCCGGGCATGACCAAACTTTATAACGCCAATTTCTTCGGCTTCAAAGTGATGAGCTTTCAACTGGGCTCTGCACTGGCATTTTTTATTTTCCATGCGCTTACCTGGTGCTCCTGGCTGGTGATTGCAGGAGCAGTAATATTTCTCGTGAGAAGGTTAACCAATGCGGGACTGATTGCATCTCAAACATTTGAAGGGGACTTACTGCCATTGATACTACTGATCATTATTTCGGTAACCGGACTGGGATTGAATTTCAGCTATGCTTTCATGAAAGGTATTGCATACGACTTTATGTCTGTAACACATGCCATATCGGTGATACTCTTCCTGGTATGGATTCCTTTCGGGAAGTTCTTTCATATCATCCAGCGGCCCGCTCAAATCGGTGCACATATCTACCGCCGGGAGGGTGAGAAAAAAGGTATGGCTGTTTGTCCGCATACCGGCAAGGAATTTACCTCGCAACTGCACGTCGATGATCTGAAAAGGGTGACCAGGGAATTAGGATTTGATTTCACACTGGAAGATGGCAGCTCGCACCTGGATTATAGCCCGGAAGGGAAACGCTCCCTGTTGGCGAAAGCGCATCTCAAGGCCAGGCAGGAAAACGGAAAACTATTTGGATAATCAACGCCCGCCTACCGGCGTATAAAATACGATCAGCATGGCTAAATTACCCGTATCCCCGGAAAAAATTATCACACATTTTGGTCCACATCTCAACTTCGCGCCACAGGAAGGCTATCCCGGCAGAGATGAACCCGACGCCACCGTGAAAACGCATTGCTGTTTTTGTGGTATGCAATGCGGTATCCAGTTACTGGTAAAAAACAACAAAGTGGTAGGCTTTGAGCCCTGGATGGAATTCCCTTTCAATGAAGGCAGGTTATGCCCCAAGGGGGTTCAACGATACCTCCAGGACAATCACCCCGACCGCCTGTTGGAACCGCTGCAAAGAGTGGAAGGAGAAGGCTTCAAGCCCATTGCCTGGGATGATGCACTCAACCGCGTAACTACCGCCATCAGGCAGATACAGGCTGCCCACGGGAAAGATGCCTTTTCTATTTTATCAGGCGTTTCCCTCACCAATGAAAAAAGTTATTTGATGGGCAAGTTTGCCCGGGTAGCCGTGAAGACGGCCAACCTCGATTACAACGGCCGCCTGTGCATGGTGAGTGCCGGCGCCGGTAATAAAAAAGCATTTGGGCTCGACAGAGGTTCCAACAACTACGCCGACCTGGAACATGCAGAAGTGATTATCGTTACCGGCGCCAATGTGAGCGAAACCTTTCCTACCCTCACCCACTGGCTTTGGCGTGCCAGAGATAATGGCGCCAAACTAATAGTTATAGATCCGCGGGTAATTCCGCTGGCACGTACCGCCGATATACATCTCGCCATTAAGCCGGGCACCGACTCCGCCCTGTATGGCGCTATGCTCAAACACCTGGTGGATCACGACCTGCTGGACCATGATTTTATCCGCGAACATACCACCGGTTTTGCCGACACCATTGCTGCCGTACAGGACTATACGCTGGAATGGGCCGAAGCAATAACAGGTATAGAAAAAGAGAAAATACGCCAGGCCGCCGACTTATGGGGCAGGGCCAGCACCAGCTTCCTGTTGCATGCCCGGGGCATTGAGCATCATTCCAAAGGCGTAGAAAACGTATTGGGATGTATTAACCTGGTACTGGCCACCGGGCGCATTGGCCGCCCTTACTGCGGCTATGCTACTATCACAGGCCAGGGCAACGGCCAGGGAGGCAGGGAACATGGTCATAAATGCGATCAGCTGCCCGGCAACCGCGACATCACCAATCCCGAACACCGGAAATATATAGCCGGCGTATGGGGCATTCCTGAAGCGGAACTGCCCGGGAAAGGCCTCACCGCCTGGGAACTGATAGAAGCCATCCACCAGGGAGAAGTAAAAGGATTATTATCTATCTGCTTTAATCCGCTGGTGTCGCTGCCTAACAATAACTATGTAAGAGAAGCACTGGAAAAGCTGGAGTTTTATGTTTGCATCGACTTTTTCCTCAATGAAACAGCCCGGCATGCCGACATTGTGCTGGCAGGCTCCTTACATGAAGAGGAAGAAGGCACCGTAACCACCGCGGAAGGTAGGGTAGTTCGTATACGCAGGGCCGTTACCCCTCCGGGAAATGCCCGCACCGACACATCCATTATACTGGACCTGGCAGCCAGGCTGGGAGAAGCTGATAAGTTTACCTACGCCGATACCGAAGCTATTTTTAATGAACTGCGGGTAGCCTCCAAAGGCGGTACCGCCGATTATTACGGCATCACCTATAAAAAAATTGAAGATAATATGGGCATCTTCTGGCCCTGTCCTTCAGAAGAGCATCCGGGCACACCACGGCTTTGGGAGGACAGACAATTTGCGACGCCTGATGGGAAAGCACATTTTAATCCCGTACAATTCCGCGAGCCCAGTGAAGTAACAGATAGTGAATTTCCAGTGGTACTCACTACCGGCCGCGTGGTATCGCAGTATCTCAGTGGCACGCAAACCAGGCGTATCGGTAAACTGGTAGGCCTTATCCCCGAGCCGTTGCTGGAGATACACCCCGAGCTGGCGCAACGCTATAATATCCGGCAACGCGAAACCGTGAGGGTTACCACCCGCCGCGGCAGCGCTGAGTTTCCGGCCAACATCGTAGAAACGATACGGAAAGATACCGTATTCATTCCCTACCACTGGCCCGGGAAAAAATCGGCCAACCAGCTGACCATCGGCACCCTGGACCCAGTATCCAAAATCCCTGAATTCAAGGTATGCGCCTGCCAGCTGGAGCCATTAGGCATTTTCACGCAACCCGGCGAAACAAACGCCTTTGACAGTATCTGATTTGACGCTAAATATTATAACCATATGGAAGTTACCGCCTACAAAACCGATATGGAGTTTTTCGTGGACATGCAGCGCTGCATTGGCTGTAAAGCTTGCGAAATGGCCTGCGCAGAATGCGAAACCAACGGTCACGAAAGCATGATCCATGTAAACTATGTAGAACGCGCCGTTACCATTCAAACTACGGTGCAGGTGTGCATGCATTGCGACAACCCCGTATGCGCGCGGGTATGCCCGGCAGACGCCATTTCGAAAGATGATTTTGGTGTGGTGCATACTGCCAACACCGCCCGCTGTATCGGCTGCTCCAATTGCGTAATGGCATGCCCCTTTGGTGTACCCATCAAAGAAGAAAAGTACGATATGATGATGAAGTGCAACATGTGCTATGATCGTACCAGCGCAGGCAAAAAACCGATGTGCGCCACCGTTTGTCCCAGCCAGGTCCTGTTCTACGGCACCCGGGAAGAAATCAGCCGCATGCGTCCTAACAGCACACCGGTGAACACCTTCCTTTTCGGCGCAGAAATCGTGACCACAAAAGTGAATATCATGATGCCCAAAGGCAGTACTCATTTGAGAATACATTAAACTGGATCATATGTCCGATAAACCTACTACTGAACCGCACTGGAAACAGGACTTTCCCATTGAAAGAACTGAAGCGACTAAAATCAGTCGCCGTGACTTTGCCCGGTTCCTGTGCCTGGTATCCGGGGGACTCGCCGCCGGCAGCGCCTATGTAGCCGTAAAAGCCAATTTCTTTCCACCGGAAGACGTGAAGGGAGAACATTTTATCTGTAAAACCCACAGCGTACCTACAGGCGGCACCCGATCCTTTACCCTTACAGGAAGCAACATCCCATATATACTCATCCGGCTTGAAAACGGCAGCTGGAGGGCCTACGAGCAAAAATGTACCCATCTCTCCTGCGCGGTATATTATAAGCCTGGCAGTGGCCAAATCGTATGCCCCTGCCATGAAGGGTTCTTTGATGCCATGACCGGCGACGTGCTCGCGGGGCCGCCGCCCAGGCCTTTACCGGCACTGGAAGTAGTACTGAAAGGAGAAGATGTATATGTGAAAGCGGTTGGTGGTGAATTAACTAAAAATGAGTCGTTATGAGTAACTTCAAAGATGCGCAAAACAAAGCGCATCCCAATAAAACCAATACCCTGATATCAGCACTGATCATTATTCTTATTCTGAATATCAGCCTGCAGATATGGTTACTGTATACCGGCCTTAACAATGCGCTGGGAGATAACCGGGATATTGCATTGCCGGCTTTTATTGCATCCTTGGTATTATTCCTGATCGGGTTCTTTTGGTTATATTTTTTACCGATGGGATATAAGAAGAGTAGGGAGAAGTAAAAAGCAGGCCCCTCTTATCCCGAAGCAGCCTGCTTTTTTAATCAAATGACTTTATCATTTAGTTCTTTCTGCTCAGTTTATATCCCTCCCGCATCATATTCAATCCGTAAGTAATGGTGGCCAAAGCGGTACCCAGTCCTACCAGCACGACAACTGATTCCTGGCTGCCCTGGCGAAAGGTGAGCCAGATTCCTGCCAACGCCACCAGGCTGGTCCAGGTAGCGGTGTAGTAGTCGAGCTTACGCTTAAACACCCAGGCCATTGGGTAAAAATGCAGTCCCACTATCAATGCAATAGCAGGGATAACATATTGCTGCAGCCTCAGGCTGGAGAGTACTGTACAGGTAGGGAAGATGGCTACCCCTTCTCCCCCGAAAATAATACCAAACCATTTTCCTGTTCTCTTTTCCTCTGCTTTATCTTCTTCGCTGGTTACTTTGGGAAAAGCCGCCGCAATTTTATACAGGTAAATGGCGAAACCAAGTAACAGTAAGCCAAACAGGAAGCCTATTGTCAACAAAACACTTCCATAAATAGCAGGTAATCCAAGGGAGGCTAAACGCAGCCAGAAAAAGGTAAATGCCGCCATCAGCAGCAGACCGCCGGCAACACCTCTCAGCGCTTTGCCGGGGACTAAAGGATTTTCATTCATATCAATAATAAAAATTTACATAGGAAAGTACGAAGCTTCCTGCTATTTCGTCAACGGCTAACATTAAAATCAACTTAAATATATTGGGCATCAATCGCCATCAGCAGAAAATTTGTCCAGCATATCGAGGGTGGGCACAAAAAATAGACTGCCTGTTTGGGCTGTACTGAAATCCAGCAGGCGATCATAATTCCCTTCGGGCTCCCCTATAAACATGTTTTGCAACATCTTCTTTACCGTACTAAAAGTGCTGGCATAGGCAATAAAGTAGGTTCCCATTTCATTGGTAGACATATTGCCAAAAGGCATATTATCACGGATAATTTTGAAGTCATCACCGATATTGGCCACCGCGGTATGCGCATTCTTAGGCTTCACCTCATCGGGCATTTCTATATCGGTGGATTTATAGCGACCAAATACCTTCTCCTGCTCTGTTACCGGCAAGTGATTAAAGGCTTTGAGGTCGTGTATATATTTCTGTACAAATAAATAGCTGCCTCCTTTATACGCAGGATCAGCATCACCGACAAGGCCAAAGTAGGCGCGGTCTTCGCCATGGGGATTTTCCGTACCATCTACAAAGCCCAGGATAGAGCGGCCGTCCCAGTAACGAAAACCATGTACTTCTTCCACGGCAATAGCTACCGGCGCCAGTATATCAGTGATGGCGGCCGCCATGTCGTAGCATATGCTGCTATTCGTTCCCCGCAGATGAAAATGTAAATCGCCCTTCGTGGCCACCGCGGTATGCTGCTGGCCGGCGATAGGAGCAAAATTTTCCAACTCTTTCGGAAGTGGTGCCGGCAGCTGCAATTTATTCCAGGCATCATAACCAATACCCATTACGCAGCTAACGCCACCTGTGGAAAAACGGGTATAGGCCGAATGATTCAGGTTGACGACCAGCGCGCAGATATCTTTAAAAATATCTTCGACGATAGCCTCGTCTTTAAAGTTCCATACCATAAAAATAGTGTTGATACCACCATCATCTAATACATGCTGCGGTTTAGGATTCATATCTGTGTTTATTGCACTAATGTATAATTTTCTTTAAGATGTAATAGCTATTTGTTAATCGATCACGCCATGATCGGCCACCTGCGTAATCTCAATGGGCTTACCGATCAATTCCGCCAGGGTTGCGGCTATCACCTGGCACATATTCGTGAGGGCCAGATCGTTGGCCGATGTGCCAAACGGCTCTTCAATTTCATCTGCAATTGCTTCAAATGCCACAAAGGTGTAGGCAATAAACACCACGATAAATGGGGTCAGCCACCCCAGGTTGTCAACCAGGCCAAACGGCAACAGGAAACAATAAATATAAACCGTGCGATGTAGCAGTACGCTATAACTGTATGGGATGGGCGTAGATATAATTCGCTCACAGCCTCCTATTATGTCAGCCAGTTTATCCAGGTTTTCATCAAAACGCGCCTGTTGAATGGAATCGATCCTGTTCTCTTCCCTGGCCTGTTGCACCCACCGTGCTAAGAGTTTCATCAAGACCACCGGCTTATACTTTGCTGCTGCCACCTTATCGAATTGCGCTGCATCGAGGTATTTCCCCAGGTCTTCTTCCGCAGGTGTATTTCTCAATTGGTGCTTCAGCGCATACGTTAAAGCAGTAAGCATTTGCACAAAATCCAGTACGCGGGCTTCGTTGGCAGCATCGTTTCCTAATGTCAACGCCTGACGGGTTAAAGAACGGGTTACGTTCAATAAAGCCCCCCAAAGCTTTCGTCCTTCCCAAAATCGGTCGTAACTGGCATTGTTGCGAAAACCCAGGAACAGCGCTAATACAAATCCGAATAAAGTCAATGGTGTCGGGTTAAGCGGTACCTTAAAGGAGAAAATAAAGCCATGGAAATATACAATAGCCAACGACAATATAAACAACATCAGCAGGCGAGGCAGTAATTGTGGCAGTACTGACCCATGCCACACAAAAAGCATCCTAAACCAGTGTTCTTTTGTTCTTATGATCATATACAAGCAGGTTGATGGTGCGAAAATATAAAATCCGTGCTACACCAGCGCTGAAAATACTATGGCTGGCCCCAGGGGCCAGCCATAGAGAAGAAAAACAGAGAACCGCAACGTGCTTCAGACTACAGTAAAATAGAAAAGCCCTCCAGGCTACCTGAAGGGCTATACGTTATTTAAAATAAACGGGCCGGTCGAGGTCGGCCATGAGCGTAGGATGTGCAGGCCGCCACCCCAGCTGTTCCTGGGTTTGTTTACCCGAGGCTGGTACATCCAACGAAAAGAAGCGGGCCATCCAGCCGAAATGATCCGGCGCAGCCTCGGGCGGCCTGGACTCAACGGGCAACTGCAACCCCTTCCCTATCATGGCCGCGATATCGCGGGTGGGGATACCTTCTTCTGCTACTGCATGATATCTTGCGCCCGCCGCGCCTTTTTCCAGTGCGAGCCGGAATACCCGCGCCGCATCGAAGCGATGCACGGCAGGCCAGCGATTACTGCCATCGCCGATAAACGCCGCCACACCTTTTTCCCGGGCAATATTGATGAGTGCAGGCACAAAACCATGATCCCCCTCGCCATGCACGGTTGGGGGCAGTCGTACGATGGACGCCCGCACACCACGTGCAGCGAGGGAAAGCGCCAACTCTTCCGAAGCTGCCCGTGGAATAGTACGCGGGGAGGCTGCCGGTACATCATTTTCTGTAGCGATATCGCCGTTATGTACCAGCGACGTTCCGGACGTTATCAGCAATGGTCGTTGGCTGCCTTCCAGCGCAGCTCCCAGGGCACTGATGGCGCCACGATCGGCTTCACAACTGGCGGCAAAGTTGGCAAAATCATGAATGAAGGCCAGGTGGATGACCCCATCCGCCGCGACAACACCGCGTTGCAGGCTATCCCTATCGTTAATATCGCCGCGGTGTACCTCCGCTCCTGCTGCTTCCAGCAACCGGGCAGCGGTATCCGAACGCGCCAGCCCCGTTACCTGGTGGCCCGCCTGCAATAACTCCTGTACTACAGCGGTACCAATAAACCCCGTAGCTCCTGTAACAAAAACACGCATAAATGTAATTTTGATCGGCTACAAATTTGCAGTGGAAGACTGCCTCATCACAAGGACATTTGACACAATTTTTCAAGGTCATTTGACCTACCTTTGTACCGGTCAACCGTATAAAACCGTTACCCATGTCTGACATTTTCGAAAACTACCTCCGGTCTGTGATGCCGCTTACCCAGGAGGAGCTGCAACAAATATTATCGTTATCTGTTACCAAGAAAGTGCGCCGCAGGCAACTGCTGCTGGAGGAAGGAGAAGTATGCCTTTACAAAATATTTATTACAAAAGGCCTGTTAAAATCTTACCTGCTGAAGTCCGATGGCTCGGAACATATTATGCGCTTTGCACCAGAGCAAACCTGGCTTACGGATCATGAAAGCTATATGCATCAAACGCCGTCGAAATACTTTATAGAAGCCATTGAAGATACCCATGTATTGCTGTGGACACGCGATCATTTCAATATGCTGATGGATAACATTCCTGCTTTAAAAGCTTATTCTATCCGTATTGTTTCCAATAGCCTCAACGCCAGCCAGGAAAGGATACGCATGCATATCAGCGCTACCTCTGAAGAAAAATACCAGGAATTTGTTGCTGCCTTTCCCCAGCTGGCCAACCGCATCCCATTACACCTGATCGCGTCCTACCTGGGCGTTTCCAGGGAAACACTCAGCCGGATCAGGCATGCGCAACGCATGGTGAAGCCATCATAAATCATAAAAGGGCAGCGATGTAAAGTATCATTGCTTTAGCGCAACTCTTTTTTCATCATGAGATCTGTTTGCTCATCATTTCCTACTTTAAAAATATGTTTGTCGAAAACGACAAATCCATTTTTTTCATAAAAGCGAATAGCCCTGGGATTTTCCTCCCATACACCCAGCCAGAGATAAGACTTTCCCTGTAGCTGCGCTATTTCCAAAGCTCTATCGTACAATAATTGTCCCACCTTCTTTCCATGGTACGCACTTTTTACATAGATGCGTTCTATCTCTATCCCTTCTTTCTCCTGCAATTCCGTTTGCGCCTGGCCGGTGTTCAACTTCAGGTAGCCCACCGCTTCAATTCCTTCTCTGGCAATAAAAAAAAGTGATTCGGGGTGACTCAATTCGGCCTTGATTTTAACTTCACTAAAATGCTCGTCCAGGTATTTGTCCATATCATCCCCGGTATTGCCGTGGGCAAAGGTTTCAAAGAAAGTCTGCCGCCCGATCCCCTGTATCGTAGCCATATCCCCGAGCGAAGCTTTCTGTATCACTATCTGTTCCATACTGTCACTAAGATTTATACAAAGTTACCCCTGCAGCAGATGACATCAGTGGGCCAATTGTAATAAAACAGGTAGTCCAATCGTGACCTGTATTTTTGTTTCTTTGTTTACGCTTCCGGAACAAATGCCACCGCCTCCACCTCCACCAGGAAATCGGGCCTGGCCAGCGCCGACACAAAAAGGCCAGATATAGCAGGCGGGTTTTTCAAATGACCCAGGTATTTTTGGGAAGCCTGAAATCCATGATATAAATCCTGTCCCTGCACAATATAAATCGTTAGTTTCACCAGGTCTTCAAATGTAGCCCCACAAGCCCACAGCGCTGTTTGAAGATTTTCCATCACTTGTGCCGTTTGTACACCGATGTCTCCCTTGCCGACGATTTCTCCTTGTGCATTGACGGCATCCTGTCCGCCAACATAAATCGTTTTTCCGTTTCCGTGCGTAGTAACTACCTGTGAGAACGCCGGATTTTTTGAAAGACCATCGGGATTGATATGCTGTACCTGGGAACTCATGCTTGAAGATTTTTATGGTTAGAATAAGGTTATTTTGCCGCGACTGTCCTATATTCGGCTTAGTTGGTGCAGTCGGTAGCACAATTTAATTATTATATTTATAACGAGAACACACCAGATAGATGCTTACTGTTCCAGGTGACATTATAACACCGCGATTAATATTACGACTGCTCGGCCCGGCAGCTACCCAGGCCTGCCTTGCGCATGATCCGGCAACTGCCGGGCAGTTACTGGGCGTTCCTGTTTCCCCTGCACTGCTGGATACGCCCAGTGCGCTGGAGCATGACCTGCGCCAGCTGCAGCAAGAGGCTGCCTACGCGCCCTGGGCATCCCGGGCTATTATCCTGAAAGCGGAAATGAAAATGATTGGCCTGATACGATTTCACAGCCGGCCCTCGTCACCTGCCGACAAATTTTACCGGGAAAACGCCGCAGAAATGGGATATGAAATTTATGCTGACTATCAACGCCGGGGATATGCACGGGAAGCCATTACCAGCATTATGCACTGGGCCCTGGAAACCTCCGGCGTACATCGTTTTCTTGCGTCGGTAGCACCGGAAAATATAGCTTCGTTATCCCTGGTTCAGGGGTTAGGCTTTATGAAAGTAGATGAGGTGATGGATGAAACCGATGGGCTGGAATACGTGTTCCTGCTGGATACCAACGGCAATACAGGAGCCGGATACCCTTCTTATTAAGACATCCGGCTCCTGCCCTATCAATGATGAAGTGGAGCCACTGGCCGGCGCAGGGCCGCTAACAGAGAGATGCCCAGTATACAAAGCACGCTTTCAATCACCAGCCATTGCGTTCCAAACGCGCCCAGCGGTCCTTCCATTGAAATGGTGAGGAGCCTTGATATCGCATAGAGTCCCCATAGCACACTGGCAAAAGTAACGCCCTGTTGTACGTCCTTCAATGCCCAACGTACCAACGCCAGGGTAATGGTAAGTCCCACGCCACCATATACGCCCCGTATAGAACTGAATGCATCGTTATTAGATAGCTTTACCTGCACCAGGTCCATGACCGACTGGGGATTAGAAAAGGCCATCAGGCTCACCATCAGGAGACTTGCGGCAGAAAAAAAGAGGTAAATGCGGGACAGGATAAGGCTTGCACGGGTATGTTTCATTGCTTATTGTTTTTGATACTGCAAATGTGGGTGGATGCCGGTAGATAAATCTTGGTATAGACAAAGATTTATGTCAGAAAAAAGGCGCTCCCGGGGTGTGAAGTATCAAGCAACCACTTATGCTTACCCTGCCGGTACATAAGTAACTTCAACGACGCCCTTATCCAACTCCTTTACCTGCTTGCACTGCAGGCTGGCAAACATACCTTCTGTAAAAAAGCGCAGGCCATTACCCATGATATGTGGCTGTATCATTACTTTTAATTCATCCAGCAGCCCGGCGGCCAGCAAACTACGCACCAACGTACCGCTGCCCTGTACCAGTATATTTCCTTCGCCGGATGCCTTCAGTCCTTTCAGCGTTTCGATGATGTCGTCATTGATAATGGTGGAGTTTTCCCAGGCGGCTTCCTCCATAGTACCCGATACCACGTACTTAGGGGTTTTGTTGAGTTTATCAGCCACGCCCATTTCATTGTTTTTAAATGCCGACCAGTATGGATACAACATCTGGTAGGTATTACGGCCGTACAACATCGCGGAACAATCATGAATGTTTTCGCTGATGAGCGTAGCACGGCTGTCGCTGTGATAAGGGTTGAACCATTCGGCCATCAGGGTAGCGTCGAAGATGCCATCCAGGGACATCCATTCAGTAGCAATTATCTTTCTCATTGTTTTAAGTTTTAACCAAAATTAGCCCGGGTGGCGAGGTTAAAATAGAATGGACCCGACAAAATCATTTTTCGGCCGTGTAACCGGCACGTAATGCGAGGTAGTCCTTAGGGCTCATACCGGTAAATTCTTTAAATACCCGGATAAAATGACTCTGATCAGAAAAGCCATTGCGATAGGCGATATCGCTTAGCTTAGTAAACTCAAAGTGGTTGAGCTGTTGAAAGGCCACTTGGAACTGGCAGATCCTTTTATAGAGTTTAGGAGAAATACCCACCTGGTCTTCGAATAACCGCTGTACTGATCTCTCGGTACTAAACAGCTGCTCCCGCAGTTTGCCCAACGCTTTCCCGCTTGCATCTTTTTGCAGGGCAGCGGTCGCAAAAGCGATACGGCTGTAGTCAATACAATCGTTGGCTATGCGCTGTAACAGGAAGGCATTAATGAGCGCTAATTGTGCTGCTACAGAAGGCGCATTAAGCAATTGCTCCTGCAGGCTAATAGTCTTTGCCGGCTTCAGGTCGTTCACATCTACCAGCGTATCGGTCAATTCACCTGCAGTGATGCCCAGTATAGCTTTAATAGCATAAGGATGGAGGAAATAGGCAATGAGTACAAAACGTTCCTGTATAAAAAGATTGGTGGGCGCCACCGCCTGCCCATACACGCTGATATGTCCTACCTGGCTATCATTGCGCTGCCCCCGGGTACTTTGAAACACCAGCGTTGGCGTACCATTGGCATACAATGGCAATACAAAACCGGCCCGGTCCTGCGGATGTTCAATGACCATAATACTTCTTACATAAGAAGACAGCGCTGCGGGTGGTAACAAGGATTGTATATTCACTGCCGTATAAGTTTGCGATTACAACCTGTCAGAAAGATAAGGATTACTCCGCGCTAAAACAAACTCCCCTGTATGACTGCCGGTGGCATGGTAGGATGAAATAACCCTACAATGGTAAATGGTTGCTTCAAGCTGGCTTGAGCATTTTGGGTAGTTCCCAGGAAAAAGTGCAGATCTGTATTTCGTGCATACTCCTGCAGGTATTTCTTTCTTACCAGGTTGATGGCTTTCTGCTCTTTGTCTGCTCCACCGGATGCTTTCAGGCTTTTCCAGTACAGTGACGCCAGTTGCCAGTCCTCTATCGGCAATATAATCTCTTCACTTTTATCATCTGTAAAACGGAAGGAGAATTTATAGGGTAACTTAGGCATCACGGTAAAAGGATCTTCCGGTTGTTCCGTCACCCGCCCGCTTTCTTTCTCCTCCGCTAACCTTTGTAATTGTTGAGGGTCCCAGTCCGGGTCTGTTTCTTCCACCAGGAAACCCAGTATGCGGGTGGGCTTAAACACCGCCAGCGAAGTATAGAATGCTTCGTGTTTGGCTTCCATGAGTAAGGTAGATAGGTTGTGGTAAACAGTTTTTAACACCACAGCTTTTCTTTCATTCCAATGATCTGTTATGCCCAGGTGTCCAATTTTCTTAACCGGCGCTTCTGCTGAAACCGGCCTGAAACTTTCCATTCTGAAATCCCTGGGATGCCGTACCAGGTCCATCTCTACCCAATCATACAACTGGTATTGTTCCTCGTATACTTTTTTTGAAAACGGGATAGGATATATCCTGATGAAGATCCCATCGGGCGTGAAACCGGCAATGCTTACCTGCTCATCGTAATGGGAAGATATAGTGGGGTAACTTTTTACGGTGATCAAAATTTTTATCAAAGGCATGCGCACAATCTTTTTAAAGCATCCGCAAAACTAAGGTAAATCATTGAAAATAAAAAAGTTACAACCAATACGATATTTCATAACCGATGCAATGCGTGGTAAGATTAATCCGCTACCTATACCCTTTCCCGGGAAGCATCACTCGAAAAATTTATTTTATTTATATTTTTTATTTTTTGTAACTTCAGCCAGGATGATATAAATCCTATTTATCGAGCACCTAGACTTTAACTCCAATTAACACTACTGCTGTAAGAGCAAAGTGTAACATTTATGGAATGTGCTGGCAGCATTAAATTATTCCCTATAAATTAAAAGTTACCTCAATAACAGCAAATCATATAGCATTATGAAATAAATGACTTCGCACGCAAGCATTTAAGTATTTCCCAAAACCTAAGTATCACTTCAATCTTCCCCGACAATGACCAATACCTATCTTAAAAGTATTTTCCTGCTTCTTCTCAGTGTTTTCTCTTTCGGAAAAATATATGGGCAACAGGTCGTGTACGACTTCGACCGTCCCGAAGCACTGGATGGGAAAGTGCCATTCGACAGGGCCTTCCAGCTAAAGCTGGTACATATTAAGCCGGAGGTAACCGCTATTTCCGCTACTATCTACCCGGTAGGCGTTACCAACTACCGGAAGTTGATGAAAGACGCCGGCTTTATTAAGAAAGGGAAAAGAGTCAATGGAAAAAGGATCTTTCTTTCCAATGATGTGCTGCTGAACAACACCCTCAGCCCTATCTTAGTGGACTCTGTTACCCGGAATGTCAACTTCGCCGATACTGGCACCCAGGTAATAATACCCCACCTGATCACACTTCAGCCCAGCACAGATTATTTCATACAAATAAACACTTACAGTAAAAGAGAATTGACGGATGCAGAATCGGCTGCTGTATTGGCTGCGCTGGTAAGTAGTGATGCCATCCCTGGATTGTTAAACAATTTTGCCAAAGTTAATGTGGCCAATCCTCACATTCCTTTTGACCAGACATTCTCTAATTTTGTAAGAGCGATAAGAGAAAATGCGCTCAGCACCGCCCGAAAAATTAACAAAGATTATACCCTCGAACTGTCGGATAAGGATATCATCAGTCAACTACACGGCTATGCGGATATGTATAATAAAATTGCTACTACTGCTATCCAGATCGGGGAGATAGGCAAAGATGCCCTTCTGAATGACTCTCTTAAAAAAGTTGCCAGGAATAATTTTGTTGCGCAGGCTACCAATACCATGATGCAGGTTGACTGGTCAACTATTAAAGAACCGGATATCCCAGCCATTATGGCGCAGCTTTATCATGTCATTCCTAAAGACAGCAGCTTATCTGTGAGCGGGACCTATGGACTCATCGCGAAAAATATCAAAGCCGCTATTGAGTCCCGCGATGCGGCCAACAGGTATCTTACCTACAGCTTAATTGCCAGTTCCATCAAATTGCAAGGCGTGCTGGCCTGTACCTATCCCGAAGAATTTGTGAAGCAGGCGAGCCAATTTATCGCTTCCGACTTAGGTCTCGCTTATGTTTGGGGCATTGGCCGGGTAAATCCATATATTGGTGTACAGGTGGCATTATCTCCACTGGATGATTCCATCCCGTTGCGGGAATATAGAGGCTTCGGACCTATTGTTCGTTCCAGGCTTTCTTTCCTTATTGGTATTTCTGTAGACGCTGTTGCCAAAGACAGCGTAAGAAGGGGGCTTTTCGGTGGCCAGGCACTGATATTGGGCACCGGCATAAAATTATGGCCATGGCTCAAAGTCAACAGTGGCTTTTATCTGTACTATCGCGAACCAGCGAATCCTACCACTTCCAGGGATAACCTCCGATTTCACGGATCTCCATTCGTATCGCTATCTATTGATGTAAGGGTACAATCACTCCTGAACGGCGTGGGAAGTGCCATTTTCAGAACCCGTCAAACTATGTAACTATGGGACAACCAGTTCTTTTGCTCGACAACGTTAAAATACTCGCTTCAGATGGAAGCTCTAATGTAAAAAACGGACGCGATGTGTGTACCGTCTTCTATGACGCCGTAGTGACCAGCCCCGAACAAAATCCCGTACAGGTAGTGAGCTTTGTGCTCTCCGACCTGAAGGTAGCCATAGATCCCGCCAGCTGGCAAAAAACGATGCTGATCAGCGACGACTTCCTTACCTATACCCAGCTTGTTGATATCCACTCTGATGTACAATCGGCAGATCCGATAGAAATAAGGGTGAGTCTTACGATCCAGGATCGGCTTAACAACCGGAGAGAACAAATTACCAGCTTCACACTAATTCCCTGATCAATGATGAAAGCCAAATTAATTGCCCTCATAAACATCCTGCTACTGGCTCTCCTGCCTGCCTGTGACCGGGAAGATGATCTCTATTCCATGGGTAATACGTCGGGACCAAAACTAAAGGATATCATCGCATTCCAGGAGCTTTCTGTCATCTCACTGGATGCTGATAGCGCCTCTGGCTGCCATATCAAGGTAAAAATCAACCCCGAAGCAAGTGCCGGTAAGCGCACCGTGACCTTCGTGGCCAGGAGCGGTGCATTCCCTAATAATGACACCATCCAGGTTGTAAAGGCCAATGATGAGGGCATTGCTACCACCACCCTGGTTAGTAAGCAACCCGGTAAATGCATGATTAAGGCCATTACCGATATCTATACAATCGATACCTTTATTATGGTGAACGCCGCGCTGCCAGATGACATACTACTTACCAGCGATCCTTACACCGGTGATACCAGCACTTCTTTCTCTATTTCCGCTGAACTGGTGCGCAACCCGGGCCGGGGCACGGTTACCGATCCTGTCAAAGTATTTTTTGTGATCACGCCGCTGGATACCAGCATCAATCTCATTTACCCGTCCTTCTCATTTTCCAGTACGCATCTCGCCACCATCAATATTACTAATCCTTACAAAGTATCCGGGAAGTTTAAAGTAGTGTCGAAGGTCTTGTCTTCACAAGGCGATACACTCAAAAGAGATGTTATGCTGCACATTAATAAATAGCAATATCCCTGATGAGGGGCCTACGCTTATCGTAGACACGGTGTTCCCGTTGGCAACAACGGTCTGTTCGATGCCAACGGGAAACTTGTTTAAAGAAAAAGGCCTTTTAACGGGTAGTATACCCTCCGTTGGCAAAAATGGTTTGCCCGGTAATCCACCAGCCGTCGGTTACCAGGAACGCTACGAGTGGTGCAATGTCTTTGATATCGGTCAATCCGCCGAGCGCAGATGCGGATTTATGATAAGCCACTGCATCCGGTGTTTCCTGTCCATAGAAAAACGGGGTATCCATAGGGCCCGGAGCTACTGCTGTTACAGAGATACCACGGCTGCCAAACTCTTTGGAAGCGGCACGTGTGAAATCCTCTACCGGGGCCTTGGCGCCGGCATAGGTGGAGTAAAGACCGGTATAAGCTGCCAGCAGCGAAGTTACAATCGTACAAATTTTGCCGTGATCGTTCAACTGTTTGCCTGCCTCCTGCATAAAGAAATAAGCTACTTTTGAATTGATGTCGAACATCGAATCGTATTCAGCTTCTGTAGTATCGGGGAAAGGTTTTTTCAATACCTTACCAATCGTATTGATAGCGATATCTATTCCATTCCATCTCTTTTTAGTTTCTTCAAACAACTGCTTAATATTATCTATCTGCGTAAGATCGGCCTGGAACAAAAATGCGTCTCCACCGGCGCTGGTAATATCAGCCAGTGTTTTTTCCGCGTCTGCTTTCGTGCTGTCGCTGTTGTAATGAATCGCTACCTTTGCCCCTTTCTTAGCCAGGTTTCTGCTGATCAATCCCCCTAGGTTCTTGGCGCCACCAGCAATGAGTACTACCTTTCCTTTTAAATCGTTACTTGCCATGATGTCTTATTTTACTTGGTTTAATAATAGACCAAAGGTCTAAAAACCTGTACGGACGCCATGGTGAACTTTAAGGGATTTTTCCCGGAGTGTCATTTTATTTTCCCCCTGAAATCTCCGGGTGTTTGCCCCGTTATTTTTTTAAAAAACTTGGAGAAGTTGGAAGGATCGTAGGTGAGTATGTTGGCAATTTCCGCGACGGGCTTATCTGTTTCGGCCAGCATTTTCTTCGCGGCGTCGATAATTTTCCCATCATAAAAATGACAGGGATGATGCCCCATGGTTTGCTGGATAGTGGCGGTAAGATGCGCATGCGACACAAACATCGCTGCCGCAATCTGGTTCAGCTCCATAAAATGCGGCGCATCCCCATTAATGACATCTGCAATATGTTTATTTAAAAAGGTAAAATACGCTTGCGTAATCACCTCGCTTTGCTTTATTGGTTTGCTGACGGATTTCGACATGATCTTCTGAATGTTGCCCGGGTTAACCATTGCTTCACGATCATGAAGCTACAAAAAACAGTACGGATCGCCAAAGACGGTTATAATTTATGCAATGCCCATGGTAAGAAAATAACCTCCCTTGTTGCCCGCTTTCGTCATTTTGGCTACAATCATCTTCATTATGGTTACGTAACATCCCTGCCGCTGGTGGAATTTTGTGGTATAAACATCACAAAACATGAAAACGAAAGAGAAGCTATCCACCAGTGATCTATGTTAGTGAGATTGCATATGAGCTGGGGTTTGAGCATCCACAGTCTTTTAGTAAGCTGTTTAAGATAAAAACGAAGCAGTCGCCACTGGAGTTCAGGCAAGGGTTTAATTGATGTCTACCGTAAGCACTTTCACTTTCTGGATTCATTGTTGATGATTTTCTTTCAAGGGAATCATCAAAAACCCGGGTTATGAAAAAGAAAACATCACCTACCACCCGCAACCGAAAAAAGACCGGCAGAAAATGGTCGGCACATGTTACGGAAACCAGCGACGCACTGGATCTCCAACAGGGCATTTTCAAATCTGACAATCCACAGGAAATTGCAGAGTCTCTCAAGCGTTCATCGCGTAAAAGCCACCGCAGAAAAGGCACTCCGTATCAGTCGGCGATGTCGATGCTGAACTTTTATATCAACCGGGCAGGTAAAAATCTCCCTGAAAAACAAAAGCAAACCCTGGAAAAAGCCAAGGAAAAACTAAGAGTTGTTTTTGGAAAGGATAAATAACCAGCGCTTCAGGTGATGTCTTTTTCACCCGGCATTGGCGGGATCGTTTGCGGAATAAACTCCTCTCCGTTCTTTCCGTAGTCATAGGCCCAGCGATACACAACAGGGATTTCACCGGGCCAGTTGCCATGTTCCGGATGAATAGGCGTTGTCCACTCCAGCGTATTGGCCTTCCAGGGGTTTAGAGTAGTTAATTTCCGCCCTTTGAAAATGCTATAGAAAAAGTTGAGTACGAACAATAGCTGCACCGCAAAGACTACTATGGCCGCCAAGCTAATGACTTCATTTAAAGTACCAAATTGTTTAAACGACTGCCAATTGCTGAAATCATAATACCGTCTTGGCATACCGGCCATACCTTCGTAATGCATGGGCCAGAAAATCACATAAGCCCCCATCAGGGTAATCCAGAAATGGATATAGCCCAATGTATTGTTCAGGAACCGGCCATACATTTTAGGAAACCAGTGATAAACGCCCGCAAACATACCCAGCACTGCGGATACTCCCATTACCAGATGGAAGTGTGCAATAACAAAATAGGTGTCGTGCAGGTAAACATCTATGGTAGAATTGCCTAACCAGATACCAGTTAGTCCACCGGAAACAAAAGTGCTCACGAAACCGATAGCAAACATAGCAGCCGGAGTGAAATGTAGCCGTCCCCGCCAGATGGTGGCCAGCCAGTTGAATACTTTTACCGCAGAAGGCACGGCAATCAACAGCGTGAGCAATACAAAGAATGATCCCAGCAAAGGATTGATCCCTGCCACAAACATATGATGCGCCCATACCAGGAACGACAGCATAGCAATGGCAAAGAGAGAGAATACCATTGCTGTATATCCGAATACCGGCTTCCTGGATTGTACCGCCAGCACTTCCGATACAATTCCCATTGCCGGCAGTATAACAATATATACTTCCGGATGCCCGAGAAACCAGAACAGGTGCTGGTATAGAATAGCGCTGCCTCCTTCATTCGGTAATATCCTGCCGCCAATAAATATCTCGCTCAGGTAAAAGCTGGTGCCGGCATGCCGGTCCATAAGCAACAGGATAAAACCAGCCAGCAATACCGGGAACGACAGTACACCCAGGATAGCCGTAAAAAAGAACGCCCACATGGTTAACGGCAGCCTGTTCATTTGCATACCCCTGGTGCGCATATTGAGTATTGTAGTAATATAGTTGATGCCGGCGAGTAGTTGCGATACCACGAAAAGCGCCATGCTGGCCAGCCATAAGTCCATACCTATCTTGGAGCCAATAGAAGCATCTCCCAGCGCGCTTAGCGGAGGATAGGCCGTCCAGCCACCGGATGCCGGCCCTGTTTGTACAAACAGGGAACTCATCATCACTATGCCGGAGAGAAAGAAGAACCAGTAACTCAACATGTTTAAAAAAGGAGAGGCCATATCACGAGCCCCTACTTGTAAAGGAATCAGCAGATTAGAGAACGTACCACTCAAACCGGCAGTCAATACAAAAAAGATGAGGATGGTGCCATGCATGGTGATCATGGCATAAAAGGCCTCCGCTGAAATGCGGCCGCCCTTAGCCCAATGCCCCAGTATGCTCTCTAACCAGGGAAAGGAAGCATCAGGATAGCCCAACTGCAGGCGAAACAACACAGAAAACAACGCGCCAATGATAGCCCATATCATACCTGTTACCAGGTACTGTTTGGCAATCATTTTATGGTCGGTACTGAAGATGTAGGTAGATAGAAAACTTTTTTTGTGTTTATGATCTTCCGCCGGGGATGCGGGATGTATGGTGTACGCTTCTTCTTCCTTTGAACCGGCACTGCCTGGCGTAGTGTTGTCGCTCATAGTGAAAGACCTTTAGAGAACCAATATGCCTCATTTACTATGCCAGGAAAGCCTATGGGTCAACATCCCAGCCGACCGGAATACTGGCTATCTATAATAGTCTCCGGTATATTATCGGTCGTTCCCTTTGCGGAGTGGAAAATATATGCACAATCTGTATCGTAAATGAATCGCCTGTGGAAATTCTTCCAGTCTTGGGAGTCGCAAAAATACTTTTTCTCCCTGGTAACAAGTGAATTAGGGTAATGGCACGATTTTTTTATTATTTATAGCGGAAGTTTCCCGAAAAGGGGTGGTCTCGTAAAACAGACCTGAGAACATACCCTCGGACCTGATCTGGATAATACCAGCGGAGGGAAAGAAAGAAACAACCATGGCTCCGGTCTTAGGACCAGAGCCATTTTATTTTACCGTGAATTGTTATCGTATAGCTTCCAATCCGGCGGTACTCCCCCTGAAATATCAGTTCGCCCTTCTGTAAAATGCCGATATGCGTTACCAACTTCTCCTGTTCTGACAAAAGATGACTGGAAAGAAATACAGTAATGCCATATTCTTTGTTGAGATGAATCAATAACTCCCTGATCTCAATGGTTCCCAAAAGATCGAGCCCATTCAAGGGCTCATCGAGTATTAATAGTTCTGGTTGTGGAAGCAGGGCAATGGCGAGGGCCAGCCGTAATATTCTGAATGGTGGATGGGGTAACAAGCCTCATTTTCCGTGCATGGGCCCGGTTGCCACTTTTTCCTAGTAAGCTGAATTTCAATCATATACCACCGTCAGTTGTCAAATAACAACCACAAGTAGCGATCATACAACTAAGGGTGGCGGTTGTTTTTAGGTGGCTTAACGCACATCGAAATACCTTTGTGAGGTCGACACAAAAAAACAAAAAACGTATTTATGGAAACTAAAATGATCGGAAATAAAATTGCCCAGGCAAGAAAAAAAATAAATATCTCACAGGCGCAGCTGGCGCAACGGTTATTTATCAGCCCACAGGCGGTAGGAAAATGGGAACGGGGAGAATCTGTCCCGGATATTATTACCCTTAACCAACTGGCGGAAATCCTGGGAGTTGACCTGAATTATTTCTCAGAAAAATTTACCTCCGCCCCCGAAATTCCATCCATGGCGGTTTTAGAAGAACAGCCCGTAAAGCAATCGCTTAACTGGAATATGTCGCTCGGGAATTGGGTAGATGCCGACTTCTCCGGTTTGAAAAACCTCCATGAAAAGTTCAGCTCATCCAACATGCAGCGTTGCAAATTTATTGGTGCTGAAATGTCGGGGCTTTTACTGAAAAATAATATGATTACCGCCTGCGATTTCTCCCGATCCAACCTGGATAACAGCCACATAGGAAATTCTCATTTGGTAGATAATCATTTTAATGATGGCACCCTGAAAGCAGCCCAATTTTCGGGCAGTCATATTAAAAACTGCGACTTCTCAGGTGCTGATTTAACCGGGGCCACCTTTACCTCATGCGCCATGGAGAAAAATACCCTGGCAAATGTGAGGTTGCACCGTACGGTGTTTAATGCTACCCATTTAGCCAACATCGTATTCGAGGGTACGCTGGAGGATTGCTATTTCGAAAATGCTTCGTTTTCCAAGGTGACTTTCCAGAATTCCACGCTCACTAATACTTTTTTCAAATGCAGGAGCCTGAAACATATCCGGTTTATCGACTGCCAGGCGGACCGGATGACCTTTGAATTCCTGAAAAACGGGAAAGCAGATATGAGTGGTATCACATTGTTAACCGCATAAGCACGTATGTATATGTCATCAAATGAAATCGCTATCGCAGTAAAAGGACTGGAAAAATCCTATAAAAATACGCCGGTGTTGAAGGGCGTGGACTTCCAGGTAAAGAAAGGAAGCATTTTCGCGTTGCTTGGCCCCAACGGCTCAGGCAAGACTACCATGGTTAAAATCCTTGCCACGCTGTTGAAGCAAGACGGCGGACAAGCCATTGTAAATGGCTTCGATGTATCCTTGCAACCCGAACAGGTGCGGCAGTCGATTAGTCTCACCGGGCAATTTGCCGCCGTGGATGAGGTATTGACCGGCCGGGAAAACCTTATCATGATGGCCAGGTTGCGGCACCTTCCCCATCCCAGGCAGGTGGCAGATGATTTACTGGAGCGCTTCGGTTTAACCGACGCCTCCCACCGGAAGGCCGCTATTTATTCCGGCGGTATGCGCCGCCGGCTGGATATTGCCATGAGCCTGGTCGGAAATCCATCCCTCATTTTCCTTGATGAGCCCTCCACCGGGCTTGATCCGGAAGCGCGCATGGTTGTATGGGAGATCGTCAAAAAACTGGCCCGCAACGGCACTACGGTCTTCCTGACCACTCAATACCTGGAAGAGGCCGAGCAGCTCGCCGATACCATCGCCATTTTGCATAACGGCAAAATTATCGCCAGTGGCACCCTGGAAATGTTGAAGCAGCTGTTCCCGCCTGCAAAAGTTGAATACATTGAAAAACAACCCACGCTGGAAGAGATATTCCTCGCCATTGTTGGTAAAAAAACTATCTACTAATGGAAACGATCAAAAACTATTTCTTTATAGACCTGGGCGTGATGCTGGGACGCTCGATGCGCCATGTTTCCCGCAGCATGGATACCATCATTACCGTTACCATCATGCCGATTGCCATGATGCTGTTATTTGTGTATGTGTTAGGTGGCGCCATCCAAACCGGCACCGACAACTATGTAAATTATTTATTGCCTGGTATCCTGCTGATTGCTATCGCCAACAGTGTAGGCTACACCTCCTTCCGCCTGTTTACCGATGTACAGCGGGGCATTTTCGAGCGCTTCCACTCTATGCCCATTGCGCGCTCCGCGGCGTTATGGGGACATGTGCTCACCTCGCTGGTATCTAACGTTATTTCGCTGACCGTCATTATTCTTGTAGCGCTCCTGATGGGCTTTCGCTCGCCCGCAGGCCTGGTTTCCTGGCTGGCTATAGCCGGCATCCTGGCTATGTTCACCCTGGCACTGACCTGGATTGCCGTCATTCCCGGCCTCACCGCCAAAACGATTGATGGCGCCAGCGCTATTGCTTATCCCATTCACTTCCTGCCGTTGATCAGCTCCGCGTTTGTGCCCACGAAGTCAATGCCGTCAGGCGTTCGTGCTTTTGCGGAGCACCAACCGGTGACGTCGATTGTGGAAGCGATCCGTGCGTTGCTCTATCATCAACCGGTAGGCAATGGAATATGGGTGGCATTGGGATGGTGCGGGGGGATTACATTGCTGGCTTATTTTTTTGCTATGAGGGTGTATAAGAGGCGGGCGTAATTTATAAATAGAGCGTCACTCAATGAGTGGCGCTCTTGTTGAAGGCTATGTAATGTAGCGTCTGACAAACAGCAAAAGAAAACTGCAACATTTTCAGGATCGAAGTGCCATGACAAGCAGGTTTAGCATAAAAAAACCTACGCAATGCGTAGGTTTAAAGGCGCCCCGCGCCAGTGGAATTTCAGTTCATTATTTCAGTGGGGTAAACCGGATCGCTTCCCCTCCAGATGCTAATAAATGTGCATCCAGTATGCTGGAAGCATCCACCTCCGCTTGTTTTATGGATACTTTAGTGCGCACCGGAGACGACGGGTCATCGTAGTAAATTTCTGCCTTATATCGTTTTCCAGCAGACAGAAAAGAGCAATTAATTTTAATATCCCGGGCATCGTTATTGGTGATGGCGCCCACATACCAATCCGTTCCACTTCTCCTGGCAACAGTAATATACTCCCCGATAGCTCCATCCACTACCCTGGTATCATCCCAGACCGTAGGAACGGCATCAAAAAATTTCAGCTCAGGCTCGTCCTGCGAGTCTTCCGGCTTATCGTACCAATACAAAAATTGCAATGGACTATAATACACAACCGACAACGCCATTTGATGCATAGAAGTGGTTTTTAACACACGCGCATTTTGCGTTTCTGCCAGGCGGCTTTTCAGCTCCGGCCGATGGTAGTAGCAGATTGTATAATCAGCGGCCCCACATAGGAACCGGGTAAATGGCAATACAGTGTTATGGGTAGCATCGGGCATTTCTTCATTTCCTCTTATACCTTCCTGCGTAAGTAAGTTGGGATAAGTCCGGCTAAAGCCGGTAGGACGATACTCATCATGGATATCCACCATTAAATGATAACGCGCGCATTTCTTTACTGCCTCATGCAGCCAGGCCGTCCATTTGTAGGAACCTACGCTCACGAATCCAAACTTTATTCCTGCTACTCCCCATTTTTCATAGAGCGGCAACAGGATATCCAGCTGCTTTGCCAGTGCAATCTGGTTTACGTATAAGAAAACGCCGATGCCATGTTGTTTGGCATAGCTGATCACTGCCGGAAGATTCAAATCATTCTTGGGATTACGGCGGGGATCCACTTGTACGTGCGAGGCATCGGCAGCTGTATCAAACTCATACCCATACCAGCCTGCGTCAAAGTGGATATATTGCAAATGCCGCTTCACTGCAAAATCTATCTCCTTCTTTGCCCCATCAGTAGATAAGGTCATTTCACGCATTACTTTGCCAGGCTTGATCCAGGCAGTATTTTTAATGGCGCAGGGTAAATTCAGGTTTAGTAACAGATCATTATGTTGTAATAACTGCGTAGGCTTTTCTGCTATCATGATCACCCGCCACGGCGTGGAAAATGGTTCTGACAACTCGACCGGCTCATACATCGCGCAGCCTATGGTATTGGTTTTGGTGGAGTCTAAGGCAAAATAAGTACGGCAATAATCTACTACTGCTGCTTCAGCCAGGGCCGCGTATAGTCCATTTTTCAGCTGTAAGGTCAGTGGTCTTTCGGCGCCTGATGGCCATTTCTCTAATGGCAACAGGCGGTAACTCCCCTGGGCATGATTGGTAAACCAGGCCATTGTACCCGCCGGTAGCGTGAATGCAGACAGGTCTTTTTGAATGCGGACTTTACTGCCAGCAACTCCGGGAAAACAATAACGAAAAGCTACACCTTCATTATAGACACGCACCTCTATTTGCAGCTGCTGTTTTTCATTTCCTTCAAATGTAAACATGCCGGCGTGGTAATGGTCATGCACTACGTTTCTCTCTCCATACACCGGCTTCCAGGACGCGTTCTTTTCGCTCTGCTGAACAGTCATCAAATGCCAGCGATCACTCCAGCCCTCCAGTCCCAGTGGGGAATGTTCAATCACTTCCTGCTGCCGGTAAAAAATGTCATACCCAATTTTACCCCCCTCATCTACAAATAACCGGAACCGGGTCTTCCCATCGGGAGCCTCTAACTGCACTGTCTTTTGTGCTGTTACATAAAAGACAGATAAAGAAATACAACAACTCAATAAAAGCAAGCGTTTCTTGCACCTGGAAAACATCATCAGACTTTTGTTTTTTTATAAATACAACAGGAGGATGGTGTTCCCATCCTCCTTAAAACTAATATTATTTTTAATATCCCGGATTCTGCGCTAATGAAGCGCCGGTATTGGCCTGGATAACAGGGTTAGGAATGGGCATTTTGTTGACTTTGGGATCCGGAGTATATCCTGTTTCCTTTACATCTCCATTATATTTACTTAAATATTCTGTCAATTTTCCCAGGCGCATAAGGGTATTCAACCGGAACTCTTCCATGTATAATTCCCTTGCCCGTTCGTCCAGGATTAAGTCGATCGTTACATCTGCCTCGGTCACCGGCGTAGCATGGGCTCTTGTTCTTATCGCATTAATATCATTGGCAGCGCCCCCCAGGTCACCCAGCCTCATTTTAGCTTCGGCTCTTAAAAGGTAGGTTTCTGGCAAACGCATAATATACCAATCCTTGTAAGTTCTTCCGTTGTCGTGCCATTGCTTGCTTGTGGGGTCCTGGAATTTTTTATAGTGCACGCAGGAAACGGCCTTTACAAAAGTAGGCGCACATCCTGCCCTAAATAGGGATGGATCTTTCATATTCGCGCGGGTAATGGGCTGACCGTAGTAGGCACTCGCCGGGTTCGTCCAGTAGTGGGTACGGATAATATTGTATTTGGAGTTCCGGATATCGTTATTCCAATCTCCCTTATACTGCCAAATCAGGCTGTCGGCATATTTCGTAGCTGTGAGGGCGCCATTGGGTCTTCCCATTAAAGTGTCCTGCAGGAAATTTGGTTTGCCGTCGAGATCTACCAACCTCCAGGGGTTAGGACACCACCATCTCTCCATCACGAAGAAACCGCCCGAAGCATTTACGTCGGTATTATTACCGCCTATTACCGTTGAGCTTTGCTCAATATTCCAGAGTGCTTCCTGGTTACCTTCCTTAAAATTGAAATTGCCATCCTGGAACAGGTCAAAATAAACATCGCCCCAAGGCTGATAGGCGCCCTGGTACATAGGTGCATTCGACGAAAAAGAGCTCCATTTACCGAAGCGGGAAGTCATCAGACGGCAGTTTCCGCCAAGGATAACGGAATCGGCCGCTTTAACAGCACCGGCATAATCTTTCAGGCAGATACTGATTTCGCTCAACAGGCTAAATGCGGCTTCCCGCGGCGCTCTGCCTGAAATTTGGTTATTGATACCGGTCATCCATTGTGTGGCAAATATTAGATCTGTTTTACACTGTTGGTAAACATCATCCTGGCTTGCTCTCGTATAATCAAATTTAGGCGCCGTAGTTTCATTAACTACCAAAGGCACCCCTCCCCACATATTGGCAAGAAAATGATAGGCAAAGGCCCTGAGAAAGCGGGCTTCTCCCACAACGGCGTTCTTTTCTGCTTCCGATGCCCATTTCGCAGCGGGCAGTTCAGCCCTGTTAATAATCGTATTCGACTCAGCAATAATTTTATAGAGTTGCCCCCACCATTTATTCGCAAAGCCGTTATCTGCATTGAGGGTATTCCATCTGAAATAAGGCACGACCGAATTGGTGGATGCCAGGTTATCCGCAAAATCCGCATCATAACCCATCATATCATAATTTGCCGCCGCGTCGGAGGCAGCATAGAAATAAGTGCGTACTTTAAGATAAATATCTGCCAGCGCGGACTCAAACTGTGCTTTATTGTTATAGGAATTTTCGGGACTGTAAAAGTCCAGGGGGACTTCTGTCAGGGACTTTTTACAGGCTACAAATCCTGAAAAAACAATTAGTATAAAAAAGAATTTTATTACGCTCATGATAATGCTATCTAAAAGTTAAAAGTAAATACCGCCATAATCGTTCTAAGTGTCGGAATAGAGCCATCGGTCAAACCACTATTGGTTTCCGGGTCAAGCCCAATCCAATGCGGCGCATAGGTAAATAGGTTATCGGCGCTCAGGGAGCAGCTCATATCGTTGATCCCGTAGCGTTTTGCCAGCGTTGTAAGATTATATGTCAATGCAATTTTCTGCACCTTAATAAAGCTCCGGTCAAAATATTTCACGCCCTTGTAAGCGGCCGCTGTCTGGTAATTAAGACGGGGAAATACGGCGCCGCTATTTGCGGGTGTCCAGTAATCGTATACGATATGATTGATAGACGGATTATTGGCGAATCCATCGTTGTACGGGGTATTACTGCCGGACAGGAAGTGGCCGTTGCCGCCCCACATAGAATACACATATACCATCAGGGAAAGGTCTTTATAGCGAAAGGTGTTGGTAAAACCCCAGGTACATGCTGGTTTGGTATCTCCCAGGAAAACGCGGTCCTTATCTGATGTAATCTTTCCATCGTTGTTAACGTCCAGCAGCTTGTAGGTTCCTGGTAACATCCCGGTCATAATTCCTCCATTATCCTTGTCGGCCTGCTGCCACATGCCAGTTACCTGATAATCATAAATTGTTCCCAGCGTTTTCCCTATAAACAAATTATCTGAAGGCCGATCTGGCTCAATGCCTGTTTTCAGATCCGGTCCATATGCGGTAATCAACTTATTCCAGTTGCGTGCAAATGCGATATTGGAGCTCCAGGTAAAGGTTTTCGATTTTACATTAACAGTATTCAGGTTCACCTCTATCCCCTTATTTCCTATCTTTCCCAGGTTGGTACTAATTGTCGTAAATCCTGATGTAGAAGGCATAGAGAGCGGGAAGATAAGGTTACGTGTAGTTTTATCGTACCAGTCGATGGCCCCGGATATACGATTTCCGAAGACAGCAAAATCAATCCCCAGGTTTATCCCCTGGGTGTATTCCCATTTTAGCTCATTGTTACCCAGGTTGTTTACAAACGAAGTGGTAACAAATGAAGTCCCGTTATAAAAATAAAAGGAATTGCCCATTCTCGCTAATGTACCGTAGGGTGATATAGATTGATTACCATTGGTACCGTAAGATGCTCTCAGCGCCAGGTTATCTATAAAGGTGGCATGCCGCATAAATCGCTCCTGCGACAACTGCCAGTTAGCTCCTGCAGAAGAGAACACCCCATATTTATGGTTTTCGCTAAAGGCGGAATAGCCGTCCCGCCTAACCGTACCCGTTAGGGAGTATTTGTTCTTAAAGCTATAAGTCAACCGGGCCATCTCACCCACGGCTGCGCTTTTGGTACCACCGGTATTCACCGTTTGTGTTTGCCCCGTACTGAGACCGTAAATACCTAATGTTGGATCCGCAAAATTCTCTCCATGCGAGCTTTGGGAAAATAATTTATAATCTTCGGTTGAATACAACAACGTGGCATCAAAACTATGGTCGCCGATTGTTTTATTATACTTTACCAGCTGATCAATCAGTACGTAAGTATTCCGGTCGTAGTAAACATCTCCACTTCCGTTTTTGGGCAATCCAGTTACCGTCTGTGGTCCATAAAACGAGCCTCTTTCATTCCAGTTCTGGGTGATGGAGGTGGTTAAGTTATAAGATAATCCTTCCACCCAGGGCACTTTTATGGTAGCCGTTACAATGCCATTCAGGTTATTCTGCCGGTTATATACCTGGTCAGGGATTTGCCAATACGGACTGTTAAAAGACGTGGTGGTTTGCGGAAACTGCAGGTACTTGCCGTCCTGGCCAATGAGGGAGGCATAAGGACTGAACTGATACGGGCTGCTGGGGCTACCGCCACCACTAATACCATAAATGGTAGCACCGGGATAATCCTTGAGACTGTAATATGCGTTAATGCCCAGTCTAAACCAGTTGGTCAGATCGCTGGAAAGTTTTACTCTCAGTGAATAATGGTTGTACAAATCATTTTTAATTACCCCTTTCTGTTTGATCACATTTCCGGAAATATAGTATTCCGTTTTATCGGTTCTGTTGGAAACGCTGGCGGTTGCGTTCAGCGATTGTCCTGTTTGCCTGAACAGGTTATAAGGGTCCTTTAAGGTGGCCTGGTGATCAGAGGTCGCGTTATAGTTTGTCGCCTCAATCGGTTGCAGATAGGCTGCTATATTATTCGGATCGGCTGTCAAACCATTAGCATCCCTGTAATCAAGTACCCGCTGCAGGTATCCCTTTTCATCGTATACCCGTAAACGTTGCTGTTCATTAACAGCGCCGTAACCAACATTCACATTAAATTTAGGCTTGCCATTGATCCCGGTGCCTCTTTTTGTTTCAATTAAAATAACACCGTTGGCCGACCGGGAACCATACACCGCTGCAGCACTGGCGTCTTTTAACACCGTAAAGCTTTCCACATCGGTGGGTGGTATATCATTCAGTGATCCCCTGAAAATAGCGCCGTCTACCACAATCAACGGGGCAGTGCCAGACCTCATGGTATTTTCGCCTCTGACGGAAATCGAAGCTACTTCGCCTGCCTTGCTGACACCACCGATATTCAAACCGGGAACAATGCCCTTAGCGGTTTCCAGTATATTGTTGACCGGTACATTTTGGTATAACTTCAGATTAGCAGAAGCAACAGACCCGGTGATGGCCTGTTTCTTTTGTGTACCATACCCTACTACTACTATTTCCTGCTTTTCCATCACGTTCCGGATCAATACAATTCTCAATTCTTTTTCTCCTGTAAAGGATACTTCCTGGGTAACCATTCCCAAATAGGAAACCACCAGGATGCCGCTGACGGATGATGCCTGCAAGGAGAAATGCCCATTTTTATTGGTATTGGTTCCCCTGGTAGTTCCTTTCAGCCCTATAGCAGCGCCCTCCAGCGGCCCACCATGCTCATCCACCACCACACCGCTGATATTGACTACAGGCGGGGCTACATGCTGATCGCCCCACTCCTGCTTGCCGGCGTCATTTATAATAATCGTTTTGTCGATAATCGTATAGGAAAAAGGCTGACCGGCCAAACAAAGGTTCAGCGCGTCCCTGATGGGCGTTTGTCGTAAGTCAAGGCTTACTTTTCTGGCTCCCTGGAGTGTTTTACTTTCATACCAGAAATAGAAGCCGGTCTGCTGTTCTATTTTTTTAAATACCGCTTCCAGTGGGGCATTCCGCTCGGCAAGGGTGACATTCTGAGAGAATCCGGTGGCGCTCACTTGCATAGCGCCTACTATCATCAATACGACGGCAAGCTTCATCATACAAAGCATTTTTGTAGCAATACCCCTCTCCTTTTTCCTAAGAGAGCGACTACAAAGAGTAATAAATTTCATAGATTTGTTTGTCCCGGTGCCCCCGGGACAAGGTTTGTGTTAAATAATCAATAGTCTGCGCGACTGTGTTCATTATTTAGCCTAACACTTTGCCGGGTTCCGCGGGAACGGAACCTGGCTTTTCATGAACGTGGCCAGTTGGAATTTTTCAGTTTGTTTTCACCGCATATTATTATTCTTTTGGTTGATACTTTTTTGGTGGATCAGGGCGTAACGACTATTCCCTGCGGGGTTACCCTGAAATGAATTTTACTTTGTTCCAGGATTTTGAGTACGTTGGAAATATTGGTGTTGCGACTGATTTTCCCTGAAAACGCTCTCTCCGGGATCACTCCTTCGTAACTTACTTCAATGTTATACCAACGGCCCAATTCCCGCATGATGGCTTTTATATCTGCGTTTTTAAAATAAAACAAGTTGCTTTTCCAGGCGATTTCGCTCTCTGTATCTACGTCTGCCAGTACAGAAATGTTATTACCGGCAGGGTTTATCCTGGCCTGCTGCCCGGGATTGAGCAAGCGGGAATCATGTCCCTGGTGAATGGACACCACTACTTTTCCTTCCAGCAGCGTAACTTTAGCATCTCCTTCTTCGGGATAACTATTAATATTAAAGTGTGTGCCTAATACCTTTATTTCCGTCACGCCGCTCTTCACGGTAAATGGCATGGAGGTTTGTTTAGCTACCTCCAGGTAAGCCTCTCCGGTTATTTCCACTACCCGTTGGCTACCGGCAAACGCGGTGGGAAAATGTATAGAAGAAGCGGCGTTCAGCCACACTTTCGTACCATCGGATAGCGTTACCTCGTAATGCCCGCCCCGCGGGACGGTAATGGTGTTATACAGTATTTTGGCTGGCGTTCCGTTGGCCGAATACACTAATTGGCCGCTGTCTGGCTTGCTGATGCTTGCAGGTCCCTGCTTTGCGAGTGCTCCAATGCCTGCACTATCCAATCCCACTACATCGCCATTGGCCAGCGTCAGTATAGCTTTGGCGCTGCCGGGCTCAAAGTCTTTGGTAGATATGGATTTAGCCGCGGCAATAGGATTGCTGCTTTTCCTGTTAAAGAAAAGCCAGCAACCAATCCCTATTAAAAAGACGACCGATGCCGCTATGGCCAGCTGGATCCATAGCAGGCGGGGCTGCCCCAGCTTTACTTCCTGGCCGATACGCCTTTCAATATAATGATACACCTCCTGGATTTCTACTGTGTAATCCTGGTCATCCGAACCCGCTTCCAGCTGCCTGTAGAGGATGTCATTGAATGTCGCGGCATCTTCTCCGGATGCAAAGGCATCCATCAGTTGTGCTATCTCTTCTTCCGTACATTTATTATTCAGAAAGCGAATAAATAATTCTCTGGCATTTTCCATTGTTGACAAGCATTCCTATAAAGAATACAACCGAGGGAAAAATTCCCTCTGCTCCGCTAAAAGATTTTTTTCAGTTTTTTTGAGAAAGAAAGCAGGCCTATTTAAGTAATAAATCGCCCGTTCTAAGTGATAACAGCGCCAGGATGATAATCAGTTCCCTGTTTTTGCAGGCGTATTCCTTTAGGAAACGGTTGGCTTTTACAATATGGTCACTAATGGTGGATAGGGAAATGCCCAGCTGTTGACTCACTTCATGATAGCTCTTCCCTTCTATCTTGCATAATTCAAATACCTGCTTCCGTTGCGGTGGAAGTTGGTTGATCGCCATTTGTAGAAATAGCTGTTCTTCGCGTGAAATGACCCCTTCTTCAATATGTAAGTATCCATTGGCAACCCCACCCGCCAGCATTTGCAGTAACGCCCTGTCCCTGGAGGCCTTCACGTAAAAGGTAGACACCATATTCCGGGCGATAGTAAACAGGTAGGATGAAAATGACTTCTCTGTATCGATAGTCGCGCGGTGCTCCCATATTTTTATAAATACTTCCTGGAGAATTTCCTGTGCCACCGTGCGTGATTTGACAAGTTTCAGGATATTTCCGTACAACCTGCCACTATATAAAAAGTAAATTTCTTTAAACGCGACCTCACTACCGGCAGCCATTTGCTCCAATAACTCATTCTCATTATGCCCGGTAGTAATCATTTTGATGATTTTGATTCCGCAATTATCAATCAATGCTGGAATGTTTCCAACGCTTTCAAAAGTAACATATCTCTTAAATTTTTTTAAAGAATGTTTAGAAATTTTAGTCCCCCGGGCATTTGTATGATCCCACAAAAACGATTTTATAATAGCAGTTTCTAATAAACGAAAAAGCCGGCAATGCATACATTGCCGGCCCTTGAAAGCTTCCCTTAATTATTTCTTATCGCTCATTACCGGAACATCCGCCGGTGGGGTTACTTCGCCCAAACTTACAGGGGAATAGGTGATCGCTGTAGCAATGACATTGAGCTTTTTGTTGTCGACTCCCAGCACGAGACCTTTATCTGATGAAAACCCCATTGGACCTGCGCGGAGCGGTAGTGCATCAGTTACCCACAAGGTCATCTCTCCCATCTCTTTACTTTTTATGACCATTTCACGGCAGGGAAATCCTAGTATTTCTTTGGTTCTTTTACCGGTTTCAATTTTTGCTGAGTCCACAGATATGCTTGCCTTCCCAACAGCTTTATATCCTTTCTCCATTGGTATCAACGTCTTCTTACCATTTGCTTCCTGCAACGACCAGCTCTGTCCGGTAGCGGCATCGGTGTAAACAGCTATCTGTCCATCGTTGGTAACGATTTTTACTTTTGCCCCTTCATCCGATGTAATCTCATCCGGATCTTTACGGGATAAACGTGCTTTGCTACCGTTAAAATACAGTACTTCTTTATTCACTACTTTCTCCGGTACCAGGTCTTTATACTGTTGCTGATCGGGTTTCATGGATGCCCGCACGTTCAGGGTAACTTCATAGTCAATTTTACCCTGGCTTTTGTCCTGTGCCATGCCTACGGCTGTAGAGAGGCTCGCCATGGCGAGCAGAAACATCATCTTTTTCATATGCATTATTTATTTTTTGTTTTTGGAAAGTGTCTGAATTTATATACCGCACTGAGTAAAAAATATCTTCCCAGTACGCTGTTCTGCCTATCTTCTATATAACCGCTGCCACTAATACGATTGATGGTGGTATTACGATTGAGGAGGTCCTTCGCTTCCGCCCGCAGGGAGAAAGACTTGCCGATTCCTTTAGTAATAGCGGCATTCACTAATAATATGGTGTTATTATACCCGGCGGCCATACCTAAAGAACTGAAGCCATCTGTTCCGGCTTCCAATGAAATATCCCATGGCAGTGTTACAATGGACTCCACTCCATACATCAGCAGCCAGTTTTTTTCCGGTAGCAGCGGCGTAGCGGAAAACCGGCGCATATTCCAGGCGGCGCTCCCGCGTGCCGACACATTGATGTTATCTCCCAGGTAGTAGTTGAAATTCATATCCGGGGTGATAGACCAGGTACGGTTAATGTTGGGCAGGCTATTCGTAAAAGTGAGACTGCGCACATAGGTAGCGCTGATACCGGCCGTAAGGGAAGAACTATTGTGGCCGATACCAATGCTTTTGCCCACTGCCAGCGACCCGTTAAGATTCCCCGCAACATTCACCGGGATGATTCGTTGCTTACCGCTGGCGGCTTCAATGCTGGTACTGTCCGTTATATCCCTGTTATAGTAGGTAAAATCGGCCCTAGCGTAGATACTATTGCCTCCTGTTGGTTGAAAGTTGCTGAACGATAGTTGTAAATGCTGGCTCTTTTTCTGTTGTAGCAATGGATTCCCCTTTCGTATGTAAAGCGGATCGCTGTTGTCTTCCAGCGGTTGAAGCTGGGCCACAGAAGGGGCTGCTGCGTCCATGTTATACCGGAAGATCAACTTCGTTGTTTTATTTTGCTTCCATTCCGCGTAAGCTTCCGGCAGCCATGCCTGGTAGTTACTCTTCACGTGATAGCCTTTCATATCGGAGTTACCACGAATATTAAACTGGCGCCAGCCGGCTCCCACCGTATATAGCAGGTGTTTGTGATTCCCGGCAAGGGATAATTTGCTGGTATATTGCCAGGAATTTGCGTCGTATATATCGCTCAGCTGTGCATCTGACTCAGTATAATGACCACTGGCATCGCGGTCGCGTACCTGCCGGTTGTACTTCCCCTGGCTGTAGTAAAACATTTGTCCGGCCTGCAGGCTGAAAGCGCGTGATAATGGTTCGGTATACAGCAAGTTAGTGTTTACACTGTACACATCTCCCTTGTCGGTTCGCTGCTGGTCTGTGGTGGTTTGCTTTTCTCCTCCTGGCAGGTTATAGAAATTGCTGGTGTTCCTGTTGTATGTTTCCCCTGTATTATGATAGTACTCCGGCATTACATTCAGCACTACCGTGCGGCCTGGCTTGGCCAGCCGGTGACGCAGGAGTATATCGGTGGTCAGCAACTGCTGTTTGTTATGACTGTTGGTTAACTGCCGTCCTTCATTCAACAACTTTATCCCACCAGCGGTAAAGGACCGGTAGCTGCGATCTTCCTGGTTACTGCCGCCATTGATACTCATATGAGGCGATATTTTCAGCGAAGTGCGGGAATTGAATTTAATGTCCCCGCTCATATCGATGCGCTGGTTGGTATTGTTGCCCGATGTGTTGCCTGCCTGGAGATAGTTATACGCGGTGTCCGGCATTCGGTACTGCCTGGCATAATTATAACTATTGCTGGTACGATTATTATTGTAGAAATAACTGCTGCGCCACTTTAAATTGTCCCAGTCGTTATTGAAGTTTACGCCGCCGAATTTAGTATCCGTCAATCCAATAGGGCGGGCTATTTCAGCGATACTTCCACTATTACCTTCCATCCGCACTCCTTTCATGCGCGACAGCTCTGATAACGCCGCCGGAGGCAGGTTGCTGAGCATGTTCTGATCTTTCATTACCAGCTGCAACAGCTCTGATGCGCTGAATCCCGACTTATTAACGTTGTTCCCTTTGAGTAATCCCGAGAGCTGCATATCGCCGGCAAAGCTGTTAGCGTTGATACCGCCTTCATAGCGGCCATCGGTGCCTATCCCTGCACTGGCATTTCCAAAGAAGCCACGTTTCCGGTTCTTCTTAGTCACCAGGTTGATAGTCTTTGCCTGTTGCCCGTCGGCAACGCCGGTAAATTCAGTCATCTCACTCTGCTTGTCCAGCACCTGTACTTTGTCGATCATATCCGCAGGAAGGTTGCGGGTAGCAACAGAGGGATCGCTGCCAAAAAACTCTTTACCATCTACGAGAACGCGTTGTACTTGTTCTCCTTGGGCCTTGATGGAACCGTCGCGCTCTACTTGTACGCCAGGTAGCTTACGCAGTAGATCTTCCACCACCGCGTTGTCTTTCGTTTTAAATTTCGCTGCATTATATTCTACGGTATCACCTAACATCCGTACCGGTGGGATGTCTTCCTTAATCGTTACTTCCCTGAGCGTTAGCCCCGGGATGAGGGCGATGCTGTCGGGCCATATACCAGGTATGGTTACACGAAGTTGTTGATCCTGGTAGCCCAGGTAATGTATCGTCAGGTAGTATTTACCGTTTGGAATGTTCGTGAAAAATATTTTCCCTTGCTGACTGGCGATGGCAGAGCGGAATGCCACCGTGTCTCCTGTTATACGGAGGCTAACGGAAGCTCCGGCTAGCGGCCGGCCCGTAGCCTTATCCTGCACAAATGTTTGTACCGATGTTTGTGCTGCGACAACACCCGGTAGCAGGCAATATAAAAGTATGAGTAGCGGTAGCATTCTTAGCATAGTCGTTTGCATTAATCTGTTGCAAAGCTATGGGGACGCCTACCGGGAATGGGTTAACGGGTATGTACATAGTCTTAAAGAGTGTTAAAATTTTTCGCTTATACGATGAGTTTAAATCCTCGCGCGCGTACATTGATGATCTGTATATTACTATCGAAACGCAGGTATTTCCGCAGGCGCGTAATGTACACGTCCATGTTGCGGGCGTTAAAAAAACTGTCATCTCCCCACAACTCTATCAGTATATCTTTCCGAGAGGTGATGTTCCCGATATTGTCTGTCAGCATTTTCAACATATCGGCCTCCCGTTGCGACAAACGCTGCATACCATTTCCATGATGAAGCTCCTGGCGGCTATAGTCAAACAGGTATTCTCCCAGGCGACATTGCCCGCTGGCAGACGCCTGCTCTGGCGTATTCATTGTTCTTTTTAACAGGGCATGTATACGGAGTATCAGCTCTTCCATACTAAAGGGCTTTTTGATATAATCATCCGCGCCTACACGAAAACCTTTCAGCACATCCTGTATTTCACTTTTGGCCGTTAGGAATACCAGTGGTATCTTATTATCGATGGTCCTGATTTCCTGCACCAACGTGATACCGTCTTTCTTCGGCATCATCACATCTATCACACAGATAGCTGGTTTGAAGCTGCGGTAAAGCTCCAGTCCCTCTACTCCATTGAAAGCTGTAGCCACGGCAAAGCCTTTCATTTCCAGCGTTTCTGCTACCACGCCGGCTAGTATTTCTTCGTCTTCCACCAACAGCAACCGTATCGGCTCACTCATGACTTTCTTAATTGTATGGTAAATATAGTTCCTTTCCCGGGTGTGCTTTCCGCGCTGATGGATCCCTGCAGGCGTTCTACCAGCTTTTTCACATGGCTTAATCCCAGCCCATGCCCCTTCACTTCGTGAAGGTCGCCATGCGGTACGCGATAGAACCTATCAAAAATATAAGGCAGGTGTTGTTTTTCAATACCGACCCCCTGGTCTTCTATAAAAAAAAGATAGTACAGTTCATTCTCTCTTACCTGCAAAGAGATCCGCTTTTTCCCTGTAATCGTATATTTAATGGCGTTATCCAGCAGGTTGGAAAAAATTGTTTTTAAGGCCACCGGATAAGTATGTAACTGATCTCTGCTGATTTGAATATCCAGTTGGATATCTACGCCCGGCAGGCCAAGAAAACGTTGGGTGACGGCTTTCAGCAGGGCAGTCAGTGAAATATCCTCCCCCGCACCGGTCAAATCGTCATCTCCATCTTCCAGCCTGGTCAGGGCCATAATATTGTCGACCAGCCCCTGTAACTTATGGATTTCATCCTTCCCGAGGCGAAGATAGCGCTCCGTCTTTCCGGCGTCATTCATCCCTCCGAAAGACAGCAATGCCTCATTGGTGGCTCTCAGGATCGCCACTGGCGTTTTCAGCTCATGGGTGATATTACTGATAAAATCATTCTTCATCACTTCCAGCTTCTTTTGCCGGACAATAATCCGCCATAAAGTCCAGATACAGCCAATGATCAGCAATACGAGGAAAAAAGAAAGTACAATAGGCCAAAGGATTTTAAACAGCAACAGGTTATTGATGCCCTCAAAATGTACTACCAGCAACATGTTTTTTTGCTTCCGCACCACGGGCAACGTCACAAATCCTGTCTGCTGACCTGTTGGCGCAAAAGAGATGCTGAAAGGTAATGTAATGTGCCTGTTTTCCAGTTCTTTCCTGTAATTAACGGCTAACAGTGCGGTATCTATTTCCACCAGGTTGGACAAGGAAAATACGTTGGCAATCAGCTTTGTTACATTCAGACCGGTGCTCTCTGGTTGGATTTCTCTTTCGATAAGGGTATCCCTTCCTTCAACCTCAGCTTCGTGTGAAATGACCTTAATGCCAGGCTGGGACCGGGCTCTGGTGAGCAGCGAATCGAACATCCTGCTATCTCCCCTGTTGATACTTACACTGCTACTCACGCTGAACTGCCGATTGCCGTATTGCTTTTCGCCGGGGTTAAGCGTCTTCACCGATTCTACCAACGTCACATCATGGGCCTTTTGCAGGGCGTCTGACGCTATCTGCCGGAAACTGGTTTCCTGGCTGATATAGGACGTGCGTAACCAGTACAGCTGAAAAGTCAGTACAGCCAATGCGGTGGGAATAACGATCCACCAGATACGCCGGATAATAGTGTCCATTTAGCAAATGTAGTGGATGCCGGGGAGGGTGAAAAGGAATTTTAACAGTGATTAACAGTTTTGCAAGAAACATTAAGAGTAGGTGGCTCCTGTAAGCAATGACGCGTTTTTCTAAGCAGCTACCTAGTTAAAACCCTCCTGTAGTCGCGCAGTTCATAATCTTACAATAGTTGCTCTTAGACAAGCGTGATACATTTCTTTGAATTGTATCACGCCGGTATCCCCAATTGAAACACATCCAACTGTTGGTGGCCTAAAGAGCGAAAAAAACTTAGGATATAACCGACCAGGAGGAAAACTGACACTTTCCTCCTGGTTCATATTACCCGTTCAGCACTACTTTCTTCATATCGCATGGTGTAATTATACCAGTCCAGGTGACCAGCAGCCATCCACTCCAAGCCTTGTATATATTCTTCTACTGCCTGTTGCCAAACTCCAAAATCCGGCAAGGATGACCGTATCGTCATGAACGCCTGTATGTCATGATCATGTTGTGCGATAGTAGCTTCAATCGCCTCTTCCAAAGAACACTTATTTGCATGTTGGATAATTAACACCAGGTTCGTAGCTTCAAGCCCCCGCTCCCTCGCAAGGGAAAGGCAGTCATTTGACCAGGCAGTGAAACGGTTGGTAAGTAAAATTAAACGTTGTATATCGGGATGGTCCAGTACAAACGGCGGCAATATCCGGTTCATGGCAATTTCCAGCAGGTCTGTCACCGCAAACATGGCCGATGTGCGTGTCCTCAACACCATATACGATTCTACAGAAGGATAGGCAATGAGCTTGCCATGATTATAGGATTGCTCGTCCTCCATGGCCTTGAAATAATCCGCCATATGTTCAATGAACCGTTTCCTCCAGACAGGGGTAACATATGAGACCAACTCTGAAGAGAAAAGCGCTAGTTGCTTCATTATTTCATTATTTCTGACAACCGATTCCCCTTCCAATATCGCCAACGCTTCCTGCGATATCTGGCGAAGCTCCCCGGGGGACCAGGGGCCAAAAAAATCATCATGAGCAAAAATCCATAGGAAAAACCGACTAAGAGGTATCAGCCGGTCCAAACTGGCCTGCGGAAAGAACCGGGGGCCCAGGCCGCCAAAGCGGGAGTGTCTATACCTGTTCAGCAAAGCTTTCGGCAAACAGGTATATTCCTCTATCCATTTCTGTACTTCGTTTTCAACAAAAGGAGCATGTGGACTGACACTGCAGGGAAAAGGATAGCGTAGTCTGAGGATTAGTTGGGTTTTCATAAGAGATGATTATCTCTAAACTTAAAACCTTCCACTGCGATAATTATGCAGTTTCTGATCTCCCGATATCTGCACATAGAAAGCGTGATACATCCAAAAGGAATGTATCACGCTTCGCGATTTTCAAATGAACATACGCCGTAATTAATTATTCTGCTTTTGCCGCCTTTTTGGCCTTGGGCTTAGGTGCAGCTTTGGGCTTAGGCTCAGGTTTGGAGTTCTGTAGAGCCGCTTGCTTAAAGTACCAATCCTGCCATACATCCGTCGTTTTCAGCCCATGATAGGCATCTGCCATGGATGGACTGCTCTGTAAGATATACCTCCACCGGTAATGGTCGTATACATCCATTACGTGTACAACATAAGCGTTTGCCAGTTCTTTGTTGCCTTTAATGATCAGCAGGTTTTCATCATTGGCGTAAGATGCCTTGTAGCCTAAATTGTGGCTGCCGGTAATCACTACCGGATTGTCGCCGTAGGCGTCAATTACCACGATTTTATCGTGAATGATAGCATGCGCAAAATTGGAGGCCTTCAACAATTCCTGTTCCCAGTAAGAAAACTGGTCTTTGATATTTGACGCAGCCACCACAGTATCTATCTTATTTGATTCGCTGGCCAGCAAACTGGTATTGTAGTCGTTGACAGCCTTGGCATCGGTAGCGGCGCCACGGATATATAACTTAGGGTTAGCCTGTTGAATTTCCAACGCCTTGGTTAATATGCTGGGCGAGCCGGGTTGGAAAGCGAGGAATTGAATGGACTTCTGCGCTTTTTCCATCAGCTCAAACACCTCTGCCATATCACCAGGTGCTGCCGGGTTGCTGGCAGGCTTTGTTTTCTTGGTGGTATTCGGAGAAAACCAGCAATCAATTTTTGTTGGAGCGATGTTAACAGGATGTACTTCGTCATTGTTTGTCCGGAAGTCAGCGCTTTGTTCGGCATCATCAGCCTTCAGTGCTTTCCAGTAATCCAGGTAGCTTTTAGCTAATTCAGGTGAGGTAATGAGAATAGCATTGTTAGTTTGTGCACACATGCCGGTATATGTCCAGTTGGTGCTTCCCGATAATACCTTTTCTGCTTTTCCCTGGCTATTTACATACACCAGGAATTTATTATGGCCGATATGCCCGTTGCCCAATATCCTGTCGGTAATATCGATACCGGCATCGTGCAATCTTCTACGGGAAGACCTTTGATCTTCCGGAAGGTTGTCTTCATTTGTGTTGGGATCATCGTCGCCATTAGCGCCGGCATTCGACAAGATGATATGTAATTTCTTCCCAAGGCTTAATAAGCCATCTATGAGCTCCGGATCATTCAGCTCATACAACGCCGCATAGCACTCCCCTCCTTTTGTTTTCACTTCCTGGATGATTTCCATCAGGGCATCTTTAATCTGTCCCATCAGGCGATTCCGCAATTCATTACCCGGTGTTTGAATGCTGGTCATCAATTTAGGACTGCTGGGGGTATGATTAGGCCCCTCAATGGCGTGCGACACCGATTGGGTGGAAATAATCCCCCTGTTGAAATAAGCTTTGATGTTGCCGCTGCCGGGCGATAGGGTCACTTCATTGGTATGCAGATGCAGCGATTTATCTGCTATCTGTTTCAGGTTTCCGGGAGTACCTACCATGGGAATAACGTTGTAGCTGTAAGTCTTTCCCCTGGTAGCCGTAAAATCACGCCAGTTAAATTTCTGAACAGGCCAGATACTCGTGTCCTGCGCCTTCCATTGTTCGTTTTTCTGGTTTTCAAAACCTACCCAGGCCGGGAGTATAGTAGCTACTCCAGTAGCTTTGTCGATCCGTTCCAGGCAAAAACCCAGGCATTGGGGAATTTTCTGATCATAGGACCATCTGATAAACGCCAGGTCATTATTGGCGTAAGCTTGTGCGTACATAAAAGAAATTTTAAGGAGTTAATAAATCGAATGATGATCATCAGGATATGACATACGAATCACGGACAGGTATTTCCTATCAGTTTAGGTATAATGCTTAGTAAGCTCAGGATTACATTGGGGCTTATGTAGACTGGTTTTTTGAGGTGATGACTGCTTGCTCCTTCCAGTGATGCTATATTTTATCCGTTTTACGACAAATCCGTATCTATGGTATAGCAGATTGATACTGGCACCAATTTATAACTAATTAGTGAAATGGCACATTAATTTTTAAGAGAAGGGCAATGAAGATGATTAATCGCTTCTCTTCATCAAAGAAATTGATATTCAATAATATCGGTCATAAATATTATTTTTTTCCATAAAAAATCTTACCTTAGCATGCAATATTGAGCCCCATCCTTCACCCTGTCAGTCGTCGTCTTTGACTTGATCTATTATTTATTATTATAAAAACAATTTTTATGAGAACGATGTATCTTTTCGTATCGATTGCTTTTTTGGTAGCCTGTACTTCCAGCCCCAACAAATCAGCAACGGAAGCTGTAAAGACAACCGGTTCTGAGTTGGCAAAACAGGAAGTCCTGAAGTATCCGTACATGGCGGCTTATTCTTCAGATTTTGAGATCGGTCCTGCAAAAAATGCACTAACACTGCTTGAATTGTACCAAAACTGGGACAACAATACCCTCGACAATTCAAGGAATTCTTTCGCGGAAAATGACACCATGTTTTTTGCAGATGGTAGTATGTTTGCCGGTAATCGGGACAGTCTCTTTGTTATTGCCAAGAAGATGAGAGGACAGATGGGCACTGTGGTTGATTCTATTCATGCCTGGGTACCTCTCAGAAGCAAGGACAAAAAGGAAAACTGGGTAATCATATGGACCAGGGAGATTTCAACAGACGCCAAAGGCAAAAAGGCAGCCAGGGAACTGCAGGAAACATGGCGATTTGATGAAAATGGGAAAGTGAATCTGATGTATCAATACGCCCAGCTTCCACCTAAAATGCCGCCAATGATGAAGAAATAGGATATCATGGCTTACCATATAAGCACCAGGCCCGGCAAAGTATGTTGCCGGGCTTTTTATATGCCTGTATATGAACCAAAGTTCATTTAACATTGCTATTCCAACCTCTCAAATCAAATACAAATGATAGTTTGCTATCCTACCCGACTAGTCATCGCGATTTTATTGGCGGCTCTTTTCTTTCTTTTACTACCCCCCTGTATGGGATACGCCCTGGTCATCTGAAACCACCTGGTTCGGCAGTGGCAGTGGCGCCAGTCCATGGTTTACGATACCTTCCTGGCAGCCGGTGGTGGCTTGTTCTTCAAATGGTAAGATCTCCTGTCACCACCTCACCTGCACGTTTGTAGCTGGCTATGATCACTCCTTTTGAGGTTACCAGGCTTTCTGTTAACGTAAATGCTGCCGGGATAGCGCCATTATCGAACAGCTTCTTTCCTTCGCCAAGCACCAACGGGTAAATTTTTAGCCGGAGCTCATCTACCAGGTCATGTTTCAACAACAGCTGAATGAGCTGACTACTGCCCCATACCTGGATGTCTGCACCATCAGAATGTTTCAGCTTTTCGATATCTGCCGGATTTTTGAGAACCACGGTATTTTTCCAGTCTGATTCCCCGATGGTCTGCGACAGGACGTATTTGGTGCCTTCATTGATGCCAGGCCAAAAGTCGGCATGGTGAGGCCAGTAGGCAGCAAAAATATCAAACGTTTTTCTACCCAACAGATAATCCGTCTGCTTCAACTCCTCCATCATGACTTTGCCGAAATCCTCGTCGCCATAAGATGCCGTCCAGCCGCCATATTTGAAGCCGCCTGCTGTATCTTCCTGTGGGCCGCCGGGAGCCTGCATCACACCATCCAGCGTAATCATCGACAATACAATTATTTTTCTCATGTTATTCGCTTTTTGCCAGTTAAGATAAAAGTGATTATGCGATACCGTTATTTTAGAAAATCGTTCAGGTAGTGCAGTATGGTGGTTGTCTGCATCATCAGGGTAACATGGCTTTGTCCGGGAACAATGGCCAATTGCGATGCCGGCATTTTGCCCATATCCGCAGCAACAGCGCCTCCCAATAATTGATATGTTTTTATCAGCTCAATTTTATCCAGCCCGTCATTGTCGCCGGATATGATTAACACCGGTGCCGCAATCTTCGAAATATTGGCATCCCCAAAGTCAAATGGTACAGCGGCGGAAGCAATCATCTGCTCCAGGAATTTTGTCCATTTTGTTTTATCGGGAGCTACTGCATCGTATGCCGTTTGCATAGGCGTGTTGGTAAAAAGTGCTGGCTTCATTTGCTTAAACGCACTGTTTATTTCAGGGAGCCAGCCGCTGCTTTTATAGGTAGCAGAAATGATGACTAATTTTCTTAACCGTTTAGGGCTTTGTATCGCAAATTTGTATGCCACTGCGCCACCAAAACTATATCCTGCAACATCCGCGCTGTCAATCTTCAGGTAATCCATTACGCCTTCCACATCACTGGCCAAAGTAGCATGCGATAATTTTCTTTCGGAAAACGGCGTATGCCCATGTCCCTGCAATTCGATGGCAATTACCTTCCTGGTTTTTGACAGCTCAGGGATCAATTGGCTCCAGTTGGTACCAATTGTCATAAAAGCGCCGTGTAGCAAAATGAGGGGCGTGCCCTCGCCATATACTTCATAATAAACGTTGAGACCATTAACAGGTGCGTAGCCACTTTGAGAAGGTTTGATTTGTCCGTTCGATTGCGATGCTGTAAACATAATGATGGCAATTAATAATATTGATTTAAGAGGATGGAATAAATTTTTCATGACGCTATTTAAATTTTAGTTTGAATTTCTTTGACAACACAAAGATGAAACTCATTTCAGAATTTGACCCGGTGCAAAAGCGTCAACTTGAGGGGTGAATTCCGTCAAAAATCCCCGGAATCTCGTATATTTATTTAACCAGTCACTTATTCGATATACTATGTTACAGGAAAATAAAAACCATCAATCTACGCCTGCCTCCCCTGCTGCAACACCTACCCAGCATCTGTTGGGAGTGGCCATGCCCGCGGTTCAGCCGCTTCAGAAAAAACGGAGTACTCTCCAGGAGGATGAACCCGTTCAAATGAAAGCTCTTTCAGATGAGCCTGCCAGGGCGACAGTAAAACCATTTCAGCTAAAGGCAAATAATTCGGAGCTTCCGGATCAGTTAAAAACGGGGATTGAAAACCTCTCCGGTTTTTCCATGGACGATGTGAAAGTGCACTACAACTCCGATAAACCAGCTCAGCTACAGGCTTTCGCCTATGCACAGGGCAATGATATACATATCGGACCAGGGCAGGAAAAGCATTTGCCGCATGAAGCCTGGCATGTGGTGCAGCAAAAGCAGGGAAGGGTAGCCGCCAATTTACAGATGAAAGGCGCTATGATCAATGATGACTCATCGCTTGAAAAAGAAGCGGATACGATGGGAGAAAAGGCCGTTGGACTAAATGGCGCCGGCAAAGGCTAAACTGGAAGCCGGTTCTCCGGACGGAATAGAAGGTCTAAAGGACGCTAAATTTGATTATTTAAATGCCAGAAAATTATGTGGTCGTACCTCTACTGGTACTATGAGATACGGGGCAACGCAACTTATAACCAAAAAATATTAACGAGCGAGGTGCTTAATGTGTTGGAAAACACGGGGAAATTGTGCCGGACGGCCCATCAGCAATTCAGTAACCTGGAAAATTTCCCATGGATTAACATTGTTGCAGTCCATTCAAAAGATGGTAATTATGGCAGGGATGAGGATTTTAACAGTGAGTGGGTGAATTTAATTGCTGTCGTTGGATCGAAATCCAATCCTGAAAATGAAGCCTTGTACGTCACCCTGCTCACCCAGATTGCTGAAAACATACATTGGGAATTAATATTGGCGGGAGGTGATGATCACAATGAAAATATTGTTCTAAGGGAAAAATCAATAGCACAATAAATTAAAAAAGCGTGATTCATTCTTTCAAATGATATCACGCTTCTGAATTTTATGGAGCGTAAATTATCCTGCCTATTTTAAAAAATCCTTCTTCTGGTACGCAGGATGGGGATACTTATAAAACCCTTCTCCTGTGGCAACCCCCAGCTTATTCTTGTCTATAAACTGTGTTTTCAGGTACTCAACTATTTTCAATTTTAAAGGATCCTGTGTTTTCTCTGCCATCATTTTATTGATGTTGTAAGCAGTTGTGATACCAACAACGTCAAGAATAGCGAAGGGGCCCATTGGTGCACCAGTTGCAATCATCCACGTTTTGTCTATCGTGGCTGCATCAGCTACCTCTCCTACCAATAAATTGGTAGCTGCACTCAACAAGGGAACCAACAGTGAATTAAGAATATACCCGGGCTGTTCTTTATAGAGAGGCAAAGCCACCATACCGATCGCCGTTGCGAACTGCACTAAATCATCGAAAACCGCCTTATCTGTGCCAGCATGGCCCATTACCTCAGCGGTATTTTGCTTCCAGATATTATTGGCAAAATGAAGTGCCGCAAATTTCTCCGGGCGGCCTGTTGCTTCTGCAAACTGGCTCGGCAATAAGGTAGAAGAGTTAGTGGCAAACACGGTCTTTGCCGGAGCCACCTTTGAAAGTTTTTGATAGAAATCGATCTTGATCTGTGGATTTTCCGGCACCGCTTCGATAAGTAAGTCAGCATCTTTTACCGCCGCTGCCAGGTCAGCACTATAATGGAGATGCTGATAAGCGGCGTCCAATTGATCCTGTGAAGCACCCAGGTCGTTTTTGAACACTTCGCTCATGGTCCCGAATTTAGCTTTCGCTTTTTCTAAAATCTCATCATTAATATCGTACACGGTTACGTCAAATCCATGGAAGGCAGATTGAAAAGCTATCTGATAGCCCAAAACACCGCTTCCCGCTATAGTAATTTTTTTGAAATTCATAAACCTTATGATTTTAAATCTATAATTTTTCAGTTCTTAAAACTTGCCACCCATTCTTTAAACTTGCCGAATTGCTCTGCCAGGAAAGATTCCTTTTCTTCTTCGTGTGGGTGCGCATCGGCTCCTACTGGCAAGATATGTTCGAAATAGGTGCCCTTTAATACTCTCCGCAACAATCCTTCGCCTAAAAACGGCTGATTGTCGTTCAGTGTTTTGGTGGCCTTCAACAAATGGCGGATATCATATTGCAGCGGATTGATATCCGGCACCTGCTTGTTCAGATTCAGCAATGTATACACGGCAACACGTGCAGTGCGCACAGAGCTCTCCATCGTAAATACCACATCATTATTGGTTTCTACAAACTGCCCGATCAAAGCAAGGTTGCTGCATCCGTCGGGAACCACCTGCGGACGGTCACCCTTAGCCCTGGGCATAAACATCGATGTGATGTAAGGCATGTAAGCCGTATGGACAATGGTATTTGCTATCACGTTATCCACCTGCTCTACAATGCCCAGGTGATAACACAATTCCGAAAGGATCTCGTTTCCGGTGCAGGCGGGCATCGTCTTTTTAATATAGTTCCCTTCCTTATCCATAAACAGGGCATACACCCAGAGTACCAGCACATCGCCGGGTTGTGTAGGGAAGTGTGGCTGGCGATTGCAGGTGAAACTCATCAGCCAGTTGGAATCGGTTATGGTAATGATGCCACCGGTAACGGTTTTGCCGGAGTAAGGATCATTTACGGCGTATGTCTTCAATTTCTCGACCAGGGCAGAAGGCCTGCAGGTTAATGTTACCGATTCCCACGATGACTTTTCAATATTGGAGCAGAATTTTTCCGGTTTACCGAAAACGGGAGATTTCGCCGCCAGGTTCTTCCACAATTTCCATCCTGCACTCTGGCCACTTGTGCTGTTATCCACTACTAATACGGGCGCCGTAACATTATTTCCGTAAGACGTATCCTCGGTCATTGAACCTGTAGTAACAATTACATAGTCATCTGCCGTGAGCGGGATAATTACTTCTTTCCCCTCCTGTTCTGTGATAATACCCTTCACCACTTTACCTTCGGCATTGATAAGCATATCCAGGTCTTTCACAAGCGCATCAAACCGGATCTTTACACCTTTCTCCTTCAACCATCTTCCCAAAGGGGTAACAAAGGAATCATACTGATTATATTTCGGGAAAATAAGGGAAGAAAGGTCGTGTAATCCGTCTATGGCATGAAGAAAGCGATGCATATATAGCTTAAATTCCAGTAGACTATGCCAGTTTTCGAACGCGAACATGGTGCGCCAGAATGTCCAGAAGTTGCTTTCCAGAAAGCTTTTACCAAAGTACGCTTCAATGGTAATATCATCCAGCTCTTCCTTCTTCTTCAACAGCAGTTTTATAAGCGCCAGCTGGTCTTTTTTGTTTAATCCGAATTTGCTGAAGTCCCTTACTTTTCCCTGCTCATGGATTAATCTTGCGATGGAATAATTGGAGTCGTTGTCGTTTACCAGGCGGTATTCGTCCAGCACACTGTAGGGAGGCGGCATTTCCAGGGCTGGAATATCCTGGAAAAGGTCCCAGAGATTTTCGTAGGTGCAGTCCATTTCACGGCCTCCACGGATAATGTATCCATCTTTGGCGTTGCCGGCGCCGTCCAGCGAACCGCCCTCTATGGGTAGTTGTTCTATGAAAGTGATGTTTTCCGGTGTGAAGTGCCCATCGCGAATCAGGTAATAAGCGGTAGCCAATCCTCCAATACCACTGCCTACAATGTACGCTTTACTATTTTTGTAGGATCTGACCGGTATGCCTTTATTACGTTGATAATTCCCTATCTGGTCAGAAAAAGGCATTGACTTTTCGGGCGTGTTCCTGGGCGTTTCTTTGCTGGCATCCGGTTGATGATCCACTTTTCCATAGATGTCTGAAGCCTGTATAAAATTTTCGAATTTTGAAGTGATGTTATTCATGCTCAACTCATTTTGATTAACCATACAAAGATAGACTTATACCTAAATTCACTTATATCCCCAAATTCGCCAATCATATACAGAAATTCGTTTTCACTATAACAATTGGTGTTTCCTATACTCCTGGGGAGAGATGGATACATATTTTTTAAAGAAGCGTCCAAAGGAGGACGTTGAGCTAAACCCCGTGTCTATCGCAATCTGGGAGATTGTCTTCTCCGGATCGTTAAGCAATACGCAAACCTCTTTGAGCAGGGCTTCATCTATAATTTCATGGGGCGTTTTGCCGGTTGTCTTCTTAACGATATTGATCAGGTATTTGTTCGTAATAAACAACTTATCGGCATAAAATTGTACGTCTTTATAATGCAGCGCGTTCTCCCGCACAAGTTTCGTGAACTTAAAAAAAAGATTGTTTACGTCCTGCAGACTGCCGGCCATCGCTGCTTTTTCATTATCGACCAGCGTGGCTATCTCTAGCAGCAGATGTATAATAATGGTCCTGATAATATCCTCAATAAACCTGCCCTTCCGGCCCGTTTGCTGCTGGAGATAATTCAACTGCGCAAATAACTGGTCAGCATACTTCTCTCCAGGGTTGATAACGCTGAACGTTGCATTCCTGAACAAAGATAATTGCTCAATAAAAAATGGGTTAGCAATATTTTTGAGCAAAAAGATTTTGTCAAAGAATAGGAGCTTCATCCTGAAATCTTTACTGAAGTGGACAATACGGATAATCGTAGATGGCGCGGAGATTAGAAAGCTGTTGGAGACTATATGATAGCTATGGCTATCTATTTCGACTTCTACCTGTCCGGATACACAAATACAAAAAGCGTAAAAATCCATCCTGAAAGCTGTTTCCGGGAATTCAAAAATCGGGTTCCCGGAAGAGATATAGTAGGGCTCATTGCACTGTACGCCGTAAAAGGATAATGTTTCTTTCAAACTCTCGTATGCTTTCATTATAGATAGGATCATTGCAAATTTACAAATTAATTTCCGGGTCAGGCATTTCACCCAATGACCAATTTCTTACCCAAAAAGCTTAATATAGCAGGCAAACAACAGCCAATGCCAGGCCCGTTCATGCACAATATACTTTTTGGCATCGATGTTCTTTTGGCCCAAGAGCCGCCATGGAAAAGCAAACGCATTGCCCTGGTTACCAATCATGCGGCTACTACCCAGCAGTTTATCCCCTCGCGATTGGCTTTGAAACAACAAGGGTTTAATATCGTGAAACTGTTCTCGCCGGAACATGGTCTCGATACAACAGGCGCCGATGGACATGCCATGGATAATGGCATAGATCCCCAAACCACGCTGCCGGTAACCAGTTTGTATGGCGATAAACTGGCGCCGTCACCATCAGACCTGGCTGATATCGACCTGGTATTATTTGACATCCCTGATATAGGCAGCCGGTTTTATACTTACCTATGGACCCTGTCTTATGTACTGGAGGCTTGTGCAACCTGTAGTATTCCTTTTATCATAACCGACAGGCCCAACCCTTTGTCGGGCAATTTAACGCTGGCGGAAGGTCCTCTTCTCGATGAAGCGCATTGCAGTAGCTTTATTGGCCGTTGGTCGATACCGGTGAGGCACAGTTGCACACTGGGAGAGCTGGCCCGTTATTTCAACCGCTCGCGGGGCATTAACTGCCAGCTGGAGGTGATCCCCTGCGTTGACTGGCACCGGAACCTGTATTATACCGATTGGAGCCATTCGTTCGTCCCCTTGTCACCTGCCATACCTGCCTTTGAATCGGCCTTGCTGTATCCGGGTCTTTGCTTCCTGGAAGCCACGAACTGCAGCGAAGGCAGGGGAACAGCCGTTCCCTTTCGTGTAGCCGGCGCCCCCTGGCTACTGGCCAATGATACTGCCCGGTTATTTAATACTTTGGTACCGGCCCTTTCGGGCCACGTATATGCACGGCCGATAGTGTTTACACCGGTGGAAGGCAAATATGCAGGGAAGCCGTGTAATGGTGTGATGCTGCATGTCGCAGATCCCTCTTCCTTTCTTCCGGTAGCTACCGGCTGGTTACTTGTTAAAATCATAAAAACGCTACACCCTGCGAATTTCCAATGGTCTCCCTACCCTACCCATGTAAACCCTACGGGCACAAAGCATCTCGATTTATTGTCGGGCATATCGGATACTGAAATGCTTTTTGAAACCGCCTTACCTGACTTTATTGATGTGATAAAGCAGCAGGTGACGCTCAGTGACTGGTCGATGCGTATACAGCCTTATTTGATGTATACGTAAAGCTATCTGACCTATACGTCGGCCCGCGGCCAGGTAAAAGCAGATTTCAGAGACGCTTTCTTCATCTGGCAAGTATTCCCAACAGCAATAAAAGAAATGGACTAGCAGCAGTTTCGCGGATTTGCCGATGACCGGTTACAAGCGTTAGCAGACAGCGTTACCCGAACACAAGATAAATACACAAGTCTTACCCGCCATATTATTGAAGGTATTGAACAGATAGATTACGCGGCATTAAAAGACAACGTGGTACAACTCCCCCCAGGAAAGGTCACTCATTTTTTCGGCGGTGGTAGACAATAAACAGGCGCGCACCAGCGTCGAAAGCGTAGCGGGGCATGATGATACCAGGAAAGCATTTCTAAAAGGAATAAAGGGATATTGCTACTAGGGCAGCCTGGCAGCAAGCTTCTCAGGCAAATACTTTAACACCTGGTGAATAAACTTCCATTTAATGCCTGGAACAATTGTAAAGCTACTGCCGGCATTGACGATTGCACGGGCAATGAAGGAAGGCTCCATTAATAAAGACTCCGGGAGGTCAAGCCCGGCGGTCATCTTACTACGGATATATCCTGCTACAATCACATTGACAACTACTTTCCTGGCAAACAAATATTGTCTCAGCCCAGCCAGGTACTGTGTAAATGCTGCTTTGGTACTACCGTAAACAAAGTTACTTTTGCGCCCCCGTACGCCCGAAAGGGAGGATAGTCCGATGATTCGCTCCAGGTGATCGTTGTCACTGTCTTTTATAATAAGATTAATAATGGACACCGCGCCGGCATAGTGCACCTGCATCATGCGGTAACTTCCCTCCCAGTCGACCAGCGCCTGTTCATTTGTTACCTGGAAGCCTGCTGCATATACAACGATATGGGGCTTAGCAGGTAACGCGGCGTAGAATTTAGCATGATCGTCAAAAGCAGTGGCATCAAAGTAGCAGATGGTGAGCCGGCTGCCGGGAACTTTCCTTGCCTCCATAAACGCCGCTATCTCCGCCGTACTGCGGGAAGCAGCTATTACGTGGTATCCTTTTTCGAGATACAATAAGATGGCTTCTTTTGCTACATCGGAGTTGGCGCCGAGTACGAGGACGGTTTTATTGCTGTTCATAAAGTTCTCCTGATTACTACATATCCTGTAAAAGTTTGTGATGGTCCAGGTTGTTGGCGGTTAACGCTACGTAAAATTCCTGTTTATTCATTTTTCATTTATAAAACAGCTTAAAGATAAATTCTTTTGCACTATTATGATAAAGGAGGATTTACCTGGTGTTTTACAACGGTATTCCATCATTCTTATTTGGACGATAATAGAAAAAGCTTTTATATTTGCGAATAGTTGAGTAGTCAAGTATATGTCAACAATAAACTCGTCATTACAGCTTTTAATGAGCCTGGCAAAAGCCCAGGCAACAGTATCTCGTCGCATGGACAGACTGAATGCCCATGGAATTGGATTTACTGACTTTGTGATACTGCACCTGTTGCATCAGGCGCCCAACGGTAAGTTGCGCCGCAAGGACCTGGCGGAGAAAACGAACCTGACGCCATCTGGTATTACGCGTTTGCTATTGCCTATAGAAAAAATCGGGCTTATTGACAGAGAGGCCAATGAGCGGGATGCGAGGGTAAGTTATGTGGTGCTGACGGCAGCTGGCCGCCGAACCTATGAGGAGGCAAAGCCTACTGCGGATGCACTTGCTGAGGACCTTATTCCTGCAGATCAATTAAAAAAGTATACAGCGGCAGCAGCCTTGTTCAAGTTGTTGGGCGCTACTATTATCTAAATGTTATTCCCTATGTCATTGAATTATTCAAACATATTTCCGGCTGATCGTGCAGCTGCCGTAGCCGCCGCCTTTGAAAACACATTCGGCCAAGCTGTTATCAGTGAAGCAACATTGCTGACCGGTGGGCTGTCCACTGCTTCTGTATATAAGATCATGGCAGATAACCGTCCTTATGTAATGAAACTCGATATACCGCATGCTTATACCAGTGCAGATCCATTTGAGAAAATAGCCCGGGCATCCGCAGCAGGTATTGCTCCACCCCTGCATTATAAAAATGAGGAAGCGGGTATCATCATCAGTGCGTTCGTTGAAAATAAGCCAATCAGGAGCCTCTTCAGCGGCGAAGTACTGGCCGTGAAACTGGCGGAGGCCGTGAAGAAGATACACACGATACCTTACGCTGTACCCGGCGGCAATTTGCAGGAAACGATGGATCATTTGCTGGCAGGGTTCCGTCATAGTAATATACTGAATGGCCCTGTACCAGATGAATGCCTGAAACGGTACGAAAAGATAAAAGCGTCTTATCCATGGCACGATACCGACAAGGTATTCAGTCATAATGACCTGAACCCTTCCAATATTTTGTGTGACGGAGAGACTGTGTGGATCATTGACTGGGACACTGCGTTTGTTAATGACCGGTATTTAGACCTGGCCAGTGTAGCCAACTTTTTCATTTATAGTCCTGAACAGGAGGCAGCGTTCCTGAAAACATATTTCGGCGAAGTAAATAACTACAACATTTCCCGCTTCTATGTGATGCGCCAGATCAGCCGGATCATTTATGCAGTGATGATGCTGCAGCTGGCTGCCCAGGCCAAACCGGCAGACTACGCACATGACCAGCAAATGGAAGGCGTGTTTTTGAAGGATGTGGGTCCGTTGCTAGGCTCAGGTGCACTATCGCTGGCTACCTATGAAGGTCAGTTCATGTACGGTAAAGCACTGATGAATGAAGCGGTACTGCAGATGTGTACGGCGAGGTTTGAGGATGCCCTGGTTTTATTAAGTAATCATAACTAGCTTTCTACCCATCGGGAGAAATGTTGGTGGGGTTATTAGACACATTGCAAAAATGCATATACTAAACAATCTATAACAACTAGGTGTAAAAGATAAGAAACAACAGCAATACTAGCAGGCTGATGGACAGATTATCTAAAATACCGGGGAAATGGTTAATGCTGCTTTATGGTGGCATTGGCATACTCGTTATACTGATTACCGCCAACATCCTTATAAATCGAATCATTCAGCGCGCAGCCGATGAAAGGTTACAACATCTTTCTCCTCAACTAAAAATTAGTTATTCCTCCATCAAAAGTAATCTATTCACGTCATCACTTACATTGAGCAATCTTACTATTGCTTATACGCCGGATAGTAATAAACATCATCATTCCGTTCATTTTTCAGAGGTAAAACTCAGTGGTATTCATCTACTGACGATGCTCTTTCGCCAAACGCTATCTGTCAACAATTTAAAACTGAGTAATGGAGAAATAAACCTGGACCGGTTCTTAATGAATAGAAAAGATACAGCGCCAATGCAGTTGTTAGCTCAAGCGCCCGTCAAAAGCATATCGGTCAACCACCTTCAGTTAAACACCGTCCAGGTATGGGAGGATCATCAGCTACTGCTAAGGGGGAATATGGGTATAGACGACATAAACATAAATAATCTAAAGAACGCATCCACCGCCGGCAATTTTCATTTCGGTGATGTAAAGAGTCGCCTTTCGGACATCAATTATATCCTACCGAATGCCTACCATGCCCTAACGGCCAAACAGGTAAGCGTAGATAGTCGCGAGGGATTACTCGAGATAGATTCGTTACAACTGGTACCACAATACAGCAAAGTCGACTTCTTCCGGCAAACCGGCAACCAGCCTTTGTTTGTGGCGTCAAGTGTTGCAGGCATCTCCATCTACCACTTCGATATCCGGAAACTGTTTGATAAAAAGCTGGTGGCTGAAAAAATAATTTTAAACCACCCTGTTTTGAATGTGTATAGTGAACCTAACAATCCCCGACTGTCATCTCTTTTTATTGATTTCAAAAAAATGCTCTCTGCTATACAAACAGATTCATTCAAGATGCGCCACGCTGCCATCGCTTACGAAACCACAACAGGCGGCCGATTGGAGCTACATGGCGATATAGAGATGGATAAACCAGATATCCGGATAACGGATAGTGTCCCTGATATTCGTTTCAAAACGCTTGCCTGCGCGCTAACCGATATTCATGCATCCATCCCGGACGCCAGCCAAAACCTTCAAATAAAGCAGCTGGACGTTGATCGTGAAGGCACCTTACAGGCAACTTCCCTGAAGACTACACCTCAATACGACAAGATGGAGATGGGACGGAAAGCCGGGCACCAGGTAGATGTTGTTGATGCAACTATCTCTGGTGTAACTATCAGCAAACTGGATGTTGCCCAATGTCTTCAGCAAAAACTGGTAGCTGAACAAATATGGATCAAGGAAAGTAATTACTATATTTTCCGGGACAGGCGGCTACCTCGCCTATCCCGGTATAAACCACTGCCGGTTGCATTCCTAAAGAGCATTCCAGGCCATATCCGGGTCGGGCATTTCAAGGTATCTCCGTCAACGCTGTTGTATGAAGAATTCCCGAAAGACAAGCTACAAACAGGTTTGCTGCGGTTTGAAAAATTGCAGCTTTCCGTGACTCCATTTATCAATCACCCTACCCCATCCGATCCCGATCATATGGAGCTCCATATGGAAGGCGCCATCATGGGATCCGGCACTATCAAGACGACCATCTCTTTGCCGTATAACCCCGCCAAAGACTATTATGTCAACGGTGCAATCGACAATTTAGATGTAACTACCTTGAATCCATCAGCAGAAAACCTGGGTAATTTTCATGTTGAATCCGGCCTGCTGAATCATTTAGCATTTCAATTTAGTTTCAATGATGAAAAAGCAAGCGGTAAAGTGGTAGGGGAATATCACAACCTGGTGTTAGACAAACTAAAAGGACAGCAAAAGAAAATAGCCCCATTTCCGTCGTTCATGCTCAAACATGTTATCATTCCTAAGAACAAGGATAAATCATTGCCAGTGGATCGTCGCACGGGTACTATTGACTATAAGTTTGATCATACACGCGCATTGTCGTTTTACCTGTTGAAATCATTGCTGTCGGGTATTGAGGCCAGTTTTACATTTGGGTTTCTGCTGCCGAAATGATGGTTACACCAGTCAATCGGCAGCAGCTTGGATAGGTTCCAGGGTCAAAAAATGAATGAAGGCCGGCTATTCAATGGCGCAAACTGACGGACAAATAGATATATTGCTCTGCCAATGGCTTAAAGTAATTTTTTTCATCGGTTGAAAATTGAGTGGTAGAAGAGGAATGCTAGGCAATGGTAAAGAGGAAGGATGCTACAATCATCCAAATGCCAACGATGATGCCCAGTATGCCCAGGTTACCTTGTTTGGGCGCTACCTGTGCCCGGATACGTACTGCCTTTTCCCGGGCCTTTTCATTATTGGAGAGAAAGAATTTGTTGATGAGCGGAAATCCGAGCAGGAAACCAAGGCACGCTTCCACCAGGTTGCCCGCCGCTAATGTGATCCACCAGATAGGCGCAGAAGTGAGCCAACCCACGTTTAAAATGGCCATTACAAGCCCCCATATACCCCAGCCACAGAAAACAATCCCTATCCAGCCCTGGTAGGGTTCTACTTTTTCCAACAGCTCCTTTGCATTGGGTTTTTTAGATAAAATCAGCGAGGGTACGGCAATGATGCTCAGCAGGATTAATGTTATTCCGTAGATCATAATGTTGCATTTTTTTTGGTTATGAGATGGTTTCATTTTGTTATGCAACAAAGGTAGCCAGGCATGATGGGGGCTGCAACATCGTATTCCGTGAAATTCTCCCCCCTGTTTTCAGGGGGTTAGCTGAGAAGACCCAGTTTGACGGCATACCTGGTGAGGCCCGCCAGGTTACGTACTTTCAGTTTCAGGATGAGGGTTTTGCGGTAACTTTCAATGGTATGTTTGCTGAGAAAGAGTTTGTCGGCGATTTCCTGGGTGGTGTATTCTTCCGCGATCAGCTTCAGTACATCCTTTTCGCGTGAAGTGAGCATTTCAAGGGTTTCTTTCTCCTTGTTGAACACGCTTTTGAGATATTCCTGTTTCACCGCTTCTGAAAAGTATTTCCCGCCTTTGAGGATCGTTTTGATCGCCTCCAGCAACTCGTCTGAATCCGCATTTTTCGATAAAAAGCCGTCGACATTATGCTGGATAAGCGCGTCGATGATATTGCTGTCGGTATGCATACTTACCACCAGCGTGCTGATCTCCGGTCTTTTTTCCTTGATATAGTTATTCAATGTAATGCCGTCTATGTCCGGCATACTGATATCGGTAATAACCAGATCCACCTGTTCCCCGGGATGCTGATCGAGATAGTTCATGACCAGTTGGCCATTATGCGCATAATACTGTACATGGAGGTCTTTTTCTTGTGTTATCAGCCTGATAAGGCCTTCCAGGAACAATTTATGATCGTCGGCAAGGATAATATTATGCTTCATAGCACTCCGGTTTTAAAGGTATTTCAATGTCAATTACGGTGCCTTTTGAAGGGAAAGAGTCGATGGAAAATACGCCGTCGAATAGTTTCAACCGTTCCCGGATGTTCTGAAATCCGATGCCATATTTCACGTTCTCCACAGCAAATCCCTGTCCATCATCTTCAAACAACAGCTTCAGCGTACCATCCAGCCGGGTCAATTGTATCTCTACTTTCGACGCCTGGCTGTGCTTCTGGGCGTTGGTGATCAGTTCCTGGATGATCTTATAAATTTCCGCTTTCAGGGAAGTCCCGATCCGTTCAATTTCTTCGCCGGGAAATGCATGGAAGGTGATAATGGCGTTACCAGGCATGTTGAATTGCCTGATATAGCCGGTTATGAGTTCGGTGAAGCCAGTGTTACCAAATTTCAGCGGCACCAGGTCATGGGAAAGATCACGTACCTGGCGATAGGTGTCGTCGACCTGTCGGATGAGCGCATCCAGCCTATTTACGGCGGTTTGATTAGAGAGCTGGAGTTTGATGGCAGCAAGGTTACCGCCGATGCTATCGTGCAACTCACCCGCAATCCGCTTCCGCTCTTTTTCCTGGCCGCTAACAGAAGCTTTAAGCAATTCCAGTTCCTTATCTTTCAGGAGCGCCGCGATTTTCTGCCGGTTCATCTCCTCCATTGTAGCATTTAGTTTGCTCTGTGCCTGCAATTTCTGGTAATACATATACAGCAAGCCTATGATAGGTAGCAGGATAACGAGGAACCCAATCAGCAGGCTGTATTTTACTGTTTTCTGATGATTTAATTCGTTTTCCTTGTTCAATATTTCTTTTTCCTTCTGAGCGGTTTGGTATTTTATTTCGAGTTCGTTGATCTCTTTTTTATTCTGCCGGTTCAATGCCTCCTGGGAAATACCCAGGTACTGGGTCATGAGTGCATAGGCGTTTTTATAATCGCCCGTTGCTGCGTGGAGGTTACGCAGGCTGTTCAGTACTTTCAGTTGTGCTTTCAGATCGTTCCATTGCAGCGCATTAGCATATACCAGCGACAACAGGGCTTTGGCGTTGTCGTAGTCCTTGTGGGCAATGAGCAGGTCGCCCATCCTTTGACCCGCGTTGATGTACAGGTCGAAAAACTGGTACTGCTGCGCCTTGTTTTCTACTTCATTGTAAATCGTGTATGCCTCCTCCATTTGCTGGCTGAACTCCGCGATGATGCCGAGCGTCAGTTTCGCCTGCAGAACCTTCTTTTCCTCTTGTTGCTGTTGGAAATAAGCTAGTGCTTTTTCGGTATATTGCTTCGCCTGGGGCAGTTTTTTTTGCTCAAGAAAAATGATGCCCAGCCGCTCGTACACCAAATGTTCCAGTTTTTCGTCCCGGCCGGTGTGCTGTAGCAGGTCCTGGTAGGCAGCTACGGCTTTGTCGTATTCTTTACGGGCAGCATATATGTTGGCGATTCCCAGTTTGTTGTCATTGACGGCTACTTTGTTGTTGAGCGACTCCGCGATTGGAACACCCTGGAGGTAAAAACGTAACGCTTCGTCATACAGACCTTCCTCGCTGTAGGCATTGGCCAATGTGAGAAAAAGGAAAACCTGGCTGGAAAGTTTATCAGCGGATGGAAGGTCGCTCTGATTAAGACCGCCAATTAGCTGTTGCGCATAAAAAATCACGGAGTCCGCAGTGCCATGGGCTGCATGAAAGGCCAACAGGGGCTGCGCGGCCGCTATCTTCGCTTTAATATCGGTAGCCAACTGTATTTTCCGTAAAAGGGAATCGGGTGTTTTTACCGGTACTTCTCCGTAAGCCGTGAAGCCTGTCTCATTTTGGGCCAGGCAGTGACCGGAAAGCGCCATCAGGACTACAAAAAACAAGGCTGGCACTTTGTTTAGCCAGGTTCGGGTTAATATGGTAAGTTCCACGATCAAGAAAAAATATTTCCGTTTAAACGTTGAAGGTAATAATTAAATATATCATTTGGGGCGGGATAGATGGCTTGTTATCTGAGATAAAATATATTGGATCAGAAACCATAAATTTGTATCCTACCAATTTGTTAGCTAACCCATGGTCATTACTAAAAGAATACAGACAACTTATAACACTGTACTCCGTGCTAAAATGTACTTCTTTTTCAGGAAAAGTATTTGGATGTACCTGCTGGGTATGCTGATGCTGGGCTATGCTTTTCCCCTGGAAAATGTTGGGGCTATCTCTTCAGCATTCGTTTACTTTATCATTTTCGCGCTGGTTATTTTGGTCCCGGTTTATCACTTCAGCACCCGGGCGATGGTGCGGAAAGCGCATCTAGATGCGAATATTGAATTTAATGAGCAAGATATTATTATAAGACATATCGATAATAATAATATCGAAACCAAAAGCTGGGACTGGATTAAACGAATTGACATCACCCGAAAAGATATCCTGCTTATTGTGGATCATCCTACCCGTTTCCTTATTGCGCTGGAGAAGAGCAAATTAACAGCGCCTGAAATTCAGTTTTTCCTGGAGAAAAAGAAATGATAAAAGACTATACAATAGCTTATCTATACACTAAACACGCTTTTGATACGGCTCATCCCTTCTTTCCCGGTTCTGATCTTTTTTAAAAAACTACCGCACTATTGCTATACAATTGAACACTTTTTTTGTACTTTTAAGTACAGCACGATTGTCATACTATGCTCGTCAACCGATAACAACCGAAGTATGAACTTCGCAAAACATGTCACAGCAATTTGAGCCAGCCAACGAAAAAATGTATATCCGCCTTGTTAAACAGGGCGATGCAGCCGCTTTTCATGCGATATACCAACATTACAGCCCCCGGGTTTATGGCAAACTACTCCGCGTGCTGAAATCTGAAGACCTGGCCGCTGACATGCTACAAGATCTTTTTTCCATCATTTGGCAGAAGCGGGCGGAGATCGATCCGGAAAAATCATTTGGCGCATTCCTGTTCAAGATATCCGACAATCTCGTAGTGGATTTGTTCCGGAAGGCCAAACGCAATCAACAGCTGATAGAAAAGCTGGCCAAAGCAGGCGCTGAGGAATGGGAAAGTACGGAAGAATGGCTGTTTAAAAAAGAGAACGAAACCTGGCTGGCCAGGGCTATAGAAAGCCTGCCACCGCAACGCAGGCTGGTATTTCAGCTGTGCAAACTAGAGAACCGCTCACATGATGAAGTGAGCCAGTTGCTGCATATTTCCCGTGCCACGGTGAATAATCACCTCGTTAAAGCCACACAGAACCTGAAAGCATTGGCTACAGGTAAGTCGGGGATGGCAGGATTACTACTGATATGGTTGTTCAGATAGCCGTTATTTTCCTTCATGATGGCCGCTCAAATTTTTTTTAAGAACGGATAGTTATTTTCCTCCGGAGCTACGTATTATATATATGACACCTGTTCAAAAAGAGGAAGCGCTGCGTCGGCTCTTTGATCAATGGATGAAAGGAGACAACGACCGGCAAACATTGCATGAGCTGGTAAGCTATGCAGATGACCCTGCATTGGCCGGCGCCTGGCAGGCGTTGCTGGAGGAGGTTCCTGTGCCGATGCCCGTCGATGACGAGCACGCCGTAATGATAGAAAAGGTGTATCAAAGATTAACAACGACCATACCTGAGTTGCAACAACGTAAAATTGTCCGGCGCCTGCCTGTATGGACAAAGTACGCTGCAGCCGCAGCTATCCTGTTCCTTACGGGTGGACTGGGTTATTATATTTTAACCAACCATATGCCGCACGGCAGTCCGGCAGTCACCAGTGCTCCTGGCGCCAACAACGTAGTGCCGATGCATACCCGCCAGGCATCTCTTACGCTGGCAAACGGCGCCAGTATAGCACTGGACAGCATTACAACAGGAACACTGGCGCATCAGAATGGCGCGGTTGTCCTTAAATCCGGCGAGGGACACGTTGCCTATCGCCAAACGGCACCAGAAAACATGTCCACTTCCCTGCCCACTTATAATACATTGCGAACGCCTAAAGGAAGCGATTATCAACTGGTACTTTCCGATGGCACCCGTGTGTGGCTGAATGCTGCGTCTTCCATCACCTTCCCCGTTGCATTTACGGGCAATACCCGGGAAGTAGCTATCACCGGGGAGGCTTATTTCGAAGTATCTGGGAATGCTGTCGCGCCCTTTCGCGTAAAAGTAAATGATGCGGTTATAGAGGTATTGGGAACGCATTTCAATATCAGTGCCTATACTGAAGACCCTACCATAACGGCCACCTTGCTGGAAGGCGCTGTCAGGGTGGTGAAAGGCGACAACAAATTATTGTTGCGTCCCGGCCAACAGGCGTCATTCAGTAATGGCAACGATGCCATTAGGCTGATACCGCATGTAGATGGAGAAGCGGCCGTAGCCTGGAAAAACGGCGTATTCGATTTCCGGAACCAGGATATCGAAACCGTGATGAACCAGATTGGGAGATGGTATAACATGGAAATTATTTATGAAGGAGCAAAACCACAGGCGCCTATCATAGGCATGATGAGTCGTAGCACAGATCTGGCTACGGCGCTGAAAAGCCTGGAGCTCACCAGTGGTATTCATTTCAGGATAGAAGCAGGACAACATAATGAAACGGGGAAGATCATAGTACAACCATAACCGGCAGCAGACTACGCCGGGTGTTTATTTATCAACCTATCTAAACAACCAGGATCAATGCAATCAACAGTACGACGCTCCCGTCGTTCAGGGAAGCTATTGCTTATTTTTATCGCTTTCATCTTATTCGTGGATGTACGGGGATGGGCCCAAAAGGTCAGCATCTCAGCGCAACATGCATCTATTGACGCCATTCTGAAAGATGTACGCCGGCAAACCGGCTATAACTTCTTTTGCAAAGCCGAATGGGCCAGAAAAATAGGCCCGGTTACGCTGGAAGTAAAAGATGTACCCGTGGCAGAGGTACTGGAAAGATGCCTGCAGGGCCATCCTTTCTCCTACAGTATCCTGAACCAGACGATTGCTATTTACCCGATGGCCACTCTCGGCGCAGGTAGTTCTCCGGCAGGCACTTACATCGTAACAGGTACGGTAACGGATACACGCAATAAGCCATTAGAGGGTGCCAGCGTGGTGGTGCAACGTTCCCACCAGGGTACCATCACCGACGCAAAAGGGCATTTCACGTTGAAGAATATACGCCCTTCCGATACGCTCAAGGTCAGCTTTATTGGCTATAATGCCAGGCAGGTACCCATAACCGGGCAAACGGACATAAGTATTGTGCTTAAAGACGCCAGCAGCCTGTTGGATGAAGTGGTTACCCAGGCTTACAGCAAAAGCAGTCCCCGGCTGATGACAGGGAATATCACCAAAATAACCGCCGCTGAAATAGAGAAACAACCGGTGATGAATCCACTGGCCGCGCTGGAAGGCAGGGTGCCCGGCATGGTGATAAGCTATACCAATGGCTTTGCCAGTTCGCCGGTAAGTGTACAAATAAGGGGCATTAACTCCCTGAATGCCGGTGTACCTGCCGACCCGTTGTATGTGATAGACGGCGTTCCGCTCAATGTGCTGTCGCTGGGCAACTCCTATAATCATATCTCCAGTGGCTTTATTCAAAGCGTTAACTACAATTATCCAAGCGGCACTACTACCAATGGCCAAAGCCCGCTCTTCAGTATTAACCCGGAGGATATTGAAAGTATCGACGTGCTGAAAGATGCAGATGCCACCGCCGTTTACGGCGCCAACGGCAGCAATGGCGTTATACTAATCACTACCAAGCGGGGCAAGCCAGGTAAAACCAGGTTCGATTTGAATGTAGACCCGCCCATGCTTAGCTGGGGCCGCACCACCAGGCTTTTTAAATACGCTAATACCCAGGACTATCTGCAAATGCGCCGGGAGGCACTCAAAAATTCAGGCATTACGCCCAACCTGCAAAATGCTGCCGACCTGCTGCTCTGGGACACTACCCGGTATACCGACTGGGGAAAACAGGTGCTTGGCTCGCGGGCGGTTGACCTTAATGTAACAGCCGGCATATCGGGGGGCTCGGAGCAAACCAGTTTCCGGATCAACGCCAACTATAACCGCCTTACCAATACTACCAGCATATCGGGCGCCACACAGCGCATGACTTTCGCCAGCAATATCAACCATACCACGTCAGATCAGAAATTATCTGTTAACCTCTCTGCCAATTTTGCTTATAGCTATGTGAATGTAGTGCCGCCGGTGATCGATCCAGGATGGGCGCCCAATGCTCCGCCAGTATTCGATAAAAAGGGCAACCCCAACTGGGCGGAATGGGATGCCAACGGACTGCTGAGCATTTATCCCTTCGGCGCTTACCTCAACCCTTCCAATCCGCAGGCCACCACGACCCTCACCAGCAGCCTGCGCCTGGATTACAAGCCTTTCCGGGGGGTTACCTTCACCACATTATTGGGATATAACTTTGCTTATAACAGCACCAACGCTTTTATAACAATCGCCTCTCAGGGACCTTATGTGAGCAGCCCCATAGGCAGCGCCAATTTCAGCATCACACAGAATGCCGGCTGGACTATCAATCCACAGGTAAGTTATAATACCCGCCTGGGAAAGGGCCATCTGCAAGTGAGTTTCATCGGCAATGAAATTGCCACCGCCACCCGGGGCAGCAACCAGTATGGCTTTGGATATGATAACGATATCCTGTTGGGTTCTATCGCCAACGCTCCCTCCATTCTTACCTCAGCAGCTTATAGCCAGGCAAAAACCGCCGCCTTTATAGGTGATGTTTCCTATAACTGGGACGACAGGTACATCCTGCATGTAAACGGCACCAAACAAGGCTCTTCCAAGTTTGGTCCCCAGGCGCAATATGGCAGCTTTGGTTCCATAGGGCTGGCCTGGATAGCTTCCGGGGAAAAATGGCTGCGCGAAAAACTACCCACCGCCATCAGCTTCCTGAAATTCAGGGGCAGCTATGGCCTCACTGGCGATGATGGAGGGCTCGACTACCAATACCTGGCCCTATGGCAGGTACAAACTTATTCGTCTTACGCAGGCGGCGGATACAACGGGCAAAGCGCTCTCACACCCTCTATCCGGCCGAACCAGCGCTATAAATGGCAGGAAAACCGCAAGCTGGAAACGGCCCTGCAGTTGGGCCTGTTTAAAGACAAAGTATCCCTGGACATCAGCTGGTACCGCAACCGCGTTTCCGATCAGATATCTGCCTATCCCACTCCCGGGTTCATCAACTCGGTCAATATTAATTCCCTTACCACCAATGTACCCCTTGTTATACAAAACAGCGGCTGGGAAGGGAACCTATCGGCCCAACTCATCGCCAAAAAAGATTTTTCCCTGTCCGCCCGGTTCAACATAGGCATCAACAGGAACATACTGCTTTCTTTCCCTAACCTCGAAAACACGCCCTATGCCGGACTATATCGTGTGGGTCAATCAATCAACACACAGTATGTCTTTCACTTTATTGGTGTAGATCCGCTCACCGGGAAAGCGGCCTTCCAGGATTATAATCATGACGGCATCATTAATGGAGCCGGCGGTGTTGCTCCGGCTATCGGCCTGGATGACAGAGGGCTGGCTTATGATCTGCAGCCGAAGTTTGACGGCGGCTTTGGCATGGACGCATCTTACAAACGATTCCGGTTCAGTGTTTTTTTCCGGTTTAAAAAACAGACAGGCATGAATATGCTCCAGAATATTGCGTATTCACCCGGCACTTTCAATCAGAACGTACCTGAATTTATTGCCCGTTCTTCCCACTGGCAAAAACCCGGGGACGTAGTACCTTACCCGGCCTTCAACACCCAGCCGGTAGACAACAGCTGGTCCCAGCTGCGCTGGTCGAACCTCACCTTTACAGATGCCTCCTATATCAGGCTGAATAATGCCAGCATTTACTATACCCTGCCACCCGCCTGGAGCAAAAAGGCAGGTATGAAAGAACTAACACTGAGCCTGCATGCACAAAATGTACTTACACTGACCCATTACGCCGGTGGAGACCCGGAAACGCCCGGTAATGTGATGCCGCTGGCCGGCCTTTATACGGCAAAGATTAACTGGCATTTTTAAACCTCTGAACATGAAACACGATACCGATATGAAAAATAAATGGTTTATCCTGTTGCTTCCCATGGCGCTATTGGGTGCCTGTAATAAACTGGTATCTATTTCCGATCCAACAGACCGGATCAGCAACTCCGCAGTTTTCAGCTCTGATGCGCTGGCCAACTCCGCTATGAATGGTGTTTACAATAGCCTGCTGGCAGATGGCGCCTTTTCTAAAGCCATGGCATCCCTCTATGGCAGCCTGTCTGCCGATGAATTACTGGCATTCTATGGCGTTAATAGTACTTATTATACCATCAACACCAATCACATTACCGTAATGGGCATCGGTAACGCCCGTACGACGCCTACTGATAATATCTGGACGTCGGCCTACAGCACTATCTATAATGCCAATGCGGTGATAGAAGGAATTGCCGCTTCCACCTCGGCTGAACTTCACGACAGTGCGCGCCAACAGCTTACAGCAGAAGCAAAGTGCCTGCGGGCCTTCTGCTATTTCTACCTGGTGAATTTTTATGGAGATGTGCCATTGATACTCACTATTAACTACGATAAGGTAGCAACGATTGCCCGCAGCCCACAGGATGCAGTATATCAACAGATAATAACCGATCTCCAGGAAGCACGGAATAACCTGGCAGACAACTATAATGCAGGCAAAGGGAAAAGAGTACGAGTGAATAAATGGGCGGCCACCGCGCTGCTGGCCAGAGTTTACCTCTTCAAAAAAGATTATGCCAGTGCAATCGCCATGGCCACGGAAGTCATCAACCAACCCTCCCTCTTTGCCCTGGAACCCAGCCTTACCAATGTATTCCTGAATACCAGCCGGGAAGCGATCTGGCAACTCAATCCCAAAACTAAAGTCACCGACAATGACAATACCCCGGATGGCGTAACCTTCCTTCCCGGGCTTTATATCCGCACACCGGGAGATACAACAGGCGTATTCCAATATATACTGTCTTCCCAACTGCTGAATGCCTTTGAGCAGGGCGACAAACGGCGAAGCGAGTGGATAGATTCACTGCCCATCTATAGTTCTCCCCTTACCGGTTATTACATGAAAAAGTACAGGATTGGCAACTTCAATTATACCCAGGGCGCCGACCCGGTTGAATATCCTACGGTATTAAGGCTGGCAGAATTATACCTGGTAAGGGCAGAAGCACAGGCCAACGGAACAGGCGGCAATATCGCCGGCGCTATCGCTGACCTCAATACCATCCGTTCCCGGACGGGCCTGCCGGCGCTGCCAGGTAACCTGTCACCGGCCGACTTGCAGGCGGCTATAGCACACGAATGGCAGGTGGAATTTTTCTGCGAATGGGCGCACCGGTGGTTCTATCTGAAACGAACCGGGCAAGCCACCAAAGTATTGTCGCAAATAGCGCTGAAACAACCATGGGCAGGCGATTACCAATTGCTCTATCCCCTGCCACCGGCAGACCTCAACAAAGATCTTCACCTGGTACAAAATCCGGGGTATTAAATCTTAAAAAAAATACCATGCAATCCATATTTCACAAATACCTACGCTACTTCCTATTACTGCTGGTAATAGCTGCTTGCCGGAAAGAGCGCAATACGCCACCCGGCACGGCATCGCTCACTGTGATTAATGCCGTGCCCGGCGCAGACAATCTCGTAGTCAACTTCAGCAATGCAGATACGCTTCCGAATTACTATTTAAATGCGCAAAAGATCCAATATGCCACATTCCTCCCCGATTATCAATTCAGCGCTTACAGCGGAACGCAAACACTGCGCCTATACAATTACCCGGATACCCTGCCTAAAAACAATCCACTGGCGGTCGTTACACTCCACCTCCCTGTAGGCTCCATCAATAGTCTGTTTGTAACAGGCACGCTCAGTCAGCCTGACACCCTGCTGAGCGTTGACCACCCTCCCTACCGGGCAGTAACAGACAGCACTACCGGCATACGTTTCGTGAACCTCTCACCAGGTAGTGCCCCGGTAAATATCAATCTCCAGGGACAGGCAGCCGGCAGCGAAGTAAAACTGTTATCCTATAAGGGAATCACCGGTTTTAAAAGTTATTCCGCCCGGTCAACCGACAGCGTATATACGTTCGAGTTTCATGACGCTGCTAGCGGTCAGCTGCTCTGCACCTTTACCGCTGCCGGTATCAACAATAGTTCATCCGATCCGAATAACCCGGCCAACACCTGGCGTTTCCGCAATCGTACCCTGGCACTGACAGGACTTCCTGACAACGGATCCGGCAATAGCCCGCAAAATGTGCTGCTGATCAATAACTATTAAACCCGTAAGCTGCCAATGGCCGATAAGTTTGAATATATGCAACAAGAAATTTCCATCACCACGAAGACAACACCCATTCACCTGTTTGCGCACAAACGGGAAACGAGCCGGGATATCGTCTTCCTGGAAAATAAAAATACTTTTGACAGGATTGTGCAAACCTATTCTCCCAGCCTGCTCCATGCCGCTCTCCGTATTACGCACGATACACCGGCTGCGGAAGATATTGTACAGGAAGCCTTTCTCCGCCTCTGGCAGCAACGCAATAGATTAACACCGGATAACCTGGGTGGCTGGCTATACCGCGTAGTCATTCACCTCGCCTACAAACAACAGCAAAGAGAACAACGGCAATCACGTTTGTTTGAACACCTGCAGGCCGGCAAACCCGTACACTGCACTAATACCGAAAAACAACTGATTCAAAAAGAACAAACAGCACTGTTCAATGCCATATTGGATAAGCTCCCGGAAAAACAACGGCTTGTATATTACCTGAGCCGGGAACAGGGGCTGCGCAGGCAGGAAATTGCGAGCTACCTGAAAGTGTCGCCCAATACGGTAAAAGTGCACCTGCTGCGGGCTACGCAGTTTGTAAAAGAACATATGGTGAGCCTCTCTTTCTTCTTTCTCTTTTTTGTGCTCAACCAGATTTTTTTCAAAACCAGTAATACAATTGTTCCGCTCAGGGATTTATATAAAGTAAAGGAAACAATTCAAAAGCATTTACCCAATGCGCAATGCAGCGGCGCCCAATTAGTGGTGCAGGTATATTCTTAAAAATATCAATATCCTACTTCACCAGGCAATTACCCATCATCGCCACGCGCTTTAAATGAGCGTGGTACCGGGAAACATTTGCCGATAAAAAAGAAAACATGATCTTAAAAACAACGTCGCTCTCCCACAAATACACCAGCAACTGGGCTATACGGGATATCAACATGGAGATCGGACAAACAGGCGTCATCGGACTGCTGGGATCTAATGGCGCCGGCAAATCCACCACCATGAACATTATCTGCGGCGCGTTACACCAAACGAGCGGCAAAGTGTTCATCAACGGGATCGACCTGGAAAAAGAACCGGAAGCAGCCAAAAAAGAGATTGGCTTCCTGCCGCAAACACCGCCGCTTTATACGGACCTCACGATCGATGAATACCTTACCTACTGCGCCCAACTGCGATTAATGGACAAAAGCAAAATCAAGCCGGCTATGGACGAAGCCAAGGAGCGTTGCGGCATTGCACATTTCAGTTCCAGGCTCATAAAAAATCTTTCGGGCGGATACCGGCAGCGCGTAGGCATTGCACAGGCCATCATTCATAAACCCAAACTGGTAGTGATGGACGAACCCACCAACGGCCTCGATCCCAATCAACTGATTGAAGCCAGGAAACTAATACGGGAAATAGCTCAGGAACATACCGTGCTGCTGTCTTCCCATATTCTGTCTGAAATCAGCCTGCTCTGTAAGGAGATCATCATGATAGAATCGGGAAGGATCGTGTTCTCAGACAGTATGGATGCTTTCAACAACTATGCACAAGCCAGTACGGTACGGATGCAGATGGAGAATCCTCCCTCGAGGGAAGAACTCCTGCTCGTTAAAGGGGTTACCCGTGTGGAATTCCTAAGCGGTAAACAGGTACGCATCTATTTCGACGGCGACTCCGAAATTACAGAAAGACTGATAGCCGCCAGTATGCAGCATGATTGGCGCCTGCGGGAAATCAGCTTCGATAAAGGATTACTGGATGACATCTTCAAACAATTATCCGCCAGGTCATACTAAAAGCCAAATAAAGGAGCGATTATGCATACAACGTTCAAAATAGCAAAAAACGAGTTCCGCCATCTTTTCTATTCACCAATAGCCTGGTTTCTTTCCATCATCTTCCTGGTGATGTGCAGTTTCTTTTATACCGGTATCCTCTATTCCTGGGCCAAGGCCAGTTACCTGGTATACAGCAACAAACCTTACGCCGATCTTTGGGTAACAGAATCCGTCACGGGGTCCATCTTCTCCAATCCAACCGGCAGCTTTTTCTTTAGTATTCTCCAGAATATCTATCTCTTCGTTCCGCTGCTTACCATGAGCGTGATTAACCGGGAATTCAACAACGGTACTGCCAGGCTGCTTTATTCTTCCCCGGTGAAACTGCGCCAAATTGTAGTGGGAAAATATCTGGGCATAATCGCCTATAATGTCCTGCTGATATTGATCATGGGCATTTTTATTATATCCGGTTTCTTTGATATCAGGCATCTCGACTTTGGCCTGCTTTTATCGGCCGTATTCGGTTTTTATTTGCTCCTGAGTGCGTTGACTGCCATCGGCTTTTTTATGTCGAGCCTTACCCTTTACCAGGTGATCGCTGCTATTGCCAGCTTCACCGTACTCTTTATCCTAAATAGCGTTGGCCACTTATGGCAGCAATACGATTTTATCCGGGACCTCACTTATTTCCTCTCCATTGCAGGCCGCACAGAAAAAATGCTGATCGGGCTTATCTCTACCAAAGATGTGCTCTATTACCTGCTGATTATTTACATGTTCGTTAGCTTTACGCTGATACGTTTAAGAAGTGGGCAGGAAAACCGGCCCTGGTATGTGAAAACCTTCCGTTACCTGCTGGTGGCTGTATCGGTATTGGTGATCGGGTATCTCAGTTCCCGTCCGCGGTTTACCGGCTACCTGGATACTACTGCCCGGCAGGAGAATACCCTGCACCCACGTACCCAGGAAACTGTAAAGCAGCTGGGCGACAGTACACTGGAAGTAACGCTCTATTGCAATTTGTTTGATCAGAATGTGAACCATGGTCTACCTGCAGCGCGAAACATCTACTTATCAGATTTTTGGGAAAAGTACCTGCGCTTTAAACCAGACATACAATTCAGGTACAGTTACTATTACGCAGTACCTGCGGGCGACAGTTCCATCTACAAAACTTATCCGGGGAAAAGCCTTCAACAGATTGCCGGGCTGATTGCGCATGGGTTCCAGGTAGATTCATCTCTTTTCAAATCACCGGAAGCAATCCGCCGGATGATAGACCTGGCGCCGGAAAACTACCGGCTCGTTATGCAGCTCAAATACCGGGGCCGCACTACCTTTCTCCGGTTGGGGCTTGAAGATATGCTGTGGCCGGAAGAAACCAATGTGAATGCCGCCCTCAAACGCCTGCTGCATGCTCCCATCCCTAAAGTATACTTTGTAACCGGACAGCTGGAACGCAACATTTATAAAACAGGAGAAAGGGAATATGCCGCACATGCCACCAGTAAAAGAAAAGGCCATTCATTGCTGCAAATCGGTTTCGACATAGATACGCTCAACCTGGTAGCACAGAACATTCCCGCGGATGCCCGGATACTGGTGCTCGCCGATCCACGTATGGACCTGCCACCGATTGTGCAACAAAAGATCTGTAACTATATCCACGAGGGCGGTAACCTGCTGGTACTGGCAGAACCCGGCAAGCAACAGATACTGGCTCCCCTGCTCGCTCCGTTAGGCGTTGAACTAATGCACGGGCAACTCGTACAGCCCACTGCCAACGAAACGCCTGATAAGGTATGGGTGTACTATACCTACAAAGCGTTTAGCCAGGTGGAGGAACCTTATTTCCGGCAATTCAAACGGGTGTGGGATCGTAAAATATATACAGACAGCATCAAGAACATATTTGCGGGTGTTACCGGTATTGCTTATACAAGCGACAGTGGCTTTACCGTACAGCCATGGGTAATGACCCTGCCGGAAGCCGCCTGGCAGAAAGCCGGTAAGCTGGTAACAGATTCCACTGCTCCCGTTTACACACCTAAAGAAGGCGATACTGCACAGTCCAGCTTCCCTACGGTCATCGCACTATCAAAGCAGCTAAAAGGAAGGGAGCAACGCGTTATTGTGTGTGGCGATGCCGACTGTATCAGCAACTTCAGACTGGCCGACGATCTCTCTCACGCTTTCTACAGCTGGTTATGCAATGGCGAATACCCCGTATACACGCCACTGCCTTTCCCTCAGGACAGCAGGGTGGTGCTTAGTCCTGAAGGAGCAGCCAGGCAGAAAATAATATACATATACCTGCTGCCGGGGTTATTACTACTGGCTGGTACGATGGTGTTGGTAAGACGGCAAAGAAAATAGCAGATTACGTATAACCGGCGCCGTTAGCATGTATTTAAAAAGTTAAAAAAACTACAATGAAGATCATATTTAAGATAGCCAAAAATGAGTTTCGTTTCCTGTTCTACTCTCCCATAGCATGGTTTGTAATGATCGTGTTCCTGGTGCAATGCGCTATCTTCTATACGCCTGCTATATTTGGCATCGCCAACTGGCAGGAGGTGATGATAAAACTTACACCGAAATTCGAGGGATTTGGCAATTCGCTGACCGCCAGCGTATTTCTCAAAAGCGGTATATTCCTGAATGTTGTGCGCAACCTGTACTTGTTTGTCCCGATACTAACGATGGGGCTTATCAGCCGGGAAGTTAACACCGGCGCTATTGCCTTACTCTACTCCTCTCCTGTCCGCCTGCGTAATATTATATTGGGGAAGTACCTGGGCATTATGCTATACAACCTGCTACTGGTAGGAATTGTAGCGCTATTTATGGTATCCGGTTTTTTCAGCATCCGACATGCCGATTACGGGATATTTTTTTCTGCCGCCCTGGGGTTTTACCTGCTGGTATGCGCTTACTCCGCCATCGGCTTACTGATGTCGAGCCTGAGCGCCTACCAGGTGGTATCCGCCATTTGTACGTTTGCCATTATCTTCACCCTTAGCTATATTGGCAGCCTGTGGCAACGATACGATCTAGTGAGAGATCTTACCTATTTCCTGTCTCTCCAAAACCGAACCGGGAAAATGTTGACGGGTCTTATTACCACTAAAGATGTCATCTACTTCATGGTGATCACCGGCATGTTTGTTTGCTTTACCTGGCTGAAATTGCAGAACGACCGCCGCACCAGTCCCTGGTATGTTAAAACGGGCAGGTACCTGGTAGTAATGGCAGCGGCGCTGCTGATAGGTTATATCAGTTCCAGGCCGTCGCTGACAGGCTACTGGGATGTTACAGCCACCGACATCAATACCATTCACCCACGCACACAACGGGCCCTCCAACAGCTGGGCGACAGCACGCTGGAAGTAACGCTCTATGCCAATTTACTAGGCGCGGGTATTGACCGGGGCATGCCCGAAATGCGCAATGAAGATTACCTGGCCAGTTTATGGGAGCGTTACCTGCGCTTCAGACCGGATATCCGCTTCCGGTATGTTTACTATTATGATAATGATTCCATCGTCGACAATCGCTCGCTGTACCAGCAATACCCGGGTAAAACCCTGAAAGAAATTGCTGCAGAAAATGCAGACGCGCGCGATATCAGCATCACCGCATTCAAGACGCCCGAAGAAATGCGCCAGCAGATAGATCTGCGGCCCGAGGGCTACCGGCTGGTGATGCAACTGAAATACAAGGGCAAAAGCGTTTTTCTCCGCACCTTCGATGACCCCATATTCTGGCCGGATGAAACCAATGTAAATGCAGCCTTACAAAAGTTACTGCAGCCCGCCTTACCCAAAGTAACAGCAGTAACGGGCGACCTGGAGCGCAGTGTTTATAAAATAGGCGAGCGCGAATACGCCTTTCATTCCGCCTACAAAGGAGGCAGGGGAACACTGGTGAATACCGGCTTTGAAGTAGACACCGTGAACCTGGCCACCAGTAATATCCCTGTAGATGTAACTACTTTACTGCTGGCAGATCCTAAAACAGCACTCTCTCCGGAGGTATCAGATAAGCTGAAGACTTATATCAGCAACGGAGGCAATATGTTCATCATGAGCGAACCCGGCAAACAGGCATTATTACGTCCGCTGCTTTCCCAGGCAGGCGTACAGCTATCGGAAGGACAACTGGTACGCCCTACTTATAATGAAACCCCGGATAAAGTGATCAGCTACCTGCTGCCGGCCTGCCGTCACTTATCGGAAGGATTGGATTCCATGATGGGGCAGGATCCTGACGACACGCTGAAAGTGCTGATGCCGGGAACCACCACCTTATCTGCCGACAGCAGCAGTGTCTTTACCATAACGCCGCTGGTCAGCACTTTACCAGGCCAAACCTGGCTCAAAGCCGGCGCCCTGGTAACCGATTCCACGCTTCCTCCGTTCAACTACCAGGAAGGCGACCGGAAAAGCAGCACTTATGCTACTGTCCTGCAATTGTCGCGGCAGGTACACGGCAAAGAGCAACGGATCATTGTTTGCGGGGATGCTGATTTTGCGAGCAACGTAAGGCTGGCAACAAATGTCGTCCTGGTGATGCCGGCCTATAGCTGGCTGGCCTATAACCGCTCTCCCATATACACGCCACGGCCGCACCCTAAAGACGATATCATGGCCATTGGCACTTCCGGCGCGGAGGCACAGCAAATCGCTTACCTGTGGGTGCTTCCCGGCCTGTTGCTGCTGAGCAGCACAATTTTATTAATCCGTAGAAAAAGGAAATAAGATGATCACCTACTTACAAACAGATGAACAAACCATAGAAGACCTGGGGTTGTTCGGGAAACGCGACAAAGGCGGGATCTACGACATCTACAACCAACTGCATACCCGCGGCGGAGAAGCATTGCTGGAAGAGATATTCCGTTCCCCGCTATCCGACCAGGGGGCTATCAACCAGCGCAGCAGCATCATCCGGCAGTTTGCCAACCTGGGCCTCGCGTTTCCTTATGATGCAGCGCTTTTCGACATGGCGGAAAAATATCTCTCCAATCATCCCCGGCCGGGACAACACATCCAGGAACAATTGTTGGGTGAAAAAGAGATCCAAAACGGCGTCATGGCTGTCATCTCCCTGATCCACCTCACCAAAACCTTTATGGAAAAACAGGAGGTAGCGGCTATAGCCGGCTATGCGCCGGAGAGAGCAGCGATCAATGCCTTACTGGCGGAACCTGCCCTGGCGCCAGCACTCAAAGAAATACCCGGGAAAGGGCATAAACTACCCTATGCAGCCATCACTGCGTATGATGCACTCTTCCGGGTCAGTGAAAACGATAAGATCATCCGGCTGCTACGCCACATTTATATGCTGGATGTATATCTTTCCATTGCCCGCACCGCTGCAGAACGGAAATTCGTATTCCCGGCAGCGTTAGAGAAAGGTACTTGTACCCTAAAGGTAAAGGGCGTATATCATCCCTCGCTGAAAGCGCCGGTGGGCAACGATATAGAGATGTACACCCAACGCAACATCATCTTCCTTACAGGCGCCAACATGGCCGGCAAATCCACCTTCCTGCGGTCCTTAAGTACAGCGCTATACCTGGCTCACATGGGGTTTCCTGTGGCAGCCACGTCGATGGAATTTTCCGTCATGGACGGACTGTACACCACGATCAATCTCCCGGATAACCTGGGCATTGGCGCCAGCCACTTTTACGCAGAAGTACTGCGGGTAAAGAAAATAGCCAGGGAACTGAGCGCGGGCAAATTACTATTTGTGCTGTTCGACGAATTGTTCCGCGGCACGAATGTGAAAGATGCCCAGGAGGCCACCATCGCTATTATAAAAGGCTTTGCCAAAAAAACACGCAGCCTTTTCCTCGTTTCTTCGCATATCGTAGAAGCGGGAGAAGCACTCAGACCAGACGCGTCTATCGGCTTCTTTTTTCTTCCCACCCGCATGGAAGGCCATACGCCTGCCTATACGTATACGCTGGAAGAAGGTATTACCGACGACAGGCATGGGATGATTATCATTCGCAATGAAGGCATACTCGACATCCTGCAAAAGGGAAAGCAACAAACTGACAACCACCGAAATAATTATGAGCTTCAGCACAGACAAACAGACCTTGGATGAACTGAATCTGCTGGGAAAGTTCCGGCAGGATTCTGTATACCACCTGTTTAACCAGGTAAAAACGAGAGGAGGCGGGCATTTACTGGACCAGATGTTTCGCCAGCCCCTCACAGCCGCTGCTGCTATCAATGCCCGCAGCCAGGTATTCCGCTTCTTCCAGGAGGCCAACCGGTCATTTACATTTGATGTTCAGCAACTACAGCTGATGCAGGAATACCTCGATGTGCAGGTAGCGGGCAACCCCGTACTGGTACTGGCAGGCACTATCATCAAAAAATGGCTGGCCGTGCTCACCCGCGATGAACGCTACAAAAAAAAGGTGCAGGGCTTACAGGCCACGATCATCACCCTGGTGCATTGCTATAACTTTGTCAACTCCTTCCCTGCCGGCGCCAGTCCCTTTGCCACACGCCTGGCCAACATCAGGAGCCTCTTATCTGACAAACGACTGGAACGTTTGCGGGAGATAGACATTTATACCGCACTTCCACTGAGCACCCTCGCTTATTTTGAGCATCTGCTCAAGGGGAAACTATACAGTGAAACGCAAACTATCCTGACGTTTATTTATGAAGTAGATGTAAACATAGCCGTCAGCAACGTGGCCCGTAGTAAAGGTTTTAACTATGCCACTGCCCTCGATGCAGATAAGAATATTTTGTCTGCCGCCGGCTTACGCCATCCCTGCATTGACAAGGCTATTGGCAACCACCTGTTGCTAAATGAGCAAACCAACCTGCTATTTCTCACCGGCGCCAATATGGCTGGTAAGTCGACCCTGATGAAAGCGGTGGGAATCGGGCTGTACATGGCGCATATGGGATTTCCGGTAGCAGCCAGTGATATGGAATTTTCCGTCAGAGAAGGACTGTATTCTTCCATCAATGTGGCTGATAATATCGGGCTCGGTTACAGCCATTTCTATGCGGAAGTAGTACGCGTGAAACAGGCTGCGGAAGCAGCTGCCGGCGGCAAAAAGCTATTACTACTATTCGACGAGCTGTTTAAAGGTACCAATGTAAAAGACGCCTATGACGGAACCTTGGCGGTTACGCAAGGCTTCGCGGACTACGACAACTGTCTTTTTATCATCTCCACCCATATTATTGAAGTAGGCGAAGCCTTGCAGCAACGCGCCAATATCTATTTTGCCTATATGCCCACCGTGATGGACGGCAAGCGCCCCACCTATCCCTACGTGCTAAAAGAAGGTATCACGTCGGACCGGCAGGGTATGATGATCATACGTAACGAAGGCATCCTCGAATTACTCGACCAACCCAGTTAATTATGAAAACAAACCAATTAATACTGCTCTGCGCTTTTGCTCTATTGTTGCACACCAGCGCCCGTGGGCAGGCGGCAGCAACCCATAACAGGTACATCGACTACCAGCAATTCTTTAGCCATCTCCATTTAGACACCCTTTCCGGCAAAGCAACTGTTTCATTGAAAATATTGCACGACAGCGCCGCCCTGTTGGCGGATGAAGCGGCGCCTAAAGGAGAGGAAATAAAAACACTTCGTGCCAGCAGAAAATCCCTGGACGGCGCCTCTATTTATGCATTGCGAAAACAAAGTGTATTCATTATCGGTAAACTGTCGAAAGCCCAGCCATCAGGCACTACAAATTTCGACCTGATAGGCACCGCCTTTGCCATCAGCGCCAATGGCGTTTGCGTTACGAATTACCATGTACTGAAAGATATCCTGCAAAAACCAACCATAGCAAACAATAACGACAGCCTTTATTTTATCATCAACACCGACGGACAGGTACATTTTATTGACAACATACTGGCTTACTCTCAAAACAATGATATAGCCGTGTTTCATATAAATACTAGAGGCATGTCCCTGGTTCCGCTGCCACTGGGAAGGCCCGCCGAAGTAGGCGACCCTGTATACTGCCTCTCCCATCCCTTAGGATTTTTCTACTACTTCAGTAATGGCATGGTAGCCAGGAATGTAACCATCGACAAACAGGCCGCAGCGGCAGGCTATAATCCGCTTGGCAGACCTCCCATTCGTATGGAAATTACCACAGATTATGCTATCGGCTCCAGCGGCGGCCCGATATTGGATCAATGTGGTAACCTGGTAGGCATTGTTTCGTCTACTGCACCTATCTCCACAGATCAGGGGAAAGGCGCTATCATGGCAGGCGTGCATCAACAGATGGTGGTAAAAGATACGGCACCGGTAGCGGCGCTGCTGGAGTTGCTGGGGAGATGAGCAATGATCTTAGCTATAAAATGTCAGTCGCCAAACCGAAGTTTCTCTTCGGCGTGGCGACTGACAACATATATTTTGCGGATGGTTTTAGAAGAAGAATCTTACTCCTAACTGCACTTGGTAGGGGTCTCCACCCGGATTAGCAATTCCGCTGGTATTAACAGAATAGTTATATGAGCGGATGTCTTTGCTGAATGCCGAAGCACGGTATAACGAAGTATTACCGAAGTTATGGCTGGCGCCCCATTTCTTATTGAGCATATTGGCGAAGTTGAAAACGTCGACAGAAAGCTCAAAGCCGCTCTTTTTAGACACTTTGAGTGTTTTAGCCAGTCTTAAATCGAATGTACCATAGAAGCTATTAACACCTCCATTTCTCTCTGCTATCTTACCTTCCGATTTCTCAATATATTTTTTGAAGCTGCCGCCTGCGCCTGAACTCAACAGTTTATTCAAACCGTCTCTAACGCCAGCTGGTGTTGAAGGATCATTCGGATTAAATACATAAGCCAGGTCATTGGTACCGCTTACAAAATCCTGGTTGCTGTTTACACCAGACAACAGGCTGTAACGGGTGCCACCGATACCGGAGAAGCGCACGCTGAACACAAATCCCGCAACGGTAGGTGATGTACCATAGAATACTACCTTATGACGGAATTGCGCATCAGAGTAACTCATCTTACTCAGGTTACGCGGATCATCTGCCACCGGCAAACTTAAAGTAGCGGTATTGGCAACGTTACCGTTGTAGGAGGTATTATCTTTGGAATCGTTCCAGGTATAGCTGGCGGTGATGTTACCATCTTTATAATAACGATAGTTGACATCATATACAAAAGTATAGGTATTGTTTTTACCCATGCTGGTTAATTCCAGTACCCTGCCGAACGCATTGCTGATTCTACCATCCAGGTAGTTACCACTGCCACCACTGGTATTCATCTTATCTAAAGGAATATATACTCCCCTGTTGGCTTCGTTAGGCATCGTGAAATACGGGGTTTCCACCATATTCCTATCTATATAGAAGTAGTTATTACGGCCGTAGGTGAGGTAAGCGGAAACACCCATTCTAAGGCGGCTGGTGATATATTTTGTATAGTTGATATTAGCTTTGTAAACGATGGGTATTTTAGCGTCGGGGCCTGTGTAATTGATGAGTGGCAACTGGTATTGTGCAAAGGTTGGTACGGTAGAAAGGTCTTTACGGAATGCCGCGAAATCAGGGGAAGGTATAGCTACAGAACTGGCGTTCAGGTTAGCTGTTCCGAAATGTCTGCCATCAAATGTGAGGTTGTTGATGAGCATATAGTTATTAATATCGGAGCTAAATATACCCGCACCCACTTTGATATAATCTGTATGCTTCTGGTTCACATCCCATGTCAGCTGGATTCTTGGCTGCGGTACAAAAGACTTAATGCGGTTATTGGTACTTACGCCCAGCGCCTTATACAGATCCTCGTTGAATGGCGCTTCAGGATAACTAGCCATATCGAAACGCAAACCGGCCGTAAGGCCTACTCCTTTACCCAGGTCGGTTTGCAACTGACCGTAGATACCGCCATTGAAAATGCTGGAAGTTACGCTTGGATCGGCCACCAACGGCACTTCCCGATAGAATGCATAAGGCGTATTGTTACGGAAAGCATCCAGGCCTCTGTACACATAGCGGCCATTTACTTCGCTACCATACAGCGATTTAGCGTGTGTATACATGAGGTCGATACCGAAGGTATAGTTAACTTTTTGGGTATTGTAATACAGGTTGTCGGTCAGCTGGAAAACGTTGTTGGTAAATCCTTCCTGACCAAAGCGGTGCCCGCCGATCTGGATGTTGGTAGACTTAGTAGATCCATCAGATAATACAGAAGTGACGTTTTCTACGATTGCTCTTGGCAATGCGCCCGGCAGCTCGTCATTTTGCCGGCTGGCTTGCCAGGTATATAAATGTTGCGCCTTTAATTCGTTCGTAATTTTAGGGCTGATAGTAGACCTCAGTGTCAGCAACAGGCTGTTATCTTTGTTAAAGTCGTTACCGGTTGACTCATACAGGTCGATGGCCGTATTATCAATCAAACCCAGCTTGTTGATATCATTGGTATAGTTGTCCCTGATGGTCAACAGGTTTCTATCATTAATCTGCCAGTCCAGGCGCAGGAAGCCGGCGTCAGACTTACGTGTTTTCCCAAAAGAGCCATATTGTGCATGATTGGAAACACCATACTTTGTTCTGGCAATATCCACAAATGTATCCAGTACATTCCTGGTAATATTATACACCAGTTGATCGGAATTAGATTGTACATCGGCAATTACCAGGGAACGGTTGTCTGTTTGATGGTCCCATGCAAAGAAGTAGTGCAATTTATCTTTGATGATGGGTCCGCCGATAGAACCGCCAAACTGGTAAGTGGAATAGTCGTTATTCCTTTTGTTACCACGAATATCATAAGGGCTGGATAACCAGTTGGCGCGACCATAGCCGAATACGGAACCCGATACCGTGTTGGTACCGGATTTGGTAACAGCGCTCACGGTACCGCCACCGGATCTGCCGAGCGTAACATCATACTGGTTGGTGACCACTTTAAACTCACGCACTGCCTCAATAGAGATCGAATAAGGAGCGCCGCTCCTGGAGGTAGTAGGACCGGCAGACGTAGGATTCTTTGCCGTCATACCATCGATGGTATAGTTGGTACCAGATCCCAGCTGGCCGCTAATACTGTTACCATTACCGGTAAGCGGCGACAATGCTGCCAGGTTGGCGAAGTTTCTTCCGTTGACCGGCAACCTGTTCATATCCGTGGGGGTAATGGTAGTAGCCGCACCCGCATTTACAATCGCTTTCCTGTTGGACGTAGATACGATGGTAACCGCTTCCAGGTTGGAAACAGCTTGTTCAAGGTCAAAGTTCACCTGGAGTACATCTCCCTGGTTAAGGCTATAATCCTGTTTTTTCTGCGCACCAAAGCCCACTGCTGATACCGTGATTGTGTACGGACCACCGAGCGGCAATTGCTTAAAAGTGTAATGGCCTTTGTTATTTGACTGGGTCCTGTTGGTAAAACCAGTCGACTCATTTCTCACAGTAACAGATGCGCCAGGAATCAGGGTGCCATCCTTGGCTTTGACCTGGCCATTCAAATCAGCCAGCGTAGATTGGGCAAATACAAAGGAAGACGTTAGCAAGCCTAACGTAATAAAGAACAGACAGAGTGATCGCTTCATCGATTTAGATGGTTTAAAATTCAGTCCGCGAAATTATCTACATGATGTTTAGTGCGTATTAACACGATGTTAATAAAATATTATATTTGGTTTTCATATAGGCGTGACAGATAAGATAGGTTTAGATAAAGATAATATTTTAAATCTTTATTTCTTAATTTCATGTAGGGGATCAGACCCGCTCAAAAATATCCGATCCTGTAACGAACGCTTCCCATAGCCCGGCCGGCTTCTTTGTTCCATCCGCATCCAACTTTTTGTTAGCAATCACGTGCCACATGGTTTCCATCCGCCCGTCGCGTAATACACCCGTCCAGGACGCAATCTTTTGCCCTACTCCCTTACCCACAGCTGAAAAAGAGATCAGGTCATTCATGCAAACGCTGATGACGATACTCTCCTTAACGCTGGGATCCACTGCGGTATATCTAAATTGGGAAAAATTGAAGTGGCGATTGGCTGGGCTAGTGGCAGTCTTTAGCGGTATGGACGGGCAGACATCTGTATCAGGGTTACTAACAGGGAGATAATAACAACCGCGATAATATCTGCGCTATATTTGGTGTGCTTTTAAACTAAGGTCCATGCTCACAGCACGATTTGTGACAGCGCCTATTGAGACGTAATCGACACCAGTACGGGCATAGGAGATAATGTTATCGAGATTGATACCACCCGACGCCTCGGTCTCGTACTTACCGCCAATTAGCTCAATTGCTTCTTCCAATAGTTCCGGCGAGCAGTTATCGAGCATTATGCGGTGTACATTGCCCACAGCAAGCACACGGCGCACATCATCTAGGTTACGGGTCTCGATCTCTATTTTCAGATTGAGCTCGTTGACCTCAAGATACTTGTTGGTTTTCTGTATGGCCTGCTCTATGCCACCACAAAAATCGATATGGTTGTCCTTCAGCATAATCATATCGTACAAGCCCATGCGAAGGTTGTAACCACCACCAATGCGCACTGCCTGCTTCTCGTATTCGCGGAACAGCGGCGTGGTTTTGCGGGTATCGAGTATTTTGGTTTTGTAGCCTTTTATTTTATCAGCGTACTTATTGGTAAGCGTTGCGATGCCACTCATACGTTGCATGCAGTTAAGCACCAGTCTTTCTGCTTTTAATATGGTATGCACGCTGGCTTCAACGGTAAACGCGATTTCGCCATTATTTACAGCATCGCCATCTTTTTTATAGATGGTGAATTTTGCATCTTCTTCCAGATGATGGAAAATATCCTGCGCCACCTGCATACCTGCCAGTATACCTTTTTCTTTTATTTTGAGTATCGCCTTGCCTTTAGCATCGGCTGGTATGGATGCCAGTGTAGAGTAATCGCCGCTCCCCACGTCTTCGAGAAATGCTGCGGCAATGAATTCCTGTGTTGTCATACGCTCTGTATTTTCGGACGCAAAATTAAGTAAATAACCCAAGTTCCCAGTTAAAGAATAAAAAAGAGCATTGTAAATATTGATAGTTTTGAGTTACCACACAAAAAACTGCCGTACAATGCTCAGTGAGGAAAAAATTATATCAATTTTCTGTATCATTGATGACATGCTAAAGGCATGTGGTCATAATAGGAAGTGCTGTACGGTCATATTTAGAATACTATTCAATATGGATGGATAACCTCGCATACTTGCCGTCGTTCTTTTTGTACAAAAGAGTTTCTGGCTGGAACTCCCGTTGAACTAACCATGAAAATAAGTGGCCATAAGAACTTACAGGACTTCTATCGATATATAAGAATTAGTCCAGAAGAAGCAGGAAGAAAAATTAGGGAAATATGGCTTAATAAAATAGACCTCGTCTTATACTATTCAGTACAGCCGGTCCTATTACTTGTCTGTTACCCGTTGATTTATTGCTAAAACTTCACCATGAAATATATCCCATACATCATATTGACATGCCCGGTTTCTATATTTTAGTGCTACCCAAAAACGATAGTAAGCTAATAGTTGGTTAGTGTTAAAAGTATAATTTTTTTTTATTACTTTTGACAGAATTTAAATTTTAGAAAACTCTATGAAACCAACAGTTTTACCTCGAAATTTAAAATGGCTCAATGCTGTCATATTGATCATCATGGCTATCGTTACCCTGGATGCCAGTAGTTTTTGGACTGCTTGGGAGGGGAATCCGGCATTTCCTGGTTATGGTTGGAACAGGTTCAGCTATTTTACGCTCCAGAGCAATTTTATAGCCACAGCTACTTATTTGATTGCTGCGGCTGCAATTCTACAAAAAAAAGAACTTGGTGAATGGTTCAAATATCTCCGTGGTGGCGCAGTACTTTACATGATGGTAACCGGTATCGTGTTTGCGGTGTTGCTTCGAAACACACCATTGGATCCTGGTCATTTTAGTTGGGGAGATTTTATCTTACATGAATTTGGTCCAATTTTTATTACTGTTTGGTGGTTATTATGGCCTTCTCGAAAACCTATTACTGCTGCTAAAGCTTTTTATCTATTGATATTCCCACTTTTATGGGTTATTTATACTTTTATTCGTGCTTCGATTACCGGTTGGTATCCTTATCCGTTTCTTGATCCCGCTACTGCAGGGGGCGCATCAGGTGTTACGACCTATGTATGTGGCTTAACAGTGTTTTTTATAATGTTGTCTCAATTGCTCGCCTGGATTAGCCGTGCACGGGAAAATAACAATACACTTTATTAAAATAACGTGAGCTCTGGCCTAGGAGGCTATCGGGATTAAGAGAAAGCAATAAATATAATTCTTGAATAAGGAAACCAAGTACCAATATCCGCCTTCAAAATACCCCATCAATTGTTATATTACGTATTGCTCGTTATCACAAAAGATTCTGCCGCAATTTAGAATTGGTCTCAACTTCTACGGCAGGAAGAATAAACCAGCCTGTTTAGCTTGTACGGCGCGCACCGGTATTCCAAACTGGTACATTGGGTCATGGCATATTTTCACGACAACTCCGGAGACGGTAACAATAGTTTGTTTAAATTACTGAAATTTATAATTGTCCTGATCTCGTTGACATCGTACTAGTAAAACATGGCACTAAGTAAAAAAAAGCAGGCTATTCCATTCCACAGTTTAGAGGTGCAGCAAACGTTGAATGTGCATCTGCGACAGCTGGAGGGCCCGGGACTGGGTAAAACAGTGATCGAGTCTGCCCATCGTGATGATTATTATATTTTATTGTTTCAGCAGGAAGGAGTAAGTCGTTTAATGGTAGATTTCAGGGAAGTTATCTTAACAGGCCCCTGTATTTATTATATTCTTCCGGGACAGGTACATCACTATAAGTCTATTCAGGAGGTATCCGGATGGCTGCTGGGTACAGATCCACTTTCAATAGACCCTGCTTACCGGCAGGTGTTTGAGGAAGCTTTGAGTGAGCCGCAGCCCGCCATGCCGTCGTTGCAGATACAACAGCAATTGCATCATTGCTTCAAGGCCATGCGTCATTTGCTGCAGCACCCGGCAACTATATTCAATGATACTGTTTTATCTCACCTTATTTCCGTCTGCGCAGGAATATTTGCCGGTATCTTTTTAGCGGCAAAGGAACGCCTTCAGATATCTAAAGACCGACCCGCTATAGTTACCCATCAATTCCGCCACCTGGTAAGCAGTAATTATGGGCAGGAGAAAAGCCCGGCTGCATATGCCACGCTGCTTAACTTGTCATTGCCCTACCTGAATGAATGCGTAAAAGGGACTACAGGAAAACCGGTGAGCTATTGGATCCGGCAGGCCGTGATGTTAGAGGCTAAGCGCCTTTTAGCCTACAGTACTTTTAGTATTAAAGAGATTGCCTACAAGCTGGGCTATGATGATCATACGTATTTTTCCCGCCTGTTTATAAAGGAAATGAATATAACCCCTGCCCGTTTCCGCAAAAGTTACCACGGATAATCCAATTTTTCCTACGTTCATACCCTGTTTCTGCCGGAACTAATCCTGTTATTTTGTATTATTCAAAAATGATAAAAAATGGAAAGCAACAAAGCATTAATTAAGGAAAGTTTCAAGGCAGTAGTGGAAAACCTCGCTTATAATGAAGCTGCGGTGGAAAAATATTTCAGCAAGAGATATGTGCAAAAGGTAGACGGAAAAGAACTGGATTACCAGGGCTTTTGTCAACATATGAAAGTACAAAAGCAGGCGTTGAAATATCTATCTACCGATTTTATCACCATTGTAGAAGAGGGAGGGATCGTATTTACTAATCACATTGTTAATATGGAAACCAAAGAAGGCCGTTCAGCAAGCATCCAGGTGATCGCGGAATTTCATGTGGAGGAAGGTAAAATAATTTACTGTAATGAACTGACACATCTCAGGAGCGGTGATGAGCAAGATCGTGATCTGGGTTCGCGGCATTGATATGGCTGGTCCAATGTAGCAGAGCTTATAAAAACAAAATCACCCTCATGAATAACGGATATTTTAAGTGATTTCGCAAGGTTCGCATGAAGGTAATTATTTCTCAAATGATAACCAGTTGAAGGTATTTTTTGAACTTTTCATCACATTATAGCGTAAATTATAGAGCAAAAAAAGAAGACACCGCCCCTGGTGTGGGTCTTCTTTTTTTCCAGTGATCCCCTTGTATTACGTTTAAGAGCGTTGCAAGCCCCGCAACAGTTTTAATAACTACCTTACTTTTCATTATGTCTGTTTTGGAATTGTTTAAAGAAATAGATGACAAGTAGAAATTGGGCATAGCCATACACGGTGTCCTCTACAGGTATCGTGAGCAGCCTTACATTAAGGATTTCTTCAGGATTATAATTGACAATGGGGGAGTTAATCCCGGTTCCCGTAAGAATGCCATTGACAATAAAAAAACCGGGCATCAAAATAAAATAGACAAGCGAAGCAGATCCTATCCATTCTTTCCTGGCAATAAAATGGAGATAGGTCAATGTAAGGTAAGGGTTGTCGCCATTGCTGTAACAAGTGTATAAAGCCTTGTATGACAAAGCAAGGCTGTAAGGCCACATAGAACAACCGTTGCGAAAACAATAATAGTATTGAACCCATTGAAACGGGAGAGGTCATAAAAGGTATTAAGGCAGTAGAAGGTAAATACACAGGAAAATGGTATACAAAGAAAATTTACCACAGACATGAAAGATGTTTATGCGGCACCGACCAGACAGGCTGCTATGGCTGCTCTTGACGTGCTGGATGCTAAGTGGAGCACAAAGTATGCATACGCTATCAGAAGCTGGCGTAAAAACTGGGAGGAACGTTGTTACTGTCGTACCAGATCAATCCAGCTTTAGAAAGAAAAAGAATAAGTTACATAGGGGAACAATCTGATAGGAGACGAAATATTGATTTCGGGCTTATCATTTATTAAGGTCACATCAACATAAAATGGTACGGGTCTGCAGAAAAGATTGTTGATGCCGAATTGCAACGTTCCTGTTTTCCCGGATTTATACACTTTCATATAGGCAGCGTTGAAATTAAGGCTATAATTATCCGATAACCGGTGGTTATTAGGTTCTATGACCGTGTAGGTACTGCCCTGTCCCGGGGCACCGGCTGTTTTCATGGGCAGGGAAACCAGTCGGCCAGTGCTGAAGCTGCCGCTGAAAGATAATGTCCACTGTTTATCCAGCTTTTTAGAAAGCAGTAGATTGGCGATATGGGTAATGTCGTTCGGAGACCGGAAAGGCCTGCCATTATAGATAGAATCAAACTGCATGCTCGCACGCCCCAATGTATATGCACACTGAATGTCCAGGCTTTTCCATTGCTTATCCAGTTCCAGTTCCAGCCCCTGGCTATTGCCTGTGCCAGAGCACAGCCTGCCGAATTTCACCACGCCGTCAAACAACGGCTGGTACATGAGGATATCAGCGAACTTCTTCCCGTAGAACTGGGCCGAAAATTTCCCCTGTCTGAAGCGGCGGATGAAGCCCAGTTCGAATATCATTGAACGCTCGGGTGGTAAATTTGCAGTGCTGGGCGCCCTGAACTCAGAGGGAAGGGAGGCGATGCTGGAGGTGATCTGGTGGTAGAATTGTGTCATGACCGCATAGGAAGCGAATAACTCGTGTCGTTTATCTATCCTATAGGTAAGGGTATTGCGCGGCTGAAACGAGTGGTAGGTTTTTCCAGGAGCAATAAATGCGGTATAATTTAGCCCGGCCTTCAGCCTGATGTTATGGGAAATGCTAATATCGTTATCGGTATATATTTTCAGTTGCTGCGCCTGCAGATATTGTTCGGGATAAGTCAGTCCCTCATCTTCCCTTTCCGCTTTTCCCCTGTAACCGGTAAAATTGATCTTAATGCCGGCAGATGAAGAAAACTCGTTGGACCAGGAGTAATGGAAATTGCTTTCAACCCCGATGTCGGTAATGTTGTTGTACTGCTTGGTACCACTTTGCAGTTTATCCTGCCATTGGTTTTTAAAGTTACTGACGACCACTATACTGTTTTGAAACAGTCTGGGGTTGATCACTTTGTTCCACCGGAAAGAAAGTGATCGATTGCCCCATCGTAAAGTAGGGATAGTTATTTCACTGAACACGCCCAGCCGCAACATGTCGCTGCCGGCATATCCAGCCAGGTAGATACGGTTTGTTGAATCGATCCGGTAGTTGAGTTTGATATTAGCATCATAGAGATAATAGGTAAGTTCGTTACAATCCCGGCAAACAAACCTGATAAGGCCGTCAATCCAGCTGCGCCGGAAACTGCCCATGAAGGAGATTTTATCTTTGACTACCGGCCCTTCCAGCATGACGGATGTATTGATGAAACCGACATTGGCGGTACCGTGATAGGCTTCCATATTTCCGTCTTTCGTTTTGATATCTATAACAGACGATAGCCTTCCTTCATAACGTGCGGGAAACGCGCCTTTGAAAAAATCAATGCGCTTGATAGCGTCATTGTTAAAAATAGACAACCAGCCTGTAAAGTGGTAGGGATTGTAAATAGGGGCGCCGTCGAGCAATACGAGGTTTTGGTCAGTTGTACCCGCTCTGACGTTTAATCCTCCGCTGCTATATACACCTGCACCAAGACCTGCCATTCTCAACGGATCGGGTTCGCCCAGAGGGAAGGGCGCCTGTTTGGTTTTATGGGTATTTAGCAGACTGCGTTCTTTGGGAACCGGTTCATTATCGGACGTTACATCTACCACCTTCAGTTCCTGTGTTAGGCCGGGCAATTTGAAATGGCGGGTTGCAGGCCTGCTGATGCCGATGGTATCTATAACCGGGAGATGGCCGATATAGCTGATCCGGATAATATGGTTACCTGGAGGGAGCTGCAGGGTATAAAATCCATAGTCGTTGGTGCTGATCGCCAACTGGGCGTCCTGAACGTAAACAGACGCACCGGGTAGCACCTCTCCTGTATTGCCGCTATAAACGAAGCCGCTAAGTGTGAGTAGCGCGACCGGCTTTCGGTTCGGTTTATAAAGAATGACTTTGCCGGGCACCTCCATCATTTCCAGGCCATCGCCTGCCAGTAGCAGCAGTAGTACCTCTCGTAAAGGATAAGTGCCTTTAGTCAGCCTGATGGTCCGGTTCAAATCAAGCTGTGCATGGTTATAAGATAAGGTTACCCCTTGTGCGGCCAGGTGTGAAAAATGAACGGAAAGACTGGCCGATTCGATCTCGATTTTAACCGGCTGCTGCAGCGGGAGGCAGCTATACTGCGCCAGAAGGCCGCTGTTGCCCAACAAGATGCAGGAGAACAGGAGTAGTAATTGCCGTAATACCTGTTTATTTGCATTCAAGGCCCTCAATCGTAATCTCTTTGTTTTTTATGCTGTAATGGAACCCAGTCAGGATGCTAAGTTCTTTTAATACGCCATCCAGGTTAGTGTGTTCAAATCGTGAAGTAATTTTACAGGAATCCGCAGTACGGGGCGCACTTATTGTTACGCCATAACATTTTTCGATATCGGAGAATGCTTTTGAAAGCGGAGTGCCGTTGAATACAAGGGTTTGCGTTTTCCAAGAAAGGAGGTTTACATCGGTTTCAGGAAATGGCAGAAGAACGCCGTTCTCATACCTGGCCGTCTGGTTTGGTGTTAAGACAACTGCTCTTTCCCCATCTTGCCCCCTGACGGCTACTTTGCCCGTAATTACACTGACGGATGGGCTGTTGCCGGCCTTTACAAGGAACGAGGTGCCTAGTACGCTGACTTCCAACTTTTCGGTGGATACTATGAACGGTTTTGCTGCACCCGGTACTACTTCGAAAAATACTTCCCCGGTTGCACTGACCTTGCGGCTTCCCAGGAAATAGCGGTTGTAGGTGATGCTGGCGTTTCTGTTCAGTGTAACGGAAGATCCGTCCGGTAAAACGATGTGCCGCACTTCGGCCATTTGCGCATGTTCGGTGACCGGTGAGGTAATGTACTGCCACAAGCCGATGGCTATACATGCTACTGCTGCTGCGACACCAATTGCCAGCCTGTATTTCCTGTAAAACGGCACCTCTCTGCCGGAGGTGCGTGATGCGAGCAACTGCTCCGCTTTTTGCCACGCAAGCTGCGTATCAAACACTTGTGGTACCTGGGCAGAAGATTCTGCCCAAAGTATCCGAAGCGACAGGTAAGTTTCCGGATGCTCCGTCATCCATTTTTTGAGAATGGCCTCTTCCTCGCCGTTTGTTTCACCAGCAAAATGGCGGGCCAATAGTGTATCCATATATTCTTCGCCTGTTGACATCTTGCTTTTAATTTAAAACGCTATTTCGCTTAATACTCCTATGTCTATACCATGAAACCTTACATAATAGATAAGTGCCAGCAGGAAAACCGGATTTTCCGCCGCAAACTTGCGCATGTGTTTGATGGCCTTTCCCATCTGGTTCTCTACCGTTTTTACCGATATGTCCAGTTTGTCCGCAATCTGTTTGTAAGAGAGATTTTCCAATCTGCTTAGTTTAAAAATTTCCAGACATTTCGGAGGAAGCCCTTCAAATGCCCGTTCGACCAGTTTCCCGGCGCAATGTTGCGGATAGTTCCCGTCATATGGATCATCGTCTGCTGCAAATGGGGCCAGTTCATCGATATCCTGCAAATGCATACGCTTTCGCAACATGGAAATGCACTTGTTCCTGGTGGCTGTATACAGGTAGTATTTTAAGGCGTGATCTCCCAGCTTATCCTTTTTTAGTTCCCAAAATCGGATTAATACATCCTGCACTGCATCCTCACACTCATTTCGGTCGCCCAGAAATTTAAATGCATAGTTGCACAACTGCTGATAGTTTTCCAGAAACAATGTTTTGAAAATTTCTTGTGCCTCGGTCATTTATGATAATCTACTGATTGCTTGAGATGTTGTGAAGATAAGGAAATCTTTACGGGATAATTTTTTTTATGCCGTAGGGGTATTTGTTTTTAGTGCGTGTTAGTGGCAAGAATGGCGGTAAGCGCAACATTGACAGCATACGTTTACAAATAAATCATATGAATATGAAAAAAGCATCAGTTTTTGCAAGTTTAGTTCTTGTTTTTTCGGTAGCGGCACATGCACAGCAAGCCGGTCGTCATGAAGTACGAATTGGTTACAGCGATGGTTTCACGCTGGCAAATGATGAAATACTGCCGCGAATGATGACCAATATCTTTGTTGCTGTTCTGACAGGTACAAAAACCACGGTAAATACCCGCACTTTCGGTGTAATCGAAACAGGGTACAGGTTTCAGCTGACCAAGCACATTAAGCTGGGAGCCGACGTTGCTTACCAGCTTGCCAGAACAGAAATAAAAACACAGGAGTCTGCAGATATTGAAAAGTACAAAACGAATTATTTCATCATATTGCCTACCATCCAGTTTTCTTACATTAAAACAAACCTTCTGGATTTTTACGGGTCGGCAGCAACAGGCGCCTATATGAGTTCTTCGCAGCGGATATCCGCAGAAAAGTCTGCTCAGCGTAGCAAATTTGATTTCGCTTACCAGGTAAACCCGGTTGGGTTGCGCGTCGGCAGGAAGCTTGGGGGCTTTGTTGAATTGGGTTTTGGAACAAAAGGGTTTGCGACAGCTGGTATTAGTTACAAGTTCTAAAGTCTGGTTTAATTCGGATGTCAACCGGTCTCCCGTATCGTCTGATATGGGAACCGGTATTAGCGGCAACAACAACCAAAAGCAAATAACATCAAAGCGCATTACTTCAATACTCGTTTATCATCTGGCGCGCGTTTCGGGGAGAGGTCACACAAGTCTCACCAGTTGCAAAAATTGGTCGAGATTAAAGGGGAACACCATGGGGTTATAGCTTTTCCAATTTGCACATTTCCTTTCATGCACTTACTGTTTTAGGCGACAAACATACGCCTGCAGTCAGGTTGAAAAGAGCTAAGCTACTTAAGTCAGGCTAAAACATGTAAATTATATACAAAGTGTATCAAAGCCAAACTCTCACCCCTTAATTTATCAATACAAGCAACACAAATTCTGCATAACCAAAGAATAACAAAATGCTGAATGTATCCTATGCTTAATTCGTTACTTTCGGATAAGTCTAAAACATTTAATAATATGGTTATGAAACTAAGAATTACCTGCATTAAGAAAGATGGCGGAAATCACGAAAATGAATACGTTTCAATTTCTTCATTCACAGTTTATGAAGAACTCAATAAGAATACAACTACTATAACAAGAGAAAATCTGTACGAATGGGTTAAAAATGGTGGATATGCCCAATATCCTGATGTGTTAACTCATGTATTTTTAAATCAATTAACACAAAGCACTTGAGTATATAATTATAAAAAACGAGATCTATGTAAAACACTTTCGTATCCGTTTTAATACGGTACTGACGCCCATTGTTATATAGAGACGAGGTTTCTTGAGGTCCCCCCATTTGTCGGGTCAGTGTGAGATAGAGAAAGCCGGGCTATTGATGTCCCCCCATTTGTCGGGTCAGTGTGAGATAGAGAAAGC
>NZ_VIWO01000003.1 GCF_007829335.1 Chitinophaga polysaccharea
TAGAAACGCTCTTCGAGGGGTACGGGATGTAGAATTCTTTCTGTTTAGATTATATAAACTTTATGCCTAATCCCCCAAGTTTTCAACTTGATCCCTTGATCCTTGAATACTTGGGGGCCTGCCTAAAAACAAAAATGGACAAACCTGAGTTTGTCCATTTTGTGCCCAGAACTGGATTCGAACCAGCACACCCTTGCGAGCGCTGCGACCTGAACACAGTGCGTCTACCAATTTCGCCATCTGGGCATCGCAGTGTCCCCGTTAAGGGATTGCAAAAGTACACGTTTTTTTAAATCTGCCAAACTTTTTTTCAAACCGGCAAAAAAAATCGCGCAGTAGGCATACCCGCTGCGCGATGAAGTATAAGAAAAATGATTTATACTGCTACGTTAAACTCACGTAAAGTGTCATTCAGACTGGTTTTTAGATCTGTAGAGGCTTTACGTTGGCCAATAATCAGTGCACAGGATACCTGGTATTCGCCAGCAGGGAACTTCTTGGTATAGGTACCCGGAATTACTACGCTGCGCGCTGGTACCCGGCCCTTGTATTCAATTGGCTCGCTGCCGCTTACGTCAATAATTTTGGTAGACTGTGTCAGCACTACGTTAGCACCCAATACAGCTTCTTTTTCTACCACTACGCCTTCTACTACGATGCAACGGGAGCCTACGAAACAGCCGTCTTCAATGATTACGGGGCTGGCTTGCAGGGGTTCCAGTACACCGCCAATGCCCACGCCACCGCTCAGGTGTACATGTTTGCCAATCTGTGCGCAGGAGCCTACGGTAGCCCAGGTATCTACCATGGTACCTTCGTCTACAAAGGCGCCAATATTTACGTAAGAAGGCATCAGGATACAACCTTTGGCGATATAAGCGCCATAACGGGCAATCGCATGAGGTACTACTCTTACACCCAGGTCTTTATAATTAGATTTCAATCTCATTTTGTCATAGAACTCAAATGGAGGCAATTCCATTGTTTCCATGGGTTGTATAGAAAAATACAGTAAAATGGCCTGTTTCACCCATTCATTTACCTGCCAGCCATTAGCCGTAGGCTCAGCTACTCTCAGATGTCCCTTATCTACTGCTTCTATCACTGCTTTCACCGCATCTGTATAGGAGGTTTCCTGTAAGAGGCTGCGATCAGCCCAGGCAGCCAGTATTTGTTGTTGTAATTCCATCTTTTTTTATTTTCCGCAAACATAATACGTAAAAAATAAAATTACGAATCAGGAAGGGGGAATTCGGGAAATCTTATCAGATATACGTAAATCGCCATCTGTAATTCGTAATTTCGCGTTTTCGTCTGATAGCGCTATATGAAAATAGGATTCGACGCCAAACGGGCATTCCAGAATAATACAGGTCTCGGCAACTACAGTCGCACGTTAATATCTTCACTGGTAAAGGATTTTCCGGGGGAAGACTGGTTCCTGTTTGCACCTAAGCAAACAACGATGTATGACCTGCGTAATATGCCGGCCCTGAAAGTGGTAACGCCGGTGAAAGCCCTGCACCGCTGGTTTAAATCCGCCTGGCGCAGTCGCTTCATCGTGAAAGACCTGTTGCGCTATCATATCAATATCTTTCATGGCCTCAGCCATGAGCTGCCCTTTGGGATCCATAAAAGCGGTATCCGCGCGGTGGTGACCATGCACGACCTGATTTTCGAAAGATACCCCGAACAATACAACCCGATCGACGTACTCACTTATCGCCGCAAGGCAAAGTATGCCTGTCGCTATGCCGATAGGGTGGTGGCTATCAGCGAACAAACCAAACAAGACCTGATCACTTATTATCATACGCCCGCAGAAAAAATTGAGGTGGTGTACCAAAGCTGTGACCCGGCTTTTGCAGAAATGCATAGCACGGCCAACATAGCCGCCATGGTGGCTAAATACCAGCTGCCATCCCAATATTTTCTATATGTGGGCTCGCTAATCGAACGGAAAAACCTGCTCGGCATTGTAACGGCCATGAATATACTAAAAGGAACACTCGATATCCCATTGGTGGTATTGGGCAGTGGCAGCGGTTATAAGAAGAAGGTGAAGCGTTTCCTGGAAGCCCACGGACTTACCAGCCGGGTGATCTTCCTGAATGAGAAGGCAAGACTCCGGAATGAAGAGTTGCCGCTGCTATACCAGGGCGCGGTGGCGCTGATCTATCCTTCCATATTCGAAGGTTTCGGCATTCCCATCCTGGAGGCGTTGTGGAGTCGTACTCCCGTTATTACATCCAATGGCTCCTGCTTTGCGGAAACTGCCAGCAATGCCGCCCTGTACGTAAATCCACTCGACCCTGCAACGATTGCGGAAGCTATGAAGGAAGTGGCAGGTAATCCACAGCTGGTAGCGGAAATGCGGGAAAAAGGCTGGCAGCATGCGCAACAGTTTACTCCGGAAAAATGCGCAGCCGCCATGATGGAAGTATATAAAAAAATAAATAACCAATAAATAACAACGGATAAAATGTTTGAAGACGATATCAGCGCGGCCATGCCGGTGCTGCGCAGCGGCGGACTAATCCTTTATCCCACCGATACCATCTGGGGAATTGGCTGCGATGCTACAGATGAAGTGGCGGTGAAAAAAGTATTTGCCCTGAAGAAACGCAGCGAAAGTAAAAGCCTGGTAATCCTCCTGGCCGATGTGCGCGACCTGTTGCAGTACAGCGCTAACCCGCTGCCTGATATTGCCGACATCATCGGAAGCTTTACCCGCCCCACCACGGTGATCTATGAAGGCGCCCTGGGCCTGGCGCCCAACGTCATCAGCGAAGACGGTAGCGTAGCTATCCGCATCGTGAAAGATCCTTTCTGCCGCCACCTGGTTAAAAGACTGCGTAAACCATTGGTATCCACCTCTGCCAATATCAGCGGAGCCCCATCCCCGGCTTCTTTTAAGGACGTGTCGGAAGAAATCCGGAATGGCGTAGATTACGTCGTAAAATACCGCCAGGACGATATCGAACCCGCTACGCCGTCCAGGATTATCCGGATAAACAAAGACGGTTCTATCGCCATAATCCGGGATTAAATTGTTTATTTATTACATTTGCGCCCTGGTTTCAGCGAAAGGAACAAACTTAACAGGAATATATTGATATGATCAGCAGCAAACCGTTAGATATACCCTGCTCCCTGCAGGAAAGAAAAGTGCTGGAAAAGATAGCCTTGGCCGCCCATGAACTGGGGGTGCCCGCCTATCTGATCGGGGGCTTTGTGCGGGACAAACTGTTGGGAAGGAAAACTAAAGATATGGACATCGTGTGCGTTGGTGATGGGATCACCCTCGCACATAAAGTCGGACAAAGCCTGGGCGATAATATCCCCGTTAGCTTCTTCAAAACCTACGGCACCGCCCAGGTAAAGTGGAACGACCTCGAAATAGAATTTGTAGGCGCCCGCAAAGAAAGCTACCGCCAGGAATCCCGTAACCCGGAAGTAACTGCAGGTACCTTGCAGGACGACCAGAACCGCCGCGATTTTACGATCAACGCCATGGCTATCAGCCTTAGAGATATCGATTATGGTACCCTGCTCGATCCGTTTGATGGACTAGCAGACCTTGATAGAAAACTGATCCGCACACCCCTGGCGCCTGAACAAACTTTCAGCGATGATCCCCTGCGCATGATGCGGGCCATCCGCTTCGCATCCCAGCTGCAGTTTACCATCGACGAAAGCGCCTTCGCAGCTATCCGCAGCAATGCAGAACGTATCCGCATCATCTCCCAGGAAAGAATTACCGATGAGTTTAATAAGATCATGCTCTCCCCTAAACCATCGGTGGGCCTCGACTTATTATATAAATCCGGCCTGCTCAAAATTATTTTCCCTCAAATGATCGATATGGTGGGAGTAGAGATGTACGAAGGAAAAGGGCATAAAGATAATTTTTATCATACCTTGCAGGTAGTAGATAATATCTCGGAAAATACCCGCGATCTCTGGCTGAGATGGGCCGCACTGCTACACGATATTGGTAAGCCCGCTACCAAGAAATTTGAACCAGGCCACGGCTGGACATTTCACGGCCACGATGCGGTGGGAGGGAAGATGGTCACCCGTATTTTTACCCGGCTGAAATTACCACTGGGCGATAAAATGAAATTGGTGAAAAAACTGGTAGAACTGCATCTCAGGCCTATCAGCCTCACTAAAGAGAATATAACAGACTCGGCTATCCGCAGATTGCTGTTCGACGCCGGCGATGATATTGAAAGTCTCATGATGCTTTGCGAAGCAGATATCACCTCAAAAAACAGGGCCAAAGTAAAACGCTACCTGGAAAATTTTGAACTGGTGCGCAAACGCCTCAAAGAAGTGGAAGAAAGCGACAAAATCCGCAACTGGCAGCCTCCTGTAACCGGTGAAATGATCATGGAAACTTTCGGCCTGAAACCCGGAAGGATAGTAGGTGATCTCAAAAACGCCATCAGGGAAGCTATCCTGGATGGCCATATCCCAAATACATACGAAGCAGCATACGCTTTTTTATTGGAAAAAGCGGGGGAATTGAATCTCACCCCTGTTAAATAAAATTGGTAATTTTACGTAACCATAATAACAACTAATCATCAGCATAGGGGCTACCGCTCACTGCGGCCTGTTTAAACATTATCTAACATATAACCTTTTTGTCATGCCGGTTTTGAAATTCAGAGTTTACTGGGAAGAAGATGAAAGTGTCTACAGAGACATTGCCATTAAGCCGAATCAGACGTTTTTATTATTTCACCAAGCTATTTTGCAGGCATTCGAATTTGACTCAAAACATAAAGCTACTTTTTTCCGTAGCAATGATAACTGGCAACGCGGCCGCGAAATTATCCTCGAACTGGATAACCAGCCACGCAAAGCGGAACCCTTGCTCATGGCGGATACCATGATCGCCGCCGCCGTAAAGGATCCTAACCAGAAATTTATTTACCTCTACGATTTCGCTAAAAACTGGTCTTTCCTCGTAGAACTGATCGGTGTTTCCAAAGACGAAAACAGCAAAATCACCTACCCCGCCTGCGTACGTAAAGAAGGCCTCGCGCCCAGTCAATACGGCACCAAAGGCCTCGTAGGTGACAAACTGGTGGAAATGGAAGAAAAATATGACCTCAACAAAGAAGGCATGGATGCCGATGGATTCGGTGAAGAAGGAGAAGAAAGTGATGCCATGGGCGGGGATAGCGAAGAATTCGGCGCAGAAGAAGAAAGTAGTTTCTAGTTAATTTATCCAATACGATATAACGGAGTTTTGGGAAGATGCTAACAGCCATTGTGCTACCTGTCATCTGCTCAAAACTCCGTCACTTTTCAGCTCATCAGATATGCAAAAAACGGTCATTGTCATCGCAGGACCCACTGCTTCCGGTAAAACAGCCCTGTCCATACAACTGGCACAACTGTTCAATACCGCCGTGATCTCTGCCGACTCCCGGCAGTGCTACCGCGAAATTACCATCGGTACTGCAAAGCCCTCTCCCGAAGAGCTGGCGGCCGTTCCCCATTATTTCATTAATTCTCACAGCATAAAAGAAGATATCAACGCCGGCATCTACGAAAAACTCGCCCTCGGCTATGCCCGGGAAATATTTCAACAGAACGACGTGGCCATTATGTGTGGTGGGACTGGCCTCTATATCAGGGCCTTCGCCGAAGGAATAGACGATATGCCCGCTATTCCACCCGGTATACGCACCCATCTCAATGAGCAATTTGTTCAACACGGCATCGCCTGGCTTCAGCAACAGCTCCAGGAAAGAGATCCGGACTTCTATGCCATCGCGGAAACCCAGAACCCACAGCGCCTCATCCGCGCCCTGGAAGTGCTCAACGCTACCGGAAAATCTATTACCACCTTCCGCACCGCCAATCGCATACCCCGCGATTTCCGTATCATCAAAATAGGGATCACCCTCCCTAAAGAACAACTACATCACAATATTCACTACCGCGTAGATCAAATGATCCACGCCGGCCTCGTGGAAGAAGTACGCTCGGTAGCCCCCTACCGCGAACATAATGCATTGCGCACCGTAGGATACCAGGAAATCTTCCAGTTCCTTGATGGACATATCTCCCTTGATCAGGCCATCAACGATATCAAAACGCATACCCGCCAATATGCCAAAAGGCAACTAACCTGGTTCAGGAAAGATCCCGCTTTTCAATGGTTCGACCCCCGCCAGGTGAAAGACATCGTTACCTGGGTACAGCAACAGCTATAACCTTCATTTACGAACAACCACTGTATCAAAAACGAACACCATTTATTTATATTGTATATATAAATATTTTACTTTTATAGAGATGGGATCATGGCACTCCATTCGCTGCTCCGCTTTCCAAACCATCACCTCCAGAAGGTAAAAGAGCCGCTTATGATTAAAAACTACCTGAAAATTGCCTGGCGCCAGCTCACTAAGAACAAGCGCTTTACCACGCTCAACCTGGCAGGCCTCTCTACCGGTCTCGCCTGTACGCTTTTGATATATTTGTGGATACACGATGAACTGAGCTTCGATCGCTTTCACCAGCACGACCAGCACCTGTTCCAGGTAATGGAAAATAAACCACATGAAAAAGGCATCGTTACCTCCGGGGAAACACCGGCCATGTTAGCGGAAACGCTTGTTACCACCATGCCGGAAGTTGCATATGCAACGGTGAGTACACACCCATCCTGGTTTCCTAAAGCAATAATGGCCGCCGGTAAACAACGCAGTAAAGCCGGTGGCATTTTCGCCGGGAAAGATTATCTCCGCGTCTTCTCCTATCCACTACTGCAGGGAAACGCACAGCAGGTATTGCAGGATAAAAACGGCATCGTGATTTCCGAAAAACTTGCCCAGGCACTCTTTCATAATGCAGCAAGTGCAGTAGGGAAAACCATCAGCTGGCAGTTCGATATCATTAAAAAAAGCAGCATTGTTACCGGGGTCCTGAAAAACATGCCGGCTAATTCCTCGGTGCACGTTGATTTTATACTACCATTCGATGCGTTCAAAGATATCATGAACATTACGCAGATGGATCCGCAAGGCCCCTTCCTCACGTACCTGGTCACTAAAGATGGCGCCAACATACCCGCGTTTAATGCAAAGCTGAGCCGATACATGACCAGCATCACGCCAGGTGCCAGTACGCCGAGGCAGTTGTTTCTCCAACGGTACAGCAACAACTACCTCTACGGTGATTTCGAAAATGGCGTATCAACAGGAGGGAGGATCAGCTATGTAAAATTATTTTCACTCATCGCGCTTTTTATCCTGTTGATTGCAGGCATCAACTTCGTCAATCTCTCCACTGCCCGGGCTTCCGACCGAATGAGGGAAATGGGTATCCGTAAAGCTATTGGCGCCAACCGCGCTATCCTGATCTTCCAGCACCTGGGGGAGTCTATGCTGATGACTTTCCTCGCACTCCTCATCGCGCTCTTACTGGTAACCTTGCTGCTGCCACAATTCAACCTTATTACAGGTAAAACATTATCATTGACGCCCACACCAGGCATGGTGTTGTCTATACTAAGTATCACCTTTTTTACTGGTTTACTGGCGGGCAGTTACCCAGCTTTCTATCTCTCCGGATTCAATCCACTCACGGTATTGAAAGGAAAACTCCCCAGTGCAACAGGGCAGCTGCTCGCCCGAAAAGGGTTGGTGGTATTCCAGTTTACGCTCTCCGTATTATTCATGGTGGCAGTAATTACCATCTACCGGCAAATCGCTTATATACAGTCTAAAAATCCCGGGTACGATAAAGACAATGTAGTATACTTCGATGCGGAAGGCAAAGTTGCCAAAGAAGGCATGCCGGCTTTTTTAGCAGCTGTAAAGAAAATCCCAGGCGTCGTAAATGCCTCCGGCATGGTAGGCAACCTGCTGGGTGCGCCTTCTATGGGTTACACCTGGAAGGGGCGCGGGATAGATGAAACGATTATCTACCGCCCGGTGCAGGTCAATTATGATATGATAGAAACACTGGGCCTGGAAATGGCAGCTGGCCGGTCGTTTTCACGCCGCTTCGGTACAGATAGATCCAATATCATCTTTAATGAAACCGCCATCAAAGCCATGGGTATTGCCGATCCGGTGGGAAAAGTGATCTCGTTCAATGGCATCACCACCACGATCATAGGAGTGGTGAAGGATTTCCATTTCCAGTCGCTGCACGAAACCATCAAGCCCCAGTTTTTTACGCTGGACTTTCACAACAGCACGGTAATGATTAAAATAAAAGCAGGACAAACAAAAGCGGTGCTCGACAAACTGGCTGCTTTCTACCAATCGTACAATCCGGGATTTACCTTCGATTACAAATTCCTGGATGAAGATTACCAGGCGCAATATATCGCAGAAAATAGGGTGGCGGCGCTTTCCCGGTATTTCACAGGGTTGGCGGTATTGATTTCCTGCCTGGGATTATTTGGCCTGGCCATGTTTACAGCAGAAAACAAACGCAAGGAAGTCAGCATCCGCAAGGTGTTAGGCGCTACGGTGACCAATATCGTGATAATGCTATCGAAAGAGCTGCTGCGTGCCGTACTACTGGCGGTGTTGATTGGATTACCACTGGCCTGGTATTGTATGGATCGTTGGCTGAATAGCTTTGCCTGGCGTATTCAGCTGGAACCAGGTGAGTTCCTGTTGGGAGGTGGTGCTATCCTGGGCATTACAATATTAACAGTGAGTTACCAGACCATCCGCGCAGCTACTGAAAACCCAGTGAAGAGCTTGAAAATGGAATAATGTCAAACTTCTGATAAATAACAGGTCCGGGTAGGTAGTACCCGGACCTGTTATTTATCAGGAAATAATTTGCTTAAAATTTAAACCCGATGGTCAGCATAATATTGCTCCGCGTGTAATCCAGGCTGGCTGCCTTTGGACTGAGGGATGCTTCATACACTGTATAAGGCTGGTATCTGTCGTTACCCTGTGTATAGGCGTAAGTAGCATCTGCATAAAAACCCTTGTTGCGGAAACCGATACCACCGCTATATACTTTACGCGAAGCATCTATACCGGCGTTATAAGCATCATTGCTGTAGGGGTTGGCATACCAGGCAAAACCGGCTCTCACTGCATACATCGACATGAATTTCAGTTCAGCGCCTGCACGTAAATTGGACGTAGAGCGGTAGATAGCATTGATATTATTGTTTAACAGGTTCTGGGTGCCTTTATCATCACTCATCCGGAACTTACCGCTGGCCTGGTTTACAAACTCGTAATCAGCCGTGATAAAGCCCTGTGTGCTGCGCGGATCCTGCAGGTTACCAAAGAAGTAGGACACGCCGGCAGCTGCACGCAGCGGAGCGGTAAAGTTGTAGTCACTTTCTACGGCATAGCCATTGGTTTGATCAACAGAAAATGCGCTCACCTCTTTTTTTCCATCTTCTACATCCGAGTAAAGTTCAGAAGTAATGGCGTCATGCAGTGAATAGAAAGTTGGTGTCACAAAAGTACCTCCCACTCTAAAGCGATCCGTTATTTTGTAGAGAATACCCACTTTACCGCCAATACCCAAACCAGTACGTTTCAGGTTTTTGTAATAGTCGAAGTAAGAGAAATTGTTGTTCGGGGCTTTGCTTACATCATCTTCCGACCAGGTGAGAGATTCCTTGTAGTTGATGCTGGGCAGGTTCAGGCTGGCGCCAATGTACAGACGATCGCCATAGTTACCGCCGATGGCAAAAACATATTCGTTCAAACCACCTTCTGTTTTCAGCATACCGCGTTGGTCAACAGATGGAAGGTTCCCAATTTGTCTTTTGGGAGAAGCTAAGCTCATCGGTTCTTTATTACCTCCGCCCGTTGGCTGGAAGTCGGCAATCAGCCCGGTGCTGAAGCCGAGGTCAGTACCCAGGGCCTGGGTAGCTTTGTTACCGCTGAAAATATCATCTACCCAGGAATCGGAATAAGAGGAATTGGAATTCCTTCCTGCAATAGCGATTTGGTTATTATAGTTGGCCAGGCGGTCCATACCCAGTGAAAAAGTGATGTTGTTCCAGGTACTGCGGCCGCTGTTTTTGTTGGTGGCAAAGATTACCCCGATGTTAGGCACCTGGAAATTGCTCCGGTTACCAGTCGTCTTATCTCCATTCGGATTAGGTAACCAGGTAGATGTATTATTATTGATATTGACGGCTCCGGAAATCAGGAATTCTCCTGTTTTAAATACGGCAATACCTGCCGGGTTAATATGTGCGGATGAATAATCTCCTCCCAGGCCAACGCCTGCTCCGCCTAACGCCTGGGTTCTGGCGGTACCATGAGGTTGTAAGGGCGAATAAAGCAATGCATCGTTGGAACTCTGTGCCAGGGCTGTCGCAGAAATAAACAAGCCGCCTAAAAGAGGATAAAGTCTTTTAATCATGATCTGTGGTCTTAAATATTGAGATTTGCTTGCAGGTAAACGCTGTAATTGCTAACACGTACTGCAGTCTGTATAACGGTTATATAGGCAAAACCTTGTATGGAGACAAAAAATAAGCGTAGATTTTTAGGCTACGCTTATCTTGTCAATGTTTTTTAATTAACGGCCCCCTCTGGAAGGACGGCTGTAACCGCCGCCTCCGCCACCGCCGGAGTTACCACCTCCGCCGCCGCCAACACGACCACTACCACCGGAAGGAGGAGAGTAGCTAGGTTGACTGGGTGCAGGTCTGCTGTATTCTACACGCTGTGGACGGGAATAATTGCCACCACTATTGTTATTGCTCGGATAATTGTTATAGTTGCCAGAAGGACGAGAAATAACAGGTCTTTCAGAGCTGCTCTGTTGGAAAACTCTGCGGGGTCTGTCTCCTGATGGGTTTACATAACCACCGTTACCATTGCCGTTCACAGGCTGCAAAGTACCACTCCGGGAAGGACGGGAATAACCGCCATTGCCGCTGCCGCCTACCACACCGCCACCACTGGTATAGCTGGCCCTGGGAATTCTTTCACCACTGGATCTTACCGGGCCGTAGGAGTTAGAAGGACGGCTGGTGTAATAACCACCACCATGTCCCCAATATCCACCGCCATGCCCCCAATAACCACCACCATAATAAGGGTAACCGCCATAGTAGTAAGAAGGCCAGTAGCTGCCGATGTAAGGATAACCCCAACCACCATAGAAACCGGTGGCCCATGGGCTATAGTAGCCGCCTCCCCAGCCCCAGCCTAAGCCCAGGCTCAGAGAAGGACCATAGAAGCTGCTATATGGACTGTAACCCCAGCCAAATCCGCTGCCCCAGCCCATACCATAACTGCCGAAATACAGGTTGGAAGCCGCATTGTAACCATCCCAGTAACCACCGGAATAGCTGCTGCCACTGCTGCCAAATCTGTTTAAACGACGCTGGTAATCGCCCTGGTCATCGTCATAGGTCACATAGTTACCTTCATCCTGTACACCTTCTACATAGTTACCATCATTCTCATCCTGGCGGCTATTGCCGTTGGATCCGTTGTTGGAGGCATAGGAGCCTTGCTGCTGCTGACGCGGAGAATAATAAACATCATCCGGTGTCTGAGCCGTTTTATATGTGCTGGAACACGCCCCCAATGCGAGCGATGCTGCCAGTCCCATGTATAATATAGGCCTCATTTGAAATATATTTTAAGCGTGATTCGTGTAGTAAATTTACTTCTTTTTAACGGATTTAATAGTCAGAAAGTTACAATAACACAGACGACTATATAATATTTTGTGATAACTGTTTGCACAGTTATGTTTTTCATCTATGTTTGTGGCATTTTCTTCTTACGTAAAATTCGACAAAAACTAAGCCAATTCAGCCTTTATCAGCCGACTGGTGAAGTTATTTTTGTCAGGATAAATTGATGCGTAATTAGTTTGAAAACAATGATATATAAATAAGGTATAATTTTTATGAGTAAAGAGATTACAGCCCGCTCGGAAGACTATTCAAAATGGTATAACGACCTGGTATTGAAAGGCGGACTGGCAGACTACTCTGCCGTGCGGGGATGTATGGTAATTAAACCATACGGCTTTGCATTATGGGAAGCAATGCGCGACGTACTGGATCGCAAATTTAAGGAAACCGGCCACCAGAACGCATATTTCCCGCTGTTCATCCCCAAAAGCTTTTTAAGTAAGGAAGCCGCCCACGTAGAAGGCTTCGCAAAAGAATGCGCCGTAGTAACACACTACCGCCTGAAAAATGATCCAAACGGCGGCGGCGTTATTGTAGACCCCGAAGCTAAACTGGAAGAAGAACTCATCGTTCGCCCTACGTCCGAAACTATTATCTGGAATACCTATAAAGACTGGATTCAATCTTACCGCGATCTGCCGTTGCTCATTAACCAATGGGCCAACGTAGTTCGCTGGGAAATGCGCACCCGACTGTTTCTCCGCACCGCTGAGTTCCTCTGGCAGGAAGGCCACACCGCCCACGCCACCGCCGAAGAAGCCATCGCGGAAACTGAACAGATGCTCGACGTATACGCCGACTTCGCAGAAAACTTTATGGCCGTTCCTGTGATCCGTGGCGTGAAATCACCCAGCGAAAGATTTGCCGGCGCAGTAGAAACCTATTGTGTGGAAGCCCTCATGCAGGATGGTAAAGCCTTACAGGCCGGTACCTCCCACTTCCTGGGGCAAAACTTCGCCAAAGCCTTTGATGTACAGTTTTCCAATAAAGAAAATAAACTGGAACACGTATGGGCTACCTCCTGGGGCGTATCCACCCGCCTCATCGGCGCACTCATCATGGTACACAGCGACGATGAAGGACTGGTACTGCCACCTAAAATTGCACCTGTCCAGGTAGTGATCGTGCCTATCTATAAAGGTGCCGATCAGAAAGCCGGCCTCGATGAAAAGGTGAACGTGATCGTGAAAGCGCTGAGAAACGCCGGTATCATCGTGAAATACGACGACTCCGACAACTCCCGCCCAGGATGGAAATTCGCAGAATATGAAATGAAAGGCGTGCCCGTTCGCATCGCCATCGGTGCAAGGGATCTTGAAAACAATAGCGTGGAAGTAGCCCGAAGGGATACAAAAGAAAAAATGAGCATGTCGCTCGACGGACTACCAGCCCGCATCAAAGACCTGCTCGACGAAATACAACTCAATCTCTTTAATAAGGCTAAAGCTTACCGCGACAGCCACATTACCCGGGTAGATACCTTCGATGAACTGGTAAAAGTGCTGGATGAAAAAGGTGGCTTTGTATCTGCTCACTGGGACGGTACCGCCGAAACAGAAGAACAGATCAAAGAACGCACAAAAGCGACCATTCGCTGCATCCCGCTGAATAACCCGCAAGAAGCAGGTACCTGTATCCTGACCGGTAAGCCTTCCAAAGAAAGGGTGCTGTTCGCAAGAGCATATTAAGATCGTTTATTCCCTTATGGGCGTATTTTACTATATTGGCTGTATTCCATGTAATAAAATACGCCGGTAGGGGAATAAACAACTTTCCGTATATCCCTATTGGACAATTAATCACTAAAATGATCCAATGCCCTTGAACCGTTTTATAATGTTATGGGCGCTGGTCCTCTTCTCTAAGGTTACCACATGCATGGGACAGGGGCTCATGATCCGTAACTATAATGTGAAGGATGGACTGGCCAACGCAACTGTTTATGCTGCCGTGCAGGATAAAGACGGTTTCATATGGTTTGCTACACCCACCGGCGTCAGTAAGTTCGACGGGAAAAGATTCCGCAACTACACCAAAAAAGATGGACTTACCGACAATGATGTTATTAAACTGGCTGCCGATTCCAAAGGAAGGGTATGGTTTTTTACGCTCAACGGGAAACCCTCTTTCTACGAGAAACCACTCATTCACAGCGAAGAAAATGATTCATCACTGATCTTCAACAGTCGCAGTCACTACATGCAGTACGCCTTCGATGGAAAAGGCGGCTACGTTTGGTTTCTCAATACCAACAACCGTATCATTATGTATACGGGTAAAGAAACCGCCTATATACAGGGGGCGTTTGACCTCTTTCACATGATGCGCAACGACAGCATCTATCATCCATTGCAGCCATCTTTTCATTTGGATGGACTGGCAGATATGAATAACTCTACCCAGAAAATATTTCCCGTATGCCCGTTGCCGTTAGATGATTCCTCGCTGCATGCCCGGATCACGAATAAGGCCCTGGTTATCATCCGCAATACGCTGTATTCCTACACGGCAAAGGATGCCATTTGCTTTTTCAATGGCAGCGAATGGGGCATTCACGATGACATCAGCCACGTTTGTCTCGATAACGATAACCTCTGGGTAGGTACCCAGCGGGCGCTTTACTTCCTCAAAGATTTCTTTAAAGGACAAAGAAAAGTGACCAGGTTGCTCGATAACCACTACATCACTTCCCTCCTGAAAGACCGCGATGGTAACATCTGGATCACTACCTTCGGCGATGGGGTTTACAATATTCCCTACAAGAATTTTTATTTCAGCTACCTCGATAATACAAACGGCCTTTACTCGCATTCAATCTTCAGCATCTCCAAAGACAAAAAAAATAACCTGCTGCTGATAGGACAAAATGCGGGTATCCTAAATACCATGGATGCGGAAAATCGAATCCGCCAATACACGCTGGATACTACTTCCGGCCGAAATAGCCTGCTCACTATCCAGCCCCGTGGCGACAATAATATGCTTATTGGCACTGATAACGGGCTGTATAATTTTAATACCGCCACCCAGAAAGCAACACTGCTGAAAGCAGTCAGAATGCTGAAGGACGTGGATATTTCCCCTACCGGCAAAATCAGGATAGCCGCTAAAAACCAGGTGATCGCGCTCGATGATTATTTCATCGGTGACCTGGATATGCTGGTGAATTCCGTAGCCTGTATTAACGACTCCGCCTATTATGTGGGTACCAATACAGGACTTTATTACTGCACTGATGGTAAACGTCAGCTGATACCAACGGGAACGGATATCCTGCGTAAAGTTAATATCAAAGACCTGAAGTGGATAGATGGCTCCCTGTGGATCGGCACCAGCGATCAGGGCATTTACGTGATGCGCCATGATGCCATTGTGAAACATTTTTCTTCCGCCGATAACCTGGCCAGCGATATCTGTCAGCAACTCTATTACGATGGTATCGGCCGCCTGTATGTGGCTACTAACCGCGGGCTGTCGGTTATCGATGTGAAAAACGAATCCATTACCCGCAATATTACCTCCAACGATGGACTGAGTTCAGACGATATTCGTGGGGTCTATTCGGATAACGATCTGTTATACATAGCCACTTCCAATGGCTTATGCTATTTCAATGCAGATCATATCCCGGTAGACACCATCCCGCCAGTCATCTACCTGAATAATATCCGCTATGGCGACAGTACCTACATGGCCATCAATAATTTTGTGCACCTATACCGCCGCAAAGCTTCCTTTGAGGCCGAGTTTGGTACTATTGTCTTCGACCTGCCAGAACTGGTAGAATATCAGTATAATTTTTCTGGAGATACCACTAACGGATGGGTATCTACCCGGTCAAACATCATCCCGTTCCCTGACTTACAGCCAGGAACCTATAAACTGATGGTAAGAGCCCGTAAGTACAAGAGCGATTGGTCCAATACCCTGAGTATGGACGTAAGCATCCTGCCCAGGTGGTACCAGCAATGGTGGTCCAGGGGTATATTGTTGCTCGCGGCCCTGCTGCTGGTACTGGTTGGCCTGCGCTATATTATCCGGCGCATAAAGCAGGCAGAAAAACGGAAAACGGAATACAACCGGCGTATCGCTGAGTTGGAGGCCAAAGCGCTGACCAACCAGATGAACCCGCATTTTATTTTCAATTCCCTTAATTCAGTACAACATCTCATCCTTGAAAAAGAGGAGAAGCAAGCCCTGAATTTCCTGGCAGATTTTGCCACTTTAATGCGGCAAATGCTCAATAATTCCCGGAAATCCTATATTTCCCTGGAAGAGGAAATCGCCTTCCTGACCCGGTACCTGGAGCTGGAAAAGATCCGGTTTGCCCATTCCTTTACGTACCGCTTTATTATGGAGGATGCGCTGAAAGAGTATACCATTTACATTCCTCCCATGATTATACAGCCGATAGTGGAAAATGCCATTAAGCATGGCCTCGCTCCAAAAAATATTAGCGGTTACCTGGAAATAAAGCTGGAAATGGTGGATGATCTCTTATATTGTTCAGTAGATGACGACGGAATAGGCTGGGATAAGTCAAATAGCATTAAAAGTTCGAGGCTCATTAAACACGAGTCTACTGCATTAAGCGTGATTAAAGAGCGCTTGCAGATTATAAAATCTTTTAATGGAAGTGTTGGAAAGTTAGAAATTATTGATAAATTTAAATCTGGTTTCGGCAATAAGGAAGGTACCTTAGTTGAAATTCTGATTCCCATTGTTAAGATGTTATGAGTAATATAAAAGCTGCCATTGTAGACGATGAAGTCCGCAACATTCATATTTTACGCAATATACTGGAGAACTACTGCAAAGATGTGACAGTTGTCGGTGAAGCGCAAAATATCAATGAGGCGGCAGAAATGATCAAAAACAACCCCATTGATGTTCTGTTTCTTGACATCGAGATGCCACCACACAATGGGTTTCAGCTCCTGGAAATGTTCCCGGTCCTGAATTTTGAGGTCATTTTTATCACCGCATTCCAGGAATATGCGCTGCAAGCAATCAAATTTGCTGCGCTGGACTACCTATTGAAACCCATCAAGGTAAGCGAGGTAGAAGATGCCCTGGAAAAGGTAAAAAAGAGCAAGAAAGGCCGGCTCAATGAACTGGCGTCTATACTGAAGGATTATGTCAAAAACAACGATAACGCCTTCTCCAAGATCGTAATACCGGTGAATGACGGCTATAATGTCATCGACCTGAAAGATATTATTTACTGTGAAGCGTTCGACAGCTACACCAAAATCCAGCTGATCAACAACGTTTCCCACCTGATTTCCAAATCGTTAAAGGAATATGAGGAAATGCTCTCCGATAAAGGATTTTATCGGGTGCATAAATCCTTCCTGATCAATATCCACCATATCGTTAAGATCATTAAAGGCCTCGGTACGGCGGTAGTCATGAGCGATCAAAAGAACATTCCCATCTCCTCCCGCAAAAAAGACGAATTCTTTACCCAGCTGAAAGGGGTAATCAATCTGTAATATTATTAAATTTTTTTAATTATTAAAGCCGGTTGCTCAGCGCTTAACCGGCTTTTTGCTGCGTTCCCGTATTTCTTTACAGTGTTTACGGAATAGGTAATTCCCGTTTCAGATACTTGCATTATTTTTATAATGGGTTTTCATAGATATGGCTGATTGCATGATTTGCCTTTCCAGGTAATCCATGTATGACTTAATGGAAAAGCCCCCCATGGATCATGGGGGGCTTTTGAAAGCTTTATAACGGCTTAGACTTACAGGTTTTGTGAAGCGCTGCCGGTTGTTGAAATATTATAATAGTAGATGCTGTTGCCTCTTTCGGGGTAAAAACCGATGAGTTTCAGGTTTTTGTTCTTGTCCAAAGCACTGCTGAGTGCATCTACAGAGGTTACCGGGGTATCGCCGGCTTTCAGGATCACGAAGCCTGGCGCCATAGAAGTTTGTTTTTTCAGGATACCGTTGCCGATATCATTTACAATAACGCCGCCATTGATGCCTAACCGGGCTGCCTGGTCCTGGCTCAGTTCACCCAGATCAGCGCCTAAACGGTCCAGGGCAGTTACTTTCACCAGGTCGGTATTCCCTTTCAGGTTTTTCATGACTACATTATCCACCGTGGTTTCTTTGTTGCCACGCAGGTAAGTAATACTGACTTTATCGCCTGGTTTGTAACGGGCTACCTGTTCACCGAGTTGGGAAGTAGCCGGAATTTTTACGCCGTTAATAGCAGTAATCACATCGCCGGCACGCAGTCCTGCAGCGGCTGCAGAGCTGTTGGGCAGTACTTCTGTTACCTGTACGCCGTTTACGTTCCTTTTAATACCGGCATCTTTCAGCTCTTCATCGCTCATATTATTGATGAGGGATGACTGTGCATATCTCACGCCCAGGTAAGCTCTTTGTACGTTACCATATTTCAGGATATCGTTGACCACTTTTTTCACCAGGTTAACCGGGATAGCGTAGGAATAACCAGCATAAGAACCGGTGGGCGAAGCGATAGCAGAGTTGATACCTACCAGCTCACCAGCGGTATTTACCAGTGCGCCGCCACTATTACCCTGGTTTACAGCGGCATCGGTTTGTATAAAGGATTCAATAGCGCTGTTCATTTTACCACCGCTGCGGTTAATACCAATGGAGCGGGATTTGGCACTCACGATACCAGCGGTAACGGTAGCATCGAGGTTCAAGGGATAACCTACGGCCAGTACCCATTGTCCTATGTCCACGTTGTCGGAGTTACCATACATCAGGTAAGGAAGGCCTTTGGCGTCTATTTTAATGACGGCCAGGTCGGTGCTGGGATCGGCGCCTACCAGCTTAGCCTTGAAGTTCTGGTTGCTGTTGAGCGTTACATTGATTTCGTCGGCATCAGCGATCACGTGGTTATTGGTAACGATATATCCATCGCCGGAAATCAGCACACCGGAACCGGAGGCCATTTGGCCGGGAATGTAATATTTACGTCCGCCACCGCCACCATTGAATTCATCTCCGAAAAAGTCATCGCCAAAAAGATCCTGCAGGATACTGCGTTGACGCTGAAGGTTATTGCCATTCGTGACCTGGCGGGGATTGATTTTTGTTTTGATGTGTACTACGCCGGGAACTGCGGCCTTGGCGGCTATGGTAAAATCAGAGGGTGGGGTAGCGTTGGTATTGCCTTCGGAACCAGGCATATACCGTGCATAATTAACTGGGACTTCTGTGCCATTCTGATAAACTATCGGCTGCCTCGGTTGGAAATATTTGCCATACACAAATATGGAGGCAGTTGCCGTTACTGCACTGATAAGGACAGTTGTAACAATTTGCTTGAATTTCATATTATAGTGTGTTTGCGTGATAATTAATGACATAACAAGGGCATAAGATCAATTTGCATGCCCTTGCTACAAATTTAACAGGTACAACGAATGAAACGCAAGTACCCATATTTACTTTAACACATTTTTATCGTAATCGTTAAACACGGCTTAAAACCCCACTGACAGGGCTGTCAGGTTGCATGTCAATATAACAAGTAAATGCGACAAATTGTTAGAAGAGGGATGAATGGCAGGGAAGGCAGGCGCCTTCCCTGCGTTTATAATTCCAGGAGAAACTTCAGGGTATCTACGCCGTCGGCGTAGTCAATCAGGTTGGGTTGCTGGGCATAACCGAAAGGCGTAAATGACTGGCCTACCAAGCATTGGATAGCCTCTTCACCGGAAAGCTCCTGTTGCAGCTGGGCCATATCTATATAGTAGCTATAGTGCAATACACTGAGCGGAGAAAACAGGGCGGTATTTTCCTGCAGCAGTATTGTACCATTGGTAATATAAGGACTGCTATTCAGCAGCAGTAAGGCCAGGTTATAGTCGTAATTATTTTTGTATTTATGGTGTTCTGCCAGGTGGCCGTACTTGTCCAGTGCTTTCAGTAGCGGTACAAAATCGTAGTTGGTCGGTACATATATCTTAGTCACATTCCGGCAGCCCAGTCCGAAGTACAGCATAATATCATCTGCCAGGGCTTCCAGTTCAGCGGCTGATTCGTGGCCGGTAAGAATGGCGGCAGAGGTACGGTTATGCCGGATAATATGCGGGTATTTGGCAAAATAGTAGTGGAAATACCGGGCAGAGTTGTTGCTGCCAGTGGCAATATAGGCATCGCAGCCTTTCAGCATCTCCTGGATTTCGGTTTGATGGGCTAGGGCAGGATACCATTCGCCTATCTTTTCCAGGATATGTTTCAGGAGGATTTCGTCTTTGGCAGATAGCTTCATTTTAACCTGGTGTCCGCTCACGAAACCGCAAAGCCAGTCATGGAAGCCTACCAGGGGAATATTTCCCGCTGTTACGATGCCCACCGTTTTAGCTTCACGGGCCTCCGCTACTTTCGGGTAGCCCTCCAGCCAGTCTTTTAATTTTTCCGGGGAAAGGAAATACCGGGAGATATTATCCAGGGCGTTGTCTATAAAGGCAGGTGTAAACCATCCATTGGCGATAAAAGCGCGCTCTTTCACTGCTTCCAACTCGGGGCTTTTAGCGGCCAGATACTGCCCCAGGCGTACCAATGCGGCTTCTTTTTCTATAATGTTCATGAAACTATATAAATAATGACTTAATTAAACCGGGAAAATTTTATTTTTGTCACACAAAATTAATGGCTTACTACTTAATCAAAAAGTTTACACTATGGCAATTAAGATAACAGACGAATGTATAAATTGCGGTGCCTGCGAACCAGAATGCCCTAACAATGCGATCTATGAAGGCGGAGTAGAATGGGCCATTGCTGATGGCACCACCGTAAAAGGCTCCTATACCCTCATGGATGGTAGTGTAATGGACGCAGACCAGCGCAATGCGCCTATCAGTGTAGATACCTACTACATTGTGCCCAACAAATGTACAGAATGCCAGGGATTTCATGAAGAACCGCAATGTGCGGCTGTTTGCCCGGTAGATTGCTGTGTACCTGACGAAATGTACCAGGAAACGGTGGATGAGCTGATGGGCAAGAAAGCAAAACTGCACATCTAAAATATTTTAAAGGGAGCTTAAAAACCGTTCCGGCTACGGCCGCAACGGTTTTTTTATATCATTTTGAACAACAGCTAACCCAAAAATATACCTATGGCGCTTAAAATAACAGACGAATGTATAAGTTGTAATGCCTGCGAATCAGAATGTCCCAATAATGCGATCTATGAAGGTGGCGTAGAATGGGCTATGGCCGACGGCACCACTATCAAAGGCGCTTATACCCTGATAAATGGCAGCATTATGGATGCCGACCAGCGCAATGCACCTATCAGCACGGATATCTATTACATTGTGCCCGACAAGTGCACAGAATGCCAGGGATTTCATGAAGAACCGCAATGTGCGTCCGTTTGCCCGGTAGATTGCTGCGTACCCGACGACATGTACCAGGAAACGGTGGCGGAGCTGACAGACAAGAAGGCAAAGCTGCATGCCTGAAATATTTTAAAGGAAATTTAAAAAACCGTTACGGCTTTAGCCGGGACGGTTTTTTTTATGTAATTTGAACAGCAGCAGCTGTCAGGGCCGTTGCTCTTGCCAATTAACAAATAACCTTTAACTTTACCCGCTTATTGTAAAACATCTTATGAAGAAGAATATAGCTTTGGTAGCCGGTGGATATTCCGGAGAATATGTGATATCTGTGCAGAGTGCCGTAACAATTGAAAATAACCTGGATAGCAGCAAATATAATGTGTATAAGATCATTATCACAAAAGACAGCTGGAGCTATACAGCGGCCGATGGTGCCGTTGTGGAAGTAGATAAAAATGATTTTTCGTTGACCGTTCAGGGAAATAAAATCACCTTTGACGCCGTATTTATCGGCATCCATGGCACTCCTGGCGAGGATGGCCGCTTACAGGGCTATTTTGAAATGCTGGGCATTCCCTTTACCAGCTGTGGCATGGTTACCTCCGCCGTTACCTTCAATAAGAGCTTTTGCAATAAGATAGTAGATGCCCTGAACGTGGTAAACGTGTCTAAGTCAGTACATATTTTCCGCGATCAGCCTCATAATACCACCGATATCCTGCAACAGTTACGTTTACCCGTGTTCGTGAAACCGGCAGAAGGAGGCAGCAGTATCGGTATGTCTAAAGTAAAAACAGCGGAAGAACTGCCATCAGCTATTGATAAAGCCTTTAAGGAAGATGCGCAGGTACTGATAGAAGAATTTATCAAAGGCCGGGAACTCACCATTGGCTTGTATCGTGAAAATGGCGCCATTACGGTGTTGCCGATTACGGAAATAGTGAGCAGCAAGGAATTTTTCGATTACGAGGCCAAATACACCCCGGGGGTATCGAACGAAATTACTCCTGCACCCGTATCGGACGAGATTACCCGGAAAGTGCAGGAAACAGCTACCATCCTGTATAATAAGCTGAACTGTAAGGGTATTACCAGGGTGGATTTTATTTATGAAGAAGGCACCGGAAAATTATTTTTCCTGGAAATAAACACGATGCCGGGACAATCCGAAAACAGTCTGGTGCCGCAACAGGTAAGAGCTGCGGGGAAAACGCTGAAAGAATTTTATGGCGTGCTTTTAGAAGAAAGCATGAAGTAAGGATTATCACACTTAATATATCATTATCGTGTTCGACTTTATTACCAAACGCTCATTTGGGATCAACCTGCTCGCTGTTATCGCCATGTTCTTTGCACTGGCCCTGCTGTTCTTTTCTTTGCTGGGCGTGATCACCAAGCATGGACAGCAGCTGACAGTACCGGATGTGCGCGGAAAAAATGTAAAGGAAGCTATCAGCCTGCTGGAAAATGCCGGTTTTGAAGCTGATGTGAGAGATTCCATTTATATTGATTCCATTCCCCCACTGGCAGTATATGCGCAAACTCCCGATAAAGGAGCACAGGTAAAGGTGGGCAGAACCATCTACCTGACGGTGAACAAGACCGTAGCCCCTATGGTGAAAATGCCGGACCTGGAAGGGCTTACCTTCCGCAGCGCCGAAATGATGCTGAAAAGCCTGCGCCTCAACGTAGGAGATACCATCTATAAACCAGACTTTGCCACCAATACCGTATTACAACAGCTGTTTGGAGGCAAGAAAATAAAGCCAGGCACCCTGGTTGCAGAAGGTAGCAATATTACGCTGATCCTCAGTAGTGGTACCGGAAGTGTAGAAAACCCGGTGCCTAACTTCGTGGGACTTACCTACGCCGAAGCCCGGGAAATGCTGAGCGCCAGCAACCTGAACCCAGGCACGGTGATCATCGATCCAAATGTAACAGATACCGCCAACGCCTATATTATTAAACAGGTGCCGGCCCGCAAAAATGAAATCGGTGACTTTAACATGGTGAGAGCCGGTGAAAGCGTTGATTTCTGGTTATCTGCCAACAAACCGGTAACCGACAGCACGGCTACCCAGCCTGCTAAACAGGAATAAAAGAAATAGTGTAATTTGAACCTGATTTTAAATACTTTATAACTATACAACTATGCAAAATATAACAGCAGAAGAACTGAAACAACGTATCGACAACGGGGAAGAGCTATATATTTTAGATGTAAGAGAACCGCACGAACGCGCAGAATTCAATATTGGTGGTGTACACATTCCGCTGGGCTTTGTACAGCAAATGCAGGTAGATGAAATTGAAGACTGGAAGGATAAAGAAATTATCGTGTATTGCCGCAGCGGCAACCGTAGCGGACAAGCCTGTATGCTGCTGGATTCTATGGGCTTTACCAACACCAAAAACCTGGTGGGCGGTATGCTGAAATGGACAGAACTGTATAAATAAGCATAAGCGCATAAAGCAAAAAGCTATTGAAGCGAATGATCAGCGTGAGTAAATATCCGCTTAAATCATTCGCTTCAATAGCTTTTTGCTTTATGCTCCTATGCTTTCTGCTCTACAATGGCGGTAGCTTCCACTTCCACAAGGTATCGCGGATCTATCAGTTTGCTTACTTCCACCATTGTGGTAGCTGGTTTAATACTTTTAAAGAACTCTCCGTGTGCCCGGCCATACTCTTCCCATCGTGATATATCCGTCACAAACATGCGGGTACGTACTACATCATGCAGCGTGGCACCGGCGTTGATCAGCGCTGCTTCTATTTTAGCCAGGGCAAACCTGGTCTGCTCATAGGCGTCTCCTTCTGCTACTACCTTATCATTGTCGGAAGCAACCGTGCCGGATACTTCTATCACATTGCCGATCCTTACAGCCCGGGAGTAACCTACTTTCCCTTCCCAAAGGGCTCCGGAGGAATAATTGGTACGTTTCATATGCGTTGTTAAGGAGCACCTTGAGTGCGTTGCTCCTTACTAAATTTAACAATTTTCCCCAGCAAATCAAACCAGAACGGGGCGCCTAAAGAAAGCGCCAGTGCGGTGAGCGCCCATCCGGCCCATACCAGTCGCTTATTTTGCTGGAGAGGGTGGGTAAAGCCACAGCGGATGGTTACCTGCCCGTTACTACTATCGGCTACACAGCCCCGGCTAATGCCCAGCACATTCCTGGCATCGCCGGCATCGTTGCGGAGCGTGGCGTATATGCCTATCAGTGAGGTATCATTTACGAATACACGCAAGGAGGTATCTGCGCGGTAAAAGGAGCTGTCTTTATGTACCAGGTGCTTACTGATCAGGGTATCGGTAACAGCGGTATAAGCCGGGACCCGGCTGGCGGCCAGCTGCACCAGCTGCGTCCTTACATTTTTATCTTTCATCAGGATACGTGCAATGGCAATGGAATCGACATTAAAAACAGCGGCAATCACCATACCGAGGCACAACAACCAGGTTTGTGTTTGCTTGCGGTACCAGCCACTGGCGCGGGTCATGGTTTCATTGAACCAGCCTTCCAGTTCCACTCGGAAAGCTTTTATATCATGTGCCGCATCATCAAAAAGTTGTTGCAGGTGTTCCAGGGTATCCGGCGCTAAGTGCAGGTAATTGTCCCGCAGCGCGGTATAGATCATTTCCGGATCGCCGGGACTGGCAGCGGTAGTGGGTGGTTGCGCTTTATAACTGCTGCGCAGTAAATGAATGATGGCCTGTGAAAAAATAGAAGGACTGATATATGCAGGCCGCGAAGCAGCGGTATTTTCCCCCAGGTGGCGGATTGAGGGACTGTCGTAAAATTTTTCCAGGAAAGGACTGCCTTTGAAAGGCGCAAAGAAATAGATGATGCTCCAGCCTAATTCATAAAACCAGTTGAAAAACGTAAACCGGCGAAACCAGCGATGGTCCCGGCGCCGGGGATCTCCTTCCAATAGCCGCCGTAATCCTTTGGTAAGCCCGCGTGCCCGGGCATTCAGCATTCTTGCAATGAATTCCTGTACTACAGAAGCCAGCAAGCTATAAAGCAGGTAAATGAAAATAAGGCCGAGGGCCACATCTATGGCCAGGTTGCTAAACATAGGATAGTGTATTTAGTTGACATATATACATAAAAATAATAATTATTATTACTAAGTTACCCACCGGCTACGCAATGTATTTGTCAACTCACCGTTATCTTTGGTAGAGCGTGGTAAAAGACCACCTGTGTAAAACCATTTTCAGACATTATATATTTGCGTACATTTTAAGTTATATGAAATTGAAACATTTATCCCTGTGTATGGGGCTGGTGGTGGCGGGTAGCGCTTCTGCCCAGATCAAATACAGGGACACGGAGAAGAAGCCAACTTTAGTGCCTTACGACAGTAGTATCGCTTTCCAGCATCTTACACCAGATATTGCCCAACTCACCCTGGTAGGCCAGGAGATCACCTTTCTTAAACTGAATCCGAAACGCGGGGTGAAGAACAAGGAAGACTCACTACTGGAGAACATTAAGGTAAAAGCGGCCATAGAAGTGCCTTATAAAAGCGTACTTAGAGGTGGGCATCTTTATACGCCGTATAAGGCAATAGAGAATAAAACATTCAAAATTGTGGATTACGACCGGAAAAGTGCGGAGTCGGGCGAAGTTACACTGGTATTCACGTTGCGTGATGAAGACCGCAAGTTGTTGCTGTACCAGGTATCCGCCGACAACCTGGCGGGTACCCCGGTGATTATCAATGGCAATTATGAGTGGATGAAAAGGAAGTATGTAGGAAAACAGCTACATCTCCTGAAAGAAAATATAAAAACCACCAATATCCTGGCAGATAACAAGGACTTGAATCTGCGTCAGTCTGACGAATTTTGCTGTACAGACATTGCGGTTATTTTCTCCGGAAAACAAAAATTCGGGCAACCTTTTCTGATTGTAAAAAACGGCGAAAATGAAGAATTTGCCGTGGGGCTGGGCAAAAGAAGTGAATATGTAACCGGCCCGCTGATTGAAGAATTTGGGTTGTAAGGTAAAACAGAGAGCCGAAAGCTCTCTGTTTTATTTTATGCGCTTATGCAGGTTGTTCAAAAAAGCAGCAGCTTCCTCCCACCCAGGTATCTTTACTATTGAATCCTACGCCAATCATTTTGCCTTTGCTGATGCGGGCCAGGTTGTGTACCAACATAGGACGGGCAGCGCCATCCTGCCAGATATAGATCATGCGTATTTCGCAGATAGCAGGCCCGGTGGGCGTTTCAATAGCAGGTGCATACTTCACTTTATGTTGCAGGATCCAGTTTTCGGGATCCTGTATACGGTCAATATCTTCCTGGGTAACATCTATCAATACGCCTTGTCCCGCAAAAGAGAACAGGGGCTTTAATACGTAGTTTTCCAGGTCGGCCGGAATCACAGGCAACTCATGCAGGAACCAGCTTTTTGGTACATATTCGCTATGAATAAAAGGCATGATGTATTTGCTGATGCGATAAAACCAGTTGGGATGCGTAATCCACTCTACGTCGAGATCCTGGAAAAGATTTACATGCTCGCCCAGGGAAGCAGATTGCTTTTGCAGATCATCGAAGATGATACGGTTATAGATACGCTGCACCGGTGTTTTAGCGCCATTGCGCAGGTAATACAATTTCTTCCCGTCTTGTATAAGTTCTGTTAAACACACGGTTGGAATGCCCAGGCTCTTTTCCGTGCTGTAGAAATCGATTTTTGTTTTTTGCTCTTCTGGTTTTACTTCCAGCAGGATCACTTCTTCCGGTGCGTAAGGCCCTACAATCATATCCCTGAGCAACTCATAGTAGGCTGCTTCATCTAGCCCGTTAAAGAAATTATTGAGGTGGTCAGGAATATCGAAATGCGTTTTAAACTGCCGGGCCATTACCTCCTGGAAAGCCAGCATGGTAGGGAATCCCTGAAGTTCTATCAGCTGCGGTACCAGTTCGCCGGAGGCTGTTTTACAAACTGCAAAATCAATTACGATAAAGTGAGGATGTTCATTTTCGCGCGGCACCTTCAGTGCAGGGGGAATGGCATCCTGGGTAATTGTTTTGAAGTCGGGCCGGAGCAATACTTCCACGATTTCTTCGCAGGCCTGCACCAGTTTACTACCTAGTGCGGCTGGAACAAAAACAGGGGTTTCTGCAATCCGGAAAGACGGGGCTACGCCGGCATCGGTCGCAATACCATCCAGGAAAGCCTGGTATTGTTCAGGGGTAAATTGTTGATTATAGGATGTTCTGACGTCTGGAATCATGATGTTTTCATTAAAAGAACGAGTGTTCATTATCTGTATGGGCGGCCACCTGTACCAATCGTTCGATGGCTGCGAGTCTTTCTGAGAGTTGGCCATAAATGGCGTAGTCGAGGAAAGCGGTAATGAACCGGTCGTGAGTAAGCATAATCTTATCCGGGTCTGTTAGCTGGCTGATCATGCTGTTGTATTTTTCCATGCCGTGGTGATCTATCACCTGTTTTTTCTTTTCGTTCTGCTGAAGGTACATGTGCATACCTGCAGCATCGGCTTCGGGGTGGAACTGTGTACCAATGAAATGCTCATTGAAGCGGATGGCCATGGTGGCGCGTTCCAAAGGCACATGCGGTCTTTCTTTTTCCAGCGCCAGTACATGCCCGCCCATGGCTTGCAGATTTGCGTAGTTCAGCTCTATTACCTGCCAGTCGCGGCTATCTACAATATAAAAAGGGTCAGGGAGGGCGCTGAACACTTTTTCCTGCATACCAGCTGCGGATTTATGTACGGGGAAAACGCCGAAAGCAGGTGATTTACGCTTACAAACATTGCCCAACTGGTAGTACCGGCACATGATCTGGTAAGAGTGACAAATAAAAAACGCCGGCTTTTTAACTTTCTCTGTACGGTTCCATTCCAATAAATCTTCTACCAGGGAAAAATAGGCGTTTTCCCAGTCGCTTCCTTCACTGGCAACGGGGCTACCGGGTCCGCCGGTAGAAATATAGATATCATAGCTGGTGTCGGGAACTTGTATCTGCTGCCTTACTTCAAATTCATCAAATTGAAGGTCCAGCGCATGCATGCTGGCATATTTCGTCAATATTTCACGGATACAGCGCATTCCTTCGTTAGGAACACCTTCGTACATATCCAGCACAGCCACCTTCCAGCTTTTTTTAGTTGGATGCATACTGCAAAATTACGAAATATGGACTAACAGCCCCGCAGAAACTGGTCATGAATGAAATCGGTCACTGCTACGAGGTCGTTGGTATCGGCAAACACCTGCAGTTGTTTGTCGGCGCCGGTACCAGTTTCCATGAGCCTGGTGGTAGCTGCAATCACGTCGCGGCTGCCAAGATCGTCTACTACATCGTCTATGAAGTCGAGCAACTCAAAGATCAGGGACCGGGTGTTTACTTCTATCTCTTTACCGAAGTCGATCAGGTTGCCGTCGATACCATAACGGGAGGCCCTCCATTTGTTTTCGTTGATCAGGGCGCGGTTATAGATAATGAAGTTGAGATTTTGCATGCGCAGCTTGTAAATTTTTGCGCACACTGCCTGGAACAGGCCGGCTATCATAATAGTATCGTCCAGGGTAAGCGGTACATCGCAGATCCGGAACTCTACCGTATTAAAGAAAGGGTGGACTCTTAAATCCCACCACACTTTTTTGGCATTGTCGATACAATTGGTTTTAACCAGTAGTTTGATATAGTTGTCGTATTCCTCTATGCTGGCGAAATAATCGGGTATGCCGGTACGGGGAAATTTGTCGAAAACCTTGGTACGGAAGGATTTGAAACCGGTATTTCTGCCTTCCCAGAAAGGGGAATTGGTACTGAGTGCAAATATGTGCGGGAGAAAGTACCTAACGGAGTTGGCTATATGAATAGCCATTTCCCGGTTTTCCATGCCCACATGCACATGCAGCCCAAAGATGAGGTTAGAACGGGCAGCGTCCTGCATTTCGTTTACGATTTCGAAATACCGGGGATGGTCGGTGATAAGCTGTTTTTCCCATTTACTGAAGGGATGCGTACCAGAAGCGCCAATGTGAAAGCCCAGGTCGCCGGCTATTTGTGCAATAGTGCGGCGTAGCAGGGCTACATCAGCCCTGGCCTCATGGATATCGGCACAGATGCGGGTACCTACTTCCACCACAGCCTGGTGAAACTCGGCCTTTACCTGGTCGCTGATCACCTTGTGTGCCTGTTCTACTATCTTTTGTTCGTGTGATCTGAGCTCGCGGGTAGTAGGGTCAATTACCATGTATTCCTCTTCGATGCCGAGCGTGAAGGCCTTAAACATGTAGTGTATTTTTAGCTGTGAGCTGTTACCGGCTTACAGCATCGGTTAATGTTTTTATATAGTTGTCGGTTTTTTGCAGTGCTGCCCGGATATGGATAATATTACTTTCAAAAAAGCGAATTGTTGTTTACAAATGTAGCGTAGTAAAATGGAATCATTTTTCTTTTGGCTGTTTTTTAACAGGGCTTTTTTTCGCTGTTGCTTTTCGTTCCGTGGGGGCCGCTTCTTTCTTCGCTTTAGGAGCAGCCGTTTTCTTTTTTTCGCTTGCAGCTTTACTTCTTGCCGGACTGCGTTGCACAAACCTGCCCCAGGTCAGATTATCCTTTCCCGGCTTCTGTGCAATAGCTCTTTCAATGGCATAACGGGCACTGGTTTCCACTATCCACTCAAAATGCTCTGCGCCGATAGAGTGTAAATCGGCATCGGGTGCAGGGTTGCAGAAGTCGATCGCATAAGGAACGCCGCTGCGTACGGCTATTTCCACGGTATTGAAGTCGTAGCCCAGGTATTGATTCAGCGTTTGTACGTGTTGGGTAATTTGTTCCAGCAGGGCGGGAGAGGACGTATAGTTGGCGTCATAGCGCAAATGGTGTGGGTGCCGGGGATTATACGGCATAATCCGCACTTCTGTTCCACCTATGCAGAAACAGCGAAAATATTGACTGAAATCAATTTCTTCCTGCAGCATCATCACCAGTTGCCCGGTTTCACTGTGTTGGCGGAAGAAGTCCTCTTTATCCTCGAGGCGGTACACATGTTTCCAGCCGCCGCCCGCATAGGGTTTCATGTAAGCGGGGAAACCCACGTAATCGAAAATCGTATTCCAGTCGAACGGGTAAATGAGGTTACGGAATGATTTGTCGTTGGTATCTTCCGGGTGTTTATTGGAGGGTAGGAGTACCGTACGGGGTACGGGGACGCCTACTTTTTCGGCCAGTGCATTATTGAAGAACTTATCATCAGCGCTCCACCAGAAGGGATTGTTGATGACGGCAGTTCCTGCCATGGCAGCGTTTTTAAGATAAGCCCGATAAAATGGCACATCCTGGGAAATGCGATCTATGATAACGGCGTAGCCGGAATCGGCGCCCTGCATCACTTTGTCGATGGTTACAAACTCGGCGAAGATGCCGGGGGGATTGATACGGTTCACCCGGTCTACAAATGCCTGGGGAAAAGTGTTTTCCTGTCCGAAGAGAATACCAATTTTTTTCATATCCTGCTACTTGATAAGTGAGATATAGTGCGGTAACATTTCCCGCCATACAGCCCAGTCATGGGTCGTTTGGGGGCGTATGTCCAGCCAGTGGGCAATTTTTTTATGGGCAAGTATGCCTGACAACTGTTCGTTTTGTGGCCGGGTCACATCCCGGTCCGCTACGCCGAGCACAATACCCATTCTCCATAGGTCTGCATGTTCATTATCTGGCATGAAGTCGGCGGGATTGTTATAGTACACGGTATCATTGTAATAGCCATCTACTCTTGGTTTGATATCAAATACACCGCTCAGGCTAAAGAGGTACGATACTTTATCCGGGTGCCGGAAGGCAAAGTTGGCAGCATGGTATCCACCAAAGCTACAGCCCGCTGAAACAATGCGCTGATAGCCGGTTTCGGCTTCTATCCTGGGAAGTACTTCCTGCATCAGCAATTGGTCATAACAGGAATGATTATACGCTCTTTCTTCCGGTGTAATATCTTTATTATACCAGCTGAAGGCATCGATGCTATCAGGGCAATAAACTTTTATTCTGCCTTCTTCAATAAACCAGCTGATGGCGTCGATCAGGCCAAAATCTTTACTCTCATAGTAGCGTCCCATGGAGGTAGGGAATAGCAGCAGGGGATATCCGCTGTCACCGAATACCAGCATCTCAAAGTCTTTTCCCAGGTTGGGCGAATGCCATTTCAAATAGTTTTCAGTCACAGGAAAGCGTTTAGTTAAATTTAAAGAAGATTATTGGTTTATTGGTAAATTGTTGGCATGCAGACAAGTCGACATGATATTCCCTCCGTATACCTGCAACGACAGGTGAGACTAGAGGCCTGGTGGGAGGGGCCTGCGCCTTCCATATTGCTGCTGGTAAATGATGGACAAGAGCTGGAAGCATTGTTACCGCCGGATTTGCCCGCATCTGTATTGATCGTAGGTATTTATGCCAGTGAGCAACGTCGAGCTGAATATGGTACTGCAGGTGTATTGGATTACCTGGGTCAGGGGGCGCTGGCGGAAAATTACACCCGTTTTATACTCCGGGAGATGTTGCCCTATTTGCAACAACAGTATCCGGATACGGAGATCCGGCAGCGTGCTTTTGCCGGCTTCTCCCTGGGAGGCCTATCTGCCCTGGATATTGTGTGGCGCTATCCGGATCTTTTCCAGCTGGCTGGCGTATTTTCCGGGTCGCTCTGGTGGCGGAGCAAGCCTCTGGGCGGCGATTACCAGGACGATAAGGACCGTATTATGCACCAGTTAGTCCGCCAGGGGACCTATCATACAGGGCAACAGTTTTTCTTTGAATGCGGTACCGATGATGAAACGGCCGACCGCAACCAGAATGGCATCATTGACAGCATTGATGATACCCTCGACTTAATAAAGGAGCTGGTGTTAAAAGGATATAGACGTAATGAGGAGGTATTTTACGTGGAGGTAAAGAACGGGCGGCACGATGTAAGTACCTGGAAAATTGCCATGGACCTGTTTCTAGGGCTGCCTTTCTTTCACCGCGACTAACCAAATCGTTATTGCGAAAGGTGATAAATCACAATTTCTACCCGCCTGTTTTTTCTTCTGCCAGCTACGGTGTTATTGTCCGCCACAGGAACAGATTCCCCCATGCCCGTCACCTCCGTGATATGAATGGCAGGGTCTTTTTCACGAATATAGTCTGATACGGTAAATGCCCTGCGCATGGATAGTTCCTGGTTGTACACCGGTGTACCGGTATTGTCCGTATGCCCGGTTACGGTAACGGATATATGCTCCCCTGCAGGAATGCGGGCAATGAGGCTATCCAATGCCCCCAGCATCTGGTGGTTCAGCTGGTGGCTGTTGACTTCGAACAGGAGGTCGGGAATCAACAGGGTATCGGCGTGTGTAACCGGTACTGTGACTTCGCCGGCAGGCTGACAACTGATAAATTCCACTCTTTCTGTAGAATCGCCACCGGGAGCGCATTTTCCTATACCGGCAATGACAAAGTCATCAAAACTGTATCCCTTTTGATATACCAGGTAGGAAGCTACCGCTTTTGCGCGGTCCTGGCCCAGGATTTCATTATATTTTTCGTTGGTATGCCGGAACACATAGCCGGTCAGTTTTATTTTGTTGCGGACATTGTCTCCCTGCAACTGTAATATTTTTTCCAATTGTGAGCTGTAGGCAGAATTAATATACCGGGTACCAGGCACAAAGAAATCGTTTTTCAACAGCAGGGTATCACAGGTGCCTTTGCTGAAGAAAACGGTTTGTAACGTAGGGGCTACCGGTTGAAGTCCCATATCGTTATTAGGAGAAATATAGTGGTGACGGTCGTGTTGTGCATAAAGTACTTTTTTGGTTGCAGGCGCACTGGCGCAGAGCTGGCCGGAGAGAGGTGTGAGTGATATACTGTCGATGCTCAGGTAGTAATCGGCCTTATCGGGATAATTGGCGGTAGACGTATCAAAGTTCCCAATCACCAGGTGGTTAGCAGCAGCAGCGGCCGTAAACGTTTTTTCCAGTACTGTCCATTTGTTTTCCTGGTGTTTGTCGGTGGTGCGGGAGAAGTAGAAAGTGGGTGCTACCTGGAGGGGGCGAGGCGTCCAGCGATATACGGCGGCAGTATCAAACAGTACCGCGGGGAACGGATAAGGGCGATCTTCGTCCATCAACAGGTATATTTTCAGCCGGTACTGTTGTCCTTTCTGTAAGGGGCAAAGCAGCTGGGTTTGGCTGTAGGTGCGGAAGTCAGGATCAATGCTGCTGTAAAGGGTAAGGGTAATATAGCGGTTGCCTTTATCTGCGGTATACATCAGTTTACTGGTGTTGGGTGCTACCGATTCCCAGGCTGCGGGTGCACAGGGATAGCTGTATTCTGTACAGATGTTTACGTCCGTGAAACCTGCATTGGCAATCATGTTTTGTGCCCGGAGGTTGATGGAAGCAATAAAGGTAGCAAGGAGCAACAGCGTATAACGTAGATAGGACAAGGGCAGATAGTTTGGAGGATAACGATGGCAGAGTGGGGATTATTGTAGAAGGCCGGGAGGACGGTAATCTTGGAAAGTTGATAAAATAGAAAAACCCTCCGTGTCTATACGGAGGGTTTTCTATTTTATAAGCTAGAAAATGATTAGAAGCTATAGCGAAGACCTAATTGACCTCTCCAACGGGCGGTGAAGTTGTTGATGAAGTATGGTTTTTCATTACCAAAACCATCTATCTCTCTTCTTCTGTCATATTGGAAAACTGCATTGCCAGCTGCATCAAATTTTCTGAAGGTCAGTGGTGTAGACGCGTTGTTAGCAATGAAGTATGTTCTGCCCCAGTCTTTGTTAAGTAGGTTGCCTACGTTCAGGATATCGAAAGTGATTTCCACTTTATGATTTTTATAAATAGGCAATACCTGCGCTATTTTAAAGTCAAAGATATTTTCGAACGGAGTGCGGCTGGCATTCTTCTTGGCATTTTCACCACGATGCTTACTGAGGTAGCTATCATTGGTGATCAGACGTTCCAGGTCAGCTTTTTGTTGATCTGGAGTGCGGGTGTAGATCACATTACCTTTGGAATCTTTCTGGGAAATCAGATCGAAGTTCATAGCAGCAACTTCTGTTGCCTTAGGAATGTAGATCAGATCGTTGTTGCCATTGGAGCCTAAATCATCACCAGTAGGATCAACTGTGTTGAAGTATACCCATGAGTAAGGAATACCGGATTGACCATTATAGAACAACGTTACCGTAGTACGGAATTTGTCTTCTTTACCATATTTAAAGGTTTTGGAAACTACCGCCAGTACCCGGCTACCCATGCTGTAGTTAGAGCGGGCTAATTCCAGGTTGTTCAATCCATTGACATTGGGTCCGAAGCGCCAGTTAGAGCCGGCTGTGGAAGAAGTACCATCATTAACTGCATAGGAATCACCATAAGAATAACCAACTTTCAGGAATAGACCATTGCTTGTTTGTTTGGTTAACTCACCGGAGATGTTATAAGTATAACCTTCATTGGTATTTTTCAACAAAAGAATCTGGTCACCCCAGTTTTTGTTTTTCTTTACCCAGGTTGGTCTTTTAATACCACCGCCTAAAGAAATACTGTCGTTAGATTGGATAATATTCAGATTTTCCCAGATGGCATTATTAAGCGTTTTGGTAAAGTTACCTTCTATAGTAGCGCTCATGCCCCATGGCAGTTTTCTTTCTATTGCCAGGTTGGTTTTAAACATCTGAGGGAATTTGAAGTCCCTGTCAGAAAGGTTGATATTGGAAGGGCGGCTTCCTACATTAGCCCCCATTGCAGCGAGGTTGGCGGCAGAATATTGTCCATAGAAAGGACTATTTCCATCGTAGTTGAAGCGGAAGTTGTTTGGAAGGGCGGCACCGCTCAAGCTCACATTGGTATAAACGTTACCGGTATTGGCATACTGGTTGGAGATCCATACAAATGGTACGCGGCCGGTAAAAATACCCACACCACCACGAATGGTGGTCATTCCATCATTAGTAACATCCCAGTTGAAACCAATGCGTGGAGCGATCAGAGGTCTTGATTTCGGAATGGTAGTAGTGGAGTAACCGGCAAAGCTGGGATCTTTTGAAAATGCAACGTTATCCGGAGGAGTGGTTGGGAAGATCGGAATGTCTATTCTTACACCGTAAGTCAAGGTGAAATTTTTCCTGACATTCCACTCATCCTGTGCATAGATACCGATTTGGGCTGCTTTAAAGCCAATACCATCACGAAGGGTTGAATCAGCTGTATTGTAGTTGATCTGGTATTGTCTTGGTTTCAGATTATTAATGAATCCATTGATGGAATCATATGTGTAAGAACCAAAAGCGCCCTGTATAAAAGTATTTTTGATCTTGTAAATTTCAGCATTTGCGCCTACAGTGATGGTATGCTTACCTTTGTACATGGTCAGGTTATCTGTAATAGTCCAGATACTCTGATCCAGGGCGTTGGCTGTAGAGGAAAACTCACTACCCAGGTTGATGGTACGCCCGTTGTCATTAATAGTAACAGTAGGGAAAGGCTGTCCTTCGTAAGTCCTCCTGTCTTTTACATTATTATAACCAACCCTCAATTCATTACTCAATTTGTTAGAGAAGTTGGAGTTCAACTCAATAACACTGGAATTACTTTTTGAAGGGAATTTGTAATAGTTGTTTGCAAAAGCGGCAGAACTATTGCTCCTGCTGTAAATTAGATCACTCGCATTCAAATAGTTATGACGTATCGTCAGTTTGTGAACAGAATTGATGTTCCAGTCAATACGGCCGAAAAGCGTTGTAGCTGGTTTATTGCGTTCCTGGTCCGTATAGCTTCCCAGATCCACTTTGTATTTAGTTGCCACAAAATCATAAATACTTTTCAGTTCATCTGTGGTTACATTGGAAGATCCAGTTCCAGGATTAAAATCTATTGGGTTCTTTCTGACAGATCTTTCGGCGTTTACATAGAAGAACAGTTTATTTTTTATGATGGGTCCGCCCAGAGAAGCACCGAAAATCTTATTAGTGAAATCGCCGTAGCGGGCGCGGGTTGAATCCGGAGCCTTACCTACCAGAGATTGGCCCTGATAGAAGAAATAAGCAGCGCCGTGGAAATCGTTTGTTCCGCTTTTGGTAATGGCATTGATACCACCACCGGTAAAGCCACTCTGTTTAACATCGTAAGGGTTCAGTACAATCTGTAACTGGTCAATCGTTTCTATAGAAATAGGATTTGCTCCGGCCTGGCCTCCATTGGTACCGGAGGCAGACAAACCAAATACGTCGTTGGTTACAGCGCCGTCTACTGCAAATTGGTTGTATTTATTGCTTTGGCCTCCGAAGGAAATACCCATTGGTGAGCCGTCTTTACCGTTGGTAGAAACGGAAGCCTGGGGACTCAGTCTAACGAAATCCTGTACGCTTCTGTTAACGGAAGGAAGGTTATTAAGCTGAGTGCGGGAAATGTTCATGGCAGTACCGCCGTTACCTTTAACGGTGTTTTTAGTACCAGTAATACTAATTTCTTTCAGAGTAGTAGATCCCTCAGATAGCTTTACGTTAATCTTCAGCGGTTCACCCAGTTTCAGAAAGATGTCGCTGAAAGTTTCGGTACCATAACTAATGAAAGATACTTCCACTTTGTACGGTCCGCCAACACGCATGTTGGGGATGGTGAACTCACCACCATTACGGGTTGTTGTTCCATAAATGGTTCCGGTAGGTGTGTGGGTTGCTTTTACTGTAGCTCCAATCAGGCCCTGGCCTTTTGAATCTGTTACCACACCAGTGATGCTACTGGTGGTAACCTGTGCATAAGTAAAGAGAACAGTGATTAACAATGAAAAAGTTAAGAGTAATTTTTTAAACCCCATAAAGCAAAGATGTTGTTGTTTCAGGCGCAAAGTTGATCATTTTTCTTGTGAAAATTTTAACTTCAAATTAACAAATTGTTAAGTAGACTGTGGATATCTCGCCTGCTGGTTGAAAAATTGAACATCATCTAGTGGACGCGTAATAAATAATACGATTTCTGAGAATTTGTATCAAAAATTATAATTTTTCAAATAGGTGTTATTAATAATGAATGAAACATACACCCCGCGTGAACTTTATCTGTATTTAATTGTATGAAATTCAATCGTATTAATTTATTTGTTTATACAATAAAATCGCTTTGTATAATTAACCTGTCTGCAATATGTTTTTGACAAAAATCAACGGTTCCTCCACTTCATCTTTTCACAGGTATATGTCGTAACTTTGCGCCATTCACATTACTGACCCGGAGGGAATATTATATGTTAGATACAATAGCAGCAGCAATAGAAGATATAAAAAACGGTAAGCTGGTGATCGTAGTAGATGACGAAGACCGTGAAAACGAAGGTGATTTTGTAACAGCAGCACGCAATGTAACACCCGAGATTATCAACTTTATGAGTACCCACGGCCGTGGGCTGATATGTGCTCCTTTAGTGGAAGAACGTTGTGAGGAATTAGGACTGGAGATGATGGTACGCGATAATACGGCCCTGCACCAAACTCCTTTTACAGTATCGGTCGACTTGCTCGGGCACGGCTGTACTACCGGCATTTCCGCACATGACAGGGCCAAAACTGTGCAGGCGCTGATCGATCCTACTACCAAACCGGAACACCTGGGCAAGCCCGGGCATATTTTCCCGCTGAAAGCCAAAACAGGAGGCGTATTACGCCGCTCAGGCCATACCGAAGCTACGATCGACCTGGCCCGCCTGGCAGGATTCGAACCCGCCGGCGTACTGGTGGAAATCATGAATGAAGACGGTACCATGGCCCGCCTGCCACAACTGCGCGAAATAGCTACCAAATTCGATCTCAAACTCATTTCCATCAAAGACCTTATCGCTTACCTGCTCAGCACCGAAACCCTGATCGAGGAAGGCGTTAAGGTACAGATGCCCACCAAATACGGCAACTTCGAGCTGGTGGCCTTTAAACAGATCAATTCCGGTGAAATTCACATGGCCCTGAAAAAAGGGAACTGGAAAAAAGATGAGCCGGTACTAGTACGTGTGCACTCCTCTTGTGTAACAGGAGATATACTCCATTCATTACGTTGCGACTGTGGGGAACAACTTCATGCCGCTATGCAGATGGTGGAAAAAGAAGGGAAAGGTCTTATATTATATATGAACCAGGAAGGACGCGGTATAGGCCTCATGAACAAACTGAAAGCCTATAAACTCCAGGAAGAAGGACTGGATACCGTGGAAGCTAACCTGGAACTTGGTTTTAAAATGGATGAGCGCGATTATGGCGTAGGTGCACAAATCCTCCGCCAGATGGGTATCTCCAAACTCCGCCTGATTACCAACAACCCGCGCAAACGCGCCGGCTTAAGCGGTTATGGACTGGAAGTAGTGGAAAATGTACCTATCGAAATTCATCCTAACCCACATAATGAAGGGTACCTGAAAACCAAGAGAGATAAATTAGGTCATGATATCCTCAGAGGATAGACACATATGACGGCCCATAAGGCCGCGTGACCGGTGTGGTAACATGCCGGTAACCCATAAACCACGCGAAGGAGGAAACCGGTGCTACAACTGGTTTTCTCCTTTGTCGTTTAACCCGCCTTATTCATTATTTTTTGTAGTCTTTTTGGTCGCTTTTGCGGAATCCTCCTGCTCCTTTTTCAAGGCAGCGGCCTTACGTAGCGAATCCAGCAGCGGCGTGCGCCGGCCACGGCTCCCCCCGTTGAATAGTTCGGAAAATCGGTTATACTCCCTGATATAGGAAATGCCTACGCCGGATTTCGTACGGTTGTTGAGGTTATATACGTCGTAGTCCGTTTTACTAAAGGCGTTGATACGGAAACGGCCATCAGGCGTCAGGAGGTATTCGACGCGGAAGTCGCCCGCAAACCGGTTGGTATTAGCAGACGTGGCCGTTTTACCCCAGTCATAGTCGCCACCGGCATATAAACGGAAACGGTTGTTAAACAGGTTGCTGGTAATACCAGCACTTACCTGGTTACGGTCTACGGAAGAGTTATCCTGGGGACCGCCCACGTTATAAGCCCGGTAGTTAACGTTTACGCCTATACCGCTTCCCTTCAGCAGGGCGCCGGTAATATTGTTCAAAATGGCCTGGGCCTGGGCAGATAAAGCCTGCCCTACACTATTTTTACCGGTAATACCTACATTGGCCGCCGCGGTAGTGGTGGCATCATCGGGTAAAAACTGGTTGGAAAATAATAGTCCCCATACCTGGAACAAGGCTTTGTTCTGGTCGTTATTGATTTCTTTCAGGTGGGCGGCTACCCCGCTTTCATAAGCCAGGCTGCCTACTTCTGGTAATTCGATGGAATAGGTGATGTCAGGCTTCAACAGTGCGCCACGCAGGTTGATCAGTACATCCACTTTTTCGGTGCGGGTAGCCAGCTTGTCAGCGCTGATATTGGTGCCTTGTCCTACCAGGTTATAAAGACTCACCTTGGGCAGGGAGTACTTGGCCATAATATTTACCCGCGCTTCCGAAGGATCGCCATTCCAGATAATGCTGCTGTTCTTTTCTATATCAAATTTCCAGCTGGTTAAGCGCTGGAACGTGAAGTTGTAGGACCCGTTATTGATTTCGTAATTCCCGAACATGGTAAAATCACCTTCAGTATTCACGGTGATCTGCAGGTTGCCGGTACCGTTGGCCGAAATGATATCGCCGGTAGTGGCATCCAGGATAACATCTATCTGTGCATCCGGGTTGGCAGCGATATCAAGCTTGACGGTGAGCTTGGTATTATCTTTTTTCTTCTTCTTTTCTACGATCTCGGTACCATAGGTTTTGAAGGTGATGTAATCGTATTTACCGATATCCTTGCTGTCGGACATAGGCAGGTAGAAGTGGGTGCCTTTGATGGGCCTGGCCAGGATATGCATCTGCATATCGTTGATGGGGCCGGAGAAGTATACTTTGCCATCGGCAATAACATCCCCGTAGAACAGGTCGTTGTCATTGGCGGTGGTACCCAGGAAAACGAAACCACGGCCGGTTACATCGAAATCGAAATTGAGTTTGTCGAAGTGATCATGGCTGATATAGCCGCTGGCGTTACCTTGGGTATTGTTTTTATCGACCAGTACGAAGTTGCCGAATTCAATCAGGTTATCATCCACATTGATGTTCAGCTTGGGTATCCGGTAATGGGTGCCCAGGTAATCTACTGTTACGCCCACGGTATCCAGGGAAAGAGTGCCTTTCACCGATGGCTGCATAGTAGTGCCGCCAATTTTGAGATTACCGGCTACGGTACCGGTGAGGTTCGATACATAGCCCGCCAGGTACTTGTTCAACAGGCTGATAGAGGTTCCATTAAGCTGGATGCCCGCGTCGATATTATTGTTGCTGGCCAGCAGGCCTATCTGTCCCTGTGCGGCGAAAGCTTTGCCTTCATTGTCAGATTGCACACTAAAGGTAGCTATGCCCGTTTGATGATGATAGGAGCCATCTACATTCACGATCCCGATAGAATCGTTGTCTATGCGCAGCTCCCGGGTTCTCAATGCGGTATTAATGTCCAGGTTGGCGGTTGGATCCGCAATATTGATGGTACCGTCTGTAATCCCTTCAATGCGGGTAGTAATGAGTTGCGCGGGAATAACGTCGGCCAGGTTCAGGTTTTTAAGGGTAACGATGAACTTCGACTCATCCGGGTTAAACTCATTCGTTTCTATGGTAACGCTTTGATCATTGCGGGTAATGCGGAAATTTTTTACTGTGAGAAAGTGTTTGCTCCAGTAAATTTCATTGCCGGGTGTTACGTTCCACTGGCGCTCGTTAACGGTGAAGGCACTGTTGAGGAAATTGACTTTCACCCCTTCCGCTACAGTGATGATACGGGCATAAAAGCCATCCAGGGATGACGTGTCTTCTGCGGAAAGGTCTACTTTCACATAGGAGGTATCATGCCCGGAGCTGGCCAGTATCACGGGATTTTCAAACATCACATTCTTACCGGACAATATTTTACCAATACTGGTGCTGATATTGACCTTATTAAAATTACCTTCTCCCTTTACCTGTAAATCCTGTACATGGTAACCCTGGAAGCCGGCTTCCGGTATGTTGATATTCAGTGCCAGGTTGCCGCCGTTCATGGTATTCAGGGCGCCGTCGACCCGGCTTTGATTAAAGCCGGTAAACTGTTTGGTAAACCCTTTCAACAGTTTGTCCACGTCTCCCAGGTTGAAGGCAAAGGTGAAGTCCTGGTTGATATTGGTTTGTGCCGGTGGACTGAAATAGCTGGGATAATATTTATACAGCAGCAGGTGAAAGGCATTGGGTAGTTGGAGGAAGCTATATTGTCCTTTTACAAACCCGCTGATTTCACTGCCGGCAAATTCCAGTACTTTTTTATTATCCACGATATGCGACAGTACATTAAGGGAGTCGAACTCCAGTCGCCGGTTGTCTTTGAACACCGATACTTCATACATCCGGGCGCTTCCATCGAAATTGTCGATGTTACTGCCTTTAAAGTTGAGATCCAGCTTGGCCTGCAGGGTAACGGAATCTTCTGTGAGGTGCAGTGCTTTCAGGTCGCTTTTACGGATTTCTGAATTGAAATTAAATACGGGGAGGGCCTCGTTAAAGTCGATGGTACCGGCAAAGTCCATATCCAGGTTGGGATCATTGGCAGTGAGGGAGCCATTGAAAAATTTCCGGCTCATTTCCCCTTTGGTTTTGATATTACGATAATTGTAGCCGAATAGGGCAATTTCCTGGATGTTGGCATCCACACTGGCTTTGAGCGTTTTAAAGTTAAAGCCGGCGCCGTCTACTTTGGCATCCAGGGAAACGGTGGAGAGGTTATCGTTGTCGAAAAGGCTGCCTATATCAAAGTTGCTGGCCTTGAGGCTACCGGAGTACACCGGTATATCCCTGCTGGTTTTAAAGTTCAGATCGGAGTTGAGCTTTCCCAGGTTGGTCTGAAACTGGCCATAGGCCACAAAGTCGTTGATGAAGCCGGTGTAGCTTCCCTGAAAATGGATATTGGACAACCGGTCGATGCGAACGGTATTAACGACGTCTTTTATGATAGGCATGATCTGCATCACATCTTTGCCAGTAGTGACCAGTTCGTCGGTATGGAAATCGATGAATGTTTCGTAGATGTCCGGCAGGCCGCGCATTTCCAGGCTTCCTTTCAGGCGGGTGGTATTGCCGGCGCTGAGGTCTATTTCTGATGCCTTCAGGTTACTTACCGGACCCCGGGCCTTTCCGTTGAGGATAATTTCTTTTTTCCAGGAGGAGAGAGGCGGGGCAAAAAAGGCAATATCGTCGGATGACAGCTTACAGTTTTTAAAATGCGCCTGCATGAACACATCGTCGATATAATTGCTCATATCACTGATATCGCTGTATTGCATGGTGTAGTAGTCGCCAATATGACTGCGGTTTGTTTCCAGGTCGAGCTGCGAGAACTCCATTTCTACGGGCGACATTTTAAATCGGCTGCTCAGTTTCTTCACTTCAAAGCCGCTGCGCTCTTTGGTGCGCAGGGTAAGGTCGCCTATCACGCTGTCCTTTACCAGGCTGGTATTGGTGAGGGATAGGTTGATATCATTGAAGCGGATATGATGTGGCGCAAAGTAGCCTTCTTCAATTTTGGTGGTATCGTCGGGATTATCGACGCCAAAAATCCCGTTTTTGATATTAATCTCTTTTATAATAAGTTTCCAGTTAGCACTGTTCCACCGGAGCTCATTGATCTGGCTACTATCCACGGGGTTGGTGCCCGGAGCAGGGCGTCGGCGGTGGCGCAGGGGGGAAGACGCATAACTGCTCACAATAAAAGCAGGTGAGGTGAGGGTGAGCTCCTGGATATCGATATTATGTTTTTGAAGGTCGAGGTTTTTGGCATCCAGGTAAATGCGCTTGGCGGAGGCCCTCATATCTTCACCTACCCAGGCGTCTACCTGGTTGAACTGTATATTGCGGAGGTCTATTTTTTTCAGGTCCAGCGAAATGCCTTTGCTGGGCGTATGGCTGGTATCTGTTGGACCGGAGAACGCTTCTTCCAGGAAATGATAGTTCCACACAGAGTCTTTGCGGGAACGGAGAAGGTTGACCTGTGCGTTTTCCAGCCCTATAAACTTAATCACCGGCTTGTCCTGGAAAAAGAACCAGTCGGTAATGCGTACCTGTAATTTGCCGGCATACAACAGGGTATCACGGTGTTGATCTTCTATCAGCGCGCCTTCCAGCTGCATATGATTGAACAGCTGAAACTTTACACGGTCAATTTGTACCCTTGTTTTCAACTGTTCGGATAAACGGCTGGTCACTTCCCCTACGAGGAAGTTCTGTACCACCGGGATGTTTACCAGTATTCCGATCAGGATGACAAGGCCTAACAAACAGAGTAACACGACAGATAATATTTTCCGTACTTTTTTCAGGCGCCTAAAGTTTATCCGGCAAAAATAATTAATAGTTGCCAGTCCTTGGCAACAAGCCAATAAATAAGATAGATTTCCCGTTTAAACAACGTAATGACGGGTGCTTTTTTCGTATATAGATAACAGTGAGTAAAGCTGTTTTTGGCGCTGGTGATCAATATTTGTATGGGTAAAATGCATGATAAGTTTTTATCACCGGATTGTCTTGTATGTATCTTTGTGATGGTGTTATTTTACCGTATTATGATTTTATTTTCATCTTCTATGTCTTGATATGATAAATGAGTATTTTTTAATTTATTGATTATCATGTGCTTTATTCTGCCCGGAGCAATATTGGTATAGTAATTCACTTCGTCACGGTATTGTCAATAATTACCCCATTACCTATTAAGAAAATTTTAACATTTCTAATTTCCCCCCCGGAACTGTGAACAATTGAGGTAATATCAACCAAAAAAGTAGACAGTTATTATCAACGTGCATTAATAAGTGAACAATACCTACGAGCATTAATATCAGTAACATTAACCAGGATCGATAATGACATTCTTACACAAATTTCAAAAGAAGAAGATTATTTCCCGTGAACGTTAATAAGTGAATAACATTTCAGGACTGTCAACCGAAAAACAAAAAAAACAATAAACGATTTCCAGTGAACAAAAGGTAGTTATCAACCCATCTGATAATTCCAGCTTAATTTATTAAACCAGAATCTATGCACAAAAAGTTGCTATTGCTAGCGCTAATGGGACTGCTATGCCTGCAGGTATGGGCCCAGGAGCGAAAAATCTCCGGTACTGTTAAAGATGACAAGGGGGTTGTACTACCCGGTGTATCTGTGAAAGAAGTGGGGACCAACAATGGGGCCGCTACTACACCAGATGGTAAATTCACCCTGACGTTAAGAGGTAACTCTGGCAAGCTCTCCATCTCCTATATAGGCTTTGAAACGCAAACCATCGTCCTCACGGGTAATACTTCCTACACCATTTCATTAAAACCCGATGCTAAAAGTCTGAAAGACGTAGTGGTGATCGGGTACCAGGAAGTAAAGCGTAAAACCGTAACAGCCGCGGTTTCCAGCGTGAAAGGAAAGGAAATTGAAAACCTGCCTTCTCCCAGCTTCGACCAGCTGTTACAAGGCCGTGCTGCGGGATTGAACGTACAAAACTTTACCGGTGAACCTGGTGTACGTGGATCTTTTGTGGTGAGAGGAAATACTTCCATTAGCCGCAACGCCTCTGCTGCCCGCACTTTGAGCTCGCCTTTATTTGTGATCGATGATATTCCCATTTCTATGGATGATGCGGCTGCATTTGATAACACCGGTACCAACTATATCGCCGGTATTAACCCTAACGATATTGAATCGATCGACATCCTGAAAGATGCATCTGCGGCAGCTATCTACGGTTCCCGTGGCGCCAACGGCGTGGTGATCGTGAAAACAAAACGCGGAAAGCCTGGTAAACCACAGGTAAACGTTTCCGCATATACCGGTTTAGTGCAGCAGCCTAATTTCGAAAAAGTATTTGGCGGCGCGGAAGAAAGGCAGTTTAAAATGAATTTCCTCCAAAAGAACCTGAGCTATGACCAGTTGGCCATCAGAATACCTATGCTGCTGACAGACAGTCTCAATCCGGCTTTCACAGGAGCTACCGATTGGCAGGACCTGTTTTACCAGAAAGCCCTGATACAGAACTATGATCTTTCTGTAGCCGGCGCCAACGACATGACCAACTACCGTATTAGCGGCAACTACTACAATGAAGAAGGTACCATTAAAGGGACCGGCTTTAAACGCTACACGGTGTCTGCTGCCATGGGCGTGAAGCTGAGCACTAAGCTGAATGTTAGCTCCCTGTTCCGCCTGAGCCGCGGCGATAGATCCAGGGGCCGCGGTACAGCACCTGGTGAAGACGTGATCCCGCTGAGCGGCGGACAGTACTTATCTTCTCTCTTTAACCTTTCAGATTTAGATAAGAAAAACTACGTAGGCGACTTTACCGATGGAAGAGATAAAAATATCAATGACGATATCACTGCCAGTGTAACGCTCAACTACGATTTCAGTAAAAAGCTGCGTTTTGCTTCTACGGGCTCTATACAGTCGAGCGTGAACTCCCGCGATATTTTCAGACCGGGAGCACTCAATGTAGCAGGCCTGTCTTATGCACAAAGCAGTAAGTCGCGCTATGAAAACGTGAACCTCGATAACACCCTGAGTTACACGACCAACATAGTGAACAATGATCATCACCTCAACGTGTTGCTGGGTAACACCATCAATAGTGTGAAGAATGAATACACCGGTATCGGTGCAGGTGCATTGAGCAACGACAACGTGAAAGTAGTACAGGGCTTTGTTCCAAACTACCTGGCGTTCTATGATGCTGGCGGAAACCTGATTTCCGGATCCAATTATCAATCTGCCGGTCTGCTGTCTTTCTTCTCCCGCGTGAACTACGATTATAAAGAAAAATACCTGTTGTCACTTGCTTACCGCGCAGATGCTTCCTCCCGTTTTGGTAAGGACAGCAGATGGGGATACTTCCCTTCTGTTTCCGCCGGATGGAATATCTCCGAAGAGCCGTTTATGGCGCCGGTGAAAAAGTGGGTAGAGTACCTCAAAATACGCGGTAGCTTCGGGGTTACCGGTAGTTTGCCTGCTGGTTATTACCTGCCATTCAATACCTACAGCATCAACCAGGGAACCTACGGAGGGTCTAATGGCGGTACTTACAACGGAGTGAATGCAGTAACACCCAACTTTAGCGACGGGGTAGCACAGAATGGGTTAACCTGGGAACAGGCGCTGCAATCTAATATCGGTATTGATGCGAGCTTTTTTAGCGGCCGTCTGAATGTTACAGCAGATGCGTTCAACCGCGGCACTTCCCGCAAACTGTTCGACCTGATGCTGCCTGCCACTACCGGGTATAATAAAGTTAACACCAACGCGGTAGATGTACGTAACACCGGTGTGGAATTTACCGTACAAGGTCGTATTATGCCGGCTAACAGCAAGTTCCAGTGGAACTCTACCCTGATTCTCTCTTTCATCAAAAACCAGATTGTGGCATTGCCTAATGGCAACCGTGATCTCGTAGTACCTGATAATAATACCGGTATGACCTATATCCTGACCAAAGGAAGAGCGATCAACGAGTTTTACCTGATGCAGAACAAGGGCGTATACAGTACCGCAAAAGATATTCCTTTCAATCCTTATACTGGTGAGAAATTGACCTACTGGAATGGTAACCATACTGTGCAACCGGGTGATTTTATCTGGGTAGATCAGAATGGCGACTACGACGTATGGGACTGGAATGATAAAGTACGTGCAGGTAATCCTAACCCGGGTTGCACCGGCGGTTTTACCAATACCTTTATGTATGGCCCCTGGAGCCTGCAGGTATATATGACCTTTACCCTGAAACGTGATATCTATAATAAATACATGTCCGACAGGCTGGAGGCATTAACCAACCGTTATGCAGATGTAGCAGCTATTGACCCTGCTTCCATCGACAGCTGGCATAAAGAGGGTGACCAAAGCAAGTATGCGCAGGTAATCCCTTATAGCCAGAATTATTACTACCAGTTCTTACCATTTTCTTCTGCCTTTGTGGAAAACGGTTCTTATGCCCGTATCAAATACCTGAACCTCTCTTATACCGTAGGGCCTAAATTATTACAACGCGCAAGACTCAGTAAGTTGCAGATTTACGGCGTGATCGACAACGTGAAAATGTTCCAGAAATCCAGCGTACCCGATGCGGAAGCGGTGGATGAGAAAGGTACTTACACCGGTGGTGGATACCCCATTCCAAGGAAGTTCACATTGGGCGTAAATGTTGGTTTTTAATTTTAAAAAGAAGTTGATATGAATTGTCTTAAAAATATATTTACAGTGATGGCAGCGGGGCTGATGCTATCGCCATTGGTGTCTTGCCGCAAGTTATTAAACCAGGATCCGATTAACTCGCCTTATAGCAATGTTTTCTGGCAAAACCAGCGGGATGCAGAGCAGGGGGCAGCCGGTGGATATGCGTTATTGCGCCGGGCCTTAACCACCAATACAGACTGGGACCAGAGCATGTCGCATTTTGCGTATGGTTCACTGCCGGCATTCGAGTTCGCAGACTATACCACCTACGATGTAAGAGCGTTGGTAAAGGGCGGAGATGGATTCAGCAATGCCGATTTCCTGGGTTCTTACCTGGATAAATATCACGATTGGTCGCCGTACTACAAAATAATTACCCAGGCGAATATTATGTTGCATAATATTCCCAACATCCCCGATAACCAGTTTACGGACAACCCTACCCGTACCCGTAACCGTTTCCTGGGAGAGGCGTATTTCCTGCGTGCATTTTCTTATTTCTATATGGCCCGTATCTGGGGCGATGTACCGGCGGTATTTCAATATGATGCTGACCCCGCACATTCCACCAACATTCCCAGAACCAGCGAAAAGACCATCCTGGATAGCTGCGTAAGCGATCTGAAAAATGCGATCCGCCTGCTGCCCTGGGAGTATAAATCCGGTACAGAAAGAGCGGTAAGAGCAAACAGAGGCGCGGCTTTTGGGTTGCTGGCACATGTGTATATGTGGAAAAATTTCCTGAATAAAGGACAGGTGATTTCTGATGTTACCAACGCTATTGCGGCGGTTGACTCTGTGGAAAACAGCGGTATGTACCAGTTGGAGCCTTATGCGAACTATCCGAAAGTGTTCCACGGAAAATCAAACGAAGGTATCTTCGAGATTAACATGCAGGCTGCTAACGGCGAGCAACAAATACAAACCGGTTTTTATTATAGCCTGATGAAGGCGCCTTTTATCTATAATAAAAGCTCCAAAGTAGATGTGGTAAATCTCGACCTGATCTACTCCCTGTATGACGTGCCTTCTTCCGATGTACGTACCAATTATTTCTTCTCCGGGTTAACTGACAATAGCAATGCCTATGATGTGATCCTGTGTAAATTTGCAGGTCCTAACCGGGAAAATATCAGTTATAAAAATCCGGGCGACAACAGCGGTGCATCAGTAGATGCCAATATTATGTTGTTGCGCTATGCAGACTTATTGCTGCTGCGTGCCGAAGCCTATGCCGATCAGGGTAATGAAGGTGCTGCACTGCAGGATATCAATACCGTAAGAGCCCGTGCACAAGCGACTCCACGTACTGCCGATGATATCGACAACATTAAATGGGAAGTGCTCCGCGAGCGTTCCCGCGAGCTGTATGGCGAAGGCCAACGTTGGTATGACCTGGTACGGACCGGTTTCCTGACCAACCAGGATCTGAATGGTGGTGGCATATTCCCGCAGAGCCGCTTTGATGCCGATGGCTGGAAATGGCCGGTAGGAAGAGTACTGTTTCTCAATAACAACGTGATTACCCAAAACAGTTTCTGGCTGGGCAAAGTGAAATAGCTTTTAAAATCTTACAAACGTATTTACATGAACAAACTGAAAATATATACTACCCGGGGCGGATGGGCTATGCTGTTGCTGGCGTTGTTGTTTACCGCCTGTAAAAAGGATGACCACTTTATTGGAGGCAGTCCCACCAATGATCATACACCAATGACCACTTACGATTACCTGAAGGCGAATCCGCTGTTTGATACACTGATTTTGCTGATCGATAAAGCCGGTTTAAAGGAAACGGTAAATAGCAATATTACTTTTATTGCACCTACCGATTATTCTATTAAAACGTTCCTGGCATTGCGGACGATCCAGTTGCAAAAAGCTACAAACGATGAGAACGTTAAATACACCATCGATAGCCTGAAAGCACCTGAACTGCGCGACTCCCTGATGGCTTATATGTTCGACGGCAAGATTGTAAGAGCAGACTTATCACTGGAAGCCCAGGTGTATAAGAATAAAGTGGGAGAGAGCTTTGCTTTCAAGCAGGTAAAATCAGGCGACTATTCCGATATACTTTCTTCAGGAGTGCGTTACCTGTCGATAGCTAAAATCATCAATGGCCTGGATCCGGATCCGCTGCCTGATGGTTACCCCGACGGTGATAAGGACAAAACAAACATCCTGCAAACTACTGGCATTATCACCACTACGGGCGTGTTGCATGTATTGGAAAACAAACATGCCTTTTACTGGAAATAGTCATTTATCAAAAAACTTAAAAGTATGTCTGAAAAATATAGCCTGAAAAAATTACTGGGACCTGCTATCCTGCTGGGTGTGCTCATGGGAGGATGTAAAAAGATCGATGAAGGTTTTTTGAGTGATGGACTCTATGTGCCTGATAATCCTCTTACGATACAACGGGGTAACCCTTTCCAGAAAACTAATGCCATCCTGGCCGACGGGACTACGCAGCCAATGACCATTACCTTATTGGATGTGAGAAGGGCAGATACCAAAAAACATGCAGATGAATTTTTTAAGGAGTACCCGGTATACGTATACACGGCATCGGTAGATCCTGCCGTTGATACCACCATCGAGCAGGTGAATAAGAAGCGTACCCTTAAAAACCTGAAACCATTTGTGTTTTTGACAAGTGGCCAGTTCATATTCAATGGGGCCACAGATAGTTTACCATTGGGTGTTACTTATGAGTATGATATCCAGGTATCTAATGTGGCAGGATCTAAGGTGTACAAGAATATTGCTACCATGACTACCGTCGATCCGCCTTTGATAACGGAAACAACAGCCAATTGTAATTTCTTCCCCGATGATGGCTCTGCTACTATACCCATGGGAGCGCCTACGATGACCATTACCCGTGTGAATGAAAGTGGTGCATCTGTGATTCTGAAAATTACGGATAAGAATGGAAAGCCATTTAACCCGAATAAAGGAGAAATTATCAAGCGCGGCGACCGGCCCCGCTTCGAAAACTACGCCAGGTTCCACCCTATTCAGTATACGGATACCGCGATGATCTGTAATTTTGAAATTGCACCGTTTCCACTGAGCAAGTATTCCAGTGGAGGTACCAATTGGAATTACCTGATGTATTATCGTGTTCCTTCCGCTTTTTTAAAGGTGGATCCGGCTTTAACCAGTAAGATTGGTAGCGCCAATCCGCTGTTTGCCTTCCGTTTGATGAAAGCAGGCGTATATGTAGTAGAAATAAAACTGCCGAAAGTAACGCATATCTGATAAGGATACCGTTATGGCGTATAGATTGTCTGAACCGGGAGTGATCCTGGTTCAGACAATTTCTTTTAGGAACTGGTGTAGCGTGTTGATATCTTCCCGCAAATGCAACGCAGATACCACGGCTCTGTTCACGGGTACACTCTGTGGCTGGGGGTAAGGAAAACTGGAGATAATGATATCGCGGTCTTCCAGCGATTTTACCAATGCTTCTCCCGGTGGCAGGATAAATGCCGGTAACCCATGCGGATTATGCACCGGAAGATCTGACAAGGTTTGCAGCATATGCGTAATATTCAGTAATAACAGTTTGCGCATTTTTTGTATCAGTTCCCCTGCATGCAGCCAGGCATGGGCATTGGCGGGCATCATAGGAGTGCTTCCTGCAAAAAGAGGACTCTTTTTTAAGGCCATAATATCTGCGGATGATCCGGCTACCACGCCGCCTTGTATGCTGTAAGCTTTAGCCAGGGAGGCGGTGAGCAGGTAACGCACATGAGGCGTTTTCGGCATAAAGTGAATACTGCCTTGTCCTGCGGGGCCCAGTATTCCTATACCATGGGAGTCGTCGGCTACCACCAGCACTTTGCGTTCCAGTTCCTGCAGCCATTGAAAAGGGTGCAGCGTGCTGGTCAGCGGGTTCACGGCGTCGGTGATAATCACAAAGGTATGATCGGGGTGACTGTTTACCTGTTCAATTGTTTGGCGGATCCACTCTTCCCGGGTTACGAGGGGAAGCGCGGCCGGCAGTCCCCACAACGCAGGATGCGTATCCGGCGCATATAGTGGTTTTCCACAGGTGAGCGCATAATGCACGGCCGCCTGGGAGGCGAGGAAGCCGGAGGAAAATACGGCGGCCGACTGCAGGTGCAGCAGTGTACAAAGCGCATGTTCTATTTCTTCATATAAGGATAATCGTAAGTTACCAGCCCTGGAGGACGGGAAAACGGTGCCATATTTTTCCACTCCCTGTGCCAGCAATGCCTTAAAGGCAGGCTGCTGGTGCAACCCCAGGTAAGCAAATCCCGAAAAAAACAAACAGGTCCGGCCTTCCAGTAAGGTGGTTCTGCCGGGCGTATGATCTGTATACTGCATCTGGCTTTATTCTTTTTTGGTACAAAGGATAAATTGGAAATCAGTCGAGGTTACTTTCATATCGAAGTAATTGTCGGTTAACTTCGTAATGGTGACCAGGTTCTCCACTTTCCGGTCACCGTTTTTAGCGGTAACAGAAATCATGGCGCCATTACTGAGTATAAAATATTTACCGGTATCCGATCTGCCGGCAATGGTAGCTACGAAAACATTTCCTTTCAGAAACTGGTAGTAGGCATCCCGGTAGTAGGTCTTTTTAAGATCTTCTGCCTGGATGTACTGGGTGTTGCTGATAGGCGCGTCGGGCGGCACTTTTACGTCATATACCCGCCACTTTTTATTCATTAACAGTTCATTGTTCTGTTGGCTCTTGCAGGCTGCCATCAGTCCTAAGGCGGATATAACGGACAGGACTATACGTATTTTCATGAATTATTTATTCCCTGTTTTTGCTTTGTTAAAGGCGGCCGATCCTCCTTTGGGGATAGACAGGCTTTGCCATTTATCCTGGAGGATCATTTTGCCGATATATACGATCTGGCCTACGTGGTAGGGTACATGCGCCAGCTGGCGATTGATGGCATCTACTACGATATGCGGTTCATTGCGGATAAAAACGGTTCTGTCGAGGTCACTTTCCTGCAGGCTGCGGATCGCATTCATCATACAGTCCCAGCCTTCATTCCATTGTTCCAGCAGTTGGGCAGCGGTGGTATCGTGTTCTTCAAATTCCTGGTCCCGGTCCCGGTTGGGCTTTTCCCCATCGGTTGTCAGGAAATCGGTCCAGCGCGATAGCATGTTACCATGCAGGTGTTGTATAATATGAGCAATGCTGTTGGGTTCTCCAGCAGGTTGCCAGTGCAGTTGCGCGGTATCTAATCTTTCAATGGTTTTCTGTCCCAGCTGCCGGTGGGTTTCCAGCCGGTTTAATACGCTTTGCAGATAGATGGATTGGAAGGACATAAAAAAGGTATTTGGGTGTTATTGATTTAGTATCCTGCCGCACTATCATCGCCCCGTTTATCGCCGGATGCTTCCAGAAAGCGGCTCTCAGGAGCTCTTTTAATGATTTCGGTGCGGCCTATGGGCCCACGGTTATTAATTTTATATCCCATGGCTTCCAGCGCCTGGATGGTGCTGTCGGGAAAGTCTTTTTCCACGGCAATTTCATCCGGTAGCCACTGGTGGTGAAATTTGGGCTTATTAATGGCATCTGCCGGCGACATACCAAATTCCAGGGTGTTCATCAATGCCTGGAAGACAGACGTGATGATGGTAGACCCTCCGGGAGTACCGAGAGAATATAGCACCTGGTTTTGTTGTAATACCAGGGTAGGCGTCATGGAGCTGAGCATGCGCTTGGATGGTGCAATGGAGTTGGCTTCGGTGCCTACCAGGCCATACATATTAGGTACGCCGGGTTTTACGCTGAAGTCATCCATTTCGTTATTGAGCAAAAAGCCGGATTTGCCCACTACCGTTCTGCTACCGAAGTGGCCATTGAGCGTAGTGGTTACCGCCACGGCATTCCCGTCTTCATCGATAACACTTAGATGGGTAGTTTCTTCACTTTCTGGCAGTACGCCAGCTTTGGTTTTATCGCTGGAACCGGCCTTGCCTGGCGTGAAGTCTTGCATGCGGGCGGCCAGGTATTTTTTGTTGGTCAATTTTGCTACTGGTACTTTCACAAAGTCGGGGTCGCCCAGGAACTGTGCACGGTCGGCGTAGGCTCTGCGTTCTGCTTCCACCATCAATTGTACAGACTGTGGGGATTGAAAGCCCCATTGCGACAACGGATAGTTTTCCACCATCCCCATCAGCTGTTGCAGGCAAATGCCTCCGCTGGAAGGCAGAGGCATGGTTACAATCGTATAGCCTTTGTAGTTAAAAGCTACGGCGTCTCTTTCACGGGCCTTGTAGTTTTTCAGGTCCTGGAGGGAGATGATACCATGGCCTCTTTTCATTTCTGCTACGATATTAGCGGCAGTTTCACCCTGGTAAAACCCGGCTGCGCCTTTATTGCGTATAAGCGTGAGCGTATGTGCCAGCTCCTTCTGAATCAGGGTATCGCCTGCTTTCCAGGGTTGATCTTTAACGAATGCTGTTTTGCTGGTATTTAGTCTTTCGAAATCGGCTCTGGCGGCGTTTAGCCCATTGGCCTCGGCTGCTGTGATCACGAATCCTTTCTCTGCCAGCCGGATAGCAGGAGCTATTAGTTTGGAGAAAGGCAGTTTGGCGTATTTCATGGAAGTAAAGAGTCCCGCTACGGTGCCGGGGACGCCGGCCGCCAGGTGTCCATCCAGGCTAAGCTGGGTAATGGGATTGCCTGCTGAGTCGAGATACATATCCCTGCTGGCGCTAGCCGGGGCGGTTTCGCGGTAGTCGATAGCTATATTGCGTCCATTTTTCAGATGCCCCACGAGGAATCCACCGCCGCCAAGGTTACCGGCGCCGGGGTATACCACTGCCAGCGCCAGCTGGGTGGCAATGGCGGCGTCGATGGCATTCCCACCCTGTTGCAGTATCATGGCGCCCACCCGGCTGGCCAGGGGATGTGCTGATACTACAGCACCATGCAATACTTTGATGTCTTTCTCAATCGTATAATCGAAAGGATGTAGATCATCTATGGGTTGTTGGGCACGGCCGGTCTGCCAGGTACACACCGCCAGTCCGAGCAGGATCAGGAAACGCATGGGTATCGTGTTTGAAGCTAAATTAAGATAAGCGCCGAACTATAGGAAATTTATCATCCTGAGAACAGGGGAAACCTTCATTCAAACAGCCATAACCGGAAAACAATTCCTACCTTACGTGTCTAATTATCAGGCTTTCTATGCACAGACTCGTTTTATTGACGTTCGTGATGCTGGGCTTTCTTTATACCCATGCCCAGGTACCTACTCCGGATCAATTCCTCGGCTATCCCCTGGGGGCTCAGTTTACTCCTCATTACCGGGTACTCGACTATTTCAGGCAGGTAGCTGCTACCGCTAAAAATATAAAGCTGGAACAGTATGGCACCACTTACGAAGGCCGGCCCCTGATGATGGCCATTGTAGCCTCCCCGGAAAATTTTGGCCGCCTGGAAGAAATCCGGCAGCATAGCCTTGATCTTTCCAATGCCCGCGGCAGCAGCAACGGAGAGGAGCCGGTTATTGTATGGCTAAGCTACAATGTACACGGTAATGAAGCCGTATCTACAGAAGCGGCGATGCAAACGCTCTATGAACTGGTGAATAACGCCAATGCACAAACGCAGCAGTGGCTGAAAAATACCGTAGTCATTATTGACCCCTGCCTGAACCCAGATGGGAGGGAGCGATACGTGAATTTTTATAATGCTACCCGCGCGGTGAAACCCAATGTATACGCCTGGTCCCGCGAGCATAATGAGCCGTGGCCCGGTGGAAGGTCCAATCACTACTATTTTGACCTAAACCGCGACTGGGCCTGGCAAACACAGAAAGAATCGCAACAACGGATCGCGAAATACAACCAATGGATGCCCCAACTCCACGTTGACTTTCACGAGCAGGAAATAGAAGCACCTTATTATTTCGCGCCGGCAGCAGAACCGTTCCATGATGCCATTACGCCCTGGCAGCGGGAAATACAGGTGTTGATAGGCCGCAATAATGCAAAATATTTTGATCAGCAGGGCTGGTTGTACTTTACCAGGGAGCGTTTCGACTTGTTCTATCCCAGCTATGGCGACACTTATCCCATGTATAACGGAGCTATTGGCATGACCTATGAACAGGGGGGCAGCGGAAGGGCAGGTGTGGCTGTGCTGAAGAGAGATGGCGATACCCTGACCTTATCTGATCGTATTGCACATCATTTTACCACGGGGATGTCTACCATTGAAGTAGCTTCCCTGCAAGCCGGAAAGATCATCACGGAATATGCCCATTATTTTCAGACAGCCCAGAAAACGCCGCAGGGAGGCTATAAAGCCTATGTGGTGAAAGCCAACGGCAACACTGAAAAGCTGAATGCGCTGGCCGATCTCCTGCGCCGGAATAATATTGAAGTAGGCTATGGCGCCAATACAGGCAGTGCCAGTGGATTTAACTATTTCACCGGCAAAACGGAGTCCTTTACCATCGATAAAGAAGACCTGGTGATCAGCGCCTTTCAGCCTCACTCCAATATGCTGCGGGTACTGTTTGAGCCAGTATCTCACCTGACAGATTCCGTAACCTATGATATTACTGCCTGGGCGCTGCCCTATGCTTACGGGCTCACTTCCTATGCCGTAAAACAGCCGCTTACACCAGCGGCCACCACGGCAACTATACGTAACAACACGCCGTTATCGGCCCAGAAGCCTTATGCCTACCTGGCCCAATGGAACAGCGTACGTGACGTGAAGTTCCTGTCGGCGTTATTGCAGCATGATATTAAAGTACGTTTTACAGAGGCGCCTTTTAGCGTTGGTGGAAAGGACTTCTCTGCCGGTACGCTGATCATCACCCGTTCCGGTAATTCCACCCGTGGCGACCAGTTCGACCAGTTTATTACCTCACAGGCCAATCGTTTCAAAATCTCCCTCGACGCAGTGTCCAGCGGATTTGTAGATAAGGGAACTGACTTTGGTTCTGATAAAATCCGGTTCATCAAAAAGCCCAGCGTAATGTTGCTGACCGGCGACGGCGTTTCTTCACTGGGCACAGGGGAAATCTGGCATTTCTTTGAGCAACAGCTGGATTATCCTCTAACGGTAGTGAATGAACGAAATTTAGGAGATGTCAACTGGGATCAGACCGATGTCCTGATCTTACCGGAAGGCAACTATAAATTATTCAGTGATAAGGCTGCTGCAGAGCGCTTGAAAGAATGGGTGAACAATGGCGGTAAACTTATTACCATCGAGGGTGCTGCGGTGGGACTGGCCGGTTTGGACTGGGGCATAAAACTGAAGAAAGAAAAAGAAAAAGAAGAAGAACAGAAGGACGATAAGGGAAAAGTTGCCCCTGTCAATAACTACGATATCCTGAAGCCCTACGCCAATAGGGAACGAGAGAGTATCCGCCAGTTTGTTCCAGGCGCTATTTATAAAGTGCAGCTGGACACTACCCATCCGCTGGCATTTGGCTATGGCCCTTACTATTATACCCTAAAGCAGGATGCCCATTTGTATGATTTCATTGAAAATGGCGGCTGGAATGTAGGCGTATTGAAGAAAGACAGTTACCTCAGTGGTTTTGTGGGTGCAGATACCCGGGCGCAGCTGAAAGACGGATTACTGTTTGGGGTGAAGGAAATGGGCAGTGGTCAGTTGATTATCCTGGCAGATAACCCATTATTCAGAAGCTTCTGGGAAAACGGTAAGTTGTTGTTCGGCAACGCGGTGTTCCTGGTAGGACAATAAAAGCAATAAAAAAGCAGCTGTTTTGCACCAGCCGTGCAAAATAGCTGCCTTCAAAACAGTTTGTACCCCTTATAGGTTGCGCTTTATATTACAACCCAGGCTATGGGAAGTATTTACTGCTACCGGTTTTCCGGCCAGCATGTCATTAATGGCATTATGAAGCAGCCGTGTTTTTACTGCATCGGCATTTCCCGGGCTATCATCAATCCCTCCGTTATAGGCCAGGCGGCTATTCTTATTAAATAAAAAGCATTCAGGGGTGTGATTGGCGTCAAAGGCATCTGCCAGCACGGCTTTCTTATCCACCACGTAATACCAGCTAAATTGTTGTCGGATGGCATATTCCTTCATCGCTGCAAAGGATTCCAGGTCATTACGGGCTGCTTCATTGGAGTTGACCATTACCACACCGATTTTGTTTTTACGGGCATAAGTACATACCTCGCGCAGCCGGTCGTGATTCCGTTGCATATAAGGACAGCTATTACTGCAAAAGATCACCAGCAGCCCGTTTTCCTGTTTGGCAGTATTCAGGGAAATCTCTTTGCCTGACACATCCGTACAGTTGAGCTCGGATTTAGGTAATAAGCCGCCCGGCTCCAACGGTATTTCCAGTTCAGGTTGAAATGAAGAAAGTAGTACAGTACAACAGGATAAATAAAAGGTGGCCTTCATCATAACAAATGGTTTTCAGGTCCGGACTAAATATAGTAAATGCGACAGTTATTTGCATGTGTTTGGCAAATAATCATATCAAGATATAGAAGAAAATTACAAAATAAAAATAATTATCAAGTGTAAAAAAGTAATAAATTGACTATCTGGCGGATAGCGGGGTAGTGCTGGATTTTTCTTCTTGTCTTGCGTCGCTCACACTCCGGATGCTGGCATTTAACTCAAAGCCTACGAGGAGAAAGAATGAATTGAAGAAGATCCAGAGCATAAGTACCAGGATGGTACCGATAGAGCCATAGATTTTATTGTAGTTGCCGAAGTTGTTAACAAACCAGGAGAAGCCGATGGTAACGAGGATCATACAAACTGTGGCCACCGTAGCGCCGGCGGTAATGAATTTCCATTTGCGTGTGGTAGCCGCGCCGATGCGATAGAGTACTGCGTTGACCGAGTAAAATAGCATTACAATCACTACCCATCTGGCAATATCGAGCACATTTCTTAATGGGGCGCTGGTAATGCCTACCAGGTTGAACAGCCAGCGGAGCGTGGTACCCTGGGCAATAATGAGCGCTACGGTAACCAACAGCAACAGTACCAATATGGCAGTAAGCTGGAGGGCGATTAACCGGTTTTGCCACCATTTTCTTTTCCGGAAGCCGGCGCCCTGTATTTTGGAGAAGGAGCGGAGTATGCCCATGACGCCGTTAGACGAGTAAAAGAAACCCATCAAGAAGGCGATGGAGAGCAACCCATTACGGTGGGTATACAGGAAATCGTGGATCATTCCCCGCACAATCATGTAGGTATTATAGTTGGGTGTCAGATCCTGGGCCAGGTCATAGAGAGTAGGCTCTATATTTTTTACCGGTATATAAGGTACCAGGGTAAAGAGGAAGATAAAGAAGGGCGGAATGGCCAGCAGGAAGTTGAAAGAGATGGCCCTGGCGCGGTCGCCCAGGCCCCTGTTTTTGGTTTCCTGTCCGAAGTGTTTAAGTACATCATACAGCGGTAACCCCTCAAATCCGGGCAGGATAAGGGTTTTAGTCCTTTCCACCAACCGGCGGTAGGGGCGGGAATGTAGAATGATGTTTTCGGGTTTAAACGGCAAGTTTATTTTTTAAAATTGATTATTCCCTTATTTCAACAGCGTTTATTACTGTTAAAATAAGGGAATAATTAAATATAATATAGTGTTTGCTAGAATCCTCTTTTATTGAGTTCTGCCTGGTATTTCCTGGCATTCACCAGGTGCTCTTCGTAGGTGGCTGCAAAGGCATGGTAACCGGAAAAATCGGATCTGGCGCAAAAATACAGGTAATCTGTATCAGGTGTGTTTAATACGGCATTTAATGTTTTTTCTGACGGGGTACAGATAGGACCGGGGGGAAATCCGCTATAACGGTAGGTATTATACGGAGAATCGAACAGGGTGTGATTTTCCCTTATCCGTTTCAATCCAAAGTCCTGCAAGGCAAACTTCACAGTAGGATCGGCCTGCAGGCGCATGCCTTTACGGTAGCGGTTCAGGTATACGCTGGAGATCAGCGGCTTTTCATCGTTTTTATTCGATTCCTCTTCCACGATGGAGGCCAGTATGGTCACTTCATTGATAGACAGGCCCAGCTTGGAGGCTTTTTCTTTCCGGTCGTCCGTCCAGAAAGCCATCCTGGCTTTTTCCAGTTTTTTGAAGACGGCTTCCGCGCCGGTATTCCAGTAAAACTCATACGTATTAGGCAGTACCCCGCACATCACGGTGTTGGTATCGAGGCCAAACTGACGGAGGTATACTGCGTCGGCCATCAGCGAGCGCAACACTGTGGAATCGGCTTCCAGGTTATTGGCTATCTTCCTGACAAAATCGTCCTTGGTGCGTATTTTATTGATAACCAGGTCTACGGGTGATTGTTTCCCCGAGCGCAGCATGCGGGCGATATCGAAATTGCTCATCCCCCGGTTAATCTTATACCGGCCGGCTTTTACCCGGGAAGGATAATCCAGCTGTTGAGCTACCCAATTGAAGCTGTTGCGGTTGCGAATGATGCCTTGTTCTTCCAGTCCATCCAGCACATTAGCATAAGTGCTGTTGGTACGGACATAGAAATATTTGCTATCGCCAAAAGCTTTGGTGTTGGGACCAAATACGCGATAGGAGATGTATACCAGGGCTCCGGCCAGCAGGCAGCCGGCAATAACCAGTATTCGCCTTATCCAGACAGACTTTGAGCTGGGTTGTTTACTTTTTTTTGCCATAGATAGTGTTGGACATTAGAGTGGGGCGAATGCGCGCTATCAGCTGGTTTTTCAATATACTCTGTCAGTCGCCATTAAAAAAAACCTCGCTTTTAACGGCGAGGTTTTAAATATTATTATTCAATATGTTATTTATTTCTGTGCAGGAGCAGGGGCCGGAGCCGGAGCACCGGCAGGTTGCTGAGCCGGAGCCTGTGGTACTACTGGTTGACCACCAGCTGCTTTTTCTATTGCACTGGGAGCCATTTGTTGTACTTTGCTGGTTTTACCAATGAAAAAAGGAGCAGTCAGGCAGAGTAATGCGATCACTATCGCCAGGATCCAGGTACCTTTTTCCAACACGTCAGTAGTCTGACGCACCCCAATCACCTGATTACCAACACCACCGAAGCTGCCGGATAATCCGCCACCTTTAGGATTCTGGATCAGCACAAAGAAGCCTAACAACACACAGGCTAATATGATCAGGATACCGAAAATTATCAACATAGAAATTATTGTTTATTTTTTGTCTGTTAGTGACTTTAGTTCTAATATCTTTTGCGCAAAATAAGCGTTTTTGTCGGGATTAAGCAAACTTAATTTTTGATATATCTTAATCGCGTTGCCGTATTGATGCTGGCGTATCCAGATTTCTGCCAGCGTTTCTGAAACGATGTCGTTGTTGAATACAATAGAGTTCATAGCCATTTTCTCTACGGTTTCAGACACTTCCGGTTCTTCGTCTTCTTCATAAATGCGGTGCAGTTGCTGCTGGTACCAATCTTTGCTGGTTTTACCCACAAAGTTGTCTTTCATCTGCCGCAGCCAGGAAGTAAAGCTTTTCATTTCTGCGGCGCGCTGTATGCTTAATTCATCAGCTTCTTCCGGATTTTTCAATCTTTTATAAGCGAAATAGTCGTCGGTGTATAAAGGTTGGAAAGTAAGTTCCGTTTCTGTTGTATCTACTGCCAATGGGAATATTTTAATAGGCCCCGGAGAAGGATCTTCTTCTTCCGCTACCGGTAGGTCAACCAGTGCAGGAGGGGGTATTACTGTGGTGGCGTTTGCAGGAAGCACTTTGGTATCCTGTTCAAAGTCGGCCACGGCAAGCGGTGTATGGTGAATAATGTCTTGCTGTGGCAGGGCATCTTCCGGAATTATGGGTGCAATGCGGTCTTCCACTACGGGCAAGGTAGTTTCCTGTACTATTTCCGCGGCGATGGTGGCTGCAATGTTTTCTTCCGGAACGATACCTTCGGGTGCGACGGAAACAGTAGCTTCTGGTGCCGGGATTTCTGCAGGGCTGTGGACGGCGGCAATCATATTCCCCGGTTCCTGCTGTGGCAGGGCATCTTCGGGGATTACGGGTGCAATGCGGTCTTCTGCTACCGGTAAGGTAGTGTCTTGTGCTATTTCCGCAGCGATAGAGGTAGTGGCATCTTCTTCAACGTGCGTACTTTCCGGCATGTCACCAGTGATCAGTTGGTAGGCATAATGGTGCTGGTCGGTATACAACAGCGCTTTTTTCACGGCATCGCTTTGAAGATTACCGGTTTGCTGGTATACTTTTTTGGCCAGTAACAGCCTGCCTGCCGCAAAATAAGGGTGATCTGCTACGAGTTGCTCCATTACAGCTTCGTCCACCTGTTGCAGGGAAGACTGTAGAAACACATGCGATATAATCCTGTTTACCGTCATAGGTTACTAATGTAATAAAAAATGAGTTACCGGTTACCAGTTCGCAAAAGCCCTGTTGAAGATATCATCTGTGATACCGGGGATGATCTGATCATCCAGTAGTCCGTTTTCCACGGTGCTGGGCAGCTGGGTAGCCTTGAACTCAGCAGAACGGGAAAATGACTGGGTAAATCCTTTTTTATCGCCTATACGTTTAATGAATACTACGTTAACGGTCACGTTCAAACGGGAGGTGGCTGCCTGGTCAACGTTGGTAACCGCCGCGTTGGAGAAGGAATACCCGGTAATAGTAGCTTTGAATTCGTAGTCGGCCTTCGGTGCGTTCTCGTTGATCTGTGTCAGACGGGTCTGTGAGGTGATTTTATCGCGCAGTTTCTGTGTCAGTTTCTGGCTCAGAGTGGGATTGTTGATCGGTGCCCTGTTTTCAATAAAGCGCACGTTCACCGTAGAAGCGCCCTGGTCTATACTGGCGCCGGTAGCAGAATATTTCACGCTGCAACCTGCTGCGGATACCGCTAGTACAGCTACCGACAGCCATGTTTTAATACTTTTTATCATTGTAGTGCTGATATTAAATTCGTTTATTCTGCGATGTTATATTCTTTGAGCTTGCGGTAAAGGGTTCTTTCCGAAATACCCAGGTCCAGCGCGGCATCTTTACGTTTGCCTTTATGTTTTTTCAGCGCTTTTACAATGAGTTCTTTCTCTTTATCGGCAATAGACAATGTTTCTTCTACTTCTTCGTGATGATCAATTTTATTATCAGAGATGATAATGGGTTGTGCCGTGGCGATGTTGCTGCCCGATGGCGTGCCCAGATCTGTGGTGGCAGGGAAACTATGCAGTACGTGATTATTCTCCGGGTGATACTCGGCCGCATGTGCCATATTGGGATTCTGCAGGATATCGAAGAACATTTTCTTTACCTCAGTTACATCTTTCTTCATATCGAAGAACAGCTTATACAGTATATCCCTTTCACTGGCAAAATCGCTGTTTTGCTGCTGTGGAGCGGCCAACATTGGTAAACGGTTTACTTCCGGCTGATCGGGAAGGAAACGTTTCAGGTCGTTGGCTGTCACCAGTTTATCTGACGATAATACAGAAATCTGTTCTGCAATATTTTTCAATTCGCGGATATTACCTCTCCAGGGATAATTCACCAGTATATTACGGGCTTCTTCATCCAGTTGTATAGAAGGAGTTTTATATTTTTCGGAGAAGTCTACCGAGAATTTCCTGAATAACAGGGGAATGTCTTCTTTGCGGTCGCGCAGGGCGGGAACGCGGATAGGCACGGTATTGAGCCGATAATACAGATCCTCTCTGAATTTGCCCTGTTGGGTACGTTCCAGTAAATCACGGTTGGTGGCGGCGACTACGCGTACATCGGTTTTCTGTACTTTGGAGGAACCCACGCGGATATATTCACCGGTTTCCAATACGCGCAACAGGCGGGCTTGTGTGCCCATGGGCATTTCCCCGATTTCATCAAGGAAGATGGTACCGCCGTTAACGGTTTCGAAGTAACCTTTACGGCTGTCTACCGCACCGGTAAAGGATCCTTTTTCATGGCCGAAAAGCTCTGAATCGATGGTTCCTTCCGGGATAGCGCCGCAGTTCACCGCAATAAAGGGATTGTGCTTACGTGCGCTGAGGGAATGAATGATCTGGGAAAATACTTCCTTACCCACCCCACTTTCTCCGTTAATCAGTACCGTGAGGTCGGTGTTGGCCACCTGAACAGCCACCTGCAATGCGTAGTTGAGTGCGGGACTACTACCAATAATGCCAAACCTGTTTTTTATAGCCTGTATGTCCATAAGCGGTTGTTCATATGTTTGATGGTTAAATTTATAGCGGCATTGTTATCTGCCGGCAGCTATTGTACGGCTTTTCCTATCAGGGTACCAGAGGTACAGCTTTCAACCTTTACCATTACATAGTCGCCTTTTTTGAAGTTTTCTTTAGGGAAAACAATGACTTTGTTTTGGTCGTTGCGGCCAAAAAGCTGCTCGGCAGAGCGTTTGGACGTCCCTTCTACCAATACCTTGAAGGTCTTTCCTACTTCTCTTTCCATCCCTGCCTGTGAATGTTTGCGGTGTAATTCCACTACTTCGGCCAGCCTTCTTTTCTTTACTTCTTCCGGGATATCGTCGTCATAGCGGCGTTCCGCCAGGGTGCCCGGGCGTTCGGAATAGAAATACATATAGGCCAGGTCGTACTGGGCGTATTTCATGAGACTGAGGGTATCCTGGTGATCTTCTTCCGTTTCCGTGCAGAAGCCACAGATGATGTCGGTCGACAGGCCACAGTCAGGAAGCAATTCTTTGATACGGTCTACTTTCTTCATGTACCATTCCCTGGTATAAGTACGGTTCATGAGCTGCAGGATACGGGAGCTGCCGCTTTGTACCGGCAGGTGAATATAGTTGCAGATATTCTCATACCGCTGCATGATAAAGAGTACTTCGTCGGTAATATCTTTCGGATGGGAGGTGCTGAAGCGTACGCGGAGCAATGGATCAATCTGTGCTACTTTTTCCAGCAACATGGCGAAGGTGATGGTTTCGCTGCCATCGGCACTGGTCCAGTAGTAAGAGTCAACGTTTTGCCCGAGGAGTGTGACTTCCCGGTAACCGTTGTCGAACAGTTCGCGGGCTTCCCGTACGATGGAATAAGCATCGCGGCTACGTTCCCGGCCACGGGTGAACGGTACTACGCAGAAAGTACACATATTGTTACAACCTCTCATAATAGACACAAAGGAGGTAACCCCGTTGTTATCCAGTCTTACCGGGCTGATATCGCCGTAGGTTTCTTCACGGCTCAATAATACATTCACTGATTTTTGCCCGGTTTCCGCTTCTGCAATCAGGGCAGGGAGGCTGCGATAGGCATCCGGGCCCACTACCAGGTCAACCAGTTTCTCTTCTTCCAGGAGCTTTCCTTTGATGCGTTCGGCCATACAGCCTAAAACGCCCACCAGCATGCCAGGTGTTTCCCGTTTCAGTTTTTTGAATTCGGTGAGTCGTTTACGAACGGTTTGTTCCGCTTTTTCACGGATGGAACAGGTATTGAGGAGAATGAGACTTGCTTCTTCTGCGTTGCGGGTAGGGCCATAGCCCTCTTGCCCAAGTATGGAGGCAACAATTTCACTATCGTTGAAATTCATTGCACAGCCGTAGCTTTCAATGTAAAATTTTTTAGTATATGTTTGGGTGCCAGTCACGGCGGGAGCATAAGCTTCTCCCTGGCGACTTTCATCATGCACTTTAGTTTCCAGATCAAGCATCCTGACAAAAATTTTGGAAGGCAAAAATAAGTAATAAAAACAACAAAATGACAGAATGGCAGCAAGATTAAAAATGGGTGTATTATAATATACTTTTTTAATTGCTGAAAAGTATATTATAATATACCTTTGCATGATGAGTAAATGTCATGAAATGTTCTGAGTTAAAGCGGATATTAATGAGAGCGGGCTGGCAGATATTGAGAAGCGGTAAAGGAAGCCACTTAATTATGATACATCCAAGTAAACCCGGCATTGAAATAGTTTTCCCCGATCATGGAAGTGCTGAGATGGGTAGAGGATTAGAGATACGGATTTTAAAACAGGCAGGATTGAAATAATTAAATAAAATCACGACGAAATATGAAAAAACACTTATTTGTAGTTGAAAAAACAGCTACCGGATACTCCGCCTATGCTTCTGATTTTGAGTCTACCCCCGTTGGTACTACAGGCAAGCACATGAAAGAACTGAAACAACGTGTTTTAGAGGCTATGAATGAATACAGGGCTTACAAACATCAAAAACCAGTTACGGAGAAAGATGTAGTGGTAAGCCTCGATTTAAGGCAGTTTTTTGAATATTATAGCGAGATAAATGCAAAGGCCTTTGCACAGCGCATAGGAATGAATTATACTTTATTATCACAATACATTGCCGGCTCCAAAAAACCAAGTGAAAAACAAGTGCACAAAATTTTAGGAGGAGTACGGGAATTAGGAAAAGAACTGACCCAATTAGAAATTGCGTAGCATAAAAATGAGGGGTGTCAAAAGTAATTTTTCCCGATTTTATTCGAGTACCTGATGGAGAGAATTTTTGTTTATACAATTCTCAGAGCCATCTAATTACTTTTGATACGCCCTCATTTCAATATCTTATACCTGACTATGCTTTCGCTGCCAGTTTTTTCCCTACCCAGCTGTCTTTCAGCGGCAACAGCCACTGTGTATCCAGCTCTTGCTTAGTGAGTACGGTATTATTCAGGTAGAGTGTGTTTTCATCGATATAGCCTTTTTCCAGTGCGTAGGGCACCTGGGCCATCGGCAGGAGTTGTACCTTATCTTTTACGATAAAGCCCAGCAGCAGGCGATCAAACATATTTACCCCGTACTGCCTTTCTATGCTTTTAATGATTCTAACGGAACTATCTGTACTGCAACCACTTACCGTAGTCTGGGATTCATCTGCAATGAGAATAATCACGTGGTTCAGCACTACCTGTCCCCAGCCCTTTACGGGTGCGCCGTGAGCGTTCCATTGGGCAGTGAACTGGTGCAGCTGCTCATTTATCTCAAGTATCTCCTGTTCGTTGAATGGTCTGTTGCTCTGGTATATCCACACCCTGGAGGCCGGAGAGAAGTCTGCAGGGAAGATGTTGTTCATATTCATACCGCAAATTTACGCAAATGAATTTATTTCATGCTTTGCTCGATTAATTCTGCGATGTCGAGCACTTTTACGTTTTCTTCTTTACCGGCTTCCTTTATGCCATCAGTTAGCATGGTCATGCAGAAGGGGCAGTTAGCCGCAATCACGGAGGCGCCGGTAGCTACGGCTTCCTGTCCGCGTTCGAAGTTGATCCGGGTGGTCCCTTTCTCTTCTTCTTTGAACATCTGTGCGCCGCCGGCGCCGCAGCAAAGTCCTTTACTCCGGCAACGTTTCATTTCTATCAGTTCGGCGTCGAGCGTTTCCAATACTTTACGGGGCGCTTCATATATATTATTGGCGCGCCCGAGATAACAGGAATCATGATAGGTGATTTTTTTCCCTTTAAAGGAGCCACCTTCCTGCATTTTAATCCGGCCTTCATCGATGAGTGATTGCAGGAAGCTGGTATGATGTATTACTTCGTAGTTGCCGCCCAGCGCGGGATATTCATTCTTCAGTGTATTAAAACAATGTGGACAGGCAGTCACAATTTTTTTCACGCCATACATATTCAATAGCTGTATGTTGTTCTGTGCCATCATCTGGAAAATGAACTCATTGCCGGCTCTTCTTGCAGGATCTCCTGTACAGCTTTCTTCCTTACCCAGTATGGCAAAGGAAATTCCTACTTTATCCAATATAGTGGCAAATGCTTTTGTTATTTTTTGAGCACGCTGATCAAAACTGCCTGCACAACCCACCCAGAAAAGGACCTCAGGGGTTTCTCCGTTCGCGGCATATTCTGCCATTGTTTTTATATGCATTCGTATCTTTTTTAAATTGGTTATTCTGTAGCCCATTTATCCCGGTCGTCCATACTGAATTTCCAGGGAGCCATATTATTTTCAATATTGCTGAACATCCCGGTCCATTCCGCCGGGGCGCTGGATTCCTCCATCACCAGGTGGCGGCGCAGTTGCAGGATAATATCCAGTGGGTTGATGCTTACGGGGCATTCCTGTACACAGGCATTGCAGGTGGTGCAAGCGCGCAGTTCTTCTTCGGTGATATAGTTGCGCAACAGTGTTTTGTTGTCGTCTGTAAATGTGCCGTTATTGGCTTTGATGTTGCGGCCTACTTCCTCCAGGCGGTCGCGGGTATCCATCATAATTTTACGGGGCGACAACAGCTTACCGGTGATATTGGCCGGGCAGGCGGCGGTACAGCGTCCACACTCCGTACAGCTGTAGGCATCCAATAAGTTTTTCCAGGTAAGATCTGTTACATCTTTGGCGCCGAATTTAGGCATAGTATCCGAAGCCGGTGCATTGGCAGCCAGTTCAGGTTGCAGCATCAGCTGTACTTCGTGTTGTACGGCAGGCATATTTTCCATTTCGCCTTTAGGTTCCAGGCTGGCATAGTAGGCATTGGGAAAGGCCAGGATAATATGCAGGTGCTTGGAGTAGGGGAGATAGTTCAGGAAAGCCAGTACCCCGGCAATGTGCAGCCACCAGCAGCTCCGCTCTATTATTTCGATGGTGCCATCAGACATGCCCGCAAATGCAGGCGTAAGCATACCAGAAATCCAGAAGTTGCCGGTAGGGATATAATGCGCGGCGCCCCTGGCTTGTAAGGCCTGGTCAGCGGTATTCATGGTCAGGAAGAGCAGCATCAGCACTATTTCAGTAATCAGGATGTAGTTGGCATCGGAACGTGGCCACCCATCGAGATCTTTGCTGATAAAGCGTTTCAGCTTTAAAATATTCCTGCGTACCAGGAATATGGCGCAGCCGGTAATAACCAGTACTGCCAGTATCTCAAATAAACCGATTAAAACAGGATACAAACCTCCCAGTACGGGAACGAATAAACGATGTTGCCCAAGGATACCATCCAGGATAATTTCCAGTATTTCAATATTAATAATCAGGAAGCCGGCATACACAAAAAAGTGGAGTACAGCTACCAGTGGGTTGCGGAACATCTTTTGCTGGCCAAATGCCAGCAGGAGTAAATTTTTCCAACGCAGGTCGGGATGATCGTTCAGGTCTTTATCCCGTCCAAGCAAGATGTTTTTCCTTATCTGGCCGGCCTTTCGGGAGAAAAGGTATACGGCTGTCCCAAACAGGATGACAAATAATAATTCTTGTACAATTCGCATTATCTCAGATTTGACTCCCTAATTTATGTCTTTTTTAGGTGCCGGCCATTCGACTGCTATATTTATGTAGTATTGATTTTTTAAGAGATAACAGCAGCCTAATGGCTAATTGCTTATTTTTGCCGGTATGGAAAGCAGGAACATCATTCTAACACAGGATATCATTCAAAAGAAAATTGAACGCATCGCCTATGAAATTTATGAACTCAATAGCGATGGCGGTGAAATCATTCTGGCTGGTATCTGGGACCGGGGCGTGATTGTAGCGCACAAGATTGCCGCTATACTGGAGCAGATTTCTCCCCTGAAAACCCATATCATCGAGTTACGCCTCGATAAACAAAGCCCGGGAGATGTAGTGGTATCTGAAGATCTCGATTTCAACGACAAAGTAATTGTAGTGGTGGATGATGTGGCTAATTCTGGTCGTACGATGCTGTATGCCCTGAAACCTTTCCTGAAATACCTGCCTAAAAAAATCCAGACCGCTGTGCTGGTTGACCGCAAGCATAAGTCCTTCCCGTTATCCGTCGACTTCGTAGGCTATTCACTGGCTACCACGCTGCAAGACATGGTACTGGTAGAAATGAACGGAGAAGAAATTGTATCTGCTTATTTTGAATAACGCTGACTAGAAGTACAAAGCGTGTAATTTCACCTGGCCTGATGAGTTCAACTCCAGGGTGGGCGCGGGAAATTTAATCATGTTCAGTACCTGGAACAGTACTTTTATGCCTTTTTTACGGGTATAAATTTTAGTAAAGTCCACATCCGGAGATAAATAAAACTGCCTTATCCGTTTCAGGTGACTATAGTCCTGGTCCACGCCATGTTGATCTGTCCAGGTATTATCCCTGCCGCCCAGCATGTTATCCGCGCCATATCCTACGGCTATATTCAACCATTTTGGAAAGCGGCTCTCCTTGTGGAAAGAGTAAACATTGACTGACAGCCAATAGGTTTGTCCGTTATAGTTTTTCAGGGTTCTTTCCCAGAAACTTTCTCCAAACAACTGGTCGGTCTTGGCCCGTAATGTAGGATCATTGTATAGGTCGGGGTGCGACGAAAACTTAAGCTGGATGCGTTGTTCATTCCATAATAATTCCTGGCTGACAAGTATGCCGGAGCCTATGGCGTTGGCGCCCATATCACCCCAGGAAAATCCCCACTCTGATGAGAACCCGTCCAGTACTTCCACAACCGACTGAAAGGCGAAGCCGGTCAGTCCCCCGATCCAGATTTGTTTTTTCCTGGGAAGGCCCGACCATCGCCACATTTCGCGACTGTATTTACCAATAAAATAAGCACTGAAGATATGCCCGGCTTTATCCATCTGGTTCCATTCGCCCACATCATTGAAAAAATGGAATCCGGACCTGGGATAGCCTTTATACCAGGCGGTATTCAGGGCGGCCAGGCTGACGCCATATAATGCTGCAGTAGTACCGGTGAGTATCCATACGTGTGAAGGGGTGGTAGTATCGGGAATAGAAAAGAAAGACACTTTTTTTTGTGCTTCGCCACATAGAAAATGCAGCAGCAGGATCAGCATCAGTAGTTTTTTTTTCATGCGGGTATATCAACAATAAACCCGGGAATGCAGAAAAGGATGTTTGTTTGAGGCGTCCTTTCAACATTCCCGGTGGCTTCCTCTTTAGAGGATAAGGGGTATTATTTCAGCTTCAGATCCTGGATAATACCATTTATTTTCTGGTCCAGTTCAGCGGTTACTTTATCATAATCTGCTGCGTTGGCCAGCGGCGCATTTACACTGAAGTAGAATTTAATTTTAGGTTCCGTACCGGATGGGCGGGCAGATATTTTGCTGCCATCGGCCAGTAAAAACTGGAGTACATTGGATTTTGGGAGGTCGAGTGCTTTTGTTTCCCCGGTTTTAATATCGCGGATCTGTTGCAGTTGGTAATCGTAGAGCGTCACTACCGGAGAGCCGTTGATGGCTGCCGGCGGGTTTTCGCGGTATCCCCGCATCATGTCTGCAATTTCTTCGGCGCCTCTCATGCCTTTCTTGGTGATGGAAATCAGCGATTCTTTGTAGTAGCCGTAGCGAACGTAGATGTCGATCAGTTCTTCAAACAGGGATTTACCCTTGCTGCGTGCATAAGCAGCCATTTCGCAGATCATGGCCACGGAAGAAATTGCGTCTTTGTCACGGATATTGTTGCCTATCATGTAACCATAAGATTCTTCTCCTCCGCAGATAAAGTTTTCCTGTGGTTCTTTCCGGCGGATCAGGTCAGCAATCCATTTAAAGCCGGTTAGTACATTATAGCAGTTAATATTGTTTTTAGCAGCAAATACATCAATCAGATCCGAGGTTACCACAGTTTTGGCAATGAAATCATTGGGTTTGGCCAATCCTTTGTTTTTGCGGCCTTCCACGATATAGTTGAAAAGCAGCACACCGGTTTGGTTCCCGTTGAGCAGTATCCACTCGCCTTTCAGGTCTTTTACGGCAATGCCTACACGATCGGCATCAGGGTCGGTACCCAGGAGGATATCGGCATCAAGCGCTTTGGCTTTTTTCAGCCCCAGGTTCATTGCTTCGGATTCTTCCGGGTTAGGGAATACGACCGTTGGGAAGTTACCATCGGGTGTAGCCTGTTCTTCTACAATAGTAACGTTGGTAAAGCCATAACCAGCCAGTACGGCGGGTACCTGGGTAATACCTGTACCATGGATAGGGGTGTATACTATTTTAAGGTCGTGTTGTTGTTTGTTGATGTCTGGGTTGATCGACAGGCTGATAAGCTCCTGCTGGTAAGCTTTGTCTATTTCAGCGCCAATCAGGGTAATATTCTCTTCGCCACCGGTCCATTTCACGTCGGCAGGCGATGCTATATTTTCCACTTCGCGGATCACATTACCGTCGTGGGGAGGTACCAGTTGTGCGCCGTCATTCCAGTAGGCCTTGTATCCGTTGTATTCCTTGGGGTTATGGGAGGCGGTCAGTACCACGCCCGCCTGGCAGTGCAGGTGGCGGATGGTGAAAGACAGCTCCGGTGTAGGGCGCAGGCTTTCGAAGAGAAATACCTTAATACCGTTTGCAGCGAACACATTTGCCACCGTTTCAGCAAAAAAGCGGGCATTATTGCGGCTGTCGTGGGCAATAGCTACTTTAATATCGCCGGTAAATGTTTTTTTAAGGTAGTTGGAGAAGCCCTGGGTAGCCATTCCAATGGTATATTTATTCATCCGGTTGGTGCCCACACCCATGATACCACGAAGTCCGCCGGTCCCAAATTCGAGGTTACGGTAAAAGGCATCAGTGAGTTCGTCGGAGTTACCTTCCTGCATCTTCTTAATGGTGGCCACGGTTTCGGCGTCGAAATTACCGTCGAGCCATTGTGATACTTTGTTTTGAATACTTATATCCATGGTATTTTTTTTGAGCCGTAAATGCTAAAACGAAGTGTAAAGTAAAAATAAAAAAATGAATGTGGGAAATTACAGATTTCAAAAAAGCATTGAATATTGTGGGTAATGGTTAATTTTGCGGCCATGAGGCGGTATGAAGATACTTATAAGCAAAAGGGCTTGCGTAAACAACTAGTGGATAGTATCCGTCAGAAAGGTATTACCGATGAAAGCGTACTGGCGGCTATTGGCGCCATTCCGAGGCATTTTTTCCTGGATACGGCTTTTGAGAGCATTGCATACGATGACCGGGCTTTTCCGATCGGGGAGGGGCAAACCATCTCCCAACCGTATACAGTGGCTTATCAAACCCAGCTGCTGGAGGTAAAACCCTATGAAAAAGTGCTGGAAATCGGTACCGGCAGCGCCTACCAGGCCTGTGTGCTGGCGGAGCTGAAGGCTAATGTTTTTACTATTGAGCGGCAGCGCAGGCTGTTCGACCAGGTAAAGGCATTCCCTTTTAAAGCCCAGTATCCCAATCTCCGGTTTTTCTACGGAGATGGCTATGAAGGCTTATCTACCTATGCTCCTTTCGATAAAGTACTGGTGACTGCGGCGGCGCCGCATATCCCTGAGAAACTGCTGCAACAGCTAAAGCCCGGGGGAAAGATGGTTATCCCGGTGGGGGGGCATGAAATACAGCGCATGTTGCGCATTACCAAAATCAGCGATACTGAAAACGAACAGGAACTGTTCGATAACTTCTCTTTCGTGCCTATGCTGGCAGGAAAGAAATAATACTAAAAAGCAAAAGGGGGTGTGTACCATCCCCTTTTGCTTTTATAACCTACCAGTACCTTCTTTAGGTTTCTCTTCTTCTTTCTTGTCTTCCTCTTTCTTATCATCCTCGTCCTGCGGCTTCTTTTTCTTGAACAGGTTGGGATCCATTTTGCCGAAGCGATAGCGCACATTCAGGCGGATAAAGCGGGTAGCCCTTTTGCGGTCGTAGTCCTGTATAAAGGTGGCGGTCTGGTAATGCGAATTGAATTGCTGGGTGTTCAGGATGTCTGAAATATTAAGCGCCACCACCAGGGCCCTGGTTTTCAGAAACTCTTTGCGAACGCCGAAGTCCATACCATTCATGGCTTTAAATGTACCCTGGGGCTGGATGCGGGGGGAGCGGAAATGGCCGCTCAGTTCCACACTCACCCTGCCGGGTAAACGAAACTGGGTGTTGCCATTGAGCCCATAGCTGAAATTTTCATTGTTGATGGTAACGCTGGTAAGTTTGTTATATTCCACATTGAGGTTGGCCCATACTTTCCACCATTTGGAAAGATTGAGGCTATAGGAAACGTTGCCGCCAATGTTTTGCTGCGTAGCCAGGTTCATGGGCCGGGTGGTGGTTATCCCCGAGATGGTGTCCAGGGTGCTGATCCGGTCTATATTATCGTTGGTTTGAGCATAGTAGCTGCTGATGCTCATGTAATTGTTGGTTTTAGGATAATACTCGGAATAACTGACCTCGAATTTATGCGATAAAGCTGGCTGCAGTTCCGGGTTACCCGTACGGATATTTTGCGGATCAGAGTTGTTGACGTACGGTAACAACTGATCAAAGTTGGGCCGGTCTATACGGGTAGAGTAGTTGAATACCAGGCTCTGGTTCTGGTTTTTAGGCAGATTATACTTCAGGAACACACTGGGAAACAGGTTGAAGAAACGATTATTCACTGTAGTATCCCGGGTAACAGAATATCCTTTGAGATGGGATTGCTCGGCGCGTACACCCACCTGGTAGCCGAGATTGCCGATAGCATTGGCAAAGTTGAAGTACCCGGCAAAGATATCTTCTTCATAATTATACTGGTTGGATAACACCGGACTCACCTTGTAATCGGGTATACTCCAATCATACAGGGAGGCAATATAATTGTTATCGATATGCCGCATCGTGCTTTTTACGCCTGCTTCCAGCTTTCCCTTTGCACCTATGGGAGAGGTGTAATCGGATTGCAGGTTCCAGAAACTGTTTTTGTTGCGGGAGGTGTTGTATTGTTTATCTGCGTTGGGCAAGGTATCTATGCCGGTAATATGGTACTGCGTATAATAGTTGCTGCTGCTGTTGCTGCTATTACCGCTGTAGCTGACATAGGCCGTGAGTTCCTGGTTGGGCTTATCGAAAGTATGTTTATAGTTGAGATTGGTGTTGTTGTTACCGTTGTTGCTGCGGCTGATATTATTCCGGTCTCCATAACGAAGAGTAGCCTTTTTATCATCCAGGTAGTTCAGGAGGATATTGTCTTCATTCTGGTTATTATTACGGTTAATACCTTGTGAGATGGTAAAGGTATTATGGTCGTCGAGGAAATAATCGAAGCCAAAGCGTCCTCCATTGTTGCTGTTGGTATTTTCATTCCGGCTCGATTGGGAGAAGAAGCTGGTATGGCTGCTGTCGGCTACCAGGTTTTGGCGATAGCTGTAGCCGCTGCCGTTTACCTGTTCATAGCGACCGTTGTAGTTGCCGAAGAAGTTAAAACGTTTTAAACGCAGGCTGGCATTGAGGCTGCCGCTTCCTTCGCCGCGGGTGGCGCCGCCGGCGTTGATCATTACATTGTAGCCAATCGCCTTATCTTTTTTTAGTACGATGTTGATAATACCGCCACTGCCATTGGCTTCAAACTTAGCGGAAGGATTGTTGATCACTTCCACCCGGTCGATGCTTTCGGCGGGAATCATTTGCAGTGCTGTTTTAGCATCGCCGAAGGGAGACGGTTTTCCATCTACATAGATGGTGACGCTTTTCCCTCGTAAAGTGATGTTATCGTCTATATCCACATCTACGCTGGGAATGTTTTTCAATATGTCAGTACCGGTTCCTCCTTCCGCATTGATCATGTTACCGGCATCAAATACCTGGCGGTCTATCTGCATGGAGAAGGCAGGTTTTTCTGCTTTTATTTCCACGGCGTTCAGCACTTTTCCGGCGGGTTGCAATCTTAAGGTGCCGGCGAAGGTATTTTTTCCGTCGGTGACCCTTACGGCTTTTTCGAGCTTTTCATATCCCATGAAGGTGATGCGTAACACATATATGCCCGGGGCGATATTATTCAGGGAGAAGTTGCCGGCTGGGTTCGTATAAGCGCCGGTAACCATTGCCGAATCGGCTTGTTTAAGTAATACTACTGATGCATATTCAACGGGTTTACCGGTAGCGATGTCTGCTATTTTTCCGGTAACTTTTAACGGGGCCGGTGTTGTCGTTTGGCCGTTCACGTTATACGACGCCACGAACAACACGGCGATGAGAAAGAGATAATTTCGCATGCGTGGATTTAGCAACTTTAATTCTTTGATACAACAACCCCATAAAAGTAATAGGCGTATGGTTAAACATCGACGAAATATGATGAGTGGTAGCTAAAAAAACATGGCCGGCAGCCGCGCTGTTGCGTGGCTAACCGGCCTGTGGTTTGCATTCACCTTCTTAGATATCTTTTAGAAACTCTGCATAGGATCGCCCATCTGCATATCGTTTCCATTTCCCTGATCTTTCTTTTTCTTTTTAAAGAGCGACGCATCAAATTTTCCGAAGCGGTAGCTGAAGTTGAGCTTCAGTATACGGGATTCGCGCTTGCGGATATAATCCTGCGCAAACTCAGGAGTGGCCTGATTTAGCTCGTATTGTCGGGTATTGAAGATATCCGACAGGCTAAGCGTAACAGCTGCTGCTTTGTTTTTGAGGAATTCTTTCTTCACCGCAATATCTACTGTACTGAAGCCTTTGATGGTGCCCTGTGCGGTGGTGGGAATCTGGTTGAAGCCACCGCCGCCGCCGCCACGGCCTCCTCCGCCACCACCACCGGATGCCGGTAATGCAATGGTAGGCGCCTGGTAGGTGGCATTTACCTGTACGGTGAAATTGGCAGGTAACTTTGTTTCTGAATTTATCTTGGCAAACCAGCTAAAGCCGTTGTTGTTATAGTTTTGACCATTGGCGTTTACCTTCATATCTGTTTGATAAAGGTTCACATTGCTGGTAAGATCCCATCCTTTTACTACCTGGTTTTTCAGCGTGAGTTCTGCACCATAGGAATTACTCCTGTTGGCGTTGATAAACTGGGTGAGCAGTGTATCTGCACCAATAGGTGTACTGATGGTGGAAATCATGTTATTGGTATTCCTGAAATATACGCTTCCGAGGAAATTGCTGTTAGCCCAATTCTTAACATAAGAAAACTCAAAGCTGTTGGTGTATTCCGGCTTCAGGTTCGGATTTCCTTCGCGTTGGTTCTGCGGATCGCTGTAGTCGCGATAAGGAATCAACTGAAAGAAGTTCGGTCTGTTTACTCTGCGGGAGTAGTTGAGTTGCAGTTCCTGGTCATGTTTCAATTTCTCCGACAGGAATAAGCTCGGATACAGTCCCGGTACGGCTTTGGTTGGTTTGTATTTGGTGCCTTCATTTTCGCCGGCGTATACATATTGTTCTACCCGTAAGCCTGCCTGATAGCCGAAGTTACCAATCGTATTGGCAAAGTTGGCGTAGCCGGCATATATTTCTTCGTTGTATTTGTAGTTGTTGGACAACAGTGGGTTCGAAATAAAATTGCCACTGATAGTATCCTTGTCAAACACGTTATACATACTGGTATAGTCACGCACGGTGGCTTTGGCGCCCAGTTCCAGTTTCCCGTTTTTCCCGATTGGATTAGTATAATCGGTCTGGAAAGTCATGAAAGTTGTTTTACCGGAAGTGGTATTATTTTGCAGCATGGCTTGCCCCAATGGCTGCCCCATGGGGTTCTGCGCCTGGGTGAGGTAGTCGCCATTGCGACTATTGGAGCTCCGGTTGTAGTTGATATCGGCTGTCCACTCCTTATTGGGTTTAGCATACGTATGTTTGAAACTCAATGCGGTGGTATAGTTCCGGAAGTTGAAGTTGTTATTGTTGAGCCGGTCGCTTTTGCTGGTGATCGTATGATTGCGGTCAGAGAAAGTACTGACGAGGTCTTCCTGGTTTTTAAAATCCCCTGCTACGATGTTTTGAGAAACGGAAATGGTATTCCGGTTATCGAGCATATAGTCGAGTCCGAAGCGCCCAAACTGGAACAACGGTTTGGTAGTGCTGTTGCTGTTTTGGAGCAGATAGCTGGTATCTTTAGCAACGGCACTGTGGTAGTTGCTGCGATTGGTAGTACCATCGGCCCAGTTGTGATTGGAGTTGATGTTGTAGTTGGCAAATACATTGAATTTACCCTGGCGAATGTTGATATTGCCGCCACCATTGAATTTGTTTCCTGTGCCTACGCCTGCGTTTACCGAACCGTTGAATCCAGCTTTTCGGTTTTTCTTCAGGACGATATTTAGTATTCCTGACATTCCTTCTGCGTCATATTTGGCGGAGGGATTGGTCACCAGCTCAATGCTTTCAATAGCATCGGCCGGTATTTGGTCCAGGGTGAGCGTAGAAGGTTTGCCATCTACAAAAATATTGGGAGAAGCATTACGTACGGTAACGTTACCATCGAGGTCAACGTTTACCGCCGGTACACTTTTTAATACGTCTTGTGCCGTACCGCCTACGCTGCTAAGGTTTCTGTCTACATTAAATACTTTTTTATCGATGCCCATGGTGAAAGCGCTTTTTTGGCCGGTTACTTCCACGCTTTGCAGGGTTTTTACATTGGGCTGCATTTTAAGATTGCCAAGGTCCTGTTCTATAGCCTGGCCAGTGATGACTACTTTTTTGATCACGCTGGTATAACCCATGAAGTTAACACGTAGTATCATGGGCCCAAAGGGTAGATTTTCGAGGCTGAAATCTCCGTTGGGTTTGGTGAGCATGCCTGTTACGAGGGCCGAATCTCTTTGTTTCAGTAACGTAACAGAAGCATATTCTATGGGTTTTCCTGTTTTAGCGTCCACCAGTTTGCCATAAAGGTGGCCTATCTGCGGCATGTTGGGGCGTCCCTGTTGAGCAGGTCCTTGCTGGGGATTCGTAGCTCTCGGCGTCTGTGCATGGGTATGGACTTGCCATAGTAATAGCCCGGCAAGTACTGCATAGCATTTTTTCATCCTGTTTATTTTTGTCCCGACTTTTCTTATCAGATGAAACAAAAGTATCGGGGTATAGGTATGAAAGGTCGGAGATTGTGATGAGTGGGATTATTATCCGCAGGAAATCACAAAAACAGGCGCTAAGAGGTCTTAACAGTAGTTAACAAAGCCCTTATGGCGGCTTAAAGGAGGCTGATGCCCATGGCAATAAGCCCGGTGATAAACCCGGTGAGCGCGCCCAGCCATTTAAATTGCCGGAGGGCAGCGGGGAGGAGGCGATGAACCGTACGCTCCAGCTCTTCTGCGGATATGGCGGTTATTTTTTCTGTCACCATTTTTTCCAGGTCCAGGTCTTTTTCTGCGTTGTCGAGATATTGGCTAATTAAAACGGGGAACAGTGTATCCAGTTCGGTTACCAGGTGTGATTTGATCTGGTTAACGATGCTGTCGCCAATGAACATGGAGAGGACAGGCATTGCTTTGGGGAGTCTTTCGCGGAGGAAGGAGTCGAGGTGAGTTTCCACCAGCGGAATGATTTTTTTTATCTTTTCCGGATCTGTCAGTTTGCGCTTAATATCTTCAAAGGAAAAGCTTCCGGCCACCATAGCGCCGATGCCTGCGGCCAATTGCGCCTGTCTTTTAGGGAACACTCCCTGCAGGGTAATGAATCCGATTTTTACGGGTTGATAGGGGCGAAACAGCAGTGTAGTGGCAAGGCTGTTAAGCAACCAACCAATGAGGGCAGCAATAAGTGGGAGGAAAAAGATCATTATGAGTAATTGATTTTCAGGTTATCACAAATGTAGAGAATCAATGGGCAATTCTTGCATAGTTTATAATAAGATTGTTTTAACGGGATGCGCTCGTATAGACGGCATCATTATCACGGTTATTTTTGCGCTGAAAAATCTTCTTTAAAAAAACAGCTGAAAAATTTCTTTTGTAGAGAAAGATTCTCTTATATTTGCACTCCCAAAAACGAGATAATCGTTTGGACACGGTGGTTGTAGCTCAGTTGGTTAGAGCATCAGATTGTGGTTCTGAGGGTCGAGGGTTCGAAACCCTTCAATCACCCCAAATAAAGTAAGGCTTCAGTAATGAAGCCTTTTTTATTTTTATATCTCTCGCAAAGTCGCTAAGCAATTTTTTACAGCAATAAGTTCACAAGAAATTTTTTCGATGAAGAAATAAGGCGATGAGGTAGTCACGCTGAAAACCTCCTTTACTTTTTGTTCCTTACGAGGAACAAAAAAGGCTTCGTATTTTACGAAGCCTTTTTAAAACCTGGGTGATTGAAGGGTTTCGAACCCTCGACCCTCAGAACCACAATCTGATGCTCTAACCAACTGAGCTACAACCACCGTTTTTCCGTTGTTGGGAGTGCAAAGATAAGCGAAAGTATTTTTAAATTCCAAAAACTTTGAACAAAAAAATTTCAAGGCGTTACACATGAGGAATGTTTTAAATGTAATTGTCTGTCCGCCGTATTAACTGATCTGGTTGTTTGCAGGTGTTTACTACGCGTTTTAGAATTATTCACAGGTTTTGCACACTTCCGGAAAAAATGTATCTTTGCGCACTTTCCCATTCCATTCCCATTTTTTTAATTAGTTGATTATCAGCTGAATGTTGTTTGCTTAGCATCAGAAAAGCCCTTGTTTCCGGGTATTTCGATGCGGTTGAGTGTGGATATGTTGCCCAGGACGGAATATTTAACAAAATTCCCTTGCTACTGTCAATTAGAGTAATATAAGTGTTTAATTTTTAATTGTATATACATTATGGATCAGCTAAAACTGAAGTTACAGGAGTACTATCAGCGTTACCAGCAAATGGACCAACGGGTGAAGCCTGGAAAGGAGGAGCCTGGTTTTGAGGACGTGCTGGACATGGAAAACGATATTCTTTCACAGTTTGGATTGCCGACGTCCCGTCGATTTGTGCAGATACTGCACGACTTTGTACATCACGGTCATGTGAGCGACCAGCTGCTGGATTTTGTGAGCAAGAAACTGCGTACTGCTGCACGCAAATACCTGTTATCGCCTGTTATGTCGGACATTGATCTGCTGGAAGGAGCCCGCGAACAGAAACGGAGTCCCTACGATGTATTACCGGAGCTGGGCTACCCGGTACATGAATATGCATTGTTCCTGTTGGGTGAACTCTTTTACCGCCGCAACATGGCCGCTACCGATATCGTGGATGAGCTGAAAAAAATGCAGCACTTCGACAGCTGGGGTGATCTGATGTTGTTGAGCAAAATACATAATCATACTACCCATGAACTGTATGCCAAGCTGAAAAAGCATGAGCTGCGTTTTATCGATGAGTTTATACAGTTTACCCGCCGCCAGGAACCATCCCGGCTGGTGAATAAACGCGCTACTCCCCTGGAAGAAGGCTATACACCCAACTACAAAACCATTACCAAGGTACAGGTGGAAGACATCATCTTCGATGAGCAAACCTCTCCCAGCTTATTTGGTAAGATAAAGAGTGGTCGCGGTTACGCCCGTATCACCATCAGCCTGGAGTTTTCAGAATTGAACCAGATCCTGATGAGCAGCGATGAACTGGGGGTAGAAATCAGCAATCATATCAAAAAGCGCCTGGCTAATCCCGCTGCGGAAAAACCAACGGTGATAGATATACGCGCCGAATTCGGAGATGTATTGAAACTCGACAACTGCTATCTCGAGGTATATAAACCTCAGCACCGGGAAGGCAGCAAATGGGTAGAAGACAAAGACAACTTCTACTTCGTGGATAAAATTCTCTCTAAAAAAGAATTTGAAAAACGTACCAAAGAAGCGGAAGTAAAACGTAAAATACAGGAATGCCTGGAACTGATCGGTGGCTCTTATGTATATTACCAGCGGCTGCGCCGCCTCGGCATCACCGATGAAGAAGCCAAGCTCCGTGCAGGCTTACAGGATGAGCTCCTGTTTAAATTGTCTTTCTTCCTGAATAAAGTGAAGGAGTAACAACAGGCTACAAAATAAAATGATTGAGGCGAATGATGTAAATCATTCGCCTCAATCATTTAGGACTACAGCAATCCAATGCCCAGCGTGAGCACACATATGGCCAGTAAAAGAACGCCTGTATATAAAATACCTGCTTGTTTATTGCGGCCCCTTAACAAATGTTAGTTTCTTCCTTACGGGGAATTTTTTATGTTTGAGGAAAAAAAATGGAAGAACTTACATTGGGCGTTGGCTCCAGGGTACAGCACGCCCACTTCGGCCCCGGCGTAATTGTAGCGGTAAAATATGCGCAGTACCGTGTTACCTTCATGGACCATGGGATTAAAATGATCGATAAAACGGATCCGCTTTTTGAAGTGCTCGTAGCAGAAAACGCAACGCCTGAAGTTGAAACCGCATCAGACGTGGAAACATCGCTACTCAAGATTCTACGGCTCTGGGGCGGCATTACGGAAGTAGTTCCCCTGGGCGACCGCTGGAAGGGTGGTACAATGATCCTGCAACCCGGCGACACTAGCCTTAAAGCCAAGGAATTACCGATAGATACCTTCTTCCATAAAATAGTGATGCTGCGTGACCGCCTGCGGGTACTGGAGCAAAATATCAACAGCCATAAAGTGCTGACGGATGAAGAGAAGGTAAATATACAACAGTATATTACCCGTATCTACGGCTCTCTTACCACCTTCAATGTATTGTTCAGAGATAAGGAGCATTGGTTTACCGGGGAGAAGACCAACGACTAGTTTGTATCTATGTGGTAAATCTGTTCCAGTTCCCAGCGGTAGGGTCCCAGCATATGATGGGTGAATACGTTTTTACCGTTGAAAGGAAATTTTTCATCATACCCGTTTACCGGATATAATATCACCGGGGTACCTGCCGGGGTATAGCTGTGGCTGTTCACAAAATCCGGCCGCCCATACTCCGGCAAAATTTTCTGCACCCGTTTGGCCGCAAACTTTCCCAATACCCTTTGCAAACGCCGGGAAGATCGTTTGGTAGGACGGTCGAGGCGTCCGTACATATAGCGTAAGGCGCCGCGGATAGGCCATTTTTGTGCTTTGATAGCACCGCTGATATCTGTAAAGGGATTAACTGTAGTAAAGTCGCGGGTAGTTTGTATAGAGAACGGCGTTTCCGGTACCCAATCCCGGGTATTCACTACCCTCAATCCCCAGCCATCGCGGCTGATGTAATCAAAATCATATGCATATTCCTGGTTACCCGGTTTAGGAGCAGCGCTGGCGTAGGTTTTAAACACCAGGCCTTTGGGAAGTCCTTCTGTATATTCGAAATAGGAGCGCATCAGAAAACAGATCGCACCGCCCTGGCTATGCCCGAAGATGATATATTCGTGTATGCCTTGCTGATAGTATTCATTGATTTTACGGATCATGTCGGGTCCCATGGCGGCTACCGCCAGCATCCAGCCGGCGTGTACATAAGCTTTCGGATTTTGTGCCACTTTGTAGGGAACAATGGTACTGTCGTTCAGTTTTAGTTTTCCCTGGGCAGGGATCATGCCTGCATAAAAGTTTTCCAGCCACGAAGTACTGGTACCGTTGGTGCCGCGGATAGAAATAATGCCTACGCCATCTTTGCGCAGCCATAAGTCCCAGCGATTTTCCAGTCCCACTACCGGTGAACGGTACATCAGCTCACAATCGCGCGGTGAGGTACTCATCACTTTTGTCCACGGCGTATCCGCCATACGGTCTACCAGTTTTAACAGTTCGCTGTATTCCGAAGGATTGAAATTAGGTGACAGGTGCTGTCCAACAGCATTATTTCTCCCGAAAAATAAAATTAGAAAACAGAACAGTGAAATACGGATCCCCATAGATAATTACGAATTACAAAACGTTAACAACGTATAAAATACTAATAAAAGTGCGTTGCTTTAAAACAAAATGAAACAATTCGGCTGGTGCTATTGTTCTAAATGCGTTTAACTTTCATGCCTAAATTAATCTAAATATGGGAAAGAGAATTGAGCACGATTTCCTCGGAGAAAAGGAAATACCCCAGGATGTTTACTATGGTATTCAAACATTGCGTGCTATTGAAAACTTTCATATTACCGGTATTCCGCTGATGGTGGAACCCGTATTTGTTCAGGCTTTGGGTTATGTGAAGAAAGGTGCGGCCATGGCTAACCGGGACCTGGGCGTACTGGATAAAAATATTGCGGAATATATTATTAAGGCATGCGACCGGGTGATAGCCGGGGAGTTCAACAACCAGTTCCTGAGCGACCTGATACAAGGTGGCGCCGGCACGTCGGTAAATATGAATGCCAATGAAGTGATTGCCAATATTGCCCTGGAAATGATGGGCAAGGAGAAAGGGCAGTATGAATTTTGCCATCCCAACAATCATGTAAACTGCTCCCAGTCTACCAACGATGCCTATCCCACCGCTTTCCGCATTGCGCTGATCAATAAACTTACCGGTTATAAGGAGATACTGGGCGACCTGGCAGGAGCCTTCCAGGCCAAGGGCGAGGAGTTCAAAGATGTACTGAAAATGGGCCGCACCCAATTGCAGGATGCCGTACCCATGAGCATGGGAGATGAATTCAAAGCTTTTGCCACCAATATCAATGAAGAGCTATCACGTATAGAAGACAGCAAACGCCTGATCTCAGAAATCAACATGGGGGCTACGGCAATTGGTACGGGTGTAAATGCGCCCAAAGGATATGCGGCGCTGGTCACTAAATACCTTGCCGAAATAACCGGGCTGGAACTGGTGCTGGCAGGCGACCTCATTGAAGCTACTTACGATACAGGTGCTTACGTGCAGCTATCGGGCGTGTTGAAACGTACTGCGGTAAAAATTTCCAAGATATGCAACGACCTGCGGTTATTATCTTCCGGTCCACGTACAGGGCTAAACGAAATTAACCTGCCCCCTATGCAGCCAGGGTCTTCTATTATGCCGGGAAAGGTAAACCCTGTAATCCCGGAAGTGGTGAATCAAACGGCTTTTTATGTTATTGGTGCCGACCTGATGGTGACCATGGCCGCAGAGGCAGGACAGTTGCAGCTCAACGTGATGGAGCCTACGATTTCTTTTGCGTTGTTTACCGCTATCACTTATATGAGTAATGCCTGCAAAACGTTGAAAGATAAATGTGTGGTAGGGATTACGGCGAATGCCGACCGTACGCGGGAAATGGTGATGCAGAGCATTGGTATAGTGACCCAGCTGAATCCTATTATCGGTTATGAGAAATGTTCTGCTATTGCGCGCGAAGCGCTGGAAACAGGTAAATCGGTGCACGACCTGGCAGTAAAGGAAAAGCAATGGGTAACACAGGAGAAGTGGGATGAAATTTTCACCTTCGATAACCTGATCAGACCTCAGTTTATACAATAAGTACCGGTACCGGTTAACCGGGCATCCGGTTGGCCGGTGCTGTACCGCCGCGTTACAGGCATTGAGTGCGACTGGTATTTATGACCGAATATGGTTATCTTCAGCCATACTTTCTTCATATGATCTGGTTACAATTTGCAATTTTACTGGGGGCTATCCTTATTGGTGCCCGTATGAAGGGCATAGGATTAGGAGTGATGGGTATGGTGGCCCTGGCAATTTATATATTCCTGTTCAGGATGCGTCCAGCAGATCCGCCTATTGATGTAATGCTGATCATATTAGCGGTAGTCAGCACTGCTGCTACCTTGCAGGCTGCAGGGGGAATGGATTACCTCGTAAGGCTGGCAGAGAAGATCCTTCGCAGCCAACCTTCACTGATTGTGTTACTGGGCCCCCTGGTCACTTATGTATTTACCCTATTCGCCGGTACGGCGCATGTCACGTATTCCCTGCTGCCCATTATCGCAGAAGTATCTACCAAAAAACGTATACGGCCCGAAAGGGCGCTGAGTATTTCCGTGATCTCTGCCCACCTGGCTATTACTGCGAGCCCCATATCGGCGGCTACTGCGGCGTTGTTGACGATCCTTGGTGGCAAGATGTCGCTGCTGGATATCCTGAAAGTATGCATCCCGGCTACGCTGATAGGTACCTTGGCGGGTGTGGTTGTATGTTGGAAGAAAGGGAAGGACCTTGATAAAGACCCGTTGTTCCTTGAGAAAATGAAAGACCCGGCTTTCGCCGCAAGTATCGATACAAACGTGGCTACAGCCGAAGCACCGTTGTTGCCTGGCGCCAAAGCTTCGGTTTTTATTTTTGGACTAGCGGTGTTAATGATTGTGCTGGTGGGAGCGTTTCCCGCCATGCTGCCTTCATTTGGGGCAGGTAACAGTAACCTGTCGGTAGATGCGCTGGGGCATATTAAGATGTCGGCCGTCATAGAACTGGTGATGCTGGCGGCAGCTGCGGCTATTATGTTGATTTGCCGTACTACGGCAGCAGCGGTAGCTAAGGCCAGTTTGTTCAATTCTGGCGCCCAGGCGGTGGTATCGATTTTTGGCGTGGTGTGGATGAGCGCTACTTTCATGCAAAGTAATGCCGCTACTATAGAGCATGCCCTGGGAGATATGGTGCGTTCGGCGCCCTGGACTTTCGCCATTGCCCTGTTCTTGCTGAGCATCCTGCTTTTCAGCCAGGCGGCTACTACTAAGGCATTGATGCCGCTCGGGGTAACCCTGGGCATTGTACCGCCCTATATGCTGGCTATGTTCCCGGCAGTAAACGGCGACTTTGTATTGCCAGGTTATCCTACACTGCTGGCGGCTATTAACTTTGATCGCACCGGCAGCACCCATATAGGAAAATATCTGGTGAATCATAGCTTTATGATACCGGGTATTGTAAGTGTGGCGGTATCTGTAGTAGTGGGTTTTTTGCTTGCAGGAATATTGTTGTAATACTATCATAAAAAAAGGGAAGGGCGAATGATGATCATCATTCGCCCTTCCCTTTTTTATGACATGATTTTATCAGAATTCCTTTTCCAGTCGGCCTACACTACCATCTTCGGTAATACCTTCCGCTACTAAACGGAAACGTTTGGTGAAGTCGTTGTTGTAGAAATGGAAACGGGCTGTATGCATCGTGGTGTCTATCGCTACGTTCGGGTTCCAATAGAGCGTGAGACGTTTATCCGGTAAGGCATGTACCTCTTTCTTCACGGAGTAATCCGGGGAGTAGAACTGTTTTACCACCGTATAGCCAGCTTTCTTGTACAGTTTAAATCCTCTGATGCTGGGATCATTTTTAGGTGCATTGTCGCCACCTTTCTTGGTGTATACCGCGATAGCGCCGTTAGCGCCGCCAAAGCCACCCATAAATGGAGGGCGGAATACTTTTACCAGGGCAATATCCTGCATGGAGAGGGTGCTCAGCATGCTCACATCTGTTTGCATTTCATTCAGGTATAAACCTGGTTTTCCACCGCGCCACGAAAGCGAGGGGTTGTTGAGATCACCGGTGATCTGTAACCCTGCTACTTTTGACTGGAGATATTGGAATACGTTGAGTGAAATCGGTGTTTCCTTGGTGAGGTCGAAGGTATAACCATCGCCGCCGGAGAACATACCGGAAGTATAGCGTTTTTCGGTGGTTTCTTCCGGTTTCACCTTTTTGGCATTTACGTTTACTTCCTGCAGGTATACCGTTTTATTGTTGATAGAGCGCATTACTTTATTGCCTTCTGATGCCGTTACCAGGAATTGCTTCAATGCGTTGGGATCTACTGCTGGCGGTACCCGCAGCGGATAAGGTATTTTAATTTGTGTGGGACGTTCGAAGAAGTGGTTATCGAACTTCACATTTACATCCACTCCTTTTTTCACGAGGTCGTTGCCCTGGTAGTAGATATAAGCTGTATCCGGGAATACCATGTTGGCCACTTCAAATTGTCCTTTGTCATTGATAGGTGCAGAAGCAAACATAGAGGAGCTGTCGATCGGCAGGCGGATGATCATATCCAGTTTGCCGGTAGGCATGGGCCGGCCATTGAGCATGGTGGCTACTCCTTTCATGCTGAGTCCCTGTTCGTAAGGGAACCGGATGTCGGGGAACTGGTTATTAACAATTTTTTCCCAGCTGAAGCGCGACCAACCATTGGTCATCATCACCAGGTCCAGTCCTTTCAGGGTGGAGTCGGCGGTATTCCGGAAATACCAGGATGGGTTATAAATATATCCTTTCAGATCGGAGGTCAGCAAAAAGGTAGATACAATGTTGTTGGAATTTTTATCTACAGGTACTGCGTCAGCATCTGTTACAGACACGGAAATGTTGGATTGTATGCTATCGGGTAATCGCAGCTCGATGGTATTCAGCGACCTGGGTTCTTTATGGGTGTCGGCATCCAGTACGTCCATTTCCAGCAGATCGTTTTTACGTACAAAGGCCAGTCGCTCAGACAAAGGCAGTCCTGTTTTGGCAAAGAGGGTGATGTGGAGGATACCGGTAGGGATGTGATCTGCCGGGATAAAACCGCTGATGCGGCCTTCTCCTACATTGAGACTGGCTTTATAGACCAGCTGGGAGCCCATTTGCGCCAGGATGATCAGGTCATTGAGTGAGGTGTCGGTAACATTACCAGGAACCGCCTGGTAGAAGATGCGGTTACCTTTGTTAAATACTTTCAGGGAAGCGCCGGTGGTTACCGCTGCCGGAAGGGCAATGGTTTTGGTGCCTTTTGCGCTTTTCACCACCGCCTGGAATGCATCCTGGGCATCGGCAGGTGTAATTTCGAAGCTACCCATTCCATCATGCAGGGTTTTAATGGCGGCGCTGCTGGTGTTTTTGCTATTTTTTACCATACCGGATACCTCGATCGGGTAGCCGTTGTTGTCGATGGCTTTAAAGGCAACAATGTTAGGCTGACCGGCAATCAGGTTTCCTCCTTCGGGGAAGAACTGTACGGAAAAGTCGGGCGTAGTGGCGGCGGCAGTATCTGCCGGTGCCTTGCTTTTGCCGGAGGCGTCAAATATTTCAATATTCCTGCTATAGCTGAAGGCGGGGTCGAAGTTGAGCATCCAGGAGGTATAGGCACGGAGCTGGTATACGCCTGGTTTCTGTGTTTCCGGCAGTTCAAAGAAGCCGGGAGAACCCCCATTGCCTACGGCAAATAATTTTTTCTGGACAATCGTATTGTTTTTATCAAGCAGTTCTACATACAGGTTGGTGGCGGTAGTAGCCGGCGCGCCCTGTAGCGTAAGGTATCCTTTGAACCAGATGGTTTCCCCGGCGGCATAATAGTCTTTGTCGAGGTGCAGGTATACCTTTTCCGCAGGATAGCGGGAGCCAAATGTATGTAAAGCTTTTATGATGCGGTCGGACCAGTCATCATTCGATGGTAGGATAGCCAGTGCACTCATTACGCCGGTTAACAGAACGGCTGGGATCATCCATTTCAGGTGATGTCGCTTTTTCTTCAGGTGCGGTTGCATGCAATATAGTTTGAGCCAGTATAATATATGTAAAAATATAAACTTCGGAAGATTAATCGATAAGATTACGGTAGGTTTGTTATTATTGCGTGTTCAAGCCTTGGTTTTAACAAGATTTTAATGAATTCAGAAAGAAAACGTTTAGTGGTGACTGGTGGCGGGGCTGCCGGCTTTTTTTGTGCCGTGAATGCAGCGCGGCTTTGTCCGCAGCTGGAGGTGATACTGCTGGAAAAAACCGGTAAGTTGTTGTCTAAAGTAAAAGTGAGTGGTGGTGGGCGTTGTAATGTAACGCACAACGCCCCGGATATTACGTATATGGCTAAACGCTATCCAAGGGGACAACATTTTGTAAAGAAGGCTTTCTCGCGGTTTTTTGTACCTGATACCGTGGCCTGGTTTGCAGAAAGAGGGGTGAGACTGAAGGCGGAAGAGGATGGCCGAATGTTCCCGGTAACGGATAGCTCCCAAACCATTATCGATTGCCTGTTGAAGGAGGCCGATAAGTATCATGTGAGCATACGCACCAACACAGAAGTAATGGGTTTTACGAAAACGGCCCAGGGGCGTTGGGAATTGCAATTGCAGGCGGGTACTACGCTGAAAGCGGATTACCTGTGTATTGCTGCCGGCGGCTATGCCCAGGCGGGTAAGTTTGCCTGGCTGGAGGCCTGCGGACATAGCATCGTACCTCCGGCGCCTTCCCTGTTTACTTTTAATATGCCGGGGAATCCGATTACCAGCCTGATGGGCGTGGCAACCACGGCGCAGGTAAAGGTAGCCGGTACCAAACTACAGGAACTGGGCCCGGTGCTGATCACCCATTGGGGGATGAGCGGTCCGGCAGTATTGCGCTTGTCGGCCTGGGGCGCCCGGGAGCTGCAACAAATGCAATATACCTTTACTGCGGTCGTGAACTGGTTACCGGATTACAACGAAAATACGCTGCGCGACTACTGGCAACAGGCACGTATCGACGCGGGTAAGCAGAAAATATATAATAAAAATCCTTTTGGATTACCTCAGCGACTTTGGCAGTTCCTGTTACAGCAGGTAGGTATTGGAGAAGACATACGCTGGGCCGACCTTCCGGCCAAAGACCAGAACCGGCTCATTAAGCTGCTGGTGAGTATGGAGTTTCCTGTGAAAGGTAAAACGACATTTAAAGAGGAGTTTGTGACCTGTGGCGGCGTCACACTCAGTGAAATTGACCCGGCTACCATGGAAAGCCGTATGGCGCCTGGTTTATATTTTGCCGGAGAAGTAATGGATGTAGATGGGATCACAGGCGGCTTTAATTTCCAGCATGCCTGGACCAGTGGTTTTGTAGCGGCAAGCGCTATTGCCCAACAGGATTGAGCTTATGTATAAAAAAAAGGAAAAGAACGATAGTGCTATCGTTCTTTTCCTTTTTTTATAATTATAATTTGAGATAATGTACTCCCGGTGCATATTCCTTTTCCAGTGCCAGCAGCAGGTTTTCAAAATCTTTCGGTTGCCGCAGGAAATCCACTTTCGTGGTATCTATCACGAGGGTACGTACCGGGTGTTGTTTAATGTATTGCATATAGGTGTCGTGTACATTCAGCAGGTATTCATCCGGAATATGCTGTTCGTACGACCGGTTACGGTGTTTAATGTTTTCCTGTAGTTTAGCTACAGGCGCATTCAGGAAGATAAGCAGTTCGGGTTGTACCAGCTGTGGGTTGATGATATCGAATAATTTCTGGTACAGGGAATATTCTTCTTCCGGCAGGTTAATTTTTGCGAACAGCAGGCTTTTGATAAAGAGGTAATCAGAAATGATGACATCGCTGAAGAGATCTTTCGACTGCAGCATTTCCTTCAGTTGTTTATAGCGTTCGGCCATGAAAAACAGTTCCAGCGGGAAGGCGTATTGCTGCGGGCGGTCATAAAAGAGAGGTAAAAAAGGGTTATCGGCAAATTCTTCCAGGATGAGCTTAGCAGAGAAATGAGCAGACAACATATTCGCCAGGGTGGTTTTCCCGGCGCCTATATTTCCTTCTACCGTAATAAATTTATAGTGCATGAATGTTTATTTAGTATGTAAGCATCGCTGTGGGTAGGTATTAAGGTTGATAGCGGCCGGCCGGCAGCGTGTCGGTACAGCTGGCCGCCAGTTCGCGCACTGTTTGGTGTAATACCGGGTGAACATAGTTGGGTACTATCTCCAATAGTGGTACTAATACAAATTGCCGGAGCTGCATCCTGGGATGCGGAACTTTCAGTTCCGGCAGTGATATCACGCTGTCATTGAAAAAGATTAGATCAATGTCGATCACGCGCGACCCCCATTTCTGCTGGCGGATGCGTCCTATTTTCCGTTCAATTTCCAATAGTGTATGCAATAACGTTAGTGCATCCATGTTGGTGCGGATTTCCACCCCCTGGTTCAGGTAATCGGGTTGATCCACGGCTCCCCAGGGAGCGGTCTGGTATAAGGCGGAGGTTTGTACTACCTCTCCGGCAGTTTCCTGGATAAGTTGTACCGCCTGCTGGAGGTTCCCGGTACGATCTCCTAAATTGCCACCTATAAGTAATATTGCTGTATTCATGTATATTTCGAACCTCAAAAGTAGCCATATTCCTTATTTTTGAGAAAATGTATCTTGTTATCTCAGTTTCATCTTAATAAAAACGTATGCGTTTCTTTAAAGTTTTCCTCGCTTCCCTGCTTGCCTTTGTTGTTTTCACGATTATTTGCTTCATCGTATTAACGGTCATGATAGGCAGGGCGCTTACCACAGAAAAGGTAAATATTTCCCCCAATGGCGTGCTGGTACTCGAAACCGGACAGGTCTATAAAGAACAAAAGTTAGTGAACCCGATCGGCGCATTGTTAAGAGATGAACCGGGCGAGGTACCAGGATTGTATCAGACAATACGCTTGATTGGCAATGCGGCTACTGACGACAATATCAAGGGTATTTACCTGAAAGTAAATGGTAATCCCAATGGATTTGCCAGCACGGAAGAGTTGCGCGATGCATTGCTTCGTTTCCGCAAGTCCGGCAAATTTGTGGTGGCTTATGGAGAAGTGATGGAGCAGAGCGCTTACTACCTGGCCACTGCAGCGGATAAGCTTTACCTGAACCCTAAGGGAGCGTTAGATTTTACCGGTTTTTCCAGCCAGCTGACGTTTTTAAAAGGAACGCTTGAAAAACTGGAGATCAAGCCGGAGATCTTTTATTGCGGGAAATTTAAAAGTGCAACAGAGCCTTTACGCGAAACCCAGATGACTGAGGCTAACCGGGTGCAGACCACCCAGTTCCTGGGCGAGTTATACAGCAACTTCCTTACGGGCGTGGGTAAAGCACGTCATATAGATACTGCTGCCTTGCATGGTTATGCCAATGAAAACCTGATCCAGGAGCCTGCGGATGCGCTGAAATATAAACTGGTAGATGGATTGAAATATGATGATGAAATAGTGGCGGAGCTGCAGGGCAAAACTGGTATCAAGTCAGATGAGAAGGTAAACCTGGTAAGCCTGGGTAGATATAATAACAGCACCACATTGAGCGATGGCAGCGGTGACAATAAAATTGCGCTGATCTATGCACAGGGCGATATTGTTGGAGGAGAATCGGAGCGTGATAATATCATTGCCAGTGAAAACTATATCCGGGAAATCCGTAAGGCCCGGCAGGATAAAGAAGTAAAGGCGATCCTGTTTCGCGTTAATTCCGGCGGCGGTAGCGCGCTGGCATCTGAAGTGATCTGGCGGGAATTATCGCTGGCCAAAAAAGTGAAGCCGGTAGTAGTTTCTATGGGAGATTATGCGGCTTCCGGAGGATATTACATTTCCTGTATGGCCGACAGCATCTTTGCGGAACCCAATACGTTGACCGGCTCTATCGGTGTATTTGGCGTGATGTTTAATATGCAGGACTTCTTTAAAAATAAGCTGGGCGTTACTTTCGATGGTGTAAAAACCGCTCAGTATGCAGACCTGGGTTCCGTAGGCCGTCCGTTGACAGAAGGAGAAAAACGTTTTATACAGAATGGAGTAGATAGTACCTATGCTTCTTTCAAATCCCGCGTAGTAGCTGGTAGAAAACTGGATGCCGCTATTGTGGACAGTATAGCGCAGGGGCGCGTATGGAGTGGGGTAGAAGCTCAGAAGCTGGGATTGGTAGACCGTATTGGCGGTATTACCGAAGCCCTGGCTTGTGCGGCCCGCCTGGCCAAGTTATCTGAATACCGTTTAAGTGAGTATCCAGAGGTAAAGGATCCGCTGTCGAAGCTGATGAAGACAGTTGGTGCGGATGTAAGTACGCATATGGTAAAGAAAGAGTTGGGTGTTAACTATGAGTTATACCAACAGATCAAGGAAGTGCAGGCTATGCACGGGGATATCCAGGCAAGAATGCCATTTAAATACAGTTTTTAAGCGATTTTGAGCAGAGGGCAGAGAGCAAAAAGCTATTGAGGAGATTGATCAAAGTGGTTTTTATCCGCTAAAATCAATCTCCTCAATAGCTTTTTACGTTCTGCCTGTTACTTTCTGCTTTTTTATAGTAGTTTTACCGCCGTTTTTAAAAGCAGATCAGATGAATGGAGCTAAGTACAGTCAGTTAAGGGCCATGCTGGCCATTACGAAGGGCAGTTTACGGGGTATTTTCCGGAGTCCTTCCGCCGTGGTATTCAGTTTAGGCTTCCCGATGGTATTTATCCTGGTATTCGGGTTTATTGGCGGTAGCAGTGTTTCCGTAAAAGTGGGAATTGACCGGCAAACGGATATCAAGAGTGAGTTTTACCAGGGCCTGATGCATGTGAACACCCTGAAGATGATTGCCGATCAGCCGGCATCGGAGATGGAAGATGACCTGAAAAAGGGGCGTTTGGTAGCCATTCTGAATATTGTACCCAGCGAGGGGGCCGATCATGTGATGCACTATGACATCCAGATGCGTACTTCCACGGCGTCGGATGCCAGCAAGAAGCAGATCCTGCTGAATATCCTGAAGGGGGTGACGACTAAACTGGACGACGAGGCGTATAAACGTCCTACGGTGGCTACCATTAGTCAAACGGAGATCCCGGGGCGGGAGTTTAAGACGATTGACTTTATCTTACCCGGACAGCTGGGTTTTGCGTTGATGAGTGCGGCGGTTTTTGGTACTGCTTTCTTGTTTTATAATATGCGTCAAACGCTGGTACTCAAGCGTTTTTTTGCTACTCCTATCAAGCGTACTTATATTGTATTGGCGGAAGCTGTGAGCAGGATGATTTTCCAGCTGATTAGCTCGGTAGTAATCATCGCTTTAGGGCATTTTGCCTTTGGCTTTACGCTGGTGCACGGATTTGCCACCTTCCTGGAAATGCTGGTATTATCTGTATTTGGACTGCTGGTATTCATGGGTTTTGGTTTTGTGGTAAGTAGCCTGGCGAAGAATGAAAGCACGATCCCTCCTTTGGCTAATATTGTGACCCTGCCCCAGTTTCTGCTGGCGGGCACCTTTTTTCCGATAGATTCTTTCCCTGGCTGGTTGCAGCCCATTTGTAAAATTATGCCACTGACTTACCTGATAGATGCCCTGCGCAAGGTAGCGTTTGAAGGGCAGCATTTATGGCATGTAAGCTGGGATATTGCTATCCTTACCTTATGGGGTATTGTCGTGTATGCGGTAGCCGTGAAAGTATTCAAATGGGAGTAATGCGATTTCGTTAGCTTTGTGCTATCTAAATCCAGTCAGATGCAAGCCTTTTTCATTATCCTGGGTGCATTTATTGTCCTAGTGCTGGGGCTCTTCATTTTCAGTTTATTCTTGTCCCCATCCGTAAAAGTAGAGCGATCGTTGCTCATGCCAGCCAAAGCGGGCGCCATTTTCCCGCTGGTCAATGTAGTGCACAACTGGGAGCTATGGTCGCCCTGGAAAGAACAGGATCCGATGGTAAAGATCACCTATGGGGAGAAGGAAAGCGGCGTGGGCGCAGGCTATAGCTGGGAAAGCCGCAACCGTAACGTGGGAAGGGGGCATATGTCGGTCACCGAATCGCGGGAGGACCAATATATTGCTACCAACACGGATTTCGGGGGAATGGGGATGGCCAAAGGATATTTCCGTTTCGATCCTATGCCAGAAGGCACGCTGGTTACCTGGGGAATGATATGCGATATGGGGCAGCATCCGCTACGGAAGGTAATGGGACTGATGATGGATAAGTGGGTAGGGAAGGATTTTGAGAAGGGATTAGGCAATATCAGGCGCCTGTTGCAACGATAAGGGGATGGCCCCTTCAATGATAATATATTTTTTCTATGCGTCTTTTTAAGTTATTGGTGATCGGTGTGATCATTTTATGTGGATTGAGTTTCTTACTATCCCTGTTATTCCCTTCCACTGCGGTGGTAGAGCGTACGGGGGTTATTAATGCGCCTATTGACACGGTATACGCTCATGTGAGCAACCTGCGGGCCTGGGATGGCTGGAATCCATGGACCCGGCCCGATAGCACGGCTACCCTTGTATATTCCGATCCGGCAGCCGGTACCGGCGCCTGGTACAGCTGGGAAGGAAAGCTAAACAGCGGTAAAGTGACCATACTAGATAGCGCGCCAGGCAAAGGAGTACACTACTTATTGGATATCAAAGGGGTGCGCCCGGTAAACAGTGGAATAGAACTAAAGCCCACCGCCGATGGTAAAGGCACGGCGATATTCTGGCACCAGGAAATAAAACTGGGATTACTGCCCTGGTGGAAGCTCCGCGGCTTCGTGGCCGATAAAATCTACGGACCTGTGATGGAAAGCGGGCTGACGAAGCTCAGCCAGGTTTGTGAGCACCGTTAAATATGGATTTATTTTACCATTGATCCAATAGTTTTGTTGCTGATGGATAGAATAGTTTAAATTGTTAAGCTAACTCAAAACAATCATCTCATTCCAGAAAAAACTTAGCAAATGAAACATTTCTTTTTGGCAACCTTATTTTTGGCCGTTACCAGCCTCGTTTTTGCCCAGGAAAAACCACCTAAAAGCCCACATGTAACTGTAGAGGCCAACGGTATCAAAGTAGTATATGGACAGCCCTCCAAAAGAGGCCGTGTTATCTTTGGCACGCTGGAGCCATTCGGTAAAGTATGGCGTACCGGCGCTGACCAGGCTACCGAAATTACCTTCTCCAAAGATGTTGTTTTTGGCGGAAAGCCAGTAAAGGCAGGCACTTACACTTTCTTCTCCATTCCTGATCCTAAAACATGGACAGTAATCCTGAACGGTAAACTGGGACAATGGGGCGCTTACGATTACGAAAAGAATAAAGGCGAAGATGTAGTAGCCGTGAAAGTTAAGCGGGAAGCATTATCTACTCCTGCTGAAAAGTTGACTTTCACTTTACCCGGAAACGCGGTGGTGTTCGAATGGGATGACACCAGGATCAGCGTACCGATTAAATAAGCATAAAGCACAAAGCAAAAAGCTATTGTGGAGATTGATTTAAGCGATTTTTTAATACTCGCTAAGTTCTTCTCCATAATAGCTTTTTGCTTTATGCTTTCAGCTTTTTCAGCAGCTCGCGGATGCTCTGATACACCTGTTCCAGCTGTTCATTGGTAATACAATAGGGAGGAAGGATGTAGAGGGTATTGCCCAGCGGACGAAGCATAATCCTCCTGGCCCGGAAGAAGCGATGTAATTCATCTGCCAATGAATTCGTATAACCGTCGGCGTTAGTAGTGCTGATTTCAAACGCCAGGATAGTACCCAGCAACCTGGGATGTTTTACGACGGCTATTGGTTGCAGCTCCTGTAAAAAAGCCTGGTGCTTTTCGTGTATACGCTGGCGATTGGCGGCACAGGCGGGATCCATAAAAAGGTCCATACTGGCCAGGGCGGCAGTACAGGCCAGTGGATTGGCCGTAAAGGAATGCCCGTGAAACAACGTTTTTAATTTGTCGTTCGACAAAAAAGCTTCGTAGATGGCAGCAGTACTGGTAGTAACGCCCAGCGCCATCGTGCCCCCTGTCAGCCCCTTGGAGAGACAAATCATATCCGGCATTGTTTGCAGATATTCCATAGCGAAATTCTTTCCGGTTCTGCCAAAACCGGTCATCACCTCGTCTGCAATCAGTAAGATATTCCTGGATTTACAGTATTGCAGCAACTGATCAAAGGCATCGGCCTCATACATGATCATGCCGCCGGAGCCTTGCAGCAGCGGTTCAAATACAAAGGCGGCTATATCCTCCGGTTGTAAAGCATCTATGGTAGCAATGAGTTGAGAGAGATTAGCTGCATTGGGCACATCGATGAAATATACATCAAACAGGAGGTCATCGAATACGCGGGTGAACACACTTCTACCGCTAACGCTCATGGCGCCAAAAGTATCGCCGTGGTAGGCATTGTTAAACGCCAGTATTTTGCGTTTGCGAATACCCTGGTTGTCCCAATACTGTATGGCCATTTTGAGAGCTACCTCGATGGCAGTAGAGCCATTGTCTGAATAGAAAACGCGACGCTGGTTACCGGGCAATACCTGGAGCAGACGTTCTGCCAGGTTCACCGCCGGGGGATGTGTATACCCCGCAAAAATGCAATGTTCCAGTTGCAACGCCTGGGCAGCCAGGTGTTGTGCAATATGTGGATGCGCATGACCGTGTATGTTCACCCACCAGCTGGAAGTGGCATCTATATAGCTTTGATCGTTTTCGTCGAAAAGAAGGGCGCCTTGTCCGCGTACCATGCCGATAGGCGCGGGGGCCGTCTGCATTTGTGTATAAGGGTGCCAGATCACGTCGAGGTCGCGGGCCGACAAAGATTTCGTTTGCATAGTTGCCTGCTTTTGTGCAGGCGCGAAGTTAGTACAAAAGGGTTTATACCGGTCTATGCTGTGCAAGTATGTCCAGCAGCGCTTCTGCTGCATAAGGTTTAGGCAGAATATCTTTTATCTGTAAGGCTGCCAGGCGCGTGGATACCTCTGGTAGTATATCGGCCGTTACCACCACAATGAACGCATCGGGCTGCAGGCGCCGTATATGCGGAATAGTATCGTATCCATTCATCTCAGGCATGTGCAGGTCGAGGATAATACCATCGAAAGCAGCGCTTTGTATTGTAGACAGCGCCTCTCGCCCATTGCTGGCGGTTGTAATAATGGCGCCGGTTTTTCTTAGTTGTAATTCCAGTATGCGGACATTAATGGCGTTGTCTTCCACGATCAACAACCGGATGCCATGGAGAAAATGAGGGCTGCTGGTGTTACTTTGATAGGACATGGTTCGTTTTTAGTGATGGTGCGACTCTGCCAGACGCCGTCATGCCATTTTGTTTTGGTTGCTTAACACGATCCAGCATAACTGTGCTGCTGGAATAATAAATGTAAGTATTTACCGGGGAATATGAACAGTCCAGGGGTATCCTAAAAAAAATGGCGTGCAGGTACCGCTGTGCCTGCACGCCGTTGAATATATAAAAGTGGTATGCTATTGCTTCATGCCATTGTTTTTAAACAGGTAGTAGGCAGTCTGGTAGTATGCCAGGCTGTTTTTCAGCAGGCTGCTATCCATTGGTACAGGATGTTGCTCATTTTTTGCATCGTTCCAGCTGAAGCACTGGGCCTTCTGCTGTGGGCTCAGGATCAGTAGTTTGCCCGGTTCCAGGTAGCCCAACTTTTGGTAGGTACTTACCATGGCCCGTGGCTGATAGGTGGCGTCAAGTACATTTTCTCCATAAAGTTTGCTTTTATAGGTCCAATGCAATAAGCTGAGCAAAGTAGGGTAAATATCAATCTGGGAGCACATCTGGGTAATTTCCCGGGGCGCCTGGCCAGGTACGTTATACAGGATGCAGGGAATATGATATTTGCTAATTTCAATCTCATTCTTGCCGGCGCTGCTGGCGCAGTGGTCTGCAACAAAAATGACGATTGTGTTTTTAAACCAGGGTTTGGTGCTGATCTTTTTCAAAAACTCCCCAATGGCGTAGTCGGTATATTTTACCGCTCCTTCCCGGCTGCTGCCGGAGGCAATATCAATTTTTCCAGCCGGATAGGTAAAGGGCCGGTGATTGGAGGTGGTCATGATGAAATCGTAAAATCGCTTGCCTGCGGCATATTTCTGGTCGGCGCTCTTAATGGCAGCCGTATAAATATCTTCATCGCAGATCCCCCACGCATTTTCGAACTGGATATCACTTTTCGGGATGCTGGTCCGCGTGGTAGCAATGTTGTCTTCTACCAGGTTATTGGGATTTTTATGGTCCACAATATCGTAGCCGTTGTTGCCAAAGTACTTGTTCATATTATCGAAGTAGCCATCGCCTCCATAAAAGAAGGTGCTTTCATAGCCGGCCTGTTCGAAAATATGTCCGATAGTAAAAAGGTTTTCGTTGTTTTTGCGACGTACGATGCTTTGTCCCGGTGTAGGCGGAACGGCCAGCGACAAGGCTTCCATGCCTCTCACGGTGCGGGTGCCGGTGGCATACAGGTTGGTAAACAGGATGCTTTGTTTGGCGATGCTATCCAGTACCGGTGTAATATGCTGGGTATTGCCGAAGCGGTCCATGAAGTCGGCGCTGAAGCTTTCGATGGTGACCATCATGATGTTGGGCATTTCGATGGCAGCGGTATCGGTGATATTCCGGTAAATACTGCGGCTGTTTTCCAGGTACTGGCTGCCAGGCTCCCGGAGTAGTGTGCGGAGTTGGTGGAAGTTATTGTCTTCATCTTCCATCAGGTAATATTTATCGTAGGCCAGCTCATTATTCAGGAAGGCAGATACAAAGGAATACACGCCTGCTTTGGAGAGCTCCTGCGCATAACGGTTTTTGCTTTTTTCAGCCCAGGTATTGCTGACGAGGAATACATGTAGTAGTAAAACGCCCAGCAGTAACAAAAAGGTAAGTAGTCTTTTGCCGAAGGGGGTACGCGATTGAAAGCTGTTGCGGAAGATGCCCCGGCGTGCCATACGCCAGGTGAGCAGGGCGGTAAACAGCAACACGCCACCGATCAGCAGGGGCAAAGGATACGACTCGTTGATATTCTCTATTACCTCGTAGGTATAAATCAGGTAATCTACCGCAATGAAATCAAAACGACCGGCATATTCTCCCCAGAAGGTAAACTCCGCAAAAAAGGAAAATACCAGGATCATGGTGGCCAGGAAAAAGCCAGTATAGGTAAAGATGCGGTTAAACCGGGTGTTGTTGATCCGTTGTGGCAACAGCAGGAGGTAGGCGGCATAGGCAATTGTGAAAAACAGTGCTACACCCAGGTCGTAGATAAAACCTTTACCGTAAATAGCGGGTATATCGGAAATATGAAGACCAGACTGTGGGAGGGCCCAGATTAACAATGCAGTTCTAACGAGGAAGGACAGGCTAAGGACTAAGGCGCCGAACCCGAAAAGGACGGCGTACCTGGATTTAAACGATCTCATTTGCACAGAAAATTAGGATCGCAAAGGTACGCCGTTCTCCATATTATCTATAAATTAAATTTTACAGACAGGTTGATGGTACGGCCATCGATAGGTCCCCATAGTGGGGCAAAGGTAGGGTTGCTTACCGGGCCGGTATATAGCGGTGTATTTTTACCCTGCCTGGCGTCGAAGATATTTTCCCCGTTGAGCACCACGGTAATATGCTCGCCGAATTGGCGGGATATCATCGCTGCCCAGAACCAGTAGTTCGGCGTTTTTTGATTGTTGTAATCATATTGATTGCCTACCCAGGCGTTTTCTATGCCAAAGCGCCATTTCTCTTCTATTTCATAGGCCAGGGTGCCGGCAAATTTATCCTGCGGCGCAAAGGCTACATGTGTAGCAGATGCATTATCATACTTAGACACGGTATGGTTATAACCGAGGTACAATTCCAGGTGGTCGAGGGCCATGCGCAGGTAAGTATCAGTACCCAGGCTATTTACCGCGAAGGGCATATTTTCCAGCCGAATCATTTTTTTGGCATCATCTGCTACAGGTAAGATAGGGTTTTTGATATGGGTGTAGTACAATGCCTGGTTAAGGGTGATTTCCACCTTGCCGATATTGGTCCGGTAGTTACCATCGAAGTTGATGCCCTGGCTTTTTTCTGATTTCACATCAGCCCCCAGCGGGAGGAGGTTGCGGTAGCCAATGGTTTGCGTTTGGGTGGTAAATACGGCTGGTGATTTATAGCCGGTACCTGCACTGAGGCGAATGGACAGATCTTCTATGGGTTTGTATACAAAGGCCAGGCGTGGCAGTACATACCAGCCGAATACATTGTGGTAATCGGCACGGAGCCCTGCTTCGGCCATGAACTGGTTGGTAATGTGGTAGCCGTCCTGTACAAAGGCGCCCATGGTGTTGTAGGTATAGTTATTCAGCAGTGTGCTGTCGCCTTTTGCGCGGCGGTATATTTCGCCGGTGTTGTTTAGTCCTACGACCCAATCATGGCGACCGCTTTTTTTATTGTAGGCAGCTTCCGCGTAGGTGCTGGTTTGGTTACCTATTAGGGAAAAGGTGCCTTCATCGTTTTGCAGGTGGAAGAAGCTACCCACCCCTTTCACTGTGAGCGTACCGCCGCCCAGGTTTTTACGGGTAAACTGCAGGTCTACGCTGTGGCGATTGCTGTTGTTTACTTCTGTATACTGGTGAATATTGTTGGCCTGATGTTCCAGTACTTGCATATCGCCTCCTTCGCGTTTTTCGATGGTGCCAGTATACCCCGCTATCAGCGTGCTTTGTGGGTTGATATACCAGAAAAACCGTGGGTGGAGGAGATATTGACGAACGCGGGGCACGTCGCTGAATCCGTCTTTATTTACGTCTACCGGGTTTTGGGTGGTAACGCCGGCAAACAGGGTTAAGCCAGTTTTACCATAACGTTCGGAGTAGAAAGCGTTTACGTTGGTTTCTTTGAGTGTGCTCCTGTTGGCCAATATGGTTAGTTCGGGTTTGCTGCCAGGCGTTTTGGCGATGAAGTTGATAATACCGGCAATGGCGCCACCGCCGTAGAGGGTGGATACGGAGCCTTTGATAATTTCAATTTGTTTAAGGTCCAGTGGAGGGATGGCGAGTACTCCAAAGTTGCCGCTTAATCCTTCATATACCGGCATGCCATCGCGGAGCAGCTGGGTATATTTGCCATCGAGTCCCTGCATGCGGATGGCGTTATTGCCACTAACGGCGGAGGTATTTTGAATATGTATCACGGATAAGTCGCCCAATATGCTGGCTACGTTACCCGGTTTGATACCGCTTTCTTCAATCATTTCTTCCTTACCCAGCACTTCTACTTTCATGGGTAGGTCTTCGATGCGACTGTTGTTACGGGTAGATGAAATGACTACTTCTCCCAGGTCAGATACCTTGCTAATAGTATCTTTTGAAGGTGCGGGCAGCGTGTCTTTAACGGGGACGGGCACACGATTTTGTGCGTATATGGTTCCGGTGATGCTCAGTACGATGGCTGCCAGTAAAATTCGTTTCATATGATGGCTCTGATGCTTTAATAGCGCAAAGAAAAGAATTGAATCTGGAGTAAATCTGAATATCTGTTGTTGATAACTGATTATATGCCTGCGCTGAAAGTATGCCACCCGTTTTCGTAGCTGTATTGGATTGACAGCTGGTAGGAGTCAGCAATTTTTTTTACGATAGCCAACCCTAAGCCGTTAGAGTTCGTATACACGTTATGTTGCTTTTTAAAGCGCTGGAAAAGTATGTCTGGTGGAATCTGTGGCAATTCGCTGGTATTGGAGATGCTGAAGGTTTGTGCACTGATATGGATGCGGACATTGCCATGGGGATAGTTGTACTTGATAGCATTACCGAGCAGGTTGCTCACCAGTATGTCGGTAAGCGCGGGATGCAGGGGCCAGGGTGCGGTGGCAATCATATCGGTGTGGATCTGCAGTTCTTTTTCGCGGATCAGTTCTTCAAAGAGCGACAGATATTTTTCCACCACGGTGCATAGGTCTGGCTGATCAGTAACCGGGTATTGCTGGTTTTCGATTTTTGCCAGGAGAAGGAGATTATGATTTAATCTTGATAAGCGTTGCAGTTCATCATAGCTGGTGAGGATGCCTTTGAGTTGTGTTTCGGAAAGGGAGTCGTCCTGCAGCAGCAGTTCCAGTTTGCTTTGCGCAATGGCTAATGGCGTCTGCATTTCATGGGCGGCATCTTCCGTAAGTTCTTTGATGTTGGTGTAATCCTGGTGGATGCGGGTGGTCATGTTATTAAGTGCTGCATTCAACTGGTTGAATTCGTGGGTAGCTGTATGGTCAAACACGGTGTTTTCCAGTTTGTTGAGCTGGAGCCGCTGTATTTTATCCAGGGAGGCATAAAACGGCTTCCAGATACTCTTGCTGATCAGCCAGTTGGAGAGCAAAACAAACAGGAAGAGGCCTCCAAAGGCGGCCAGCATTACATGGATAATGTTTTTTATGAGGTCATCTTTTTCGATGAGAGATTTGCGTAGTGTTAGCTGGTAATTTTTGTTATTCACGGCAATAACCTGGGTCAGTTGCCGGAAGGGGGCATACGTATCTTCCGGTTCCTGGTAAATGCTGACTCCTTTGAGTTTATGTTTGGTTTGAACCGGTTTATCGGTGGGTTGTAAATTAAATTCGGGTGTATTGATGGCGAATACAGGATTGTTGATAGTAGCTGTGTCAAGATAGCGCATCCACTGGAGTTTATCGTTGACCAGTTCTTCATCTGTTTCGTGTTTTATTTCCTTATTGAAGGTGGCATAGAGATAGAAGGCGCCTGCTGTAAAAACAGGCAGCATGATAAGCAGGAAATACACCATTGTTTTGGTCAGCAGCTTCATGGAGTGGGTATCTTTTTTCACTGTCAGGGAGATTTTAACCGAAGCGGTATCCTGTGCCATATACGGTTTTGATATAGTCTTCACCATCTGCCTCCAGCATTTTTTTACGGAGGTTTTTGATGTGGGTATAGATAAAGTCATAAGACCCGGCCTGGTCATATTCGTCGCCCCAGAGGTGTCCGGCCAGTGCGGATTTGGTGACTACCCGGTGTTGGTTGGCGATAAAATAAAGCAGTAGCTGGTATTCTTTACCGGTGAGGGTAATTGATTTGTTATGTACCAATACTGTTTTAGACGCAGGCTTGATGGTGATTTCATTGAAGTTGATGGTGGTATTGCCGTCAAATTTCTTGCGTCGTAAAATGGCATTTACGCGGGCGTTGAGTTCGGAGAGATGGAAAGGCTTGGTGAGATAGTCGTCTGCGCCGAGTTCCAGGCCTCTGAGTTTATCTTCCAGTGAATCTTTCGCAGAAATGATGATGATACCGGCTTTGGATTCCAGTATTTTCAGTTCTTTGACCACATCGAGTCCATTTCCCAGGGGAAGGCCTATGTCTGCCACAATACAATCGTAGTCAAATTCGTTGACTTTGTGGATGGCCTGGTTAAAATCTTCCGCCAGTTCACAGATATAGCCCTGGTGAGTCAGGTATTCCTGTATACTGTTTCTGAGTGCGGGTTCGTCTTCTATAATCAGCACTTTCATGGGCTAAAATTAGGGATAATTCCTAAAGGAATTCTGTAGTAGCGGTATTTGGCGGAAGCTACGCTGGAAGTGGTGTCTGGTGGCTGTTTTTGAATTCGCGTAGTTAGGTATCCATATTAGTAAAATGGATTTAGTAGCATTGTCAATGCCGGTGATTACTGACCGTTTTTTTTGATAAATGATAAAACTATGCATGGTTGAATATCGTAGATACATTACGGATAACTAAAATACTTATGGTACTTACTATATGAACACGTATTTTAAAATCGTTGCAAACCGGCTGATACCCGGTACGCTGGCAGAAGATGCAATACGGACGCGGCCTGTGCCCGACGACGACACAAAGGAGTTGATTGCTTTGATGGATCATATCCCCAATGCCCGGTCAGTGGCCACCCTGTACCGGCAAATGATGAAATCTGGCTCACTGGAGAAGCGTTTTAATACCGGTGATCCGGGCAGACGCTGGCTGGAGATAGAACAAATGATTCTGGACCGGGAGATAAGGCGTAAAGGCAATAAACGCAAGGTTATCTGGATGTTGATCATATTTATCCTGGTGGGGATTACTTCTTATTTCGGAGGTGTTTATTTGTTGACCAGGAGCCGGCATCTTGCTGTACAGGCTTTTAAATAAGCTGCTTCTACACTTTCCCTCATGAATAGTAGTGTTTGGAATGAATTGTTAGCTCCTGTAATTACTTTTCTGCCTGGGTTATTGAGCTATCGAAAACCTTGCCTCTCCCCGGTTCCATTTTCCCTCTTCTAAGCTGTTTGTATATATCGGTTTACTGATCCTGGGCCAAGAGGTTGGTGACGACATTGTATTGCCTGTTGTAAGGCTTTTCCCGGGCAGGGATGCACCTGCCCGGTGATGGTTAATTTCTTTCCGGCATCCTGATGCTGACCGGGAGCTCGTGGCGGAGCATCTTCGCGGCCTGCCCGGTTAGCCAGAGATAGTGATCCGCCGGTTTTCCATCCAGGTTGATAAAAGGAGTGGTGGCACTCGCGGGTGGCTGATCGGTGGTTTTAAAGATGGCCGTTGCTTCATTCACTTCATCGAACATGGCTACATACAGCATGGTGGCGCCGGCGCTGATAGCGGTAGTGATTTGCTGCCAGTAGAAGCGGCCGCCCTGCCGGGGAATAGAGCCGGATGGCTTTACATCGTCCGGAAACTCGTAACGGCTGAGGTTATGCCAGCTGAAGCCGGGATACACACAGGGCACATACTCCAGCTGGTGCTGACGACACCAGGCCATGTCTTCCAGTGTGTTGTCGCGGTAGCGGTCCATATCATTGTGCAGCAGGGGAGAGTAGCGTTGTACTATCCAGGGAAGCACGATATCGGCTTGTTGGATCAGGGTGTGCAGGTAGGGATCTGGTATACAATCGGCGTTGAGCGTACGCCAGGCGGTAGGTACGCCCAGCATTACGGCACAACCTCCGTATACCGGATCATTCTTGAGAAAGTCGATCAGGCGTTCCAGCCCAATATTCCGTAGTTGATAGGGACGATCCGGGAACCCGATGCCCCAGATGGCTACCACCGGTTTCCCATTCTCCTGTAAATAAGTTTTAGCGTCCGGCTGGTTGGTTACTTTCAGTTGATCTACCAGGTATTTCCAGTCGGCAATGATGGCGGAGCAGTCTTCCCCGCTGGCTTTAAGTCCCGACAGGTCATACATAACGGCTATAGCGCGGTGATATTTGGAAGCGGCGGCGAAGGCATTCTTGAGGATCACGCCGGAGCTGCTGTCGCGGTGCTTGGCATTGTTGAAGAAGCGTTGCATGAAAACGCCGTCAATGCCATACTCCTGCATCCATTTGAAATGCAGATCGGTGGTGCTTTTATCGTAAGAACTGAAGAATTTTGCCGGCTGGCCATCGGCGAGTTTAAAAGGAGTACTATAGGTTTTCTCATATTCACTAACATCAGGCCACATATCGATCCCACTGCGGGTTTCATCGCCGTAGGCAAAATGTTTGGCGCCGGAGCCATCGCCGGCGGCACGGAACCAGCCCTGGTAGCCGGCCATGATCAATCCATGATAAGTAGGGTACTGCGATTCCCGGCTGTGTTTTCGCTGGGCCAGGGCGGGTATGGTCAACAGGAAAAGGAATGCGGTTACATAACGCTTCATATGCATACTATTTGTGTATAACGGGAATGGTAAGGACATTCGCCTTGAATAAGGCTGCAAGTAAAGCAGGTGGGCCTAACGAAAGGCCTAACAAACCATTAATAAGCGAGATTAATGGCAATAAATGTTGTTTTTTACTCTTTCCAGGGGGTAGCGGGGTTGTTGACAGCCTTCCAGAGCAGACCATCCAGGTCGTTGAAAAAGCTGCTGTCGGTGCGGGTATTACAAAGCATAGCCCAGGTAAAGCCATGATGAGAGCGGATTACTTCTGAGGCGGTGCCTGGAAGGGAGCCAGAATGCCACCAGTTGTGATAGGGATTCACCGCCCACCCGAGGGCATAGCCGGGGTTGGCCGCAGAAGCAGTGGTCATCGCAGTAATAGAAGCGGGTGTCAGGATGTCGGTGGGTGCAGGAAAGCCGTCCACGTGCACCAGTAGCCTGGCCAGATCGGTGGCAGACGCAATCCATCCGCCATGAGCATCCATCCGCGAAATATTGTAGACATAAGGCTGCTCTCCATGCTGGCCGTAGTATACTACCTCGTTATTTTTTCTTTGTTCCAGCGTATTACCGCCAATTTGCATACCTGTAATGCCGCATGGTTGTAATACGGCTGTTTTTACGTATTGCTCATAGGTCATGCCTGATACTTTTTCAATGACCCGGCCCAACACACAATAGCCGAAGTTGGAGTATGCATACATCTTTCCGGGCGTATCCACCAGTGGCTGATGATCGAGTGTCCAGCTGATGAGTTGCTCGGCCGTCATTGCCGGGTGCATAAACATCGGATCGGACCCGTTGTTGGTCCAGCCGCCGGCGGTATGTTGCAGCAGTTGCCGGATAGTAATCTTTTCCAGGTTGGGGGCATAAGGTTGTTGGCCATAAGTGGTGCCCAGTACACCCTGCAGGCCGAACACAGTATTATCGAGTGATAGCTGTTTTGCTTCCACCAGTTTCAGTATAGCCGTGGCGGTGATACATTTGGAAACGCTGGCAATGCGGAACAGGCTGTTGTTATTAACGGGTATTTTGCGAAGCGTGTCAGCATATCCATAGTTGCGGGCATATACTAACTTACCATGATGGGTAATGGCGATGGCCATACCCGGTACCTGGTATTGAGTCATGAAAGCCTGGATGGTGCTGTCGATTTCCGGGATGCTTTGGGAGTTTGAGCGCAGGGACAGAAGGAGCAGGAAGGGGAGGAGTATGCGGGAGTATGTCATGGGAGGAAGGTACGGAAATATTTTGTGGGGAATAAGGCGGTTGAAGCCATCAAGGTAGTTTCAAGGCTGATTAAGTTCCTTTATGAAAGTATATTCTTTTTCCGGTATTTTTTGTAGTAAAGGTTTATCCCGGCTGCTGGTATTGAGTTTGCGGGGAATTGTTTGCAGTTTTGTACTGAGGCTAAATGCCCCGGTTATTGAAAGTAATTAGCTTCCATTTGTCTTCATTGCAGGAATATTCAAAGACTGTTGTTGATCCACCTCCGTTAGAGAAGTTATAAATGCGTTTTTTATAAGTTATATAAAAATTTACAATGTCAATTTTAAACTGATTCTTTCTTAATGTTGTAAATACTTTCCAGGCATAGATGCCTTTTGAGAGTGCTTTCCTGTTTCGAGTATCATAAATATTAATAAGTTTAAACTTACTGCTGGACGGTAGATAGTTTAATGATTGGTCTTGTTCGTTTAATAGATATAGATTGTTAAGGTAATAATCATTATGCTGTTTTTTTATTGCATCCAAATATTGGGTATACATAATACTAATGGCTGAATCTACTAGTAATTTATGTTCATCTATATTTTGTCGTGCATTTGCTTTAAAACAATAAGACAATATACTAACGATAAGAGCTATCTTCTTCATATTTTATTTCTTTGGATGTCACATGAGTGCCTACTGTCCATACTGTAACAGGAATGGACCTACTTATTCTTCTCTTTTTTTAACAATTGTATTTCCTTATTCAATTGAATAATATACAGCGTTAATTCTTCCACCTTTTGGACCAATGCCCGGTTAACTTCTCCCAGATCTACTCCTTCGGCATTTACGGTGGCGGCTGAGGGAAGTTGGGGTAGGTGTTTATGTTGGTCAATAAATTGCTCGAGGGTATCCAGTTTGGGAAGTTCATACGTTTTTTCAAATACGTAATCCGGCCAGGGACTGGCTTGCGTAACCTTTACTCTCCGGGCGCTCAGGAGTCCTTCTACAGCTAGTTTGCTGGTGCCAGGATCGGTAGTGCCGATGCCTATGTTGCCATTGGGTTTAAATACCATCCAGGGGGTGGAAACAGGTATATTTGCAGTGGTATTGCCCCCGATATAAGCGTAGATAAGGTTTTCGTTATTGGCGTACGCCCCTAAGGACACCAGTTTTCCTGTACCCAGCGTGGCGCCCTTATAGGAAATGCCAAATTCTCTTGCCCAGTTGCCGGTATTATAATCTACGTCTATATTAATTCCATATGGATAGCCATTGGGATTAGTGGCTTTGATATTTCCTCCGTTTACATCCAGCAGGGAGGATGGTGCAATGGTGCCGATGCCTACATAGCCATTGGGCTTAAATGTCATCCAGGTAGCGTTATGCGATGCATAGTTCGTGGTATTACCGCCAATGTAGGCATAATTAAATACTCCGTTGTTCATATAAGCACCAAAGGACGCCACTTTCCCCGAAGCTTTATAAGAAATACCAAATTCCCTTGCCCAGGGAGATGTAGTAGAATCCATGTCGATATTCACGCCGTAAGGATAAAAGTTAGGATTGGTTACTTTGATGTTGCCATTGTTTACATGTAACGAAGCGGATGGTGTGTTTGTTCCAATACCCACATTTCCCGTGGGAGGATAAATGTTCTGGGCTTTAACCGTTAAAGCGGCAAACAGCACAATGGCTGTGGTGATTATATATTTCATAGTAGAGCATAAATTTAAAATGATCATGTTGGTCGCACTCAGTTCCCGCAAGCTTTCTATTGGGCTTTATTGAAGAAAGGCATTCACCGTTAAAAAAGGCTGCTATTGCACTTTTGGGTATAACTGGAGTGTTGTTTTTTTCATGGGCAAAGACAGTTTTATAGTCAGTGAGTTTAACAGCAATTTTGTACAGATAATTGGGTTTTTAATAAATATACGTAGCAATAATAATAACACATTACGTAACCAATCTGCGTAACAAACCTTCGCCGTTTACGCCACAAAAATATTTCCTTCCAGGTAAGTCCTGCACGTCCCTCCAATCAGTACTTTATCCCCGGCGTCTTCGCAATAAAGTTTGCCTGTTCTGGCAGACAGCTGCAACGCCGTCATTGTTTTTTTGCCCAGCTGCTGACTCCAGAAAGGAATGAGGGAGCAATGTGCAGAGCCGGTAACTGGATCTTCGAAGATGCTGGCCTGTGGGGTAAAGAAGCGGGATACGAAATCGACTGTTTTGCCTTTGGCGGTGGCGATAATTCCGCCGGGGTCGAGATTGATCTGGTCGAGAATACTTCTGTCCGGGCGCAGGTTACGGATAATTTCTTCGTCATGATAAATCAGCAGGTAGTCTCTCGCTTTGAGCACCTCCATGGGATATACGCCCATGCCTTTTGCTATTTCAGGAGGGAGAGAAGCTGCGGTAGCCGGTCTTGCGGGGAACTGAAGCACCAGGCGTTCGTTCTGTTTATATACCATCAATATACCGCTTTGGGTGTGGAAGGTAATCTGGTGCATATCCCAGCCCAGGTGGTTCATGAGGATATGTGCACTGGCAAGAGTGGCATGTCCGCAAAGATCCATTTCTATTTCAGGGGTAAACCAGCGTAATTCATAGTGCCCCGGTTGGCCGGTGGGGACAAAAAAAGCTGTTTCGGGCAGGAAGTTTTCCGCTGCAATGAGCTGTAGTACTTCGGTGGATAGCCATGCTTCCAGGGGGCAAACGGCAGCGGGGTTTCCTTTAAATAATTCGTCTGTGAAGGCATCTACCTGGTAAATGGGTATATGTGGCATAACGAAACGTTTGATTGCTATCGCAAAGGTATTGCATTTCCCGCAGGGAAGCATTTAATCAAGTATGCTGAGTTGTGCTTCAATCAATGTGGAGAGTGATTCACTGTCGGGGTACATCCTCCGGGTAATACCCAGCCCATTCCAGTTGTTGAGCAGCAGCCGGGCCAGCAGGGCGGGCTCCTGTTTAGAAGTAAGGATGCCTTGTTGTTTGCCGCGATGCAGCGCTTCCAGGAAATTGGCTTCCAGTTCCTGCAGGTGATGGGCTGCCTGCTTCATCAGCAGCGGGTCTATATTGGATAATTCAGCGACTGCATTGCCGAAGATGCACCCTTTTTGATGTACCTTTTTGGGTTGGCGTGCGATGCTCCGGAAGAATTCCCGGATGTATTCAACAGGATCTGCGGCAGCATCGAGCTCTTTCCGGAACCGGCTCACCGCAGCCTGGTCGAACTGTTCCAGCACTTTCTCATACAGCTCTTTCTTACCACCTTTGAAGGCAAGGTAAAAACTACCTTTACCAATTCCCATGGCGGCCAGCAAATCTTCTGTGGACGTAGCTTCATAGCCCTGGCGCCAGAATACTTCCGCCGCTTTGGAAATGACTTCCTCGTTATCGAATATTTTTGGCCTGCCCGACATGTATGGTTGTTTTATCCAGCAAAGATATATTCTTTACCGGGTAGTACAAAAAGAACTAACTCTCCCTCACACCATGCAGCAATTTTTCCATGGCATTTTGCAGGGACCCGGCACGCGTTACCTCCCCGGAGTTGACAAAAAATATCTCATCGGCATTTTCGATGGTATTCAGGCGGTGTGCGATGATTACACGGGTAGTGGTATCGGGCAATTTTTCAAGGATTTCTCCCAGCAGTTGTTCCGTAACGGTGTCGATATTGGCAGTGGCCTCATCAAGGATCAGCAGGTCTGGCTGACGGAGCACCGCTCTCATAAAGGCAATCAGTTGTTTTTGCCCTAAGCTCACACCATCACCGCCAGACACCACTTTGGTATCCAGCCCGTTTTCAAAAATGGCCAGCAACTTTTCCAGGTTAGCTTCGCGGATCGCTTCCGTGAGTTGTTCGTTGGTATAATCTTTATAACGAGGGTTGCCGTACAGGATGTTCTCTTTTACGGTACCGGTAAATAGGAAAGGTTCCTGGAGAATAAACCCGATTTTCCGGGAACGCTCATCTGCGGCATAAGCCCGGATATCTTTCCCATTCAGCAAAACGGTACCCTGGGTAGGATCATACAGGCGGGCAATCAGGGAGGCGGTAGTAGTTTTGCCTCCGCCGGTAGGTCCTACCAGCGCATAGGTTTTGCCTCTCTCTAAAGATAAATTGATGTTGTGCAATATTTCCCTGCCTTCCGGGTAACCGAAATGCACATTTCTGAACTCCAGCAGCGCCGGCGAAAGGGATGGCTGCGCGGTATCGGGAATGGTGACCAGGTCTGTTTCCAGCTCCAGTATTTCGGCGATACGATCCCAACCCGCCATAGCCACCTGGAAGTTGGCCCAGAGCGTAGCGAGTTGCCGCAGCGGATTATAAAAATAGGTAGCGTAGGCGAGGTAGCTCACCAGCAAGCCTATACTGAATTCTCCCTCGCTGATCAGGTAAATACCTCCCGTGAGCACCAACAATTGCGCTATACTGGCGCACATGGCATAGAAAGGAAGGAAGATATTGTTAGCTAAACCTGCGCCGATAGCGGTTTGATAATTTTTTTCGTTGGCTTCATTAAAACGTTGCCGGAAATAATCGCGGCGATTGAAGGCGATGATCACTTTAAAATTACTGAGACTTTCCTGTATCTCTGCACTCATACCACCTACCGTTTTCAGGTTGGCCGCATTCTTTCTCTTAATCCAGGGCGAAAGGATACGGGTAAATAGCAGGATTAGCAAAGCAGGCGCCAGTGCGGCAATGCCGATTTTATAGTTGATGATCAGCAGGAAAACACCTGCACCGATCATGGTAACGATGTTGCCCACAAACTGCATCAGTGATTGGGAAAAGAACTGGTTGAGTTTATCAGTATCATTGTTTACCCGGGAGATGAGATCGCCGGCTTTGTTCTGGTTGAAGAAAGCTACGGGCAGCTGCTGTATTTTGCTGAAGATCGTATTCCGCAAGGTGAACAGTGTTCTTTGTCCCACACTTCCCATCAGCTTTGTTTGAAAGAAACTGGTAAAAAGCGCTACCAGGTACATCGCCAGCAGGATGCCGGAAAACACCAGCACGCCATGATACTGTTTATGTTGCACGTAGTGGTCGATGGTATACCCGATAAGGAATGGACCCAACAGGTTGAGGGTAGAGTTGAGCAGGATAGCTAACAAGGCCACCACCAGGTTTTTCTTCTCGTGAGAAATTAATTGCAGCAGGTTTCTGAACGCCGTATAGTTCGACGTTTTATGCTCCTTGCCGGTATATTTATTAAGATTGTAATTCATAGTTGCTGGTGCTTTGTTGGGAGTTAAAAATCTGGATGTACTCAGGACTGGTGAGCATCAGTTCCTGGTGCGTACCACCGGCAATAATTTCGCCCTGCATGAGCAGGATAATCTGGTCGTAGTGGGTTACGGCAGCTATCTTCTGGGTAACAGACAACAGGGTGATACCAGGGTACAGCAATTGTACATTACGCAGGATTTTTTGTTCGGTATTGGTATCTACGCGGGCAGTGAAATCGTCGAGCAGCAATATTTTAGGATTCACGGCCAGCGCGCGGGCCAGCATGATCCGTTGCTTCTGTCCACCGGAGAGACTAGCTCCTCTTTCTGAAACGATGGTGTCCAGTTTGTCAGGGAGACTGTTGATAAACTCTTTCAGTTCGGCGGCCTGGATCGCTTTTTCCAGGGCTTCGTCGGTAACGGTATCATTGAAGGCGATGTTTTCGCGGATGCTCATATTGAAAATGATACTATCCTGGAATACAAAGCCCACCTGGCTGTGGAAGGATTCGCTGTTATAGTCTGTTACCGGGTGGCCATCAACCAGCACGGAGCCTGATGATGGTTTCAGGAGTCCGGTGAGTAAGTTGAGTAATTGCGTTTTCCCGGCAGCGGTGGGACCGATCACCGCCACTTTTGAACCAGCCTTTACAGAAAAGCTGATGTCTTTCAGCACTGGTTTCTGACCGTAGTTGACGGTCACCCCGTTGAAGGAGATATCTCCCTTTAACTGCGCTGTAAGCGTACCACCGGGCATCAGGTCGGGCATATTGATCACGGTGCTGATTCGCTGGTAGGAGGCGGTAGCCTGCGCAATGATGTTGCTCATAAAGCCGATTACCAGGATCGGGAAGATGAGTAGTGCGAGGTAGCTGTTGAACGCCGCAAAATCGCCCAGGGACATGCTGTTGGTGATCACAAAATGGCCGCCCAGCGACAGGATAATCAACCCGGCAATACCGGCGGTAAAGGTGATTACGGGAATTAGTCCAGCAAACAGCCGAACAATTGACAGGCCGAAGCCCATCGCTTTGCCATTGGCATCCAGGAATTTTTCGTATTCCAGTTGCTGGGAATTAATGACCCTGATAAGGGCTGCGCCGAGAATGCTTTCATTGATGACTTTGTTGAGCCAGTCCATGTTTTCCCGGCTTTTCATGAACAGGGCCCTTACCTTGCGTAAAACCAGGAAGAAGGTGATGCCGATAACAGGAAGGGTGGCAATGACTGCCAGTGCCAGTTTCCAGTTAATGGTCAACAGCAGGATGCTTGCGCCGATAATAATGAACAGGGATGATACCAGGGAAACGATGGCCTGTGAAACAAATAATTTGATGGAGTCTACATCGGCAATGAGGTTGGTCAGCAACCGGGAAGGGTTGGCCTGTTCTACCCAGGCATAGCTTTGCCCGGATATTTTGTTGGATATTTTCGTGCGCAGGTTGCGCGCTACCTGTTCAGACACATAAGTTTGTATGATGTTCTGCAGGTAGGTAAAGGTGAGGATGATGATGACCGCTACCATAAATTTTATGAGTAGGGGTTGGAGTTGAAAGGTGCCGTGTCCATAGGCGTCAATTCCATTTCCAATGATTTTGGGTAGCCATAGGTTGAGCCCATTGCTCACCAGCGTAAACAGTATGAGCAGTGCAACCATGCCCATATATGGTTGCAGCAAACTGAATATGCCGGCTTCTTTCTTTTTAGTACCAGCTTCTTGTTTCATCTTAACAGGTGTGTGTTTGGCGGTATGCAGCTAAAAAAGGTTTTCCATTTGGAGACGAATCCGTACTGCAAATATTGTAAAGGGGAGCAAGATATCACAATTTTTTTGCTCCTGGGGGATAAAAATTGGGGAAAGAATATAGCGGAAGAAGCCCATTTCTTCCGCTATATCTGGGTGTTATACGGCGAGTGGTTGTAATTGTTTTTTCTCCTGGACGGCAGATGCCAGCCAGTAGAAATCGTCGATGAATTTTTGTGCCGACCGGGTGGTGTGTTCATTCGTCAGTTCGTGTCCTTCATTGAATGCGCCGTATACTTCTGGTACCAGCAATTTGGTAGGCAGCGGGAATGCGCCCAGGCTGAGGATGACCTGCTGCAGCTGTGATGCAGCATTGATCCCGCCAAATTTTCCTGCGCTGACGCCTACCGTACCAACTACTTTTTTGTTGAATTCGGCGTAGAAGTAGTCCAATGCATTTTTCAGTACGCCGGAAAAACTCCCGTGATATTCCGGTGTTACTAGAATAATAGCATCTGCTGCATGGAGCCGGTTGCTGAGTTCCTGTGCTGTATGTGGTAGTTGTGGATGCTTGCCTACGCGTTCTTCCAGCAGGGGCAGTTGAACGCCGGCCAGATCGACCAGGTCGATGGTCAGGCCCCGTTGCTGTAACGCCTGCTGAAGATGATGTGCTATTTTATGGGACTGCCTTCCCTGGCGTATGCTCCCGATTAATATCGCTATTTTCATCGCAATGGATTTTATGTGTAAATAAAAGCAGGCAGTGCCGGATGTATGGCGACCGCATTATTATTACAAGCTATCAGCCGGAGGGCCCGGCCAGCTGACAGATGGGAAAAACGCAAGCGCTGCCACGGTCTGTATACCAGGCCTGTAGTAGGTTTACCACGTTTCGTTTTAGTTGTGGAACAAAGATAGTATCTTTGTCGAATAAACCAAATAAACACTTTGTTTATTATGAATAATAATTTTCCGGACAACGACCGGGCCATCTGGATACTGAAGACAAAAGGGCCACAGGCCTTGTGTGTGGTGGCAGAGGAGTTAAAGATAACGATGGAGGGCGCGCGTTTCCAGTTGCTTAAACTGGCCAATGAAGGCCTGGTAGAGGCCAGCACGGAAGCCAAAGGCAGGGGAAGACCCAAGCAGATATGGTCGCTGACAGAAGCGGGACATGCCCGGTTTCCGGACAGGCACCAGGACCTGGCCACCCGCCTGCTGTGTACGATGAGCAGCACCTTGTCGCCGGAAAAAATGGGGGAAGTACTACGCGCCACCGCACAGGGCATCGTGGAAAAATACCGCGAGGCGTTGAAAGACAGTAAAGACCTGGAGAGCAAAGTACGTGTGCTGGCTGACCTCCGTAAACGGGATGGTTACATGGCGGAGTTTCAAAAAGAAGGTGATAGCTTTCTGCTCATAGAAAATCACTGCCCTATTCGTGCTGCGGCCAAATGCTGTCAATGGTTTTGCCAGTCGGAACAGGAGATGTTTACCGAAGTACTTGGAAAGAAGGCGCATATCACACGTACTGAACATTTGCCATCAGGGCAGCGCCGCTGCGTTTATCGTATTAGTGGAACGTAATATTTTTTCGCACACGCTATATTAAATAGTAATAGTATCTATCCCAACCAATATTCTATGATCACACTTGTAGTAAGATGGGCCTCCCTGGTAGCCATCGCCGCCGGTACCGCCGGTATGCTTTTTTGTTTTCCGTTTCTTTTTTCTGCTCTTCATGAAGACCTGATCGGCGCAGGGTTTCCGTTTGCGGGGGGCGCTATCATCGCGGGTGCTGGTTTAACAGCGCTTTCCAAGATCGTGGAAGAGGAGGAGCGGTTTATGTGCTCGCTCGTAAAATGGGGTGCATTAACCGCGATAGGATTAGGGGTAGCGGGCATGTTTTTCTGCCTGCAATTCCTGTTCTCCGCCCGCATGGCGGATCTGATAGGGGCTGGCTTTCCGTTTGTAGGCGGGGCTATTATTGCGAGTGCAGGATTGATTACATTGTCGAACCTGGCTGTTAAAAAGATGAGTGAATAACAGATGGAAGCAGTAATTTTTTGTGGCATACAGGCCACGGGTAAATCTTCTTTTTACCGGGAGCGGTTTTTCGATACGCATATGCGGATTTCTATGGATCAACTGCATACGCGCAACAAGGAAAGCCGTTTCCTTGAACTTTGCTTTTCAATGCAGCAGGCTTTCGTATCTGATAATACGAACCCGGCGCGGGCCGACCGCGCCCGGTATATTGCCCTGGCCAGGCAACACAAATTTAAAGTAACGGGATATTATTTTCAGTCGGCCTTGGCACGTGCCATGGCGCGAAACAGCCAGCGCTCCGGCAAAGCATTGATCCCGGAAGTAGGAATCCGCGGTACTTATAACCGCCTCGAACTTCCTTCGCCGGAAGAAGGATTTGATGAGTTATATTTCGTAGAAATTGTTGATAATCTATTTGTCGTTAAACCCTGGAAAAATGAAATTTGATGAATTAGATGAGAAGATGCGCTTGTATGAAACTGCGCACGACCTGGTGGTTTTACCGGAAATGTACATGGTAGCCAGGATTGATGGACGAGGATTTACCCGCCTCACTAAAGAAATACACGCCTTTGAAGCCCCATTTGATGAGCGGTTCAGGGATTACATGATTGCCACTACGCAACACCTGATGAATTGCGGCTTTCACGTAGTATATGGTTATACCCAAAGCGATGAAATTTCGCTGCTGTTTGATTTTAACGAAGCTGCCTTTTCACGCAAGCTCAGGAAGTATCATTCCATATTGGCTGGAGAAGCCAGCGCTAAGTTTTCTATGTTGCTGGGATGTGTAGCCGCCTTCGACTGCCGTATTTCCCAGTTTCCCCATGAGAGACTGGTGGTAGACTATTTTCGCTGGCGTAATGAAGATGCTTGCCGCAATGCCCTGGAAGCGCATTGCTACTGGCGTCTCAGAAAGGATGGTTACTCCCGGAATGAAGCCACCCAGCGACTCTCCGGCGCCAGCGCGGCGGATAAGAACGAGTTGTTATTTTCCTACGGCGTCAACTTCAATGATTTACCCCAATGGCAGAAGCGGGGAACCGGTATTTATTGGGCAGAGGTGGAAAAGGAAGGCTTTAATGTAAAAACTCAGGCAGCGGTCACCGCAAAAAGACGGCAATTGTTTAGCAATACCGAATTGCCCATGAAAGATGCATACAGCGAATTTGTACAGCAGTTTGTCCAGAAAACCGCGTTATAACGTATCTCCCAGGTATTCTGCTGTAATAAACCGGGTACACCGGTGTTGAAGATCCCGGCACTCGTCGAATAATAAAGCTGCGCCCTGGTGACGTTGCACCTGTTGCGTGACCAGCTCCAGGAATAAATCTTCCCTGGCTACTCCCACCGCCTGGAAGTCGGCCATTACAACGTTGGAAAGCGATAAAGCGCAACACAATTGGATAATTGCCCGATCGTTCGCATTAACCTCGTGTATATCGCTGTGGGGATAAACATTTGGTAGCTGGTATATCTCCCGGATAATTGGATGATAGGGGTTCCCATTTTTTGTCACGTAGGACTGCACCGTTTCGGGGATCAATTTGTGCCATAAAGACCTGGGTCCAATTTTTTTTGCATAAGTGAAAGGGTATATCTCCTGGAGTTGGGGCACCATTAATCTAACCGTTTCCATAAAGTAGGGGCCGCCGGGGAAGCCGATGATAACTACCTCGCCGGGGCTCACCGTAAAGGGCGGTATATAGAAACGGCCAATATTGGCGCCAGCAAAGCGGAACAGGGTATTATCCATATAGTTAAATGCTTTGTCAAATATACTGCACCCATTTTACCCACTTTATTTCTCATGGCAAAATACTTAAGTACTCACCATAAATACTTAAACTATCACCACAAACAGTTAACCCGTTTGCCGGAAATTTGGTCTATCAAAAAACAAACAAATGGCAACGAAAAACAAAATAGCACTGGTTACCGGCGGTAGCCGCGGATTAGGCAAAAATATGGCATTGCGACTGGCACAACAGGGCTACCAGGTGCTGATCACTTATAAAAGCAATAAGGAAGAAGCAGAGAAGGTGATAACGGCTATCCTGGAGATGGGAACATCTGGGGCTGCCTTTCAGCTGGATACCGCAGATACCAAAGCATTTGACACGTTCTTCGCTACTTTATCCAACTACCTGGAGAAGGACAACGGTAATGGCCGGTTCGACTTCCTGGTCAACAATGCAGGTATCGATCGCAGGGCGTTGATTGCACAAACGACGGAAGAGGAATTTGATGAACTATTCCAGGTGCATTTAAAAGGCGTGTATTTCCTGACGCAAAAGGCATTGCCTTTTATCAACGACCATGGACGTATCATTAACTTATCGACTGGCCTGGCCAGGTTTGTTACGCCGGGATACGCCGCCTACGCCGCCATGAAAGGCGGTATCGAAGTATTTACCCGTTACCTGGCCAAAGAAGTGGGCAGTCGTGGTATTACCGCCAATGTAGTAGCCCCCGGCATTATTGAAACAGATTTTACCAGGTCCGTATTTGAGCATGCCCCCGAGGCCATTGCGCATATCAAGTCGCAAACGGCACTGGGCCGTACCGGCGTACCAGATGATATCGGCGGAATTGTGACATTCCTGTGTACCGAAGAAGCCTGCTGGATTACCGCCCAGCGTATTGAGGCTTCTGGCGGAATGTTTCTGTGATATCTAATGTTGAAAGATGAAGTGGCTGTCCGGTTATCGGGCAGTCATTTTTGTAAGTGGCCGTTTTTTTAAATTGCCCTACATTTAAATTAAAAAACAATGTCGGGAGAAGCAGTACTGAAGAAATTATACTTTCATAAGGCCGGCAGTGCTTTAATAGTAAATGCGCCGGAGGTATATATCGCCTTAATCGGGGACGTGGTTTACGACCAGCGTCCGGTGGCCCAAAAGAAAGGGGCCTACGAATTTGTGCAGATATTTGCCACAACCCAAAAGGAGTTGGAGCAACTCGTACAGGCTACTGTAGGAGCGGGGAAGCCCGATTGTATCTATTGGGCTTGTTATCCCAAAGGAACTGGCAGTATTAAAAGCGATATCAAAAGAGAAACGGTATGGGGGGCCTTTGAAAAAGTGGGATTGGAAGCTGTCAGCAGTGTGTCTATCGATGATACCTGGACCGCCTTAAGAGCCAGGCCTGTGGCCCGGTAGAGTAGCCGGGTTAATTACCGGCCAGGGGAAGTTCCAGGAAAAAGGAACTGCCACCTGTTTCATTGCTTTCAAACCAGATCTGTCCCTGTTGCGCTAAGGTGTACTCCTTGCAGAGAAATAATCCCAGGCCAGTTCCTTTTTCATTGTCGGTGCCGAAGGTGGACCTTACTTTCAGCGAAAATATATCTGCCTGCCTGGCCGGATCGATTCCTTTACCACTGTCTTTTACTTCAATGCGGCATTTGGCATCGGCGGTTCTGCTGGTGCGGATGTAAATAGCTCCGCCGGCAGGGGTAAATTTAGCTGCATTACCTACCAGGTTGCGGACAATCAGCTGTAGCATGTTCATGTCGGCCATTACTTTGATGGAGGCATCTATATTAATATCGAGGGCGATCTTCTTTTTAGCCACTGCCATTTTATTGATTTTCAGGATAGGGTGTATGGCTGTAGCCACATCTACCGGGGTGAGATGGGTGTTAAGTCCATCCATCTGAGTTTTAGACCATACCAGGATGTTATACAACATTTCCTGGGTGCTGTTCACCACATACAACAGCTCTGTTTCTATCTGGGCCTTGTTTTCCGCATCGAGCTCTATATCCCGCATCAGCTGCAGGTATGACTGTATGGAGGCCAGGGGATTACGCAGGTCGTGGGAGATAAGGGAAAAGAGTTTACTTTTTTCGGAATTCAGCAGTTCGAGTTTACGGTTTTTTTCCTCCCCCCTTTTTTTCTCCTGGTTGTATGCATTTTTCAGATAGACGGTTCCCACAAAAATGGCCAATATACAGGTAATATAAGTCGGCGTCATATCTGCAAAAATATCCCCCCGGGTGTGATAGACGTTCAATATGGCCCCCGGGTAATAGTATTCATAACAAATTAGCCCGATCACGGTCACCAGGTTGAAGGCCAGCCACCAGTAATATTGTTTACTCGGGGAAATCAACATGGTCAGGAAAAAGGCCAGGGTGAAAGATAACAAGGAAGCGCCTTCGATGCCGCTGCTGTAAAAGTAATTGACGGCAAACATCACGTTGGTGCTGATCACCGCCAGGGCAACTCCCAGGTTTACCTGCTTCCGGCACCTCGACAGGTAATAGATAAAGCCGAATACCAGCGTCAGGATCGAAAATATCAGGGAAGTGACGGTCAGGCCCGTGGCATAGTTATAAGGAATATTAAAAGTGATAATAAAGATAGCGATGGCGCAAATGGTATTAAAAATGCGGTTCTCGAGGGAAAAATGAAGTGGATCACCGACAATATTATGAACCATTCCTTGTACTCGCTGCGACAGATTCCGGTTACTGTTTATTGACATGATACGAATTTAAACAAAAAGATTTCTTTGGTATAGTGGTATATAAGGTAATCGGGATATTGAAATGTCATTTTTTTCAGATTTCTTCTTACAATTTGATTAATTTTCAAAAAGAAACGTTGTACAACCAAAATATAATTTCAGCCGTTATGAAAAGCATTGTCTGCGCTACATTGCCCCCCTATGGCATAAATCAGACCAACTTAATTAATGTTTTAATAATGTAACATTCGTTTACCCGGTAAACGGATAAAAGTAATTTCGTCAGGTGCGATCATTCAATATATGACAACCCGTTTAACAGACATAGCACTGTTTCATCTTATCAAGGAGGATAGCATGGAGGCCTTTACAGCATTGTATATGCGGTACTGGGAGGAGTTGTATGGGTATGCCTGGAAGATACTGGAAGACAAAGCGCCGGTAGAAGATATACTACAAGAACTTTTTTTGCATATCTGGGACCGGCGGAAGCGTCTTAGTATAGACCATCATGTAAAAGCCTATCTCTATAAAAGTCTTAAAAACCGGATCTATAATTTTCTAAAAGCCAATGCAGTGAAAAACGCGCATTACGAGGCGTTGTTCAATAGTATGAGCCAGCTGGCAGAGGAAGATGCTACCATAGACCGGAAAGATTATATACAGCGCTTACTTTCCCACCTGGAGACGCTCCCTGGAAAAATGAGGGCCATTGCGCGCCTTTATCTCCTGGAAGGCCATAATATTAAAGAAATTTCCGATCAACTCTCCCTTTCAGAACATACCGTTCGTAATCAACTCGCCAATGTAAAGCGACGACTTCTCGGGAAATAGTATTTGTTAATGAAATGTTAAATACGAGAATCGCCTGATCAAAAAGTAACGGCCCAATTGTCTTCGTATACACATACCGGTTATTATGCGGCGAAGAGACAAAAAAATAGCGGACTTCCTGGATCGGCTTAGTCAGGAGAATAAGGCTACGCCATTTGCTTCGGAAGAAGAGCGACAACAGGCGCAACAACGTCTGCTCAGCGGCATTATGGCAAGGGTGGAAGCGCCTGCGCCACCTACCGGTCGCATTATCAGCATGGCCCGCATTGCCGTGGCCGCAGCTACGCTCTTATTGCTGGGCGGTATTACCTGGCTATGGCAACAGCGCTCCGTTAATACGCCTGTAGCCCTTACGTGGATCAGCACCGGGGTAAGGGAACAAAAGCGGGTAATGCTCCCCGATAGTTCCATTATTATATTAAATGCCGGTACCCGGCTGAGTTATAGTACCGCCTTTAATAAAAAGGACCGGGTAGTTACGCTGCACCAGGGAGAAGCCTTCTTCGACGTACATACCAACGCTACTATTCCTTTCAGGGTGCTTACCGACAGTATCAGCACAACGGTGCTGGGCACCTCTTTTAATGTCATGAAATATGCCCGTGCCCATACGGTGAAGATTACGGTGAAAACAGGAAAGGTACAGATAGGTACCACCAGCAAAGTACTGGGCAACCTGCTGCCAGCAGATATGATGCTGGTAAACGCCCAAACCGGCCATTTTACCAGCAGCCATGATGACGGACTACAGGGCGATGAATGGACCAGCGGCCGTATCATCATGCGGGAAGAACCTTTATCAGCTATCCTGGAGCGGCTGGAAATGATTTACGGGGTAACATTTGACCGGCATTCGTTGCCCGACGATTCGCTGCGGACAATCACCTTCAACGCCAGCACGCCCCTGCCGCAGGTGCTGACCATTGTAGAAACCATTAGTAATGTGCGGTTCGATAAAAAAGACGACCAAAACAAAATTCACGTCTATGTAAAATAAAACAGCATTCGCCCTAACGAATGCTGCTGAAAAACTCTCACATAAAATGTAAGCTCATGATTCTCATTTCTAAAATTAGAGAAAGGATACCTATTTGCCAATTATTTAGGGCAAAAGTACTCCGATTGTTTTTATGGCTGCTGCCCCTGGCCTGGAGCACTACCATGGTAGGGCAAACCGGCGCGCAGCTCGACAAAAAAATCCCCCATGTGACCATTGCCGCCGGCAATGCACTGGACGCCCTGAAAGAAATTGAAAAAGTAACCGGGCTCAATTTTGCCTACAATGCCAACCAGCTAAAGAATTTCCCGGTAAACCGGCAGGTATACGACAACAAATCCCTGCGTGAGATATTAGCCAGTATATTGAAAAACACGAAATCGGTAGTAAATGAACAGTCGGGCGTGATCGTCATCTTACCGGGTGCGGCGCAGGATGCCGCTCCCGGCAGGCCCACGAAGAAAACCGGCGGTATCGTTACCGACAAAAACGGCCCTCTTCCCGGTGTAACTGTCATTGAGCAGGGCACCAACAACGGCACTGTTACCGATGAAAACGGGCGCTATACCATTAAGCTGAAAAGCGTACCAGCTACCCTCGTATTCAGTTTAACCGGTTCCAAAAAGCAGGAAGTTCCTGTTGCGGAAGAAGGTACCCTGAACGTTAACATGGAAGGGGATTTACAAAAACTGGGAGAAGTAGTGGTAACCGCTTTGGGCATCAAAAGAGAAGAACGTTCGCTGGGATATGCCGTACAGAAAATAGGCGGCGAGCAGGTGGGGACCAGCAAGATCACTGACCTCAAAACAGCGCTGGCAGGAAAGATTGCAGGCGCTCAGCTGGTAGGCGCTCCCAGCTCCACTTTTCGCGATGCCGGTATCAGGATACGCGGCGCCAACAGCCTGGGAGGCGGTTCCCCGATTTATGTACTGGATGGTACCATCATTTCCCATACCGATATTAACCTCGACAACATAGAATCTATTTCTGTGCTGAAAGGCGCTGCCGCTACCGCCCTATATGGTATCCGCGCTGCTGCCGGTGCTGTATTACTGACTTCCAAAACAGGTAAACGGAATCAGCGCATGCGGGTGGAAGTCAACTCCGGTACCGCTTTCGAAAAGCTGTCGGTGATCCCGCAATACCAGAATATTTACGGCGCAGGAGATAATACCAATTTTGATGTATTCCATTTTGATCCCAACAAACACCCGGCCGACTGGCAAAGATTTGACGGGCAAAAAATGGTGCAATATTATATGGACCAGAGCTGGGGCCCGAAAATGGATGGCACCATGGTAAGAGAATGGTTTAGCTGGTACCCCGGCGAAGATTTTGGTAAGGAAACACCCTTTGTATCGCATCCCAATAATATCCGCGACTTTTTTCGTACCGGCATCAATCTCAACAACAGCGTAGCTTTTTCCGGTGGCTCTGAGCGGGCGTCTTACCGCCTGTCGTACGCCAATCAGTACCGGGATCTTATTTATCCCAATGCCAACCGTAAACGTAATTTTATCGACTTCGCCGGTACGTTTGATGTAACCGATAAGTTTTCTGTTTTTGCAGACATCAACGTTGTGACCACCAAACAGATTGCCGAACCCTATGACGGTGGTAACTCCAACCAGCGGAGCATCATGGCCCAGTTTAACCAGGAGTTTCAACGCTCCGTAGACATGAAGCGGTTAAGGCCCTACAAAACACCGGATGGCACCTACCGCACCTGGAATATCCTGGGTCCCAACGGTAATGATTCTGCTACCGCCTTACGTCCCCGCAAGCGCGATAACCCCTACAGCGTGTACTATGAAAGCTATCGCCGCTACTCCAACTTTCGCGTGTTTGGTAATGCCGGGTTCAACTACAAGATCTTGCCTAACCTGAAGTTAACGTCGCTGGTACGGGCCGATATTATGGTGGATGACTACGACGATCGCATTGCATCCGGTACGGTAAAGCAGGACTGGTACAAATCCGGCTCCTCGCTGCCGCGTGAGTTCAACTACGAAATGACCCTAAACTACAACAAACAATTACGCGACTGGTCGGTAGATGCGTTGCTCGGCGGCAATATCCGTCATTATAAAATGACCCGTAATGAAGCCAACACCGTGGGCGGATTAAGTGTGCCCAACCTCTACGCCATCAATGCTTCCAACCAGCGGCCCAATGCCTTCAACGATTACTTTGAACAGGAAGTACGCAGTGTATATGGTAAGGTGTCGCTGGGATACAGGCATTTGTTGTATATAGATGTAACCGGGCGTAATGACTGGTCGTCTACCTTACCCGTTGCGAAGAATTATTATTTCTATCCTTCCGTATCGGGTAGCTTTATTTTTACAGAGCTGCTGCCGAAGAGTAACTGGCTGAGCTTTGGTAAAGTAAGATTAGGGGTGGCGCAGGCCGGATCGGATGCCGGTATCTACGCCATCAACACCGGGTATAACCTGCAAAATCCTTATGGCAATTCCCCGGCATTGAATACACCCGACCAGCTGATAGATCCTCATCTGTCGCCTTCGCTGAGCACCAGCATAGAAGCGGGGCTGGCGTTGAAGCTCTTCGATAACCGTGTAGGCATTGATGTGAGCGTCTACAAAAATAAGAATACCAAACAGGTGGCCAGCCTGCAGATCAGCGAAACCAATGGCTACAACAGCTACCTGACCAACCTGGGTGAAATACAGAGTAAAGGAGTGGACCTGGCTATAACGGCTACCCCCATACGAAACCGCGATTTCAGCTGGGACCTGTATGCCAACATCGCCACCAACAAATCGAAGGTCATTGACCTGGCCGCCAATATGGACAACTACCTGGCAGCCTCCCGGGAAAATGGATTAAGACTGGAGCTGGATCACCGCAAGGGCGCTGAATGGGGCCTGCTCGTAGGGCCAACCTTCCAGTATTACCAGGCCAAAGATGCCAATGGCAAACCAATTGAAAGCGCCTCGAATGGTAAACCTATACTCAACGCCAACGGTGCTTACCTGACCAACGAAAATCAGCCACTGGGTTCTATCTTGCCTAAATTTACCGGCGGATTGGGGAGCACCTTTGTGTATAAGAATTTCGACTTTAGTTTTTCCATCGACTACCAGGTAGGCGGTAAATTCCTATCGCTCACCAAGATGTTCCTGCTGGGCACAGGCCTGGATCCGGCTACTGTGGGCACCAACGACAAGGGTATCGACTGGCGTTTGCCGGTAGCCCAGGGTGGCGGTATCAAGCCGGATGGCGTGCTGGCCGACGGTACGCCGTTTAACGGCTACGTGGAAGCACGTACGTATTACTGGACTTACCTGTTTAACAAAGTAGCGCCGCCATTTATTTTCGATGCCAGTTATGTAAAGCTGCGGGAATTGCGGTTGGGATACACTTTTGCGGCAAAGCCCTGGACCAGGCGTTTGGGCGTCAACAGCCTGAATGTAGCCTTGTATGCACAGAATCCGTGGTTGATTTATACAGCCCTGAAAGGTATTGACACGTCCGAACTGGAAAGTTTCTGGGAAGAAAGAGGACAGGTGCCGGCTACCCGCACCATTGGCTTTAATCTGAAACTGGTATTGTAGGCTATCAAAACATTTACTTATGAAGCGTCAATATATTACTTATATACTATTGCTGGTATTATCACTATATGGATGTAAGCCGGGCGATTTTGGGGACATTAATACCAACCCCAACATGCCTACGAAGCCTTACACCGGTTATTTGCTCACCAACATTATCAGGGACATGGCCTCTACCATTGGCGGTAGCAGCGGCGGCCCTATCCGGGAAGCGCCTTTATACGCGCAGCATTTATCTGAAATGACTTACCAACGGGAAGGGGTATACGTAAAAGGTAACTGGGATTTTGGTTACTACCAGGGAGCATTAAATGATTTGCAGGTAGTGATCAGCGTTAACTCGGATCCTGCCAGGAAGGCCCAGGCGCTATCATTTGGCTCCAATGCCAACCAGCTGGCGGTGGCGCGTATCCTCCGGGCGTATTTCTTTTTACACCTGACCGATCGTTGGGGAGATGTCCCTTACTTTGAAGCCCTGAAAGGCAACGATAATCTTACCCCGGCTTACGACAGGCAACAGGATATTTACAATGATCTGTTCAAAGAATTAAAAGCGGCGGCGGCGCAGTTTGATGGAGGGGTAAATGTAAAGGGAGATATTTTATTCGGCGGCGATCCGTCAAGATGGAAAAAGTTTGCCAATACTATGCGCCTGGTGATGGCCCTGCGTTTGTCGAAAATAGATGCTGTTAAAGGAAAGACGGAATTTAATGCTGCCCTGGCCGATGGCGTGATCACGGATAATAAAGACAACGTGGTGTACAACTACCTGGCAGGCGATCAGAATAATGAAAACTACTGGTCGTACAGCTGGCGGGTAGACAACAACCCCTATGCGTTGTCCAAGACGTTGGTAGATATGTTGCTGGCCAATAATGATCCCCGCCTACCGAAGTTTGGCGATAAAGCGGGAGATGGTTTATATCACGGGCAGCCTTATGGCGTCATCAATACCAACTTCGGCTCCATGTCTATGCTGGGCGCGGGGATGCGTAAGCCGGAATCGCCGGTGTATGTGTATACCGCTGCTGAAGTACAGTTTGCGCTGGCAGAAGCGGTGAAACTGGGCTGGATACCTGGCAATGATATCGATGCCGCTACTTATTATCTCAATGGTATTAAATATTCACTGCAACAGTTTGGCGTATACACTGATGCGGCCTATGCCACCTGCATTGCTACCCCTGGTGTAGCCTACGATCCTGCCCATGCGCTGGAGCAGATCGGTACCCAAAAATGGGTGGCCCTGTTCCTCAACGGCTGGGAGGCCTGGTATGAATGGAGACGAACAGGTTTTCCCAGACTACAGCCGCCTGCCAATGCACAAACCCGTGATGGGCAAATTCCCCGTCGCCATGGGTATCCTTCCAGGGAAGCATTATTGAATAAAGCACATTATGATGCAGCCGTGCAACGCCTGGGTGGCCCGGATGACCTGAGCAGCCGGGTGTGGTGGGATAAGCAATAGGGTGCAGAAAGCTTAAAGCAGAAAGCAAAAAGCAAAAAGCTATTGTTGCAACTGATCTTAGCGAATATTTATAAATCGCATTGGTCATTCGCAGCAATAGCTTTTTGCTTTCTGCTTTAAGCTTTCTGCTTTTCCCAAAGATTATCACTATTTTTCCGGGGTATTTGGCCACTTAATATGCGCAATAATGATGGGCGATGGTGATTTACTACAGCTTATAAGGCAAGATGACACAGCCGCATTTGAATCTATTTATGATAAATACTGGCAGGCCCTTTATTTAAAGGCTTGTCAGCGGGTGGATAAGGATGAGGCAAAAGATATAGTGCAGGAAGTGATGATCACTTTATGGAGAAGGAGGCAGGAGATCAGCGTGAAGCAGGAAGGAGATCTGGGACGGTACCTGTTTACCGCCATCCGGTACCGGGTGATCAGTCACTATGCATTTACCGCCACAGAAATTAAGCGGGCCGGTTTTTTCGACACTTTTGAAAATCAAATAACAGCAGATACCCTGGAAGCGAAAGAGTTGCAGGCCCGTATTGAAGCGGAGATAGGGCGGCTACCAGCCAGGATGCAACAGATTTTCCGCCTGAGCCGGGAAGATGATCATACCATTGCAGATATTGCGCATATGCTCCAGTTGTCGGAGCAAACGGTGAAAAACCAGCTGACGGATGCGCTGAAAAGGCTCCGTACCTCCCTCAAAGCCTCTTCTACGGGCGATTGGACCCTGGTATTGCTTTACCTGTTCTTCCACGTACATAATAACCATTAATCCGTTCCTTACTATCCTTGTCACCTGTTTTCTGTTGGTTGTGATTCAACCGGGGAAAAGTATGTGCGGTAGACTGGCGGGTAAAATTTTTTTTTCAGCAGACTAGTACCAGACCAAATTTTTTCAGATAAGTAATAAAATCGCAGGCATTGGAAGTCAGTAAAATCAGACAACTCTTTAAGAAATATATGCTGGGGCATACCTCCGGGGAGGAGCAACAGGTGGTAGAGCAGTGGTATCAACTGTTTGATGCCGATGTTTTGCCCAATATGGACGAAGCAGAACAAGCCCGGGTAAAACAGGAAATATGGCGGGGTATACAACCGCAAATTGTAGTGGCTAAAACGTTTTATCTCAAACGGCCCTGGGTCAGGGCGGCGGCAGCTATATTGTTACTGGCCGGCGCCGGCGCCACCTGGTTGATGCTTCATTCTCGCAGCACTGCACCACGTTATGCCACTTATACCACCCGCGTGGGAGAAAGAATTACCATTCACCTCGGAGATGGCTCCCTGCTGGCCCTGAACGCCGGTACTACCATCCGGGTACCGGAGGATCTATCCAAAACAAGAACCCTGCAACTCATTGATGGAGAAGCTTTCTTTGATGTGAAAACGAACCCCGACCTGCCTTTTATCGTAGAAAGCGGCCCTGTGCGCACTACGGTACTCGGTACTTCCTTCAATGTAGCGGCTTATAAAGACATGCAGACGCTCACCGTAGGCGTGGTATCCGGAAAAGTACGCATCGCCACCAACCACGAGCAGCTACAGGTATTGGAACGCGACCAGGAACTCATCTATAATAAAACAAACCGGCAAATGAGAGTGGCCTCGGTAGACGAAAGTTTACCTGGATGGAAAGAAGGCAGACTGGTATTTAACGACGTATCGTTCGATGATATGGTAATACTGATGGAAAAGAACTTTGGCATCAGCATCAGCACTACAGCAGATCATGTGAAGTCGACCCGGTATACCACAGAACTACCAACCGGCATGGATCCGGGAAAAGCAGCGCAGGTACTGGCAGCTATCCATCACCTGAAAGTACGGGTAGTAAGCCCGCATACCGTGATTTACGAGTAATAAATAAATATATCACCAAAAGCTAAACGCAAAAAAAGACAGCAATGCCACGTAAATGGAACCTTTTGTTAATGCTAACAATTAATGCCTAACCACGTATGAAGAAAATTGTAAAAGAATTTAAAAAACGAATGCTGGTCATCGTTTTAATGCTAACCTGTGCGCCGACCTTATTGCCGGTATACGCAGGACAAGGGCAAATCCTCCATGAAACCAGCGTTACCATCGCCCTGAAAAGCGGTAGCCTGGAATCAGCATTGCGCGATTTGCACCGGCATACGAAGATCACCTTTGCCTACGACCGGCAACTGATCCGTGCCTATAAAGTAGACGGGCACTCTTTTTCCAACGAGCGACTCGACTATGTTCTGGAAAAATTATTGCAGCATAAATCGCTGGGATTCGCGGAAGTGAATAATATTATCGTCATCAGTAAATTGAATACACCGGCATCATCCATTAGTAGCCCTGCCCGCCAGGAAGTAGTGGTGTCGGGGATCATCAGGGATGAAACCGGTAAACCACTCCCCGGTGTAAGCGTAGCCGTTAGAGGGGTGAGCACCATGACCACCACCGATGCGGAAGGTAAATACAAAATCCTGGTGAATCCGGATAATGCGGTACTGGCTTTTAGCTTTATCGGTTATGAAACAGCAGAAGTAACGGTAGGTAGCCAAACAGTGATCAGCCTGCAATTGAAACTTGCCAGCAAATCGCTCGGAGAAGTAGCTGTAGTGGGCTTCGGTACCCAGCGTAAAGTAAGCCTGGTGGGGGCGCAGTCCACCATCAATCCCAGTGAATTCAAACAGCCGGCATCAGATATTTCTACTATGCTGGCGGGCCGTATATCCGGCATAGTAGGTGTACAGCGCTCCGGCGAGCCCGGCAAAAGCGGCGCCGACATCTGGATCCGCGGTATTGCTACCTTTGGCGACGGCAACAAATCTACACCACTGGTATTGGTAGACGGCGTAGAACGTGCTATCAATAATATCTCTCCGGAAGACATTGAGTCATTTACTATCCTGAAAGACGCTGCCGGAACAGCCGTATATGGCGTACGTGGGGCCAACGGCGTTATCCTGCTGAAAACAAAAACCGGTAAGGTAGGTAAACCACAGATCTATTTTGACTACAACGAAGGCGTTAATTCTTTTACCAAAAGGCCTAAAATGCTGGATGGTATTACCTATATGAACCTGGCCAATGAAGCGGCTACCGGCCGTAACCAGAATCCTATCTATTCCCAGGAAAAAATTGATAAAACAAAAGCAGGCGCCGATCCGTTGTTGTACCCCGACGTAAACTGGATGGACGCCGTATTTAATAAATACGGCCATACCCGCAACGCTAACCTGAATGCCAGCGGTGGCGTGGAAAATGCACAGTACTACGTATCACTCGGCTACTTTAATGAAAGTGGTTTCCTGAAAACAGACGAACTGTCGAAGTACAACTCTTCCCTAAAGTACAACCGCTACAACTTCACCTCCAATCTCAACCTGAAAGTCACTAAAACAACTAAACTGGATGTAGGTATACAGGGATATTTCTCCAATGGTAACTACCCCGGCATTCCCAGCCACGATATCTTCCAGAGCGCCATGGATGCTTCTCCGGTAGCTTATCCTATTATGTACCCGGGCAACCTGGTACCCGGGCAATCTGCCAACGGTGGTTTCCGCAACCCCTATGCAGACCTGACCCGCCGTGGATACCGTAATGAGTTTAAAAACCAGCTGTATTCCAATATCCGCGCTACCCAGGACCTGAGAGCCCTTACACCGGGATTATCGGTAACAGCTATGTTTGCGTTTGATACCTACAACCAGAACTATATTATCCGTTCCAAAAGAGAGGATACGTATTACCCGGACATGAATAATCCCTACAAACCAGATGGTTCGCTGAACCTGATTAAAACTTTTGTGGGAGATGATTACCTGGGATTCGACAACGCCAACAACGATCGTCAAACCAGCCGGCAGTTTTATACAGAAGCTGCTATCAACTACGATCGCGGATTTGGTAAGCATCATGTTACCGGTCTGGGATTGTTCTATTCCAGCGACAAGACCAATACACTGGCAGGCGATTTCATTAACTCTATCCCCGAACGTTACCTGGGCATAGCGGGTAAGGCGGCCTATTCTTACGATGACCGCTATTTTGCGGAGTTCAATTTTGGTTATAACGGTTCAGAATTATTTGCACCGAAAAATCGTTATGGTTTCTTCCCCGCTATTGGCGTGGGCTGGGTAGTATCGAACGAACGCTTTTTTGAACCGCTGAAAAACGCGATCTCCTTTCTGAAGTTCCGTTACTCCAATGGGAACACCGGTTTGGGTAGTGCGCGTGAAAGGTTTCTGTATATCACCAACCTGAATACCAACGACAATACTTATAAATATGGAACCGGTTTCGTAGATAACGGACGCGGTATCAGTATTAACCGCTACGCTACAGATGTACGCTGGTCGGTGTCCAATAAGCAAGACCTGGGCGTGGAAATGGTGGTGCTGGGCGACCGCCTGAGAGTGAACCTGGACGTATTTAAAGAACATCGTACCGGTATCTTCCTGCAGCGTGCTTCTAACGTGATGTTTATGGGATTGGAGAACCAGCAGTTTGGTAACCTGGGCGTAGTCGACAACCAGGGACTGGATGCTAACCTCGAATACCGTATGAAGATAGGACAGGTGGCCGTAAATGTGCGGGGCAACATTACCTGGAATAAGGATAAGCTGATAGAAGATGACCGTCCGCCGCAGTTATACCCCTGGATGGAGCATCGCGGCAACAATGTAAACGCCCGCTATGGCTATATCGCAGAAGGATTGTTTAAAGATCAGGGGGAGATAGATAAAAGCGCGGTACCCGGCGACCGCTCCCAGGTAAAGCCAGGAGATATCAAGTATAAAGACCTGAATGGCGATGGCATCATCAACTCTGCCGATGTTACAAAAATTGGCCGCGGCGATATACCGGCCGTGGTATATGGCTTCGGAGCGGATATCAGCTATAAAGGTTTCAATCTCACTTTCCTCTTCCAGGGCTTATCCGATGCCGACCGCCTGTTATCCGGCAGTGCCGTGATTCCTTTCAACGGTGGTGGCGGCGTTACCAACGCCTTCAGTATTGCTACCGACCGGTGGACAGAGGACAATCCCCGCCAGGATGCCTTTTATCCAAGACTTGCCTATGGCGAAGCAGAGAACAAAAACAATACACAGGCCAGTTCCTGGTGGGTGAAAGATGTGAGCTTTATCCGGCTGAAGCAATTGCAGCTGGCGTATAACCTCCCTGGCAGCTGGTTACAGCGCATAGGAATCCGGAATGCGGCTATCTACCTCAATGGTATCAACCTGCTCACCTTCAGCAAGTTTAAGTTGTGGGATCCTGAACTGAATACAGATAACGGCTCTTCTTATCCTAATGTAAGAACGATTTCGTTGGGCGCTAACCTGAAGTTTTAATCACATAAGTCACTGATCATGAAAAAGCTATTATATATTTTGCTGGCTATAGGATTATTATCTTCCTGTAGAAAATACCTGGACCAGGTGCCAGACGACCGGTTAACCATTGAGGAAACGTTTCGTACCTGGGCCACTGCCCAGCGTTTCCTCGACAACGTATACAGCAGGATTCCTGATGAATTCGGACAGCGTAATCCAGGCGATAATACCAACCGCGGACTGTGGACCGGTGGTTGCGATGAAGCTGATTACGTATGGGGCTTTGTACAGTCGAACGATGTAAACATTGGTAACTGGGATGCCAAGTCAGGTTTTGTAGGTGATTACTGGAGAAATTTTTACAAAGGTATCCGCGCTGCCAGCGTATTTATCGACAATGCCGACAAAATCATTGACCTTACGCCGGAGCTAAAAGAACAGGCCAAGGCGCAGGCCCGTGCGCTGAGAGCCATGTACTATTTTTACCTGATGCGTATATACGGTCCCGTAGTATTAATGGGGGAAAAGCCGGTAGCGGTAGATGCCACCCTGCAAATTCCCCGCAATTCCTTTGAAGAATGTGTGAACTATGTAGCAGATGAATTGCAGAAAGCGGCGGCAATATTGCCGGTAGATTATTCTTCCGATAAGCTGGGGCATATTACGAAAGGGATCGCGCTGGCTTTCCGGGCTAATGCCATGATGTACGGCGCCAGTCCTTTGTACAATGGTAATACCGACCTGGCGGCCCTGAAAAATAAGGATGGCAAGCAGTTGATCGGGCAGACCTACAATCCCCAGAAATGGAAGGATGCTGCCGCGGCCTATAAAGCTTTTATAGATGAGTTTGTACCAGGTACCTATCACCTGTTTACAAAGAATGATGCCAATGGTAATTTTGATCCGTATCTTTCCTGTCGCGATGTATTCCTGACCGACTGGAACCCGGAAGTGATCCTGGCTCGTCCCGACAACTCTCTCGGCTCCCGCCAGTACGAGATGACACCTTATCACAGCGGGCAGGATTCGAGGGATGTAAGAGGCAGTGGCGGTTTGGGCGCTACGCAGAATATGGTAGACGCATTTTTTACGAAGAATGGCCGAAGTATCGATGATCCGTTGTCGGGCTATGTGAAAACCGGTTACTCCGATTTCCGGGCGCCTAACGACAAGGTAACGCAAAGTATCTATAACCAGTGGGTAAACCGCGAGCCGAGGTTTTACGTAAACATCACTTATGATGGCAGCATCTGGCTGAATAAAAGTTATCCGAATATTGTAACCCGCCTGTATAACACGGGTAACTCCGGAAAGAAAACGGGAGGTAATGATTACACGCCTACTGGCTACATCGTGCGTAAAGCCATGGGATTAGATAAATGGGATATTGGTGGCCGTACACTGATGCTGATCCGCCTGGCGGAAATTTTCCTGAGCTATGCAGAGTGTGTAAATGAAGCCGATCCCGGTAACCCGGATGCGTTGAAATACATTAACCTGATCAGGGAACGAGCGGGTATTCCACAGTATGGCTCGGCTTCATTGCCGGCGCCCATCGGGCAGGCGGCAATGAGAGATGCTATCCGCAAAGAACGTCGTGTAGAGCTGGCCTTTGAGAACAACCGTTTCTTTGATGTGCGGCGCTGGAAGATCGCAGAGCAAACAGAAAATGGTCCTATTTATGGGTTAAATATCAGTGCCGACTTGCCAGACTTCCTGAAAGTGGTACCTTTCGAGACCCGCGTGTTTAATAAACGTCATTACTTTTTCCCCATCCCATCCGATGATGTAGACAATGACCGTGAACTGATACAGAACCCGGGATGGTAACAATGCTTAACACAATCAGTAAATAAACAGCTATGAAACGAACCTTTATATTGCTTGCGGCTTTGCTGTTGCATAGTAATTGTTCCCGTAGCGGCGCTAAAAATGATGTACCGGGGCCCACCCCGGTACAAGGCGTTTCTTTTACGCTGAAAGACGCCACTACGGCCTATAATACGTTTAACCAATATTTCTACAGCAGCAGCGATAAGCTGTATTATGCTACTACCGCGCAAAAGACGATCGGCGCCATCTGGACCCAGGCCATTTACTGGGACATGGCCATGAACGTATATAAGCGCAGCGGCGCAGCGGCAGATCTCCAGCGGGTAAATGATATTTTCCAGGGAGGCTTTAACCGCTACGACCAGTATAACTGGAACAATACCAAAGAGTGGTTTATCTACGATGATATGATGTGGTGGATCATTTCCTTAGCCCGGGCGCATCAGCTCACAGGAAACAAGAACTACCTCGACTTGTCTTTGTCGGGATTCAAACGGGTATGGGATGGTTCCTATGACCCTGCAGGCGGCGGTATGTTCTGGGATTTTAGTCATAATGGAAAAAATGCCTGTATTAACTTCCCCACCGTGATAGGCGCTATGACCTTATACAATATTACGCACGATGCCACTTACCTGCAAAAGGCTAAAGACGTGTATAGCTGGGGCGTTAATAACCTGTATGATGCCAGTACCGGCAGGGTGGCCGACTACTATGTAAATGGTCGCAAGGACTGGACAGACTATACCTATAACCAGGGAACTTTTATCGGCGCCGCGGTAATGTTGTATAAGGCCACCGGCGCTCCGGCTTATCTTGACCAGGCGAAGCTGGCGGCTACCTATACGCAGAAAACCATGAGCGATGTAAATGGTATACTGCCGGCGGAGGGCGACTGGAATGAACAAGGTGTGCTGAAAGCAATTTTCGGTCAGTATATCATGATGTTAATCAATGACGGCAAACAAGCCCAGTTTTTGCCCTGGGTACAGCAGAATATCAATGCTGCCTGGGGGAACCGCGATGCTGCGCGGGGGCTTACCTACCGTAATTATAAGGTGCCGTGTGTAACCGGTGAACTGCAATCGTATGAGGCCAGCAGTGCGGTGTATATGATGCAGGTTTGCCCGCCGGCTAAGTAAACAGGAACATCGTTTTCATTAGGTAAAGTGCTACTTTTGCACTTCAATATTTTGTACCATATGAAGACGATGTTCTTTTTTTGTTTTGTTTGTATCCTCTCTTTCCTAACTTGTACTGTATTTGCCCAGGAAGAAACAGATGGTCGTACCTGGGGTTTATTTGCCGACCAATCCCGCTACGTGTATGGTGATACGGCATTTATACGTGTCAGCGCCGATACCAAACAAGCTCCCATAGATACTTTGTATACCGGGGATGAAATTGCGATTACCGCTATCACCGATAAGGTATTAAATCTCAAAGGGATGAAATTGCCCTGGATAAAAATTAAGTATAAAAAAGAAGGGCAGGACAAAGAAGGTTTTCTCTGGCAGGGCGTAATATCACTGGCGCCGATGCGCCGGGGAGAGCTTAAACTGGTGGCCGGAATGGAGCGCCGCATGGATACCACCCTGGTATACGATGATGGCAGTAAAAATCCGGGAAAACAGTTTTTAGTAAAAATCAAAGCCGTGCAGGGAGGAAAAGTAATTGCCAGCAATTCCTTCCGTATGATGGACGACGAAGCGGCCAACTTTGCCGAGCCCAAAGTAATGAGCGGACTGGGCTTGTCCAATGTACAATACATCATGGTGCTGAGCTTTGGAGGCGAAGCTTGTGGTATCCCTACCAACTACCATTATTTTGCCTGGTTGAACGACAACCGGCTGGTAGCTTTACCGGAAAGAATGTGCGTAGGCGATGCCGGCGCTTTTTATCATGATGAATCTTTTATCTTCCCGGTAGAAAAAGGCGGGGAACCAGACACCATTATCTGGCATGTGGAAGAAGAAGAAGCAACAGATAAAGATGATAAGGATGGTAATCCTATTATGAAAACTAATATTAAAGAATCCAGCAAATATGCCTGGGATGGAGTGAATGGTGCTTTTAAAAAGATGGGTAAATGGCGGTCTTAAAGTAGCAAAATAAACTTGGTAACCTCATCATTTGTAATGGCCGTTCATCTATAATTTTTACATCTTGCTGTTTTATTGAAATAGCTTTGTAAGTGTAAAAACCGCCCGTCATTACTTCCCATGTCCGTTTACCATCAACCCAGAAAACGCGTAATCATACTCATTATTACGGCTTTAGTACTGATCATTACTGCAAGGTTATTGTTCCTGCAGGTAATTGAAAAAAAATATGTCCGCCTGGCAGATGCTAATGCGGTGGTCAGGAAAATAGTATACCCCAGCCGGGGAATTATTTTTGACCGGCAGAACCGGAGTATTTTAAGCAATGATATTCTTTATGACCTGGTGGTAACGCCGGCTGCTGTTAAGAAAATTGATACTGCTTACCTCTGTAATATACTGCAAATAGACAAGGCGGAATTCCGGTCACGTATTGCCGATGCCGTTAAGAAAAACGGGAGGGTACGGCCTTCTGTGTTTGCAGGCTTATTGTCGGCCACTACGTATAGCCGTTTGCAGGAGAGCATGTATTTGTTTCAATCGGGTTTTGAGCTGGTGCCCCGGCCCATCCGGTCGTACCCTTATAAGGCTGCTGCCAATATATTAGGGTATATCGGGGAGATATCGCCGGCGATGCTGAAAATGAGCGCGTACGAGGATTACCAGTCGGGCGACTACATCGGACTAACTGGATTGGAAAAGACCTACGAAGCCGTGTTAATGGGGCAGCGGGGTACACAGTACATTCTTAAAGACAACCTGAATCGTCCGCAGGGAGCACTGGAAAATGGCGAATTTGATACTGCGGCTATAGCAGGAAAGAATCTTCGCTTATCGCTGGACATAGAATTGCAGGTATTGGGCGAACGCCTGATGCGTAATAAGGTGGGGAGTATTGTGGCTATTGATCCGCAAACAGGTGGTATACTGGCTATGGTGAGCGGACCGGTATTTGATCCCAACCTGTTAACCGGGAGTTCCCGTACCCGCAATGTGGGCAAGTTGTTTAGCGATCCTACGGAACCTTTTCTCAACCGGGGTATACAGGCTACCTATCAGCCAGGATCGGCCATGAAGCCATTAACGGCGTTGGTAGCCCTGGATGAAGGATTGATTACACCCGGGTTTGGTTATCCTTGTCATGGCGCCTATACCAGCTGCGGGCATGTGGTGAAATGTTTACACAGCGAAGCAGGGCATGCCGCTAACCTGCGGGTGGCGATGGCACATTCCTGCAATGCTTATTTTATTCATTTGTACCGTATGGAGGTAGATGCCGACAAATGGGGAGGTGTAAAGAAAGGCCATACCAGGTGGCGGGAATATATGACCCGCTTTGGGTTGGGACATAAGCTGGGCGTTGATATCCCCGGAGAAAACGGTGGTATTGTGGCAGATACCACGGTACTGAACCGGCTTTACCGGGGACAGTGGAATTCCTGTTCTGAATTATATGTAGGAATGGGACAGGGCCAGGTGGCGGTAACGCCCCTGCAGATGGCCAATGTGATGTGCATGATTGCCAACCGTGGATATTATTACCTGCCTCACCTGGTGCAGTCGATTGATAATGATCATTCCGACCTGCTTATGAAATATAAAGAGAAGCATGCTATTGGCAATGTGTCTGATACGGCCTATCGTTCTGTTATTTATGGGATGGAAGATGTAATAGAACATGGTACCGGCCGGGGAGCTCAAATCGCCGGGATTGCCGTTTGCGGCAAAACCGGCACGGCGCAGAACCGGGGCCGGATAAATGGGAAGGTGGTAGACCTGGAAGACCACTCTGTATTTGTAGCTTTTGCGCCACGGGATAATCCCCGTATAGCCATTGCCGTAATTGTGGAAAATGCCGGTACCGGCGCCCGGTTTGCAGTGCCTATTGCCAATCTGATGATGGAAAAATACCTGAAGGATACGCTGCCGGCTTCCAAAATAGCTATTATGCAACGGATGTTGGAAAGTAGCACCATTCCGGCGGAAAAGCAGGGGAATTCGAAGATTGATTCGCTGAATACTACTACAGGCGCGTTAACGGCGGCGGATATATTAAAGCAGTATTTTCACTAGATCCCTTATTCGTATCTTGGGTAAGAAAATCTCCTTTCGATGTTTATCTGGAAGGGCATAACGGCATTACAGGTAATCCTGTTTACCAGGCGGCGATCAGTAAACTATTACGATAATGACGTACTATACCGTGATTACTTTTACCCCTTTCTTTTTGCAATACGAGAGCTGGCCGAGAGCAGCATCAGTGATGATGGTTTGTACCGTTTCCAGCGGTGCAAAATGCAGGTAAGAAGGTTTGTTGATTTTGGCCGCGTCGCAGAGCAGGTAAGTAATATGGCTATGATGGGCCAATGCCAGTGCCATGTCTGCTTCCTTTTCACTATGCGCAAACAACCCCTTGGCCGATAAGCCATCTGCACCAATAAACGCTTTATGGGCCTGGTAACGGGCAATATGTTCGATGGCCATGCTGCCATGGATGGCTTGTCGCGCGGCATCATATTCGCCGCCGATGATATTGAGAGATACAGCGGTATTTTGCAAAGCCTGGATGACGGGCATGGAATTCGTGATCACTTTGATTTTCCGGTTTTTAATAAACTGGCATAGTCGGAAAACCGTGCTGCCACAGTCCATGAAGATGATGTCGCCGTCGTTGATGAGGGCAGCTGCCTGGCGACAGATATTGTCTTTAGCGGATTGATTCGCTGTGGCTTTCTGTGTAAACTCAAACGGAAGCGGGGGCTGATCTACCGGGATGGCGCCGCCGTGGGTGCGGTATAGCTGCCCTTCGTCGGATAGCCGGTTCAGGTCACGACGGATGGTAATTTCTGATGTGTCCAGGGCCATTGCGAGTTCCCGGGTATCCACTTCTCCCCGGGATGCCAGTTGTGCCAGTATTTTATTTTTTCGTTGTTGGAAATTCATATGAAATGACTAACTTGATCAAATATAATCAAAAACGATCAAAAACGATCAATTTATATGAAAGCAATCAACATTCTCGAAACAGCCATATTATCTGACAACTGGTATACATTGAAGAAGATCACCTACGAAATAAAAGGAAGTGATGGCGTAATGGTAAAACAGGAGCGGGAAGCGTATGACCGCGGGAACGGGGCTACCATTCTCCTGTACAACCAGGAGCAGCAAACGGTGGTGCTCACCCGGCAGTTCCGCATGCCTACCTATATCAATGGCAATGCATCGGGCATGCTGATAGAATGTTGTGCGGGGCTACTCGATGCGGATAACCCGGAAGACTGCATTCGTCGCGAAACCATGGAGGAAACTGGTTATGCCGTTACCGACGTGCGTAAGGTGTTTGAGGCGTATATGTCGCCCGGCTCTGTTACAGAGATTTTGCACTTTTTTGTGGCGGCCTATTCCGCTGCGCAGAAAGTGCAGGAAGGAGGAGGATTGGCAGAAGAACAGGAGAATATACAGGTGCTGGAGCTGCCGTTTATGCAGGCCATGGAAATGATCCGCAGTGGTGATATTAAGGATGCCAAAACCATTATGTTACTGCAATATGCGGCGCTTCACCGTATTTTGGGCTAGAGGGATGAAAGGGGCGTTGGTAGAGAAAACATTTTATCTTTGCAGGTATTATCCGGCAGCATATGAAAATGGCCCATTATTCACCATCGCCTCTACTGGCTCCCTTTATCAAAACTTTCCTGGTAATAGAAAGTGACGAAGGGATAGAGAACAATACCTTGCCGGATACCTCGGTGGTAATGAGCTTCCGTATTCAGGGCACGGTGAGCCTGCGACAGGAAGCATTGTTGACGCCATTATCAGAAACGGGTATATCGGGATTGCGGAAATCCGCCAGGCTATTGCGCTATGCACCGGGCACCACCATGTTGCTGGTTATATTCCAGGAAGGGGGAGCCGCCGCATTTTTCAAAGCGCCTTTACACGAATTATTTGATACGCATTTGCCATTGGATGACCTGGTGCAGCTACGGAAATTGGAAATGGTAGAAGAACAGTTGCGCGAAGCTGCGCAGCCTTCGCAGTGGGTAGCTATCGTAGAGCAGTTTCTCCAACAGGAGCTGATCAGGCAGCCCGACGTATTGATTCACCAGGCAGTGGCACAAATAAAAGCAGCGGACGGGCATATAAAAATGAAGTCCCTGGCCGCTTCGCTGTTTATCAGCCAGGATGCATTTGAAAAGCGTTTCCGGCGTAGTGTAGGTACTTCGCCCAAGCAGTTTGCTGCTATCGTGAGATTAAGACACTTGCTGGCACATTACAGGCCACATACTTCATTGACGGCAGCTGCCTATAGCGCCGGGTATTTCGACCAGGCACATTTCATTAAAGACTTTAAAGGGTTTACCGGACAATCGCCCCAGGCTTTTTTCCAGTCGGCCGACTGGTGGTAGCAGCGCAAAGCAGGTTTTTCTGCGGAGGGCGTATGTTTTTAAAAAAATAATCAAGGAAAATTTTTAAATGAGCAAATGCTCACTTATATTTGCAGGCAATGAGATACCGTGACGAAAATAAAATGCAGGCTATTCGGGATTGTGCCATTGAGATGGTAGCAAAGAATGGTTTGGAAAATTTTGGGATCAACCGCCTGGCGAAGGCAGCAGGTGTATCTCCGGCTACTATTTACATTTATTACAAAGACAAGGAGGATTTACTCACCTCCATTAGTATTGAAGAAGGGGTGAAAATGACCCGTGCTACCCTGAAAGGATTTGATCCGAATGCGTCGTTCCGCGAAGGGTTATGGGTGCAATGGAAGAACCGGGCAGCGTTTTCGCTGGATAACCTCCAGGCGGCCGAGTTTTTCGAGCAGCTGCGTAACTCCACCTATAAAGATAAAATGAGGGAGGCGATCAGCATGGAGTTCCGCAAAAGTATGGGCAGCTTCGTGGAAAATGCTGTGAAGCGGGGAGAGATTAACGAAATGCCGCTGGAAGTGTATTGGTCGGTAGCATTTGCCCCGTTGTATGCCCTGATCAGGTTTCACAATGAAGGACAAAGCCTGGATGGTCGTAAGTTTAAATTTTCTGAAAGTATCATGAAACAAACATTTGATTGCGTGGTAAAGGGACTATCGAAATAGCTATTTTTTTTCTCAAAAAAATAAATGAGCGCTTGCTTATATAATATGAAAACAACAAATCATATTCTCATTTTCAAAACGAACATCACTACTCCGGAAGACCGGCTGGAAGTAGCTGCCGTCCTCGACCAGCAGCCATTCATCAGTAAATGGACGGTAGATATGGAAGATATAGACTGCGTACTGCGGATAGAATCGGCTATTGCAGCTACCGCGCCGATCATTCACCTGATCCGTTCGCGTAATTATGAATGTGCGGAGTTGGAAGATTAACATCATTGACTATTTAATACCTGCATCATGAAACAAATGTCTGCTTTCACCACCCATCAGCAGCTGGTGATCACCTTGTTGGCCCTTACCCAGTTTACCGTCGTACTTGACTTTATGGTGATGTCTCCTCTGGGAGATATGCTCATGAAATCGATGAGCATTAAGCCAAATCAATTTGGTCTCATCGTATCTGCCTACGCCTTCAGCGCAGGCGTATCCGGCCTGCTCACCGCGGGCTTTGCCGATCGTTTTGACCGCAAGCGGTTACTCGTATTTTTTTACGGCGGGTTTATCCTCGGCACTTTCTGCTGTGGATTGGCCAACAGTTATGTAACGATGGTGGCCGCCCGTATTGTTACTGGTTTATTCGGCGGCGTGATAGGCGCTATTTCATTAGCTATTGTTACCGACTTGTTTGATATTTCCCAGCGTGGCCGCGTAATGGGATTTACCCAAATGGCTTTTGGGGCCAGCCAGGTGCTGGGTATTCCCATTGGCCTGTACCTGGCCAACGCCTGGGGCTGGGAAGCGCCGTTCCTGTTAATTGCCGGACTGGCACTGGTAATCGTATTGCTCATCTGGTTTATCCTGGAACCCGTGAACGCACACCTGGCTGTACAAAGAGATAAGAGCGCATTTTTACACCTTTGGCACACCGTGCAAAAAAGAGATTATCGTATAGGCTTTACCGCTACTGCATTAATGTCGGTCGGTGGTTTTATGATGATGCCCTTTGGTAGTGCTTTTGCGATTAACAACCTGCACATCACGGCCCAACAACTTCCGCTGCTCTTTATGGTAACGGGTGTCAGTTCACTCTGCATCATGCCATTACTGGGTAAGCTAAGCGACAAAATAGATAAGTTCCGCCTTTTCGCTACCGCCGCCCTGTTTATGATGGGTGTAGTGATTGTGTATACGCACTTGTCGCCACACCCGCTGTGGATGATCATGGGATTAAATATCCTGATGATGGGCGGCATTATGGGACGTATGATCCCGTTTACCACGCTCATTACAGGTATTCCAGATTTATCGGACAGGGGCGCCTTTATGAGCGTTAACTCCTCCCTGCAACAAATAGCCGGTGGAATAGCAGCGCTCATTGCCGGTATGATCGTATCACAGCAAAGCAAGTACAGTCCATTGGAACATTACGATACCCTGGGCTGGGTGATTGTTGGGCTCACAGTTCCCTGCATTTTCCTGGTATATCGTGTAAGCATGCTTGTTAAAAAGAAACTGGCAAAAGGTGCTGTGATGCGGGGAGCTCCTCTTCCGGCAGAAGCGTGATAGGGCTATGAATTGGCTCGCATTTGATGTATCTTTAGAAGATACTATTACATATGAAGTTTCTGCTGGAGGAAAAGGATTTAATTTGGTCGGCGGTAGTCGCTAATGCTGCCATGAACCGCGACAGGAATGCCAGTGGCATCAATAGCTACGAGAAAGAATTTAAGTTTATACCGGCGGCATTCCTAGAGAAAAAAATAGCACAAAACGGGTATGCTGCCTGGTTGGATATTTGTTGCGGCAGCGGTTGGGCGCTCACGCAAACCGCTGCTATCCTCGCTGCTAAAGGGTTACAATCAAAGGCTTCGCTCACCGGAATTGATTTGTTGGATACCTTTCCACCGCCAGACGAAAATATCACCTGTCTCCAATGGGAGGTGAGGTCAGTTGTCAATTGGCAAACGCCACGTACTTACGACCTAATTACTTGTTCCCACGGATTACATTACCTGGGAGATAAATTACAGACGATCCGTATGGCTGCCAATGCGTTGCAACCAGATGGATATTTTGTGGCGCATCTCGATTTGCAGAATATACAGGTGAATAGCCATGGTGCTACCGCAAAATTATTTACCGGCAATGGATTCAGTTATCAGCATCGTAGCAGGTTAATCAGTTGTAGCGGTCCATTGCTATTTGATTATCCATATACTTATCAGGGTGCAGACGATACTACAGGGCCTAATTATACAGGACAGGGTGCGGTTACATCTTACTACGAGTAAGTTATTGTTTATAGGCAATGAAAGTGGGGAGTGAATCGCAGGTGAGATTATACTACAGGGTTACCACAACTGGAACAGCTTTCGCTCACAGAATAACGACGTGAAAATAGCGGAAATTTTTTGCAACAAAAAAGGATGGCACATTCAGGTACCATCCCGGGGAAGCGTGTTGTAGAAGCGTATTAGCGGAGGTATGTTAACGGCGTATTTTCCTTTGCAGCAGCTAAGCGGTGATAAAAAACATACGAGCCAAACAGGAGTATATATGCCACAGATATAGCCGCCCATTGTGGTACCGGATCACCTACGGCCATACCGGAATACATGGCGCCGGTAAAGTCGAAGAACAGCCCCGCATAAGCCCACTCTTTCAGCCGGGGGAAACGGGGAACCAGTATCGCTATAACACCCAGTATTTTAGCCAGTCCCAGGAAAGGGGAGAGATAAGCCGGATAGCCCAGGTGTTTGAATACGGCCAGCGCCTCCGGAGTGCTCAGCAAATCAGGAATAGCACCCAGCAGGGTGAGGGCAGATAATATGCCCGTGAAAATCCAGTAAGTAATTTTTGTCTTTTTCATATTTGTCAGCGATTTTGATGAGGTGTAATGAACGATACAAAAGTACTTTCCTGCTTTGAAGAACGCCGGGGTGTACACGACTTAAAAAGGGTTGATTCCGACAATCTTTTGTCTTAGATTTGGAATATGAAACAGATATCCATTCTCGTTCCCAGGGGTGCGGTAGCACTCAGTTGTATTGAAGGCTCCTTTGTAGCTTTTACCAAGGCAAACGATTTTTTGGAGAGCTTAGGCCGTCCGCCGCTGTTTAAGGTACAGCTGGTGGGGCTAACGAATGAGGCGCAGGTATACGATCGTTTATTTAAGGTAACGCCGGATACTACCATTTCGCAGGCGCCGGCTTCTGACCTGATCATCATTCCGGCGGTGAATGGAGAACGGGCAGATGTTATAGAACAAAACAAGGAGTTTTATCCCTGGATAGTGGCGCAACACCAGAAAGGCACAGAAGTGGCCAGCCTTTGTGTGGGTGCTTTTTTACTGGCCTCTACGGGCTTGCTGAAAGGCCGGCGTTGCTCTACACATTGGCTGGCGGCGGATGAATTCAGGAGCATGTTTCCCGATATAGAGTTGGTGTCGGAGAAAATCATCACCGATGAAAACGGCATCTATTCCAGCGGGGGCGCCAATTCATTCTGGAACCTGTTGCTGTATATCCTGGAAAAATATACGGACCGGGATATGGCTATTTTAGCGGCTAAATATTTTGAGATAGAAATAGACCGGAACAACCAGTCTTTCTTCACCATATTCAAAGGGCAGCGGGAACACCAGGATGAATCAGTAAAGGCGGCGCAGGAGTTTATTGAGCAAAACTTCCAGGAGAAGATCACCGTGGAGCAGCTGTCGTCCATGTTTGCAGTGGGGCGCCGGAGTTTGGAAAGACGTTTCAAAAAAGCAACCAACAATACGGTATCGGAATATATTCAACGGGTAAAAGTAGAAGTGGCCAAGAAAGGATTTGAAAGCAGCCGGAAAAACATTAATGAGGTGATGTGGGAGGTTGGTTATTCTGATACAAAGGCTTTCAGGACTATTTTTAAGAAAACCACCGGGTTGTCGCCGTTGGAATACAGAAATAAATATAACAAGGCGGTTGCCAGGTAAGCGATTTAATGGTCATGATTGGAAGGAACAGAAAATAATTTCTGCCACTGGCCTTCCAATACGCCTCTCAGCATGCTGCATAATTCCTGGAAGGTATTCGGTTTGGTCAGGAATAGTTTGGCACCCAAACGGAGGGCATCTTCCATATCTTCTTTCATGTCGGAAGTACTGAGAATAATGATGTTGGTTAATTTATGCTGCAGGATTTTTTTCAGCTCAATTAAACACTCCCGTCCATTCATCAGGGGCATGTTAAAGTCGAGAAAGATGTAGTCGTATTCAGGCTGCGGACTTTTCTCTTCCTGGAATAAGGCGAGGGCTTGTATACCACTGTCACACACCTGTGTTTCTATCACCGGTGAGATATTATTGATGGCTTCCTGGAAGAAGTTCCGGTCATCCGCGTCATCATCAATAATCATTATTTTTTGTGGTTTCATCATAATGGCTAAATTTTAAGACATTGGATTTTCATTCTACTTTAATGGCGGGAAATATGAAGATAAAGAAAAATGTGAGAGTAGTCGAATTAATTATTTTCTAATACATACGGCTGACCTGGGATGAGCCTATACTTATACACTTGGATGTTGGCGGGGTGCGCCGATAATGCCTGAAAAGAAAATATAACTACCTGGTAAAACAATTCACTTGTGAGCCGGTAAATGAATAATATGAAGATATTTCAACAAGCTATACAATTACATCCGAGAAAACGGGGTTTTCATCTGATTACGTCTGAGCTGGTACAGGCATTTCCCCGGCTATCGGAAATTAAAGCGGGTATGCTACAGGTATTTATCCAGCATACTTCTGCATCGCTGACGCTGAACGAAAATGCAGATCCTACTGTGCGGATGGACTTTGAAACCTGGTTTAACAAAGCGGTGCCGGAAAATGATCCTGATTACCGTCATAATGACGAAGGACCAGATGATATGCCCGCTCATCTAAAAGCGGCCTTGCTGGGTAGTTCCGTCATGATTCCTATCTATAATGGCCGGCTGGCATTGGGTACCTGGCAGGGCGTTTACTTATGCGAGCACCGCAACTATGGAGGCGCCCGCAATTTATTGCTCACGGCCTGGGGTGAATAGTGCTCAGCTCAGTGCGTCATGGAAAATGATACCCAGGGTATGCCTTTGTCCGCTTAATACCGGGCTTACACCGTGTTTCATATTTACCCGGTAGTATCCTTTGCTCCCTTTAGCAGGGCGGAAATTGGTAGTGAAAATGAGCATGTCGCCTTGCCCGGGGCGCAACACATTGGCTTTTGATTGTGCCCTGGGAATTTGTTCGGTCAATACGAATTCACCTCCCGTATAATCTTCTCCCGGTTCATTCAAAAAAATAACCAGCTGCATCGGAAAATAAATATCACCGTATAAATCCTGGTGCAGGGTATTGAATCCGCCGGCGCCGTATTTTAATATGAGCACTGTGGGCTGTGTTTGACCGTGGGAATGACAATATGCTTTCAGATCAGCATGCGTAGCCGGAAACCGGGAGGGTAGCTGTAACAGTTCCATCCACTTGTTGGCTACCGGCGCAATAAAAGGATATACCGTTTCCCGGATGCTGTTGATGAGACCGGGCAGGGGATATTGGAAGTATTTATATTCTCCTTTGCCAAAACGATAGCGTTCCATGACAATCGTTTTGCGATAAGTATGATCAGCCTGATAAGCATTGATAAGCGTTTCACATTCTTTTGGCGTGAGCACCTGGTTCACCACGGCATATCCCTGTTCCAGCAATTGCGCTGTCGTATCCAGCCAGGCATGCGCCTGCAATCTTTCCGTAATCGTTTTCATCTGTTTAGCATTTAATGTGAAGTAAAATTAGTCGTAACAGGACGGCGGGAAAACCCGGTTCTTGCGGTCTTGTAAAGTTGGGCGATGGTATTATTACAAGTATGCGTGGCGTTTTTTAGACAACCTGTTTGACGGGGAAACATTAAGTCGTAATGTTGCGGAAGTTTAAAAAAGTAGCGAAATGTTGAAGGTAGCTATCCTGAGTGATATTCATGGAAACCTGCCTGCATTGCAGGCAGTATTGGACGATATAGACCAGTTTGGGGCCGACCAGGTTTATTGCCTGGGAGATCTGACAGATGCAGCACCCTGGCATAACGAAGTAATTGAGCTGGTAAGGCAGCGGCGTATCCTGGTTATCATGGGGAATCACGATGAACGTATTGCTTTTGATCACCCTGTGCTGCCGCTGAGTAAACATGGCAAAGAAGAACGGGAAGCCCGTATTAAAGCCATTACTCATACCAAGACAACGATTACGGCCAACAACCGCGCTTTCCTGGGAAGTTTGCCAGGGTACCTGCGACTTGTTTTTGCCTCCTTTACGTTGTTGCTTGTACATGGAAGCCCCCGCAGCAATGATGAGTACCTGTATGAACAACATGATGAAAATGATATCCTGGATATGATGGCCGCACACCAGGCCGATGTGTTGATTACGGGGCATACACATTTATCGTATGTGCGGCCCTTATCTGTACCGGGCAAGACGATCATCAATGCAGGATCGGTGGGACGGACGAAGGAAACGGATCGTTTAGCGGCTTATCTCCGGCTGACAATTACTCCGGAAGCGATCACGCCGGTGATCCGCAAGATTGCTTACCCGGTGAGGGATACGGTGATGGCTATCCGACAAAGCCCGATACCGGATTTTTATGCTGATTTTTTAGCGGGATGATATTAGTATCTTTATATACTAAATCATACGTATGGAAGCCACGCCACGGGATTACAGCAGTATTAGCCCCACAGCCAGAGCGCTGTTGTTACTGAAAGGGATGACCGCTATCCCGTTTATGAAAGAAGCGGCCCAGTTGATCCTGTCGCCCGACCCTTACGCACCCGACTTCAACAGCAGGGACCTGGCCATGTGGGCGGGAGTATTACATTTCGAAGACCGTTACTGGAGTATTGACCAGTTGTTGGCAGGGCTGCCGCTGCGGAATATCCTGGAGTTGTCTTCCGGCTTTTCTTTCCGTGGATTGGCGATGATGCAGCAGCCGGGATATTATTATGTGGATACCGACCTGCCGGATATTATCCGGGTGAAGAAGCAGCTGGTGGCCGCTTTAGACTCGACGTCTACTACGGGTACGCTGGAGTTGCTGCCGTTGAATGCTTTGGATGAAGCGGCGTTTTCGCAGGTGGTAGCGCATTTCCCGGCAGGAGCACTGGCAATCGTTAACGAAGGATTGCTGATGTACCTCAATACCACGGAAAAGGAGCAGCTGTGCGGTATTATCCGCCAGGTGCTGGAGCAACGCGGTGGATACTGGATCACGGGAGATATTTATATCAAGACGGATGAACGGAAGATGGATATGCAGCGTAGCAAGGAGTGGCAGGAATTTTACCGGCAGCATCAGATCCATGAAAACAAGTTTGATAGTTTTGACCAGGCGGAATCTTTTTTCAACAGTATGGGATTTGTGGTAGATAAGATGGCGGTACGTGAACATGCCCGCTTAACGGCGCTTCCCCGCTTGCTGGATGTAGCTACCGAAGGGCAGTTGCAGCAAATGCGCAGTGTAGGGCGTGCCAGGGCCACCTGGCGGCTAAAGTTAGCTATGTAGGTTGTGCTACGCCATGACTACCAGTTCTTTCAGGGTGTTGTATAGTTGTTCGATATTTACCGGTTTACTTAAAAATCCGTCGGCGCCTGCGGCGGTGACTTCTTCTTTTACTTCATTAAAGCTGTTGCCTGATACCAGGATAAAAGGTATTTGTCTTAGCTTTTTATCTGCTTTGAATTGTGCCAGCATTTCCACGCCGCTTACATGCGGCATGATCATATCCATAAGGATGGCATCTGGTTCATGGATGCGGGCTTTGGTAAAGCCCTGATGGCCGGTGTCGGCTAGTATTACTTCTACTCCCAGTCGCTTGAGGGCGAGAGAGAAGGCGAGGTGGTTCAGCGGGTCATCATCCACCACCAATACTTTCATACCATTCAGGCGGCCATAGTCAACGTTATTGTTAGTACTAAGCGGAGGGGCGGAGGCTTCCAGGGGCATTACCAGCGTAAAGATGCTGCCGCCTTCGGGGTTATCGGTAGCGGTGAGATCGCCTCCCATCATCCGGGCGATATGCCTGGCAATAGGCAGGCCAAGACCACTGGATTCTGTATGTTGTCCCATTTCCGTAACGTAAGGGTCGAAGATATGCTCTTTCCGGTCGACCGGGATTCCCATGCCCTGGTCGGTGACAGAAAAGATCAGTTGTTGGTTTTTGACAACGGCTTTCACGGTGATAATGGAGCGTGCTTTGGTAAACTTGATTGCATTACTCAGCAGGTTGGTGATGATAGTGCGTAGTTTGGATTTGTCGGCCAGGATATATTCAGGTACCTGGTCGCTGAAGGCGATATTGATATGTACGGATCTTCTTTTAGCGAGGTATTCGTAGGTATCGCAGAGTTGCAGGATCCAGTCGGTGAAGTGGAAGGGTGATTTGTTGATTTCATCTTTCCCGGCTTCAATCCTGGACCATCCCAGCGCGTTGCTGATAACCAGCTGCATATCCTGGCAGGCAAAGTGTATTGCTTCCAGGTGAGCGATGCCTACCTGTACGGTATTTTTTTCTTTGTCGGCCGTTTCAATATAGTTTTGGAGAATACTGTTCACCACATTGAGGGGAGACCTTATTTCATGGGTAGTTTCCCGTACATAAATCCGCATCGCCTGGTTGGTTTTGTCAAGTTGGTTTACCAATGCCTGCAACTGTTTATTCCGGAAGCGGCTTTCTTTAGTAAAGTAATAGAGTGCGGTACCATTTAGAAACGTGGCGGCAAATATAGCGAGCCAGTGGAGGGCATCATTGGATGCCTTATCCATCGGAAGGCCGGCAATGACCGGGTGCCGGTAGTTTAATTCTACCAGTAGTATGGCGGCGGCACTTGCTGTGATAGCAAGGACCTGCAGTAATGTGGTGTGAAAAACAAGGAATACGCAGAATACCAGGAAGGGGGCAAACAGATAGATCTGGGAAGCGGGGCCCAGCAATATGCCGAAGTACCAGATGGCCAGGCTGTGCAGGAAAAACATCAGCTGCTGCCCATATTCAGGCCGGCTATACCTGGTTACCAGTAATACTGATAAGAACAAGGCACTTTCTATCATGGCCGGGTACAGGATAATTTTGTAGCCCGTCATATAATATAGTATGCAGCCCAGTGCAAAGGCCAGTAAACTGGCGCCAATGGCCAGTGAATTAATAATGGAAACCACTCTTGCGGTGGGGTCGTCTGCTTTATTCATATCAGTACAATAGTGCTCGGGCCTGGGTAATACATTTTTCATAATCCTATTTTTTTCCAGGTTGATTGTTTCAAATCGGGGCAGGTTTTCCATCTTGCCGCATTCAAGGTAGAGGAATGCAGATTATCAATTGTAAATTCTTTGTTAACAACATACTTATTTTAGAGTAAGTTTAAAGGGAGTGGGGGAAGATTTTCACAAGAAACGCACATTTTTACCGGGGTTATGAACATTGCATCATATCTGCAAAATGCACTACATACAGCCGGTTGTTTCTTAAATGATTTATCCATATAGTTGTTGTCCCATGTTTTTATCGTAATTTTTTTTACTACATTTAATACGCCCGCAGATGGGCAGTACTACCTATATTCCAGGTACTGTTTCCGCGATAGCTTTGCGTGACCACATGTTATCCGCTTATACCAGGCATATCACTTTGTTGATACTGATGATCGTATTTATCGGTGCCCACACTTGCGGGCAGGCCCTGACACTCCGCAATACCGACAGCATATATACCTTAACGTACCCCGCACTGTTCCGCGATACGGGCAAGAACATGGACATAACCGCGGTGCAGTCGGCCCCGTTTGCCCCTTCGCGTCAGGCGGTGGTAGCCCTGGGCGTAACTACCGACGCCGCCTGGATTTACTTTGATGTAGTCAATCAAACCGGGCGGGATAACTGGTGCCTGGAAGTAGCGGCGCCGGCGTTGCATACCGTGGACGTATATATTAAGGATGCCGCCGGCACCCGGCATATGCAGGTGGCCGTGGATGATCATAGGTTTGCCGAACGGCCGGTGAAAGTAAATGATCTGATCTTTCCGCTGCACCTCGCGCCGGATACGGTTTCCCGTATTTACCTGCGGGTAACCAGCAACAACACCCTGCGCATCCCGGTGCGCATCGCCACGATGGAACGGTTGTATGAAACCAATCATCGTATCGATTTCGGGAATGGATTTTATTTTGGCCTGATGGTTACCCTAACGGTGTATAACCTGTTTGTATTCTTGCTGTTGAAAGACCTTACCTACCTTTATTATGCAGGATATATTTTTTTCAGCGCCATCTTACAATTGATATGGAATGGATACCTGTTAGACTTCTTCCCGGGTAGTGCTTTAAACCTGGCTTCCCTGGCCTGTGCCATATCTATGATTTTCAGTGTGCTGTTTACCAATGCATTTCTGCAAACCGCCCGGGACCTGCCGCATATTTACCGCTGGCAGCCCTGGCTGATTGGATTGCTCTGTATTCCCGTACTGTTGCTGATGACCGGCCTTGGCAAATGGAGCTTCCGGGTTTTTCAATGGGAGATGTTCGGCGGTTTTATCTTTTGGCTGTATGCTGGCATCATGAGCTGGCGCAAAGGGTATCCCCCCGCTAAATATTACCTGCTGGCCTTTGTAACGTTGATTGTTACCAGTCTTATTTTTAATGGACGCGACAATGGGAGAATACCGGATCACTGGTTTTCTATGCTGACATTGCAAACTGGCCCTTGCCTGGAAGCGTTGATACTGTCTTTTGCCCTGGCGGTGAAACTGAACCGCTATAAGCAGGAAAAAGAAAAGACCCAGGCGATGGCGTTGGCACAGGCCAATACTTTTTCGCGCGACCTGATTACCATGCAGGAAATGGAGCGGAAAAGAGTTGCCTCTGAATTGCACGACAGTGTAGGGCAACAACTGATATTGCTGAAGAACCGAACCCTTTCCCTGCGAGGACATGCCGACGAACAAGTACAGCGGTTGTCGCATGACCTGGGGCAGGATATAGGCGATGTATTGCAGGAGATCAGGGATATTTCCTATTCACTACGCCCTTACCAGATGGATATGCTGGGGTTAACAGAATCGGTGAAAAGCCTGGCTGCCGATATGATGGAAGCTGCCGGTACCGATTGCACCATCGCGGTGGATGATATAGACCAGGTGTTGGGCAGGGAGCATGAAATGAACCTGTACAGGATTGTGCAGGAAGTGCTGAATAATATTGTTAAACATGCCGGCGCCTCCCTGGCAGCTATCAGTATCCGCCGGGAGCCTGATCAGCTGGAAATTATTATCCGGGATAATGGCAAAGGTTTTTCTCCAGATACAAAAGTAAAGGGCCTGGGGCTAACCAGTATACGGGAGCGCGTAGCGCTGCTGGAGGGCAACCTGGACATTACACCACATATGCCATCAGGAACAGTTGTTAAAATAATCATACCGGTAAAACCATGAGTACAGTAAATATTTTAATTGCAGATGATCACCCTATTTTTTTAAAGGGATTGAAAGAAGTGGTGGAAGCAGGTAATCACCTGCAGGTGATTTACCAGGCAACAAACGGACAAGATGCTATAGCCGGCGTAACGACCAAATCGGTAGATGTGGTGATCCTCGACATCGATATGCCTGTTAAAAATGGTTTGCAGGCTGCCGTGGAAATATTACAGCTAAAACCGGAAATGCCGGTCATTTTATTGACCATGCATAAAGCAAAAGATGCGTTTTTAAAAGCGCTGGATATAGGGGTGATGGGATATGTGCTGAAGGAAAATGCCGTGGTTGATATCATGTATGCGATAGAAGCGGTACTACGCGGACATTCCTATATCAGCCCGGAGATGACCTCCTTTTTACTGGCGCAGAAGCGTAGCCGGCAACCGGCGATGGATAATATAGCCACTTTACTCACTTCTTCCGAAATAAAAATATTAAAGATGGTGGGAGAATATAAGAGTACGAAAGAGATAGCAGACGAATTATATATCAGCGAAAAAACGGTGTCCAATCACCGGATGAACATCACCAAAAAATTGCAGCTGACCGGGAAGAATAGTCTGCTCCGGTTTGCCATTGAGTGGAAACAATAACATATGCGCATAAGTAGCTGTACCCGGTTTATATTCCTGTTGCTGGAAGTACTCTTTTTTTTGCCGCCTGTTGCAAAAGGGGGAGGAGTGCTGCTGTTGGAAAACAGGGGCATATACCCGGTGCGCGACATTTCCTATTACGTGGATAACAGCCGGCAGATGAATATCACCGAAGTATTGCAGCGCGCCGGGCATTTTCACCGGGCTCCTTCCTCGCTGCTATCTTTGCATACCACCGCCGCCGCAGTATGGGTAAAGATCAGCATAGATAACCGTACTGCCGACACCCACTGGTATTTGCAACTGACCAGTCCCCCGGTGATGCAGGAAGTGACGTTATATGAATTAACACAGCAGCAACCCCGTCGCATTTTTCATCTCTCCGAAAACAGTAAGACATTAAATCAAACGATTATCCCGCTGCGGCCTGCAGCAGGCACTACTACGGACTATTACCTCCGGGTACGGGGCGATAATATGCTACGGCTATCTATGGTGGTGGCGGATATACAAACCTTGTATGAACGCAATCACCGGCAGGACGTGCTGAATGGCATTGTGCTGGGTGTGCTGGCGGCGTTTATGGTGTACAATATTTTCATTTTTCTCCTGTTAAAAGAGCCTGTTTATTTCTTTTATGTGGGCAGTGTTTTTTGCTGGGGACTGAACCTCGCTTTTTATAACGGGTATCTTCCGCTGATCGTTCAAACACCTGGTTGGATGAACAGCGCTTCGGTGCTGATTCCGGTCAGTACGTTTTTTAGTATCTGGTTTACCAACACTTTTTTACAGACAAAAATATACGCTTGCCGTTTTTACCAGTTGGGTTGGTGGCTGACCGGTATCTTGGTTATCCCCCTGGCATTAGGGATATTGGGATATTGGGCGGCAGGGTTCACCGTGATTCAATGGATCATGTACCCATTCTTTTTTTATTGGATAGGGGCGGGAGTGGTCAGTTATCGCCGGGGATTTATTCCTGCAGGCTATTACCTGGCCGGCTTTGGCGCTTTTGTGCTGGGAAATACGATCAACAACCTGAAAGACCTGGATATATTACCGGATGTTTTCCTCACCCGTACCAGTATGCATTGGGGAGCCATTGCAGAAGCATTTATCCTGTCGCTCGCATTGGCACAGAAATTCAATTATTATAAAAGGAAGGAAGAAAAAATCCGGCGGGCAGCACTGAAGCTGGCGATCACCTTTTCACACGACCTGATACAGGCCCAGGAGAAAGAACGTAAGCGCATCGCCGCCGAATTACATGATAGCCTGGGGCAAAAGCTGATACTGATTAAGCATAAATTGCTGCTGGCGCGGAAGCAGGGCATTGATTTGCCAGAGGATCAGTTTTCAGGGAATGTAGGCGCTATTATACAGGAGGTGAGAAATATTTCCTATTCGCTGCGTCCTTACCAGATCGACCTGATGGGGCTCACGCACGCATTGCAAAGCCTGGCGGAAGAACAGGCCGCTGCCGCAGGTATCTCTTGTCATTTGTCGATAGACCCCATAGATGGACTTTTTTCCCCAGATAATGAAATCAATATTTACCGGATTGTGCAAACACTTTTACAGCAGGCGTTGCCCCAGGCGCCCATGGTAAACGCTTTTTCACTGATCTTACGCAAAACGAATGAAGAGGTACATTTATTTTTTACACCAGATCCGTATGTACCAATGGAGAACGACATCCTGTTGAGGGATATACGCGAGCGGGTGAGCATATTACGGGGCCGCTTCCTGGTGCATGCCAGCGGCTATGATATGTCGTTGCCCGTAGTGCCCTGGTGACCATAGGTATTGCTGCCTATATAATTAAATAGTAATGCTCATTTCCCGGGTGGGGAGCCGAAATTACTTTTGTGGTATAGTAATTCTGAAGATATGGCACCATTACGGTTCAACGTTTTTAAACAGGCGCACAAAGGTCTGAGACTCTTATTAAACGATACCATACAGGCAATTCAGCAAACAGATTTTTCTATACCGGCGGAAGGAAACGCCTGTATAGCCACCATAAAAACTACCCTGCAACTGTTTCATGTACATGCGGGCCTGGAAGACCAGGATATATTTCCTATGGTGTCGCAAATAGCGCCCGCCGTGGTAGCGCACTTCGAAAAGGAGCATGAAAAAGATGAAGCACTGATCATGAATCTCCATAAAAATTTTGAGCAGTATGAATTGGCAGATAGCCCGGCGGCCCTGCTGGTGGCAGGTAATACGCTGTTGCATGAATTCATCGCCTTCACAGTTTTTAACCTGGAACATATGAGCCAGGAGGAATGCCTGCTGAATCCTTTTTTATGGTCGCAATATACCGACGACGAAATATTGGCAGTAGCCACTGCCGCCGTGAAGAAAATACCTCCGGCCAAAAACGAACTCTTTATACCCTGGATGCTGAAAGGTAACAGCGATAAAGAAGTAGCGCAATGGCTGCAACGTGTAAAAGAAAGTGCACCCGCGCCTGTATATGAGCGCCTGTATACTACTGCAGTACAAATATTGGAGGGTAGCAGGATGCAACATATTACCGCTGTTATGGAGGGATGATATAGGTAGTGCTGCCTATATAAATGATCACTAACGCTTATTGGCTACGCTTGTAGCGCCTGATAAATTTGCGTCATCAACTACAATAACATGAAACTGTTTTCTTTCATCGCTGTTATGGTTATTGCTATAATGATAGCTGGTCCGCACGCTTTTTCACAGCAAGGCGCCGCAGATGCTTACTGGACTGTGGAAACCGGACGCCATCCAGTTATCTATACAATTATACGATTTTATACCCCAGCAGATCAGCTCTTGCATACCATACGTATCAATGGCAGCTGGATGGATCCGGGAAAGGCGAAAATGCAGCGCCGTATTAAACAGATACAACATCAGCCCGGCATGGTTATAAACCCTGGTGGTGTGGCATCGGTGATGAAGGTGCCGGTAGACAGTATACAGATATTTTCCGCCACCGCTAACAATTAAAGCAGTTATAATGATACGCGCAATATTTACAGGCATTTTCCTGCTGGCCATGATGGCCTGTCGCCACCGGCCAACAGAACAGCCGGAGCCGGTTGTCCCCCAAACCTATACTTCTTTTGGCGATAGTGCCATTGCTTATGCACATCCTACTGCTATTGACCTGGATAAAGACGGTGCACTGGACTTCACCGTGATGATACCGTTGGTAATGGAGAATGGGCGTAGCGAAATGCGGTTTGTAGTAGTGCCGGCCCTTGGCAACAGCACCTTATTGAATGGCAATTTACCTGTGAGCTATGCTGCAGGAGAACGGGCGCCGCTAACCGATCAGTCGCCATTGGTATGGGCCGTGCATCAGTCGCCGGTACTGGTGGCGAAAATACATGATCCCGCTACTCAGCTTTCGCATTGGGAAGGCGTATGGAAGCAACAATATAAGCGCTCGTTGGCGGTGCGGATAAAGAAGAATGATAAAGTTTATTTTGGATGGATACGTTTTTCTTATGCAGGAGACGACCAGGAAGCGATTATCCTGCACGATGCCGCGATCGCTACCCAGCCGGGTGTAATGCCCAAAGCACTTTAAGAACCCCCATTATACTGAGCTTAAAAAAGCGTGATGAACAACTATTACTCCAAAACAGCTGGCCTGTTATGCTTAACTGCCCTCCTATGGCTGGGCGCCTGTAAAAAACCAGGTAATGATACACTCGACAACAGCGGGTCTGAACAACTGGCCTACAGAGCGGCTGGCATAGTGAAGAATGCAGATGGCAGCCCGGTAAGCGGCGCGAAGGTAAGAGCCGTGAACCCGGTATTACTGGATGCTTCGGCAGATGTATTTACAGATGCCAAAGGCGCTTATATGACCCCTAAACTGGACCTGGGCGGCTGGAACCTATATGCCTGGAAAGAACAGGAATATGAAGGATATACCTTTCATTTGCGCGTAGCGCCGGAAGATGACGACTACAATGCTTTCAGTATTGATAAAGCCGGGAAGACCAAACATTTTAAGCTTCGGCTCACCGGTCGTATCAAAGATATTCCCCGGTCGGAGAATCAGCCGGATCAGGGCTATTATGGCGGTACCCTGCAGTTTGTAAACCTGGGGCTGGAAGCATTTAAGAAAATGCCGGTCAGCACCCCGGTGAGAATTATACTGACGCCGATTCCCGGTAGTAGGTTGCTGGATGGGTCAACGCCGCAGGTAGTGGAAAAGACCTTTACCATTGAAGACGGAGAGGATAATTACTGGATTACCGATATCCCGCAATGCAAGTATATCATCACTGCGAGATCTGGTAATAAAGTGATCCGGTTAACAGACCATCGTGATATTAACGGAGAGGAACCGTATAAAAATTCCCTCAACTGGATGTTTAAACCGGCGCCCACGGCTTCTTATGCCGGCGGCTTGAAAGGCAATTCAGATACACCTTTTTATATGGATTTAGAGTAAGCACTGCGCAATGTCAGGGCATAACCCCAAGATAAAGGACCTCCCTCTGGCAGGGCAGGTCCTTTTATTATAGTGTATATCGCAATGCTCCAAAAGGAATTTTTTAGTATCTTGCCATCCTCAACCGAATTTTTTATGCATCGCATTTATTCAAGTACACCTCCTCCTGCTGTTGTTGTTGTGGTATCTGCACAATAACCAGCGTTCTTTTACTTAGCAGCTGTGCCTGTTGCGGGCAGCAGCATGTTCATTTTATATCTAAGTCAGTCAGACCTGGTTATTCTTCGTGCCCCTGTATTTTCTCTTTTTTTATTGTTTTTAAACGAAAATAATGACCAGGTATATATTCATGGTTTTTGCCGGCGCGTGTAGCTTCGGCATCCTTTCTACATTTGTAAAACTGGCTTACCGGGAGGGGTATGCCGCTGCAGAGATATCCGTTACGCAAGCCTTTACTGGCATGCTGGTGTTATGGATCCTTACATTGATTTATCAACGGAGTAAAGAAAAGCTGAGTGGGCAGGAGTGGCGATGGTTGTTATTTACCGGTGCCACCATTGGGCTCACGAGTTTTGTATATTATGTATCGGTAGCGTATATACCGGCTTCTGTAGCTATTATCCTGCTGATGCAATTTACCTGGATAGGGTTGTTGCTCGACTGGATCATTTTCGGAAAACGTCCATCGGGCCTGCAATGGGTCACTGCGGGGCTTATCCTGCTGGGCACCTGGCTGGCGAGTGGTTTGGCCAGTGGGCGTACGGAAGCGTTGTCGGTAAAAGGGCTGGCTTATGCGGGCGCCTCCGCAGTGCTGTATGCCATTTACGTGATTGCCAATAGCCGGGTGGCCAAACAGCTGCATCCGTTACGGAAGAGCGCCATCATCATGACCGGATCTACGATGGGCGTGCTGTTGGTAAATGCGTCCGCGCTGGTGGTGAGCACACATTTTAATGTGGGTCTTATCAAATGGGCTTTGTTCCTGTCGCTGTTCGGTACCATTATACCACCCTTGCTATTTGCCCGGGGCATTCCCAAAGTAGGTGCGGGTATCAGCGCTGTTATCATGACGGCAGAACTGCCGGTTGCTATTATTTGTTCCCATTTGTTGCTGGCGGAGCCGGTAAATGGCGTGCAATGGGCCGGAGTAGTGGTGATGCTGCTGGCCATGTTGCTATTGAATGCGCATTATTTCAAACGTTGATGGGAGCGGGGCAAGCTGAAGGCTTGCCCCGTTTTTTAACGGGACATTACTACGATCAATGCCAGTGCCAGTCCGTAATCTTTAAACTCGCTACGCATGACCTGCAGGGATTTCCCCATATGTTTTTCCACGGCTTTAACAGAAATGCCTAAACGTTGGGCTATTTCTTTGTGGCTGAGGTGCTCACGGCGACTGAGTAAAAATACCTGCCGGCTGCGTTCTGTTAATTTATCCAGTGCCCGTTCCAGCTGCTGTTCCAGCAGTTTTACATCATAAGTGTTGGCGGTTTCTGTTATTTTATCTGTGGGGAGATGTTGATGGTGTTGCTGGTGCAATAGCGAATTCCTGATCTCATTGAATCTCCTGTTGCGCAGCGCGCCGTACAGGTATGCTTTTATATTTTTTATCTCCCCCAGGGTCTGGCGGTTTTTATATAGTGCAATAAAAATATCCTGGAGCATATCTTCCAGCAGATGCGGCACTGGAAACTTGTTGTAGGCATGATGATACAGGTCGGCAGCATAACGCTGATACAAGGTTTCGAAGGCCTTGTTGTCATTGTTCGCCAGTAATACCACTAATTAGTGTCAAAATAACTCTTAAATTAAACATCTTTCCATTTCTTATCTATATTATTGTCAATACGACAGTTAACATAGTTGTATTATAATGTCATTAGGTACTTTGGGATAATATACGTTTATAATCGGTTAATTATTCTGTATCCATGTTTATTGCTTACCCCTACTTTTATTGTGCTAACTATTCTATGAGCGCCTTCAACCTGTCAACCAAACGTTAATCAAATGGCACAATCAGTAAAATCAGCAGTATCACGATGCTTCGTACTGCTATGCGTGGTATGTTTTCTTGCGCTCTTCCCCCGTGCTGCATCAGCACAGAAGAGGGCGATTACAGGTACTGTGGCCGATTCATCCGGCATGCCTGTTATCGGCGCCACCGTCCGGGAAAAAGGCGGCAAGGCTGTCACTACCTGTGGCGCCGACGGGACTTTTAAATTAACTGTAGATGAAAAAAATTCCCTGCTCATTTCCAGTATCGGGTTCCTGAATGCAGAGGTACCCGTGGGCAACAGGACCACTTTCGCCATCACGTTAACCAGCAACACGGCCGCGCTGAACGCAGTGGTAGTAACGGCGCTGGGCGTAAAACGGGAAAAACGCAACCTGACATTCAGCTCCCAGCAGCTGAACGGGGAGGAACTTTTAAAAACCAAGGAGCCCAACCTGGTGAATACCCTGGCGGGAAAGGTACCGGGCATACAGATCACCAGTTCTTCCGGTAATGCAGGGGCCTCCTCGCGTATTGTGATCAGGGGCAATTCTTCTCCTACCGGGGAAAACCAGGCATTATTTGTGATCGACGGCGTGCCGGTAGATAACACGGAAACCGGTAATATCAGCGGTGGAGCAGCAGGTTCTGGCGTAAACCGTATCGCAGACATCGATCCCGCTATTATTGAAAATGTGAATATCCTCAAAGGTGCAGCCGCTACCGCGTTGTACGGTTCTTCCGGCGCCAGGGGCGTAGTGCTCATCACCACTAAAAATGGTGGCGTGGATAAAAAGCCGGTGTTCAATTTTTCGTCAGACGCCTCTTTCGAACACCCGCTGTTGCCGGAACGGCAAACCATGTATGGACAGGGCACTAACGGCATCTTTTATAACGGAGAGGACGCCGACAAGAAAACAAGTCTTTCCTGGGGGCCCCGCATGGATACGCTCAAGATAAATGGACAACCCGCGCCCACTTATAACCCATACGATTTTTTCCGCACCGGTATTACTACCAACAACACCATTTCTGCTTCCGGCAGCAACAATAATTCCAACTACTTTCTCAGCTATTCTTACTTTAACCAGAAAGGGGTAATGCCGGGAAATGATTTTAAACGGCATTCCTTTTTTGCAAAATACAATTCCAAAATAGGCAAGTATGTAAGTACCACTTTCCAGTTAGGTTACAGTAACTCCGACCAGGAAAGGTTGCCGGAAGGCGCCAGCAACGGACCTTTATTTGTATTGCTGGTGCAACCGGTATCCTGGAACCCTTACCCGGTATTTAAGCCGGACGGCAGCCAGCGCGGCTACCGTAATTCCAGGAATATGCCCCTGTGGACGCTTGATAACATCAGCAACGATGCTAAAGTGAACAGGTTCCTCCCGGTATTTACTACCAACATTACTCCCACCAGCTGGCTTACTATCACAGAAAGGCTGGGCGCAGATATATACACGGAGTCTGATAAATATATAGAGCATCCCAGCCCGCAGATCGGGCTCACCGGGCAGATCAGGAACCAGAATATCAACTTTCAGCAGTTTAACAATGACCTGATTGTGAACGCCACCAAAACATTTGGCAAGTTTAATGTGAACCTGCTGCTCGGTAATAATATCTATACTACCTACAACCAGTATATGAATATTAATAGCACCGGGCTGAATATTACCGATTTTAACAACTTATCGTCCGGTACCACTATTACCGGTACGGAAAACCATACCCAGCTCAGGAAAGTAGGCTTCTACTCGCAAGCCAACATTGAGTACAACCGCTTCCTGAACCTGTCTTTAACCGGCAGGTACGACGGTAGTTCCGTGCTCAATCCCGATAAAAACTTTTACCCTTACGGATCGGCTGCGGCCAGCTTTATCTTTTCCGAATTCCTGGGGCCTAAGGCTTCCAATGTCATTAACTTCGGAAAGGTGCGGCTGAGCTATGCCACCGTAGGTAACGACGGCGTAGGTGCGTATGCGTTATCTACCCCTTATATACAGGCCGGACGGAACACGAATGCTGGTTATTTCCTGTTCCCATTCCAGGGACAACAGGGATTTTTGCTGACATCAGCGCTGGGTAACCCGACACTCATTAATGAACGGCTCAATGAATATGAAGCAGGACTTGAAATGCGTTTCCTGAAAGACAGGATCAGCTTTGAAGGATCCTATTTTAGCCGTCGCTCCAGAAATGGGCTCATCCCGGGTTCCCAAATCTCTAATGCAACCGGCTTCAGTAATACCACTTTTAACGCTGCAGAGATATCCAACAAAGGAATAGAACTGTTGCTGGGCGCCACACCTATAAAATCAAAAGATTTTAGCTGGAATGTTACCCTGAACTTTTCGAAGATCAAAAACAAAGTGCTTACACTGGGACCGGGCATCGGTCAGCTGGGGCGCCTGATCAAGGGAGAACCTTATAATATTTTTTATGGCGCCCGCTATAAACGCGCAGACAATGGAGAACTGTTGATCGACGCCAGCGGATTGCCCGTGGTAGATCCACAACAAGGTATTGTCGGAGATATCAACCCGGACTGGCTGGCTGGCCTGGATAACAGTTTCCGCTATAAACAATTCAGCCTTTCCTTTTTCTTCGACATGAAAAAAGGCGGCGACGTGCAAAATGATGTAGAAGCAGCAGGGCTTTACTACGGCACTTCAAAAGAGACAACCAACCGTGGCAAAATCGTCATAAAAGGAATCAGTGAAGTTGACGGAAAGGCTAACAACGTGGAAGTAGATGCGCAAACGTACTATCAAACCAGGCAATACGAATCTACCATCCAGGATGGTACTTATATCAAATTGCGGAACGTAAGTCTTTCTTACTTCCTGCCGACATCCTTCCTGGCTAAAACGCCGTTCAAAACTGCTTCGCTGGCAGTAGCCGGCAGGAATCTCTGGATCTATAGCCCGCACTTTACCGGCGCTGATCCGGAGGTAAGCTCTTATGGCACGGGCAACAGCTCACAGGGCATTTATGCGTTTTCTACGCCTACAGCACGTTCTATCAACTTTTCACTGAAATTCAGTTTTTAGTATGCCAGCACCACTAAAATTTATCAACATGAGAAAGTCTTTTTTTATACTGCTGCTCGGGGGACTTTGTTTACAGGGCTGTAAAAAGTTCCTGGACGTCAATAAAGATCCCAACAACCCGGTAGATGTGCAGGAGTCACTGATCCTGGCGCCGGCAGAACTGAATATTTCCGATAATATCCAGGGCGGTAATGCCGGGATCATTATACAGAACTATGTGCAGAACATCGCTGCCAACCAACTGAATCCATATGTAGGCAGTTACCAGCTGTTTAATATTGATATGGATGGCGACTGGTCCAACTTTTACGTTACCTCGCTCAACAACCTGATTACCCTGAATAAAAAGGCAGAAGCAAATAACAACTGGAACTACGCAGCCATCGCCAAAATACTTACTGCGTACACGCTCGGCACTGCCACCGATTTCTGGGGAGATATTCCTTATTCAAATGGGTTTACCAGCGGCGTTTTCACCGTGCCGTACGACAAACAGGAAGACATCTACAAAAGTATCCAGTCACTGCTCAGCGATGCTATCGCCAACATCGATAAGAATAGCAGTCCCAAAAGTCCTGCTAGCGACGACTACTTCTACAATGGCAATATGAGCGCCTGGCGCAAGCTCGCCTGGTCGCTGAAAGCACGGTATTATATACATCTTACCAAAGCGCCTGGATACACCGCCAAAACGCAGGCAGAAAACGCAATGGCGGCTTTAAAGAACGGCATGGCTTCCAACGACGACGATCTTAAGTTCAGTTACGCAGGCGCGGCGGGAGCAGAAAATATCTGGTATCTCACCTTTACGCCGGTAACTACCTACGTGATGAATGCCACGTTAGTAGATTCATTGCGTAACCGGAACGATCCCCGATTACCAAAGATGATTGCTCCTGCTACAGCAACAGGATTATATACCGGCAGAAGGATTGGTACGCCTACCGGCGACCTGGCCAAGTATGCTTATCCTGCTGCATTTTACGGCGCCAGATCTTCTTCCAATTATATCTTCAGTTATACAGAGGCATTATTTATACAGGCAGAGGCCCTGCTGATTACCAGCGGTTATGCCGCGGCGCAGCCCGTGTATGTAAATGCCATCAATGCCCATCTGTCCAAACTCGGTATCGACACTACCTCTGCTGCAGCCACTGCGTATGTAAACAGCCGCAAATTAACTGCTGCCAACGCATTACAGCTGATCATGGAAGAAAAAGCGGTGGCTAACATCTTCAACTTTGAAACGTATAACGACTGGAGGAGAACAGGTTTCCCTAAACTGCAGAAGGTAGACGGCGCATTGATAGACATCCCCCGGCGGTTATTATACCCTCAAAGCGAGATAATAACAAATGCACAACCTCAGCAAACAGCGGTCCAGAGTACAAAGGTTTGGTGGGATAATTAAGATAGCATCGCAAAAATATAACGAGAAGAGGAGCCTCAAAAGTAATATTGAGGCATCCTCTTCTTTTTATCAAAAAGGGTGACCACTGCTATCGATATTTCCACCGCAAGGCAAACAAATGATACCTTTCTCAGTAATATTACAGGGGCCACCTGCTTTATAATAATTATCGGGATTATTGATTAGCTTACTGGTAGCAGTGGAAGCTGCCAGTAAGCTTTCTTTGGTCTTGAAATGATCATGGATGTACTGATATTCTTCTCTGTTCACTTTCGCCTGATAAAGTACCCTGAGTGTTTTACCGTACGCAAATACATCACAGGAACCAATTTCGTTATTTTCATCCAGGTTGTTAAAAAGCTTAAAAGAGTCTGTCTTTAACAGGTTGGGAATGGGAACATCACCAATGCTGTAATGGGGTGGATTATCAAAGTCTTGCATCATATCATTATAAGGTCTCAACTCTGTCCGGTGGGCATATGTTTCCCAAACGGCAAGACCAGCCGGAAGCTGCTTATATGACCAATTCAGATTCGGGTAATCGCGCTTGCCATTCAACCGGTAAGACGATTCCCAGTTCAGTGCCAGAAACTCATTCCATGCAAAGGCGGCCATTTTTTCGGGAGTAGCATTGCTATCCATATCTTTTGGGATAAACTGAACTATTGAAACTTCTTCAAAGTAAGAGAATGTTTTTTTTACTTATATGAATGGAATATTAAGTGAATATCAGAAGGAGAGGGCACCTCCCAATGTTTGCATAAACAGGAGACACCCTCTTCTTTGATGTAGGGATAATTATTGTTTTATTACTTTGATCGTCTTGCTTTGTGTATCCTGCCTGATATGGATATAATAGATACCCGGTGTCAGGTTTTGGCCAAACTGATAGTAGGCGCCGGCATTTATCCTGGTAGAATAAACGGTGTTGCCAGCGTTGTTAACAATCATCAGCAATGCCGGGGCATTCGAAGAAGAAGTCATTCTTACATTAAATGCACCACCTGAAGGATTCGGATATATGCTGGTAGTAAAATCCAGTCTAGGGTGCGTATTTAATTTGTTGTCGCCCACTACCATCATGCCGGGGCTTTCGTTCAGACTTTGCAGGGTATCTCCCGGAGAGGTGTTCCGCACTTCGATCGCCGCAATGGAGCCGCTGTAGGGATCATACTGCCCTGTTTTAGGATAGAAGAATACCTGTATCAAACCTGTGCTGTTAGCTCTTGCCCGGATGGTTTTGATAACAACAGTGTTCAGCTTATTGCCTGCCGCCTGGTATACATTGAAGTTCGTCAGGCTGTCGAGGCCATTGGTGGCTTTTACGCTGAATATCCTGTTGTTTTTCTGTGCATCCTGCGGCTCCACGAAGTGTAACCGGATGGCATAAACGGCATTAGGCGTAAGGCCGCGCAGGTAATAGCGCATCTGGGTCACATTGTCTTTGAATACGCGCATATACTCGTATACCTGTGGTGGGGCAGGATCAACTACCTGAGATACGTCCACCGGGCCATCCACTTTTTGCACCCAGGTATAACCGGCATGCCACAGCTTATCAGTACCCGTAGGACCCTCGGGAATATACTGTGCAAAGGTGGTATTGGCATACGGGCCGGCAGGCGTGTTGGTGGTACCGGCATTGATACCATAAACAGCCGATTTATTTGTCTTTAAAACTTCTATACAATAGTCATCCACCCACACAGTGCCGGTTCCTGTTTTAGCGATCCAGTAGGTAAGCCCGGTGGCGCTGTCGGGCACATTGATGGTATCTCTTATCTGGGCCCAGTTGTCGAGATAGGCGGGTACGTTGTACACGTTTTTTGAATAGGACGCATTGCCCGTTGCTGCACCGGTACTATCGATGAAACCAACGCCATATCCAGCCCACCACGGATAGCCCATGGCATCTTTTTCTACTTTAATCCATTGGGTAAATACGATGATGCTACCGCCCCTCACCGGTATGGCGCCTTGCATGTTCAAAGCGGTTTTTGCGGTGGTGTAACCCAGGGTAGCTGCCTTGTCGCCGGAGTGGCCTTTCCCGCTAACGGCGTATACAGCACCTGGCGTGAGCGTGGTATCTTTATAGGTGAGCCAGCTAACCATACCACTTTCAAAGCCATAGTTGGGGATACCTCCACACGAATCATACGGTACTACCGTTACCGGTAATGTAGCTGAAACGCCGGAGCTGTCGACCGTATTAGCGGTAATAGTAAGTGTACCCTGTTTAATGGCCGTGATTAACCCGGCGCTGTCGACGGTAGCTAACGCTGTATTGGAGCAGCTCCAGGTTACTTTTTTGATGGACGTATTAGCGGGCATAAAGGAAACGCTTACCCGTATCGTATCTCTTTCCCCAATGACAACAGGAGATGGTTGGAACGTTAAACTGGTGGCCAGTACATTGGCTACGTGTACATTGGCTTGCGCCGCAATAGCCGGGTTATCTGCTGATGTAGCTTTGATGATCACATCGCCCTGTTTGATGCCGCTGATAAGACCGGTGGCGCTAACGGTAGCCAGGGTGGTATCTGAAGAGGTCCATATCACGTCTTTATTGCTGGCTCTGGCAGGGGAGATGGTCGCATTCAGTTGCAGGGATGATCCTACAAATACACTGGCGGAAGTGCTGTCTAACGTTAACGTGGCAACTGGTATATAGATAACGTTGTACGTTTTGGTAGCAGTGAAACCACTTTCTACGGATGTAGCCGTGATGGTAGTCGTGCCGGCTCTTTTCCCTGTTACGATTCCATTCAGGTCCACGGTAGCAATAGAGTCGTTGGAGGATTTGTATACCAGGTTCCGGTTAGTGGCATTGGCCGGTGTTACCGTGAATTTCAGCGTGTCTTTATAGCTCACATACAAATTGCTGCTATCTGAATAGATAGTAATTCCCTGCAGCGGGATAATATTTGCCTCGAGGGCGGCTATAGAAGCGGTATATGGGCCATTGATAACGCCATTGGGATAAAAGAACACGGCTATTAAACCCTGGTTATCTGATTTGGCTTCCAGGGTGCGTGTAACCACGGTATTCAGCTTATTACCTGCCGCCTGGTAAGGGTTGAAGTTAATGAGACTATCGCCACCTGTTTTTACGCTAAATAACCGGTTGGCTTTATCCACATCGCTGGGCTCAATGAAATGCAGTCGCAGGGAATAGTTGGCATTGGGAATCAGGTTGCGGAAATAATAACGCATCGGTGTTTGATTATACCTGGAGATGCGCATGTATTCATATACCTGGCGGGGAGCAGGCGAAGTTACCTGGGTCAGATCTACCGTTGCGGTGATTTTGACATTGCCGGTATATCCTGCATGCCATAATTTATCTGTACCCGCTATGCCTTCAGGTATATATTGACCTACATTGGTATTCTGATAGGGAGTTGCGGGGTTACCCGTAGTTCCTGCATTGATTGCCATCACGGTGGTATTTACCACCAGTTGTACGGTTTTAGTGAAACCGCCATCTGCCGCAGTAATAGTAAGGGTGGTAGTACCCATCTTAAAACCGGTTACTACGCCGCTGGCATCTACCCTGGCAATCGTGCTATCCGTTATCGACCAATTCAGGGTTTTATTGGTAGTATTGGCAGGTATAACGGCCGCGGTGATCTGTTTAGGCGTATTTATGGTACCGTATACGATACTGTCTATCGTAACTCCAGTGGATATGGTAGGCGGAATGACGACCAGTTGTCGTGTATTTGTCTTCCCGCCATCGACTGAGGTGAGCGTGATCGTGACGGTGCCTGCATTGATGGCCTTTACGTTTCCGAAGGGATCTACCTTTGCTATCGATGTATCGGAGGAATTCCATGCGACGGATGGATTAGTAGGATAGGTAGGTGTCAGTTTCGCATTCAGTTTGATGGAGTATCCTTTTACAATGGTATCTGAGGAAGGATTGACGATTTCGACCGACTGTACAGGGCCTCCTATCGGTGCACCGAAGTAGATACCATTTCCATGAGCAGAAATGATCATTCTACCTTTGTTATCGGCAGCAATGCTTGGCGCCACGCCTGGTAAGCGGTCCAGGATGGTGGTCCAGGTGCGGCCTGTATCATCTGAGCGGAAGGCGCCGTAGTAAATACCATTGATAGGAATGGCCTGACTGGTGACAAACAAAGTCAGGTGTGCATTAGGGGTAGTGTCGGACATGGTCACTGCCACCCATTTAGGCTTAATACTGTCGCCGCCTACCTTCACGAATGTTTTACCTGTGTCTGTGGTATGATAAAGCGCGCTGTTTTGAGGATAGGATTCATTGTGATAGCAAATCCATACATCCCCTGTTTTCCCCGGTGTTGTTTCCACGTTGGAAGTAGTGGCATAAGCGGAGCCATTTGAGTTATTGCCACCATTGGCAGTAAGCCCGGCGGCAGCTGTTTGCGCGAATGATTTTCCGCCATCGGAGCTAACAAAAAAGGAACCGCGATCCCAGACATAGAAATAGTTGCCGTTTACTTTATCCGATGCCAGGTGGTTTTCCCCGGGATATACCATCCATTGACCGCCTGCGGGTAAGATCCCGGAAGAAAGGCCCGTGGATTTAGTCCAGCTGGTACCCAGATCGGACGACCAGTAAACGTTGCCCAGGTTGTTGCCATCCATTTGTGTGAGCCAGACAATGTTCCGGCGATCTGCCGATACAGCTATACGTCCGCGTAAACCCGGCGACTTTGGGAAGAGGGTATAGGTATCGCCGCCATCGGTGGAATAACCTGCGCGCGAATCGCTGATGTTGGAGGTACCGGCGCCATCAGAGCCTGCACGCACGATAAAATTGGGATCGGTATATTGGAAAGCCACACCATTCATATTGAATGCGCTAAAGACGTTGTTGTGCAGCACGGTATTGGAAACAGCACCCTGGTATAACGGCTCCGTCAGGGAACGGTGATGACCGCCACCCACATCCGCTGTAGTGGTAAGCAGTACGTTCTTGCCGCTGGGAGGGCACAGCATAGGACCTGTTACCATGATTTCTTCCAATCCTACTACACGGATCTTCCAGTTATTAACGGCATCGGAGATGTTATCGGTAGAAAGTATATCCAGCAGGTCGTTGATCCATACCCTGTTGGGATAAAAAGGATCCCAGGTAAATGCGAGCGCATTATGTCCGGGGTCATTATAAGGTAAACCATCATTTGCCGAATGTGGCGCTTCTGAATTATCACGGGTGATGACCCCCGGGCTATAAGAGCCCGGGGCGCCACCGTTCTTTGAAATATAATAAGGATCTTTTTGCCAGGAGCCACGGGTGCTTACAATAATATAATCTGAATTGGCAGGACTTACGGCCACTTTGGAGAAGAACCTGTCGTTTTTAACCGGATCGGGAACTAAAGTTACAGGTGAAATGTCTTGCCAGGTGCCGTTCTTATACTTGAAAACGCCCTTTGGCAGATCTTCGGCCCCGGCTGACACATACAGGGTTCCATCGGCATGAATCGTGGCCCGGATGGGATACAGGGGACTATTGCTCATCAGGTTGAACGAACCACCGCCATCGTTTGATACGTATACGCCATTGGCGCGACCAATATAAATCCGCTTACCCACATTTACGCCATTGAGGGCAATGGTGCCGGCACTTTTATCGTAAAGCAGGAACGAGCAGTAGCCCGCCGTTGTAACGGAACTTACCTGCGACCAGCTGGCGCCGGCATCTTCCGATTTCCAGGCGCCGGTCTGGTCGGTTACTACCCATACCCGGTTACTGTTGGCAGGATCTACCTGTATACGGTCCCCGTAAGCCTGCGTGTTATTGGGACTTACCCAAATGGGGACATGCAAATCCGTCCATGAATCGCCCCGGTCGGTACTCTTCATAATAGTGCCTGCACTGGTGCCTTTGCCGGGGCCGGAACCGGCTATATGTTCTACGGTAGCATACAGGATATTACCGGTAGAATCATTGTGATCTACGCCGATACTGCCGCAACGCTGGCTAAATTCCCAGCCCCAGTAGTTAATAGGCATCTTTTTAAACAACATTAAATCCTCCCATCTTTGGAGGTTCTTATTCCACCGGTAAGGAGTGCCTACATCGGTAGTGATGAAATAGAGGTCGGGTACTTTTGGGTGCGGTACAAAAGAGGGTAGCGCACCGGACCCGCCTATCCGGACCTGGTTCCAGGTGTACGTTTGCGCACGTACGCCCTGCAAGACCGCCAGGAAAGAAAAAGTAAATAGTAATGTGTAGCAAATCTTTTTCATGTTCATAGTGGAATTATAAGGGTTTTAAAAAATGATCCCGGTTGATGTTCTCATAGTAATAGCGGCGCATCTTCAATGCCGCCCTGGCACGTGTCATTAAAATCGAAAGACGGAAGTATGGTAACAGGCTATCGGGAACAGCCCTGGCAGGGCTGTGCGTCGGTTTTCCGATTGACAGTTTATTTGATAAACATGATCAATCATTCATTCATCACTGTTTCACAATATGTACAGCTGATAGAGTAATACGTTTGCGAAGAACAAACTACGTAGTTGGAACAGGAAAATATTTTTAAAACGGAGAATCCTTGCCAGGTGAGTATTTTCCTAAATTGCATGACCTGTTGGCAGCCCAAATCAGTTGGGGTTTACTTAAAGCGTAAAAAGGACGTCTCATTTATTTTTGAGACGTCCCTTTATATAATTGGTTGGTTTTTGCTGGGTTAGAAACTGCTCATGGGCATGGCAGCGGCAGCTTTAGGGGCGTTCGCTTTGGTGCCACGGGCCATTGCATCTTTGATTTTAGTTTCGGTATCAGGACCGAAGCCGGTGAAACGTTCCATGATTTTACCTTCTGTATCTACCAGGTATAAAGTAGGGATACCGGAAAACTGGAATTGCTCCATCGTTTTATCTTTATTATCGCTTAGCAATTGTTCCCAGGGCATTTCTTCTTCTTTCATGGCTTTTCTCCAGGCGTTTTTATCAGTATCTATAGAGATGCTTACCACATCGAAGCCTTTAGCGCGATAGGCTTCGTATAGTTCTTTCACTTTTGGAATAGCCTGGCGACAAGGACCGCACCAGCTGGCCCAGAAGTCTACCAGCAGGTATTTACCTTTGTATTTTTCGAGTCCGGCTAGTGAACCGTTGGCATCAGGGTATTTCACAGATGGCATCGGTTGGCCGGTTTTCAGCTTCATGGCCTGTGCACGGTTGGTAAGAATGGTTTGCTTTAACTGTTTGGCCTCTGTCAACCACGGATAGCGGGTAATCAGTTTTTCCAGGGCAGCCATCGCTTTGTCGTATTGGTCGCTGGATTCGGTTCGGGCCATTCCACGTAAACCATATACCATTACGGGTCTGTCGGCATAAGCGCGATTGAGTATATCCTGTCGGATATTGTAATCTTCACGCATGGGGTTATACTTTATATGATTTTTCATATAGCCGATCCAGGTAGTGTCTTTATCGGCCGCTTTTTGGGCAAAATACTCCATGTTATATTCGTCTATCAGGCGTCGGTAGTTCAACTCGTTGTTTAACACCGACAGGTTGATATAGTTGTTATCATAAGATCCATCTACATAGTTGTAGTGGGGAACTTTTACCTTATAGAAAGCCGTATCATATCCCCTCATTGCTACGTTCACATCGGCATCGCTCCAGAAGGTAGCATGATCCCAATGCAATGCGTCTATGTTGTAAACACCCTGGTGATCCTGTTTAATTTTAAAAGTGAAGGTATTATCTTTTCCCAGTACGCAGGAGTCCACCAATTGTGGCTTACCGCCAAAGTTATCTTTGGACAACCAAACTTTATTTACTTCAACTTTGGGATCAGTAAACTCTACTTTACCGCGAACGGTAATGGATTTTACCACATTGTTTTGCTGCGCCAGCAGGGCGGCAGGTATGGCCAGCATGGCCAGTGGCATAGATAAGGCAAGAACTGCTTTCTTCATTATTGGTAGTGATTTAAGTTTATTACGAACGTAGCAGCAAAATACAGCACCGGGTATATCCCGCCGCAAATAATGGACATACCGGGTACGTTTATGTACGTTCTCCCTTTTTGAAAGGATGAACGCATTTCAGGCCCGTTAGCTGTGGACGCCCGACACAGGCGGCATAAACTTGTGTATGACCTGCCTTTTTAAAAGTATGAACCCGCCAATGGGAAGGACGAAAAAAATAAGCGGGTTTTTATAGCGAAACCTTTGCGGCATATAGTATCTTCAGCGCGGTTAACAATGATATTATTGAAATCATCATATCGTTATTTGATACATCTCGCCATCTGGATGGCGTTGCTGGGACTGTATGCGTTTCCGCAGTTGCGGGTCAACTGGCCTTCCGCCGTGGGACTGAAATGGGTGCTGGTACATGATATTGCCTATGGGTTTATCAATTTTCACCTTTTTTACGTGTTGGTGTTTGCCTGGTTACCATTGCCGGTAAAGCGGCGTCAGTATGCCAAAGCGGCGGCAGGTACACTGTTGGTAATATTGTTGTTTTCGGTTATTAAATTCCTCGTGGGGTATTACCTGTTCCCCGACCAGGTATTGCAACGGATGTTCGCATTAACCGGCGTTCCTAAAATCTATATGTCTTTCCGGGAATACCTGCCGGTCACCATCAGAACCGGGCTGGGAGTAGCGTTGCTGGCTTATGGCTACCGGCTTTTCCTGCAATGGCGCAATACCGAGCCGGAAGACAGGATACTGGCTACAGCGGCGGCACAGGCCCGCTCCCGGTACGACCGTATGCAGGAAGGGTCCAGGCAGTTGTTGCATCATTTGCAATTGCTCACGCCCGTGCTGGAAGACGAACAAAAACGGGAAGAGGAAGGTACCAAAGCGGTGTTGCTCCTGTCAGACCTGTTGCGATACATGTTGTATGATAAAGCCCTGGAAAAGGAGAGGGTTCCTTTTAAAAAGGAATTAGCTCACTTTGAACGCTATATAGCGCTGCGTAATTTACTACATCCTCAACAATCTATAGCACTGCATACGACGGGTGGAATACCACAGGGGACAATTGAAGGGCTGTGGCTACAGCAATGCGTAGAAGCCAGTTTGCAGCAGTGGCAGCAGGTAACCGGTACTATCACTATCGCATTGACTTGCAGTGAAGAAGTGGTAACGTTGTCGCTCGAAACACCCCATCAGAAAAAAAATCATCAACATATTCCGCTGTTCCCTGACCATGTATAAAACGCGTATACATATCCGTGAATTTTTGCTCCTGCTGTTGGTCTGGATACTATTAATGTATGTAGGTAGCTTTTTGCTGTTGAGAAATTATACAGCAGAAAGTATGCGCAATATCAACATCAACAATGGTGTATTTGGCTTGATCAACTTCGCCCAGTTTTATATTTACCTGCAGTGGATGGTTACCCCGTTCCTGCAAAACAGGAACTGGAAATCCTTTATCGGGAAGTTGCTGCCGGTGTTTGCCGGGTTCATTATTATGAAATATACCATTGCTGCTGGCTGTTTTTCGAAAGATGTACTATACCGCGGGTATCGTATTGAAAACAGGCAACGGGTAGATATATACGTTACGCTGGCGGAGTACGCTATCAGCAGTTTATGGAGCGGGATACTGGTAGTATTAGCTGCTTTTTCCTATCGGTTTTTTATATGGTGGCTGGCAGAAGACAAGCGCAGGGCTATTTTGCAAAAGCAGCAATTACAGGCAGAATCGGGATTTCTGAAGATGCAGTTAAACTCGCATTTCCTGATCAACAGTTTAAACAGCATTTACTCCCTGGCGCTGATGGGTTCGCCGGAAGTGGTAAGGGCCAATAAAACGCTGACAGATCTCCTGTCGTACATGGTGGATCAACCTTCCGATATCGACTACCGGGGGCCGGTAGCCGCTGAAATCCGTTACCTGGAAGATTTTGTAGCATTGCAGCGTATCCGTACCGGTTGTGAAGCCGGGGTAGTATTTAATATCCCGGGCCAATGGCCGGATAGGCAGATAGCGCCTTTATTGCTGGTGCCCTTTGTAGAAAATGCTTTTAAACACGGGGTGAGTAACCGGCCGGAAATGCCCGTTACCATTACGCTGGAGTGTAGCGAGGAGCAATTGGTATTCCGGGTGCACAACCATATTTCGGGGCATCAGCGGGATAAAACCGGTGGTATCGGGTTGGATAATGTGAGGAAACGGTTGCAGCTGATTTACCCCGGACGTCACCAGCTGGAGATCCGGGATTCAGGCAATGAATATTATAGTAACTTAGTGATTAACTGGTAATGACATGGCTTTAAAGTGTATAGTGGTAGATGATGAACCGTTGGCAGCGCAGGTACTGGTGTCGTTTATCAATAAAACGCCGGACCTTCAACTGTTGAAAACCTTTCACCATCCGCTGGAAGCATTGCAGTTTCTGAAGCAGGAGAAAGTAGACTTGGTATTCCTGGATATCCAGATGCAGGAACTCAGCGGGATAGAATTGATGCAGCTGGCGCCACCGGGCTTGCAGATCGTGATTGTATCGGCTTATGATGAGTATGCCGTGGAGGGATTTGACCGGGAGGCGGTAGACTACCTCCTGAAACCGGTGTCGTTCGACCGCTTTGCGCGGGCAGTACAGCGGGTGCTGGCAAAAAGTACACCCGCCATATCTCAGCCCGCCGGCACTGACTATATTTTTGTACGCACCGATAAGCGTATTGTGCGTGTGGACCTGAAAGATATTCTTTTCGTAGAAGCGCTTCGTAACTATGTGGCGATACAAACCAGTCGCCAGAAAATACTCACCTTGCAGAATCTGCGCAGTTTCGAAGAAATCCTGGCGCCGTTCCGGTTTTTCAGGGTACATAAGTCGTATATTATCTCACTGGATAAAATAGACAGCATAGAAAGGCAACGTATTTTTACCGGCTCGCACAGCATTCCTATCGGTGACGCCTATGTGAAACAATTCCTGGAAGTGATCAATATGCCGCGGTAGGCATTAATTCAGTTCCTGGCTCCACTGAAAAAAAAATTGCTGTACAGTGTGCGTAGCCTCGGGGCCGGCACGGTAGCACATTTTCCAGATGTAAGGCTTCTTTTCGTATTCGGGGTTTACAAATACTTTCTTGTTACGTGCGCCATCTTTAAGCGCGGCGCCGAAGTCTACTTCCTTCATCTCGTTCAATAACTTCATCAGTCCTGCTTTTATTTTGATGTTGGGAGAAGCAGGGTATTCTTTTTGCCATTTGGTCAGCTCCGGGTTGGGATCATCGAGGTCGGCTATCACCGCCTGGTAATCGCTGATTGTTTTCTTATAACCTTCTCTTACTTCACCAGACGTTTCTTTCATTGATTCTTTCAGCGTTTCTACCATTTCTACATATGTTTTTTTCATTTCCTGCCGCGAGGCCAGGAGGCTCGGATCAGGGGCTGTAATAGGCTTTTTCCCCTGCCGGTCTTTTTCATATTGCTCTTTAAATGTGGGCGAATTAACGTACGTTTTCAGGTATTCGCAATAGGCTTTTACTTTACCGGCCCGGTCGCTCACCGCTACTTTAGCAAGCGCTTTAAAGGCTGGGATGCTGAAATATCCCTGTGTAAAGTTATCCCAGATATATTTTTGTGCCATCTTATCGGTAAGGCCTATTTCTTCCACAAGGCTATTGCCCATGATTTTGAATGACATCAGCCAGGCAGCCAGCGGCAGCACCATGACTATGATGAGTAATTTTTTCATATCCTGTTGTTGTGTGTAAGGAAAATATTAACGTACACAAAACTAGGGATAGCATGGGGTAAGGCGCATAGGTAATAGTGTTTATTTACCTGGGTAATGTTGCCATATAGGTAGTGTTACCTATGTAAATGAATATTGCTGCTTATATACAGGCATTCATTCCTCTTTACTTTTGTGGTATAAAGCAAGGATTTTGTGATAGTAGGAACAGATGAAATGATAATCGTTGATAGGAAAAAGGACCGGTATATTGATACCGGTCCTCGTTAATTGGGCTGCATTGCATCAGCGCGATTGTTTTGGTGTATTATTTTTCCGCCTCGTGAATCGCCATCACTGTTTTTATGACTGCATCTGGCGTAACTGAAATACTATCAATTCCCTGTGATACCAGGAATTTGGTAAAATCCGGGAAATCGGAAGGCCCTTGTCCGCAGATACCTACTTTTACCTTCATGCGTTTGGCTACCTGTATCAGGTGAGTGATCATGCGTAGCACCGCCGGATTCCGCTCGTTATAAATATTGGCCACAAGGGAGGAATCCCTGTCGAGACCAAGTGTGAGCTGTGTCAGATCATTAGATCCTATCGAGAAGCCGTCTATGAGGGCGGCAAATTCTTCCGCCATCATAATATTGGAAGGCAATTCTGCCATCAGGTATACCTCAAGACCGTGTTCGCCACGGCGTAGTCCGAACGATTCCATGGTGGCCAGCACCGCCTGCAGTTCTTCTATAGTCCGGCAGAACGGAATCATTACCACTACATTTTTAAGCCCCATGGTTTGCCTTACTTTTTGAATGGCTTTGCATTCCAGTTCAAAAGCAGGCTTGTATTGGGGGGAATAATAGCGGGAGGCGCCTCTCCAGCCAATCATGGGATTTTCTTCTATCGGCTCGAAGTATTTACCCCCTAAGAGATTGAAATACTCGTTGCTTTTGAAGTCAGAGAAACGAACGATTACTTTTTCAGGATAAAAGGCGGCAGCAATTTTTCCAATGCCGTAAGCCAGTTTGCTCACGAAGAAGTCGGCTTCATTGTCGTATCCCTGCATCAGCTGTGCAATCTGTGCCGACAGTTCCGGGTCATTGAGCTCTTTGTGTTTGAGTAATGCCAACGGATGCACTTTGATGTAGTTGTTGATAATAAATTCTTCCCGGGCCAGTCCCACGCCTTTGTTGGGCAGGTTGGTAAAGGAGAAAGCCATGCCGGGAGAGCCTACGTTCAGCATCAGCGGTGTGCGTATAGCCGGGAGGGTAGACAGGTCCAGGTGATTTTCCCGGAAGGGGAGTATATCTTCATATACAATCCCATCGCTGCCCTCTGCACAGCTGACGGTGATTTCCTGGCCTGCATTGAGTCTTTCTGTGGCATCGCCGCAGCCAACGATGGCAGGTATGCCCATTTCACGGGCTACGATAGCAGCATGGCAGGTACGCCCGCCCTTGTTGGTAACGATAGCGGAAGCCATTTTCATGATGGGCTCCCAGTCGGGATCTGTCATGTCGGTGACCAGGATGTCGCCGGGTTTAAATTCACTGCCTGTGATTAAACGGTTGTCGAGGGAAAAGAGAATATTTACTTTGCCGGCGGCTATTTTATCGCCTACGGCGATGCCTTTCAGCAATACTTTAGGCATGGTACCATTGTGGTGAATGGCAAAAGAAGATACCTGGTTATGATCTTTCCGGGAGTGGATGGTTTCCGGACGGGCCTGTACAATATACAGCTCATTGGTAAGTCCATCTACCGCCCATTCTATATCCATAGGACACCAGCGTCCTTTCTTTTCAGAGTAGTAGTCTTCAATACAACACACCCATGTGGCGAGCTGCATGATTTGCTGATCATTCAGGCAGAAATGGTGTTGCTGTTTTTTCTCTACCGGGATAATCCGGGTACGTTGATCGCTGCTTTCGCCGTACACCATTTTCTTATCCTTCACGCCCATTTTTTTCTCAATAATGGGGGTGTATCCTTCCTGCATACAAGGTTTGAATACCATGAATTCATCGGGCGATACGGCGCCCTGCACCACCATTTCTCCCAGTCCCCAGGAGCCGTTGATCACCACTACATCTTTAAACCCGGATTCTGTATCGAGAGAAAAGGCTACTCCGGAGGCGCCCAGGTCGGCGCGTACCATTTTCTGTACGCATACTGATAAGCCTATGCTGAAATCGTCGTATCCGAAGTTGCGGCGATAGCTGATGGCACGGTCGGTGAACAGGGATGCAAAACAGTTTCTTACCGCATCGATCAGTGCTGCGGGGCCTCTTACGTTGAGGAAAGTTTCCTGTTGGCCTGCAAAAGATGCATCTGGGAGGTCTTCTGCGGTGGCAGAAGATCTTACGGCTACGTCGGTCTGATCTTGTCCGTATTGCTGCGACAGGGCGTAGTAAGCGGCAATAATTTCCTGGCTGAGTTCATGGGGAAACCGAGTACTGCTGATGGCTTGCCTGATTTTCTGCCCGGCCCGGCGGAGGGTAACGATGTCACTGAAATCAACAGAGGCTACCTGTTCGGCAATAAACTGTTCCAGCCCGCTTTGTTTCATGAATTCGTAGTAAGCGTTGGTGGTGATGGCAAACCCGGAAGGCACCGCTACGCCGGCTTTAGAGAGGTTAGCAATCATTTCGCCCAACGAGGCCGATTTGCCTCCTACCAGGGCAATAGCGTCCATGCCCACCGCTTCAAGCGGCAGTACAATACTTTCTCTCATGTAAAAATGAGTTTAGTGAATAAAAAATATGGAAGGATAACTTAAGTCTTCCGAACGTGGTTGTGTTTTTGTTACCAGCAAATTAGACCATGTAGCGGTGCTACGATAAGGATTCAGACAAAAGCGAAAAGAAAACTAAAAAGAATGCTTATAACAGACTTTTTTTCTGAATCAGTGGCCATATTCCTATTTTTGATAAAAATACGCCCATGACTTTCATACCTGACCAGATTGATATGTGTATAATGGACATATTGCAGGAAGACGCCAGGACAACCAATAAAGAGATTGCTTCCCGGTTAGGTAAGTCTGTTACTTCTATATTTGAAAGAGTAAAACGGCTGGAAGCAGAAGGCTATATCCTGCGGTATATTGCCGTACTGAATAAACATAAGCTGGGTAAGAACCTGGTGGCTTATACCAGCGTAACGCTGAAGGAGCATGGTCATGACCGCCTGTTGTCGTTCGAGCAAAAGATCAATTCTTTCCCCGAGGTGATGGAATGCTACAAGATGAACGGGCAGTTCGATTACCTGCTGAAAGTGCTGGTAGCAGATATGGAAGCCTATGAAGTGTTTAACCTCACGAAATTATCGCGGCTCGATAATATCTATAAGATCCGTAGCCTTTTTGTATTGTCAGAAACCAAGCATGAGGTGGAATTAAACCTGAAAACAAACTGGCAGGCGAAGCTGGTTCCTAAAAATAAATAAATTTAAAAAGTAAAGATTTCTCATCTCTCCACTACCGGGAACTGGGCAATGCGCAATTGCGTACAGCCATAAGGTATCAATGTAATTTCTTCTTCTGCTCCCATTTCCATACCATAGGTAATGCTATAGGGAAGGGGACCGGTCATGTCGTTATATAACTGCCACGACGGAATACGTTTGGCTTTGGTGGTAATAGAGACAGGAGCGTTGGCCTGGTTCCAGGGATAGTCGGCCAGTGTCCCGGTTTTAACTACCTTATAGTGCGCTGCCAGTTGATCAGCGGGCATGGCTATCAGGGCATAGTTCCAGGGGGTAGTGGGCCGTACTTCCTGGTAAGTATCGCCGTATTCCAGCGGATCCCTGGTGTTTTTAACCGTGTTTACCGCTTCTCCGATCTTCAGCGCATAGGTAACCGGGCCGCGTTCCACCGATACCGAATTTTCGAACCAGGAGGGTTGTTGTATGGTCATAGGCAGTTCCAGGGTTACCACATCTCCGGAGGTCCATTCCCGTGATATGGGTACTACCTGGTTGCCGGCTGCCTCCTGCCAGGTTTTCCCGTTGATGGTAATTGTTCCTTTTTTGCACCAGACAGGAATGCGCAGGTGAAGCGGGAAGCGTACTTTTTTACGGGTTTGTATGGTAAAGGTAACCGTTTCCTCAAAGGGATATTGTGTGGTTTCGGTAATGGTAATGGGTATACGTTGTGGCCCCACGCTTACGTTTACTTCGCTGGGAGCATAGATCATGGCGGCCACGCCGCTGTCGGCGCTGGCATACCAGAGATGTTGCACCAATTTAGGCCAGCCCTGGTGCATGTTGGACGTACAGCAGGGGTACCCTGATAAAAGGCCATAGCACACGTCGGTGCCACTATGGTTTACATCGAAATTACGGATATGGCGGGTGGCCATTACCTGGTTGGCCTGCTGGAAATATTGCCGCTGCATAAAGTCGCCCGTTACCTGGGCAGGTAATGCATTGAACGCAATTTTCTCCAGCTGGTCGGCATACCTTACTTCCCCGCTAACCTCCAGGATACTTTCCAGGGTAAACATCATTTCCACAGCCGTGCATAGCTCTGATCCCTGGGTGGGATTATTGCCGTGCAGGGCTTCATCTCCGCCATAGAGGCCGTGGGCCATGCCATTGAAGCGTTGGAGGTCGTCGAAACCTTTGCGGATAGCTTCCCGGTATTGGTTGTCGGGGTGTTGCTGGTAGTAGATCAAGGGCTCTTTCATGCCCTGGGCCAGGTTTACTCCGTGTATGCTACCGGTGGTAGATAAGAGATTGGTATGTAAGAATGCTTGCGTGTAGTCGAATGTTTGTTTATGAATTAGTTCCGCCAGGTCGAGCAGGAAGGCCTCCCCGGTGATATTGTATAACCAGTACACCACCATCAGGTTGTCGCCGGCGCGATAGCGCGCCCAGAACGTCCAGTGGTCAAGTGGGTGCTGTGGTAGTTCTTTGAGCTGGTAACGGAAATAACGGGTTAGCAGGGTGATGATGCGGGGATCGGCGGTAGCCTGGTAGTATTGTTTCAGCACTTTCAGCATCACCATTTTAGGCCACCAGTCGCGGCTATTATCCCGTTGTATGCCGGGTTCATAGGGATAGTCTTTCGCCGGGCCAAAATAGCCGTCGGCCTGTTGACTTTGGATAGACCATTCCACCCAGGGTTTTACTTTGGCAATAAGCGCCGTATCGTGCAGAATATAGGCCAATGGCAGTAATCCATCGAGCCAGTAAGGGCCTCGTTCCCATTGATCGCCATCGCCCCCCAGCCAGCCATTGCGCTGGTTCATCACCAGGGGATACAGTTTATCCAGCTGCCCGGTGGCGCCATTTTTTTGCTGTATCAGCATATGCCGTAACCATCCTTTGGGAGCAATCGCCCCAATGGGCAATTCGGTAAAAGGTTTCTGGTATAAAGGGGCCCGGTTAAAAATGTAATTCGTGGCCTGTTGGCTGCTTACGGGATTACCCCATAAAAGACCAAGCCATAACGTGGAAAAAATAGCAATACGTTTCTTCATGCTTGCTGTTCAGCGCTGATTAGACAGGCAAGTTAGGAGTAAAAACAGCCGGTAGTTAGCCGGATCTGCTCATTGTTTCGCTAAAATGTATCAGGAAAGTGCCGGGATTGAAAGTTGAATAGCCACAAATTCCTACTTTTGCATAACGAAAAACACCTATTTATGAAGCTATATATGGCAGTAGCAATTCCGGCATTTTTGCTGACAATACACCCTGATGCGCTTTTCAGTAAAGACAAAGCGGTGGTAGAAGCAGTAGCCCCTAAACCCCAGTCACGTATTTCCTTTGGCAGTGGTATCGATCTTATTGTAAAAGGACTGGGATTAAACATCGATAATATCCGCTTTATCAAGGAGCCCAAGGCCACCGATTACTTCGCGAAGGCGAATAACAAAGCGTCTTATGCATCATCGCTGATTATTGCGGCCAACAATGGTATAGAGTCGGGCCGCTCGCTGAATCCCGAGTCGCCGGCTACCCGCGAACAATTTGCCCTGGCCCTGTTTGAAGCGATAAAGTCTACCGGCCCATACCCGGAAACCATGAACTGGGTGATCATCAAAGATGAAAAATCTTTTACCGATGGCGGGTTGTCGGCCGTACAATCGCTCAGCAAGTACAAAGTGGTAACGCTGGAAAATGGCAGCTTCCGGCCCAAAGCTTATATCACCAAAGCAGAAGCAGGTAAGATGGTGAAAGCCGCCGCTGATTTTGTAAAGTCACACCACGGCGTCGCTGAAAATGATAATGCCGGTAAAGAAGTAGTTACCTACACCACCAAACCGGTAAATGAAAAAGTGAAAAGTGTGGTGCTTTCAGCTGGAGAAAAACCTACCGGTGGTTATGACCTGTTGGTGAACAGTATCGTGTTTTCCGGAACTGACGCTATTATTCACTATAAGTTGATGCCACCGCCTCCTGGCAGTATGAATATCCAGGTGATTACTACACCCAAGGCTACTACTTATATTCCATCTACCTATAATGTAGTATTACAGGAAGATTAAAGTGTGACGTATAGTCGTGCTAGTTATATGATCTGAAGTCAGCATGAAGTGTCTCCACTTCATGCTGACAACCCTACCACTGCGCTAAGATTACTTCCCCATATATTTTGTATTTCCAGGCTTTAAGGACATTGTCTGGAATAACAGTTCAAAAAAAGAAAAGAAAGGTTCAGTGATAGATAGTGCTTTGGAAAGCTACCTGATTGGGATTGCTTATGATTCCTTAAGGGGGCTCTTGCATGAAAGAGGGAAGAAAGATGTTTTAGGTAAAGTAATCTTTCCATTGGTTGATCCTTCCCCTATAACAAGAACGCGAAAAAGTAAAGTGAATAAAAATAACTGAGCACTGTATAACAATAAAAAGGAAGCGCCTCCGGTATTTACAACACCGGAGGCGCTTCCTTTTTTATCTTTTCTAAATACTGTTCTTTCCAATTACTGTCCAATCATCCTGCCCATGGCCTTTGGCAATCCATTGGTCCATTTCTTTGGCAATGGCCGGCAGTATGGCGAGGGGAACGTCCGCTTTGGCAGCGGCGTCAATAAACAGCTGGGTATCTTTCCGCGCCATATTCAGCTCCCAGGAAGGGCTGTCGTAGGAACCGGAAGCCATACGTTTTATCCGGGCAGCCAGGCCGTTGCCGGGATTCCATTCGCCGAAGAGGCCAGTCACATCACTAATAGGAATGTTCAGCGCTTTGGCGAGCGACAGCGTATCTGCCAGGCCGGCGGTTAGGCTGACAAGGAAACTGTTGCCGATCAGTTTCATACCCGCTGCCTTTCCTGCTGTATCGCCAAAATTGATTACTTGTCCTGTCATTTCTGCGAGTACAGGCGTATAGGTGGCAATCACTTCCTGATCGCCGGAAACGAGCATGTACCCGGTACTTTCCAGGGCATTCTGCGGACCCATGAATACCGGTGCATGGAGATAGGTAAAGCCACGGGCTTTCCAATCTTTTGTTCTCTGCACGGCCCCATCAGCAGAGGTGGTAGTATGATCTATGATCACGGCGCCGGGTTGAAGCCCCGGAGCGGCCGCCGCCAGTACCTCATCTACCGTATGATCATCTTTTAATGTAATATGTACGCGGCTGGCGCCTTTAACAGCAGCCGTTACATCGGCAAATGCTTTGGCGCCATAAGCCTCCAGTGCAGTGGCTTTGGAGGTGGTACGATTCCATACCTGCACACTGTTCCCCTTATTAATCAACGCCCTTACGAAATTTGACCCAAGAAGGCCCATGCCTAAGAATGCTATCATAACCTTTTTTCTTTCGAAGATAGGAAAAAGTTAAAAGGTATGGGGGGGAAGTGACATCTTACACGTCATATAAACGATTGTGTTGTTTCTTTTTTAAGGAAATTATTGGACTTGATGCCGTTTACCTACAACTGTACCCGAAAGGGCGTAATGTGCCTGTTATTGTGGTTGATTTCGGGGGCAGTATATGGACAAACTGCGCCCGGGATCACCGGAAAAGTGGTGAATCAATTTACGCAGGAACCACTGCCCTTCGCCACTGTTTACTGGAAAGCTGCCGGCTTTGGTTGTATGACAGACAATGCCGGCATATTTAAGCTGAAACCAAGTAGCCGCCCGGCAGATACGCTGGTGGTGCGCTATGTAGGATATGCCGTTAAATACCTGACTATGCAGCATCCGTACAACAATACGGAGCTGGTCCTGCAGTTGGAAGCTAACATGAACAAAGGCGTGGAAGTAAAAGCAAAGCTGGACCGCGGCCTGGTTTGGTGGCGACAAATAGTGGCGCATAAAGCCGAAAATAGCCCCCGGCACTATAGTAACTACTACGCCGAATTATATAATAAACTGGAACTCGACCTGGCCAACTTCAACAGGAAACGACTGGCCAATAATAAATTGCTACAACCCTTTGCATTTGTACTGGATCGTGTGGATAGCACTTCCGAGCAAAAGCCTTTCCTTCCGGTATTTCTCACCGAATCGGTATCGGATTATTATGCGGCCGGCACACCTCCCCGGATTCGGGAAGAAATCAAAGCATTACATACCAGCGGTATTAAAAATGAATCAGTGATGGAATACCTCGGTGGTATCAACCAGAAAATTAATACCTACAACAACTACATGCTGATATTTAAACGGGAATTTATCAGCCCGGTCAGCGAAAACGGCGACCGCTACTATCACTATAAAGGATTGGATACCATACAACTGAATGGACAGTCTTATTTTCATCTTGCCTTTACGCCGAAGCGGGAAGGAGAAAACCTTTTCTCAGGTGATTGCTGGGTCAACAGCCATAGCTGGGCATTACTGAAAATCAGCTTGTCGGTGTCGGGTACTGTGGATATCAACTTTGTAAAACGACTCGACATCATCCAGGAGTTCGCTCAACTGAATGAAAAAGATTGGGTAGTGACGAAAGATAAATTTGTCGTGGAACTGGCGCCGCTGGGCAGGGAAAAAACTACGTTCATTGGCCGGAAAACCACGCAGTATCAACAAATCAGGGTAAATGCGCCCGATATTGCCAGTAAGGTAATGGCCAATAAAAAAGCGGAGGAAGTGTTGATTGCCGACACGGCACTAACGGCAGGTAAGGAATATATGAGCCAACACCGCCCCGAAGCCCTGACCAAAAATGAACTGCATGCCATCACATTGGTGGATACACTAAAATCGATGCCTGCCTTTACCCGTTTAAGCAATACTTTTACTTTCCTGGTAGACGGACATATCAAGCTGGGGAAAGTAGAAATAGGCCCCTGGTATAAATGGATCAGCCGTAACCGCATTGAAGGTATGCGGTTACGTTTCGACCTCGGCACCACGCCCGAATTTAGCCGTAACCTGCGCCTGTTCGGCTATCTGGCCTACGGTAGTAAAGACAAAGCCCTGAAAGGCAAAATGGCGGTAGCATACGAAATGCCTAAAACAGGATGGAGCTTTGCCTCCTGGTATAAAGACGATCTCGATAATAATCAACGCGGATTTAACGGGGAAGAAGTGTCCCTGGATAATATATTTGGCGCCCTCGTACGGCGGCATGGCATTCCACAAAAGTTTATACGCCAGCGGGAATTTAAACTGCTGGCCATGAAAAAAATTGCCGGCACTTTTTCCATACAGGGAGCGGTGTCACATAGTGCCTACACCACTTTTGATCCACTGCCGTCCCATAAAATGTTCCTGCGCCAGGGAGAAGAAAGAAATAATTTGGTGAATATGGAGATGGAACTCAATCTCCGTTATGCACCGGGAGAAAAGGAAATTCACACCTTCCGGAAGATACGCAGGATACGCGGACAACAACCCGTGCTGGAACTGAATTATGCGCTGGCGCCTTCCGGCATTCTCGACAGCCGGTATAGCTACCAGAAGGTGAATGTAAGCCTGATGCAACAGGTACAATTGCCTAACTGGGGACAGTTGAGCTATATGGTGTATGGCGGAAAAATTTTCGGCGACCGGCTGCCTTTTATGTTATTGCGGATGCACCCCGGCAATGAGACGTACTATTACAATAAGCAGTCGTTTAGCCTGATGAACAAGTACGAATTTTTCAGCGATCAATATGCAGGGATTAATATCGAACATCATTTCGACCGCAAATTGTTAAACCTGTTGCCTTTTATGCGGAGAACCGGTGTGCGTCAGTTCTGGAATGTGAAGACGGTAGTAGGCAGTATGTCGGCCAGCAACCGGAGCTTTAATCACATTGAGTTTTCTGACTATGGTATGCGCTCTCTCAAAGGAAATGTATATACAGAAGTAGGTACGGGGATAGATAATATCTTTAAATTTTTCCGTGTTGATGCCGTGTGGCGATTATATCCGAATAGTAAAAATGTATCGCATACCGGCAATTTTGGATTGTTTGGCAGTTTGCGACTACAGTTTTAAACCGGGAGCGATAGCTCCCGGCTGTTGTAAATGGTATCAGGTTTTTGCTTTTTCAAAGCTGCTGTTATCCCGGTTCTCCTTGCTGGTTTGCAAAAGGATTACAAAGGGAGCATCCTGGCTTTTATGATCCAGGTGAATAAAGTACTCGTTTTTACCAATCAGTTCCGGTGTTCCGCTGATGATGTTTTTTTCCAGGGAAGTCACATTTGCCAACGTGGTTTGCGCAGGAAGCTTTACCCGCAGGTTGCCAGACACGGGTACATTACAAACCACCATGTACACGCTGTCGGTGCCGGATTTGCGGATGTAATATCCCCAGTCCTGTTTTGCGAAGCCGGCATCTGTACCGCCATCAATGGCGCTGCTATTTATTTTCATCCAGTGGCCTATTTCCTGCATGCGTTGCACTTCTTCTGTACGGAAGGTGCCATCGCTTTTAGGTCCGAAGTTGATCACGAAATTACCGCCCAGCGAAGCAGATTTCACCAGCATTTCAATGAGTTCGTTGGATGATTTAATATGTCCCGTCCACTTTGCGTTGTAGCCCCATTGGTTTTCCGGAATGGTCATTACGCCTTCCCAGTCGTTGCCATGTACATCGGCTGATTTTTCCGGTAGCTTGCGTTCCCAGCCCTGTTCGTAGTCGCCCATCAGGCGGCTGTTGGAGTCGAAGTGACGGGCGCCTTTTTCATCGGCACGTAAACGGCTGCCGATAATGAGGCCGGGATGCAGCCGCTGCAGGTATTGCTCCAGTTCATCGGAGAAGGCGCCATCATTTTTCCAGGAATCGTCCCAGGTACCGTCGAACCAGAAACCTTTTACGGTAGGGTATCGCTGTAATAATTCAGTCAACTGGTTTTTTACAAATACTTTGAACCGTTGATAGGCAGCAGCATCTGCCGGTGTTTTTAAGGCAGCGCGCCAGTCGGGCTGGTTCCAGTCGATGATGGAAAAGTACAGGTATACATCAATCCCTTTTTTATTGTAGGCATCTACCATGGGACCAATAATATCTTTTTTCCAGGGAGAGGCAGCCACGGTATATTTGCTGTATTTACTGGGCCACAGGCAAAATCCATCGTGGTGCTTGGTGGTGATGATCATGTATTTGGCGCCCATATCGCTGGCTTGTTGCGCCCATTCTTCCGGCCTGTAGTTTACCGGGTTAAATTGCTTGTACAGGTTATCATACTCCTGTTGTGGCATTTCTTTCCAGGAGCGTATCCATTCGGCGGCGCCGTTATAGGTTTTCCCCTTCCATTCGCCACCGGGAATGGCGTATAGTCCCCAGTGAATGAATTGCCCCAGGCGCTGTGAGCGCCAGCGGGTCATGTCGGCGTCTGTTCTGTTGCCAATGCGGTGGGCGCCATGTTCCAGGGGGAGGGTGTCTTTTATGCTTTGATTCGTTTGTGCGTGGCCGTACTGTTGTAATAGCAATAGGGCACTGGCGGCTATAACACGCAATATTTTGTGCATCAGGATCAGTTTATTTACCATAGCCATCATTTTGTGTAAGCACGGCATCTTTATTCACATCAATTTCCGATTGCGGGATAGGCAGGTGTATGTTGAAATCGCTGATGGTAGGCGCTACTTTCGGATTGTATTTGCGTACCCTGGCCACCAGCGTATTGGTTCTGATGAGGGTGAGGCGGCGCAGCTCTTCTGCGGTGAGCTCCCGGGCTCTTTCATCGAGGATATAGTCCAGCGTTACATCGCCGGGTTGTACCGGTGCAGCGTGGGCGCGGTTGCGGATCACGTTGATACTGGCGGCAGCATCAGCATTGCGTCCCTGTTTGAACTGTGCTTCTGCCAGCAGCAGGTAAGTTTCCCCGAGACGCATTTGTATCCTGTCTTTGTACGATTGTGCGCCCTGTATTTCCTGTGGCTGAAACTCATACCATTTGGTGGTATGGGCGTAGATATTCTGGATCGTATCGAAGCCGGTAACATTCACTGGTTGGCCGTACTTAGGAGAGGCCGGATCGTTGTAATAGTACTGGCGGCGGATATTGAAGCGGGAGTTGCGCATATCGTCGTTATCATACAGGTTATACGTCCACCAGTTGGTAGGGCGTATTCTGCCAATGCCACGTCCGCCGAGGGAATCGCATACTTTCATGCCGGCCACGTTTACATAAAACGGTCCCCACTCGCGGCGGCGCTGGTCAAACGCAGAGGCGCCCCCGGTAATGTTGTATTGTTGCTCTATGACCCAGATGGCTTCGGTGTTGCCCTGGTTGCGGCGCATATTACCGTAGGTAAACATATCAGCAAAAGGATCGCCGGGCTGGGATGCTTTTACGCCGTAGCGGGCATTGATGAGACTAAAGAAGTTGCTGTTGATAATCCTTTTGGCGGCCGCTTCCGCATCGGCGGGCTTGTTGGCGCGCAGCAGCGCTTCGGTCAACAGCTGTGCCGCCGCAAATTTATTGATACGTCCCTGTCTTTTTACACTGGCCGGATCTGGCAGGTGTGCTTCAGCAAAGGTGAGGTCATCGATGATCTGTTGTATCACCGCTGCTTCGGTGGCCCTTGTAAAGTCGGTGCGCGGCGCAGTTACCGGCGTGGTGATCAATGGTACGCCACCAAACAGGATAGAGAGATGGTTATAGGCGTATGCACGAAAGAAACAGGCTTCCGCTTTGTATAAGTCGCGCTGGGCCTGTGTGAGCGTAGCCTTCGCGTTGGCCGAGGCGGTAATGATCACATTGGCGGTATTGATTAATTTATAACCATAGTTCCAGATGCTGCTCAGCGAACCAGTTTGAGAATTGAGGTTCTGATAGTTTTCGTACGGCGCCTGTATGGTATTCGGCTGACCGGTAATCGCCATATCCGTACCCACGGAAAAGGTAGCCAGTAGGCCCTGTGTATCTCCGTAATCATTACGCATTACGCTCAGCATCCCGGTGCTGGCGGCTTCGAAGCCTAATTCATCTACCAGCGTATTATCCGGCGCATAGGCTGATTTAAGGTCTTCGTCAAGAAAATGTTTACTACAGGAGGAAACAGACAGTGTCAATACCCCCGCTACTAAGATCCTGCATATATATAAGCAATTTTTCATGGTCATCTCTTTTTAAATTATAAACTGATATTAACACCCAATATCAACGACATATTCAGCGGATAAAAATCGGAGCTCTGCTGGCCCGCACCCTGCCCGTTACTTAAGCGGGTACTGGAAGAAGTAATAGAGGATGGCGATGTTTCCGGATCGTATCCCTGCCATTTGGTGATAGTAGCCAGGTTGCGGCCGCTGACATATACCTGCAGGTTGGAAATGTTGTAACGCTGCAAGGCCTGTTTGTTGAAGTTGTAGCTGAGCGTTACATCCTTCACGCGGATAAAGGAAGCATCCTGGGCATATTTATATCCTTTTGGATTGGTGTAAAACAAGGCCGGGTTGGTATTGATCTTGTTTTCGGTAGTCCAGTAAGGAATGGAAGCCGGCAGGTTGATAATGCCTGCCTGGTCGCGATTATCGAGGATGTTGTTGGCCCGCAGCGATCCGTGTACATCCTGCAGGAAGATGTTCAGTGAAAAGTTTTTGTAGGTAAAGGTATTCGTCAAACCCGCAATATATTTCGGTAATTGTGTACCGAGATAGGAACGGTCGGCGGCATCTATTTTACCACTGTTGTCCAGGTCTTTAAATTTGATATAACCTGCTTTGGCGCCGGGATCAATCTTGCTGTCTTCACCTTCCTGCCAGATGCCTACCATGGTATAGTCGTAAATGCCCAACAGTGGCTTGCCTATGAACAGGTTGTTGCCGATATCATCTTTATTGTCGCCATACAGTGATACTACTTTATTCCGGTTGAAGGAGATGTTGAAAGCCGTTTGCCAGGTGAAGTTATCGGATTGTATGTTGCGGGTGTTCAATAATATTTCCAACCCTTTATTGGCCGTTTCACCGATGTTGTCGTATACGGAAGTATAACCATTGGCAGCCGGTATTTTCCTGCTCAGCAACAGGTCGTAAGTGCGGGTGCTATAGGTTTCAATGCTACCACTGAGGCGGTTATTCCACAAAGCAAAGTCGATACCCAGGTTCAAACCGGAAGTCGTTTCCCATTTGAGTTTGTTGTTGCCCAATATATCTGGCACTACACCTACAGCCGTAACGCCATCAAATACATAGTTGGTGGTGGCGAGGCGCGACAGCGTGCGGTAGCTGCCTACCGCCTGGTTACCGGAGGTACCATAAGAGGCACGTAGTTTCAACTGGGAAATCAATGGGAGTTGCGCCATAAATTTCTCATTATGAATATTCCAGCCTACTGCCACGGAAGGGAATACGCCGTATTTATTATCCGGGCCGAAGCCGGAGTAGCCATCACGACGGATAGTAGCGGTGAGCAGGTAGCGGCTATCGTAGTTATAGTTGATCCTGAACATCTGCGACAGGAGCATGCTACCGGTGTAGGAAGTGGTAGTTTTCTGTACCTGTGCCGCTTTCATATTATAGAAGTCGAGGTTATCGTTTACAAAGGAATTGGCATCCAGCTGGGAAGTAAAGTTTTCGTCTTTCTGCGCACTGTACAAGGCGGTGAGGTCGAGGTGATGCTTTTTCCACTGGGTAGTATAGGTGAGGAGATTTTCTACGATCCATTGCTTACCTTCTCCGTTAATCACCTGGGCAGTACCTTGCATATCGCCCATTTTGCGGCCGGTGTAGTCGCCGCTGCGATTAGGACGGAAAGAATAGGAGGCGTTGACCCGGTATTTCAGTCCTTTTACGAAGTCAGGTGCTATTTCCGCATATCCGCTGGCCGTCATGTTTTTACTGCGGCTGATAGCCGGATCGTACAGGTTGATCAGTGGACTGGTATACAGTGTTTGCGGCGCAATCGGGTATACTTCGTAGTCGCCGGCTGCGTTGTAAAGCGTACCGTAAGGACTGAGGGCATTGGCGCTAAAGAGGGATACTTCACCGCCATCGTTGTTGTTATTAACGAGGAACATGTTCACACCGGTTCTCAGCCAGGACGTTACTTTCGCGTCTACATTGGCGCGGATGCTGGAGCGGTTATACTGGTAGCCTTTCAGGGTACCATCTTCTTTCAGGTAGGTACCGGAGAGATAATATTTCACGTTGTCGCTACCGCCTGAAATACTCAGCTCGTGGCTATGGATATAGCCCTGTTGCGCAATTTCTTTGAGCCAGTTTACTTCTTTGGCGCCGTTGGCAAAATTATTTTGTTCAGACAGGTAAGGCAAGTCCGGTGCATCGGGGCGGCCTGCCTGGATATTATACCAGTGGTTTTTGGTGCGGTATTGTTCGCCGTTCATTTGTTTCACTACGTTGGACTGGTATTCCGGTCCAGCGTAGCCATTATAGCTGATCTGTGGTTTACCGGTTTTACCTTGCTTGGTGGTGATCATGATCACGCCATTGGCGCCTCTGGCGCCGTAAATAGCGGAGGCAGAAACATCTTTCAGGAGGTCGATAGATGCGATATCGTTGGGGTTGATATCGTTATAGCTGCCGCTGAAAGGGATACCATCCAATACGATGAGAGGCTCGTTGCTGGCGTTAACGGATTTAAGACCGCGCAAATAGAAGGCGGGAGAACTTCCCGGCTTGCTGCTGTTGCTGATGATATTTACCCCGGGCGTAGTGCCTTGAATCGATTGCAAAACGTTTGTAACGGGAAGATTTTGCAGTCTTTCTTTCGGTACAGAAGATACAGCACCGGTTACATCGCTTCTTTTCTGCGTACCATAACCTACTACTACCACTTCTGTTTGTTGCTCTACCGAAGCTTTCAGTGTTACGTTGAACGTGCCGCTGCCGGCAACGGCAACTTCCTGGGGCGTCATTCCTACAAAAGAGAAGATCAATATCTGCGGGCCTTCCGCGCTGATGCGCAGGGTATAGGAGCCATCATTGTCAGTACTCACACCCTGGGAGGTGTTTTTAACCCTTACTGAAACGCCGGGCAAAGGGTGGCCGGTTTCATCGGTTACTTTTCCCCGTACTTCGATAGGAGGGGCGGCAAGGCTGCTATTGCTGTTATACGTAGTTGGCGCGGGAGAGATGAAGACAGACCTGTTTTCAATCACATATTTCAGTGGCTGATTTTTCAGCACGAGATCGAGGAAAGTTTGTATAGATACATTTTCCACTTTCAGGGTAACGGGACGTGCTTTTTCCAGTACGTCGCGGCTGGCTACAACGGTATAACCGGATTGCCTGCGGATAACGGAAAAGAGTTTTTCTACCGGCACATTGTGCCCCGACCAGGTGATCAGTTGCGCATACCCTGTGGCACTCACTTGCAGTAAAGCGGTAGTTAATAATAAGAAAGTCAGTTTCATAACTAACAGCATTTTGGTTGAAAACCGGCTCCTGTTGCGTATTTTTCCTAACATAGGCGCATGGGAATGCCGGTTACAAAGAGCAATTTTTTGCATAGCTTTGCATTGATTTGGCTTGTAAATAGATGGTTGTCTGGAATACTCAACTGTTTTGCATAGCTGTAATCTTTCTTAGCCGGAGGTGGGTCGAAACACTTCCGGTTTTTTTATTACAGGTGGCCTTCTTGTTGATGATTGAATTGTTTAGTTCACTGTTTTTCTATAACATGTCTGATGAAAACGTCTTTTTATGATTTTATAATTATTTTTCTGCCTGTCAGCTGGAAGTGAATGCCTGAATCTTTCAGGAAATTGAGTACGCTGGAGAGGTTTACATCACTACCTATTTCTCCTACAAAGGTGATGTCTGGCGGTGTTGATTCATATACGACTTCAATATCATACCACCGGGCAATAATGCTCATGACGGTGGTGAGTTTTTTATCCTGGAAATTGAGTATGCCATTTTTCCATGCAATAACGGCCAGGGTATCTACCTGGTGTTGCAGGGTGGTGGCGCCGGTTGGTTTATTGATCAGCAGCTGTTGTCCTGGCTGTAGTACTTTTGGTTGATGCTGCACATTTACGCGTACCACGCCTTCAAGTAAAGTAGTGCTGATGTTGGCGTCTTCCTGGTAATTATTGACATTAAAATGTGTGCCCAGCACTTCTACGCTGGTTTCATTATTTAATTTCACAATAAATGGCTGCCGGCTGTTGGGTGCTACCTCAAAATAGGCTTCTCCATTGAGGGCAACGGTTCGGTTGCTGCCGGTAAAAACGGTAGGGAAGCTGATGGCGCTGGCGGCATTGATCCATACCAGGGTACCATCCGGGAGTTGCAGTCTGAATTTGCGTCCGCGGGGCGTACTCATGGTATTGTAGCTTACCATGCCGGCGGCAGAGGCATCATAAGCCAGCTGGCCGTTGTGCAGGGTAACGCGGGTACCTTGCTGGGTGGTTATCACGCCATTGTTTAGGCTGTCTAATACTACCTGGCTGCCATCTCCGAGCGTTAATACCGCGCCGTTTTTACCGGGTTGTACATCGGTATTGGCCGCTATCACCACGGGTGGTGGCGGCGTATGCTGCCGCCAGGTAAACCAGGCTGCCGTGCAGAGGAAGAGCCCTGCGATAGCTGCTGCCGCCACATAAGGGCGACGATAGAAGCGGATTTTTTTAACCACCGGTTCCCCATGTAAAATACGTTGGAGCTGTGGCTCATATTCAGAAGGATCATAAGCCGGATCGGCTATGGCAGTGGTATGCAGCTCGTTGATGAGCGCAGTCCATTCGTCGTCATCGTCATTGGTTCGCAATGCTGCAAACAATTCCGCTTCCTCCGCTGCGGAGGCGGTACCTTCGTAATAACGCTGTAGTAAAAAGCGGTAATAATCTTTAGCTTCCACGATACTGTTCCCTTCTTTTGCTGGTTAGACGCTAAAAACTAACAAGTGTACTATGCGTCTGAAAAAAAATCACAAAAATCTCGACAACAGGATAATCAGTAAGATAGGAAGGCGGGTGCCGGTATGTTTTTCCAGGTATTCCCGGATAAATTTGCGGGCGGTAACCAGTTGGTTTTTAACGGTATTTTCGGAGATGTCCAACGCTTCGGCAATTTCCTTGCGGGATTTGCCGTCCTGGGTATTCATCATAAATACTTCCCTGCGGGAGGCCGGTAATTTTTCCACCGCTGTTTTAATCAGGCTTTGCAGTTCCTTTGCATAGATGCCGGCTGAAAAGTCTTCCTGGTCAGGAACATCAGCGATGATATCATCCTGCCGGTTTTTTTCCCGGGCATGTTGACGGAGCGTCGACAACGACCGGTTCGAAGCCAGCGTGTACAGCCAGCCGCCGGGATTTTCGATAGCTGCCAGGGTGTCCCGGAGCAGCCATACTTTCAGGAACACTTCCTGCATCACTTCTTCTGCGGCAGTATCTGATTTCAACAATTTTTTGACAGAGCCTATCAGCACAGCATTGTACCGGTGATATAATAAACGAAAAGCTGCTTCATCTCCATGGGCGATTGCTGAAAAAAGTTTCCTGTCGTCTGGTATGTTCACAGCGTGTTCCTGGTTATTGGTGGCAAAAATGTTTAGCTGCCCTCAATATTAGGGCATTTAAGGGTTTTCTGCAAACGCTTTCTTTGATAGATGGCATTTCATTTTACTTTTTTATTTTTATATCACTATGGCTAATTATACTAACATGGCTTCCGCAGCTATCCATGCTGCGCAATCCCATATCGCTGAAAATGCGCACCTGGTGCCTGTTTTCGCCACCTCTACGTTTACTTTCGATAATGCACAACAAGGCATGGACCGTTTCCAGGGTACGGCGCCTGGTTATATTTATTCCCGCTTCGGCAATCCTACGGTAACCGTTGCAGAAGAGCTGATCGCCGCCCTGGAAGCGCTGGGGCTGGAACAGGCAGATGGCAGTCCACTGCCGCTGAAAGCTATTTTACATGCCAGCGGACAGGCAGCCATGGCTACGCTGATGCTGTCGAACCTGGTGGCGGGCGACCAGGTGCTCACCCATTATTCATTGTATGGAGGCACTCATGAGTTTCTGTTTAATTTCCTGCCTGCCTTCGGGGTAACAGCACAAATTGTGGACCTGCATGACCTGGAAGGACTCGATGCCCTGCTGGCGGCTAATCGTGCCGTGAAACTGATCCATATTGAATCGCCCGCCAATCCCTCTATGCGCTGTGTAGACCTGGAAGCGGTATGCTGCATCGCCGGCAGGCACCAGGTGAAAGTAAGTGTAGACAATACCTTTGCCACGCCTTACCTGCAACAGCCATTTCGCTATGGCGCCGACTTCGTATTTCATTCTACTACCAAGTTCCTGAATGGGCACGGCACCGCTATCGGCGGGGTGTTCATCGGAAAAGATATGGCTTTCATGCAGTCGAAGGCACGCAAAACCGCCACCTTGCTGGGTGGTTGCGCTAATCCCTTTGACACCTACCTGCTCATCCAGGGCATTAAAACACTGGAGCTGCGTATGAAGCAACATTGCAGTAATGCGCAACAGGTAGCAGAATTTCTCCAGGCACATCCGGCGGTAGCCAAAGTAAACTTTAATGGGTTGCCGGATCATCCAGACTATACATTGTCGGCCCGGCAAATGCGCCACCCCGGCGCGGTGATGAGCTTCGAATTAAAAGCGGGATTTGAAGCGGCGGTAGGATTTATCGATCGCCTGCAAATGTGTTTGCGGGCAGTGTCGTTGGGTACCGTAGATACCCTCATCTCTCACCCGGCGTCTATGTCGCATTCCGGTATGAAGAAAGAGGACCGGGAAAAAGCAGGTATTTCTGATGGCTTAATCCGCCTGAGCGTGGGGCTGGAGCATGTAGACGATATTATCCGCGATCTGGATCAGGCGCTCTCCGCATAACACTATACCCCGGGCAGGCAGCGTGATAACACGTACACGCCTGCCAGTGATACCAGCGCCATCACAATAGTGCTGGTACTATATACCCGCAGCATATCCTTTACTTCCAGCCCGGAAAACCGGGAAATCACCCAGAAGTAGGCATCGTTGGTATGGGAAATCATCATAGAACCGGCACCCATGGCCAGTACACAAATGATGTGGCCATTGCCGGAATCCAACCCGATCATGGGCAACAATGGCTGCATAATGGCAGCGGCGGCGATGATGGCCACCGTAGAAGAGCCCTGGGCCGTTTTAAGCAGGGCGGTAACCAGGAACGGTAGTAATAAACCCATGGCGGCCACTGCCTGGTTTTGCGCAATGTGACTGCCAATATCTGCTTTCGCCAGGATGGCTCCAAAAGCACCACCAGCGCCGATAATCACCAGTATGCCGGCAGCTTTTTCTGCGCTTTCCTGCAACAGCGCACTTACTTTATCCTTCAACTGTGTTAAGGCCAGCAGGATGCCTACGCTGAGCGCTACCTCCGGTGTGCCCAGCAAGGCCACGGTCTTTAGGCCAAAAGACGGCGCCACGCCGGTTTCCAGGCTAAAGAGCGAGCGTGTTGCAATCAGTAAAATAGGCACCGCCACCGGCAGCACCGACATGCCCACAGAAGGCCCGGCAGCAATCGGAGCAACGGCAGACTCGGTACTAACATGAGCGGCTAAACGCTTTCCGGCAAATACCGACCAGGCATAACCGCCGGCGGCAGCGGGAATAGCGATCAGCAAGCCATAGAGCATTACCTTGCCTGTTTCGGCGTGAATGGTAACAGTAGCCGCGGTAATACCCGGATGCGGCGGCATGAGGCAATGTACGGCATATAAGCCTGTAGCCAGAGAGGACGCCATGATCATCAGCGATACGCCGGAACGCTGTGCCAGCGCCTTGTTTAATCCGCTTAGTACAATAAATCCCGAATCACAGAAAATAGGCATACCTACCAGGTAACCAATCATATTCATGGTCAGAGCCGCCTTTCCGGTACCTATACGTTGCAATACATAATTGGCCAGTACCGCCGTACTGCCGCTATGTTCCAGTATCAGCCCCAAGGTAGTGCCCAGTACAATCAGCAATCCTAATGAACCAATAATGTTACCCATGCCGGATTTAATGCTGGCGAGAATATCAGCTGCCGGTAGTCCTAATATGCAACCGGTCAATACTGCTGCCAGCAGTAAGGCAAAGAAGGCATGTACCCGGAACCGGGCCGTAAGCAATACAATGAGGGCAACGCCCGCTAACAGGCCAGAGAGGCTTTGTAGTAAAGGAATGGTCGTCATAGTTACTACAAGATAGAAATTAATGCTATAAAAAAGGCCGGATCATTGGATCCGGCCTCTCTCGTGCAACAATAAATTTTACTGGATATCGATTTGCTGTGTAGTAGCGGTATCCAGGTAAGATGTCTTAATATGTAACGTACCTTTTTTGTCCGACGCGTTAAAGAAGCAGCCCGTAGCTGCCTTGTCGAAGGCCGGTTGACTGCTATACACTTTTACTGCCTGCCCGTTGACCATTACCTTTTTCGGAGCGGTAGCACGATGTACCTGGAGCACGTATGCACGTTGTTTATTGATACCGGTATAAGTGCCCCTGGCTGCGTTGATGGTGATGCGCGTACCCTGGGTGGCATCCACTTCAATCATCGTTCTGGCAAAGACGCCGTTTTTGTATTCGCGGGTCAGTCCATCATCTTCATATAAATCGAAAGAAGATTTACCGGCGGGATAAATGTCGAGGGTGAGGGTATCTGTTTTTTTCTCCCCATCATAGTTCATCTGTGGGTACATGGGAATAATAGCGCCTTGTTTTACGAACAAGGGCAGTTTATCCAGCGGTGCGTTATAGTTATTCAGTACGGTGGCGCCGGTATAAGCTGTACCATCCCAGTAATCGTACCAGGTGCCGGCAGGGAGATAAATGCTGTCCCGTTTACCTTCACTTTTATACACAGGCGCTACCAGTAAGGAAGGCCCGTTCATAAATTGGTATTGGGTACTGGTACCACGGCATACCGTATCTTCCGGAAACTCCAGTATCATAGCCCTGGATGCGGGAACGCCGGTAGCATGGGCATCTGCGCAGAGGGTATACATATAAGGGGTAAGCCGCATTTTGAGTTGCAGGTATTTCCGGTTGGTAGCGGTATTTGTTTCTCCCTGGAGATAAGGCTGTTTATTTTTCTTTGCCCAGCCGTTCATGACCATGAGTACGGGCGTAAAACATTTCCATTGCAGATCGCGCACATAGGTAGAGTCGCTGCCCCGGAAAATGCCGTCTACATCGCCGGTGGCGGCGTTTTGGGCCGATAAACCGGCCCCGATAACGGTGGGGATATGAAAGCGGATATATTCCCAGTTGCCTGATTGGTCGCCCGACCAAACGGTGGAATAGCGTTGGGTACCCGCCCATCCCATCACGCTCCAGATATAGCCCCTGGCGTTGCTGTTATTTTCGATGCCTTCATAGGCGGCTTTGCAACCATCCAGCGCAAACTTATAACCAGGGCCTACCCAGGCTACATCCAGTTTGGCCAGGCGGGAGCCGTATACGCCCACTTCTTTGGCTATTTTATCTACCCCGTTTTCTGTCCACAAACCGGTATAGAAGCCGCGCTTATGGAGTTCCATGATGGTGGAGTCCAATTTCGTATAGCCGCAACCGTAACCATCGTTGGGCAGGATCCAGCCGCGGGGCATATCGTTTTCTATGTATTTGTCGGCCACCAGCTTAATCACATCGGGTGTGGTGCCGGTAGTGCCGGTGCCTTTGTATGCTTTGGAATCGGTACCGGCGCCACCGCGATTGTAGCAGTTGGCATCGCCCAGGCTCAGCGCCCAGCGGGGCATCAGGAAAGGGCGACCGGTAACGCGGGTATAGCCATCGAGAATTTGTTTGAGGGAAGGACCGTAGAAATAGAAACAATCGAAACGGTTTTCATTGTGTTTGAATTGCAGGGTATCCCTGAAATCGTATTTACCCACATCGAATGTGTTCCTGAAAGCGCCGTATCCGGCGGTGGACATGTAAAATGGTGCGGGGTTAGGGCGACCGCCATTATCCCAGCCATTTCCTTTTTCGATTAAAATTTCCTGGCCGCGATGGGAGAAATAGCCATTCTGCATTCCGCCGCCATAGAAATATTCGTCGGGTTGACGTTTCATGGTTTGGGTAGTCACGGAGCCGAACGTAAGCGGGGTCGACTCTTCCCAGATAGCCCTGGTGTTGGTAATATCGTATAGGGCAAAGCGTAAGGGCTGCTTATATACACGCACCACGCAGCTGTTGCTTTTCACCTGGTAGTAAGCGCCTTTGTCGCTGCTGCTGAGCGTAACCTTACCGGGCTGGTTCATCACTACGATATCGTTGCCGGCGGGGTCGGTAAATTCGCCATCGGGAGCCATCCAGAGCCGGAAGATATCGTCTGCATAGAAGATGAGTTTAAAGGCAGATAAGCCGGCGCGGATATCAAATTCGTTGGCGCCGGCAGCCTGGAAGCCGGTTACATTACCGATGTGCGACGCATTGGCGTTGATGTGTACACGCAGGGAGTCATTGGCGCGGTGTTCATCTTCCGGGTATTGCAACACAAACGCCACATTATGCATAGGGCGATCGGTGAGGTCGGTAGCCGGGAATTTAATGCTCAGTTCCTGGCCAGGCTGCAGTCCCTTTTTATTGGCGGGCACGGTCACCGTCACTGGAGGCCGCTGGTCGATGTTGCAGCGCACGGTAAAAGCAGATTTAATGGCATCGATGCCGCTGTTTTTTACGGTGATAGCCAGTTCATCGGCTTGGGTGAATGTATTTTTTTCTTCCGTATGAGAAGTAAGGCGGGTGAGGGCCAGGTCTTTTTTGTAGCCTTCCGCCAGTTCGATATCGTCGATCATCCAGTACCAGCTGTAAAATCCTTTCCAGTAAAAACGGATATATACCTGTGGCTGGTGAGCGGCTATTTTAGTGATGTTAAGTTCCTGGTTAATGGGAATAAACATGTCATTGGCCGCGGGTACGTTGTTCATCACGTTGAAGTCGGTCCAGTGAATGCCATCGGTACTTACGCCTGCCAGCAAAGCGGCGCCTGGAGCGGCAAAGGCGTTGTTATATCGGAAGGTATGCTGGAAACGCAGGATCACAGACGATTTGCCGGCACAGTTAATAGGGGCGGTTTGTACCCAGGTATCGGGATATTCTTTCTTTTTAACCCAGGATGGCTGGTCTTCATCTACGAAGTAGCCGGCCTGGAATTGCAGGTGGTAGCCGCGGCTTTTGGAAGCGATAGGAGGCGCCTGTTGCTGGTATTCGAAGGAGCCGGGATAAGGCTGATTGGTGACAATCCAGTTGAGTTGTTTATGACTTGAGTCTATGTTTTTCCATCCGTCGGGCAGGTCGCCGGTATTAAAATGTTCTGCCCAGAACACCCGGGTATCGACGGGGGCATTTTGGGCCATGGCCTGCCGGCCAGCTACGGCCAGTAGTGCAAATAGCAGTGCTTTTTTCATGAATTGTTCACCGTTAAAATCAAAAAAATTCCGGGAGACCGGAAGGAACCCCAATATTATGTTATTGTAATGTCCCATACCAGCCATAGGTAGAGAAAATGACATTCGCGCTACTTTTCGCCGAATCCCGGCACTGGTAGCTGTCATCCGGGGAGTTGCCATAACAGTATATAACATTAACGCATATATGTTTTTCTGAATATTAGAGATTGTCGATGCAACAGCTTGATAATGGCTATTTTACATACCTTTGTGCCCTAATACACAGGATATGAAAAGAATGTTATTCACGACACGCTATTGTTTGCTGGCCCTGGTAGCAATGGCATTTATGGCTTCCTGCGCATCTACCAGGAAAAGCAGTAGTCCCCATGTATATATGAGCAAGCAGTACGAAGAGTTGAAGAACGTATTGAATGAGGCGGAAGTAAGTATTATCAAAGACAGTTTAAAGGTTATTTTCCCCAACAACGTATTATTTGCCTCTTCCTCCGACCAGGTAAATGACGCTATTAAGCCTACTTTTAGCCGTTTTGCGGAGATCCTCAATAAGTATGGCAAAACCAAGATATTAATTACAGGTCATACGGATAATACCGGTTCAGCCGATTACAACCGGGAGCTGTCTGAAAAGCGGGCTGCTTCTGCGAAAGGATTGCTCAGCAGTTTTAATGTGAATAACGATCGTATGTTTACCTGGGGATTATCGGATCGTGACCCGATTGCCTCCAACAATACAGATGCCGGCAAGGCCCGTAATCGCCGGGTAGAGTTCGTAATTTTGTATGATGTAAAACAGTAATAAATTTTTTAGTGAGATAGGATCGCCGGCAGGTGCGGATTTTCCGGGCCTGCCGGCGATTGTTTTAAATGCGTTACCCCCTTTTCGTATATACTTTCCCGTACCGGATTTTTTTTGTATTATTAAACCATTCGTGAAACCCAAAATATTCCCGTTATGCATTCTCGCCGCAATTTCTTACAGCAGATCGCCGCTACGGCTATGGTATTGCCTTTTATGTCGCTCCCCGGCTGGGCCGTTACCCGACGCCCGAAAGAAGGAAAAGTACTGAGGGTAGCTCTCATGGGATTAGGTAGCTATGCCAACCGCGTAGCCGATGCCATGAAGTCCTGCACGAAGGCCAAACTGGTGGGCGTAATTAGCGGAACGCCTTCCAAGATCACCGACTGGCAGCAACGTTTTGACATCCCGGCCGCCAATTGTTATAACTACAGCAACTTCGACCGTATCAGGGATAATCCTGATATCGATGTGGTGTACATTACTACACCCAATGCGCTGCATCATGGGCAAACCCTGCGGGTAGCCGCTGCAGGCAAACATGTGATCTGTGAAAAGCCGATGGCCCTCAATGCCCACGAGGGCGCTGACATGATAGCGGCCTGTAAAAAAGCCAACGTGCAATTGTTGGTAGGTTATCGCATGCATTTTGAACCCAAAACGCTGGAGATTATCCGCATGCGGAATAGCGGTGAATTCGGAAAGATCTTATTCTTCCAGGGACAGTGCGGCTTTCGCATAGGCGATCCCACCCAATGGCGGTTGAATAAAGAGCTGGCCGGCGGCGGCTCACTGATGGACATCGGCATTTATGCCATCAACGGCGCCCGCTATATGACGGGCGAAGAACCACTGTGGGTGACCGCCCAGGAAACCAAAACAGATCCCATAAAGTTTAATGCGGGCGTAGATGAAACCATACAGTTCCAGCTGGGATTTCCCAGCGGGGCAGTGGCCTCCTGCCTGTCTACCTATAATATGAATAACCTCGACCGTTTCTTCCTTAACGGGGAAAAGGGGTTTGCAGAACTGCAACCTTCCACCGGCTACGGACCCATCAAAGGACGTACGTTTAAAGGAGAACTCACCCAACCACATATGACCCATCAAACGGTGCAGATGGACGAAATGGCAGATATTCTGCTGGCCGGAAAACAGCCGCTGGTAGCGGTCAACGGTGAAGAGGCGCTGAAAGACCTGAAGATTATAGACGCTATCTACCAGGCGGTAAAAACAGGCAAAAAGGTCAACCTCGCCTGATCAGCCCCGGAATTGGCCGAGGAAATTCCGGGCATGACGGTTAAAATCGGCAGGATCATCTATTAGTGAATGCCCGCCAGCAATACGTATCAGATCCATTCGTTTCTTTATGGTTAAAATAACAACTATGAAAAAACGAATGCTGGCAGCTTTGTGTGTTTTTTGCTTTGCTGTTTCATCCCTCAGTGCCCAGGGGTTTCACTATGGCCTGAAAGCCGACCTGAATATGTTTAAACTGGATGGAGAAGGTATTAATCCCAACTACACGCTGGGAGGAAGAATTGGCGTATTTGCCACCTATGATGTTACGAAGAAATGGGGGATACAGCCGGAGCTGTTGTTTTCACAGGTAGGACCTAAGCGGGCAGATGATTTCAGCGCGCGTTATATTCATGATAGTAACGATGGCGCCAATAAAAATATCAAATTGAGTTACATCACTCTCCCGGTATTACTGCGTTATAACATCAATAAAATGATTACAGTTAATGCAGGACCCGAATATAGCTATCTCTTTTACGAAAATGACAACCTGCTCACCTATAACCGCAGCGCGTTTAAACGCGGAAATTTGGGGGCTGCCGCAGGCGCTACGTTAACGTTTGATGTGCTGCATGTATACGCCCGCTATGTCTTGGGCCTTTCCAATATCAATGATATTGATGATCGTTACCAATGGAAAACCCAGCAGCTGCAGGTGGGATTGGGGATTAATTTTAAGTAAGCAGAAGGCTTAAAGCAGAAAGCAAAAAGCTATTGCAGCGAATGATATTTGCGACTATTTAAAATCGCATTGGTCACCCGCTGCAATAGCTTTTTGCTTTCTGCTTTAAGCCCGCTGTTCCTTCAACACATGCGCCTGGATATTTTCCAGCTGGCGGATATGACGCCGGGTATGTATATTGATGAATTTGATCCACTCCAGCCGGGTGAAAGGACCAAATCCAGGTACTTCAAAAGCCAGGCATTCTTCATTGAGATCTACGTTGTTGGCAGCGGTAGTCAGCTTATCCCATACCTGGTGAATATGTTCCATTACCTGTGTTTGCGTATGTGGCGCATTGCCGGGGGCAATCATTTCAGCTGCATTAAATTTTGCGTTGTAATCCTGGAACAAGGCTTTGATCGCATTTACCTTTTCATCCGCCGCCCGCTGTGTAGGCGCTGACGGGCCATACACCACGCCACAATCTCCCGCTTTCCAGATATGTTCTGCTACCTGCGCCGCCGTCCAGCTACCTTCGAAAGGTACGGTATTGAGTTGTTTATCATCAAAAGCCGACAATACCTGCACCAACAGTTGGCCGGTTAGTGCTGTTTCGCTGATCAATTGCGCTCTCATAAGTGATTTTTTAAAGGATGAATAATACTGCAAACTTAGGGTGATCTGCGGAGTTATACGGGGTGGTAATGCGACAAATAAGCGGGCAAAAAGCGACAGCGTTCCGGGAGTTTTCCAGGTTCCTCTCTCCCTGTTTTTGGAGGTCTTAAAAAAAATAAGCGGCTAATAATTATTAATTGTATATTAGACAATTAATAATGACAGGCATCGGCCCTGGTGTAAAAATCAATTCGCAGCAGGTGGTTTTTCCCGGGGGCAGACAGGTTTCACGTTTATGTTAATTTTCCACTTATGAATGGTGTGCATCTTCAACAATATGCAGACGATGTTCTATTAAACTTGCTCAAAGATGGCAACAGGGAAGCTTTTGATGTGATATACCTGCGCTATTGGGAACAACTTTACTTTTACCTGGTAAAAGCCATCAAAAACACCGAAGAGGCGGAAGATATCCTGCAGGAAGTATTTGTATCGTTATGGAAACGGCGCCACAACCTGGGCAGCATTACCTCATTATATACCTATCTCTTTTCCTGTGTACGATATGGCGGCTTCCGCTATATCCGGCAACAAATGAAAAAAACTACGTTCCGTAAGTCGTGGGGATTCCTGTTTTCCGAAGCCGACGAGGTTTTTGAACAGCAACTGGACGCTAATGAACTATTACACCTGGTAAACCGGGAAATTGATAGACTCCCCCTGAAGATGCGGGAAGTATTTATCCTGAGCCGGAAAGAAGATCTTTCCCATAAAGAAATTGCCCATAAACTTAACATCTCCGATAAAACGGTGAAGAAACAAATCAATAATGCCCTGAAATATCTGCACCTGAAACTCAATGTGTAACCGCTGTTGCATGAAAATATCCCGCTGCTGAAATTTTTTTTCCTTCATCTACTACCAACGTTTCTTTTCAGACACTACTTTACTGACCACGTGTTATGATGACTGCCCAAATTGTTTTTAATGAAAGATGAAACGCCCGGACGTTTGCTGGATCGTTATTTAAAAGGGGAATGTACACCGGAAGAACAAAAACGCCTGGAACAATGGCTGGATGAACGGTCGGCGGCCGATACGCACGATACCACCTCCTTTAACCGGAATGAAGTGCAGCAGCGCCTCAAAGCGAAAATTGACCGGCAACTGGCTGCACGGCCACTGGTTTACATGTCGCGCGTAATTCGTATAGCCGCTGCTGTTATCGTGATATTGCTGGGTACTTTCCTCATTTTTAAAAACACAGAAACAGGCAACGCTACCTATGCCACTACCAGGGCAGGCAGGGGACAACGCTTGCGACTTACCCTGAGCGATGGTTCTGTGGTTACGCTCAATGCAGGCTCCAGCCTCCGCTATCCCCGGGTTTTTAAAGGTAATAGCCGCCATGTTACCCTGCTGGAAGGAGAAGCCTTTTTTGAGATACAACCACGGGAACGATGCCCTTTTATAGTAGGCACTGCCAATATACAAACAACAGTACTGGGTACTGCTTTTAATGTACAGGCCTATGCAGCTGCTAAGGAAGTAAAGATAACTGTAGTGAGTGGAAAAGTAGCAGTAAAGGAGTCCCATAGATCTGAAGCCATGGTAGTACTGCCGGATGAACAGGCGGCCTTGTCGCCCGCAGGGATACAGAAAAAGCAAGTCAGCGCCACCGACAATACCGGCTGGCTACAGGGAAAACTGCAATTCAGGAATGAAAGCCTGGAGAAGGTAGCATTGATACTGGAAAACAATTACGATGTAACGATTACTTTCAGCAAAGAAGCAACGCGGCATATTCGTTTTACCGCTACCTTCAGTACCAACGACCCGCTGGATAAAATTCTTTTTGCCATCACCAAAGCCAACAAACTTAGTTATTCCATGAAAGATAAAATCATATCACTCTAACAACCATAGGTTGAACTAAATCACTTGTGCATGTACTGACAATCATCAACAAAAAATAACCAGCATGATCCGCGAAATCATAGCTGGCTATCGGGCAGCTTATGGCCGCCCTGTCTAGAAAAATAAACGACCATTTATTTAACCAAAACGTTCAAATGTATGAAAAAATTCATTTGGTGTCATCTCTATGCCCTGCGGAGAATAGGGTGTATCCTGTTCCTGCTCAGCATTACCGCTACCAGTGGGTGGGCAGAAGCGCAAGCCAGACCCAGCGCAAGCGGGGTGAAGATCGATCTGCGGCTCACCGATAAATCACTACCGGAAATATTGAGCCTCATAGAAAAGAAGAGCGGCTTAGGCATGGTATATAACGATCAGCTGGTAGCCGGTTATGACCACATCTCCATTACCGCTAACCAACAACCAGTAACCGCCATACTGGATAAGATCCTGAAAGATACCCGGCTGCACTATCTGCAGAAAGACAACCTGGTAATCATCGTAGAAAAGGAAAATAAAACTACCTCCATACCCGCCAATGACAGCGGTCATCTCAACGAACAGGAACCTGTAAAAGGTAAAGTAACAGACGACAAAGGTGAAGCGCTGCCCGGTGTAAACGTAAAAATAAAGAACGCTGCTGCCGGTACGGTCACCGATGTTACCGGTCACTATACTCTGCATATCAACAGCCCCGATGCTGTTCTCATATTTTCCTTCCTCGGCTTCCAGGACCAGGAAATACCAGTGTCCGGCCGAACTTCGATCGACGTGGTGCTGAAAGCCACCGTGGCCAACCTGCAGGAAGCTGTAGTAATTGGCTATGGTACCCAGCGCCGCGGAGATGTGACCAGCGCTGTGGCTACCGTTAAATCAGCCAACTTTGTGAAAGGACCCGTGCAGGATGCCGGACAACTGATACAGGGAAAAGTGGCAGGTATGACCATCGGTACGCCCAGCGGTAACCCTACCGCCGGCTCCCAGATATTACTCCGTGGTAACACCACCCTGTATGGCGCCAATGCCAACCCTCTCGTCATTATCGATGGCGTACCCGGTGATCTTAAAACAGTAGCGCCGGAAGATATTGAATCGGTGGATGTGCTCAAAGATGGCTCTTCTGCCGCCATCTACGGCGTAAGAGGTTCTAATGGCGTTATCATCATCACTACCAAAAGAGCCCGCGGCAGTTTCTCCAACACGGTGGACTATAGCGGCTATACGACCACACAGGTGATTGCCCGGAAGCTGAATATGCTCACCGCCCAGGACTACCGCGACCAGATCAAAGCCGGCACCCGACTGGCTTCCTGGGATGCCGGCAGCTCCACCGACTGGCTGAAAGAAGCTACCCGCACGCCCATTTCTCATGTACATAATCTTACTATCCGCGGAGGCAACGCTACCACCAACTACCTCGTGTCGGGCAACTACCGCGCATTGCAAGGCATCTTTAAAAAGAGCGATAACAATACCTTTTCCGGAAGAATTGATGTCAACCACAGCATGTTCAACGATAAAGTGAAACTGAACGTGGGCATCCTCAATCAAACCAATAACTATACCCGCAACAACAACGGCGACAATAGTTTCAACGGATGGATATACCGGCAAACCGTGATCCGTAATCCTACAGAACCAGTGCGTAAAGCCAATGGCGATTTCTACGAGCAAACGGGCAACTTCGATTACGAAAACCCGCTGGCCTTGCTGTATGAAAGCGACGGACAAGCCAAGAATGTAAACTCCCGCATGAATGCCACGGTAACGTATACACCGGTTAATAACTTAAAACTGTCGGCATTGTTTTCCTATGCCCGGTTTAATTCCAACAAAGGATACGCAGAATCCAAAAAGCATATTTCCAATATCAAAAGCGGGGTGAATGGCTTTGCCTCTGTGGCAGCCGACCTGTCGATCGACCGCCTCACGGAGTGGACGGCGGAATATAACCGCAACTTTGGAGAGCACCACTTTACGGTATTGGGCGGCTACGGTTACCAGGAAAACGAATCCTCCGGCAACTATGCCGATAACCAGGATTTTCCTACCGACCTGTTTGGGTATAATAACCTGGGACTGGGAGAGGGCATCAAAAATAAGCTGGCCAATATCAGCAGTTATAAAACCGAAACAAACCTCATTAGTTTTTTCGGCAGGCTCAATTATAACTATGCCGACAAATACTTGTTGCTGGCGAGTTTGAGAAGAGAGGGTGCCAGCCAGCTGTATGGCGCCAATAACCCCTGGGGTAATTTCTGGGCAGTATCAGGCGGATGGAGAATTTCCAACGAAGGATTTATGAAGGGGCAAGGACTGTTCGATGATCTGAAACTGCGTGCCGGTTACGGTATCACCGGTAATCCGCCTAATGCCGGCTTTCTCAGCAAACCATTGATCGGCTATGGCGATTATGTGTATACGAACGGTAAATGGTCAAAGATCCTGGTACCTGCTACAAACCCCAATCCGTTTATCCGCTGGGAAGAAAAATCCGAAGCTAATATCGGGTTAGACTTTAGTATGCTCAAAGGCCGTATCAGCGGTAACATCGATGTATACAACCGCCGTATCAAAGGATTGCTGTATAACTACGCAGTGCCGAGTCCCCCGAATCTTTACCCGCTCACTACCGCCAACGTTGGTAAAATGGAGAACAAAGGGATAGAAATCATGCTGAATTTTGTACCGGTAAAAACAAGTGATTTTACCTGGAGTACCAGCGTTAACTTTTCTACCAACACCAACAAGTTAATCAGTTTGTCCAACGAATTGTACCAGACTACCACCCCTTATTTCACCACCGGTGCAGCAGGCGTACCTATTCAAACCTTTACCAATATTGTAACTATTGGAAAGGGAATAGGCGATTTTTATGGTTATAAAGTAATTGATATCGATGATAAAGGGAAATGGATCTACGAAGGAAGAGACGGTAAGCCGGTTAAGTACGATGATTTCCCACATGCTTTCGAGGATAAGAAAGTGATTGGAAATGGATTGCCTAAATATTATGCAGGCTGGAATAATAATTTCTCCTACAAGCACTTCGACCTGGGTATTACCATGCGTGGGGCTTTCGGCTACCAGATTATCAACTCCCAGCGCATGTACATGGAAAACCCTACCATCCAGAATTATAATATCCTGAGATCCGCCTATGACAAGGTATTTGGGAAAACAGAATTAAAAGTAAATGCCCTGGAATTTAACAGCTACTATGTAGAAAATGGGGATTTCTGGAAGATAGATAACATTACACTGGGCTATACGTTTGCCGGTCTGAAAAATAAATACCTGAAAGGAGCGAGGGTATATGTGTCTTCCCTGAATACCTTTACCATTACCGGTTACAAAGGACTGGACCCTGAGGTAAACCGGATCGGTCTGAGCCCCGGTATGGACGACCGTGATAAATATCCTACTACCCGTTCCTTTACCCTGGGTGTGAACCTGAATTTTTAACCACTAAAATGACTGCACATGAAAATGCGCTTTAACATATATGCGTTACCGTTAGCGATGCTGATGATCGTAACGGGTATGGCCTGCACCAAATTAAAAGATAAGCCGTATACAACCATTATCTCCACGGAATTTAATCCTACTAAAGATGATATAGCGGCGCTGGTAGGCGCCGGATACTCGCAGTGGCGATTTATATTGCTCGACTGGAACGGCTTATGGCGTGCCCAGGAAGTAACAGCCGATCAGCTGGTGATTCCCAAACGTCCCTGGGGTTGGTTTGATGATGGCGTATACCAACGCTTACATCGCCATACCTGGACTACCGACGACGATGTGGTGAATCAAACCTGGTCGAGAACTTATGCGGGGATTACCAACTGTAACCGGATTATTTACCAGATCGAATCCGGCCTGATACCGGTAGGGGAGGCGAAGCCTGCTACGCTGGCAGAGCTGAAAGTGCTCAGGGCATCGTACTATGCCGTGTTGTGCGACTTTTATGGCAATGTTCCCCTGGTGACCCAGTTCGACTTGCCCATGGGATATCTGCCGAAACAGAACACCAGAAAAGAAGTATATGATTTCATTGTAAAAGAAATCACCGGCAATATTCAGTTGCTGAGCAGCGCCAACGATGTGAGCACCTATGGCAAGTACAACAAATGGGCGGCGTTTACCCTGCTGGCCAAGATGTACCTGAATGCCGGCGTGTATACCGGCACCCCGCAATGGGACAAATGCCTCAGTGCCTGCGACAGCGTTATCCACTCCAACGCCTATATCCTGGAGGCGGCGCAGAAAAATGTTTTTATAACCGAAAACCAGCACTCCAAAGAAATTGTGTTGGCCATCCCTATGGATGAAGATTATACCAATAACTGGAATGCCTTTGACCTGCACATGCAAACGCTGCAACAAGAAAACCAGGCCACCTATAACCTGAAAAATACGCCCTGGGGCGGTATTTGCGCTATCCCGCAGTTCATCAGCACCTTTGACCAGGCCGATGCCCGTTACCAGCGTAACTGGATCAAAGGGCAGCAATATACCTCCTCCGGGCAAATGCTGTATGTAGCGCAGGGCGATTTTGCCGGCAAGCCTTTGAGTTTCGTAAATGAACTGCCGGGGCTGGAGAAAGGCGAATCAGTACATGGATTCAGGCTAGGTAAGTTTGAAATAAAAATGGGTGCTTCTAACCGACTCAGTAACGACTTCCCGGTATTCCGTTATGCAGAGGTGCTGATGATGAAAGCAGAGAGCTTATTGCGCACCGGTAAAGCCGATGAAGCGGCGGCAATAGTGACACAGGTAAGGCAGCGGGATTTCATCAACGACCCGGCCAAAGCAGTAGTAACGGGTACGCAGCTGAAAGCCGGCAGCGTCTATGCTTACGGTATGAAAGACCAGGTAAATAACCAGTTTACCAACGAAGGCGGCGCCGATATTGAGTACGGCCGTTTCCTCGATGAACTGGGCTGGGAATTTGACCAGGAGGGCCACCGGCGCACAGACCTGATCCGGTTTGGCGTGTTTACCAAAAAGTCGTGGTTATCGCATGCGGTTACTAACAATAACAACAGGATCCTGTTCCCGATTCCCAGAACGGAAATACAGAAGAATGGCAACCTGACCCAGAATCCGGGGTATTAGAGATATCAGGAGACGGCTGCCCGGTGGGTATTTCTTCGTGCAACGGCGCGAAAAAATACCCACCGGGCAGCTTTTTTTATATGTATATTTATGCAAATAATGTCATTAAATCACCTATTTTCAATCAACTGAAATCAACAAGAAAACACCTATATCGTTGGCCAATAGGGATGTTACCCAAAACTGCTGTGTTTTAAAAAACGAGGAAATCATTTGTCTGTAGATGCCACACATATCAATAAGGAGCTGCTCCTGCGTATTGCCGGTGGAGATGAAAAAGCATTTACCCAACTGCTGATGGAGCATTCAGGGTTGCTGTACAGTTTTGTGCTGCGGCATACCGGGGTAAAGGAGGTAGCGGAAGAAATTGTACAGGATATCTTTACCCAAGTTTGGCAGACCCGGGAAACCCTGGCGGAAATCCGGAATTTCCGTACTTATTTGTACGTTATTTCCCGTAACCGTATACTCAATGAAATCAAGCGGCTGATGCGGGAGCGGAAGCGTCATGCCGAGTGGGTGCATGCCGCAGTGGGTGTACTGGAAGAAGATACTGCGATAATAGAGCAGCAATACAACCTGATAGAAGCGGCTATCCGGCGTTTACCTCCGCAACAAAAAAAAGTATGGACCCTTAACCGGCAGGAGGGAATGACCTACCAGCAGATAGCTGTGGCGATGAATATTTCCAGGGAAACCGTTAAAACCTATATCCAACATGCCAATGCAGCTATTACCCGGTACATTGCGAGTCACCCGGGTATATAATTTAAAATTTTTTTTCCTCCTTTACCCCCTTTTTCTGAGTCGCGTTGTCCTTATGTATAAAAATGTCCGATTTTGGAAGACTACCGTACCAGGTTAGCGCACCTGCATCATTTATGGTCCATACAATCCCTTTCTGTAGCGGAGCAGGAAGAGTATGTGGCGTTGCTGGAGCAATACGGTGAAGCGGAAGTGCTGGGAAATATGTTGGACGACAGCTGGGCTACTGCGCGGGATGGGGGAACGTTTACGGGATCGGACAAAGTTGCGCTGGCCCATCGTATTATTTCGGCGGCGCCACCGGAGCGATTGGCAGATACGCGGGTACACTTGCTGCGTCGTTGGCTGGCAGTCGCTGCGGTATTATTGCTGCTGGCATTGGTAGGCTGGCAGTATTATGTCTACACACATCGGGCTGCACCGATATTGGCGGTAACAGATATTGCGCCGGGTAACAACGGGGCTATTCTTACGCTGGGCGATGGTAGCCAGGTGGTATTGGATAGTTTGAGCGATGGGATAGTGGCCAAACAGCAAGGCATCAACGCGGTGATCAGCAAAGGTCAGCTGGCCTATGAGGCAACGATGGCCGGTCAGCGGGACGGAGAAGCAGTATATAATAAAATGTCGACGCCGAGGGGAAAACAGTTTCAGCTGATATTGCCCGATGGCACAAAAGTATGGCTGAATGCCGCTACCGCTATCCGGTATCCTACCGCATTTGCCGGTAATGAAAGAAGTGTGGAGGTAAGTGGAGAAGCTTATTTTGAAGTGGCCCCCGATAAATCCAAACCTTTCCGGGTACATTTCATATCGGCGGAAGGCCGCCGTCAGGGTACTGTACAAGCATTAGGGACCAGCTTCAACGTATGTGCCTACCAGGACGACCCGGCCGCCAGAATAACCCTGCTGGATGGCAAAGTATTGGTAACCCCGTCGCAGGGCGACAGTAAAGGCGCCATCCTGGTACCTGGTCAGCAAGCGGCCCTCATGAATAGCCAATTGGCGAATATGAAGGTGCAAACCGCCGATACCAGCCGCGTAATGGCCTGGAAGAATGGTATGCTCAACCTGCATAACATGGCCCTGGCAGAAGTGATGAAGCAAATATCAAGATGGTATAATATCGATGTCGTGTATGAAGGCAATATCCCGGATATTACCTTCTGGGGCGAGATCAGCAGATCAGAACACCTGTCAACTGTACTTGGCTTTATGGAAGAATCAGGCATTAAATTCAGCATCGGTGACGGAGGAAAGCAAATAATCGTCAAAAAGAGTAATTAAAATAGGTAGCATACCCCTGTTCCTGTGAAAGTCAGAAAGGTAGCTGTAGTTCCGTTACAACGGGGAGCGCAATTTTATCAATCAAAGTAAACCAAGTCTATGCACTTTACACCCTGCAAAGGTCGTCCCGGAAAGGAACGGCTAAGTAAGCTATTGCGGAAGCTGACTGCATTTGTCTTCCTCATTATGTGTTTACACATCAGCGTAAACGGTAGTACGCAGATCGTTTCCATTTCCGGAAAGAAAATACCCGTGGAAGAGGTATTTCTCACCATTAAGAAACAAACTGCTTATGCCGTTGTCTGTAAGTCGTCGGTGATAAAGGATATGAAGCCGGTAGACCTGAATGTAAAAGACATGCCGCTGCGCAACCTGATGGACCTGACCCTCAGAAACCAGGGGTTGCAATACACCATCGGTAAAAATTCCGTATTTATTTTCCCCGATTCGACGGCCGCAAAAAATGATGCTAAAAAAAACGAAAGAGAAGACGTTACCCGGCAGCAAGAACCCGTAACCGGTAAGGTGACTGATTCTACCGGTGCTCCCTTGCCTGGGGTGACTGTTTTCGTGAAAGGAAAATATAGCACCGCGGTAACCACCAGCAAAACCGGTAGCTTTTCCATCGCTGTTGCTGATGGAGATGTGCTGGTAATCTATAACCCCGGCTTTACGACCCGTGAAATTCCCGTAAGGAAAGGGCAAACACTACAGGTAATATTAAAAGTGCCGGAAAAATCGCTGAATGAGGTGATCATCACCGGTTTTCAACAGTTGAACAAGGAAACGTTTACCGGCGCCGTAGGCAAGGTAGATAAAGCCCTGCTGCAGCGTTCCGGCGTGGGTGATGTGTCGCGGATGCTGCAGGGTGCCGTGGCCGGTGTTAGCGTGGAAAACGTATCCTCCACCTTCGGCAGTACGCCAAAGATCAGGATCCGGGGAAGTGCCTCCATCAGCGCCAACCAGGAACCCCTATATGTGGTAGATGGCGTACCCGTTAGCTCTCCTGCCAATATACAACCCAACCAGTTATATTCCGGCGACCCCGCCGCCCTGCTCGGATCTGCCATTGCCGGCCTCAACCCTGCAGATATTGAAGATATCGCCATCCTGAAAGATGGATCCGCGACCTCCCTATATGGTACCCGCGCCGCCAACGGCGTGGTATCCATCACCACCAAAAAAGGGAAAAAAGGACAGATGACGGTCAACGCAGGAAGCGCCCTGACACTCGGCATCCGCCCCAACGTAGCTACCTTTAACCTCATGGACTCCAAGGAACAAATGGAGCTTTCCAGTGAGCTTTACCGCTATGGTTATCTTTCGGTATTAAACTATCCCAGCACCACCGGCGCCTTTACAGATATCTATAATCAATATACCCAGCGTAACATTACCCAGGCCCAGGCCAACGAATTGCTGAATAAAGCCCGCGCGGTGAATACCGACTGGTTTAAGGTATTGTTCAGGAACAACCTGGTGCAGGAGCATAACCTCTCTATCGGTGGCGGTAGTGAAAAAGCAACTTACTTCCTGTCTGGCAGCTACCTGCACGACGATGGACAGGCAAAGGGATATAATACCAACCGCTATACCGCTAACTTCCGTACAGTGATTAACGTTACCAAGAAGCTGGACTTGGACTTTATCACCAACTTCACCTACCGGGATCAACTCACCCCGGGAACGTTTAATAGCAGTACCCGTAATGGCCAGTCGTCCCGTAACTTCGACCTCAACCCATTCAGTTATGCGGTCAATACCAGCCGCGCCATGGTGCCTTACGATGAAAACGGCAACTACAAATATTACCTGCGTGATTTTGCTCCCTTCAACGTACTGAATGAGCTGCATGAAAATTTCAATACGCTCAGCAGCACGGATATCAGAACGGCGTTGAAGCTGACGTATAAGATCATCCCCGGGCTCACCTATGAAACGTTGATGTCGGCCCGGAAAACGAGCGCAGATCTGAGCCACGTGATGACCGAAAGATCCAATGTGGCGGCCGCTTACCGGGTAGCCTCCCCACTGTCGATCGCTAACCTCAATACCTTGCTGTATAAGGATCCGAACGATCCTAACGCCATACCACAAACGATTTTACCCACAGGCGGTATCCTCGATCAGCAAACCGCCCGGGGAAGTTTCTTAACGATGCGGCACGCGTTAAACTGGAACCATGCTTTTAATCGCCTTCATGTTGTCAACGTATTTGGCGGCTTTGAAATAGGCAGCGACAAAGTGAACACTACCACCACCCGCGGATGGGGATACCAGTATTATGCCGGTAAAATTATTTCCCCCAGCCCGCTGGCATTAAGAGCGGCCATTGAAAAGAATGAACCGTATTATACCGAAACATTTACCCGGGAAAATAAAACGGCCTTCTTCCTCAATACCAACTACGTATTCGACGAAAAATATATCGTAGACCTGGCCGCCAGGGTTGATGGCAGCAACCTGTTTGGTTCTGCCACCAAAACCCGGTTCCTGCCTAACTACAGTATCGGGCTGGCCTGGAACGTAAGCCGCGAGAAATTTATGGAGCAGCTGAACAGCGCGGGCAAAATAGATTTCCTGAAAGTAAGAGGTAGCTATGCTTTGCGTGGGAACGCCTGGCAAAGTTCTCCTGCGTTAAATGCCAAATACCAAAACTATTATCGCGGCGATCCTAACTATGATGAGTTAGGCATCAACATCCTCTCCCCGGAATTATATAACCTCAACTGGGAGAAAGATTATACCACCAGTGTGGGTATTGACGTAGGGGTGTTCAACAAAATTACCCTGACAGCAGAATATTATAACCGCGCCAACAAAGACCTGGTGGCATCCAGGAACGTATCCTATGAGGACGGCTTCCCCACCAAAACGATCAACTGGGCCAGCATGACCAATAAAGGGATAGATGTTACCCTGGGGATTAAAGACATTGTACGTACGCGGGATTTTCACTGGAACTTCAATGTCCTGGTGGGACAGGTGAAGAACCGGTTAACACAGGGTGTTTTTTCACCGTTGTTAACCCAGAAAACATCGCCAACAGGTTATGGAGAGGTGGGCAGGCCACTCAACGGTTTATACGCCTACCGTTTTGCCGGCTTGGATAATATGGGGCAACCCCTGTTTTACGGAGCCAAAAATAACAAGTACAGTAACATCGTGTTGTCTTCGCAGGATGACTCACTGATTGCATACCAGGGTTCCCGTGATCCAACCGTAACCGGCTCTTTTACCAACAGTTTCAATTACAAATCATTTGAGTTGCGGGTTTTCTTTACCTATAGCTTTGGCAACAAAGTGTTCAGAAACCCCATCGTTAGCAGCACTTACGACGACAACCTGGCTACCCAGAAAGATGTGGCCGCCCGCTGGCGTATTCCCGGCGATGAGAAGATCACCAATATCCCTGGGCTGGTATCCAATATCCAGGATGCCTATAACCAGGCTGCTTTTATTCAGCGGGAGTTTGCGTACAACAGGAGCGACCTGATGGTGGTGAATGCCGCCGTGCTCCGGTTGAGTGAAGTGACTTTGTCGTACGACTTTGTACCGAAGAAAGCAAGCCCGTTGAAAATGGCGCGTTTGTCGCTCGCTGCCAACAACCTTTATTTCTGGGCCGACAGGGACTTACGTGGAGTGGATCCGCAAAGCATTATTTCGGGTGTCAATCTCCCTAACCCTACTTCTTATACACTCAGATTAAACGCCCAATTTTAAAATATTCAGCTATGGTAAAGACAGCTCTGAAAATAAGCAACCTGGCGATGTTATTGTTGCTCTTCTGTGTGGGAATGACAGGTTGTAAGAAGTTTACAGAAGAGGCATATGATAACCGGGCGCAAATAGAATCGGCCGATCAGTATGCCAAAGTATTGGTAAATGCCTACCCGGTAAGACATGACCTGTTTACAGATATTCTTACCGACGACTATGACTTTCATGCGCAGCTGGCGCAGGCCTCTAATATCAGTGCCTACCTGCCCATGTATTTATGGAAAGATGATTACCCGGATAACATTAATACCGGACCGGCAGTGGCTTACGCTGGGTTCTATTCAAAAATATACTATGCCAATTTAGTCACAGAAGGTATTGATGCCGCTACCGGTTCCCCGGAACAGAAAGCGGCGGTAAAAGGAGAGGCCCTGCTGATCCGTGCCTATTGTCATTTTATATTGGTGAACCTTTTCGGGCAACACTACAATACGGCCACGGCTGCCAAAGACCTGGGTATACCGTTGGTGACTGAAATCAATAAAGGCAATATTAATTTCTATCATCGCAATACGGTGAAGCAGGTATACGACCAGGTAGAAAAAGATGCTACCGATGGCCTCGCGTTGTTGCAAAAAGGAGGTAGTTACGTGCCCGCTAATCCTTACCATTTTTCCATAGCCAGCGCTAATGCTTTCCTTTCCCGTATCAAGCTATATAAGGGAGAATGGGATGAATCAGTGAAATATGCAGATGCCGTGATAGCAGAAAAAGGGCGTATCGTCCGGAATCTGGCGGCTGATCTCGTTTTCCAGCAATCCAATGGCTTACCTTTTTTTGCGGCAAGGTATATGGACCCGGCCTCTCATCCAAATTTGTTGATGTTGTCTTATGTAACTAACCTGTCGCCCATTACCCCAACCGGCTTTTCTATCTGTGGTTTTTTCCCCAGCGATTCTATCGTTCCGCTGTATCAGCCGGCGGGCACCAGCGATCTGAGAAGAAGGGTGTTTACCGCAGTAGGTACGGTGATTGACCGGCGGCTGATCGCTATCAAGTATGGTACGCAGCCTAACAGTCCCAATAACACGCCCATTAAAACGCCTTACTTCAGCATGGAAGAGGTATTGCTCAATCATGCAGAAGCCTTGCTGAGAAGCACTAACGGTAATGCTGTTGCCGGCGCGCTGGCCGACGTGGAAGCTATCCGTAAGGAAAGATACGTACCCTATATGTCATTAGATCCGGCTATCACGAAACAGGCGTTACTGGATATCATATTGCTGGAGAGAAGGAAGGAATTTGTAAACGAAGGATTGCGTTGGTATGATGTAAAAAGGCTGGGATTAAGAGTGGAGCATCGCACCTCCAGGGGCGGCCCTCCGGCAGATGTACTGAATGCCAGCGATCTGCGAAAGGCTTTGCAGATACCACGTTTGGAACAGGAACGGAATGTACCTATCGCCTCCGAATTAAATCCCAGATAACCACCTGCAAACTTTTTTATTATGAAACAAGTAATCAAATTATCTGTCATAACTGCGTTGATCAGCCTGATCTGTTTCTCTTGTGTGAAAGACAAGCAGCCGGCGATCAACGATACCATCGATTATTTTCCCAGGGGGGCGCTGAGAAACGGGTTGGACAGCCTCATAGACACCATCCAGCAAAAATATGGGTTGCGGGTTATTTACAAGTTCGAACCGAGGGTGATTGATCCGACTACTTTTTTTGTGCCGGCCAAATATGATAAAGCCAAGCCCTATACGAAAATAGTGGTGGAGAAAATGTGGCTGGAACCGATCAGCATCTATGCGCCAGAATTTTCCAAGCACCAGATACCCATCGAATTCCTGACGGTAGGAACAGGTATCCACTTTAACTCGCTGAACTCAGGACCCGCTGCAGGCGCAGGATTGAACGCCCAATATTACCGGTTAGGTATGGGAGATGTAGATAATTACGCGTTGGACCGGGGTTGGATAAGGGATCATATCTGCACAGTATACCACGAACATGCGCATCAGCTGGATCAGAAGTTTGGGCGCCCGGTAGGATACGACCAGGTATCACAAGGGACTTATTACGACTTACAGTTCCAGTATAAAACAGATGAACAGGCTAATCAGGACGGATTTTTTACTGCTTACGGGGGATATTTACCGGAAGAAGATTTTGCCACTACGGTAGAAACCATGATCCGCTTGCCTAAGTCGGAAGTGCTCCGCATTGCCGCCATCAACCCAAAGCTGGAAAAGAAGTATAAGATGGTCAATGCTTTTTACCTGAGTAAAGGTATTGACCTGCACCTGATGAAGGTAAAGCTGGATTCCACCGTGATGGCGCTGGTACCCTAACGTATTTAATGACATTAAAAAAAGGGAAAATGAAAACTACATATCAACTCCTGATAGCCCTGGCAATGGTGACAAGTATGGTGGGGTGTACAAAATATGAAAAGGATTTTAACCTGGATGAATTGTCGGCCAAACAGGACCGGCTCAATACACAAATTTTGCAACGGCTGGCAGATGCGCCCAATGGCTGGGTGATATACGTGCCTAACCCGGATACGGCGGTGCTGAGTGCTACGCCTATCATCCTGAAGTTTGATACGGCCAGCCGTACCTACACTTCCAAATCGCCATTCCCGGTATCCAATGCCACCACGCCCACTTTGTTTGATGTGAGCAGTGCTACCGGCGCCCCGTTGCTGAGCTTTGCCAGCGGCAGTGTGTTCTCCGGCTGGAACGAATCGGGCGGTATCAGCGATTTCTTTTTTAAAGTATTGAACGTAGGCCAGGATACCATCGATATACAACCTTATCGTAAGGGGCAGACTTACCAGTCGGAAGGCGGTATTCCCATGAAGATGATCCGTTTGAAAGCGCCTATCACCTGGTTTGATAATCCCTTCAACCTGCGTTCGCTGTTGCTGTCAGGAGCATCGCCTTTCCAGAAGAGCAGCATCAACGTATTGCAGTTGACCTACCAGAATGGATCGGCGCCCAGTTCTCTCAGTATGGCCTTCTTCGCCATGGGCCCCGATGACCTGGCATTCCTGAACGCCTATGTACCATTTAACCGGGATATGAAAATGTATCCTGCAGCGGTGGCGGTAAACGGAGATCCGGATTATTTCAGTTTGTATCACCTGGGTAATAACAGCTTTTTCTCGCATGTAGACAATGGATTTTCTCCCGGCTGGCTGTTTATCGACTTACCACGGGCTATTATCAAGAAATTGAAAACCGATCACCTGATCGTACGGGCAGTGAGTAATGATCGCGCTAAGGTAACGGTGTTTGCCGTAGACAAAAATGGGAATGAAGTGATTACGGGCTTGCTGGAAGCGAGACCGTAAGCGATTGTCATTTCCTATAAAGCAGGTGTTCCCTTTAATGGGGACACCTGCTTTATTTTTTTTATTTCTCCCCCAAAAGCATTGCTTACTAACGATGAATTATCTATTTTTATATAGATTAGCTTAAACGATTAAGCATTTTGTTGCCCATATTCACAAACAGGTGTTCCCGTTATGGGCTATGTAACCAGGATTGGCGCATGAAAACGACCGACCCGGTAGCCGTCTCAAAAAAACATGCGTATGAAAAAAGATAACAACCGGCGTTCTTTCCTGAAAAATATAGCCATTGCCTCTTTCGGTGTAACAGCGCTGCCTTCAGTAGCCGGAGCAGCCAATCTGCCTGTTGACGAGGAGAAAGAGTATAATAAGACAGCGGAAACCCGGCGCAGGTTCAACGACGTTTATGCCGGGAAATATAATAACCGGGCGGCGTTTCCTATTGGCGGCATTGGCGCTGGCATGTTTTGCCTGGAAGGTACCGGCGCGATCTCTCATTTATCGGTGCGCCATAATCCGGAAATGTTTCATGAACCGGCCATGTTTGCCGCCATCAGCTTGAAAGGTACGCCCGGCCTGGCCCGGGTGTTGGAAGGCCCGGTACCCGACTGGAAGAAATTCGGACAGCGGGATGCTGGCCTGGGAGGTACTGGTGGCGCTACCTGGGGACTGCCCCGGTTTAAAACGGCTACGCTGCAGGCCCGCTTTCCTTTTGCACATATTACACTCGCCGACCCACAACTGCCATTGCAAGTAAGCATAAAAGGGTGGAGTCCTTTTATTCCCACAGATGAAGATCACGCCAGCATGCCTGTTGGCGGACTGGAATACCAGTTTACCAACAAAAGCCACCAGGAGGAAGAATATGTCTTCTCTTACAACACCCGGAACTTTATGCGCCAGGGCGACGCTGGTAATGCCATAAAACCCTATGCCAACGGATTTATATTATCACAGGCCGCCGTAGCAGATGCGCCGGAGAAGCAAGGACATTTTGCTATCTATACCAGCGAGCCCAATACCGTGGTGGATCATTGCTGGTTTCGCGGCAACTGGTTCGATCCGCTCACCATGGTATGGAATACGCTGAAAGAGGGTAATACCCGCAACACGCCACCCGTAGCGCAGGATGCACCCGGCGCATCCCTGTTTGTGCCTTTCCGCCTGCAACCCGGTGAAAAGAAAACTATTCGCGTGATGATGGCCTGGTATGTACCGGATTCTAAATTGCGTATAGGCGATACTGTGGGTAATCAACCAGGCGCACCTGCTTATTATAAGCCCTGGTACAGCAGCCGGTTCGATAGCATACAGGCGGTGGCAGATTACTGGGCACAGCATTACAATACCCTTCAGGAAAACACCCAACGCTTTACTGATACTTTTTATAACAGCTCTTTGCCGCCGGAGGTACTGGAAGCGGTGGCGGCTAATCTTACTATCCTGAAATCGGCTACCGTTATGCGCCAGCACGATGGACGTTTCTGGTGCTGGGAAGGCTCCGGCGACAGCTGGGGAAGCTGTCACGGCACCTGCACCCACGTATGGAATTATGCGCAGGCGGTACCTCACCTCTTTCCCGCATTGGAAAGAAGCTTGCGCAACACGGAGTTCAACGAGAATCAAAATGCGGAAGGCCACCAGGGTTTCCGCGCCAATCTGCCCATCTCTCCGCTGGTGCATAATTTTCATTCCGCAGCAGATGGACAGCTGGGTGGGATTATGAAAATATACCGCGACTGGCGCATCAGCGGTGACTACGACTGGCTGAAGAAAATGTATCCGCTCATAAAAGTGAGCATGGACTACTGTATCCGTACCTGGGACCCCGAAGGAAAAGGACTGGTGGAAGAACCACATCACAATACCTACGACATTGAGTTCTGGGGACCTACCAGCATGTGTACCAGTTTTTACCTGGGTGCATTGCAGGCCATCATGCACATGGGTACCTTCCTGCACCAGGATATATCGGCTTACAGCAGTCTTTATCAGAAGGGGAAACAGGCATTGGAAACTACCTTATACAACGGTGAATTTTTTATACAGCAAATTAAGTGGACCGGCTTAAAAGCGCCCGACCCGGTAAAGGCACAGTCGTTCGGTACACAATATGCGGAAGAAGCGCTGGTGTTGCTGAAAAAAGAAGGCCCCAAATACCAGTATGGCGAGGGTTGCCTGTCCGACGGCATACTGGGGGCCTGGATAGCCCGGGTATGTGGCCTGGAAGAGCCTGTTGATGCCGCCAAAACCAAAAGTCATTTGCTGGCGGTACACAAATACAACTTGAAGAAAGATTTGAGCACCCATGTAAACCCGCAACGCTCCACCTATGCGCTGGGAGGGGAGGGCGGCTTGTTACTGTGTTCCTGGCCTAAAGGAGGCATGTTGTCGCTTCCCTTTGTATATAGCAATGAAGTGTGGACCGGTATCGAATACCAGGTGGCTGCTCACCTGATGTTTCATGGCGAAGTGGAAAAAGGGTTAGAGATTGTACGTGCCTGTCGCCAGCGATACGACGGCACGGTGCGTAATCCTTTCAATGAGTACGAGTGCGGGCATTGGTATGCGAGGGCCATGTCGAGCTACGGGTTATTACAGGGGCTGACCGGCGTGCGTTACGACGCTGTGGATCAGGCATTGTATATCGATTCCCGGATAGGCGATTTCACCAGTTTTATTTCCACGAATACAGGTTTTGGTACGGTGAATTGGAAGAAGGGTGTTCCTTCGCTGAAGGTGGCATATGGTACTATACCTGCCACGCACGCCGTGGTGGCAGGTAAGAAAATGTCTTTGCAATTGGTATAACTATCCGCGCAGCGTTTGGATGTTGTTGACCAGTTGACCAATATGATCGATACTGATTTCAACGCGGTCGTGATCCTGCAGGGTGAAGTCGTTGCCAGGTACCAGGCAGGTGCCGGTCATCAGGTAACAACCGGTAGGGAAAGCACAGCCTTTAAAGAGAAAGCGGACTAGCTCTTCATGGCTGCGCTTCATTTGACTGATAGGTACGTTGTCGTTGTATTGCAACTGTTCCTGCCGGTAAATCGACATGCTGATCGTGGTATTGGCCGGGATGGGCTGGTCGGGCACCATCAGGCAGGGGCCAAGTCCGGCGCATTTTTCATATACTTTTGCCTGCGGCAGATACAACGGATTTTCTCCTTCAATACTGCGGGAGCTCATATCGTTGCCTATCGTATAGCCTTCCACGGTACCCTGGCTGCTTACAAATAGAGTAAGCTCCGGCTCGGGTACATCCCAGGTAGAATCTTCCCGGATATATAAAGTTTGCTGATGGCCGGAAACGCGGTGGGGGGTGGCTTTAAAGAAGAGCTCCGGACGTTCGGCCACATATACTTTATCATAAAAGGTGGCGCCACCGGATATTTCCGATTCTTCCATGCGGGCGGTGCGACTGCGATAGTAGGTAACACCGGCAGCCCATACTTCCTGCGATCCGATAGGCGCCTGCAAATCGTGTGCGAGTACCGTTGCTGCAACATCCCTGGAGATAGGCGTACGGCTGCTGATATCCGCGAGCACGTGCTGGTATAATCCTGGTCTGTTTACATATTGATCCCAGGCGGCATTAATGGAGTAGTATTGCTCCTGGTGCACTACCAGGAGGAACTGAGATGTTTTATAAATATGGAGGATATCCATGTGTGTTTATTTGCTGGTGAGAAAATGTTGAACTTCTTCCAACGGCAGCTGCCACAGTTGTTGTGCCATTGCCTGTAGTGCCTCCCGGCTCCCTTCGAAGTGCATAGTTACTTGTTTATAGGTCATGGCTTCGCCAGGTGTTAAGGCCCTGGCATCGGAAGAAGATTCCACTTCATAGAAAGGTCCCATTTGTGTGCCATCGGCCAGGGGACCATCATTGTAGCAGTTCACCGCATCGCCTTTAAACGGTTCCTGTTGCAGTTCCCATTTAGCGTTCACATAACGTCCCTGTGGTACTACTTCATAAAATAGTACGGTGAGTGTATTGTTGGCCAGGTCAATACTGCCGGCGCCTTTTTTAGCCACAAGTGGAGAGAGTCCCAGTTTGCCGCGTGATTTGCCATTGGCGCGCAGCAACAGCAGGCTGTCTTTTACCTGTAAGTTAGCGGGGCCTATTTTACCAAAATAGTCATCGGTGATATGTTTTTGAGCATCGGGGATATGCCTGAAAGGTGCTATCACAGCGGTTTGGTCCGACGGTTTAAACATGCCGAGCAGCCATATGCTCAGCAGACCGCTTTGTTCCTGCCAGGCGCTATCGCTTTTGTTGGTGAGTGTGTTGGTGGTTTCATAAGCCACGCTGTGCATGCCTGCCGGCAAAGCAAAACCCAGTGTGGTGTTGATCTCCTGGTTGTTGAGCAGGCGGATAGTGCGACTGATATGGAGGTGGAAATGGGTGCCGGAATAATTTTGCAGGGCGCCCTCTTGCTGGTAGGTGATAGCGGTATCGGATTGCGTGGTAACGGTATAGTGCGCGGTGTCTATCAATCCGGGTGTTTGCCAGTTAGCAAAATCAAAGGGCTTTCCCGGCGGAAAGAAAAGGGCGTATTGTCCTCCTTCCGGCCCAAGCCAGAAGCGTTCCTCGCCGCCGAATGCATTGATATGGGGCGCATATTTTCCGGAAGCTACCAGGTGATAGTTGATCCAACCGAAGCTTTTACCGCTGTTACTGCCGGTGGTGCTGGTCATTACACGGGCCTGGTAGTCGCCGGTTATGACTACACGGCCGCTGTCACCGGCGTGTTTTAATACTACTACGTTTTGCAGGTGTTGTTGCAGGAAAGCCACGTCTTCGTTGAAGTTGCCGGGAGTGGTGGCCTGTTGCGCCGTGTTTTTTGTTCCGCTGTTACAGGCGGCCAATCCTGCAGCGAGGCAACTGGAAAGGAGGATAGATTTCATATCGGTGGAATTGAGGTGAATGTTTATATCAGCGCCCTGTCGAGATGTACATAGCCACCGTCTACATGTATCAGTTGCCCGGTGGTATGGCTCGATTTCTCTGACAACAGGAACGCGGTGGTTTGTGCAATTTCTTCCGGGTGCGTCATGCGTTTACCGAAGGGAATGTTGGCCACGATGCTGGCCAGTTTGGCTTCTTTATCCGGGAAGGTATTGATCCAGCTTTCATACAGCGGTGTCCATGATTCTGCCACGATGATGGCGTTGACGCGGATGCCGAAGGAGCGAAGCTCTACTGCCCATTCCCGGGTGAGCGCATTGCGGCCACCGTTGGCAGCGGCATAAGCGGAAGTTTTGCCCTGGCCTGTTTCAGCGGTTTTAGAACTGATGTTTACGATAGCGCCTTTGCTGGCAATCAGGAAAGGGAGTGCATGATGTGCCATCAGGTAGTAGTGTACCAGGTTGCGGTGGAGGGATTGCATAAACCCTTCGTAGGAGCCTGTTTTAAGCCCTACGCCGTCATTAATGCCGGCATTGTTCACCAGTCCGTCGATCCTGCCAAATTGGGCGGCCACGGCGGCAATGGCCTGTTCACAGGCAGCAGGGTCGGTGAGTTCCGCTACCACCTGTGCAGCTTTCCCACCGGCTTGCTGAATATGTTGCAGGTGCGCCTGGTTATCGGCTTCACTGCGGCCAATGATAATGGGGATGGCGCCTTCCTGCGCCAGTATGCTGGTAATAGCGGCACCTATGCCTTTGGCGCCGCCAGTAACGAGGATGATTTTATCTTTCAGACCAAGGTCCATAGCTGATTATTATGTGTTTGAAAAATGACCGTCTACCAATCGCCATATCCCCAAAGGATTGCTGTCCTGCAATTCCGGTGGCAATAGCGATGCGGGGAATCCCTGGAAGCATACCGGCCGGCAGAAGCGGTAAATAGCGGCAGTGCCTACAGATGTGCCGGCAGCGGGTGTGGTGGCAGGCCAGGGGCCTCCATGTACCATGGCGTGGTTAACGGCAACGCCTGTAGGAAAACCATTGATAATGATCCGGCCTGCCTTCTCCCGTAAGATATCTATCAGGGGAGCATGTGCGGCCAGCTCTGTTTCCGTACCGTGAATGGTAACGGTGAGCTGTCCCTCCAGTCGCTGTGCCAGCAAGTATAGTTCTTCCATATTAGTGGCTTGTATATGCAGGGAGGAAGGCCCGAATACTTCATGACAGAGCGTGGGGTTTTCAAGCGCCTGGGCCACAGATACCTGTAACAGGCAGGGACTGCCCTGGTGTGGGTTGGCAGGTGCTTTTCCGAGTACGAGTGCGCCTTGCCGGGTCAATTGCTCCACACCACTGGTATAGGCTTCCAGTATGCCTGGCGTAAGCATATACCCGCCGGCGGCGGTGGCAATGCCTTGTTGCAACGCTTGTACAAAGGTACTGGCGTCGTCTTTAGCGGTGATGAACATACCGGGATTAGTGCAAAATTGTCCAACGCCCTGCGTCACGGATTGCAGGAATTGTTGTGCCAGTTCGGCTCCTTTTTCCTGCAAAATTCCCGGGAGAAAGAAAACAGGGTTCACGCTGCCCATTTCTGCATACACCGGGATGGGCGTAGTTCTTCGTGTAGCCGTTTCATATAGTGCTTTACCACCCCGGAAAGAGCCGGTAAATGCAATGGCCGACAGCAGGGGATGTGCGGCGAGGTATTGCCCCGTTTCATGAGAGGTGCCATGCAGCATGGAAAATACCCCTTCGGGCATTTGCGTGTTGAGCGCGGCCTTACGGATGGCAGTGGCTACCAGGTGAGAGGTATGCGGATGCGCGGGATGTGCTTTAAACACCACCGTACAACCGGCGGCCAGCGCAGCGGTAGTATCGCCGCCCGCTACCGAAAAGGCGAGCGGAAAATTGCTGGCGCCAAAGATGCCGATTACGCCAATGGGTATTTGCAGTTGGCGGATATCGGGTTGGGTGTTGATCCGGGCGTTGACCCAGGAACCTTCGGTAATGGTGTCGGCAAATAATTGCAGCTGCCCGGTGGTGCGGTCTCTTTCGCCCTGGAGTCGCGCTACGGGTAGCCCGCTTTCGGCAGCCGCCACCTGGATCAGTTCATCGCCCAAAGCCATGATTTCTGCTGCAATGGCTTGCAGGAAGGCAGCGCGCCGGGTGGCGGGCAGCTTTTTGTAATGTGGAAAGGCTTTGGCCGCCAGGGTGAGGGCGGCATCCATTTCGCCGGCGGTGGCTTCCCGGAATTCGGTGGGCAGCCATTGTTGCTGTACCGGGTCAAAGGCCCGGAAGGTGTGGTCGCCTTCTCCGGAAAAACTGGTGCCGATCAATTGTAATCCTGTTAACATAGTTCTGCTCATCGTCCGGTAGTTTATGCGTATACGTTAGTTTACTTCCAAATCATTTTTTGCCGGTAGCGCCGGGAAGGGGGCATGTGGTTCGCGCTGGTACCAGAATACTACGCTGCTGATATCCGATTGCTGTGGCAGATACCGTCCGCCGCTGCGCCAGCCCAGGTCTTGTATGGTAACCTTCAGCTCTTTTTCGAAGCGGATAGGATCCATAATATGCCAGCGGTATAAGCCGAAACGTTGCTGGGATTTATAAAGTCCATCGGGGCGGATTACCTGGTGCAGACCGGTGTAGGGTGTATTGAATTCCTGGTAATGCCCTTTGTTATCAAAGTTGTAGGAACCGCAGAAATAGTCTTCCGTACCGGTACCGCAGATAGTAGGGGCCTGGCGGTCGCCATCCAGGAAGAATTTGATTTCGCCTTCTCCCCACCAGCCATTGTTGTTAACGCCCCAGGCGAGGTAGGTGCCTACGTACTGGCCTTTTCCTTTCACGCCATCTATCATGGTAAACTCCGCGCCTTTTACCGGGTTATTACGACGGAATTGCGCATGGAAATAGCCGGCATCTTCCGGCACCTGGGTAAGGGTGTAGTCTACCTGGTAGTAGAGGGTCATTCTTTCGGTATTGATATTTTCCATGGTGATTTTGCACTTCTTGCGGAAGGGCATGGCCCAGTAGCAGTTGAAGGCACTACCCGGGTTTACGCATACGGCAAGGGAACTAAGCGGAGCATATTCTCCCCAGCCCATTCCAAAAAAATCACCTACAGGCACTTCTACGGAAGGGGTGGATTCATCGTCCCAGTAAATACGGAGAATAGCATAACGCCAGTTGCCGGTGGGCGTCATCCAGATATGCTGAATAGCGCCGGGGCCGCTCATTTCGGCCAGGGTAAAGGTTTTTCCGGCTTCGATGTTGATGAACGGATTCACTTTCCATCCTTGTCCCAACTCCCTGGCGGCATTTTTTGCGGTGCCCTGGTCTACCGGTGTGATGCCGCCTTTGCCGGGCTCGCCGGTCGGGTTTTCCGGGCTGATAGAGCGGGTTTTAGCATCAGATAAACGGAACAGGTTACCCATGTTCATATCCAGGCCATTAAAAGGTTGTTGTGCATAGATGGCCGCGCTGACACAAACGGTAAGAACAAGCAGCAATAGTTTTTTCATTTTACGTGGTATTAGATCACAGTGAGTAATAAGCTTTAACGTTTAAGCATGGGCATAACACTACACGGGTTCCTGTCTGGTGGCTGGTTAGCGGCGTTTGCCACAGGATTTTCTGACTACCAGCGTGGTATCGATACAAATATGTTCTATGCCTTTATGCGGTTGATTAATTTGTTCCAACAGTACCCGCACGGCGGCTTTACCCATTTCGGGGATAGGTTGCCGTACAAAGGTAACGGGACAGTAGAACAGGTCCAGCGCATCCGTTTCATCGAACGTGATGATGGCCAGTTCATCGGGGATACGGATACCCCGTTCATTGATATATTTCAACCCCTCTATGGCCAGGCTGTTGGTGGCAAAGAAGATGGCGTCGGCGCGATGGCGGCTGTTGAGCAGCTGATCGATGGCCAGTTGCATATCTTCTTTGAGATGCGAATAGCGGGCAGTTTTCAGCAGGCTGCGGCCGGCGCTATATCCATGTGTCTGCAAGGCCTCCTGGTAGCCGCGTTTGCGCTCACTGATATGATGCAGGGTCGTTTTATACGCAATCATGCCTATCCGCTGCCTGCCTTTACGGATCAGGTGCTCCACCGCTTTCTTAGCCCCCTGGTAATTATCCACCGTAATGTGGCTGGCAGTTATGTCCGGAAAAAAACGGTCGATCAGTACAAAGGGAATATTTTGCGCCTGCAGTTGCCGGAGCTGTTGCTCCGACCCTTCGGCAGGAGTAATGATCAATCCATCTACCTGCCGGTTCAACAACACATTTACCAGGTCGCCCGACTTAGCGGCATTTTCATCAGAGCTGCCAAAAATAACGGTGTAATTATTCCGCTTGGCTTCATCTTCAATGGTCCGGGCAATATTGCCGAAGAATGGGTTGGAAATATCCGCTACGATCAATCCAATGGTAAAAGAACGCCCGCTCTTCAGGCTGCGGGCAATATAATTGGGCTGATAGTTCAGCTTCCGGGCAATTTCCCGGATCTTCTTCGCAATTTCTTCTCCTACCCGGGCCTCTTTTTCTTTGTTGGTCAGCACATAAGATACCAGGGCAGTAGATACGCCCGCTGCGGTTGCAATATCTTTTAGTGAGACTTTCTTCATTAGTTAAAAATATGCTTAAACGTTTAAGGATGCAAGTTTTTTGGAAAATTTTCTACCTTCCCCTTACAAATACTTATACGGCTGCGGCCGGCGGCCGAAAAAAAATCCAATGCCTTGTCCAATCCGTCCAAAACCATTTGTTATACAGGTATAACATTAAAACGTACAACAATGCAAGAGTTTATCCTGATTTTCAGACACGAAGACGGCCATAAGATAGCCTCTCCGGAACAAAACCAGATATGGATGAAACAAACCATGGATTGGATCGGCGGTATCGCCGCACAAAACAAATTTGTAGGCGGTAATGGCCTTCCTTTTGCAGATGCCCGGGTGGTACATGCCAATAGAACCGTGACCAACGGCCCTTTTGGCGAAATAAAGGAAACCATTGGAGGCTACATTATCGTAAAAGCTGGTTCTGTGGAAGAAGCTGTGGAGTTTGCAAAGGGCTGCCCCATTTTGCAGGGCGACGGTAATACGGTGGAGGTACGGCAGATCGCTAAAGGTGACGGCGTACATTAAAAGAGAAGTTAGTCCCGGTAGCAAGGTTACCGGGACTGTTTTATTTTTATGTCATGGAACAACCCGCCTTAATACCACATTTATTCAGGACAGAATTTCGAAAGATCACTGCGGTGCTCTGCAAGGCTTTCGGAATAGAAAACATCGCCGTAGCGGAAGATATCGCAGGCGAAACGTTTTTATCTGCCCTGGAAGTATGGCCCTATAAGGGTATTCCGGAGAACCCGGTAGCCTGGTTGTACCTGGTGGCAAAAAATAAAACCAGGAATTATCTTTTACGTAACCAGCACTTTGCAGAAAAAATAGCCCCGCAGATGAAGGCCGCGGCAACCGACAGTGAACAGCTGGATATCAATCTCTCGGAAAAAAATATTACAGACAGCCAGCTACAGATGTTGTTTGCTATCTGTCACCCCGCTATCCCGGTGGAAGCCCAGATAGGATTGGCCCTTCGCATCCTCTGTGGTTTTGGGATTCCTGAAATTGCCACCGCTTTTTTAACGAACAAGGAAGTTATCAATAAAAGGTTATTCCGGGCAAAAGAGAAGTTAAGAGAAGAGAAAATTCCCATCGAGTTCCCCGCACCAACGGAAATCAATCAACGCCTCGATGCGGTGCTCACTACTTTGTACCTGCTGTTTAATGAAGGCTACTACTCGGAAAGCCAGGACGCTGTACTACGGGAAGACCTTTGCCTGGAAGCGATGCGGCTCACCTATTTATTGATTGAATACGAAGCCACCAACCAGCCAGAAGTGAATGCGCTGTTTGCTTTGATGTGTTTTCATGCTTCCCGGTTTGAAGCCCGTAAAAGCGACAATGGGGAAATTATACTGTACCACGACCAGGACGAAACCCGCTGGAACCAGGAATTAATAGGCCGTGGAGCATGGTTCCTGCACCGGGCTTCGGAGGGACAACGGCTTTCCCGTTATCATCTCGAAGCGGCGATAGCTTACTGGAGCACACAAAAAAATGATACGCCCGAAAAATGGGAACAGGTGCTGCAACTCTACAACCGCCTGCTCCAGGTAGCTTATTCTCCTATTGCCGCGCTCAACAGAACCTATGCACTCGCTAAGGTACACGGCGCCGCCATTGCTATTACCGAAGCGGAAAAATTGAAGCTGGAAAACAATCACTTTTATTTTGCCCTGCTGGGAGAACTGTATAGCAGTACTAACCCCAATAAGGCCCGCGAGCATTTTCAACGGGCTTACCAGCTGGCAATAACGGACACGGATAAACGGACTATGCAGCGGAAGATAGATGTGCTATAAGCCGGTACATCTCCGCAAGAAACGGGTTGTGTACCCCCGGTGCAAACGTCACCTTTACTGTAAAAACAGACGTTATGCATGTAGTCAGTGAACCGGCTATCCTCTATTTCGGAACACCGGTCGTATTAATCAGCACCCTCAATGAAGATGGATCAGCTAACCTTGCGCCCATGTCATCGGCATTCTGGCTGGGACAACAATGTGTATTGGGACTGGGAGCCTCATCCAAAACGACCGAAAACCTGTTGCGCACCCGCAGCTGTGTACTCAACCTCCCTTCGGTAAAGGAAGTGGCCGGCGTAAACCGCCTGGCACTCACCACTGGTACTAACCCGGTTCCGGAACGGAAACAGCAAAGAGGCTACCGGTTTGAACCCCATAAATTCGAAACAGCTGGTTTTACACATTGCCTGCCGACAAAGTACCTGCACCCCGTGTAGCAGAATGCCCCGTACACCTCGAAGCCACAGTGTCGGCAGTACATTCCCTGGGCGCCACGCAAAGTATATGCATCTTCCACCTGGATATTATCCGGGTGCACCTCCACCCCAGTATCGGGATGGATGGGCATCCTAACCGCGTAGATCCGGATAAATGGCGGCCCTTGCTCATGAGCTTTCAGCAACTGTACGGGTTAGGGGAGAGATTGGAAGAATCAGTATTGGCACAAATCCCCGAACACCTGTACGCCGTTTCGAAACGGTAAAACTTTCTTACATTCAATAGGATAAAATGTGATGGGTATGTTACAAAACAGGGTAGACCCATTCGGCTACCTCATTAAAACCAGTGCCCGCGGCGGCTGGATGGGCAATCGGGGCATATTGCACGATGAGCAGCAACATATTTGCCGGGCATATAAATCCACCGCCTGGATCACCTGCGTACTGCAATTCAAAAACCGCAAAAGAACGGTGATGACGCCCGGTCGCTATACAGAATTATTTTTCCTGGATGAAGCCACCGCCTTCTCCGCAGGGCATCGTCCCTGCTTTGAATGCAGGCGCTCCGCTTACCAGCATTTTAAATCCTGCTGGCTGGCGGGTAATCCCCAATATGGATTTACCGCGGAAGTATCGATACAGGAAATAGATAAAATTTTACACCAGGAAAGGATCAACCGAACGAAGGAAAAAGTCACCTATGAAGACACTTTTGGTCAACTGCCGGATGGCGCTTTTATCGTCATAAACGAACAGCCCTGCCTGGTATTCCGGCAGATGGCTTATCCCTGGTCGCCTTTCGGTTATGGTGCACCTATAGCCATCAGCCCTAACGAAACAGGAACCGTGTTAACGCCGGCTTCCATCATCCGGGCTTTCAAGGCTGGATATATTCCCGAAATAATACTTCCAGTCATTTAAACAGGTAGCTTTCTTATTTTTACACCATGAAACATATAGATTGTGCGGGCCTGATTGTGATAAAAAACCGTCGGCTATTGCTCGCCTATAGTAATAATAAAGGCGCCTGGTATTTGCCGGGAGGAAAAGTAGATCCGGGAGAAACAGCGGTGGCAGCCCTGCAACGGGAAATTAATGAAGAGCTGAATATCCATTTGCCGGCAGATAGCCTGCAATGGTATTACTTCATTACGGCTCCTGCTTTTGGTGAGGATAACCTGGAAATGAGACAACATTGTTTTTTGCATGAGCTGGAACAGGAGCCTGTTCCTTCTGCTGAAATCGGCGCCCTGCGTTACTTTACACCTGCCAGCTATCAAATGGAAGCCCACCAGGTAGCAGGAGTGTTAATGGCTTTCGACAAACTGCGTGACGACGGATTAGTAGATTAAATTCATGAATTTTGATACCATTGCATGATATCACACCAGCTATTACTACAGCGTTTTAATGACACCATTGATCAATGGATGGCTTTCCTGGACCACTACTCCCTGGAACAATTGTTGCAGTCGCCGGCGCCAGGAGCCTGGTCATTGGGACAGCTATACATGCACCTCATCGACGATACTACATATCATATCGAACAAATGAAGGCCGCCTTACTGGCTACCGGGAACAGCGATAAAGAGATGCATCCTGATGCCAAAGCTATTTTCGCACAAGAGGGATTTCCCGATGTGTTGATAACCGGTCCGGCTACTTACGACAGCGTACCGCAGCCGGTGGACAGAGTTGTACTGTTACAGGGATTGGAGCAGGTAAAGCGCGAAGTACAACAACTATTATCGGCTACCGATATTATACAATCCCGGGGCAAAACCATGCACCCCGGATTACATTTCTTTAGCGCAGCAGAATGGTTACAGTTTACCACCATGCATATGCAACATCATCTGCGGCAAAAAGCACGAATAGATCGCCTCATCAATAAAAATAACCAGGAATGGGACAGGAAATAGAAAGGAAGTTTTTGGTAAACGCAACGCAATGGCAGCAGGCAGAAAAGCCTGTGGGAGAACATTACAGGCAGGGATACCTGCTGCTGGACCCGCATAAAACGATCCGGGTGCGCCTCACACCCACCAAGGGTTTTTTGACCATCAAGGGGAAGACTACCGGCGCTACCCGGGCAGAATTTGAATATGAAATACCGATGGACGAAGCCAGCGCTTTGTTAGACCAGTTTGCGATCGCTGAGCTGTCGAAGATCAGGTATACCCTTACCTACAAGGATAAAGTTTGGGAGATAGATGAATTCCTGGGGGACAATGCCGGTTTGATCGTGGCAGAGATAGAGCTGAAAAGCGAAGATGAATCTTTTGAACGACCAGTGTGGGTATCGGAAGAAGTGACGGCAGATGCCCGGTATTATAATGCCAATCTGACAACGATGCCTTATAACAAATGGTAGATTACATGACAGTTGTATAAAACAAATGGGAGTAACACATTCAGCGTTACTCCCATTTGTTTTATACGTGATATTAATATCCTGAATTCTGTATCAACACAGGGGCATTTCTATCTATCTCCGTTTGCGGAATAGGCCAGAAATCATACTGGGGCAGATACTTGGTTTTGATAGTGGGCTGTAGCGGATTAGGCACAAATCCATTCAGTTTCTGGGCAGCAATTCCCCACCTTCTCAGGTCGAAGTAGCGGAGTCCTTCCAGGGCAAATTCCACTCTTCTTTCATGCCGGATCTTGGCTCGCATCTGGGTTTGCGACAAGCCCGCTGGTAAGTCGGGCATATTGCTGCGGTTTCTCACCAGTTTAATAGCGGAATACACGGAGGCGTCAGGACCAGCCACTTCATTCTGGGCTTCGGCATACATGAGCAACACGTCGGCAAAACGCAGCAATACAAAATCATTATCATCAATGGTACCATAGTCAGGGTCTACGAGGGAAGGGTCCAGCCATTTCTTTACCGCATAGTAGCCGGTGGTCCAGCTGTCTTTACCCGGGGTGGCAATGGCTAAGGCGCCGGTAAATGGCCAGCCTTGTGCTTTGGTATCGCCGGGGAAGAAGAAAGTCTGGCGCATACGCGGATCACGGTGTTCGTATGGTTTGCCAGGTACATACACCGCAGAGGAAGCGGTATCTTTGCCATCAGCGGCTTCGTATTCGTTGATTAGATCCTGGGTGCCTTGTTCTCCCTTCCAGCGTTGCAGGTTCACGGAAATGGCCACATCCTGGTGCAGGATATTGGGACGCAGGTACTTCACGGAAAACATGATCTCCTTACTGTTATTCTGATCAGGCTTATAGAAGTTGCCGGCATAGCTGGGATTCAGCGAATATTTGTTGCCGGTAATGATTTGCTGCGCCAGTGCCGCTGCAGCAGCATAGTTTTTCTGGAAAAGCAATACCCGTACTTTATATCCCTGGGCAGTGCTCTTTACAGCATGTCCGTTACCATAGGCATCGTCAGGCAGGGCGGCAATAGCTGCATCAAGGTCGGTCAGCACTTGCTTCAGCACGGCATCACGATCTGATTTTGCCCGGCTGGATTTATAGTCGAGGCTGAATGGGTCTTCTGTTACTATTACGGTATTACCATAAAGTTGTGCCAGCCAGAAGTAGTTGAATGCCCGCAGGAAATAAGCTTCTCCCTTGTATTGGGTAAGTTTGTCACCACTCAGCACTTTGTCTACGTTAGCGAGGAAGCTATTCACAGAGGCAATAGCCTGGTAACAGTTGGTATAATACGATAATACAAAATCGCCCGACTGTGGCGTAATACCCCCGGTCAGTGCATCGAGGCCACCGCCGTAGTTGTATTGCCCATAGGAATCATCTGTAAAGTTATCCCAGGCAAATACCGTGTATTGGGAGGTAGCATACCCACCACTGCTGGCGTATAAGGTATTATACAAACCGGTGAGTGCCTTATCGGCATCATCGGGCGTTTTCCAGAACAGGGAGGAGGCCAGCTTATCCGGCGGCGTTACATCGAGCACATTTTTACCACAGCCGCTGCCTATGATCATCGCTATTCCTACTAATATTAATAACTGCTGATATTTTTTCATAACTAATCATTTAACAGGAAGAAATTAAAACTGTACCATCGCGCCAAAGGTGTAGGTCTTTGTTTGCGGGTAGGTAACATAGTTGCCGCTGCTTACACGTTCCGGGTCCAGTCCGGGAAATTTGCTGATGGTAAATACGTTGTCGGCAGTGAAATATACGCGGAGCGATTTAATACCTACCTGTTTCAGCATAGGGGCAGGTAAATTATAGCCCAGCTGTACATTCCTCAAACGCAGGAAAGACGCATCTTTTAGGAAATAGGTGGATGCGTAATTCTGTACGGGTTTATAACCATCGGCTACATAAATTTTGGGCATCGTGTTGGTATGATTCGTTGGCGTCCAGCGGTCTCTCCACGCAGTGGTCGGAACAGAGCCCTGTCTGAAGGGTTCTATACCCCAGCCGTTCACATAAATTTTCTGTCCTTCGGACGCATACAGTTGAGCACTCAGGTCAAAATTTTTCCAGGAGGCGCCCAGGTTAATGGCATACTGGAAAGAAGGATATTTTCCTTTGATGTAAGTGCGGTCTTTATCATCAATCACGCCGTCGTTATTGATGTCTTTTATTTTCAGATCGCCGGGAGTAGGTGTGACAGGCTGTTTGGGCGATTTGGCAATTTCATCTGCACTCTGGAAAATGCCATCCCAGGTATACAGGTAAAATTCATCCAGGGGATGGCCTTCTTCCCGGATGGTGGTGCTGCTGATTTCTCTTTTGCCAAATTTCTCCAGCATATTTTTATATGCCTGGAAATTACCGCCTATATACCAGGTGAAATTTTTCCCGATGCGGTCGTTATACTGTACGCTAAATTCCACGCCCTTGTTTCTTACAGCGCCGTTGTTGATAACAGGTGGTTGTAATCCTAACCACAGCGGTACTTGTGAGGTGCGGAGAATATCAAAAGTATATTTATTGAACCAGTCGGCGGTAAAGTTGAGTTTATTATTCAGCGCGGTCAGGTTCAATCCTAAATCCAGTACCCGTGTGGTTTCCCAGGAAAGTCCCGGATCAATGACCTGGCGGCCATTGAAGCCGGTGGCAATGCTGGTGCCAAATACATAAGGCGTATTGTCGAGGGTGGATTGGTAAGGATAGGTACCAATGTTCTGATTACCTAATTGTCCCCAGGATGCTCTTAACTTCAGGTCATTGATCCAGGACACCTCTTTCATAAATGCTGCTGAAGATATTCTCCAGGCGCCGGAGAAGGAATAAAATAAACCCCAGCGCGTGTTGGAAGGCAACCTGGAAGTACCATCGTACCTTACGCTGGCGCCAAACAGGTATTTATCTGCATAGTCATAATTGACATTACCATAAAAGGAGCGGATACCCCATTGTCCTGATGTACCGTTGTTGGCTTGTCCATCTTGTGGCCCGGCATTCAATTCCCGCAGCAGGTTGGTGGGAAACTGCGTACGGCTGGCGCCCAAAGTATCTGCTTTATTCAGCTCCTGCTGATAACCGGCCAGTGCGGATAACTGGTGGTCTCCGAATTTCTTCTTGTAGGTGAATTGGGAATAATACACGGTGTAGAGATACCCCATATTGCCCACGGTGAGGCCGGGAGTACCATCGTCGAGCAATCCGGCGGGACTCATGTCGCTGAAATAATAAGTAGGAATTGTAGGGCGGAAGTCGTTGTACTTGTAGTTGTCGTAGTTCATACCGGCCTTGTTTTCCCATCTCAATCCATCCACGATATCTACATCGAGCGACAGGTTGCCTTGTGCATAGTAGTCGCTTGTTCTTACACGGATATCTTCCTGTACAATGGCCACCGGGTTTTTGTTGCCCAGTTCATTAGAGTAGGCTTTTTTGATCCATTTACCATCTACAGAGGCGGGGTACAGCGGTGATTGTGCCAGCGCAGACAGGAACATATCGCCTGCCCCGTTTTCGGGATATTTTCTGTCGGCATAGCGCATTTGTACATTGGCGCCTACAGTGATTCTTTTATTCACCCTGGAGCTCAGGCCGAGGTCGAGCGTATATTTTTTATAGTCGAAGCCAATCAATACGCCGGGCTGCGTGCTGATGCCCACACCCAGGCTATAGTTGGTATTGTCTTTACCGCCGCTCATGTTCAGGTAGTGATTCTGGGTATATGCGGTTTGGAAAATATCATCCAACCAGTTGTGGTTAGGATATTTAACACGGTCGGTAGCATTTTGATAGAGGTCAATTTGCTGTTGGGTGTAAAGGGGGGCCAGGCCGGAATTGGTGCGGGCTTCATTCGACAACTGCATGTATTCGGCTGAGTTGGTAATGATATCAGGGAGTTTGGCGGCTTTGGAAATACCGAGGTTGTAATTGTAGCTCAAAGAAAAGCCTCCTTTCCCTTTCTTCGTTTTCACCACGATCACGCCGTTGGCGCCGCGTGATCCATAGATAGCAGCAGATGCCGCATCTTTTAGCACCGATACCGATTCAATGTCGTTAGGATTTAAGATGCTCATGTTGCCGGGTAGTCCGTCGATGATCACTAATGGATCGTTGCCGGCGCCACTGAAGGTGCTCACGCCGCGGATCCGCAGTTGCACATTTTCATTGCCTGGTTCGCCCGATCCCTGTGTTACCTGTAAGCCCGGTAGCTGGCCTTGCAGGAGGGAGGCGGGATTGGTGGCTACGCGTTTGTTGAGGTCGGCCCCCGATATCGTTGCTACGGCACTGGTGAGCTTATGTTTTTCCTGGGTGCCGTAGCCTACTACCACTACTTCATTCAACCCGGCCACATCTTCTCTCAGCGTGATAGTGAGCTGGCGCTGATCGCCTACTACTACTTCCTGGCGGAGAAAGCCGATGGCGGAAATAACGAGGACTGCGTTGTCGGGTACTTCCAGTGAAAACAATCCTTCCGGGGAGGTGAGGGCGCCCTGTGTAGTGCCTTTGATCTGTACGGTAATATTGGGCAGGGGATTCCCTTTTTCATCTACCACTTTCCCGCTGATTTTTTTGCTGCGGATTTGTTCTGCAGCGTTTTTTAGCACCACCATATTGTTTTCCAGGATGCTGTAATGTAATCCCGTTTGGTGGGTGATTTCATCCAGCACCGCCTTGATGTCGGCCTTTTCCATGGTGAGTGTCAGCTTGGGTAGCTTTTCTATGTCGCTATTGCTGTAGTAGAAGGTGAAGCCCGATTTTTTTTCGAGATAACGGAATACTTTTTCTGCATCTGCTTTTACAAAGGAGAGCGACAGGTTGTTTTGTGAATATCCGGCTGCCGAAGCCTGAAAGAATAAGAAGAGTAGAACACCAGTAAACTTGAACATGAGTAGCAATTTACTTCCATTACATGGCACTGCAAACGAAATTAGTTTGGTTGCTATTTTCATAACCTGTAGAATTCTTATGAATACTTTTAAAATGTGAAACATGGAATAAAACACCGGGAAATTCCGGGCATAGCTTTCCCACTAGGGAGGTCGCTCCCCAATCATGATAACGTGCATCATAGCTGGATTTTAGTTAATTGTTATGATATCGTCCTGGATGGAATATTTGAATGGCTGAATTTCTTGTAAGATGTTTAATAGTTTTTCTACTGATACGTTGTCGGCGCGGCCAGAAAACCGCAGGCCTGCCAGCTCTGAATCCCGGATAATGATTTTAACGCCATACCAGCGTTCCAGCCGGAGTGCCAGGCTTTGCAATGTTTCATTGCGGAATATCAGCTGGTTATTGATCCAGGCGGTTTCCAGCACATGTGTACTGTCGGCCGTTGAAATAGGCGACAATGGTTGGCGTTCCACTGCCATGTTGTTTGTTTGCTCCCGGGCTACGCCAATATTTCTCCCGGAAGGCGCTGCTCCTGTACGCACTATTACTTTTTCGTTGGGCGCTACTTTGAGCCGCTGTTGCCCCTCTTTTAATATTACCTCCACTGCACCGGATATCACGGCTGTTTCTTCAAAATCTTCCTCTTTATAAGAACGTACATTGAAAGAAGTACCCAGCACCCGGATGTCCATGGTAGCGGCATGGATAATAAAAGGCCGGTTGGCCGCATGTTTAACATCGAAAAATCCTTCCCCGCTCAGGTATACCTCCCGCTGATGCTTATCCATTTTAGCGGGATAACGCAGTGTGCTGCCGGCATTGAGCCAGATGGTGCTGCCATCCGGCAAGCGGATTTTGGTTCGCATCCCCGCATCGGTGCTTACTATTTTATATCCATGCTGTTTCCCGCCATAGAGGTAACCCCATAGGGCGCCGGCACAGCCCAGCATAAATAAAAAGCCCATCAGCATTTTAAGTACCGGCCATTTGCGACGTGGCGGCACAGCTGCCGGAGGCTCCGCAGTAATGGCCTGCGTAACCTTATCCATCAGGCGCGCAGTAGCTTCGTCCTCGTCTTCCGCAGGTTTTCTGCTGAACGAAAGCTGGTTTAGCATCCCCGACCGAAGCCAGTCGCCCGGATGCTGCAATAACAACTCATCCAGTTCTGCCTTTTCCTCATCGGAAATCTCATTGTTCCAATGCAAGGACAGTAACTCCCATAGCCGTTTGGTCATTTATTCAAGATATAATGATTCATGGATATGTTATAAAGACAACACCCAAACAAAAAACAATTAAGCGAAACGAAAAAATTTTTCAGGAGTAGGAGTAGAGGAGGGTAGTGCCCAGGGACAGCCACATTTTTTTCAGGGCCAGGGTCATCTGTACATTTACAGTGGCTTTGGAAATATCGAGCAACGTAGCTACTTCTTCATAGGAGAGCCCTTCTTCTTTTACGAGAACGAATATCTGCCGGCAGCGGGGCGGCAGCGACCGTATAGCAGCCTGTATAAGATCCAGGTGCTCCTTGCTGATCATAATGGCTTCCGGATTGCGGTGGTGGTGGCGGTTCACCTGTATTTCCCAGGCAGCATGCTGGGCCTCGCGGCGTCCCTGACTTTTCAGGTAGTTCAATGCCGTATTTTTAACGGCTTTAAACAGGTAATAACGAACGTTCTGCGGGCAGGCTACCTGTTGCCGTTGCTCCCATACTTTAATAAATACATCGGCTACAATCTCTTCCGCTTCTTCCTCATTACCTACAATACTATACGCGAAATACTTTAATGAAGGCGTAAATGCCCTCATCATTTCCTTAAACGCGGAAAGATCCCCCATGACCCAAAAGGATGTGTAAAGCTGGTTGACGTTGATCATAGCAAAGTGTAAACTAAAGTAACATTTCTTTTAATGCACGCAGTATGGTGGATTACCCATATATAATAGTATATTACCTGAAATAGACATTCCTCCCGGAGGCATTGCTTTATTTAGGTAAACATTAATGTAATTATTAAATAATTCCCGCTAGATTCAGGGAATAATTATACTGCATGAAATTTTCATCCCTTCAGCGCTCCATCGCTAGCCTTGTTTGCCTTGGATTAACAACAACCGCCCATGCGCAGCTATCAGACAGAATTGGCACCCTCTCCAGGCTGGAACCCGCGCTCACACAAATGCTGGCAGAAACCCATACCGCCGGATTCGCTGTTGCCGTTGTAGAAAAAAATAAAGTGGTATATGCCAAAGGGTTTGGCTACCGCGACCAGGCCGCCAGGCTGCCGGTTACTCCTGATACCCGTTTTGCCATCGGCTCCTGTACCAAATCCTTTACCAGCGCGCTGCTGGGCAATCTGCGGCAGCAGGGAAAAGTAGATTTCGATAAACCGGCCACTACTTACCTGCCAGCGCTGCATTTCAATAACCCCGACCTCGACCACCAGTTAACCCTCCGCGATATGATGTGCCACCGTACCGGCTATTCCCGCTATGATATGGCCTGGTACCTGTTTGGCACCGACTCTCGGGATACGCTCCTGAAACGGATGTATTACATGAAGCCCGATTGTCCGCTGCGCGCCCGCTGGCAATACAATAACTTCATGTTTATGGTGCAGGGCATGGTGACAGAGCAGCTTACCGGCAAATCATGGGAACAAAATATCAGCAGCCAGATTTTTGAACCCCTGGACATGCAGGCATCGTCTATCGGTACCGTGGCCTTAGCCGCCGCCCCCGAGCGCTCCCTTGGATACGAGGTAGATGATAAAAACACGATCAAGGAAATGAAATATCATCCCATTACCGCTATGGGCCCGGCAGGCGCTATCAACAGCACGGTAATGGATATGTCGAAATGGCTGATCACCTGGATCAATGGAGGCACCTACAATAAAAAAGAAATTCTCCCGGCCAGCTATGTAAAAGATGCGATTTCCTCTCAAATGGTCGTATCGGGAAACTTGCCGGACAGCAAATCCACTTATTCCCAGTTCCTCAACTATGGCTTTGCCTGGATGCTGTTTTCCTACCGGGGACATTACCGCGTGGAACATGGCGGCAACATAGATGGGTTCACCGCACTGATGGCCTTTTACCCTACTGATAGCATCGGCATCGTGGTACTCAGCAACCAGCAGAATTCTCCCGTGCCTACCCTGGTGACAGACCTGGTTTCTGATCACCTGATGGGTATCAATACCACTAAGAGAGAGAAGCCCAAGCCTAAACAGAACGACGGCCTGGGGCCGGAAAAAGATTCCACCTTTACCCCACACCCGGCGTCCCATCCGTTATCGGCTTTCGCCGGTCAGTATAAGAATGATGCCTATGGGTATTTTGACCTCTATGTAAAAAATGATTCCTTATATGCCAGGTTCCCCTATATCACCTGGTACCTGTACCACGAAAACTATGATATCTTTTCCCCGTTCAATGCGGCCGACTCGGTGATCGATGTGAAATACAAATCCAATATGCGGGTACAATTTCTCCTGGCCACCACCGGCGAAGTGGACCAGCTGCAATTCTCCTTCGATCCCGCTGGCGGGCCGGTTATCTTCGACCGGGTAGGCAAAACGGTAACGCTATCACCGGATACGCTCAGGAAATTTACCGGCCAGTATAAAAGTGAAGGATTCTCTATTACCATTAAACTTGCCGCCAATAACGTGTTGCAGGTGTATGTACCCGGACAACCCACTTTCACGCTGGAAGCGGAAGATGGTCACCTTTTCAGGGTAAAGGAACTAAAGAACTATAAACTGAATTTTGAGGAAGAAGGAGACCAGGTGACGGCAGTAAAATTAATGCAACCAAACGGCACATTCCGCGCGGACCGCGTAAAAGAAGAAAAGTGAAAATTCAGCTAAAGTTTAGCAGGGAATAATTATTTTTGGAAGAATGGCCGGGAGTCAAATACCGGCCCAACTGTTATCACTGTAATCATCCGGATGAGCAGCACCTATACTTATTTATTATCGGTCAGGAGTCCACGAAACAATGTTATCATATGAACAGGTTATTTGATCTGGCCGCAGCGCAGGCCACCGCACGTCCCAACAGCATTATGCTTGCCTCAAAAGTAAATGGCACCTGGCAAACCCTCACTTGCCGGGAAGTAATGGAACAGGCAGCCGCTTTTGCCGATGGATTACTGGAATTGGGGATACAAAATGATGAATTGCTGCCGGAGAAACAAGAGAAAATAGCCCTCGTGTCGCAAAACAGGCCGGAGTGGATTATTGCAGATCTGGGTGTTCAGCAAACCGGGGCCATACTCACGCCCATTTATCCAACGATCAGTCCCACCGAATTTGCACTGATCCTCAACGAAGCAGAGGTACGCATCATGATCTTTGCCGGTAAAGAGCTGTACGACCGCTTCCAGCCAGCGTTTAAAGATATTCCTACACTCACCCATGTATACACGTTTGATGAAGTGCCCGGTGTAAAGCATTGGAAAACACTCACCGCTTCGCCGGCCGGTGAAGCCAAACGAAAAGCTGTATGCGACCGCATTACCGGCGAAACGGTAGCGACCATCATCTATACCTCCGGCACCACCGGTACTCCCAAGGGAGTGATGCTCACGCACCGCAACATTGTGAGCAATGTTATAGGCTCCATGCCGGCATTTTCGTTTGCCCGCAAAGATGATCGCTGCCTCAGCTTTTTACCGCTGAACCACATCTTCGAAAAAACAGTGACGTATATCTATATACAGGCGGGTCTCAGTATTTACTACGCCGAAAGTATGGATACCATTGGAGATAATCTCAGAGAGATAAAACCAATGATATTTACCTGTGTGCCCCGGTTACTGGAAAAAGTGTACGAAAGGATTATGGCAAAAGGCATGGAGTTGAAGGGGATCAAACGGGCGCTGTTCTTTTGGGCAGTCGACTTAGGCAAGCGATATGACAACATAAACCGGGGCAGCATTTTTTATCGCGTGCAGCTGGCCCTGGCCAATAAACTCATCTTTAATAAGTGGCGGGAAGCGCTGGGTGGCAGGGTAGATGCCATTGTGAGCGGATCGGCCGCCATGCAGGAAAAACTTATCCGTATTTTTACTGCCGCCGGTATTATCGTCATGGAAGGTTATGGCCTAACGGAAACCTCACCGGTTATTTCTGTGAACCGTATCGAAAGTAAAGACCGCCGCATTGGCACCGTAGGTACGCTGATCGATGACATAGAAGTAAAGCTGGCCGAAGATGGAGAAATTATTTGCCGCGGCCCCAATATCATGTTGGGCTATTACAAAAAGCCTGAACAAACGGCGGCCGTTATTTCACCGGATGGCTGGTTGGCCACCGGCGATATAGGTGTTTGCGTAGAAAACCGCTTCTTAAAAATCACCGACCGGAAAAAGGAAATCTTTAAAACTTCCGGTGGAAAATATGTGGCGCCACAGGCTATTGAAAATAAGATGCGGGAAAGCCCTTTCATCGCGCAGATGATGATCGTAGGCCCCGGCCGTAAGTTCGTGTCGGCACTGATTGTACCTGGCTTCGACCAGGTGCGGAACCGATTGGCCAGCCAGGGCATTGCGCTACCAGATGATAACCGCGAGCTGATCAAATTGCCGGCTGCCATTCAGCTGATCCAGGAGCAGGTGGACCGCTACAACCCCCTCTTCGGACACGTTGAACAGGTAAAGAAATTTACGCTGCTCCCCGGCGAATGGACCGTCGATAACGGTATTCTCACGCCTAAACTCTCGCTCAGGAGAAAAGTGGTAGAGCAACAATTCGAAAAAGAAATAAACGCCATGTACGAATAAGCTGCCAGCTAAAGTCGCTGTATATTTGCAGCGTTATATGCAGGTACCTCCATCCATAGCGCTATCTGGTTTTATTAAACACTATCTTTTCCTGGAAACGACCACGGAAGCGGTAAAGCAGCTCCGGTTATTTGCCGATGGGCATACGGGCTGGGTATTTTCGTTTAAAGACCGGCTGATCCGCGGATTTACCCCCGACGGTACACCCGCTTATTTACCGGATAGCTTTGTATACGGACAGGTAAATGCTTTCCGTGACCTGTATGGCCATGGACATATTTCCCTGATGATTGTGGTGTTTCACGCACATGCTGTTTACAGCCTGCTAGGCATCCCTTCCGGTGAACTCAAAGACGATATTTTACCAACAGCCGAACTATTCGGTTCTGCCGCAGGAACTTTATATGACAGACTACTCGAACAACCCGATATCTCCGAAAAGATCCGGATGGTGGAAGACTTTTTCGGTACATGGTTGTCGGGGAAAAGTTTTCCGGTGCAGTCGCCCGTAACTGCCGCTATGCGCTTTATTGCCACCAGCAAGGGCCTGGTAACGGTACAGCAGCTTACTCAACTAACGGGCTGCCACGAACGAAAATTGGAGCGGGCATTTACCGCCGGCATCGGCGTTTCTCCTAAACAGTTTGCGGGGATTGTAAAGCTGCATGTATTCCTCCGCTGTCTGAAAACGTCGCCATCTTCCACACACCTTACCTCCCTGGCGTATGATGCGGGTTATGCTGATCAGCCGCACCTGATCCGGGAGTTTAAAAAATATACCGGACTCACCCCTTCTCAATACCGGCACCAGGTACACCCGCTGGCGGTCAACTTCCTGGCGTTTCGGTCACCCGGCGTTTAAGAAAAATGCTTTTGTCGGATTTGTACATTTTTCCCAAAAAGGGAGCCATTAGTTTTGTGCTATAACCAGATAGCCATGAACAATATAAAGATTGCCACCGCGCAGTTTGAGAATAAGAGCGGTGATAAAAGTTATAATCTCTCTGTAATCGAAAAACTGGCGGAGAAAGCCGCCAGCGAGGGTGCCAGCGTCATTGCCTTTCATGAATGCGCCATTACCGGCTACACTTTTGCCCGAAACCTTAGTAAAGAACAAATGCTGGAGCTGGCGGAATTTATACCCCAGGGTCCCAGCATAGCGCGGCTTCAGGAAATAGCCACCCGCCACAATATCGTGGTGCTGGCCGGCTTATTTGAGAAAGATGAGCAACAGCGCCTGTTCAAGGCCTATGTATGTGTAGATAAAAATGGGCTGGTGGCCAAATACCGGAAATTGCATCCTTTCATTAATCCTCATCTTACGCCGGGAGATGCCTATTGCATTTTTGAGATCCAGGGCTGGAAATGTGGTATCCTGATTTGTTATGATAACAATATCATCGAAAATGTGCGGGCCACCCGCTTGCTGGGTGCCGATATCATTTTCATGCCGCATGTAACGATGTGTACGCCTTCCACCCGCCCGGGGGCCGGGTTTGTGGATCCTGTGCTGTGGGAGCGCCGGGAAACAGATCCTACCTCTGTGCGACTGGAATTTGATGGTATGAAGGGGCGCGACTGGCTCATGAAATGGTTGCCGGCACGGGCCTACGATAATGCTGTATACGTAGTTTTTTCCAACCCCATTGGTATGGATGACGACCAGTTAAAAAATGGTTGTGCCATGGTAATAGATCCTTTTGGAGATGTAATCGCGGAATGCCGCACCCTGGGCAACGATATTATTACCGCTACCATCAACCCCGAAAAGCTCACACAGGCGGGCGGTTCCCGGTATATCAAGGCGCGGCGTCCCGATTTGTACCGCGATATAATCGGACAGGAACATGCACCGGAACAAAAGGTGGTATGGTTGAACAAATAATCAATCACCGGCATATGGCTTAGACAAGATTATCTCCCGGAAATACAGTATTTTGGTTATACCCGTCGGGTGTAACCCTGCCGGGAAATATGGTAAAAGCAAGTCGTCATATGCTTACATCGGTCATCGAATATATCCTGCTCGTTTTTATTATCCTGTTTTTTGTACTGCTGGCGCAGCAGCTGAAGATCGCCTACCCGATTGTGCTGGTGCTGGGCGGACTCCTGGTGAGCCAGTTTCATTTTCTCCCTTCCATACAAATCAACCCGGAATTGATCCTGTTGATCTTTTTGCCGCCCTTGTTATATGAAGCGGCCTGGTATACGTCGTGGAAAGAGTTTTGGCGATGGCGAAGAGTGATTGCCAGCTTTGCTTTTCTCATTGTTGTATTTACATCCCTGGTGGTGGCGGTGGTATCGAAGGCGTTGATCCCCGGATTTACGCTGGCACTGGGCTTCCTGTTAGGAGGCATTGTATCGCCTCCCGATGCGGTATCAGCCACTACGATCCTGAAATATGTAAAAGTACCGAAACGGATTTCTGCGATACTGGAAGGGGAGAGTCTGATGAATGATGCCTCCAGTTTGATTGTATTCAGCTTTGCCAAAACAGCGGTGATGACGGGCGTATTTGTATTTCACGAGGCGTTGGGAAGCTTTGTGGTGGCCATTGTAGTAGGAGTGGTCATTGGGCTGGCGGTGGCGGTGGTATACTATGGTATTCATCGCTGGTTGCCTACCAGCACACAGATGGATGTAGTATTGACACTAACGGCGCCTTATGTGATGTACATCGCGGCAGAATCGCTGCATGGTTCCGGCGTACTGGCAGTTGTCAGCGGGGGACTTTTCCTCTCCTCCCGCAGCATACGTATCCTTAATTACCGCAGCCGCCTGCAGGGCGCTAATACATGGGCTACGCTGGGGTTCCTGTTGAATGGACTCGTGTTTATGCTCATCGGGTTGGAGCTGCCTGTTATTATCCGCGAGCTGGGAACCGTGAGCATAGGCGCCGCTATTAAATATGGTTGTATCATTACAGTCGCCCTGATTGTAACGCGCTTGTGTTGCACGTTGGGCGCTTCGGTGTTCACGGTATTTATCAGTCGCTATATTACCACCGCCGACAACCGCCCGGGCTGGAAAGGCCCCATCATTATTGGCTGGGCGGGCATGAGGGGCGTGGTGTCGCTGGCGGCGGCCTTGTCTATCCCGGTGTTGATGAACAATGGTCAGCCTTTTCCGCAACGGAACCTGGTATTGTTTATCACGTTTACGGTAATCCTGCTCACCCTGGTGGTACAGGGGCTAACTTTACCCCTGGTGATCCGTTGGGTGAAGATGGAAGACCCTGATAAGGTATGGTCTGCCGAAGAGCAGGAAGAAAAGATCCGCGAAGCGCTGGTGGATCATAGTATTCAATACCTCGATGCATACCATACCAGCGATATGCAGGCCATCGTGGAGCTTCAGGATCTGCGGACCGACCTGGCTGCCGGTAAGGCAATTGCCATCCGGCACAAACGGCCGGGGATGGACCATGAAGGATATAAAAATGTATTCCTGAAAATGCTGGATCACCAGCGCCATGTATTGCATGAGTTGAATAAAGACCCGCATATGGAGCATGAAATTATCCGGAAATACCATGAGCTGGTGGATATTGAAGAAGAATTGCTGAGGATGAAGTCGGAAGAAAGCGAATAGAACTCCCGCATAAATAGTACCTTGCCCGCATGAAAATGAGTCATTATCTCCGGCAGGGAAAGTCTGAAAATTACCAGGACGCAGAAGCGAAAGGATTGCTGAAAGCCGGTGAGGTAGCAGCGTTGCTGTCGAAGCGTTTTAATACGAAGATCGCGGCAAAGGAGCTGGAAGTATTTGCCTCCGAATGGCATCATGCCGGCGTATTTAAGCGGGCAGCTTCCGGTAAGCTGGGTGGGCGCCGGGTTTACTTCTTTTCAGCCACCGATATTGATCAGATCTCCCTGGAAAAAATACAGGCCAACAGGGTGACCGCCGCCAGCAAGCCTGCACCCGATACCCGGGTGGTACAGGGTTGGTATCCCCAGTTTTTTCGTATGACCGACCCCGTTACCCATAAAACATTTTCCAAACCATTTATCGGGATCTATAAAGGACGGGCCGACAAAGCGCCTAAAGGCTTTACACCATTGGATGATAAAGCTTTTGCTGCGGCAGAAATACAGCGGGGTAAAGCACTGCGACCAGGAGAAGTACCGGTTTTTTAAGGCCGCATCACTTTTCGTCGTATCTGCTGGTATTGTGCTGTAAACAGGTGGGGCGACAACCGTTGTTCCAATAACAGCAATATTTCTTTGTATTGTCGTTTTAGAAACATGCTACGGGTAATTGTCAGCTTTTTATCGCCATAAAACAGGGTAACCTGTGGCTCCATAAATTTCCCCACTTCCGTCATTTCTATTTTATGAATTTCGTTCCAGGGGGCATGATGAGGGAACCATCCGCCGGTAAAGTCCAGCGACGTTTCGGAAAAAGTGAGCTTCAGCCGGGTATAGGCAAACATTGACCAGGCAAGTAGCAGGCAGGCAAACGTGATAAAGATGAACAGTGGCGATTCATTGATCTGGGAAATGGCATAGCCGGTCATGGCCAGCATTACTACGCTCATGACAAGGCAGGTGATCCTGAAAAAAGCGGGTATCCGAAATTCCCTGTTCATTTACGATGGGTTTAAATCTGCCTGTAAGATAATATCTTATATATTTGCGTCCTCAAAAAATGCAGCCATTACAACGGGGAGCCGCTGCGTTCTGATTACAGCTTTTTTACTTATCTTAAATGAAGAAAATCATCCACGATATGAAAAGCATACCTACTTTGCCACTGCTGTCGAAATATGTTGCAGAGCAACCGCGCTTTACTTTACTGGATCCCATTGCCAACAGGATGATCCTGGTTGCTTTTAGCAGCATTTTCAGCTTCCTGTTTATGTATATTTTTCTGCCTTTTAATATTAACATCTGGTATGAAGGTCAGCACCTTGCCCTGATGCCCCTGTTCCTGATTTTTACTTTATGCGGGGTAGCAGTACTCTGTGTCACCCAGTTTGCCCTGGCAGGCTGGAAAGTGCGCAGGAAGTTAACCAATGCCACCTATGGCTGCTGGTTTTTGGGAGAAGTATTGCTGGTGTCACTGCTGGTTACCATCGTAAACGTGTCTATCACGGATACTTTCTTTTTTACCTGGACAGAATTTGTCAATACCCTCCGTTATACCTCCCTGATTTTTCCATTACCTTATTGTATAGCCCTGCTTTGGTTTTTTACCAGGGAGAAAATAGCACAGCTCAAAAGCCTGGAGAAAGATAAAGACCAGGTAGGGGTGAAAACGGAAGAAAGCTGCATCCTGATCCGCGATGAACATGATAAGCCTGTATTAACGCTGCATCCTGGTAAGCTGCTGCTGGTAAAGGCAGAAGATAATTATGTACAGGTGTATTACCTGTCGGGTAACCAGGTTTGTAAAGAGCTGGTGAGAACATCCCTGAAGAAACTGGAAAGTTATTTATCGCCCCGGCATTTTGTGCGGGCACACCGTTCTTACCTCGTGAATATTACCAAGGTGGTGCTTTTTAAGAAAAATACAAAAGGACATTACCTGGAGCTGGAGGGATTACATGATCTCCCGGTACCGGTATCGGCTACCTGTTTGCCGGTGTTCCAGGAACGATTCACCCCGGCCACCTGATTTCTACCCCTAATAGCCCTGTTTTCGCCCCAAAGTCTTACCTGGTAACACTTCCCCTTTCGGTATTTTATTAATATCGCTGTATCACACATTGCCTTTCATTGCCCACTAAAAATTAACAACCAAGCCATCTAAATCGTTCTGCCGATGTTTAAATCCACTTTTATAAGTATGGTTTGCCTGTTCGGGTTGCAATTTGTTGCTACCGCACAGATTGTCATTTCAGGAAATGTTCGGAACAGCGTAACCAAAGAAGTAGTACCTGTAGTATCTGTTACCATGAAAGAAGCCCCCAACGGCGACTATACCAACGACCAGGGGAACTTTAAGTTCTCCACCCGGAAAACATATCCTGTTACCCTTATACTGTCATCGGTTGGCTTTGAAACAAAGGAAATCACCGTTTCCGGCCCCGGTTTCCAGCGGGTGGAATTATCACCTGCCTCGGTATTGGGTAAGGAAGTGGTGGTTTCTGCCAGCCGCTTTGTACAAAAAAAGATTGAGTCGCCCGTCACCATCGAAAGGATCGGTACCAAAGACATTATCAACTCCCCGCAACCCAGCTATTATAACATGATCCAGGGCCTCAAGGGAGTAGACGTGACCACCTCCAGCCTGCTGTTTACCACTATCACCACCCGTGGCTTTAACACCAGCGGTAACACCAACTTTACCCAGATTGTGGATGGGATGGATAATCAGGCCCCCGGGCTCAACTTTCCCATCGGCGCTATCATCGGGCTCACAGAGCTGGATGTGGATAACCTGGAAGTGCTCTCTGGCGCCTCATCCGCCCTGTATGGCTCCCGCGGACTAAACGGCACCATGGTGATGACCGGTAAAGACCCGTTTAAATACCAGGGGCTCAGCGCCCAGATCACCCAGGGCGTAAATCATGTAAAAAAAAGGAAGTCTAACGACCCGTTGGGACCTTCGCCCTACTACGACTGGACCGTGCGCTGGGGAAAGAAAGTGAACGATAAGTTTGCGTTTAAAATAAATGTACAGTACACCCAGGCGAAAGACTGGATGGCCAACGATACTACGAATACCAATGGCCCCGGTGGCCCGCGGCAAGATCCTAACTACAATGGCGTAAACATTTACGGCAGCAAGACCTCCGTTGACATTAACCCCTTCCTGGAAGGCGCCCTGGCGCAAGTGCCGGAACTGGCGCCTATTATCAACCCCATGCTGGCAGAAGGCAGCCACTATGTGGCCCGCACCGGCTACCCTGAATATGGTTACCTGAGCAGCGATGCCAAAATGTTTAAAGCCAACGTAGAACTCCGCTATAAAATAAAGCCTAAGCTGGAAGCTATTTTATCCGGTACCTATGGCCAGGGTAACGCGGTATACAGCAATGATACCCGTTATGCGCTGACCGGCTTTCACCTGGGGCAATACCGGGCAGAACTAAAGGCCGAACACTGGTTTGTTCGTGCCTATACCAGTCGCGAAAACTCCGGGCACACCATCATTGCCATGCCTACGGTGCAGCTGCTCAACGAAGCCTGGAAGCCCAGCTACAACGCTAATACCGGCGATGGCTGGTACCCGCAGTATACCAGCGCTTTGCTGGAAGCCATGTCGCAGGGCAAAAGCTACCTCGATGCCAGCAATATGGCCAGGGTATTTGCCGACCAGGGCCGGCCCGACGCCGGCAGCCCCCAGTTCCTGCACCTGAAAGACAGTATCTCCAGTATCCCGACGTCGAAAGGAGGGACCCTGTTTACCGACCGAAGCCGCCTGTTCAACACAGAAGTACAATACAACTTTACCCACCTGGTGAAGTTTGCGGAGCTGATTGCAGGGCTCAACTATCGCCTGTACCGGCTGGACTCCAAAGGCACTTTATTTCCCGATAATGATGCCCCGATCGATGTAGCAGAATACAGCGCTTATGCCCATCTCACCAAAAAAGTAATACACGATAAACTCAGCCTGGCGGCGGCATTCCGGTATGATAAAAATACCTTGTTCGCCAAACCCCGCATCACCACCCGGGTATCGGCCGTACTAGAAGTAAACAAGGAAAGTTTCATCCGCTTCTCTTACCAGAATGCCTATAGCTTCCCTTCCAATATCCAATCGCTGCAAAGCACCCTGATAGACTATAACAGCTTCGCTTCCGGGGGCTCCGACCGTTTACTGAATGGCGTGTATCATTTTGATAAATACCCGGCTTACACCCTGAGCAGCGTAGATTCTTTCCAACATAGTAAAAATCCGGCCGACCTGAAACAGTTTCAACTGAAAGATATCCGGCCACAATCCGTAGATGCGTTTGAGTTGGGATACTCTTCCCTGATTGCGGGCAGGGTATTAATTGATGTATTGGGATACTACTCCACCTGGAAAAACTTTATCGGCTATGTAAACGTGGCCAACACGCCGGGCACCGACGATCCGCAGGCATTCCTGGACCACAGCAAATATATTCAATACAATATCGCCTATAATGGCGCTGAAAAAGTAAATACCTATGGCTATGCAGCCAGCGTGAGCATCGATTTCTCCCACCACTTCCTGGGGAAGGTCAATTTCTCGTCCGACTTCCTCAAGAACCGGAACAACAGCCAGGTAAACAATTTCAACACGCCTAACTATAAATTCAATGTAGATTTTGGTAACACGGGCTTTGGTAAGAAAGAACGTTATTCTTTCAATACTACCTTCCGTTATCGCCCGGCTTATTTCTACCAGATAGGCTTCGGAAGCGGTACGGTACCAGCTTCTGCAGTGATCGATGCCCAGGTGAGCTATCGCTTGCTCCAGGCACATTCCACGATCAAGCTGGGCGGTACCAACCTTACCAATACGTATTACAGGAATGGCTTTGGTAGTCCTGCTATTGGCGGTATGTACTATATCACTTTTGCGTACAATGTTTTCTGATAATAAAATATAAATTACATGAAACGATACACACACTACCTGTTGTTGTTATCCTTGCTGGCGGCCTGTAAGGGGCCGGAAGTAAAAGATGCCGGAGATGCCGGCGGTTATAAGAAACAGCTGAGCTTTGGTCCCGGAGACGAAACGAAAATAGCGGAAGCATTGCTGACGCTCATCGACAGCAGCAATATTACCCTGAAAGAGGGACTGTACAAATTTGATAACCTGAGCATTGCCCAGCTAAAACATATTAAAATACAGGGTGCTGGTCCGGATAAAACGATCCTCGACTTTTCGGCGCAAAGCCAGGGTGGGGAAGGTATCCGGGTTACCGATGTAAAAGGGTTTACCATCGATGGCCTTACCCTGCGGGATTCCAAAGGTGATCTGATCAAGATCAACAAAAGCGAAAATGTGGTAATCACTAACCTGCATGCGGTGTGGTCGGTATCAGATTCCACTACCGGCGGATATGCTATCTACCCGGTAATGTGTAAAAATGTATTGGTAGAAAACTGTTATGCGCAGGGCGCTTCTGATGCCGGTATTTACGTAGGGCAAACCGATAGCGCCATTGTACGTAAATGCAAAGCCTATAAGAATGTGGCCGGCTGCGAAATCGAAAATACTTCCCACGCAGAAGTATATGACAACGAATTTTGGGGAAATACCGCCGGCTTCCTGATTTTCGACTTGCCGGATTTATCTAAACGGGGTGGTTTTGTAAAAGCATACAACAACTATTTTCACGATAACAACGAACGTAATTTCGCCAAATCCGGTAGCTTTGGTTCTACCTGGGGTGTTGGTAACGCAGCTCCCGGTAGCGGGGTGGTGATTTTAGCCGCTTCTGATATCGACCTCCATCACAATCGTATTATCAATAACAACTCCAGCGCTATTTCTGTAGTATCCGGATTTTTTATCGATGAAAGTGCAGGATCAAAGATCAATGATCACTATTTCCCGATTCCGCGCAATGTGCATATCCATGATAATACTATGGAAGTGGCAAATGCGTTTCCTCCGGCTGTTTATGAGCACCATACCGGTAAAATACTGGTAGGTATTGAGCAGCAGCTGAATGCCATGGATCCGTCCCGCAAAAATGCCCGTTTGCCATTTATTACCTACGATGGCATTACCACCAATCTGCTCACAAAAGGCACAGCAGTGAACCCGGACTCGCTCTGTATTCAGCAGCAGGGGCCCAATCTATTTGTGAATGTCGATGCGCTGAATATGAAATCGAAGACCTGGCATCCCAGCACGGATGTGACACCTTATGTTTGTAAATAAATTTTTTTCGGGAGATGAGGAAGCTTTGCTTATTGATATTGTGTGTAATACTGTGGCTGGCCGCTGTGCAGAGTTGCCAGCAACGCCCGGCGCCTGCTGTGGTGGCCGGACTGTTTCAGTTTAAAGATAAATTGTCGGACTACGGCTTTTTTACCGGCGCATTGAAAACACTGACTCCCCGCGAGGGCGTAGTGAATTATGAATTAGCCACGCCACTGTTTACCGACTATGCGGTGAAAGATCGCTTTGTAGTTGTGCCGGAGGGAAAACAAATCCGTTATACCGATCACGGTGCACTGGATTTTCCTGATTCGACTTTCATCATTAAAAACTTCGCTTACACCAGTCCCGCGCACGAAAAGGTGATGATAGAAACCCGGCTCCTGTTTAGGGATCCGGCCGATCATCAGTGGAAAGTGATGAATTACCTCTGGAATAAAGACCAGCAGGATGCCGGCAAGTGGATACTGGGTAAGAAAATCCCGATCACCTTCCTGGACGATAACGGGCACGAGCAGTCGACTGTATACCAGATGCCCAATACCAACGATTGTAAACGCTGCCATATCAACAACAGCGTGCTTACACCCATTGGCCCCAAGGCGCGTAACCTCAACTACGTACGTCATGGACAAACGGCCAACCAGTTGCAGGAGTGGGCCAGTAATAGACTACTGGCGGGTTTGCCTGCCCCGGATAAAGTGCCGCAACTGCCCGATTGGAAAGACAGTGTACACTTTAGCGTGAGTCAGCGTGCCCGCGCCTACCTCGACGTAAACTGTGCACATTGCCATACCAAGGGTGGTGATGCCTATAATACTGGTCTATTCCTGGAATATGAACAAACCGGGGCCGATCACCTGGGTATGATGAAATCGCCGGTATCGGCAGGTGGCGGCGCCGGCGGCCTCGACTACGACGTGATCCCCGGCGATGCACAACACTCCATCCTGGTATACCGGATGAATAGTACCGAGCCTGGTACGGCCATGCCAGAACTGGCCCGCACGGTGATTCATAAAGAAGGAGTGGCGTTGATCCGGCAGTGGGTAAATGAGATGAAGCCGGGGCATTGAGAGGGGCGGTAGAAATAGATTGGAAATCGCTTGCGTTGGTAACGCAGGCGATTTTTCCTCAGGTTATAAGAAAGAGCGTTAGTAGAGTTAAAACAAGGAACCCTGTATTTCTTTTAAAGGGTAAAAAATGCCGATGGATCATCATAGTCTTTCTGCGATTTTAATTCTTGCCGCTGTTCAGAAACAATTCCTACTTCCGGAATATGGATGTATGCTATTCCTACACTTTTACATGAATTCACTAACTGGCTTTTACTAAAGCCATATTTCATACTAAGTGGATTGTTTCTAACGTCTACCAGTACTTTAACATCATTAAGAAGGAGTTTATTGAGGTATTCTTCCAATGTAATACCTTCATATCCGATAGTATATAAAATAGTGCGGTTGCTCTGGGGCCTATGCTGCCGAACTATTCTTAAGTCATCTTCTGCTAAGTATCTATCAGCAATTTCGCTATTAATTGCGTAAAAAGGATACTTACTGTAGGTGTATTTAATCAGGTCTTTATAGTTCTTCTTACCATGCAATAAAAACAATTGATTTAAAGCCCTTTTATCGGTTTCCTTTAATTGAATGATATAATCGGCTTTGTCAATTTTTTTTATTCCGTGACTATCCAGGACAACTTGTTCATACTTTGTCATAGTGGATATATCAGCCATTGCTTGAAATGAAAAGCATCCGAATTTATAAGGAACAAAGTGGTAATCTGGGCGCTCTTGCATCTTAGTTAATAATAAGAGGAATTTTTGAAAGCTGGTTTTTCCTAAAGAGCCTTCAAATTTTTGCAATAAAGCCAGTACCAATTTCCTTCTATAAAACATTGTACAAATATGCAATTACTAAATAAATTAGCATAATTTATTTAAAGCTGTTGACTTTAAAAAGTATGATAAATCGTTCTATCATTAAAAGCCTAATGGATAGGCTTATTTAATAATATGCTTTGTCCTTAAGTAACTTCCCGTTTTTTAAAATATAAATTATTATTTTTTGTAAATAATTGATTATTAATAATAATCATTTTCCTTATCGTAAAACTCCCTATTTTTTTCCCGATTGCGTAAATCATTTTCCCGATCTGATACACCAAACAAACTGAATCGCTGCAACTTTGCGAAAAATATTAGTAGTTGAAGCATTTATACTTTATTCTCAGCCTCATTTTAATAAACCTTACTGTACTGGCGCAAAATGGCACCGTTAAAGGAAAGATCACTTCTGCAGATGGCCAGCCAGCCAGCTTTGTCACCATTGGATTAAAGGATACCAAGAAAGGCGCCCTCACCGATGAAGAAGGTCAATTTATCATCAAAAATGTAAAGCCAGGTAATTACGTCCTGGTGGTTTCCTATACCGGTACTAAAACCCTCCACAACAACATTACCGTGGCTGCCGATGAGGTAACCGCCCTGCACCTGGCCCTGGAAGCAACTTCCAGCCAGCTGAATGAAATTGTGGTAGATGGTACAAGAACCCGCACCATCAATAAAAAGCCAGTGAGCATCGGTAAATTACCGGTACCTGTGATGGACCTGCCCCAGAGCGTGGCTATCATTGGGCATGAAGTATTGGAAGACCAGCAGTCGCAACGCATGAGCGACGTGGTGAAAAATATCAACGGCGTATACATGGCCTCCACCCGCGCAGGTACCCAGGAAGCTTTCAACGCCCGCGGATACGCATTTTCTTCTACCAATATGTTCAAAAACGGCGCCCGCGTGAACTCCGGTGCCATGCCGGAAATGAGCTCCCTGGAAAGAATAGAAGTGCTGAAAGGCAGCGCCGCCATCCTCTACGGCAACGTAGCACCAGGAGCAGTGATGAACATGGTAACCAAACAACCTAAATTTAACTTCGGCGGAGAAGTAAGCCTCAGAGCCGGTAGCTTCGGACTGCTGAAACCAGCTTTCGATGTATATGGTCCAATCTCCCAAAAAGTAGCGTTCCGCGTAAACGGCACCTTCGAAACCGCTGATAGTTACCGCGATCAGGTACACTCCAAACGTTACTATATCAACCCCTCCCTGTTGTTTAAGCTGAGCGACCGTACCGAATTAGTCGTACAGGCCGACTACCTGAAACACGACTTTACACCAGACTTCGGTATTGGTTCTATCTCCGATACGGCGATCATGAAAGTACCGCGCAATACCTTCTTTGGAGAAAGCTGGCAATATGCACATACCCAACAAACTACTGCCTCTGCCAATATCCGTCATAAGCTGAGCAAAGACTGGTCACTGAACGGTATCGTGTCTTACTCTAAGTACCAACGTGATTACTACGCAATAGAAAGAATACAGGTTCAGTCCGACGGTAAATACAGACGCCTGCTGGGCAGAAATGCTACCAACGAAGATTATTATTCCGGTCAATTGGATCTTACCGGTAAAGTAAGAACTGGTTCCCTGGAACATACTATCCTCGCCGGTGTGGATGCCGACAGATACCTGACCGGCACTTATGCTTACAGCGTACCTACTGTATTACCAGGTAAAACAGGTGTTTATGATAGTATCAATGTGTTTGACCCGGCTAAATATAACCGCAGAACCGATCTGCCTTCCTCTGCACTTAGCACCGTTACCAATAACCCAATCAACAGGGTGGGCGTATATGTGCAGGATTTAGTCAGCATTTCAGAAAAATTGAAAGTACTGGCAGGCGTTCGTTACTCTTATTTGCAAACAGAAGCTACAGCAGCATATAATTTTAAGGGTGGTAAAACAGTAGGCAAAGGAAAATATGACCAGGCATTTTCTCCCCGTTTTGGTATCGTGTATAAGCCAATAACTAATACAGCCATCTTTGCCAGCTATTCAACTTCTTTTACACCTAATACCGGAAATGATATATACGGTGAAACCCTGAAGCCTTCTATCATCAGCCAGTATGAAGCAGGTGTTAAAAACGATTTCTTCAATGGCTTACTGTCTGTAAATGTAACAGCTTATCGCATCCGGAATAATAACTACGCACAAACGGCGCCTTACCTGAAAGATGGTGTAACGCAGAATAACAACACGCTTATCAAAACGTTGATTGGTGAAACCCTGAGCCAGGGCGTAGAGCTGGATATCGCCGGCCACCCGCTGCCAGGACTGGATGTAGTAGCCGGTTATAGCTACAACAATATGACCATCGAAAAGACGGCTGGTCTGAAAGGCAGCTCTATAGAAGGAGAACGCCTGGTAGGTAACCCTAATCATACTGCCAACGCCAGCGCCTTCTATACTTTACAGCAAACTAAACTGAAAGGACTGAAATTCGGTGCAGGATTTTATTACATTGGTCAGCGTTATGCAGGTTGGAATAATACCGTAGGTCAATCACAGCAATTCAGCCGCCTGATTTCTGTGCCAGGTTTTTCTACCCTCGACCTGAGCGCCGGGTACAACTTCAAACGTTTTGCAGTGATGGCCAAAGTAGCTAACGTTACCAATACTTACAACTACTACGTACACGAAAACTACAGCATTAACCCGATACCACCTACCCAGTTTACCGGAACGGTATCCTATAAATTCTAAAGGAATGTAAAAACGCGACAGCCGGTCCTTTTAAAAGGACCGGCTGTCGCGTTTTATAGAAGATGTCAGTAAGTTATTTACACTCGCCCGCTACCAGCGGAATACTATCAAACTTCAATTTATCATTATCCAGGTTAAAAACAGGTTGACCGAGGCGGTCCATACTCTCCGGCAGGGCTTCATAGGCCTGTTGCCCGGAAATCTTAAAAATAGCCGGCCTGGAGCTTTCTACCCCTTCACTGAAGAAAGTATACTTACCCCGGATAATCCCGTTGTGCAGCACGCCATTGAATTTGCCGGTATTTTTATCTTTCTCAAAGAAATTATAAAGGAGCGCACCGGTAGCTACGCTATCGGAAAAGGAGATGCTGAGCTGGATAGTATCTCTGCCCACCGCTTTGGTGTAACAATGAGTGGTATTCTTTTCTTCAGCGGGTGCGGCGGTAGTCAGTGTATCCGTTACCGTAGCGGCCTGTTTGGACGCCTGTTGCTGGCAGGAGGATATCAGCATGTCTGCTGCCAGTACCAGTAAGATAATAGGTGTTTTCATACCCTTAAATTAACACTATTTTATTTCCCGGAAAGAAATTGTAATTATGTGGCATCATGAAAAAACTTATCTGCTCCTGGTTATGCTGCCTGCTGGCGGTTACCTGCTTTGCCAAATATGAAAACCTGTCTGATACTGCATCTACCGTGGCCAATTGTCATAAATGTATAGTGGTGGCGGAACAATCGCAACATCGCATCGTGATTGTAAATATCACTACCGGCGCCACGATCTGGGAGTGGAAACCAGAATTATCCAATATCCAGCCTGCGCACGTTAAATGGTTCAGCAATCCCAGCGACGCTAAAGTGGTATATAATAACCAATACATTTTAACCAATGCTTCCGGCGGGGGCGTAGCCCTTATCCGCATTGCAGATAAGAAAACCGTGTTTTATGCCTATGCCGGTGGTAATACGCATTCGGTGGAGCTGTTGCCCGATGGCAATATCATAAGCGCCTCCAGCACCGGTAATTACCTAATGCTGTTCAGAACAGATACCCTTCACTATCCTGATGGCGTTTATGCGAAAAAGATACCGGTAGCTTTTGGGCACAATGTGGTATGGGAGGCTACCGGCAAACGGCTGTGGACGGCCGCTATGGATACCATGCATGTATTCAGTTATAATTTCAACTGCCAGGCCCCTGACCTGACGCCGGAAGCAGCTGTAGCCATCCCGGGGACGGAAGCGCATGACCTGTTTCCTATATATGGTAAAAATGGTTTATGGCTAACGAACACGACCAACGTATATACTTTCGATGTAAAAACCCGGAAAGCCACGCAGGCGCCGGTATTACAGCACGATATTAAAAGCGTATCCTCCGGACCAGCCGGTTACCCGGTGCTCCTGGTAAAACCCAAGGAATCGTGGTGGACAGACGAAGTGATAGATGCCAGCGGGCATACCGTCTTCTCCCAAAAAGGCTGGAAAATTTATAAAGCGAGATGGGTATTGCCCAATACCTTCAGCTACCCGGCCCATGATCAGCTGCATCTTTGCCGCTAAGGCGCGCCAAATTTAATTTTCGTACTTTTGCGCAAATGCAAAAAGAAAAGTACTCCGTAGGTAATATACTTACCAATCTTAAGATCGATTCACTCAACGACATGCAACATGCATCGGTAACGGCTAACCAACAACATGCCGATGTAATCCTGCTGTCGGCCACCGGTTCTGGTAAAACGCTGGCATTTTTACTGCCCATACTGGAAAGACTGGATCCTGCCAATAAAAATACCCAGGCCCTCATCGTAGTGCCCTCCCGGGAATTGGCCCTGCAAATAGAAAAAGTGTTCAAACAAATGGGCACCGGCTATAAAATTACGGCCTGCTATGGCGGCCATCTGCGGGAAACTGAAGAAAATAATCTCATTCAGCCCCCCGCAGTCATTGTAGGCACACCCGGACGACTGGGAGATCATATCCGTCGCGAAAATATTACGATCGCCGCCATTGAAACACTGGTGCTCGATGAATTTGATAAAACCCTGGAACTGGGTTTCCAGGAAGAAGTATCCTTCATCGTGGAATCGTTGCCCAATATCAAAAAGCGTATCCTCACCTCCGCCACAGAAGCCGTAGACATCCCGGCATTCCTGGTGCTGGACCAGCCGGCAAAACTGAACTTCCTGCCGGAAAACGGTACGCCGGCGGAAAGGCTCGCGATCAAACAGGTGTTATCACCGGAAAATGATAAGGTAGATACCCTCTTCCGCCTGATTTGCTACCTGGGCAACCGCTCTACCATTGTGTTTTGCAACCACCGCGAAGCCGTAGAGCGTACCAGCAAAATGCTGTCGGAGAAAAGTATCATCAATACCTTCTACCATGGCGCCATGGAGCAGCAGGAACGCGATGCCGCCCTCTGCAAATTCCGTAACGGGTCCGTAAACGTATTGGTCACCACTGATCTGGCCGCCCGTGGACTCGACATCCCCAATATCCGCTACATCGTTCACTTTCACCTGCCACATACGGAAGACAGCTGGACACACCGCAACGGTCGTACCGCCAGGATGGAAGCCAGTGGCACTGCTATCGTGATCCTTGCGCCCGAAGAAAAGCTGATGCCTTACCTGGCCGATGAAACCATCGAGACTATTGAGCTGCCTGAAACAGCGAAATTGCCGGAGAAACCTAAATGGACTACGCTGTTCATTGCCGCCGGCAAAAAGGATAAAGTAAATAAAGTAGATATCGTAGGCTTCCTCGCCAAACAAGCACACCTGAAAAAAGAAGATATCGGCTTAATTGAAGTGAAAGACTTCTTTTCATTTGTAGCCGTGGTAAAATCCAAAGTAGGACACGCCCTGGAACAAATTAAGAATGAAAAGATCAAGAATAAGAAAGTGAAGATTGATATAGCGAGATAATAACGCTTTATAGAATATCCAGATGAAATTTCTGTTTTTTTGGATTAAGGATCGTAAAATTATTCCTATGCAATTTCCTGGTGAAAATATTTTGGGTCAAGGTAATAAAGCTTATGTAAAATTAAGAGAAAGAATTTACGTGACGGTTTTGTCAGGGAATTGTGGAATAGAGGATTTAAAACCCAATACGCTATTAGATCAACAAATGATGGAGCGTCTATTGATGCGAATGAAAATCGTGATCATAGAATTTTTTCGGAGATGGCAATGATTCTGATTGAAGAAGCAAATCATTGTAAGTCGACCTTACGAACAATGTATTCGCAATAGATGCCACCGTCATGGATGTATGCCTGTCAGCATTCAGTTGGGCAAAATTCAGAACAACCCACCAAGGTGGTGTCAAAGTGCAGGTTCAATTAGACCTGAAAACGGCCATTCCGGAATTTATTCAAATAACTCCGGCATCGGTTCATGAGGTAAATATCCTGGATAATATCACATTTCAGCCTGATGTTTTTACGTCGTAGACCGCGGCTATATTGACTTTGGATGACATTGGGCAGAGACAACGGTGTTGGTCACTACACCCCATACCTGGAAATCGGCGTCTTCGCCGTTCAGGATGGGTTTATAAAATGGGCTTTCCGGGTGCATACCCAGTTGCGGCCGGCCTTTACCAGGCGCTTGATGGTAAACTCTCCGTCCAGTATCGCCACGATGATACTGCCGCTCTGAGGTCTTAGTGCGGGGTCTACCACCAGGCAGCCATCAGGCATATTGGCTCCATTTACGCGGATGGTATTAGCGAAGAGCAGCGGCAGGCTCATTTCACTCAACTTCATTGCTTCCATGCAACTATTGTTTATGTATTGCTAATATTTTTAGTGTATATCACACAAAAAAAGTCACGGTATCCATAATAAATAAGATTCTCGTGACTTTCTTTGATGAATGATATGTCGATACAGGTGTACTAATATTTTTAGTAAATTCTTGTCGGGCGATTTGTTATTTAGATGTTATAGGGCAGAAAATTTGTACCTTTATGATTGAGTTAACCTATAGTTCGTAAATTTAAAGTTATGGCTAAGAAAAGAAACAGCAGTGGCTTCTATCAGTCCCTTAAAGACAGGGCTGCATGGAGGAAGGTTGGAGAGATAACAGCTTATGAAGAGCACCTTCCGGCTGGTTTCTTCGATGTGGTTGGGCGCCGCGCCGCCAGCAACGCGATAAACGAGAACCGAGCCATGAAAATATCTATTACCAGTGTAAAAGATGGCTGGGTGGTGCGTGAAATGCCAGATGGCAGTCACCAGCAGATTTCACAAATCCTCGTGAAACCAAATAACCAGTACAAAGAACGCAAACTAGTAAAAGGCGCAGTTATCCATGTTGGAAAAAAAGGCTAAAAGAATGCGTGTTTTTGCTGGTCCCAACGGCTCCGGCAAAAGCACGATTATTAAGGAAATCCAGAAATTATATAAAACCGGTACTTACATCAATGCAGATGATATTGAAAAGGCCGCAAAGGAAAAAGGATTTGTTAACCTCGGAGATTATAATCTTGAAGCTGATACCGCAGATTTTAATATCTACCTTAAACACTCCACTTTACTGGCAAAGGCCAGGGAAGAGGGTTTTAATATTGACTTGAACCTGTCCAATAATGTGATTACCATAGGAGAAGATTCCAATAGCTATGAGGCAGCCCTGATATCTGAATATTTACGGAGATTATTGATCGCTAAAGGAGAGACTTTTTCCTTTGAAACTGTTATGTCGCACTTTTCTAAGCTGGACGTACTGAAAAGTGCACATGCCGCCGGATTTAAAAATTACCTGTATTTTATTTCCACAGAATCGGCAGATATCAATGTAAACCGGGTCAAGGAGCGGGTAGAGAAAGGAGGACACCCTGTAGACGAGCAAAAGATACGGGAACGATATATAAGATCTATGGATTTGGTGGCTGATATGCTGTCCTTTTGCCGTCGTTGTTTTTTCTTTGATAATTCATCAGATGCCTACCGGCTGGTGGCCGAAGTAATAGACGGAGAAACGCTTAAAATAGAAACAGACGATATCCCAACCTGGTTTGATGCTTATGTGTTGCAGAAACTTGGTGTGTAAATTTCTTTGATGGTTTTATGGGGAAAACTGCTGGTTAATTCAGAAATCCCAACCCTTTCGGCCGCTTTAATAAATAGGAAATCAAACATTTTTAAATGTTTCAAAATATTCCTCGCTTTTCTCAAAATATTTATCAGTACCTGGTTTTTATATTTGAATTTCAGTAACACGTTATTTCCCTTCCTGGTAATAAGACTGCGTAACCTCAATCACGCCCACAATATGATCATTAAACGCTTCCAGCTCCTCTGCCGGTACCCATAATTCGTTATGTATAGCGCCACCCACATTTTCCACCGGGTATCTTTCTAGGAAACGGCTATCCACCGCAAAGCGGGTTACAAAGCCGGAGCCGTATGCCGGAACATTCCATTCTACGGAAATCTGGATCGCATAAGCTTCGTTCATAACAGGATAAAAAATGGGTTGATCAGGTCTTCGGGGCGGGAATCTTTTCCAGCCCGACTGTTCTATTAATTTTAGTTCATCTGGTCCTACGGGGCGATATAAGGTGGTTAACTCCATTGCAGATAATTTGTCTAATTTTAGTGACGAATATAACATAATGGCTACGAATACCCAACTCCGCCGGCAAGACATCCCACAGTATGTATTGAATGATTTCCGGCATTTGCATCGGATGGAGCACGATATTTCCGATTTTGGTTACAGCAACCTGGATGCGGCCAGGCGTATACCAGGCTTTGAAATATACTCCAGCGAAGGATTGCGGCCGGCAGTAGGACCGCTGAAGTCCGACTTCTACCGGATCAGCATTACCCTGAGCGGTAGTGTGGATGTGCAGCTGGGGCTGGAGCTGTTTAGACACCGGCCCGGCACGTTGAGTTTTACCTTTCCCGGCCAGGTATTCAGTAAAGACAATATCAGCGCTGATACATTTGGTTATTATATTTTATTCAATGCCGACTTCCTGGAAGATATTATCCCGGCTGCCAGCATACCGGAGGAATTTCCTTTTTTCGACTATTCGGGCGTTCCCTTTATACAGCTGGAGGTTGCCCCCATTACAGCGGTAGCGGATTTTGTGAGAAAGATCAATGAAGAGCTGCAGCAGCACCGGTCCGGTTGCGAAAAGGCTATCCACATGTACCTGTACCTCTTATTGCTGGAAGTAAAGCGAAGTTATGTAGCACAGGGATTGGATACCACGGCTACGGATACACGTAATACCTACCTGGTGCCACGGTTCAAAAAGCTGGTGAGCCAGCATTTCCTAGCCAAGAGAAAGGTAGCGGATTATGCCACACTGTTGGGCGTTACCCCCAATCACCTAAACCGCACGGTAAAGGAAGTCACCGGCCATACCGCGTCGGAGGCAATTGCCGATATGCTGGTTCAGGAGGCCAAAGCGGCGCTGCGGTATACAGATACTTCTGTGGCGGAAATTTCGTGGCGACTGAATTTCAGTGACCCTGCCGGCTTTAACCGGTTTTTCCGGGAACAGACCGGGCAAACGCCGCTGGCGTTTCGTAAAAATGCATAATCTGGTTAATACAATGCATAATTGCGATAACAGTGCCCCGCCTTTTATGCCGCAACTTTGTGAGCATAAAAGTTAACGATATGTCTACCTCATTTGAAAGTAAGAAAGTAGTGATTGCCGGCGGTTCTTCCGGCATTGGATTAGCCACCGCAGCAACATTGGTACAACAACGGGCACAGGTAACCATTACTGGTCGCGATGCTGATAAACTAACCAGGGCAGCGGCGGCCCATCCCGGGTTACATACTGCCACGATGGATAGTTGTAACAGAACGGCACTGGATCAGTTTTTCCAGGCCCATGGGCCTATCGACCACCTGGTGATTGCGCTGAGTGGCGCCAAAGGAGCCGGTACTTTTGCCGGCTTGTCGCTGCAGGAACTGCGGGAAGGATTTGAAGGGAAGTTCTGGCCCCAGCTGAATACCTTACAGGCAGCTTTGCCCTATGTCAATAAAACAGGCAGTATTACCCTCATTACCGCGATATCCGCTATTACGCAGGCCCCTGGCGTATCCGGGCTGGCCGCTATCAATGGGGCGCTGGAGTTAATGATTCCTTCTATTGCCCGGGAAATACAACCCTTACGTATCAACGCTGTTTCACCCGGTGTGGTAAATACTGCCTGGTGGGATTTCCTGCCTGCAGAGGCTAAAGCAGCCACCTTTGAGCAGTTTGCCACACAAACACCGGTAGGCAGGGTGGGAGAGGCCGAAGAGGTAGCAGACAGTATCCTGTTCCTGATGCGGAACAGGAATATAACAGGAACGATTATACGTTGCGATGGAGGGTTGAGTTTGTAACAGGTAGGCGACTATGTATGCCGCAGGGATTTCATCACCTGTTGAAATACCTGCCGCAGCATTTCCATGGTAAGGGAAAAGGGCCTGCCCGACATGCTGGCATTATCAATATGAAACTTGACTAACGTGTAGAAGGCGCCATAGGCAATCGCCCAGAACACTTCTATGGGCAGGGAAATAATTTCTCCCCGGTCGATGGCATTTTGGGTAAACCGCTGCATGGCTGCCTTGAAGGCAAACTCCGGGGAACCGTCCTGTTTTTCAATCAGGGGAGAGTTCCGGAACTGTTCTGCAAAGCGGTAATGCAGCGGGTATTGCGTAATATACTGATAGCGGTTGTACCACTGCTGCCATAACCCGGTTTCAAAATCTACATCAGGATCAAATCCTTTCATGGTTTCTTCCACAAAAGTAGCGGTAGCAGTAGCATACAGTTGATTGAGGAGATCTTCCCGGTTCTTGAAATAGATATAGATCGTAGATACCGATATATTGGCCGCTTTGGCCAGTTTATGCATACTAAGTCCATCAAATCCTTCCTGGACAATCATTTCCATTGCCTTCTCCCGGATGGCCAATGCTTTATTTTCATCTTTAATACGCATAAAGACAAAGATAAAAGAATGATTGTTCTTTTTAGAATATTTATTGCAGGAAAGTCAGTGAACTTCCTGCTGGCAGCTCATAGGCTTCTTTGCCTGCTTCGAAGATGCGGGCAGACAGGGTGCCTTCCAGGGTGAGTTGCTTGCCCCTGGCGTAAATCCAGCTACCTTCCCGCAATCCCAGCACCGGGGTGGTATTTTGTGTATGGTATTCTTTGATCCTGGTTTCCCGGGTTTCGCCCATATGCTGGGAACCCTCGATGGGGTCCAGGTAATGTGGATTAAGATTGAAAGGAATGAGCCCCATGGTAGCAAAACTGGGCGGATATACAATCGGCATATCGTTGGTATTTTGCATAGACACGCCCCCGATGTTGCTGCCTGCGCTGCAACCCATGTAAACGGCGCCGGCTTTCACAGCTTCTCCCAGGATATTCATCAGGCCTTTTTCATGCAGCTGTTTTACCAGCAGGAAGGTGTTGCCTCCACCGGTAAAAAAACCATTCGCCCCCGCAATGGCGGCTCCCGGATCATCGAAAGTATGTAGCCCCCGCACTTTTATACCAATAGCCGCAAAAACTTCGGCCGCCCTGCTGGTATAGTCATCATGCGAAATCCCGCCCGGGCGGGCATATGGAATAAATATGATCTCGTCTATCCCTTCGTACAACACTTTCATGGCCGGTTGCAGGTAAGCCAGGTAAGTTTCCCCAAACAAGGTAGAAGTGCTTGCCAATATAAAATGTTTCATAGGACATAAAGGTACAGAAAAGCGGAAAGCAGAAAGCTATTGTGGCGGTTAACCAACGCGGTTTTTAGATATTCGCTCAGATCATTCGCTACAATAGCTTTCTGCTTTCTGCCTTCTGCTTTTCAAAAGATTTTTCTATTTTTAATTGTATGTATGACAATTATTTTGTTTTTTTGAATTCTCACAGGTTAGGCAAGAATGCCTGGCCCTGTTTTTTTAAAAGCCTCGTTATGAAAAAGCACTATCAGTATATCCGCACAGGTATTTTAGGAGTCCTGCTTTCCGCGGGGGCAGCATCTGCCCAGAACACGGTTACTTTTAAACCGGACGCGCCTACACAAACCATCAACCGTAATATTTATGGGCACTTCGCCGAACACCTGGGGAATTGTATCTATGGTGGGTTTTATGTGGGTGATACTTCTCATATCCCCAACGTAAGCGGGGTACGCAAAGATGTAATTGCCGCCCTGCGCAAAATGAAGATCCCCAACCTTCGCTGGCCGGGAGGATGTTTTGCAGATACCTACCACTGGAAAGACGGTATAGGCCCCAAAGATAAAAGACCCACCATCGTAAATACCTGGTGGGGCAATGTAACAGAAGATAATAGCTTTGGTACACACGACTTCCTCAACATGTGCGAAGAGCTGAACACGGAGCCTTATATCTCCGGTAACGTAGGAAGCGGTACCGTGCAGGAACTGACCGATTGGGTGCAGTATGCCAACTTCCCCGGCAAAAGCCCGATGTCGGACCTGCGCCAGCAAAATGGCCGCAAGGAACCCTGGAAGGTGCAATTTTGGGGAGTAGGCAATGAGGCCTGGGGATGCGGTGGTAACATGCGCCCTGAATATTACGCTGACCTCTACCGGAAGTACGCCACTTTTATGCAGGGAAACGTCTTCCGTATCGCTTCCGGCGCCAATGGCCCGGACTATAACTGGACAGAGGTGCTCATGAAAAATATTCCCCATCATTTGTTGCAGGGTATTGCCTTGCACCACTACTCCACGGTAGAATGGAGTAAAAAAGGCGATGCAGTAAATTTTAACGAACAGCAATATTTCGCGACCATGAAATCGGCGTTGTTTATGGACACCCTGGTTATTAAACACAGCGCTATCATGGATAAATACGATCCTGCCAAGAAAGTAGCCCTGGTGGTAGACGAATGGGGTGGATGGTATGATGTGGAAGGCGGTACCAATCCCGGCTTCCTGTTTCAGCAAAATACGATGCGCGATGCCATGATTGCCGGCGCTACACTCAATATCTTCAACAACCACTCCGACCGGGTACGCATGGCCAACCTGGCGCAGGCCATTAATGTGCTGCAATCCGTTATTCTCACTAAAGGAGATGTGATGGTATTAACGCCTACCTACCACGTCATGGAGATGTATAACGTTCACCAGGATGCCACCCTTATTCCCATCGCGTTACACAGCAATGACTACGTATATAAAAACGAGAAACTGCCGGCCGTTTCTGCCTCCGCTTCGAAAGATAAAAATGGCGTTACCCATATTTCACTGGTTAACATCGATGCACATAAAACGCAGGACATTACGCTGGATACACATGGACAGGGATATAAGTCCATCAGTGGCCGCATACTGGCTTCTGCCAAACTACAGGACTATAACAGCTTTACCAAACCAGATAATATCAAGCCGGCCGACTTTAAAGGCGCTACCCTGAAGAATAACCAGGTCAGCGTGAAATTACCTCCGTTCTCCGTAGTGGTACTGGAACTAAAGTAAAAAGGTCACCGGTCAATAAACGGGTGTAAACGCACCCGTAATTTTTATCTCTTTTAAATAAGTGTCAATATTACAATAAATATGAAGGCGTCATACGTAATAGGAGTAGACTATGGAACGGATTCTGTCCGGTCTATCATAGTAGATGTACAAAACGGGCAGGAAATAGCCGCATCGGTATTTTACTACCCCCGCTGGAAGGATGGTCTCTATTGTAACGCAGCGCAGAGCCGGTTCCGTCAGCATCCGCTGGATTATGTAGAAGGACTGGAAACAACTATCAAAGCCTGTCTGCAACAGGCCGGCAGCACCGTGGCCGCCAATATCAAAGCCATTTCCGTAGATACCACCGGCTCTACCCCGGTAGCGGTAGACGAAACCGGTACGCCGCTGGCACTCAACCCCGCTTTCCAGGACAATCCAAACGCCATGTTTGTATTGTGGAAAGATCATACCGCCCTGAAAGAAGCTGCTGCTATCAACGCTACCGCCTCCACTTTCGGGGAAAACTACCTCCGCTATGTAGGAGGCATCTATTCCTCTGAATGGTTCTGGGCTAAGCTCCTGCATATTCTCCGGGTAGACGAATCCGTGAGAAATGCTACGCATTCCTGGGTGGAGCACTGCGACTGGATCCCATTCCTGCTGTCGGGCGGAAAGCACGCCAGTGAGTTGAAACGGGGCATCTGCAGCGCAGGACATAAAGCCCTGTATGCCGCTGAATTTGGCGGGTTGCCGCCGGATAATTTTTTCACGACAATAGACCCACTGTTAAAGGGATTTACCCAACGGCTGTTTACAAAAACATATACTTCCAGTGAAGCCGCCGGTCACCTTTGCCCAGAATGGGCAGAAAGACTGGGGCTACCCACCAGCGTGGTGATTGGCATAGGCGCGTTTGATGCGCATATGGGCGCTGTAGGCGGACAAATTGAGCCTTATCACCTGAGCAAGGTAATGGGCACTTCTACCTGCGATATGCTGGTAGCACCTATGGGAGAAATGAAAGATAAGCTGGTGAAAGGCATCTGCGGGCAGGTGCCCGGATCGGTGATCCCCGGTATGATGGGCATGGAAGCAGGACAATCTGCTTTCGGTGATGCGTATGCCTGGTTTAGCAACGTACTGGCATGGCCGTTACAACAGCTGTTGCCGGGTTCTTCGCTTATAGATCCGGAGCTGGCTGCAAAGCTGGCAGCCGAAACCTCCGGCAGAATGATTGCCGAATTATCCAGACAGGCTGCCGGGATTGCCCCGGACGAGCACAGTGAGCTGGGCATCGACTGGTTGAACGGTCGCCGTACTCCCGACGCAGACCAATCCCTGAAAGGAAGTCTCACTGGACTCAACCTCGCCACCGATGCGCCGCGTATTTTCCGCTCTGTAGCAGAATCTACCTGCTTCGGCGCCAAAGCGATTGTAGAACGTTTCGAAAGAGAGGGCGTGCCGGTGAAAGGCCTTATCGGCATCGGCGGCGTGGCGAAGAAGTCGCCCTTCATCATGCAGATGATGGCCGATGTAATGAACATGCCGATCCGTATTCATCGCTCTGAACAAACCTGTGCGTTAGGCGCCGCTATGTTTGCCGCTACCGCCGCGGGGCTCTTTACCCGGGTAGAAGAAGCCATGGAAGCGATGGGACAGGGATTTGAAGTAACCTACCATCCGGATACCCAACGGGCCGGTATATACGAAAACAGGTATGGGAAATATAAAGCGTTGGGTGCTTTCACCGCAAATATCAACATCGATTAATTTATTGTATGCAACAGTATCAACATATCCGGCAGGCTGCCTACGAAGCCAATATGCAGCTGCCTGCACTGGGGCTGGTGATCTTCACCTTTGGCAATGTAAGTGCGGTAGACCGGCAACTGGGCGTATTTGCGATTAAGCCCAGCGGCGTGCCTTATGCGGAGTTGTCGCCCGACAAGATGGTCATCGTAGACTTTGACGGGAAAACAGTAGACGGCCGGTTGCGCCCTTCTTCTGATACCCTCACCCATGCAGTATTGTATAAGCATTGGGAGCATATCGGCGGTATTGTACATACCCACTCCACCTATGCCACCGCATGGGCGCAGAGTCAGCGCGATATCCCCATTTATGGCACCACGCACGCCGATCATAACACGGTAGACATCCCTTGTGCATCGCCCATGTCGGATGCCATGATTGCCGGTGATTATGAGTACCAGACTGGTTTCCAGATTATGGATACCCTCCGCGAACGTGGCCTCACGTACGAAGAAATTGAAATGATCCTGGTAGGGAACCATGCCCCTTTTACCTGGGGTAAAACTGCAGCCAAGGCCGTGTATAACAGCGCCGTACTGGAGTCTGTTGCCCAGATGGCGTACCTTACAGAGTCTATCAACAGCAATGCTCCCCGTCTGAAAGACGCACTGATAAAAAAACATTTTGAACGTAAACATGGCCCCAATTCCTATTATGGGCAATAAACCAAACAACATGACGAATCTGAAAAATTTTGAGATCTGGTTTGTAACCGGTAGCCAGCATTTATACGGAGAAGAAACACTGAAACAGGTAGCGGCACATAGCCAGGAGATAGCAGCTTCCCTCAATAACGATGCGCGTATACCCGTTACCGTAGTATACAAGCCTACCGTAAAAACACCGGATGAAATTTATGCCGTTTGCATGGAGGCCAATGCTGCTAAGAACTGTATCGGTATCGTGACCTGGATGCATACTTTTTCACCGGCTAAAATGTGGATCCGTGGCCTGAAAGCGCTGGCGAAGCCTATCTGCCACCTGCATACGCAGTTTAACCGCGATATTCCCTGGAAGGAAATAGATATGGACTTCATGAACCTGAACCAGAGCGCACATGGTGACCGGGAGTTTGGATTTATGATGAGCCGTATGCGCATGAACCGCAAAGTGATTACCGGTCACTGGCAAGACCCCGAAGTACTGGAAGAACTGGGTGGCTGGGCCCGGGTAGCCGCCGGCTGGAACGACTGGCAGGGCGCGCGTTTTGTACGCTTTGGCGACAATATGCGCTTTGTGGCAGTAACTGATGGCGATAAAGTAGAAGCAGAATCAAAACTGGGCTTTTCCTGCAATACGCATGGTATAGGCGACCTGGTAGCCGTGATCAATAGTATTGGAGATAGCGAAGTGAATGCCCTGGTGAAGGAATATGCCGGCACCTATACAATTTCTGCAGCGCTGCTGCAGGACGCAGCCCTGAAAGATGCAGCCAGGATAGAGCTGGGATTGAAGGCATTCCTGGAAGCAGGTAATTATAAAGGCTTTTCCGATACGTTTGAAGACTTACATGGCATGATCCAGCTGCCGGGTATTGCCGTACAACGGCTCATGAAGGCAGGTTATGGTTTTGCCGGTGAGGGCGACTGGAAAACAGCGGCACTGGTAAGAGCGATGAAGGTAATGGGTAGCGGGTTAGCCGGTGGTAACTCTTTTATGGAAGACTATACTTATCATTTTGACCCGGCCAACCCGATGGTACTGGGTTCACATATGCTGGAAATCTGCGAGTCGATTGCAGCCGGTAAACCTTCCTGTGAGAAACATCCGCTGGGAATAGGCGGTAAAGCCGATCCGGTGCGACTGGTATTCAATGCGGCCGCAGGTCCCGCTATCAACGCTTCCCTGGTGGATATGGGTAACCGTTTCCGTTTACTGGTAAATGAGGTAGAAGCGGTATTGCCGCCACAGGATCTGCCTAAACTGCCGGTAGCGAGAGTATTGTGGAAACCATATCCAGACATGAAGAAAGGCTGTACTGCCTGGATTCTGGCAGGAGGTGCCCACCATACCTGCTATAGCCAAAACCTTACCTCCGTGCATATGCAGGACTTTGCAGAAATGGCCGGAATAGAACTGGCGCTGATAGGTAAAGGTACCGATCTCCGCGAGTTTAAGAATGAGCTGCGCTGGAATGACGCCAGCTACCGGAGCTACTAAATGCGGGCGATGGGCAGCAGGTATTTGAATAATATAGAGATGTCTGCTGCCCTACCGCCGCTATATCAACCGATCTTTCAACACGCATAAGCCCAATGCTGATTGCCAACCGCTAAAAGGTACACAAATTACCCGTTATGAAAAATATACTTTCCATTGGCGATATCATCGTCTTTGTTATTTATTTCGTCATCGTTGCCACCTATGGTTATTGGATATACCGGAAGAAGAAAAAAGCGGCTACTGATACAAAAGACTTCTTCCTGGCCGAAGGGTCCCTCACCTGGTGGGCCATTGGCGCCTCCCTGATTGCCTCCAATATTTCGGCCGAACAGTTTATCGGCATGAGTGGCGATGGTTATTTTGTAGGAATAGCGGTAGCCGCCTATGAGTGGATCGCCGCCATTGCCCTCATCATTATCGCCGTCTGGTTTATTCCCATCTACCTGAAGAATAAAATTTATACCATGCCGCAATTCCTGAAAACGCGCTACAATGAAACAGTGGCGCTGATCATGGCAATTTTCTGGCTGTTCCTCTATGTGTTTGTTAACCTCACCTCCATTTTATACCTGGGCGCACTGGCCATCAATGGACTGCTGGGCGGCCAATACCTGCATATAGTGATGATTGCGCTGTCGGTTTTTGCGGTGATCATTACCCTGGGAGGTATGAAGGTTATCGGGTATACCGACGTGATACAGGTGGGAGTATTGATTATCGGTGGGTTGGCCACTACCTATATGGCATTGACCATGGTAAGCGAGAAATTTGGATTGGGACATGATGCGATTGCCGGCTTCGGCGCGCTGATGAAAGATGCGCCCGATCATTTTCATATGATCCTTGCCAAGCCGGATGCCTCCTCTTCCCAGGAATATATCAACAAATACCTGGTACTTCCCGGTATACTGATGTATGCAGCCGGGCAGTGGATTGTGAACCTCAACTATTGGGGTTGTAACCAGTATATCACCCAACGCGCGCTGGGCGCTAACCTGCAAACCGCCCGAAACGGGATTATGTTTGCCGGTCTGTTGAAAATTATGATGCCTATTATCGTCATGCTGCCCGGTATAGCAGCATACGTGTTACAGAAGAATGGCCATTTACCGGGACTGGAGAATAAAGATGGGGCATATGCCGCTATTCTCGGCTTTCTGCCTTCCGGCCTGAAAGGATTGTCGATAGCCGCTTTAACAGCAGCGATCGTAGCTTCCCTGGCAGGTAAGGCCAACAGTATCTCTACTATTTTTACCCTGGATATTTATCGTAAATACATCCGCCAGGATGCCTCGGAAGCCAAGCTGGTGTGGACCGGTCGCATTACAGTGGTAGCAGCCATGGTGCTGGCTATCCTGTTTACCTGGAATGATTTGCTGGGCATAGGCGGAGCTGGTGGGTTCACCTTCATCCAGAAATATACCGGCTTTATCAGCCCCGGTGTATTTGCCATGTTCCTGCTGGGTATGTTCTGGAAACGAACTACCGGCGCAGCAGCGGTGGCAGGTATTGTTACCGGTTTTACTCTTTGCGTGTTCTTCAACCAGTTTGCGCCGGCGGTGCTGGGACATGAAACGATTTTCTATACCGCTTACCCCAATGCTAAAGGCGGCTACGAAATTCCTTTCCTGATCTGTATGGGCCTGGCTTTCCTGTTTACCATGATCGTCATGATCGCCATCAGCCTCGCGGGCCCTAAGGTAAATCCGAAGGCATTTATATTCGACAAAGGTATGTTCAGGATCAGTCCTGCTACAACCGTGCTGATCGTTGTAACGTTACTGTTACTATCTGCTTTGTATATACGTTTCTGGTAACAGCTGTGGCGACTATCTTTTTTAGCCCCGTGTTTCGCGGGGCTAAACTTAATTTGTATTTTTATTGTTTAATCAATCGCTATGAAAAGATATTCGCAGCAAAGTCGCTTATTATTCGCTGTTGACTGTATTATTTTTGGATTTGACGGACAAGAGCTGAAATTGCTGCTGATACAAAGGGGCTTTGAGCCTTTCAAAGGACAATGGAGCCTGGTTGGTGGATTCGTACAGGAGAGTGAAAGCGCGGAGGATGCCGCCAGCAGGGTGTTGAAGGACCTGACCGGGCTGGATGGCATCTATATGGAACAACTGCATACATTTAGTTCCCCTTCCCGCGATACGGTAGAACGTACCGTATCGGTGGCTTATACCGCCCTGATTGATATACAAAAATATAAACAGCAGCTGAACGAAGATTTTCATGCCGTGTGGTTTCCTATCAACCATCACCCGGAACTGATCTTCGATCATAAACAGATGGTAGACCAGGCCAAGGAAAAGCTGCGGTATAAAGCTGCGCTGCATCCGCTGTTGCTGGAACTGCTGCCAGGTAAGTTTACCATTCCGCAATTGCAGCACCTTTATGAATCTGTTTATAACGCGGCCTTCGATAAGGGTAATTTCAGTCGTAAGATCCTGTCTACCAAATTGCTGGTAAAGCTGGCAGACAAAGATAAACTCAGCTCAAAAAAAGGCGCTTTTTACTACAAGATTGACCGTAAGAAGTATAACGCTAATTTCCATGCTTTCCTCAATTTCGTGCCGGATCCGCATGTATTGGCCGCTACAAACGGGGTGTAAGTGAAATATAAGTTTTTACGTGTTTGCTAAACAATTAAAAAACTTCCGTAACTTAGGCCCACGCAATGCAAGGGGATAGTGAACGTGTTCTTCGGAACACTTTTTTATACATTTTTTTATAATTGTTTATTTGACAATTAATAGAGATATTCAATTAATGACTGATATAAATTTTTAAAACACCGTATATGAAATGGACGACTGTATTTTTGCTATCGTCCCTTTTTTATTTTCATGGCCATTGGCCGCTACTCCGGAAGCGGGAGTGTGAAAAAAGTAATCACCACATATGAAAACAGAACGTATTATTACAACAGCGGCTTTGTTGATGGGCATGTATACCTTCCCGTCGGTAGCGCAACAGTCACTGCAATTTACCATAAAGGCCAACGAGGTAAAAGCGCCCGTAGCACCCCATATGTGGGGGATTTTCTTCGAGGATATCAACCTCAGTGCCGATGGCGGTATTTATGCAGAACTGGTGAAAAACCGCTCCTTCGAATTCAATACTCCCCTGATGGGCTGGAGTATCCCGAAGGAAACGGCGGCTAACGGCAATGTACTGGTGGTGAATCGGCATGATACCCATCCTTCCAATCCCCGCTTTGCGCGAATAACAGTAACGGGCACACGCAGTTTTGATATGGTGAATGAAGGCTTCCGTGGTATGGGTATTAAAGCCGGCGAGCAATATAATTTTTCTGTATATGCCCGTCAACAGGGCAGTACACCGGTAAAGATCAGGATAGCCCTGCTGGATGAATCCGGGAAAGAGATCGGCAATGCAGTTGTATCGCCCCAGGGTAGTGAATGGCAGCTTTATAAAGCATCATTTACTGCATCCGCTACCGTGGCCAAAGCCAAATTGCAGGTAGCATTCAGCGGACCGGGTATTCTTGACGCCGACATGATTTCCCTGTTTCCACAGCATACCTGGAAAGAACGCAGCAACGGGCTGAGAGCCGACCTGGTGCAATTGCTGGTCGACCTGCACCCGGGTTTCCTGCGTTTCCCCGGCGGTTGTATTGTAGAAGGAAAGGAGCTGACCAACCGTTATCAATGGAAGAAAACTGTAGGTGATGTGAACGATCGCGAACTGATCATCAACCGCTGGAATACGGAGTTTGCACACCGCGCCACACCGGATTACTACCAGTCGTTCGGATTGGGATTTTTTGAATATTTCCAGCTGGCGGAAGACATCGGTGCATCGCCGCTGCCTATTCTCAACTGTGGCATGGCTTGTCAGTATAACAGCGGGGAAGTAGTAGCCGTTAATGAGCTGCAGCCTTATATCCAGGATGCACTCGACCTCGTGGAATTTGCCAATGGCGATACCCACACCAAATGGGGCGCATTGCGCGCCAAAATGGGACACCCTGAGCCGTTCCACCTGAAAATGCTGGGCGTGGGCAACGAACAATGGGGGCCTCAGTATGTGGAACGCTATACTATTTTTGCAAAAGCCATCAAAGATAAATACCCCGACATCAAGTTGGTGAATAGCCTGGGGCCCAGTCCCGATGGCGATAAATTCGAGTTCCTGAATGATACGCTCCGCCGCCTGAATGCCGACATCCTGGATGAGCACTACTACAGCTCACCCGGATGGTTTTTGAGCAATGCAGGTCGCTACGATCATTACGACCGTAAAGGCCCTAAGATCTTTGCCGGCGAGTATGCAGCGCATACCAAAGATAATGGGGCCAATAAAAACTCCTGGCAGGCGGCCCTGGCGGAAGCCGCGTTTATGACAGGCCTGGAGCGCAACACCGATGTAGTGGTGATGGCCTCCTATGCGCCGCTGCTGGCACATGTAGATGGCTGGCAATGGGCGCCGGACCTGATCTGGTTCGATAACCTGCGGTCTTACGGTACGCCCAACTACTATGTACAAAAGCTCTACGCCAACCATAAAGGATCGGAAGTTGTATCCATGCTGAAAGGAAACCAGGTAATCACCGGACAAGACAGCGTATATGCTTCTGCGGTACTCGACAAGGCCACCGGGGAGCTGGTAGTGAAAATGGTGAATGCTGCTGCTACGCCCGTTCCGGTGGAAGTAGCCGTGCAGGGCGTGAAAGGGCTGGCTGCCAGCAGCCGCCTTATTACGCTGCAAAGCAACGATCTGCAGGCGCTGAATTCATTGGACGCGCCTACCCATATTGCACCTACAGAAAAGACCATCGACACCCGCCGCAAAACGATTAAAACTACCATGGCGCCCTGGTCTTTTTATGTGATCCGCACAAAGATAAATCCGTAGTTGTCTCTTGACATATTGTTATAACCGTTGACAGGTGTCAACGGTTTTTTTATTCCATTTTACTATGAATAAAGCACTAATTATCGGCTTCCTGTTCCTCTTCACAGTCAGCCAGGCCCAGTATGTACACGACCCGGTGATCATCCGCCAAGATAGCACCTGGTATCTTTTCTGTAGGGGAAATGGCATTACGGTGTACCGTTCTGCAGAACTGAACAACTGGCAACTGCAGCCTCCCGTATTTGATAGTGTGCCCGGCTGGACCGTTGCTGCGATACCAAGTTTTAAAGGGCATTTATGGGCGCCGGATATCAGCTATTATAAGGGATGGTATTACCTGTACTACGCGGTATCCACCTTTGGTAAAAACAGGTCTGCGATAGGCGTGGCCGTTAATAAGACCTTGAATCGTGCGTCACCCGATTATAAATGGATCGATAAAGGCATGGTGGTACAGTCAGTGCCCGGAAGAGATGCCTGGAACGCTATAGACCCCGATTTTATCCTGGACGGGGCCGGAGTGCCCTGGCTGAGTTTGGGCTCCTTCTGGGGGGGATAAAGCTGTTTAAACTGGATAGCACCGACTACCTGGTGTTTCATGCCTATGATGCCGTTAACCAGGGAAAACCGGTATTAAGAACGGCCCCCATTCAATGGAAGAATGGGTGGCCGGTAGTGTATTAATCTTTGATCATCCTGCATCCGTACAAGGGACCTGCACTGTTGTTGGCTTTAGGCACAAAGCGGATCTGTACCTGTTGTTTGCCTTTGGTGAGGTGCGCCGGGATAGGATAAGAAATGTCATAGAAGCGGCTGCCTTTGTACTTGTTGATATCTTCAGTGGCAATGGTAGTACCGTCTACCACGATATCGAAGGTTCTGCCGCGGTTATCCATGCCCCAGTAGGTACATTGCAGTGTATGCGTGGCCTGTGGATCTACTTTCATGGTAAAGGCAAAATATCCTTCGGGCCAGGCGATGCGCCATTTGCGGCCATGCTCTTCTTCGGTAGTGGTTTTTTCGCCGGTAAAATTGTGATCGCGTTCGGGCTGCATTTCGCCCGGGCGCAGGATATCGGTGGTGCGGGCATCCAGCTCCTGTTGCTTTTTCTTTTCCGCCGCATATACTGCCTGTTGTTGTTTCCAGCTATCGGGGCTAAATACATCCCAATACACAGTGTAATACTCATTGCGGGTGGTGTTGAAAGGCACCAGGGTAACATCCTGCGGCTGGCCGGTGCCGGCGGAACGGAAGCTGAGCTCGCGGTTGTTGACACGCTTGATCCAGGTATCGGGGGTTTGATTGGCCGTTACCAATACGGGCACTCCGCTTACCGGGTCGGGCTCTTTTTCTCCCAGTATACCCGATAACAATACGGGGCCATAGAACAGCGCCTGGCGATTAGGATTGTCAGGCATCGCTTCTGTATATACATCGGCCGGTAAAGTGAGCAATACCCGGTCGTTGTTTTTCCAGGTACGGGTGATGGTAAGATAGCCACTTTCATCTGTTGTCTGCGGTACCTGCTGTCCGTTTACCTGCAGGCTGATGCCGGGGCGGGCCCAGGCTGGTTTACGGATACGCAGGGTAAAGGCGTTTGCTTTGCGCGTGGTAACGGTAAGGGCTACACGATTATCTGCTGGCAGGGTGGAGGTCTGTGTTACGGTAACACCTTTTTCTTGCCAGTTTAGTACAGAAGGAATAAAGAGGTTCACATACAGGCTGCCGTCTTCCCCTCGATAGTAAATGCTCTCTCCATATTTTACATGGTTTTCCATGCCGGAGCCTACGCAACAGGTGAAGGTTTCAAATTCGTCGCTGTATTCTTTACGGCCACCCATACGGAGGGGTATAAAGTAGCACATCATACCGGTTTCGTGGTTTTGTGAAGCCAGGATATGGTTGTACAGTGCCTTTTCGTAATAGTCCATTAACCGGGCCTGTGGCGACAAGGCAAACAGGTGTCTTGTCAGCTTCAGCATGTTATAGGTATTGCAGGTTTCGGTAGTGTTGTCGGTTAAAGCGTCGTTGAGATGGCGGGCAGGGCCAAAGTATTCATAGTTGCTGTTGCCCCCGTTGGCGTAGGAGTGATCCCGGGTTACCACTTCCCAGAAATATTTGGCGATGGCAGCGTCTTTGGCATCTTTATTCAGTTCGTACCTGCGTATGCTGGCAATGGCCTTGGGGATCTGGGTATTGGAATGTTTACCTGGTAAAATATCTCTCCCGATAGCTAAAGAATCCAGGATCCGTTTATCATAAAAGCGATAGGAGAGATCCAGGTATTTTTTATCGCCGCTGAGGGCATAGGTATTGGCCAGTGTTTCCGCCATGCCGCCGTATTCGCAGATCAGCATTTTTTGCATCTGCTCTTCCGAGAGGTTTTTAATGATATTGCCGGTCCAGTCGGCCAGGCGTTTATTCACTTTTAGGGCAGTAGCATTATCGCAATATAGCCAGGCGTCCAGCAGGCCGGCCATAATTTTATGCACGGTATACCAGGGCGACCAGCCGCCGTTCAGGTCAAAGCCCCGGGAGCGGATATCGCCGGCGGCAATCTCCGACCATAATTTATTATCGTTGGGAAAAGCGCCAATGTAGCCATTCCCGCGTTTGTCCTGGCAAATGGCCAGTTCACTCACGAGGTAGTTGACCCGGTTCAGGTACGCTGTATCTTTCGTAGCGGCGTATTGCATGGCACAGGCCGAAAGGTAATGCCCCATGGTATGACCCGCCAGGCCGCCGGTTTCCCAACCGCCATATTGTTTGCCTTTAGGCTCCAGGCCAGCATTGGAACGGAATGCCGACAACAGCCTGTCCGGATCTATTTTAAGCAGATAATGTGCATCAGCCAGCATGGCGGTTTTGAAGGGACCATCAGATAAAGTAACATCCGATATAGGAAAAGGATATGCTTTAATGTCTACAGCCGGCAACACTTTCATCTTACTTTCTTTCCATCCGGGAACATAGGATTGTGCCTGCGCGCTGTAATAGCTTTGCAGGCCGCCCGCCAGTAACAGGCAGAGAATGATCAGTCTTTTCATGTCGTCAATGTTTAACAAGGCTAAAGCTAGCTACCACCCCGTATACTTACTTTTTAATTATTGACAGATAGTACACGTATTTTAATCAATCACGTTTTTAATTGTTAATTTGACAATAAATTTCAAATAAATTTATTTGATTGTAGCAAGATTATCCCGATATTTAGACACTCTTTTTTCACTTAATACCAAAATACGTTATGGATATGAACTTAAAGGCATTGTCCGCCCTATTGATTTCCGGTGGAACCCTCATTGCGTCCTGCAATAATGGTGCAAGTACCAAAAAGGAAGATAAGGACTCCACATCAACTACCGCCACTGCCAGCCCTTCTGCTCCCGCTAAATTCGGACAGTCGGATGGCCAGGAGGTGCTGCAATACACCCTGAAGAATGCCCATGGCATGGAAGTGAAAATACTGAACTATGGCGGTATCATTACAGATATTATTACCGCTGACAAGAATGGGCAGAAAGGCAACGTCGTTTTATCTTACGACTCCCTGTCCGGCTACCAGCAGAAAGGCCAGCCTTACTTTGGCGCGCTGATTGGCCGTTATGCCAACCGCATTGCCAACGCTAAATTCAAACTGGATGGTAAAGAATATTCCCTGGCAGCCAATGACCACGGTAATACCCTCCATGGTGGCCTCAAAGGCTTCGATAAGGTAGTATGGGGCGCCACCCCGGCCGGCGACAGCAGCCTGCAGCTCACCTACACCAGTAAAGATGGAGAAGAAGGTTATCCTGGTACCTTACAGGCTACTGTAGTGTATACACTCACTGCTGATAATGCCCTGCAAATCAACTATAAGGCTACCACCGATAAACCAACGCCTATCAACCTCACCAACCACGCTTACTTTAACCTCTCTGCAGGCAAAGACAGCAACATCCTCGGACATGAGCTGTCGCTCAAAGCCAGTCGCTATACGCCGGTAAATGATAAACTCATCCCTACCGGTAAGCTGGACCCTGTAAAAGGCACGCCTATGGACTTTACCGCCCCTAAGAAAATTGGCGCCGATATCGACAAGGTAAAAGGTGGTTATGATCACAACTGGGTACTGGATAAGAAAGATAATGAACTGGAAACCATCGCTACCCTGTATGACCCTACCAGTGGCCGTTATATGGAAGTGGCTACTACGCAACCCGGTATCCAGTTTTATACCGGCAATTTCCTGGATGGTACGCTGGCTAATACCCGCGGGGGACAAAAGTATGGACAACATGCGGCCCTCTGCCTGGAAACACAACACTTCCCTGATTCTCCCAATCAGCCATCATTCCCCAGCGTGGTCCTGAAACCAGGAGAAACATTTTCACAGACTACGGTATATAAGTTTTCCACTAAATAATAGTGCACTTAAAATAAAAATCCCGGTGGCTACCTGCCACCGGGATTTTTATTTTAGTAGAATGCCGATTAATAATTCGGATTCTGTATCAAAGTGCCTTTACTTCTATCGATTTCTGTTTGCGGCATCGGGAAAAAGTAATTCTTCGGACGGGTAAACTTGCGGGGAGCACCACCACGGGTCACTACCGAGCCATCATAGGCCAACTTCGGCTTGGCATTCAGGGCAACGATATCTACCAGTTTAGCTTTATCCCAACGCAGCAGGTCCTGCTGACGCTCATTTTCACCGCACAATTCTACCCGGCGTTCATGCATTAGTTCTTTCATACCGGCATTGGTAACGGCTGGCAGTGTGGCGGAAGCACGTTGACGTATGGCTTTGATTTCCGCATCGCCGGCGCCGGGGCCATTGAGGCGGATCTTAGCTTCGGCTACCAGCAGGTAGATGTCGGCCGAACGCATCAGCGGCGTTTTTAAGGAATAGTCTAAACCACCGGAAGGCTTCCAGGCACAGAATTTCTTATAGTGGTAACCTGTCCAGGAGGCAGCTGCATTATAAGTAGCTATACCGGTACCAATGTTTACCTGGTCACCAGGCTGCATGATGCAGATGTTTTTGCGGGGATCGCCGGCTTCAAATTCATCTACCAACCCTTTGGTAGGGTAGAAGAAGCTCCAGCCATTCCAATTCCTCGGTGCGTGATAGGTGATGAAGTCGGAATAACCGCTACCATCTACGGTTTGAACGGCCAGCAGCATTTCGCTGTTGTTGCCGGTGGCTACGCTGAAATTATCTGCATAGCGGGGCGCCAGTTTGTAGTTGGCATTGGTAATCACTTTATTGCCAACTTCAATGGCTTTATCCAGCTTTTCCCAGTTCATATACAGCTTACATAATAAGCCCCAGGCAGTACCTTTGCTGACACGGCCCTTATCACCGTCGCCGTAGCTTTCGGGCAACTGGTCAGCGGCGGCCAGCAGATCGGTTTCAATCTGGGCACGCAGCTGATCTGCACTTACTTTAGGTTTGTTGTAGTTGGATTTCACCACGTCGTCCTCTGTAACCATTGGCGCTTCGCCATAAATCAGCAGCAGTCGCCAGTAGGCGAAGGCGCGGAAGAAATGGGCCTCTCCAAGGCAACGGTTTTTAATAGCCGGGTCTATATCGGTTATTTTAGGCACGTAGATCAGTACGTTGTTGGCGCGGTTAATCGTTTCATATTTCCATCTCCAGCCTACTTTTACACTATAGGTAGATGCGTCATAGCTATAATCTTCGATGGCAGCATCGTAGTCGTGGTCACCACCGCGTACCTGGTCGTCGGAGCAGTTGTCAAAAACAAACTCGTTGAAACCGGTATAATCTTCTTCCAGTAACACGTTATAGATACCGGTAACACCGTCTACTGCATCGCTCTGGTTACGCCAGTAGTTGCCGGTAGTGTAGTTCCCCTTGGGTTTTACATCGAGCACGCTTTTACAGCCTGCCATAAATAATGCGGAAAATGCGAGTATATATTTGATCCGTTTCATGATAATTCAATTTAAGTTCCCGTTAATCAAAAGTTGAGCGTAGCGCCAAAAGTAAAGGTCCTGGCCTGTGGATAGGCGGCTACGTCTACCCCTCTTTGCCTGTTGCCATCCCTGGTGCCGTTAGCGCCGTCGGTGGAGGTGCTGTATCCCAGTTGTGGGGTAAGTCCTGAATATTTGGTGAGGATAAACAGGTTTTGCGCTGCCACATATACATGGATATCGGAAATACCGCTACGGCCCCATACTTTGGCTGGGATGGTATATCCCAGGGACGCATTTTTGAGGGCAAAGTAATTACCATTTTCCACGAAGCGATCAGATACGCGGTTGTTCTGGTTAGCATTGCCCAGGGTCATGCGGGGTACGGAGTTGCTGGTACCTTCGCCATGCCAGCGGTTGAGCGCATCGGCGTACATATTGTAGGGATAGTTGGGATCCATGCCCTGCATTTTATCGGCGTTGTAGAGCTTTACGCCGCTTACACCGGCAAAGGACAGGCTCAGGTCAAATCCTTTGTAGCCGGCGCTGGCCTGGATACCGTATACCATTTTCGGATTGGGACTGCCCAGGTTAACGCGGTCTTTTTCATTGATGATACCATCGCCGTTGGTGTCAACGAAAATGACATCGCCGGGTTTGATGTTATCCTTGTTGGGATCATTTTTAATATTCGGATCGCTCTTGATTTGTGCATCGTTTTGATAGATACCATCTGTTTTCCAACCGTAGTAGGAGGCCAGCGGCTGTCCTACATAGGTACGGGAAATTTCCTGTCCCTGGCGGCCATAAGGGGTGGAGCCGATATAGGAAGTAGGATCATAGAGCTTGGTCACTTCATTTTTGATGAAGGAAGCGTTGGCGCTGATGTTATAGTGAAAACGGTCGTTACCGCCCTGGTAGCTGGCTTCAAGTTCCCAACCTTTGTTGTTCAGCTGTCCCAGGTTACGGTCGGGGATAGCGGAAGTACCATGCAGGTCCATCTCCGGTGCTGGCACCAGCATGTCGCGGGTTTTCTTGTTAAACCAGGTGATGGTGGTGTTCAGGCGGTTGTTGAGGAAACCTGCTTCCAGGCTGATATTGGTCATTTCTGCTTTTTCCCAGGTAATATCAGGGTTGGCCAGGCGGGAATTCCACACGCCGGTGTACGGGTTTTCACCGAAGTTATAGCGTCTGTCTTTATCGATAGGTGCCAGGTATTGGAAGTCGGCCACGTTCTGGTTACCAAGTTGTCCCCAGCCGCCGGTGATTTTCAGGTTGCTGATGGCTTTCACGTTATCCTTGAAAAAGGTTTCGTCTGAAATGCGCCATCCTGCGGAAAAGGCGGGAAAATAGCCCCAGCGTTGGTCGGGTGCAAACCGGGAGGAACCGTCGGCGCGGAAGGTAACGGTGAGCAGGTACTTGTCTTTATAGCCATAGAAGCCTCTTACAAAGCCGGAAGCGATGGCGTTGGAGGCGTAGTAGTTACCGGTTGCATCGTGGATATCGTTACCATTGCTTAATACCCGTTGATCCAACGCTTCGTCGTTATAGCCCCAGCGGTCGCCCCGGAACCAGGAGCCATTGAAGGTTTGCTGGGAATAACCGCCGGTGAGGGTGATGTGGTGCACTTGTGAAAATACCTTGTTGTAAGTCAGGAATACTTCACTGAGCTGGTTATTATTAGTTTCATTGCGGTTAAATAATTCGGCGTGGTCGCGGGCCCTGGTCTGATCCAGCACTTTAGGCGCAAAGCTGTATTGATTGGCCATGGAGCCATCGAAGCCGAAGTTACCGCGGAGGGTGAGGCCGTCGGTAATTTCCAGTTCGCCGTATACGCTGGCCAGCATGCGATAGTTTTTAATCCAGGTATCGGTGGTTTCCGCGGTGTATACCGGGTTGTTGATATCGCCCAGTTCATTGCTGGCTTTGGAGCTGCCATAGCTGCCATCCGGGTTATGCACGGGAATAGCAGGGTTGAAGCGAAGGGCGCTGAAGATAAGGCCGGTCTGGCTGGAATAGGTATCCGGACCGCTACTTTTCTTGTACGTCAGCTGCATGTTTTCACCTACTTTAAAACGCTTGCCCAGCTTGTGTTCTGAGTTGATGCGAACAGAGTAGCGTTGAAAATAGGAGTTGGTGATGATACCATTTTCTTTGTAGTACCCTGCGCTGACCAGGTAGTTGGAGCTGCTGTTGCCACCGCGCAGGCTTACGTCAGCGTTGGTGATATCGCCGGAACGCAATAGCGCGCGCTGCCAATCGGTGCGCTGCGTGGAATAATACGCGTCTTTCCAGATGGCATCTACCGGTACGCCATCGTTGGTATAGCGTTCCTGTTTGAGCATGGCCAGTTCGGGTGCGGTGAGCAGGGGAATATAGCGGACGGTGTTGGAAACGCCCCGGTATAAGTTAACGGAGGTTTTCAGTTTTTCACCATAGTTACCTTTTTTAGTGGTGATGATCACTACGCCATTGGCGGCCCGGGTACCGTAGATCGCGGAAGAGGAGGCGTCTTTGAGTATTTCCATGGAGGCAATGTCGTTAGGGTTTACATCACTGAGTCCGCCGGCGGGGATGCCATCGATAATGATTAGTGGATCGGCGTTGTTGATGGTACCGGTACCACGTATACGAATAGAGGGGGTGCTGCCGGGGGCGCCGTCGGAGCGGACGATGTCCACGCCGGAAACGCGGCCCTGGATGGCTTGTGCGGCATCCGGTACCGGTATGTTTTTAATATCGGATCCCTTCACGGAAGCAATAGTACCGGTCACATCTCTGCGGGTTTGTACACCGTAACCTACTACCACTACTTCTCCCAGGCCTTTGGTGGTAGCGGCCAGGGATACATTGATCACTGTTTTGTCGCCAATGGTGATTGTTTGCGGTTCATAGCCTATAAACGTGAACAAAACCGATTTAGCACCCGCGGATAAAGAAAGGGTGTAGTTCCCTTTTGTATCGGTGATGGCGCCATTGCTGGTGCCGGGTACGGTTACGTTTACGCCGGGCAATCCTTGCCCGTCAGCTGCTCCGGTGACTTTCCCGGTAATGGTCTTTTGGGCAAAAGCCGCGCTGGCAGCGGCACATAAGAAGACCATCAGAAAGCATAATTTTCCAGTGAATGAATACCTCATGATAAAATGAATAAGACGTGAATAGAAGAAACGTGATCGCAACAGTTATACGGCTTGTTCTTTTCTGTTGTCGCTTTGCTGTTTTTTGGCGGTGATAAAATAAAATTTGCTAAATCGTTTTTGCGATGTTGCCTGTTTTTTTGTCGGCGTAATATGGTTTTTAATGTGGACGAATAATGATTGCTAAATTGTTATGGCACGCTGCTGTTGTAGGTATTGTTAGATTTAGATAAATAAACGGGCGTACAAAAATGGGATGAAAGAGGTTGACATGGTTACTCGATTAGCATTCTCACAGTTCGACAGATGGTGACCACACCGCAGATGATCCGTTGATTATTGGTATTACACTCCCACAGTACACACTTCACAACATGGTTGGTTCAACCGAAAAATACACTTTTTTTTGGCTGACAAGCACAGAATTTTTTTCTGTTGCCAGAAAGGTAGTGAATTTTACAAATGTAAGGGTATAGTTTTTTATCGGGGATTGATACTGGATTAAATAAGTATTAACTGTGGAAACAGGGGAGAAGGAATACTTATTGGCAAAATAAAAGCCGGGAACCACTTAAAGGGCCCCCGGCAAAGGTTGGTTTATCAGGTAATTTTAAGGCTGTGCATCTGCAGTTTCCCGCGCGGAAACAGCCGCTGCTTCGCCATTTTTGCGTTTATTGGCCAGGTAGTAAACAGGAATGCCCGACAAAGTAATGATCAATCCCGGCCAGGTAAACCTGGGCTTGTAAATAAATAATAACCCACAAAACGCCAGCCCCATAATAATATATAATATCGGTAGTACCGGGTAACCAAATGCTTTATAGGGGCGCTCTGCATGGGGGCGTTTCTTACGCAGGATAAAAATACCGGCAATGGTAAGCATATAAAAAGCTACCACCACAAAGGATATCATGTCGAGTAAGTCGCCATACCGGCCGCTTAAGCACCACAAACAAGCCAGCAAACATTGAATCCATAGCGCAAAAGATGGTACCGCCGCTTTGTTGAGTGTGCCGGCCCGCTTGAAAAATAAACCATCATTGGCCATGGTATGATATACCCGGGCACCGGCCAGTATCAACCCGTTGTTACATCCAAAAGTAGATACCATGATCATCACGGCAATGACTATCGTGCCTGCATTTCCCAGCACAGCCTGTGACACGGACACGGCTACACGATCTTTAGGGGCATGTGCTATTTCGGATAAAGGAAGTACGGAGAGATAGGTAATATTGGTGAGCAGGTAAACTACGGTTACAATAGCGGTACCCAGGAATAAACTTAACCCTATATTCCGTTTTGGATTCTTTATTTCGCCGGCTACAAAAGCCACATTATGCCAGGAGTCGCTGCTGAATACAGACCCCACCATAGCAGCCGCGATTGCGCCAAAAGCGGCCATGGTAGTATAGGAAGCAGCGGTACCGGTATCAGTTAACGCATGCAGGTGCCAGGCATCCTGCCAGTTGGCCTGCCATACCGCCGGCTTTAAGGCCACCAGTCCACACACAATCAGCGCACCCAGGCTGATTAATTTGGTGAGGGTGAAGGTGGTTTGTATGGTTTTACCTCCCTCAATACCCCGTGTATTCATATACGTGAGAAATACAATGACGAGTATCGACAACAGCTGTGCGGCCGTGATCTGCAGGCTGCCCAGTGGCAGCACTACATTTTCTTCACTGAATACCGGCAACAGGTAAGCGGTGAACTTGGCAAAGGCTACCCCCACGGCCGCAATGGTTGCGGTTTGTATAACCGTAAAAAAACTCCAGCCATACAGGAAGGCCGTCATCGGGTTGTAGGCTTCTTTCAGGTATATATATTGTCCGCCAGCGCGGGGAAACATGCCACTCAGCTCGCCATAGCTCAGCGCGGCGGTAAGGGTCATAAAGCCCGTAATAAGCCATACGAGCAATAGCCAGCCCGCGCTACCGGTATGCCGCGTAATATCGGCGCTGACAATAAATATTCCGGAACCGATCATACTGCCCGCCACCATCATGGTGGCATCCAGCAGCTTGATAGAAGGCTTGAATGAAGGAGTGGCTGACATAAGTAGCTATCGTAATTTGGTTGATATGCAGGTATTTGTACTCCTTAAAACTACAGCTACTTTGCTGGCTATTCTATTCGCTTATTGACCAATACTATGCAGATTTTGTACTGCCGTCATGGTCCAGCTGGTCATATTCCCGCAGGTAGCTGCGGGGCGATTTTCCCGTAATACTCTTAAATACCCGGTTGAAGTTGGCAATGCTGTTGAAACCACAGTTGTAAGCTACCGTGGCAATGCTGTCGAATGAACCGCCCGCCAGCTTTTTACAGGCTTCATTGATCCGCACTTCGTTGAGGAATGATACAAAGGTTAAACGGGTATGTTTTTTAAAATACCGGCAAAAGGCCTGTGGCGTCATATGCGCCTCGCGGGCAATGTCTTCCAGCTTTATCTCGGTATCATAATGCTGCATGATATAATTGTAGATATACCCGATACGGATACCTTCCTGTTCATTTACAGACGATAACCTCGACCCGGTAATCAATGGCTCCAGGTTTTTCAGCGTAAGAAAGAAATTCATCAGGTCTACAAACGCCATGAACTGCAAGATGCCCTGCGACTGATGGATTTTCAACATGCGGCTGGATACCTCCAGCACATGCGCCTCCGGGATCTTAAATCCATTTTTCGACTGCTCTACAAATGATTTGATCTTCTTGAACTCCGGCAGATCAAATAATGGCGCCAGCTTACCATCGGGATTGAAGAACACCGTGAGCGCCTGCACATTCTTTTTGTTCTTTCCCACAAACGGCATCGCCTCACTCTTTAACACATGCGGCTGATTACTGCCTATCCAGTATATTTCATTGGACCAGAAAGCATGCATATTGTTTTCCACTATCAGGGTACCCTGCCCATGCTGTATCCAGGTTAACTGGATCTCTTCATGCCGGTGCAGATGCGGATAAAATGCAGGCAAGGAATCATGCTGCGTGATAATAGTTTTATCATGCGCTACAGGGATGGTAAACTGTAATACTTTCATGGAATCACATTATTCTTTTTTTAACACCTTTGAAGGATTTGAGCCTCAATTTAGGTGAAGATATGAGAACAAGTTATTAAAAAACGTTTAAAAACTAAACTTTGTGCATAGTACTTTTAATAAAAATATATCCACCAGGTTATCGATTAACTGTCGAAACTACATTTATTTACAACAGACCGGAATGACTTATGAAATACAAGAAAATACTTTGCTGGCTGTTTTTATGGGGCGCTCCTGCCGCCTGCCTGCATGCACAGCAAAGTAAACCAACACCTTATCAGCCCACGCATGCAGAGATACTGCAACGCTACCGCAATGCGCAGCGACTGGATACCGTTACCCGGAAAACGGTGTTTAAACACAATGTCGACGCCAACTGGCTGCCCGGCGGAACGTCTTTCTGGTATGCCAATACGGCCAGGGACAGCAGTCGCACTTTTTACCTGGTACAAGCCGCCACAGGGAAAAAAGAGCTGGTGACCGACTCCGCAAAAATTGCGCAACTCAAAAAAGACGCCCTGGCGCCTAACGCCGTTCGTTCCCATGAACCCAGCCGCTGGGAAGGGTTTGCGACCGACAGCCTTTCACCGGACAAACAATGGGTTGCCGTTACAATCGATGGCAATGTGTATGTCCGCTCGGTGAAAGACGGGTCCCTCACCCAGTTTACCAAAGATGGCAAGGACGCTAAGGACTTCTACGGCGCACTGGCCTGGTCGCCCGACAGTAAGTACCTCGTAGGCTACCGCATCCACCCCGTAGAAGATTCGTCCGTTTACTATGTGCTCACCGACGTACCCGGCACCACCCGCGGGCAACTCCGCTCTCAGCCCTATAAGCAACCTGGCGATCCGTTTACCTCCTACGAAATGTACCTGTTTACACTCGCCGGCCATACCACCACCAAAGTCAATACCGACATCATCGACTTCTTCGATGCGCCCGTATTGCACTGGCGGCATAACGATGCCCGCTACTTCCTCTACGAAAAAGTAGACCGCGGACACCAACGCTTCCGGGTTATGGAGATAGATGCCAGCAACGGACAAACCCGTACGGTACTGGATGAGAAGTCGCCCACCTTTATTTATGAATCGAGGTTGTATACCCACTACCTCCCCGAAACCAACGAAATGCTCTGGACCTCCGAAAAAGACGGCTGGCGGCATATCTACCTGGTAAACACCCTCACCGGGGAAATTAAAAACGAGGTGACAAAAGGCGACTGGCTGGTAAGGGAAATAGACAGCGTAGATGCAAAGAAACGGGAAATCTGGTTTCGTGGCAGCGGCAGGAATAAGAATGAAGATCCTTACTTCGAACATTATTACCGTGTCAACTTCGCCGGCAATAAGCTGGTAGACCTTACTCCAGGCAACGGTAACCACCTGGCTTTCTTTTCTCCCGACAGAAAATACTTTATAGACAAATACTCACAGGTAAACGTGCCACCGGTAAATGAATTGCGCCGTACGGAAGACGGGAAGCTCATCACCGTGCTGGAAAAAGCAGATGTAAGCGCCTGGCAGGCGATCGGGGTGCCTTTCCCGACGCCATTTACTGCCAAAGGCCGGGATGGCGTAACGGATATCTGGGGCATTATGTGCCGCCCGACAGATATTGATTCCACCAAACAATACCCGGTAGTAGAAAACATTTATGCAGGTCCCCAGGATGCTTTTGTTCCCAAGAATTTCATGAGCTACTACAGCGATATGCAAGGCCTGGCCGACCTGGGATTTATCGTGGTGCAAATCGACGGCATGGGCACTGCTAACCGCTCCAAGGCCTTTCATGATGTATGCTGGAAGAACCTGGCCGACGCGGGCTTCCCAGACCGCATTGCCTGGATTAAAGCCCTGGCACAGCAATACCCGTTTGTAGATACCTCGCGGGTAGGGCTATACGGCACTTCCGCCGGCGGACAAAATGCACTCGGCGGGTTACTTTTCCATCCGGAGTTTTATAAAGCGGCTGTGGCTTCCTGTGGCTGCCACGATAACCGCGTGGATAAGCAATGGTGGAATGAGCAATGGATGGGATACCCGGTAGGCAAACATTATGAAGAACAGTCCAATGTTACCAATGCCGGCAAATTAAAAGGTGATCTGATGTTGATGGTAGGAGAAGCAGATACTAACGTGCCGCCGGAGTCGACTTATCGTGTTATTAACGCGCTGATTAAAAACGGGAAGCGATTTGATTTCCTGCCCATACCAGGCATGGGACATAGTGATGGTGGCCCCTATGGCCGTTCCCGGCGCCGCGACTTTTTTGTTCAGCACCTGTTACATACCACACCACCCGATAAAAATATCAACGAATAAAATATCAGCTACTTGAAAAAAATACTATCACTGATGGCCGGTCTGCTGTTGCAACAGGCCATCACCTATGCGCAATCTGCCGATAACGACCTGTATCAGCAAACCAGTGAAGTAAATAATATCATGGTGCAATACGAGGCGGATGCCGGCAACCTACGTCGTTTTTATTTTGTAGAAACATCGCCGGAGCATATTACCCGTATGAATGCGCTCATAAAAAGCTACCAGCAACGCCTGGAGGCGTTGGACTACAGCCATCTTAATGTAGGTGCCCAGGTAGACTATACGCTGTTTCGTCGCCGGCTCATTTCCGCGGCAGAAGACCTGAAAGAGGGCAGCGAGGAAAATGAACAAGTGAAGAAATGGTTCCCCTTTGCGGATAAGATTTACCAGGTGGAACAAAGCCGCCGCCGCGGTACCAAACCGGATGCGCTCGCACTGGCAGCGCAGCTTAGCAGTATTGCCAAAGAAATTGTGGGATTGAAAGCCCGGCTGGAAAAAGACAGCAGCTTTACGCAACAGGTTGCCCGCAGGGGAGCGGCTACAGCTAAAGGTCTGCGCCAGGCGCTCAACAGCGTATACCTATTTTATAATGGTTATGATCCGCTCTTTTCCTGGTGGATACCGGCGCCCTATCAGCAAGTAGACAGCCTCTTAAAAAACTATGGCGCCACCTTTGCCGTCAAAGAAAAAAGCAGCGCTAAAATGCCGGACGATGGCAGCGGCATTGCCGGTCATCCTATCGGTCGCGCTGCCCTGATCAGAGGGCTACAGGAAGAAATGATTCCCTATTCCCCTGAAGAGCTACTGGCCATTGCCAATAAAGAATTTGCTTTCTGCGATGCAGAAATGGAAAAAGCTACCCGTGAAATGGGATTGGGTACGGATTGGAAAGCAGCCATGGAAAAGATAAAGAATACCTATGTGGCACCGGCCGATCAGCCGGAGGCAATGATGAAGTTATACAACGAATCAGTGGACTTCCTGAAGCAGAAAGACCTCATCACCCTTCCGCCGCTGGCAGAGGAAACCTGGCGTATGATCATGATGACGCCGGAGCGCCAGCTGGTAAATCCCTTCTTTACCGGAGGAGAGGAGTTCAGTGTATCCTATCCCGTTAGCAGCATGAGCCACGACGACAAGATGATGAGCATGCGCGGTAATAATCCCCATTTCTCCCGTGCTACGGTGCACCACGAATTGCTGGCCGGACATGCGTTGCAGGAGTTTATGCAAAACCGTTACAAAGCTTACCGGCATTTTGAAACGCCTTTCTGGATCGAAGGATGGGCCCTGTATTGGGAGAGATTGTTGTGGGACCAGGGCTTTGCCAAATCTCCGGAAGACCGTATCGGTATGCTCTTCTGGCGTAAGCACCGTTGTGCCAGGATCATCTTCTCTATCAACTACCACCTCGGTAAGTGGACGCCCCAGCAATGTATCGACTTCCTGGTAGACCGTGTAGGCCACGAACGCGCCAATGCAGAAGGAGAGGTACGCCGTTCTTTCGTGGGTGGCTACAGTCCCCTTTACCAGATCGCCTACATGATTGGTGGCCTCCAGTTCGAAGCCCTTAAGAAAGAACTGGTAGACAGTGGAAAAATGACGTACAAACAATACCATGACGCCGTACTGAGAGAAAATATGATGCCCATAGAAATGCTGCGGGCTATCCTGCTCAATAAGCCCGTGCCGAAAGACTTTAACAGCGGCTGGCGCTTTTATAAATTATAAAAGGAGATCGCAAACAGATGTAAAGGAGGAACGCCCCCAGGGCATTCCTCCTTTCTTTTACAGAAGCCTGCCTGTTAAAATCATCAGCCTATGAGTTAATTTTCAGGTAGTAATATCCGCACTTTTAAAATAGTTTTGTAACAAATAATAATTGTCAATACAACACTTAATTAAAATCAGCCAAAAAGAACGTCCATTGCCTTGTCGACAGTGCATGTATAGACCTGTATCATAGAATATCAACCAGAATTTTTCAACACAGCTAAATCCTTCTCCATGCGAAAACTTGTCATGGCCTTTATCGCCTTACTGGCGGTCTTACCATCTGTTGCCCAAACAGTAAAAGTAACGGGTACCATCACAGATGAAAGAAGCGGGCCACTTCCCGGCGCCTCCGTAAAAATTAAGGGGGGCTCCCAGGGCGTTGTCACCAACGACAAAGGTGAATTTGCTATCATGGCATCGCCGGATGCTACCCTGGAAATCAGTTTTGTTGGTTACCTCAAACAGGAACAAAAATTAAAAGGCCGGTCCCATCTCAGCATTGTACTAACACAAAAGAACGGTGCACTGGAAGATGTGGTTGTTATCGGTTACCAGACCGTAAACCGGAGAAAAGCTACTGCAGCGGTATCCAGCATCCGGGGCAAAGATATTGAAAACATCCCTGCCGGTAGTTTTGAACAACTGCTCCAGGGACGTATGTCGGGCGTAAACGTACAGAACTTTACCGGTGAACCCGGCGCCGCACCCACTATTTCGGTAAGAGGTAACACCGCTATCGGTACTTCTTACCAGAACAACCAATACAAAATCCTCAACAAACCGCTGTATGTTATTGATGATGTACCGCAGTTCAGCGATGATATGGTAGGTCCGGACATAGGCACCGGGACCAATAACATTGCCGGCTTAAACCCTAACGAAATTGAATCCGTGGACGTATTGAAAGACGCCGCCGCTGCGGCGGTATACGGCTCCCGCGGCGCCAACGGCGTAATTATCATCAAAACAAAACGCGCCCGCACCGGATCACCCCGTTTTAGTATTTCTACTTACGGAGGACTAACGGAAATACCTAAGCTCCGTACCGTACTGGTAGGCGCAGCAGAGCGCAGGGAAAAAATACGTCTCTACGACGACGCTTTTGCCGGTAACCAGGACCGCCTCATTCACCGGAGCCTGATCATGACGGATAGCCTCAATCCTGATCTGAATAAGGCTACCGACTGGCAACGGCTGTTTTACCGCAACGGGTTTATCCGCAACGTAGACCTTAACGTATACGGGGGTACGGAGTACAACACCTACCGCTTATCCGCCGGCTATTATAAGGAAGATGGTATTGTAAAAGCCTCCGGATTCAAACGTTATACGCTCAATTACTCTTCCTCTATCCGCACTAAAAATGGTGCGTTGGAAGTGATTCCCAATATCCGACTGGCCCGTATGGAAAGAGGCCGCGGGTCGGGTAGCGCTGATCTGCTGGGCGCAGTAGGGCAAAGTATGCCTTCTTCGCTTTTCGCCGCCGATGATAATAGCCTGCAACGCGTACTAGGCCGGTACAACAGCAATATGGATATCAATACCGATAACCAGGTGAACGGCGATATTTCGCTTAACCTGCGATTATCCAGGCAGTTGTCTTTCCGCTCCCGAAACTCCGTGGCCATGGTAATGAGCCGCCGCGACGTATCGGTACCCGGTGATCTGAATGCAGACTTAGGAAATTCGGCTACCTCCAACAGTGGCTTACAACAAAGCTATACTACCTCCAATGACCTCAACTGGAATGCCGTTTTTGGCAAGGCTAAAGAACATACCATTAACGCCATCATAGGCCAGGAAGTACAATACAGCACTTACCAGAATACGTATGCGCGCGGCGATCGCGGCGCCAGCGATCAGATCCAGGTGGTGAACGGATTTCCACAGGGACCTTATCTCTATGGTAGTTCTTCGTATTCGGCTTTCGGGATACTGTCGCTGTTTTCCCGTATCAACTATGACTATAAAAGTACTTACCTGCTGTCGGCCTCCCTGCGTGGCGACGCGGCTTCCAGCTTCGGGCCCAATAATAAATGGGGCTACTTTCCCGCAGTTTCTGCCGGCTGGATCATCAGCAATGAACCTTTTATGCGTCGCTACGCCAGCTGGCTGTCGATGCTGAAATTAAGAGGAAGCTACGGCGTACTGGGTAACCTGCCCGGCGATTACTACCTGCAATACAGCCTGTATAACATTGGCGGCGCCGGCTACAATGGTAGCAACCTGAATCCTAACACCTATAATGGTACGGTAACCATTACGCCGCAGTTTGGCTCTGGCGGCGTAGCGCAGAAGGATATCAGCTGGGAGAAAACCGGTAGCTGGAACGGAGGGATAGAAGCAGAGCTGATGAACGGAAAGTATTATTTCAGTGCAGACGTATACGTGAAAAACAGTAAAGCCGGATTGATTGATATGAACCTGCAAAGTACGACCGGTATTGCTACTGCCAAAACAAACGGTGCCCAGATCCGTAACTCGGGGATTGATATCAATTTCCAGTTCCGCAATGTGTTGCCGGAAAAGAGCGCCCTGCGCTGGGAAATTTTATGGAATGTGAGCATGAACCAAAACCTGGTGGTTAACCTGCCGAACGACAATCGGGATATTACCTTCGGCAACCTGTTTAACACTACGCATATCCTTACACGCGGAAAAGCGGTGAATACTTTTTACCTGCTGAAAACACTGGGCGTGTATGCCACCGACGACGATGTGCCCACAGATAGATATACCGGCAAGAAATTCCAGGTGGGTGCCGTGAACGATCCCAATGCCAACAACCCTTTCCGGGCCGGGGAATTCATTTTTGCTGATCTTGATGGAGATGGGATTATAGATGCATTCAACGGCGGCATTTCAGGTGATAAGATTCCCTATGGTAATCCCAATCCTTTCCTGACAGGTGGTATTACACAGAATTTTTACTGGAAGAATTTCACTTTCGGGTTCCTCTGCACCTTCACTTTTAAAAGAGATGTTTTAAATCTCTATGACTCAGATACCTACGGCCGCTATGGTTGGGATCAATCAGGTAGCGAGTTCTCCAAATATGCTGTGTCTGATCTCTCCAAAATGAATATCTGGCGCAAACCAGGCGATAAAGCGGAGTACGCCAGGATGGACATTGGCACCTACCGTTATTACTACCGGGCCGATCAGACTTTCTTCCTGGAAAAAGGCGATTATTTCCGCATCAAGAACATTTCTATGGGGTATGCACTTTCCCAGAAAGCATTGAAGCCGCTGCACCTGAGCAGACTGCGCTTCTACGGTCTGATGGATAATGTATACATTTTCCAGGCGTCGAAGAAATTGCCGGATGCCGAAAACGTAAATCCTTATGGAGAGTATAACGGTGTCGGCTATCCGAGCCCGCATAAATATACCCTGGGCATTGATGTAGGATTTTAAACACAGCTAAACACTTTTTATGAAACGGATCTTTATTACACTCATCATAACAACTGCATTTTTATCGTCCTGTAAGAAAATGCTCAACCAGGAACCGAAGGATACCACCTACGAGGAGAAATTCTGGAAGTCGGAAAACGACATGAAGAAAGCACTGGCAGGGGCTTACGCATCGCTGCGTTCCAACCTGCTGGACCAGGACTATTTGCATAACCTGGGTGATATGACCCTGGGCAGCGAGTATATCGTGATTCAAAGCGCTCCCTATTTCTCCAACTCCGATTGGAATCTGCAGGTGGGCAAGTTTGAAATGAACTATCTCGATGTATTCCGGAACTGGTCGAGGTTTTACAGCACCATCCTCCAAACCAACCTGATGCTGCAAAAACTTCCGCTGGTACCAGACAATACCTTCCAGGACGACCCGGTAAAGGGACGTAAGAACATAGCGGGACAAACCCTGTTTATCCGCTCTTATGTGTATTTTCAGCTGCTGCGCACCTTTGGGGATGTGCCGCTGGTAACCACACCGGATCCCAATCCTATTGCCAACAAACCCCTGGCCCGCACCGACAAAAACCTGGTGGTACAGCAGATCCTGAATGACCTGGACTCCGCCGCCAACTGCCTGGATATGTCGTATGAAGTGGAAACGACCCGGGGTACGGTGCCCAACAAAGCCAGCGTGATGGCACTGCAAGCCCAGGTATACCTGTGGCGCGCCTGCGTAATCAAGCACCCTGCTTTTGAAGCTACGCCTGATATGGATGATGTAAACAAAGCATCTGCCCTGATTGAAGCCATTGTGAACAGTGGCTTGTATGGGTTGGCTGCCCCCGGGGGGAAAATAGACAGCATTCAGTATGCGAAAGTATTCACCGGTAACAGCCGGGAAAGCTTATTTGAATTGTATACCCGCTACGCTTATAATGAAGGGTCCAATAACCTGATGCCAATTAAGTTCCTCAGAACGCCTATCCTGGCAAAGACAGATTACCCCAGCCTAAAGCTTGGCGCCAGTTACGTGAATAATCTGTTTCCGAGGATTGTACAGGTAGGGCCTAACCCGGAAGATACGGTAACTAATACGGATATACGAAGAAGGGTATTCCTATATGATGCAGACGGCGCCAATCCCATTTTTGTGAAGTACAGTAACGTGATTTATAATAATCCAAACCAACAGGCCGACCCTTACCTGGATAATAACGTAACCTTGCTGCGTTATGCCGATTTATTATTAAGCCGGATGGAAATTGCGGTATATAAAGGCCAGCTTGGATTAGCGTATTCACAGCTCAGGGACTTTCGCCAGAGCCGCAACCGCCCGCAAATGGATTCCGCCACTTTCGTGAGCGAAGCGCCATTGTCGTATAACCGCCTGCTGGATGAAATTATGACGGAACGCGCCTGTGAACTGTTCATGGAAGGCCAACTGTACTTCGATGATGTAAGAATGAAGCGTTCCTTTGTACCCTGGCTAACGCCTTCCCGCTATAACCAGGAAGGTTTCCTGCTGCCGCTGGATCCGGCGTTATTTAACAATAACAGGTTGCTGGTGCAGAATAAATATTGGGCGGGTAAAATTTAATCATCTACAAAATTATTCATCATGAAATATATTCACCTGCTACTCCTGTTGCTGCTGGCCCTCGCAGGATGTAAAAAAGATAACTACCTCGTGAATGAGGGAGGCACTGACCTGGAGAGGATCAGGAAGATGTCGACCTACGATTTCCTGCGGGAAAGTAAGGTCCTGGATACGGTGGTACTGCTGATAGACCGGGCGGGAATGAAAGACGAAATCAATGGAGATATTACTTTTTTCTCTCCCACTACCTACGGGGTAAACGCTTTTCTCAAACAGCAAACCCTTGCCCTGCAAAGACGTACCAACGACGAAAATATAAAGTTTACGCTCGATAGCCTGTCTGCCGACAGCATTAAATTCTATCTGCGTCGGCACATTTTCAAGGGCGTGATAGATAAGAAAGCATTGACGTATACGAAGAAAAGTTTTACCAATGTGAGTGGAGAAGGGAACTACTATATCAACCTGGAAAAGTATTACATAGACGTTAGTGGTATTCGCTCTACCACCAACAGGATTCAGTTCCGGCGCATTTTTGGCCAGCCGGATGAAGACGTACCGGAAGGAGTGGAAAACAGGGAACCGGATTTTTACACTTATGTACAAACGTCGGAAGTCCGTACAGCTACCGGTATGGTGCATGTGCTGGATGCCGACGCCAACTACGGATTTTACATTTATAGAGAAAACTAAAAATCAGCGAAGTATGAAATATATCTTATTCGCAATTATGGCAGGGGCATTGCTGGTGTTGGGTTGTACTAAAGTACAGGAAGGTTTTTTAAGTGATGGTATCCGTTATAAAAGCCCTGAAATATTTATTCCCAAAGGGATTACAGCGCGCTATCCCGGTATTCTTTTCGATGGATCTACGCCGCCGGTAAAGTTTGAGATCCTGGATATGCGGCCGGTGGAAGGAGGGAAGCTGCCGGCAGCTTTTAATACCAAATACCCGGTATGGGTGTTCAAAGATAAAATGTCGTTCGACCCCGATACAGATACCACCATTGCGCTGTTACGCGCCAAGCAGGATAGCCTGCAGGAGCTGCCGTTCGAATTTAACCCGGTAAACGGAGGTTTCCTGTTTAAAGCACCGTCGGCCAACCTACCCAACGGCGTGTATGAATTTGATGTGAAGGCGAGCAATGTAAATGGCAGCAAAGTGTATAAGAACCTGGCACGTTTGCATATCGAAGATCCGGAATACATCCGGATGACGGAAGTGCCGGTGGTTGCCAGCTACGATTCTGTTACCAATACTTTCCCTACATCACTACAGGGAACAATGGAGCTGAGGCGTGTTTCCCCGCAGGGTACCCAGGTGATGCTGAAGATCATGGATAAAAATGGTAAGCTGTTCAATCCCAAAAAGGGAGAGGTAATTACCCGCGGCGACCGCCCTTCTTTTGCGTCATATGCGAGGTTTAACCCGGTGGTTGTGACAGATACCGCCCTGATTACAGATTATGCCATTGCTCCCTACCCGGCTAAGCTGATTCCCGGTTATGTGAACTACCTGATTTACTACCGTATACCTGCCTGGTTCATTAAAATGGATGGGGCAGCCCCCAAAGCCTGGTCGGCCAACCCCCGTTTTGGCTTCCAAATCCTGTTTGAGGGTACTTACGAGGTAATTATACATTTACCCAATGTCACCAAGTTGTAAAAGCGCAGAAAGCTGAAGGCTTAAAGCCTTCAGCTTTCTGCGCTAAGATAAAATGCAAGGAATACTCGTTAATATCTACGCAGTATTCCTCTTTTTTTATAAATAATTTTATTTGTCATATTGACAATTATATATTGTGAATACTTGTCAACCATAAATCCAATTTTCTATATTAGGTGTTCATAAAGATTAAAGGTATGAGATCATTTTTGGAGAAGATGGCGTTAGCAGGCGCCGGTATGCTTTTAGGCAGCACAGGATTGCAGGCCCAGTTGCAAAAAGATTATCCGATAAAGCCAGTGGCCTTTACACAGGTAAAGGTGAATGATAATTTCTGGGCGCCAAAAATAAGGACCAACGCCAGCGTTACCATCCCGTATACACTGGAGCAATGCAGGAAAACGGGCAGGATAGACAATTTCCTGCGGGCAGCCGGCAAATTACCAGGCGATAAATTTACCGAGTATCCTTTTGATGATACGGATTTATATAAAATTATTGAAGGCGCTTCCTATGGGCTGCAAACGCAGCCGAACCCGGCGTTGGAACGGTATCTCGATACCCTGATCACCATCATCGGTAATGCCCAGGAAAAGGACGGCTACCTTTATACCTTCCGCACCATGAAAGCGGCGAAACCTCATGACTGGATAGGTAGTAAACGCTGGGAAAAAGAAGAAGACCTGAGCCATGAACTGTATAACGCCGGTCACCTGTTTGAAGCAGCCGTAGCACATTACCAGGCTACCGGTAAAAGAACCCTCCTCAATATTGCCATCCGGAACGCCGATCTCCTGGTAAAGGATTTTGGTTGGGGCAAGGAAGAGAAGTTTCCCGGTCACCAGATCGTGGAAACCGGCCTTACCCGCCTGTACCGTGTTACCGGCAATAAGTCGTACCTCGACCTGGCCAAATTTTTCCTCGATGTACGCGGTCCCGGCACCAAAGACAGCCAGGAGTACAACCAGGCCTATAAGAAAGTAGTGGATCAGCATGAAGCAGTAGGCCATGCCGTTCGCGCTGCCTACATGTATACCGGTATGGCCGATGTAGCCGCTCTTACCGGCGACGGCAAATACTTATCTGCCATCGACGATATCTGGGAAGATGTGGTGGACAAGAAATTATACATTACCGGCGGTATTGGCGCTACCGGCGCCGGCGAGGCTTTCGGGGCTGCGTATGAACTCCCGAACATGTCGGCCTACGCAGAAACCTGCGCCGCTATTGCCAATGTGTACTGGAACAACCGTATGTTCCTGCTCCATGGCGACGCTAAATACATCGATGTATTAGAGCGTACCCTGTATAACGGGTTGTTGTCCGGGGTATCTATCAGCGGCGATCGTTTCTTCTATCCCAATCCGCTGGCCTCTATGGGGCAGCACCAGCGTAGTGCCTGGTTTGGATGCGCCTGTTGTATTTCCAATATGACCCGCTTCCTGCCTTCTATGCCGGGTTATGTATATGCCCAGAAAGACAACGACCTATACGTAAATCTCTTTGTGGGCAATGCCGCCACCATCCAGCTGAAAGCCGGTAAGGTAGGCATCGTACAACAAACCAACTATCCCTGGAACGGCAAAGATGATATCACCATCAACACGGCGAAACCTACGGCCTTTACCCTGAAAGTACGTATCCCCGGATGGGCTGAAAACCGCCCGGTACCCGGTAACCTTTACTTCGAGGAAGACAGCGCCGCGGCGACTGTTCCCATCCTATTGAACGGCCAACCGCTCCACTATGCGGTGGAGAAAGGATATGCGGTGATTAAACGCACCTGGAAAAAAGGAGATAAAGTAACGCTCGATTTACCGATGGAGGTGAAGAAGGTGCTGGCAGCAGCGCCAGTGAAAGACGATCAATACCGCTTTGCACTGGAACGTGGTCCTATCATGTATTGCCTGGAAGGGCCGGATAATAAAGACGCCACGGTACAGAATATCGTAGTGGCAAAAGATGCTGCCGTAACCCCTGTCTTCCAAACTAACCTGCTCAGCGGCGTAATGACGCTGCAAATGCCGGGCAGCTCTACCAGCCGGCAGCTGCATTCAGATGCGCTGATCAACAGCCAGCAAACGGTAACGGCTATACCGTATTATTCCTGGGCTAACCGCGGTGCCGCTGAAATGACGGTATGGATTCCATTTGAAGCTGCCGCCGCCCGTCCTAAGCCTGCACCTACCATTGCATCTAAAAGCAAGATCAGCGCATCGGTAAAGAATCAGCGCATGTTCATGGCCCTCAATGACCAATATGAGCCAAAGGATTCCAAAGATAACAGCGCGCTGTATTTACATTGGTGGCCTGCCAAAGGCAGCAGCGAATGGGTGCAGTATGACTTCGACAGCGCTCATACCATCAGCCATTCCAAAGTATATTGGTATGATGATGGTCCCTTCGGTGGCTGCCGCATCCCCACTGCCTGGAAACTCTACTACAAACAGGGTAGCGAGTGGATACCGGTAAAGAATACCACGCCCTACACAACAGAAAAAGACAAGTACAATGTAGTATCCTTCGAACCGGTAACGACTACCGCCCTGAAGCTGGAAGTACAGTTGCCGGCAGATAATTCATCGGGGATTCACGAATGGATAGTGGAGTAATAAAATAAACGCATGAAACAGGGTTATCTGGCCGCCATCGGGTTGCTGATGGGGTGTTATCATACTATGGCCCAATCCAGGGCTGATATCCATGTCAATACAACGGTGAAGGGCGCTACGGTGCCCACCACCCTGCATGGTATTTTCTTCGAAGAAATCAGCCATGCCGGGGAAGGTGGATTGTACGCAGAAATGGTGCAAAACCGCGGCTTCGAAGATCAGGTGATCCCCGCCGGTACCCGCCTGGAAAATGGCTGGCTGAAACCTTTCCCGGCAAAGCCCCACTTCATGCTCGGGCAGCCCTCCGACTGGAAAATGGAATGGCCCGTTCATAGCCAATGGCCTGCCTGGCACACCGAAAACAAAGGCCTGCAGCTGTCGCTGGCAACAGACCATCCATTACACAAAGCTACACCGCATGCTTTGCAGGTGAAGATAATAGCAACGGATACACACAATTATCCTTCCCTGGTCAATGAAGGTTTCTGGGGAATGAAAATTACCCAGGGGGAATCTTACCGGCTGTCTTTCTTCGCGAATAACGTAAAGGGCTATATGGGAAAGGTTACTATATCCCTGCAATCGGGTACTGGTAAGGTATTGGCCGATACGACGTTTGACATGGCCGGTTCCGCTTCCTGGCAACAATATTCGGCAGTGCTCACTGCAAAGGAAAGTGATCCGGCAGGTAAGCTGGCGCTCTCTTTCCATAACAAGGGGACACTGTTACTCGACATGGTATCCCTGTTTCCTGTTCATACTTTCCGCAACCGTCCCAATGGCATGCGCAACGACCTGGCAACACTCATTGCCCGCATGAAGCCGGCTTTTGTGCGCTGGCCCGGCGGTTGCTATGTGGAAGGCATCACCGTAGAAAGTGCGCCCAATTGGAAAAATACCATCGGCCCGCTGGAGCAACGGGTGCCTGCGTTCAGTCCCTGGGGGTATTGGAGCAGCAATGGGTTCGGCTACCACGAATACCTGCAGTTTTGCGAAGATATTAACGCCGCGGCGTTGTACGTGTTCAACGTAGGCATTTCCTGCGAATACCGCAGCGGTACCTTCCTCCCGGATGACAGTCTCGCCCCGGTGATACAAAATGCGCTCGATGCCATTGAATACGCCATAGGACCGGTTACTTCCCACTGGGGAAAAGTACGCGCTGCCAACGGCCACCCGGCGCCCTTCCCGCTTAAATATGTAGAAGTGGGCAACGAGCAGCATGGATCCGCCTATGCGAAAAGGTATAATAAATTCTACAACGCTATTCATGCCCGGTATCCGCAGATCAGCATTATTGCCAGCATGGGCATTGGCGATGTAAACCGCCATACGCTCGACAGTATGCAGCATACGGATATCGTAGATGAACATGCTTATAAAGATGCCGGCTGGAGCTTGCGGAACTTCGACCATTTCGATCGTTATAAACGGGGCGACTGGAAAATGTATGTGGGCGAGTACGCCACCAATGCCGGCGTAGGCAGCGGTAACCTGCAGGCGGCCCTCAGCGATGCGGTATATGTGATGAGCATGGAGAAAAACGCCGACCTGGTCAACATGAGCAGCTATGCCCCTTTGCTGGTGAATGAGCATGATGTTGACTGGCCCGTAAACCTGATCCACTTTGATGCGGCAAACAGCTTCGCCAGGATCTCTTATTATGCCCTCAACCTGCTCAATGATCATAAAGCTTCTTACAACTACCCGGTCAGCACTATCCTGCAACCGGAAACGCTGGTGAAACCCAGGTTTTCAGGCGGTATCGGTCTCGCTACCTGGGATACAGAAGCCGATTATAAAGACATCGTAGTAGTGCAGGATAAGGATACGGTTTACAACAGTGCCAAAGACCCACAGTGGGCAGACTGGCTACCGGTAAGAGGACAGTGGAAAAAATCAGGGGATATCCTGGGGCAAACAGCAGAAGGTCCTCAACAACTGGCCATCTTGAAAGGGTATCACTTCAACGCCTATACGCTGACTTTAAAAGCGCGTAAAACTGGTGGGATTAATGCCTTCATTATTCCTTTTGCCGTAAAGGATACCAACACCTGCCTGCGTGCACATATTGGCTCCTGGCTCAATTCTCACGCCGTGTTTGAAAGTCTCACCAACGGAGAAGAGGTAGCCGGTATCAGCAACCCGGTACGGTTGAAAGTCCCCCTGGAAAAAGACCGCTGGTATAATATCCGGCTGGAAGTAGGAGCAGAGGAAGTAAAATGTTACATAGATGATACTTTGTTAATGACCTACCGGGAACCACAAAAATTATTTGCTATCGCCGGAAAGAATGAGCCAACCGGTGATATTATCCTGAAAATAGTTAATGCTGCTGAAAGTCCGGTGAGCACCACTATCCACCTGGATGGGATGGAAACGGTAAGCCCCGTGGCACAGGTAATTACCCTTAAGGGAGATAAGCCCACGGCAGAAAACTCGTTTGCAACGCCCACCGCCTATGTACCGCAAACAAGCACGATCGCTAACGCTGGTACGAACTTTAACTGGACGGCGCCCGCTTTATCCATAAATATTATCCGGTTAAAATCGCCACGGGTAACCTTCCAGGTAAGCATGCCCGATCCGGTGGCAGGCACCTACCAGATACATATGAAATACCAGGCAGATAGTGCGTCATACACGGATCTGAAGTTGCCTGTTTGGACGCCCGGCTACTACCAGCGGATGAACTATGCATCCAAAGTGAAAGCATTCGTGGTTACTAACGTCGACGGGAGTACGTTGCGCTGGGAGAAAACCGACAGCGCTACTTGGCGTATATACCATGCTCTGGGCACCGCTATACAGGCGGACTGGCAGGTACAAGCCAACCGCAATTTTGTAGCTGATAGCTACCTGGGACCCGATCATGGTTATATAACGCCGGCGGGTGTATTTATGTATCCTGCCGGTAAAACAGATGTGCCAGTGCAGGTAGCGGTGCAACCTTATCCCGGTTGGGAAGCGGCTACTGGCATGGATACACTGGCGCATCATACCTTTATCGCCGACAACTACGATATTTTATACGATAGTCCCTTGTTGCTGGGGAAGCTGGAGTCTTTTCCTGTTTTTGAAGTAAATGGGATTCCCCATTATTTCAAAGCCTGGAAGGCGGGTCAATTCGACCGGCAGACATTGATGAGCGACCTGAAGAAAATCGTTACCGCCGGTGCGGAGATCATAGGAGATATTCCCTATTCACATTATACTTTCCTGGGGATAGGACCTGGGCAGGGAGGGATTGAACACCTGAATTCAACGGCGGTATCTTTTGTTGGTAACGAGTTGAAAGATAGTACGGGCCGTTTGCGTACTTACGCATTCCTCGCACATGAATATTTCCATCACTACAATGTAAAGCGTATCCGTCCAGTGGAGCTGGGACCTTTTAATTACGTTGCGCCCGATCGTACGGAGTTATTATGGGTATCAGAAGGCTTTACGGTGTATTATGAATACCGTATGCTGCAGCGGGCGGGATTAATGTCGGGGCAGCAATGCTTACAGTCATTATCCCGGAATATCCGGAACTATGAGGGCCGCCCTGGCAGCAAAGTGCAATCACTCACTGCCTCCAGCCTCCAAACCTGGGATGAAGGCCCCTTCGGTGGCGATCCGGCTACAACCATTTCCTATTACGAAAAAGGTCCGGTGCTGGCATTCCTGCTCGATCTCCGCATCCGTCATGCCACCAATAACCGTCAGTCGCTCGATGATGTGATGCGTGCGTTGTATACCACTTACTACCAGCAGCTGCAACGCGGTTTCACCAGTGCAGAATTCCGCCAAACCTGTGAAACCATCGCCGGCGAATCCCTGGCAGATGTTTTTACGTATGCAACCACGGCAGCTCCTGTTAATTATCAGCAGTACTTGTCTTATGCTGGTCTGGGTATCAAAGAGGAAGGTATTTATCTCCTGCCATCGCCCAATACTGCGCAGCGGGCTATCCGCCAGTCCCTGGGATTATAATTATCTAATAACGAGCTTAAGATGCAACAAAGCGGTGATAGTTAGCAACTATCACCGCTTTGTTATTATCCAGACAAAATATTTTGCACTTTGTATTGCAAAGTACTTTTTATTTTATAATTTTACGCTGTATTCAAAACCTGTATATGGAAGCAGCCCCCTCTAAAAGGCTACCAGAGCCCTTTTTATTAGGCCTTGTATTGTTAACAGTATCCCTGCCGTTGTTTGTAACATCGTGCTACGTGGTAGAAGACAAAGCCGCCTTTGCGTTTTTAATCAATCACCTGATCGCTCTTTTCTATTTCCTGGCGCTTTGGTGGAGCGGGGCGCTGAAAGCAAGCCCTAACCGCCGGAAAGTAACGGCAGCCGCATTTGTATTGTTATTCATAGATGCTTATACCGTCAATAATGTTTTCTCTGTTTTTCAAACCTCTGCTCCCTGGTTTGTGGTAGTATTGGTGCTACTCTGTGCCAATACCCTGGCCTTCGGCTATTTTGACCGCTGGCCGGAATGGGTAAGGCTCCTGCAATGCGCGGTATTGGGATTTACCTTCCTGGCGCCTGTATACCTGGCGATCTATCTCTTGCCCTTGTATATTATCAGCCTGATAGCACTCATCGCTATCGGTATTTCTGTGGTCACCTTTACGCCTATATTCCTTTGCTGGTTTAATATAAGGATGGTACAACAGGAAGTCTGGAAAGTAAAACGTTACAGGCTTACTTACCTGTATAGCGGCGCGGCTGCCCTGCTTCTCACGGCTGCTTACGTGATCGTGTACAGTGTACAGGTAAAGGCCATAGATGATAGCGAACGCTTTGCGATCAGCCAAAACAATGGAATACCTGTTTGGATAAAAACCGCGCAAACCCTGCCCCGCGGACCATTGGTTGAGAAAATACTGAAAACAGACCTGGTATATGTAAGCCCGGTATGGACAGACGCCAGTTTCTGGGATGTACCCGACAGGCGCTACGATCATGAGCTGATACATGACCCCCTTTTTGTAACCGCCAGCGCATTATGTGGCCGTACCACCATCAGCGGAGACGACCGCCTCAATATCCTCAATGTGATCTATGATAAACGCCACTACACAGAAGAACGCCTCTGGAGCGGCAACGACCTGGTAACAACCCGGGTGGCTACCGCTGCGGATATATGGCCGCAATACCACCTGGCCTACACCGAACATACCCTTACCGTAGCCAATCACGATGAAAGAACCTGGACCCGTGATGAAGAAGCGATTTACACTTTTCACCTGCCACAAGGTGCGGTGGTAACCTCCTTGTCCCTCTGGATGAATGGCAAAGAAGAAAAAGGCGTGCTCACTACCCGGCAGAAAGCTACCCAGGCCTATAAACAGATAGTAGGAGTGGAGCGGCACGATCCCTCTGTAGTACACTGGCAGGAAGGCGACCGGGTAGTGGTACGCGTATTTCCTGTACCAACAGCGAGAGAAAGAAAATTCAAGATCGGTATCACTTCCCCACTCTCCGTAGAAAAGGGGCAGTTATACTACCAGCCCGCCTGGTTTGAAGGCCCGCCACATGAAGGTGCTAGCTATGAGGCCACCCTGCGCATGGATCGCTGGCCTGCAGGTATCACCCTGCCTGCAGGGTTTCGCAACGGCAGCCAGCACACCATCACCCGGAAAGGAGACTATGATGCCAACTGGGAGCTGCGCTTGCCAGCCGAACCAATAGACAACGCGGCATTCAATTTTAACGGTCAACGCTATACGCTGTTGCCCTACACACCCAGTCAGGAAGTATTCCTGCCAGCCGACTATTACCTGGATCTTAACTGCAACTGGCGCTATGAAGACTACCGGAAAATATTGCTGCAGCTGAAAGGTAAGCCAGTATGGGTGTTTCACCCGGTTAACGGAAAAATAGCCATCACAGACGCTAACCAGCAGTCCCTCTTTAACCACCTGCAACAGGCGCGTTTTTCCCTGTTCCCTTTTCATCAACTGCCGGAGGCGGCCAATGCTTTGGTAATTACTGCCACGGATAACATTTCACCGCAGCTGAAAGATCTGGATAGCGCCTTCCGGGAGCCGTTGCTGCAATTCCTGGCACATCAACCGGTGAGGGTATATAACATAGGCGCCGCCATTTCCCCCTATCTGGCCACTTTGAGAGAATCACGATCGCTGATCTACGATCATGGCTCCATAGGAGAATTGCTGCGCCAGCTGAAGCAACAGCGTTTCCTGCGCCCGGAAGCAGATAGCACCGACCAGGTGATTGCACATGCCGGTATTCGGATAGTTAGCAGTGCAGACAATGCCGGAAATACCGGACCTGATCACCTGGCCCGCCTCTTTGCCTACAACCAGGTGTTACAGCAAATGGGCCGGCATGTAGCAACCGATAGCACCGCGTTAATTAATACCGCCACCAAAGCCTATATCGTAACGCCATTATCCAGCCTGGTAGTGCTGGAATCTACAAACGACTATAAGCGATTTGACATAAAGGAAGATTTGAACTCCCTGCAAAATGCCTCGCTGAAAAGCCATGGCGCCGTGCCGGAACCGCATGAATGGGCCTTGTTTATCATCGCTGTACTGATCCTTGCTTATGTAAGATTTGAGAAAGTATTATTTCGCAGAAAAAAACAGGTATGCTAACGTTATTGGATATACGTAATTTGAATAGAGGGGCAAAACTGTCGGCGGCTATGCTGCTGGCAGTTTATTTTATCCTGGCCATCCTGCAGTTACAGGGCTATTTCGAATGGCGTAGCCCTTTCTTTTTACTATGTCTGTTGACGATGATGCTGGTATTCCAGGTAGATGCTTCCCGGAAAGGTAACACCCGCTGGGGCTGGATAACCCTGGTTTTCGGTTTGCTCTCCTGGCAATTGCCGGTGTTTACATTACGATATGCTACTTTAGTGACCGCGGCTTTTTTTGTAGTAGAATATTTTTACGGACGTTTGTCATTCCTGGTGCTATTAACAGCCATCCTCGCCAGTCCCGCGATCGACAATATCACCGGTGTATTCACATTCCCCATCCGCCTGGGATTGAGTGGAATAGCCGGTCGCCTGTTACACTTCGTAAACCCCGCTATCACCACCAGTGGTAACCTGATCCTGGTAGGAAATAGCGAATTTAGCGTAGACACTGCTTGTATGGGCTTGCAAATGCTGTTGACATCATTGCTCTGTGGCGTGGCGTTGATAGCGTTGTACCAGCGGAGGCTGCAGTGCGTTTTATCTTCGCCATTACTGTTGCTGGTATTGGCTTCCATTGTAGTGTTAAATGTAATCGCCAACCTGTTTCGTATTATCTTACTCGTGCAGTTTGCGCTGCCCCCTGGTACCGCTGCCCATGAAATGGGCGGCATCGTTACCTTGTTGATCTACGTAGTGTTACCCCTGTTATTCCTGCTGCCCCGGTTAATAAAACGGTGGGGTAAGGCGCAGGTTCAAGGGCCGCGTGCGCCGGTACCTTACGGCTATGGGGTGGGATTACAGTGGTTGCTGGCCGTAGTTATCAGCTGTATTTATTGCTGGGCGCCACCTAAAGCCACGGCCCGCGCTATGCCGGTAAAACAGTTACCTGGCTATACCTATACTGTATTGCCTGATAACGTAGTGAAAGCTACGAATGCGGACGTGTTGCTGTATGTAAAGCCGGTAAAAGGTTTTTATTTCACGGATCATCAGCCCATGATCTGCTGGAAAGGGAGTGGCTTCGAATTTCATAAGGTGAAGGAAGTCACCATCAGGGGGACAACGGTCTTTATCGCGGAATTAAAGAAAGATAGCAGCACGCTTTATACCGCCTGGTGGTATGAAAGCGGTACCCGTGCCACCAACAGCCAACTGGAATGGCGCTGGGATGCGGGTATTAACGGCAATAACTATGCGCTGGTGAATGTTACGGTAGAAAAGCAATTCCTGCTGGTACCTACCGTAACAAACCTGCTGAACGCGCATCTTATCCCGGAATAACTTCTGTATCTTCTTTGTGGCGGGGTTGATAATAGAGATAGAAATAAGCCAGTATCAGTAATCCTGTCAAGAAAGGAATCAGGGCCAGGTGTTTGTAGGTAATATCTCCAACGATAACCCGGGTATCGAAATGTAAAAACTCGCTGATCATCCAGTAGGAGTTGGCGGCAATCCATACGCTGATGGCTACGTTGTGGCATAATTCAGCCACAAACTGGCGGGTACGCCAGGCAATAATAATAGAAATGATCAGGGTGGGGAAGATCATGGTAATACCCAATGGTTTCCAGATCATACACCAGCTGATATCTTTCAATAACCAGAAAACGATATGCAGGTTTTCCATCTTACGGTAACTTAAAGGAATACTGTACACCGGTGATGTGGTTGACGACTTACTCATGTTGCTTTGACGGTTAATTTACAGGGGATAAAGATATTCTTTATCTTCGTTTTTACACCAGCTCATCACATATGAGGAACGAATTTTACTGGTCCTGGGAGCAAACTACCTTTCATGGCATCCGGTGGGTGCCAGCGCATTTCAACCGCCTGCTGATTATTGTACATGGTATTGGGGAGCATGTAGGGCGTTATGAGCATGTGGCGGAATTTTTCATGCAGGAAGGTTTCGCGGTCATGGGCATCGACCATTACGGCCATGGTAAGAGCGATGGCCTCAGGGGAGCCTCCAGGGGCTTTGCCTTCATGTTCGACTACCTGGAGGCCTGGTTGCAGGAACTACGGGCTACTTATCAGCAACCCGTAGTAATGTACGGGCATAGTATGGGCGGTGGGGTGCTTACTGGCTTTTTACTCCACCGGCAACCGAATATCCAGGCCGCCGTTATTTCAGCGCCTGCACTCATTATTGGCCGCCGTCCCGGCAAACTATTGCGGGGTGCCTTGCAATTGCTCAGTGCCATTGCCCCGGGTTTCCGGATGAACCAGGGCCTTGATATCAGTAAAATTTCTCATGATAAGTCGGCGGTGGAAAAGTTTAGAGCCGACCCCTTGCGGCATGATCGGCTCAGTTTACGCCTGGCCAACGACATGATACAAAATGGCCTTTGGTGCCTGCAACATGCCGGAGAACTTGGGGTCCAATCCTTGCTGATCCATGGTAGTGCGGATGAGTTCACCGCGGTAGAAGGCTCCCGCCTGTTCGCAGAAAGGGCGCCCGCCGGCATGATTACCTACCGTGAATGGGAAGGGCTGTACCACGAAATGCATAATGAACCCGAATACCGGGAAGTGCTATTGTTTATAGCCGGTTGGCTGAGTAATATGAGATAATTAGTAACTTGAGCTTACAATTTATTAATTATGAAAATCCAACAATCCTTGAAATGGCTGGTACCAGCCGTTGTCATGTTTTTTTCCTCAAAAGTGAATGCACAACAGTTTGATCTCGGTGTTCGCGGAGGTATCAGTATCCCTAATCTTACCGGTGGCGGCAGCAGCCTGCAAAATCCCTTGAATACCGGCTATAGTTCCCGTCAGGGCCCGGACTTTGGTATCCTGGGCGAATACCACCTCAGTAAACTGTTTTCTATTGAGGCCATGATTAGTTATTCTTCCCAGGGAGGTAAAAAGAATGGCTTCCAGGCCTATCCATTCCCCGACGAAGCGAAACCCGTTGTTCCTCCCGGCCAACCTATTCCTCCTTACCTCTATGCCGATTTTAAAAGCCAGGCAAAATTGAATTACCTGATGGTACCCATCTGGGCTAAGTTTGGTTGGAACCTGGGGCATTCACCCCTGCGCTTATACGTAGATGCAGGACCATTTTTCGGATTCCTGGTAGGAGCCAAGCAAGTTACCAGCGGCAGCAGCAATGTGTATTTTGATGAGGGGAAAACGATGCAGGTACCTATCGGTACTGTTGATTTCAACCGGACAACAGATATTAAAGACCAGTTGAATACATTCAATTTCGGCGTAAGTGGAAACCTTGGGCTGGCCTATCTTTTCGGCCGCAGCCAGGTATTTGTGGAAGGTGGGGGGAACTACGGCTTCCTGAATATTCAGAAAGGTTCTGCCAATGGTAAAAATAATACAGGTGCAGCTACTGCTTCTATTGGGTATGCTTATCGTATTTGTAAATAATACCGCTAAAGAGGTTGGCATTTGTTTCGGAAGAAACAAATGCCAATCTTTTATTTAAGGGTTAGTAGACCATAACCCCGCTGATTTCAGCAATACCCGCCGGTTCAGCTTCAGCTGCGCTACAACCAACTCCGCCAGGTCTTCCGGTTGCAATACTTTCTCCGGATTACCATCCGTTAATTGTAAATCTTTCGCCATGTCGGTAGCAATGGTACTGGGTGTTAATGCGCTCACCCGGATATTATGCTTCCGTACTTCCAGCATCAGCGATTCTGTTAATCCCAGCAACCCGAACTTGGAGGCACTATAGGCGCTGGTGGTAGGCGCGCCACGTTGACCGGCAGTGGACGCAATGTTGATGATATCGCCGGTTTTCCGGGCAATCATTTCCGGTAATACCGCCCGGGTAACATAGTATGCCCCCATCAGGTTTACCCGGATGATTTGTTCCCACTGCGTGGGTGTCAACTCCAGGAAACCGCCAAAGGCGGCGATACCTGCGTTATTGATCAATATATCGATGGCGCCCAGCTCTTTGGTTAAAGTAGCGACTGCCACATCTACAGCAGACATATCGCTCACATCGGCAATAGCATAGGCCACTTTTACGCCGCTGGCCTGTACCTCCTTCGCCACTGCTTCCAGTGAACCCGCTGTACGCCCCATCAGGGCAATATCTACGCCTTCCTTTGCCAGGGCTATGGCCAGCGCGCGACCTATCCCTTTTCCTCCGCCCGTAATGAGGGCCTTTTTCCCTTTTAATGACTCCATATGATATATTCTTTTTTTGCTGTAAAATACCTGGCAAAGGTATTCCATTTACAGGTTATCTTCGCAGCATATCCTCATTAACCGCATCAGATCATGATACAGATTTCTAATGAAAAACTCACCGTACAGGTAAATCCGCAGGGAGCAGAACTGCAAAGCATTGTACGCAACGACAACGACCAGGAATATTTGTGGAGCGGCGACCCGGCCTTCTGGGGAAAGAAAAGCCCGGTGCTGTTTCCCATTGTAGGCGGCCTGAAAAATAACACGTACCGGTACAATGGAAAATCTTACACCCTCGGTCGCCACGGCTTTGCCCGGGAACAACTGTTTACGGTTACGGAGCAGGAAGCAAACCATGTTAGCCTCCATCTCTCCGACAATGATACTACCAGGGAAGTATATCCCTTCCGGTTCGGCTTTACCATCCAATACCTCCTGCAGGACGACCAGCTACAGGTAACTTACCTGGTTACCAATAAAGACAGCAAAGAGCTCCTCTTTTCAGTAGGTGCTCATCCCGCCTTTAAACTGCCACTGGTAGACGGTACTACCTATGAAGACTATTACCTGCATTTCAATAAAGAAGAAACGACCGGTATATGGCCCCTGTCGCCAGGAGGACAAATAGAAGCCGCTCCTGTACCATTTCTACAGCAAACAAAGGAACTGCCTCTGAAAAAATCCTTGTTCTACCAGGATGCCCTGGTGTTTAAATCACTGGCCTCTACCGCCATCAGCATTGCCAGCAAACACACCGCGCATGGCCTCACCCTGGAATTTGAAGGGTTCCCCTACATGGGCATCTGGGCCGCTAAAGAGGCTAACTTTGTATGCATCGAACCCTGGTGCGGTATCGCAGATAGCGTAAACGCCAACGGGGAATTAACAGAGAAAGAAGGGATCAACCGTTTGGCGCCGGGCGCCGTGTTTGAAAGAACGTGGACAGCAGCATTTTTTTAAGAGCTGAAAGCATAAAGCAAAAAGCTATTGAGGCGGATGACCTTAGCGAGTTTTTAATATTCTTCGCTTTGATCATCCGCCTCAATAGCTTTTTGCTTTATGCTTTCAGCTACTAAAAGTTATATCCTGCTTTGAGTCCAAAGAAGCCCCTGGTGCCATCTTTAAACCAGGCTTCGTATTTGGCTTCCACGTCCAGGCCCAGTAAACGGATACCGATACCTGGAGCCACCAGGCCGCCTACGCCGTTGTAGTTCTTACCTGTATACTGTACCGTACCACCTTCCACTTTCACATACAACAGCGAAATCAACTGGTATCTCAGCCCCAGGCGGATAGGCACTGCGTTATAATTAGGGTACGTATAGGTGCTACCGTTACTGGTGTAATCCTTACCGGGAAAACGGAAGTAACTGACAGAACCTACCGCTGTTAAACCTGCTACCAGCTTCACATCGGCACCCAGGCCGATACCATAACCCGTATTGTGGGTATCATTGAATTTACCAACGGGGAAACCGGCTTCTACAAAAGGTCCGATACTGAAACGTTTCAACTGTGCCTGCGTCGACTGTGTACTGATACACATCACCAGGAGCATGGTGGCAAATGCCAGGACGATTTTTTTCATAAGAACTAGTTTTCAAAGGAAATGGTTGACTAAACAATCAGCCATAAAAGTACGTAACTAATTGTTAATTACGACTGATGAATTAGTCCGGGATGAGATATCGTCAAATCTTCCCGTTGATGATCGCCGGTGGAATGATGACCGTTGCCGGATGGTAATTCTATTTTAGGCGGTATCAGCTTGTACACTACGGGCGTCACTATACGCGACAATAAAGTAGAACTGATCAACCCTCCAATTAATACAATCGCCAGTGGCGCAATCAGCGGATTGGTAGATATGGCCACCGGTATCAGCCCCCCTATGGCAGTGAGCGAAGTGAGTACGATTGGCAGGAAACGCACTTCCCCGGCTTCCCGTATGGCGGCATCCAGCGGAGTACCCTGCATGCGCAGCTGGTTGGTGAAATCTACCAGTAAGATGGTGTTCTTCACCTCTATACCAGCCAGGGCTATCAAACCAATAATCGCCACAAAGGACAGGGAGTTGCCGGTCAGCCAAAGCGCCATTGCCGCCCCTACAATACCCAGCGGAATTACTGACAATACAATCAGCATACTCTTAAAGGTTTTGAATTGCAGGATCAGTACGGCCACAAACAGGAATACGGTTACAATAATCACGCTCATAAAGCCACCAAAAGAGTTGTTACGGCTTTCTACTTCGCCACCCATTTCATAACTGTATCCTTTGGGTAAATGCATGGCATCCATTTGTTTTACGACGTCGTTAATAACCTGGTCGGTCAGAAAACCCTTGCGTATAAAGGCACTCACGGCTACTACCCGGTTTTTTTCCTGGTGATTAATAGTCAGAGGAGATGTTTCCAGCTGTAGCTGTGCTACCTGTGAGAGCGGAATCGCCGTTCCCTGGCTGTTGTTCACGTATAAATCCTTAAATACATCCAACGTTGGCTTACCCGCTTTTTCTTTGGTGAGCAGGATATCGTAATCGTTGTCATTTTGATCGTTATATTGACCAAGGTTAATACCGGAGATGGCTAAACGCACTACGCGGTCGATATTGGCAGTAGGAATCCCTAACTGCTGCGCTTTTTCCCGGTCTATCTTTACCCGGATATCCGATTTCAGGGTGCTTACGGGGTTGTTGATATAAATAGTGCCGGCGGTTTTTTCCAGCAGCTTTTCCACGTTGCCGGCTACTGCCCGCAAGGTGTCCAGGTTGTCGCCAAAGAGCCTTACCTCTACCGGTGCCACCATTGGCGGGCCCTGCTCAAAGTTCTTTACTTCCACTTTGGCGCCGGGATAAGGTGTCCAGCGCTTGCGGAGCGCCTCAATCAGCCTGGTTTTTTCCGCGGGACTGGCATGAGGGTCCAGCTGCACAAAGATCTGCGCATAATCGCCCCGTTCGTTCTCCTGCATTTCGTTGTAATAAATGCGTGGGTTGCCTTTCCCAATATTGCTTACATAAGAACGGATGCCTTTTTCCTGTTTCAGCGTTTGTTCTATTTGCTGTACAATGCCGTTGGTATAAGCAAGATTTGACTGCGGCGGTGCAAAAATATTGATGAGGAATTGTGGCTTTTCAGAGGCGGGGAACAGGCTGAAACCAATGACTTTAAACAGGCCAATGGCGCCGCCAAAAATCATCATAGATACAATCAATGTCAGTACCGGCCTTTGTAGCGCCTTGTCCAGCAGGCGGGCATAACTGCCATGGATCAACTTTTTCAGCATACGCATAAACAGGTTGCCATCCCGGTGACCGCTATGCTCTTTCAACAACCGGCTGGCCAGGAAGGGGATAATAGTCAGCGACACGCCCATGGAGGCCAATACGCTGAAAATGACGGCCAGCGGGAGGCTCCGGATAAAGTCACCGCTGCCTTCAGGCATAAACACCAGCGGCATAAAGGCAATAATCAGTGCGGCAGTACAGCCAACAACGGCTAACCCAATCTGGGAAGTTGCTTTCAGTGTGGCTTCCATGCGGGAATGACCTTCCAGCATCCATCGTTCTATATTTTCTACCACCACGATGCTGTCGTCTACCAGTAGTCCCAACGCCACTACCAACCCTACAATGCTCAGCTGGTTCAGGTTATAGCCAAAGAACTGCAGCAATACGATGCCAATAGATAACGACAGGGGGATGGATATCATCACAATCAATGCCGGGCGTTGTCCTAACGGTAAGAGGGTAAAGGCCACCAGGAGTATGGCAATGAGGAAGTCTTTTCCCAGTCCGCTTAACCGGTTGTTGACCGCATCGGCCTGGTCGAAATACTGCACCAGGTCAATATTGGCGGGCAGGGTTTGTTTGAATTTTTCTATAACGGGTTTGTACTGCTGCTGTGTTTTGGAGATGTTTTCACCACTCTTCTGTGCGGCAGAAACCACTACGCTGCGATGCCCGTTGAGGCGTACAAAGTATTTCTCATCTTCAAAACCATAATATATCCGGGCGATATCTTTCAGGAATACAATTTTTCCATTGGCATTGGATACAATGGTGTTGTTGATTTCATCGATATGCTGGTAGTTGCCGCTGGTTTTGATATTAAAGCTCTTATCGCCTGCGTCGATGCTTCCACCGGGGATATTGGCCATTTCGCTTTGTACGGCAGCCATCACCGTGTTTACCGGCAAATGCAGCTGGGCCATTTTATCGAGCTGTAATTCTACTCTTACCTGCTGGTCCGGCAGGCCATGCAGTTTTACATTTTTGAGAGAAGGAATTTTTTCCAGTTCATCCTGCAGCTTGTCTGCGTAGTAACGCAGTTTGTCGCGGGAGGCATTTTCAGAGATCAGGGCAACCTGTAATACGTTTACGTCGGAGGGTTCCTGCTTTCTCACTTCCATGCTGTAAATGTCTGCCGGCAAGTCTTTCCGCTTATTGTTGACCTCTCTCACCAGTTCCTGGTATTTCTGGTCTACGTTAGAACTGTATTTATACTCTACCCGTATCAGGGCCACACCATCGTTGATGGTGGTGCGCACCCGTTTGATGTCATCCAGCCCATAGATTTCTTTTTCCATAGGATCTACTACCAGGTCTTCCATGTCCTTGGGACTGGTACCGGGGTATACAACCACCACGGTAAACTGTGGGGCTCTCATTTCCGGATCTTCAGAGCGGGGCATATTGAGGATGGTGGTGAGCCCCAGCACGATGATCATGATGAATATCACCAGGGTAAACTGGTAATTTTTGACGGCATATCTCGCTATTTTCATGGTAGTAATGATTATTGGATGATGCGGATAGGTGATTGATCCTTCAGGTAGGCGCTACCGGAGATGATGAGTGCCCGGGCTTGTTCCATGCCGCTGCTGATGAGTACATTTTCTTTTTCCATACCGGCTACGGTGACGGGCAGCTTCTGTGCTGTTTTATTATCGTTGGTCACAAATACAAAACCGGTACTCCCGTTTCCATCGAGCAGGGCAGCATAAGGAATGCTCCAGGTGCTGCCGGCAGTGGCGGCGCCGGCGTTGATATGGCAGCGGCCAAACATGCCGGCCGCGATAGCGGCGGGCTTGCTGCCGGTCAGTTGCACGTCTACCAGGAAAGTACCGCTCTGCGCATCGATACCCTCCGATTTACGTGTAACCATGCCTGTTAAACTATCGCCCGGTACGCCGGAAATTTCTATGCTGGCTTTGTCTCCTGTTTTTATCTGTGCCCACTCTCTATCGCTTACGCCTACACGTAATAACCAGTGTGCGCTGCTGGCGCCGTTGGTTTGCAGCACAGGTGTGCCGGCATTTACCAGCTGACCGGCGCTTACCAGCTTATGCAATACATACCCATCCTGGGTGGCATGGATAGAAGAGTAGCTGCGGTTAAACTGGGAGGTGCTCAGTTGCTGCCGGGCCTGGTCCATGGTGGTTTTGCTGTTATCCAGCTGTTCCTGGGTAGCTACGCTGTCGTTGTGCAACCGCATGGTCCGTTGGTAATCCCGTTGGGCTTTATCAAACGCCAGCTGATCGCGCTGCACTTGTGCATCAATTTCTGTGAGATTGAGGGTGGCCAGCAGCTGTCCTTTATGCACCCGGTCGCCTTCTTTCACCAGTATATTATTAATAATCCCGTTGGTTTTGAAAGAGAGATATACTTCATCATCGGTGGTAAACTGGCCAGACGCATGGATAGTGATAGCGCTGCCCTGTTTGGCCAGGGGCATTACTTTCACCGGAATAGTGTCTGAATTGCTGGTAACAGCCGCCGGCTTGCTGCCGCAGGAAAACAGGAGCAGGGAAAGTGGCAGCAGCAGTAAGGTATTTTTCATGTGAGTATAATTTATTAGTTGTTGTTATCAATCTGGTAAGATGCCTGGGTCCGTTCTACTGCGGCGTAAGCGGTTTGTACGGCCGCCTGGGCAACAGTGGTTTGCAGTTGTGCCTGGGTTAGTTGGTTCTGCGCATCCAGGAGTTCTATATACAGCAGCTGCCCTTCTTTATACACCTTCAGCTGATCGCGGTAATATCTTTCTGCGAACGACAACTGGCTTTTAACAGTGTTGAAATTCAGCAGGGCAGTCTGGTAGTCGTTAACGGCCTGGTATACCTGCAGCCGCAGGGCGGCTGCTTTTTGGTCGGCCGCATTGGTAATGGTTTGTACATCATTAGCCGCCTGTTTGATTTTGTATTTGTATTTGTGAGATGCAAATAAGTTCCATTCCAGGTTTACGCCGAACAGGTAATAGCGCGTATCCCGGTTGAAGTTGCCGCCTATGCCTTGGGAGCCCACGTCGACGAAGGTGCTGAGCTTAGGTACAAGGTAAGCCCGCTGTAATTTTTCGTTTAACCGGTAGGCGTTAGTCGCGCTTTTGTATTGCGCCAGCTCTTCCCTGTCGTTGATGTCTTTGCCGGGCAATTGTGCCGGAGCGGTGAGCAAAGTGCTGTCGAGTGTAATGTTTTCAGTGAGACCGCGATTCAGCAGGAAGTTGAAATAAGCCCTGGAATTTTGCCGGGAGGCAACGGCCTTATTGATATCGGCTTCCGTTTTTTCTTTCTCCGTTTGTGCGCGGTACAAGGCGGTGTTGTTGCGTACGCCGTTGCGCACCATGCTTTCATTGATGCGGATATTTTCCTGGATCAGCGATAAGGCATTGTTGTAGATAACCACCGCCTGGGAGGCCTGGTAATATTGATAGTAGGCGGTTTTGATATCCTTCACCAGTTCCCGCTTATATACGTTTACTGCTGCCTGCTGTTGTGTAATCTGTTCTTTTTTTATCAGCTGGTTGTAATAGATTTCAGCATTCAGTAATGGGAGGGAGGCCCGCAGTTTGGCATCGTAAAAATTGTCGGGGTTCAGTTGTACACGCACATTGTCGAGCGATTTAAACTGGTGGCTATTGGTGAGCTGGTTCAGGCTGCTGTACACCGGGTTCATGATATCGCCGATCGGAAAATCGATGGTACGGCCTCCCGACGATTTGGTATAACTGCCCAGCAGTGATACGTTTGGACCAAATAAGCTCCTGGCTTCCTGCAAGGCCAGCATCGATTTCGTTAGCTCGAAATGCTGTTCCTTCAATCCTTTATTATTTTGAAAAGCTTGTTGAATATATTGGTCCAGCACATTGTTTTGCGCCAGGATAGGGCGTCCGGCCAGTAATACAGCTATTAACAATGCTCCTTTAATAATTGACGTGTACATAATGAACGGTGTTTATTGATGCAGAAAAAAATAAAGCCGTCAGGCTTCTATAATCAATGTTGATATACTAAACAGTGTTTAATAGTATTGTTAAAAAAAAGCCAGAATGGCTTTTTTACTGATTTATGCTTTAATCATCTCCAGGTATTCGTCAATGGCGGTGGCGATTACCCTCGGTACCTCTTCTTCCGGTACCCTGGATACCTTCGTACATCTGCCCCGCAGATGCAGGCTGATTAAGCCATGCGCAAAGCCCCAAACTGACAGCGTTGCAATAGTCGCATCTTTAAATTTCACTACCTTCTTTTCTATACACTCCTGCATCAGCCCATGTAACGCATCATAAGAAGGATCCCCGTTCTCCCACTTCTCTTTCTCTACCAGGGTATTCATTGGCGCTTTAATAATAAACATCAGGTCGTACAACTCCGGGTGTTGCCGGGAAAATTCAAGATAGGCAATGGCCAGTTGCTCTAATCGTTTGAACGGATCCTCAGCGTTTATCTTCTCCCTGAACTCCTCTGCGAGGGTGGCAAAAGCCTGGCTCTGTACATCATACAACAGCTCATCTTTATCCTTGTAATAAAGATAAATGGTAGCCGGACTGTACTCAATCTTGTCAGCGATATTGCGGATAGATACTTTCTCATATCCTTCTTCCACAATCATCTGAACAGCAGCATCTACAATGCGCCGGCGCATTTCTGCCTTTTCACGCTCTTTTCTTTCAATAATGCCCAAGTTGTTAGGTTTACAGTGCAAATATACTGAACAGTGTTTATTTTCCAAATTTATTTTCAGCAGACGCCCTTTAAAACTACTCCACGCTTACCTCATCGCAGCATAGAGCCGGCTGCTTACCCGCTACCAGCCGCCATTCCGGTAAACCGGCCGGGCATTTGGCAGTAACCCTGATATACCTGGCGGAAGTGCCTGGTAAAGAAAAGGAGTAGTGCTGAATTTGGACGGCATAATCTTCGCCCGGCACCGGGATATCTTTTTCCTCGGCAGCGGTAAAATGTTGTCCGTCCATCGACGTTTCTACCTGTATCCGTACCGGCGTAAAAATGTAATGCCGGGCATCCTGCAGGAAATTCATTTGTACCTGGTGAATAGTTTTGTTACTACCCATGTCGATAGTGGCAATCATATCCTTGCCATAGGTAAACAGCCAGTTATAACTAAAATCCCTACCACCCATTAATCCATCGGTAAGCGTGGCCTCCTTCTTGGGCGAATACTCCGGTGTATAAGGGTGCACCAGCGTTACCGGGACATGCAATGCCAGGCTGTTGATCCATTTACGGGAAAAAAGCTCCTGCCACTCCTGTACATAAGCATCGGGCGATAAACCGCCTTCTGACAGCTCCTGTACGCCGGCTGCCTTACATTGCTGCGCGAATTGCTGTACGCGCTGCGGCCACTTTGCCTTTACCGTCCCATCGGCCTCCAGGTAGCCGTATGGCTCATTTCCATAGTAGCGCGATTGCTGTAATACCACGTATTCGAGAAACAGGCGGGTACCAGCTACCCGCTGTTGGAAGACTGAATTATCACCGGCTGCTGCTTCAGCTTTGTCCAGCAAGGTGGAGTATTGGTCTATCAGCTTGGGTGATAAGTAGTCACGGATATTATAAACCGGGTTCCCGTAAATATCCAGTGTACTATGTGTGCTTTTAACGGCATTGCTGAGCGCCTCCAGGTATTGCCCTATAAACGGCGCTGCGGGGCCATAATATCCTTTCAGGAAATCATGGTTGACTTGCTGCATATCAGCATCAGGATGCCATAACAGGGCCGCCTGTACGTAGCTGTTATACGCCGCCATATCGCCGTAAGTTTCGCCGCTACCCTGGGAAAATACCCCTTTTACATGATGTGCTGCAAAATATTTGATATTGGATGGCAGGTTATTATAATCCGGGAAAGGGGCCAGGTAATTGGTAAACTGCGTGGTATAGTCCCAGATAAACAGGTTGCTGGTCATCGCTTCCCATCCTTCCAGGTGCTTGCGGAAGGCCGCCGCCGAAGACGTTTGTGCCAATGGCTCCTGTCGGAAAGCATCTATGGTGCTCAACATGATATATACATTGCTACCAGGCTTCGCTTTCAACGGTGGCCTGGCGGTATAGCCATAAGCCAGCGTGGTAAAGCGTTGTTGCGGAAACTGGCTGGCCACGCGGTTTACAAAACGGATCAGGGAACCCTGGGGGCCGCCTTCTTCTGCATCTGCCTTACGGCATAAGTCACAGGTACAGGCGCCGCCGCCATCCTCGGGCGATATAGACCAGTATGCTGCATCGGGGTTATCTGCGATGGCTTTTTTAAACCATGCTACCGTTAATGTATATACGTTTTCATTACTCAGGCAGAGTTGCTGAGCCTGTCTTTTGCCGTTTACCAGGGAATAATATTCCGGGTGTTCCTTAAAATAAGTAGCTGGTGGAAGCAGCTTAAAAAAGGAATGTCCCCACAGTCCCCACAGGTCTTCAAACCGGTGTAACCGGTGCCACGACAGGTATTCCGCATCCATGGAAGGAGGGTAGTAACTCTCCCGGTAAAGGAAAGCCGGTTCCTGCAAATCAGACAGGGACCCACTGATACGTATATCCTTTGCCGTTGGTACAAACGCCGGGCCTGCGGCATCCTTACGGCAACCCATATATGCCTGCAGGGTATGATATACGCCGTACACTACGCCTTGCCCGCTGCCCCCGCGGATATAGAGAAACTTGTCTTTACTGCCGGTAAAAAAGCCTTCTGGCTTTATTTTTTCGGGGCCATAGGTATGATCGGTATTGCCAACAAATACCGCCGGCTGATCTTTATACTGGCTTTCCGGGATCACGGGTAAAGCAGCCCCGGAAATACGTTTTACATAATCCCTGAATATATCTGCTGCTTTACTTTCCGCTTTGGTGGCCTCCGTGGGTACTACAATAACGTAGGCACTGCGCCCCTGTTGTACCAGTGGTAATTCACCCGTTTGCGGATGACACGCACTGAATAACATCGTTGTCACCGTTAACAAAACACTGCTCATAAATCTGCACATTGTAAGTCCGTTAAAATTTCCGTTGGAGCATCAGGTAAATATCATATTGGTTCTGATAGCCCACATCGGTAATTTTCTGGTTGATCCAGGTGCCATATAATCCCAGCGTAGTGCGGTAATGCAATACTTTTTGATAACCCACCCCCACACTATGCGTCAGCAACCCCGAAAGATTCGGAAAGTTAATCAGCCGGCTCCGGTCATCCGGAGAAGTACCCAATCCACCCACCAATTGCAGGTAATCCTGCCGCTTGTTCATAAAATAGCGGGTAGTGAGATTAAAGGCAGTGTAGTTTTTGGAAGATTCGTTGATCACAAAGCCCCGGAGGTTCACCCAGAAATCACCGAACGGCTTAGCTACAGAAACCACACCAGAAATACTGCTGGTACTGTCCAGGTTCAGGTAACGCCCGCCCAGCTCTACTTCTATCTCTTTTTTAAATGTTTTGAAGATGGAATAAGCTGCTCTCCATTGAGGGAATACCTCTTTATTGGAATAAGCCACCATGCCATAGGAATAGAGGCTGCGACTATGTGTGTAGTACATTTCGGCCAATCCCTGTAAGCCGTTACCCGTTTGCCTTCCGGCATAGTTCACCTGGAATGCATAAGAGCCCCGCTTCATAAAGCGGCGGTACTCCACCGTGGCAATATTGTATTTATTGCCCGAGTAGTCGAAGCTGGAATTCAGGTAGTACAAGCCGAACTGGTTTTTCAGCGTTTTGCTTTCCAGGTAGTCGTGATAATCCCTGTTTTCCGGCGTGTTATGCAACTTTACCACAGCATCGGCTGCCAGCGCGGCTGCCGAAAAATCTTTTTTATTCTCCAGCGTGATGGCTTTCTTCATTAAGAAGCCCTCATTGTCGGGGTAGTATTTAAGCCCCTGCGCTGTATAGGCCAGGGCGCTGTCGTAGCGTTGTTGCCCGTTCAGGATATTGATACTATACAGCAGGGCCATAGAGTCTTTCGGATGCAGGGCCAGCACCTGGTTGAAGCGCTGCAAAGCGCTGTCGGGCTGCTGGTGGCGCTGGTATTCGGTTCCGGCCAACATCAGGCTGTTGACATACGCCGTTTTATATTTCTGCGTGTAAGGATACCTGTTCATCAATTCGCCGGTAATGGCGGCAGCAGCAGCATATTCATGCTGGTCCTGCAATACGGAAGCTTTCTTTAACAGGAAATCGCGGTTGCCCGGGTAGTATCCCAATGCTTTGTCGGCGTAATACAAGGCGCTGTCAGGCTGGCCAGTGGCGCTTTCCAGGTTAACCATATAATCCAGCGCATCCATGTTATTGGGAGATACGTCCAGCACTTGCTTAAACTGTTGTTTGGCCAGGTCGTACTCCTCTGCTCTCATATAATTGCGCCCGTTGGTCAGGTAAAGGTCGGTGAGGTGATTGTTCAAACGTTCATCTGCCGGGAACCGGGTGGCCAGTTGCCGGGCAATGGCGGCAGCTTCTTCATATTTGCCTGTTTCGCTCAGCAGGGATGATTTTTTCAGCAGCAAGCCGGCATTGTCGGGATAGTAGGCGAGTGCCTGGTCTATTACTTTCAGTGCGGCGGTATTATTTTTTTGGGAGATATAGGTATTGGCCAGGAGGTTAAGGGCGGTACTGTCATTGGGACTGGCTTTCAGGGCACTTTCAAAAGAGGCGGCGGCCAGGTCGTACTGCTGCTGTGCGAGATAGTCGCGCCCACTGGCGGTTTGCAGTGTTACCAATCTTTCCCGGAGCGCTGCATTGGGAGTACGCTGGTACAGCGTTTCTGCCAGCGCAGCGGCAGCGCTGTATTTATGGTCGCTTTCCAGTACATCCATTTTCATGGCCAGCAACTTAGCATCGGCCGGGCGGTGCTTTAATCCCTGGTTAATCCAGGCCAGGGCTTCTTTATAGGCGCCCCGGGTCATACTGTAGCCGATGAGTTTATCCAACGCTTCGCGGTTGCCCGGATCTTTTGCCAGTACGCCCGCATATAGCGTATAGGGGTCGGTGTTAGCATAGTAGTTAGCGGCTTCCAAACGCAGCGAGGTAGCCAGGGTGCGGGCTTTGGCATCGGAAGGATACCGCCGCTGTATTTCGGCCAGGGTAAGCAGTGCATCGGTATAGGCATGCATTTCCTGTTCTATGCCTAATTTGCGCATCAGCAGGTCGTAAGCGCCCGGCCGCGCCGCCAGGGCTTCGTTTACCTGGTCTAAAGCCGATTGATAATTGCCGCCTTTCAGCGCTACTGATAGATTGGCTTCGCGGGCGTCGGGGTTGCGGGGATCTACCAGTAATACACGGTCATAACTTTGCCGGGCCATACTGCTGTTGCCCAGTTGCTGAAAGTATTTACCACTTACCAGGTAATGTTCTATATACGCATTACGTACGGTAGTATCTTCCGGGTACTTGCTCATCAGCCTTTCAGCATATTCATTTCCCTGGTATACCTTATGTTGCAGGTCCAGTATACCCAGCTTCTTACGCATAAATTCCGGGCTACCGGGGAAGTTGCTGAGCGCTTCATCGGCATAGCACTCCGCTTCTGGATATCTACCCGTGGTAAGTTCTACGTTGATGGCATAATAGTAAGCATCACGGTAGCGGGGATTTTTAGCCAGTACGGCTTTAAAATATTTCCTGGAGAGATCGTATTGTTTCGTGAGCATATAGAGCCTGGCCAACAGTAGCTGCTGGTCGATAAAGTCAGGTTGTTTTTCTAATGCCTGCTTCGACAGGCTGATAGCTTTGTCATAGTGCTCCTGCTTCGTTTCCTGCACCGCCTGGTTGTACAGGGATTCAGCGTTGTCTTTTCCTTTAGAGAGCTGTGCCTGCGTTTGCAGGGCGCAACACATCACAATGCCCGTTAACAGCTGTTTTAATACCGCCATTATTTTTTATTTAAGCGTTTACTTTCTTTTTACTGAAACCTTGTCGCTGCATATTTCCCCAGGTCGTTTTTTTCCCGGTGAGAAAGAACCAATATCCTTTTAGTGCAAAAAATACGATCAGCGGGTGATAGATCAGCGGTTCCAGGAAGGCCATTAATGCCAGGCCTATCACCTCCCGCCAGGTTTTATAGTACCGGTACGTAAGCTGATCCCAGCAAATGGCCAGGGTGGTAATCATTACGGAATACAGGTACACAAATCCCAGCAAAATAATGGCGTATTGCCAGCTCACCTGTTCTGTAGCAATCAGGTAAATATAATAGCAGATACCTATAAACTCGATGATGGGCGCCAGGAATTCAAAAAACAGGTTGTAGGGAAGTACAACCAACCCCAGTTTTCTATAACGGGGATTAAACAGGAACTTCCGGTGTATGGTGATGATTTCGCTCAGCCCCCGGCCCCAACGCGTACGTTGCCGGCCAAATATTTTCATATTGGGTGGGCCTTCCGTCCAGCATTGGGTGGTGGGAATATAACGGATGGCGTATTTCTGTTTATTATCGATCATGTAGGCACACATGCGGGTCACGATATCCATATCTTCCGCAAAGGAGGTTTGGTCATAGCCTCCGGCTTTAATGGCCACTTCCTTGTCAAATAAACCCAAACCTCCGGATACATTGGGTACACAATTGATACCGCTCCAACCCATTTTCCCCAGCACATACGCCCGTATATATTCCATTTCCTGGAAGCGGGGTAGTAGTTTTTCCGGGGGACGTACCCGCAATATAATGCCCTCATCTACTTCACAGGAGTTGGCAACACGCAGTGTGGCGCCGGTGGCAATCACCCGCCGGCTGTCTTCTATCATATGTACATATCCGCATTCCGGGCAAGGTTCGCCTACTTCCTTTGTTTTCTTATGTTCCTCATCCATAAAAGGCTTGATCATACGTAGTAACGTATCCTTTTCGATGATACAGTCTACATCTGTACACAGGAAATAGTTGAAGGAAGCGGCGTTAATACCGGCGTTGGAAGCATCTGCCTTACTCTTTCCATTTACTTTGTCGATCACCATCAGTTTATCATAGGCCGTGTTGGTGGACTTGAATATGCGTCGTACCGGCCGGGTTGTAATACGCTCGTTATAGGCAAAGTCTACTTCTACCAGTTCAAATTCATTTATGAGTTTTTCCAGCGTATCATCGGTGCTTCCATCGTTTACAATGATCACTTCGAAGCGGGTATAGTTCAGGGTGAGGAGGGAGCGTACATTCATGATGATGGTAACGCCCTCGTTGAAAGCCGGAGCTATCACCGAGATACCTGGTGTGAGCGGCGATTCCAGCAACTGATCGTAGTTGGTATAACTGCTCTTGCGCCGGAAAAGTTTGATACCACGGTAAGATAAGTAAGCCAACAGGGCATACATAAATAACATGGTACCTCCATATATAAATACACCGCCTTCAAAAAATGATTTCAGCATATGTTTTTATTACTTTATTTTCTTTTTCCCAAAGCCTTGTCGCTGCATATTTCCCCAGGTGCTTTTTTTGCCGGTGAGGAAATAATAGTAACCACGCAGCGAATAGAGCACAATAAGGGGATGATAGATTAAAAATTCCATAAAGGGCGTCATGCACAAATAAGCTACTTCCCACCAGGATTTATAATACCGGAAGGAGAGCTGGTCCCACACGATGGAAATAGTGGTGATCATCACGGAGTACAGGTACACAAAAAGCAGCAGTAGCAGGGCATATGGCCAGTTAATGTTGCCGGTAACAGCCAGCACAATATATACAATGATACCGCTGAATTCAACCAGGGGCGCCAGTAACTCGAAGAAGAAATTGAAAGGGAAAATGATCAGCCCCATTTTTCCGTAACGGGGATTCATGAACATGTGGAAGTGACTATACATTAGCTGTGCCAACCCCCTGGCCCAGCGGGTGCGCTGCCGGTTAAATATTTTGAGCGTAGCCGGCGCTTCTGTCCAGCACAAGGTTTTAGGTATATAACGTATGGCGTAATCGATTTCATTGTCATGCGCATAGCGGCACATCCGCGTCAGCAATTCCATATCTTCTCCAAAGGAACTATGATCATATCCGCCACAGCGGGTGGCTACTTCCTTATCAAACAGGCCCAGTCCCCCGGATACGTTGGGAACACAGTTGATATAACTCCAGCCCATTTTTCCCAATACGAAGGAGCGGATGTACTCCACTTCCTGGAAGCGGGGGAGAAGCTGCCTCGGAGGGCGCATGCGGGTCATCACGCCTTCGTCAAATTCACAGGAATTGGCGATGCGCAAAGTGGCGCCTACGGCAATTACCCGTTTGTTTTCTTCCTGCATAACCGGCAGGATCAGCTCGAGCAGGGTGTCTTTATCCAGTATACAGTCTACATCCGTGCAAACGAAGTAGTTGAATGTAGCGAGGTTGATACCGGCATTTACGGCATCGGCTTTACTTTTCCCGTTTACTTTATCGATCACTATTAGTGATGCGTAGGCGGGATCGGTTGACTTAAATATTTTCCGTACAGGCTGTGTCCGTATTTTCACATTATAGGCGTAGGCCACTTCTACCATTTTAAACTCTGTAATGAGTTGTTCCATGGTATTATCGGTGCTGCCATCGTTAATAAGTACAATCTCGTATCGGGGATAATTGAGGGTGAGCAGGGAACGTACATTGGAAATAATGGTCATTCCTTCGTTAAAGGCAGGTGCCAGTATGGTAATGCCGGGTGCCAGCGGGGAACTTGAAAGCAGGTCTCGCTGGTGCAGGGAATTTTTCCGGGTGTACTGGCGGACTGCCAGCCTGGAGAATATGGCCAGTAAAGCATATACCAGTAGTAACACCAAGCCATATACGAAAATCGCGCTTTGATATATTTTTCCCAGTATTTCTAAAATACCACTCATTAGTATTTGATTAATGGGTTCATACAGTGTTTCAGAATGCGTAGGTTTTCCGGTGTAGCGGTGGCCATCAGTTCTTCTATCACCTGTTTGGCAATCCAGTCATTTTTTACCAGCGACTTGGCGGCGCTTTTACGGAGGTCGAAATCGGTGGAGTGCAGGAATTCCAGTTTCAGGAAATCTATATGACGTCCGCTGCTGATACGGCCAATGGCCTTTAATATTTCTATCTGGCAATGCAGCGGTTGCGTACTGTAAATGCTTACCAGTTTGTCTTCCACGTCGGGCACCTGCAATTTCCCCAAACAATTGATGGCGTCGGCCCGCAGGTAATGGTCTTTTGTATCCAAAAGTTTGATAACGGCAGGTACCGCGGGCAACTGGTTGTAGTGCACAATCAGCTTCAAACAGAAAGAAACTACGCTTTTATTGGAGGAATAAGTAACCCAGCGGGCAAAATTAGGAATCGCAATGTCCTCGGTGGTGCTGATAATACGAAGCAATTCTACCTGGTCCCACATCAGCAGGGGTTCCGTTACCACATCAAAAAACTTAAATGGCTCATTTTTACTGAGTTTGATATAGGCATGACGGGCGGCAGCTCTCAATTCGCGGTTACGGCTGTTCGTTAATGGTAAAATAGTGACATCTGCCACCGACATGTCCATGTTGGTAAATTCAGTCAGCGCCTGTACTTTCTTCTCCCAGTGGCCGGACTTCATCTTTTTCATAGCGTCTTTGTCCAGCTCCAGCTGCATGTAGAGGCTACGGAGCAAAAGCCCCATATTTCCCCGCACATTGCGGCGAAAGTGGATAATACGCTCCGTAAGAGCAGACCGGGCCCACTTTTTATCCAGGGGTAGTTCCTGGAAGGCGTCCAGGTTCAGCACTACCTGGTCAGCCGGCACTGTTTCGGCTTCCGGATGGGTCAGTACTTCATCGATAATGAGGTTATCTATTTTTGGAAGCAGTTTCGCCAAACGCTTATCCCGGCGGTTACCGAGGTAACGGTTTCTCAAAATAGAAAAATAGGCGAGCAGGGTACCTACGGCAGCAATTACTATAAATATCATGGCTAGCTGTATCACCAGCGGAGCATACCGGAAGGTATTGATGACAGGTTCCAGGAAGGCAGGTAGTTGTATGTCGAACATCAGCTATTTATTCTTCATTAATAATCGTTTAACGCGGATCATTAATTCGGCAGGGATGATAGGTTTTTTGAGGAAATCATCTGCGCCCAGCTTAAACCCTTCCATCACCATGTCTTCGTTGCCTGCATTGGATACAATGATCACCGGGATAGGCCGGGGCTGGCTTTTTACCTTGCTCAGAATTTCAAATCCATTGGCGTATGGCATCATAATGTCGGTAATAATCAAGTCATAACCGTACTGGGTCGACTCCAGCTTTTCAAATGCTTCTTTGCCATTAGATACATGATCCAGCTCATATTCAGAGGATGGGAGAATTCTTGCCACTATCTTGGGCATTATTTCATCGTCTTCTATTAACAGTATTTTACTCATAGTGGCTGCGTTTGTTCCGTAAACAATGTGAATGAACAATTGTTTACCGATTTTTATAAAATATGGTATTGATGTCTCTCTTTTTAGATATCAGTTTTGCCAGTGTATGCGTAGATATATACTAATAGCAGAAATGATTAGATTTTCTATCTAAAAAATTATTTTTAAATTAATACTAAAACCACTACATACTATGACACAAAGGTATTGAATATGAAGGCATTTCGGTACTTTTATACCTAATATAGTAAATTATCAGACATTAACGAATTCCTTTTTTCAACGTGGCACCAATCAAAATTTCACTGGCCAACAGGTTGTACCTCGGCTTCGCATTAGTAGTATTGTTGGTATTGCTGAGTGGTTTATTAACCTGGCGTACGTTTGATTCCCAAATGGAGGAATCCAGCTGGGTACAGCATACCTACCACGTGCTCAATAATTCAGAAAGGGTACAACGGCTTCTTTTTGATATGGAAGCTGCCCGGAGAGGGTTTAGGAGCACTTTCGACCATAAATTCCTGAAGCCCTATGAACTGGCACTGCCAAAAGTGGCGCCGGCCCTCAATGACCTGCATACCCTGGTGTCGGATAATCCGGAGCAATACAAAAATGTGGATTCCCTGGAGGATGAAGTCAATAACCTGCTTAGTTACTGGAATGAACTGGACCATTCGCTGGATCAGCAACGTTTCGAGCAAAACAAATCCATCACTGAAACGGAGGCCCTGTTGATGGACCGGGTACGGGCTAAAATATCGCTGGTCAACGCGGAGGAACGCCGCCTGCTGTCACTCCGGGAAAATTATAAAAACGAGTCTTTTTCCAAAGCCGTCAGAGCGCTGCTGATCAATAATGCGTTTATCCTGTTGGTCGGTTTTATTCTGATGCGGGTTACTTATATAGAATTTAAGCGAAGGATCCGTGCGCAGAAAACGCTTAATCTTAAACTGACAGAAGTAGTAGACCTCAATGAGGCCGCCAATGAGCGCAACTGGATGCTCACCGGTGTGAATAAAATGAATGATAGCCTTCAGGGAGCGAATAGCCGGGAAGAGCTGGTACACCATGCCCTGCAAACCTTAACCACTTTCGGCGAATTTGCCGCCGGCGCTTTTTACCACTTTAACGAGGAGGCTAAGCATCTGCGTTTAGAAGCCACTGTTAATATGCCAGCGGCCGTTCCCGCTGTGGTGGCTATTAATGATGGATTTGTAGGTACTGCCGCCAGCAACCCCGACCTGCGGGTGATCCGCGGGGTGCCACCCAGTTACTGGCAACTGGCATCTGCCAGCGGCAACGGCGTTGCCGGGGAACTGGTATTGATACCACTCTGGGTGGATAACGAACTATTGGGAGTCATTGAACTGGCTTCCTTTAAACCGGTAACCCAGCTGCAGGTAAGCCTGCTGGAAATATTAAAGAAAGACATTGCCGTAGCGGTGAATGCAGCCAATGCCCGCGAAAAGGTAATGCAACTCCTCCGCCAGGTACAGGAACAAAAAGAAATACTAATCAGCCAACAGGAAGAACTCCGGCAATCCAACGAAGAACTGAGCCGTCAATCGGAAGTATTACAGGCCTCCGAAGAAGAATTGAGAGTCCAGGAAGAAGAGTTGCGACAGGTAAACACGGAGATCACTGTAAAAAATTACGCCCTGGAACTTGCCCGGAACGATTTATCCCAGAAGGCCGCAGAGCTGGAAGCCAGCAGCAGGTATAAGTCCGAATTCCTGGCCAATATGTCGCATGAGCTGCGTACACCGCTTAATAGCGTGCTTATTCTCGCTAAAATGCTCCAGGAGAATAAAGATAGAAACCTGACTACAAAACAAATGGAATATGCCGGCATTATCCATAAGTCCGGCTCTGACCTGCTCCACCTGATCAATGATGTGCTGGATCTCTCCAAAATAGAAGCCGGTAAGGTGGAAATGAACTTTGAAGCCATACCGGTGAGCGAAATTATGGATGATCTTTCCGATCTCTTTGATGTAGTATCCCAGGAGAAGAAAATACAATTCATTAAAACCATCGCGCCCGACGTCCCTACCACCCTGTTTACGGATAAACTCCGGCTGGAACAGGTGATCCGCAACCTTTTATCCAATGCGTTTAAGTTTACACCCGCTGCCGGCGTTATCACGCTTTCCTGGTATATGGTCAACCCCGACACACTTTGTATCAGCGTTAGCGATACCGGTGGAGGCATCCCGGCCGACAAACAGGCCCTGATATTTAATGCCTTCCACCAGGGGGATGGCAGCACCAGCCGCAAATTTGGCGGTACCGGCCTGGGACTGAGCATCAGCCGCGAACTGATGCAGCTGCTCAAAGGATCGTTGGAGCTCGACAACAGCTCCCCGGCAGGCAGTACCTTCAGCATTACCATTCCTGTTCATCCTGATGCTGATGCGATCGTTACTACGGCCGATGCCCCTGAGTATACGCCGTCGCCGTTGCCGACACCCGCTATCAGCGACGACCGGGATAATATCAGCAAGCAGGACAAACTGATCCTCATTATAGAAGATGATATTCATTTCGCGGATATCCTCCGTGACTTTGCCCGCAATAAAGGATTTAAAACGATAGTAGCCTACAATGGCCAGGATGGATTGGCCTACGCCCGCAAATACCTGCCGGTAGCGATTATCCTCGATATGAACCTGCCCGTTATTGATGGTAAGAGCATCCTGAAAATCCTGAAAAGCAATGAAGAGCTGAGCAAAATACTGGTACATGTTGTCACCGCAGCCGATAATGCTGGTATTGGCGAGGATAACGTACATGGTTATACGAGGAAACCGCTGCAACTGCCCGACCTGGAGGCCGTATTTACCAACATCAGTACCCGCATGCAGGCGGGGCTTAAAAAAGTACTGCTCCTGTCGGCCGGCCCACGGAGCGCAGATGCGGCCATCAAAGCCAAAAGTGAAGAACGCCACCTGGAAACCCAATACGACATAGCCGCCAGTATGCCAGAAGCCAGGCAACTCCTGGCACAAAAGAAATACGATACCGTTATCATGGAAATAGGCGCGGAACTGGAGCTGGACAAAGTGATTGAGCAGTTAGAGGCCCTGACCAGCATGCCCGAAACCGGCAATGCCCCGCTGATCGTATATCTCGACCAGGATATTACCAGCAGCGAGGAACAGCAGCTGAAGAAATATGCGGCCGCTATTGTGCGCAACTCCGCCCTCGCTACCGATCGGTTGATGGATGAACTGGAACTCTTCCTGTATAAACTGGAGAAAAAAGAAAAAGCAGCATACCCGGAAACGCCCGGCGCTACCACGATCCTGTCGGGAAAAAAGGTACTGCTGGCAGATGATGATATGCGCAATGTATTTTCTATCAGCGCCCTGCTGGAAGACCAGGGCATTGAAGTGCTCACAGCGGCAGATGGTAAGGAAGCAGTGCAAACCCTGCAGGAACATCCTCAGCTCGACCTGGTACTGCTTGATATTATGATGCCGGAAATGGACGGTTACGAAGCCATGCGCCTGATCCGTGCCGATCCAAGGTTTCAGCAGTTGCCGGTGATTGCCCTCACCGCCAAAGCAATGGCGGAAGACCGGGTGAAATGTATGGAAGCTGGCGCCTCCGATTATATTGCCAAACCCGTAGATAATATTAAATTGTTATCATTGTTAAAAGTCTGGTTATCTTAAAGCTAATATGGTAGAAGGTATCAGCAATAGCGATTTTACTGACCTGGTGAAGATCATTCAACAGCGGTATGGCTATGATTTTACCAACTATGCCGTAGCGTCGCTAAAACGCCGGTTTATCCGCTTTATGGCGTATAAACATATCAATGGCATCTTCGAACTGAAACACCGGCTGCTCAATGAGACGCACTTTTTCCAGGAAATGGTCCAGTATATTACGGTGAATGTAACAGAGATGTTTCGCGATCCGTCGTTCTATAAAGCGCTCCGGGAACAGGTGTTACCGCGACTGGCATCTTACCCTAATATCAAAATATGGCATGCCGGCTGTGCCTCTGGGGAAGAAGTTTATTCCATGGCGATCCTGCTGGAAGAAGCCGGGCTAATGGACCGTTGCCGCATTTACGCCACGGATATGAATGCTGCCAACCTGAAAAAGGCGGAAGAGGGTAAGGTTACGCTGAAGGAAATGAAAGACTATACTTATAATTATATACAATCGGGTGGGCTTCATGACTTTTCTGGTTATTATACGGCCTACGCAGATCATGTAATTATTCAGCCGGCATTAAAACGTAATATTATTTTCTTTCAGCACAACCTGGTTACCGACCAGGTGTTCAACGAATTTCAGCTGATCTGTTGCCGGAATGTTTTTATATATTTTAACAAGACACTGCAGGAACGGGTGGTAAAATTATTCTATGAAAGCTTAACTTCGCTGGGCTATCTGGCGTTAGGTTTAAAAGAGTCGTTATTGTATAATGAAGAAAGAGTAAAGTTTGAACCGGTAAATGCGGCCAATAAAATATTCAGACGTAAAACATAGCCGTTGACGCTTCCCCCTAAATACCGTATCCTGCTTATCGGCGGTTCTGCCGGTAGTATGGCCGTATTGGTGACGTTGCTGAACCATTTTCCCTCTCCTTTTCCGATACCGGTAGTGATCATTATGCATAGGTTAAAGAACGTAGTCAGTGAATTGGATAAACTGCTGTCAGTACAGCAGGTGATCCGGGAGCCGGAAGACAAAGAGCAACTATTACCGGGAAAAATTTACCTGGCGCCGCAAAACTATCACCTGCTGATAGAAGAAGATGCTACCATTTCGCTGGATTATTCGGAGCTGGTGAATTTTAGCCGCCCGGCCATAGACTTGAGCTTTACAAGTGCTGCTGCCGTTTTTGGCGCTCATGTGCTGGGTATTTTGCTGAGTGGCGCCAACAATGATGGGGCCGCAGGATTGTCACGCATTATTGCCGCAGGTGGTACCGGCATTGTACAGGACCCTGCTACCGCGGAATTCGACGTTATGCCGCAGGCAGCCATCGACGCCAATCCCGGCGTACAGGCGATGTCTGTAGAAGAAATCATCCACTTTATAAATAACATAAGTACAGAAAATAAAAGTTGACAAATGAAGCAGCTCAAACCGAAAACACTTACTATCCTATTGGTAGATGATAAACCGGAAAACCTGGTGTCGCTGGAACACATGCTGGAAGGGGAAAACCGGGAAATCATTAAAGCCAATTCCGGTAATGAGGCATTAAAAGTGGCATTACGGCACAATGATATCGGGTTGATTATGCTGGATGTACAAATGCCGGATATGGACGGGTACGAGGTTGCCCGCTTATTACAAACAAATCCCAAAACAAAAGATATTTCTATCATCTTCGTTACCGCTATTAATAAAGATGAGCAATTTGTAATGCGTGGTTTCCGGGAAGGCGCGATAGATTACCTGTCAAAACCACTCGATATCAATGTTACCCGGGCGAAAGTCAGCGTGTTTGAGAAACTATATCGTTCCCAGTCAGCGCTGAAAGAGGCCATAGCAGAAAAAGAAAAGATTAATAAGCAACTGGAGCGTTTTATGTACGTGGTAGCGCATGACCTGAAGTCGCCATTGTCGGGCGCTATAGGGTTGCTGGCCCTGATTAACGACGATGAGCGTATCCAAAATGCGCCCGATCTGAAAGAGTATATGAAAATAGTACTGGGTGCTACCAATCACCTTACAGAAATGATTACTTCCATGCTGGAGTATACCCGGCAGAGCGATATGGAACAAACGATTGAAGACGTAAATGTGCATGAACTCATTGCACAGTTGTCGCATTTACTGTTTCCGCCGGCACATATCCATATTGTAACGGAAGGCACCTTACCAGTATTGGAAACCAATAAACTGAAGCTTCAGCAGGTGTTTCAGAATCTTATTTCCAACGCCATCAAGTACAACGATAAGAAAGAAGGATTGATTACTATCGGCGGTACTGATAAAGGAGAGTACTACGAATTTTATGTAAAAGACAATGGCCCCGGAGTGGCCAAACGTGATACTGACCGTATATTCCGGTTATTCGAAAGATTAGACAACGATGGTAAAGAAGAAGGTAGTGGTATCGGGTTAAATATTTTTAAACTACTGGTAGAAGAGCAGGGGGGAAAGGTATGGGTAGAATCTCAACCGGGCGAAGGCAGTACTTTCTATTTCCTCTGGCGTCAGTCCTGATTATTCAAATATCCATAAACGTCCGCTGATTTGCTGGGTGTTCACCGGGAAGCAGGATACCTTCAGGGTTTTGTTTTCCATTTGCCAGCGCCAGTTGGTAATTGAATTTTCGGGAGAAGAGAATAGCTGGACGGCCTCCCTGTAAATATCTTCGCTATTGGTAGCGCTGTTGCGTAGTTGCGTCATAGCATCTGATAAGATAGCCGGCAGTTGTTCCCCCGGCCCGGAAAGTCCCAGTAGGGTGGCACCTTCCTGGTTAATCCACCCCGAAAATCCATCGTTGTTAATAAATACCATGGCATGTGGAATGGTGTGCAGGATAGCAGAAAAACGGGCAGCAATACGTTGAAAGTACAGTTGCTGCTCAGATTGCAACAGGATTTCTTTCAGTCGCAAACTAATAGTTTCGATACATTCCTGGAATTCAGGCATAAAGGTTTGGGGCGCACTCCAGCCCAGTATCATCAGGCTATTATTGGGAGTGGTATTTACCGGGATAATAACAGCAGAGGATAGTGCCTGCAGGATACCTGACAAGGCATTTTCTTTAGGTGGGGGTATTTTCGACCAATAAATAATTTTAAACCCCTGTGCATACAGCAGCTTTTTGATGGGATCAGGATTCAGTACAATGCCATTCAGGTGAACCGGCGACGCGCACTTTACCTTGGCAGTGTCTTCATCTTCAAACTCCAGTTGCAAGGCAATATCTGCCGAGGTAAGGCTTTTTACCAGTGAAATGCTGAACGCAAGAAAAGAAGAAATATGTTTGTCTTTATCCCAGCGACCTGTTTGGTTAATAAAATTTAAGGCTTTACGCTCCCAGTTACTCACAGTATGAAATTAAAGAATGAAATAATTACAGGAAGGACTGTATAGCGGCAATCACTTCCCCGGGCGCACTGATATGCGGAAAATGTCCTTCTGTATTCACTTTGGTTCGTCGGCTATTAGGTATATGCGCTTCCAGGTATTCGCTGACTACTCCCGGAACGGCAATATCGTTAGTGGTTTGTACTACCAGGGTGGGAATGGTTACTTTGGGCAACTCGTCCCGGTAATCCATATAAAAAATAGCTTTGGCTACCTGTATGGCGATGTCGGGTCGCAGCTCTTGCAGGGAGGCGGCAAATTGCGCAGCCAGTTCAGGCCTGTCTTCATTTCTCATGGCCAGTTTGGAGAAGCCGGCCGCCCAGGCGTGATAATTGGCTTCCATGGCTTCAAAGAGACTGGTCAATGCTGCATCGTCAAAACCGCCGATATAGTTGCTCGCCGGATCGTTGAGGTAACGGGGGCTGGAACCCAGCAATACCAGTTTATCGATGATGCCGGGGTAGTATACACTGTGGAGCAGCCCGATCATGCCACTCACGGAATGTCCGATAAAAGTAACGTTCTTCAGTTCCAGGGCCTGTAAAATATCGGCTACATCGGTAGCGTAGCCGTGTATGGTTTCATAACGACGGGGACTATAGGCTTTAAGCTCAGCTTTTCCGCCGCCTACGTTATCAAACAGTACGATCTTATAATCCTGGCGAAATGGTGCGATGACCTGGTGAAAAGTGGTTTGATCTATGCCAAATCCATGGGCAAAAACAAGGGTTTGCGGGGCACCGAGGTCACCAACTACATGGATGTGATTTCTTTGGATGATGTCCATAAGACGCGTTAATAATTGAAAATGTACACTATAGCAAACAAAACACCTGGTTATTTGGAATAACGGACCAGCCCATGGGGCTGGTCCGTCATCATCTTCACATCTTCAAATATAACGCAATTAGTCCGAACGAACTACTTACTCACTTCCAATACCCTGAAAGTGCCGGGAACAATGGTTTTGGTGGCGCCCTGATAATCTGCTACCGGCAGGTATACACGATGCGTAGCTGGGTCTACTACCAGGGTACGCGCGCCTTTACGGGTGGGCACGGTAGCCACGGTCTGGTATTTATCTGCGCCCTCGGCGGCAATCACCGACAAGGTGCCTTCTCCATTGGAAGTGAAAATGTTTTTTTGACTGGCATCAAAAGCTACCCCATCGCAGCCTCCGCCTATATTGATCGATTGCACAATATGTCCGTTGCCGGCATCCATCACAACGAGTAGTTTATTGGCACAGCCAGAGTAAAGTCGGTTCGTTGCTGTATTGATAGCCAGGCCGGTGGGTCCTTCGCCCTTGCCCAGCGGCCAGTGGGCGCCGACGGCAAATGTGCGTGCGTCTACTTTTACAATTTCGTTTTTATCTTCCAGGTTCACGTAAATATTCCCTTTACCGTCGCTCACCGCCGTTTCGGGACCACCTCCCAGTGCTACGGTGGCTACTACCTTGTCGGTGGCCGGATCTATAACACTCAGGTTGTCGCTTTCTCCATTGCAGACAATAATTTTCTGGGAAAATGGCTCAAATAGAATGGCATCGGGCTTATTACCAGTTTTAATTTCACCCAGCACGCGGTTGCTGCGGATGTCAAATACAGTGGCAGTATTAGACTTGCCGTTGGTGGTATATCCCTTTCCGGCTTTCACGGCAAATGCCACCCCGTGAACGCCGGCTGTATTTTCAATAACGCCGGTACTGTCGCCTTTTATTTTATCCAGTACATTTACCCGGGTGCCATGTGCAACATATAGCTGTTGCGTAACAGGATTCAGGGCAATATAGTCCCATTTGCTATCACCGGCAACGGCAAACGTTTTGGATACATGATACTGGCCAGATTGTGCGGAGGCAGCAACCACGGATAGCAGGAATGCTGCGGTGAAGATTTGTTTCATACGAATGAATGGATTTTGAACAAAACTCGGTGGCGATTCTGTAGATAACCTGTAGGATGTATACCCGGGGCAAAAAACTCCTTGTTTTTTTGCAGGGCTTTTACATATATTTACGTTTAAACCTTTTTTGTGATTGATGGACTTGTCGGATTCCGCACTGCTGGAACGCATGCAGTTACTGGACGATAGAGCTGCCTTCGATGAGCTATACCACCGTTATTGGGAACGGCTATACATCGCAGCATACGCCAGGCTGAAGAATGAAGCAGATGCAAAAGATTGTTTACAGGAAGTGTTTGTAGCCCTATGGCATAAAAGAAAAGCAATTGTCATCCGGGAGCAGCTGGACGCTTACCTTTTCGTTTCGCTCAAGTATCGTGTGCTCAACCATCTCCGTAATCATAACAATTACTTAAAGCATCTCGACGTTTTTTCCGCGTTTCCTCATCCGATTTTGCCTTCGGCAGATGACCACCTTTTCCTGGCAGAAATACAACAGGTGATCAGTAAAACCATCGCAGATATGCCCGAAAAAATGAAGGAAGTATACCTCCTGAGTCGCCGTGACGGCCTGTCGGTGCAGGAAACAGCCACCCGGTTGGATATCTCCCAGCAAACAGTAAAAAACCAGCTCACCTCCGCCCTGAAACGCCTGAAAGAACGGCTGGGCAACTACCAATAAAAATTTTTTTTACCGACCTAGTACTACCGTTTCACAGCGGTGTCTTTAACCATACAAATGGTTAAAAGCGTGGATGATCAAGATAAAATAGCAGGGATTCTCCAGAGGCTTGAAACCGGAACCTGTACTCCACAAGAACTGCAATGGCTGCAAGACTGGTATCATTCCCGGGACGGGCAACCGGCGTATACATTCCGGGATGAAGCCCATAAACAGCAACTGAAAACAGGTGTGCTGGAGGGAATTCACGCGCAACTGGAGCCGGAAGAAGTACCCGTAGTTCGAATGCGCTATCGTTGGCAGATAGCGGCAGCAGTGGTGGCCGGAGTGATAGGAGCAGGCGGCTGGTGGTTTATGCATAGCTGGGAGCCTCGTCATAAAATGATACAGATAGCAGTGGCTGCGGGACTGCAACAGGAACTGTTCCTGCCGGATAGCACCCACGTATGGCTCAATGCCGGCGCTAAAATGGAATATCCGCAGGAATTTGGTGACGTACGTACAGTGAAGCTGGATGGAGAAGGGTTCTTTGATGTAAAACAAGATGAACATCGTCCGTTTGAAGTACATACACAAGATATTCATGTGCAGGTACTCGGTACCTCCTTTGATGTAAAGGCCTATAGCACGCTGGATGAAACCCAGGTGACGGTAAAAACCGGGATGGTAAAGGTACTGCACGACCAAAAAGGATTAGATGTACTCAGTGCTAACGACCAGCTCACGTTTAGCCGGTCGGCGCAACAATACATGAAATCAAAGGCAGACAACCAACAAATCAATGAATGGGCCAATGGAATGATCAGCCTTTCCCAGGTAAGCTTTGCTGAACTGGCCCTGACGCTGGAAAATCAATACGGAGTACACATCCGCTTTAATCCGGCAGAAATGAAACACGACGAATACACACTGCGATGCAGTAAACAACTCACTATCACACAGGTATTAGACCTGGTGAACAGTATTCATCCCGTACAATATGATATAAAAGAGAAAGAGATTACTATACATCGTAAAAACTAATACGCGCATACAAGGAGGATGCAACCAAAATAGGTAAGGATGGCTACAGCTACTACCATCCCTGCGATAGCTATGTCCCATAGGGAATAAAAAACCGCGTCTGTTGGCGCAGACACGGTTTTAGAAAAGTTATATAACAGTCAGGCAGTGAATTGCAGACACGCTTGATGACTGGTATATGCATTTAGTTAACACTAAAATCAACCAAATATATGCAAAAATCGCTTACGCTAACTTTTATACCAGGTCTTATGAGATGGAGCGTAATGGTCACTGTCTTTATACTGGGAGGTTTCACCCTCTTGTATGCCAACAACGGCTATAGCCAACTGTTACAAAAGGTAAGGGTGACAGAAAAATTTGAGAACGAATCACTCGCTTCCTGTGTCAAAAAATTAGAATCCAACTATCACCTTTCTTTCGGGTACGATAACCAGGAACTGGTACGCTACCAGGTGAAAAAAATGAAATTTGTAAATGAACGGCTGGACAAAGTATTAGCTGCTTTGTTAACCAATACGCCGCTCCATTACCAGGAGAAAAACGGGGTGCTGCTCATTGTAAAAGCAGCTACGCCTGCTATCGCTCTGGCGCCGCCACAAACGGGTCCCGGCAAAATCAGGGGCGTTGTCACCGATGGCCCAGGCGGCACGCCGATACCGGGAGTGACGATAAAACTGGAAGGTACAAAGTACTATGCAGTTACCAATGCTGATGGCAGCTTTGAAATCACCGTGCCCGCCGGCACTTATCAACTTGCCTTTACCAGCATCGGATTTGCAGCTCAAACGGTACCTGCCGTGAAAGTACTTTCCGGCGCAGTAGCTATGCAAAAAATAGTGATGACTGTTGCGGCTTCTCATTTAACTGAAGCGGTGGTAATTGGTTACGGCGTACAGGAGAGACGAAGTCTGCTGGGATCTGTGGCCAGTTACTCACCCGGTAAAGAACCCGGTCAAACGCCCATTACGCTGGATCAGGCCATGGTGGGTAAATTGCCCGGTGTATTCATTGCTCCCTCCAGCGGTGTGCCTGGAGCGGCCACCAATATTACCATCCGCGGTATCAGTACGCTGAATCCAAACGGTAACTCGCCACTGATTGTGGTAGATGGGGTACCGATTTATGGTATTGATCCAAATCTCAATACCGTCAACTATAACCAGGGCCAGGCACAGGGCTTTTCTTTCGGAGGTAACCAGGTACAGAATGAATACCGTCAGCCCACCACCTTTGAAAAAAATCCACTGGCTACTATTAACCCGGATGATATTGAATCCATAGAGGTGCTGAAAGATGCCTATTCAACCGCCATCTATGGTTCCCGGGGATCTGCCGGTGTAATACTCATCACCACCAAGAAGGGAAGCCGTGGTAAAATGCGGGTAGATGCGCAATACAGCTTGTCGGTGAGCAAGCCCCGTAATTTACCATCTCTCATGACAGGTGATCAGTACGCAGATTTTTATAACGAACTTTTCAGGCAGAAGGATTCTATCGGTAAAGCCCAGTCCGGTTGGTACATTCCACTTAATTACAAATTTCCTAAAGGCTTGAACACCAACTGGCTCGATGAAATAGTACGCAATGCCATTGGCCAGGATGCGCAGGTATCTATGAGTGGCAGTACTGATAAATCCAATTATTATGTAAGCCTGGGTTATAATAAGGAGCAATCTTATATCGTCAACAACGATTTTACCCGCTACCAGGCACGTGTGAACTTCGATAACCAGGTGCTTAAGTCGCTCAAAGTAGGAGTGAGCATGTCCATGAACCAGGCTACCAATAACTCACTCAACGCGCAAAGTGTGTATCGCAGCGCCGTACAAAAAGCACCCAACATCGGTGTATACGATAGCACCGGGAAATATAACTGGCTGTTTGGTAAAAATCCTACCGGTCCGGAAGATGTATCCAACCCGGTTGGCGAGGCACGTTCCGGCCAAAATTATAGCACCGACAGCCGTGTGCTGGGCAATGTATTTGCCGACCTGAAAATATTACCGGGGCTTAACGCGCACACCGACATGGGAATAGACTGGATTAATTCCCGTTCCTACGACCGTATCATCGATCGCCCCAGAACCGTGGGTGGTAGCGCGAATGAATCCCAGCAGCAACTCCGCAAATGGGTGATCAACAACCGCCTCGACTTTAACAAAATGATCGGCGATGGACATGCCATCAGCGCCATGGTGGGACAGAGCTACGAAAAATCAGTAGAAAATATTAATACCGTATATGGTACCCAATTCCTCAACGACGACATGCTGAGTATCATTACCGCTAACAATAAAAGAGTACTGAACTCTTTGCAACAGCAGTGGGCACAGGTATCTTACCTGGGTCGCCTGAACTATGAATTCAAACACCGCTACCTGGCCGGCGTTACCTATCGCATGGATGGCTCCTCCCGTTTCTCCGCCAATCACCGCTATGTAGGATTTCCTTCCTTTGCCCTGGGATGGGTGCCCAGTGAGGAAAGTTTTCTGAAAGGCGTAAAAGGAATTGATCAGCTGAAAGTACGTGCCAGCGTAGGATTTACGGGCAATGATGGCGGTAATGGCTACTACGGTAACCAGGGCCAGTATATTATAGACGTGTACGGCGCTACCTATGGCAATACACCTACCATTGCTAACAAACAACCGGCTAATCCCAACCTGCAATGGGAACGTACCACCACCTGGAACATAGGCGCTGATATCAGTTTACTGAACGGTCGTATCAATGCTACGTTAGACTACTATCGCCGTCAAACTTCCAATGCCATCCTGCAATCTGCCCTGCCTTACTTTATGGGCTTCAGCCTGCAACAACAGAACCGCGCGGACCTCAACAACAAAGGGTTGGAGTTTAGTGTAACCACACAAAACATCAACCACAAGGCGTTCACCTGGACCACCACCTTCAATATTTCAGGTAACCGTAACATCGTTACCCGTTTACACCAGATCAATGAAGAACAATTGGCACAACAAAATGAAACTTCTGGTGGCCGCTTCTGGCGCGTGGGCCATTCTGCCACTGCCTTTTATCTGTATGACTGGGCAGGCGTAAATCCTGATAACGGGCAACCACAGTGGAGCGATAACGGCGGCAAACTTTCAGAAAAGCCCATCCAGGTGCAATATCCCAATGCTCCCTATACCCATCGGAAATATATGGGTGATGCCATGCCGGTTGTATTTGGCGGATTTGGTAACAACTTTACCTATAAAGGATTTGAACTGAACTGTTTCTTCTCCTTCTCCGCAGGCAATAAAATGTATAACGGGGCTAAGGCAGGTATGTACAGCTACCTGGGTAGCTCTTATTTTGCCAACAATGTGTACAACCTCTCCACAGACCTGCTGGATTATTGGAAAACACCAGGACAGCAAACAAGTATCCCGGCCCTCTTCAATAACTCCAACTATTCACCTGCAGGTTTCGGTACCTCTTATGATTATACACTCGACCGGAAAAATTCCCGGTTCCTGGAAGACGCTTCCTTCCTCAAATTGCGCAGCGTCGTGTTAGGATATAATTTCAACAAAGATGCGCTGAAGCGTATGAGAATACTGACCGCCCTGAAAGTATATGCCGAAGCAAACAATGTGTTTATCCTCACGAAGTATTCAGGACTCGATCCGGAAGTAAGCGCATATGGATCGTCTGCGTTGAATATGGGGTATGATGAATTAACCATGCCTGCTCCGCGTACCTGGAGAATTGGATTGAAAGCATCTTTCTAAAATTTTAAACTGAGCCGGATATGAAAAAATACAGATACCATATAAGCTTGTTTACCTTGTTGCTGGCACTTTGTGCCTGCAACAAGCAACTGGACCTGAAGCCGGAAAATACCATGGTAGAGTCGGAATTGCTGAAGAACGAACCTACCACCGTCAACTACCTTGCGGATACTTATATCCGTATGATGAATGCCTGCGCCGGTAATAACTACATATTTGGAGATGTTACGGGTAATGTTGCCAGTGGTTTTGATCAGAATATTGTAAACGGAACCATCGACCCGAGTAGTGAAAACTACGCTTCCCTGTGGTCTGCTCCTTACCTGGCCATTAACCAGGCGAACGTGATCATTACACAGTTGCCAAGATGGGCACAATTCGATAAGTCCAGGCAAGCGGTGTATATAGCTGAGGCCAAATTTATCCGCGCATTTTGTTATCTGACCCTGATCCAATTGTACGGTGATGGTGCACTGCAAAACAAACCGGATAATATGGGCGTACCGCTGCGCCTCGGCGCGTTCGATGGTTATGATGGTTCCCAGGATATACCCCGTGCTACCAATAAGGCCGTATACACGCAGATATTGAAAGACCTGGATGAAGCCATTGCAGATCTGCCGGCGAACCGCGGCGATGCACTAAACCAGGCGAGTCGTGCTACTAAAGGTGCTGCCAATGCGCTGGCTGCCAGAACCTGCCTGTATACCCGTCAATACGACAAAGCCGCCGCTTACGCCCAGGCAGCAATGGCCGGTAACTATTACCAGCTGCAATCCAATTTCTGGACGTTGTGGCCGGATCATAACAAGCAGAGTACCGGAAGCTACCCGCTCAGCAGCGAACTCCTGTTTGCCTTCCCGGAAAGCTATAACAAGTCATCTAAGTACAACGATAATAACGGTATTTACTACGCTTCCGGCTATACCAAGCCGCTGCCTTCCTTTCTGGCAACTTATGGCGCAGGAGATGAAAGAAATGACAGCCTGATGCTGTATTATAAAGCCATTATCCGCAAATTCACAGATACAAATACAAGGGATAATGTGCCCATGATACGCTTGCCGGAAGTAATGCTCACCGCTGCAGAAGCACTGGCGCATACGCAGGGTATTAACGGCACTTCTATCAACCTGCTTAACCAGGTATACGCCCGCGCCTATACGAAAAATGGCGTGCCGCATGTATATACGGCTGCAGATTTTGGCACACCCACGGACCTCATTACCCGCATATTGCAGGAACGCAAATGGGAACTGGCCTTTGAAGGATTTGCCCGCTTCGATGCCATCCGCAACGACATGGCGCCCAACCCGCAATTGCCGGCCAACCGCTATGCCTTGCCGGTTCCCCAGCATGAAATAGATATCACCCAAGGCCTGATCAAACAAAATCCAGGCTACTGATTATCATACGGAAACTAAAATACATGCAAATGAAGAAAATCATCACAGCCATTTCGGGGACCCTGATCAGTTTGGGCAGCTTTGCCCAAACTGGCCAGGAGATCATACTCCAGGGCACCATTACCGGCGATCTGAAAGGACACAATAAAATGTATCTCTACTCCCGCACTTATCACGACTCTACCACGATAGAAAACGGGAAATATACCTTTCATATCCCCTTTAAGGAACCCGTATTCCTGATCCTGTACCCGGAATACATAAAGGCGGAAAGGCAAATGTATACACCCTTCGGTATTCTCATGGATAAACCCGTTACTTACACGGTTACCAGCGATATCGCCAAAGGACTGAATGCCTCCACCGTAAAAGGTTCAGAAGCAGTAGAATTATTACAGGCCTACGGAAAGGATAAATCGGCCGCCTGGAAATCTATCAGTGAAGTGCTGAAGAAAGAATATGGCCAGCCGTGGCTGCAGGAATCAGATCCCCGCTACGCCGCGTTCGAAGAAAGACAGAAAGCTTTGCAGCAACAATACCTGGTGCCCTTGCTGCAAAAGCTGGTCAAAGAACATCCGGATTCCTATGCATCGGTATTTAGCCTGGGAGAATCCAAAAGTATCATGACGATAGATCAACAGAATCGGCTGTACGAAGGGTTGTCTTCTAAGATGAAACAAACAAAAGAAGCCAAAGAGTTTCACGAATTCGCACAGGGACTTAAAAATTCAGCCGTAGGCAGAAAAGTGAAAAACTTTACTCTGCCGGATGAAAAAGATCAACCCCTCGCATTCAGCCAGTTCAAAGGAAAGTATGTGCTGATCGATTTCTGGGCTAGCTGGTGCGGTCCCTGCCGTAAATCATTCCCGCATATGCGTGAAGTATTCCAGCAGTATAAAGATCAGAACTTTGATATTTACAGCATCTCCATCGATAAGAGTAAGGAGGACTGGTTGAAAGCAGTGGCGCAGGAAAACAATCCCTGGAAGCAAACGCTGGACAATATCAATATTGCAGGCAGCGGCTTTGCCATCACCGGCGTACCTACCACTTACCTGATCAGCCCCGATGGCGTGATCCTGATGAAAGAAGTTGGTTTTAATTCCGATGGAACCGGTGCTATTGAAAAGAAACTGGCAGAACTGTTTGGCGGAAGAAAGGTAACTACAGCAGAAACGTCTAAACCAGCCACCGGTAAGATCACAAAAGCCATTCCTATGGCTACCATGCAATAACTTCATCAAACACTTTTACATGAAACGATGCCAACATGCATTTGCCGGCATACTGTTGCTGCTGGCGGGAAGTACGCTCTCCGCCACGGCGCAGCAGGGAAAGAAGTTTATCACCGTAAGTGGTAAAATTAAATTTCCGCCGCCGGCAGAACAACAACAAAAGTTCCCCTTCCGCGTACAGAAACAAGTAGGCGATGAACGGGTGACCATCGACACCATTCACCTGAAACCCGATGGTAGCTATAGCGTTAAGATCGATGCCACCAGGCCACAATTCTATATTCTCAACGAGTTTGAAGAAGACCGCCTTACCATCTGGGCTGGAAAAGACAACCTGAAGATCGATTTCCGTGGCATGGATACCGCGAAAATCAAGTATAAAAATCCTCCCTACGTATTTATTGAAGGGAGTAAAGAAAATGACCTGATTAACCAGGTGAACTTTATCAGCTATCGTAACTACCAGCAATCAATTGAAAACGGACAGCTGCAATACAAGGCTTCGCTGGCCAAAGACACAGCGCTGGAGAAAGCGCTGGGCAGGCAGTACGACTGGTTGAGTAACGACATGCGAGAGAGAATAAAGCTACTCATTCGCATGAACCAGCACACGCCGGTGTTGATGTATGCGCTGGACTACCTGCATCCCCGCAAGGATAAGGAGCTGATCCTGGCAGAAGCAAGCCGCCTCGCCAAAGCATATCCCTGGCTGGCAGAAGCTAAACAGAAAAGGGAAGACATAGAAAGAGCAGAAGCCATTGCCCGGAAAACCGGCATCGGCGCGGTAGCCATGGACTTTGTACAGAATAACACCAACGGAAAACCGATAAAGCTGTCGGATTACCGTGGTAAATATGTGCTGCTCGACTTCTGGGCCAGCTGGTGTGGACCTTGTCGCGCAGAAAATCCCAATGTACTGGACAATTACGAACGCTTCCACGTCAAAGGCCTGGAAATACTGGGCGTATCATTGGATGATAAGAAAGACGCCTGGATAAAAGCCATCAAAGATGACGGTCTCGAATGGACACATGTCAGCGATCTGAAAGGCTGGAAAAATGCAGTAGCGAAAGAATACAATATCCGGGCAGTTCCCAGCAACTTCCTGATCGACAAAGAAGGGAAAATTGTAGCCGTAAACCTGCGCGGCGAAGAGCTGACCAGCAAGCTGGAACAGATTTTTGGTAAATAATGAAATCACCTGTAATTAAGTAACGTTTATGAAGAGAATACTCACACTGTTGTTAATCTGTTGCAGTACCGCCACCATGGCTCAAATACAGGCAGCAAAGAAGATCATACCGGATTATACCCACGAAACCATCATCAAAAACTCTCCCGTGAAAATCTGGCGGGTCATCCGGAACCTGCCACAGGTAAAGGATTACTCTAATGGCATGATTAAAGACGTACAGATCACCGGGGAAGGCGATAACCGTGTGCGGGAAATTACTTTCGCCGACAACACCAAACGTAAAGATGCGATTGAGCAGGTACATGAATCCTATAAGTTTTTTGTATTCAACATCGTTTCCCCGCTGCCGGCGGGCATTACCCGTGCTACGGTAACCGCCCTGGTAGAATCCATGCCGGATAAGGATGATATGTCGGTAGTAAGATGGAGTATTATACTGGAGGGAGATAAAGGTAGCCGCAAGCCTTTGGTAGATACGCTTTCTGCCGAAATTGCCAACTACGAAACCGGACTGAAAAAGATGCTGGAATAAATAGAGATGGTTTTTTTCCTGCCCGGTGGCCCTTATAGCATTACCAGGGCAGGAAAAAAACGAGGGAATCGTGTATCTTTGCGCCTTACTAAAAAGGGCCTTATGATACAGCAGCAAAAAGCGTTTTTATTTGATATGAATGGCACCATGATCAATGACATGGAATTCCACCTGGAAGGGTGGTTCAACATGTTGAACAGGCTGGGCGCCAATCTTTCAAGAGAGGTAGTGAGGAGTCATATGTATGGTAAGAACGAAGAACTGCTGGTACGCATCTTCGGAGAAAACCACTTCACGCCGCAACAGATGAGCGAAATAGCTCATGAAAAAGAAGTACTGTACCAGGAAGCCTTTCGTCCTCACCTGGAGCTGATTGCCGGCTTACCTGCCTTCCTGGAAAAAGCCGCCGCCACACATATCCCCATGGCCATTGGCTCTGCGGCCAATGCATTTAATATCGACTACGTATTGGATAATCTGCATATCCGCCACTATATGAGCGCCATCATCGGGGCCGAACAGGTTGCTACCAGTAAGCCCAACCCGGAAGTATTCCTGCAATGTGCTGCAGCGCTGGATATAGCGCCAGCCAACTGCATCGTGTTTGAAGATGCACCCAAAGGGGTGGAAGCGGCATTGAATGCAGGTATGAAAGCCGTGGTGCTAACGACCATGCATACCCGCGGGGAATTTGCGGCCTACGATAATATTATCGCTTTCGTGACAGATTACACCGATCCGGTGTTGCAACAACTGTTGGCATAATTCCCGAATCTGACAATATAATTTCTTAATGTCAACAGGGAATTATAAATTGCTGGGTTATATAAAATTTTGCTGGTATGACACGTTATTCCGGGCAGTCAAGAATGCTGGTGGCAGTTGACTGTATCATTTTTGGCTTTGATGGAGAAGCATTAAAACTGTTACTGATAAAGCGCGGGTTCGAGCCCCAGAAGAACAAATGGAGCCTGATGGGTGGGTTTGTACAACCCAACGAAAGCTTTGAAACCGCCGCTGAACGTGTACTGCATAAGCTCACCGGCCTGGAAGGCGTATATATGGAACAGTTGTTTGCCTTCGGCGATCCTTCCCGCGATCCGGTAGAACGTACCGTATCCATCACCTACTTTGCACTGATAGACATTAACCAGTACAAGCTGCAGATCAGCGACGAATACCACGCTGAATGGATTGCCCTCGATCAGCTGCCGGACCTCATCTTCGACCATACCGAAATGGTAAAGATGGCCCAGGAAAAGCTCCGCTATAAAGCCGCTATACATCCCATCCTGTTTGAGCTGCTGCCACTGAAGTTTACCATTCCGCAACTTCAGCTCCTCTATGAAGCGGTATACGATGTTACTTTCGACAAACGTAACTTTAGCCGTAAAGTATTGTCTACCGGCCTGCTCATCAAACAAAAGGATAAAGACCGCCTGAGCTCCAAGCGGGGCGCGTTCTATTTTAAACTGGACAAGCGCAAGTATAACGCGAAATTCAATGCCTTCCTGAACTTTGTGACAGATCCCGGCAACCTGCGCTGATCCTTTACATACCAGCATCTATCCATATACGTCCACTGACCGGCGTATAATTCAGCATCAGGTTGCCCTGGCTTTCAGGTCCCATCCGGGCAGCTTCCTGGAACTTGGTACCTATGGGCGAAATAGCACTCATAAAACCGATATCTCCGTCTGGAAAGGCAGGCGCCGTATAGTTGTTGCCCGCTCCCTTGGGTGACTGGGGACGAAAGACCTGCAAAAACGTACCCTCATTACCGATATAAAAGGTAACCGGGTTACTGGTGGTGTAAAAAGTAGCCCGGCGCACCTGTGCATGATACCCTTTAAACTCAGGATACTCCCAGCTCTCACCGGTCACTGTATTATTATAGGTTTTAAACCAGCTGCCAAACTGCTGCCCCTGCAACCGGTTTTTCCATACCCGGTACGGCCCTTCGCCAATCCAGGCCATTCCCTTCACCATATTTTCCGGGTAGTTAAAGGTAATGCCGGTAAACGGCGTTTCTCCTTTTACGCCATAGCTATAATCCAGCTGGGCGGGGACGCCGGCCTTAATCGTCCATTTTACCTGGAGAAAACCATTGCCTTCATAACGGGCAGTAACAATGTAACCGCTGTCGCCCGGGCTATGACTGAACTGTTGCAGGGTTTGCGTTACGCCCGCCAGCACCGGCCCATTGCTGAGTGGCACCACCCGCCCGTTGGCAACGATATGCATAAGCTGACCACTGGTACGGCTAAACGCATACCGGGCATTGCCGGCAGTAACGTTTAAGGTATCTCCGCTAACCATGGCTGTCACCTGTTGTCCGTTGGCAGTGGCTGCCGGCGGCGCCGGCGACCGTAAAGGCCAGCTCTTTTGTAAGATCTCCCGTCCATAAGGGTCGGTCACCGTAATATATAGCACGTCGGCCTGCTCCCAGTCCCGGGGATGTGCCAGTTGCAGGAAACCTTTGGTATGTGGCGCTAATGCCGGCGCAGTAATATAACCAGCATTGATGGTATCTGCCCGGTTATCTTTTCCGGGAGAAGGCAACCGCAGCAGCTGCCACCGGAACCCGCACTGGGAGAGAGATGTATAGTCATAACAGTTCTCCACAGGTATACGGCCGTTGAAGGCGGCTGTAATAACAGGCAATGATATTTGTACCGGCGACCAGGTGTCTTTGATGGCATAAAAGCTGCCCTCTTTCTCCCGGTGAGGGCCTACAATGCCATCAGGGGCATGATTCCCGTCGGTATCTATCCATCCGTCTTTATCAGTGCGCACCAGCCCCTCGTCCGCCAATACCCACAGGAAGCCGCCACCACCCCGTGGATGCTGGGAAATACGCGCCCAAAAGTCCTGTAACCCGGCGCCCATACCGCCATCGTACAGGCCATGCATAAACTCGGTGGGCATCAGGATATCCTGCTGGTCATATAAGCTTGAATTCACTATGTAGTTGTAGTCGGGATAGTGTTTGGTGTCTATGCCGCTGTATCGCTCCCAGGGATGTAAGACCGGCCGCTGTTGCGGATCATAAAGGGCATAGTCGCCATCCAGGGCCCGATTAAAACCACCTTCATTACCATTATCCCAGAAGATGACGGAAGGGTGGTTAACGTCCCGTACCACCAGCTCTTTTACCAGCCGCCGCCCGGTAACAGTATCGTAAGCGGCCTGCCAGCCGGTAAGTTCGTCCAGTACAAAAAGTCCCAGTGAATCGCATACATCCAGGAAGTGCTCATCCGGCGGGTAATGCGACATGCGCACCGCATTCATGTTCATCTCTTTCATGAGGTTTACATCCAGTATGCTGATGTCTTTACTCAGCGTGCGACCGGTTTCCGGCCACGCGCTGTGACGGTTTACACCTTTTAGCAATACCCGCACACCATTCACGTATATCCCATCCCGTGGGCGTACCGCGATGGTGCGGAAGCCAAAGGGCTGCGTAACGCTGTGCACTACCAGGGAACCGTTCTTCACCTGTATGACCGCCTGGTAACGATGGGGAAACTCAGCGCTCCAGGTGCGGGGACGCGCCACCTGCTGCTGTAACGTATACAGGCGCTCGTCTGGAAGTGTAGTATATGCTTTCTCGTTGGCGATGACAGCCTCTTGTACCGGCTTGCCATCGAAACTAAATACTTGTGCGCTGATGGTATATCCGGCAGGAAGGTTGTTGGTAAATACCTGCACGGTAAAGTCGCCTTTGGCGGTAGCATTAATAGCCAGACGGTTAATATGTACCCTGGGCTTTACTTCCAGGTAAACGGGCCGGTAAATGCCGCCCAATACCCAAAAATCGCCGTTGCGCTCAGCCCTGTTCACACTGGCATTGGCCGACATTTTACTCACTGTTACCTCCAGCAGGTTGCTGCCCTTATGTAATAGTTTGCTGATATCGTAGCTGAACCGGTAAAAACCGCCCTGGTGGATGGCGCCGGCAACGCGACCATTGATTTTTACGTCGGCATCGGTCATCACCCCGTCAAATACCAGGTTTACCTGCTGCTGTTGCCAGTTGGCAGGCGCCTCAAAACGATAACGATAGCTGCCTTTTTCATCTGCCTTTATTTTATCATGTCCGTAGTTGTAACTACCAAATCCCTGCTGTTCCCAATTGGAAGGAACGGGAATGGTAGTCCACTGTCCGCTTTTGCGGCCGCCGGAACAATAAAAGTCCCAGTTAATGGTATGATCTTTATCGGTGCCGGAAAGATAGATGCGTTGGGTTTCCTGTGCGAACGTGGTCTGCAGGTATAATAGGGCCGACAGGAGTAAAGCAATGCGTACTGACATAACTGGAATTTTAAAAATGCCCTTAAAAATAAAAAAAGAAAAGGCCAATACCAGTAAAGTTTTCACTTCTACCAGGTATTGGCCGGTGGCTATTTACAGGGCCCGTTGCCAACTAGCGTTTGAAGCAGGCCATCATTTTCTTAAAAATCTCATTATTCTCATATACTCCCCGGAAAAGCTGGGAGTTAGGACCATAGGCAAATACCATCACCGGGATGCCGGTATGGTCGTTGGTAGCAAAATGGCCGCGCAGCGTGCCTTTGGCAATATCGCCATCCATGAGGGCGAGGCCGCCGGTTTCATGGTCAGCAGTTACAATCACGGTCGTCTGCTTATCCTGGTCGGCAAAGCGTAAGGCTTCTCCTACGGCTTCATCGAAATCGAGCATCTCACGTACCAGGTAATCCAGGTCGTTCATATGACCACCCTGGTCAATACGCGAGCCTTCTACCATCAAAAAGAAGCCTTTGCCGGAAGCATTGAGCTGCTGTAAAGCTTTCTTCAGCGCTGTTTTCAGGTAGTTGCCCCGGCCATTGCGCATGGAACTCACTACTTTATTAGGGAGAATAACCAGGGTACGGTTTTTCGTAGTGGCGTTCCAGTTATCGAGGTTATCATATACCTGTATGCCGGAAGTCGCCAGTTGCGGGCCGAAGTCTTTGTCGAGCGATTCCCGGCCGCCGCCTACTGCCAGTTGCAGTTTGCTGTTCAGCAGCTGACGCTCCAGGGTATAGGTACTATCACGGTCAGCTGTGTGGCCGTAGAAAGAAGCAGGCGTGGCGCCGGTAATTTCTTCGGTCACAATGACGCCGCTCTGCACGCCTTTAGGCGCCAGTATTTCCGGCAATACCGGGATAGACACGTAAGTATTGTCGAGACCAATGGCGCGGTTATGCGTTTTCTGCCCGGTACCCATGGCGGACCCGCCGGCAGCAGAATCAGTGTGGTAATTGTCAGTAGACTGGGTTTTGGATAAGCCCAGCTGTTTCATCTGGAAGATGTTCAGCGCACCTTTGTTGGCGGTATAACCGGAAAACATTTCTGCCAGGCCGGTACCATCACCAATCATCAGGATCACGTTTTTAGAACGTACCTGGGTAGCATCGGATACATACGTAGGCGTATATACGGGATGTACCGGCATATTGGAAGCGGTGTTGTGTTGGGTATTGTGCAACACATCATATAACTCTTCCGGATGGTCGGAGCCAATCCAGTCTACGCCCAGGTCCATCAGCTTATAATAAGTAGAGCGGGTGGAAGGCGCGCCCCAGAAGCGAAACGCATAGCCCTGCTGGTGTACCCGTTCTATGACATGGGTTACCTTTTCCAACTCTGCCGGTACCAGCGTGCCTTTGCCATTCCAATGACTATAGGCACCAAAGTCAACGCTCAGCATGGCAATGCGCGATTTTAACGCTGCCGGGTATACGCTGTCGGGTCGGCCATCGAAGAAAAAGATGGGATCGTATTTAGACCATTCTGCCATAGGAGGTAAGTTCCCGGAGACGACCAGCTTCACAGCGGCAGGGTTCTGGCTGCGGTCAAAATACTGGCGATAGGGGAGTAACAGTTCCTGTAATGCCTGTAACGTAGGACTACCGGCTGTTTTCAGATCTATCAGTAACTGCATGGGAGCACCGTTAGCATAGGGTTTCCCATTATAAAGCGCAAACTGTCGCAGTACCGGTTGCAGGTACATTTCTTTAAAAGTGCGGAAAGGAGTGATAGCACTGGGATCGTGGGCCACATAGAGTACACCGTCTTTCAGGTGTATATCGGCTTCAATGGAACCAAACTGGAGTGAAGCAGCGGCATAAAAAGGAGTAGCCCGTTCATAGTCATTATGGGAGTGTGCATTGGCCATGGTATACTGTTGCATTTGGGCCTGTGCACTGCCGGCCAGTAGTATACCTGATAGTATGGGCAGAAAATTCTTCATTGTATCCTAAAATCTGATTTATAACCTGTTAAATGGGAAAAGTACCCGTTTTAAGGGGCCAAAGTTGACATAATCCTATCTTGTATCCATACACCGCGACTTTATCTTTGTGTTAATTGTTCCGATAGAAAAATCGATTTAGTCCTGGCTTCGGACAGCAAGATATATTTTTTGACAGCAAAAGAAAAACGTTGGAATCGGTGGGAAGGAAAATGGTGGTTACAGGCTAAACGGAAAATAAGTCGGCATCAGAGGGTAGGCCAGTTTTGTATCAGCGCTTTCAGGAGATTCTGGCCTTCCTGCCATTCACCCAAACCTGATTCACTGTTAATATGGCCTTTGGCGCCCGCATTCACAAAACGGCTGCCCCAGTGGTTGGCTAAAAAAGCTGCTCTTTCCAGCGTACAATAGGGATCATTGGTACTGGCAACTACCATAGTAGGAAAGGGCAGCTTCTCCAAAGGAATAGGAGAAAAGCCTTGCGCCTCCGGAAGGAAGTCCGGTCTTTCGGCATCTGCAGGCGCTACCAGCAAAGCGCCGGTAATTTTCAACCTGGTTTTTCCTGCCCAATGCACCAATGCTATACAGGCCAGGCTGTGGGCAGCAATCACTACCTGTGGGCCGGCATCCGCCACTGCCTGCTCTATGCTGGCTACCCAATCCTCGCATACCGGGGCATCCCAGCTGCGCTGCTCAATCCGTCTGGTACCTGGTATCAGCTGCTCCCACAGTGTTTGCCAGTGTAATGGCCCGGAGCTACCTAGTCCGGGCGCTGTCAGAACTTTAATTTCCATGACAAGAAGCGTTGTATGTTGAAAGATAGTAAAAGAATAAGGAATAACACAGGGCGATTTACAGACCGGCCATGAACAAGGCCTGCCACAAAAAAATAGCCGGTACTGGAAAGTACCGGCAACAGGTAACAACCAAAACAGCATTATTAATACTGAGTATCGTCGATTTTAAAAATACCGGCAGGAATATTCCCGCCGGTGTACATAAGTGGATTTTTAAAATACAAACCCTTTCCGCTTGAACATCCAGATATTACGCCAGCCATCTCCCTGCTGTACCAGCGTCATCTCGTTTCGTTCAGCTTTATAATATTGTAAGCAACATTGTCGCCCAGCTAATTTTACTACTATATTAACCCCGGGAAGCGGCGCGCTATCTTTGGCATCCAGTACCTTGCCGGTAATGGTTTGTTTTACTGAGTGCATATAGGTGTTTCCGTTAATAACGGAGGCCAATAACGTGGATGGAGCAATCGTCCATAAGACATACTGCCGCGGAATAAAATTGCTGATGGCGTACCTGTTTTTCATGTGAACGTTATATGAATCACTTTGTCTGACACCACCTGTAATTTTATCTGCCTGGCGCCGTTACGGGCGGGCTGTTTTAAATGCACTACTATACCATCCGACAGTTTATCTACCTGACCGGCAAAACATCCCGTGGTAAGAAGTGTGGCTGGTACAGTCGGTATCGCCCTCTTTATCTGCATAACTTGACTGGATTTTACCTTGATGGAACGTGGTTGCTGGTGATAGGTAACTGATCTTTTTCCAAAACGTGTTTACTTCAAAACATGTGGAAACAAAAATAAATGGCCCCCCGGATTCACAGGGTATGGATATGTTTTAGATGTGGGGCGATTATGTTAATCTGTTCCGGCTGCGGGGCAACAGAATGATAGGTAACAGGGTATAAAATGTTAATTCAGAAAGATGTGAGTGGTTGATTTTGAGTGAGTTAAATCATGAATAAGCCGATGAGCGATGCGGTAATCAAACCATACAGGATGATCTCTATTAATAAATACAAACGGTTGCTCTTCTTAAAATTGTGCTTGAACATAGACAGATGTAATAGTTTCCAGGGCAAAATTATCTATTGCCCCCCGTTGTGAGGGGACCCGTTTCGTTATTTAATAGGGTAGGTTTGTTTTAAAAGAGCGGAAAGCATAAAGCTCTTATAGTAGATAGCAATTTTATCACTTGTTGGCCATTCGCTACAATCGCTTTATGCTTTCCGCTTTATGCTTTCTGCTCTATATTGCGATGGCAATACATTATATTCCGTCTTAAAATAACGGGTGAAATATTTAGGGTTGTTGAATCCTACCTCATAGGCTACTTCCGCTACGGTGAGCTGGCTTTTTTCCAGCAGCTGAACGGCACGTTTCAACCGGATGCTCCGGATAAACTCAATGGGCGACCGCCCGGTAAGCGCCAGTATTTTCTTGTAAACGGATACACGGCTCATAAACAACGCCCGGCTTAGTTCCTCAACGGAAAAGTCGGGATTGGAAATGTTTTTCTCTACAGTCTGTAAAGCCTGCTGAATAAATTGCTCGTCGGCAGAAGAAATGGCAATTTCGCTGGGATTGGCTTCTATATACTGCTGGAAGGTTTTCCGCAGGGATGTTTGTTGAGAGATAATATTGCGGAGTCGCGATAATAATACCTCAAAATTAAAAGGCTTGGTAATATAATCTGATGCACCTGTTTCCAGGGCTTCCAGCTGCTGGGCTTCTTCCGCCCGGGCGGTGAGCAATACTACCGGCAGGTGGGCGGTACGTTGTTGAGCCCTCACTTTTTTACAAAGTTCCAGGCCGTCCATTTCGGGCATGGAAATATCGCTGACAATTAAGTGTGGGAGGGTTTGCTGCAACAGCTTCCAGGCCACCAACCCGTTTTCGGCTTCCAGTATCTGAAAATATTGCGACAGATTATCTTTCAGGTAAAAACGGAAATCTTCATTATCCTCCACCAACAACACTACCGGCTTTTTGCTGTTGTTGTTCACCGGGGTGGCAACGGCAGGTGTGGCTTGCTGTGTGCGGATGGTTTCCTCCATGGCGCCGGCAACGGCGGGAGTAACTGCCTTCACCGGCAATACCACGGTAAAGCAGCTGCCCATTTCCGGCGCACTGTCTACGCTGATATTGCCGCCATGCATTTTTACAAACTCGTGGGTAATGGATAAGCCAATGCCGCTGCCCTGGTTCACTACAGATGCGGGCAAATCATGCTGGAAGAAACGCTCGAAGATATGATCCTGCTTTTCCAGCGGAATACCAATACCGTTATCTTTTACAGCTATTTCCAGTTGGGCATTGGACTCCCGGTACTGTACCTGCACGCTAATGGCGCCGTCTTCCGGGGTAAACTTGAAGGCATTGGAAAGCAGGTTAAAGAGAATCTTTTCTATTTTGTCAGCATCATACAGCATCTTCAATTCCTGCACATTGCTCTGAAAGATAAGCGAGATATGCTTTTTATCGGAAAGGTCTGAAAAGGAACCGGTGAGCTCCCGTAAAAAACTGATGATATCTCCCTCGCTGGTATGCAATTTTATTTCCTGTACTTCCATTTTACGGAAGTCGAGCAACTGGTTAACGAGGTTCAGCAGCCGCCGTGCATTCCGTTGCATCAGCTCCAATTGCGCTTTTAACGACGCCTCCCCGGTTTGTTTGATGATTTTTTCCAGGGGCGTAATAATGAGACTGAGCGGCGTCCTGAATTCATGGCTCACATTGGTGAAGAAGCGGATCTTCAGGCTATCCAGTTCATGCATGCGGGCAGCTTCCTGTGTTTGCTGCGCCATCCGGAACTTCAGCCTTTCCCGCTCCAGGATGATCCGGCGGGCCAGTAACAATGCGCTTATGATCAGTAACACATAACACAGGAAGGCGGGCCAGGTTTTCCAGAAAGGGGGAATTATCCTGATCTTTAAGGTAAGTCCTGCATCATTCCATATGCCGTCATTATTGGATGCCTTTACCCGGAAGGTATATTCTCCCGGGTCCAGGTTGGTAAAAGTAGCTCTGCGTTGCGTTCCGTCGGTATACAGCCAGTCTTTGTTAAACCCTTCCAGCATATAGGCATACAGGTTCTTTTCCGGATGAAAGTAGTTCAGTGACGCAAACTCGAGGGAAAAAACGTTCTCTCCATGTTGCAGGGTAATACTGCGTATTTCAGAGATGGCCCCCGGCAATAGTACCCTTCCGTTGATTTTTTCACCGGATCGTATGCTCTTGTTAAAAACCTGCAGATCGGTTAATACAACCGGTGGTATGTTTTTGTTAAGGGCAATGCTGTTGGGATAAAACAAATTGAACCCATTCCCTCCGCCAAAGATCAGCTCACCCCGGCTGGTTTTCAGGGCGGCATTTTCGTTGAAATCCTTGCCCTGCAGCCCATCCGATTCATCGTAATTCTTGAAGTGATACGTAGGTCCCTTACTGTTAGTGCCGGACTGAAAGGTCATATTGCACAAACCATTGGGGGTGCTCATCCAAAGGGTATGATCATTGGCCTCCAGTATGTTCAATACGGTATTGTCCGGAAGACCATCGCTTTTCCGGAACGTCGTGAAGCTGTCGTCTTTCGGATTGTAAAGATCCAGTCCCTCACGGGTACCAACCCATACACGGTCCTGGCTGTCCTGGAAAATGCATACTACGTTATTATGACTCAGGCCCGCCGCATTATTGGGATCATTGCTGTAATGCCGGAAGATCCCCGTTCCAGGGTTACGTATATCCAAACCATCAGAGGTACCTACCCACAGGCTTCCCTGCTTGTCTTCCAGCAGCGCAGAAACATATTTGGAAGGAACGGCCGGCTGGAAATGCGCAACTTTATTGGTGACAGGATCCAGTTGATTCAGCCCCCCCGCCAGGGTGCCCACCCAAAGGCGATGCTGACTGTCTTCCAGCAATTCCCATATACTATTGTCACTTAAGCTGCTGTTGTTTTTAGGATCATGTTTGTAGTGTACAAACCGTTGGCCATCAAACTGGTCTAATCCTCCAAAATAAGTACCTACCCACAATTGGTGGGCATGGTCTATTAAAAGGCTCACAACTACGTTACCTGATATGCTATTGGGGTTGGCGGGATCATGGCGGTAGGTGGTAAAGGTATGGTGACTGCGGTCGAAATAGATTAATCCACCCCCATTGGTGCCTATCCAGAGATTGCCTTTTTCGTCTTCCACAAACCGGTTCACATCATTAAACGGCAAACTGTTACGGCTATACGGCATATGCTGGTAAAGCGGAAATTTTACCATGTTTTCATGGTAGTAATTGAGCCCCTTCTTAAAGGTGCCGATCCAGATGATACCGGTGTTATCTTTATACAGGGCATTAATACTATTCTGACTCAGGCTGCGGCTATCCTCGCTGATGTTTTCGATATAACGGACCAGCTGTGCTTTTTTATCTATAATATTAATGCCTCCATGATCGGTGCCTATCCATATCAGTCCATTGTTATCAGGTACAATGCCTCTCACGATATTATTATTAAGCGCGAGGCCAGGGGTATGCTGGTCTATATGCCGGAAGGTATACTGACGGACATTAAAGTGGTAGACCCCGTTGTCTTCATTGTTGTTGAACAGCCAGAGATCTCCGTCATTGTCGGCCACCATCGACCAGTTAGCACCGGCCAGGCTGTTATTGCGATAGAGGACACGATGAGTACGGCTGTCCATCTTTTCCAGGATACCGTTGTTGTGCAGCAGCCAGCAATAACCGGCTTTGTCGGCTACCAGTGCAGCAACGCTATTGGTGGCTATACTGCTGGTGTCGGCGTTATGCGTAAGCCGTGTGGCCGTATGTTGTCCATCTGTAATAAAAATGCCGGCAGTAGGGTGTAGCAGCCAGTACTGGCCCGAAGGCATCCTGATGATAGCTGTTAGTGTATTGCCTGGAATGCCCCACTGCTGCAGCAATATTTCCGGGTGGCGGTTAAAACGGCCGGTAACGGGATCATAAATATCGATACCGCTGCGGGTCCTGATCCAGAGCTGCCGCGCCGGCCCTTCCATGATCTGGCTGATATTGTTGTCGGATAAAGAACTGCTATCCCGCAAGTCGTGGAGATAAACAGTAAAATGGTAACCATCAAATCGGTTCAGTCCTGCTCCTGTGCCAATCCATAGGAAGCCGGTACTATCCCGGAAAATGCAGTTCACCTGGTTGTTTGATAGGCCCTGGTTAATATCAATCCGGTTAAATTGGTAAGCAAGGGTCTGACCCGGTAATGTCCCGGTAAATAGTAGAAAAAAGAAAAATGTAATAGCCCACTTCCGCATGTGCACAGCCCTTGGTTGAAAAAAATGTTAGCCTGACAATTATTATGGCGCAACAATATAACACAAAACGATTATAAACAAAGAAAGGTCGAAAGAATTCGACCTTTATTGCTAAAATTCCACGTTATGGCACTCAGGTCCATAAAAAGTTAATCAGCTAATAGCCCGGTAAAACCGGTATATAATAAGTGATATTTTGCGATGGTGTGCGGGTTGCCAGCCACTTGCCATACAAAAGTAGGGGAAGCTAAAACGATTGTCAAGAAATTAGCAAACTATATTTTTAAAATTATAGGAAGGGAGGCTGGCGTCTCCTTTTTACTTGCATGATAATTTCAGCAACCGGTTGGAATTATAATCTTTAAAGAATATTGAGTATTTTTTTGCCAATTTTAAAAATTCCATGAAAGTACTCGCACTCAGCCTATTCTTGTCGACCGGCCTTGCCTGCGTCAGCGTAGCCCAACAGCCCGCAAAGTCTCCAAAGGTCACCCTTGATTACTATTACAACAACGAATTTAAAAAAGACCACGCCGGTAACCCATTCAGGTGGCACTATATCTGGAATGAAACCGATAACGGTGGCTTGTCTATCTGGGGCGGCATCTTCGATTCCCTCGGCGTAAGAAAAGATAGCCTGCTGGAAGCTCCTACCATGGCTAACTTACAGCATACCGATATCTATATGATCATTGATCCGGATACCGACACTGAATCGCCACATCCTAATTACATGAATGAAAAGGATGCCCGGGAAATTTATAACTGGGTGAAAGCCGGTGGGGTATTGGTATTGATGGAAAATGATTCGCTAAACGCCGACTTCTTACATTTTAATAAACTCAGTGAAAAATTCGGTATTCATTTCAACGGCGACAGTAAAAACCGCGTACAAGGCCGTAACTGGGCGCAGGGTGCTTTTAAAATTCCCCCGGGGCATGAAATATTCTCAGGCGTAAGCAAAGTATATATCAAAGAACTATCTACGCTCACGCTGAAAAAGCCCGCAAGGACAGTGTATGAAGATGGTGGCCATGTAATTATGGCGGTTGCCGCCGTGGGTAAAGGCACCGTGTTTGCGGTAGGCGACCCCTGGTTTTATAATGAATATGTAAACGGGGAAAGGCTTACGCCTGATTATGAAAACTATGGAGCAGCTGTGGATCTCACCAAATGGCTGTTATCGAAAATAAAACGATAATGGCTAATGTCCCAGGAATTGCAGGTTCCTGCGGATCCCGGCAAACTTACTGCGTTTCAGGGGAGAGTGGCGGAAAATGGTTTTAAATGCTTCTTCTGTCAGCTCTTCCCAGTCACGGGTAGTAAAGTTCAGGATAGCCGGAATAGGGTTGAACTCCGCTTCCTGGTGGGCTTTGGAGAAACGGTTCCAGGGACATACGTCCTGGCACGTATCACAGCCAAACATCCAGTCGTCAAACTGTCCCTTCATCTTCTCCGGTATCAGCTGATCCTTCAGCTCTATGGTAAAGTAAGAAATACATTTGCTGCCATCTACTACGCCCGGCGCTACCAGCGCTTCGGTGGGACAGGCGTCCAGGCAGCGCGTACATGACCCGCAATAGTCGGCCACCGGCCCGTCGTACTCCAGGGGAATGTCAGTAATCAGGGTGGCTATAAAGAAGAAGGAGCCTGCCTGCTTGTGGATCAGGTTCCCGTTTTTGCCTATCCAGCCAAGCCCGCTACGCCGCGCCCATGCCCGCTCCAATACCGGCGCCGAATCCACAAACCCGCGTCCCTGCACCGGCCCGATATGCTCCTGCATGCGCAGCAGCATAGTTTTTAACCTGGCCCGGATCACCTCATGGTAATCGTGGCCGTAAGCATACTTGGAAATACGGGGAGCATCTGCCCGCTGCGCGGCGGAAGGAAAATAATTGAACAACAGCGTAATCACCGACTGGGCGCCCTCTACCAGCTTCCGAGGATCTATCCGCTTGTCGAAGTGGTTTTCCATATACTGCATGTTGCCATGCATACCCTTATTCAGCCAGGACTCCAGCCGGCGCGCATCATCATCCAGTTGTTCCGCACGGGCTATACCACAGTGATCAAATCCCAGCTCCTTTGCCAGCTGCTTTATGAATAAAGTATGGGTCATCCCCACAAAATTACATGATTTTTTATACCTTCATGTGGCATAATTACCCTATGCCTTGTAACTGTATGCGTTATATCCCTTGTTTGCTTACCTGCGTGGTAAGCGGTTTGTTGTCCCTGAGTGCCCTGGCCCAGGAAAATGGAAAAATGAAATTCGGAAAAGTCTCCAAAGAAGAATTTACCGACAAAAGATTTGAGAAAGATACCGGCGCCCATGCGATCGTATTGTCGGAAATTGGATCTTCTGCCTTTGAGGCAGATGGTGGCGACTTGCGCCTGGTCTATAAAGTGCACCGCCGCGTGAAAATCGTGGATAAAAACGGCTTCGACGTGGCCACGGTGAGAGTGCCCCTCTACAAAGGAGATACCAGGGAAGAGAAACTCCTCAACCTCAAAGCCGCCGCCTATAACCTGGAAAACGGGGAAGTGGTGGAAACCCGGATGGACAGTAAAAACATCTTTAACGATAAGCAGGATAAGTCCCTGTTGGTAAAAAAGTTTACGCTGCCGGCCGTAAAGGAAGGTACGATCATCGAATATGCTTATACGGTGACGTCCCCGTTTTACCGTTACCTGCGCTCCTGGACCTTCCAGGGAGAATATCCCCGTCTCTGGAGCGAATACAGCGTGGCCATTCCGGAATATTTCGACTATATGCTCATCCCACAGGGATATGAAAAGTTTGCCATAGAAAAGAAAGACTATAGCAGGGTTACTTTTTCCTTCCGTACGGAGCGTAGCGGCGCTACCGGTCCTGCCGACATGGTTACCGTAACACCAGGCGTAACCACCTACCACTGGGCGGTGAAAGAAATACCAGCGATCCACCCCGAAAGCTTCATCACAACGGTCGATAACTACGTACGTAGAATAGAGTTCCAGCTGTCGGCTTACAACTGGCCCAACGAAGCCCGGAAACCTGTACAGAGCTCCTGGGAAGAACTGATGAAAGACCTGATGAAAGCAGAAGACCTGGGCGGCGTACTCAATAATAATAACGGATTCCTTTCCGGAACGGTGGAAGACCTGGTAAAAAATGCTAAAACAGACCAGGAAAAAGCACAGCGGATCTATAACTGGGTACGTAATAACTATACCTGTACCGACCACAGTGCCCTGTGGATGGAGAAATCCCTGAAAACAGTGTTTTCCGGGAAGAGCGGCAACGTAGTAGAAGTAAACATGCTGCTGACCGCCATGCTCCGCAAAGCTGGTCTGAAAGCAGATCCAGTGCTGCTCAGCACCCGCGACAACGGCTATGTGTACCAGTTTTATCCTTTGTTCACCCACTTTAACTACATGGTAGTGCACTTGACTATTGGAGAAGAATCTCACGACCTTGATGCGTCGGACCCCCTGATGGGCTTCGGAAAATTGCCGCCCGGATGCTATAACGGCGCCGCCAGGACCATCGATGAATTTGCCACCCCCGTGTTTTTAAATGCCGATTCCCTGCGGGAACAGAAGTTTACGTCGGTGTTGCTGGGTAAAATGGAAAATGGTGCAGTAGCCGGTACATTTATGCAAAGGCCCACCTACTTTGAATCGTACGACATCCGGGAACAGGTGAAAGCCAAAGGCCGCGATGAGTTCTTCAAAAAAATAGCCAAGTCCTATACCGGCGAAATTGAACTGACCAGCAAAGAAATTGAAGACATCGACAGCTTGGAATTACCCGTGATGACAAAATATGAATTCAAAATGCAGGTAGGAGGAGATGATATTGTGTACATCAACCCATTGATGGGAGAGGCCTACAAATCGAATCCCTTCACCTCCATGGAACGCAAATTCCCTGTGGAAATGACCGGCGTTTCTGATGAAATCTATTCTTTCAATATGGATGTTCCAGAGGGCTATGTGGTAGATGAACTGCCCAAATCGGCGATTGCCAACTTTAATGAAACGGAAGGCCTGTTTCAATACATGGTTCAACAGGTAGAAGACCACATCCAATTACGTTGCCGCATCAAATTGACAAAGGCCAACTTTATGCCTGAAGATTATAGTGGCCTGCGCGAATTTTACGACCTGATCGTAAAAAAGGAAGCAGAACAGATTGTGTTAAAGAAGAAAAAATAACGTATGCATAAGCTGCTAACAACAACCGCTGCATTGCTCCTCGCCGTGGCTGGTCAGCCTGCAAGGGCGGGCGATCCCGAATATCCCGCGAAAAATATCCCGGCATCCCTGAAAGAAAATGCGCACATCGTTAAGCGCCTGGAGGAAACGGCCATCAGGATAAATGATCTCACAGACATGCGTATCAACCGGCACTACGTTGTTACTGTATTGGATGAAGCAGGCGCTAATGACGCAAGATTGGTCGTTCCCTACAGTAAGCTCAGCGAAATACTTAGTATCAGCGGTAGTCTCTATGATGCGGAAGGAAAACAGATAAAACGCCTCAAACAAAGCGATATCAAAGACCTGAGCGCCGTAGATGATGGGAGCCTGATGACGGATGAACGCCTGAAAGCACACCAGTTCTATTATAACGTATACCCGTATACGGTAGAATATGAACTTAGTGAACGCGTTTATAGCACGCTTTGGTTTCCCACCTGGATGCCACAATCAGATATTGATTGTACCGTGGAACAAAGTACCCTGAAAGTAACGACACCAGCCGATTTTACCCTGCGCTTCCGCAGCTATTTATACAACGGGGAACCGGTTACCACTACCGATAAGGGTACCAAAACATACGCCTGGGAGGTAAAGCAAATCAAAGCGCTGAAATCAGAGTTAAATGCCGTAGAGTTTTACCGTCGTACACCTGCGGTATTCCTGGGTACTACCGATTTTGAATTGGATAAATATAAGGGTAATTCAAATTCCTGGAAAGGACTGGGCGCTTTTTTTTACCAGCTCAATGCCGGCCGGGATGTATTGCCGGATGCCACCAAAGCAAAGGTGCACGAACTGATCGATGGCCTGCATAGCCGGGAAGAAAAGATCAAAACACTCTATAAGTTTATGCAGCGCAACAGCCGCTACATTAGCATACAGCTGGGAATAGGAGGATGGCAAACTTTTGATGCGGCTTCGGTAGCCACTAAAGGCTATGGTGACTGTAAAGCCTTATCCAACTACATGATGGCATTATTGAAAGAAGCTGGCATCAAATCCAATTGTGTGTCTGTGAAAGCAGGTGAAAATGCGCATACTATCCGCGAGGATTTTCCTTCTTCCCAGTTCAACCACGTCATCCTGTGCGTACCCGGCGAAAAGGACACCACCTGGCTGGAATGTACCAACCCTTATTTACCCGCCGGCTACCTGGGAGGTTTTACCGACAACAGGCCCGTATTACTGTTGGATGAAAAAGACAGCAAACTGGTGCGAACACCGGTATATGGTATGGATTTTAACCAGCAAATCCGCCATATTAACGCCACTATAGATTCCAGTGGAAACATGGCACTGAGCGCAGTAAAAGTAACCAGTGGACTCCAACAGGATGATTTGCGCGATGCGATTCATCGCCTGAGCCGGGAAAGACAACTGGAATTGCTGCGTAAGGGCCTCGGGCTATCGAGCTATGATATTGTAGATTATAGTTATAAAGAGCTGGAAACCGCCACCCCGGCTATTGAAGAGATGATGAAGGTAAAGGGGAATAACTATGCCACGGTAACGGGTAAACGAATGTTTATCAATCCCAATATCTTCGCCCGTGATGGGGTGAAGCTGGAACCCGATAGCTCCCGCCAGTCGGATATCCGGTTGAATATGGCCTACCGCGATGTAGATTCTGTAGAAATCATCCTCCCTGTGGGATATCAGCCGGAATCAGTACCAACACCGGTAAGCCTGTCCTCAAAATTTGGTAACTATAGCGCCACCGTCATATTAAAAGGCAATACGGTAACCTATATACGAAAAATGGAACGGCAGTCGGGTACATTTCCTGCGGCAGAATATCCCGAGCTCGTGAAGTTCTATGGCGGCATTTACCGGGCCGACAGAAACCGGTTGGTATTGGTAAAGGAATAAGAATAGCTTTATAAAACGAGAACAGTCCCTCCCGCCAACTGCGGGAGGGACTGTTCTCGTTTTATAGCAATGGTTTATTTTTCCCTCACACTCACAGAAATATGCCTGTCTTTTTTCCGTTCTTCATCCGGAGCATCTGCAGCTGCTTTGGCAAATTGTGAGCCATAGCCTTCTGCTCCCAGCAGCTGGGCTTCATTGGCGCTTTGTTTCTTCAATGCCGTAAGCACGGATTCCGCCCTTTCTTTAGAAAGACGAAGGTTGGCAGTACTATCACCTGTACGATCAGTATAACCGCCTATTTTGATTTTTGCTTTCGGGAAGGCTTTCAGAATAGCGGCAATATTGCCTACCTGCTTCATACTTTCTTCTGTTAATTCTGCACTGCCGGTTTTGAAGTTGAGGTTATCGAAATCAAACCATACATCTTTGCCCGGTTTACGGCTATCATCTTTCAGGAAGGTGACCAGCTGGTCTTCTATACCTCCTTTGAACGCATCCAGTACGGTGCCATTGGGTAAAGTGACTTTGATGCTTTCCCGGGTGGTAGCAACAGGCGCGGTTGGACTCGGCACGGTCATAGAAGCCGAATCTGCCAGCTGCCCGGTACTGATACTATCGGTCGTGGTGGTACCGGTTTTATTACCACCGCAACCCCGCATCAGGTACCACAGCAATATAATAGCAATCAATATCAGTAACAGCGACCATATCCAGCGATTACTGCTGCTGGCCTGTTTCAGGTTTACTGCACCTGCAGTGGTAGCAGCAGTGCTGCCAAGGCCGCTGGCCAGTCCCCCCAGTTTCTTTCCCAACTCTCCAATACTGCCCAGGCCCAGTATACCGGCAATATTCAGCCCCCCTGGTATAGCGCCCAGGATCTTATCTTTTTGCGTATCCAGTAACGACAGAAATGAATTGGGCGTGAGATTATTTTGTACCGCATATTGCCCCACCGTACCTAATGTGGCCGGCGCCGCTGATTGTAACAACGTACTGGCCGACGATTCCTTTATCCCCGCAAAATTAGACAGCATACTGATAATGGAATCTACTTTGTCTCCGAATAAACTGCGCAACAGGTCTGCCCCCTTAGCAAGTAAACCACCTGCGCCACCCTGGATCGCACCAGCTACAGCCACGGGATTGGCATCCCCGGCTACGCTTTTTACCATGTCCAGTAAACTGCCCGCGTTGCCCGATGAGCTGGCCTTGTTTAACAGCCCGCTTAATACCATCGGCACAATTCCACTTAATGCTTTCTGAATACCTCCTTCACTCTCTCCAAGTTGTGAGGAAGCCTGACTGACTACATTGTTGTTGAAAATGTTCTTGGCGCTTTCCAGTAAATCGAAAGACATAATTGTAGGGTTTAATAATGAGGAATGTATTGCTTAGATTCGATGCTTCTCTATAGGTATACCACTATGCCATCACAGGAATTTTATAACAACAGAGTCGGCCGTGTTGTTTGATTCTATCAGAATTTACCTTGTACATTGCTGAGAATACCTATTTTTCTTTAATTAATGAATTGATTGATAAGGAGATAGCTTTTAACTGCCAGGCTGTTACAGCTACTGAAACCTGAAAAAATAGCAGTCTCCTCCTTCTCTTCCTGCTAAAAATGCAGTAAAACTTTATTGTATATGTCATAATTTCCGGATATACAACATTGGATCAGGGTTTGTTGTTACGTAAGCACGTTTGATGACATCAAAAAAAGGACAAAAATAACTACATATGAATTTGAATAATTTCACTATAAAATCGCAGGAAATACTGCAACAAGCCCAACAACTGGCCTTTAATAATCAGAACCAGTCCATCGAAACCGGTCACTTGCTGAAGGCCTTATTAAATGATGAAGATAGTCCCATTGAGTACTTATTAAAAAAGAACGATGTGAATACATCTTTCGTTACCAGTAAACTCAATGAGCAGATCAATAAATATCCCCGCATCGTAGGCGGAGAAGGTGGTCAAACCCTGAGCCGCGATGCCAATAACGCGATACTCCGCGCCGGCGCTGCCATCAAGGAGTTTAAAGATGAGTTTGTAAGTGTGGAACACCTGCTGCTCGGCATACTTGGAGGTAGCGACGATACCGCCAAACTGCTGAAAGATGCCGGATTAACTGAAAAAGGCCTGAAAGCCGCTATCAAAGAGCTGCGGAAAGGCGACACGGTTAATTCACAGACAGGTGGTAATCAATATAACACCTTACAGAAATATGCGAAGAACCTCAACGAAATGGCCCGGGAAGGTAAACTCGATCCCGTGATCGGCCGTGATGAGGAAATCCGTAGAACGTTACATATTCTTTCCCGCAGATCAAAAAATAACCCTATCCTGGTAGGTGAACCCGGTGTTGGTAAAACCGCCATCGTGGAAGGTCTCGGACACAGGATCATCAACGGCGACGTACCGGAAAACCTTAAATCCAAAACCATCTATGCGCTGGATATGGGAGCCCTGATGGCGGGCGCTAAATACCGTGGTGAGTTTGAAGAAAGACTGAAAGGCGTAGTAAAAGAAGTGGCCGAAAGCAATGGGGAAATCATCCTCTTTATAGATGAGATCCACACCCTGATCGGCGCCGGCGCAATGGAAGGAGCCATGGATGCGGCTAATATCCTGAAACCCGCCCTGGCAAGAGGAGAACTCCGCGCTATTGGTGCTACCACACTCAATGAATACCAGAAATATTTTGAGAAAGATAAAGCGCTCGAACGCCGCTTCCAGAAAGTATTGGTAGACGAACCTTCTGTAGAAGATGCCATCTCTATCTTACGCGGATTGAAAGAGAAGTATGAAAGCCACCATCATGTGCTGATCAAAGACGAAGCTATTATTGCCGCTGTTGAATTATCGCACCGCTATATTACCGATCGCTTTTTACCAGATAAGGCCATCGACCTGATTGATGAAAGCGCGGCGAAACTCAGGCTGGAAATGAATTCTATGCCGGAAGAACTGGATGAACTGGAAAGAAGGATCAGGCAACTGGAAATCGAAAGAGAAGCGATTAAGCGCGAAAACGATGAAGATAAATTGCGTGAACTGGGCGAAGAAATTGCCCGCCTCGGCGAAGAACGCAATACCTTCAAAGCTAAATGGCAGGCGGAAAAAGAAGTAGTAGACCAGATACAAAACGCCAAGTCAGCGATCGAAAACCTGAAACTGGAAGCAGAACAGGCCGAACGTAACGGCGATTTCGGACGCGTAGCGGAAATCCGCTATGGTAAAGTGAAAGAACAGGAAAAACTGGTAACCGACCTGACAGAAGAATTAAATAAAATATCTGCCAATCATAAACGTCTTCTTAAAGAGGAAGTAGATGCAGAGGATATCGCAGAAAATGTGGCGAAAGCAACCGGTATCCCCGTATCTAAAATGATGCAGAGTGAAAAAGATAAATTGTTGCAGCTCGAAGAAGAGCTGCACCAACGGGTAGTAGGACAGGATGAAGCCATCATCGCGGTATCCGATGCTATTCGCCGCAGCCGCGCAGGCTTACAGGATCCGCGCCGGCCTATCGGTTCTTTTATCTTCCTGGGTACAACCGGTGTGGGTAAAACAGAGTTGGCCAAAGCATTGGCAGAATACCTGTTCGATGATGAAAACATGATGACCCGCATCGACATGAGCGAATACCAGGAAAAGCACTCCGTAAGCCGGCTGGTAGGAGCGCCTCCGGGATATGTTGGATATGATGAAGGCGGACAACTCACAGAAGCCGTACGCCGTAAACCATATTCAGTGGTGCTGCTCGATGAAATCGAAAAAGCACACCCCGATACCTTTAACATTTTGTTACAGGTGCTGGACGATGGACGCCTCACCGATAACAAGGGAAGGGTGGTGAATTTCAAAAACACGATCATCATCATGACCAGCAACATGGGTAGTCATATCATCCAGGAAAACTTTGAAAATATCACAGATGCCAACAGGGAAGAAGTAGTAGATAAAACGAAGGAAGAAGTGATGTCATTGCTGAAACAAACTATCCGTCCGGAGTTCCTGAATAGGGTCGATGAAGTAATCATGTTCCAGCCTTTGATGAGAAGTGAAATTAAAGGAATAATTAACATTCAGTTACAACAACTGAAGGACATGGTTGCAAAAAATGGCATGATATTGGAATTTTCTGATTATGCACTCGAATACCTCTCAGTTCAGGGCTACGACCCACAGTTTGGAGCAAGACCGCTGAAACGTCTCATTCAGAAAGAAATCATTAACCTGCTCAGTAAGAAAATTCTCGCAGGCGACATTGATAAATCCAAACCAGTGTTGATTGATGTGTTTGATGGCGTAGTAGTAATAAGAAACAAGTAATTCTAAATACGACGATACATAGTTAACGATAAGCCCCGCGATTCTTCGCGGGGCTTTTTTTATGGTTTGTACTTATACCGCACGGAGGAGACGGGTTTTATCAGTCGCTTTCAGTAAATTTGAAAGAATCAAAACTTAAACGATATGCCGGGAGAAAGAGAAAGAAGATTTATGCAGCATGCCATTGCATTGTCCCGCAGGGGCATGGAAAATGGTGATGGCGGGCCTTTTGGCTCTATTGTCGTAAGAGGCGATGAGATAGTAGGAGAGGGATGGAACCAGGTGCTTTGTGATACTGATCCTACGGCACATGCAGAAGTGGTGGCGATTCGCGCAGCCTGTAAAAAACTCGGCACTTTCCAGTTGCACGATTGTGAAATCTATACTTCCTGCGAGCCATGTCCTATGTGCCTGGGCGCCATTTACTGGGCGCGTCCGCAGAGGGTATATTATGCCAATTCTAAGGAAGATGCCGCTGCGATCGATTTTGATGATTCATTCATTTACCGGGAAATAAACGTGCCGCATACCGATAAAAAGATTCCGCTCATTGCTATGCCGGAAGCTGCTGCCCTGGAAGTATTCAGCGACTGGAAAGAGAAGGGAGATAAGACATTGTACTAAAGCAGATAGCTGTTAGCTTTGGCTAACAGCTATCTGCTTTAATGTTTTATAGTAGAAAAATGATAGGTCCAGAAAAGTGCCAGTAATAAGAAAAGTATACAGAGTATTATAACGGCCAGGTATATATAATTTTCAGATTTTCTCCGGGACCGGTAACGGGTGCGTAATTTTTTCAGCAGCTCCCATTTCATCTGCCGGATCCACCCGGGGATCTTTTCCTTATCTTTTATAGCTTCCAGCCCTTCCAGTGCATCGCTGCACAGCTCACAATCAGACAGGTGCATTTCCACTTCATGTTGTTCTTCAGCCGTCAGCTTACCCTGTACATAGTCCAGTAGCTGCTGTTGCGAAAGACAGCGTGTTGTTGAAAAGATATCGTTGAAATGCTCGTTCATATCACTATGGATGCAAATTAACTTTTATTTGCGCGTTGTTGTTTTTCCAGTAAAAGTTTCAGGTTTCGCTTGCCATTTTGAATATAGCTTTTCACCTGTAGTAAACTATACCCTGTTTGATCGGCTATTTCCTGGTAGGATTTCTTCTCCAGGTAAAACAGCCGCACACAGTCCCGTTGCTCAGGATTCAACAGGTTCATCGCCTGTTCCATATTTTCCAGCAGGAGATCCTTTTCTTGGTATACCCGCTTATCTTCCTGTTCTGCTGCGATACCTCCCATATGCTTATCGGAAATTTCTTCCTTATATTTCATATGCTTTTGTCGCAACTGCATCAGGCAGTAGTTTTTTGTTACCTGGTATATCCAGGCCCTGAAATACTGTATTTCATGTTTATTGATGTCGGACAACATCTTGAGAAAGATTTGCTGCACGGCATCCCGCGCATCTTCTTCATTCTTCAGGTACTTCATGCACATACCCAGCAGTAGCAGGGCATAGCGATCAAACAGCACACCGATCCAATCACTGTTGTTGTCAGCTTTGAACCGCTGTAGTAGCTCCTGGTCTGTTAGTTGTTGTGTGGCTGGATTATTCACAGGCTAATAAATGGAATGCTGCATACTAGATGCAGCATTCACAAAAATCCATAATATTTTCTGATATAAAAAGTTTACATACTATCCAGCGCTTGCTTGGCGGCGTCTTTCATGCTGCCGTCCATGCGTATTACTTCACGGAACATGCGGCGGGCTTTGCCCATTTGTCCTTTGCTGCGATAGCAGATGGCGAGTTGATAGCGGGCCAGTTCTACGTACTTGCCGGAGCTGACAGCTTCTAATCTGCGGTACCTGTCTATCGCTTCACTCAGGTTACCTTGTTGCTGGTATACCATGGCAGCTTTGTAAAGGTATTCGTCACTGTTGATGGGAGAGGCAGCGACTGATTCTTTTTTAGCTGGTTCTGGCGCCTTTTGTTCTTTGGCTACCTGTGCAGGCTTATTATCCGGTTTTGCTGGCGCCTTGTTATCGTCATCTTTGGCTTTATTGTCCTTGTCTGCCTTATCGGCCGCGGCTTTGCGGATGGAATCCTGTTTTTGCTTCAGTAGGTTGGCTTGCTGTACTTTGCGGATACTGTCGGCTGCAGCTTTATGTTGCGCCGCTTTCAGGGCGGCAGCTTTTTTCAATGCAGCAGAATCTACAGGTTTCTGGGCTGCCGCCAGAACTGGTTTCGCTGGTGGTGTAACGGGCGCTGTATGTGTGGCTTCCGGTGCTGGTGTAGTCGTATGATCTACAGGTGTTACCACCGGTGGATTGCTGACAGCGGTAGTAACGGAGCTATCTTTAGCAGGCAGGCCGGCCATTATATGCATGGGCGGCGGCTGGTTTCTGATATGACCACGCATTACATATACGCTGCCTATACCGAGCCCAATAAAAGCAACGATCCAGAAATATACCAGCATATGCTCTTTGTTCTTTTCCTTGCGGGTATACTGGGCTATCTTCTGGGTGTGTGAAACAGGCTGAATACTGGTATGTACATAGCGTTGCAGCTTATTGGTCAGGTCCTGGTACCTGTCTGTATTTTCTTCTTTTTCCAATGCCTGCAGCGCATCAAAACACAGGTCGCAATCTGTGAGGTGCTGCTCTACCAGGTGTTTTTCTACATCGGTCAACCGGCCTTCCAGGTAACGTGGGAGCTGATCCCTGCTGAGGCAACGGATCGTAGAAAAAATCTTTAGTACTTTATCATTATTCGGTTTACTACTTAACATATCCATTCATAAATAGCTTGGCAAGTTTTCCTTTGGCGGCTTTCAGCTGTGTTCTCAATTTTTCCCTGGAGATACCAGTGGTAGCGGAAAGGTCGGAAAAGGGTTTATTTTCAAGATAGAATTGCGTGATGAGTGCCCGATCGTCGGCATTAAGTCGCTGTAAAGCCTGTTCCAGCCGCACTATCAGGTCCTGTCGGTCGATGATATTAGTAGCGGCTTTGTCTACGGTATTTTCGATATGGAGTAAATCTCTCCCATCGCGTGATGGATAGAATGGGGTATTTTTCTCTGGTTTACCGAGATACCCTTTCTGTATATGTAAAATCCATTCGTTTACCTTGTAGATCGTTTGGGTTTTAAGACTGGCACTTAATCTCTGGAGAAGGGAAGGAAAGACTACGTTGGGGTCCAGGTTGGATTGCTGACTTATATGGGGAAGGGTAACTGCAACCAGCAGATGGCTGTACCTGTCCATCAATACGCCTTCTGCCTCGCGGTCATGTTGTTTTCTGGCGCGGGATATTAGCTCTTTGTCCGATAAATTGGTTAACTGTTGTTGCATAAACTTATTACTTTATATTTACGTACAAAAGCGGAAAAAGTTCATTCAGCGCATAATATTATTGAATAATAAAACGGATTTACACAATTAATATGCCATACGCCATTGTAACTGTGCCAGTTGCGCCATTGCGGAGAACGGCCTCACACAGGAGTGAAATGATTTCCCAGCTGTTATGGGGTGCCGCTGTATCTGTTATTGATACGGCTCCGGATGGCTGGGTACAGGTAAAAAATCAATACGACGGATATATGGGGTGGGTCACCGCCGCCCACCTGGAAACCATTGATGAAGCGCTTTTCCTGGAACCGGCCACCAGGTATCTGCCGGGTTGGGTAAATCGCGTTACGATGAACGGGGTGCCTATGCAGGTGCCTTTCGGTTGCCTGGTGAAAGGGCACGGCAACACAACCGTTCAATGGGGTTCTATCACCATAAAATTCGAAGATAAACCAGTTTTGTTAAATAACAACAATTCTGTAGATGTTGATGCACTTAAAGCAGCGGCAGCGCAATTCTTAAATACCGGCTACCTCTGGGGAGGTACCAGTGTGTTTGGCGTGGATTGTTCCGGCTTTACGCAAAATGTGTTCAAACTCTCCGGCATATCCCTCCTTCGGGATGCTTATCAACAAGCTGGTCAGGGACAGTTGGTAGGATTTCTACAAGAGGCCCAGCTGGGCGACCTGGCCTTTTTTGATAATGAAGAAGGACGAATTACGCATGTCGGGATCCTGCTCAACGATCATGAAATCATTCACTCCTCTGGCAAAGTACGCATCGATGCCATCGATAATGAAGGGATTATTAATACGGATACCGGCATTCGTACGCACCGCCTGCGGATTATAAAACGATTCTTTTAAGAGCAGAAAGCATAAAGCCGAAAGCAAAAGGCTATAGTGGAGAGGACCTTAGCGAGTATTTAAAAATTCACTTAGATCAATCTTTACAATAGCTTTTTGCTTTCGGCTTTCAGCTTTTCGCTCTTATCAGCTCTGTTTGAAAATTTTGCGATAGTCCTCGAAGCTCTTTACAATAATTTCTTTTGCTTTTGCTTTGTTCTGGAATTCTTCTACTACCACTGTTTTCTTTTCCAGCTTTTTGTACTCTTCGAAGAAATGACGCATTTCATCAATAAAGTGAGGAGGCAATTCAGAGATATCGTTGATATAGTTTACACTCATATCGTTGGCAGCTACGGCGATGATTTTGTCATCAGCTTCACCACCATCTATCATTTGCATCACACCAATTACCTTGGCTTCAATGATACACATGGGTACGCACTCTATTTGAGAGATCACCAGGATATCCAGTGGATCGTGGTCATCGCAATAAGATTGTGGAATAAATCCGTAGTTGGCAGGGTAGTATACAGATGAATACAGTACACGGTCCAGTTTCAGCAAACCGCTTTCTTTATCCAGTTCATATTTGGCACGGCATCCCTTTGGAATCTCTATAATGGCATTTACAATGTTAGGCACTTCAGAACCGGGATTCACACTGTGCCAGGGATTTGTCATCATAATAATCTACTTTACTTTAAGGTTTATTGTTCAATATTGGATTAATGCTGAAAAGTGAATAAAATACTCACCTCACTTTTCATGAAGATATGGTCAAAAGGTTCCGTTAAGTAAAAACAAGAAATAAGCCACACATTCAATCATTAATGCGTGGCAAAATTAAGGTAACTGGCCGTTAATAGCTAAAAATTATCCTCCTTTTGTACAAAAAGCCAAAGAACGGAGAATATTATTTAGTTTCAGGCAGTATAGCACCGGCGGAAGATGTCGTATCTGCCGGCAATACAGTGGTGGAGTCAAATGTGTTGCCAGTTTGTGGCGCGTAATTAGGAATGATGCTGTCGAAGGTCAGGGAAATTTTCCACTGTCCGTTTTCCTTCACCATTTGTAGCACTTCTTTCTGGTGGGCAGATGAGTTCAGGATGGTAACAGCCGCTTTGTCGCCATTCTCTTCTATATTCACCACTTCTATCTTCGCATTTTTAATTTTCTCCCTTTCTGCTCCACTGCGGCGGCCGTCGAAAATAGCATAGATCTGTATTACCTGTTGGGATTCTTTGGTGGCATAATCCCTTGCCTGGTCGTAGTTCGAATCCTGAATGGCATGCATAAAGGCCAGCGCCACCTCTTCTGGGGTAGCTCTCTTCTTACAACTGCCCAGCAGGAAGGTTGTAGTCAATGCCAGTGTCATGATTCGAAAAAAATTGGTCATGCGGTCGATAATTATAATATATCACAACAAAAATAGGGGTAAACTTCAATTCTGCAAAGTCTTACGACTACAGCTACGCTTATTCACAGGCTCCCGGACTGAATTTTCCCTCTCGTAAAAACAGGTGAACTTACGGTAAACGCCGTTAACAAAGAGTTAATATTTGATAATCCGGCTATTTTGCCAGATACTAATCCGTCTACCGGGAATACCCCGGAAGCGCAACAGTCCCCACAAAATAGCCGGTAATAAATCGGTTTATTTGTCCTTGTTAGCGTCGTATGCCTTGATGATTGCTTTTACCAGGCGGTGTCTTACCACATCCTCTTCATCAAGTTCCACATGCCCTATCCCCTCAATGTTCCGAAGGATACGGGTGGCTCTTTCCAGACCGGATTGCTGATTTTTGGGTAAATCTATCTGGGTAAGGTCACCGGTGATGATGGCCTGTGCAGAAGCTCCAATACGGGTTAGAAACATCTTGATCTGCAAATCAGTGGCGTTTTGGGCCTCATCCAGGATAATAAAGGAATTATCCAGGGTACGGCCACGCATATACGCCAGCGGGGCAATTTCAATAACACGGTTGGTCATATAATAACTCAGCTTTTCAGCCGGGATCATATCGTCCAGCGCATCGTACAGGGGACGCAGATAAGGGTCAATTTTTTCTTTCAGATCTCCCGGCAGGAAACCCAGGCTTTCACCCGCTTCCACCGCAGGACGTGTCAGAATAATCTTTTTAACCGCTTTGTTTTTCAATGCGCGTACCGCTAATGCCACTGCCGTATAGGTTTTACCAGTACCAGCCGGCCCTATCGCGAAAATAATGTCATTCTTTTCCGCCATAGCCACCATCTTCTTCTGGTTGGATGTACGCGCCCTTACTGTACGGCCGTTAGGACCAAACACCAATACTTCATTGGGGTTACGCTCACTGAAATTATCGATTTTTATGCCCTCCTCATCTCCAAGTATCTGTTCAAAATAGTTCTCCGTAAGATTACCATTCCGTTCCAGGTACTTCACAATCTGACTGATTTTTTCCTCCGCTGTAGCCACTTCTTCCGGTGCCCCACTCAATTTTAACTGGGTGCCCCTGGATAGGATCTTCAGCAACGGGAATTTCTTTTTCAGCAGATCGAGCTTTCCGTTGTTAACGCCGAAAAACTCAATGGGATTAATACTGTCTAAATTGATAATGGATTCAGTCAATGATTCTATGATTTAATTGTCCAGGAAATCGCTGTTCGTATCGAATATATTTAAATCTTGTATAACCTGGAGGACGCAATTGTTAAGCTATCACTAAATTCTGTACCCATTCTGCTTGAAGGATTCCACTTTAGCGGCTATATCCTTGTTGCCTAAAGCAAGAATACGGGCGGCCAGGATAGCTGCATTACGGGCACCTGCTTTACCCACTGCCAGGGTACCAACCGGTAAACCCGCAGGCATCTGTACGATAGAATACAACGCATCAACACCACCAGGTAAACCACCATCTAAAGGAACTCCCAGAACAGGCAGCGAAGTGTAAGCAGATACCACTCCCGGTAAGGCTGCTGCCATACCGGCCGCGGCAATAATTACGCCAAATCCCTTCTCCTGTGCGGTTATACACAATTCTCTTACTTTATCCGGATTCCGATGCGCTGAAGCCACAATCATCTCATTCTCGATGCCAAAGTACTGAAGGTGTTTCTGTGATTCTTCCATCACTGGCTTGTCACTCTCAGAACCCATGATAATCAAAACTTTCATCTCTTGATATTTAAGTAAAAATGTTAATGTAATAAGTTGTCCCAAAGATATTGATCGTTTAACAATTTGAAAAAACTGAAAATCCACAGCTAGTGGATAAATGATACACTTTACCCGTGCCACCCCTTGTTAATAGCGCTTTTATGAGGAATTGACCTTTCCGGAACATTTTATTACTTTTACCTGTACAATAGTGTTTTTTGTTATATTATGCCTACTTTCGGCATTCGGGACACAACGATCATAGTCACAGCTATCATATGAATGTAGTTATGCTGGAACAGCATTACCGGCACTTGCAACACCTTGAATCCGCCATTAATGCCTGTGCACTCTCTGTTACAATCAACACTGTGGGAACAGTGACTGCGGTAAATACGCAGGTGGTAACGGCATTACTGCAACCAGCCGAAGCATTAATTGGGCAGCCGGCTACCAGCATACTCCCGCCAGCCGATCCCCGCCAATGGCAGCGCATCTGGACATCCCTGCTCGCAGGGCAGCCTGTACAGGAACAGGTCTGCTTCCTGAAACCAGACCAACAACCGCTCTGGGTCGAAGCCGGCATCAGCCCCCTTATGCAGGAAGATGGTACCATGGCCCATTGCATACTCATTGGCATGGATATCACCGCCCGCAAACTCGCTGAAATCAAACGGGCGCAGAATGAGCCCTACTATAGCCAGGTACTGGAAAATCTTCCACTTGGCCTTCAGCAGTTTTCTCCGGACGGGACCAGCCTCGACCTGAATACCCGCCAGCGGGAAATATGGGGAGAAACACATGCCTTCTTCACCAAACCAGGCTACAACTGGCTGGAAGATCCCTTCTACCGCCTCAATGGCCTCGTAGGGATGTTTGATGAAGTCCGTAAAACCGGCAAAACACTCAAACGGGAAGTACTCCTCAGCTACCGCGAAAAAACTAACGAAAACATCACCAGGCTATACCCGGTATACTTTGAAGCCACCATCTTCCCATTGACCGATCCACAGCGGAATATGGTCAATATCTTCCTCATATTGGATGATATCACGGAAAAAAAGCTCTCAGAACTCAGCCTGCAGAAAAGCGAAAGGCTCCTCGACAATATCATCGAAAACCTACCCATAGGCTACATCCAGTTCGATAACTTCGGCTTTATACGCCGCATTAATCAAACCCAGCGCCAGTTCTTCCAATCGCCGCATCCCACCATGATGCGCCAGCCCTTCAATGTAATGAACGATAGCCTGGCCACCATGTTCGAATTGGATAAACTCTTCCTCCAGGCCCTGGAAGAAAATAAGTCCCTGCGCGTGGAAAAACGTATCGACTTCTCCCAGGACAAACGCTGGACCACAGTCGGACGTGAAGTATACTTCGACCTCACCGTGTTCCCGGTAATTGAGCCCGTGGATAAGGAAATGATCGTAGTGGCCCTGGTCAACGACATTACTGATAAAAAAATGCAGGAGCTGGAAAACCGGAAAAACCAGGAATTCCTGCAACAAACCGGCAGCATCGGCAAAATAGGCGGCTGGGAACTGGACCTGGAAAGTAAACAGGTGCGGTGGACCGACCAGTCGTATTATATCCACGACTGCATCCCCGGATCCCCGGTCGACTACGAAAGCGCCCTGTCGTTCTATACCCCCGAAGCCCGCGAAAGCCTGGAAACACTGGTCCATCAGTGTATGAGCACCGGCAAGCCCTTCGATGCCCAACTCTCTATTATCTCTGCCCGCCAGCAGCTGAAAAGAGTACGCTCTATCGGTCAGCCGGGATATATAGATGGGAAACTGGTACGCATGTACGGGGTAGTACAGGATATTACCGAACAGGTGGAAATAAAGGACGCACTCTCCCGCAATACAGAGCTGATGCGGCTTTTCTTCGATACCATCGATATGGGATACGCCGCTATGGAAAGAAACGGCAATCTCAACTTCCTCAACCGCAAGGCTGAAAAGATGATCGGCCATCCGGTAGCCATTGGCAGCAATATCTTCGAAGAATTTCCCCGCCTCAGTGGCACCGTTTTTTCCGCCCGGCTTCGGGAATGTATACAACAACAAACCTCTCAGTCTTTTGGTATCTACTTCCCGGTGGTCGACAAATGGTACGATTTCCTGCTCACCCCCATGCAGGACGGCGGTATTTCTGTATTTATGCGCGATATCACCGACAGCAGGAAATTGCAAAAAGAACTGAGAAAAGCCAACGACCAATTATCTAATCTCAATAAAAACCTGGTTAACCAGAATAAGCAGCTGGAAGACTTTGCCCATATTACTTCTCATAACCTGCGGGCGCCCATCGCCAATCTCAAGGCGCTGATGCAAATGCATAATGAAGCCATTGCGCAGCACGAGCGGGATCTGTACCTGGGCATGGTACATGAAGTCATCAAAAAAATTGATGAAACCCTCAACGACCTGGTGGAAGTAGTACAGATACGCAAAGACGTAAACGTGGAAAAGGAAAAACTACTCTTTGCCGAGCGCTTACAAAAGGTAAAGGATGTGCTGCTGGTAGATATTGAAACCAGCCATATTCAGATTACCTTTGACTTTGATGAAGAACCAATGATTGAATATCCCAAGGTATACCTGGACAGTATCCTGCAGAATTTTATCACCAATGCGATCCGCTATCGTTCGTCAGAACGCACGCCCGCAGTTCATTTGAAAACCTGGAAGGAGAACGACAACATCGTACTAAGCGTACAGGACAATGGGGTGGGCATAGATATGGAACGTTTTGGCAACAAACTTTTTGGGTTCAGAAAAACATTTCACAAAAACAAAGATGCAAAGGGAATAGGCCTGTTCATTACCAAAACCCAGGTGGAGGCGATGGGCGGTAGTATACGGGCTGAAAGTCATCCTGGCGAGGGAACAAAATTTATTATTACATTTAGATCTGAATAAACCCCCTTTATGAAGTTGATCGATACGATTTTTATTGTAGATGATGACCCGATTCACCAGCAGATTGCTAAAATCATGATCGAACGTCAGGCTATCAGTAACCACATCCGGGTATTTTCAGATGCGCAGGATGTACTGGACTATCTCCGTACCAACGCCAGCAGTCCCGAAGCCTTACCTGATCTTATTTTGCTCGATCTCAATATGCCGGTGATGGATGGTTGGGAGTTCCTGGAAGAGTATGCCGGGTTCTGTACACAACTCCCCAAGAACATCCGGATCTTTGTATTGACCTCATCCATTGATGAGAAGGACAAAGAGCGCGTGAGCAGCTACAGCTTTGTAACCGGCTATCTCACCAAACCTTTATCTAAGGAGATTATTGCGCACTTGTCTTAAGGAGATGAATCATCTTTTCGGGATCGGCAGCGGAAAAGACCGCACTGCCTGCCACTAACACATTGGCTCCCGCCTGGATTAACTGCCCGGCATTTTCTGGTCCTATGCCTCCATCCACTTCTATCAACGCATGGGCATGATGATCTGTAATCAGTTTCCGCAGTTGCCTGATTTTATGATAGGTCTGCTCTATAAAGGTTTGACCACCGAAACCAGGGTTTACACTCATCACCAGTACTACATCGATATCACGAATCACATTTTCCAATAGCTCAATAGGCGTATGCGGATTCAGGGCTACACCGGCTTTCATGCCCAGTCCCTTGATTTGCTGAATATTCCGGTGCAGGTGTATACAGGCTTCATAGTGTACAGTTAAAATATCGGCGCCTGCTTTTTTGAAATCTGCTGCATACTTCTCGGGCTCTTCTATCATCAGGTGCACATCGCAGGGCTTATTGGCCTTTTGTTTGATCTGGGCAATCACCGGCAGACCGTAACTGATATTCGGTACAAACCGGCCATCCATCACATCGAGATGAAACCAGTCGGCCTCACTACGATTAACCATGTCCACTTCTTTTCCCAGCTCCAGGAAATTCGCTGCCAGCAAGGACGGCGCCACTAAAACAGGATGTTTTTCCAACTGCAATATTTTTGAGTCATGTAAATGTAAGCAATTAAGGCTTCAGTCGCTGTAAGGCCTCTCTGGCTTCTTTGAAATCTTTTTTGAAGGAAGCAGCTTTGGTATAATCATCTACGGCCATGGCTTTATTGCCTTGCTGCTCCTGGCTCTCCGCCCGGTAGTAATATGCCCACGCATCAGTAGGTGCTGCTTTGGCGGCCAGGTTAAAATAAGTATAAGCCTGTTTCCAGTCCCGCTTACCCCTGTAAATTTTACCAATAGCCAGGTAAGCCGGCTCAAACCCCGGATCTGCTATAATGCATTGGCGATAAGTGGCCAACGCCCGCTCCTGATTATTGAGATAAGTTTCCTGTGCCTGCCCGGCTTCGTACAGGGGCTGGGCATTGGTCGTATCCATCCGCCAGGCTTGTTGATAATAATCAACGGCCCGGGGTTCTTTCCTGCTGCGCAACAAATCGCCCAGTTCCATCACGGCTTCAAATTCTGCCTGGTTGCCGGCTGCCTGTATAGCGGTGGTGAGGTACTGGATAGCAGCTGCGGTATCGCGCCGGTCTTCTGCCATCCTGGCTTTCAGGTAAAAGGCTTTATCACGGGCCTCTTTGCTTTGTGCCAGCACACCGGCAATACTATCGGCCGGACCATACTGTTTATTTTCAATCATAGCGGTGGCCAGGCGGTATTGCAGGTACGTATAGCCGGGAGCGATAGCCAGTGCCTTTTCGAAACTGCTGGCGGCTTTGGGATAATTGTTCACTACCAGCGCGGCTTCGCCGGCGCCGGCCCAGTAATCTGTATTGGAAGGTTGCAGGGAGGCCGCTTTCTCAAAATCAGCCTGCGCCAGCTGCGGGTTGGTGTTAAACAACAGCAGGGCACGGCGGTAATACAGGGCATCATTTTCCGGAAACCGTTGTATAGAATCTGTAACAGGGCGGATAATATCACTATATAAGGCCGAATCAGCAGCATTGGCATCAGCTGCGTGACGGGTGCCGGACTCATGACAGCCTACGGCACCCACGAACAACAGGAGGATAAATAAATACTTCATACTGGCGCCAAAACTACAGAATCATTACCGCATTAACCAGTTTTTAAGCGTAGCATAATCTGCTGGTAATAAGGTAGCTTCTTTTTCCTTGCCGTATAACGACATTACCTTGGCTGGCGTGTATATTTCTTCCCGGATAGACTTCGGTGCAGTGTCTTCAAACTTCACAGGATGCGCTGTTTCCAGGAAAACCCCCGTCAGTTCCGGCGAATTTTGCAGGTAGCGCTGTAAGCCCATAAAACCTACGGCCCCATGCGGGTCCAGCATATAATGATGCTCTTTCCATACCTGTTCCATGGTGCGGATGGTATCTTTATCATTAAAGCTATAGGCGGTAAATCGCTCTGCCAGCTGGGGAAGGTTGTTGCCGAATAACTGTAAGATCCGTACGAAATTACTGGGGTCGGCTACATCCATTGCATTGGAGAGGGTGGGCGTAGCGGTACCCGGCTCGTATTTGCCACTGGCCATGAAGCGGGGTACCGTATCATTAACGTTGGTAGCGGCCACAAAATGTGAAATAGGCAACCCTATGGCGGCAGCCATCATACCGGCGCATATATTACCAAAATTGCCGCTGGGTACAGAAAATACCAGCCGTGGATGGGCTGCTTTCATTTGTTTGTAAGCCAGGAAATAATAAAACATCTGCGGCAGCCAGCGCGCCACATTGATGGAATTGGCGCTGGTCAATGGCCGGTGGGCCTGTAATTCTGCATCCAGGAACGCTGACTTTACAAGCTGCTGGCAGTCGTCGAAGGTGCCGGCAATTTCCAGTGCATGGATGTTATGCCCTAAGGTAGTAAGCTGCTTTTCCTGTAAGGTACTCACCTTTTTAGAGGGGTACAGGATCACTACCTCTACGCCCGGCACCTGGTAGAAGCCATGGGCCACGGCGCCACCGGTATCGCCGGAAGTGGCTACCAGCACGGTAACCGGTTGTGTGGCATTGCGGCGGAAATAGCCAAGGCAGCCGGCCATAAACCGGGCGCCTACATCTTTAAAAGCAAGTGTAGGGCCGTGGAACAGCTCCAGCGCATACATATGACCGGTTACTTTCTGTACCGGAAAAGGAAAATGTAAGGTATCTGCTACGATCTTTTTTAATGCTGCTTCGGGTATTTCATCTCCAACAAACGGGCGGATGACGTTAAGTCCGATTTCATGATCCGTATAATCTTGCAGGTGACTGATAAACTCTTTGTCTAAGCTGGGAATTTGCTCCGGGAAGTAAAGTCCCCTGTCTGGTGCTAATCCTTGTACAACTGCTGTCTCGAAATTTACCTGGTGCTGCTTGTTTTGTAAGCTGAAATACTGCATGAATAAAACGTTGTTAAAAGGTTAGTCAATCACTTTTACACCTGCGGTGTTGATTTGGGATACATAGATTTTATAATCTACTCCCAGTGGTGCGTAAACGCTATCCATGGTGGCCGCTACTTTGCGGGCATTCTCTTCACCTTTGCTCAGCATAAAAACAGATGGGCCGGAACCGGAAATTCCTCCGCCCAGTGCGCCGGCTTCTTTGCATTTTAATTTCAGCTCATGAAATGCCGGGATCAGGATGGCCCGCACCGGCTCTACAATCACATCTTCCAGCGAACGGCTGATCAGCTCATAATCGTCCTGGTAAAGACCAGCTACCAGCGCGGCCACATTACCCCACTGGCGGATGGCATCGGTCATCAGTACTTTTTGTTTCAGGATCTCCCGTGCATCCGATGTTTTTACTTCGATCTGTGGGTGTATAACGGTCACCCATAAATGTTCCGGGGTACGTAAACCGGTAATATCCAGCGGGCGGTAGCTTCTTACCAGGGTAAAGCCACCCAGGATGGCCGGCGCTACGTTATCTGCGTGAGCAGAGCCACAGGCCAGCCTTTCGCCTTCCATGGCAAAACGCACCAGTTGTTTTTTGGTAAAAGGCTCGCCCAGCAAGTGATTTACGCCTACTACAGCGCCCGCACTGCTGGCGGCGCTGGAGCCAATGCCGCTGCCCGGATGTATATTTTTAAAGATCTCTATTTCAATACCAATATCAGGTCGCTCATATTTCTGTAATAACGCCTGAACAGCCACCCCGGCCACGTTCCTGGATGCTTCCAGGGGCAGGTCGGCACCATGGATGGCAGTAATACGGATACCTGGTTCACTGCTCCTGCGGAGAATCATCTCGTCTCCCGGCGCATCCAGTGCCAGTCCTATTACGTCAAATCCACAGGCAACATTGGCCACAGTTCCCGGCGCAAATACTTTGATACTATCCATAAACCGTATTAGTTAGTTTAATTTAAGAATTGATTTTTACGTTTGCAACAATCCGCAAAGTCTTCATATAAAATTTATAATCTGGCACTGCGGATAATATCTGCAAATATGCCCGAGGCGGTAACATCGGCGCCTGTACCGGCGCCTTTTACGATCAGCGGCTGGTCTTTATAGCGACTGGTACTATACAGTACAATGTTATCCTTGCCTTCCAGTTTAAAAAACGGGTGATCCACGCCTACGCTTTGCAGGCCCACAGATGCTTTACCATCTTCATAACGGGCTACAAATTTCAATCGCTTGCCCTCAGCGGCAGCGGCTTCCCGCAATCCCTGGAAATGGCCGGCATGTACATCCAGCGTTTCATAAAAGTCTGCCACCGATGGCGCATCCAGGCAGGCACCGGGAAGGAAAGAGTAGTTGGTGATTTCATCCATCTCAATGGCGGCGCCACTTTCCCGTGCCAGGATCAGAATCTTTCTCATCACGTCTTTCCCGCTCAGGTCTATCCGCGGATCTGGTTCGGTATATCCTTCATCCTGTGCGGCTTTTACCACCTGCCGGAAGCTGGTGCCATTCACAAAATGATTGAATACAAAGTTCAGGCTGCCGGACAATACGGCTTCTATACTATGTACTTTATCGCCGCTCCGGATCAGGTCATTCAGTGTGTTGATCACTGGTAAACCGGCACCCACATTGGTTTCGAATAGGAAGGAGGCATTGTATTTCCGGGCCAGGTCCTTGAGTTTCTTGTAGTAGGCATAATCGGAAGAACAGGCAATCTTATTGCAGGTAACTACGGAAATACCATGTTGCAGGAACTCGTGGTATACGGCGGCAATATCGGCACTGGCGGTATTATCTACAAATACGCTGTTGCGCAGGTTCAGCGCTTTGATTTGTTGTACAAAATCATCAGTATTTAAATGCGCTCCGCTGGCCAGTTGGGTACGCCAGTCATCGAGTACAATGCCGGTTTCAGCTACCAGGGTATGTTTGCTATTAGCCAGCCCGATCACCCTCACCTGCAAGCCCAGCTCGTTGCGCAGGTAATGTTCCTGCTGTTGCAGTTGTTCCAGTAGTTTACTACCCACGTTGCCTACGCCCGCTATAAAGAGGTTGATCTGTTTGAGCGGTGTTTCAAAGAAGGTTTCATGCATCACGTTCAACGCTTTCCTGATATCAGCCTTGTTGATGACGGCGGAAATATTTTTTTCGGTAGATCCCTGTGCAATGGCCCTTACATTGATACCATTTCTGCCAAGGGTGCCAAAAAGCTTGCCGCTGGTGCCATGATGATTTTTCATGTTGTCGCCTACTACGGCCACGATGCAGAGATCTTTTTCTACCTGCAACGGTTCTATACGCTTCTCCAGTATTTCCTGTCCAAACTCACTGTCTACCGCAGTTTTGGCTTTCAGCATATCCGCTTCATGAATGCCTACGGTGATGGAGTGTTCAGAGGAACTCTGGGTAATCAGGATAACGTTGATGCGTTCCCGTAGCAGGGATTCAAACAGCCGTTTGGAGAAACCGGGAATACCCACCATACCGCTACCTTCGAGGGTGAGCAGGGCAATATGTTGAATACCGGAGATACCGGTAACGGGTAAACTCCGTTCTTCGTTGTCCTGTATCAGGGTACCATGATCTTCAGGCGCAAAAGTATTTTTGATCCAGATGGGAATACGTTTACTCATCACTGGTTGAATGGTGGGAGGGTAGATGACTTTGGCGCCGAAGTGCGACAGCTCCATCGCTTCTACATAAGAGATATGTGAAATAGGAATAGCCTGTGATACCATGCGGGGATCGGCGGTCATCATGCCGCTTACATCGGTCCATATGTCCAGTACGGATGCATTTACAGCGGCTGCTACAATGGAGGCGGTATAATCGGAGCCGCCCCGGCCCAGCGTAGTAGTTTCTCCTTCTGCAGTAGCGGCTACAAAGCCGGGAAGTACTACGTAGTCGCTGGTATTCTGCGCAAAGAACTGTGCAATATTGTGGTTGGTGGTAACAAAGTTAACGGTAGCATGACCGAACTGCTGATCGGTAACAATCAGTTCGCGGCTGTCTTTACAGCTGGCGGAAAATCCCTGTTGCTTCAACTTTTCTGCTACGATCACGCAGGACATCAATTCGCCGTAGCTCATGATTTTGTCAAGGGTACGGGGACTTAGTTCCGCTACCTGGAAGATGCCATCACAAAGGTTTTCCAGGGCATTGAGTTTTTTCTTCAGCTGGCTGATCTGGCTGCTTTGTGCGGTGATAGGGAACAGTTCACGGATGGTATCCAGGTGCCTGGCTTCAATTTCCTGCAACACTTCTTTGTAGGCTTCCTTGCCTTTTTCAGCCAGTTGACCACAGCGTATAAGCTTGTCCGTAATTCCTCCCAGTGCGGATACTACAATGGCATACTGTCCTGCAGGTTTATATTGTTTGAGGATGTGACAAACCTGTTCTATTGCTTTGGCGCTTCCTACTGAAGTGCCGCCGAATTTTAATACTTGCATATGGAAAATTTATACGTAGATAACTCCGGGTCCTCCCGGTTAGGTACCACCTGTTGTGGTCATTGGATCATATGTGAAAACTAACCCCGCACTGGGGTTGTAATAATGGTAGACGTGGTCGCCATAGTGCCCGAAACCACCTGCCGGGAAGCAGTGGTTATTGTAAAGGATTGATATGTATTAAACGGTATCACTATTGAAATATGACGATTGTGTAACAAAAGTCCGCAATTACACCGGTAAATAAAAGCGCAGTGAGCATTTTTAGAAATGTTTCAAAAAAAGGCTGTTTAGTTTGTATTTGTGTGTTATTGTGCTGCTTTTAATGATATATTTTCAATGAAGGAAAAATTATTTGATAATTTTACTATTTCATTATTTTCAATAAATACTGAATCAATGATAATATTGAGACAATTGTAGTTGTTCTTAGCCGGATTTTTACTGCTCCACTGACCGGATTGTCATATACCCCGACTTGTCTTTCATCTCCATAACATCTTTTGGAGATTATTAAATTATATCCTTACCTTAGTGACCTAAACAATCGCCACTTGTCCATTTCGTTGAAATATACAAGCAACAGTCAGTCAAATTACTACTTCCTCATGGCAACGCTTGCCATGGATTCGGCTTTGGCATAACCTTTCCCAACGGCCTCTAACGGCCATTCTTCGTGTTTATATACCGTAACTTTGTAATAGTATTCCGTTGCTATTCCTGTGCGTGTACAACTGTTTACCAGTTCACATTTACAGGTTTCCTGCAACCCACTACGCAAATGATTTTATTTACCGGCAACCGGGCAATCATACACCCATTCAATTATTAATTGTACACCAGCACAATCATCGTACACCAGCACAATCTTTTCAATTTACCTGTTATGCCACATTATCATAAACTTGGACAAATACCACATAAGCGCCATACCCAGTTCCGCAAACCGGATGGCAAGCTGTATTCGGAACAGCTATTTTCCACGGAAGGCTTTTCTTCTCACTCCAGCTTATTATATCACTGTCACCCACCTACGGAGATAGTGAAGGTAGACGAGCCCTATTCCGTAGCGCCCAAAATAGCGGAAGAAAAAATGCTGAAACACCGCAGCTTCATGGGCTTCAAAGTAAAGCCGGAAGATGATTTCCTGCAGAGCCGCAAGGCGGTATTGGTCAATAGCGACCTGCATATTGTACTGGCAGCTCCCCGCAAAAGCATGGAAGGGTACTTCTATAAAAATGCAGATGCCGATGAAATGATCTTCGTGCATGAAGGAAGCGGTACCCTGAAAACACAGTACGGACAACTGACTTTCGGTTATGGCGACTACCTGGTAATTCCACGTGGTACGATTTACCAGATCAAATTTAACACGGCAGACAACCGCCTGTTCATTGTAGAGTCGTTTAGTCCGATTCGTTATCCCAAAAGATATCTCAGTAAATATGGCCAGCTGCTGGAACATTCGCCCTATTGCGAAAGGGATATCAGGCAGCCGGAAAACCTGGAAACGATCGATGAAGAAGGCGATTTCCTGATCCTGGCCAAAAAGAAAGGCGTTATTTACCCGCTCCATTATAAACATCATCCGTTCGATGTGGTAGGATGGGATGGCTGCGAATACCCGTTTGCCTTTTCCATCCACGACTTTGAGCCAATTACCGGAAGGGTGCACCAGCCACCTCCGGTGCACCAGACATTTGAAGGCAACAACTTCGTGGTATGCTCCTTCTGTCCGCGCCTGTTCGACTATCATCCGCAGGCTATTCCGGCTCCGTATAACCATAGTAATATCGACAGCGATGAGGTATTATACTATGTGGATGGCGACTTTATGAGTCGCAAGCATGTGGAACGCGGTATGATTACGCTGCACCCGGCGGGCATCCCGCATGGACCGCACCCGGGCGCCGTGGAAAAGAGCATCGGCGCTAAAGAAACAAAAGAACTGGCAGTGATGGTGGATACTTTCCATCCGTTACAGATAACAGCAGCAGCATTAGACATTGAAGATGGCAGCTATGTAATGAGCTGGGCAGAGTAATAACAAAATCAACCTCCTTAATAGAACCAAAACAATTGAATGTTATGGAAACAGCATTAATGAATGCCGACAACCTAACCGGTCAGCAGGATTTTTTACCACTCAACGGTACCGACTATGTTGAGTTTTATGTAGGCAATGCCAAGCAGGCGGCCCATTACTATAAAACAGCTTTTGGCTTTCAATCTGTGGCTTATGCAGGTCCGGAAACCGGGGTAAGAGACCGGGTTTCCTATGTGTTGGCACAAAATAAACTGCGGTTTGTGCTGACAACTTCCCTGTTGCCCGATACTGATATTGCCCGCCACGTGGCCAAGCATGGCGATGGCGTTAAAGTACTGGCTCTTTGGGTAGATGATGCCCGCGCTGCTTTTGAAGAAACCGTAAAACGCGGTGGCACCCCTTACCTGGAGCCGGTGGTAGAGAAGGACGAGTTTGGCGAGGTCGTACGCAGCGGTATCCGCACTTATGGTGACACAGTGCATATTTTCGTGGAGCGGAAAAATTACAAGGGACTTTTCCTGCCTGGTTATAAAGAATGGAAAACTGCTTATAATCCTGCGGATACCGGTTTATTATATGTGGATCATTGCGTGGGTAACGTAGGCTGGAATGAAATGAATACCTGGGTATCGTTCTACGAACGTGTAATGGGATTCAGGAACCTGATTTCTTTCGATGACAGCGATATTTCCACCGAATACTCTGCCCTGATGAGTAAGGTGATGAGTAACGGCAACGGCCGTGTGAAATTCCCGATCAATGAGCCGGCAGAAGGAAAGAAAAAATCCCAGATCGAAGAATACCTGGATTTCTACGGCGGCCCTGGCGTACAACACGTGGCCATTGCCACCAATGATATCGTAAAAACGGTGACTGAACTGCAAAGCAGGGGAGTAGAATTCCTCACAGTGCCCTCTTCTTATTATGAAACGCTGCTCGACAGGGTAGGCAAAATTGATGAAGAAATTGCCCCGCTGCAAAAACTGGGCATATTGGTAGACCGGGATGACGAAGGATACCTGTTGCAGATTTTCACCAAACCTATACAGGACCGCCCAACCGTATTTTTTGAGATTATTCAGCGTAAAGGAGCACAGTCTTTCGGTAAAGGCAATTTCAAGGCCCTTTTTGAATCGATCGAAAGAGAACAGGCCCTGCGTGGTAACTTATAATAAACACGACCTTTTTATCAGGTGTACGGTTACTATAACCCGCCACTGATGGTTACAACTATTAAATGCAGAGCCCGCCTGGATTGCCCGGCGGGCTTTTTTATTTTTATTTGTATAAATATTTATTAATTTTAATATGTAATTTTAGATAATAAGAGAATGCGTGCATAATAAATATTGTTCTGGAAGTTCCTTGTTGTTAACAACTTAATAACTAACACTTCCTTTATTTCCGGTTATTTTTATGACTTCTTTTATATACTTTAACTTTTCTTAATGTAAAACCTATGCTCAACAGATTATCCATTCAATGGGCTGGCGCAGCCATGCTCATCGCTTCTGCCCTTGCCTTTTCAGCTTTCCGCATTGATAACAATGGCCAGTCAGATACTTATCTGCATAAAATATCTTCTCCGGCAGGGCAAACCGTATTGGAATACAATGCTGACAAAACGATCCGGAAAATTGTGCAACAGCACAAAACAGAAAATGCTGATTACAACGATGTACAGCTGCCGGTATATGAAAATGGCCGCCTGGTAAAAAGCCTGATGGCAGATGACGAAAATGCCACTACCGGCGAACTGTATACATCCTACGATTATGCGCCTGGTGGTGATAATATGGCCAAAATCAGCTACTACCGCAATAATGCCGTATATGCCTACGATTCGCTGGTATATAACGATGCCGGTAAACTGGCCTTCCGCTACCAGGTAAGTAAAAACGCACAGAAAGGCGCCTGGGAAAATACCGGTTACCAGCAGTTTACCTGGAATGAAGACGGCGACATCTCCCGAATGGATACTTACGGTAAGCAACCGGGCTACAGCAGGTTTATGCATACGGCCATGGTCACCTATACTTACGATAACCGCCCTAATCCGCAACAGCAACACCCGGAGCTGGCCGGCCTGATGGACCTGAACGTGGCACATTTATCGGCGCATAATATCGTAACAGAAAACTATAACAGCGCCAATTCTTCCCGGATAATCACCAGCACGTATTCTTATGCCTATAATACCGGTAAATTTCCCATGCGTGGCACTTATATCTCCGGTGTGGATGCAGCAGTGGTGAAACTGGAATGGATAAAGCTACAGTAAGGCAATAATCTGTAACTTTACAATATTAAAACCAGGAGTTTCGTTTTTTATGAAGATGCAAACATTATTCGGCGTACTATTTTTGTTGGGAGGAATTTTTCAGGCGTTCACGGCTATATTGATCTACCAGGGACATAAACACTATATACTTAAGATTGCCAGCAAAAAGGTGAGTATGGTAGTATATTTTATTCTTTCGCTGTTATTGTTTTATCTTGCTTACGTGAATCTGGTTTAATATTAAAATTTTGTTGAATTAGTATATGAAGCGACTTGTTGTAATCGTTCTGATATTGCTCGGTGCCGGTAAAATTTTTGCGCAGCAGTCTTTCCTCGAAAATCAGAAAATGTTTCCCAAAGTAGGGGAGGCCTACCGGGAAAAAGAGGAGTTGCTCAAAAAAGAGTTTGAAAAGAAAGGGCTTGCCTATCCTGCGAAATATATTTTCATACGCTCTTTTAAACTGGACAGCGAAATGGAGATCTGGGTGAAGAATAACGCATCAGATAGCTTCCGCCTGTTCAAATCCTACCGGGTTTGTACCTTGTCCGGGAAAATGGGGCCTAAGCGTAAAGAAGGTGACCGCCAGGTGCCGGAAGGGTTCTATTATATCAACGACTTCAATCCAAACAGTAACTATCACCTCTCCCTGGGTATTAATTATCCCAACTATTCCGACCGCATCCTGAGCGATCAGAAAAATCCGGGAGGTGAAATCTATATCCACGGCAACTGTATCACAGTAGGTTGTATTCCGTTAACCGACGAGTTTATCGATGAGGTATACGTGCTGGCCGTAAATGCTAAAAATGCAGGACAGGATTTTATCCCCGTGCACGTTTTTCCCGTTAAATTCAACAATCAGGGTTCCATGAACTACCTTGGCACCTTTACACTCACCGATGGTTCTTCCAAACAGTTTTGGACGGAGCTCAGATCTGCTTACGACTATTTCGAAAAGCACCATAAGCTGCCAGTAGTACTGGTCGATGCCAAAGGCAAGTACATACTCTAAGCCGAAAGCATAAAGCTGAAAGCAAAAAGCTATTAAAGCGAATGATCTTTGCGAATATTAAAAATCGCGCTGGTCATTCGCTTTAATAGCTTTTTGCTTTCAACTTTATGCGTTATGCCTTTTCTAATATTAATTTGGTTTTTAGAATTATTTTTTTCAACTTGTTCAACGGTCAAATCAATTTACTATTTATGCATAGAAGAGACGCAATAAGGAATGTGGCAATTTTGTTGGGTACAGCCATTTCCGCTTCCACGTTATCAGCTTTAGAAAGCTGCACAGGTTCCGCACCGAAGAACTATGATTTGCAAAAGCCTGAAACCAGGGCATTATTGGCAGAGATCGCGGAAACTATTATACCCAGAACCGGTACGCCAGGCGCCAAAGACGCTAAAGTAGAAGACTTCATCATCGTGATGATGAACGATTGCTACAAGAAAGAAGACCAGAAAGTATTCCTGGATGGCCTGAAGAAAATTGATGAAGCGAGTGACAAACAATTTAAGAAAGGCTTCATGGACATCACCCCGGAACAACGTACTGAACTGCTGACTAAAATTGAGCAGGAACGTGTAGACTACAATAAACGCAAAGACAAAAAAGAAGGAGATCCTACCCATTATTTCCAATACCTGAAGGAATTAACCCTCCTGGGCTACTTTACCTCTGAGCCAGGCGCTACCAAGGCATTGCGCTATGTGCCTGTTCCAGGTAAGTATGAAGGCTGTACGCCGTATACCAAAGGCGAAAAAGCCTGGGCGGTATAATATAATGGTTGCCGGCTGTTAGCGAATGCAGACGTGTTAACCCACTAAGCACTAACAACCGAATGCTTTCTTTCTTTATGCGTTAAATCTGATAATACATGAACCTGAATATAAAAGCACAGGAAGAAAACACCTTTGATGCTATTGTAATTGGCTCTGGTGTAAGTGGTGGCTGGGCTGCCAAAGAACTGACTGAAAAAGGCTTGAAAGTACTTATGCTGGACCGTGGTAAACCACTGGAACACGTGAAAGACTACGAAACGGCTACTAAAGATCCCTGGGAATTTCCACACCGTGGCCGTATTACGGTAGATCAACGGGAAACGCATCCTAAACTCAGCCGTGACTATCCTTATAGTGAGCACAACGAAAAATACTGGATCAACGATTCACAAAGCCCCTACAACGAGGTAAAACGTTTCGATTGGTACCGCCCCGATATCGTGGGTGGAAAATCTATTATGTGGGGACGTCAGTCTTATCGCCTCAGTGATATCGACTTCGAGGCCAACCTGAAAGACGGCATCGCGGTAGATTGGCCTATCCGTTATAAGGACATTGCCCCCTGGTATGATTATGTAGAGAAATTTGCCGGTATCAGCGGTACCCGCGAGGGCTTGCCGCAGCTGCCTGACGGTCAGTTTATGCCCGCCATGGAAATGAACTGCGTGGAGAAGGATGTAAAGAAGAGTGTGGAAGATAAATTCAAAGGCCGTATCATTACCATGGGGCGTGTAGCGAACATCACGCAACCACTGCCCGGCCGTGAAAAATGCCAGTACCGTAACCTCTGCAGCCGCGGATGTCCGTTTGGCGCTTACTTCAGCACACAATCCTCTACGCTGCCGGCTGCCCGGGCTACCGGCAACCTCACGTTGCGTCCTGATTCTATCGTGAACTCCGTGATTTACGACGAAAAACAAGGCAAAGCTACCGGCGTAAGAGTGATCGATAAGCACACCAAACAAATGGTAGAATACTACGCTAAAATCATTTTCATCAATGGTTCTACCCTGGGTTCTACCTTTGTAATGCTCAACTCTACCTCTTCCCGCTTCCCCAACGGATTGGGCAACGACAGCGGCGTACTGGGTAAATACCTGATGGATCACCACTTCCGTACAGGCGCTTCCGGTACCGCAGAAGGGTATGAAGACAAATACTATTTCGGTCGCCGTGCCAACGGTATCTATGTTCCCCGCTACCGCAACATCGGTACCGATAAGCGCGATTATATCCGCGGATTCGGTTACCAGGGTGGCGCCAGCCGCTCCGGGTGGAGCCGCGGTATCGCGGAAATGGGCGTGGGTAAAGACTTCAAAGAAATGCTTACTGAACCGGGCAAATGGAGCATCGGTTTAGGTGGTTTCGGCGAATGCTTGCCATACGAAGCCAACCAGGTAACGCTCGACAATTCCGTGAAAGACGCATGGGGCCAGCCAGTACTGAAGTTCGATGCCGAATTCAAGGAAAATGAGAAGAAAATGCGGGTCGATATGATGAATGACGCGGCAGAAATGCTGGAAGCAGCAGGTATTAAAAACGTGAAAACATACGACAACGGCTCTTATCCGGGTATGGCCATTCACGAAATGGGTACCGCACGTATGGGTCGTGATCCTAAAACATCCGTGCTCAACGGCTTCAACCAGATGCATGCGGTGAAGAACGTATTTGTAACAGATGGCTCCTTCATGACGTCTGCTTCCTGTGTGAATCCTTCCCTCACTTATATGGCAATGACTGCCCGTGCAGTAGACTACGCGGTGAAAGAGTTAAAGAAAGGTAATATCTAAAAAGGGATCTATGAATCTGAATATTAAAGCCGTCAAGGAAAATACCTACGATGCGATCGTGGTAGGTTCTGGTATCAGCGGAGGCTGGGCGGCGAAGGAGTTGAGTGAAAAGGGATTGAAAACACTGGTGCTGGAAAGAGGCCGTAACGTAGAACATATCAAGGACTACACCACTGCCATGAAAGCCCCCTGGGAATTTGCCCATCATCTCAGCATCAGCAACGAAATGAGGGAAAATCACCCTATCCAGAGCCGTTGCTACGCATTTGACGAGGCTACCCAGCAATACTGGGTAAATGATAAAGAAAATCCCTACAACGAAATAAAGCCGTTCAACTGGCTCCGGGGATACCATGTAGGCGGACGTTCCATCATGTGGGGCCGCCAGGTATACCGCTGGAGCGATCTCGACTTTGAAGCCAACGCGAAAGACGGGCACGGAGTGGACTGGCCTATCCGTTATAAGGATATTGCTCCCTGGTACGAATACGTGGAAAGATACATCGGTGTGAGCGGACAAGCCGAGGGCTTGCCGCAACTGCCGGATGGCGTTTTTCTGCCCCCTATGGAGATGAACTGCCTGGAGAAACATGTGGCCGCCAGAATAAAGGAAAAATACAATGACCGCATCATTACCATCGGTAGGGCAGCACATCTGACCAAAGGACTGAACAACCGCGGCCCTTGCCAGTACCGTAGCCTCTGCGCCCGCGGTTGTCCGTTTACCGGCTATTTCAGCAGCAATGGCGTTACCCTGCCGGCTGCCGCCGCCACGGGGAATATGACCCTGCGTCCGGATTCTATTGTACTGGAAATATTATATGATAAGGATAAAGCCAAAGCTACCGGTGTAAGGGTGATGGACTCCCATACCCTGCAAACGGTAGAATATTATGCCGACATCATCTTCCTGAATGCTTCTACACTGGGCACCAGCTGGATTATGCTGAACGCTGTATCCGATCGTTTTCCGAATGGTTTTGGTAACGACAGCGGACAGCTGGGGCATAACCTGATGGACCACCACTTTGGTGTAGGCGCCGGTGGCGAGTTTGAAGGTTTTGAGGATCAGTATTACAGCAGCGGCCGCAGGCCGAATGGCATCTATATCCCCCGTTTCCGCAATACCAATGACAAAACCATGCAGAAAGATTATGTGCGTGGATTTGGCTACCAGGGCGGCGCCGGCAGGGGTAGAGGTATCAGTTGGGATGGTATTGGCGTGGCGCTGAAGGAAGCTCAGACTGAGCCTGGAAAATGGCATATGGGCGTGGGCTCCTGGGGTGAACACCTGCCTTATTTTGAAAATAAGGTAACGCTCAATAAGAATAAGAAAGATAAATATGGTCTGCCTACGCTCGATATCGATTGCGAGTTCAAGGCAAACGAACTGGCCATGCGCAAGGATATGCAGGCCAGTGCCATTGAAATGCTGGAAGCAGCGGGGCTGAAAAACGTGGGAGGTTACGACGCGGCGCCTCCTCCGGGCCATTGTATCCACGAAATGGGAACTGCCCGCATGGGTAAAGATCCTAAAACTTCTGTGCTCAATGGTTTCAACCAGGTACACGCGGCTAAAAACGTGTATGTAACAGATGGCGCCTGCATGACTTCTTCTTCCTGCGTAAATCCATCTATCACTTACATGGCGCTTACCGCGCGGGCTTGCGATCACGCGATCAGCGAACGCAAAAAAGGAAATATTTAATAAGGCCATATAGGGCTTGTCTGAAAGGGCTGTAGTTTTATGACCGGAGCATATCCGGGTATAAAATTGCAGCCCTTCAATTTTACCGATTTTAAAATATTTAGCGTATTTTGAACGCTTATCGGCAATTTATCTGAACAATGAAGAAAATAATTCTAAGTGGCATGCTGGCGTTGTCCTGCTGGATGGGACAGGCCGTACAGGCACAGAGTAAACATGCTTTTGCTTTAAGCAAAACGGATTTCCTGCTGGATGGCAAACCTTTCCAGATGATCAGCGGAGAAATGCACCCGGCCCGTATTCCACACGAATACTGGCGTCATCGCATTCAAATGGCAAAGGCTATGGGTTGCAATACCATTGCTGCCTATGTTTTCTGGAACTATCACGAGCCTGTGAAAGGTCAGTTTGATTTTAGTACCGGGAACCATAATATCGCGGAGTTTATTAAAATAGCCCAGCAGGAAGGCATGTGGGTACTATTGCGCCCGGGGCCTTACGTATGTGCAGAATGGGAGTTCGGTGGTTTACCACCTTACCTGTTGCAGACGCCGGATATTAAGGTACGCTGCATGGACCCGCATTATATGGAAGCGGTGACCCGCTATGTGGAGCACCTGGCAGCGGAAGTAAAGCCGTTGCTGGTCACCAATGGCGGCCCGGTGGTGATGATGCAGATAGAAAATGAATATGGCAGTTACGGTAACGATAAAACATATTTAAACGCCCTGAAAGACCTGTGGATAAAACAGGGAATCAATATTCCTTTCTATACAGCTGATGGCCCTACCTCTTATATGCTGGAAGCTGGTGGTGTAGATGGCGCAGCTATAGGACTGGATTCTGGCGGATCTGAAGCAGATTTTGAAGCAGCTAAAAAACAGAATCCCAATGTACCCGCCTTCAGTAGCGAATCATACCCGGGGTGGTTAACGCATTGGGGCGAACAATGGCAACGCCCGGGCATTGAAGGTATCTCCAAAGAGGTAAAATTCCTGATGGACACCAAACGCTCTTTTAACCTGTATGTGATTCATGGAGGTACCAACTTCGGTTATACCGCCGGGGCTAATTCAGGTGGTAAAGGCGGTTATGAGCCCGATGTAACCAGCTACGACTATGATGCGCCTATTAACGAGCAGGGGAGCGCTACGCCTAAATACCAGGCTTTGCGTCAACTTATCGGTAGTTATCTCCCAAAGGGTAAAAAATTACCACCGGTTCCGGCGCCTATTCCTACGATTACTATTCCAGCTATCAACCTGACGTCTTTCACTTCCGTATGGGATCATTTGCCACAGGCCGTGCAAACGCCGCAGCCTAAGCCATTTGAGGCATTTGGGCAGGATTATGGCTTTATGTTGTATAAAACTACCCTCATCGGGCATAAGAGCGGTAAGCTCACCATCAGGGATCTGCACGACTATGCCACGGTATTTCTGAACGGAAAATATATCGGGAAGCTGGATCGCTGCCTCGGTGAAAAAACGATCGATATTCCTGCGAGCGACGTGAAAGACCCGGTACTGGAAATCCTGGTAGAAGGCATGGGCCGTATCAATTTTGCAGAGGCTATCATTGACCGCAAGGGAATTACGGATCGTGTAGTCCTGAACGGTATGACCCTGATGAATTGGGAAGTATACGGTTTGCCAATGACAGAAAAATATGTACAGGAACTCACCCCGTCTGCCAGCAACGCGGCAAAGCCGGGCCAGTTCTATAAAGCCACTTTCCAGCTGGATAAAACCGGCGATACCTATATCGATATGTCGAATTATAAGAAAGGCATAGTATGGGTAAATGGCCATAACCTGGGACGCTACTGGGAAATAGGCCCACAGAAACGTCTATACTGTCCTGCCCCCTGGCTGAAGAAAGGAGAGAATACCATCGTGGTATTTGATTTGCACCAGGAAGCGGCAGCACCGGTATCCGGAGCAACTGCGCTGTAATTTTTCTACTTTACCATAAGGAGCCGGGAACGCGTTTGTTCCCGGCTTTTTTATGCGCCGGAAGATAGTTGTGCTAACCAGTTTTCTATCATTGTGTATTGTTTACACAAATAACTTTCTTTTTCCACTGCCTTGCTTTTAACATTGAAAAATGGTAACTTAGGAATGGTGGTTTTTCATTTATTTACTTCTTAAAAAGCAGCTTGCCATGGGAAAAGTACGTAATATCCTGCAGGCTAAGGGTCATGCAGTATACTCCATAAATCCTGACAACACCGTTTTTGAGGCCCTTCAGAAATTGGTAGACCATAACGTAGGTGCGTTGACTGTAGTAGATGAGAATGATCGTTTCCTGGGAATTTTTTCAGAACGTGACTATGCCCGCCGGGTGATCCTGAAGGGACGTGCCTCTAAGGAAACATTGATCCGGGAAATTATGACAGAGCGGCCTATTACTGTTACAGAAGATGATGCTATTGAAGACTGCATGGCATTAATGACAGATAAAAGAATTCGTCACCTGCCGGTGGTAGATGATAGAGAAAGACTGATAGGATTGATTTCTATCGGTGACGTGGTGAAGTTTATTATCGATGACCAACGGTATATCATTACCAGTCTCGAGTGTTATATTACCGGTACACATACCTGATGAGTGCAGTATAAACAGTTTTGTTCATTCGCGGTAGTTTTAGTAACTTTATTTTCATAGAGTCTTTACCGTTAGTAAGAAAATGACATGTTATGAGCCGGATGTATATCCGGTGCCCCTCTGTGAGATGGCGGTTTACAGACTGGTTAATTGTTGTTTACAGACTAGTTAATCATTAATAGCAGACGTGTTCAGTAGATTGGAAAGCAGACTACTGGTTTTTTTCTAAAGCATGGCATAACGGACTTTTAAGTAAATCGCTCGGAGGGCGAACACTTTGAAAAGCGCTGTTTCTGACATTACGCCCATGTGGCCTTTACTGGCCTATGCGGCTATCGTGGTGGTACTGATTGGTACCATCCTGGGCCTGTCTTATGTGCTGGGCCAGCATCATAAAGATCGTGCTACCGGTGAAGCATATGAGTCCGGTATCATCTCCACGGGGTCTGCCAGGCTCCGGTTTCCTTCCCAATTTTATCTCGTTGCAATGCTGTTCGTTATCTTCGATATCGAAACCGTATTGATTATTTCCTGGGCCATTGCATACCAGGAAGTAGGCTGGACGGGATTTATAGGCGTATCTATATTCATTTTTATATTACTGGCAGTACTGATTTATGAATGGCGTAACGGCGCATTGGACTTCGGGCCCGATGGAAAAAGGATTTTACGCGCATACAAAAAAATGAAAAGGAAGCACCCCTCAGGAATTCACCATTACCAGGAAAATAAGACTTCAACACCTCCGGCACTCACGTAACAGCAGCAAATAATCACGCATAGCTAAATCAATTTCGTATGAAATGGTGGCTGACTAATGCAAATGAGGTAACCGGTAAAATCTCCGGCAATACATCTATGGAAGAAGTCATACAACAAAGTGTGATGCTGACTTCTGTAGAAAGCCTGCTGGCGTGGGGGCGGAAAAATTCGCTCTGGCCTTTTCATTTCGGCCTTTCCTGTTGTTTTGTGGAGATGGCTACCGCCATGACCCCCAAGTATGATATGGCCCGCTTCGGCGCAGAAGTGATCAGGGGCACACCCAGGGAGGCTGATGTTATGATCATTGCAGGCACCGTATTCATTAAAATGGCGCCGGTTATTCAACGGCTGTATGAACAAATGATGGAGCCCCGCTGGGTGATTTCAATGGGCTCCTGCGCCAACTCCGGCGGCATGTATGATATCTACAGCGTAGTGCAGGGAGTGGATAAATTTTTACCGGTAGATGTATACGTGCCCGGTTGCCCGCCACGCCCCGATGCGTTTATGCAGGGACTCGTATTACTGCGCGACAGCGTAGGTAAAGAGAAAAGGCCGCTGAGCTGGGTGATCGGCGAACAAGGCGTAATACGGCCGGAGAAGATTTCTATGAAAGAAACCCTGCGCGAAAAAAGACAACAAATGATCAATTTTAAAACACCTGATGAAATATAAAAGGTTACTAACAATAACGGATATATGAAATAAATAACCGGAAGAAATCATAAGATTGTTTACCCTCATCGTCTAAAACTTAATACGCTATGCCAGAGCGCATTGCAGCGGAATTAAGCACCCGTTTTGGTGATATCACCTTTCAGCCTCAGGCTACACGGGATGGGACGCCCACCTTCTGGACGCCACAAGAGCATATTGTGACCGTACTACAGTTCCTGAAAGCTGAAATACAAATGCCTTATCGCATGCTCTATGACCTCACGGCCATCGATGAGCGTGCGTATAAACGGCAGCAGAACGGGCATAAACCCTATGACTTCACTATCGTGTATACCCTGTTTTCTTTCGAAAGAAATGAATTCCTGCGCCTTAAAGCCGGTCTCCACGGCGAATATCCAGCCATCCAGAGCATCACCACGGTATGGCCTGCTGCCAACTGGTACGAACGCGAAGTATATGATATGTTTGGTATCCGCTTCCATGGCCATCCTTTCCTGAAACGCATCCTGATGCCTACCACCTGGGAGGGGCATCCGCTCCGTAAGGAGCATCCGGCCAGGGCTACTGAAATGGGGCCGTTTAAGCTCTACGATGAGAAACAGGATAGGGAGCAGGAGTCGCTGCGCTTTAAGCCCGAAGAATGGGGCTTAAAACGCCATAGCGAGGATGCCGACTTCATGTTCCTCAACATAGGTCCGCAACATCCCGGTACACATGGCGTTTTACGCATTATCCTGCAACTCAACGGAGAAGATATTGTAGACGCCGTACCGGATATTGGCTTCCATCACCGCGGTGCTGAAAAAATGGGAGAGCGCCAGTCCTGGCATACCTACATCCCCTATACAGACCGTATCGACTACCTGGGGGGCGTTAACAATAACCTGGCCTATCTCCTGGCAGTAGAGCAACTGGGAGGCATCGACGTGCCGCTGCGGGCACAGGTGATCCGGGTAATGCTCTGCGAACTGTTCCGCATTGCCAGTCACCTGGTATGGTATGGCACCTTCGCCCAGGACCTGGGACAGCTATCGCCCGTATTCTACATGTTCACCGACCGCGAACGCGTTTTTGAGATCATAGAAGCCATCTGCGGCGGCCGCATGCACCCCAACTGGTTCCGCATTGGCGGCGTAGCGCAAGACCTGCCCAAAGGCTGGGAAGTGCTGGTGAAAAACTTCCTGCAATACTTCCCGCGGCAGCTGAAAGAATATGACGCCATGGTGATGAAGAATTACCTCTTTAAAGCCCGTACTAAAGGCATTGGTATCTATACCCTGGAGGAGGCAATTGAATGGGGCGTTACCGGGCCCGGACTGCGTGCCTGCGGCCTGGAGTGGGATATGCGCAAGAAGCGTCCCTATAGCGGATACGAAAACTTTGCTTTCGAGATCCCGGTGGCACAGAATGGCGACTGCTACGACCGCGCCGTGGTACGGGTGGAAGAAATGAGGCAAAGCCTGCGCATCATAGAGCAATGCATGAGCTGGATGCCCGAAGGAGACTATAAGTCGCACCACCCGCTGGCAACCCCTCCGGTGAAGGCCAACACCATGCAGGATATAGAAACACTGATTCACCATTTCCTGAATGTGAGCTGGGGACCTGTTATTCCCTCCGGGGAAGCCATGAGCTGTACAGAAGCCACCAAAGGATGGAACAGCTATTACCTCGTGAGCGATGGCAATACCGCTGCCTACCGGGTAAGAGTACGAACGCCCTCTTTCCCGCATATGCAGATGATTCCGCTGATCAGCCGCGGATATACCGTGGCAGATCTTTTATCGATACTGGGAGGAATGGATTATGTATTGGCAGATATCGACAGATAATAGAACCATATATGCTTTCAGCTATTGAAATAGAACAGATCACCCATGAGCTGCAACAGGTGCCGGTAAAAAAGGCGGCCTGCATTGAAGCGCTCAAAATTGTGCAGCAGCAGCGCCGCTGGATATCCGATGAAAGTGTGGCCGACATTGCCGCCATGCTCGACATGAGCACCGCCGAAGTAGATAGTGTGGCCACGTTCTACAATCTTATCTTCCGGCAACCGGTAGGGCGCCATGTAATCCTGCTCTGCGACAGTATCAGTTGTTACGTGATGGGCTATACGAAAATTAAGCAGGCGCTGGTGGAGTTGTTGCATATCGGCTATGGGCAAACAACGCCCGACGATCGCTTTACGCTGCTGCCTAACGCCTGTCTGGGTACCTGCGATCACGCGCCGGCCCTGATGATCGGCAACGACCTGTATCGCGATATAGCCATCGCGGATTTACCACAAATACTGGATCAATATTTATAAAAATGGAACGACCACTTACACAACATATTCCTCCTTCCGGAGCCGCCCTTCACCTGAAGGAATACGAAGCCGTGGGTGGTTACAGCGCCCTGCGCAAAGTATTACAGGAGCTGACTCCCAAAGAAGTAACCGAAAAAGTAAAAGATGCCAACCTCAAAGGGAGAGGAGGTGCGGGCTTCAGCACCGGTATGAAATGGAGCTTCGTGCCCATGAATGTTACTGGCCCCAAGTACCTGATTGCTAACGCCGATGAAATGGAGCCCGGTACTTTCAAAGACCGGTGGCTGTTACAGGGTAATCCCCATCAGCTGCTGGAAGGAATGATCATTGCCGCCTACGCCATACAGGCTACACAGGCCTTTGTATTTATGCGCTGGGCGTATAAAGAGGCGGCGCAGATCATGACCAGGGCCATTGCTGACGCCTATGCTGCCGGCTATCTCGGTAAAAATATACTTGGTAAAGACTTTCAGCTGGACATGCAACTGCATACCGGCGTAGGCCGATATATGTGTGGAGAAGAAACTGCGCTGCTCAATTCGCTTGAAGGCAAACGTGCTACACCCCGTGCTAAGCCACCATTCCCACAGGTGAGCGGCCTGTTTGGTAAACCTACTATTGTTAACAACGTGGAAACCCTGTCTTATATCCCACATATCATGAATAACGGAGGCGATTGGTTCAAATCACTGAGTTATACCGCCGACGGGGGAACGAAAATTTATGGCGTAAGTGGAAAGGTCAACAAGCCCGGTGCCTGGGAGCTACCTATGGGGGTTACGATGCGCGAATTATTGGAGGAACACGCCGGTGGCATGAAAGCAGGCCTTCGCTTTCGTGGCGTACTGCCCGGCGGCGCTTCCACCGATTTCCTGACCGATGCCCACCTCGATGTGAAAATGGATTTTGCCGGCGTAGCTGCTGCTGGAAGCCGCCTGGGTACCGGCACTATGGTGGTATTGGATGACAAGACCTGTCCCGTTGGATTTGTTCATAACCTGGAACATTTCTTCGCACAGGAATCCTGCGGATTTTGCACGCCCTGCCGGGAAGGGCTGCCATGGACGGAAAAAATATTACTGGCACTGGAACAGGGAAACGGAACATACGCAGACCTGGAACAATTGGAAATACATACGCAATTGCTGGGACCTGGAAATACTTTCTGCGCATTGGCGCCTGGCGCCATGGAACCATTGCAGAGCGCACTGAAATATTTCCGGGAGGATTTTGAGCAACATATCAAAGATAAAAAATGCCCATATGCCCATCATTAATATAGATAATAAAAACTACGAGGTAAAGGAGGGGAAGAACCTGCTTGAAGCTTGCCTGTCGCTGGGTTTGAACCTTCCTTACTTTTGCTGGCATCCCGCGTTGGGCGCCGTGGGCGCCTGCCGGCAATGTGCGGTGAAAGTGTTCAAAGACGCAGATGATACCAAAGGCAGGATCATCATGTCGTGCATGGAGCCGGTAAAAGATCAGCTGCGTATGTCTATCGACGATAAGGACGCCCGCAACTTCCGGGAGCATGTGATCGGCTGGCTGATGACCAATCACCCGCACGATTGCGCCGTATGCGATGAAGGCGGGGCCTGCCATCTGCAAGATATGACCGTGATGACCGGCCATAGTTACCGCGACTATCATTTCACCAAACGAACTTACAACAACCAATATCTCGGACCATTCCTGAACCATGAGATGAACCGCTGCATTCAGTGTTACCGTTGCGTACGTTTTTATAAAGACTTCGCCGGCGGAAAAGACCTGGATGTATTTGCGGCGCATAATCATGTGTACTTCGGGCGCCAGCAGGACGGTATCCTGGAAAGTGAATTCAGCGGCAACCTGGCAGAGATCTGCCCTACTGGCGTTTTCACGGATAAAACACTCAAACAGCACTATACCCGTAAATGGGATCTCACGTCTGCCGCCTCCGTATGCCAGGGCTGCGGCCTGGGATGTAATATCCTGGCAGGAGAAAGATACGGTGCAGTAAGGCAGATCACCAATCGCTTTAATGCCGCCGTGAATGGATATTTCCTTTGCGATCGCGGCCGCTACGGCTACGAATTTGTAAACAGCGACCAGCGCATTAAAACGCCCATGGTACACCACGGGCCAGCTGAACAATCCAACGGGATCCCTATATTGGAACACGTGCACCACAGAATAGTACCGGGGAAAACAATCGGTATCGGGTCTCCGAGAGCATCGCTGGAATCCAATACAGTGTTAAAAGAGTTGGTAGGAGCAGATAATTTCTACCTGGGCGTATCCGCCGCCGATCACGACCTGGTGTCGTTATCACTTCGCCTGCTCCGGCAGGGCCCTGTACGGGCAGCTTCTTTGCAGGATGCCGCCGCAGCAGATGTAGTACTGATCCTGGGAGAAGATGTAACGAATACAGCGCCAATGCTGGCGTTATCCGTGCGACAAGCCGTGCGGCGTATTCCTGTAGCTGCAGCGCAGCAGCAGGTGCATCTCGCCGCCTGGCAGGATGCCGCCATACGCGAAGCAGTGCAGGACGATAAAGGGCCCCTGTTTATTCTCAGCGTACAGGAAACCAAACTGGATGAAATAGCACAGGGCGCCTGGCATACAGCGCCTGATAATATTGCTCGTATAGGTTATGCCGTTAGCCACCTGCTCAATGATACCATCCCGGAAGTAACCGGTATGTCGGAGCAGGGCAGGGATATTGCCGCTACCATTGCAAAAACATTGAAGTCAGCTGCCCATCCGTTGATCATTGCCGGCTATGGCGGCGGCAGCGAAGCCATTCTCAAATCGGCCGCCAACGTAGCCTGGGCCTTGCATGACCTGGGAATTGACGCCATGCTCAGCTTTACGGTGCCTGAGTGTAATAGCATGGGACTGGAAATGCTGGACGGGCATCGGCTGGAATCGGCCGTAGAGCGGGCGCTGAATAATGGTGTAGATACGGCCATCGTCCTGGAAAATGATCTTTATCGCCGCCTGAACCAGCACAGCGCGGATCTTTTCTTCAGTAATATCAAAAGCGTGATCCTGCTGGATCACCTCTATAATATCACCGCCGAAAAAGCGACCATCATACTACCCGCAGGTACTTTTGCGGAGTCGGATGGCACGCTCGTGAATAACGAAGGCCGCGCACAACGTTTCTTCCAGGTATTTGCCCCAGCAACTGCTGTCCAGGAAAGCTGGCGCTGGCTGCTACAGGTAGCCGCTGCCAGTGGCCATACTACTTTATCTTCCCTGCAACACCTGGACGACGTAGTAAAATACATCGCGGCTACTTACCCGCAGTTCGACGGCATCACTACACTGACACCGGACGCTCATTTCCGCCTCGCCGGGCAGAAAGTGCCCCGGGAGCCACATCGCTATAGCGGTCGTACCGCTATGCTGGCAAATAAAAATGTGAGCGAACCAAAGCCGGCAGAAGATGAAGATACCGCGCTATCCTTCACCATGGAGGGATACCGGGGAGAACCTCCTTCTTCCATGATTCCTTTTTTCTGGCAACCAGGATGGAATTCAGTGCAGGCGGTCAACAAGTACCAGGTAGAAACCGGTGGCCCGCTGCACGACGGCAATGCAGGAAAGCGACTGATTGAACCTAACGTAAACGGGCACACGCCTTTTTATACGGAAGTACCCGAGCCCTACCTGCCGCTCAAAGAACATTTATTGCTGGTGCCCTGTTACCATATATTCGGGTCGGAAGAGCTGAGCATTCATACGCCAGGTATAGCTGCACGTATGCCCGCTCCCTACCTGCTGCTGCACAGCGAAGATGCCAAACGCTTCCAGGTAACAGAAGGACACCTGTTGCATTTTATGGATAACGGTCACCACTATACGTTACCGGTGATTATTAACGATACCTTACAGCAAGGGGTAGCCGGAATACCTGTAGGCCTGCCGGGCATGCAGATTGCTGAGGCGCCGCAGCTGATAAAAGTATAACGATATGACAAACTTCTGGTGGATCATTGGCGGAGTGCTCTTTGCACTACTGAATACGGCTGCAGGCCTGATCTGGGTGGAACGCAGGATGCTGGCGCTTTGGCAAGACCGCTATGGACCCAACAGGGCCGGACCGTTTGGACTATTGGTCGTGCTGGCAGATACGCTGAAGCTGTTTTTCAAAGAGGATTGGATCCCTCCCTTTGCAGATAAAATAGTATTTGTGTTTGCGCCGGGCGTAGTGATGCTCAGCGTACTGATGAGCTTTGTGGTGATGCCTTTCGGACCACATATCATTGTGGCCGATTTAAACATTGGCTTATTGTTTTTTCTCGCCATGTCATCATTAGGTGTGTACAGCGTGGTACTGGGCGGTTGGGCATCCAATAACAAGTATGCCCTGCTGGGCGCTATGCGCGGGGCTTCCCAGATGATCAGCTACGAAGTATTCATGGGGTTGGCACTCATGGGAGTAGTGGTACTGAGCGGCTCCTTTAACCTGCGGGAGATCGTGGAAGCACAACGAACCATGTGGTTTATCGTGCCACAGTTCCTGGGTTTTCTCATCTTCCTCGTGGCCGGCGTAGCAGAAACGCACCGTCTGCCTTTCGATATACCGGAAGCAGAAAGTGAGCTGGTAGCGGGCTTCCACTCCGAATATTCCGGGATGAAGTTCGGTATGTTCTTCATCGGGGAATACCTGGGAATCACCCTGATTTCAGGGATGCTGGTAACGCTCTATTTCGGCGGCTGGCTGGGCCCTGCCTTCCTGCCACCAGTGATATGGTTTGTAATAAAAACTTTTTGCTTCATCCTGCTCTTCATCCTGTTCCGGGCTTCCATGCCAAGGCCACGGTATGATCAGTTGATGGAGTATGGATGGAAGGTATTATTTCCGTTGTCTATTCTGAACCTGCTGGTAACGGCAGCTATCAAACTTTGGTTAAATACTTAAAACAGAAAACAATGTTTAGTCTGGTTAGAAGTATGTGGTTGATATTCCTGCATATGTTTCACAAGCGGGAAACATATCAGTACCCCGAACAGAAGGCGCCGCTGCCGGCCCGCTGGCGTGGACGCATCGCGCTCACCCGCGATCCGGATGGGGGAGAGCGCTGTGTGGGCTGTTATCTCTGTGCAGCGGCCTGCCCGGTGGATTGTATTTCCCTGCAATCCACAGAAGATGAATCAGGAAGACGGTATCCCGAATTTTTCCGGATCAACTTCTCCCGCTGTATTTTTTGCGGGTTTTGTGAAGAAGCTTGTCCTACTTACGCGATACAACTGTTACCCGATTTTGAAATGGCCGAATACAGCCGCCAGCAGCTGGTATATGAAAAAGAAGACCTGCTGATCAACAGCGAGGGGAAATATCCTGGCTATAATTACTATAAAGTAGCAGGGATGGCTATTCAGGGGAAAGATAAAGGCGATGCAAAGAATGAAGAACCGCCGGTAGACGTTAAAAGCTTACTGCCATGATGGAACCAGCCTTTTACATAGCGGCCGCTATTGCGGTAATTGCCACGGTAATGGTCATTACCCGCTATAATATCATGCATGCTTTGCTATACCTGGTGGTATCGCTATTAGCCGTGGCGGTGGTATTGTATCTCTATGGCGCGCCCTTCATCGCGGCCCTCGAAGTGATTGTATATGCCGGCGCTATCATGGTATTGCTGATATTTTTTGTGATGATGCTCAACCTGGGTAAAGAGTCGGCCATGCAGGAGCAACAATGGTTAAAGCCCCGCATCTGGATATTCCCATCTTTACTCTGCCTGGTGCTCCTGGGAGAGCTGGTTTTCCTGATATCCCAGAATCATCAGCCACCCTCAGAGATAAAAGTGGTAGATCCTAAAGCGGTAGGTATGGCATTATTCGGTCCCTATATGGCGGCGGTGGAGCTCACAGGCATATTGTTGATGGCAGGTATTGTGGGCGCCTATCATTTAGGGCGACAAAAAGAAAAAACATTACATCGATTTCTTGAAAATTAAAGAACATGAATATACACCCTACCACCGCAGGTATGCTGCTGGCCGGCGTTTTGTTCGTATTGGGACTGATTAGTATACTGGTGCGCCGCGACATCATTTTTATGTTACTCTCCGTAGAAGTAATGCTCAATGCCGCTGCTTTGGCTTTTGTAGTGGCTTCTGCACACTGGGGTACGGCCGACGGACAGGTGATGTTCGTCTTCATATTGGCAATGGCGGCGGCGGAAGTGTCGGTAGGATTGGCGTTGATACTACAGTTATATCATCAGCTTAAAACACTGGACAGCGACGAAGCCGCTAAAATGAACGGATAAAATGAACTTATTATGCTTCCTGTACTCATACCGATCATTCCTTTTATCAGTGCTTTCCTGCTCATGCTGGGCTGGAAACGCCTGAGCCGTACAGCCGTTGCCGTATTGGGTTGTGGCAGCATTGGGTTGGCAGCACTGGTGGCGGTCATTATTGCCATACAGTTTGCCGGTAATGCCGAACAAGCCATTGTACAACATGCGGCCAACTGGGTACTGGCCGGCACTTTCCAGGCTGGTATCGATTTCAGGCTCGACGCGTTGTCGGTTGTTTTTGTGTTGGTGATTACAGTAGTAGGCTTCTTGATTCACGTATATGCGGCGGGATATATGCACGACGACCCCGACTATGCCCGTTTTTTCGCGTGTATGAACCTCTTTGTGGGCGCTATGCTCACGTTGGTGATGGCCGACAATTTATTGCTACTTTATTTCGGCTGGGAAGGCGTAGGGCTTTGCAGCTACCTCCTGATCGGTTTCTGGTATAAAGACCCCGCCAATGGATATGCCGCGCGTAAAGCATTTATTGTAACGCGGGTAGGCGATACCGCTATGGCCATTGGGTTATTTATGTTGTTTCAATATGCAGGTACGCTCAATATCCCGGATATACTCGGGAAGAGTCCGCAGCTATGGACTACCGGGGCGCCGGTCGTGACCATCATTGCGTTGTTACTGTTGGGCGGAGCAGTAGGTAAATCGGCCCAGCTGCCCCTGCAAACGTGGTTACCTGATGCGATGGCGGGTCCTACGCCGGTGAGCGCCCTGATTCACGCCGCTACCATGGTAACGGCGGGAGTATACCTGGTAGCGCGTATGCATGTGCTTTTTGAACTGGCCCCGTTGGCTGAAACCACTACAGCTGTTATTGGTGCTGTTACCTTGGTAGTGGCAGGTTTCAGTGCATTGGTGCAGACGGATATTAAGCGGGTGCTGGCTTATTCCACCATCAGCCAGATAGGATATATGTTCCTGGCATTAGGCTGTGGAGCCTGGTCGGCCGCTATCTTTCATTTTGTTACCCATGCCTTTTTTAAAGCGTTATTATTCATGGCCGCGGGGGCAGTGATAGTTGCTTTGCATCATGAACAACGCATGACTAAAATGGGTGGACTCCGAAAGCTATTGCCTGGCGTATATGGGGTATTCCTGGTCGGCTGTGCGTCGCTGGCAGCTATTCCCTTTGTAACCGCTGGTTTTTATAGCAAAGACCAGATCATCTGGTTGTCGTTGTCCGCTACACACGGGCATGTGGCCCTGTGGCTGGCAGCTTTGCTGGGGGCCTTGCTTACAGGCATGTATACCTTTCGTATGTTTTTCCTGGTATTTTATGGAGAAGCTAAAACAGCGGTGCACCACCGTCCCGGTAAAAGCATGATGATCCCCTTGTATATACTGGCTGTTTTATCAACCATAGCCGGATTTATAGAACTACCACATACGATGGGGCATGTAACACTTTTCAGCAATTGGTTACACCCCGTATTGCCTGCGGTAACGGTAGTAAACGACAGTAATGCTATGGAGTGGACGTCTCAGGCCATGTCGGCCCTGCTGGCTATAGGCGGCATAGGCCTTGCCTATGCCTGGGTGGTATTGCGCCCAAAAGGAATGTCCGATTTCCTGGAAATGCCTGCCATAGATTGGTTGCGGAAGTATTGGGCCAGGGGCTGGGATTTCGACTATGTGTACAACATCCTACTGGTACATCCTTATGTCCACCTGTCGCGCATCAACCGGAAAGACCTGGTCGATAAGCTGTATACCGGGCTGGCTGCCCTGATGGAATGGTGCCACAACGTACTGGCACGTACGCAGAGCGGTTTGTTACGATGGTATATCATGGCAGTAGTGCTGGGCGCTGTAGCGGTGTTGTCGGTACTCATCTGGAGAATATACATATAACTTAAACGACTAAACGAAAAAATATGATTCTGCTGGTGCTATTAATCGTTCTTTTTGCTGCCGCGCTGCTATCCTGGGTAGCAGGGGCAAAAAGCCATGCAGCGTGCCGCTGGATAGCACTCTGCAGTTTATTGTTCAACCTGGGGATAGTGATCCGTATCTGGCTGGGGCATACTGCGATCTCCGGTCGCTGGTGGTACCAGTATAAAATAGATTGGGTGCCACATTTTGGTATCAGCCTGCACCTGGCCATGGACGGCCTCAGCCTGCTGATGCTGGCCCTTACTTTTTTCCTGGGCGCATTGGCAGTGCTCATTTCCTGGAAAGAACTGCAAACAAGGGTGGGGTTCTTTCATTTCAACCTGTTGTTTGTACTCTGCGGTATCACCGGTGTTTTCCTCACCATGGATCTGTTCCTCTTTTATTTTTTCTGGGAGATGATGTTGATACCCATGTACTTTTTGATAGGGATATGGGGGCATGAACACCGGGAATATGCGGCCAACAAGTTTTTCCTGTTTACCCAGGCCGGGGGGCTGCTGATGTTGCTGGCCATACTGGGACTCTACTTTGTACATGCAGCTAACACTAACGTATATACGTTTAATTATTTCGAATTGCTGAATACGCCCATGGAAGGGGCTACCGCACGTTGGCTGATGTTAGGATTCCTGGTGGCCTTTTTAGTGAAGCTACCGGCGGTGCCTTTCCATACCTGGTTGCCGGATGCACATACAGAGGCGCCTACCGCCGGTAGCGTGGTGCTGGCCGGATTATTATTGAAGACCGGCGCCTATGGTATCCTCCGGTTTGTATTACCGCTGTTCCCGGCTGCTGCAGCAGAAATAGCGCCGCTGGCGATGTTACTGGGAGTAGCAGGCATCCTGTACGGAGGCATGCTGGCGTTTGCACAAACAGACCTCAAACGATTGATCGCCTATACCAGCGTGAGTCATATGGGATTTGTGCTGCTTGGGGCATTCGCTTTTAATGAAATAGCCTACCAGGGAGTAGTGATGCAAATGATCACCCATGGTATCAGCACAGGGGCGCTCTTCATCATTGCGGGCGCTTTGTATGAACGGATCCATACCCGCAACCTGTGGCAAATGGGAGGGCTCTGGTTAAGGATGCCTTTAATGGGCAGTGCCGCTTTGATCTTTGTAATGGCTTCTCTCGGGTTACCGGGCCTGGGCAACTTTATCGCTGAATTCCTGATCCTGTTGGGCAGCTGGCCCGCCAGCCACCTGTTTACGATCCTGGCTACGATTGGATTGGTGATTGCCACCGCCTATTCCCTGCGCCTGATGCAGAAAGTTTTTTTAGGTCCCTGCGACCGGCAATATGCCATACGGGATCTTAACGGGCGTGAATTGGTGATCATTATATCACTGGTTATTGTTATCTGCTGGCTGGGATTTCATCCGCAGCCGGTTCTCAACACCACTCAAAACACCGCTTATGTCATTCGTTGATTTCTTAAGCCTGGGACCCCTGATCACACTTTGCGCGGCATCGGTGATCGCGATGCTGTTGGTGGCTATATGGCGTAATCACCGTATGGTATACAGCTTTGCCATTATCGCGTTTTTAATGTCGATGGCGGCTGTAATACCAGCTATTAAATACATTCCCCATCCGGTACCTCCGTTATTGGTAATCGATGAATTTTCGCTGTTCAATACGGGTCTGATACTAACCGCCGGGCTGATCATTCTGTTGCTGTCATTTAACTATTTTGAAGAAAGAGAGGAGCGCAAGGAGGAGTATTACATGCTGTTGATATTGGCCACCATCGGGGCATTGGTACTGGTGGTAAGCCGGCATTTTATGTCGCTGTTCCTGGGATTGGAAATACTGAGTATCAGCTTATATGGACTCATTGCGTACTTGCGTGCCCGTGAGCGCTCCGACGAGGCGGGCATTAAGTACCTGATGCTGGCGGCGTTGTCATCGGCGTTCCTGTTGTTTGGAATGGCGTTGGTATACGCTTTTACCGGGCATATGGATTTTCCGGGAATCGGAGCGGCACTGCGACAGGCGGGGTATTTGCCGGTAAGCGTCATGGCTGGTTTCGGGATGATGCTGATAGGAGTAGGGTTCAAGCTGGGGGTAGTGCCTTTTCACATGTGGGCGCCAGATGTATACGAAGGTGCGCCGTTGCCCGTAGCAGCCTTTATTGCTACCGTTTCCAAGGGCGCTATGCTGGTATTGCTGATCCGATTTTACCAGGATATCCAGGGTAATGATTATCCCATGTTGTGGTGGATGGTGGCTATTATAGCAGTGGCGTCCATGTTTGCCGGCAATTGGCTGGCCCTTACCCAGCAAAATATTAAACGTATCCTGGCATACTCGTCTATTGCACATATGGGATATATCCTGGTGGCATTTTTGTCGGGCGTGCAAACGGGTCTGGAGGCATTAGCATTTTACCTGGTTGCCTATTTTATTACCAGCATAGGCGCTTTTGGTGTAGTAATCGTAATGTCGAGTAGTTTGCAGGATGCGGAAACAGTGGCCGATTACAAAGGGCTGTTCTGGCGTTATCCATGGGTGGCTACGGTATTTACCGCGATGTTGTTGTCACTGGCCGGTATCCCGTTGACAGCAGGTTTTATTGGTAAGTTCTACGTGGTAATGGCCGGGGTAAATGGTCATCAATGGTTCCTGCTATTTATGCTGGCCATCAATAGCGTAATAGGTTTGTATTATTACATCCGCCTGGTAGCCACCATGTTTGCTGTGCCTGTACCGGGACAGCAAACAACGGTGGTACCGGCGTTACCTATGGCAGGGAATATTACCCTGGGTATTTTAACGGTATTGTTGATTGGGCTGGGCGTGTACCCTACTGCCATGATGCAGCTGATACAGCAAATGATGCGCATTTTAAGCTGATCATCCGGCCCTGTTCTGCTCGTCGGCAGTGCCTGTTTTTCTTTCCCGCGCAGCCTTAATGCTGGCATTGCCGAATTTATAGCTGAAGAAGAGGTTAAAGGTCCTGAACTGCCAGGTATTGAAGATGCCCAGGTTGAGGTTCTTGAACTCTGCGGCGCCGCGATAGCTTTCATTACGCAGGATGTTATTATAACTCGCTTTTACGGTCAGCTTCTTATCCAGGAATAATTTCTGTATTCCCAGGTTCAGGTTATATTGACTATACCCCCTGAACATACCGAAGATAAAAGGAGAGTTGTAGTATCCCATTACTTCCATCTTCATATCATGCGGCAGCGTGATAGTATTGGTGCTGCTTACGTAGGCATGGAAATTATACCGGCTGTAAGGCTCACTGGTAGTAGGGTCTTCAAATTTGTACTTGTTATAGGAAAACTCTACGTTGTTATCACTGCTCCACCATTTGGTGACCTGTACCGGGATAGTAAATATCAGGCCGTAGAAATCGGTCTTGTCATAGTTCCGCTCGGTACTGATGGAGGCTTTGGTACTATCATCCTGGGTAATAAACTCCTCCATCATATCTTTTATCCGGCTATACCGGAAGGTAGCAATGTACTTATCTTTCAGGGTGTACGACAGCTCGGCAATATTGCTATACTGTGGCCGCAGGTAAGGGTTCCCCCTGAAGTAAGTGTATTTGTCGAGATAGAACATAAATGGATTTAGCTGCCCATAACCCGGACGTTCTATCCTGCGGGATAAGGCCAGGCTGAGTTTATTTTTATCATCCAGTTTTTGCTCTATCCCAATATTGGGGAAGAAATCGGTATAAGACCGTTTTACATAGGTATCGGTAGTAAAAGAGCGTCCGGCCGACCGGGTATTCTCCACCCTCAATCCCAGTTGTACCCCCGTTTTTTGTATCTGCTTTTTAAAGCTGGCATAGGCGGCATAAATATCTTCCTGGTAATTAAAACGATCGCTCTGTGAGAGGGACGGCTTGTAAGCGCCCTGCATCAGGGAATCAAATCGCAGGTCATTGGTGGTGGTAACAAAGCTTACCTTGGCGCCGGTCTCCAGTTTTCCCGACGCGCCTATAGGCCAGCTGAGATCCGCTTTCAGGCTTTTAATGATTACCTGGGTATTACCGTTGGTGCGAATACTATTCGGGTTACGGCTCGTATTGGAATGGGGATCATACAGGCTGTCATTCAGCTGCATCAGGCGGTGGTTGTTAAATTGAGCATAGTCTGCATCGAAGCTGATTTCCCGTCCGCCTACGGTATCCAATACCCCCTTGTAATTGAGGTTGAGGGCTATGTTGTCGAATTTATTGTTGTTGGTGGTAAGGCTATGAATGACGGAATCCGGTGTCATATGCTGTTTACCGAGAAAGGCATCACTGAATATCTGGTTACTGAAAGCGTTTTTATAGCCATTGGCCAGTATCCCGATGGTATGTTTTTCGGTAAGAAAATAATCCAATCCTACTTTCAGGTAGTTATTTTTAAAGCGGTTGCGCTGGAAAATGCTCTGGTCCAGGGAAGTAACGCTGCCATCAGTTTCCTGGAACAACCGGTCATATTTGCGGGTAACCATCCGGGGATAGTCGCCCTGGTCGAAGTCGCCGAAGAGATTAAACTTTTCGGTTCTCCAGTTAATATTCCCTGATACGCCATAACGGCCGTATTTAGACTGGGTAAGCGTGGTATTGATTGCACCATTGATTCCTGTCAGTTTTCCTTTTTTAGTTTTAATGTTGATGATTCCACCGTTACCGGCAGCGTCATATTTGGCAGAAGGACTGGTCAGTATTTCTATCGTGGCAATGCTCTCTCCCGGTGTGGTTTTTAAGAGGTTTGTGAGTTGTTCCCCGCTGAGATAGGTCAGTTTGCCATCTATCATAACCGTTACGCTCTGGCCTTTCAACGTTACATTTTCGTTATTGTCCACCTGTACGCCCGGCGCCCTGCGGAGCAGGTCCAGCGCAGTATTACCGGCAGCGCTTACACTGTTTTCGATATTCATCACGGTTTTGCCGGCAGCGGTTTCGATCAGGGGCTTTTGTGCCGTCACATTCACTGCCTGCAGGTTTTTGCCCAGTGGCGGCAATAATACATTACCCAGGGCAATGGCTTTATGGGTGGCATCTACCTGGAACGGCTTCGTGTACGTAGTGGTATATCCCACCTGGGAGGCCTGGATGAAATAGTGTCCATGGGACACTTGTTGAAAGGCGCAGCCGCCGTTTTCAGCGCTCATTTCTCCTTTAACGAGGCTGGAGTCTTTCACCTTGCGCAGTATTACGCTGGTAAAGGGAAGCGGTTTCCCATTATTATCTGTTATTGTCAGTGTAATCTTTCCTGTGATGGGTTGTTGTGCGAACATAGGGGCTACGCAGCAAAAAAGCATTCCCAGGGCGACGATGATTGTTTTCATACGATCGTTTCCGTTGTTAATTTCTCAAAAGCTATTTCCTGTATATATTGGGTCGGGTCCTTACAATCTACTATTTGCTAATTTTAACTTGATCTTCGTAATACTGCAATGCCATTTTCAGCACATTTTGTATTTGTCCAAGGGGCATTTGTGCATTGTCATTTGCTACACATGACTGGGTATTGGCAGTACAGGAAGAGGGAGCCTGGAAGTTTCCCAGGGTAATCAGGTAGACAGGAAGTTCATCCGGGTTTTTGGCCGAAAGGTGGCCATGGTTTGCTATTTTCCCTCCAAATGCCAGCAACAGCATTATTAAGGAACTCAGACATAAAAGAATAGCAACTTTTTTCATACCACATTTTTACTAAAGACGAACAGGCACGAAAAAAGTTGCACGAAGAAGAGAAATAATTTTGCTGGATAAATTTATTTTTTCCAGAGACGCTGTATGGTAGCCGGAGAGCGTTGTTCCAACAGGATGGTATGTCCGTTGCTCAGTTCCTCCAGCAGGCTGGCCTGGTAATAACGTACCGTCAGCAGCTCCAGCCCTTCATTATAAACGATTTTGAATTGCTGGTGCAAGGTTTTTATCAGCAGCTCTATTTTTTCCGGGTTATTATCGATGCAACAGGAGAAATTGATGGCCCCATTTTGCATCAGGTTGATTTTCACCTTCAATCCATGGAAGATTTCATAGATATCGCTGATCTTATCTTCCGTAATAAAGGAATAATCCTTAGAGGTAATGTTTAATAAAACCTGGTTCTTCTTCAGTACGATAATAGGAGGGAGCTGCTTTACGTCGGCAGTTTCCTTGATAATGGTACCGGGAAGGTTTTTGTCCAGGAAACATTTTACCAGCAAAGGAATTTGTTTGTTCTGGAGCGGTTTAATGGTTTTAGGGTGTATCACCTGGGCGCCATAATACGCCATTTCTATCACCTCGCCGTAACTGATTTCCGGGATATTTACGGTATTGGGAAACAGTTTGGGGTCCGCATTTTTTAACCCTTCTACGTCTTTCCAGATGGTCTGGCTTTCCGCATCGAGCATATTGGCAAAAACGGCGGCGGAATAGTCACTGCCTTCCCTGCCCAGGGTAACGCTTTCATTTTGGTCGGTACTACCTATGAAGCCTTGTGCAATGACGATGTTAGTGCTGTTGAACAGTGGGGCTACTTTTTCGGTCACCTGCCGCTGTGTATAAACCCAGTCAATGTTGGCATCCCGGAAGTTGTCGTCTGTACGAAATACATCCCTCACATCCACCCAGGTATTCGTGAGCCCTATGCTATTGAAAAACGCACTGACAATGGAGGTACTGAGTAACTCACCCAGGCCTACCAGTTGGTCATAATAATAGTCATAGGTCCGCATAGGCTTTTCGCCCAGCGTCCATTCGGCCTCGGTAAAAAACTGCTGCAGCTGTGTAAAAAGAGCGTGCTGGCGATTGCCCAGCAACGCCTCCGCCACATTGAGGTGATGTTGTTCGATGTTGAACAACAATTGCGCAGCGATTTCCCTTTTGCGGAGGAAAAAGTTCTCTGCCACCTTTTCCAGCTCATTGGTCGTTTTTGCCATTGCAGAAATAACAATGAGGAGCTTTTCGTCAGGAAATGACTGTACGATCTGCGCCACTTGCCGGATACGTTCAACACTTTCTAAACTTGCGCCACCAAACTTGAAAACCTTCATATGATAGTTTATCTTCTATTAAAAAATTATTTGGCAAAGTAAGACAAGTTTAGAATTGTTTTAAAATCTGTTTGCAGATAAATGACAGTTCTCTTAAAATAAGGGCATTTCCGTTAATTTCGTGACAGAACCTAACGTTATGAATCTTAAGCAAAAAGTTATGACCCTGGATGAATTTACCATCCAGGAGTTGCGTAATTACCCGGGCGCAACAGGGCAATTATCCGGCTTACTGCGGGATATTGGTTTGGCGGCTAAGCGTGTAAATGTGGAGGTAAATAAGGCAGGTATTGCCGATATCCTGGGAGAAGCCGGTAAAATCAATGTACAGGGTGAATCGGTAAAGAAACTTGATGAATTTGCCAATGAACAATTCATCAACTCATTAGAAACCAGCATTTACTGCTGCGGCGTGGCTTCCGAGGAAAACGAAAACTTCATTGCCTTCAACGATGAGCACTCCAAGAAATCTAAATACGTGGTGCTAATGGATCCCCTGGATGGTTCCGGCAATATAGATGTCAACGTATCTATCGGTACCATTTTCTCTGTATATCGCCGGCTAACCCCGGAAGGTACGGAATGCGAGCTGGAGGACTTTCTTCAACCCGGTACCCGGCAAATTGCTGCCGGTTATATCATCTACGGTTCGTCTACGATGATGGTATATGCAACCCGACGTAGTGTACAGGGTTTTACCCTGGATCCATCTATTGGAGAGTTCTGCCTGTCGCATCCAAATCTTAAATGCCCCCCTGAAAGCGATATTTTCTCTGTGAATGTGGGCTATTACCACCTTTACGAAGCAAAGATCCGCAAATCAATCGATCACTTTATGGCCAGGAATGAAAACGACCGCATTTACCGCCATCGTTTTGTAGGCTGTATGGTGGCTGAAATACACCGTACCCTGATACAGGGCGGTATTTTTATGTACCCTGCTTATGGGAAATGGGTATCCGGCCGTTTAAGGCTGTGTTATGAATGTAACCCCATGTCATTTATCATGGAAAAGGCGGGCGGCGTGGCTATGGCCAACGGTAAACAACGCCTGCTGGAGCTGAAACCAGCGCAACTACACCAACGCATACCTATTTTTATCGGGTCCAAAAATATGATGGATACCTGGCTGCATATTGTCAACGAATAGGGGAAAAGATTTTTATAAAAACGGTGTGGAATGAATACAAAATATTCATTTCACACCGTTTTTAATTTTTGGTATAACAGTTGCTAAACCCCCGGCTAATTTATTAGTCTTATTAAGTACTATTCATTATTTATTTTTAATTATTAACCATTTTAGTTCTATGTCGATTTTGAAGAACCAACGGATCTTTTTACTGTTTGTAGCCATGCTGGCTTTCTTCCAGGTAAATGCGTGCTCACGTGTTACCAGCCACCAGGGCGACCATAACGGGGAAGGTAGCATGGATGAACAAATCCTCTACTACACCAACAAGTTCCGTCAATCCAAAGGTCTGAAGCCCCTGCAACTCGATGAAACGATCAGTCAGCAGGCCCGCCGCCACAGCCGCGATATGGCCAACGGCAGCACCGGGTTCGGACACGAAGGATTCGAGGACCGCGTGGCAAACGTGTCTAAGAAGATGGGCCGTGTGAGCAGCGCCGCTGAAAATGTGGCCTATGGCACCCTCGATGCCGAAGCCGTAGTAAACGGCTGGATCAAAAGCCCCGGCCACCGCAGGAATATGCTGGGCGACTATACCCTGATCGGCATAGGCACGGCAGATAAAGGCCGGATAACGTTTTTTACGCAAGTCTTTATTAAGCAATAAAGCCGAAGGCTGAAAGCAAAAAGCCGTTGAAGCGGGTGAACTAGCGAATATTCGCCGGATCATTCGCTTCAACGGCTTTTTGCTTTAGGCTTTCTGCTTTTTTCCGTACTTTGGCCCCATGGAAAAGAAAAAGATCATCGAAGTAAACAACCTCGTAAAAAAATACGGGGAGTTTATGGCGGTAAAAGGAATCAGCTTTGAGGTGTATGAAGGCGAGATCTTTGGCCTGCTGGGCCCTAACGGCGCCGGAAAATCCACTACCCTGGAGATTATTGAAACCCTGCGCGATAAAACCGAGGGAAAGGTGATTGTAGGAGGATACGACCTCGACAAAGACCCGAACGAAATCAAAAAAATTATTGGCGTACAACTGCAAAGTTCAGGATACTACCCGGGGCTGAACCTGGTAGAACTCATTGAGATGTTCGGAGGGTTGTATAACCAGCCTGTAGAGCCCATGAAACTACTGGGAATGTTTAACCTGGAAGACAAGGCCAAGGCAAAGTTTAAAGAGCTCTCCGGTGGACAAAAGCAACGCTTTTCTATTGCCACCACCCTGATTAATAAGCCACAGATCATATTCCTCGACGAGCCTACCACCGGGTTAGACCCCCAGGCCAGGCGCAATCTCTGGGATCTTATCCAACAGGTACGCAACCAGGGCACTACGGTAGTCATCACCACCCACTATATGGATGAGGCAGAATTCCTCTGCGATCGCTGCGCCATCGTTGACAGTGGCCGCATCATCGCCATCAATTCGCCGGATGCACTCATCGATAACCTGGTATCTTCCGGTTTCGAAAGAAGGAAAGAAGTGAAGAAAGCGAACCTCGAAGATGTATTTATTCATCTCACTGGTAAAGACCTCCGGGAGGAATAGATGATGGAAGCACTCAAATATCCAATTGGCCGCTTTGAGCCACTGCCGGCATACACACCCGCCATGTTGCAGGGCTTTATAAGAGATATTCACTACCTGCCACAGCTGATAGAAATTGCGGTACAACACCTCGACGAATACCAGCTGCAAACGCCCTATCGCCCGGAAGGATGGACGGTAGCACAGGTGGTACATCACCTGGCCGACAGCCATATGAATGGATATACCCGTATGAAGCTGGCCCTCACGGAAGATAAGCCGGTGATCAAGCCATATGAGGAAGGCGCCTGGGCGCTATTGCCAGATGTAGCTGCTACCCCCATCAATGTTTCCATTACGCTGCTGCATGCCCTGCATACCCGCTGGACCAACCTCATGGAACGGCTGGAGGAGGCCGACTGGGAACGGACTTTTATACACCCGGCCAACGGTACCCAACATAATCTCAAAACACATGCGGCAAATTATGCCTGGCATGGAAAACACCATCTGGAGCATATTCTGCGCCTGAAAGAAAGGATGGATTGGTAACGTACAGATATGATGACTATGGATTGGAAACTACTCTCTTCGAAATACCTGTTTAAAGACGCCTGGCTCACCGCCCGGGCAGATAAATGTGAAACCCCTCTGGGTAAAATTGTAGAGCCTTATTATGTACTGGAATATAACAATTGGGTAAATGGCGTGGCCATCCGCGAAGATGGACAGGTGATCATGATCCGTCAATACCGCCATGGCATCGGCCAAACTTTGCTGGAAATCCCCGGAGGTACGATGGATCCTTCAGACCCTTCTCCTTTATTTGCGATGCAACGGGAAATGCTGGAAGAAACCGGGTATGAGTTCAAAGAATGGGTAGAACTGGGTACCATTGCGCCTAATACCGCATCCAGCAACAATTACACCTATATGTTCCTGGCCACCGGCGGGGTAAAAGTACAGGAACAGCAGCTGGACCACAATGAAGAAATAGAAGTGGTGACAATGCCTATTGGTGAGCTGCAGCAACTCCTGCTCGACAACAAAATAGTACACAGCCTGCATACTACCTGTATCTTCTATGCGCTGCTGCACCTGGGTAAAATGGGCATGAAGTAATGTTACATCACTTCTGCCACTACAAAAAAGCTTCCGCAAACCAATATCATATCATCCGGCTTGGCATGTTGCCGTGCTGCCTGTAAGGCTGCCTGCGCAGAAGGGTAGGCATGACCCTGTAAGCCGGCTGCAGCGCCCATTTCCGCCAGTGCTACTTCGTCCAGTGCACGGGGAATCTGCGCCTTGCAGAAATAGTAATGAGCGGTACCTGGAAACAAAGGCAGTACCTTTTCTACTTCCTTGTCCTTTACAAACCCCACTACAATATGTAATTGCTGGTAATTGACATGCCCTAACTGTTCCACAATTTCGTTTATGCCAGCTTCATTATGACCTACGTCCAATACCGTCAGCGGATGTTGTTGAATAACATCCCAGCGCCCTCTTAAGCCGGTAAGTTTCTTTACATGGGAAAGTGCGGTGCCAACATGTTCCCATGTAATATGCCAGCCTTGTTGTTGCAATAACTTCACGGCCGACAAAACGCCCATCACATTTTTTTCCTGGTATTGGCCATTCAGGTCGAGCTGAAACTTCCGCATTTGCTGCTGTTGCCGGTCCATCAGCATCAGGTTGAGGTGATGGCCTTCAATAGCGCTGGAAGACTCCATCCATTCCTGGTCGGCAAAGTGAATAGGGGCTTGTTTTGATTGTGCAGTATTAATAAATACTTCCTGTACTTCAGGCTGGGTTTCACTGATTACAACGGGTACACCCTGCTTTATAATGCCTGCTTTCTCCGCCGCAATTTCCGGGAGAGTATCTCCCAGCATATTTTTATGATCATAGCTGATATTGGTAATCAGCGACAGTTCCGGTGTGATCACGTTGGTACTGTCCAACCGCCCGCCAAGGCCCACTTCGATAATGGCGATATCCACCGCTTCCTGTTTAAAATATTGAAAAGCCATGGCAACCGTCAGCTCAAAAAAGGAGGGCGCAATATCGGTAATATGCGTATGCATGTCTTCTGTAAAACGCACTACAAACTCTTCTGGTACCATGGCGCCATTAATGCGGATACGCTCCCTGAAGTCCAGTAAATGGGGAGAAGTATACAATCCTGTTTTATAGCCCGCCTGTTGAAAGATCGCTGCCAGCATATGACTGGTAGAGCCTTTCCCGTTGGTGCCGGCTACATGTATGGTTTTGAAGGTGTGTTGTGGCTGTTGAAGTTGCTCCAATAACGCCAGGGTGTTGTGTAAATCCGTTTTAAAAGCACTGGCGCCCACTCTGGTAAACATGGGCAGCTGCGCATATAGATAATCCAGCGTTTCTTTATAAGAGGCCATATTAATTATTATTAACCGGGCAGCCAACCTGGCGCTTGCGCATCTGGAAGATGCCTCCACCATTGCCATCGCCCCGTTTAAACATGCTTGAGTTTAAACGCAAAGCTACGAAAGCCTGTCCATGATCGATATGCTTTTCAAGCAGGTTCGTAAAAATTGTGCCTGAGCCAACTACCAGGGGGCCGATGCGAATGGCCGCGCCTACATCTGCCTGGCCATTGTGATTAATGGTGAATGGGAGGTAAGCACCAAACAGGTAGCTTTCATACCTGGGCGTAATATTAAATTGGGTAAGCGCATAAGTTTTGGTAATGTCGCGTTGTCCCGCTGTAAGGGCTATCACCGCTTGTGCGCTCACAAAGAAACGGCCATCTATATTGTAATCGCCCATTAAATTGAGCGCAGTAGGTAAGGTCATGTTGAAGGTAGAATCAGTTGGCAGCGGCGTAAAGTAGTTATTCAGCCGCCGGGCATATTGTTGCAAACTTTCATTCTTCTTATACTGCAAATCATTGGGCACTACATGGTCTTTTACCAGGCTCAAATCGGTGTTGATAGCGCCCTTATTATATTTAATACGACCAATATCTGTAATGGAAACGCCAATACGAAATTGATAGTCATCCACATCGGAGCCTTCGTATTCGCCGAAGCCGCCATTATCCGGGCGATACTCGTATATCACGCCGATATCGGCGCCAATTCCAGCATTTTGAAACAGGTGCAGGTTTTTTTGTGCAGGTGATTGCCAGTCGTCCAGCTCTTTATTATAACCGTAGTACATGGTACCACTGGTAATGGTGCCATCATGGGTATTGTTTAACTGGAAGTCTACATTTTTTACCGCTGCGTACCCGGCGGCCACACCGCTCAGCAGTTTCAGGGTAACACCCGCTTTCCAGCGTCCTGAATAGGTTTCCTTGATCACCCGTGCATAACTGAGTCCCAATTCATGCCAGATGTGAGAAGACACGCCTACCTGCGGAATACTCAGACTTTTATCTACGAATGCCGGATTGGGGAAATTGACACCGAAAAAATTAGCAATAGGCGTAGTTACATTGCCGCCGTTGCTGCTGCTGCGCATACGCCATACGAAGGAAACAGATTGCTTTTCATCAATTTTGTAAAGTACGGAAGGCAATACCACTTCTGCCATCTCCCAGCCATTCTGCTTTCGGTTGGCGCCCTCGTCAAGGAAGTAATCTCTACCCAGCCGGAAGGTATCAGGCATATGGAACAAGACTGATTTGGGCACACTCGCGTAGGTATTGCCCGCATTTACATCGACGCCAACAATATTTACATCCCATTTGTAGCGATAGCCCGCCGCACTGGCGGGGTTGGACAGAACGCCGTGAACACCGGCGTAAGTGCTGTTATTATATCCCGGAAATGTTTGCGCAATAGTAGTAGCGGGCAGCAATAATAGCAATGCTGCGGCTCGGAAAAAGATACGGTTAAGTTTTTCAATCATCGTTGGCGATAAAAAATAGGTTTCTCGAAAACACACACAAACTTTGCGCATATTGATGTTTATAGTCATAGGTAGAGATGTAGGAGCCGGTGAATACGTATTTTTTGCAATCAGACTTACCAGTCCTGCAAATGAATAAGGGTATCCGGTGTCATTATTACAGATTATTCAGCTTTGAAATAGAAGCGTATAGTGCCAAATTGCTCTTCTGGCGCATCCGGATTGGCATTATACTTTAGTTGTCCGCTTCTCGCGGCCTTCCTGGCAATCTCGATCAGTTGCGGGTTGCTGATGGTAGACCCCTTCATACTAAAAGTGGCAGATGTCACATTTCCTTGTTGGTCTACTTTTATATTGATGGCTACATAGCCTGTTTCAGTGCCGTCGTAGGTTACTTGTGGCCTTCCGATGAGGCTTCTGCCGTTCAGGTGAAAATCTGAACGACCACCGCCGAGGCCACCGCCCGTATAGCCGCCGCCGTTGGGGTTACCTCCCAGTTGGCCGCGATCGCCGGGCTTGCCCGTATTACCTTCCCCGGTTGCATTATTAGACCCGTTGGCTCCATTACCGCTATTGGCGCTATTACCAGTACCACCGGAAAATACCGCTTTGGGTTTAGGCGCCGGAGGCGCAGGTTTGGGAGGTGCTTCTGTAGGTTTCTTAACGGGCTTGGTAACCGGTTTGGGCTCTAATTTTTTAGGAATTTCTTTCGGTTTCTCTACCGGCTTTTCCGGCTTCTTGATTTCCGGCGCCTCTTCTTCATCCTGGGTAGCAATATCTTGTTGAGGTTCGCTGTTATCTTTGACGGCAGTGGCCGGGCTCTCTGCCGGGGCAGGTTCCGCTGCCGCAGCGCTGGGAGGATTAGGATTCATGGGCTGTACATCTCCCATACCGTCATCGGAGGTGCCGAGGTTGACTTCCATGCCCAGGTCCTGGTCTGGCAACGGGGGAGGTGCTGAAAAGCCGGTAAATATGAGCGCTACTAACAGCAACGCATGAACGCCGATAGTAACCCCTAATGCCTGAATATTTTTTTTACCGTTTTTATCCTCCATGATAACCTTATTGAGCGCCTGTTTAGACCAAAGTTAATCTTTTGCGCCAGAAAAAATAATCACTATCCAAAAGATGAATTCCGGATCTTTACAAAAACTATGCTGTTAATCCTGTTTTTGCTATTTATTTGAGTCAATTTTTATGAACCTTATAAAACAAACCGTTCGACTTTATCAAAACGCCTATACTGGTCTTTCCCCCGCCACCTGGTGGTTATCGCTCGTGCTGCTGATTAACCGGAGCGGAGCGATGGTAATTCCGTTTATGACCGTTTACCTTACCCAACACCTGCACTTCAGCATTGCCCAGGCAGGGCTGGTAATGGCCTGCTTTGGTACTGGCGCTATTGTAGGCGCATTGCTGGGCGGATGGCTGTCAGATAAAATAGGTTTCTACCAGGTACAATTCTGGAGTTTGTTCTCTAACGGATTATTGTTCGTTTTATTGGGACAAATGCGCACGTTTGAACAAATTTGTATCTGTGTATTTGTGATGAGCTCTGTAGGTGATGCCTTCCGGCCCGCCAACAGTATTGCCATTGCGGCCTATAGCGCGCCCGAAAACCGGACCCGTTCCTATGCGCTCAACCGATTGGCCGTTAACCTTGGATGGTCAGTAGGCCCAGCCATAGGAGGTATATTGGCCAGTTTCAATTACCACCTGCTTTTTTATGTAGATGGAGGCACCTGTATGGTGGCGGCCCTCCTGATGCGTATTTTCCTTCCCCCTGTTCCGGCGCCGCCCAAAGCAATAAAGGCTGCTGTGAAGCCGGAAGATAAAGTATGGAAAGACCATATTTACCTCTGGTTCCTGTTTTTCGCTACGCTCAGCGCCATTTGTATGTTCCAGTTCACCAGCATGGTACCCCTGTACTATAAAGAAATCATACACATGGAAGAGTGGGCCATCGGACTTACTATGTCGCTCAATGGCATTATGATCGCTGTGTTGGAAATGGTGATGGTATACCGGCTGGAAGGGACGAAGCCCAACCTGGTGTTTATAGCGCGGGGCGCAGTGATGGTATGTACCGCTTACCTGTTATTGTCGGTAATGCCTCCTTTCTGGGCCCTCGCCGCCGTATTTATGATGGTCATCACTTTTGGGGAAATGTTCTGTCTCCCGTTTATGAATAGCTTCTGGATTGCCCGGAGCCGCGATCATAACCGCGGTCAATATGCAGCGCTTTATACTATTTCCTATTCTCTCGCCAATATTGTGTCGCCTACTACAGGGGCCTTTGTGGTACAACATCTTGGATTTAAGCCCTGGTGGGCTATTACAGCGCTGGGGTCTTTACTGGCCGGTGGAGGATTTCTCTGGGTGCAAAAAAAGCTGGGAGTAGAAAAAACAGTACCTGCATCCGGCGCCGCCGTATAAAGCGGAGACGGATACAGGCAGCTATTTTATAAACACTGATAATTGGTAATATTGATATCAAATGGAGTAAGACATTCAGCGGCATAAAATGAAAGCGTAGCGACTTTATTGACCGCCGGCGCGCAAAGATCATTGAGCCCTACATACACCCCCTGAGCTGGCACACTGGAAAACCATACTTTGATAACATAATCGCCATTCCCCATTTGAGGAAATACATAAGGGAAGGTCGGATTAGCAACTATTACCGAGGCGCCAGTAGGCACGAATGTTAGCTGCATGCTCGATACTGTTGCAGATGCCTGCTTATAAACAGTAATAATTGGACTACATCTCTTAGCTTTTGTATGGCTGCCCTTCTTCTCTTTTTTGGGCGTAGCCCCAGGTAAACTAAAACTACTGGCGGTCAGTAATAACAGGAAAAGCGCTGATAAAAAGGAATGCTTCTTCATGTGGGTTATATTTTTTAGATGAAACAATGCTTTAATTTAAGTAATTCCCGCTTCGTTACATATTAGAAATTCATCATGAGAAGTAGGTGTTAATGACCCAATATTGTTCAACACTTTACAATTATTGTCTTCAAATCGGTAATTTTGCAGAAAAACTAGTAAAATTGGTTAATGAAAGTCATTCAATTCACGGTCCCCGTTGCTGAAGAAGGAGCGGTGGTCATACAGGAAGACATTTTACCCTACTTTTATAACTACCTGCACCGGCACAAAGAGGCCCAGGTAACCCTCATCATCAAAGGGGAGGGGACGCTGATTGCAGGTAATTATACCCAGCCATTCCGGGCAGGGGAGATTTATGTGATTGGCGCTAACCAACCGCATATGTTTAAAGGGGATGCCCGCTATTTTGAAAATTTACAGGAGAAGAATATCCACGCCATCCATATCTTCTTCGATCATGAACATGCGTTGCAGGGATTATTTTCCCTGAAGGAAATGGACAGCGTCCGGAAATTTCTGCAACTGACGGCTAACAGCCTGCAGCTACCTGCCATACACGAGGAAAAGATGAAAGCGGAAATTTTAAAGATTTCCCGCCTTTCCGGTGCTGAGCGACTCCTGGCATTTGTAGGCATGCTGGTGTATTTTTCCAAACAGGTGAAAGACTGGAAATCGCTATCCACCGGCTTTTCCCGCCATTCCTACAGCGAATCGGAAGGCCTGCGCATGAATGATATCTACCAGTACACGCTGGAACATTATGCAGAAAATATCTCTCTGAGCCAGATTGCGGGAGTAGCACATCTTACAACGTATGCATTCTGCAAATACTTTAAGAAACATACCCGCAAAACCTACCTCGAGTTCCTGAATGAAATCAGGATCAATGTAGCTTGTAAGAAAATTATTAACGGCGATTTCGATAGTATTGCTGCAGTGGCCTATGCTACAGGGTACAACAATCCTATTACTTTTAACCGGGTGTTCCGAAAGGTGACGGGGATGTCGCCTTCTGCCTATGCCAGACAATATCGCTTTGAAGAGGTGGCGGAATAAAAATAGCCTTTGGCAATTGACCGGAAACAACCGGGAAAACTACCAAAGGCCGTATCAATTAGTGGGCAAAATCGCTCATATAGTCGCCGGTAATACGTTCGATCGGTGGATTGAAATAACCGAATTTAACGTCCGGGAATTCTTCACGTATCAATTCCTGTAATTGTTTTACCCCCAGGCATTCGCCGGTTTCAGTAACACCCAGCTTTCCCAGGTACCAGTCAGGATCAATATTGAAGTTGCGCCATTGGATCATGTTCAGCCCTGTTTCCTTAATCAGCTTGCGCAGTGCTTCATATTCATCGGCACTATCAGTCATACCTGGAAACACAAAGTAGTTGATAGACGTCCATCCGCCAAATTCACGCACCACTTTCAGGCTCTCTACAATATCATCGAACGTGTAATTGTTCGGACGATAGTAAGGCGTATAGTATTTTTCCTGGGCGGAGTTCATACTTACACGGATACTGTTCAAACCTGCTTCACACAAGGCTCTTACGGCATCCGGCTTACTTCCGTTGGTGTTGATATTGATACTGCCTTTAGGCGTATGTTTGCGTATTTCAAGAATCGACTCACGGATGGTTTCCCACATCAGTAAAGGCTCTCCTTCACAACCCTGGCCAAAGCTCACGATGGGGTAAGGGGCTGTTTCCAGGTGAGGAACCGTATATTCCACGATTTCTTCGGCAGTGGGCTTAAAGCGCAGCCTGTCTTGCGTGGATACAATGCTTTCTTCTTCCGGCTGGAAGGAAATACAACCTACACAATTGGCGTTACATGCTGGGGAAGAAGGAATCGGGCATTCCCATCTCCCCATAAAATAATTACGGGCAGCAGGACATTCATAAGTCAGCGCACAGTTTTCAGCCAGGTGCTGTACCAGGCGGTTATGGGGATACGCTTCCAGTAGGGTTTTTACCCCTTGTTTTACTTTTTTGGCATCAAATCCTGCACATTCCTGGCGGATATCGGCTTCAATGCGGGTAGCTGGTACATAAAATTTACCATCCAGCCAACCCACAGCGGTGTAACAAAACAGCGGCAGGGTAGGCGCATCAGGCATGGTTTCGTAGGCTGCCAGGTAAAAGCCAGTGTGAGCCGGCGGAATAAAGGCGGCTACGGCCCAGCCCTTTTCACAAAGCTGCATGTCGCCGGTTTCGGCATTGATGCCAATACCGCGGCGGCCAGGCAACTCATACAGATTACCTCCTTCCGGTAATTCAATCCATTCATCCACTTCTACCGGCCATGCATCCCAGCCACTACGGCCGGTAACATACATGCTGGTATCTTCAAAAATATTTCCTTTACCGTCGGAATATAATATGTAAGGTGTTTGTTTTAACATCGGGTGATTTTATAAATTATTGAACCCTGCTCTGAAAGAAGGTATTTAATGCAGTTCTTTGTTCCTGCCCCAGCTCATCCAGTACTTCCAGTTGCAAAATCTTGTTATTCTTATAGTCTATTGTCAGCAGGTCGTTCCGCAAAATTACGTTATTCAGTTCGTTCCAGCCAACCAGCCTTTTAGAAAAGAGGGTAGGCAGGATAATACCGGTATTGTCCATCGTTACATAAGAAGGCTGGAATATTTTGTACTCCATCCAACCTACATAGGCCATACAACTACCTACTGCAAATAGCAACAACGCTGTAACCGGGTACAGGTGCGACAGGAAATACAGGCTGCCGGTGAAGCAAATAAAGGCTTCTATCATCCTTGCTACCGTATTGGCTTCTGTAAACTTTTTAAATTTCCTCATCATAAAAGGGAAGCCAATACAGGCTATTCCTACTACCAGGAAGAAAAATACCAGGAACCAGTTGGGCTGCGGACTACGGTACACGCCAATGGCATTAAACAAAAACAGTATGCCGGTGAGGCCATGCATAATCGGTAATAACCGTATTCTGCTGCTGGTATTAGGATGCAGGATGCGCAAACGGTGCATGAATGGAAATGTAAGATTAAGAATTAGAACTGATCAACAGGTTACAGAGCTTAAACAGTACCCGGGCGCCCACATTGGCATCCCATTCATCATGGGAAGCACTCACTTCATTCAGATCGAAGCCAATCAGCTTACGCCCGCTTTCCAGTACACGTCTGAAAAGATAATATACCTGCTCTGCTTCAAAACCACCAGCCACCGGCGTACCGGTATTGGGGCATAATTTCGGATCCAGTCCATCTATATCAAAGCTGATATACACCTGTTGCGGTAAGGCGTCCACAATGCTATCGCAGATGGACTTCCAGGTTTCACCCTCGAATTGTCTTTCTTTGATCTGTTTATCAAAAAAGGTCACTACCCGACCTTCGCTATTATTGATATAATCTACTTCTTCTTCGCAATAGTCGCGGATACCTACCTGCACCAGTTTACTGAGCTGCGGTACTTCGGCCAATGCATTAAACATAATAGAAGCATGCGAATAATGGAAGCCTTCATAAGCATCGCGCAGATCGCAATGCGCATCGATTTGCAGGATACCAAATTCGCCCTTGTTTTCGCCAATAGCTTTGAAAAAGCCCAGGGGCGTGCTGTGGTCGCCACCCACGAGGCCTACCAGTTTGCCTTTTTCCAGTAAAGCCTTGGTTTGGTTGTATACCCATTCGTTCATCGCACGGGTACCATTACCCACATCTACCAGCGTTTTCTTCAGGAATTCGTTTTCGGAAATATCTCCCCCTTCAGTCAGGAATTTCAGGTACAACTCCGCTTCCTTACGCAGGTAATCACTGCGCAGCAAAAGGTGCTTATCTGGTTCACGCATGTAAAAACCCTGTTTCCAGCCATCTTTTACATCCGCATCGTAAAGGTCTACCTGGAAAGAGGCGCGGAAAATATGTTCCGGTCCACGGGCAGTACCATTATTATACGATACCGTTACTTCCCAGGGTACTGGTAATAATACCAGGCGCGCTTCTTCTTCGGAAAAAGGTAAGCCGAAAACGTTGTTGGACAGCAGGCCAACTGAATTAGGGTCAAATTGAGATAAATCTGCCATGATAAAATCGTACTTTTCTAAATTCGGCGCAAAGATAGGATTCTGTTTACTTCCAGCCTTCCTTCCCGGAAAAAGAATTGCCTTTTATATAAAATTTGCCGTAGGAAGGTCATTTTGACTTAATTTTGCCGATCGATCGGAAACAATTAGAGAGGAGCAAAAAGGACGAAAGTGTAATCGTGTGCTGGTAGTGGGTTTTGCCGCTTATGTCAAATAGGGAAGATAATTTTCATATGAAAAAAACAAATATTATTCTGCTGGTGGTAATTGCCATTGCAATTGGAGTGATCGTCACAATGGTGGGAGATTTCAGTACCTATGAAACTTTCGCAACCGCAAGGGAAAAGGAAGGGAAGGAGTTCCATGTTATTGGTAAGCTCGATACCCTCCAGGCCATGAGCTATGATCCAACAAAAGATGCTAACTTGTTCAGCTTCTATGTACACGATAAAACCGGGGAATCACATAAAGTAGTATTCTACGGAGCTAAACCTACCGACTTTGAAAAAGCAGAGTCTATCGTGCTCACCGGTAAAATGGAAGGCAATGAATTCCATTGTAGCAAAATACTGATGAAATGTCCTTCCAAATACAAGGACGACCAGGTTGTCGTAGGCAATAAACAACTGTAATTTAATTGTTTGAGGGTTTTACAGGTGATCAGCTTACTTCCCGAAGTAAGCCGGTATCGCGTGAAAGCTTTCAAATGCCGGAATATTCACATCTCAGAGGAATTTTATGAAGTTTGTAGGGGAACATTTACTGCCAGGCCAGATAGGCCACTTCTTTGCCATACTGGCATTTGTAGCATCCATGGTAGCCACCGTGGCTTATTATAACGTGGTTAAATTAAAGGATCCCGTTTTACAGGAGTCCTGGAAAAGACTGGCCCGCTGGTCTTTTATTATACAATCTGCCGCAGTTATTGGTGTTTTTGCCTGTCTGTATCATATTCTGTATAATCACTATTTCGAATATAAATATGCCTGGCGCAATACTTCCCGCGACTTGCCTATTCAATATTTATTATCCAGCCTCTGGTCTGACCAGGAAGGTAGCTTCCTGCTCTGGAGCATCTGGAACAGTATCCTGGGAGTGATCCTGATCCGTACTTCCAAAAAATGGGAAGCCCCGGTAATGACCACCTTCTCCCTGGCACAGCTGATTATGGCCAGCATGTTGCTGGGTATTTTCATCCTGGGGTATAAAGTGGGCAGCAATCCGTTCATGCTCCTCCGCCAGGCTGCTGAAAATCAACAGGCGCCTATATTCCAGACACCTAACTATATGGAGCATATCCACGATGGTAATGGCCTGAACGTAACCCTCCAGAACTACTGGATGGTGATACACCCGCCAATCCTATTCCTGGGCTTCGCTTCCATGATCATCCCGTTTGCCTTTGCTTTTGCCGGCATCTGGACCCGCGACTACACCGGCTGGGTAAAACCAGTGCAGCCTTGGGCACTCTTTGCCGTAGCGCTCCTGGGTACCGGTATTATGATGGGAGCTGCCTGGGCATATGAATCCCTGAACTTTGGCGGCTACTGGGGCTGGGACCCGGTAGAAAATGCTTCATTGGTGCCCTGGCTTACCATGGTAGCGGGTGTGCATACCCTGTTGGCTTATAAATCGACCGGCCACTCGCTGAAATCTACCGTATTCTTCTTTTTCATCTCCTATATCCTGATCCTCTACTCTTCTTTCCTGACCAAGAGTGGTATTTTGGGAGATACCTCTGTACACTCCTTTACAGACATGGGAATGACCGCCCAACTACTGTTTGCCATGCTGGTATTTACCATACCATCTATTGCACTGCTGGTGATGCGCAGGAAAGAAATTCCTACGGTGCGGAAAGAGGAAAGCAGCTACTCCCGTGAGTTCTGGCTGTTTGTAGGTTCGCTGATCCTGCTGATTGCAGGCATCCAGATTACCTTCACTACCTCTATCCCGGTATGGAATAAAGTGCTCAGCGCTACTGGGTTGAAAACATTGTTTAAAATGAATGACATCGCGCCACCATCGGATGTTATTTTCCACTATAATAAAATCCAGGTCTGGATTGCCATTGTATTGGGCGTATTGACCGCCATTGTACAATTCATGAAATACAAAGACACTCCGCGTGGACAGCTGACCAGGAAGCTGGCCGTGCCTACTGTACTGGCATTGCTGCTTACCGGCCTGGTAGCCTGGAAAGGGACCATCACCTACGATAACTATGGCGCAGGATTCCTGACAGCCATTTACCTGATGCTCTTTGCCAGCATTTATGCTATTACAGGTAATTTTGTGTACATATTTTCCGGGCTGAAAGGCAAACTCAAAAATGCTGGCGCTTCTGTGGCGCATATCGGTTTTGGGATGGTGTTGCTGGGCATATTGATCTCCTCATCCAGGATGGAAGTAATTTCCCTGGATAAGATGAGAATGCTGAATGACGGCTTCTTTAGAAAGGAAAGCAAGCAAAATCCGCGCGAAAATATCATGTTGCCGAAAGATGTACCGGTTCAGATGGGTGAGTACCATGTCACCTATGCCGGCGACTCTATCGCACAAGGCGATCCGAAAACTTATTACATTGTACACTACGAGAAAAAGGATAAGCAAACAGGTAATATCCTGGAGAAATTTACCCTTTACCCGGATGCGTTTGTAAACAGGAAGGAAAACGCTATTTCTTCCAATCCTGCGTCCCGCCACTATCTGACCCGCGATATCTTTACTTATGTATCGGCTGCGCCCAATAAGGAAGAAGAAGCAAAAGCGGATACTACAGCATACGTGACGCATGAAATTAAACAGGGCGATTCCATCTTCTTCTCCAAAGGGTTCATGGTGCTTAAAGGGTTAAATACCAAACCGGAAAGCCGCAACTATATTCCGCAAAACGGCGACCTGGCAGTAGGAGCAGAACTGGAAGTATATACCCAAACAGACGATCACTTTAAGTTACAGCCCATTTACTTTATCCGCGACAGCAGCTACCAGTACAGTGTGGAAGACACCCTGGCGCCATTGTCGCTGAACGTAAGGTTCTCTAAGATTTTACCTGCGGAAAATAAGATTGAGCTGAAAGTAAAGGAATCAACGGGCTTCAACGACTACATTGTAATGAAAGCCATGATATTCCCTTATATCAATGTACTATGGCTGGGCATAATCATTACGATTATAGGTACTGCTATGAGTATTTTCCAGAGAATAAGAAGATAACCGGGAGATATTTAATAAAAGGAATCCTCCAGCGGCTGGTCCGTTGGAGGATTTTTTCTTTATTAAATGTTCCCGCCGTGTATGGCATATCAGAAATCTTATCTACATTTAATCTTATTAAAAATCCTCGTAATGCCCAGGTGGTTACGTATATCCCTCATCGTTATTGCCACATTGTTGGTGGTATATCTGTTGGGTCCCAAACCAGCAGATCCGGTATATAGCCGTGTCTTACCGCCCGTTCCGGCGGCTGGTCCGGCGCTCAACAGCTATATAGCTGCGAAGGAATCCCGGCACCTCCTCAAACCTGATAACCAGGCCCGCATTGTGTGGCAGGACTCAGGGTTCCATAAAACACCTTATGCGGTGGTATACCTGCATGGCTTTTCCGCCAGCCAGGAGGAAGGAAATCCCGTGCATCGCAATTTTGCACAAAAATTCGGCTGTAACCTTTACCTGTCGCGGCTCGACGGGCATGGCATCGATACCAGCGATCCCTTGCTGCATATGACGGCAGAAGGGTTATGGAAAGATGCGGAAGAGGCATTGAGCATAGGCAAGGCCCTGGGAGACAAAGTTATCCTGGTAGGTACTTCTACCGGTGGTACCCTGGCGCTCAAGCTGGCAGCTGCGTACCCCAATGATGTATATGCTGTGATCAATATGTCGCCCAATATAGCGATCAATGACAACCTCGCATTCCTGGCTAATAATCCCTGGGGACTACAGCTGGCGCGGCTTGTTAATAAAGGCGATTTCAGACGGGGAAAAGACACCAACCCGGAAGTGGCCAAATACTGGTACAACAGTTACCGCCTGGAAGCAGTAGTACAGCTGGAAAGCCTTTTGGAATCTTCTATGACGAAGGAAACATTTGAAAATATCCACCAGCCGGTGCTCAACTTATATTATTATAAGGATGAAGAACACCAGGACCCTACCGTAAAAGTATCCGCTATCCTGCAAATGGAGGAAGCATTAGGGACACCTGCCTCCCTGAAAGAAGCCATTCCTGTGCCCAATGCCGGTGGGCATGTAATGGGCTGCTCGCTGGTGGCGCATGATGTTCCTGGCGTAGAAAAGCTTATCAGTGATTTCGCTATAAATAAGCTTAATTTGACACCCATCCACTGACACTATTTAGTTAGCGGCAAATCTGAAATCTTTTATAACTTGTGATAACATTATACATACAAGCAACGTTAGGTATCTATGCGGTTCCGTCTTAAACAATTTCTTGTTTCCACTTTCCTGTTAATGGGCATATCCCTTTGCTACACAAGGGCGATGGCACAGGAAGCGCATGGAGCAGACGTGATACCTTTACACGCCATTGTAGTAGGAAAAGACACTATACCTGTTATCACCCTCGCCATAGTGGATATAGTAGAAAAAATGCCGAAGGCATTGCGTAAAGAGCGGGAACGCTGGAGTCGTCTGCGTAATGCAGTATATGTAACTTATCCCTACGCCCGCTCAGCCGCCCGGGTATTGAAAGACGTGAACAGCCGCCTGGCTACCATGAATAGTAAAAGAGAGCGGAAAGCTTACCTGGCCACTAAGGAAAAAGAACTGAAAGCCGAATTTGGCGATAAGCTCGAAAACTTGTCCGTGTACCAGGGAAAAGTACTGATGAAACTGATTGACCGGGAAACCGGGCAGAATTGCTACGACATCATCAAGGAACTGAAAGGCGGATTCAATGCCCGCGTATGGCAAACCGTAGCCTTTTTCTTTGGTGGCAACCTCAAAAGTGACTACGATAAACAGGAAGACCACGACATAGAAATCATCGTACAGGAACTGGAAATGTACCAGCACTACCGCGCCTACAATTAATTCAGCTATCTTCGTAATATTCGCCTGAACCGGAAAAGGGATTATTATGAAAGCAAGGATCTTACTTATCAGCTTATTGTTTATATCAATGGGGGCCATGGCCCAGTCTGTAGCAGACGACGACCCGGTATATATACTGGACAGTGTGGTGGTTACGCAAACTGCTATCGGCCAGGTATCCCCGGATCGTATCGGTGTTATTACCATTGCCAAAGGCTCAAAAGCTATCCTGAAATACGGTAGCCAGGCCGCCAATGGCGTAGTATATATTGAAACCAAACCCTTTGCCCGCCAACGCGTCAATGTATTGCTAAGCAGCCAATCTCCCGCCTACGATAGCTTGTTGCATAAATATGGCAACGACAGCAGCTTTTATTTTATCGTGAACGGTACCCCGGTAACGCCTGTGAATGAAACCGGATTTATGACCCTCGACCGGAAAACATTCCGCTCCCTCCAGGTAATTTCTGAAGCGGTGTTACAGGATAAATACCGTATCATGGATAAGAAAGCCGGTGTGATCATTACCAGCACAGAAGATTAAATATTTTCCCATCTTTGCACCTCAATTTACAGCATATGAAACTGGATATACTGGCTATAGCCGTGCACCCCGATGATGTGGAACTGGGATGTGCCGGCACATTGATGATACATGCACAACAGGGAATGAAAGTAGGCGTGGTAGATCTTACCCGCGGAGAGCTGGGTACCCGAGGTACCCCTGAATTGAGAGAAAAGGAAGCCCAGGATGCGGCAAAGATTATGGGACTGGAAGTACGGGAAAACCTGGGTCTTGCCGACGGCTTCTTTAGAAATGACACCATGGAGCAAATGGCCATCATTACGGCCATCCGCAAATACCGTCCCGACATCGTACTGGCCAATGCTATGGACGATCGTCACCCCGATCATGGAAGGGCCGGCAAACTGATTGCCGACAGCTGTTTCCTGGCCGGATTAAGAAAAGTAATTACTACCGTAGATGGACAGGAGCAGGAAGCCTGGCGCCCTGCCCAGGTATTTCATTTCCTGCAGGACCGCTACCACGAGCCTGATTTCGTAGTAGATATTACTCCGGTGATGGAAAGAAAACTGGATGCCATCCGCAGCTTCAGCTCACAATTTTTGGCGCCGAAGGATCACGAACCGCAGACCTATATTTCCGGCGCCGGTTTCTTCGACAGTGTTATTTACCGGGCAAAGATGCTGGGTAAAATGGTGGGCGTGGAATATGCCGAAGGCTATACTTCTGCTAAAATGATCGGCGTAAAGAGTTTTGCCGACCTGATTAATAAAACTACCTGAGGATAAATACGGGAAACAGCCCGTTCTTTTATTATATTGGTAGTATGAATCCAATGAAGTTACCCATCCTGCTGTGCCTTACTTTCATCAGCTTTGCTGCGGGCGCTCAAAAGAATGATGAGCGCCTTACTGCCATCTTACAGCCCATGTTGCAGTCCTTTCATGGCGTAGCGGGCATTTATGTACATCACCTTGGAAAGGACCGCACCGTGGCGATCAATGCCGATACGGTATTTCCTACCGCCAGCATGATCAAAATGGTGATCCAGGTAGGTATTTTCAATAAACTGGCTGCGGGCGAACTGCAATATCACCAAAACCTCCTCTACCGGGACTCCTTATTGTATAAAGGGGAAGACATATTAGGTTCCTTTCGCGACAGCGAACAGATAGCACTGGATAAGGTGGTGATGCTGATGCTGACCATGAGCGATAACACGGCCAGTTTGTGGCTGCAATCGCTGGCCGGTGGGGGAGCGGTGATCAATCAGTGGCTGGCGGGGCAGGGCTTCGAGCATTTGCGGGTAAATTCCCGCACCAAAGGGCGGGAGGCGAACCGGGAAGCATATGGCTGGGGGCAGACGAGCCCCCGCGAAATGGCCCGGTTAATGGAAATGATCTATAGGGGAGAGGTAATCAATAAAACGGCCAGTGAACGGATGTATCGTAATCTTACCCGTAATTACTGGGATGCCCAGGGAATATTACAGGTACCCCCAAACGTTCGCACCGCGTCAAAAAATGGCGCGGTGGATGAATCACGTTCGGAAGTGATAATGGTGAATGCGCCTCGTGGCGACTATGTATATTGTATGATTACCAAAAACAACAAGGATCAGGGATGGAACCATGATAATGAGGCATGGCAATTATTGCGGAAGGTGGGATTTGCGATCTGGCAATACTATGAACCGGCCAGCGCATGGAAACCCGACCCCGCCTTGGGGCAGTATTAAGTAACGGTCAATGGGACCCGCTAAACACTAAATGAACAGATCTCGGGTAGCGTCAAATTCATCGTGTTTAATGATACTGTTTTTAATAAACGGAATCAAAGCAAGTCCAATCGTTATAACCACCAGTAAAATGTATTTTTTCTTCATTTCCATGCTATAAATATTAATAATTAAGTCCTCCTATATAACTAAATAACGTGCCAAAAGGTTACAGAAATAGCATTAAAATGTTAACTCCATAATATTTTTTTTGTGTATATCGGGCATGTCTCCACCTATACGTGTAGTAGCAGCGAAAAAGCATATATATAGAGAAACTCAATATCGTATTTCTAAAATCTATTTGATTAATAATGAATGTAATGTGATCTTTGCGGCGTCAAAGAAGAAAAATCATTAGTCTGTAAATTAAAAAGAGAATTGTAATTATGAAAAATGTTATCTTATCCGTAGGGTCAGAGTTTCCCGAATTCAAAAAAACGGCTGTTGTTTCCATCGAAAAAGGTAAAGAGTTTTATGAACTGTCTTCCGAAGAGCTGAAAAACTCTGGTAAATGGATGGTGATGTTTTGGTGGCCTAAAGACTTCACATTTGTTTGTCCTACCGAAATAGCTGAATTTAACAAACATGCACAGGATTTTGCGGATCGTGATGCAGTATTGATCGGGGCATCTACTGACAGTGAGTTTGTGCATGCTGCTTGGAGAAGAGATCATGAAGACCTCCGTGGTTTACAATTCCCTATGCTGGCAGATACTTCCAAATCTCTTGCTACTGAACTGGGTATCCTGGAAGCCAATGAAAAAGTAGCTTACCGTGCCACTTATATCGTAGATCCACAAGGTATCGTACGTTGGGTTTCCCTGTACGACCTGTCTGTAGGCCGTAGCGTAAAAGAAGTACTGCGTGTACTGGATGCGCTGCAAACAGATGAGCTGTGCCCTTGTAACTGGACTAAGGGTGAAGCTACCCTGAGCGTTTAATTAATTCATTACTTATTTTATAAGGGGATATTTTATGCCACCGGCCAAGCGCCGGCATAAAATGTCCTCTTTTAGAAAATCTACATATTATGTTTGCAACTACAAATCAGGATACGGCAGTACAATTGCTGGAAACGGTAGGTTTGACGGGGGCGCATCTTTCCGGAAAACTGCAGTCACTGGCTAACGTGGATGCTCGTTATCTGAAGGATCTGAAGATTAATGTGACCAATGCTATTGCGGCGGGAACATTAAGCAAGAAAGAAGCTTACCTGATCGGATTGGCGGTAGCCGTTAATGAGCGGCACGCCGATTTGCAGCCAGCCTTCGAAAAGCTGGCTGTACAGGAAGGCGCCACAGAAAAAGAAACGGCCGAAGTATTGAGTTGTACTTCCCTCATGGCTGCCAATAACGTATATTATCGTTTCAGGCATTTCGTAAATAAGGAATATTATACCGCTACACCTGCCGGTATCCGCATGAGCATTATGGCTAACCCGGTATTGGGTAAAGAGTTTTTTGAGCTGCTTAGCCTGGTGGTGTCTGCCCTCAATGGCTGTGAAATGTGTGTTACCTCCCACGAAGAAGCCGTAGTGAAACATGGAACGGAACAACAACGTGTGTTGGAGGCGGTAAGATTAGGAGCGGTGTTACGGAGTCTTATTGTACTTTTGTAAAAAAAATATCAGGCAAAAGGACAGATGAAAATTTGTCCGATAATCTAATGGTTATCAATCTTTTGCATTGTGTTCGCTTATTAAGTAAAACCGGTGTTAAGGCCGTTTTTTATGCGTATGTGAATAAATTCATTTAATAATATTTGCAAAATCCGTAAAAAATATGGACTTTTGCATTCCTAAATTTTTAGATCATGGCAAGAGTATGTCAGGTGACAGGAAAGAAGCCGATTACGGGTCACCATGTTTCCTTCTCCAACATCAAGACAAACAGAAGGTTTCTTCCTAACCTGCAAAAGAAACGTTTTTTCCTGGCAGAAGAGGACAAATGGATTTCATTAAAAGTATCTGCTGACGGTTTAAGAACCATCAACAAGAGAGGTCTGTATGCAGTTGTGAAGGAATTGCGTGCAGCTGGTCAGGAAATCTAATTCTAAGACTCACTTAATTTGTAATACACAATGGCAAAAAAAGGTAATAGAGTACAGGTAATTCTGGAATGTACAGAGCACAAAGCTTCTGGCCAGCCTGGAACTTCCCGTTATATCTCTAACAAAAATAAGAAAAATACTCCTGAGCGTCTGGAGTTGAAGAAGTACAACCCGATCCTGAGAAAGGTGACTGTACATAAAGAAATTAAATAAGTAATTGTTGATGGTGAATGGCTGTATTTGCATACTGCCAATTAGCCATTAGACCATAAAAACAATAGTATACTATGGCAAAAGTAGCTTCAAAGAACGCGAAAGTAAAAGATGCTAAAGCAGCAGCTGAATCAAAGGTTTGGACCAAGGTTATCAGAGCCGTTCGCTCTCCTAAAACCGGTGCTTACACCTTTAAGGATGCTATCGTGCACAAGGACAAAGTCCTCGAGCACATAAACCAAAAGTAATTCGGCTTTACTAATAATACTGAAAAGCTGTCCCGTTAAACGGACAGCTTTTTGTGTTAATACCCTTGGCGGAATTATTCCGGGAGAATGATTCATGTAATGAACCACCTGCGGGTAAAATCCGCTTCGCGATTGTTAACACAAAAGACGTATTTTAGCAACTTATTATAACAGGTGCTGCAGTAAGGCAGCCGGATCACTCAAAAAGGGGCACCCATACCCAACTAAACTAACTATGAGCTTTTTCAATAAACTATTTTCCAGGGAAAAGAAGGAGAATCTGGATCAGGGATTACAGAAAACCAAGGAGAGCTTCCTGAGTAAGATAGGACGCGCCATTGCAGGGAAGTCGACCGTAGATACCGAAGTATTGGATAACCTGGAAGATGCCCTTATTTCTGCGGATGTAGGAGTAGATACCACTGTGAAAATTATTGACCGGATTGAGGCCCGTGTAGCAAAAGATAAATATCTGGGAACCAGTGAGTTGAACAGGATGTTGCAGGAAGAAATTGCAGCGCTCCTGGTAGAAGCGCCGGATAGTGGCTTCCGTGATTTCGACATACCAGCTGGTAAAAAGCCTTATGTGATCATGGTAGTCGGTGTAAACGGTGTTGGTAAAACCACTACCATTGGTAAACTGGCCTATAATTTTAAGAAAGCCGGCAAATCTGTGATGCTGGGGGCGGCGGATACCTTTCGTGCGGCCGCAGTAGATCAGTTAACGATCTGGAGTGAAAGGGCCGGTGTACCTATTGTAAAGCAGCAGATGGGGTCTGATCCCGGAGCAGTAGCTTTTGATACGGTGCAGAGCGGGGCTGCCAAAGATGTAGACGTTATTATCATAGATACCGCCGGGCGTTTGCACAACAAACTGCATCTGATGGATGAGCTGGGCAAAATCAAGCGGGTAATGAAAAAGGTGATTCCAGAGGCACCACATGAAGTGTTGCTGGTGCTGGACGGATCTACTGGTCAGAATGCCCTGGAACAGGCCAAGCAATTTACAGCTACCACAGAAGTAACGGCCCTGGCCATTACCAAACTCGATGGTACTGCCAAGGGCGGGGTGGTGCTCGCAATTGCCAACCAGTTTAAAATACCGGTAAAATATATCGGTATAGGTGAAAAAATGGAGGATTTGCAGGTGTTTAATAAAGAGTCTTTCGTAGATTCGCTGTTTAGTATAAATAGCTGATTTTCTGTAAATTACATTGCCTGTTTGTCAATTAAAATAAATTGTATTTAATATTTCACTTTAAGTAAAATGAAGTTCGGGCTCCAAATGAAGGAGTCCGGACATTTTTATAACTTTCCAGCACGTTCTTTGTTTCTTTAAAATAGTTCTGCATTTATTACATTTGATATTGTTCCCTTTTTGTACCCTTTTTTAACCAATTCGTAAGTATGATAGTACAAAACATAGATCGAGTTGAAGGAATTACACCAGCGGATTTCAAGAAGCATTACTACACTCCACGTAAACCTGTTATTATTGCCGGAACGGGACTCAGTCAAAACTGGCCGGCATACTCAAAGTGGACATGGGATTATTTCAAATCGATAGTGGGAGACAAGACAGTAGGAGTTTACAACAATGAACGGGCAAATGAGAACACCCTGGTAAACGGGGCGGATGACTACATCACTTTTGGTGAGTATCTGAGTATGGTGGAAAAAGGACCAGTAGCCCTCCGCATTTTTCTATTTAATATCTTCCAGCATGCACCTCAACTGGTAGAAGATTTTGCCTGGCCGGATGAGCTGGCATCGGGATTTCTAAAAAAATACCCCATGTTATTCGTGGGAGGAGCAGGTTCAGTAGCACATATGCATTATGATATTGACCTGTCACATATCTTTCATACCCAGTTTATAGGCCGTAAACGGGTATTATTATTAGAAAACAATCAATCTCCTTTTATTTACCGCATGCCATTTACCGTGGAGAGCGCTGCCAATTTTGTAAACTGGAGCGAACACCTGGATACGGACCAGTTTCCTGCCTTAAAGCATGCACGGGGTTATACCACCATATTAAATCACGGCGATACGATGTTTATGCCCGCCGGCTACTGGCATCATATGGAATACCTGGATGGCGGTTTTGCCATGAGTTTACGTGCCCTGGATCCCAGCCTGCTGGGTAAACTTAATGGGTTATATCATATCGTGGGTTTACGGGGCATGAATAACCTGATGATTAAGATGGCGCCTAAGTGGTGGTATCATAAAAAAAGAGAAATGGCCCGGCAGCGTGCAGAAAAGGCCTTACAGGAGTTACATTGATAAATACGTTCGGGAATAGCTAAGTTACTAATTAACAGATAGTTAGTATAAATTTCTAATTATCAATTCTTTTTGCTACCTTTGCACCTTCCTTATTCAACCCCCACTAAGACTCAAAGTCACATACAGTAAGTCTGCTGTTAAATTCAATCAGTGTCTGTGTGTCTTCGTGGCGGTAGCGGTTCAATGAATGCTTGACCGCTTGTTAAAAACATTCGCGCTTGAAGACAAAAACTTTAAAGAAAGACAAGGTTAATATTATTACGCTTGGTTGTTCCAAGAACATGGTGGATTCAGAGGTGCTCAGCGGACAGCTGGCGGCTAATGATATCGACGTGGTACATGAGAGTGCTAAACGTGACCACAATATTGTGGTAGTGAACACCTGCGGATTTATAGACAAGGCCAAAGAAGAATCGATTAACACCATCCTGGAGCAAGTAGAGCTGAAGCAGCGTGGTAAACTGGATAAAGTATACGTTACCGGATGTTTGAGTGAGCGTTACCGGGGCGACCTCGAATCAGAGATTGCAGGAGTGGACGCCTGGTTTGGCACCATGGAACTGCCATTGATCCTCAAAAAATTTGACGCAGATTATAAAGCAGAGCTGGTAGGAGAAAGACTTTTAAGTACCCCTTCTCATTATGCTTACCTGAAAATAGCCGAAGGCTGTAACCGTACCTGTTCTTTTTGTGCCATCCCGCTGATGCGTGGTAGCCATGTATCCAAACCGATTGAGGAACTGGTAAAGGAAGCCGAAAAGCTGGTAAAATCAGGGGTAAAAGAAATCATGCTGATTGCACAGGAGCTGACCTATTATGGTTTGGATCTGTATAAGCAACGTCGCCTGGGAGACCTGATGCGGGCGTTGGCAGGTGTAAAAGGGCTGGAGTGGATTCGACTCCACTATGCATATCCCACCAAATTTCCTATGGAGATACTGGATGTGATGAACGAGTTCCCCAATATCTGCAAATACATTGACATGCCTTTGCAACATGCTTCCAATGCCATGTTGAAAGCCATGAAACGTCAGATTACCCGTGAAGAAATTGAAGAGTTGGTACATAATATCCGGGCAAAAGTGCCGGGTATCTGTTTACGTACCACCCTGATAGCCGGCTTCCCTGGTGAAACGGAGGATGACGTGGAAGAACTGAAAGGTTTCCTGGAAAGAATGCGCTTCGACCGGGTGGGTGTATTTACTTACAGCCACGAAGAAGGTACCAGCGCCTATGAACTGGAAGATGATATTACGGCAGAAGAAAAGGAGAGAAGAGCGCAAGAAATCATGGAAGTACAGCAGGAAATCTCTCTTGAGAAAAACCAGGAGAAAGTAGGGAAAACATTCAGGGTAATTATAGATAAGAAAGAAGCGGGTAGATACCTGGCTCGTACAGAATTCGACTCTGTGGAAGTAGACAATGAGGTGATCATTGACACCACCAAACGCCTGAAATCAGGCGATTTCGTGGAAGTCAGGATTACCAAGGCGTTCGACTACGACCTGGAAGGCGAACTGCTGAGTTAACGGGTAGGGACCCGGCGGCGATTCGTTCCGGCCACATTATTTTTATAAACGAGGCAACACGATTCAAGCGCCAGCCGTAAACACCGGCGGCCACACAGCTAATGGCAAACACCTGATAGCTGAAATAATATTTCTAACGGCCGATAGCAAATAGCTAAAAGCCATATCCACAGCTCCCGACGGAGCTTGATTAATGCAAATCAATGACAACATTTGAATCACTGGGCTTACAAGAGTCCATCTTAAGGGGAATTACAGACCTGGGTTTTGTTTCCCCAACCCCCATCCAGGAACAGGCAATACCAGTATTGTTAGGAGGTGACCGCGATTTCGTAGGTCTTGCCCAGACGGGCACTGGTAAAACGGCAGCTTTTGGTCTGCCTTTGCTGCAACAGCTGGATCTGAAGATTAATAAACCACAGGGACTGATCTTATGTCCTACCCGTGAACTTTGTCTCCAGATCACCAATGATCTGAAAAACTTTAGTAAATACCTCGGCGAAGTAAGCATCGTAGCGGTATATGGCGGTTCCAGCATCGTGCAACAGCTGCGCGAGCTGAAAAGAGGTGTACACATTGTAGTGGCAACTCCGGGCCGTTTACTGGATATCATCGACCGTGGCGCCATCAACTTTGAAAATGTGCGTTACGCCGTACTGGATGAAGCAGATGAAATGCTGAACATGGGCTTCCAGGAAGATATCAACAGTATTTTATCTAATACACCGGAAGGTAAAACTACCTGGCTGTTTTCGGCTACTATGCCACAGGAAGTTCGCCGGATCGCCAAGAAATACATGGAAGATCCATTTGAACTGACTGTCGGTAGTAAAAACAGTGGTAACGTTAATATAGAACACGAATACTATGTAGTGCGTCCGCGTGATAAATATGCGGCCCTCAAACGTATCGTGGATTTCAATCCTGAGATTTTTGGTATCATCTTTACCCGTACCAAGATTGAATCCCAGGAAATCGCTGAATCGCTGATTAAAGATGGTTACAATGCGGATGCCCTCCACGGTGACCTGACCCAGCAACAGCGTGATAAGGTAATGAAGCGTTTTCGTGAAAGAGCCTTACAGGTATTGGTGGCTACCGATGTGGCAGCGCGCGGTATCGACGTAGATAACGTAACGCACGTAATTAACTACGACTTACCGGATGACGTAGAAAACTATACCCACAGAAGTGGTCGTACCGGTAGAGCGGGGAAATCAGGTATCTCTATTGCTATTATCAGCAGTCGCGATGTTGGTAAAATCCGCCAGATTGAGCGGGTGATCCAAAAGAAATTTGTGAAATCGGAAGTGCCGGATGGTTTTGCAGTATGTGAAAAACAACTGTTTGGCCTGGTGCATAAAGTACATAATGTTGTAGTAAACGATGAGCAGATCGAGCCTTATATGGAGCGTATCAATGAAGAGTTTGCAACAATGAGCAAGGAAGAGCTGATCAAACGTTTCGCTTCGTTGGAGTTCAACCAGTTCCTGGATTACTACCAGGATGCACCGGATCTCAATGCGAAGGACGATCGCCGTATAGGTGATGACAAGGGCCCACGCAGAAGCGACGGTAAATTTACCCGTTTGTTCATTAACCTGGGTTCAGTAGATGATTTCAACCGTGGTGATATGCTCCGTTACCTGTGCGATAACACTGGTTTACGTGGTAATAAGATTGGCCGTATCGACCTGAAGGGCGTATATTCTTTCTTTGAGGTAGAGAACGACGAACTGGCGAAGGTAACAGAAGCTTTCAAGAAAGTGGAATACAATGGCCGTAGCGTGCGGATTGAAATGTCGCAGGATGGCGACAGACGGCCCCGTAGCGGTGGTGATCGTGGTCCACGCAGCTTCGACGGTAACCGTAAGAGAACCTGGAGTTCCGAAGGCGGTCGCCCGGGCGGTAGCCGCGGCGATAAGCGCGAGTCTTTCGGCAGCGGTAACAAACCTCCGTACAAAAAGAAATACTAATTCCGTTACCGGAATAGCGATAAAAAGAAAAGGTGTCCAAGCGGGCACCTTTTCTTTTTTATATCTTGTTGCATTGTATCTGTCATTTTCCCAAAAATTAAACTATCTTGTTAATAAAGACACCCAATTCACACGTTATTATGACCGGAGATACTAATCGCACTATACAGTATGTAGAGCCCTTTACCCTGTTTTCTTCCACTGATATTACGTTGTTTCAGTCGGGATCACATTACCGGCTATACGAAAAATTTGGTGCCCACCCGATGGAGGTGGAAGGTGCCAATGGTACCTATTTTGCCGTGTGGGCGCCGGATGCTGCTTTTGTGGCCGTTATGGGTGATTTTAACGAATGGGATCATTACTGTCATACCTTATTGCCCCGCTGGGACAATTCAGGCATCTGGGAAGGGTTTGTACCCGGTGTGAAAGCGGGGTCGTTGTATAAATATTTTATCCGGTCTAACAGCGGTGAGGAGTTGATTAAAGGAGATCCTTATGCCAATTATTGGGAGGTGCGCCCAAAAACGGCTTCTGTTGTGCATCCGCTGGACTATGAGTGGGATGACAAGAAATGGATGACCCAACGACAGCGGCGTAATTCACTGAATAGCCCATTTGCTGTATATGAAGTGCACCTTGCTTCCTGGCGTCGCCCGGATCCGGCAGATCCGGAACGGGTATACTCTTACCAGGAGATTGCCGACATGCTGGTACCTTATGTAAAAGAGATGGGCTTTACCCATGTGGAGCTGATGCCGGTGATGGAGCATCCATTCGATGGTTCCTGGGGTTACCAGCTGACCGGTTATTTCGCGCCTACCTCACGCTATGGCACGCCACAGGATTTCATGGAAATGGTAGAAGCATTCCACCTGGCGGATATAGGAGTAATACTGGATTGGGTGCCTTCGCATTTCCCGTATGATGCGCACGGGCTTTTCCGTTTCGACGGATCGCATGTGTACGAATATGCAGATATGCGCAAGGGTTATCATCCGGATTGGAATAGCTATATTTTTAACTACGCCCGTAACGAGGTACGTTCGTTTTTACTGAGCAATGCTGTTTTCTGGCTGGATCGTTTTCATGCCGACGGGTTGCGGGTAGACGCTATTGCCTCTATGATTCACCTGGACTATTCCCGGGAAAGAGGGGCCTGGGTCCCCAATGAGCTGGGAGGAAATGAGAACCTGGAAGCGATCAGCTTTTTGAAGAAGCTGAACGAAACCATTTATGCATTGTTTCCCGATGTACAAACTATCGCAGAAGATTCCACTTCGCATTATGGCGTATCGAGGCCTACGTTTATGGGCGGTTTGGGATTTGGTATGAAGTGGATGATGGGCTGGATGAATGATACGCTGGATTATTTCAAGAAAGATCCTATTCATCGCAAATGGTACCAGCATGATTTCACCTTCAGCATTGTATACGCATTTGGAGAGAATTTTATGTTGCCGCTGAGCCATGATGAAGTGGTGCATGGAAAATCTCCCATGATTTATAAGATGCCGGGAGATGACTGGCAAAAGTTTGCCAATCTGCGTTTACTATATAGTTATATGTACACGCATCCGGGCACCAAGTTATTATTTATGGGAGATGAATTCGGGCAAACGTCTGAATGGAATTTCCGTGGAGAGCTGGACTGGCACCTGATGCGGCATGCTACACACAAAGGATTACAGGCATTTGTAAAAGATTTAAACCAGCTATATACGCAGTCTACCGCCTTGTATGAACAACAGTTTGACGCGGCAGGGTTTGAGTGGGTAGTAGTCAACGACTATGACAATTGTATACTGGGTTATGTAAGAAAAGGGAAAGAACCGGGAGATGTGTTACTGGTGATACTGAATATGACGCCGGTAGTGCGGGAAAACTACCTGGTAGGATTGCCGGTCGCAGGTGAGTGGGTAGAAGTATTGAATAGTGATATGCCTGTATATTATGGTAGTGGTGTGGTAAACACCGGTATATTAAGAACGGTGAAGCAAACATATAACGGCAGGGATTATACGCTATCCCTGCGTTTGCCGCCGCTGGGAGCTACCATATTGAAGTGGCAGCCAACAGCTTCCGGGAAATAAAGAATAATGATTTTTATACGTTAATGTTAGGGCAGGCTTTAGCAAAGCCTGCCTTTTTTTATAAATAACCTGTTGATAGGCTATCTTTTATAAAAAGATTGGGCTATGCCGATACCTCATGTTGGATACTTGTTCGCTATAAATTTTAACACCGCTTTAAACCTTTTTATCTTTCATCGATCTATATTCAAGCTGTTCCGGAATAGCAATAACGATGGGGAAATGAGCGTTTTTATTATTACGTCAACTTTCAGCCAGATCGATCGAGCCATACTTTTTATTTAGTTATTTTAAAACCATTAATTTATGAAAAACTTTCTCCGTAATTCGGGGCTAGGTTTAGTGATGGTAGCAGTGGCTGCCGTTTCACTCATGGAGGCCTGTAACAAGGATAATTCAGCCTCTACAAAGCCAATTGCCGCCAATCAGCAAAAAGTTAGTCTTTACCTTTCAGATGATCCTGGATTTTTCGATAAAGTGTTCCTGGATATCCGTAAAGTGGAAGTGCTGGTAGATACGTGTGGAAAGACAGATGATGAAGGCTGGGATGATAAAGATCGCTGCTGGTGGGATGAAGATCATGACCATGACCGGGGTAGCAAGCCTGACAGCTGCCAGGTATGGGATTCCTTAGACATTCATCCAGGGGTATATGACCTGTTAACCCTGCGTAATGGCGCCGATACACTGTTGGCCGGTGGCGCTGTTCACAAAGGTACTATGGAACGCATTCGTATTACCGTGGGCGACAACAATTCGCTGGTTAAGAATGGCGTTACCTATCCGTTGAAATCCGTTTCTGGTCAGACTAAAATTATCGTAAGGGTACGTCACAACGAATGGGATGCGTTGACCACCGACAATCTCCAGTTATGGCTGGATTTCGATGTACAACGTTCTATCATCAAAGTATGGGATGGCAAGTTTATTCTCCGTCCGTTTATCAATGTATTCACTATTATTAAAATGGGTAGTATTTCCGGTAAAGTAACTCCTTGGGATGCATATCCGGTGATTTCTATCTACAACAGCAATAAAGATACATTGTACGCATTGCCATGGAGAGATGGCGGCTTCAAAGTACGTGGTTTGAAGGTAGGTAGCTGGAATGTATTTGTAAATGCTTCCAATGGTTACAAAGACACTACTGTTACCAATGTGTCGGTAGAACGCGGAAAAGATACCAGGATAGGAGATATCAAACTGCATAAATAGTAAACTGTTTATTACCAGTTATCCTGAAGTTGACATTTACATGATTAGCGCTGGCCCCTGGCTGGCGCTAATTTTTTATATGTAAAAGGAAAACATCATTGAAGACGCCATCGTTTTATATGCATAAAATATATAAATTGTGGTAAAAGTAGTTAAGATGAAACAGACATTCTTTTTATATCTGCTGTTGCAGCTGACGTTTGGAGTGGGTATGGCGCAGGTAAAATCCAACCAGCGGGATGCCCAGCATCGTAAACAGGGGTACTGGGTAGAAGTAGTGGGAGAGGTAAGAGGAGAGCCGGGATACACCTGGGAAGGGGTATACAAAAACGATCGTAAAGAAGGAGTTTGGAAAAAGACTTCCGCCATCGGCAATCTGTTGGCAGAGGAAACGTATAAGAACAATGTGCTGGATGGCTATTGCAAGTATTACTATCCCAATGGCAAGCCCAGTGAAGAAGGCGCTTATATGGCCACGGAAATCGACGGGCAACGGGACACGATTATGGTTATAGACCCGGTGACTAATGTAGAAACCCCCACGGAAATTGTACGTAAAGGAAATTCCGTGCGTAACGGCGTTTGGAAACTATATGATGAAGAAACCGGTAAGATGGTAAAGGAGTATTACAGGCGAGGAGATACCGTTACTGCGGAGGAGTTAGGGGATAGTACAACCGTAGAACCTGCGCCGGTAAAGAAAGCGCCGTTGCAGTTGCCTCATGAACATAATACCAGGCAGAAAAAGAAGGGTTAAAAAATGAACAGGCCAAAAAACTAAAATGAACAAAAAGATTTGTCCATTTTAGCTTTTTTTATGTAATTTCATTAAGAGGATTGAATTTTAGGACCCCATCAGTTGATTATTATTTTGTGTAAATCCTTTTAACTTGTTTGTATGAAAAGCCTGACAATCAACCACGCGGAAAACTCTCCTGAATTACATGGAATTGACTACAGCGGTACTTCCCGGATGGAGATGCTGTTCAGAGGTATTTTTATTTTCCTGGTGTTCTGTGCATTGGTATCGATATTTTTCCTGTCTATTTTTTATTAAGCATAGATAACTATTATCTGCAGGCATTGCCCGTCAGAAAAAAGCGCAAGGATTTTTGTAATCCTTGCGCTTTTGTTTTAGCATGGACTTTACCCCATTGCTAAATTGATTTTTTCCTTTGAAATGCTTGTCAGTTATGCCTTTCAGAAGAAACTTACGTTTTCTTTTCCGCCTGCACTCTTAATACAATGTTAACAGGTCATTCATTTTGTTCATTGTGAGTTTCAGGCGGTTACATATTTTGTACAATGATTTTTAGCATCTACTTTTATATATCTAAAGTTGGCATAGGTTATGAAACCGGCGCGAGATCTCTATCTGTAGTGCCTTTTCTTTTTTCCCCGCTTTTTTGTTTAGCTGATTTTTATTTCTTCAAAACTACGTGGTACCAGAATCGCCACCGTATTATCCGCTAGCGCATTTTCCGGCTGCCAGGCTACCGGCGCACCATCTACCATCAGCGAGGACGGCTTGAAGGGGAGTCCGTGTATAATGATCCGGTGGTTTTTATAGGCCGTTTCATAATTCACATAGAACTGCTTTCTCAGCTGAAACTGTTGTAGCGTAGAATGTTGTTTGAAGCGGATTACGTTGTATTGGCCGTTTTTATAACCGTAATGATCCCCGGCATCTTCGTACAACACGCTCTTTACTTCCTGGTCGCTGTAATATACATGCAGCAGCATTTCGGTAACCGACTTTTCCTGGGTGTATTGCATATCGGGATACTGCGGAATAACCGCACCTGCCTTTACAAACAAAGGCATTTCATCAAGCGGAGTAGGCACGGTAACTTCCCGGGCGCCGGTATATTGCTGGTCGTTCCAGAAATAATACCAGTTACCTGCAGGAAGGTACACACCTTTTTCTTTCATGCTTTTTTCACTGACATGGCTGATCAGCATGGAATCACCGAACATGAACTCATGTGAGCAGTTGTGGGTGGCCGGATCCTGCTGGGCTACAAATGCCAGCGGGCGGAGCATCGGCGTGCCGTGCGTAGCATATTGCCAGAAGGTGGTGTACAGGTAGGGTTGGAGCCGGTAACGAAGGGTAATGAACTTGGTGACCACTTTTTCGTATTCCGGTCCAAAGCTCCAGGGTTCCTGGTTAAAACCGGTTTCATTACTGGCTGAGTGTGTACGCATCAGTGGATGGAAGACCGCCAGCTGAATCCAGCGGGTATACAGTTCGCCATCGGGTTCCCCGATAAATCCGCCGATATCACTACCGGTAAAAGAGATGCCGGATACGGCCAGGCGCTGGCATTGTACGCTGGCCAGCCAGAGATGTTCCCAGCTGGATACATTGTCGCCCGTCCATACGGAAGACCAGCGCTGTGCGCCAGAATAGCAGGAACGGGTGATCAGGAAAGAGCGGTGTGGCATGAGGTATTTTTTCATACCAGCGGCCGTGGCCTTGCTCATCAGGTGGCCATATATGTTATGCGCTTTACGGTGGCTTACTTCTTCTCCATCGTAGTCGTGGCGTACATCTTCGGGGAAAGTACCCATTTCAAAGACCGCCGGCTCGTTCATGTCGTTCCATACACCACGCACTCCTGTTTCTGCCAGGCTTTTGAACAGGCTGCTCCACCATTCCCGCACTTCGGGATTGGTATAATCGGGGAATACGCATTTGCCGGGCCATACATCACCTTCCATGAGGGCGCCGTCGGCGCGTTTGCAGAAGTAGTTATTTTTAACTCCTTCCTGGTAAACCGCATAGTCGGGATCTACCTTGATTCCAGGATCTATAATTACGACCACTTTAAACCCTTCTGCTGCCAGTTCTTTTATCAGGCCTACCGGGTCCGGGAACCACTCTTTATTCCACGTAAAGCAGCGGAAGCCCTCCATATAATCGATGTCGAGGTAAATGACATCACAGGGGATCTTCCTGGTTCTGAATTCTTTAGCAATTTCTTTTACACGGGTATCGGGATAGTAGCTCCAGCGGCATTGGTGATATCCCAGTGCCCACAGTGGAGGGAGTTCCGGTGTACCGGTAATTTTAGTATAGGATTCCGCCACTTCCAGCAGATCCGGTCCGTAAATAAAGTAGTAATTCATTTCACCGCCACGGGCCCAGAAGCTGCAGGCATCTTCCCTTTCTTTTCCAAAATCGAAAATGGTGCGGAAGGTATTGTCGAAGAAAATGCCGTAGCCAATGCCATGGTGCAGCCCGTAATAAAAGGGAATATTGCGGTAGAGGGGGTCGGTATCTTTCTGATAGCCATAGGCGTCGGTACCGTAGTTTTCCAGGCGCTTGCCCCGCAGGTTCAGTTCCGTAGGTTTATCGCCCAGCCCATAGAAACATTCGCCTTCCTGTACGAGTTTGCTGCAATACTGGATCTTACCGCCTTTCAGCAGGTAATGCTGCCAGTGATAGCCCATTTCATCCTGGTTAATTACTTTGCCTTCTTTGTCGGAAATGGTGATACGGAGGTTGTCGCGGGCAATAAATACCCGGAGGGCATCGGTATATATTTCAAAAGTTTCTTCCCATTCCTTGATACCAAACGAAATGGGCGATTCCTGCAATGTATCGCTGGTGGCGTAGGAGAAGTCGCGTTGAAAGGTTCCTTCCGCTGCATACCTGAAGCGGATAATTTTGTCGGCTATGACCCTTACTTCGAGTATCGTTTCAGTGGTATAAAAACAAAAGTAATTTCCTTCTTTTTTCCATTCCCTTATACTATCGGGATAATGTTTGGCGCCATATTTACTTGACGAGGTTTCAACTTGCATAATCTCTTTTTCTGGGTCCGTGGCAATATAATACCGTGGTTTTAAATTACATAAAAAAATCAGACTAGTGGTAACGTATCGCGTTGGAGGCAGATATTTCTGCGTTTACCTGATTATTAGTATGCTTGACAAAAAATACTACAAAGTGATTCAATTACTCGTTAACTTCATATCAATATAATTACTTTTTGCTTTAACCTATTTTAGCAGGTGCACCTTTCCAGGAGCACCTTTTTATTGGCGATTACCTGTTACCTGTCGTACTTTTTATGATATCCAGCTGAGCAATTTCCTTCCCGGCCAGGTATATTTTGCTGCCTTTTCTTGCCCTGGCAGCCACATTAAATCCTTTCCCGATTTCCAGCCAGTTTTGCCCGCCATCCGTTGAAATAGCCGTGCCAGAGGTACCGGTGGTAACGAGGAACCGGGGCGACTGGAAGGCCACGCATGATTTATAGCCTACCGGTGGTGTCTGGGGCGTTGTCCAGGTTTGGCCGCCATCGGTGGTAAGCAGGCAGTTGCCTTTGCTGGCGGTATCCTGTTTATAATCGCCGCCTACTGCTACCCCATCGCGGGCGTTACGGAAGGCAATGGAAAATACGCCGGTAGTACTGTTGCCCTGTACGGTTGGTATCGTATAGGCTTGCCAGTTACCAGTTTCTTTAAACAGCCTGGCTACGGTTCCGCCGGTGGCAAAATAAACTTTTTTCCCGGGAAGGTTGACTATGCTTGTGCCGCTGGCGGCAAAAATTGCTTCTCCTTCTTTCGCTACCGGCAAAATACCCGCCGGATCTGCTTCCCAGGAGAGTCCTCCATTATGTGTGCGAATGACAATAAATTTATGATCGATCGGATCGCCGATAGCGATTCCTTCTTTATCATCAAAAAACTGCATGGCATCGAAGAAGATCCCGGGGCGATGATCGGAGAAAACGCGGCGCCATGACTGGCCCCCATCTTCCGTCAGAAAAATAAGCGCAGGAGCGCCCGCATTCAGTACTATGGCTTTACGGTCATTAAAGGCATAAAGAGAGCGCCAGTCGCAGCTGTCGCCACCCGGCACCTGTGTCCATTGCCAGTGCGCACCGCCGTCAGTACTACGGCCTACCTGTCCGCCGGTACCAGAAGCCCACACAATATTATCTGTGACTACGCTCAGCCCTCGTATACTTTTTGCCGGCGGCGCCTGGGAAATGACTTTAATCTGGTATAAGGGAGCATGCTGCTGTGCCGATGCGGGTAGCCACCCCAGGAAGCAGCCCAGATATCCTATGAAAAATATATGAGAACGGCGGGCCGGCTTGCTGCTGGTAAACAGCCGCAGCAAGGCTTTGAACGAAAAGCGGCCGGATGAGGCCAGAGCGGTAGTCATAAAGTATATCATTTATTTCCAATCTGTTATCGGGAAGAAAATTACAAAATTGCTGCAAAGTGTGAGGCAGATTTATATATTTGCAAATTACCTGACCTGCTTACTTCAATACATTACTATAGTGCATCAACCGCGTCGCTTAAAAATGTTCGTCCTGTGCTGCTTATGGGGGATTATCTCCGGGGCGCTGCATGCACAGGATAAACCCTATATTTTTGATAGCTATAGTGTAAATGAAGGACTTTCTCAGAGTACGGTATTCGATATTACACGGGACGACCAGGGATTTATGTGGATTGCCACCCGCGATGGGGTGAACCGGTTTGATGGTTATACTTTCAATGAATACCGTTATAAGCCCAGTGCCTTATACAAGGCCGGGGAAGGTAAAGGGGAACTAGTACCCCGGGGAGCCACCGGCAGCAGCGCCGTTATCAATCGCTTTGATCTGAAGGGATATAAGGGCTTTTCTTTTTATAAAGATAGCCGTCATCAGCTGTTACTGGCGCATAACAACGGAATCAGCGTATACAACAAATACCGCAATAATTTCCGCACCCTACTGGAAGATACCTCCAATGTAAATGCAGAAGAGCGCGATGCCAACGTAAAATTCAGTATACTGGGCGAAGACACAGCCACTAATTCGTTGTGGGTATGGCGCCCTATGAAAGGCTTGTATATCCTGGATAATACCTCTTATGCCATCCGGCGTATTATTCTGTACCCGCCGCAGTTCCGGCAGAAAGGTATATTGCCATCGGCCATGATCAAAGACGGCAATACCATCTGGATGAATGGAGAGCCGGGGGAGCTGCTTTCCCTGAATACCAGGAACCTGCGTTTATCTACCTATTGTTTGCCGGGAGTAGGCGCCCAGCCATTGTTGCGGAGCCTGAACAAGGACTCGATGATTATCGTAAGTCCCGGGCATATTACCATCTTCAATAAACAAAGAAACAAGTTCAGTGACCTGGCCTTTGATGTGAAAAATGAGCGGGGCGAAGCTTTTGAGCCTGCTGTAGCAGAGCAGGACCAGTACGGAAATGTATGGATAGGCGGTAGTGATGGCGTGCTCATATATAGTATTACCCGTAATGAAATTATCCGTCATATTGTTAGTTTCAACACCTTTGAAACCCGTTCTTTCAATAACGTATCTTACCTGTACCGGGATAGCTCGGATAATATGTGGGTAGGCACAGATGGGGATGGTTTGAAGAAATATTCCCCGCATAAAAAGGTATTCAACCTGTACCGGTCGCCTTATATCACGCATAACATGGTGCAGGCGTTATATAAGCACGATGATGGGAAGCTCTATGTAGGGCTGATGCGTGACGGGCTGAACATTTATGCGGAAGGAGGCCGGTTCCTGGAGCGTATTTCAAACGAGTTATACCCGGGGAAATTTCCGGGAGATGACCTGGGTGCTATTTGCCGCGAAGATGCAGATCATTTGTGGCTGCATTTTGCAGAGATGCATATAGGCTTGTTCAATGTACAAACCAAGGCTTTCCAGGATCTCACTGGCAAAGTGACGGCGTTGGGATTGCCGAAGCAGCGTGATGCCTATCCGTTCCTGTTTAAACGTACCAATGGCGAACTGTATTTCAACTATGGCAGCTACCTGTTGTTATTCAACGATCTGCGCAGTGATACACGGACTGGTTATGAAGTAGCGGTGGTGCATAATTTTACCGACGAAACGCTGACCACCTATTTCGAAGATATGCTGGGTAACCAGTACGTAGGTACGAAATCAGCTTTGTATGTAAAGAAAACTACCGACTCGCGCTGGAAGTGGGTGCAATTGCCTTCTGGTACTACCGTGAAGTCGATCAACAAGAATGCACATAAAGAGCTGCTGGTGGCCACTAACAAAGGATTGTTTATCATCGACGAAGCCAACAATATCAAACAGCATTACAACAGCTACGACAATCCGAAACTAATTAACGACTACATGTATGGGGTGTTGTTGGACGATAAAGATAAAATTTGGGTGAGTCATAATAAGGGGTTATCGATGATTAATCCGTTAGGAGGAGAGATCACTACTTTTAATTATGAAGATGGGTTACAATCGAATGAGTTTAATACTGGTGCATTTTATAAATCGATAGACGGTGAGTTGTTTTTTGGTGGCATACGGGGTGTAAATGGCTTCTATCCTAAGAATTTCCGGGATAATCTGTCTAATGCCAAAGTGATTATTCGTCGTATGGAAGTGCTGGATAAGCCCTACGAATCCGATACGGCCATATCCCTGCTGAAGAAGGTGGAGCTGCCTTACAACCAGAACACGATTGCCATTGAGTTTGTGGCGCTGGAGTATACCAATCCGTTAAAGAACCGCGTGCAGTATAAGCTGGAAGGTGCGGATGAAGATTGGGTGCAGGCAGGTACATTCCGCATGGCCCGTTATACCAACCTGCATCCGGGCAGTTACACTTTTAAAGTGAGAGGATCTAATAATGATGATATCTGGAGCACGGTGCCTACCACATTGGAAATCGTGATTAAAATACCTTTCTGGCAATCATTGTGGTTCCGGTTTTTATTGTTGCTGTTGTTATTGGGAATTGCCTATTATTTTTCCACGCTGTATCTCGACTATAAGATACGGCATGAGAAGCTGAAGCTGGAAAAAGAGCAGGCGGTAGACCAGGAGCGGGCGCGTATTTCGAGCGATATGCATGATGACCTGGGATCGGGATTATCTACCATTCGCCTGTTGAGCGAAGTGGCCAAGCGTAAGATTAAGGACCCATCGCAAACGAGGGAAGTAGAGCGTATTTCAGAGACAGCAGGAGAGATGGTGGATAAAATGAGTGAGATTATCTGGGCGATGAGTTCTGCGAATGATTCACTGGCCAACCTGATTGCGTATATGCGGAGTTTTGCGGCGGAGTTCCTGGAGCATGCCCATATTACGCATCAGTTCTACATTCCTGAAACTATTCCCAATATCAAGCTGAGTGGAGGAACGCGGAGGAATATTTACCTGGCGGTGAAAGAATCGCTGCACAATGTGGTGAAACACGCGAAGGCTACAGAGGTAATTGTAGAGGTAAAAGTGCATAAGAATATGACGATTATGATTAAGGATAATGGGAAAGGATTTGACCAGGAGAAAGTGAGATTATTCGGTAATGGGTTGAAAAACATTCAGAAAAGAATGTTGTCTGTAGGGGGAAATGCCGATATTACATCGAACAATGGGACAATAGTTTTTCTCGATATCCCACTAAATTGACATACATTTGTTTTTAATAACATCTAAGTGTTATAATTCCTTTTAAACATGACGGTATACTCTAAGAAAAAGTCCCAGGATAACATGGACACTATCACCATTGCGATAGTAGAAGACAATCATGATATCCGCACGGCGATGGAATTGCTGATTAATGGTTCTGACGGTTACGCCTGTGTTGGTACTTTTAATAATGCAGAAACCGCAGTTGAACAGATCCCTCAATTGATGCCAAATGTAGTGCTGATGGATTTCAACCTGCCGGGAGGTATGAATGGCATAGAATGTATTGCCCAGCTGAAGCGGGACCATCCGGATATGCAATTTATGATGCTCACGGTATATGAAGATGACGACAAGATCTTTATGGCGCTGGAAGCAGGTGCCAGCGGGTACATTCTGAAGAAAACTTCACCAGGTGAATTGCTCGAAGCTATCCGCGATTTATATGATGGCGGTTCACCTATGAGCTCGCAGATAGCGAGAAGGGTGGTAGCATTTTTCCAGAAGCAGGCAAAGCCTAATCCGGCCCTGGAAGCGTTGACTACCAGGGAAAAGGAAATCCTGGATCAGTTGTCCAAAGGCTATCTTTATAAAGAGATTGCCAGCAATCTTTTCATCAGTATCGAAACAGTACGCCGCCACGTGCACAACATCTACGAGAAGCTGCATGTAAGAAGCCGCACCGATGCAGTAAATAAATACTATAACAGATAATGAAGAAGCTGAAGGCATAAAGCTGAAAGCAAAAAGCTATTGTAGCGAATGATATAAGCGGAGATATAATAATACTCACTGTTTTCATTCACTACAATAGCTTTTTGCTTTCAGCTTTATGCTTTTTGCTTAGCTTCCAGCTTTTTGGAAAGATTGTGCGCAGTCAGGACTACAGCGGCTATCAACAGACAGGTAAGCTTAAATAGAAGACCAGTTTTCATGAGATAGGGATTATACGGTTAATAGGTGAATACGGTAAAGTATAGACATAACACTCCCTGATGGCTAATGCCAGGCTGATGAAACTTGTAAAGGCTTGTGGTGCAGTGCCGGTTATAAAATAAACTAGTGAAAGAGGAATTGATTACCGCATCATTTGCCAGGAATCAAACTTTTGCATTAGCTGCAGAAATTTATTACCAATACGGTTATCCTGTTCTTTTTTGATAAAGTAGGTAGCTACCAGGGCCACTAATAATAGGACAGATAGCAGGATCAGACATAGTGTTTTCATAAGGACATAGGTTAGGATTGTTCAAAAATTAGACTGTTGTAAATATAGATAAATATTTGATATAAGTTTTATTTTGCATAATTTTTTTTATCCTATTACCGGTACTATGCCGGAAGAAATTTTTTCGGGGTAGAAAACGAATGATTCGCCTATTTTTAACAAGTCTTATTGTATTGATTGTCAGTATTGTAAGCATAGTGTATAACTTATACTTGGGATGATTCACTGAATCCTTTATTTTTGCCAGCAATCAGATTTTGCTAAAAGATTTAGTATCCTTGCAAAATTGAATACATCCTTGAAACAATAGTATTTAGGAAATTTAATATATATATGGCAAACACGGACAAAACGGATAACAAAGATCTATTTGCTTCCTATACGGAAGACTCCATACGGTCGCTGGACTGGCGGGAGCATATCCGCCTCCGGCCTGGTATGTACATTGGAAAGCTGGGAGATGGATCGAGTATGGATGACGGTATTTACATCCTCCTGAAGGAGGTAACCGACAACTGTATTGATGAGCATACCATGGGTTTCGGTAAACAGGTTGACATCAAGGTAACAGAGCATCATGTTACTGTCCGCGATTTCGGGAGAGGTATTCCCCTGGGAAAAGTGGTAGATGTAGTGAGTAAGATTAATACCGGCGCCAAATACGACAGCAAGGCCTTCCAGAAATCGGTAGGATTGAACGGTGTAGGTACGAAGGCAGTGAATGCTTTGTCGAGCTATTTCCGGGTACAATCTGTTCGCGACGGCCGTATAAAAGCCGCTGAGTTTGAAAGAGGCGTGCTGGTAAAAGAATATAAAGAAGGGACTACCACCGAAGCGAATGGTACCCAGGTTACATTTACACCGGATGAAACGGTATTTAAGAATTACCGTTTTATCCCTGAGTTCCTGGAAAACCAGATCTGGAATTATTGCTTCCTGAATGCTGGTCTCACGATCAATTTCAATGGCAAGAAATATCTTTCTAAAAATGGCTTGCTGGATTTGCTGCAACGCAAAACCAACGAAGATGAGCTGCGCTATCCTATTATCCACCTCAAAGGAGAAGACATAGAAGTAGCCATCACCCACGAGGGCCAATATGGCGAAGAATATTATTCCTTTGTAAACGGTCAACATACGACTCAGGGAGGTACTCACCTGGCAGCGTTTCGTGAAGCATTTGTAAAAACCGTTCGCGATTTCTACAAAAAAGATTACGATGCTACCGATATCCGCGCTTCTATTTGTGCTGCGGTTTCCATCAGGGTACAGGAGCCGGTTTTTGAATCGCAAACCAAAACCAAGCTGGGCTCACTGGTAGTATATGAAGGTGGTCCTTCTGTGAAAGCCTTTGTATTGGAATTCCTTTCCAAACACCTGGATGACTACCTGCACCGGAATCCTGCAGTAGCAGAAGCACTGAAGAAAAGAATAGAGCAGAGTGAGCGGGAGCGTAAAGAGCTGGCCGGGATTAAGAAACTGGCCAACGAAAGAGCTAAGAAAGCCAATCTCCATAACCGTAAACTGCGTGACTGCCGTTTACACCTGAATGATGAGCTGACGGGGAAAGACAAGGCAGAGCAGGAAGCCCGCCGTTTAAATTCTACTATCTTCATTACCGAAGGTGATTCTGCGAGTGGTTCCATTACCAAATCCCGCAACGTGGAAACACAGGCGGTATTTAGTTTACGAGGTAAGCCACTGAATAGTTACGGGTTGACCAAGAAGATCGTATATGAAAATGAAGAGTTCAACCTGTTACAGCATGCGCTCAATATCGAAGAGGGGCTGGAAGGACTGCGGTACAACAACATTGTAATTGCTACAGATGCCGACGTAGACGGGATGCACATCCGTTTGCTGTTGCTCACCTTCTTCCTGCAATTCTTCCCCGACCTGGTGAAGAACGGGCACGTATATGTCCTGGAAACGCCTTTGTTCCGGGTACGTAATAAACAGCAAACGCTTTACTGCTATACGGAAGAAGAGAAACAGAAAGCGGTAAAACAGCTGGGAGGTAAGCCTGAAATTACCCGCTTTAAAGGATTAGGTGAGATTTCCCCGGATGAGTTTAGCCGTTTTATTGGCGATGATATGCATATAGATCCGATTATTTTATCGAAAGATATACATATCCAGAAATTGCTGGAATATTATATGGGTAAGAATACCCAGACCCGCCAGGAGTTTATTATTAACAACCTGCGGTATGAAAAGGATTTAGTTGAAGAAACTGTATAGCTAGGTATATGGGTTTAGTACACATTGTTTTTGGTCAGTCTTCGGTACCGGTGTTGAACGAAGCCGTGGCGATGGATGAAAAGATGAGCGGAGAGTTACTCTGTTTTGAAGATGATCTGTCGGTTGGGCCCCTGTTTATACTGGACACCAAAGAAGGCCGGGCCGGGCGTAAGCAGTTCTGGATGCAGCTGGCAGGTGTTGCTTTGCCTGCGATAACAGCCGCCGAAACGGAAACCCCGGCAGCACCGGTAACGCCGGCAGATGAAGCACCGGAAGATGCCGACCGGTTCCAGGCGCTGAAAGCACAGCTGAAAGAAAACCCTGACCTGGAAGTATGGATCTGGGCCGGGCAAAATGCGCGGGATGTGTGTGGTTACTATTGGCTGGTAAGCCAGTTGTATGATTTTGCAGGCCGTATTCATATTATTTACCTCAACAACCTGCCTTTCCTGAATGAGAAAGGGGCGGTATTTTATCCTACCCATTTGCACCAGATTTTGCCAAAAGAATTCCTGAAAGCGAAGAAGCTGGCGCGTGCTATTTCCCTGGCGGAGTATGAGCTGGATGGAGATGAATGGCATCGCCTGATGAATGAGAATGCAGGTATTCGCCTGCTGGAAGGAGGAAAGAAAATTAAAGGAGAGCCCACCCTGTTTTATGATAAGGAGTTGCTGGCGCAGAGCGGAAAAGAATTTGTGAAAGCATGGCGGGTAGTGCAACAGGTAACTGGTAAGCTGAAATACCCGGTAATGGACCAATTCCTGGGTTGGCGGCTGAAAGAGCTGATCCGCGAGGGTAAGCTGGAAAGCAAAGGGGAGCTAAAAACCATCCGTGATTTTGAGGTGAAGCTACCAGGAGAAAATACGCCGGCAGAAAATACTGAAAACCCCCATACTGTATGATTAAGATAACACCGCTTGCGTTAATGGGCGCCGATGACCGCGGTAGTGGCTACTTTTGGGACTGTAACCGCACCGGCAATTTCGTGGTATGCTATCGCAATGCAGGTAGCAGCAGTGGGCAACATTACCACGAAGGCAAGCGGGATAACAAGAACCCGGAAATCATGTATCTCTTTACCGGCAAGGCTGCTATTCACTGGTGTGCAAAGGATGGAGATACTATTACCGTCAGCGAAGTAACCGCACCAGCAAGGGTAGAAATCCCCATCAATATATGGCATCAGCTGATTGCCATTACAGATTGCTGTTTTATAGAAATGAATTCCCTGGAAGATGTACAGCAGGACAGTGTCCGTGTATGGAGGCCCGATTTTGAAAAAATGATTAACGTAAAACCGTAAGTGTATTATACATGGATATGGAAAATAAAACATCAGACGAATCTCTGCACAATGTCATCCACGTGGGAGGCATGTATGAGAGCTGGTTCCTGGATTACGCTTCCTATGTAATCCTGGAGCGGGCCGTGCCCAGCATGGAAGATGGGTTGAAGCCTGTACAGCGTCGTATCCTGCATGCCATGAAAGAAATGGATGATGGCCGTTTTAATAAAGTGGCCAACGTCATCGGGCAAACGATGCAGTATCACCCGCACGGGGATGCTTCTATCAGTGATGCTATTGTAAACCTGGGTCAGAAAGACCTGCTCATCGAAACCCAGGGTAACTGGGGGGACGTAAGAACCGGTGATGACGCGGCGGCTGCCAGGTATATCGAGGCCCGCCTGTCGAAATTTGCCTTGGACGTAGCTTTTAATGCTAAAACTACTGCCTGGCAGCTGAGCTACGATGGCCGTAAAAACGAGCCATTGGCATTACCAATGAAGTTCCCGCTGCTGCTGGCACAAGGAGCAGAAGGTATCGCCGTAGGGCTGTCTACCAAAATATTACCACATAACTTCTGCGAGCTGATAGAAGCCGCCGTGAAGTACCTCAGAGGCCGGAAATTTGAGCTGTATCCCGATTTTACCACGGGTGGTATGATAGATATCGCCAACTACAACGATGGTAAACGCGGTGGAAAAGTAAGGGTACGTGCGCATATTGAAGAAAAGGATAAAAAGACACTGCTGGTAAAGGATGTACCGCATGGTATTACTACCACCCAGCTGATGGAGTCGATCGTAAAGGCAAACGACAGCGGTAAAATCAAGATCAAAAAGGTAGTGGATAATACCGCTGCCGATGTGGAAATTGAAGTGCAGCTGGCGCCTGGTATTTCTCCGGATATTACCATCGATGCGCTTTATGCCTTTACGGATTGTGAAATTTCCATTTCTCCGAATGCCTGCGTAATTGTTAACGACAAGCCGCAATTTCTGACGGCATCCGACTTGCTGAAAGCTTCTGTTGATTATACCAAAGACTTGCTGAAGCAGGAACTGGAAATCAAATTGGCGGAACTGCAGGAAAAATGGCATTATACGTCCCTGGAAAAGATCTTCTTTGAAAAAGGAATCTACAAGGAACTGGAGCAAAAACATAAAGACTGGGAAGCCGTACTGACAGCGATCGATAAAGGATTTAACCCGTACAAGAAGCAATTGAAACGCGAAATTACCCGTGAAGATATTGTGAAGTTAACGGAGAAACCTGTACGTCGTATCTATCGCCTGGATATCAACGAGCTTAACGAGCAGATCAAAGGTATTGAGGCAGATATTAAAGAGGTGAAGCATCATTTAGCTAACCTGGTTGACTATACGGTGGCTTATTATGACAACCTGCTGAAGAAATATGGTAAAGGCCGGGAGCGTAAAACACTCATTAAAACCTTCGATACCATCCAGGTGGCGCAGGTGGCCATTGCCAATACGAAGATATATGTGAACCGGGCAGATGGGTTTATCGGTACTTCCCTGAAGAAAGATGAGTTTGTAGCCGATTGCTCCGACCTGGATAATATCATCGTATTCCGCCGTGATGGTAAGATGCTGGTGACTAAAGTAGCCGATAAAACATTTGTGGGTAAGGATATTATCCACGTAGATATCTTCCGCAAGAACGACGAACGTACTACCTACAACATGATCTATGTAGAAGGTAAAACGGGCGTAAGTTATGCGAAGCGCTTCAATGTAACCGGTGTTACCCGCGACAAGGAGTATGAGCTGGCACATAAAGGAGAGAAAAATTCCAAGGTGCATTATTTCTCTGCCAATCCGAATGGGGAAGCAGAAGTGGTGACGATCAAGCTGAGTCCGAACTGTAGCGCCCGTAACAAGGAATTTGACCTTTTCTTTGAGCAGATTGCCATCAAAGGGCGTAGCTCCATGGGAAATGTAGTGACCAAGTATCCTATCCGCGGGGTGAAGTTTAAGGAAAAAGGCGTATCAACACTCGCGGGGCAGAAGATCTGGTACGATACCGAAACTGGCCGTTTAAATACGGAAGAACGTGGGGTATATATAGGTGCCTTTGAGGGTGACGACAAAATATTTGTGGCGTTTAAGAATGGTACCTATGAATTGACCAATTACGACCTTACGAATCGTTACGAGTCGAATGATGTTGTATATATTGAGAAATTCAACCCGGAAAAAACAGTCACCGCCATCTATTTTGATGCGGATAAGAAACAGTTCAATGTAAAACGTTTCCGTATTGAAACGCAGACATTGAACAATAAATTCCTGTTCATCAAGGAGGGCGCTGCTAATTACCTGGAGATGGTGACAACCCATTCCCAACCGGTTGTATTGCTGAAAACAGGCAAGAAACGCAGCCCGGAAGAGGAAGAAATAGACCTTTCCGAGTTCGTGGAAGTAACCGGCTGGAAAGCTGTAGGGACAAGGATTGCCGGCGATGACCTGATCAGTGCTGAATTGCTGTCGGAAGACGAAGATCCGGATCCTAATGAAGAAGGACCGTCAAGCGGCGGACAAGGGGAATTATTTTAGCAGCCGAAAGCTCAAGGCATAAAGCCATTGTAGCGAATGACACCAGCGGATATTGATAAATACTCGCATTGCTCATTCACTACAATGGCTTTTTGCTTTATGCTTTAAGCTTTCCGCTTTTACCGTTTTTTTTCCTTAACAATTAAATAAAACAGTATCTTAATATGGATGTTTAATTTGCACCTGTCCATATTTTTATTGTTGGGATGAAATACGAGAACTTAGCCGAAACTGAACTGTTACAATTGATTGCCGCTGATAATGGCGCCGCTTATGAGGTATTGTATAACAGGTATTGGCAACCGCTTTTTCTTTTTGCCTACAAGCGGCTGAAAAATAAGGATGAATCGAAAGATGCTGTGCAGGATGTATTTATCAATTTATGGAAGCGAAGAAACACCCTGCAGTTAACAGCTTCCCTGCGAACTTATCTTTTCACCGCAGTCCGGTATGAGTTACTGCGAAAAATAGCACAGTCGAAGAAAACATCAGGTAGCGAGGAAATGATGTTAATGCCGGTAGAAGCGGCTACTATGGATATGTTGAATGAGAAGGAACTGCAGCATGCGTTGACCATCGCTATTGATCATTTACCGGCTAAAATGAAAGAAATCTATTTACTGAGCCGGCACCAACATAAACCTGTTGCTATCATAGCGGAGGAATTATCTTTATCTGAACAAACCGTGAAAAACCAGCTTTCCAAAGCCTTGCTGCGACTGCGTCAGCATTTAAAAGAAGCAACCGTTATCCCGGTGCTCTTTCCCTGCATTTTTTATTTCCTTAACATTTAGTTAACATATTGGAATGGTACTACCTTCGGGTTTAAGATGCTTCACTATAGCATGAGTACATCTGAATTTAAAAGTATTGTTGAACGTTACCTGAAAGGAGAGGCCAGTGCCGTCGACCAGGCGATGATTGAGGCCTGGCTGGCCGCTACGGAGGATAACCCGGTAGACCTGACTGCCGATGAGTTATCGGAAATCCGTGTGGATATGCTCCAACACCTGAGAATTCAGAATGGGTATACCCTCGCAGAAGAGAAGCCCGTGGGTACTACCGCATACCCGGAAATAAGGGAGCGGCGGTTACTATCCTGGCTACAGCGCATAGCGGCAGTATTGGTAGTAGCTATCAGTGTGGGAGCTTTATTTTACTGGGGGCGTACCTTCACCCGTACCAGGCCTCCGGTAGCAGCAGTGAGTACGCCGGCGCCAGTTACCATTTACCGGATGAGGGTAGTGGCCACCGATGCTGTCCGGAGAGTGACGCTGCCCGACAGTTCTATCGTGATGCTAAACCGTGCGAGTAGCCTGTATTATACCATTCCATTTGATCATGCAGCGCGGGAAATATATATGGAGCGCGGAGAGGCCTTTTTCCAGGTGAAGCAACTGGCCGTCCATCCGTTTATTGTACATGCGGCAAAAACCAGGACGACCGTATTAGGTACTTCTTTTAATATTCGTATATCCGATAACGTTAAATCGATCAGAGTAGTAGTAAAAACCGGGAAGGTACAGGTAGCCACCGGTTTATCCATAGCAGACAGTACCCGGCAGCTGAAGCCGGAGCAGGGCGTTGAAATTAATACCGTTCATAATAGTATACGCACCTTTTTCCAGCCCGCAAATAGCATTACTTCCTGGTATGATGGCGTGCTGGAATTTCAACAGAATACCATGAAAGAAGTGGCAGAAGCATTAGAAAATCGCTACCAGGTCCGTATCCGGCTGGGCTCACCTGCCACGCAGCAATGCCGCGTTTCGGGCAACTTTACCAGGAGTCATACTATCACTGAAGTATTGGACGCTATATGCCTTGTACATCGTTTGTCTTACAAAAAGAAGAACAATGAATTTTTCATCTATTAATTAATAAATAAAAAACCGGCTATGCGCTAACATAACCGGTCACTTGTTTTGCTGACTAATCCTTCCGTAACGCTAATTACCGGATGAGGCAGCGTGTTTTTAATTCAACATAAAAACTGTTCAAATTTATGAAAAATGTAGCAAGCAATTCTACAATCCGTTATCTTATGCGCCTAAGTTTACTGACAACCTGCCTGGCCGTGGCAAGCTTGTCTTTGTGGGCCAAAAGCCTGGAGGGGCAATCTCTCAAAAAGAATGTGTCTCTTAAAGTAACCGGCACTAACCTTAACCGTATCTTACAGCAGATTGCACGTCAAACGCACCTGCGCCTGATCTACGATGCAAAAGAGGCCGACAATTACTACATGGATTCGCTGGATACAAGGGTACGCCCGGCAGACGCACTGCTGGATTCTCTGCTGGCGCCTACCACGTTGGCGTATCGCGAGGTGAATGACCTGCTGGTAATTTATCATAAAGATGAACAGGAGTTTGGCCTGCACGGAAAGGTGATAGACGAAGGGAGTAAGACGCCGTTGCCGGGTGTAACGGTGTCATTAAAGGGCACCAAACGCGGTAACGTTACCAACGCGGAAGGTGGCTTTACGCTGGCTTCCGTAAAGCCAGGTGATGTGCTGGTGATATCGTATGTGGGTTACGAAACAAGAGAAGTGATTGTTTCCAACGATACTTTTCTGACCATCGCCCTGAAAAGCAGCAATGCCCGCATCAATGAGTTGGTGGTGGTAGGTTACGGTACCCAAAAGAAAGTAAACCTTACCGGCGCCGTGAGCCAGATCGATGCCAGTGCCATCGAAAGCCGCCCTATAGCTAACCTCGGACAAGCCCTGCAGGGTGCTATTCCTAACCTGAACATTAATTTTGGCGACGGCCGCCCTGGTGGTAGCGCCTCACTGAATATACGTGGCTTTACCTCCATCTCCGGTGGCGCTCCTCTGGTACTCATAGATGGTATTCCTGCTAACATCAATACCGTAAACCCCCGGGATATTGAATCGGTATCAGTATTAAAGGATGCCTCCTCTGCTGCTATATATGGCGCCCGTGGCGCGTTTGGTGTGATATTGGTAACCACCAGGAAAGGAAAGTCCGGCAAAATGCAGATCAATTATGGCACTAACTACGGTTGGGCTACGCCTACTACCAGCACCAATTTTATTACCAGTGGCTATGATGCCGCTATGCTCAATGATGAAGCATTTAAAATTACCCTGGGAAAAACCTACACCGGTTATACCGATGAAGACTACGCCGAATTGCTGAAAAGAAAAACAGATCCTACTTTACCTTCTGTTGTTATACAGAACCGCAAGGGGAAAGATATGTACATCTATTACGGAAATACCGACTGGTGGCATACGATGTTCCGCGATGAGCTGCCATCACTGGAGCATAGCCTGAACGTAAGCGGCGGATCCGATAAAATCAACTACCTGGTATCAGGCAGGGTATATCAGAAGAAAGGGATGATGCGCATTTCGCAGGATGTATATAATTCCTATAACTTCCGCGCGAAGCTGGAAGCAGAAGTAAAACCCTGGCTGACATTAACCAGCAACACCCAGTTTAATGCCAACGACTATACCTATCCTGGCAGTTCCGTTAACGGAAACTTTGTTTCTGTAAGCGTCCACGCGTTACCGTCATATGTACCCGTAAATCCCGATGGTACTGCTACCTATCGTACAGAGCTGAATAACTACACCATCGGAGATGGTATATACGCCGATCTGCTGCATGGTAAAAGCAAGGGTGCTACCAAACAAACAGAACTGATTAATACCGTTGGAGCCGTGTTTAAAATTACGCCCGACTTTAATATTAATGCCAACTACTCACTGACAGTCATTAACGGCAACAGCTATCACCGGCAAACAGCCTCTCCCTGGTCTATTTTCCCGGGCATCATCAGTTATGTAAATAATGATGATCTGTGGCAACAAGACGATAACTGGACCAACCAGGTGGTAAACCTGTATGGCAATTATAACAAACGTTTTGGCAAACATTCCCTTAGTCTTACTGCCGGGGTGAATGGTGAATTACAACGGTATCGCATGTTGTATTCGCAGCGGAAAGATGTGCTATCAGAAGATTTGAACGAAGTGGCGCTGGGCACCGGCGATGCTACTGTAAACAGCGACAGGCAGGAGTTGGCGTTGCTTGGCGCTTTCGGTCGTGCAGCCTATAGCTACGCCGATAAGTACCTGGTAGAATTTAACGGTCGCTATGATGGTTCTTCCCGCTTCCCTTCTTCCCGTCGCTTTGGCTTCTTCCCTTCAGTATCTGCCGGATGGCGTATGAGCGAGGAAGCGTTTTTTGCGCCGGTGAAGAACGTGATCAACGATATCAAATGGCGGGCATCTTATGGTGCATTGGGCAACCAGGACGTGCGTAACAACAACTATCCTTATATCCCGATCATGGGAATGGGTACTTTAAGTTATATCACCGAAGGCAAACGTACGCAGTATGTAAGCCTCCCTGCGCCTATTTCTCCCAGCCTTACCTGGGAAAAGGTCAACTCCACCAACTTCGGGGTAGATATGAGCTACCTGCGCAACAGGTTGAATGTAACGTTCGATTGGTATGTGCGTAATACCAAAGATATGTTGACCAAAGGTATGACGCTGCCTGGTGTTTTTGGCGCTTCAGAACCCCGGGAAAACGCAGCAGACCTGAGATCCAAAGGTTGGGAAGTGAACGTAGACTGGCGCAATTCACTGAAGGTAGCCGGCAAAGCGTTTACTTATAATGTTGGATTTAACGTTGCTGACTTTAAAGCAGAAATTACCCGCTTCGATAATCCCAACAAAATTCTGAGCGATTATTATACCGGTCAGCGTTTAGGGGATATCTGGGGCTACAGCATCGCCGGATATTTCCAGTCAGATAAAGAAGCGGCCGAGTGGAAAGTAGACCAGACGCAGGTAGGTAATAACATTTTCTCTGCTCCCGGTGAATGGGGTAAACTCCGCGCAGGCGACCTCAAGTTTATGGACCTCAATGGCGATGGTATTATCAACAAGGGAAAGAATACACTGGAAGATCATGGTGACCAGAAAATAGTAGGTAATTCGCTGCCTCGTTATACATTCGGTATCCGGGGTGGAGCAGACTGGAATGGTATTGATTTCAGTTTCTTCTTCCAGGGTGTGGGCCATCAGAACTGGTATCCCGGCGCCAACGCAGATAAGTTCTGGGGACCTTTCTCCCGTCCGTATATGTCTTTTATTCCGACAGATTTTGCCGATAAATTGTGGAGCCCTGAAAACCCCAACAGCTATTTCCCGCGGTTGAGAGGATATATCGCCCTGAACGATAATGGATCATTAAAAGAGAACAACGATAAATACATGCAGGACCTGGCTTATATCCGTTTGAAAAGCGTGATAGTAGGTTATTCCCTGCCGGAGACTTTGCTGAAACGTATTAAGCTTACCCGTTGCCGCATTTACCTGAGTGGAGAAAACCTGCTCACTTTCACCAAGCTGAAAAGCAGGTACCTGGATCCGGAGCAGCTGACCACCGATCCTAACCTGGTTAAAACAGATGTGAATGGCCGTGTATATCCTTTCAGCAAAACGTTTTCTGCCGGTCTGGATATCAGTTTTTAATGTTTACCAACGAAAAAGAAATGACGATGAAACAAATCAACTTACTTATCATATGCTTGCTGGGACTGATGATCGGCTCCTGTAATAAATTTATGGACAGAGACCCGCTGGCGAAAATTTCTCCCGATAACTTCTTTAAAACAGAAAAGGATTTACGGTTGTACGTAAACTCCATGTATACCATGGTGCCGGATGCAGAGGGCATCTACAACGAAGACATGGACAATGTGGTAAAATCGAGCACTTCTGAGTTTCTCACCGGCAAGCGTCAGGTGCCGGTAACCGGTGGGGGATGGACCTGGACCGAGTTGAGGAAAATCAATTATTTCCTGGTCAATTGCAATAAGGTGTTGCCTTATTCCACTACCCGCAAGTATGTAGGCGCCGCTAAATTTTTCCGCGCCTGGTTTTATTTTGAGATGGTTAAAAAGTTTGGAGATGTGCCTTGGTACACTACTCCGTTGGATGTAAATGACAAGGCGCTGCTGCAAAAAGCGAGGGACCCGCGTAAGCTGATAATGGATTCCGTGATGGCAGATATTGATTCGGCAATTGTGTCATTGGATGGTGTTAAGAGTAATGAGCTGGTGACTAAATGGACTGCCCTGGCATTGAAAGCACGTATTGGTTTGTTTGAAGGCACTTTCCGCAAGTATCACAAGGAATTCAATTTACCGGATGAGAACAAATTCCTGCAGGCCGCTGCAGATGCTGCTGCCCAGCTAATGGCCGGCGGACAGTATCGTATTTTTACCAGCAGCCCTAATGTAGCTTACCGCGATTTATTTGCTACCAAGAATGCCAATCCGGATGAAATTATTTTGAGCAGGAAATATAGTGCAGGACTGCAACTGTATCATAACGCCAACTACTATACGATTACTGCTTCCTACGGACAACCGGGGCTGGAGAAGAGTTTGGTAAACAGTTACCTGATGAAGGATGGTACCCGTTTTACGGATCAGCCAGGGTATGATAAAATGCAGTTTTTCCAGGAATGCCAGGGCCGCGATCCACGGTTAGCCCAAACCATCCGCACCCCTGGTTATACGCGTATTGGTAATACCAATAAACTGGTGCCGGATTTTGGCGCCGCGGTTACAGGATACCAGGTGATCAAATATGTGACCGACGAATCGCAGGATTCTTATGTGAAGAACGATAATGACATGCCGGTGTTTCGCTATGCGGAAGTATTACTTAACTACGCTGAAGCGAAAGCAGAGTTAGGGCAATTAACGCAGGCCGATCTTGATCAGACGATCAAGTTAGTGCGCAACCGGGTAGGTATGCCTGGCCTGGATATGGCGGCAGCTAATGCCAATCCTGATCCTTATGAGGCTGCCCGTTACAGCAATAAAAATATCAGTGGCGTTCTCCTGGAGATCCGCCGTGAGCGCCGTATAGAACTGCTAATGGAAAATTTCCGCTGGAATGATATCTGTCGCTGGAAAGAAGGAACGATGCTTACCAGACAGTTTAAGGGCATGTATTTCCCTGGCACCGGTTCATTTGACCTGGATAACGACGGCAAAGTGGATATCGTGATCTATGAAGGCACCAAACCAACAGGACCGAAAGGACCAGCTTACCTGAAACTGGGATCAGAAATAGACCTGGAAAATGGTACCTCCGGAGGCGCTATTGTTGTAAACCGGAATATCGGTAAAACCTTCAACGAAACACGTGATTACCTGTATCCTGTACCTATACAGGAACGTACGCTGAACAGGAATCTGACACAGAATCCCAATTGGAATGATGGACTATAACAACGATGATCAAGGCCGGGAGCATTTGCTTCCGGCCTTGATTCGTTTTAAATTTTGCCTCCCATATTGGTGATTATCGTTTCCAGGAAACGGATAGTAGCCAGGTATTCTTCCACCGTAGTTCCTTCCAGTACTTTTTTCCGGTTTTCTTCCTGTAAGGCTGCTATTTCTGCATAAGCGGTTTTCCCTTTTTCGGTAAACATATACAGGTCTTCAGTCTGCTGCAGCCATTCCCGGGCCACCAGTGCAGCCATCACCTCATCGAGTTCTTCAACGGTCAGGAACTTGTCGACCATGTGATAGTATAGTTGTTTGCTGATTTTTCCGTGTTTGTCGATGCTTTTCAGTACCTGCCAGTGAAACCGGTTAATGCCGTGCGTTTCAAAAGCAGCGTTGGTGAAGGCGGTGATCAGGCTGTCGGCTTCTTTCAGGTACCAGCCAATGGGAAGTTTGTGGGCAATGTCGGGTTGCATAAAAGTGCTTTTAATCGTTGACAGGTGTAGTAACCTCTATCAAAAATGTATCAAATAAAAAATAGAATCCATAGGTTTTACGCATGAACTGCGGCGCTTGTGTTGCAGGGATGTCGCCCTGTAGCAGGCGTTCGTGCATCTGGTTCACAGCAGCCTGGCTATCCAGGTAAAATCCTATGTGAAAGGTATCCGGGTAAGTGTGATTGCCTTTCTCGTTAAAACGTTGGTGCATCAGCACCAACACAAAGTTGTCGGGGCCTTTCAAAACAGAAAGGGCATCGTTGGGTTTAGGGTCCGTACAGGTAAAGTCGAAGTAGGTTTCGAATAAAGCGCGTGTTGCCGGCACATCCTGCACGCTGAGGTTGAGGTGATTTAATTGCATGTTTAAACAGATAATAAATGAATGTTCGCTCTTTTAAGTGCAAATATAAACGAATGATTGTTCTTTTATAAATTATTTTTTTTGAGAAATGGAGGTGCTGCCTATTGTTTCTTTTTTTGGGCCGGTTTCTTCGGAGCTGGTTGTTCCAGATAGTCTTCCGCACTTTTAGGCTGGGTCATGCTTTTCTTTTTCTGGTCCAGTGGCAGGGGAGTAGGAGCGCCTTTTCCCAATGGAATGGCATCATGGAAGATTTTATCGACATGCATCCACTTACCGGCTGCCCATTTAAAACCTTCATAGTCCATATCGGATACATAGGTATATTTTTTCCCGGGTTCATTGGTTTCGGATATCAGGTGATCAAATACGATCATATCCAGGTCTTTATTATAGTTCAATGTGGCCGTGCTTTCCTTTTTATATTCTATGATAAAACGATTTCTGACCGGTTTAGGGGCGCTATCTTCTGCAAAGCTGAAGTAGGGACCGCCGAATACCGGCACACCGTTTTTAAACGTCAGCATTTCAATTATTTTCTTCTGGCTACGTGGGTTATTGGCATCCCAGCCAAAGAGCGTATAAAACTCCTGGTTGAAATAATGACGGTGAATGATATTGTAATACAGGCAACCGTACCAGGACTTGTTGTTGGTAATCGTGTCGGTATTAGTCATAAAGTCGGAGGCATCAAATAATGGAAACAATTTGAGTGTTCCATCGGGCGTATTCATCTGGATGGCCCCAAAATGCCTGTAGAAGCCATTTTCATGTTCAAGTGCCCAGGTAAAGATCCGGAAGGTACTATCCTGTGGATACTGAATGGATACTGTTTTCAGCGAATCGAACCGGAAACGGAAAGAATATTTTGTTTTCAATGCCCGCACCAGGAGGGGAATGAACTCATCTGTGGCCCTGGTCCGGCCATCGTCGCCTTTGCCGCTAAAGATTTCCTGGCTTAGTGCCTGCAGGGTATCCTGGTCGCGCTTCAGCTGTTTTAAGCCGGCAGCATCTGGTTGCTGTGCATAGATGAGTAAGCTGATAAGGAGCAGGATAATTGACAGGAGTGATTTTTTTGCCATATCTATTATACGGTTCAGAAAGGGAATTATTGTACAGACTGCGCAAACTGCAACAGGTTTTCGTATCGCTGGTCGATGAGCGGATGTGGAAATGGTACTTCGGGGCGGGTAGAGGGAATGAAAACAGTTTTCATGCCCAGGCTTTTCCCAAACTGCATATCGCTGAGGGTATTACCCACCATCACCGCCTGGTGAAAGTCGATATCCGGGAAATCCTGTTTTGCCTGCAAGCCCATACCGGTAGCTGGTTTACGACAAGGACTATTGCTATCCACATCCGGGCAGAAATAAATTTTATCAATCCTGCCCTGGTGCGCTTCAATTTCCTGCAGCATCCGGGTGTGAATTTCCTGCAAACCGGCTATTGTCAACAGCCCCCGGCCAATACAACGTTGATTGGTGACCAGGATAATGCGGCCGAAGTGCTTAGCCAGTATAGGCATGGCCGTTAATACGCCTGCACTGAAATGGAACATGTCAGGGCGTAATACGTATCCGTCCCTGATTTCATCATTTACAACGCCGTCTCTGTCGAGGAATAAAGTCATATCAGTGTTTAGCAGTTACCAGGTATTTTTTTGCCGCTTCATAATCTTCCGGAATACCAATGTCGATGAAATAGGTATCGCTGACAAAGCCGTACAATTGTCCCGCCACCACGCCAGGTTCCAGCACTTCTTTCTCGAAGGAAAATTTTTCCGGTAAAGCGAGGCTTTTCAGGAAATGTATGCTGGTAAGATAAATGCCTCCATTGATCAACCCGTTTTCACAATATTGTTTTTCATGGAAAGCGGTGATCTTCTGCAGTGCATCCAGTTCGATGCTGCCATATCGGTCAAATTGCTGCATAGGCTTCAGCGCCAGCGAAAGAGGCGCCTGTTGCGCCTGGTGAAACTGGTACAATGCCGCCAGGTTTACGTCGAAGTAAGTATCCCCATTTACAATGAATACTTCCTCGCCGGTAATGGCGGGCAGGGCGTGTACTATGCCACCGCCGGTGCCCAGGGGCTCCGGTTCTACGGTAAAGGATACACGAAGTGGTAGCTCCATGCTATTGCACCAGTCAATCACTTGCTCCGACAGGTATCCCAGGGATAATACCGCATGGGTAATACCCTGGTGGTGCAGGTATTGCAACAGGTAATATAAAAAAGGATGTGCTCCAAGGGGAGCCATGCACTTGGGTTTGTCGGCTACTACGCTACGCAGGCGGGTGCCTAAGCCTCCGGCGAGGACAATACATTCCTGGGTCATTCTCCAAACAGGTTGGTTTCCACTATTTCGCAAATGATATGTCCTACGGTGATATGTGCTTCCTGGATGCGGGGTGTGTCGGTAGAAGGAATATTGATCAGGTAATCGCTGTTATCCTTCATTTTTCCACCAGTGCTGCCGGTCATGCTCACTACAATCATTCCCTGTTCCTTAGCCACTTTAATTGCTTCGAGAATATTAGCGGAATTGCCTGAAGTAGAAATGCCGACGAGTACATCGCCTGGACGGCCTATTCCCCGGAGAATGCGGGCATACACCTGGTCATATCCATAGTCGTTACCCACTGCCGTTATATAGGAAGTATTGCAGTGCAGCGCTTCTGCATACAAAGGCTGGCGGTCTTTATAAAAGCGGCCGGAAAATTCAGCTGCCAGGTGTTGCGCATCAGCAGCGCTGCCACCATTGCCACAGAAGAGCACTTTATGATCGGTTTGCAGGCTGTGTGTGATGGTATCTGCTACCAGTTTGATGGTATTAAGCAACCGCTCATCCTGGCAGATGGCTTCTTTCACAGCAATGCTTTCCCGGATTTTATCAATAACTTTTATCATCAGGCAGATTTTTGAATTGTTGCAACGTTAAATACTCCAGGTTTGAATACCGTGATTCGTAAAGGTATAGCGTTTTACATCGCCGCCAAAACTGCTCAGGGCGTCTACCACCGCAAAGCGGGTGTTTTTCGGGCAATAGAAGATCATAAATCCTCCTCCGCCGGCACCTGAAATCTTACCGCCGCTGGCGCCTGCTTTGCGCGCAGCATCGTAAATTTCATCCAGTTGCGGATTGGTGATCCCATGTGCCATCTGCTTCTTATACTCAAATCCGTAGTCCAGGATTTCACCTATTTTATTAATGGTACCACGCAGCAATGCTTCTTTCATCATTACGGCCTGTTCTTTCAGGTGGTGCATGGCTTCAATGGAAGTATCCTTCTTATCAGTAACATTTTTCTGTTGTTCCGATATAATAGAGGAGGATAAACGGCTGGTAGAAGTATAGAACAATACCAGGTTATTTTCCAGTTCATGCAGGTTAACTTCTTTGATACGCAGCGGGTTTACAATTACTTTGTCGCCTTTGTAAAACTCCATGAAGTTAACGCCTCCGAAAGTGGCGGCATATTGATCCTGTTTACCACCAGCCTGTTGTAAATCTTCGCGTTCGATAGAGTAAGCCAGGTGAGCCATATCATATTCTCCCAATGGGAGCTTCAGCCATTCGGCAAATGCGCCCAGCACGGTTACTACCAGGGTAGAAGAGGTGCCGAGTCCTGATCCTGCAGGAGCGTCTACGAAGGTGGTCAACTTAAACCCCGTGGCAGGCAACGATCCATAGTCTTTCTGTACCCGGTTAATCACCCCTTTCAGGATATCCAGTTTGCCATCTAACGGTAAAGGATATACGGCATCGTAGATAGCTGTTTCCCTTCTGTCGGCGCAATCAAAGATCACCTTCCCGTTGCTGAGTGGTTCTATGGATGCGCGGGCGTATAAAGAGATCGTGGCATTCAGGATGGCGCCACCGTATAAGTCCGAGTAGGGGCTTACATCTGTACCGCCACCGGCCAGGCCTATACGTAATGGTGCTTTACTTCTGTATATCATTTTTGTTGTTTAAATGTTTGTTGTGCAATGTGCACGGCTGGTCTTTCAGCTTCCTGCTAAAATATGGATTTCTTTGGCCAGCCTTGCCCAGGAATATTGCAGTTTTTCTTTCTGAAGAGCGGCTACCATATCTGCTTCGCGGTTATCTACAAAATATTTTTCGATAGCGGCTGCGATAGCGGCGGGGTCAGGTGCTGCCTGGAATCCTACAACACCGTCTGGTACCATTTCTACGAGTCCTCCTACATTGGTCACTACCATGGGTTTTTCGAAGTGATAGGCAATCTGTGAAATCCCGCTTTGGGTGGCGCTTTTATACGGCTGTACCACCAGGTCGGCAGCGCAGAAATAGTTTTTCACTGCTTCATTGGGAATAAAGTCGGTATGCATCAGTACCCGGTCGCCCAGTTGTAACTTTTGGAGTAATTCCAGGTAAGGAGTGGCATCTTCGTAATATTCCCCTGCGATAATAGCGTGTACATCCAGTTTTTTGAGCCGCTCGTCCGCCATGGCCTGCAGCAGCAGGTCCAGCCCTTTATATTGGCGAATGAATCCAAAAAACAGGATATAGCGTTTGCCGGGTTGCAGCTTCAGCTGCGCTCTGGCAGTTTCCTTGCTGATCAGGGCGCCGTAATTATCGTAAATAGGATGGGGGATGAGGGATGCTTTTTTGGAAGGTTCAAACACCCGTAAGTCGTTGAGTACTGACTGACTCATGGCGATGAAGGCATCTACCGGTTTCAGGAAATATTTGGTAAAAGCCACGTCGCCCGGGCGTTTCTCATGTGGTACCACGTTATCGAGCACGGCGATGACTTTAGTATTTTTTCTTTTTCCCAGTCTCAGCAGGGAGCCAAGCGCCGGCCCCATAATAGGCAACCAGTATTTGGAGATAATAATATCCGGGTTCATTTTCCGGATTTTGCGGCCTACGATCCACCAGTTAAGCGGGTTAACGGAATTAATGAGCCGTTTAATCCGCAGATGTGTGGGTGCAGGGTCGCTGGAGAACTGGCTTTTTCCAGGGAAGAAGAGTTTGGGATACTGAACGGTAAACGTCCAGATTTCCACATCATCCGTTTGTTGCAGTTCTTCTGCCAGCCGCTCGTTATAAGCAGCCAGCCCACCCCTGAAAGGATAGGCTGTACCTAAAATAAGTATTTTCTTTTTGTTGGACATAGCTACAAATTACGGGATTAGAGGCGTCTCTCCGCCAGGTTTGACACTTGCAGATCGTAATCTGTAACTGGTTGGGTGTGATCCATCCGCTCTTCCACCAGGTAGGCATTGCGCTCGGTGGCGTTGCGGGTTACCAGTTCTCCGATAAACCCGGTAAGGAACAGTTGAGAACCAATAATCATGCAGAGCAACCCGAAGAAGAAAAGGGGCCGGTCTGTCATGTTTACTTTATCGAAAAAGATTTTGGCGAGCGCCAGGTAAGCCGCTACCACAAAACCCACAAAAAAGCAGAGGGAACCCAGGGCGCCGAAGAGGTGCATGGGCCGTTTGCCGAATTTACCGATAAACATGATGGTGGCCAGGTCGAGAAAGCCATTGATAAAGCGTTCCAGGCCGAACTTGGTGACGCCGTATTTGCGTGCACGGTGTTCTACTACTTTCTCTCCGATTTTCCGGAATCCGTTCCATTTGGCTATTACCGGGATATAGCGGTGCATTTCACCGTATACCTCGATAGATTTAACCACCTTTTTACGGTAGGATTTAAGGCCGCAGTTCATGTCATGCAGCTTTACGCCGCTCATACGGGTAGTGGTATAGTTGTATAACTTGGAAGGAATATTTTTGGTAAAGGTATTGTCGTAACGTTTCTTTTTCCATCCGCTCACCAGGTCATATCCGTCTTCCATTATCATGCGGTATAATTCAGGTATTTCATCCGGACTATCCTGCAGGTCGGCATCCATGGTAATTACCACGTCGCCCTGTGCGGCGCTGAAGCCTTCATTGAGGGCAGCAGATTTGCCATAGTTACGCTGAAATTTAATCCCCTTGATACGTGGATTTTGCGCCGCCAGCTGCTGGATAACGCTCCAGGAGTCGTCGGTGCTGCCATCGTCTATCATCCATACCTCGTAGGTAAAATGATGAGCGTCCATCACCCTCTCAATCCATGCGGTCAGTTCAGGTAATGATTCTTCTTCGTTTTTTAAAGGAACGATTACGGATATGTTCATCTTTATAGAATAGTATTATGGTTTGGTGCCTACTGGTGCTTTTTTCCGGACAATCAGTGCCAACACTGCTGATACGATGAAAAATTTGATCAGGTTTCTCAGGTATTCGATGAAGGAAGAAGCCATGGTTACCCGGTAATCAGCGTTTTTCAGGTCATTCAGTTGTTTATCAATCTCCTCCTGTGGCGCTTTAAATGCGTGTAATAACCATTCAGTATCCTTCATCAGGTGTTGTTTGGATATTTCCAGGAATGCTGGTGTGGCCATATAGTTAAATACAACGTAATTGTATACTGCCACTAACAGCGAGCTGAGAATAAATGTGGTAAAAATAGGCTTAATTGCCTCTTTAAAACCGATATATCCGCCAAGTTCCTTTCTCCTGGCTATTCCTGCGAGCATTCCCAACACCGCCCACACAATAAATTGTATAAATTTCAGCTTCAGTGAAAACAGGTATTCATATCCGGCTTTCCAGGTTATCAAATTCCAGGCAATCATGATCACACCGACAAGCAATCCCCATTTCAGGCCGGGATTCGTATTTTTTTGCATATGCGCACGTTAGTTATTTATATGAAAAACGGGTCCATTCACCGTGGCATGTACTTTACCTTTCAGCTGTTCGCCAATATACGCTGAATTTTTGGACCGGGAAGCAATATGGTCGGTATTGAATTGCCAGCCAGCTTCCGGATCAAAGATAGTAAGATTGGCGGTGGCGCCTTCCTGCAGGGCAGGTTGTGGTAATCCGAATATATTGCGGGGATGTATGGTCAACATATTAATCAGCTGTTCCAGCGGCAGTTGCGGCAGGTATTGTCTTAATACGCCAAATGCGCTTTCCAGCCCGATCATACCATTTTTCGCATATTCAAATTCCACCTGTTTGGCATCCCAGTCCTGTGGCAGGTGATGGGTAGCGATACAGTCTACCGTACCATGTAACACCGCTTCCTGTAACGCTTTTACGTCATCTGCGGTGCGTAGCGGCGGGTTTACTTTCAGATGGGTATCATAATTAATCAGCTGCGCATCTGTGAGCGACAGGTGATAAGGTGTTACGGAGCAAGTTACCTTGATACCTGCTGCTTTGGCGGCAGCGATCAGTTCTATCGACTGGCGGGTACTAACGCCGGTGAAGTGGATCCGGGAATCGGTGTATTTGGCCAGTTCGATATCACGTTGTATCAGCAGCTCCTCTGCCAGGGCTGGTTTGCCGGGCATGCCAAGTTGCGTGGAGTAAATACCTTCGTGCATGAGTCCATGCGCGGAAATACTCTGATCATCCGGGAGCTGTATCACGGTGCCATTGAAGGCTTTCACATATTGAAGGGCTTTGAGCATCAGTCCCGGCGACTGTACCGGTTTAATGCCATCTGAAAAGGCTACGGCGCCTGCCTGCTGCATTTCATACATTTCTGCCAGCCCGGCGCCTTCCAGGTTTTTAGTAATGGCGCCAATTGGCAGAACGGTAGCTGCCGAATGGCGTGATTTACTCAGTACATATTCGATTTGCGGTTTGGTATGCAAAGCGGGTTGGGTGTTGGGGATCACCATAACGGTAGTAAAACCACCGGTAGCCGCGGCCCTGATACCACTTTGCAGGTCTTCCTTGTGTTCCTGTCCAGGATCACAGAAATGCGAGAAAACATCCATCCAGCCGGCAGATACGTGCAGGTTGTTACCTGAAATAACTGTTGCCCGGGCATCTTCCAGGTGATCTGCTACCTGTTGAATGATACCATTTTGAATAGAAATATCTTTTTGCTGCCCGTGAAGGGGGGAGGAAGGCGCGATAATCTTTACGTTCTTGAGTAGTATGTGCATGCGTTACGTTCTATAACCGGTCCGAAAATACAGGGGCAAATGTAACATAAAACTATTAATTGATGAAGCCCCGTCGACCGTAGTTTTCGGATAGATATGCAGGTTGGTATGATAATTGAAAATGCAGGGGTAGCAGATCAAAATAACAAGTGATGACTGATTATCTTTCTAACCTCATAGCCCGGATATGCGACCGCTCGGAAGAATTGCATAATGGCCAGACAATCAGCTGGCAGGCCCTCCGCGAGGCCGAGCAATTGGCGAATCATGCCTATATTCCCCAGCTGTATCAATTTATTGAACAAGAACCTGGCAAAGAAAAACGCCGTGCCGCTTATTTCATTATCACCCAGCTTTCCCGTAATACCAGCGATCCGGAGGTAATCCGCTTCCTGCTGGACCGTCTGAAGCTGGAACAGGATGCCGATATAATTACGGCGATTCAGCAAGACCTGGAGCGCGGGCCGGCCATCCCCGGGTATATTGACCTGGAACCATTATTTAACAATACCTTATCGCTCAATAATAATGTACGCCGCTCGGCCTTGCTGGCCCTGCGGGGCACCCACAACCCGGCAGTGGAAGAGTGGGCGCACAACCTGCTGAAGCGCACCAGCAATGAGTATGATGTCTATTATATTACCTTGCTGCTACACAAAGTAGGTACCCAAAAGAGTGTACCTATCCTCCGCAGATTACTGGAATACCAGCGACAAGATGTAAAAAGCCTGGCATTTGCTACCCTGGCAGATATTGAAAAGGAAAAGGAGGCCATGTTTTATATGCGTTGCCTGCTCCGCGGTCAGTTGAAATTCGAAGCCATGGAAGCCATCTATAAATATGCAGATGAAAATGCCATCCAGGCGGTTACCACCCGTATTACTGAACTTTTATCCAAAAGGCGCAGCAACGCCCGGATGACCATAGAAACTGTGAAAAATGGGTTTACAGACCTGATGCTGGGGATGGAATTCCTGTTCCGTTTTCGCACCGCGAAATCAGATATCCGGAAAACTTTTTCCTGGATAACAGAAAAGAGAGCCGATTACCTGCTACCTGAAGAAAAGGAGTGGGTGAAACGGCACCTGGCACATTGAGCGGAAAGCATAAAGCCGAAAGCTGAAAGTAAAAAGCTATTGTGGAGAAGAACCTGGCGAGTATTAAAAAATCGCTTAGATCCATCTTCACAATAGCTTTTTGCTTTCGGCTTTATGCTTTCTTCTAATTCCTTACTTTTGTTTCCCTAAAAAAGCCACCATGAAAAAAGCTTTCCTATTGATTTTAGCCGGATGGATGTGTAGTGGAACTCCGGGAGCAAAAGCCCAGCAACGCCAGTATACGATGGCAGAAGCCACCAATGGACTCCGCCAGCAACTGGCGCCGGAACGGTTAAAACAGTTTGAATGGATTCCGAATCAAAATGCCTATACCCGTGTAGTACCAGCAAATGGCAGCTATGCCTGGGTAAAGTATACTCCTGACGCCACCAGGGCAGGAAGCGAAATAAAAGCAGATACCTTGTTGACCTTGTCTTCGCTGAACCAGCAACTGTTTGCCTCCGGCGAATTACGGGGTATGCCGGTGTTGCATTGGATGTCTGACAACAGCGCCTGGTTTTCTATGAGCAATAATTTGTACAAAGGACAACTGGAAAACGGCACCATGCATTTTAGCCAGTGGTGCACATTGCCAGCTGCCGTTGAAAATATCACGGTCAACAATCAAACTGGCCAGGTAGCGTGGACGGAAAAGAATAACTTATATATCCGTACCGCTGCGGGCGCCGTACAGGCTGTAACCAGCGATACCGATGTGAACATTGTAAATGGCAAAAGTGTACACCGGGAGGAATTCGGTATCGATAAAGGCATTTTCTTTTCTCCCCAGGGCGACCTGCTGGCATTTTACCGCATGGACCAGCGCATGGTAAAAGATTATCCGATCATCGACTGGTCGGTAACTCCCGCCAAAGCCAATAATATTAAATACCCCATGGCTGGAGGCCCTTCTCACGAAGTCACTTTAGGTGTATACCAGCCGGCTACGCAAAAGACGGTATTCCTGAAAACGGGAGGACCGGCAGATCATTATCTCACATGTGTAACCTGGGCGCCTGACCAGCAGTCTATCTTCGTGGCGCTGCTAAACCGGGAACAAAATCACCTATGGTTAAATCAATACAATGCCGCTACCGGCGACCTCGTAAAGACTGTGTTTGAAGAAACAGATACTAAATATATACATCCCACACACACTTTAACTTTTATACCGGGTAAGCACGATCAGTTTATCTGGTGGAGCGATGCCAGTGGCTACGAACATTTATATCTCTGTAATACCAAAGGGGATCGTAAGGCGATCACTGCTGGCAATTGGGTGGTAAATGAGCTGGTGGGCATCAATGCCAAACGTAATGAGGTCATTTATACAGCCGCGAAAGAAAGTCCGATGGAAAAACATATTTACGCCACGAAATACGGCGTAAACCGGTCTGATAACATGCGTTTAGATACCGCTGCCGGCTGGCATGATGCGCAGGTGAGCAGTGATGGCAGTTACCTGGTAGATGCTTACAGTTCTGGTACCACGCCCTATACCGCCCGGGTAGCGGCAACTGCCGGCAAATGGTCGAAAAATGTGCTGGTTGCCCAGGATCCGCTGAAAAATTTTCAACGCCCGGAAATCAGGGAGATAACGCTGAAAGCAGACGATGGTACGCCTTTATACGGCAAACTGATATTGCCGGTAAATTTTGATGCGACAAAGAAATATCCTGTTATAGTATACCTATATAACGGCCCCAATGTACAGTTGATCCGTAATACCTATCCTTACAGTGGTAATCTCTGGTATGAATACATGGCGCAACATGGTTATGTGATTTTTACGATGGATGGCCGGGGAAGTGATAACCGCGGAAAAGCCTTTGAACAGGCTACTTTCCGCCAGTTAGGTACCGTGGAAATGAATGACCAGTTACAGGGAGTGGCCTACCTGAAATCATTACCATTTATCAACACAGATAAAATGGGAGTGCATGGCTGGAGCTTTGGAGGTTTTATGACCACGTCGCTGATGTTGCGTCATCCGGATGTATTTAAGGTAGGTGTTGCCGGGGGACCGGTTATTGACTGGAGCATGTATGAAGTAATGTATACCGAACGTTATATGGATACGCCACAGGACAATCCCGAAGGATATGCCAATGCTAACCTGCTCACCAAAACAAAGAACCTGCAGGGTAAGCTGATGCTGATACATGGCACTAATGACGATGTAGTGGTGTGGCAGCATTCTATTGATTTTATCAGAACCTGTGTAGATAATGGGGTGCAGGTAGATTATTTTGTATACCCAGGACATTTACATAATGTATTGGGAAAAGACAGGGTACACCTGATGCAGAAGATTACCGATTATTTTGATGCACATTTGAAGTAGTCGTCGGATAGGCATACAAGGGAAGCGAAGAAGATAATGAATCGTACTTTTTCATTATCCTCTTCGCTTCTTTATTTAATATGCGTTATACCGTTTAATCGTTGAATGGTGCAGAAATAGGGCATAACGATGTTTTAGAGGCATTACGCAAACGCTTGCGCTGATAACGCAAGCGTTTGCGTATACAGAATGTTAAAAAAATCACGTAGAATCGTTGTAGCAATTAGCAATTAATCAGCAAGTAGATTAAGCCTGAAAAGCAGCAATTATAGACAGCGAACAATGAAGTCGTATAACCTGCCACGGTAAGCAGCTGTGGCAAGGTTATCGATCAAATAACTCCTCAACGGTTATGGATCACCAGTTGTGATTCCATAATAGTGCGTTGGTAATCATTCAATGCATGTTCTCCACTCAGCAGTGACAATAACATATTAGTAGCTGCCTGCCCTTGTTCATACGGGAATTGTTCCACAGAAGCCGCAGGGGGGAATGCTGTATACCCGCTTACCGGTGTATTGGCGTAAGATACAAAAGTTATATCCTTATTTATTTCCAATTTTTGTTTGAGGGCATATTGGACCGCATCCATGGCTACATAGTCATTGAAGGTGACCACTGCTGTTACTTTTCTTTTGAGTGACAGGAGGTATTCCATGGCGTCGGCGGTACCGGCAGCAGTAAGGTCGGCATTTACGATCAGCTTAGGATCGTATTTCAGCCGGTGTTTCTGCAGGGCCCTGATATAGCCGGCTGCCCGCTCTTTACTGGCCACCATGGTTTCGGGGCCATTGATCATGCCAATAACGCGGTGGCCTTGCTTTAGCAGGAAATCTACTGCCTGTACGGTGCCGGACTCCAGGTTACAGGAAACGGCGTGCATATTAGGGAGGTCGGGAATGCGATCGAAGAATACTACCGGAATGCGCGCCTGTTGCAGCATCTCAAAATGTTCGTAATTGCTGGTATTTTTGCCGATAGACACAATACAGCCGTCTACCCGGTGTTGCTTCATACTCTGGATGATCTGTTTTTCCCGGGCTTCATCATCGTGTGATTGTCCGAGTAACACCGTATAGTTGTTGCTATAGGCCATATCTTCAATGCCGCTGATGGCACTGGCGAAGAACGCTTCCGATAATTCGGGCAGCAGGATACCAATGGTAAATGTTTTACCCTGCTGGAAATAAATAGCCGTCTGGTTGCGCTCATAGTTCAGTTCAGCTGCCAGCTCTTTCACCCTGGCTTTAGTCCTTAAACCAATACTATGATGATCGTGTAATGCTCTTGATACCGTAGATACAGAGATGTTCAGCCTTTTTGCAATTTCCTTTATTGTTGGTTGACCCGAAGAAACCACCTTTCTCATACATTTCAGCAATTAATAGAAAATAGATACAGCATATACTCTGGCGGACAAGTTACTTAGATATTACAAAACATTAACTTTTTTTTATGAATAAAGGTCGTTAGATAAGATGAAGCTAGTTTTTTGAAGGAAGAATAGCCCCTGTTTCAGGTATTCTAACAATTTTCTAACTATTGATGAGCTGCTTCGGCCTGCTATTTGCTGTGAACGGGTGCCTTCCATTGTATCCCTAAAAGATCATATATAGCCTATTATTAGATTAACAAAATTTGTCATTTTTATGAAAATAGCACACCTAGCCTTACCGGTAGCTTTAGTAACCATTTTAGCTTCTTGTTCTGCCCCACGCAAATTGCGGGAATCCCAGGCGAGAAACGCTCAACTGGATAGCCTGTACAGGGCAACATACGGTAAGTTGAGAAATTGCGAAGAGGATGCTGCGCGTGCTGCCGCTTCCTATAAGGAGAAGGTAACTAATTTAACAGAACAGCAGGATCAGTTGAAAGCCAATAACACGCAGATGCTGGATCACCTGAAGGAATTATCTGTTATTTCCAGCTCACAGGCGGAAAGTATTAAGAAGTCGCTGGATAATATCGGGGCTAAAGATGCCTATATCAAGGACCTGCAATCCGCTATCGCCCGTAAAGACTCCCTGAACATGCAGCTGGTAATGAACCTGAAAGGAGCCATCGGCAACCTGGATGATAAAGACATCAATATCAAGGTAGATAAAGGTGTTGTGTACATTGATATTTCCGATAAATTGCTGTTTAAGAGCGGTAGTTATGACATCAACGAAAGAGCGAAGGAAGTACTGGGGAAAGTGGCCAAAGTATTGATTGCGCAACCGGATATTGAATTCATGGTAGAAGGACATACCGACAATGTTCCCTACCGTCCTAATATATTGCTGGATAACTGGGATCTGAGTGTAAAAAGAGCTACTTCTGTGGTACGTATCCTGCAGAACCAGTATGGTATTCCGCCTGCGCGTATGACAGCTGCGGGTAGAAGTGAATATGTACCGGTTACCACCAACGATACACCAGAAGGTAAGGCTGCTAACCGCAGAACCAGGATTGTGATATTGCCACAGCTGGATCAGTTCTTTAAGCTGCTGGAAAAACCAGCTAATTAATAGCATAAAGCATAAAGCCGAAGGCATAAAGCATAAAGCTATTGAGGCGAATGATCAAAGCGAATTAAATCGCCAAGTCATTCGCCTCAATAGCTTTATGCTTTATGCCTTCGGCTTTCCTATCTTTGTCAGCAACTAATAATAGTTATATGAATGGACCTATGTTTTGTGATCCTGTGAGCGGAGTTTGTGAAATCCCTGGATCAGTGCTGAGCAGTGCGCCTGCTATCAAAGGACTGGAAGCAACTGATAAGCCTATTAAACTCATTTATTTTACGGATCCGATCTGTTCTACCTGTTGGGGGATAGAGCCCCAATGGCGGCGCCTGAAGCTGGAATACGGCCATGTACTCGATATTCATTATCATATGGGAGGATTGTTGCCATCATGGGACGTGTATAGTTCCGGAGGCATTAATGGTCCGGGTGATGTTGCCCATCATTGGGATGAGGTGAGTCAACATTACCAGATGCCGATTGATGGCAATGTATGGCTGGAAGATCCATTACCTTCTTCCTATCCACCTTCTATCTGGTTTAAGGCTGCACAGCAACAGGATCCGCATAAGGCGGTAATTTTCCTGCGTCGAATGAGAGAGTTACTGTTTATGGATAAACAGAATATCTGCAAACCCGGACCGGTATTAAAAGCAGCTGGTTACGCGGGATTGGATTTACCGCGACTCGAGACCGATTTTAAGAGCGCAGGGGCCGCGTTGTTTGAAGCAGATCTGCAACTGGGAAAGCAGCTGGGGGTGAGGGGATTCCCCTCCATATTTTTCATTGATCGAGATGGGAAGTCTGAGCTGGTATACGGCGCCAAGCCTTACCAGGTATTTACTACGGCTTTGCATAAAATGTTACCGGCAGCGCAGGCAAGGACTTACGCTACCGGCATCGCGTTATTTTCTTATTATCCCACGCTGACTACTAAAGAATTTGCAGGATTAAACCAGCTTTCTTTTGAAGAGGCGGCTGTGCGGTTAAATGCCTTGTTGGAAGAGGACAAGCTGCAGGTGCATACTATTGCCAGTGGACAACTTTGGTCATTGAAATAAGCCCTATTTAGCTGTAGGGTTGCTTTTCCCGAAGAACCAGGAGAGGCTGAACAGGAAGTATTGAGCCAGAACGGAGTTGGTTTGTTGTTCTATATAGGTGAAGGTCTGGGTGGTGACTAATGATTGGTTTTTTCGGAATAAATCATATACAAATAGTTTTGCCTGCAGGCTTTTTTTCGGAAGAAAAGTTTTTGATATCCAGGAGTTTACCACTATAAACTGTTGATGCTGGGCCGTGCTGTTGACATATAGGGTGCCGACACCTACATTTATATCCAGGGGAAGGTAAGTATTGGTGTTTAAGTTGAGCAAATAATTGAGGTAGTCATGGTGCGCATTGCCCTGGATAGAATAGGTATTGTTGATATACTCCATTACAGCGATACTTTCTACTTCGAGGAATTTTTTGTACATCCAGGAGGCGTTTAATTGTTGTCGATAACGAAATTGAGAGGTGGAGTTTTGTAGATTATTAATGAATGTATTCACATGATTAAGATCATACATCGTGTAATAGTTCAGTGATAGTCCTGATTTAGCAAAACGTTTGCTCAGCGTGATGCTTTGATTGATAATATAGTTCCCATTTGTGTTGATCGTCTGGCTGATTTGTTTGCCGGATGAATCAGAAGAAATACTTTTGGTAGCAGCATGTTGTGGTATATTAAGAGACAGGTTAGTGCTGAAGGAGAGCCCATTGACACTGAAAGAGCGGTAATCTAAGTTGGCTGTATTAGAGATTGTTGGTTTCAGGTCAGGGTTGCCCAGTTGTATATATAATGGGTTGGCGGTTGATATGACGGGTATTAGCGTCCCCGCAGCCTGAACAGGTTGTGTTTCCCGGACGAAATTGGCACTAAGAGTTTTGTAGTTATCAATCTTGTAGGACATGAATAAGTTAGGTGACAAGTAATTAACTCTTTGGTAGTAGTGTGCTGCGAGTGTAAAGTTGTCGCTGTTAGAGCTGGAGCTAACAAAGGAAAGATTGAATACGCCTTCCAGCTTTTTGCCAGATTTGAATATCCCTGCGGTAACGGTATGTGTATTGAGGTTATTGCGGAAATTATAGGTTAAGTCTTTATTGCTGCGATAGAACCCTCTTTTCCCCTCGTCAAAATCAAAGGCTTGTTGATCATTACCAGTATATTGGCCGTTAAATTTATACCCGGCTGTCAGCGCGAGCTCTGGCAGGATCGAATATTGGTAGCCGGCTGATGTGCTGATGTTACGGGTATGGGTGGTCGCATTTATTTTTTGGTTGATGGTATCTGATAGATGTGTAGCTGCACTGATGTTAAGCGTATTGTTTTGTTGCTCATTGTCGGAATTTTCCTGGTTTATGCTCATGGAGAAATTAACTCTCCCCTTCTTGTTGTGTGATATGTTAGTATACATGCCAGTGTACATGAATCCATTTTTTTTGGTAAGAGCAGCATTGCTGGTATTTCCCTGGTTAATGGTATCATTATTTTTTCCTGAGGTAGATACATATTTGTTTTGAGTATTGATATCGAATCTTCCCACACTTCCCGATACATCCAATGTGATAATATTTCGATCGTTGAGCTGTATGCTAAGGTTGGCAAACAGCATATTTTGTGAAAAAGTGTTTTCCATTTGCGTATGGCTATTGTAACGGAAAGTGCTGTCGGGCAGTACATTATCCCGTTGTAGTTCCTGATCATTTGTTGGGCGGTCGCTGTAAACCATGAGGTTAGTGTTCAGCTTAACTTTGGGAGCAAGGTCAATGGAGGCATTTCCATTGAGCGTTCTTCTTTTTGACACTCCGCGGCCGAAGTTTTCCGCTGACAGTGCATCATCAGTTGAATAGGGGCCTTGTTGGGCGTTCGTATTATTTATGTTGGCCGAGGTGATAATTTGTTTATCATCCCTGAATAAGTTGGCATTGGCGGCCAGGTTGTAACGGCCATCAGTGCCGTAGCCGGCGCCGGCTACCCCATTGATTTTCTTCTTCATGTCCTGTTTCACGGTAATGTTAATGACCTTTTCATTTTTACCTCCTTCAATCATGCCATCTATGCCTTTTTTGTCGGCAATCTGAATTTTATCCACCAGGTTGGCCAGTAGCATTCTTGATATTTTTTGCGGATCGCCAGAGGAGTTCGGCCCTTGCGAGAAAACCGGGCGTCCATTGATATAGAGTTCACGGATGCGACGGCCCAGATAGTAGAAATTTCCGTCTTGGTCTATTGTTAAGCCGGGAATTTTTTGCAGCAGGTTTTTCATCGACGCGTTTTCCGCTGTAGGAAAATCTTTGGCGGAAAATTCGATCGTATCTTTCCGGATGATAAACAGCGGCTTGTTTATTTTGATACTGATACTATTCAGGGTGATGGCATTTTTTTGCAGCCCGGTTTGGGGAAGCGGTATTTGCCATAGTCTTGCTCTTTCGGTAAATTCTACGGGGAGCGTGGCTGCCCGGTAGCCCATAAAGCTGATAGTCAGCACATAGTTACCCGGCGGTATATTTTTAATGATAAAGTCGCCATGCTGATCCGTTACTGCCTGTCCTTTCAGGATGGATTTTTCTGCTGTAAAGAGGAATACGTTGGCTTCCTGCAACGGTTTCCTGTCGTCTTTATCGTATACGTGACCTTTTATTTCCCGTTGGGCAAAAACTGTGAAATGAATAACTGTCAACCATGTAATGATAGTAACCGTGAATTTGACCATTGGTACGATTTGGTTAAAAACAAGAATTACTGCAATGATACCGCGGGGGCGCTGACAGTTAGTTAATCAAACATGAATATTCGCAAAAGTGTGAAAAAAGAATAATAATGATCGTATTAACGAATCATTTACAACTTTCAGGCGGGTAGGGATGTTATAGCGAAAACCCAGTACTATTTTATGACAACACCAACTTTAGTAAAGTCTTTAAAGGAAATGTTGTTGAAAGCCAATGCACATGTGACTTTCAAAGATGCGGTCAGGGATTTGCCCGCTGCGCTGAGAGGGGTAGTACCCAACCATATACCCTATAGCATCTGGCAGTTGGTAGAACATATCCGGATTGCCCAGCATGATATTCTTGATTTTTCGCGTAATCCTGATTACAAGGAGCCTGACTGGCCCAAAGATTACTGGCCGGTGGCTACCGCGCCAGACAGCGAAGCGGCCTGGAAGCATAGTATTGAGCAGGTGGATAAAGATCTGCATGCTTTTGTAGGCCTGCTGGAGACTTCAAAAGACCTGTTTGCCCCTTTTCCGCATGGCACGGGGCAGCATCTCTTCAGGGAGGCTATTTTACTGATAGATCATAACAGTTATCACGTAGGGGAAATTGTGGCCCTGCGGCGTTTTTTAGGCGCCTGGGGGTAAGTGCTCACACACATTTCCATAAACAGTCGGTATACCAGTGCCGGTGATCAAAAAAGCGGGCAACTGGTTTGAAACCTGCTTGTGCAGCCAGTTGGTCCGTTTCTTCCAGGCTGTATTTCTGGGATATCTCCATGTAAAGCGATTCATTTTCTGCAAAGGGGATGCTTACCTCTTTTCCTATATGTATTACCTGGTCTTCCAGGCTGATAAGGTAACTTTTGCAAGCGCCTGTAGCCGGATCATAAGTAGGGTAATGTTCAAATTTGTTGGTATCAAAATCTGCCTGTAGTTCGCGGTTGATGCGGTGTAACAGGTTAAAATTAAATGCACGGGTAATGCCGGCTGCATCATTGTACGCGTTCAGGATAATTTTGGGGTGTTTTTTCAGATCGAACCCCGTCAGCAGCAGATCGCCGGGTTGCAGGTAGCCTCTCAGTTGCTGGCAGAAAGTCCTGGCAGCATGCAGGCTATAGTTTCCAATGTTGGCCCCCATGAACAGCAGTACTTTTTTCCGGCTGGTATGGAGATTGGCCTGTTGGAGCATGTGAAAATATTCGCCGTTTAACCCATGCAGGCGCAGGCCGGGAATCATGGCCGGTAGGGATTTCTCTAACTGGCTGATTACATTGGCAGAGATGTCTATCGGGAAATACGTATAGTCGACGCCGTTATTAACCAACTGCTGCAGCAGGTGTACCGATTTGGTAGCATCGCCGGCGCCCAGTTCCACGAGGTCGAAAGTGCCGGCATAGTATTGCAAAGCCTGCGCAATCTGCGCCGACTGCTGGCGGAGAATTTCCATTTCGCATCCGGTAAGATAATACTCATGGCATTGCATGATTTGCTGAAAGAGGGCATCGCCGGTGGCATCGTAGAAATATTTGGGATCCAGGTATTTCTGCGGTGCGGTGAGGCCCTGTATTACATCGTGGTAAAATATGTCGGTTGCAGGCTTGCGCTTGCCGGGAGCCAGCATTGTCGGAATTACAGTCATACACACTTTTTGATGTTCGGAAGCCAGGATGCCGGGTTTGTCTCAGACAGCACCGGCAAGTGGATTTATCTCATAACGGCTGCTCAATCACCTTGCCAATCTTATTCCCGTAAATTGCCATCTCAACGGGGGATGAAAAAAATTACGATAGGTAATACGGCTGTGGTTGGGAGAAGTAACTTCGGAACTACCGCGCAGTACCATCTGGTTTACCATAAACTTCCCGTTATACTCCCCGATAGCGCCAGGCGCCTGTACAAAGCCGGGGTAAGGCAGATAGGCGCTGTTACACCATTCCCAGCGAAGGCCGAAAGAAAGATGCGGCGCCGCTGCTTCCCATTCGAACTCTGTGGGCAATCGGCAACCCTTCCACGCAGCAAATGCGGCGGCCTCGTAAAAACTGATATGCGTTACCGGCGCTTCCGGCATCAATGGTTGAAGCCCCTGCCAGTTATAATGCATCCACCGTCCTTCTATCTGGTACCAATATAGAGGGGTAGTGACCTGGTTATTTTTTACCCAATCCCAGCCTTCGGCATGCCAGTAGCGGAAATCCTGGTATCCACCGGCATCGATGAAGGCAAGATATTCTGCGTTGGTTACGAGCTGGTGACTGATGCTGTAATCGCCCAGGTACACTTTATGTCTCCCTAGTTCATTATCAAAACAAAAACCATCACCTGAAAATCCAATCTCGTAAATACCAGCCTTCATAGTTAACCATGAATCGCCGTGATTGTTCACCAGCAATATATCTTTGCGGGTACTATCGTAAGGAGGAAATAGTGGATTATGCCCCAGTATATATTTAATGTCGGTATAAAGCAGCTCCTGGTGCTGTTCTTCATGGTTGAGCCCTAAGATAAACAGCGCCTGTAGCCCCGGGGGGAGGGAGTGCTTTGCCAGGAACGCGCCCATGGCGTTATCCACATACCGGCGATACCGCATAATATCTTCTACGGCCGGGCGGCTCAGGTTTCCCCGGTTGGTGCGGATAACCCGCGCGCCTACAGATTCATAATAGCTGTTGAACACATAGTTGTACTGCGGGTCAAATACCGTATAGTCCTTGTCGTTAGGAAGCAGTATAAAGGTTTCAAAGAACCAGGTAGTATGGCCCAGATGCCATTTCGGGGGACTTACATCCACCACGGGCTGCACCACATAGTCTTCGGTTTTTAGTGGAGCACAGATACTTTCGGTTCTGCGGCGCACGGTTTCGTATTGTGCCTGTAATGATGTCATTGCCGTTTGTTTACAAAGTCTGTCAATGCTGAAATATTGTTGATATGCCATTTTTCTGCGTCTGTTTTGCGCATCATTAAGGCATATGTATTATTAAAACCTATAGGTGTCAGCCAAACGATATCAAATTCTTTTTTGAATGCCTGGCTCACGTAGTTATATACTTTTTGTTTGTCGCCAATAATGCTGTCGGTAATATGTTGTGGCGTTTCTAACAACACCAGCAGCCCGGTGCCGGTATATTCCGGGTAGAGATCTATCTGGTCATTGGTCAGTGCATCGAAAACAATTTTGGTGCCGCCTAATCCTGTTTTAGTAACGGCTGCGTAATTGGTATAACCTTCAATGAGCATTTTATAGATGCTGGCCAGGATATAGCCATCGCCAAAAATTTTAGAGCCTATGCGGATGGTACCTTCTGTGCCGCTACCTGCGGGTTGCAGGAGGTGTTGTGACCGAAGAAAATCCCGGGCTACCGTTTCCGGATTTTGTTTGAGATAATCTACCCGGTAGTTCAGTTCCGTCATGATACTATCATTAATCCTGCCGGCGAGGCGATTCAGGGCAGGTGCGAGCGCAGGGTATTTGGTGAGGGTGGCGTTACGCAGGATGGGGGCTGCATAGTAGGGTGGAAAAATATGTTTATCATCTTCCAGCACAACCAGGTCAAATGCTTTTACGCGGCCATCAGTGCTGCTGCCGCTGATTACGTCCAGTTTTTTCTCATAGGCTGCTTTATACATGATCATATCGCTGATCACCAGGGTGCGCATATGCAGGCCATAAACGGACCGGAGGCCGAGGTATCCATCTTTTCTTCCCATAAATTCCGGTGTAAATCCTGCCAGCATTTTGCCCCTGTAAGTGTCGGGCAGCAGATAGAAGGAAGATAATACCAGGAAAATTAATGGCAGCAGGTATACCATTTTCCTGGTTTTGCGGATATTGATATGTTGCAGCAGGGACAACAGCCAGTCGAACAGGATAGCCAGCAATGCCGCGGGGATAGCGCCGGCCAGCATCATATTGGTGTTGTTGAGGGCAATGCCGCCAAAGATAAATTCGCCTAATCCACCGGCGGCAATATAAGCCGCGAGGGTAGCTACGCCTACGTTGATGACGGTAGCTGTACGGACGCCTGCCAGTATAACGGGCATGGCTAAGGGAAGTTGTACTTTGTATAATAGCTGACGCCGGCTCATTCCCATACCGGTGGCGGCTTCTATTACGGTGGCATCTACTCCCTGTATACCGGTGTAGGTATTACGGATAATAGGTAGCAGGGCATAAAGGAAGAGCGCCACTATAGCGGGTTTTGGGCCAATGCCCAACAGGGGAATCATAAAGCCCAGTAATGCAATGCTGGGAATGGTTTGCATCACACCAGCAAAGCCGAGTACCAGGCCCGATAGTTTTTTTCTCCTGGAGATGAATATGCCGGCGGGTACTCCTATGGCTACGGCCAGCAGCACGGATATAAAGGTTAGCCCGGTGTGTGTGAGGGTTTGTTCCAGTAATTTGCCGGACTGTTGTTGTAAGAAGTCGAATAGTGTTTCCTTTGTTTCCATTCTTGGTATCAGTTTTTCCAGGCGGCAATGGCTTGCATTAGCCCGCTGCTATCCAATATTTTTTGTTCCTGCGCATATTGTACCAATATGGGCTGGGAGATGACGGCTTCCATGGCTTCCCAGCAGGTTTGATCGGCGCTGAGGGTTGTTGTATAGCCGGGACTGTGCTGATGTGGAAGCCAGGCCCAGAGATCCTTTATTTTTAATGCTTTTAATTCCAGCTGCAGGCGTTGGGGAGCCAGGAAGGCGGCCACAAATTCGTTTGCCGGACGCCGGAGGAGTTCTAAAGGAGTGCCCAGTTGCTGAATGGTTCCTTCGTTCATCAGGCATATGCGGCTACCCAGTTCAAATGCTTCTTCCACATCGTGGGTTACCAGGATGATGGTTCTGTTGCTGAGTTCATCGAGGGCTTTGAATTCTCTTCGTACGCTGATACGTGTGAGCGGGTCGAGGGCGCCGAAGGGTTCATCCATCAGCATTACTGGCGGATCGGCTGCCAGGGCACGGGCCAGCCCTACGCGTTGCTGTTGTCCGCCGCTGAGCTGTTGGGGCCAGGCGTTGGCATATTCGGCGGGGGAGAGACGGAGTTTATCCATTAGTGTTATTACCCGTTGCTGAATAGTGGCTTTATCCCACTGCAGTAAAGAAGGTACAATAGCTATATTTTCACTGACTGTGTAATGGGGAAACAGCCCGGTATTTTGCAGTACGTAACCGATGGTGCGACGGAGTGTTTCCGGGGCCAGTTGCCTGATTTCTTTACCGTTTACATAGATGTGTCCGCTATCTGGTTCCAGCAGGCGGTTAATCATGCGCAAGGTGGTTGTTTTCCCGCATCCGCTGGTGCCGAGTAATACGAGGGTTTCTCCATCGGCTACTTCCAATGAAAGATCGTTGACGGCATTTTTTTGCGGTCCAAAATTTTTGAAAACATGATCCAGTTTAATCATGGGCGATAAATAAGATGGGGAAAAATTTGCTCAATATGCCGCCTATTTTTCCAGGGACATAAACAGGTTGTTCAACGCCTCTGCATACAACGGGTGGGCAAATATCATGTCGCGTACCTGGGAGGCTGTAATGCCGCCCAGCATGGCCATTTGCAGGATAGACATGATTTCGCCGCCTTCCGGTCCGAGTATGGCTACGCCCAGTATTTTGTCGGTTTGCTGGTGTACCAGCGCTTTCATAAATCCTCTTGTTTGCCCGGTTTCAATGGCCCTCGCAACTTTTTCCATTGGCAGGTGCGCCACCTTCACCGGGATATTATTGTTCTTCGCTTCCGTTTCGGTCATGCCTATACGACCCAATTGCGGATCTGTAAACATGCAGTAGGGTACCTGCCTGGTTTGTATGGATAAGTTAGCGTTTTCAAACAGGTTTTTGTAAATAATCAGGTGATCATTGTAGGAGATATGGGTAAAGGCAGGTCCGCCCTTTACATCGCCCAGGGCATAGATGCCTGGTGCGCTGGTTTCCAGGCGGTTGTTTACCTGTATATACCCTTTTTCGTCCAGGAGTACCTGTGTATGCTGTAGTTGTAACCCGGCGGTATTGGGTGTACGCCCGGTGGCTACCAGTATATGGGTGCCCGTTAGTTTTTCCCGGGTGGTACCTGTCACTATATCTACGTTGATCTGCTTACCTGATCTGCTGATGCGGGTGGCCTGGGTACCGGTGTATATCTGCATATTTTCAGATTCCAGCATCTTCTTGATCACCGCCGCTACATCCGGATCTTCCTTACTGACCAGCTGCGGCGCCGACTCGATAAGGGTAACGTTGCTGCCTAAACGCTGGTAGAGTTGTCCCATTTCCAGGGCAATGTAGCTACCGCCCAGGATGATGAGGTCTTTAGGAATGATTACTTCTTCCAGCAGGGTGGTGGAGGTAAGATAAGGCACCTCTTGGAGGCCGGGGATATCGGGGATATATGGGCGTGAGCCGGTATTGACGAAGATATGTTCTGCGGTGAGGACATCAGACTCGTCCTGGTGACCGGTTACCTGGATAGTATATAGACCGCTGAATACAGCGGTGCCCAGGAACACCTCAACATGATCATCGAGGAGTCCTTTCAGGGTTCCTTCCCGGAAATCTTCCACGATATTGTTTTTCCTGGATATGATGGCAGGGAGATCGGCGGAGAGCCCATGGGAATGGATGCCCCAGAATTTGCTGTGAAACACGGTGTTCGCCACCTTTGCTGAAGCTATCATCGCTTTAGTGGGTGTACATCCGTCGTTGATGCAGGTGCCGCCCGGGTATCGCTGTTCGACAAGGGCAGTTTTCCATCCTTTCTTAGCCAGTTTTCTTGCCAGGGGGTTACCACCCTGACCGGATCCGATGATAATAGCGTCGAATTTCAGCATACAGAGAGCTTTTGAGAGCGGGGCCAAAGATTATACCAATGGAATGTAGTTAAAATTTACGAATGCTGGCGTTCCATTGGTTCGGCAATATTTGTTTATCTTTGCGGTTTCTCTGAAAAAAACAGATTTTGGTAAAGATTGATAACATAACGCTGCCGGATTTTCCGTTGCTGCTGGCGCCTATGGAGGATGTAAGTGATCCTCCGTTCAGGGCTATCTGTAAGGACGCAGGGGCCGATCTGATGTACACGGAATTTATCTCCAGTGAGGGGTTGATCCGTGATGCCATCAAGTGCAGGAAAAAGCTGGATATTTTTGAGTACGAGCGACCAGTGGGAATCCAGATATTCGGTGGTGATGAAGACAGCCTGGCCATGGCTGCCAAAATCGTAGATGTTACCAATCCCGATTTGCTGGATATTAATTTTGGCTGCCCGGTGAAGAAAGTGGCTGGCCGGGGAGCCGGAGCCGGCGTGCTAAAGGATCTCGACCTGATGGTGCGGCTCACCGAAGCCTGTGTGAAAGCTACCCGTTTGCCGGTAACCGTGAAAACAAGACTGGGCTGGGATGAAGAATCCAAGAATATAGAAGAAGTGGCAGAACGCCTCCAGGATGTAGGGATAAAAGCGCTGGCCATACACGGGCGTACCCGTTGCCAGATGTATAAAGGGCAGGCCGACTGGGACCTGATTGGTAAAGTAAAGAACAACCCGCGTATACATATTCCTATTTTTGGTAATGGAGATATCAATAGTCCCCAGAAAGCGGTGGAATATAAAAACCGCTATGGCGTGGATGGTATCATGATTGGCCGTGCCGTGATCGGGTATCCCTGGTTGTTCCGGGAAATCAAGCACTATGTAAAAACCGGCGAATTGCTGGCAGGACCTACGTTGGAAGAGCGAATTGCTGTTAGCAAGAAGCATTTGCGCCTGTCGGTAGAATGGAAAGGGCCCGTACAGGGGATTAACGAAATGCGGGGCTGTTATGCCAATTACCTGAAAGGATTACCGGATATCAAGCAGTTTCGTCCCCGTTTGGTAACCGGCAAAACGATTGAAGAAGTAGAAGCCACCCTGGACGAGGTAGCCGCTTATTACAAAGGCATTGAACTGGAAAATAGCCCTATTGAACTGATTGATTATCATCAAAAGTGTCCGTTATAACGGGGAATTTTATGCTATAATAAAACTTATTATGCGTTTGTTTTGTTATATCATAAAATTCAACAAATGTTCAAAAACTCCCTAATGACAGCTGCCTTGTTTGGCAGTTTAACAGGCCTTCTTTCCTGTAATTCATCTCCAAAAGAAAAACCTTTATCAGACTCCAATAATATTTCCGCAGCAGCTGTAGCCGGCACCGATTTTAATTATAGGGACCAGCGCCATATAGAAAAAGTGATATATGGTTTTTGTGAACATTTCGACAATGGAGATTTGAACAAATGTGTGGCCTATATGGATGATAATATCCGGGGCGATATAGATGGGGTGAAATTAAAAGGTAAGCAGAACTGGACGGCTAAAATCGATTCCCTGTTATTAAGTGTACGTAATTCGCATTACCAGCAACGGCATATGATTACCAACATGCAGTTTACGCCTGGTATGAACGATACCGTAAAAGTAAGTATGTATGCCAGCTGTTTATGGACCGATTTAACCAACGGACAAATTCAACTGATGTCGGTGGGATATTATAAAGGAAAAGTGGTGAAGAAGGGAGATGAATGGTTCATTACCGTATTGAATTCGCTGCCGGACAGCAGGCTGGTAAAGCAATTTTACCAGGATGTGAGAGCAGATGCCCCTGTTTTAAAATAAGTTGTATATACTGGTGAAAAATGAAAATGGCCCCGCGCTGTTGTAGCGCGGGGCCATTTCTTTTTATTTAGCGAGTACCTGTTGACTGATGTTTCCAGGTACGGCCTGGTATTGTTCAAACGTCAGCGAAGCGGTGGCCCTTCCGGAGGTGAGGGTGCGCAATGCGGTGATATAACCGAATAGTTCCGACAGGGGAACCATCGCCGTGATGGTTTGTACCTGTGTTTCCGTAGCTATCTGTTTGATCAGGCCACGGCGCCTGTTGAGATCGCCCGTTACGGCGCCGGTATATTCTTCCGGCAGGGTAACGCTTACTTTCATCCAGGGTTCCAGCAGGCGGGGAGCCGCCTGGGCTGCCACGTTCTTGAAACCAATGACCGCCGCATGTTCAAAGTCAAGCGCGTGCGAGTCGGTGGGGTGTATGGCCCCATCCAGCAAGCGTATGCGCATTGACTTCAGCGGGTAGCCGGCGAGGGCGCCATTGAGCATGGCTGACTCAAAGCCTTTGCTGATAGCCGGAATGAACTCTTTCGGTATGGCGCCGCCTTTTATTTCGTTGATGAATTCCAGTCCAGGTTCATCGTCGGCTCTTGGCGACAATTCAAATTCAATGTTAGCAAAATTACCGGAGCCGCCATTTTGCTTTTTATAGATTTCGCGGTGGGTAACTACCTTGGTGAATATTTCCTTGTACGCAATCTGTGGCTGGCCTTTGTTGACTTGCACCTGGTATTGGGTAGCCAGTTTTTCCAGTACTACTTCGAGGTGTAGTTCGCCCATACCTTTGAGAATCGTTTGCCCCGTTGCATTATCTACGGTTACGCTGAGGGTGGGATCTTCATCGAGCAGCCTGCTCAGCGCTTCACCCAGCTTGTCGTTATCCCTGGAGGATTTGGCCTCGATGGCGTAACCGATCATGGGTTCAGGGAAGCTGATTTTTTCCAGCAATACGCGATGATCCGGATCTGCGAGGCTGTCGCCTGTTTTCACATCTTTCAGTCCCACTACGGCGCCAATGTCGCCGGCACCTATTTCATTCACCGTTTCATATTTATCGGACATGATACGCATCAGGCGGCTGATCCGCACTTTGCGGCCGGTACGGCCATTCCAGAGGGTGTCTCCGTTGCGTAACACGCCGGCATATACACGTACTAACGTTAACTTCCCTACGAAATCATCGGTGATGATTTTGAATGCCAGTGCGGCTAAAGGTGATTGTTCGCTGGCGGTAATAGTTACCGTGTTATCCGTATCTGGATCGGTCGCTTTCACTTCGGCAATATCTGACGGTGCAGGCAGCCAGGCAGCCACGGCATCGAGCAGGGGTTGTATACCTTTATTTTTAAAGGCGGCACCTGCCAGTACCGGCACTGCTTCCAGGCGGATGGTAGCATTGCGCAACGCGCGATGTATATCTGTGGTACTGATGGTGGCCGGATCGCTGGCGTATTTATTCAGCAACGATTCATCCAACAGTGAAAGTTCTTCCAGCAGATAACGGCGTGCGGCCTGCGCGTCTTCCAGCAACGCAGCCGGGATATCGCGGGTCTCGTAAGTTTTACCATCGTCTGTAGTCCATACCAGGGCTTTCATGGCGATCAGGTCTATCACGCCGCTGAAATCATCTTCCGCGCCGATGGGTATTTGTACCGGCAGCACATTGGCGTTGAGGCGTTCCCGTATTTCCTGCACTACACGCCGGAAGTCGGCGCCTTGCCGGTCCATTTTATTGATGAACGCAATGCGGGGAATCTGGTAGTGGTTAGCCTGGTGCCATACGGTTTCGGATTGCGGCTGTACCCCGGAGCGGGCGCAGAATACGGCGATGGCGCTGTCGAGCACCCGCAGGGAACGTTCTACCTCGGCGGTAAAGTCCACGTGTCCCGGTGTATCGATAATATTGATCTGCCAGGTGTTATCATTGTATTTCCAATAAGTAGTGATGGCCGCAGATGAAATAGTGATACCTCTTTTTTCTTCCTGTGGATCCGTATCCATCACGGTATTCCCATCGTCTACATTACCCAGTTTATGTGTAAGGCCGGTGAAGTAAAGCATGCGTTCGGTGAGCGTTGTTTTACCTGCATCTACGTGCGCCATGATACCTATATTTCTGAAATCTGCTAAGCGTTTCATAAAGTCTTGTTTAAAAGAAGCATAAAAAAAGCCTCTCATCTGGTAATGAGAGGCTTTTGCAAACATGCAACAGGCAGCCCTGCATTACCGACAGGTAAGTGATAAAATTGCTTTAATAATAAATTTCCTGTTGCCGTTCATGATGAATAAATGTTAGTAGTGCTAATGATATTTTGGAGCGTGGGGGAAGCAAATAAAAGAGGCCTCTTCGGATGAAGAGGCCTCTTGAAATAAATTCAGGAGAATTATATATTAACCTCTCATATCCGGGATGGATTTGCCTCCCCGTCTTGAATTAAGACAATACGCGTACTTGCAATTACCGCTCTGATAACGGCATTTGAATAGCTGCTTGTCTGATATGTGAGTATACGTTTCATACGTTTTTAAAATGCTCCGCAAAGATAGTAATAATTCATTAAAAAAACTAATTCAGTGCGTCGTCAGTAATAGCAATACTTTTACAAAGGTACGAAATCGATGAAGAAAGACGACCGGGACGTTTGTTGAAATCTGCTAAGGCCGGCTTCTTATTTTTATACAAAAAAATCTTTAACTTTTACCAGTTATACGTCTGTGAACCGTTGTAAATTTGACGGTTGCTGAAGGGGTAATTATCGTTCCGTTTGAACAAATATGCCTTACCGGCGTTTCAAATAACTGGATAAAATAATGTTTTATGGATATTACGAATTTGAACGGGACAGTGTGGCTGTCCAATGGTGTAGAGATGCCCTACCTGGGATTGGGTGTTTTTAAGACGAAGGAAGGAAAGGAAGTGGTAGATGCTGTAACCTATGCGTTGGATGCCGGTTACCGGCATATCGATACCGCTGCTGTTTACGGTAATGAAGAAGGGGTGGGGGTAGCCATTGCACAGCATGCAGTAGACCGGAAAGATATTTTCCTGACCACGAAGGTATGGAATGCGGATCAGGGCTACGACAGTACGCTGAAAGCATTTGATGCCTCGCTGGGCCGTTTGAAGACAGACTACCTGGATCTGTACCTGGTACACTGGCCAGTGAAAGGGAAGTATAAAGAAACCTGGCGTGCGCTGGAGCAGCTGTATGCGGATGGAAGAATTAAAGCCATTGGCGTGAGCAACTTCCTGCAGCACCACCTGGAAGATCTTTTCCAAACGGCTAAAGTAACGCCTATGGTAAACCAGCTGGAGTTTCATCCTTACCTGGTACAACAACGTTTACTGGATTTCTGCCAGCAGCATCAGATCCAGTTTGAAGCCTGGAGCCCTCTTATGCAGGGGAAAGCCTTTGAAGTGCCTTTGCTGCAGGAGCTGGCGGTAAAATATAACGTGTCGGTAGCACAGTTGATCCTGCGATGGGATTTACAGAAAGGGGTGGTAACTATTCCCAAGAGCGTTCGCAGAGACCGGATTATTTCCAACGCCGATCTCTTTAATTTTTCCATCAGCGAGGAGGATGTACAAAAGATAGCTGCGTTAGACCGGGGGCAGCGGGTAGGGCCGGATCCGGATAATTTCAATTTCTAAATATAAACAGGGTGTGAGATGATCACACCCTGTTTTGTTTTATGCGATAGCCGCCAGGAGGCGGTCGATATCTTCCTGGTTATTGTAAAAATTGAGGGCGACGGTGAGTTGATTGTTTTTATACCTGGCCACTATATTTTGCTGCGCAGCCCGGGCATATTGTTCCGGGGTGATATCCAGTCGTTGGATAGCAGAGCGGTGCGCTTCCGGATAAGCAGTAAGTAGTGGAACGCCGTGTGCAGCAGCTTGTTGCGCCAGGTAGCTGATCAATGATTGTATATAGTCATCAATATCAGCGATGCCTATACGCTCCAGGTATTGCAGGGCATGTCCCAGCAGCTGGATATTAATATAGGGCAGCGTACCGGTTTCAAACACTCCCGCGTCTTTCCTGGGGGTAAAGTGGGTATAGTCTTTCACCGACTGGAAATCCGGTATTTCGTATTCCACGTTATACCAGCCCATCAGCGTAGGAGGATATTGCTCCAGTATTTTTTGTGATACATACATAGCCCCTGCGCCATAGCCGGCAGTTACCCATTTGTACCCGTGGAAAATGAGGATGTCGATGTTATATTCCTGCACATCTATCGGGTTTACACCAAACGATTGGGTAGCGTCTACAATATGGATAATATTATGTTGCCGGCATAGTTCGCCGATGGCTTTCAGGTCCTGGCGGAAGCCGGTTCTAAACATCACATGGCTGGTAATGAGGATGCGGGTAGCCGGTGTAATTTGTGCAGCGATATCTTCCAGTGAGATATGGCCGGTATCGTTGCTGCCGACGAATCGGATTGTAAAGCCGTTGTGCAGCCATCCCACGAAGCTGGTAGGAAATTCATCCCGCATGGTGATGATTTCGTAGTCTTTGGGAAACATGCCATAGAGCATGGTCATGGCATGTGCAGTATTGGTAACGAACGCGATTTCGTGCGGCTGCGCATTGACCATGCGGGCAACCAGGCTGCGTATTTCATTGCTGGTATTATCCCATGCGGGCATTACCTCCCTTCCTTTTTCCGACAATTCGGTCAGCAGGTGGTGCGCATGTTGCACAAAGGGTGTGCTTACAGGGCCTCCGCCATTGGTGAACAGGTATACGCATTTGCTGGTTACCGGGTAGTCGGCCCTTATTTTTTCCCATTTATTCATATATGCCGGTTATACTATTTTATTAATTATTACACGATAATAAACAAAATAAACAACTGACGGGGCAGAGCGTCCTGATTATGTTTTTTATATGATAACTTGCGGACAGGGCAGGGAACAATATCATTTCAAATTCACTTTTTTAGCATGTTGAGGAAACAATATCTTGTTATTTATGCGGCCGTATTTTTGTTTGTGTTGAAGGCCGGGGCACAACAACCTGCGCTATTCAAAAGGCCGGATGCTCCTGTACAGGAGCGGGTTAATGATTTGTTGCATACGCTGACCCTGGCTGAAAAGATTTCGATGCTGGGGTATAACACGCCGTCGATAGACCGGCTGCAGATCCCGGCGTACAACTGGTGGAATGAGGCCCTGCATGGTATTGCCCGTGGCGGGGAAGCCACCGTGTATCCGCAGGCTATAGGTCTTTCTGCTACATTTAATGCCCCTTTAGCTAAAGAGGTAGCCAATACAATTTCTACAGAGGCGCGTGCCAAATACAACCTGGCCGTACAGCAACACCGGCATGTACAGTATATGGGGCTGAATTTCTGGACGCCCAATATTAATATCTTCCGTGATCCCCGCTGGGGCCGCGGGCAGGAAACCTATGGAGAAGATCCTTACCTGACCGCCGCGATGGCCGGTGCTTTTGTGCAGGGCTTACAGGGAGATATCCCCGGGCAGCTGAAAACGGCTGCCTGTGCCAAGCATTTCGCAGTACACAGTGGTCCTGAGGCTGACCGCCATAGCTTTAATGCGATCATCGATGAAAAAGACCTGAGAGAAACCTATCTCTATGCTTTCAAAAAACTGGTAGATGGGAAAGTAGAATCGATCATGTGCGCCTACAACCGGGTAAACAGTCAACCTTGCTGTACCGGCAATACCCTGCTGCAGGACATTTTGCGGCATGAATGGAAATTTGGTGGCCAGTTGGTAACCGACTGCTGGGCATTGGATGATATCTGGTTAAGACATAAGGCGATACCTACCCGTGAAGAAGTAGCTGCTGCGGCTATTAAAGCCGGGGTAAACCTCGACTGCGCCAACATTTTACAGGACGATGTGATGAAGGCTATCCAAAAGGGATGGCTAACCAATGCGGATGTAGATAGTGCCCTGGCGGCCAGTTTACGTACCCGTATGAAGCTGGGATTATTTGATGCTGCGCCATCAGCCCTTTACGGCCAGTTTGGGGCAGATAGCGTTAACAACAGCTGGCATGCGCAACTGGCCCGCCAGGCGGCCAGGGAAAGCATGGTGCTGCTGAAGAATGATGGGATATTGCCATTGAAGGCCGATAAGTATACATCTATGCTGGTAGCCGGTTCCAACTCCGCTTCCCTGGAAGCATTGATGGGTAATTATCACGGCGTATCCGGCAACATGGTGACCTTTGCTGCAGGTCTTGCCAAAGCTGCTGGTCCGGGTATGGCCATGCAGTACGACCAGGGATGCGACTTTACCGATACCCTGCATTTTGGCGGTATCTGGGCTTCCCAGAACTGCGATGTAACCGTAGCGGTGATAGGATTAACGCCTTTGCTGGAAGGAGAAGAAGGAGATGCCTTCCTGTCGGCTTCCGGTGGAGATAAAAGCACGCTGAGCTTACCCCGTTCACAGGTACTGTTTATGAAGAAGCTGCGGGAGGCCCATAAAAAACCCATTATTGCCGTGATCACAGCTGGCAGCGCAGTAGACGTATCAGCGATTGCTCCTTATGCTGATGCGGTGATACTGGCCTGGTATCCCGGTGAGCAGGGTGGTAATGCACTCGCTGATATCATCTTCGGCAAATATTCACCGGCAGGTCGTTTGCCAGTAACTTTTTATCAATCTTTACAGGACCTGCCCGATTATAAGGACTATAGCATGAAGAATCGCACCTATCGTTATTTTAAAGGCAAAGCGGAATATCCTTTTGGTTATGGCTTAAGTTATACCACCTTTGACTATGCCTGGCAACAGGCGCCTGCAAAGGAATATGGCAGCAAAGATACCATTCGTGTATCCGTAGCTGTAAAAAATACCGGTACTTACGATGGAGATGAGGTAGTACAGGCATATATCAGTTACCCCGATGTAGAGCGGATGCCGGTAAAAGAACTGAAAGCGTTTAAAAGAGTGATGGTGAAACAAGGAGGACAGGAAGTAGTGCAATTGGAAATACCTGTTACCGAGTTACAGAAGTGGGACCTGCAAAAGCACGCGTGGAAGTTATATAAGGGGACGTATAAAGTGAATATAGGCAAGAGTTCTGACAATTTTGTGCTGAGTGAAAATGTCAAAATAAAGTAAGCAATAGTATATAAAAGTAAATGGGCTGGTGTAATCACACCAGCCCATTTACTTTTATGCCATGCGATCTACCACTCTCTTCAGCGTGAGTCCCTGTACAATGATAGAGAACAGCACCACGAAGTAGCTGGCGGATAAAATGAGTTCTTTATAGGGAGATTCCGGTAAAGACAGCGCCAATGCTACGGAAATGCCGCCCCGGAGTCCTGCCCATACCAGGATGGTAATTCTTTTGTAATTGAGTTTCAGCGTGCGTTTAAATATAGCGGAAGGCCCTACAATACTGGCTGCGCGGGCCATCAATATAAAGATAGCCGATACCAGGCCGGTAAACCAATAGTTTTGCAGGAAGGGCATAATCACAATCTGGAGGCCAATCATCACGAATAAAATGGTGTTCAGGAGTTCATCGATGAGATTCCATACATTATGAAAGTAGCGTTGTATATCTTCAGACTGTTTGGTACCCAGGGAAGTGTTACCCAATATCAGTCCGGCAGAAACGGCCGCCAGTGGAATAGATACGTGTAACATGGCGCCTAGCACAGAAATAACCATCACCATGGACAATGATACCATCACAATAATCTGGAAATCATCCACTCGTTTCATGGTCCGGTAAGCGACAATGGCGGAGATGACGCCGAGTAGTACGCCTCCGAATACTTCCTGGGAAAAAACGGCGGCCGCATGGCCGAAGGTAACATGCGGATCCGTGGCGCCGGCTACTTCCTTGAGAATGACGAAAAGGAGGATACCGGTACCATCGTTGAGTAGCGACTCACCACCGATAATCGTTTCCAGGGATGCGGGCACTTTTGATTTTTTCAGGATAGACAATACTGCTACCGGATCGGTAGGTGAAATCAATGCGCCAAAGAGGAGGCAGTACACGAGAGGGATATCGATATGCATTAGCGCTGTGGCCCAGTACAGCAGGAAACCGAAGATGAAGGTAGAACCCACTACGCCTATGGTACTAAGTACCAGCACCGGGTATCGTTGTTCTTTCAGTTTATTGAAATCGAAATGCAGGGCACTGGCAAAGAGGAGGAAGCCTAACATAATATCCAGCAGGGTGCCCGTAAAATCGATACCGTGGGTAACGTCTTTGATAAAGGAAAATACATCCGGGAATATTTTACCGGTCAGGGAAATGAGGACCGACAACAAGATAGCCACTACCATTACACCAATGGTGCCGGGTAGTTTGATAAACCGGTTGTTGAGATAGGAGATTAATGCACTAATGGTAACTAATGCCGTTATCAGCGTGAAAGTGTTCATAAGCAAATCGAATAATGCCAGTTAAAAAATCAGGTTCCTAATGATGCTACAGTTATTCCGGAGGGCTTTAAAGATAGAAAAAAAGCAGGCAATCATGGGCTGATTTGCATTTTCGATTTACTTTTTCCTGGAAGATGGTGCTTTATCGTTAAATTCTAATGCCATTTTAATCCAATACTGTAATTGCTTTTTGGAGTGGAGGGTGTTTTCGTCAACGAAGATGAATCCTTTCATTTCTTTGCCGCCATGTATCATCACTTCTGCGCCGCTGTTGGCTTCCAGCACTTCATCAGATTTAGCGGGATCTATTCTTACCATCATTTTATCGGGTCGTACGCCTATACACATTTTATCGTTGACCATAAAGCACAGGCCTCCAAACATTTTCTTTTCAACAATATTGGTGGTAGTGGCGGATAATATTTCGCGAACGCGGTCTGCCAGTTTTTCATTGTATGCCATGGCGTAATTTTTTTGGGAGATAATAAAGATACGATTTCCCGCTAATTGCTGTACTGCTTTCCAGGGCTTCTCTTAATGCTGCAATGGTTTCGTATACGTTATCGTGCTTATATGTATCTCCAGACATCTGGCGTTGCCTCCGTAAACTCGCTGCAGTGCCAGGTTTCCTGGGTGTTCGGAATCTGCTGCCGGTGCAGGTGGGCAAGCTCCATCAGTTCATGTTTATTGCTTACCCCGAGAATTTCTTTTTTTAAATACCGGTAACAATTCATGCCACCGAAAGTATCGTTTCCTAACGGATGATAATGGGAAAAAGCGCAATAATAACAACATTGAAAAGCAGCGTTTTGCGGCAATAGTTTTTGTAGTTGAGATAATATTCCTTCCATTGTAAATTCTCCACCACCATCCGGAAGCGTATAGGTATTTAGGCCATCGATGGTGAGGCTGCATTGGTCGTAGCGGGCTTGTATACCGCTGCGGAGCAGCAGCCTGATAGTCAACGCTGCTGTAGCTGTAGCCTGGGCTATGCGCATCTTAATGGGGATGGTTATTTGAAAGGTGCAATTGGTGACATATTGAAAAGGATCGAGCGTAATGCCTGGCGGCAGTGGTGCCGGATCGTCTTTTTCCAGGCTGTCGAAATTGCTGCCGGTAAATGTGATATCCCGGATGGGGACGCGGAGCATTGCGCCATCGCTGGTAAATTGTGTGTGTACGGTGCCGGTGCTGTCGGTATAAATAACAGGGAATGTCATTAGAAAGTGGCGTTATATGCGTCGATAAAGATAGCGATTCCGCTGCCAGTTTATTTCATCATGTTTTTTAATGGTGCGACGCGATAATTTTATTGATTAGCAAAAATGATCATATATTTGCTCTACTTTAATACATCTGTCGTTAATGCACTTGCCACTTTTGAAGAACCTGCATGCACTGTTATTGCTATGCCTCTTATTTCCTGTGGTTGCACGGGCACAGGAAGGAATGCCAGTGAACATACGTCCTTGCGGCGCCGATGCCTTACAGGAACGATGGCGGAAGGATGCCTCTTACCTGGCGCGGGAGCAGGCCATAAACAATGCTATCCTGAAGCGCCAATACATTACCACCCCAGGCTCGGTGGCTTCCTTTGCACCGGTAGTATTACCGGTAGTTTTTCATATTATCAACGAAGATCCGGCGGCATTTCCGGATGCGGCGGTGATAGCGGCGCTAAAGGAACTAAATGACGCCTATGCTGCCACCGGCGCGTTCACCGGCGCCCGTACCGATACCAAGATCCAGTTTTGCCTGGCTAAAACAGCCCCCGATGGTGGCAAAACCAGTGGCATTGTACGGACACATTCCTATTTATCTGATTTTGACAACGAAATGGAAGGCAGCGATCTTACTGCATTGGGTAAGTGGGACGGCAGCCGTTACATCAACATATGGGTAGTTACCGATATCAAGTCGGAGTATATGCAGGACTTTAACTGCGGCGTATGGACCCGTCTAAAAATGGGCGGTTATGCCAGCGCCGGTGGCGATATTGTGGTGGCAGGGTTAGGGGTAGGTGTGCTGGCGCATGAAATGGGACACTACCTGAGCCTGTTGCATACTTTTGCCAACAGGGACTGTAAGAACGACGATTGTTTGGTAGATGGAGATAAAGTGTGTGATACACCGCCGGAAAGAACGATTACCGGCGGATATGCCTGTTCCGCTCCGCAGAACTCCTGTAGTACCGATACCTTATCCGGGTTTACTACCGACGTGCCCGACCTGCCGGATAATTTCATGGACTATGGCCAGGGTACCGGATGTGTGTTATCATTTACGGCCGGGCAAGCCCAGCGGATGCACGATTTTATTGCCGTAGCCCTCACCGGAATGCTCGCCAGTACGGTTTGTAACGATCCCTGTACGGATAATATCATTGCTGCTTTTACCCGCGATATTGAATACCCCGTAGTAGGCGACAAGGTTACCTTTACCAGCACCGGTACGGGTGGGAATGCCTATCAGTGGCTGGTAGATGGCGTGCCACAGGGGAATGCCCCCACTTTACAGCTTACCGTAACACAAAAGAAGAATTATGAAATTATATTGCGTGTAACCAATACCGTGAACGGGTGCTTTGCCACCACCAATGATGTGATACAGGTAAGCTGCGGCGTGGTTGCCCGTTTCTGGCCCAGCAAGCGAAAGATTGCTTCTAAAGCCGGCTTTTCGCTGGACAGCGTGATGTTTCATAACCGGTCGCGCAACGCTACTAGCTGGAGCTGGTTGATGAGCAACGACAAGGGCATGGTGGAACAGGAAATCAGCACCATCGAACAACTTACATACGTTTTTAAAACGCCCGGCAATTACCATGTTCGTTTAGCCGCTACTGATGGACACTGTTTTGATACCTCCAATGTTGTACAGATTATTGTAGATGATCCTACGCCTGATGGTGCCGTATATGTGACTAAAGTAGAATGCTATCAGCAAACCAAAGTAAAGGTTACCTTATACTTCCATAATTTTGGTTACGATACCATCCCCAAAAACACACCAGTATCTTTTTACGATGGCGATCCCCGCAAGCCTGGTACGAAGAAGGTCGGTGCTGTATGGCCGCTGCCATCGGACCTTCCAGGTAAATGCTCCACGCCGTTGCTGTCTACCGTGGTAGATGCAGGCAGGGCAGGGATAGATACGCTAAGCGTAGTGCTGAACGATAATGGTTCCACTTTGCCATTACTTCTCCCCAATACCAGCCTCGTGGAAACCAACTATGGTAATAATATCGCCATAAAGAAAGGGTTTAAGTTCAGGGTGGTCCTGGATCCGGCAGATTTTACCCTGACACCGGAACAACAGGTGGTGTTAACACCCAAAGGCGTAAATGGTACCCTGCAAAGTGCCAGCTGGACGGGTAACTATCTCAGCTGTACTAGTTGTGTAACACCTACTTTTACGGCACCTTACCGGAAAGATACTGTGACTACCGACCAGGTGCTGGCCTACTCGCCCTATGCCTGTTACGATAGTGCCATTGCCACCCTGCATATCCCCGTGGTAGATGATTATACGGTGCAGGTGAAAAGTGTAGATTGTTCCCATGGAGATAGTTTGCATGTTACTTTCTCTCTTTGTAATGGCTATAAAAAGGGTAATATCCCTGCGCAGTTGACGGTGGCGTTTTACGACAGGACCCCGGGAGATCCTGCCGCCAACGTGCTGGGTAATGGGTTTATTACGCCTGTTGCCAGTACCGGCGCCTGTGAAGACTATGGCAGTGATATCAAGGGAACGTCTACCGGCAATGTATTTGCCATCGTGAATATGGATGCCCGGCCGCAGGTGCCGGAAACCGGGCTGAATGAAGCCGATTATCATAATAATACTACGCAATGGCAATACAAGCGGCCTACTGTATCTATCTTTCCACAAGATACCATGGTGATGCGGAAAGCAACGTTTCCGCTGCGTTACCAGGTATCCGCCTTTACACCCAGGGATATTTTATGGCAGAACGATAACGCCTATACGTTGAGTTGCTACACCTGTGCTGCGCCCCAGGCAGTGATGAAAGACAGCGCTTTTATTGGCGTGCAGCTGACTAACCGGTACGGTTGTACGATCAGGGACCGGCAGTATGTGCATATTTTCCCGCCGGATTTTACAATAGATCTGTTGCAGACCGACTGTTATGACAACCAGCATACGCTGGTGAAGTTTAAGGTGTGTACCGCCAATGGTTACGACAGCATACCGGCAAAATTGCCGATATCTTTTTATGATGGGGATCCAGCCAGCGAACGGACAGGCGTGTTGTTGCCGTTGTTTTATACGCCGGTGACAGATGGCGTTTGCAGGGAATTTACCACGGTGGTGGCCTCGCCACAGGGGCGGGACATTACGGCGGTTGTAAACCGGCAATCGGCCAACTATGTGGTGGAAGAAACAGATTATGCCAATAACCTGGCGAACATTGGTTATACGCCGTTTTCCGTTACCATGGACCGAACGTTGATTGAGCTTCCCCGGCCGGCGGCAACTGGGTTGCTGGCCATTGTAGAAGGAGGACCAGCTGTTTCTTACGCCTGGACGCCGGCTATAGGTTTGTCCTGCAGCAATTGCGTGGCTCCGGTGGCATCGGCTTTGTCATCTATGCGTTATACGGTGATGGCCGCCAACAAATATTATTGCACGGATACGGCATCTGTCTATATCAAAACATTCACCAATACAGGCATTACCATGCCTAATGCCTTTACGCCCAATGGAGATGGGCAAAATGATTGGTTTTATGTGATAGGCAGCTGGGATATTAAGATGATCCGGGACTTTTATATCTATAACCGGTCGGGAAATAAGGTATTTGAAGCGCATAACACGCCAGCCAACGACCGGAGCTACGGTTGGAACGGGATGATCAACGATAAGCCGGCAGCGATGGGTGCTTATGTTTATTACGCTACGGTAGAGTTTATGGATGGCAGTACACAGTTGGTAAAGGGTGCAGTGACGCTGATCCGGTAGTTGCGCCACATATCACATCGCACTGTTTAAAGCGCTGCAAAAGGTGTATCTTGACATCAAATCCTGTTATGTTTGTTATGAGAATATTGAAAGCCATTGTTCTTCTTTTCGCGACCTGGTTGCTGGCTGCCACGGCTTATGCGCAGGTGAAAGTACAGTTGATAGATCCTGCAGCTACGCAGGCGGGTATACAAACCGTTCATTCCCCACATATGGCGATGCAGCCAGCGGCGGGTACCAACCAGCATCGGCTGTTGCTGATGATTCCGGGTACCGGTGGGGCTGCAGTACATATGCGTTCTTTCGACAGCTGTTTTGCCGCCATGGGATATTATGTGATCAGCCTGGATTATATGAATAACGTGATTACTACCGTTTGTTCCAAGAGTGAAGACAGTACTTGTTTTGATCATTTCAGGGAAGAAATTATGTTTGGCACCCCGGTGAGTGACAAGGTAGCAGTAGATTCCATGAATAGTATTGTGCATCGTGTAACGGCGCTGTTGAAATATCTGGCAGGAAAAGATGCCGGTTGGAAAATGTTTTTAAAACAGGGGGGGCCGGCCTGGGATAAGATTGTTGTGGCGGGCCATTCACAGGGCGCCGGTCATGCTGCTTTTATGGGTAAACATTTCCGGATGGGCGGTGTGCTGTTATTTTCCGGACCACAGGATTACCTGCAACAGTTCCACCGGCCGGCCGGCTGGCAATGGGAACATGGATTGACGCCGGTAGGAAGGTATTATGCTTTCCTGCATGTACGCGATCCTTATGTGTTCGACTACCAGGCGCAGGATGTGGCAGCGGTTATAAGACCTGCGGCCGCAGATACCACCATGGTATCTCCCGGTGTAACGGTGGCGGGTAAACGGCAGATACTGGTGACCGATATAGACCGCAAAGATACGCATGGTTCCACCCTGAGTACCGAATTTGTGCCTGTGTGGCGTTATATGATCAGCAACGCAACAAAAAAATAGATTTATGCGCAAACTGGAAGCGGGCGTGTTTTTAGGAGAAGCGGATGGGGTGTTTCACCAGGAAGGGGTGATTGTAAGCAAGGCTGTTTACAGGCAGCCTCCCGTGTACCAGGGTTGGCATTATCATGAGCATCACCATTTAACGGTAGTGGTAAGAGGAGGAAACGTAGAGCATCGTTCCGTTAAGGAGAAAGAGGTGCTGGCCGGGCAAGTATTATTTTATCGTAGCGGGGAGTCGCATAAAAATAGCCATACCCAGTGTCCTTCCGTTAACATCAACCTGGAGATACCTGATAGCTTTTTAAAGCACTATGGATTGTCGTTCAGTGCGGTGGACCGTTTCCCGGAGCAACTGGAGCAGATGAAATATGCCGTGCTAAAGGCTTATCAGGCGTGTAAGCTGGGAGATGCGGCTCTCATTCCATCCCTGTTGTTGCCCGGGTTTACCGCGCCGCTGGTGCGTAAAGCCGAAATGCCGCCCTGGGTATTGCAATTGAAAATGCTGTTGAACGACCGCTGGAATGAAACATTGTCCCTGCAGGAGATGTCTGTTATCCTGGGCATACACCCGGTGACTATTTCCCGGTATTTTCCTGTTTATTTTAATTGCTCGCTGGGGGAATATATGCGCAAGATAAAAATAGACCGGGCGCTGGTAATGGTGCAAACGCAGGAAGCATCGCTTACTGATATTGCTTACAGCTGTGGATTCTTTGACCAGAGCCACTTTATACGGACCTTCAAGTCAGTTACCGGTTTTCTGCCCCGCCGGTACCAACAAATATAGCAGGCTAATTTTATACTATTTCAGGAAGGAAGAACATCGGATCTTTGGCAGATAAATTTTATAGGTATGAAAAGATTTATCTGGCTGGGATTGTACTGTATGCCCCTGCTGGTAAAGGCACAACAGGAGTTGGCCCCCAAAGAAGTAGCCAGGGCGGTAGACAGTGCTGCGGTCCTTATCAAACGTCACTATGTTTTTGCGGACAAAGGCGATGCTATCGCCAATCATCTTAAAGCGCAATATAAAGCCGGTGCTTTTAATCATCTGCCCAGCTGGAAAGCCTTTGACTCTATCGGCACTACTATACTGCATCAGTTTAGCCAGGATGGGCACCTGTATATGCGATACAGCCCTGAAAGAGTGAAGGGTATCCGTGCGCAGCGTGAGGAGAGTGGTGGCACAGATGATTTCTTTCACAGTCCGGAAGCGCGGGAGCACAATTATGGTTTCCGTGAGGTGAAGATATTGAAAGGCGATACGGGGTATATTAAACTGGACCAGATTAATATTTCAGCAGAGAGTTTGCCTGTATTACAGGCGGCCATGGCTTTTGTGCACCGTACCAAGGCGTTGATCATCGACTTGCGGGACAATGGCGGTGGTGGTAGTGAAATAGACCTGGTGTTTGAGGGGTGCTTTTTGCCGGCCGGCCTAACGTTGCTGGAGTCTTATGGCGGTACTGGGCCCGGAGAAGTAGATCGTACAGTGGCGGTAGATTCGGCCTATAGGTATGATGGCCCGCTATATGTATTGATTAACAAAAGAACCGCTTCCGCGGCGGAGGCGTTTGCCTATGTGATGCAGGCGCATCGCCGGGCGAAGATCATTGGCCAGGCGTCTGCCGGGGCGGCCAACCATAATGAGTTTTATGTGGTCAATGACCAGGTATTTATTTCTGTGTCGGTGATGGCAGCGGTATTGCCAGGTACCCGGAACAATTGGGAGTTGAAAGGTGTACAGCCGGATGTAGTAACAGCGCCCGGTGAAGAAATGAATCATTTGCAGTAAAAGCGTAACCTATAAAAAAGAAAGCCGGTTCTCAGTGCAGAACCGGCTTCTTTGTCATCACACACATCACTATCAAACTACACAGGAATGGTTCTAAGCATGGTTCCGTTTTCCTGAAAGCGACTATGCCAGCTAAGGGCCTCCTATAAGCCGTGGGCGTTTGGCTGCCTGCTTACAGGTATTGGAAAAATATTTGTTCGGTGCGTCGCGATAGCTGGCGTACACGCAATTATTTTGCGGAAACAAAATTACGCTGCCTGCGGGTGGCGGCTATGCGTTTTTGGGTCAATTCTTTGTTTGAACCGGCCAGCTTGTTATTGCGGGTATTTCGTTATATTTAGTGGGAGAGTCTATTTATTTCACCATTATTAAATTCCCTTCTTTATGAAGCGTATTGTTCTCGCATTATCATGTGTTTGTTTTTTAGGTATTTCCGGCGTACAGGCGCAGAGCATCCTGGATAAGGCCAAGCAGGCTGCCGGTACAGTACAAAGCCCTGCTTTGCCGGATGCAGGCAGTATATTAAGTCAACTTACGCCTGCGCTGGGATTAACCAATACGCAGCAACCCAAAGTACAAAGTTTGCTGACTACTTTTTTGAAGAAGAAGGCGACTATACTGCCCTTACAACAAACTAACCCCAGCGCCTATACGTCGAAGTTCGGTGGTTTGAAGAGCGGGCTTTTTTCCAAGCTGAAAACACTGCTCACGATCAGTCAATACACAAAATTACTGGGATTGAAGCCCAAGACCAATGATGTAACAAACGTGTTGTCACAACTTTTTTTCTAGCAGAATTTTTTAAGTAAAAGTTTAAAGCAACAATCGAAACACTTTTAGTGTTTCGATTGTTGCTTTTTTCTATCTTCGCGGGCGTTCGTTACCATTCCATGTCAAAGAAGAGAAAGAAGCAGAAAAAGCAAAAGACACAAAAGAAGAACCAGGGTTTCAGTAGTATAGTCGTTATTGTTATATTAATACTGGCTGCATTCGCCGTTACTACCTGTTCCCGCAAAATTCCCGGAGATCCGGGCAAATCTGCGCATACTGCAAAGAAAAAATCTCACCGGAAAAAAAATAATAAATCAGCTGCCCGCACAGCGCCGTTATTAGCGGAGGACTTTGAAGTGGGCAATAAAACCAATTACAACAATGGCGTAGTGACCTTGTTGAGTGGCCCCTGGAAATTCAAGGATGCCGTTACGGGTGCCCTGGACGAAGATCATAAAACCGGTAGCCAGGCATTGCGTATCAGGGACAATGGGATGGCGGTGATGAACTTTGATATCACCGTGAATGGTACTGTTACTGTAACGTTGAAGTATGCGCTCTATGGAGCAGATGAAAGCGGAAGTTGGGAGTTGTGGGCATCTGTGAACCGGGGACAAAGTTATGTTCGTATAGGCGCGCCAGTCACTGTTACAGCCGCTACTTTACGTAGTGCTGCCTTCACTGCTGCTACCAGCACAGGTACCATCCGATTTGATATCCGGAAAACGGATAAAGGCAATAGCAGGATCAACTTTGATGTGTTTCGGGTAGCTGCCGGCGGTCAATTGACTCCGGCTGCCCCAGACACGAAGCCTGCTGGTGGTGTTGGTGGCGACGATGATAATTTGTTGCTGGGAAATCCCAGTGGTGCTGCAAGTTCGCTGGTAATGGCCAACAATTACCTGATGGATAAGGGTTATTACAAGCTTTCTTATAACCGCGACCGGGGGACGCCCAATTGGGTGTGCTGGCATGTGTCGCGTAAAGACCTGGGGTCTATGTCGCGTGCCAATGATTTCAGGCCGGATGCTGATTTGCCGGTTGATTGGTACCAGGTAACGCAATCGAGCTATATAGGGAGCGGCTTTGACAGAGGCCATAATTGCCCTTCCGGTGATCGTACGGCTACACGCGAGGCCAATGAAGCTACTTTCCTGATGACCAACATGATTCCCCAGGCGCCTAATCACAATCAGCATTTATGGAAGAACCTGGAAGACTATACGCGGGAGCTGGTGATGGATGGTAATGAGGTGTATGTGATCATGGGAAGTTATGGCAGTGGGGGCGTTGGCAGCAAGGGAATGAGCAAATCAATAGACCATAGCAATATCATAGTGCCCGATCATATATGGAAAATATTGGTGATATTACCGGAAGGAAATAACGACCTGCAACGTATAGATAAGCATACCCGGATCATTGCCATAAATACACCTAATAAAAACGAGGTAAATACGAGATGGTCAGCTTACCTGACCACAGTGGATGATATTGAGCGGGTCACTCATTATAAACTATTAGACAAAATACCAGCAGCAGTAAGGCAGGAACTGATTAAAAAAATTGATACAGGAGAATAGTGGTTTTCGTGATCTAAAAAATATTATGTTGTTATGATAATTATATTATAAATTGCATAAAATTATTATGTTTTTCCATTCCAACATTTTTAGCCTTAGAAAACTCATGATAAATTCTGGAAAAGGCCAAACTGGCATAATTTTATTGAAAGTATCGTTGGAATGTAACTTATTGAATCCTTGGAACGTTATTAGTAATTACAAGCTAACTTGAAAATATAATTAGCCGATTTATTACAGCATTAAACCTACAATCTTAATTATATGCAACGCATGACTGGATACTACTATGCAGGTGAAAAAGCTCAGGACATAAAATAATGAAGGTAGGACGGCGTTATATGCTACAGAGATAGCGAGGTGAGTATTTTAAATATTAATTTTATATCTAATCTATATGGGTGAAAGAGTGTCGGTGGCCTTACTGATAACAACGTATAACTGGCCTGAAGCGTTAAAATTGGTACTTGATAGTGTTTTGGTACAAACTGTTTTCCCTGATGAGATCATCATCGCGGATGATGGATCTGGGACTCCTACGAAGGCTGTTGTGGATGCGTTCAGAAAAAAGACCAATATTCCGGTAAAGCACTTCTGGCACCCTGATGAAGGTTTCCGCAAAACGCTTATCCTTAACCAGGCTATCACCGGTACTTCTTCCAAGTATATCATACAGATTGACGGAGATATTGTTTTGCATGAGCTTTTCATACAGGATCATATCAGCGAGGCCGAGCGAGGGTATTATATCCGGGGAAGCCGGGTACTGTTACAGGAGAAGATCACCAAGCGTTGTATCCGCAATGGTAGTTTTGAACCTGTTTATACCCTTAGCAGCGATGTACGTAATAAATTTAACTCTCTTCGTATTCCATTCCTTTCTTATTTACTGATCAGGAGAACCAGCCGTTCCCGGAACTGGATTGGTTGCAATTGTGCTTTCTGGAAAGAGGACTTTATGAAAGTGAATGGCTATAACAATGAATTGTCGGGCTGGGGCCATGAAGATATAGAATTGGCGGCACGTTTCATTAACTCCGGGCTGCGTCAGAAAAGAGTAAAGCTAAAGGCGGTGTGCTACCACTTATATCACCCTTATAATGACCGGGGACAGGAAACGATTAACTACCGGGTGTACCTGGATACCTTGCATCGGGGGATTGCCTACTGCGCGAATGGTTATCACCGGCATCACCACCATCACCACCATCATCAGCATCAGTTGACCGACTAAAAATATTGATAAAAAAAGCGGATGTAGCCATATGGTTACATCCGCTTTTTTTATGCGTTATAGTTGCTTATGAGTTGGCAAATGTCTGCATATCTATCAGGCGTTTGTAAATACCGTTATTTTCCAGCAATTGGGTATGCGTGCCTTGTTCTGCTACGCGACCATCATCCAGTACAATAATAAGATCGGCATTTTGTATAGTACTAAGGCGGTGGGCAATCACCAGGGAGGTGCGGTTGAGCATCAGGTTATTCAACGCTTCCTGTACAAGTTTTTCCGATTCAGTATCCAGTGCAGATGTGGCTTCATCGAGCAGCATCAATGGGGGGTTGGATAGCACAGCCCGGGCAATACAAATACGTTGACGCTGGCCGCCTGAAAGCTTGGAGCCTTTGTCGCCGATATTTGTCTGGTAGCCGTTTTCTGTATTGAGAATAAAATCGTGCGCATTGGCGATCCTGGCGGCCGCTTCTACTTCAGCAGCCGTAGCATCCGGTTTTGCGAAGGCGATGTTATTGAAAATGGTATCGTTGAAGAGGATAGATTCCTGGTTCACCACGCCCAACAGGGAGCGGAGCGACTCCATGGTAACCGCTTTCAGGTTTTTTCCATCCATCGTTATATTTCCGGATTGCGGGTCCATAAACCGGGGAATTAAATCCATCAATGTGGATTTACCGCCACCAGAAGGGCCAACCAGCGCCACAGAAGTGCCTTTCGGGATCGTAATATTTATATTGTCCAATATTTTTTTATCGCCGTAAGAGAAGGATACATTTTCAAAGCGGATGGCATCATTAAAGCCGGTCAGTACTTCCGCGCCCGGCAGGTTGTTGATCGCTGGTTTTTCATCGATCAGCTGCAACACCCGTTCGCCTGCAGCCACGCCCGAATGGATATTACTGAATGCAGTGGATATCGCTTTAGCAGGGCGCATGATCTGGGAGAAGAGGGCAATATATACGATAAAGGTAGAACCGTCCATATCCCCCTGGTTGTTGATAATAAGGGAACCGCCATAAAACACGATAAAGGCCACCATCAATACGCCAAGCGTTTCAGAAACGGGAGAAGCCAGTTGTTGCTTTTTAGCCATAGAGCGCGTAATCTTTGAATAGCGCCTGTTTTGTCCTTCGAAGCGATCGGTAATAAACTTAACCGCATTAAAGGCTTTTACGATGCGGATCCCATTCAGTGCCTCATCGAGGTAGCTGATCATGATGCCATAAGTTTCGTGGGAATCGGTAGCCTGTGTTTTTAACCGTTTTACAATCCTGGATATGACCAGGCCCGCCACCGGGATAACCAGCATGGAGATCAGCGTGAGCTTATAAGAAATCAGGAAAAGCATTACCAGGAAGGCTATCAGCTGGGCTGGCTCCTTGAATAATACCTGGAGTGTGCCGGTAACGGAAAATTGTACAACCTGTACATCTGAAGCGATTTTAGAGATAATATCACCTTTGCGTTCATTGCTGAAATACCCCAGGTGCAGGTCCATTACATTGTTAAACACTCTTCTGCGCAGGTTCAGCAAGGTTTGAATGCGAAGGTTTTCCATGGTGCGATCGGCGAAGTAGCGGAACAGGTTGCCCAACAACACCGAGGTAGCAATGGTAATACACACAAACTTTAAGCTGGTGAGCCGCCCATATTCTACGGATATAAGAGAGGTATAGTGTTTAAATATCTCAAAAAGTTTGAAATAATTATCCGGCATCGGGACCACTTTCGTTACGGGCACCTTGCTAAACAACGTGTCGAGCAAAGGAGCCAGCAGTGCGAGATTGAGGGTGCTGAATATAACAGACAGCAGCGTGCAAATAATATAGGGGAAAGCAAATTTATTAATAGGCTTCGCAAATGATAAAAGTCGGAAGTATGTCTTCATGTTTAAATAATAATCAATAATGATTGGAACGGTGCATAAAAAAAACCGCATCGTTGCTGATGCGGTTCCTTAAGTTTTAATTTCCTATTTATCAATAACTTAAAGAATTATTTTTTGAACACACATTCAAGCCTGCAGATCACCAGTAAATACTGTGATCAATCTCCAAAAATAACCCTTTTGCCTCAATTGTCAAAAGATTTACGTGCGGGGCGGCAATTTCCGCTGATAAGGTTTTGCCTGTCTTGTCAGCCTGCGTAAGTTTCAGTAACTTTAAATACCCCTATTTATCCTCCATTAAATTCAAATAGCCATGCACCCGGAAACCCCTACAGTTCTGAAAAAGAAGGCTGCCGTTGTGGTAGCTCATCCAGATGACGAAACATTATGGGCCGGTGGAACGATCCTGTTTCACCCGCAATGGGATTGGACTGTGGCAGGGCTTTGCCGGGCCAGCGATCCTGACCGGGCGCCGAAATTTTTCAAAGTATTACAGGCATTAGGCGCACAGGGTGTATTGGGAGACCTGGAAGATGGGCCGGAACAGACGCCTTTGCCGGAAGCTGAAGTAGAACACCAGGTACTTTCTTTGTTGCCTGCACAACATTATGATCTTATTATTACGCATCATCCACAGGGAGAATATACCCGGCACCGGCGTCACGAAGAAGTGAGCAGGGCAGTGATTGCCTTATGGGCGGCAGGAAAATTGGAGGCAACAGAACTATGGGTATTTGCTTATGAAGACGGGCAGCGGGCTTATTATCCGGAAGCAGTGCCGCAGGCTACCATTTACCATGTACTGGAGAAAGAGATCTGGCAGCGGAAATATGCGTTGATGACTAACACGTACGGTTTTAGGGAAGATAGCTGGGAAGCAGCCACCACGCCTTTGGCAGAAGCATTCTGGTGTTTTCATCATCCTCAGGAAGCCCTGCAGTGGCTTCATACTTTATCTGCATCGTTATGAGAATACTTTTGTTATACGACTATCCGCCAGCCCCGGGAGGACTGGCCACACAAGGCAATTTATTGTACCAGGGTTTACTGGACATCGGCGTAGAAGCACATGCTGTGCATTACGATTCACCCCTGGAAAAAGAGTGGTATTACCAATGGTTTAAACCAGACATCGTATTGGGTGTTGGTTACTGGGGATATACGCCACAGCTGGTGCTGCATCCACAGCAATTTGGTTTGCAGCCGGTCCCCTGGCTGGTAGCAGATGGTTATATCGCCAACTACCAGGAGGTATTAAACCAATTGCCGTTGATATTAGTCACCTCACAGTGGGTAAAGGAAATGTATATACGTGATGGCATCTGCGGCGATCGCATCGTGGTATTACCGGTAGGGTGCAATACCGACCTGTTTACACCCTTGCCCAAAGAACATCCCAGGGTGAGCGCCGTTCGCGCTTCATTGGGGGTAAAGCCGGATGAGCTAATGCTGCTGACCGTAGGAGGGGACGCCTGTTCCAAAGGGGCCAGGGAAGTAATGCAGGCGCTGGCAAGATTAGCCGGCGACATACCCTCCAACTGGAAATATATTTGTAAAGTATGGCCGCAGCCACGTACCCGGCTGCAAAATGAGCTGGATATGGAGTTGGCGCGACAGTTGGGACTAGAACATAAAATACAGTATGTGACCAGTATCGTATCCCGAAACTATATGCCGTACCTGCTCAATGCCTGCGACCTGTACGTGGGGCCGTCGAGGTTAGAGGGTTTCGGCATGCCGCAGGTAGAAGCCGGCGCCTGTGGTAAGGCGGTGATCGGTATTCAGGCCATGGGGATGCTGGACACGTTGGTACATGAAGAAACAGCCCTGATGGCTGAAGTAGCCGAGCAAATTGTAGTGAATGAAGTCATCCTGGGGCTGGAGTCCGGCTACCCGGAAAATCATAAAGTGGTATTCGGTACGCCACGTACGGTAGATTACCGTGCAGACATCAACGATATCCGCGCGCATTTGCAACGATTAATGAATGATGAAACTTACCGGGGCCAACTGGGACACGCAGCACGGCAGCGGGTAACCTCCAAATTTGATTATCGCACGGTAGCCCGGCAATTTGTGCAGATACTGGAAGAAAAACTTAATATTCATTGAACATGGAAGCTGCTACCTGGGTAACGATCAACGCGGCAAGAGATGCTGCCCTGCAGGTATTACTGCATAATGTAAACGGTCCGTTTCATGGTTTGCCCCGCACTGCAGGCTGGGGCTATCCCGAGCCGTATACGAGGGATTTGTTGCTGTCGTTTTTCGGTGTGGCAGTAACAGGGAATGAAGTACTCATCAAAAGTATTAAGCGGGTGTTGGAAACGCTGGCCAAAAACCAGACACGGCACGGACATATTGCCTCCCTGGTACATGATAAAGAGGACCTGGGTTCCAGCGATAGCACCCCTTTATTCCTGTTGGCGACAGGGATGTACCGGCAGTTTTCCGGCGATACCACTTTCCTGGAAGAAGCGGTAGACAGATCGCTCACCTGGATGGAATACCAGACGCCATCTGACCGTTACCTGGTAGCACAGCAGCCTACCAGCGACTGGCGGGATGAGCAATGGGTATTAGGTTATGGGCTATTCGTAAACACCCTGGTATATAGCTACCTGCGGATATTAGGTCATCATGAACGCGCAGCGAAAGTAAAGCAAGACATGGGAAGGTTTACCATCACTGCCGGTGTACAACACCGGCATGTACATGAAGGACTGATGGTGAAGTATAAACCCTACTATGCTATGTGGTCGTATAAAGTACTGAGCAGCGAGCGGTTCGACCTGCTGGGCAATAGCCTGGCCATTCTTTCCGGCATAGCGCCACCCACGCGTGCTGCTGAAATGGTGGCCTGGATTGAAGAAGAATGCGCCGCCCTGATCAACAGCGGACAGCTGGCCGTAAAACTGCCGCCTAACTTCTTCCCCTATACGAAGCCGGGAGATTACGACTGGCATGAGCGATATGCCATCTTCAACCAGCCGGGAGAATATCACAACGGAGGCATCTGGCCATTTATCTGCGGCTTTTATATCGCCGCACTGGTGGCCGCCAAAAAGTACCGGCTGGCGGAAGAAAAGCTGGTGGAACTGACACGGGTAGTGACCATCAGCAATAGCGGCACTGTACCATATGGATTTAACGAGTGGCTTAAAGCGCAGGATGGAAGCGCCAAAGGGCAGGAATGGCAGACCTGGAGCGCGGCGCTGTACCTATATGCGGTGAAATGTGTAGCAGAAAGGCGGACACCTTTTTTTGAGGAGATCAGGATGGCGGGGTAGGGATGGCTTTAATCCTTTCCGTGTTGAAGATGTGCTATTAGCTAGATAATTATGTGTAACTAATTCCCTTCATAATTACTTCCAGCCCCTATCTTTGCACCATAATCCCTTTTTGTGTTTTTAAACCGATGAAAATGAGTCGTTTTACATCCCTGTATCTGTTGGCGTTTTCCCTGCTAACCCTTAGTGCCTGTGGCAGTCTTGAAATGGCGCATCCCGATGGCCCCACGCCGGTGAATCCCCCTGGTACACCTTCCACAGGTGGTGGCAAGAGTAAAGTAGAAGGCACCTGGAGCTTTGTAGGCGCCACAAATTATAGTGTGGCCACTTCTTCCCAGCAGGGAATGACAGCTGTAATGACCTGTTCTTACAAAACTGTCGACAACCAGGGTGATATTATTTTTGACGGTAAAAATATGACTGCTAAAAACTTGGGTTATATTTTAGATGGAAGTATCAGATCAGTTTTATCTGAAGGCAGCACCGTACTGAATGATATGACTATGCCACTGGGTATGGCTTTGCCTCCATATAATTCTTCCGCTCCCTATAAGCAGCTGGATGATAATACAATTTATATGGAGAAAGGATTCATCCAGGATGTTTCGGGTATGATTGGTACCGAATCAACCGGCGGAGCTGCTAAAATATCCTGGAGTGGAGATACCTTAGTACTGACTGTAGACCTGGCCCAGGTAAATGCGCCGGGAACAAAGCTCTCGGGGTCGCAGGTGGTTAAGTGTGTGAAGAAGTAAAATATAAAAATAAGAAGCATCTTTTTTGCAATGCCCCCAAAAGTTGGAAACTTTTGGGGGCATTGTATTTTTCGTATGGGGATTTGCCGTTTAGTATTCCCACCGGTTCACCCAGCCGGGAATTTATTTCTTTAAATGTATATACATATATACATATTGATATCATTTTACTGATTTTTTGAAATATGATTTACTTTTTCAGGCAATATAATTAATGGGCTAATCTCTCCAGGGAAGAAATCAATACGAAAGCTACCGGTAAATTTTTAGCGGGCGAATTACAGCTGAGACCAGGCGCTGCCATCCTTTTCAGAAAGCGATTCGCTTTTAACCAGGCTGGTCGTTTCATAGCATATATTTGCATTGTTACCGGGTCAACTGCTTTATCTACAGTGCGTAGCGTAGCAGGGAGTAACGATGGCATTACCACTTACCACAAACAGGAATTAGCCTCCCGGATCTGTTTAGACGCTTATTTATTGTTACTATATTGATTCTTGGGCGCCTGTTTACCCGGAGTATATTGTAAACCCCATTTTTCATGGGATTTAACTGCGATTTTGAAAGAAAATATTTTGGAAATTATCAATTTAGAGATATGTTTGTACATATATACATATATAGCCTCGGGAAACGATCCGGAAATTACCATTAATGATCTCTTTCGGAACCTGGTATCTCCTGGCAGCAAGAGATTGATTTACCAATAAATTTTAAATGCTCGGACACGGATGAAAACCGGGAACAGGAAAAATGGCATTCTCTTTTATGGCCCTACTATCATGAAGTCGGCAGGTATTGTTACGAACGATGTTCTTTTCACCAGGTCATATTGGGACTAGCCAATCCTGCACATATACGGGGTACGGTAGTATAGGTTTTTATTATGACCACTGGTTCGTGAAACTGTTTCCCGTTATGAGAGATTGTTTAGGAATCGCTGCGACCTTTTTTAATTTTTCTTTTTTCTGTTTGCTTTCTTTTTTCTATGCTAAGCGTAAGCTAATGGAAACAAAAGGAAAAGCCTGGAAGAGATAGAAAAGATGTTAGCTTAAAAAGGAGCTGAGTGATAGGGTAGTTAATATATATACTTTAAAGTAAATACAGGTTATTCCATATGAAATTGCTAAAACTGATCCTTTTATTAACCTTTCCAGTGATGTTAAATGCACAGATTGCCGCTGTGGATGCTGGTAATGGGGCCGTAAATAATACGGTTACAGATATTGTGGTAGCTTTTAAAATGCACGTTGATATCGGCTATACAGATTGGGCGGAGGCTGTGCTTCAAAAATATTCGGGTCACATGTTGGAAAAAACACTGAGCTTCATTGATCAAACGGCTTCGCTACCCAAGAGTGAGCAGTTTGTATGGACCATCCCTGCCTGGCCTTTGCAATACATGCTTGACAATTGTACGCCTGAAAATAAAGTGCGGTTGGAAAAGGCCATTAAAGAAAAACGCATCATCCCGCATGCGCTGCCTTTTACGCTGGAAACCGAGTCGAGCGACATGGAAAACCTTACCCGGGGGCTGTCATTTGCCGACAATATCAATCGCCGGTTAGGACTTGAACCTGCCCGTGACGCCAAGTTCACTGATGTGCCTGAGCATTCGTGGGTCATTCCGACATTATTAAAAAATGCAGGCATAGATATTTTGCATATTGGTTGTAACCCCGGTTCAGCTTCACCCGACGTGCCCACCTTGTTTTGGTGGCAGGGACCGGATGGCTCGAAACTCCTCACTTTTTATTGGGCACAATATTATGGTTCCGGAATTTTGCCACCCAAAAATTGGCCGCATAAAACATGGCTGGCCATGATCCATACGCATGAAAATACGGGTGCGCCGGACCCTAAAGATGTAGCTGCTTTGATAAAGGAAGCAAAGGAAAAAATGCCCAATGCGCGGATACATATCGGAAGAATTGCTGATTTTTACGACTTGTTGATGAAGGAAAATCCAAAATTGCCGGTTATAAAAGGCGATATGCCGGATACCTGGATTCATGGCTTTATGTCGATGCCCGAAGAAGTGAAAACAAATAAAGTTTTCCAACGCGAAACTTATGTGGCCGAGCAGTTGAATACCCATATGAACTTATGGAAAGGGAAAAATGTTTCAATAGACCGGTACGTCAATAAAGCAATGGAGAACATGTTATTATTTGACGAACATACATTTGGCGCTGCCATTTCGCACGGACATCAATCGTTTTGGAAATATGGAGATGACTTTAAAATTAACAAGGCTGCCGGCAATTACTACTTCCTGGAAAAGTCATGGGAGGAGAAATCAGCCTATACAAAAATGGCAGAAAGAACCATATGGCCACTAAAACGTAATCTCCTTTTTGAGTTAGTGAAATCTGTACAGGATAAATCAGCACACGTTACTGTTTACAACCCCCTGCCTTGGAAAAGAAGCGGGCGGGTTGCGTTGTTCCAGAGCGAATACGAAAACCCGTTACATCCTGTGCCACCCGTTACCTCATTGAAAGATCTGGAAACAGGAAAGATTATTCCCGTATACCAGGATCATAACCTGCTTTCTTTTGATGCCACTGATATTCCAGCCGGCGGATATAAAACCTTTGTTGTTTCTGATGAGCATACAGACATTTCTCCAACGCTTTCAGCTAATGAGCAAAACAATATATTTGAGAATAAATATTTCAAATTGACGATTAACTCCTCTACAGGAACATTGCTGTCGGTCTTTGATAAACAAAACAACCGGGAGCTGGTGGATACGCAGAGTAAATATGCTTTTGGCGAGTATGTTTATGAACAGCTGGGGCAAGAAGACGTAGCCACCTACAACAATAATTACATAAAGCCGGGAAACGAGGGATGGGCTGGTCAGGAGTTCATCCGGTTAAAAGATCAGCTGGCAAATCAAAAACGCATAAGATTCACGGGAAGATGTGATAGAATAGAATGGCTTAAAGACAAAAGTATGATACGTGCCACAGCTATGTGCCAGCTAAATGACAGCAGTGCGCAGCGTTACCTGGTTAGTTATACGCTTTATGAAAACCAACCCTATATAGAAATTACCGTTGGATTGGATGGCAAGAAGCCTGTATCCAATCCTGAAGCGGGTTGGCTGGCTTTCCCCTTTGCCTTAAACAAACCGGAATACCGGTTGCTGCGTACCGGTGGTATAGTAGATCCGCAAAAGGATTTGGTGAACAAGACCAATCACGATTTTTATTTTCTCAACACCGCGATGGCAATGTATGATAACGTGGGCGGTATTGGGCTGAATTGCCCACATACGCCAGGTGTGAGTATCGATCAGCCAGGAATAGGCGTTTATTCCCAAACAAGAACACTTTCTACCGGCACAGTATTCTCTAACCTTTACAACAATGTTTGGGGTACAAATTTCACTGAATGGGTAGAGGGATCACACGCGGCGAAATTTTATATCTGGAGCTACAAAAACTATGATGCAGCTTCCTCCTTCATTACTCCCGCAGAAGAAACACGCACGCCATTGAGCGCAGCTTTTTATGCGCCAACAGGGTTGGCATTTGCGTATAATTATGAAACCAGCGGTGAGCTGCCGAATATCCAAAGCGGTCTTTCACTTGACCGGAAAGGGATTTTGGTTACTTCATTCAACAAAACCGGGGCTGAAGCGAAGATCCGGTTTTGGGAAGAAGCAGGTCGTTCAGGGAAATGTACCGTAACGCTTCCCGGGAATGCTTCATTCAAAAAAGCCTACCTGTGTAATTTGCGGGGGGAATTGTTAGATAAAAACGGGATTGTAATTTCAAACAGCTCTTTTACATTTGAAATTGGCGCTAACCAGCCACGGACATTTATATTGAAGTAGTTCCTTATATGCTGTTGAGCCATACGCGCCGCAATCGCTGGCCGCCGTAATCAACGGGACGGCAGCACCATGCATTAAGGCTTGACAAAAAAAATCGTAACTATAAAAAAATCCAAGGTAGCTTTTTAATATTGGTGCAGCTGCACATAGCTACAGTAAAGAGATGAAGCCAAATTCCGTCGCAAAAAAAAAACAGGCATTCCGGGGATTCGCTTGTCAACACACCTGTGAAAGAGATCATCGTCGTTTTTAAAACGCATTTCGACATTGGCTATACACACCGGTAAAGGATATTATACAGTACTGCAGCACTGATATGATAGACTGTGCCCTTAAAACCATGAAGGCTGAGGAAGCACAGAAAAAGATGCCCGGAGTAAGCATACGCGTAGGATTACTAACAATAACACTATTAGCGGTACACTTTACTGATTTTGTCAACTGTGCCAGGTTTTCCTGGTTAAGGCGGCGGATACAAATTTATTGCGTTATGAAAAATATTCGAATAACGACGGTGCTGCTGAGCTGTCTATTAAATACATTGATAGTTTACGCGCAGAAAACAACGCTGGAAGATTATAATATAAGGTGGAACACGCCTGGTATTAATTCACAGGGGTCTATGCCTATTGGTAACGGTGATATTGGCGCCAACGTATGGGTGGAAGCCAACGGAGATCTTTCGTTTTATGTTTCCAAAACGGACGCCTGGGATGACCTGGGGCGCCTGGTGAAGTTGGGGAAGGTGCGGGTGTCTGTTACACCTAACCCATTTAACGAAAAGGACTTTTTACAGGAGTTGAAGCTACCGGAAGGAGAAATCCTGGTCAGCTATGGAGGCACGGAAATCAAATGTTGGATAGATGCCAATCACCCTGTTATGCAGGTGGATGTGAAAAGCAGTAAACCCGTGAATGTACGGGTGACTTATGAAAACTGGCGTGAAGAGCGGACGGTATTGACGGGGAATGAGGGATGGAGTGTTTGGGGGCTTGGAAACAGGCAGATGTCGGGTGATTGTTCGAAAGTGATATATGCAGAAGCTGATTCGCTGATGTTGAATAACACAGAGACAATCATTGCTTTTCACCATAATGTTAATTCTATCTGGAAGAATAATATGGAAATACAGGCATTGTCTGCTGTTGCGGCGCAAAGCCCGGACCCATTGCTTCACCGGAATTTTGGATTATTGATTGACGCTTCGGGGATGAGAAATATTGCAGATACCGTGCTTGTAAGCGACAACGCTGCTAATAGTTTCCGGGTAAATATTTTCCCCTTTACACAAACAGGTGAGGTAGCAGCGTGGATACAAACGCTTCTTGCCCGGGCGAAATCCATTAAGGCCATTCCAGCATCCAGGCGGGAGGTGGCCCACAAGGCGTGGTGGGCCGGTTTTTGGAACCGCTCTTATATTTTCCTCACTGCAAAAGATTCGGTAAATAGAACTGAGGCGGAAACGGTAACACGAGGCTATATTTTACAACGTTTCATGAATGCGGGTAGTGGAAGAGGAGGCTCCCCCATTAAGTTTAACGGCAGCATTTTTACAGCGGATACCTATCACCGTAATGACGAATATCACGGGCTCAATGCCGATTTCCGCCGTTGGGGAGGATGTTATTGGTGGCAAAATACGCGTTTGCCATATTGGTCGTTGCTTGCTTCGGGCGACTTTGACCTGATGGCACCACTCTTTTCCATGTATATGAAGGCGCTCCCCCTGCGAAAAGCGGCCACCACAAAATATTATGGACATAGTGGCGCATTCTTTCCTGAAACCATGAATTTCTGGGGCACTTATGCAGATGGAGATTATGGATGTAACCGCGAAAATATAGCAGATGGTTACGTGAAGAATCCTTATGTACGTTATTACTGGCAAAGCGGACTTGAACTGTCGCTCATGATGCTGGACTACTATTCTTTCACGCAGGACGACCAATTTGCAAAAGATACCTTAGTTCCGTTTGTATCTGAGATACTTACTTTCTATGACCAGCACTGGAAACGTGGTAGCGACGGAAAAATACTTTTTGATCCTGCTATGTCACTGGAAACTTTTCACACCGCCGTGAATCCACTACCTGAAATAGTTGGCATTACGGTAGTAGCGGGGAAAATGCTTCGTTTACCGGAGCAGCTGGCCAACAAAGAAAGGAAAACGAAGTGGGCAAAATTAATAGCTGATTTGCCGGCATTACCTATTCGTATGCTGGGTAATGATACCCTGCTTGCGCCTGCGCATAGCTACAGCAATAAGGCCAATTCGGAGAACCCGGAAATGTATGCCATATTTCCATACCGGATGTTCAGGGTTGGTAAACCCGGTATAGAAATGGCCCGCAGAACATTTGCGGCAGCAGCACACAAGGAAAACGGCGGCTGGCAACAAAATGCAATTCAGTCAGCTTATCTTGGACTGGCGGAGAATGCGAGGAAAATGATTGTGGAAAGTTTTTCAAAATGGGACAGCAACTTTCGTTTCCCCGCTTTTTGGGGACCCAATTATGACTGGACACCCGATCAGGACCATGGTAGTGTAGCCTCCCTTGCATTACAGCGTATGCTGCTCCAATACGGTGACGACGATGTACAGTTATTGCCGGCATGGCCCCGGGAATGGAATGCGCGTTTTAAAATAGCCGGACCGGGGAAGAAAGTTTACAAAGGTACTGTTGAAGATGGGCGGTTGAAGCTGGAAGGGAAAAAATAGAGAAAATTAAAAAATAAAGAGGGACAGCTGGTCCCTCTTTATTTTTTAACCCGTTTGCTTCTATTATTTTTTAATACTTCCGGTAATAGCGGGTAACCGTATTATCACTCCAGGTGATGTCTACATGATCCCAACCGTTGGTATACCGATGGGTGGCATATTTTATCTTCATTGCATCCCTGGGTAGTTCCCTGTCATAATCCAGGCTGGGATCACTCACGCTGTTATATTTGTTCCGATAGATAGTAGGGTGAAGGGTGATATCGGTTCCCTTTTGTTCGGCGGTACCTTTCATATAAAAGAATGCATATGATTTCAAACCACCCAATCCTGAGCTGGTAAAGCGGCAAATTTCAAAATCTCCGTTAGCGCTGAAACGGATACCATTGCCTGGGCGCGGTACCATATCCCATGGGGTAGGCGCGTTGTTAAACCAAATGCCGGTAGTAGGATTGTATACTGTAAGATTGAAATGCAGATCGGGATCCATATTTGCTTCATCGAGGCCAAACCAGGAATCGCCGGCGATGTCGGTAGTGATGTCGGTGCGTGGAGTAGCGGGAGTGCCTTTATCGTCTTTGTTTTTTTTGCAGGCAATGTTCAGGCTGAGCAAGATAGTGGCTAATGCCGTTCCTGTTATGGAGCGGAGTAATTTTAATCTCATATTAACTAGCGTTTATTGGATGTTGGTAATGGGGTTGATTACATTTTTCTGATGACGCGAAACCGGCCCTTCATATTTTTATGGCGCACTACCAGGTTAGGGCACAGGCCTTCCTCTTTATATACAGTGGCACTAAAGGAACCTTCCAGGTATTCTACATCTCCCGATTTTTCTGTTTTCGTTATCGCTATTCCGCCGGGTGAGGCTATGGGGTCCGACATGCAAGGCGTATAGTTGTGAACGTATCCATTGCCTGGTCCGCCGTTATATACCGCGATGCCTGTTCCTGCACTTTCCTCTACTGCGAATGGATAAAATCCGGAATTGGCGCCATTGGTTACCAGCATAATACTGGTGGTGGCAGATAAATTACCATTGATGATAAACTTTCCATCTTCCATCATATAGAAGATACTATTGAGGGTATACGGAATGCCATCTATTTCTGCAGTGAAATAGGTTTCATCCACGATATAAATATTGGACAGCAGCACGGCTTTGCCGGTAGCGCCTGGGCGTACATACCCTGCAGGGATGAAATTGTATATTTCTACGCTTACCTGTACCGGGTTGTGGCCTGGTATCTGATCCGGGGCGGTATAGAGCGCACGTTTGTTGCTGGACTCAACCGTGAGCTTACCATCCTGGAATATCTGCCAGTTCTTTATATTCTTAGGATTGTCTTCAGCATGGGTATCCGCTATTTCTAATGGATCGTCTTTTCCCAGCGGTGCCAGCAGGAAAGGTGATGAAATGTCGACGGTAGTAGATCCTTTAGGTTTCAGTTCATGGTGTTCTACATTCAGCCAGAATTCGGCAAACGGCGCCCAGTCGCTAAAGTGCGTGGTATTGACGGTGAGCGTGCGCGCCGTTTCATCCAGAGCTGTTTGCGGAATACATCTCCAAATGCCATCGTTGCTTTGGAATGCAAGGAATAATACTTGTGCTGCAGTGCCTTCCAGGTCGTTGTCGTTGTAATGGAAGGAGAGGGTTACCGGTTTGGTAAAGGTTTGCCCTTCTGGTAACAGACGATACGCATTACCGGGACTACCAGGCAATGTATTGGTAACCGGTTGAATGGTAAAATCGGTTTCTTTGGTTACTGCACCTGCAGGCACGTCCAATTTCATGCGACCATCGGTGGTGGTAAGTGTGCCGCCAGCAGGGCCTATTTGGGCATGTACCGCTTCTCCCACAGGGGCGCCTTTATCGTGTACGGTACCATGTTGGGGAACCGTTGCAGGTTGATTGTTATCGTTCTTTTTACAGCTGTAAAGGGCGATCAGCATACCGCCCAATAAGAGGAATGTTTTGGAGTTTTTAAAAAATGAACACATGATGCTTGTTTATAACAATTTGATAAATAAAAGAGGGGCTACTCTTTGCGGTGGCAAATCTAGCGCAGGCATATGAAGCCAGCTTCGGTGAAAAACCGGATAAAAATAATTACGTAGTAGTACTTAAATTTCCAGTGCTTAATAACGGGGCCACTCGTTGATGCTTCGAGTTGATGTATTAATGTTGAAATATCATCAGGTTGAATAACGGTGTTAATAGGGGGAAGCCTTTTCCTGATTTTGTGACGCTTTCCAACAATAGCCTTGAAGGGGCTATGTCTGCAATGTTTTTAAAGTTCCTGGGAATAGCTTTTTTTGAGTAGAGATAATAGAAGACAGTAAAACTGTGCTATATTTAATTTTTCAAGCCACTTTTATAAATATGCACCATTTATTCCCCGATCAATTTCCTGTACTGCAAACCTCACGGTTACGCCTCATCGAAATACAGCATGTCCATCAGCCGGATTTATTTTACCTGTTTACCGACAAGCTGGTAACACAGTATTATCATGTAGTGCCATTGCGGGAAGTGGCCGATGTGAGGAAGATCGTGGATATGCTGAAACAGCGTTTCCAGGATAAACAGGCCATACGCTGGGGGATTGCGTTAGAAAATCAGCAGGAGTTAATCGGTACCATCGGTTTCAACAGTTGGGTGGCGGGTCATAAAGCGGTATTAATTTATGCGCTGGTGCAGGAATACTGGGGCAAGGGGATTATGACAGAAGCGATTAATGCCGTGGTACAATATGGGTTTGATACTTTGCAGTTAAAACGGATCGAGGCGGAAGTGTTACAGGGAAACACAGGATCCGAACGGGTGCTGGAGAAAACAGGTTTTCAACATGAGGGCTTGTTGCGGCAGGGGATGATGTGGAATGGTGTGGCTTATGATATTAATATGTATGCGCGGTTGGCTACCGATCCGCCGCCGGGAAGTATCTTTATTGACCGCCGTTGAACAGCATGACAATGACAGCTGTTCCGATGTAGCGGAACAATAAAGACACTTTTTATACCGTGGTTATTGAGTTAGCTCTTGTGGGCAGCCGCTTTTTTAGGAGCCGCTTTCTTGGTGGCAGTTTTCGGGGAACTGGCTTTAGGGACGGTTGTTTTTTTTGCAGCTGTTTTTTTGCCAGCAGCTTTCTTTTTAGGCGTTACTGCTTTCTTGTCTGAAAGTCCTGCTACCATGGCCTTACTGGCTTTCTTAATATTGCGGAGGAATTTCTTCTCTCCCAGTTTCTCTTTTAAATCAACCAATGCGGCTGTTAATACTTCGGCAACTTTTAAACCAGCTTCTTTTTTCAGATGCTTGCCTACTGGTTTCCTGGAATCGCTCATGGATTTATAATTTTTACAAAAAGTGATGATATTCAAAATTAACAATTATATAATATTGTCAATGTTAAGTTTTATAGTCCTTTGGACAAAAGAGGTATGTGTAATGTAAAAAATAAATATATGTGTTCCTGGTACTTTGAATGGGCGAAAGGGAAATCAATTATAAATTCGTTATATTGGAGGTAAGCTACCACATTGTGTAGGAGCTTGTTATTGTTTTAACCATAGGGGTATGGGTTCAAGAGATGTCATTATTATCGGGGGTGGGCTGTCAGGGCTCACCAGTGCCATTCATTTATCGAAGGCCGGATTGCATGTAACGGTGATTGAGAAAAACACCTATCCGTTACATAAAGTATGTGGCGAGTATGTTTCCAACGAGGTATTACCTTACCTGGCGTCGCTGGGAGCCGATCCCGCCGTTTTAGGTCCTTCCCGGATCAGCCGTTTAATTATTTCAGATCATTATGGCAAAACGCTGGAAACGGATTTGCCACTGGGTGGTTTTGGGATCAGCCGCTATGCATTCGACCAGTTCCTGATGCAGCAGATGTTGCAAAATGGGGTAGAGCTGATTACAGATACAGTGACCAATGTATTTTTCGAAAACGACCGTTTTTTTATCGATACCAATGAGCAGGGTGTATTTTCAGCGCCGGTGGTATTGGGAGCATATGGCAAAAGGGCGGCGTTGGATCTGAAGTTGGGCCGTCCCTTCATGAATGAAAAATCGCCCTGGCTGGCGGTAAAAGGACATTACCGTGGTGAATTCCCTGCCGATACCGTAGGGCTGTATAATTTCGATGGAGGCTATTGTGGGGTTTCCAAGGTGGAAGATGATATCCTGAACATCTGTTACCTGGTAAGCTATGAAAGTTTTAAAGGCTACAAGCATATAGAAGCACACCAGGAACAGGTACTGGCGCGGAATACACACCTGAAAGAAATTTTTGAAAGAAGTACGCCGCTATTCGATAAACCCTTAACGATTAGCCAGGTATCTTTCTCGGAAAAGGAAAAAGTGGTCAATCATATTTTAATGACTGGAGATACGGCAGGACTTATCCACCCCCTTTGTGGCAATGGTATGGCGATGGCCATCCAGAGCGCGCAGATAGCAGCGGAAAATGTACTGGCCTATTTCAATGTAACAGCGGGGAATAGACTAACGATGGAACAACATTATACGAAAGCCTGGAATAAAATGTTCAGCGGCCGTATGCGCACCGGCCGTTTACTATCCCGATTATTCAGCAACGAAAAATTGTCGGCTACCATGATGAAGGGATTGATCATCTTTCCCGGACTCCTGCCCGGTATTATCAGGCATACCCATGGTAAACCGTTAAAGGGGGCCGAAGTATGCGTGTAGATACCCGGCATCGAAGTCAGGCTCCTGAGATCATGGATGATTTTAACATGGAAGGGGTGTTATTGAAAGATACCCTGCACAAAATTGCAAAAATCAACCGTCTCCTGGGAGGCAACCGTATTACCAGGAATGGCGTATCTGCACTGATAAAGAATATTCCTGTCCACCAACGGATTACCATCCTGGATGTGGGATGTGGTAATGGAGATATGTTAAGGGAGTTAGCGGATTATGCCAGGAAAAATAACCGGTTATTTCAACTGGCAGGGATAGATGCTAACCCGGCTACGGTAACGTATGCACGGGAATTATCAGGTTCCTGGCCGGATATTCAATATCATTGCCAGGACATGATGGATCCTGCTTTTCAGCAACAACAATATGATATTATTTTATGTACCCTCACTTTACACCATTTTAAAGAAGAAGAAATTTACCACCTGATGAATATTTTCAGGCAACAGGCAAAAATCGGGATTGTCATCAATGATCTTCACCGGAGTGCATTGGCCTACCGGCTGTTTCAACTGGTCTGCGTAGTATTTAATCTCAACAGCATGGTCAGGTATGACGGGCAGGTGTCTATTCTCCGTGGTTTCAAGAAAAAAGAATTACATCAACTATCAGCGGTTCTCAATATCGGTCGGTATTCCCTTCAGTGGAAATGGGCTTTCCGGTATCAATGGATAATTAATAATTTATGAGCGTTAAAATTCAGTCTGTCGCGAAAGCATTGCCCCCCTATACCAGATCTACCCAGGATATTTTTCCTTTCTTAGATATCTGGTTATCCGGGCAGGAAGAGCGTTTCGTAAAGAAAGTAAAGAAGATATTTGAGAATGCGGGCGTAGATAACCGTTATGGGATTATGGGACCGAAAGAGGTGTTTACCAAAACGTCTTTCGAAGAAAAGAACAATCTCTATATGCGTGAGGCTATTGCGCTGGGAAAGGCTTGTTTGCAAAATGCGCTGCAAAAAGCACAGCTGCAACCTGCTGATATCGATTTTATTATTACCGTCAGCTGCACCGGCATCATGATTCCTTCCATGGATGCTTACCTGATCAATGAATTGCAGTTACGGCAGGATATTGTGCGGTTGCCGGTAACGGAAATGGGCTGTGCTGCCGGCGTATCAGGCATTATTTACGCTAAAAAGATGTTGCAGGCTAACCCCGGCAAAAGAGCCGCCGTGATTGCCGTGGAATCGCCTACGGCTACTTTCCAGCTCGATGATTTTTCTATGGCCAATATTGTCAGCGCTGCTATTTTCGGGGATGGCGCCGCCTGCGCTATTTTGTCTTCCTATGAGCAGGACCCCGGGCCGGAGATCATCGGGGAGGAGATGTATCATTTTTATGATGCTGATTACCTGATGGGTTTTCACCTGTCTAATACCGGTTTGAAAATGGTACTGGATGTAGAGGTGCCGGAGAAGATCGAAGCGCACTTTGGGGACATTATCCACCCTTTTCTCGCCAAACATCAGCTGACTATTGAAGATATTGACCACCTGATTTTCCATCCCGGGGGTAAAAAGATTATCAGCCTGGTGGAAGATCTTTTCCGCACCATGGGCAAGAAATTGGATGATACCAAAGAAATTTTGCGCTTATATGGCAACATGTCGAGCGCCACTGTGTTATATGTACTGGAACGATTTATGGACCGGCAGCTCCCCAAAGGAGATAAAGGGCTGATGCTGAGTTTCGGACCGGGATTTTCTGCACAGCGAATTTTATTGCAATGGTAAAAGAGTTTAGCGATTACTGGGCATTGATATTGGGGGGCAGTACAGGACTGGGCCTCGCGGCTGCGCATAAGCTGGCGGCACACGGCATGAATATCTGTATTGTGCACCGCAATACGCGGGTGGAATGGCCGGGTATTGAGCAGTCTTTTGCCGCTATACAGGCAACAGGCGTGCAATTGCTGCACTTCAACGCTGATGTATTGAATCCGGAAAAACGTAACGATATCCTGTTGCAATTACAGGCTGCCATGGGTGCTAAGGGGCGGGTTCGCTGCCTGTTGCACAGCATTGCCAGGGGGAATATCAAAGCTATGCCGGCGTTGAGTGGCGATGATTTCCAGCTCACGGTGGCACATATGGCTACCAGCCTGTATGAGTGGACGGCGGCTATACTTCAACACTTGCTGTTTGCTCCGGACGCCCGGGTATTGTCTTTTACCAGCGACGGGAGTTATAAAGCGATACCCCATTACGCCGCCGTATCTGCCGCCAAAGCAGCGCTGGAAGCTATTACCAGGAGTATAGCGCTGGAGTTTGCACCACAGGGTGTACGCGCTAACTGTATTCGTGCAGGCGTTACCGATACCGCCTCGCTGCAACGGATTCCCGGTGGGAGTGAGCTGTTGCAGCATAGTAAAGCACGTAATCCTTTTCAACGGGTCACCACACCGGAAGATGTGGCAAACGTGGTATACCTCTTGTGTAAAGATGAAGCCGCATGGATCAATGGGGCTATTATACCCGTTGATGGGGGCACACATATTCATTAGGCTATGACAACAGCAGCAATATTACAACACCTGCCTTACGCAGCGCCTTTCCTGTTTGTAGATGAGTTGATAGATATCGATGAAGAAAAGGTGACGGGCAGGTATACTTTTCAGCCGGATATGCCCTGCTACCAAGGGCATTTTAAAGGGCACCCGGTTACGCCGGGCGTTTTGCTGACGGAAGTGATGGCACAAATTGGGGTCGTGTGTCTGGGGATTTATTTATTGAGAGATAGTATTAAGCAGCAGTTTCCTACGGTGGCCATGACTTCTACCCAGGTAGATTTTTACCTGCCGGTGTTTCCCGGTGAAACCGTAGAGGTAAAGGCAGAAAAGATATATTTCAGATTCAATAAACTGAAATGCCGGGTATCGCTATACAACGCTGCCGGGAAACTGGTTTGCGATGGCGTTATTGCCGGTATGATCATTTATCCACAACATGCATAACAGGGTTGTTATAACAGGACTGGGTGTAGTAGCGCCCAATGGTATAGGGATAGCGGCCTTCCGGGAAGCTATTAAAAATGGTATATCCGGTATCCGTTATGAGGAGCAGCTGGCTGCGCTGCAGTTTTCCTGCCAGATCGGGGGCCGTCCTCCACTGGAGGAGGCGATGCTGCATCCTTATTTTGATGAGCTGGAGCTGAAGCAATTAAAAGCATCGGGCATTATTTACGGGGTGATGGCAGGCATGGAGGCCTGGGCAGATGCCGGTTTACTGCTGCTGCAGGAGGCATCGCCGGATTGGGACAGTGGGACGGTGTTTGGCACCGGGACTTCGGGCGTCGATAAATTCCGGGAGGCCGTTTATAAGCTGGATGAGCTACAGGTTCGCCGCTTAGGCAGTACGGCCGTAACCCAAACGATGGCCAGCGGTATCAGTGCTTTTTTAGGAGGTAAGCTGGGCCTGGGAAACCAGGTAACTACTAATTCCTCCGCCTGTACGACCGGCGCGGAAAGCCTGCTGATGGCTTATGAACGGGTAAAGTACGGGCATGCCAAACGTATGCTGGCAGGGAGTACCAGCGATAGCGGCCCCTATATATGGGGCGGCTTTGATGCCATGAAGGTGAGTACTTTCCGGCATAATGATCACCCGGAAGCCGGTTCGCGACCTATGAGCGCCAGCGCCAGCGGTATTGTGCCGGGCAGTGGCGCCGGCGCCTTATTGCTGGAATCGCTGGAGAGTGCACTGGAGCGGAAAGCGACCATTTATGCAGAAGTGCTGGGCGGTAATATTAATTCCGGCGGACAACGGAATGGCGGCAGCATGACTGCCCCCAACAGCGAAGCAGTACAGCGTTGCATTGCCGACGCATTGATGCAAGCGGGTGTGAAGGCGGAAGATATAGACCTGGTCAATGGGCATCTCACGGCTACCGGCAAAGATGCGGAAGAAGTAAAAAACTGGAGTGCTGCGTTGGGCCGGTCAGGGGCAGATTTTCCTTATCTCAATGCGCTGAAATCACAAATAGGGCATTGTCTGGGCGCTTCCGGCAGCATAGAGCTGGTGGCCGCCGCCCTGCAATTGAAAGAAGGATTTATATTCCCCAATATTAACTGCGAAGACCTGCACCCCGACATACTGGAATATGTAGACCCGGAAAGAATTCCCCGTCAGCTATTGTATAAAGACCTACATTTAGTGGCAAAAGCGAGCTTTGGTTTTGGCGATGTAAATGCCTGTGTAATATTGAAAAAATACCCGCAATCTTAAACGAACAGAGATGGACCAAGCAACATTTATTACAGAATTAAGAGAGATAGTAAAGCCTTACGCGAAGAACCAGGACGCATTGGCGCAAATTAGCCTGTCGACCGATTTTATCAACGACCTGAAAATTAATTCCGCCAACCTGGTAGATGTGGTACTGGATGTGGAGGAAAAATACGATATCGTCATCCAGAATGAGGAGATGGAACGTATGCTGAATGTGCAGGCTGCGATGGATATTGTCAACGCCAAGTTACAGGAAAAATGATCGGCAATGATATCATTGACCTTCACCTGGCGGAGAGAGAAAGTAATATCTCCCGCCGGGGCTTCCTCGGCAAATTGTTTTTGCCGGAAGAGCAGGATATCATTGCAGCGGCCACTCAACCGGCTACTATGGTATGGTTGCTTTGGAGTTGTAAAGAAGCCGTGTATAAAATTATTCACCGTCACACACGGGAACGCCTATATGCCCCACATCATTATGTTTGTGCCTTACAGGAGGTTACCAGCACCATAGTCACAGGTACCGTTACGCATCAGCAGCAAACCTGGTTTTTTAGAAGCACCGGTATGGGCGCCTGTATCCATACCCTGGCTGCCGCCAGCCCGTCATTGCTGGAGGAGGTGCAGGTGTTTACCGGTTATCTTTTTACTACAGACTATACCACGTTGTTGCCCGGGCGTGTTTTTTATAAAGACGCCGATGGAGTGCCGTTTACCCGCAACCGTTATACCTGTGAGTCCCGCCCCATTTCTGTCAGTCACCACGGAAAGTACCTCGGCATTGTTAGCATCTGACTCTTCTTATCAGCCTCGTCCTTTTGCTCCTTTTTAGTGCTTTATTCTTTATTTGTACGTATGTATATACATATTTACAAAAAAGTGTTATTTTACATCAAAATACTGCCGAAAATATAAGGCTGAATGCCCGATATTTACCGGAAGTAAATGCTCTCATTAGCTATAGTTTGACAATCAGACAGGAGTTTCCATGTTATTAATGTATCGCGATCATCGAGGGGGACGCGTACAGTGAATATTTAATATTGTAAGGATATGTTCCAGCGTTATGTAGGATCCATGATCTGTTTCCTGGCGGTTTTGTCGGCGTGCAACAACGGTGGTGCACCTGGCCAGCAGGAGGAAAAGTTACCTGAAATAGTGGATTACAATTTTCATATAAGGCCTATCTTATCGGATAAGTGTTATGCCTGTCACGGTCCCGACGCCAATAAGCGGGAGGCAGGGTTGCGACTGGATATTGCCGACAGCGCGTATAAAGCGCTCCGGGAAACGCCGGGAGCCCACGCACTGGTGCCTGGCAATCCCATGGCCTCAGCGGTATATCAGCGTATCAGCAGCAAGGACACCGCGATGCGTATGCCGCCACCGTCTTCTAACATGTCGCTTTCCGCGTATGAAATTAAGCTGATTGAAAAATGGATTAAACAAGGCGCCAAATACAAACCGCACTGGGCTTTTGTAGCACCAGTTGCACCTGCATTGCCGGCAGTGAACAATGAAAAATGGTCGCGTAATGAAATAGACCGTTTTGTGCTGGCAAAGATGGAAGAAAAAGGCCTGGAGCCCAATCCTGTGGCGGATCATGAACGCCTGTTGAAACGCCTTAGTCTTGATCTTACCGGTTTGCCTCCTTCCCTGGATAGAATGGAGCGTTTCGCCAAAGACACCAGCGATAAAGGCTATGAGCGCATGGTAGATGAGCTGTTGCAGGACAGCGCCTACGGCGAAAAAATGGCGGTACACTGGATGGATGTGGCCCGCTATGCGGATTCACATGGCTACCAGGATGATAACTACCGCAGCATGTGGCCCTGGCGCGACTGGGTCATTCACGCGTTTAACGAAAACCTGTCTTATAAAGACTTTGTTACCTGGCAGCTGGCGGGCGATATGATGCCCAACGCTACCCGGGAACAGCTGCTGGCAACCGGTTTTAACCGTAATCACAAAATTACTGAAGAAGGTGGCGTAATCGATGAAGAATACCGCATTGAATATGTAACCGACCGTACCAACACTTTCGGGAAAAGCCTGCTGGGCATCACCATAGAATGCGCCCATTGCCATGACCATAAATATGATCCTTTTTCACAGAAAGAATACTACGAACTGTTTGCCTTCTTTAATAACGTGAAGGAAGTGGGGCTGCAATCGACCGTGGGTGGCCCGAATACCTATGCAAAGAACCCCTATATGGAGATCACGAAAGAAGATCTCCAGGGCGTGTTGCATTTCATTAACAAGCAAGACACCAACCGGCTGATCGTATCGGTGATGGGAGACCGGGATACTACACGAAAAACGTATATCCTTGGACGTGGTAACTACGACAACCCAACGTTGGAGGTAACCCCGGAAACGCCGCATGCAGTATTGCCTTTTGATATAAAGCAGTATCCGGCTAACCGGCTGGGATTGGCCGCCTGGTTGTTTGATAAACGTAACCCGCTCACTGCAAGGGTTTTCGTGAACCAGCAATGGCAGGAGATCTTTGGTCGCGGTATTGTAAAGAGCACCGGTGACTTTGGCATGCAGGGCGACCTGCCCGTAAATCCTGCGCTGCTCGACTGGCTGGCAACCGACTTTATGCAGCATGGGTGGGATATCAAGCGGTTGATGAAACAGATGGTGATGTCGGCTACCTATCGCCAGTCGGCCATTGCGCCAAAAGAAAAACTCAAAGCCGATCCCGAAAATATGTATCTCTCCCGTGGTCCGCGTTTTCGCCTGCCAGCGGAAGGTGTGCGCGACCTGGTATTGCAGAGCAGTGGTTTGTTGGTACATACCATCGGTGGCCCCAGCGTGAAGCCTTACCAGCCCAAAGGGCTGTGGGAAATGGCCACTTCCGGCAGGGGCATATTGACCACTTACAAACAGGATCATGGCGACGATCTTTACCGCAGGGGCTTGTATACGTTCATTAAACGTACCGTGCCGCCGCCTTCCATGATGATTTTTGATGCCAGCAACCGTGATCAGTGCGAGGTAAAACGCTCCACTACCAACACACCATTACAGGCGTTGATCATGCTGAATGATCCTACTGTGCTGGAAGCCTCCAGGGTATTGGCCTCCCGCCTGTTGGAAAAAGATACTAACCCGGCGAAGAATATTACACAGGCATTTAAAATGATTGTGTGCCGTACACCACAACCGCAGGAAGTGGCGTTATTGCAAAAGTATTATGACCAGCAACAACAGCAATATAAACAACAGCCGGCTGCGGCGGTGAAGTTGTTGCACCATGGAGAGTATCCCATGGCCGAGCACCTCGACAATGCTTCCTGGGCCGCCATGATGCAGGTTATTACCACGATTTATAACCTGGAGGAAACACTGTCAAAAACATAATTCATCGGGATATCCCCTTTCAATACCAGGCAAATGAAAAATGAATTCATAGAACATCACCTGAATATGAACCGCCGCAAGTTCCTGTCCCGCCTTAGTTTAGGCGTAGGCAGCATTGCGCTGGGTTCTTTGCTGATCCCGGATATTTTTGGTAAGGGCGGTGCAGAAGAGGCGCCGTTTATTCCAGGTATTCCACATTTTGCGCCGAAGGCAAAACGGATTATTTACCTGTTCCAGAACGGTGCGCCGTCGCAGCTGGAAAGCTTCGACTATAAGCCCAAGTTGCGGGAGATGATGGGACAGGAGCTACCGCCTTCTATCCGCATGGGGCAACGGTTAACGGGGATGACTTCCGGTCAGGCTTCTTTCCCGCTGGTAGGTTCGCACTATGACTTTAAGCAGTACGGTGCTTCCCGCGCATGGATCAGCGACTTATTTCCCCATACCGCCAAGGTAGTGGATGATATCTGTATCGTAAAGTCGATGTTTACAGAAGCTATCAATCATGACCCGGCGCTTACCTTTTTTCAGACGGGTGCACAGCAGGGAAACCGTGCCAGCTTTGGCTCCTGGATGAGCTATGGACTGGGTAGCGAAAATAAAAACCTGCCGGCGTTTTGTGTGTTGTTGTCCCGTGGAAAAGGGAATGGACAGGGGGTATATTCCAAATTATGGTCTAACGGATTTTTAGATAGTATACACCAGGGCGTACAGTTCAGCAGCGGGGAAAGCCCGGTGTTGTATCTCAATAACCCCGATGGTATTGATATGGCCAACCGCCGGCAGATGCTGGATCAGCTGGCGGCGTTAAATGACCAATCCTACAAGGAGTTCGGCGACCCGGAAATCAGCACCAAAATACAGCAATATGAAATGGCGTATCGCATGCAGACCGCGGTGCCTGAGTTGACTGATTTGTCGAAGGAGCCGGATGATATTATTAAGTTGTATGGCCCGGATTGCCTGGTACCAGGCACTTTTGCGGCCAATTGCCTGTTGTCGAGGAAACTTTCAGAAAGCGGGGTACGCTTTATACAGCTGTATCACCAGGGATGGGACCAGCATGGTAACCTACCCAATGAAATGGCCGGACAGGCGAAAGATGTAGACCAGGCTTCTGCTGCATTGATCACCGATCTGAAACAACGGGGACTGCTGGATGAAACGCTGGTAATATGGGGCGGAGAGTTTGGCCGTACCAACTATTGCCAGGGTAAGATGTCGGCCGACAATTACGGCCGTGATCACCATCCCCGCTGCTTTTCCATCTGGATGGCCGGAGGAGGTGTAAAGCCGGGTATTGTTTACGGAGAAACAGATGAATTTGGATACAACATCGTCAAAGATCCTGTACACGTGCATGATTTTCATGCTACGGTGTTGCATCTCATGGGACTGGATCACGAAAAACTAACTTTTAAACACCAGGGTCGCCGCTACCGGCTTACAGATGTTGCCGGTAAAGTGCTACCGGGATTAATGGCCTGATAAATCAATTATTATGGAAAGAAGAAAATTCATACAGTCGTCGGCGTTAGTAGCTGCCTCCTTTTATATTTCCCGGGATCTTTTTGCCAAACCCAAAGGACCCGTATATGGTCATAATGGCATGCGGTATGCCCTCGACACCAAGTGGGGAACGCTGGACAGCAGCCGGTACCCCGTAAAAGATTGTCATGAAATGGTACAGGACAAGAAAGGCCGTATTATCCTGCTGACCAATGAAACCAAAAATAATATTCTCGTCTACAATAAATCCGGCAAACTGTTGGAAAACTGGGGACATGAATTCCCCGGGGCACATGGCCTAACCCTGACGAATGAGAATGGTACCGAGTTTTTATTCATCACCGATACAGAAAAGCACCAGGTATATAAAACCACGATGGATGGCAAGATCCTGCTGACCATCGATTACCCGGCAGAAACCGGCGTATACAAGAAGAAAGAAGAGTTTGTTCCTACTGAAACTACCGTGGCAGCCAATGGCGACTTTTATATTGCAGATGGCTACGGTGCGCAATATGTGATGCGTTATGACCGTAATGGTAAGCTGCTGGGGTACTTCGGCGGCCGTGGCGAAGGCCATGAACACCTGGATAATGCCCATGGTATTTGCGTAGATACCCGCCGCGGCGAGCCTACGTTGATCGTAACCGACCGGACCCGCAACAGCTTTAAGCGTTTCAGCATGGATGGAAAGCTGCAGGAAGTCATCACCTTACCAGGGGCTTGTGTTTGCCGCCCGGTAATCAAGGGCGATCACCTGTATGCAGCGGTGCTTCGCTCGCCCAATATGGATGCAAATGGCAGCGGCTTTGTCACCATCCTGGATAAAGACAATAAGGTAGTATCCAATATAGGTGGTACCGCGCCGGTATACACCAATGGCCAGTTACAGCCTATGCAGCAGGCAGAAAAAATATTTGTTCATCCGCATGACGTATGTGTGGATAATGACGAAAACTTATATGTAGCGCAGTGGAATGCCGGGAAAGTGTATCCCTATAAACTCAGGAGGGTGTAATGAAATTGAAACAGCGCTTTCGTTGGCAGCAAGTGGGCAGTAGCCTGTTATTTGCTGCAAATATTTTTATCCTGTTTTTGCTGGTTTTCAGCAGCCGGTTGGTATTACCGCCCTGGTTGCAGGTATTGGGACGCATGCACCCTTTGCTGCTGCATTTTCCCATTGTGCTGATCATCATCGCAGGTATTTTAACGTTTATCCGTTTACGGGAGCCGGCAGCTGAAAGCTGGAAACAGCAGCTCACCGCAGCCCTGCTGCTGGCAGGGGCACTCAGTGCAGCCGTTACCGTTATCATGGGCTTGTTCCTTTCTACAGAAGATGGTTACCATGGCAGTGGGGAACTGCAATGGCATAAATGGAGCGGCGTTACTATGCTTTGGCTCGCCTCCACACTGTACTGGCTGGGGCAATCGGCCGTACCCCGCCTACGATGGCAGCAGGCTGGCGCTGCGCTAACCACCCTGTTACTGGTGATTACCGGGCACCTGGGAGCCGACATTACCCATGGCAATAACTTTGTGCTGGGTCCCGTAATGCCGGCAGGAAAGCCGCAGGTTCCCTTTGACCAGGCATTGGTATATGAGCACCTGGTGAAACCTGTATTGGAAGAGAAGTGTATGAGTTGTCATAACGCCGGCAAGGCCAAAGGAGAGCTGGCCATGGAACTACCACAGCAATTGCTGAAGGGCGGGAAGAGCGGTAAGTTGTTTATAGCGGGCAAACCGGAACTGAGCTTGCTCATGGATAGACTGCACCTGCCGCTGGATGCAAAAAAACATATGCCTCCGGCGGGAAAACCCCAACTAACGCCTGAAGAAACGGAACTGTTGTATTATTGGATAAAGAGCGGCGCCGACTTCAAAATGAAGGTAGCCAGTTTGCCTCCGCAGGATAGTTTACGCCTGGTGGCCGCTACCTTGTTAAAACCGGCTGCTGCCGCTCCGGAAGTATACGATTTTTCTGCCGCTGATGAAAAGCTGGTGCAAAAGCTGAACAATAACTACCGTGTTATTTACCCGATAGCCCTGCACGCAGCGCCGTTGGTGGTAAACTGTTATAACAAAGACCAGTTTAACAGCAAAGTAATAGAAGAGCTGTTGCCGTTAAAAAAGCAGATCATTGAAATGCACCTGCAGAAAATGCCTGTGCATGATGAGGATTTAAAAACCATTGCGCGGTTCGAACAACTGCGGGTGCTGAATCTCAGCTTCACTAACGTAAAGGGACAAACGTTATCGGCCCTGGCAAGCCTGCCGCACCTGGAAAGCTTATCGCTGTCGGGTACGCCAGTTACGCTGGCGCAACTGCAGGCGCTGAAATCGGCCACCAAGCTGAAAGAGCTGTACCTGTGGAATACGGCCCTGTCGCCGGCAGACCTGGATCGTTTGCAGGCCTCCTTTAGGCAGGTAGCGGTGATCAAAGGGTTTGTGAACGATGGCAGCGAATTGCTGAAATTGAACCAGCCGCAGCTGGGCAATACCGTCATGGTATTTGACCAACACATGCAGTTATTGCTTAAACATCCTATCAGGGGAGTGGAAATACGTTATACGACCGATGGTTCCACGCCCGATAGTGTCCATTCACCGGTATTTAAAGACAGCCTGTTGCTGGAGGGTAGTACAACGATTCGTGCTATCGCCTGCAAGAAAGGTTGGCTGGCCAGTGACCCGCTACAGGTATCGTTTTATAAATCTACCTATAGGCCCGACAGTGTGATCCTGTTAACACAGCCTAACAGCGGCTATGTTGCCAGTGGGGCCAAAACCCTGTCGGACGGCCTCAAAGGAGGACAGGACCAGGGCAATGGGAAATGGCTGGGTTATACCGGCAATAACCTTGAAGCGATGTTGCTGTTTAAGCAACCCGTGTCGGTGCAATCCGTGTCGGTGGGTATCCTGAGAAGTATCAACGCGTATATCTTCCCGCCGACCAAGGTAGAAGTGTGGGGAGGTATGGATGCACAACATATGAAGTTGCTGAAGCGCATGATCCCGGCGGCGGGCCAGAAAGACGACCCGCTCACGGCCATGAATATTGACTGTACTTTTCCGCAGACCACTGTTAGCTGTGTAAAGCTGGTACTAACGCCTATCGATAAGCTACCGCTGTGGCATCCTGGGAAAGGTGGCCATGGTTGGGTATTTGCCGACGAGGTCCTGTTTAATTAAAACATACGTAAAAATAAAAGGAATGTATTAATTTAATATCCATCATTCCACGTATTTATGCAACAGCTTTCCCGGTGTTTTTTGCTTTTATCAGTGCTGTTAAACAGCATGGTCACATCCGCACAACAACCACATCCTATAAAAGTAGCCTGTTTAGGTGCCAGCATTTGTGCTGGCGCCGGACTGGCGCATCCGGAAAATGAATCGTACCCGGCACAGCTGGGGCATAAGCTGGGAGCCCGTTACCAGGTAACCAATTACGGCGTAAGCAGCACTACCTTATTGAAGGGAGGGGATCATCCCTATTGGAATACAGATCAGTATAAAGCGGCCCTGGCGGCCTTGCCGGATATTGTACTGATCGACCTGGGAGGTAATGACAGCAAATTGGTAAACAGGATACACCTGGATGAATATGTACCTGATTATCGGGCATTGATACGTGCGTTCAAGGCCTTGCCTTCGCATCCACGTATTTTGTTGCTGCAACCTATCGTGTCGTTTGTTACTGATACCAGTCAAATCTGGGACCCGGTGATTACTCAACGCATTCTGCCCAAAGTACAGCAGGTGGCTTATGAAGAACAGGTGGAGCTGGTGAATATGAACGCATTGCTCAAAGGCAAGCCTGCCTTACTGCCGGATGGTATTCACCCTAACCTGGAAGGGACTACGCTGATGGCCAAAACCCTGTACGAAGTATTGCATACCGGGAGGGACAATGCCTACGATCTTATTGACTGGTTGAAGGAAGAGAAAAGTATCTCCTCTTTTTATGGTTATCGTTGTGCCGACTTCCAGTTTGCCGGGCATGCCTGTAAAGTAGTAGCACCAAAGAAAGCGGCGTTGGGGCATCCCTGGATCTGGAGGGCCCGCTTCTGGGGGCATGAACCACAGGCAGATATTGCCTTGCTGGAAAGAGGTTTTCATGTGGTGTTTTGCGATGTCGCGGAATTATTTGGCAATGCAGAAGCTATACAGGTATGGAACCGCTATTATGCCTATCTGCATGAAGCGGGATTATCAACTAAAGCGGTGCTGGAAGGGATGAGCAGGGGAGCCGTATATGCATATAACTGGGCGGCGGTAAATCCCGGGAAAGTAGTTGCGGTATATGTAGATAACCCGGTGCTGGACCTATGTAGCTGGCCTGGTGGTGCCGCAAAGCGGGGAAGTGGCAGTAACGAGTGGAACCAGTTTAAGCAGGACTATGGGTTGACGTCGGACAGCGCTGCGCTGCTTTTTAAAGGTAGCCCGTTATACAAGACCAAAGAAATAGTAAAAGGAAAGTACCCCTTATTACATGTATTGGCAGATGCCGATACCGATGTTCCACCAGCGGAGAACACCCTTCCTTTTGAAGAAAAGATAAAAGCATTAAAGGGAAATATAACGGTGATGCATAAACCAGGTTTTGCCCATCATCCGCATAGTTTTCCGGATCCTACGCCTATCGTGGATTTTATCTTGCGTGCTGTATATCGGTAGGGGGCTTATTGCAACAGCCATTCCAGCTTATACATGCGGTGAAAGGAATCGTAATGTAGTAACTCCGCGTCGCGCTTAAACAGTGCATCCACCTGGTCGGGCAGACTGGCATGTGTGTTGGCGAATGCCTGCTTTATATTCCAGGTAGTGAGTGCCTGCATGGCGCCATTGGGTGCGGAAAAATAGTATTTAAACTGGTCGGCAGGTCCTTCTTTGGGAGAAGTGGGTTTTTTCCGTTTGTAAAGCAGCAGCTTGGGGTTATTGTTTAGAATCTGGTAACTGTGATTCCCTTCAATGCGATAAATTTCCCCGGAGGTGAGCTGATAAGCAAAGATATCTTTTTTATAGATGTGAGTGGTGCTGCCCGCAGCGCTAACAGTCACGTAGCTTTTAGGCGCCAGGGTATACAGCTTTATTTTAGAAGCCTGCCCATTATCTGCCGTATAGCTGAGCTGTTTGTTCAGGTAGTCATTCATGGTACGATAGATGCCTGTGATCTTCTTTTGGGCGCTTAGCGCTGTGCTGATACACATAAAAAGGGCGAGGCAGATAGTCTTCTCCCGATGTTTTATAATGCTGCTACAATACTCCATATGACGTTTTATTCGTTTCGGTGTACGGCAATTTTACAAAAACTGTGCTTCATTTGAAATACTATGGCAAAAAAAACGGCAGAAAAAGCTAAGAATGGTGTGGTATAGCGGGATTGGAATGCGCAAATTTAGGCGCATCTCAATAAGCGCATTTTCTTTATCAAGTAAAAAATCGAAATGAAACCAAGATGTTTCTTTAAAAGTCTGTTTGTGTGCCTGGCAGTTTTGACAGGAGTGGCTGTGGTGCCGGCGGTGGCACAAGTAAATTTCAAAACCCGGCAATGGAGCCTTCAGTTGGACAATTCCGGGAAACTCACCAGTATGAAGAGTCTTGCATTACAGAAGGAATTTCTGTATACAGACAAAGCAACGGCGTTAATGAGCATTAAAAAGGATGGGGCCATCCTTCCTTCTCAAAGTTGTACCTGGAATCCGAAAAAATCAGAGCTGGTGTTATCTTACCCACAAGCGGGAGTGACAGCAACCGTAAAAGTGCAGCGCAACGACAGCTATATCAGTTTTGAGCTGATCAACCTGGCGCCGGCTGAACACATTGACCTGGTGTTATGGGGCCCGTATCCTACCACCATAGCAGATACCGTAGGAGAAGTGGTGGGAGTGGTGCGTAATAAGGAATTTGCGATCGGCATCCAGGCATTGAATATAAAAACGCTGGGAGGGTACCCCAACGCGGAAAGCGATGTAGAGCCATCGTACGATATATTTGAAAGCGGCCATAGATTGGATGTAACAGCAGATGACATGAACAAGCAATTGTTCAGGGGCGATGTAGCGCGACCAACGGAATATGGGGCTTCGTTGCAGGCCTATTGCCGCAATCGCGATAAGGACCGGGTGATTGAGAACTGGGGACATGCTGCGTACCTGGCGCCCGCCTTTAAAGACGGCGGTGTTGTGGGTAGCAAGATTGCACTGTTTGGCGTGAGCAATGCTGAGGTGTTACCCACCATTTCCCAGATTGAACTAAAAGAAGGGTTACCACATCCTTTACTGGATGGCGAATGGGGTAAGCAGGCCAGCCATGCATCGGAATCGTATCTCATCATGGATTTTGGCGTGGATAATCTGCCAGCTGCGATAGCGGCTACCAAACAGGCTGGTCTCCGGTATCTTTATCATGGCGATCCTTTTGATACCTGGGGGCATTTCAAACTGCATGCGAAGGAGTTTCCGCAGAACTGGGCAAGCATGAAGCAATGTGTTGAAACGGCGAAAGCAGCAGGAGTGCGACTGGGCGTACATACTTTATCCAACTTTATTACTACCAACGATCCCTACGTAACACCGGTACCTGATCCAAGATTGGGCAAAGTGGGTTATTCAACACTTAGCCAGGCGATCGATGCCAACGCAAAGGAAATCGGCATCGAAGACCCGGTTTTCTTTAATCAATTTCAAAATAATACACTGAAGTCGGTGGTTATTGGTAATGAAATTATCCGGTATGGAAGTGTTTCTGCCGCTGCTCCATGGAAACTGTTGGACTGCCAGCGTGGCGCCTTTGGTACTCATGCTGCTGCACACCAGCAAAATGATAGTATAGGAAAATTGATGGATCATGCTTACAAAGTATTTCTAACTGATTATGCGCTGCAGGAAGAAATGGCTACCACCATTGCCAACCTTTTCAATGAAACAGGTCTGATGCAGATTTCTTTCGACGGACTTGAAGGATGCTTATCTTCTGGTATGGGACAATATGCCCGGCAACTATTTACCAAAACATGGTATGATCACCTGAAGCCTGAATTAAAAGGAAAAGTAATCAATGATGCCAGCACGCCAGGTCACTACTTCTGGCATATTTACACCCGGATGAACTGGGGAGAGCCCTGGTACGCGGGTTTCCGGGAAAGCCAGTTACAATTACGCCTCAAGAACCAGCAGTTTTTCCGCCGCAACCTGATGCCTTCTATGTTGGGCTGGTTCAGCCTGCGTCCGGAAACCACACCGGAAGATATAGAGTGGATGCTGGCCATGGCAGCAGGATATAATGCCGGCTTCGGACTGTCGACCAGCCTGGAAACGTTGCAGAAACACGGCAAAAAAGATGAGGTACTTGGATTGATCAAAACCTGGGAACAGGCGCGTATGCAACATATTTTCAGCGAAGCCCAGCAAGCGCAGATGCGGAGCCTGAAGCATGAATTCCACCTGGAGATGACAGGGACGAATGAATACCGGTTAACACCGGTATACAATGCTTACTTTAAGCATAGCCAACAGATGAAACAGCCCGGAGAGCCTGTCTTTTCCACGTTCCAGTTCAATAATCCGGCAGCCAGCCAACCCGTTTCCTTTATTATTTCTCTCGCTGGCGGTAAGGATTTTGATCCGGATGTTACCTTCGATCAGATATCCATTGCTATCAATCACCAGGATGCGTTAGTGTTGCCGGTAAGCCTGAAAAGGAATCAATTCCTGAAATGCGATGGCAAAGTGGTGAAGTTGTATAACAAGCAATGGCAGCTAATACAAACGGTGGAACTGAGCAAACCTTTACCGGTGCTATCTAGCAATGCCAATGAAATTGTTTTTGATGGAAAGTATTCCGGAGAAAATGGCGCAGATGTGAAGCTTGAAGTACGTGCCAGCGGAGCGCCGGAAATCATTCACGCAGGTCGCTAAGACCGCGGAATAAATGTCTTTTTATTAATAAGGCTGACTAAAAAGCGCTTGCGCTTTTTAGTCAGCCTTTTGCTTTTATAGGAGGCATTACGCTTTATTTACCAATCTCGAACACGCCGCCTTTCATCAAATCTTCATGTCGCAGTATCAGCGCCGAATACGGCTTACCATTTCTTTTAACACCGGGCTGGGAACCGGTAGTTAGCGTAGTCACCGTATTGTTCCCGGTATGAATGACAACGCGATCAAATGAAGGAACCGTCAGCGCATATTCCGGCGCTACGGGGTTGACCGGATAAAATCCCATGGCTGCAAATACATACCAGGCGCTGATCTGGCCGGCATCGTCGTTGCCACAAAGGCCACCGGGACCCTCATCATATTCATTAGTCAGTATTTCCCGAACGCAGGCGGCTGTTTTCGTAGGGCTGTTGACGTAGTTATATAGGAATGGAATCTGTTGCCCAGGCTCATTACCATGCCAGTATTCTTTTTTGATAAAGAGACTGTCGAGCGCCGCTTCAAATTTGGCTTTGCCGCCGGTGAGGCGGATCAAACCGGGGATATTCTGCGGTACGTAGAAGCCATATTGACGAGGCGTACCTTCTGTGATAAAAAAGAGTTTCTGATCGCGGTTGGGATGTTGATACCAGCTGCCATCGGCGTAGCGGCCATTTACATCGCCCAGTGCGGTGTCAAATACATGCACATAGTTTTGGGCCCGTTGCTGTAATGCGCGGTAGTCGTCGTTTTTATGCAGTGCTTTCGCTACAGTCGACAAGGCATAGTCATCATAAGCATATTCGAGGGTACGTGACACCTGTTCCCTGCTGTGGAAGGCAAAGGGCACAGCATCTTCCAGCGGTACATAGCCATATCGCAGGTAGGAGGCCAGGGCTCTGCGGCCTTTGCCCTGATGATAATCGGCCGGTGCGGCGGTATCGAAAGCATTTTGGCGCATGAGGCGATAGGCTGCTGCTACATCGTAGTCACGAATCCCTTTGTTATAGGCCGATGCTATGAAAGCAATGGCATGATCGCCGATCATGGCCGCAGTATAGTTGTTCCAGCAGGGGAAGATGGGTAGCCAGCCGCCCTGTTGTCCTTTCAGGATCAGCGAGCGCACAAAATCATTGACTAACTCCGGCTTTAGTATCTCGTACAATGGCAACTGTGCCCGGTAGATATCCCACATGGAAAAATCGTCGTAGTAATTGCCTGCCGCCAATTGTTTTACCTGGTAGGATTGGGAGAAGGCAGGGTAGGTGCCTTTGACATCGTTAAAAAGACGGGGATGCTGCATGGTATGATACAGGGCAGTATAAAATATTTTTTTGGTTTTTTCTTGAGACCCGTCCACTATGATTTTATTCAAAACCTGATTCCAGGTATCGTTGCCTGCTTTGGCGACCGCCTTAAAATCCCAGTGATTGATTTCGGCGCGGAGGTTTTCGCGGGCAGCGGCAATGCTGGTAAAAGAGGTACCAATGCGTACTTTGAGGATGCTGCCTTTATGCACTTTGAACTTAACGATGCCACCAATGCCTGGTTGAGATTCGATGCTACGGGCATCCGCTAGTGTGGTATCGTTGAATACCCTGGGTGCATCAAAGCTTTCTTCAAATTGTACCACAAAATAGCCACTGAACCCGGCGGGTTGTCCCTGTCCCTGGTAAATACGATAAGCCGGGTTGTAGCCGCTGATTTCGTGGTGCTGTGGATCGATGTATATCGCCCCTTTGCCACGGTCGCTGTTGGGGCGTATGATAAAATAGCAGTCATCGTCCTGGTCGAAGCTGAATTGCATCATGCTGCAACGGGCGGTGGCGGATACTTCTGCTTTCAGGTGATATTGAGGCAGCGTAATGCCATAATAAGCGGGCGTGGCGACTTCGCTGTTGTGCGAAAACGTAGTGGCGTAATCGTTAGGCCGTGTTTTCGGTGTGCCGCAAAGGGGCATGATGGTAAAGCTGCCGTAGTCCTGGGTGCAGGAGCCGCTGAGCCAGTGTGTGCCCCGGAAACCGCTGAAAAGTTTGTCTTTGTAGTAGTACGGAGCTACGCATTTTTGCTCAGTGAGTCGCGTTTGTGGTGTCCATTGTGTCATTCCAAACGGGGTGCCTACCGCCGGGATGGTGTTGGCCAGTTGTTCTGTACCTGCGCCATGTTTAACAGCAGTCAGCGTAGTACTGTTGGCGGTACCGGTCAACGGGTTGACGTAGGGCACCAGGTCGCGTTGTTGTGCGATGGCGGATAAGGTGGTCAGCGAAGAAATAAGAAGGATATAAAAGAACGGACGCATTACGGATTCATTTAACTTTGGCTATCCCAATAAAAGTAATAAACTATTATGACCAACAAAATAAAAGTGCTGGCTATTTGCGGCAGCACGCGGCAATCTTCTTCCAATCATAATATTATCAAGGCTTTTACGGCTTTAAGCAACGATATTTTTGATGTACAATTATACGAGGAGCTTACTCATTTGCCACATTTCAACCCCGATGAAGATATGGCGCCGGACAGTGCCCCAGCGCCTGTACAGGATTTTCGCCGGCAGTTGGAACAGGCCGACGCTGTATTGATCAGCACACCGGAATATGCTATTGGGGTACCGGGTACGCTCAAGAATGCGATTGACTGGACGGTGTCTTCCATGCATTTTTCGAAGAAGCCGGTGGCGCTGATTACCGCCGGAACCTCCGGCCATAAGGCGCATCAGTCGCTGTTAGGAACTTTGCTGATTATTGAATCGCGGATCAGTGACGATACGCAGGTGGTGGTGTCGTCGGTGAGGACTAAGGTCAATGACCAGGGTGTGATTACCGACGAAGTAACGTTGGCAGCCATACGTAAGTTGATACAATCCCTCGCGGGATTGGCGGATGGTAGTGTTACTGCCTGTTTGCCGCCGCCGTCGTTGTTTTAGAAAGATATCATAATGAGCAACGGTGGCGCTGCGCCACCGTTGCTCATTATGGTTTTTAATTAACCGTAAATTGTTTGTTTTCCGTGATGCCTTTCCAGTTATCCGTACGGAATGGCGCTGCCGGAAATCCTTCCTTATTAAACAGGTTGTCTTCTATATTATCGTCGGCCCAGCCATAGCGTACAGCTACGGGGGTAGTCACTTCATCGCAGGCTACGATTACTTTATCGCCCTCCAAATAGGCTTTTGCGTAATGGAATTGCTGATCGGCGCCGGCGATTTCAAATCCGCGGATATAGCCGTATTTATCTTTTACCGTCAGACCGGAACCGATGCCGGTAAAGCTGAGTTGGGCTTTATTACCATTGATCTGCATAGATTGGAATACAGGTCCGCTATACACGATATTTTGTCCGTAAGTGTTGTGAAGCGCTACAGCGGCGAGGCGTTTACCTACGTCCTGTTTATTCCGGGGATGTATATCTTTCGGATCGCCTACGTCGGTAATCACCGCCATGCCGGTATTAGGTAGTTGGAGCGTAAGGGTTTGGGCTTCGCGGAGTTCTGCCCAGTCGCTTCCTTTTTGGCTGTTGCCATTGTTGGCGTTGAAGCTGGCCAGTTGAACAAAATAGAATGGGAAATCGCCCTGGTTCCACAGGCGGCGCCAGTCGCTGATCATCAGCGGAAATGCTTTCCGGTACTGGTAGGCGCGGCCGGCGTTGGTTTCGCCCTGGTACCAGATGGCGCCTTTGATGGCGAAGGGCAGGATCGGGTGTATCATGGCATTGTACAACAGGGAAGGATAGCTGTTGGGGCCTACGCTTTTTTCCGGTGAAATGGCTGATGCAATGCGGAAGGCCCAGTCGCCGGCCAGCGGTTGCTGGTGGTCATCTACCTTGATAAAGATATTGGCGGCTTCGCCATAGAATCCGCCGCCACCGGCATTATCCTCTATTTTAACCGCAATCACGTTGTTACCGGCTTTTAATACACCGGCGGGAACCTGGTAGGTACGTGCGGTGTTATAGGAATTGGTATTGCCTACCGCTGTGCCGTTGATATAGGTAACATCATTGTCATCTATTGTGCCCAGGCTGAGTACTGCTGGTTTCCCGGCATCGGCGGCATCAATGTTAAAGCTGCGGCGGAACCAAACTATCCCATCGAAGTTGGGGAGCTGTTGCTCCTCCCATAGGCCGGGGACTTTCATTTTCTTCCAGGACTGGTCGTCGGTATTCACGGAAGACCAGGACGCAGCGGTAGTTGCGTCGGGGAGACTGCCCTGTACCTTTTGTATGAGTTGGACCTGTTTTTCTTTGGCTACGCGGGAAAGGGAATCGATGTTGAGCACCGGCAAGCCTTTCATCAGGTCGCGGAAGGTTTCGCTGCCGGCCATGCCATCGCGGCTGATCCAGGTTTCCACCATGGTGCCTCCCCAGGACGTATGGATCAGGCCAATAGGCACATGCAGCTGTGCCTGCAGGGTGCGGGCAAAGAAGTAGCCCACCGCCGTGAAGTTGCCGGTAGTAGCAGGATCTGCGGCCTTCCAGGCGCTTGCTTTTACATCGCTTTGGGGTGTAATGGCAATATCTTTCGGTAAATAAAAATGGCGGATACCGGGGTTGGCGGACCCGGCTTCCTCGGCAGCAGCATTAATCACGCCATTTACCTGGAATTCCATGTTAGATTGTCCACTGCACACCCATACATCGCCCATCAGGATATCGCGCAGGGTGATGGTATTATTGCCTTTTACAGAAAGACTGTAAGGACCTCCCGCAGTTTCAGGTTGCAGGAACACTTTCCATTGACCGTTTTTATCTGCTTTTACAGTTTTTACCTGGTCGTGGAACTGGATAGTAATTTTTTCATTTTTATCGGCCCAGCCCCATACAGGGATGGGTTTATCACGCTGTAGCACCATGTTATCCCCGAATATATTGGGCAAACGAACGGTGGCAAAACTGGCAGTGCTGATCATGGCAGCCGCCAATAAAAGAACTGTTTTTTTCATGATGTCGGTATTGTCTGTATAAAGAAAGGAGGGTAACTCCGTGGAATCGCGCCTATAAATGTAGCAAACACAAATTTCATATTTATATTTTTTTTGTTGGCCGCCAACAGGGGCTTAAAAAGATATAAAACTAACAGGCAATAGTGTAACAAGACCGGCCGGGGGACGGCGTAGCTTTGCATTAAATCGAATAAATTATGTCAACCGCTATATCAATGCAACCTTTTGCACACACGAAACGCCCGGTAAAAGAAACATTCCCCGTATTGGAAATGACTTGTGCAGCCTGTGCTGTCAGCGTAGAATCTATGTTGAAATCTGTACCCGGCGTGGCAGATGCCGGCGTTAACTTCGCCAACCAGAGCGCCTGGGTAGAATACGACCCGGGAGCTGTTACCCCGGAGCAGCTACAACAAAGTGTACGCAGCGTGGGATACGACCTGCTGATCGATAAGGAAAACCAGGAAGAAGAACAGGCCAGCGCCCAGCAAAGGCATTATCGCCAGGTGAAACAACGTACCATCTGGTCAGCTATATTATCGCTGCCTGTAGTCATTATCGGTATGTTTTTCATGGATATGCCTTACGGTAATTATATCATGATGGCCCTGGCCACGCCGGTAGTATTTTTCCTGGGCCGCCACTTTTTTGTGAACGCCTGGAAGCAGGCCCGCCACGGCAAAGCCAATATGGATACGCTGGTGGCGCTGAGCACCGGTATCGCCTGGATATTCAGTACATTCAACACCTTTTACCCTGAGTTTTGGCACCAGCGCGGCTTGCATGCCCACGTATATTTCGAAGCAGCAGCAGTAGTAGTTGCGTTTATTTCTCTTGGAAAATTATTGGAAGAAAAAGCAAAATCCAATACCTCTTCTGCCATCAAAAAGCTGATGGGGTTACAGCCTAAAACTGTACTGCTGGTGGGCGCCGATGGCCATACTACTGAAGTAGCCATTGCACAGGTAAAAGTAAATGACCTGCTGCTGGTAAAGCCGGGCGAAAAAATCCCTGTAGACGGTAAAGTAGATAATGGTAATTCGTATATCGATGAAAGTATGATCACCGGTGAACCGGTGCCGGTAGCCAAAAAAGCCGGAGATCCGGTGTTTGCAGGTACCATTAACCAGAAAGGAAGCTTTCAGTTCAGGGCCGAGAAAGTGGGCGCTAATACCCTCCTGGCCCAGATCATTAAGATGGTACAGGAAGCACAGGGTAGCAAAGCTCCGGTACAGAAGCTGGTAGACCGCATTGCCGGTATCTTTGTACCGGTAGTTATCGGGATCGCTATCCTGACCTTTATTACGTGGATGGCATTGGGAGGTGATAATGCCTTTACTCATGCGTTACTGACTGCGGTTACCGTATTAGTGATTGCCTGTCCCTGTGCCCTGGGCCTGGCCACACCTACCGCCATCATGGTGGGTGTAGGAAAGGGCGCCGAAAATAATATCCTGATCCGCGATGCAGAAAGCCTGGAGCTGGCCCATAAAGTAGATGTGCTGATACTGGATAAAACCGGTACCATTACCGAAGGGAAGCCGGTGGTAACCGATGTGCTCGACTATATCAAGGAGGATACCGCCTGGTCTGTGTTGTATGCCCTGGAACGACAGTCTGAGCATCCGCTGGCAGAAGCTATTGTATCTCATCTCTCTGAAAAAAACATACAGCCGGTAACGTTACCTCATTTTGAAAGTATTACCGGTCAGGGAGTAGAAGCCCGTTATCAAAACCGTACCTGGTATGCCGGCAACCAAAAACTGATGGCTAGCCGCCAGGTGGTGATCAGCGACGCTACCGCCGCCAGTGCCAGCGCCTTACAGGCTGCGGCCAAAACCGTGATCTACTTTGCTTCCGGCACTACCTTACTGGCAGTGATAGCCATCGCCGATAAAGTGAAAGCTACTTCCAAAACAGCCATTGAAACCCTGCAGCGTAGTGGTATTGAAGTGTACATGCTCACCGGTGATAACGCCCATACTGCCGCCGCAGTGGCCCGGCAAACAGGTATTAAACACTACCGGGCGGAAGTACTGCCGGCCTTCAAAGCTGCCTTCGTAAAAGAATTGCAACAGGCAGGTAAAGTGGTGGCCATGGCCGGTGATGGTATCAACGACTCCCAGGCACTGGCACAGGCAGATGTAAGCATCGCCATGGGTAAAGGATCTGATATAGCGATGGACGTGGCTAAAATGACGCTCATCACCTCCGACCTGAATAGTATTCCCCGGGCCCTGAAATTATCCGGAAAAACAGTGCGCACCATTAAACAAAATCTCTTCTGGGCGTTTATATATAACATCATCGGGATACCGGTAGCAGCAGGCGTATTATTCCCGATCAATGGGTTCCTGCTCGATCCTATGATTGCCGGCGCCGCCATGGCCCTGAGTTCTGTTAGCGTGGTAAGTAACAGCCTGCGACTGAAAGCCGCTAAATTATAAGCCGGTAATTATATAAAACGAAACATGAATTATATAACGATATGCCCCCTGGGTCGAAGTAATTTTACATTATCAAACAAATCAATAACAATATAAAAAACAGTATATCATGGAAACGACTCAATTCAAAACCAATATCAAATGTTCAGGATGTATAGCCACTGTAACTCCCGTATTAAACAGCCTGGTAGGCGAAGATAACTGGGAAGTAGATCTGCAGAGCCCTGATAAAGTGTTAACCATCGCCAAAGAAAATATCGATAAGAGCGAAGTACGCAACGCCATAGAAAAAGCCGGCTATAGAGCAGAATCACTGGCATAAAATTAAGCAGCCGCAGGCATCAATTATTCAACATTAAAACCGATTCATATGAAAAAGATATTATTGACAGGTATAGCACTGGTAGCAGCATTTTTACAACCCGGCATGGCGCAGGATCGCCCTGTATCCAAACAATTATCGCCTTTGCTGACGGAGTATTACAATATTAAAGATGCACTGATTGGCAGCAATGCCGGTACCGCATCCGCAGAAGCTGCCGCTTTCGTAAAAACTGCTGCCGCCATTGATATGAATAGTATGCCTGCTGCTGCACATGATGCGTATATGCCACTTTCAGCTAAACTGGCGGCCGACGCTCAGGCCATTGCCGATACAAAAGATATCAGCAAACAACGGGCTTACTTTAAAACATTTTCCGATAACTTTTATCAACTGGCCAAAGCAGTATCTTTATCTGCCCAACCAGTATACCAGGAATATTGCCCCATGAAAAAAGCATACTGGTTAAGCAGCAGCAATGCCATCAAAAATCCTTACTTCGGCAGCCAGATGCTGACCTGCGGAAAAGTAAGCGATACCATTCAGTAGTTTTTTAATTTCCATCATGAGAGCACTTTTTCTGTATATCACCTTTATGAGCCTGTGTAGCATTGCTGCCGCACAGGCTTCTTTAAACCAGCCACCCCGCGTGGTACGCTACGAACTCTATGTAGGCGATACCATGGTAAATTATTCCGGTAAACACAGCCATGCACTGGCCATTAACGGATCCATACCCGGACCTACACTGGAGTTTACCGAAGGCGACACTGCCGAAATTTATGTACACAACACCCTCAAAGGAGAAACCTCTATCCACTGGCATGGCGTAATCCTGCCCAACCAGGAAGATGGCGTATCTTACCTGACTACCCAGCCGATTAAAGGCGGACAAACACATAAATTCCGCTTCCCGATCGTGCAACATGGCACCTACTGGTATCACAGTCATACCATGTTCCAGGAACAAAGCGGTATGTATGGCGCGCTGATCTTTCATAAAAGAAATGAAACTCCCGGTAAAGCGTATACATTGTTACTCAGCGATTGGACCGACATGCATCCCCATACGGTAAACCGCTACCTGCACAACGCTAACGACTGGTTTGCCATTAAGAAAGGATCTGTACAAAGCTACTCGGAGGCGGTACAACACAAGCATTTCGGTACCAAAGTGACCAACGAGTGGAAACGCATGAACGCCATGGATGTGAGCGATGTGTACTATAACCGCTTCCTGACCAATGGTAAAGCGAGCAATGAAGCCCCGCAGTTTAAAGCAGGCGACAAAGTAAGGCTGCGGGTGATTAACGGTAGCTCTTCCACTTATTTCTGGCTGCACTATGCCGGAGGCAAAATAAAAGTTGTAGCTAACGATGGCGCAGAAGTAGTACCGGTAGAAGTAGACCGGCTCATCGTGGGTGTATCAGAAACTTATGATGTGGAGGTGACCATCCCCGACAACATGCAGTACGAGTTTATGGCCACTGCGGAAGATCGCACCGGCTCTACCTCCCTGTGGTTGGGGCAGGGCATGAAAATGGCTGCCAAACCTCTGCCACGCCTCAAATACTTCGAGGGTATGAAGATGATGAACGACATGATGAAGATGAATGGCGACCTCGATACCAGCGGTGGTATGCAGATGACCAACCAGGAAATGGATATGAATACCGTGATGTATCCTGAAATAACCGGGGAAGAAAAACCAGCGCCCATGCAACATGATATGCATAGTATGCAAATGGACAGCAGCGCCGGGGATATTGTAACCCTCAACTATGGCATGCTGCGGGCGCCGGAGAAAACCACGCTGCCGCCGGGGCCGGTGAAGCTGCTGGAATTTGAACTAACAGGCAATATGAACCGTTATGTATGGAGTATCAATAACAAAACCGTATCAGAAACCGATAAGATCCTTATAAAAAAGGGAGAGATTGTACGCATTGTGCTGTACAATAACACCATGATGCGGCACCCGATGCACCTGCACGGGCATTTTTTCCGGGTACTGAACGGTCAGGGTGAATATTCACCACTGAAAACTGTGCTGGACATTATGCCGATGGAAAAAGATACGATTGAGTTTGCCGCAACGGAAAGTGGCGACTGGTTTTTTCACTGTCATATCCTGTATCATATGATGAGCGGCATGGGAAGAGTGTTCAGCTATGAAGACTCGCCTCCCAATCCACAGGTGCCGGATCCTGCTATGGCGTACCGTATGCTGAAGAAAGATGATCGCATGTTGCATGCGATGGCGAGGGTAGGACTGGAGAGCACCGGTAGTGATGGAGAAATCATGGTGGCCAACACGCGTTACCGCTTATCTACTGAGTGGAGGCTGGGATTGAATGACCGTCATGGTTATGAAAGTGAAAGCCATTTTGGACGTTACCTGGGGAAAATGCAGTGGCTGTTTCCTTACATTGGTTGGGATATGCGTTACCGTAAGATGCATGAAGAAGAAAAGAATTTATTCGGACAACGTAATACGAAAGATTTCAGGCAGGTATTTCATGTGGGCCTGGAATATACATTGCCCATGCTGATTGTAGCCGATGCATCGGTAGATACCGATGGCCGGGTACGGTTCCAGCTGATGCGCGATGATGTACCGGTTACCAAACGTTTGCGGTTTAGCTTTATGGTCAACACCGACAAGGAATATATGGCCGGTTTCCGGTATATCGTTACCAGGAACTTTGCTTTTTCAACACATTATGATAGTGATATGGGACTTGGAGCGGGAATTACCTTAAGCTATTAATTTTTTATTATGGAACATCAGCATCAGCACGATCACACACACATGGACGGAGGAAAATCCCATGATCATAGTGCTATGGAACACAGTGAACATCAGCACCAGGGCCAACATGGTCAACAAGGCAAACACAGTCAACACGACCATCACGGTGGTCAGGGTGGCCATCACGATCATCATGCGATGATGATTGCAGATTTCAGAAAACGATTTTTTGTGGTCTTGGTACTCACCCTGCCTGTCATGTTGCTTTCGCAAATGATCCAGCATTGGTTAGGTATTAGTATCCATTTTCCGGGAGATAATTACCTGCTGCTTCTGCTTTCTTCTGTAGTCTTTTTCTACGGAGGCTGGCCATTTTTAAAAGGCTGGTGGGAAGAAATGAGGGGCTGGGAACCAGGCATGATGACACTAATAGGATTCGCCATCACGGTAGCCTATATCTATAGCGTAGCTACTGTAGCGGGGTTGAAGGGAATGGATTTTTTCTGGGAACTGACTACGCTGATTCTCATCATGTTGCTGGGACACTGGATTGAGATGAAGTCGGTAGCCGGTGCTTCGCGGGAGCTGGAGTTGCTGGTACAGCTCATGCCCGACGACGCTCACCTGGTACATGGGGAACATATCATGGATGTAAAAACTGCTACGTTGAAAGAAGGCGACGTGATCCTGGTAAAGCCGGGTGAAAAAGTGGCGGCAGATGGTAAGGTGATAGAAGGGACCACCTGGTTGAACGAGAGCATGCTAACCGGGGAATCTAAACCGGTGGAAAAGCAAAAGAATGATAATGTGATCGCAGGATCTATTAACGGTAACGGTGCTATTAAAGTGGCCGTTGCGCACGGCGCCGCCAACTCTTACCTGTCGCAGGTAGTAAAGCTGGTACAGGATGCGCAGCAGTCGAAGTCAAAAACACAGCTATTGGCCGACAAAGCGGCGCGTTGGTTAACCGGTATTGCCATCTTATCGGGTATCGTCACCTTTTTATATTGGTGGGGAAGTGGCCGTGACCTGGCTTTTGCGATAGAACGTATGGTAACGGTGATCGTGATCTGTTGTCCGCATGCGCTGGGACTGGCGGTACCACTGGTCATTGCCCGCTCTACCGCTTTATCGGCCCGGCATGGCTTGCTGATTAAGAACCGCACCGACTTTGAAAACTCCCGTAACATTACTACGATCGTATTTGACAAAACAGGCACGCTCACCGTCGGCCGTTTTGAGGTAGTACGGTTTGAGTCGCTACAGCAGGGTGTATCCAGGGAAACGGTATTGCAATTGGCCGCAGCCGTAGAAGGAAGTTCGGAGCATCCTATTGCCACGGGCATTATCAGTAAAGCGCAGGCATTGCAGTTATCCTTACCCGCCGCCGCCAACATCCAGGCCATTACCGGGAAGGGGATCACCGGCAGCGTGGACGGCAAACAGGTACAAGTGGTAAGCCCCGGATATGCTACCACGGCGTTTAGCAATGCACCGGTGGTAAACATACAGGCAGGAGAAACGCTGGTATATGTAGTGGTAAACGATACTATCGCGGGATTTATAGCCCTGGCAGACCAGATAAGACCAGAATCGGCAGGCGCCATTGCCACGTTGCAGGCCAATCATATCAAAACTACTCTATTGACGGGCGATAATAAAGTGGTGGCAGAAAGTGTGAGCAAGCAACTGGGCATGGACAGCTTCATTGCCGAAGTGTTGCCACATCAGAAGCTGGACAAGATCAAGGAACTGCAGCAGCAGGGGGAATTTGTAGCCATGACGGGAGATGGTATCAATGATGCGCCGGCGCTGGCCCAGGCAAATGTGGGCATTGCAATAGGCAGCGGCAGCGACATTGCAGCCGAAACCGCCGGTATTGTGCTCGTCAACAGCAATCCCCAGGATGTGGTGAACCTGGTATTATTCGGAAAAGCCACCTGGCGTAAAATGATGCAGAACCTGGCCTGGGCAACAGGCTATAATGTCATCGCTCTTCCCCTGGCAGCGGGAGTGCTGTATAAAGAAGGGATCTTGCTGAGTCCCGCTGCCGGCGCGGTATTGATGACCGTCAGCACTGTGGTGGTAGCGATTAATGCCAGTCTCCTGAAGGTAAAGAACGGGGGGAAATAAGCAGGGGCTGGAAGTCACATTGTGATATTATGTATATTCGTGCACTGATCACTATTTTGCCATGGAAAGGCAGGGTAAAAACAAAAAGAGGATTTAAATATTATATGGTGACGAATATCCAAAGCCTGGAGAATATACATTTGGCAGTTATCGGCCTGGGGTATGTTGGATTACCGCTGGCTATTGAGTTTGGCAGAAAATACGATGTGCTGGGATTTGACATTAACCGGGAACGGGTAACCGAATTGGCGGCGGGAGCTGACCGCACCCGGGAAGCCAATATGGAAGACCTGAAGACGGTGATGGCATTGAAAACCCAGGGAACGGTCGGACTCTCTTTTTCTTCCGATACAGCAGATCTGCGCAACTACAATGTCTTTATTGTTACCGTGCCAACGCCTATAGATGCTTTTAAAGCGCCAGACTTAGGCCCGCTTCTGAAAGCCTCTGAAATGCTGGGAAAGATATTGAAGAAGGGAGACCTGGTTATTTATGAATCCACTGTTTATCCCGGTTGTACGGAGGAAGACTGTGTGCCCGTTCTGGAAAAGACTTCCGGCCTGGTGTACAATACTGATTTCTTCGTGGGTTATTCGCCGGAACGTATCAACCCTGGGGACAAAGTGAATACGCTGACCAAAATCAAAAAGGTGACCAGTGGTTCTACACCGGCCATCGCCGACAAGGTAGATGCGTTATATGGTTCCATTATCACAGCTGGTACCCATAAAGCGCCCAGCCTGAAGGTAGCGGAGGCTTCCAAAGCCATTGAGAATGCTCAGCGCGACGTGAATATTTCCTTTGTAAATGAGCTGGCATTGATCTTCGACAAAATTGGTATTGATACCAACGATGTCATTGAGGCTGCCGGCACCAAATGGAATTTCCTGAAATACAAACCAGGGTTAGTAGGTGGTCACTGTATAGGGGTAGACCCATATTACCTGGCGCATAAAGCGGAATCCCTGGGATATCATCCACAGGTGATCTTGTCGGGCCGCCGGGTAAATGATCATATTGGTCACTTTGTAGCCAACAAGGTAGTGAAGCTGATGATTGACAAAGACCATAAGATCAAGGGCTCAAGGGCGTTGATCATGGGTATTACCTTTAAGGAAAATTGCCCGGACGTACGGAATACACGGGTGGTGGATATTTACCACGAGCTGAAACAGTTTGGACTGAAAGTAGATATTTATGATCCCTGGGCCGATCCGGCGGAAGTGGAAGCAGAATATGGACTGAAGATCTTAGGTGCTATTGACGAAGGAGCGGTGTACGATGCCATTATTGTGGCGGTGGCACATAAAGAGTTCCTGAGCTTTGACTTCGCGAAGCACCGGCGCAACAATGGCGTTATCTTCGATACCAAAGCCTGTATAGACCGGGGATTGGTAGATGGAAGACTATAAGATAGTTGTGATAGTAAATTAAAAAATGGGGGCGTTTCTGTTGTGGAAACGCCCTCATTTTTTTTTACATCTTTTTACTGGTTGATTTCCCCTGGAATTACTTCTACCACTTGTCTGGCGCCATTTCTCAAAATAGTGACCGGTATTCTTCTGCCAATTTGTTTTTCAGAGAGCAGGAGATGGAGATCATCCACAGCGGCTACAGGTTGCTGGTCGAAGGCAACGATGATATCACCGATATGCAGTTCGCTGTTATAGAAATTTCCGTCCGGTACAATTTCAAAAATGTATACGCCCGTTTGGGTGGTCAGTTTATTGGCGGCAATCATACGGCTGCTGAGGTTTACCGGTTGAGCGGCTATTCCCAGCTGGGCTCTCCTGATTTTGCCATGCAGGATCAGTTGACCGGCTATCTGCGCGGCCAGGTTAGAGGAGATGGCAAAACAAAGGCCTTGCGCCGCGGCAATTACGGCCGTGTTAACGCCAATTACCTGGCCTTCCGAATTAACCAGTGGTCCGCCGCTATTGCCGGGATTGAGGGCGGCATCCGTTTGAATAACGTTGTCGATCAACCGGCCATTGGCTGCGCGCAACGTACGCCCCAGGGCGCTGACTACGCCCGCAGTAACGGTATGTTGCAGTCCCATTGGGTTACCAATGGCAATAGCAATCTGCCCTACCTGTAGCGCAGACGAGTCCGCCAGCTGCATGGCTTTCAGCCCGGTTTCATCAATTTTCAATACCGCAACATCGGTAGACGGGTCGGTCCCCTTGATTTCTGCCGCTACCTTACGACCATCCGCAAAAGATACCCGGATGCTGTCGGCATTTTCTATGACGTGGTGATTGGTAATAACAAAGCCGTCGGAGGAAATAACAAAGCCGGAACCTGCGCCTGTTTGCGGGCGCTTATCCCGCGTTCGCGGATCATTTGCCTTTATCTTTTTCTGTACTTCTATATGTACCACAGATTCAGCCACCGTACCTACCACGCCGGTAACGGTCTGAGAATAGGCATCTAATAAACTCCTGTCTTTCGACGCCTGGTGCGTAAGAAATGAAATTGAGTTATCCATAATCTTTAGCGGGTCAAATATATTTCCAGTTTACTGCAGATGTCGTTTTGGCATTTAAGTGGCGTTTTTTTATGACAAGTTAGCGGAAAGGAACAAAAAGCTACTGACGTGAATGACCCAAAAATACCCGCTAAAATCATTCTCTACAATAGCTTTTTACTTGCTGCTTTCCGCTTTCTGCTCTTAATTACCTATTTTGACAGTCTATGCCAGGAATCGATTTAAAGGCACTGTGGAAAGCTGTTTGTATGGAGGACGATCAACAGTCGTTCCGCCAGCTGTTTAATCATTTTTACCCGGGATTAGTGCGGTTTGCCATGGACCTGACGATCAGCCGGGAAGCGGCGGAAGAACTGGTAGCCGATGTTTTTATTCAGCTCTGGAAAAACAGGAAACAGGAAGATCCCATCCTGTATTTTAAAACCTATTTATATACGGCCGTACGTAACCGTTGTTATAATCATCACCGCGACCAGCAAAAGCATCAATGGCTGGAGCTGGAGGCAGAAGACGCGCTCCCTGCCGAGGATGAGGTGCATCCGCAACTGGAATGGAAAGAAATGCAACGGTGGCTGGATAGGGCCGTGGAAAGCCTCTCTCCCCAGGGGCGGACCATTTTCCGGTTGGTACGGGAAGAAGGATTTAAGTATAAAGAAGTGGCCGATATCCTGGGGATCTCTCCCCGTACAGTAGAAACCCAGCTGGTACGGGCTACCAGTCGCCTGCGACAGGCATTACATCAATATGGCGGCGGTTTTAACCAGCCCATCCCCGGCCGCTGAAAAATTTTTTCTCCGCTTGTAAGTAATTGTCTCTTTCCTGGTGTCTATCCGGTAAGGTACCCTTTGTCGATTAAACCGATCTTACATGAATGCGCATCGCCTGGATGAATTGATCACCGCTAAACTGAGCGGCACGCTGGATGAGAGCGGGCAGCAGGAGTTAGCGGCGTTATTGGAGCAACACCCTGAATGGGGAACGGAGCTTGGTTTGCTGGAACAATACTGGCAGTCGCCGCCGGCGCCGGAAGCACCCGCTGCCGGTGTTTTTGATAAAATGATGACAACAGCATTGGCGGCAGAGGAAACAGGGAACGCCCCGGTGATAAAGCGGATGCGCTGGTGGAAGTGGGCGGCTGCCGCGGCCGTAGCCGGCTTGCTGGGCGCGCTCAGTTACCAGGCCTGGTGGCATGGCGGACAATCTGCTGCTGGCGCCGCCTTGGTGGCCACCCGCAATGGAGAACGGAGACAGCTTATCCTCAGCGATGGTAGCATCGTACACCTGAATGCTTCCAGTCGGCTTACCTGTCAATTGAATGCCCGTAGCCGGGAGATATGGCTGGAAGGAGAGGCTTACTTTGAAGTAGCGCCCGATGCGGCCCGCCCCTTTACAGTACATGCCGATCACCTCAACATACACGCCCTGGGTACTGCCTTTAATGTAAAAGCTTATCCCGGGGACGCCCTGTTTGAAACTACCCTGTTGCAGGGAGCCGTAGAAGTATACACTGATAAGACACCCAATGATAAAATACGGTTACGCCCCTACGAAAAAATAGCGGTGGCGCGTAACCAGCTCCGGGAACTGCCGGCAGGGAAGCTGGAGATAAAACCAGTGGTATCTAAAGCGGTTACTGCCAAAGCAGGGATGCAGCCGGCGATAGACAGTACCTTACGGGAAACCGCCTGGGTGAGTAACCGGCTGCAGTTCGATTCGGTCAACTTCCAGCAGCTGGGCATCTTGCTCGAACGCTGGTATGGGATACAGATCGTATTCCGGAACGATGCTGTAAAACAGTATGTATTCAGCGGTTCTTTTGCTTCCGAATCAGTTACACAGGCCTTACAGGCGTTACAGCTGACGGAGGATTTTCACTTTGAAAATAAAGGCACGCAGATCATTATATATTAAACACGTTCACTTAAAAAGCGTTTATGAAAAACTAAAAACCTGTAACACAGTCCAATGAAAAAAAACAGGAAATGCGGCTAACATTTCCTGTGTAAGGCAAATCAGCAAAGCGCCGGCCCCTTTTGGAACAGACGGCAGGGCCTTGCTATTTTATCACCCGTTATCACAAATTTATGGAAAAAGTCAACCAATCGGATGCATGCCGGCGAAGCACGGCTATGCGCAAGTATTTGATCATTATGAAGCTATCATTCTTTATTGTCTTGTTTTCATGTATGCAGGTGGCTGCCACCGGGTATTCCCAGAAGCGCATCACCCTTAACCTGAAAGATACAGAGCTGAAAAAAGTGCTGGACCGCATTGCGGGACAGTCGGATGTCCGCTTTTTGTACAGCAACCGTAAGGTAGACCTGCAACAGCGTGTGAGCGTCAATACCTGGGAAGCACCCCTGCCAACGGTACTGGACAAGGTATTGGCCGGCACCGGCTTTACCTATAAAGAACTGGAAGGACAACTGGTGGTGATCATCCCAGAAAATACCCATTGGGAAAATATAAAAATAAAAGGCCGCGTTACCGGCATCGACGACCAGGCCGCCCTGCCCGGCGTTACGATACAGGTGAAAGGTACCGCCATCGGTACGGTGACCGATGCCAACGGCAACTTCTCTCTCGACGCACCTGCCGATGGCATCCTGCTGTTTCGCTATGTAGGATATGAACCGCTGGAACTGCCCGCCAAAGCGAATATGGAAGTGCAGCTAAGAAAATCATCCAGCGCTCTCACGGAAGTGGTGGTAATCGGTTATGGCGTTACACAGAAAAAAGACCTCACCGGGTCTATCGCCAGCGTAACACCCAAGGAGTTTAACAAAGGCATCATCAGCAACCCGGTACAGGTGTTACAGGGAAAAGTAGCCGGCCTGGTGATCAGTAAACCCGGCGGCAATCCCAACGGTAAGATCAGCATCAGCCTGAGAGGTGCTTCTTCTCTATCGGCCAGCAGTCAGCCGCTGTTCGTGGTAGACGGTATCCCGGGTATCGATATCAATGCCGTACCTCCCGATGATATCGTATCTATCGATGTATTAAAAGATGCTTCTGCAGCAGCCATCTACGGTTCCAGGGGCGCTAATGGCGTTATTATCGTTACTACCCGCCGTGGTAAAGACGGCGCCTCCCAGGTTTCGTACAGTGGCTATATCGGCATGGAAAAGCTCTCCAATACCTATGATGTCCTCGGCGCCGCTGCCTATCGCCAATACCTGAAAGATAATAGCATCGATCCCGCAGGCTTCGACCTGGGCGCTGCTACCAACTGGCAGAAAGCTATTACCCGTACAGGTATCAGCCATAGCCACAATATTTCTATGAGCGGTGGCAAGGCCAATACCCGCTACAGCGCCTCTGTTAACTATCTCAACAATGAAGGCATTGTGCTCAACTCCGGCCTGGAACGCATGATTGGTCGCATTACGCTGGACCAGGGCGTGTTTGATAATCGCCTGCGCCTGGGATTATCCATGAATTATGTGGGAGAGAAGAATAAATACCAGGGCCTCGACCCCGACGGCAACGGAGATAACCGCATCTGGGAACAATCTGTCGCCTATAATCCCACTGCGCCCGCTTATAACCCGGACGGTTCCTTTTTCGAAAAACTGGATATCAACGATAACTATAATCCCGTAGCGTTGGCAAACGAAATTAAACACCAGCGGGCGCTGAATCGCTTTATAGGAACAGCGAAAGCTACCTACGATATCACCCCCCACCTCAGCTACGACCTGTTGCTGGGACTGGAGCGCGCCTCCAGCGATCGCGGGTTATATTATTCCAAATACTCTCCGGTAACAGAAGGCGCCGGCAGCAACGGTACCGCTACGCGCGCATCCAAAACCTGGGATAATAAAACCCTGGAAACTTATTTTACCTATAACCTGCCCTGGGGAAAGAATGTGCTGAAAGCCACCGCAGGATATTCTTACCAGAACTTCTTTGCTAATAGCATGTCGGCCGGCAATACCCAGTTTGTATCTGATATTTTCGGCTACAATAACTTAGGTGCTGGCCAGGGCGATCAGCCAGCGGTATCATCCGGTGCAGAGGAAAATTCCCTGGTATCCTTCATCGGCCGCGTATTTTACAGCTATAACGATAAGTACCTGCTCACCGGTACTGTGCGCCGGGACGGATCTACCCGTTTTGGGAAAGACAAGAAATGGGGGACTTTCCCTTCCGCCTCGCTGGCATGGCGTATTACACAGGAACCGTTTTTACAGAACAGTAGCTGGTTGCAGGATCTTAAGCTACGGGTAGGTTATGGTATCACTGGTAACCAGGAAATCCAGAACTATAAATCGCCGCTCACTTATAGTCCCGGTGGTAAGGTACTGGATAATGGGCGCTGGGTGACTTCCTACCAGATCGGGCAAAATGAAAATCCCAATCTCCGCTGGGAATCGGCCGCGCAATTTAATGCAGGCATAGACTTTACGCTGTTTAAAGGAAGACTGAGCGGAACATTGGAATATTACGACAAGCGCACCAAAGACCTGCTGTTCAATTACAATGTTCCTTCGCCGCCTTATCTTTTCCCTTCCATGCTGGCCAACGTAGGTAAGATCAGCAACAAAGGAGTGGAATTGTCGTTGAATGGCGCTATTATCGATCATAAAGATTTCAGCTGGAGTGCGTCTTTCAATATTTCCCGTAACTACAACGAGATATTGTCTATCGCCAACGACCAGTTTAAAAGCGATGCTATTTACGATGGTACTGTGGGTGCGCGTGGACTCACCGCTGTACAGATTGTGAAAGTAGTGCCCGGCTATTCTATCGGTACGTTTTACATTCCGCATTACATTGGTACCGATGCAAATGGTAACCAGCAGTTCGAAGACCTCGACGGCAGCGGTACATTCGATTTCCGCAGCGACAGCCGCGTGGCGGGGAATGGCCTGCCCAAATACCAGGCGGGTTTGGCCAACAGCTTCCGGTATAAAAACTTCGACCTGAACTTTTTGCTGCGCAGTCTTTTTGGTTACCAGATCTTTAATGCTACCGAACTGGTGCTGAGCGATCGTTTCAGTCGCCTGCCCGGCCGCAATGCCATGGCTAAATATGCCAACAGCAATATTAAAGGCACCTATGTATCCGATCGCTTTATTGAAAACGGCGCCTTCCTCCGCCTGGATAATTTTTCACTGGGATACAATATCCCGGCAGTGCATAGCAAGTGGTTTGCCAATCCCCGGGTATATGTTTCAGGACAAAACCTGTTCGTGATCACGAAGTATTCTGGTCTCGACCCTGAACTGCCCATAGATGGCCTGGCGCCAGGGATCGATAACCGTAATATCTATCCGAAAACACGCTCGTTTGCACTGGGCTTTACGGTCAACTTTAAATAAAAACAATCCACATGAAAGCAACCTTCTTTACATATACTTTACTCGCAGGGATGGTATGTTCCCTGTTCAGTTGTACCAAACTGGATGAAACATTTTATGACAGGGGTACTGATGATAATTTCCTGAAGACGGAAGATGAGCTGAATGCCTTTGCCAACGGGGCTTATGCCAAGTTGCGCGGATACCGCGACAGTTACTGGAAAATGAATGAAGTCACCACCGATGAAACTACGGTGCCCTCCCGCGGAGCCGACTGGAATGAAGGTGGTTTATGGCGGGTATTGATCAGTCATGAGTTTCCGATCACCCACCAATATATCAACGATATGTGGAACTTCATTTACCGCGATGGGGTAAACCCGGTGAATGCCATCCTGCAGAAGCTGGAAGGTTCAACTATCGTACTGCCTACCAAAGATCAGCTGATTGCGCAGATGAAGGTATTGCGTGCCTTTCATTACTACCTGGCCATGGATGCTTTCGGGAATATTCCCGTTGTAACCTCCTTTGCACAAACGGAGCCGCCAAAGAATACGCCCCGGGCACAGGCTTTTGCCTTTATAGAAAAAGAGATCAAAGATAACCTGGCGGCGCTGCCCACCACGCTGGATACCAAAAACTATGGCAAAGTAACCAGGGGTATGGCTTTTATGCTGCTGGCTAAATTATATGTGAATGCAGAAGTGTACACCGGTACCCAGCGCTGGGCCGACTGTATGCGTATGTGCGACTCCGTTACCAAGATGGGCTATCAGTTGGAAGCTGATTACTTTGCTAACTTCTCTACAAAAAATGAAAATTCTAAAGAGAATATTTTCGTGGTGCCCTACGATGCTATCAACGCCAAGGGCATGATGTTGCATTACCTTACGCTGCACTACAACAATCGTTATACCTACGGGCTGCCCAGCTCGCCGTGGAATGGCTGGTGTACCCTGAAAGCATTTTACGAATCCTATGATGCCGATGATAAACGTAAAACCATGTTCCTGATCGGGCAGCAGTATGCCCAGGATGGTACGCCGTTGAAAACCGAGCAGGGAGCGCCGCTGGTCTTTACCAGTACCATAGGCGATCTGGCTAATGCTACGCAAACAGAGGGTGTGCGCATTGTGAAATATGAAATCCAGAAGAATACGCCTTATTCCGACCAGGACAACGACCTGGTAATTTTCCGTTATGCTGATGCATTAATGCTGAAAGCAGAATGCCTGTTGCGCACCGGCCAGGAAGGCGCCGCAGTAGCGTTGGTAAACCAGGTGAGAAGCCGCAATTTTGAAAACGGTAACCCATTCACCACGCTCACGCTGGATAACCTCCTTGCTGAGCGGGGACGGGAGTTCATCTGGGAGGGTTGCCGCCGGCAGGACCTCGTGCGTTTTGGCAAGTGGAATAGCACCTGGCAGTTTCATCCTGCAGACCAGCCTTTCCGTCGGTTATTCCCCATTCCGCAGGCCCAGCTGGATGCCAATCCTAACCTGGTGCAGAATGAAGGATACAAATAATAACCACCTTTATAAAACAACAGCAGCGAATGACTTTGGTCATTCGCTGCTGCCATTTTAAGTGAACAGCTAGGGCTGTTTTATTTCTGTTCTTGGCAGGTCTCTGTCGTGGCACCAGGGGCCATTGGCATGCCGGAAAGCGAACCGCATCAACAGCATATTAGTGCCGATAAACAATACAATCACCAGTATAGCCGCCACTTTGGTGATGGTTCGGAGGGCTGGTTTTTTCGAAAAGCCGCCAAAAACATAACCGATAATAAACACCATACAAGCGGCAAATAATATGCGCAGGATGATGATGAACACGAATCCCATAATAACACAGATTTAAAGATTACTTGAATTTGCTCAGCAGGGCCTGGTCTTCTGCCTTACCCCAGCGCGGATAGTTGCTATTGGCAGGGGTACTCAGTTTAGCCAGGCTTTCGCCGGCGAGTTTTTTTGCGAGGTCTTTGTCGCCGCCCCACATCTTGGGGGTATAATATTTCACCCAGGCCGATACGTACAAGGCTCTTGGATTTTGTGCATCCAGGGCGGTGGCCTGCTTCAGGAACTGGTCTGATAGCATGCCGTATTTACGTCCGTATGTCATTGGGTTGATAAATACCTTGGTGCGGTAGATCATGCTCAGCACGGTGTACACTTCCGCCGCTTCCTTTTGCTGGGAGCCTGTATCCAGCAACGACAGTGCTTTCTTGGCCTGTTCTTCTCCGCGGTTGGCATAGTTTTCAATTTTGTCGCCATCATCTTGTAAGAGGAAACCGATTTTAGCATTGCAGAAGGCAGCATAGTAGGGCGCCAGCCAGGTAGGCTGTTCGCTGATCCCGGTAAATGTTTTTTCCAGTTGCTCGTAGTCTTTTACTGTTTGTGCCTGGTCTAGCTTAGCAATAGCTGCCGACAAGCTGCCAGACTGTGCATACGTGCTGTACTGCAATAAAACCGCTGAAAATAGGGTGAAGAGTAGCTTTTTCATTTTTCTTTTTTTGTGAGATTTATAAATCATTGTTGAGAAAATCTTCTGTACGGTCTATGCCTAAGCTCATAAACACTCCTATGAATACACTACGTGTAGCCGGCGGTGTTATAGCTTCTTTGATTTGCCCGTTATAGCTATAATTATATCCAAACACCTGCCGGGTGCCGGTAATATTGTTGATGCCTGCAGCAATACCAGAGAAGTCTTTCCAGCGGCTATGCTTAAAGAACGAGCAGAGGTAGGCCACGTGCAGGTTAAGTGTGTTATACGCATTGGTAGTGCCCTGGTCGGTGATGCCGTTGTTGGTAATATGATAGTAAGGCCGGCCGGTAGCAAAGGCCCAGGATACATTTACGCTGGTATTGATATCGGGCAGGAACTTTTTTATCGCGATGGTAGCTGTATGCGGCGCGGCAAAAGATGGATGGATGGAGTAGGGATAGTCCAGGAAATTGCGTTTGGTATCCAGATACGTATAGGTGACCCAGTAGTCGAGGTTTTTGAACGTTTTTTTATCTCTCCAGAATAATTCCACTCCCTGCGCATAACCTTTACCGTTATTGTCTGGAGCCGGCACTGTTTTAACCAGGCGTTGATACTGTTTATAATATGCTTCCACGCGGAATAGGCGGTTGCTGGCTTTCCGGGTATAGTTTAGCACATAGTGCGTAGCGCTGGAAAAATCCAGTTGACGGGATTGATAGAGAAAGTCATTCGCCGGCTCCTGGTAAAAGATGCCATAGGCCAGGTTAAATTGCCCACCGTTATGGAGGCGGTAGGCGAAGCTTACTCTGGGCGCCAGCACCACCTTGCCCAATGCACTGGCATACTCCATCCGCAGGCCGGCTTTGGCGGCAAGATTGTTGGCCAGGTAGATATCCCCTTCGGCAAACACAGCAGTCAGGTGATCGGTGAGCCTTAGGGCGCTATCGTTGGCATTTCCCTGGTCGTGTGTATAGAATTGTTCTGCTCCTACACGCAGCGCTTGTCCCTGTGAAAAGAAATGGGTAAGCAATATCCTGGCCTGTGCAAAGTTAGTGTTGATAGTACGCTGGCCGTTTTTATAGAGAAATGGAACGGCAGGGAGGTGTACCGGATCGCCTTTGGCATCACTGAGCAGGTAGCTGTTCTGTTGCTTGTTGTAGCTGTAAGCCGCCCCCAGTTCTATCTTCCAGTTGTTGCCGAGCAGGCTGCGGAAACTGAGGTTGTTATAGCTGTTCCAGCCTTTTACCCGGAAACCGGCCCTGAGGGCGCTGCTGTCGATATCAGGGGTGTTCAGGCCTACATCGCTGTAGCCCCAGTTGCTATAGAATTTGAGCATACCGGTTTTGCCGGTACGTATCCTGAAGTTGGCATTGCCATCGAGGTAAGCGGGGCCGGCATAGAAATCGGGCTTTTGCGGCACGATGGAGTTATACAATGCGAGGTTGCTATAAGAAATTTTGGCGCCGTAGCTGCTGCGGTTGTTTGGCGCCAGGCATTGCATACCCGCAGAAAGGTTCATTGGAAATATGCTGAAGCTGGCCGACGTTTTTTCCGGAAGGTCTACGCTTTCCAATATGAGTGCGCTGCTCATGGCCTGGCCGTATAACGCGGAGTAGCCGCCGGAGCTGAATAAGATGCCTTTAAAGAGAAAGGGATTAATGCGGGCGTATTGTGGTACGCCGGGAACAGCTGGATAGTTAGGCGTTCTGAGCAGGGTGCCGTCTATAAATTGTTTGGTTTCATCGCTGGTACCGCCGCGCACGAAAAGTCCTTCCTGTTCGCCGATTTGCTGGGCGCCGGGCAGGGAGCGCAATGCCTGGGAAATATCGCCATTGCTGCCGGCTACGGTGACGGCATCTATTGGCGTAAGGGCAGCGCCTTTGGCTTTATCGCTGGCTTCAAAAGCGCCGGCGCTGACTACTACCTCGCGTAAGCCCCTGGTACTTTTGATGGTCGTGTCGGGCTTCACGGTACTGTCGGCTACCGGCGTTTTTTGCTGTGCAGGTGTGCCAACGGCAAACAATAACAGGAAACCTATGATGGAGCATGTTTTCATCGCTTGAAGAATGATCTGTCCACAAAGCTATCGGGAATAGCTACTGCGTTTTTGGTGTGTAGACAGGATGGATAAGTGTCGCGATGAAATGGGAAAAGCCTACTGGTTCAGCAGCTTGTTGACATTGTCTTTGTAAAATTCGCTGACAGGAATTTCTATGTCACCGATACAAACCAGGTCGCGTTTGATCGTGGTGATTTTGTCGACCGCCACCAGCCAGGATTTATGGGTACGTATGAAAGCGGGGGCAGGCAGCTTTTCCTCCATGGCTTTCAGGGTCATACGGGTGAGTATTGGTTTGGGGTGGTGGAGGAGATGTATTTTGACATAGTCTTTCAATGCCTCGATATAGATCACGTGGGCGGGTACAATTTTTACCTGTGTATATTCTACGTTCACAAAGAAAGCGGGTACTTCCTGGGGAGTGGCTACTGGCGGTTGTTTTAGCCGGAACAATTCGCTGGCCCTGTTGCAGGCTTTCAGGAAGCGTTCAAAGCAAAAGGGTTTCAGCAGGTAATCGACTACCTGCAGGTTGAAGCCATCCAACGCATACGATTCGTAGGCTGTTACGAGGATGACCAGTGGTGGCTGCGGTAGTGACTGTAGTAACTGTAAACCATTGATCCCAGGCATTTGTATATCGAGGAACAATAAGTCAATTTTTTCCCGCTGCAAGACGGCGAGGGCTTCCATGGCATTTTTGCAGGTAGTGACTAATTGCAGGAAAGGTACCTGCCGGATGTTATCTTCCAGTAGTTCCCTCACCAGGGCTTCATCATCTATGGCAATGCAGCGTATCATGATAATTGGAGGATAAGTGTTACATGGAATAGAGGAGCCTGCCGTACCACCGACAGTTGGTGTTTGCCCGGGTAGAGCAGCTGTAGCCTGGATTGTACATTGGCAAGGCCGATACCAGAGTTGCTGTCTTTGCTGGACAGCGGATCGTTGTCAAATTTGTTGGCTACTTCAAAAGTAAGGATGGCATCGTGAACGGTTAAACGAATATTGATTTCCGGCTGCGCCGTATAGCTGGTACCATGTTTAAAAGCATTTTCCACGAAGGGAATCAGCAGCATGGGTTCTATGGTGTAATGAGCGATGGCTGCATCTGCGGCCATGTGCGTGTTGATTTTAACATCATTACCAAAGCGTAGCTTTTGCAGGGAGATGTAACTGTTGAGATACGCTACCTCTTTACTGAGCAGTACTTTTTTCCCGGTGGTATCATACAGCATATAACGCATGAGATCGGAAAGCATGATCAGGGCAGGTTCCAACTGATCGGATTTTTTCCGGGCCAGCGATACCAGGTTAGTCAGTACATTAAACAGGAAATGCGGGCTTACCTGCGACCGGAGAAATTTGAGTTCTGTGCTGAGTTGTTCTGCCTGTTTCTCCTTTAGGATATTTTCGGCCCGTATTCTATCTACTACTTTACAGTATACTACACTGATGAAGTAGATGCCTACTGAAGGCGCAAATACAAATTTGTATACCGAATAATGCTGTAGCATGTCAGGAAACCAGTTGGCCATTATCGCATATTTCAGCGGGAAAGAGCCACCGATCAGCACAAGTACGGCCGGAACATACAGCCACCAGTATTGCCGGTTACAGAGGGCCGGGTAAATCAGTAACGCATGGATATAAAATATAGCCATGTGAATGATTACTATCAGGGAAAAGAATAGCCCGGGAATAGCGCCAATACTGTACTGACTGGCTGCGTTGGACACCAGGTAAGGTAGCAGCAGCAGTACACTCCAGATCAGGATATGTAATGCAATAGTTATTTTTTTGAATGGAATACGAATGCTCATTTGTTGCGCTCCTTAAAGCTACTGATTTTTCGCTTTTATCTGGTAGCCCCGTGAAATTACTGCAAATAGGAAGATATAGGAAAAGGTGTAGATAATACCCGTAAATGTTGCGATGAGACCGTAAAGTACGGCGATGGGAAGTAATTATTATACTCAGAGAAAATACCATTATTATGGGGAGCGGAAGTTGCTATTTTTGAGTTCGTATAGATTTAAATGAAAAACGAGTTATGAAAAAACGTTGTATCGGGTTGTTGTTACTATTACTAAGTACTTCACTTGTTTTTGCCCAAAAATATGAAGCCAACTGGGAGTCGCTCAATAAGCGGGGTATTCCGGCCTGGTTTAATAATGCCAAGTTCGGGATCTTTATTCACTGGGGCGTATATGCGGTGCCATCCTATGCCGTAGTAGGCCCGGGTGGTTATTCTGAATGGTATTGGTATAACCTGAGAGGAACGCAGGAAGGATCTCATGCGCAGGTACAGGCATTTCATGATAAGAGTTATGGGAAGGGCACTCCTTATGAACAGTTTGAGAGCCAGTTTACCGCATCGCTGTTTAACCCACAGCAGTGGGCACAAGTGTTTAGGCGCTCGGGCGCTAAATATGTGGTGTTAACTTCCAAACACCACGAAGGTTATTGCCTTTGGGATAACAAACAAGCCAATGAATCCTGGGGTCATTCCTGGAATGCGGTGACGGGCACGCCTAAACGCGATTTGCTGGGCGACCTCACAGAAGCCGTGCGGAAGGAGGGACTAAAAATGGGGTATTATTATTCCCTGTATGAGTGGTTTAACCCGCTGTGGCTGAAAGACCGTCAGCGTTATGTAAAAGAAGTGATGACTCCCCAGTTCAAAGACCTGGTGACCCGCTATAAGCCTTCTGTTATTTTTTCTGATGGAGAATGGGAGATGTCGGATACCGCCTGGCAAAGCCCTTCGTTGCTGGCCTGGCTGTTTAATGAGTCGCCGGTAAAAGACGAAGTAGCCATAGATGACCGCTGGGGCAATAATACCCGTGGTAAAAATAATGGCGCTACTTACCTCACTTCAGAATATGGCAGCGGTATGCAGCCCGGCGTGATCTGGGAGGAGAGCCAGGGTATAGGGCAGTCGTATGGTTACAACCGTATGGAAACTGCCGATGACTACAAGAAAAGCAGCGATCTGGTGCTGATGCTGGTAGACATTGTATCAAGAGGCGGCAACTTGTTGCTCGATATAGGTCCCACGGCCGACGGACGTATCCCGGTGATCATGCAGCAGAAATTGCTCGACATTGGTAAATGGCTGGAAGTGAACGGAGAGGCTATTTATGATACCAAACCCTGGAAAGAAAGCCGGCAGTGGAGCAATGGCAAGCGCCCGGAAACCAAAGAAGCGGCGTATATGGCGCACTACAGTGTAAATGACCTGGTGAAGAAGTCGGCCGATCATGCCAACATCGAATTATTCTTTACGGCTAAGCCGGGGGCATTGTACTGCTTTGCACCAGCTTACCGGCAGCAGGTAACTATCCGTAACTATACACCGGCTAAAGGCGCCGTAGTGACCGTGTTAGGCAGCAGCAAAGCAGTGAAATGGACGCAGAAAGGAAAAGATTGTGTTGTGGATTTATCAGCGCTGCGTCATGGCGATGTGCCGGAAGGGTTGCTGGTGATTAAAATAAAAGGATAAATCGTCCATCTGTCAATTTTATGAGATCCCTCCGCCATTCGGCGGGGGGATTTTTTGTCAATTGAAAAGTTACCCACCGCTGTTGTAGTTTTCTTAAAAAATTATTTTAAAAAGTATATTTTTAAAGGAGTAGAAAACCAATAGCTATTTTTCATGCGTTCCACTCTGTTCCGGTGGCTGCTCCTTTCCACGTTATGGGCTGCCTGTACTCCACAAGATAAGTCGCACCGTACCTGGCAGGTATATGGTGGGAGTAAAGAAAATATTCATTACAGCGCGTTAACGGCGCTCGACACCAACAATGTATCGCAGTTGAAAGTTGCCTGGGCCTATCATACCGGCGATGCGAAGGAGATGACGCAGATGCAGGTAAACCCGGTGGTGGTGGGCGACCGGCTATATGGCGTTTCTGCGGGCCTGAAATTATTTGCAGTAGACGCGGGGACCGGCAAGGAGATTTGGGTCTTTGATCCGCATACCAGGCCATCCAACACCTGCCGGGGCGTAGCATTTTATGACAATGGCGCATCTGATCAACGCCTGTTTTATACCGTAGGCTCCAGGCTGTATTGCATCAATGCCGCCACTGGCCGGCCTATTACTACTTTTGCAGATAGCGGATTTGTAGACTTGCACCGGGATATGGGATGGAATATGGATGGTATGTATATTACCTCCACCACGCCCGGCACTATTTATAAAGACCTGATCATTATCGGCACCCGGGTATCGGAAGAAGCGGGTGGTGCGCCGGGCTATATCCGGGCGTATGATGTACACAGCGGGCAACGGAAATGGATATTCCATACCATTCCGCAGCCTGGAGAGCCTGGATATGAGTCCTGGCAGGATACCGCCGCCTGGCGGCATACCGGTGGCGCCAATGCGTGGGCCGGTTTCAGCCTGGATGAGGAAAACGGTGTGGTGTATGCACCTATCGGGTCGGCGTCTTACGATTTTTACGGTGGTAAAAGAAAGGGCAACAACCTGTTTGCCAACTGTGTACTCGCCCTGGATGCAGCCACGGGCAAACGTATCTGGCATTTTCAAACGGTACATCATGATGTATGGGACCGGGATTTGCCCACTGCGCCCATGTTGCTAACGGTCAAAAAAGAAGGTAAACCTGTTGATGCGGTGGTGCAGGTCACCAAAACCGGTTTTATTTTCCTGCTGGATAAGAAAACTGGTCTACCCCTGTACCCGGTTACGGAAACGCCCGTACCGGGAGATACGGTATTGCCGGGAGAACTGCTATCGCTCACACAGCCAGTGCCCACTTTTTTTGCACCTTTTGTACGTCAGTCGCTGGGGGAGCAGGACCTTAACCGCCTGGTATCCGACTCTTCCTATGCAGATATCCGGGCGCGACTCGCCTCCTATAAGAAAGGTCATCTTTTTATGCCTCCGTCCCGGCAGGGTACTGTCATTTTTCCGGGATTTGATGGCGGTTCAGAATGGGGTGGCCCGGCTGCTGATCCGGCTACCGGCATCCTGTACGTAAACGCCAGTGAAATGCCCTGGGTGCTCACCATGGTAGATGCCGATGCAAAGCCTGCTGTAGCCAGAGAAACGCAGCTACAGGCCGGTAAACGCCTGTATACTACTCACTGCATGGTTTGCCATGGACCGGAGCGGAAAGGGGGCGGTAATTTCCCATCTCTCCTGGACATTCATCAACGATATGATGAAAAAGGATTTACACAGCTGGTAGATGCCGGGAGGAGAATGATGCCCGCCTTCAAACAGCTCGATAGCAGCGAAAAACATGCCCTGGCCACTTTTATCCTCGATCTGAAAACGCAGCAGCAAAGCGCTTTTGTGGCCATGCGGAAAAAGTCGGACCCATACGTAGATTTACCCTACCGGGCTACCGGTTACAATAAATTTTTAACGAAAGAAGGTTACCCTGCCGTATCGCCTCCCTGGGGCACCCTCAGCGCCATTGACCTGAACACCGGGAAACTGCTGTGGAAAGATACGTTGGGCGATTACCCGGAGCTGAAAGCCAGGGGTATTCATAGCGGTACCGAAAACTATGGAGGCCCCGTAGTTACCGCCGGCGGCCTGTTATTTATTGCCGCTACGGCCGACAGTAAATTCAGGGCATATAATAAAAGAACCGGGCAGTTGCTATGGGAAACTACTTTGCCTGCATGTGGTTTTGCTACACCCGCAGTATACGAAGTGAAGGGGAAACAATACGTGGTGATCAGCTGTGGTGGTGGTAAGCTGGGAAAACCCTCCGGAGATACTTATCTCGCTTTTTCGCTGTAAGCAGCACAAAGATGACATCTATTCCACATTTAAATATCTGTTATTATGCAAATTTCAAGAAGAAATTTTCTGCTGAAAGGGAGCCTGGCGATTGCCGGCACCGCGCTGCTGCCTAAGTCATTGCTGGCGGCGGCTGCATCGAAGCCCATATTGGGCATACAGCTGTATTCTATCCGCGAGGATATGAAAAAAGATCCTGCCGGTACCCTCAAACAGCTGGCCACCATGGGTTATAAATATGTAGAGCATGCCGGCTACAGCAACCGGAAATTTTACGGGTATAGCGCTACCGAATTTAAAAAACGGCTCGGCGACCTGGGCTTGTCTATGCCCAGCGGTCATACGGTGATGCGCAAAGACCACTGGGATACGGCGAAAAAAGATTTTACCGATGAGTGGAAACAGACGGTGGAAGATGCCGCCACGGTAGGGCAGCATTTCGTGATCAGCCCCTGGCTGGATGAAAGTCTGCGTAAAAACTACGACGACTTCAAAGCCTATATGGATGTTTTCAATAAAAGCGGCGCCCTGTGTAAACGCTCGGGAATGAAGTTTGGGTATCACAACCACGACTTTGAATTCAGCCAGCAGCTGAATGGACAAAAAATCTTTGACCTGATATTAACCAGCACCGATCCCGCATTGGTGGCGCAACAGCTGGATATCGGCAACATGTATCATGCCGGCGGCATTGCCCTGGATATCATCAAAAAATATCCCGGCCGTTTTGAGCTCATGCATGTGAAGGATGAAATTAAAAGTGCCAAAGGCGAAATGGGCAGCAGTTATGAAAGTACTGTGCTAGGCAAAGGCGTGATCCCGGTGAAGGAAGTGATCGACCTGGGAAAGCAATCGGGAGGTACCTGCTACTTTATAATAGAGCAGGAATCCTACCAGGGACAGGCGCCGCTGGATGCTGTAAAAGTTGATTTACAGATAATGAAAAAATGGGGGTATTAGTCAAATTAAATCCGACACTATTCAATGAAAAAAATCACACAAGTACTAGGTGTTGCCGCCTTACTGTTGCCCGCAGCCCTCACTGCGCAGCAGGTCAGGTTACAGGGAGCAGAATCAGAACTCATTGCCGGCCCCGGATCCCCCTCACAACGGGCCCAATGGTTAGATTCTATACAACAGTGGCGGCTACACGAAAAAGACAGGTTGCAATATAACGGTGACGAATATAGCAGAAAGGAATTCAGCTGGGTCAGCACTACTTTTATGTATGCACAGATCATGGCGCACGACCGCTACCTGTACGACCCGGCAAGCCGGAAATATACTGTAGATCACTTCCTGGATGATCTTGAAAAACGGTACGGTGGACTGGATGCCGTATTAATATGGCCTACCTATCCCAATATAGGGATCGATAACCGTAACCAGTTTGACCTGGTAGCGGATTTGCCCGGAGGAAAGGCGGCGGTGAAACAAATGATCCGCGACTTTCATCAACGGGGCGTACGGGTATTCTTTCCCATTATGATCTGGGATCATGGCACCCGTAAAATAACCATTCCCATGGCCGCTGCGCTCACCGAAGAAATGAAAGAGCTGGGCGCCGATGGATTGAATGGTGACACCATGAACGGCGTAACGCTCGATTTTAAAGAAGCGTATACCCGTATGGGTTATCCATTGGTATTACAACCCGAGATACATATCGGCGACCTGAAGATGGTAGCCTGGAATACGATGAGCTGGGGCTACTACTGGTTAAAATGGGGTAGTCCAGCCTTTGGATATATTCCCGGCGTGAGCCTGTACAAATGGCTGGAACCCCGGCACCAGGTACATGTTACTGACCGCTGGTCGGTGAATAAGACAGACGATTTACAGTCTGCGTTTTTCAACGGTGTAGGTTATAATACCTGGGAGAATATATGGGGCATCTGGAACCAGCTGCCGGAGCGCTATGCCGCCGTCATTCGCAGAATCAGGATGATATACCGGCAGTTTCCTGAAGTATGGAGCAGCGAACAGTGGGAGCCGCATATCCCGGTGATACAACCGGGTGTGTTTGCGGCTGCATTCCCTGGAAAAGCAGCTACCCTGTATACTTTCATCAACAGGGATTCCGTGGCCCGGAACGGCCGGCAAATAACGCTGGCGGCTAAACGAGGCTACCGGTACTACGACGTCTGGAACGGGGTTGAACTACAACCCGTAAAGGAACAAGGCAACGTGATACTGCGTTTCAATATGGAAGCCTGTGGCTATGGCGCAATAGCCGTTCTCCCCGACACCTTTACCGGCAAAGGCTTCAATGCTTTCCTGGATAAGATCCGGCAACAGGCCCGCGTACCTCTGTCTGGGTTATCCGCCGATAGCAAGCCCCTGATGCAACGGCTTACACCGGTTGCCACCACCAGGAAACCTGCACAAGCGCCGGAAGGCATGATCCTTATTCCTGCTGCAAAGGAATACCGGTTTGAGTCGCACGGGGTGATGATTGAAGGCAATGAACTGCCCAATGCCATCGGGGTACAATATCCCTGGGAAGCGCATCCGCAGCGCGATCATCAACACACCCTGGCCATTCCCGCTTTTTATATAGACCGCTACCCGGTTACCAACCGGCAGTTCAAACAATTTATGGATGCTACCCGCTATCATCCGGCGGATGATCACAATTTCCTGAAAGATTGGCAGCAGGGCACCTATCCTCCCGGATGGGAGCAGCGCCCTGTGACGTGGGTTAGCATAGAAGATGCCAGGGCTTATGCCGCCTGGGCCGGGAAAAGGCTTCCGCATGAATGGGAATGGCAATATGCCGCACAGGGTAACGACCAACGGTTACATCCCTGGGGCATGACTGCCGACTCCAGTCGCATCCCACCTGCTGATACCAGCCGGGAGCGGAATGCGCCACCTTTCGTGGATGGGTACCCGGCAGGCGCCAGTCCCTTTGGCGTGATGGCACTCACCGGCCATGTATGGCAGTGGACCGACGAATATACCGACACGCATACCCGTTCGGCCGTGCTGAAAGGAGGAAGCTACTATCACCCGCAAACGTCTTACTGGTATTTTCCGCAGGCGCAGCAACTGACGCAGCATGGAAAATACCTGTTGCTGTCGCCTGGCATGGATCGTGCCGGCACATTAGGATTCCGCTGTGTGACAGACCATTAAGCAGCCATCCTTTTTTTAAAGGAATCGTCCTGCTTTTTGTATTTTATCTGCTGCTGAAAAAGGCAATTACAATTTACCTGGTAATATGAAAATGAAAATAATCTCCACGATTGCTATTCTTCTCCTCACTACAGCGGGAAGCATGGCGCAGCAAGCTGCTTCACGTACCTATAAAACCTGGACACCTGCTACCGATACCGTGTATGCACTGGAAGGGCAAGGTTGGAAAACAGGGCTTAGAAATTACTACGACCGCTTTCCGGAAAGGGCGCAGAAAGATGTACGCCCACCCGTTTGGAGCCTGTCAAATAACAGCGCCGGTCTGAGTCTCCGCTTCCGGACAGATGCCGATGAAATCATCGTCAAGTATGCCGTGGCTGGTGACAAGCAAATGCCTCATATGCCTGCAACCGGCGTAAGCGGTGTAGATATGTATGCGAAAAGTATTGATGGCAGATGGATGTGGTGTGGCGGTAAGTATAGCTTTGGCGACACCATCGTATACCGGTTTTCTCACCTGAAACAGGCCGACCAACATGTAAAGCATGTGGAATATACCTTGTATCTGCCCTTGTACAACTCGGTAAAATGGCTAACAGTGGATGTGCCAACAGAAAGTATGTTTACGCCATTGCCAGTGCGTACCGAAGCGCCGGTAGTCGTTTACGGTACTTCCATTGCGCAGGGGGCCTGTGCCTCCCGCCCGGGTATGGCATGGACCAATATCCTGAGCCGGCGGCTGGAAAGCCCAGTCATTAACCTGGCATTTTCCGGAAATGGGCGACTGGAAAAAGAAGTACTGGATCTGGTAGGAGAGGTGAACGCCCGCCTCTATGTGCTGGACTGCCTGCCCAATCTCACCGGCGCCGCCTATGCAGGCGCAGAGCTGAAAAAACGGATCACCAATGCGGTGACTATGCTGCAAACCAAACGGCCCGGCATTCCTATCCTGCTCACCGAACACGACGGATATACGACCGATGAAACCAATACCGACAGCAAGGCGGCCTATGAACAGGTGAATGCCACCCTGCGGGAAGTGGTAGATTCGCTGCAAAAGGCCGGGGTAAAGGGCCTCAGCCTGTTATCCAAGGCAGAAATAGGGCAGGACCTGGATTGTATGGTGGATGGCACGCATCCCAATGACCTGGGCATGATGAACTACGCCAACGCTTATACGAAAAAGATCCGGGAGATCCTGCACATGCAAAATGGCGAGGGCATTACTGCTACGGCCATTACCCAGCGGCGCGACTTTGCCACGTACGATTGGGAAGTACGCCACCAGGAAGTGATGGCATACAATAAAACACATCAGCCCCAGGTGGTGTTTATGGGCAACTCTATCACACATTTCTGGGGTGGTGAGCCGGTAGCCCGCACCCGGAGAGGCACCCAGTCGTGGGATAAATACTTTGCGCCCAAACAAGCTGAAAACATGGGCTTTGGCTGGGACCGCGTAGAAAATGCGTTGTGGCGGGTACAGCATGGCGAACTGGATGGCATAGCCCCCAAATACCTGGTACTCATGATTGGTACCAACAACTTGCAACTCAACACCGATGCAGAGATCACAGCGGGAGTCAAATACCTGTTGCGGGAGATCCGTGCCAAGCTGCCCACTACGCATATCATTCTCATGGGGCTTTTACCCAGGAGAAATATGGAAAGCAGGGTAGCAGGTATCAATAAGCGCTACGCCCGTATTATCCCTTCCGGCAAAGACATACAATTCCTGGATGCAGGTAAACTGTTCCTGAAATCAGGTGGAAAAATTGATGAGAGCCTTTTTTCTGACGGGCTACATCCTAATGAAGAAGGCTATGGGAAGCTGGGAGAATTGATCGACAAGTACCTGAAAATGTAACATAAACCACTTTTAGCAAGAGGATTACCTATGCCGGTGATCCTCTTGCTTAGCCTGTAGTATGGTGGTCTTCCTTCCCTTCGAGCCAGTTTTTGAATTCAGTAACTCTTTCACGGCTAATAATAACATCAGTATCAACATCAGGTGCTAATTGAAGAATTAATCGGCTATTGTAATAGGTGGTAATTTTTTTGATGGCGTCGAGGTGAATGATGAACTGCCGGTTAATACGGAAAAACTGATTCCTATCCAGCAGCTTCTCTATCTGGTCCAGCGAATAATCCAGTGGTACCCGCTGGTTGGCATTGGTAGTGGCCCAGGTAGTGCCTTTGTTAAACTGGAGCCAGGCAATGTCTTTCGCTTTTACATAAATCAACTGGTTATTGATCCTGCCAATAAAACGGGTGCTGTCGCGGCGCAGGAACTCTTCTGCAATGCGGCTGATATCCAGGGTGTAATTATTGGCAGGGCGGAACTGTTCATATTTTTTTAAGGCATTCCGCAACGCTTCCACTTCAATAGGTTTCATCAGGTAATCAATGCTGTTTACCTTAAATGCCTGCAAAGCAAAACCATCGTAGGCGGTGGTGAAGATAATAGGCGTCTGCACTTTTGTTTTATCGAACAATTCAAAGCAGTTGCCGTCCGATAATTGGATATCCATCATCATCAGGTCTACCCGCTGTTGCTGTTCCATCCATTTCATGCCTTCCGCCACCGATTCAATCACCGCTACAATTTCTATGTCCGGATCACATTTATGCAACAATTGAATCAGCCGTTCGGCATTGTGTATTTCGTCTTCAAAAATTACTATTCTCATGAGGAAGTGATAATGGGTAATTTTACAATAAACAGATCATCCCGCTGACACACGACTACATTGCTATTCCCAACTAAGGCATACCTTTTCTGGATATTTTCCAGTCCTATGCCGGAAGATATTTCCGGGTTGGTGCGGGGACGTATATGATTGGATACTACCAGGCAGTTGTCTTCTTCGCTGATCTTTACCAGCAAAGGATCCTGTGCCGAAAAGCGGTTGTGCTTGATAGCATTTTCAATCAGCATTTGCAGGGTTACCGGCGGTATCATTCCTTTGGTTTTTACCTTTTCCGGCAGTACTACACTAAACTGTATGCTTTGCTGGTGGCGGATGCGAATGAGAAAAAGGTAGGCGTCAAGAAAATCGAGCTCCGTTTGAATGGTGACCAGGTTCTCAAATTTTTTATCCAGGATGTACCGGTAAGTTTTCGCCAGCTGCGTAATATAATCGGCCGACAAGTCGGGGCTTTTATATACCAGGTTGGTCAACACGCTTAATGAGTTAAAGAAAAAATGCGGGTCTATCTGGTTTCTCAGCGCATCATAACGGGCCTGTATATTTTCCCGTTTTAGCCGCTCTGCCTGTAGCTGGTATTCTTTCCAGCCGGAGTAATAAAAAATGATACCGTTGAAAGTCAGGATCAGCAGGTAAAACATAAAGGTGCCGAAGTTCAGGTCGTAGCTGAAATTGCGGAAGCTTTCCCAGGCTTCATACCGGTGAAACAACCCGATGTCTGAAACTGCATACCCGAAGCCGAATAAAAATGCTACAATCATCCCGTACAGCAACAGGCCTCCGCAGAGGATCACGAGCCGCCCTGAGTTGTTATGACGGATCGTTTTCTTTTCCAGCCAACCGGCCAGGCGGGCTGCGCCTTCCCATACAATGAGTCCGAACACCACGTAAAAGAGACTGAACATTTGTCCCCTGAAATCCAGTATCCGCAACCCTTTTACAAAGGTGTGGTCAAAGGATTTGAAGATAGTACTGAAGGTGTACAGTATCAGTATCCGGGAGAGGTACAGAAACAGCTTGCTGGAAAATAGCTTTTCATTCTCTTGAAAATTCATCGGGTCGTTTGTCTGTTACTAAAAATAGTTATTTTCCTTAAACCAGGTAAATGCGCCTTTCACGGCAGTTTCTACCGGTGTATAGCTTAATTGCAGTTCCCGCTCGGATTTTTTGCCGGAATAATAGTTATCCAGGCATAACATATAAGCGGTGCTATAGTTTAATTTTCCGGAGATACCGGGAATAGAGCCAATCAATCCTCCCAGTTTCAGTACAAAGGCCGGGATACGGATCAGAACCTGGCGTTTGCCGGAAATTTTTTTCAGCAGCCGGAAAAACTCCCCGTAGCTGAGGTTTTGCCCGGCCAGCAGGTAGCAATCGCCTGTTTTTCCTTTGGAGATGGCATTGATGATACCACGACACACATCTTTGATATGTACGAAATTCTTTCCTCCCGGCGGATAGAACAGCAGCCGGTGTTTGAGTCCATAGAGCAGCAACTGGCCGGAGCTGGGCTTTACGTCGTGCGGGCCTATCATGAAAGTGGGGTTGACCACTACAGCGGGTAATTGCCGGCTCGTTACCTGTTCCAGCACATATTGCTGCGCAAGGTATTTACTGTTGATATAGCCGGAGTTGGCGTTGAACAACGTGAACCCATTGAGTTCATTGCCGGGATTATTTTTCTTGCCCGGACCAATGGTGTTGGCTGTGCTCACGTAAATGAATTTCTCTACCCGGTGAGCGATACAAGCGGCCGTGATATATTTGGTGGCGGTGAAATTAGCCCGCTCATACGCTTCAAACGAAATGCCCCATTGGCCGGTGATACAGGCGGCGTGGATCACGATATCGCAACCTTTTACCGCTTCGTGTACCTGGTCGCTGTTATCGATGTGGCCATAGAAAACATCGCAGGGAATATCCGCAATGCCTTGTATATCGGCCGTGGGACGGATGATCACCCGGATATCATATCCGAGGCGGAACAATTCCCGGGTCAGGTTAGAGCCGAGGAAGCCATTGGCGCCCGTAATCAGTACTTTCTTCCTATTCATTTTATACAGATAAGGTGTATGGAATTTCTTTTTTTACTTCCCTGGATACAATTCTCATTTTTAGTGACAGGGGCAGTAATTGCATCAGGGCATGGTTAATTTTATTCATCATCCCCGGGATAATTACTGGTTTACCTGCCAGTGTCTTTTTCAGCGCAATGCGGGCAATAGCGGGGGTAGACAATAACCCCATCTTTCCCTTGATCCCCTGGCTGATGATACGGCGGGAGGTGTGGGAGTTGGTCATGATGGGGCCGGGATATACCACGCTGACAGACAGGCCGGTATTCGTCATTTCTTCTTTCAGCCCCAGAGAAAAAGAAGAGATGAAGGCTTTAGATGCCGGGTAAACCGTTTTATAGGCAATGGGCGTAAAAGCGGCCATGCTGGCTATGTTCATGATATAGCTCTGTGGATGTCGGAGTAGGTGGGGCAGGAGTTGATGCGTAAGTAATACCGTACTTCTTACATTCAGCATAATAATATCGTCTATCCGTTCCCGTGAGGTATGGGTAATGGGAGAAGTGCCGCCTACGCCGGCGTTATTGATGAGAAAATCGATGTCATACAGTTCCGTCATGCGTTGCAGCGCTTCTTTGAGCAGCTGACTGTTGGACAGGTCAAATTCAAATACTTTTACCTGCACCCGGTATTCCAGCATCAGGTTGTCGGCTACCGATTGGAGGTGGCTGCCAGGTAAGGCCACCAGGATGATATTCCTGCCCATGCGGGCGCACTGAATGGCAAATTCTTTCCCCAGACCGGAGCTGGCGCCGGTGATGAGGGTGTAGTTATTGTTTGGCATATCCATCGTTTTCAAGCAGACCTTTGAACTTTGTCATGGTCTTAAACAGGTTGTCGTGAATGATCGGGTCAGATACCCAGCGGGGTATTTTCTTACTGCGATCGGTGGTAACGAGGTAGGTAATTTTCAATTGCCCGTCGCTGGCGGGCTCCATCATCCATTTCCCCCGTGTGCCGGTAATCCGGGTAGTTTTATTGAAGGGCGGAAAGCGGTGGTCGGTAGTACTTTCAAAGCGTATTTCCGCCTGATTGCCTGCCGTGGGCTGGTACATATAGAGGAGGCAGCAGTCCTGGTCGTCCATAGGCCAGGGGATGGCGTACCGGATATAGGTAATCCACCGCCCGGCTTCCGGGGTGGATGCAATTTTATAGTCGCTCGCGTTGGTATTCCATTGGCGTCCTTTTGCCTGGTCTTTGAAAAGCTTTACCACGGCGGGTACAGCAGTTTTTACCCGGAATACTGCTTTTATTTCCCTTACATTTTCCCCGTCAGCGCCGGGAATCCACCGTTCATATAATGCGATAGCGTCATTTTGTTTTACCAGCTTAAAGTCGCTGGTATCCGCAAATAACGACCTGATCACCATTAAACTGCCGATACAAAATAGCTGCAAACGCTCCATGTCTTCATGATTTATAGCAAAAGTGCCACAGCGTGGCCGGGTGGCAAACGATTTTCTGATGAGTTGTAGGATAAAAGGGCTGACCTGTAAACACGGGCCGTTTTATTGCAGGATCTGGTTGTTTTTATTATTTTGGCCGCCATTCGCCCGCGGAGGGCCTTTTTTTGTGTAAAATCAATCGTTTATGAAGCATTTCCTGTTAACGCTGATTGGTGTAGTGGTATTTTCTGTTGGTAGGGGGCAAACCGTTTGCCCGGTGATCCCATTGCCTGTAAAGGCGGTAAAGGAGTCTGGCGTATTTCCACTGAGCGCACAAACCGTTATCTGTGCAGGTGATGCCTCACTACAGCCCCTGGCCGTGTACCTGAAAGAGGAGTTGCAACGGCGGTACCAGTTGCAGGTAACTGCCGGTAAAAAAGCCGGAGCTACAACGATCTATTTAAAGCAAAATGGAAAGGGTACCAACGTAGATGCCTATACGCTTACAGTGAATAAGAAAGTAATCACCATTATCGCTGCCCACCGGGAAGGCATCTTTAATGGTATAGCCACCTTGTTGCAGCTGGGTACAGCAGCAACCTTGCATAGTGGCGTGCTGGCTATAGATGGCTGGCAAATTAGCGATGCGCCGCAATATGCCTGGAGAGGGCTTATGCTGGATGAATCGCGGTTTTTCTTTGGGAAGAAGAAAGTATTGCAGCTGCTGGACTGGATGGCGTTTTATAAATTGAACCGTTTTCACTGGCATCTGACGGATGTTCCAGGCTGGCGCCTGGAAATTAAAAAATATCCTTTGCTGACTACTGTAGGAGGGATCGGTAATATTGTTGATTCCGCTGCGCCGGCGGCGTATTATACCCAGGATGATATCCGGGAGATTGTGGCCTATGCCGGGCAGCGCAATATTACTGTGATCCCGGAAATAGATATGCCGGGTCATGCTGCGGCAGCCAACAGGGCCTATCCCGCGTTTGACGGCGGCGGTACCGACAGGTATCCGCGGTTTACGTTCAACCCGGGTAGGGAAGGTACTTACAAGTACCTGTCGGATATACTAACGGAAACGGCTCAACTTTTTCCTGCCGGTATGATACACCTGGGCGGTGATGAGGTTACCTTCGGTAATGCGGGCTGGGACAGCGATACGGGGATTACCCGGTTGAAGCGGGAGCATGGCCTGAAAGACCGTAAAGCTGTGGAAGACTATTTTATACAACGTATGGCCGACACCGTATTACAACTGCATAATAAAGTGATGGCCTGGGACGAGATTGCCACTGCCACGTTGCCGGCCGATAGTACCATTGTATGCTGGTGGCGTCATGATAAGCCGGAAGCCCTGGCGATGGCGCTGAATAAAGGCTATTCCGTGGTATTGTGCCCGCGGTTACCGTTTTATTTTGATTTTGTACAGGATAGCAGTCACCATATTGGGCGCAGAGGAGCAAATGGCGCATTCAATTCCCTTGAAACGGTCTACAATTTCTCCGCGGCGAAGCTGCCGGCCGTACCCGGGCATGAATCACAGATCCTGGGCGTGCAAGCTTGCATATGGACGGAAACCGTGCATAACGGCAACCGGCTGGATTTCCTTCTTTTTCCCCGTATTTCCGCGCTGGCAGAAACCGCGTGGACGCCAGCTGACCGGAAGGATTTTAAGGGCTTTACTGATCGTTTAAAAGCCCAGCAGCTATTATATAAGCAGGCCGGTTTATTCTATTTCGATATATTCAACCCCGGCTGGCATAAGGAGTCGGGCAAGTCGGCCGATCACTATCTTGATTAGTGTCGGTTTTGTTCTATTTCAGGAAGGGGGAGGGTGGTAATATTGCCATGGGAATATAAAACCCCCCTTCCAACAATGAAGACTTTTTTACTGGCGCTTGCCACTATTGCCACAGGACTTATCGCCGGCGTGTATTACGCATTTTCTGTTTCCGTGAACCCGGCCTTCGCTGGTTTACCGGATGGCGCCTATATCGAGGCCATGAATAAGATCAATGTGGCTATCGTTAACCCTGCATTTTCCCTGAGTTTTTTCGGTGCACCTTTATTGTTGCCGTTGGTGACCTGGATATATGCCCGTCCTGTTTTTTCGCGGAAGGCCGGCTACCTGCTGGCCGCATCGCTGATATTCTGGATCGGTTCTTTGGGCGTTACTATAGCGGGCAATATTCCGCTGAATGACAAGCTGGCCACCTTTGTGGTAAACGGGGCTACCGCGGAGCAGGCTGCTGCCGCGAGGAGGGCGTTTGCCGGCGCCTGGAACAACTGGCATGCGGTACGTACCTGGGCCAGTATTATAGCGCTGGTATTGACGGTGATGGCTTGTTTGACCAAAGATGCTCCTGCGCAGGCAGCTAAAAGATAAACATTCTTTGTAATTTAGGGTATGCGTTATGATACCATTCCACCTCCGCCACACCTGGCACACCTTATCCGCTTTTTCTGGATCATGGAAGGAGCCGGCGCATATACGCATCACAATATGGCAGATGCTTGTGCTGAGTTGTTATTTCACTATCGCGGACAGTTTGATGAGATCACTGCCAGCGGCCGTTTAAGCAAATCGTTTACTGCCGGTTTGCATGGGGTAACGCATGTGTTGCGACAATATACCATTGAAGAAGGATTTGGCATATTCGGTGTCTACTTTTACCCGCATGCGATTCCTTTATTGTTTGATATGTCCGCCGCGGAGTTAACCAATGAAACGGCTGAACTGCGGTACCTCCTGAAACAGGAAGGAAGTATACTGGAAGAAAAAATAATGTTGGCGAAAAACAACGAGGAACGTTGCAGGATTATTTGTGATTTTACAGCGCAGCGGCTGGCGGCAAGGTATACCATTGAACTACCGGTTTTTTCCGCTATCCGTGATATCATCCGTTACCGGCCACAAGTGCCTATTGCAACCTTATCGGGACAGTATTATTTATCAGAGCGGCAGTTTGAGCGGCAATTTAAACAGTATGCAGGCCTGTCACCCCGGTTGTTTTCCCGCATCGTCCGTTTCCAGGCAGCGGCTTCTTTTTACAAGCGCGAGGTGAGTAGTTTGGCTGGCATTGCGCTGGAGTGCGGGTACTATGATCAATCCCATTTTATCAACGATTTTAAAACCTTTTCCGGTCTGCATCCACGGGAGTTTTTCTCCGGCAGGTCGCCGGCTACCGCCTGGCGGGATGAAGATCTGGCATAAATGTCGGTTTTTTCCAATTTTAAGTTAGCCGGGTATTGCAATTTTGTGTGACTATCTCACCTTAAAATTTTATGAAGATGAAATTACCAGAAGGACACCAGCAAGTAATTCCTTATCTCGTGATAAGAAATGCGGAACAATTTTATGGATTTGCACAACAAGCCTTTGGCGCCGTTGAAAAGATGCGGGTATATGACGAGGAAACCAAGGTGTTTAAGCATGGAGAAATATCCATCGGTGGCAGTGTGATTATGTTTGGCCAAACCAATGACAATTGGGGGACCCAGAATGCCGGCCTGTTTATTTACGTAGAAAATGCGGATGACAGTTATCAGAAATCCATCGACGCGGGGGCAAAGGAAGTGTTGCCTTTGTCGGACCAGAGTTATGGACGTACCTGCGGTGTGGAAGATCCATTTGGCAATACCTGGTGGATTACGTCTGTGCAGTAAACCTTTTCCTGGTCATTAACTGAATACCTCCTAACGAGCTGTAATTATCCGTATCTTCAGTATAGATCAATTCAGTTGCAAATGTTGTCTTCGATAATCGCCCAATTGAAAAAGGTAGAGCATGGTTTTAAGCATATCACGGAAGCGGGAGATGAGCTGATGAAGAATCAGCAAGCCAACCATTTCAACCTCGCTGTTACCTTATTGTCGGGAGAAAGCTACCAGGAACGGATGCTGGGCACCTACCTGCTGGGACTACTGGCGCCTGAAAACAGGGAGGCCCTGCAACTGTTGGAAACAAAAGTAGCGGCAGATAATAACTGGCGGGTACAGGAAATGCTGGCCAAGGCGATCGATCATTATTGCCAGGCAAAAGGGTATGAAAAATCGTTGCCGGATATCCGACGCTGGCTGCAAAGTTCCGCTGCCAATGTAAACCGGGCCGTGGTAGAAGGGCTGCGGGTCTGGACCCGGCGCCCCTATTTCAAAGATCATCCCGAGGTGGCCATTGGTCTGATCAGCCCATTAAAGTCAAAAGAAAGCGAGTATCTGCGAAAATCGGTGGGTAATGCGTTACGGGATATCAGCAGGAAAAATGCGGCGCTGGTACAGCAGGAAACAGCTACCTGGGAATTGGGTGATCCTGTTATTGCGTTTGTGTATAAGCTCATCGTAAAATAAAACACCGGTTCATTGAAGCTAACAGCATTCAATGAACCGGTGTTTCCGGGAAATGGTGTCACTATTCCCAGTATTTTTCTCCCTTCTTCATTTTCTCCAGGGTAGTTTCATAATTCTTTCTCTCTTCGCCGCCAGCCTTATTCATGGCTTTTTCTTCCCAGGCCAGGGCGTCACTTTTTTTACCGGCTTTGTACAGCAGGTTGGCGTAGGTATCCATGAAAGCTGGGATTTCCTTGTCTTTGAAAGAACGTTTGCTCCATTCGAGCGCCTGTTCTATGCACTGCATATCGTTGCATTTTTCGAAGACGGTCCATGCAAATTCATTCAGGGACTGTGGATCTGCTTTGTGGCCATATTTTTTCATATAGGCCACAATGTTAGCCACCGCGTTGTTGGCATCTTTTACATAGCTGTAGTACTGGATTTTTGTTTTCAGGATCAGTTCTTCCGCAATAGATGGATATTTGGCTTTCACACTTTTTTCTACGCTTTCCCAGTCCGGTGCGCTCTTGTCTTTCTTCATCAGCTGGGGATATACATCTTCTTTGGCGGCAATTTCCATCACTTTGTTTTCAGCTACATCTTTGCCCAGTGCTTTATTTACTTTATCGGCGTGGTGCAGGAACACATCAAAGCCCGGATCTTTGCTGGATTGGGTGAATTTGCCCAGGAATTCCAGGTTAACAGGTGTGTACAGGTCTTTCTGCTGTGCCAGGTATTCTTTGGCAATTTTACCGGCATTTTCCATGTCGTATTTTTCCTGTGCCAGGTAGGCCAGTTTACGAAGGAAAGCGGTGTCTTTCTGACCCTGGGTGTATTTATCCAGCTGGGTATAATATTGCTGGGCAGGGTCCAGGGAGGCGGTAAAACGGTTGATGAACTGGTCGGCTTCACTGCCTCCTACCTGGCGGTCTACAATGCGGCCATCGGGCGCAAATACCAGGAAGGTAGGATAGGCGCGAACGCTGTACTCTTTTTCAATCTGTTGCGCATCGGCGTACCATTGTTTTACTTCCTCATTGTCTTTCGCGGTTTGGTCCATCTGCACCTTTACGCTGACATACTTATCATTCATAAAGTTGCCGACTTTTTCCTGTGGGAAAATCTGTGCAGACATCATCTTACAGGGACCGCACCAGGTAGTGAAGCAATCCATGAAGATGTACTTGTTTTCCGCTTTGGCTTTGGCTTTCACTTCCGCCCAGGTACTGCCATGTTCAAAATGGATGCCCTTCTCTTGCGCAAACGCCATCATGGGCGCGAGGATGGTTAACAGAAATAATTTTTTCATGCTAATATGATTTTGGTGGTTTTGATTGTTTGCTAATTTAACGTAGTTCACCGGGGCGCCAGGAGAATTTATTTGACATGATAAGTTGATAAAAAGAGAGGCATACCAAGTGAACTGCCGGTGTAACTTTTCTATTATTTCCTGCGTCCTACGGGCAACCATTCTAACATATAAACGCTTTTATGTATGAACTGTTTTGCTACCTGCCTGGTGTTGTCGGCAGTTTACCTGGCCGGATGTAAAAAAGATAATGCCCCCTCCGCGCCGGGTCCTTTTGCGCAGTATCATTTTGAAAAGATACCCTGGTGCTGACCCCTTTGAAGGTAGGGAGTCTACCTCTTATGCTATATGGGAAGTTAAGTATATATGCATGGGCCATTAGTATAATGACATCCACTATGAGGGCGGCTCCCGGTATAACGGGGAGCCGCTCTTTTTTTGTGCCTGTTTTTCGTAGCGTAATTAAATTGTATTAAATTGTTATGGGTTAAAACTGTGACCATGGCCGGAAAACATTATGTACAACCAGTAGCGCTGACTCCCCACAAACATCTGCAGCAACTGGTGGAAAACAGGCGCGTATTCAATTTAAAGAACTGTGAACTAAACATCTATGAAAGTTATGAACAAGCATGGCGGGTCCCCCTTACCTTCAACAATTTCGTAATCACTACCATGGTACAGGGCAAGAAGATCATGCATCTTTTCGATCAGCCGGCCTTTGATTATCGCCCCGGCGAAACCGTGATTGTACCGGCCAACGAAACGATGGTGATCGATTTCCCCGAAGCCACCATGAACAATCCTACCCAATGTATGGCGCTGGCCGTAGATGCGGCTTATATCGGTAAAACACTGGATTACCTGAACGAGTACCACAACAGCGAACGAACAGAAACCAAAGACTGGCATCTGCAGTTTAACCAGTATCATTTCAATAACGACCCGGATACCGCTGCCCTGATAGATAAATTAATGCGGGTGTGCTCCAGTCCCGACCGGGCCAGGGATATATATGCCGACCTGGGTGTGAAAGAATTGCTGATCCGTATTATCCAGCAGGATCATTTGGGTATGATTGCGCGGGAAAGTAATACCAACAGCAACAGCAGCCGTTTGCATTATGTACTGCACTATATACACGAACACCTGACGGAAAATATTTCCGTAGATGTATTGTGTCACAAAGCTTGCCTGAGCCGGAATGTATTTTTCAAATGGTTCAGGGAACAATTCGGCATTACGCCGTTGCAATACATTAACCGTGAGCGGCTCAAGCTGGCCAAGCAACTGCTGGCCGACCGGAACAAAACGGTGAGCGAAGTAGGACTGCTATGCGGCTTCAATGATACCAACTACTTTATCCGGTTGTTCAAGAGCTCGGAAGGTGTTACGCCAGGTACATATCAACTGGTTTGCACTGAATAATGCAAGAATATTTTTTCAGACCTGGTACACTTTGTTATCTTTTTTGAGATCAACCTTTGCCGGTTGTTTTTTCCTGGCCAGCAAAAATATGGTGGAGATAATGCATATACTACCTAGCCAGTCCATAACGGTAAACGGCACATTCAACCACATCAGGGAAAACAGCGCGGCTGAAAGCGGTTCTGCAGAAGCCAGCAGGCTGGTGGTTTGCGGCCCGATGAGTTTAACGGCCGTGAGGTAAGCGTAAAATGCTACCAGGCAACCCAGCAAAATAATGAATGCGGTGAACGCCAGCGTATAAATATCCCACTCCCCGGAAATGTTCCAGGGAGCATGGGTGCATCCCAGCAGTGCGCCTCCGATGATCATTGCCCAGCCAATAATGACAGGTGTTTGATAACGGGTAAGTAGCCTGGCAGGATAGATGCTGTAGAATGCCATGCTTACCGCCGATCCCAGTCCCCATGCCAATGCCTGGCCGGAAATGGATAAGCTGTCGGTTTTCCCATGTGTGACCATCAGGAAAGTACCTGCTACGGCCAGCACAATTGCCAGGTATTCCAGGGGTGTGGGCCACTTACGGGAATGCCAGGCCATATACACAGCGATCATCACGGGGCCGGAGTATTGTAATACAGTAGCAGTAGGGGCGTTGGAATGTTTAATGGCCGCAAAAAAAGTGTATTGTACGGCCAGCATACCCAGGATACTGAATACCAGCAGCTGCGTGGCCGACTTTTTATCCTGCCAGATCGCAAACACTTCCAAAGGATGCTGGCGCATGGCTATCAGCAACAACAGGATACCGGCCACCAGCAATCTTACAGTCACCAGCCACTCGGTATTGATGTTGCGGTACATAAAGAGGAATTGCCCGCAGGTACCGGATATTCCCCACAATATTGCTGCCGTAAGCGCCAGGATAATACCCCGCCATGTAGTCTTTTGTTTCATATATACTTTCCGGTGAGATAAGGGATCAACGGGTATGCAAATTTGCAGATATTATGGGAAATTATCTCCTGGTGGCTGAGGTGCTTTGGGGTTATTTACCGGGAACGGCCGACATAAAAACCTGGAGGTAGTTTTTTACATAGCGGTTATATACCACTGATTTCCCGTGGTGCAACCAGGTAACGGCGCCGGTGAGTGGTGCTTCGCTGTTGTTCTTTGTCAGCTGCCAGCTCCGCTGGGTAGCAGGTTGAGTAATAAACACGGTGTTGTTGGCGATATAGGCGAGGCGGCTGCCATCGGGACTAAAATTAAAGCCGCCCTGGATATTAAACCGGTGGAAGGTGAGTTGCTGAACGGCGCCGCCATTGGGGGATACGGCAAATATATTGATAAAGCCGGCGGTGTCTTTAGCGAGGAAAGCAATCAGGTTGCCGTCGGGCGTAGTGCGTAGCCAGTGCCGTGGTCCCTCTATGCCATTTGCGGTGAAGGTGATTCGTCGTTGCCGCACGCCGGCGGGTACGCCCGGTGGCTTATTGGCTGTGCCTTCCAGTGGTTGCCCGGCAACAGCAGTCGTCAACTCATCGGGCAGATCTGCTACAAATACTTCCGTCTTCGCCTGGTTATTTTTATCTCTCACATTGCCCTGGAAGGCAATGGCTCTTCGCTGGCGGCTGCCATCCGGGCGTATATAGCCGTTGGCGCCTATCCAGCTTTCATCAAATGCTTTGTCTATTTCATCGCTCCCGGGTTTGGGCACCGGTGTAACAGCAGTTACGACAACTGCGAACATGGCGCCGCTGTTATTCTCTGTGGTATCGCTTACGGAAACGGTTACCGGCCCGGGAAACATTACGCCCACCGTGCGCAGGTCTTTTACCGTGGGATCGGATTTACTTAATGTTTCCATCACGTAGTCATTATATGTAAAGCTGATCCACTGCCCGTCGCCGCTCCATGTATGCGCATGTGTACCGCCGCGTAAGGCGCCACGGGTGAATGGCGGCGTGATATTCCGGGCATCCATAAACAGGGGGCGGAAGGGCGCATCGATATCTACGGCTACGCCTGTACGACGACTTACACTATACGGATGATCTTTATCTGCATCACGGATCCCGTGGAGGAACAGGACCCTGTTCTTCACCGGGGAGAAAGTGGCAGCGCCCACCCCCGGCCCGAAATCCGTTTGGTGGGAAGTGCGGTATAATTCTCTTATTTCTTTTGTGCAGACGTTTACCATGGCGATGCCTCCCGTGGCTGCGATCAGCGTATCGTAGTTACGGGTATCATATACTATCCAGTTATCATCAGGAGAAACGCATTGGGTGCTATTGAGGGTGTGGCCCCCGGCGGTATAGGTGAGTTGTACGGTGGTCGGTTGTTTTTCCGGCAGGAGTGACTCATAGGCTTTACTGGTTTTGAAGTGCCTGAAATCATGGATCCTGTGAAAGGTCAGGTAATTGGCGTTGTGCTGATTGTCGGCCCCGCCATTAGCGTCGTCGTAAGCTGTTCGCGATACCGCTATGATGTCATTTCCATCAAACTGAAAATCCATATACTGGAAGCCGTGTTTTACTACATCGTCGTGATGCAATACGATTCCTTTTATCTGCCAATGGTACAGATCCGATGAATAGAGCAGTGCCTGGGTATTCCTTGTTCTTTCCGGGTTGCCGCCTTTGTCTTTTTCCGGAACGTAATTGGTGAGCGACCAATACAGCCTGCTTTTGGAATCATACCTAACCGCGAATTTTTTACAGCCTCCTGGGAAATCGATAAAGCCGGTTTCCGGGTGGAAGGAAGCTGTTTTGCCATCGCGGCTGATATCGATGATGGCTGCTTTTTCGTTACCATTAACGCGGTAGTCGGTTCTGAGCATCATCACCATATGTCCGTCGGGGGCCGGCACTGCGTTGCTTTCGAGCCAGCCGCCGAATTGTCCGTTCAGGTAGCTGGCGTTATATCCCAGCACATTGCTGGTAGTCCAGTTGCGGGCGTCGAGGTAGTTGCACCCAAGAGGGGCCGACATGATAAATGACCGGAAGTGCTTACCCCATCCGCCGCCGCCGTTTACATCTTCCATGCCTTTCCAGATACGGCCGTTGGCTACGACTACCGGGGTTGGCGCGCAATGATGCCGCCCTTTCAGCAGCCTGCCGGTGGTATCATTTTCCGGGTTGCTCCAGGTATGGCCCCCATCGGTCGATTGCCGGATCACCACATCACCGCCTTCTTTTTCCGGGCCTAGCAGGTATAGCGTATTTTTTTCGGCAAACAGCTGCGACCAGGTCTGCCCGTGGATTTGGCCTACTTGCTGCCAGCTTTTACCCTTGTTGCGCGAGGCAAACACATGCACGGTATTGGGCTGATTTTTCAGAGCGGGGCCAAAAAATTCATGGGAAGCAATGTAAGTGCCGTTCTGCAGTGTACAGATGCTGGGAGAGCCAATGTACAGGCTGTCGGCCGCAGGCCGGTGATTGATAACAGTGCCGGGAACCTGCGCCTTGCTGTCAGCCTGACAAAGGGTAATACTGACCATCAGGCCCAGGTATATTTTATGTAAAAGCATGCTGTCATTCAGTTAAGCGTAGGGACTACGTGGATAATCTTTGAAAAATAAGAAAATCGGGGGAACCTTACAACAGCCTAAGGGCTAATAATGGTATAAATCGCCTCCTAATTGTCGTGATTATACCCGCTCTATGATGAGTAGTCTACAGATATTTGTAACAGCAACAAGATCACTTTTAAAAACGATTGCTATGCGAAAATTAAAGTTACAAATGCAAATGACTATTGATGGTTTTGTAGCAGGGCCGAATGGAGAGCAGGACTGGGTATGGCTGGCGGGGCCAGATGAAGTTGGTTTCAGGGAAATCATTGCGCTGGCCGACAGCAGTGATACCATTTTGCTGGGGCGCAAAATGACCCGTGAATTCATTGATCATTGGGAGCATATGGTAGATCACCAGCCAGATCATCCCGCACAGCCTTTGGCACAGCTCATTGTAAATATGCGTAAGATTACTTTTAGTCATACCGAAACAGCGATTACCGGCAGAAACCTGGAGGTGGAAAATGGGGACCTGGCTACAGCTGTACAGGCGCTGAAAAAAGAACCAGGTAAGGATATCCTGGTGTACGGCGGCGCCGGTTTCGTGAGGTCGCTGATTGATCATGACCTGGTGGATGAATATTATATCATCAGTAATCCGGTTGCTATCGGTAGCGGGCTTAGCATTTTTAATGAAATGAAGGTGTTGAAATTAGAGCGCTCCATCCCCTTTAAAAATGGGAAAGTACTCAACAAATACCTGCCGGCGTAGGGTAATTTTTGCCTGTTCCAAACGATTTAATTATATTTACGTAATTAATTACGTAATCTGATTCGTATGGACTTCTTTAATAAAACAGGCAAAGCTGCCATAGGCAGCAGACTCCGTATGTTGACGGAAACCATTATGGAAGATGCTGCCCGGATTCACCAGTTATATGGCTCCAACCTGCAACCCAAATGGTTCCCGGTATATTATGTATTAACGGAGGGGGACGCTAAAACTATCACGGCAATTGCCAAGGAAATCGGGCATTCGCATCCTTCTGTATCCAAGATTATAGGGGAGATGAAGAAAGCAGGGCTGGTAGCCGAAAATAAAGACAAGGCCGATGGCAGAAGGAACCTGGTGCAGCTTACCAAAAAAGGGTTAGCGCTCAATGAAACACTGCAGCTGCAACTGATAGATGTTGGTAACGCCATCGAGGCTATTTCTGCACAGACTACCAACGACTTGTGGAAGGCTATTGCAGAGTGGGAATACCTGCTGGAGCAGCAATCGCTGATCAGCCGGGTAACCGCCTTGTGGAAGAAAAGGGAAGCAGATAAAGTAAAGATAGTAGATTATCAACCGGCGTATAAAACCGCCTTTAAGGCATTGAACGAAGAATGGATATCCCGCTGGTTTAAAATGGAGGCGGCCGATTATCAGTCGCTCGACAACCCCGAAGGATACATCCTTAAAAAAGGAGGGCATATTTTTGTGGCGCTGTTCAATGATGAACCGGTGGGGGTGTGCGCTTTAATAAAGATGGATGACCCGGACTATGATTACGAAATGGCTAAAATGGCGGTATCTCCCAAAGCCCAGGGCAAAAGCATAGGCTGGCTGCTGGGACAAGCCATCATTGAGAAAGCACGTTCCCTGGGTGCGCGCAATGTATTCCTGGAAAGCAATACCATCCTGAAACCGGCCATCAGCTTATATGAAAAGCTGGGCTTTAAAAAAGTAGTGAACCGGCCTTCTCCTTACGAACGCGCCAATATACAAATGGCTTTAGATATCGTATAGTCGTTGCTGTTATAAGCAAAAAGCATAAAGCGGAAAGCAAAAAGCTATTGACGCGAATGATGTTAGTGGACATAATATCCGCTCTTGTCATCCTCTTCAATAGCTTTTTGCTTTCCGCTTTATGCTTTTTGCTTTCTACTCCGTATATTGGAACGTTGAATACGACAGTTCCACGTTATATAAAAAAATTAAAAACTCAGCAGATGCTATCACCCGAATCGCCGGCAGCCGAAAAGAGGGCTACTTCCGCTGCCCCGGCAAAATTTACCGAGAAAAAATATGTGATTACCCTGATATTCGTTACCTCTCTGTTCATGTGCTGGGGCATTGCCCTCACGATGGGGGACGTGCTGAACAAACATTTCCAAAACGTATTGAATGTATCCAAGTCCCAATCCGGGTTGGTACAGTTTTCCATCTTTGGCGCCTATGCGCTGATGGGAGTCCCGGCGGGGTTATTTATTAAAAAGATGGGGTACAAAAATGGGGTGCTTTTAGGGCTTACTCTATATGCCATGGGCGCCTTCCTGTTTGTGCCTGCCGCCAATGCCGGCTCTTTTGCCGTTTTCCGGATAGCCCTGTTTGTACTGGCTTGTGGCATGGCTACGCTGGAAACGGTGGCGCATCCCTTTATGGCTGCCCTGGGCGATCAACGTACCAGCGACCAGCGTATTAACTTTGCGCAATCGTTCAATGCCGTTGGTGCCATGGTTGGCCCTACACTGGGTACGCATTTCCTGCTTAGCGCCACCCACGAGGCCGGAAATGAATTAGTATCAGTTAAGCAGTTATATATTTATATCGGTGTCGTAATCGCTGCTATCGCCATTGCGTTTGCTTTAGTGAAAGTGCCGCCGGTTACAGACCCGCACGATGGGGCCGGGGAAGCAGCAGTGGTAAAGGATGACCACAAAACATTATTTCAGCATAAAAACTTCGTATGGGCAGTTGTCGCCCAGTTCTTTAACGTAGCCGCACAGGCAGGCACCTGGGCATTTTTCATCAACTATGGCCACGAGGTAATGCATTTTTCCGACGAGAAAGCGGGTTACTTTATGCTGCCGTTTATGGGGATGATGCTGGCCGGTCGCTTCGTAGGCACCGCCCTGATGCGTTATATTGCTCCCAATAAATTGCTGGCAGCCTTTGCTCTCGGCAATATGCTGATGTGCATACTGGTAGCGCAAGGCTGGGGCTGGACTTCTTACATCGCCCTGCTGATGATCAACTTCTTCTTCAGCATCATGTATCCCACCATTTTCAGCCTGGGATTAAAGGACCTTGGGCCAAAAACCCAACAGGCTTCTTCCTTTATTGTGATGGGGATGTTTGGAGGGGCCGTATTTCCTTTCCTCATGGGCCGCATCGCCGACACCAACATTGCTACCGCATACTACCTGCCGGTAGTTTGTTATGCGGTGATTTTCCTTTTTGGTTATAAACTGTATAAACTAAGGTAAGCAGATGAACTACCGCTTTGTAATATGCCTGCTCCGGGCGGGCCTATCTGCACTGGGCACAACGGGGCGCTGCCAAACTGCGGCCCGATATGGCTACCCTGGATATGGTGGTTACTCTTATTAATACCAAACGTAAGGGATATTCTGATGAACAAACGGGCCGCATTCATTGTTCCTAACTTTGTAGATACATTGATTCATCAAAGATCGAACAGCTATGGTCCGTACACCAAAAGAAATCATCACTCATCTTTTATCTTCCGCCGGCATTACGGTCAACGGCCAACAACCATGGGACATACAGGTACATGACGACACTTTTTATAAAGCAGTATTGCACAATGGCTCCCTGGGATTAGGGGAGTCGTATATGCATCAGCAATGGGACTGCGAGTGCCCCGATGAGTTCTTTGCCAAAGTATTGAGGGCCAACCTGGATGTACAGGTCAGAAAGAGCCTGTCGTTCCAGGCGGAGATTTTAGCGGCCCGACTATTGAATTTCCAGACCTCTTCCCTGGCCTACCGCAATGGCAGCGCGCATTACGATATCGGGAATGATCTTTTTGAAGCCATGCTCGACAAGCGGATGACTTATACCTGCGGCTTCTGGGAAAAGGCGCACACCCTGGATGAAGCGCAGGAGTATAAGCTGGAGCTGAGCTGCCGTAAGTTGCAGTTGCAACCCGGCATGCATGTGCTGGATATCGGCTGCGGCTGGGGGAGTTTTGCACGCTACGCTGCCGAGCATTACGGCGTAAAGGTAACCGGCATTACCATCTCCAAAGAGCAAGCCGAGCTGGCGGCTGCCCTCTGTAAAGGCCTGCCGGTAGACATACGGCTTACCGACTACCGCGCAGTACACGAACCATTTGATGCCATTGTATCCCTGGGCATGTTTGAACACGTAGGGTATAAAAATTATGGTACTTACCTGCAAATGGTGCACCGTTGCCTGAAAGACGATGGGTTGTTTCTGCTACATTCTATTGGTGGCAATACGGCCAACCCGTTTACAGACCGGTGGCTGAATAAATACATTTTTCCCCATGCCATGATTCCCACCATCCGGCTGATAGGACAGTTTATAGAAGGATTGTTTGTGATGGAGCACTGGCAAAATTTCAGCGTTAACTACGATCGTACGCTGATGGCCTGGTACGACAATGTAGTACAGCACTGGGACCAGCTCAAATCCCGTTATGATCCCACTTTTTTCCGCATGTGGAAGTACTACCTGCTTTCCTGCGCCGGCTCTTTCCGGGCGAGGAAAAGTCAGTTGTGGCAAATCGTGCTTTCAAAAAATGGTGTTCCCGGAGGATACCGGTTTAACCTGCCTTAGGGCGGTTGCAGGAAATACTATCCCTCTTTTTTCAGGTAGTCGAATCCGCCTGTTCTCAGGTTAATGTTATACTCCAGATATGCTTTTAAACAAGCGAGGAAGTTAGCCCATCCTTCGGTATTTCCTTTCAGCCATTTGATACCGGCTTCATTGTTATCCATCTTGCCTTCAGAGATCTTTATCAGTGTAGCGTTACCGGGTCTTTCCGTGAGTGCAATATTTACGGTGAGATGATGATCTTTAGCGCCTTCCCATTCAAAAGAAACCAATTCATCCGGTACAATTTTCAGCACTTTGACGGTAAATCGGTCGGGAAATTCCGGGAATTGCCAGGTCACTTCTTTACCGGCTTCCATCGTGGCAGAGCCATTGGAAATAAAATAGCCCGACATTTTCTTCGGATCGATAATGGCCTGGAAAACTTCCTGTCTTGGTTTGGCTACCTGGATAGCAGCATTGATTTCTAATGATTGCATAACAGGGCGTGTTTGGTGAGGATAACGAATATACGAAAAAGAGCCTTGTGAAGGCCTCTTTAAAATGAAACTGACCTTCTTTTTTAGAAAGAAGGTCAGTGGGTAATAGCAGGTAGCTGATTTTGTTAGTAGTTCAGCGCTTTAAAGATGGCAATATCTTCAATGCTGAGGCGACCATTGAAGATGTGGAGATTATCGGTAGTCCCTAATCCCAGCTTGTTGATACGAAAACGTACAGGGCCTTTTATATTCATCAGGAAGGTAGCAGTTTTGGCGGTGGCGCTGGCATCGCGGATAGTATCGCTGGCGGGCAGCCAGTTAGCGCCCTGGTTGGTAGAGTATTCCAGCAACCAGCTGCAACTGGCATCGGTATAGTAGGCGCCATATGACAGCGTTACCTTCGACGCGCCATTGGGCAAATCAAAGTTCATCTGTACATACCCGGGCTTGTCGAGGTTTTGCTGCATACGTATACATTGCTTGCCGGTAGGATTGAACCGGTCGCGGTCTTTCGTGGTTCCCAATATCGCCTGGTCGAGCAACCACAGGCCTGTTTTCAAGTTGATGGCTTTCGCGGCGTAGCTTCCTTTTTCTGTGGCGTCGGGCGATTCAAAATCTTCCGGGTAACCGGCATATAAAGGTCCGCTGGCATTACTAACGTCTTTGGCTGTACGTAAACGGAGTTGTTTAACCGTATTACTGTCCGTGAAATTTCCGCTGGCGTTATAGTACACCGGGATACCCGTGAAGGTGGCGCTGGCTGGCAGTTTGTCTTTTGCAAAGGCGGCGCTTTCCAGGGTATGTAACACGATGGACGCATTCAACCCATCAAACAGCTGTTTATCTCCCGCATAAGTATCGGTGGGGGATGGCAGGTTTTTAAAATCTGCATTCACTTTTACCAGGGTGCCTTCATAGTTGGGGAAATTGGCTGCCAGTTCGGAGAGAGAAATGCTCTTCACCGTAACTTTCGCTTTCCGTTTCAGCAGGGTAATTTTATCCGGGCTGATGCCGCTGAGTTGCAGGGTGCCGGTTGCATTCGACAGGGTGGCGCCTATGATGTTGATGGTAACGGAGTCGCCTACACTATAGTTAACGGCGGTACTGGCGCCCAAAGCAATGGTAATACCACGGAGGATGCCGCGACCCTGGTCCTGTATCACCAGGTTACCGGCAGCCAGGTTGCCGGAGCTGGTATCGGAAATTACTACGCCATTGATGCGACCGGCCCCCATCAGGTGGTCGGTGGTCAGTTGAAAGGCGGTGCCTTTAAAAGTGTTGCGCAATACTTCCACGGCGGCTACTGGGCTGGGGGTGCCATGTGCATAGTCGATATCTTTCTTCAGACAACCGGTGAAGGCCATGCCTGCCAGTAAGAGGGTTGCTGAAAAACGTATATATTTCATGATTGATATTATTTATTTACGCTAAAGAATTAATTTTTGTTCCACCATACTTTCACGTTCAGGTCATCGCCCCCCATGGCTGTTACTGCTTTCTGGTAGTTGGTACGGTTGAGCGATTGTACATATACCGGGTATTTGAAGCGTGCCGGCATCACACCATTGTTCTGTAACCCGGGTCCTTTAGGCAATACGGGGTGCCCGGTGCGTTTGTACTCATGCCATTGCTGGAAGTCGGTGAAGAAGAGGCTATAGTATTTCTGCACCATGATCATCTCCATTTTATCTTCCGGGGAAAGGGCGTCGTTCCATTTTACGCCTTCGCGGTTGGTATACCCCGCTGGTACAGCGAGTCCCCAGAGTGTAATCCCGGCCTCCACGCCTTTATTGTAGTAGGTGGCAGGATTGCCGGAGATATAGCCTTTAAGGGCTGCTTCCGCCAGGATAAACTGCAGCTCGGAATAGTTCATGATGTTCCCCAGCAAGGGTTCATTCATGAGTGCTTTGGGATAGTAAGACAGGCGTTGGGGAATATTACCCGGCGCATATCCGCTGGGAATGCCTTCATAAGCGCCGCTCACGGTAGTAGCCCATTTGGCGATGCGGGGATCGCCCCATTCTTTCAGGTTATTGATGAAGAAGGAGGAGAGCCCGTTATCCCCGTTGAAGTCAAACTCCCGGTAAGTATAAAACGCGGAAGTATAGGGAGGTACGCCGGTAAAGCGGAGAATGGCGGATTCGTCGTTGTTCTGGAAGATAGGATAGTTGCCGGTATTCGTTTCTGCGATCTCTTTTATCTTCGCCGCTGCATTGATTTCTGTTTTCGCTGATGCGCGCATCAGCAGGCGCAGGTACAGGGAGTTGCCGAACTTACGCCATTGGTTAACCGTGGAATCGCCTTTGTACAGGGGATCCAGTGGGGCGTCGTCGGTAGGAACGGTTTGTTTTTTAGCGAGCAAGGTATTGGCTTCTTCCAGCTTGCGAAACAGGTCGGTGTAAATATCCTTTTGCGCGTCAAATTTGGGTTGGTAAATTGTATCGCGCCCCCGGTTGGCCTCCGAGTAAGGCACATCTCCAAACATATCCGTGATCATAGAGGTGGTCCATACATCGAGGATCAAACCGATACCCATATACGTACTGGACTGCAATTTTTGGGCGCCTTTATACATATCTACGAAGTTGGTACGGGCCAGGTACCAGTTATTCCACATATTATCTGATTCGCCGGGGCGGATGACATAGCGGTGTATTTCATCGGAATTGATGGTGGTTACATGGTCCTGCATCAGCTCATTGGTGAGGCGAAGCGCGCGGGTTTGGTTATTATTAATTACGCTATATAATGCAGGCGCCAGCAAGGTTTCCGGGGTGGCTACCGGCGATGTGTTGGGATCGTTATTGATGTTGACGAAATCCTTTTTGCAGGCCATCATACCGATACAAAGGGCGGCCACTAAAGAAAAGGCAGTGATCCTGATATTTTTCATGATACTTCTTTTTGCGATAAAAACTAGAATGATGCGGTAAGGTTAATACCAAAGCTCCGGGTGGAGGGGAACTGACCGATTTCAAAACCGGCGTTGATGTCTCCATCTCCCAGTGTACCAAATTCCGGGTCAAAGGAAGGCCAGTGGCTGAATACCAGCAGGTCGCGGCCATACAGGCCGATGGTGCCTTTTGTGAACCCGATTTTTTTCAGGAATTGTGGAGTGAGCGTGTAGTCCAACCTGGTTTCCCGCAATTTGATAAAGTCGGTGCTGAACAGGTTAGATTCGATATTGTCCCGCTTGAAGTGTTCGGAATAATAAGTTTGAATGTTAGCCGCCACCACCTCATTTTTACGGAAGGTGCCATCTGCATTCCTGATGACGCCATCGCCAATGATACCGTTATAACGGCCGGGGATGGTCTTTTTCAGTTTGCCTTCTTCTGCCAGTACGGAGTGGGTGAGGGAGTAAGCTACCCCACCGGTTTGCCCGTCGAACAGGAAGCTGAAACGGAATTTTTTATAGGTAAAGGTGTTGGTGATCCCTGCTTTCCAGTCGGGATTGGTATTACCGAGGTAAGAAGCGGTTTCGGACAACAGCGGATAGCCCTGATCGTTATAGATGATTTGTCCGTTGGGAGAGCGTTGATAGCCCAGGCCATAGATATCGCCCATCCGTCCGCCGGGGCGGGCTTCGATGGAACCACGACCAGCGGGACCGGTAGACATTACATAGGTTTCAATGCCATCGGGGAGAGAGCTGATACGGCTGCGGTTAGCGGCAAAAGTACCATTCACGATCCAGGTAATACCTTTGGTTTTTTTCACCGGTGTGGCATTGGCTTCTATTTCAATACCCTTATTGGCCACTGTACCGGCATTGATGATGGCGCCTTTGAAGCCGGTGGCTTTGTCGAGCGGCGCTTGTATAATCTGGTTGTGTGTATTGTTTTGATAGAAGGTGATGCCGAAGCCCAGTCGGTTCTGGAACAGGCTGGCATCTACCCCTGCTTCCACGCTGATGGTTTTCATCGGCTTCAGGTTGGGGTTGGCGATGTATCCGGGATTGGAAAGACCGCTCTGGAATTGTTCTTTCAGGTAGCCGAAGCGGGTAAAGTAAGGAGTGGTACCGCCACTACCTACCCCTGAAACGGAGGATCTTACCTTCAACAGGGAGATGGCTGCCGGCAGTTTAAAGATATCCGACAGGATAGCCGATGCATTGATAGACGGGTAGAAGAAAGAGGTGTTGTCCGTGGAGGTTTCTGACGCGAGAGTGCTGCTCCAGTCGTTACGCGCAGTCACATCCAGGAACAGGTAGTTATTGTAGCTGAACTGGGCCAGGCCATAAAAGCTGTTTACCGCATATTGGGAGCTGTATGGCAATGCTACCGGGATGTTTTTGCTGTTGGCAAAATTGTATACGCCGGGATACCGGAGTTTGTCGGCCCGTACTTCGTCGCGGTTGTAGAAGTTGCGCATCTGGCTGCCTCCGACGGAGATGGTGGCGTCAAACTTGCGGGTAACCGCACGGTGGTAACGCAGGAGGAAGTCGTTGTTGAGTTCGCGGGAGTAGATGTTTTGTGTACGGAACATACCATCTGCAAACTTCTGGGTATTTTTCGGACGTTGCTGGGAACGGCTTTCTGTGCTGTAATCCAGCGAAGTACGCACCATCAGGCTGAGGTCTTTGGTGAAGTTGTAGGTAGCGGATATATTGCCAATAACGCCGTTGCGGTTTACTTTATTCAGCATTTCATAAGCCTGCAGGTAAGGATTGTCGAGCAGGCTGCTGAAAGGGCGGTTTTGCGCCATTTGTTCCTGCCCGGGTAACCAGTATTCCTTGAACCAGTCGAGGTTGGCGTTGGGCACCATACCGCGGATGAAATACATGATCGTTTGGTTGTTGTAACCGCTGGAGGGCAGGTTATCGCTTTTCTTATTGGTATAATTTACTTTGGTAGCAATCTGCAGTTTATCTGATACTTTATGGTTGACGGATAATGCTACCGTGTTTCTGCTGTAGCCGGTATTGGGTACGATCCAGTTGTTATTCAGGTTGGTATAGGATAAGCGGATGGAGGTATTGTTATTACCGCCTTCCAGGGTTACGCTGTTGGTAAATGTTTTGGCGGTATTAAAGAAGTCTTTACGGTTGTTTTTATAAGGCACCCAGGGTGTTCTGACAGTGCCACCCGTATGGGTAACGGGATCATACTGGTAGTATATTTGTCCGTCGAATTTTGGGCCCCAGGCAGAGCTGGTGCTGCGGGTGCTGGCGCCATCGGCGGTAGCGCCGTAAGAGTACCAGGTATCTTGCCCGGATGCGCCCTGCCCGTATTCGTATTGATAGTCGGGCCAGCGGTTAATCGTTTCGAAGGTAGCGTTGGAGTTAACGGTAACGCCTAAGCCTTTTTTCACTTTACCGGCTTTGGTGGTGATAATGATGGCGCCGTTGGCTCCCCTGGCGCCATAGAGGGCGGCAGCGCCGGGACCTTTCAATACGGATACGCTTTCAATATCATCGGGATTGATATCATTCAGGCTGGTACCAAAATCGGTGGGGGAATCGCCATCGAGATAGGAGCCGCTGCCATTCCCGGTTTGTTTGCCGCTGCTACCGTTGATAATAACGCCATCTACCACGATGAGGGCTTCGCTGCTGCCGGTGATATTGTTTTCGCCGCGCAGTATAATTTTAGTGGAACCAGCGGGGCCTCCGTTGGATTTCAGCATATTGAGGCCGGCCACTTTCCCGGTGAGGGCGTTGGTCCAGTTGTTACTCAGCGCGTCGGTAAGTTGTTCATTGCTTACTTTGCTGACAGCGTATCCCAGTGCTTTTTCATCACGTTTAATGCCCAGCGCTGTTACCACTACACCTTCCAGCTGGGTAATGTTTTGCTGCATTTTTATTTTGAGATTGGCCGCAGCGCCGGCTACCGGGTAGGTATATGGAACGAGGCCGATGGCGCGGAATACCACGTGGCTGCCAACAGGGGCCTGTATATCGAAGATGCCGTTTTCACCGGTTACGGCGGCAGTTTTACCATCGACAGAGATGCTTACGCCGGGCAAGGCGCCGTCGGCGTCGCTGCCCAATACTACACCTTTTACGGGTACTTTTTCTACGGCGGCCGTGTCTTTGTCTTTAATGTAGATATTGTTGCCCTGCAGTTTTATATCGAAGCCGGTTTGCGCGGCGATCAGGGCCAGCAGCTTTTCCAGCGGCATTTTTTCTGCAGGCAGTTGTAGTTCATGAGGTGCGCGTACTATTTTATCGTCGTACAGTACCGCTATTTTCTCTTGTTGTTGGAGGGTGGTGATCACCTCCTGCAGGGACATCTTTTTTTTGCTAAACTGGATGACACGGGTAGCCGTTTGCGCCCATACTGACCCCGCCAGTACCAGGCAACACAGCCCGCCAATAATTTTTTTCATGCTACATTATTTATTTGTTGTTCCGGAGAGAATTTGAATGTAAAGAAAGAATAACACTGTCTGCGGTCACCTGGTATTGTATCCCTGCGAGGAAGCTGAGCCCACCGAGTACGGCGTGAATGCCATTGTCTTCTACACTACCGGTGAAGGATACCCGTTGTGGTGTACCACGGATAATAATTTTACGGTTATACCATTGTTCCAGTTTTGCGGCAATGCCGGGTAAGTCGTCGTTTTCAAATACCAGTTTATTATCTCTCAGGCCAGTCACCTGGTGCAGGGAAATATGGCTGGTGGTTGTTTTATGCGTAACCGGGTCGTAGGTGATTTTTTGTTCCGGTAGCAGGTTGATGTTGAGCTGCTCGGCGGTCACATTAATTTTACCGGTGGCCACGGCAATTTCCTGCGGTGCATTTTCGCGGGCATTGATGTGGAAAGAAGTACCTAATACGGTAATGGCCGTATGAGGTGTTTGTACCCGGAAGGGTTTGGCTGCGTTGCTGGTAACGTTAAAGAAGGCGGTTCCCTGCAGGGTCACGCACCGTTCGCTGTTGTGGAAGGTGGCGGCGTCGTAGGTAAGGGAGGAGTTGTATTGGAGCCATACTTCGGTGCTGTCGGGCAGGGTGATGCGTTTCTTATCGCGGGCGGTGGTGGCCAGTTTCACCAGGTGTGGCGTAACGGGGGCCGGGCGATGTGTGGAGTACCAGGCGGCGGTACAGAGCAGGGCTGCTATGGCGGCAGCGGCACTGTATCGTTTCCAGGGAAACATTTTTTTGACAGGCGCTTCCTGTATAGCGGTTTGTATTTTCAGCCAGTCGCTGGCGGCGTTGTCTTTGTCGGCCGCTTTTTCGAGCGACAGTTTACGTTGCGCCAGTGCGGCCAGTATATCCCTGTTTTTTTCCGATTCCTGTAGCCAGGCAACTACCATTTCCCGTTCGGCGGCATCTGATAGTTCATGGATATAACGAAATAAGATGTTAGCGTTCAAAGTAAGCCATTTATTATAGAGGAGGAGGCGACGGTCCCAAATTCCTGTGAATATGTGTTAATGAATTGTTAACAAGTAGCTTTTCAATACGGTAAAGGGTTTGGGAGGGTTTTCAGGAAGGAATTAGCAGTAACAGGGAGCCGATCATGAGGCCAATTTCGCAGTCTTGTGCGGTGAGCTGCATGGTTTTTATTTCATCCTGTAATACCCGGATGGCGGTGTTTAGCTGGTATTCTACTTTCTTGGGAGTTACGTGCAGGAGGTGGGCAATTTCTTTATTGGTGAGGCCCAATAGTTTGAGATCGATGATTTCTTTTTTTACCGGGTCGAGTCGCAACAGGAGTTGTTGCAGCGCTGCTTTTGATTCTTTCTGCACCATATGCGTATCGGGGGTATGATGCGATATGCTTTCCAGTTGGTCGTTTGCGATGGTGACAGTGAGGGGGAGTTTCTCTTTATGTTTTTTGCAGCGGCGGCGTGCGGCTACCAGCAGGTAATTTTTGATATTGGTGTTCACGCGGATGTTGGCACGCTGGCGCCAGAGGTCACAAAACAATTCGGCGGCAATATCCCGGGCCAGTTCATAATCGCCCGTAAATGCGTAGCAGTACCGGCTTACCAGTACATAATACTCATCATACAAAACTTTAAAAGTCTGTTGATTCCACTCCGCTCCATTTAGTTCTGATACAGGTTGCATATAGGGTGGCGAAATTAAGTAAGGGGATAGTTTAATTACTTCAACACGCTCTAATTTAATAAAAAGTTCATACTGCGCCGGGGATATTTTGATGAGGAGCAAGTGTTATTCTTTTCTTTTATCGTCCATATGTTTTTCATAGCTCTTGAGGTTTACGAGGAAGATGAGTAGTATGATGATGATGATGACCAGCATAATATAGGCGATCATAAAAGGCATGTTATAGATGGTGAGTGGCATGAGATGGGGTTGTTTTTGTTGGGGCCGTGCAAAGGGGGCTTCGTCTTTGGGGGTTTTGCCGGCTTCTTCTTTTACATATGCGAGTATATCTTTAATGAGGTCATCACTGAGGTCGGGATGATCGGGCATGGTTACCTGGTTGTTTTGGTTGTATACAGCCAATGCGTCTTTATCACCGGCTTTGATCATGCTTTGGGAAGATTTTACAAAGCTGAGGATCCATTCCAGGCTACGTCTGTTTTCCACCCCTGCGAGGGCCGGACCGGTAAGCTTCTTATTTACGTTGTGGCAGGAGGCGCAGCGGGCCTGGAATAGTTTTTTCCCAGATACGGGGTCGGCTGCCCGGAGGAAGGCGGGGAAAAGCAATAAGAGGGCGAAGTAGATAACCTTATTTTTCATGTTGCAATTTTTTGATATCAGACAGGAGCAGGGTGATAGCGCTGGCGGAGGTACCGGAATAATATCCCCTGATGCGTTGCTGTTGATCCAGTAATACGATGTTATCGCTATGAATGAAATCATCTTTTCCTCCATCGCCATCTGTGGCAGTAAGGTATAGTCCTTTGCGGGCAAAATAGTAGAGGTTCTTTTTGTTGCCGGTGAGCAGTTTCCAGGTATGGGGCGATATGTTCCATTTGGCGGCATAATGTTGTAATGTAGCCGGGGTATCCCGGTCGGGATCTACGGTAAGCGACAGTATACGTATGCTGCTGTCTGCCGCCGCTAAATGCTGTAGCTGATGCATCATTTTGGGGCATACTACCGGGCAGGATGTGAAGAAGAAATTTGCCACGCAGATGTGGTTTTGCAGCCAGGCATTCGTAGTCGCTTGCTGGTTCTGATCAATAAAGGAGAAGGGGGGAAGGTATACCGCTTCTCTTTCAGTGGATGCCAATTGCTGATTACGGCTATAGAGGGGTAGTGTTCCAAATTTATTTTCGGTCCAGTACACGATGCTCCAGGCTAGCAGCGGAAGCCCGATTAATGTTATCAGTGCTGCTTTCCAGGAGGAGAGTATATGGAAATTGTGCGTATTCATTTTTTATTGATAATAGGTGTAGGATCGGAGGGAAGGTAAGGCGGCGCGTTTCTGCCTGTGTTGTTCAGTGCGTCTGAGATGGCAGGTATATAGGTCATCAGTATAATGAGGACCATCAGTGCCAGCCAGGGGCGGAAGGTATCGAACAGGGGAATTCTTTTTTCCGGGTGGAGGCTTTCGCTCACGGGGAAATCGATGACAGGGGTGAAGGAGGGTTTCCGGAAAAAGGTACCGAAGAAGACCACGAAGTAAAGGAAGCCTGCAATAAACATGATGCCACCGCCTGCGAGTCCCAGCATACTGGAAATCACCCAGTAAGAGTGAAACTGTTCGCTGGCAGGATTGAGATAAGTGAGTCCCATATTGGTTCTGCGAGGTTCACCCATCAATCCTCCCCACATCAGGCCGGCTGAGAATATAAGCACGCCTACGGTCCACAGGTAGGGGATAATAGTATTGATAACCGGCAGGAATATTTTTTTTCCGGTAAGCTGGGAGACGAGAAAAATCGACATACCCAATATGGCGAGAAACACGGGGCCGGCTACGGTGAGATGAAAGTGCCCGGGTATAAAAGCGGTGTTATGCACTACGTTGTTCAGCGAATAGGAAGCATTTACCAGGCCGGTTAGTCCACCGAAAATAAAAAGGATCAGTCCATTGATCAGGTAGCCGAACAGGTATACATCTTGTCGGAAGAAGGGAAGTTTCCATATCCATTTATACAGGCCTGTACCCCCGCGCTGACGGGCAGCGTATTCCAGTGATGCGGCAATAGTGAAAGCGGTAATAAAGCTGGGAATGGCTACGCCGAAGGTGAGCACCGACTGGGTGAGTTTAACACCTCTGCCTATAGATGGATCGCCAAACTGGTGATGCACACCGATGGGAATGGAGAGGATGAGGAAGAGGAAAAAAGCGATGCGTCCGGCGGTGCCTGAGTAGAGTTTACCTCCGGCCAGTTTGGGCAGCAAGGTATAAAACATGATATAAGAGGGGAGCAGCCAGAAATATACCAGGGCGTGTCCAAAGAACCAGAATAGGGTACGTGCCAGCACTACGTTAACGGTGGCAGTCCAGCCCAGGCTCCAGGGTACCAGTAATACCAGTACTTCATAGGCAACCGCCAGCGTGCAGACAAACCAGATGGTGAAATTGACCAGCGTTCCGATTACGGCAAGCGGGGTGTTGATATCGCGGTTTGCTTTTTTCCATTGTACATACATGATGGCCCAGTCCCAATAAGCCACCCAGGAGCCAACAATCAGCATGGCGGTACCGATATAGAAGGCGGGATGCGCTTTCAATGGCGGGTAGAAAGTATAAAGTACGGAGGCTTTGCCCGACAGTATAGCCACCGCTGCCATCAGTGTACCTGCTACCATGAGAATGAGAGACAACATAGTAGCTTTGGGATTAGGTTCCCGTTTGAGATAAAAGGTGATGGTAGCATGGCCGAAGGCCACCGCGAAGAAGGTGGTGAGTACAATGGCATTGATGACGCCGTGGAGGGTTAATCCCTGGTAATAGTCCAGTTTAGCCACCGATGCCTGATGTATAACGCCGGCGCGGTAAATCACCTGCATGAGGCCATGGTAAATACCAATGGTGAGTAACAGTACCGGTACAAATAATTCGACCAGTATAACGTTCTTCAGGAACCTGCTGACATTCATTGTTGATTATTTTTTGGGAAAATTGACTATGATTTCGGCCTGCATATTTTGATGGCCAGTGCCACAGAATTCGTGGCATACCACCTTGTATACACCTGGCTGATCGAATCGGATTGTAGTTTTGGCTACGCCACCGGGAACGCCCATGAGGTTCACATTTTTATTATAAATATCGAAACCGTGTACCACATCGAGGGAGGTAAGAAACAGGTCTACTTCACTGCCTACCGGAATGTAGGCAATAGCAGGTTCGAAGTTCCACATCCTGGCCACATAGAAGATCTGGTAGGTGGATTTGTCGACTTGGTTTACCCGGGCAGTTTCATACGATTTGTCGTAGGGCAGGCATTCTGTTACATCTGCCTTTCTGGAGCCCATGGCATACAGGAGGGAAAAAATGAACAGGCATGACAGGCAGAATGCTGTAATAATAACGTTTCTCTCAAATTTATCGATCATAACGACGATGATTTAGATCCTGGAAAGCATGAGAAAATAGATACCGAACCAAATCACTAACCCGATGACTACCAATAATATAAAGAAGGCCACAGCGCCTCGGGGAACGAATTTTTCGGGGTGGTTAGGGTCTTGCATAAGAGAATGTTTTATGTTCTTTTCTAATACAAATAATTGCAGTAAAGTGTTTATCTCCCATGAAAAAAAGTCGGCCAGCCTGGTTACCGGGCGGCATTTATCCTGATGTACCAATTTTAACCGCGCAAATAGCATGCGTTTAGGCGCTGTAATTTCATTTTCCTGCGTATTTAACGGGGTGTCTGTTGGCCTGCTATGCCCGTATTTAGAACCGGCTGCCGGGTGTTACCCAGGCCAGCTGGCTCTTTCAGCTCTATAGCTATATTGAACAGGTGACCCTGGCGTATATCCGGCAGCAGGAACGTTCACCAGGGATGTCGAGCTTTTCTTTGAAGTAAGTCAATTTATTAACCCAGGTGCATCAAAAACAAGGCGCGCCGGAATAGCTTTGCAGGTATAACAAATCAATTTTATTCACATGCTGTTATTCAACATTATACTGATCCTTCACGTGAGCGCTTTCCTGTTGTATTTATGCCGCCTGGCGCTTTTATTTCCCATAAAACAACCTGCGAAAGACAAGTGGGGACTTCCACTGGGCATCCTGATCCTATGCACCGGTATTGCCCTGGTAGCCCTGAAATACCCGGTAGTCAACTATTACAAGGTCGTCCCTAAACTGAGTTTATTTTTACTGGTGGGAGTAATCAATGGTATCTATGATAAACGGCCGCTGTCGAGATGGGCATACTACGTGTTGCTGGGTGCAACGATATTGGCGGCACTGATTGCGGTGGTGAAAGTGTAGCAAGGGGCGCCGGGTAGCACGGATGAGTACTCGTGATATTAGGACTTTATTGGAATTTGTTTTTTTGTACTAGCTTGGGGGAAATAGTAAATTCTATATGATGAAATGGATATTCCTATAACTACACGATGAAAATAATCATCATCACAATATTAACCACCCTTCTACGCTTAGGCTACAGCAGCCCAGAATTAAAGACATGCCCACATCAGTTCGACACTTTGGCAGGGATGAACGTTTTTACACAAATAGACCACATGCCGGAATTCCCCGGAGGAGAGTCGGCATTAATGAGATTCCTTGTCAGAAATTTCAGAAATTCTGAGCAAGATCAGTTCCAGGCTACTTTTTTCTGCCGTTTTGTAATTGATAGAACCGGGAAAGTAATTGCTGTGGGAATCCTGAATAAATCGCCGTCTGAATGGTCACCGGCGGAACGAGCGTTGGTCAATGCAGTGAATAAGATGCCTAAATGGAAGCCCGGTTCCTGTGCCGGAAAACTTGTTCCTTTATTGTTTGTGTTGCCTTTACGGTTGTAGCGCCTGAAGAATGATAACTATAGAAACGTGTAATCCTTTCAGAATAATATTAACGTAAATGTTAGCTCAATTCAATTTTCAGTGGACTTGGATGTTTATTCTTTTTACTGGATTAGCATATCGCTCAAATGCCCAACACAAAACTAGTGATGATGTATGTAAGGTGTCAATTTATATTGATGCTATTAAAACTGGAATACCTTACTTGGACAAATCTTCAGATACCATGACGATTAAGGAGGGAGAGACTTATTATTTAAGGATGCTGTTGATTAGTTGTAAAGGGAAAATGTATTTTGAACGCCATAGGGTATCCAATGGCAGTATGGTATTTAGCGGTCGCTACACGGATGCTGTTAAATTAGATACAGTTCATGGTTGGGCTGTAAACCCTGTAACCGGGAAACGTCATCGTGATACATCGACATGGTATCAACCAATCAGAACAGGAATATGGAAATATTACAACAAAGAAGGAATGTTATTGAAAGAAGAGGAATATGTAAATGGGAAATTAATAAGATCTGGCAAGACAGTCGGCACACGTCCGAATAATAGCTTAAAAAGATAATATATACTCTGAATCAACAAATCATAACATCCGATTAACACTAGTTACCCCGGAATTGCTTTAATTGTGTCACCTCGACATGGTATGTAGTCATGCAGGGAATCAATTTTGTTATCTTCCAGTACCAATACTATGAATCGTTATTTTACCCGCATTATATTATTACTCTCAGTTTATTCACTGGCAACCCACGCGCAGCAGCCCTGGGGTAAGGATAAAGCACAACGGTGGTATGCCGCTCAGCCGTGGCTTTGCGGCGCTAATTTTATTCCTTCTACGGCGGTAAATCAATTGGAAATGTGGCAGCCTGCCACGTTTGATCCACAAACAATAGACCGGGAGCTGGGGTATGCGGCATTAGTAGGAATGAACGTGATGCGTGTATACCTGCACCACGAGGCCTGGGTACAGGATCCTGCCGGGTTTAAGCAGCGGATCGGGCAATACCTGACGATAGCGGATAAACACCAGGTAAAAACGATGTTCGTTTTCTTCGATGATTGTTGGCGGGATGAATACCATGGTGGCCCACAGGAACCGCCTGTTCCCGGCGTGCATAACAGTCGCTGGTTGAAAGACCCGGGAGGCCGGATAGACAGGGAACCCGCATTAATGGATACGCTACACCGCTACGTAACAGATATATTAACGGCTTTAAAAGATGACACCCGGGTGCTGGCCTGGGACTTGTACAATGAGCCAGGTCATTTCGGGCACGGTGATAAAAGCTGGCCGTTGTTGAAGAATGTAGTGGCCTGGGCCCGGGCGATAGCCTTGAGCCAACCGGTAACAATCGGCATCTGGAACAAGGATTTCAAAGATTTCAATGCCTTTCAGCTGGAAAACTCTGATGTGATCAGCTTTCACAATTACCGGGACTCCACAGTGATGCAGGAGGCAATTGATAGCCTCAGGAAGTACGACAGGCCCCTGTTTTGTACGGAGTATATGAAGCGGGTTAACAAGAGTACGTTTGCCATTATTACGCCGATGTTGAAGAAAAACAATATCGCGGCCATCAACTGGGGGCTGGTGGCCGGCAAAACACAAACAAATTTCCCGCAGGGAAATAAGGGGGGAGAAGAGGAGCCCGTGCTGTGGTATCATGATATTTTTCACAGGGATGGTAGCCCGTTTGACAATGCAGAAACAACTTTGCTGCTGCAACTTACCCAGGAAAAGTAAGAGGCGCCATGCCAGGTTTCCCTACTATGAATTTTTGCCCACTGCAGATATAGCGCAGTGGCAAAAATTAGTTTTGCAACACAAAGAAATGCCAACATTATTCCATAAGAGGTAACCGGAAAGTTATACTATGTCCAGCAAGATTCCTTCTGCATTGAAATTATCATGTCAGAAGTGAAGCTATTTGTCGTTAAGGAAACCAGGTCATGAGGATGCCGTTTAAAGTAATTGAAAACCGAAAATGCGATCATAATAATGATACCACGCGATACGTGTATTATTCTCCTCCCTTCATCCAGCTGATGTTAAAACGAATACATTATTGACAAAAGACAATGCAATGAAAAAGAAACAAGTAATGCTGGAGCTCATCATCATGGGATTGGTATTCCTGTTCGTATATACTCCTGCCAGCAAACTGATGAAATTTCATGAGTATGTGTTAACGATGAAAGCCCAACCTTTTGCTCCCTGGTTTAGTACCTTTCTTACTTATGCGGTGCCGACGGCAGAAATACTGGCAGTAATACTGCTCGTGTTACCACTCACCAGAAAAACCGGACTATATCTATCCCTGGCGTTGATGACGTTGTTCACGGGATATATTGGGTTAGTACAGTTGAACTACTATGGGAAGATCCCTTGTACTTGTGGAGGATTCATTTCTTCATTAACCTGGAATGAGCATTTGGTACTGAATGTAGCCATTATGCTCCTGATTGGACTGGCATTTTGGTTGATGGGAGAAACATCCGTGGCCAGGACAAACGAACAGAACGTACTGGGATAGCCATCCTGGTAATACAATCAATCACAGGCAACATAAAATCTAACATATTACTTGTAAGTAACATTCAATCACTATCGTTAATCATTAAAAGTCTCTAAACATGAAAATCGTAAAATTTGCCATGGCTGCAACAGCCGCTTTCGTTGGCCTGGCTACCGCCTATGCCGCCAATCACCGTATCGACTACACCTATGTGAATTTACTCAACAATGGTACCTATACCAAACTGACAACTACCTACGACGCTGCGAATTGCGCCAGTTCATCTACGAGGATTTGTGCTTATAGCTCTCCGGTAGATTTCGGAGCAGGTGTAACGCCAACGGCTACTCAAATCCTGGCAGCCGGCGGTTCGGTAAAAACGAATGTTAACAAGATTTATTTACCTTGATAGGAGGCTGTTTGTGGAGGTTGCCCAAAGGCAACCTCCACAATATCAGTCTATGCTGTTGGTGGTATCAATAGCATTGGCAATAATGGATCTTAGCTTATCTACGGAGTTGGAACCATTGTTTGTCGGTATGGGTGGATCGCCATCAACAATATTCCCGTCTTTTCCAATGATGATAAGCTTCGGATATCCTGTAATGCCATAGTATTTTATGATGGCATGATCCATTCCTTCCCCGTTAGTGTACAGGTTAATGCCTCCTTTATGTGTATAAATGCCCGACGCTACTGACTCAAGGAAGAGCGCTTTGGATGAATCGATCGTAACAGATACGAAAGCTACATTGGGATGGTTCCTGAATTCCTGGTAAACCGGTTCAATGGCACTGACCAGGTACGCACATCCGGTACATCCGTTAAAATAGAAATCCAATATGACTACCTTCCCCTTAAAGTCACTCAGGGATACCCATTGATCATGTTCATCCGGTAATTTGAATGGGTAAGCTTTTTTCCCCCGTCCCAATGCATTACGTTTATTTGTAAGCAGACTTCTGCTGAGAGGATCCGCAATGATAGGCAAATCTCTTTCCAGGACATCCAGTAAATTTATCTTTCCAAAAAAGTTAGTAGAAAATATTAATGTAGTTAACAGCCTGTCCCGGGTTACACCGGAGTAGTGCTGCATAAAGCTGGAATGTAATTCGTTAAATCCGTAGTCGCTATTAGGGTCGTTACTGAAATAACGGGATTCTGCATGGCATCTTTCCTTTAGATACAGGTAGTACAGGTATGGAGATGAATTGAGTGCTGTTGCGGGGTTCACTGCTGCCGAATCAATACTCGCCATCAATTTTTCAACAATTGCAGCCATTTTGCTCCGCATAATTGAATCCCTTGATTGCCGGAAGTAGAATATGAAATAGGTCAGCTTATCTGAATAACTTTTATATACAACATTCATTTCGAGAATGTCCCATGAACGCCGATCGATCTTCGTCTTGTACCCCGCAAGTATCGACAGCTGCCTGGCCATTACGTCGTCCAGTTCTTTGAATCTTCTTTCTAACGTACTGGCATCGTCTGGCGTTATCTCAGAAGTGGTTTCAGGGGGCACCAATGCTAATTCCCATTGACATTGGTATTGGGGGGCGTCCATAAAAGTGACCTTGCCCCCATCCAGTTTTACGACAATATCATCTCCCGATGTGGTCAGCAATAATTTATCGGTAATCTCCAGGTAAGGAGCTGGTGGCACAATCCTGATATATGCAAAGGTCTGATCCTGTTTAATAGAAAAGGACAGCGTTTTACCGGTTATTTTTTTAGTGAACGTACTACAGAATGTTCCAATGGTAGCTGGTGTGTAATAGATATATTGCTCCACCCGGAGGTCTTTCCCAATAAGTGAAGCATCAGAAATGGTTACTTTGAAGCTGATTGCGCAATTTCCGGGGGCGTTTGAAAAGGCGTGGTGTAATAAGGTAGTCATCAGAAAAATTGATAGCAGGCAATTTTTCATACTATCTTATATTTTGTTGGATATTACTAATCGCTATTTCGTCTATGGGAATGGGCATCACATATCTGGGGTCATTGGGGGAAAGAGTGAATGTCTTACCATCCAGCTCCCTCTTTAAAGTAATATTTGCGCCTTCCTTGTTTAAGCGTTTTAAATCTGTCCACCTGGTGCCCCTCCATACCAGCTCTTTTCTTCTTTCTAACAGGATTGAGCGCAATAGCTGGTCGGCGGGTTGCTGTGTAATGGATTTAAATGTTCCGGCCTTGTACCTTTTTGTTAATAATGTGTTCATGGCGGCAATGGCTTCGTTTAGCCTGCCGGTTCTGACATCGCTTTCGGCTTTTACCAGGTAAACTTCATCCACAGCAAGTCCTGTGAAGGGATATGATCCGCTCCCAGCATACACTGTTTTGGGTATGAATGCCCCTGTTTCATTCCTGAAGAAAACAGGTTTTCTTAAATCATTGCTATCGAACAGGCTAATTAAGCTGCTGTCGATATTCACCAGGGAGGCAGATCCTGTTAAAACGGCGCCATAGTAAACAGCGGTAGCATTTAATAATAGGAGTTCATCGTTGTAAATGGTGAGGGGATACCTGGCAGTGGTATCAAGTGTATTGTAGTCAATTAACTTGTTATAGCAGGATAAACTGCTATCGGCATATTTCGCTGCACTGGCGTAATTTCGCATACTCAAACATACCCTCGCCAACAGGGCATAGGCGGCCGCTTTGGAAGGCCTGTTGCGATTCTGTACTGGAAAGGTGTTGGAGAAGTAGCCTATGGAGGACGTCAGGTCTGAAAGTACCTGGCTATAGGTGTCTCCCAACGTTGCACGCTGTTTAATTTCATTGATATTAGCCGATTCTTTTATGGGGACGCCCAGGTCGGTTGTTTTTGTACTTTCGTCATAGGCTGGTGAAAAAACAGAAACAAGATTATAATATGAGAAACCTCTGAAGAAAAGTGCCGCGCCCCTGACAAATTGCCCGGGCACGCTGTTTTTTTGTTCTGGTTCCAGCTTGTCCCATTGCTCCAATACTGCGTTGCAATAGTAGATCGATTGATACGGCATGTTCCAGTCAGGAATGGCAATTTCACCGGTATAGATATCCTGGCTCCATATATAGCAATTTTTTTCCGTTTTTGTCGCCAGCGCATGGTACACATCAGCGGAAGCATAGTAATATTCATCTCCTGACATAATCCCCATGGAAGCGCTATTTGACCTGAAGATATTCTGGTTGTCTAATAGCTGTATCATGTCGGCTACACTGTTGGGAATCACAATATTGGTATTGGGCTTTTTGTCGAGGAAGTCGCTTTTGGAGCAGGCAATGCAAAGCAGGCAGGTCAACAATACCGTGTATTTTTTATAGTGAGCCATAGCAAAAGTTTAAGTATCAGAAATTGAAGGTTGCTCCGATGGAATAGCTGGGGGGAGTAGGTAGGGTATATCCTCCATTCCCCACAAAATCCGGATCGAGTTTCAGTTTATTGGCCCGCCATAGTATCCCCAGGTTATTAACGTATCCATATATTTTTGTACTACTAAACGGAAACTTATTGTTTTTTCGGTGTAACGTATAAGCTACCTGGATATCCTGCAGGCGAATTTGATCGCCTTTTTCCACCAGCGTTTCAGCCCCGTTATAAAAGGCATCCCGTTGATCATCTGCCGGGTATGTCAGGGAAGGAACGCTGGTAGTTTTCTCATCTCCGGGATGTTGCCAACGCTTGTCGTAGTCGGCCTGCTGATAGCTGTCGTTAGTGGCATTGAAGGATCCTCTTCTGAAATAGTAACCCATTTTATAGGTAATGTTAAACGACAGCTCGGCGCCCTTATAGGAAAAGTTGTTACGAATGCCTCCGAAGAAAGAAGGACTTGCCGGGCCTTTATACACCAATCCCTCCCGGTTGGTAGAGTTCAGGATGGCGCCATAATCTTCACTGATCTTTCCACCTACGATCCCCTGCGGATTTCCGTTGTTGTCAAGACCCGCCCAGGCATACGCAAATATGGCCGAATAGGGGCGCCCTACGATGGGGTTTATATAGTTCGATTGTACGTAATTGTTATTTATGCCTGTCTGAAGTTTATAGTCGGTGATTTTGTCCCTGACATAGCTAAACAGGAAGTTGGTTGTCCAGGTAAATGCCCCTTTTATGTTAATACTATTGAGCGTTAGGTCAATACCTTTGGTGAGCATGTCGGCTGTATTACCTGTGAATTGCGTATTGCCTGTCTGAGGTGCTACCGGGCTATTGCCGATAAGATTCTGACCTTTCTTGGAAAAGAAATCGATACTTCCATTTAGCCTGTTATTCCTGGCGACAAAATCAAGTCCGGCATTGAGAATATTTACTTTTTCCCAACTCAGGTCGGGATTGGGGGGATTTATAATCACCTGTTGCGGTGCGCCATAATTGTTGAGGCCATCTGCCTTGGCAGTGGTATATGCGGAAAGGGTTTTACTCAGGTTACCATTGTATCCATGCGTTATCCGGATTTTCAGGTAGGGGATGGCGTCCAGGTGATAGAATTTTTCCCTGCTTATCAACCAACTGACTCCGGATGAATAAAGCGGCACTCCCTTCTGGTTGGCATTTACGCCGAAAAGATTTGATTCATCCCTCCTGGCACTGACCGAAAACGAATATTTGTGATCATAAGTGTAGGCGGCATTGATATAGTACGACAGGAAACGATCTGAGATGCCACCCTGTCCATCCATATTGGGAATCCTGTCCGGGTTACCATCAAATAGCCTGGTAAAGTAAGTAAAGTAATCAACGGGAACATTAGTTGCATTGTCCGGGTTGTATCCATACAAAGTAGTCCGGCGGGTAAAACTGTTATAATCTTTTATTTCAAAACCTCCAATGGCGGTTACCTGGTGTTTGGCTGAAAATGTTTGATTATAATTAAGCTGTGCCCTTCCTGTATTACTGTTGTAATTAGCGGTGTTATTGGCAAAAATAGCCCCCAGTGGTACCGGGTAAGTAATATTGCCAGCGGGATCAATCTGCGTAAACTGATTGATGAGTAAGCGGGTCGTATAGCTCGACTGAGCCATGAGGATATCTTGATCGGTATTACCTTGTTGATATTGGTAGTTGATATGCAGGCTAAGTAATGCAGGAATAATCTTATACTCTAGCCCTATATTTATTCTGTAGTCTGAAAGATCGGTTTTGTTATTATTGTTCAACCGTTCATTAAACGGGTAGTAATTCCAATCGAGATAGTCGGGGTTGGACAATTCGTCTTTGCTGGCCTGGCGGAAGTCCCGTATAACCGGTAGTGCATTTCCTTTGCTGTCAACAACTTTTTCATAGGGGTACAAAGAGCTGTAGCGTGTAGGGTTGGAACGTGTCAGGCTTTTAGTAAAAAACAGGTCGCTGGTTAACTCCAGGCGTTCCTGTAATAGTTTATAGGTATTTCTTGCATTTAAGGTAAACCTGTTATAGTTGTCGGGGACGGCACTATATAAGTTCCTGTCAAAACCGCCAGAAAGATAGTATTGGTCATTTTGGCTGCCACCAGACATATTTAAGGCATATTGCTGATAGATGGCTTTTCTGAGAAAATATTTTGAATAGTCGCTCCTGGTATCTATGGAAGAAAGCGTGTTTAGCTGTTGCTCCGCATCGGCATGGCTAATGCGTCCTTTTTTTTCGTTATCCAGGATATCAATGACAGGGGATTGCTGCATATAGGGTATATACGAAAGAGGGATATCGTATTTTCCATGGTCAAACCAAAATTTTTCCAGGTCTACATATGCTTTACTTGTCAGCTGTGGTATCGCATACAAATCAGGTTTTCCGGCGATGGTGACATTGGTGTTGAATGAGATAACGGGCTTTTGATTGCGTTGTCCCATCTTCGAAGTAAGTACTATCACACCATTTCCGGCGCGAACGCCCCAGATAGAGGCGGCCGCGGCATCCTTTAATATAGTGACAGATGCTATATCATTTGGATTGATGTTGGAAAGATCTCCATCGTATGGAAAGTTGTCGAGGATGACAAGGGGCGCAGTATTCGCAAAAAGGGTACTTCTGCCACGAATGCTGATGGCGGGATCGCCGCCGTTTCCCGGAAAACCCACCCGGTTGGCCGCTTTGTTGAAGAGCACTCCACTCGATACACCCTCCAAACGGCTTAGGATGTCTGTACTCACACTCCTGTTGAGCAACTGGTGATCCAGGTAATCAAACGACCCTGTTGCCCGCTCTTTGGGTAATTGCTGATACCCGGTAGACAGCACTTCTACTTGTCCTAACTCGCTGGGGCTGGGCGCCAGATCTATTTGCAGGTCTTGTTGGCTACCTGTAATAAGGAGTTCCTGGCGCTGAAACCCGGTAAAGGTCACCTGCAGCAGGGCATTTGGGGGTACTTGCTGGAGGGTGAATTTTCCATCAGCGTCCGACAGGGCGCCTATACCGGTGCCGGCTATACGTAAGGTGGCGCCGATCAGGGGAGTACCGGATTTATCTGTTACCTGCCCGGTTATAGTGCTCGTAGAGCTGGAGTCGGAGGTTACAATGGTGGGTGAAGGGCGTTGGACTTCGCGGCTCACAATACGAACGGACCTGTGTTTCCGGTCGATGATCCAGCTGAATTTTTTATTGTCCAGGATCAGCGTCAGGGCCTGTTCTAATGGGACCTTGCTGACCTTAATCGTGCGTCGCTCTTTGTTGTTGAGCAGGTTGTTGCTATAGAAAAAGATGAATCCTGTTTGTTGTTGGATGCTGTTCAGAATTTCTGCAATTTCGACGTTGGTAAAACGGAGGGTAACAGGTATATCATCCGGCAACCTGGTTCCTGGTTGCTGAAAGGCCACCGTTGTATGAAAAGTAAATAAACAAAGTATCCCTATAATAAATGCTCTATAGGTAAAAATGGTCATAAATGAAGCATTAAGTGGTGGAAACACCGTTGAATCTCAAAACCCTACCAGCGTGACAATGTTAGTTTAGTTGACTTGTTTTGGTAAACGCATTTCCAGGTAAATTGCCCGTGACACCTGTCCATCTGTCACTTAACAAACCTTTAACCAAATTAAATAAGTACGTCCAAAAACCATTTTTGGTTTTATCTCGTTAGTAAATAGGATAGAGAATTTTATCGCTTATAGCCAGCTTGATAATTCTGTTAACTTTTTGAACGCGCTATATGCTGTACTATTGGGGCGATTGAACGGCATTAATAAACCATAACTTTTAACATTTAGTGAAATTGCCATATCTGAGTTCGTAAACACCTATGCGGTTGATGTGCATCTTAATCATGCCATCAAATCCCTGAAAATGAAATATATAGATTGTGCTTAGGCGTAAAGATTAACAAGGGTACTGCGTTTTTTAAGATATCATGGGTAAACTTACCGAAGAAGAAATAGAAATTTATTTCACATTGAAGCTGTCGAATGCTTTACCTGACCGGGAACTGAACAGCTTAAACGAAATGATGGAAGACGACCCGGCCTTAAAGGCCAGGTGGGAGGAGTTTTGTTCGCGTTATGCTCATGAAGATATCGATAGTCATTTTGTCAGGCTCCATGATGATCGCTTATGGGAACCATTAGCTCCCATCGAAAGGCCTGCACCAGTAATTGAAAGAAAAAGGCAACGGCCATTATCCATATTGGCTTCCCCCAAAAGCGGCATAGCAGCCTTATTAGCTGCAGCCGCGTTATTGGCGATCATCCTTTTGGCATACAAAGGGAATTATTTCGCCCCGGCTAAACCTAAACTAGCTGTTAATGCTCCGGCGCAACCAAGCGGGAAAAACACCCGCCTGGTACTCCCGGATGGCAGAAGTATCAACCTGGATGATGAAAGAACACATTTCAGTCAATATGGCATTCAATTCGATCGCAGCAGGGGAGCGCTCCTGGTAAAAGCACCCGCAGAAATGAACGGTACCGGCCAGCTGATAGTACCGCCCGGTAAAATCTTTAGCCTCCAGCTAAACGATGGGTCAGATATACAAATAAATGCCAATACTACCATATCCCTGCCCCTTGCATTCTCTGGCAGTAAAAGAGAAATATGGATTAACGGAGAAGCCTATATTAACGTAGCCAAAGACCCCGGTCGCATGTTTATGGTACATACGCGTAACGGAGATATACAGGTGCTGGGAACCGCCTTTAACGTCAATACCTACGATAATAATCATACCCGGGTAGCATTGGTAAGCGGCGCCGTAAATATTCAGACGGCTAAGCAAAAGATGCTCCTGAAAGCCGGTACCACCGCTACAACGACCAGCAACGATGAAATTGTGGTACACAACACCAATCAAGGCACAGAGCTGTCCTGGAAAGAAGGCCGCTATTTCTTCCAGAATGCAGGTATCGCTGAAATTAAAGCAGTGCTGGAGAGATGGTATGGGGTGTCTGTAGTAGTGAATAACAATCCTTCCCTGGTGGATCTCCGGTTTACCGGTGGCGTTAATAAAGACGAAGACATCAAAATATTCCTGGATAACCTGAGTGCCGTCACCCAACTTACCTACCAGGTCCATCCCGGACAGGTTATTTTAAATTAAAACGACATCAGCCCGACCGTTTCGTATTTCCCCGTTTTTCTAACAACTTATCCCGCTTTGTAAAGCTACTTCTCTGCTATGCAGGTATAATTTTATGCCTTCATCAAAGCTGTTTTATGCTAAAGAAATATCTTATCTTCCTGCTCTTTCTTAGCGTTGCTACGCGAAGTAATGCCCAGGCGGACACCAGTAAAGTATACCGGGTAGCCGTACTCTTGTATCCCGGCGTGGAATTACTCGATTTCGCCGGTGCTACCGATGTATTTGTAAAAGCTGCCGGAGTAACCGGGGGGAAGTACCAGGTATATTCCCTGGCAATGACCCCGGAGATCGTATCCACTGAACGCAACACCATCGCGATACGGCCCGGGTACAGCGGGCAGGGGGCCTTTCCTCCGCCAGATATCCTGGTGATCCCTGGCGCGCCCCTGGAAACCATCGATTCATTGATGAGTAATGCCGCTTTTATGGGGTGGCTCAGGCGGTTAACAGACGGGGCCGGGGTGATGATGTCGGTATGTACCGGGGCTTATTTCCTGGCACAGGCCGGACTGCTCAAAGATAAGCCGGCTACCACGCACTGGTATGCTTCAACGGATTTCGGGACGCGGTATCCCGGTACCCGGCTGGTAAGGGATGTACGGTATGTGGACGCCGGCCGCCTGGTCACTGCATCCGGCGTATCGTCCGGTATCGACGGGGCGTTGCATATGGTGGAGAAATATAGTGGACCGGCCATCGCAGCGCTGGTGGCAAAGATTATCCAATATACGCCGCATCACCAGGAGGCCTGGCCATTGAAATAATTTTCCTGGTAACTGCTGACATAGGGTTGTCACCCCGGGTATCTAACATTGCATCCTGTTCGGTTTTTTAGCAAATACACGGGCCTGCTAAAAAACGCTATTTAAAGTCCTTGTAAATATGTAGCTGTATACGGGCATACAGCGGCATATTTGCAGGGCTTTTTAGCAAATTGAACCCGGTAACAGGCAACAATATCGATTAGCTGGCTGTTACACAAGAAAGAACCCGATAAAAAGGCAGTTATGAAAAAGTTACTATGCTGTTTACTGCTGTTGCCCGCTTTGGGATTTGCCCAAATCAATAAGTTGTTGAGCGGGTATGTATATGTAATGGCGCATGATGGTAGTATTGGTGGAGGATTAACAGGTAACGTGGAATTATTTAATGCCATCGGCATTGGCCCCGGGGTAGAAGTTACCTCCTTTGAAGGCCGCACCCTGATGCCGGTATTTGCGGACCTGAAAGTAAAGCACCGGTTTAAATACATCGAGCCCTATATCAACGGGCAGTTTGGATATAATGTATACAGTGTAGACCGTACCGAAAATGTACCCTTGTCTACCGGTGGTGGTCAGCAATCCATTACCTACAACCAGTCGGGTAAATTCTTTTATGGCGCCGGTGCCGGCGTAGCATGGCACTTCAACACCATGGGCGTTTTTATTTCCTATGTTTACCGGGGATATAAATACCGGTCTCCAAAAAGCATTGCGGAAGACGGGCAGTCGGTTAATTTCGGTACCCGGTCTGTCAATGCCAATGTATTTACACTGGGCGTTGTATTTTAATAAGCACTAAGCTTTTTTCCGCTTAGGCATTACCAGGCTGTCGGCCGGGTACTTTGCCTGCATCGCTGTACGGATGCCAACACACCAGTCGTTCACTTGTTTTTTCTCGTCAGCACTCAGTTTTGCGTTGGTATGTACCAGTGTATAGGAAGATAATGGCATACCGCCTTCATTCACTTCTTCAGCTACTTCTCCGATTTTTTTATATTGACGGGCAATGCGATAGCCCAAAAATTCGCTGAAGTTCAAATGACGTTTACCATCTACAATATGATTATTTAACCACCATGCTACCGGTTGTATCTTTGAATACCAGGGATAAATGGTATTGTTGCTATGACAATCATTACAGGCGCGTTGTAATATGGCCTGTACCTCCGGGGAAGCCGGGTAGGCCTTCATAATGTCATGGTCGCTCACTGCAGCGGATACATTGGGCGCCGGACGAAAGAACTGGATGATGAGCAATATGCCCAGTAATACCCATAAGAGTTTTTTGATGATCTTCATGACAATTATTTATAACCTGAAGGTAAAGTAATCTCTGGCATTTTGGAAATGCTGTCCCAGGAGTTTAAAAAAATATGTTAACAATAAATTGATATGCAGTTTTTCGGCAGCTAATTACTTTTGGCTGGAAATTGATCTTATGGATATCGAAATGGGTAGACTTCCGGGTGAAGGACGGTCATAGGGCTATCATTGCCTTAATGCCTATTGCCATGGGAATAGGTACCGGCGCGCAGTTGCATCAGCCATTGGCTATTGCAGTTATCGGTGGATTCATACTGGCGTTACCGTTACTACTAATTGTATTGCGCTGGACGTATTGCAGGCGATCATAAATAACCCGGCGCATTAGCTTGTTTTCGCTGATGCGCCGGGCAATAATTAATATATTTTTAGCGGTTACAGTCAGCTGTCCAGGTCCTGCCGTTCCTGGTAAATCCAATCACCAGTTTATCTTTATTAATGGTAATAAGTCCGGTGCCATCTGATCCAACACTTGTTAAGGTGTTAGCGTCTTTTTTTTCAAACTGCACGCCGGTGAGGTCCGGAATACCATCAGAAAAACGGAAATCATAACGGGTATCTATCTTGGTAACGAAGACACTGCCATTCGCCTGGCTAATATTTTTTTCATTATCAATGTAGCCGATTTTTCCCCTGAAGGTGCCTGCAAAAATATCTGTATCTGCCGGGTCAGTATTTTTGCTGCAAGATGCAAATACGATGACGGCTAATAGTAGTATCCCAATAATTTTAAGCATTGATTTCATAAACTAAAATTTTTGGTTACAGAATAATAGTCAATGCCCCAAAAGCAATTAACATACCAGAAGCGTGTTAGGGAAGTATTTTCGTGATCACGCTCATCCTTGTGAAAAAATATATTTACGCTACAATGCTTTATTATGGCGGTTGGTGTGGCTTTTATTTCACAAGATATACTGTGGTAAATGCAGCTGCATTAGTTATCGGGGTCGTGCATAGTTTTAATGAAGGGGAACTTTTTTATATTAAAATTATATAGCTTAAAGAATTATTCCTATATTTATTGAAGCCCTGTTAATTAATAGTAAGCACTAATAGCAAATGCTCTGCTCCGCATTCCACCTGCACAGCAAGCCCCAGCAATTTATATAGCAACATCACTTTTTGTTTACGTTGATGTAAATATTCTGTGTGCCTCACGCGGCATATAACTTTTATATCTGCACGAAAACGAAAACTGTTTTACTGCCGGCCATTTAATGGTCCGGGCAAAGGGAATACTATTTTTAGCGGAACCAGGCTTATCCTGTATCCGCTAACGGTGAACCGTTGCATAAACCCGAAATCCAAAATCTTTTATCCATTTATTTTTTAATCAATTAACTCTTACAGATGAAAACTTCTAATTGGCTGATGACAGGAGTGATGTGCCTGGCCTTGTTCTCCTGTCAAAAAAATGAAAACGCACAAACAGGCGTCATTTCAAACGAGAAAAACCCTGTGGCGGCAGTTCCCAGATCTGCTATCAATCGCTTTATCCGTGGAAAATTAGCAGACAGCGGATATTTTAAATGGGAGATGGCGGGCAACGATATTGCCTGGAGTGCCCTGGTGCAGGGAGATAGCATTCTCTCTGTTGGTTATCAGCCAGCAGATTTCAATGATCTTAGTCATAACATTCATGCGATTGATCTGAATAGTACAAGCTGGAAAGAAGCAAAACAGCAGGTGATTAACCTGATCGTGGAGAATGAAAAAAAGGGCAATCCTGCCTTGACAGAAAAGGAGGTGGTGTTGTTGTCCCGTAACAAACTGCCGAGTATCAATGTAAAGGTTAGTCGCATGGCTACACTAAAATCATTGAGGAGCTCTAAGCTGGTGCGCTATGCAGAGCCTATTGGCTATGGCGCCTATATGGCGGGTAAGGTCTCAGACGGCAAAGTAGGCGTGGAATCTACGTTGCTGAATTTTGGATGCGGCAGTAATAACGCTGAACCAGGCCTGGTGGCTGGCGCCGACTACACAAACATTACGCCCGGTGCAAAGCAATCCTGGAATTATGCCTATCATAATATTCCGCAGGCCTGGACCAAATCTACCGGCAGTGGTGTAAAAGTAATGATCATTGATACTGGTGTGAGCCCGGATCAACCGAATTTGGGCAGTTTGTTTAACCAGGGATTTTCTTCTGGCAGAACTATCCAGAAACTGGTAACTTACCCGGGAGGTACGCCTGATGATCTTTGTGGGCATGGTACCAGCATGGCTGGTGCTTTGGCTGCACCCAGGGGCACCAGTGGCAGCGCGGCAGGTATTGCCTATAACAGCAACCTGGTAACCGTGCATGCTGCTGAAAACGTGGTCATTCTTTCACAAGAGACTGTAACCGGTGTAACCAATGCGTATATCCTTGGCGGAGATGATCCGGATGTAAAGATCATCAGTATGAGCCTGGGTACCATCATTGATGTGAGTGTGATCATAGATGCTATCCGTTATGCCTATAACAAACAAAAACTGATCTTTTGTGCTGCCGGTACTTCCAATAGCTTTTTCGGAAGTTTTATAGGCGTTATTTTCCCGGCAAATCAGCCGGAAGTATATGCAGTCACCGGTATGAAAGATAACCTTACCGACCGTTGTGGCAATTGCCACGTAGGAAGCAAGGTAGCGTTTACGGTGGTAATGGAAAAGGCATCCAACAGCCACCTGGCGCTTTCTACGGCCATGACAGGTAATGATCCTTCTACCGTTGGTGGTTCCTCTGTAGCCACCGCCAGTTGTGCCGGTATTGCTGCTTTGGTATGGAGCAAATATCCTTCTTATCCTAAAGACAGTATTGTGGCGCGTATGATAAGAGCTGCCAGTTTGAGCCAGCATAAGAGTAACCAGTTTGGTTGGGGGAATGTGGACGCCAGCTTAGCGGTAGGGCAGTAGAAAAACATCTATGGGATAAGGCACTGTTTAGAATAAGGTAAGCGGGGCCGCCATTAGTAAAATAACGGTGCCGGGGCGTCTGCCCCGGCACTATCTACGTTGTTACCTGTTCAAACAATTACACGGAAAGTTACCTCCATGAATGATCATCCCGGGGAAATGCTTACAACAGGTAAACCGCAGATTAATAGATACTGGCGAAAACGGTACCTGTAATATTTACATTGTTGAAGGTAGCGTAGCCGGAGCTGGTAGTGATGGATTGCCCGGCAAAAGTAAAGGTATGTGAGCCGGGGGCAGAAGTATACATGTTGATGGTATATACACCTGCGGCTAATGGGCCATAGGAAGAACCCGAAGACGGGTCCAGATAGGCGCTGACGTTAGTGGGGCCGTAAAGGTAAATGGAGCCGGTGTATGTGGTACCATTGTACACATTAAGACCAATACTAAAAAAACGGGCGGTACTGCTTCTTTCAGCGCGGAGCAGGGCTGACGGAAGGGCAACAAAGGCGCATAGTAACAGGATGCAGCATAATTTTTTCATAACAGTTATTTTTTGAGAGGAGGTAACTATCCGTTGTACCGGGGTATAAAGTCATAACAATATAATAATCACATTTGGTAAATGCAATGATGCGGGGAGAAAACCATACACTTATCTGGCAGCAGAAAGTCGCGGAATTTTGCTTAAGTTCAGGGCGGAATTAAAAACTATACTATGCTCCAACGACTCAGCTACTGCCTGTTGCTATTGATCAGCCTGCCGGCCCCGGCTCAGAAAACCACTGAAAACCTTCATTTTACCAGCAGCAAGCAACAGCTGATTGCGGTATATAAAGGCACTATTTTCGTAAACGGCAACAAAACCTACCAATTGTCGCCCGACAAGATTGTATATAACAGCCGGCGCAACCGCCTCATTGAAGACGGTGGCAATGTGTTCTTATTCCTGGAGGTGACCGCCGCTCCCAATAAGAACAGGTTGATCGTATTCGGTATCAACAACTCCATTGCCGATTCCCTGCTCAGCGCAGTGGCTTCCGATGTAAAAGACTATGACCACGACGGGCAGCTGGAGTTTGGCGGTAGCGAAGCGCCTAAGGCACACCCTTCGGCCGATTCTATCTATTATCTCCCGTCCCGGTTTTATGAAATAAAGAAAGGAAGAATCAATATAGATGCGGAGTATACAGAGAAGATAGATAAGAAAGTGAATGGCGTATACCTGGCAGATCCGTTAAACAGCAACGGTAATTGTTGTAAAGCCATTCCTAAAACCAAAGGCCGTCCGAAGTAATCAGGTAAGTTAGTCACGCAAAGGCGGAAAGCTGCAAAGAGCGTAAGTTTTGTGCTTCTTTGCTGCATTCCGCCTTTTCCATGTCTTATTTTCTAGTGAACAGCGCCGCATACATATTCCCTGACCGGAACACGGAGGGGCGTTCATTTATTTTAACCGCGTTGCCAAAGCCCTCCCGCCGGAGCAGCTGTACCAGCTCTTTAAAAGGAACAGGATAGGGTACCCACGTATTGGCAGAAGAGGTATCGTATTCTACCACCAGGAAAATGCCATTGGGCCGCAGATGTGATTGTACTTCCCGTATAAAAGCGGTTTTATCGGCCACATAATGAAGGGAGTTAGCCATCAGCAGGCCATCCAGATGTTGCAGGGGCAGCGGTGTTGTTACAAAATCCAGTTGCCCGGTACGAATGTTTACCCCTGGTGGATCGGGTAAAGACAGCAACTGCACCGGCGCCTTATCAAAGGCGTATATGGTACTGTTGCTACCCAGCAAATGCGCCAGTGCAAAGGTAAATAAGCCGCTGCCGGCGCCCAGGTCTGCCCATACCTGGTGGGGACTCCTGTTGAAATAAGGGTGATGAATCAGTGAAATAGCATCGCTCAGCTCCATAGGATGTAAATATACACGACAACCGGAAATTTCCACGAATAGAGGGATACGCGTTTTATCCCGTTGTATAAGTGAAAACCAATATCCTCATAACTGACTATAGTGTCCTTAAACGGAAATCCATGCATTTTAGCGCAGGCAAGCGAAGCCATATAACGTGGATCCCTATACGCAGTAAATAATTACGCAAATTTCGATGGCACTTCAACTGCCCGATAGATAGTACTTCATCGGAAAGGGCAGTAAAGCGACATATATTGTCTATGTTTTACCGGCCTCCGGACAATTGTCTGGAGGCCATTTATTTACTGCGGAGATTATCTTATATCCAGGCGGCAATGAAATTTCTTATACTCCATGGGTGTTTTCCCGGTAATCAGTTTAAACATGTTAATGAAGTGGGAGAGGGTGTTATAGCCGCATTCATAGCATATTTCACTGATACTGGTATCCGATTCTATCAGCAGGTTACAGGCATGGCCTATTCTGAGTTCCGTGATAAAGCGTACATAGGTGATACCCTTCTGTATTTTAAAATACCGGCAGAAAGAAGTGCTGGTCATGTGCATGATGGCAGCTGCTTCTTCCAGGCTGACTTTATTTTTAAAATGGGTGAGCGTATATTCCATCACCGCTTTTAGCCGTTCATTTTCATGGTGAGCGGTATTAGCGGGTATACTTTGGGTAGACAGCAGCCGGTAGTCGCCGCTGTCGGCAATCAGGAAAAGAATTTGCAGCAAAGACAGCAAACGGCTGCCGGGTGATTGCTCTGGCAGCTCTTCCATCATGCGGGCCACTTTGGTGGCGGTAGGCGCTTCTACTTTCAGACCCAGTCGCGATAGCGATAACAGGTGCGTGAGCTTCCGCATTTCCGGCAAAGCGGTGAGCATCGGCGTAATATCCTGCTTGAATAAGGCTACCACCGCTTCCCCGGAAACATCTTTCTGCTCGCATACAAACGTTTCTTCGTGACGGAAGGAGTGGGGCAGGTTGGCGCCTATCAGCACCACATCCCCGCTGGCAAAAGGACCAATATAGTCGCCTATCAGCCAGGTGCCGGAGCTTTTCTTAATGTACAACAGCTCCAGTTCGGGATGATAATGCCAGTTATTGCGCATTTTTTCTCCGATATCCCTTCTCACGGTAAAGGAACACTCAGGGGAGGTAGACACATTTTTTAATACTGCTTTCATACACGTGGTGGATTAAGACAGTCGTCTGATAGCGCTAAAATAGTTGTTTTCTGCCATCATTCCTTATTTACAGGGTCACCATCGCTTTAACCACTTTGGTGGCCGGATCGGCCAGGGAAGGGAAGGTCTCTTTTACCGCCATAAAATCGATATGATGGGTGATATATGCTGCAGGGTTGATGAGGCCTTGTTGAATACTACTGATCACGTGTTCAAAATCGGCCCGGGTGGCATTCCTGCTGCAAAGCAGGGTGGTTTCCCGTTTATGCAGCTCCGGGTTGGAGAAGCTCAGGGCTTCTTTTTGCAGGCCTACGAGTACATAGCGGCCTCCGTGCGCCAGGTAATAGATGCCGTTATTCATGGCTTGCAGATTGCCTGTGGCATCCATGACTACGGTGGGCATATCGTCCCCGGTGATGGCTTTTACCTGTTCCCTGGCATCGGCATCGCGGGCGTTGACCGCAAAGGGCACCTGGAACTGGGAGGTGCAGTATTCCAGGCGTTCGGCGTTGACATCAAGGGCAATCACGCGGGCGCCGGCAATGCGGGCGAACTCCATAGCGGCGAGGCCTATAGGTCCTGCGCCAGTCACCAGCACATATTCGCCGGGTTGTATGGCGGCCCGCCTTACGGCATGGGCGCCAATCGCCAGCGGTTCTACCAGTGCCAGCGCTTCGTAGCTCAGTCCCTCACCATGCAGCAGCGACGCGGAAGGAATGGAAATATATTCTTTCATCCCCCCATCGCTATGTACGCCAAACACATTGATTTGCTCGCAGCAGTTGGGTAGTCCCCGGCGACAGGCAATACAGGTACCGCAGCTGAAGTAGGGAATGAAGGTTACGGCCTCGCCTTCCCGGAAACCGGGAGCATTATCGAAGGCCATCAGCTCCCCGGATAATTCATGGCCCAGTACCCGGGGATATTGAAAGAAAGGTTGCGTGCCTTCAAAGGCATGCAGATCTGTGCCACAGATGCCTATCCGTTTAATTTTGATAATGGCATGGCCCGGTGTCAATACAGGTAAGTCCGTGCGCGCATAGGTCAGATGACCGGGAGAAGAACAGATCAGTTCGTGCATCATATCGTTGTGTTATTTCAGGCTGATTTTCAGGCCGGTAACGGTCCAGGAGGGGAGTTGTGCCGGCATATCGATTACCAGTGCATCTGCTTCCACTTTCCATTTCAGCGGTTCCTTACTACCCAGCAGTTGTATAGCAGTAATTTTTTTATGATTCAGGTGGGCGTTGCTGCCTAATGCTTTGATCCGTATAGCCTTGGCGGGCTTGTCGAGGATATACGCATAAAGGTAGTTGTTGCGGGTGGTAAACCGGATATCTTCGGCGGTATATTTTATTTTGTCTTCGTTAAAATTACCTGCTTTGATAGTGGCTGTGTTGTCGGATTTTTCTCCAAAAACTTTCCAGGGACGGCTGCCATAGATCCCTTCTCCGTTTACGGCCATCCATTGGCCTATCTCATCCAGGGTATGTAGGATATCCGGTTCCAGGTCGCCTTCCGGTGTTTGAACGATGTTGATCAGCAGGTTCCCGTTTTTGCTGACAATATCTGTGAGCATGCGCAGGATATCGGTAGCCGATTTATAATGCTGCCCGGTGCGGTAGTACCAGTCGCCGATAGAGGTATCTGTTTGCCAGGGGAAGGGGCTGATACTATCCTGTACACCTCTTTCCAGGTCCTGGGCCCACTTGCCGTCGGACGGTTGCTTACAGTTGTATATGGCGGTAGCCTTGCCTTTATGATATTGCAGATTGTCGTTGTAAAAATTGGCCAGCATACTCCGGCCGGTATCTCCAAAAGGTAGCTGGCTGTCGGAATAGAGGAGGTCCGGGTGGTAGGTTTCCACCAGTTCCTTTACATCATCGTACCATACTTTCATCCAGGCAGGATTGGTGGTGAGCCAGCCATTGTCGTTGTCGGCCGCGCGGGTATGATACAGAGAGGCGTAAGCGGTGTCGTTGCCATCGTAAGGAACGTCTTTGTACTGGCCTGCTTTATCGGCGCGATGGCTGGGCTGGAACCAGGTATAGCTGGCGGCCAGGTGTTCGGATACGCCGAAGTAAAGTCCTTCTTTTTTTGCAGCCTTTTGCCAGAGGCCTACCACGTCTTTTTTCGGGCCCATTTTTACGGCGTTCCAGGGGTGGAGGCGGGAGTTCCATAAAAAGAAGTTGTCGTGGTGACTACCCATACTCACAAAGTACCGGGCCCCGGTTTTTTTATAGAGTGCCATTAGTTTCTCCGGGTCCCATTTTTCTGCTTTCCATAATGGAATGATATCCTTGTAGCCGAATTTTGAGGGATGTCCGTAATGTGCCACGTGGTATTGATAATCGGCGCTGCCTTCTTCATACATCTGTCGGGCATACCAGTCGCCCATACGGGGTACGGCCTGTGGTCCCCAATGTGCCCAGATACCAAATTTGGCGTCGCGGAACCAATCGGGATACTTATATTGTTGAAGGGATGCGTCGGTAGGTTGATAAGGGCCTTTAGTAACGGGTAATTGCTGTGCCACTGCCGCCTGGGTCATGGCAATGGCCAGGGTGGCTGCATACAGGGTGTGTTTGGTAAATGGTCCGGTCATAGTAGCGGTGTTGTTTAAAATCAATGTCCGTCAAAAATAAGATGATCACTTCCGGCGCTGATCGACAATTTTATCTGGTTGATAGTGTATTTTATCTTTTTGCCAGTGGCGAAATACCGGTAATATTTTGCCGGAAGCTGATAACCGTTTTATTTACATTTATTGTTTTGGCTGTCTGGCGGCTGGTTGACTGATATTTTTATGTGCATCACAGATGCTATTTGAATGATTTTTGATCAATTGGTAAAAAATAGCTACATTGACAATACTAATAAAAGTTTTAGCCAGCTATTATTAAGACCAAAATCAGTTTTGCTGTAAAAGATCCACGCATGCCTGCAATGACAGATGTTCGTTTTGACGAAGCGGCTTTATGGAAGCGATTTAAAGCTGGTGACAAAGCTGCCTTTACGCTCATTTACCGGGAATACACCGTGTACTTGTTTCAATATGGCTTTCGGTTTTGTACCGAGCAGGAGAAACTGAAAGACATGATTCATGATCTTTTTATTGAGATATGGAATAGCCGGGATCACGTAAGTGAAGACGTGGCCATACGGTTTTATTTGTGTCGCAGCCTTAAGTATAAATTGATCAGGGCCAATTATCAATACAGGAGCATCACGGGCAAGCAAGACCAATACCTGCACGATCATATTCAGCCGGAAGCCACGGTAGAAGAACAAATCATTGATGCTGAAATAAAAGATTCACGCAGTCAGTTGCTAAACAACGCTATTAAAAAGCTATCCCGGCGTCAGCAGGAAATTATTATGCTCCGCTTTTATATGGGTTTTACCAATGCCCAGATTGCTGAAATGATGCATATGAAATACCAGTCTGTCAGCAACCTCCTTTACAATGCGCTGGGACGTATTAAAGAAACCCTGGAAACAACTCCTTTTGCCCGGCGTTTGCTGGAAACCTTCTACTTTTTTCTATAAACGGGCCTCATTTTTCCTTCATGAGCCTATTGATGTCTTTGATGGTAGGGTGTTTCAAAGAAAAGTTAAAAAAACTTTATTTTTTTTGAGTATAAAAGCAAAGCTTTTGTCATTTATGATAAACGGGCAGTTTATTGCCGTTTAAATCATCGTTGCATGAAGCATTTCGGAGAAGATACCTGGGAATTTATACAGGACGATCATTTTGTTCAATGGGTATTGTTTCCCGATGCAGTCAATACCGCATGGTGGGAACAATGGATGGCAGACCATCCCGAGCGGGTGCCTGTGCTTGAAAAAGCCCGGACAATGGTACAGACTTTGGGTAAAACTGTTCCCCACAAGGTAGATCACCGTTTGCTGGAAGAAGTATATGCCTCTCTTGATCAGTACCTGGACAAGGAAGTGCCGGCGCCGGTACAAACTACCGCCAGGGTGGCTTCCCTGCGTAAATGGTGGTGGGCGGCAGCAGCTGTAATAGCGGGAGGTATCGCGATGGTATCCATCTCCCGGAAATCCGCCACAAAAGAAAACCTGCTGGCCGACAAGTTGCAAAGCCATATGGAACAGCAGCAGCTGGTGCGGGTTAATACCAGTACGACCGACCAGGTAGCGTGGCTGACAGACGGCTCCTCCGTGATATTAAAAACAGGCGCCACCATCAAGCACGATGCCTTTCTTACCCAATCTAAAAGAGAAGTATACCTGAAGGGAAATGCTTTTTTTGATATCGCCAAAGATGCGGAACGGCCATTTTATGTATATACACCCAAAGTAGCCATCCGCGTACTGGGCACCAGTTTTAATGTGTCGGAAGAGAGTGGTAGCCTCACGGTTACCGTAAAGACAGGAAAAATTGCCGTGTATAGTATGACCGATAAGCAGCACAGTTATATTATTACACCCGGTCATCAATTACGGTTCGATGCCCGCACCGCTGCCTTTGTAGCCGATTCGCTGAACAGCGAACAGCTGGCGGCCCTCCAGCCGGCAGCGGAGATGCCCGCTTTTGCATTCGATAATGCACCAGTCCTCAGCATTTTTAAAGCATTGGAAAGCGCCTACAGCATTAAGATTAATGCCAGCGAGGAAACGTTTGGCAAGTGCTTTATCACCACCACTATCAGGAATGAAACGTTTGAAAATAAGTTAAAGATTATCTGCGCGGCTATCAACGCCAGTTATACGATCAGGGAAGGCCAGGTATTTATTACCGGCAAACCCTGTAACTAACCGTATTGTTCACTTATAAATCGCTTGTTATTCACTTGTAAATCACTTGTAATTCACTTGTAATTCTCGAAAAACGAACCCAATGTTTACATAATGTATCAACCAAAAATGAAAGTGGCGATGCGCTAACATCGCCACCCGGGTAATTTTTCCTGTAATGTCTGGACAACTGCACAGGAAATGAATTGTCGTACTAATCGATTTTATTAATCACAACAAAACATTTGAAGTTATGCACAAATTTGCAAACTCCAACAGGACTGTCATATTTTTTATGAGGGTTGCCTTACTACAAATAGCGCTTCTGTTTTGCCTGATTACCTGCACATTCGCTAAAAATGTTCACGCGCAGGAAGTTTTGAGTAAAAAGGTGTCATTGAATATGCCGCCCAGTGAACTGCGCAGTATACTCAAAACTATCACGGAGAAAACATCCGTCAACTTTACCTATAGCAATAATACGCTGCCGGCGCGCCAGCGTATTGCAGTTACTGCCCGCGATGAGCAATTAGGGGAGGTATTATACCGTTTGCTCAGCCCATTGCACATCACTTTTGAAGTGATCAATGAACAGATTGTTCTGAAGAAAGAGAAAAGCAATGAAGGCAGCATGGAGGTAGATGGTCTGAATGTGCTTTTCCAGAAAATCAGCGGTTTCGTAAAATCAAAGGAGGGCGATCCCCTGCCCGGCATTAACATCATGATCGCCGGCACCAACAGGGGTACCGTTACAAATGTAGATGGACACTTTGAGCTGGAAGCCAAGGAAGGCGATGTGCTGATCTTTTCTTCTGTAGGCTTTGCCCAGCAACGGGTAACCGTTAGTGGAAATGGTATCATGAACATCGTGATGATATCTTCTGCTACCTCCCTTGACGCAGTAGCCATCACCGCCCTTGGTATTAAAAGAAATGTACGGACACTGGGCTATTCCCAGGAAGAAGTAGGCGGTAAAGAAGTGGCCCGCTCCAATGCGCCCAACGTACTGAACGCTATGGCAGGCAAAATGGCAGGCGTAAACGTAACCAGTCCCAACGGTGTGGACGGAGGGACTACCCGTATCGTAATTGGTGGTAACAATACCATCCAGGGCGATAACCAGCCACTGATCATCGTGGATGGTATGCCAATGGCCAACGACCTGGCACGCCCTTATGATGTACGTTCTGCGCCTACTGGTAGCGCCTTGTATGCCGGCAACAGTGCAGATGCCGGTAATACCAGCGCTCCCAAGGATTTCGGTAGTCCGATCAACATGATCAACCCGGAAGACATTGAAACCATCAGCGTACTGAAAGGCCCCACTGCCGCCGCATTGTACGGTGGTAAAGGCGCCAATGGCGTTATTCTCATCACTACTAAGAAAGGGAATAAACGCAGTGGACTAGGTGTAGATTATACCTACGGCTATAAGACCGTAGATCCTTACCGCTATCTGCAATTGCAGAATGAATATGGTGCAGGGGGGATGGTGTCACTCAATGCGCCCCAATATCTCACAGATGCCAATGGTAATAATCCCCGGCTCACGGAGAACTGGAATGGTATGTATGTAGATCCAAAAACAGGCTCCGGTCCTTACGGTATCAATACCTATAACCAGGTAGGATGGCCCGGCTCCGGCGTTTCCTGGGGACCAAAAATGGATGGTAAAATGATCACCTGGTGGGATGGTACCCAGAAAGCGGATGTACCGCAACCCGACAATATCAAATTACTTTTCCGGAACGGTATGCAGTCATCCCATAACGTGTCGCTTTCCGGCGGTAATGAATGGGGATCTATACGCGCGTCTTTCTCCCGGTTGGATAATTCGGCCGTATTGCCCAACAGCAAATATTATCGCAATACTTTCAACCTGGGCGCCAATATGAAATTAACCAAGAGAGTAAGTGTACAGCTCACCTCTTCCTATATCGTAAACCAGTATCATAACCCGCCACAATTGGGTAATGATGATGGTAACTCCTGGATGAAACGCCTGGTATACAATGCCGGCAGAAACTACCGGGGGGAAGATATTCCCATTTACAAAAATGCTGACGGTTCCCAGAACCAGCTCACCAACTTTCCGTGGGTAGGTAATGGTGGAGCAACAGTATGGAACATAATGGAAAACAACACTGACCAGAACAGGCGCAAATTACTGGCCGGTGTACAACTGAACTATGAAGCCACCGATTTCCTGGACTTCATTTTCCGTGGCGGTTTGGATAATAACACCAATGAGCTGACTACGAAAAATACGCCGACAGACGTGTTGGGAATTAAAGGATACTATGCACATGGCGTAGAGCGCGACAATGCTTCCAACATGGATTTCATTGGTACCCTGCACAAGGATAAAATATTTGGTGGTGATTTCAACGGTAAATTCTCTGTAGGTGGAACTATTTATCAACGTGAAGCAGCGGGCATGTTCAACTACAACGACACCTGGGCGGCGCCGTTTGTATACTCGCTGAATTCAGGTACCTACCTGGGTAATCCGCATCCGACTACAGAAAGCCAGTTGCGTAAACGCATGAACTCTGTGTACAGTTTCATCAACCTGTCGTACAAGGATTACCTGTTCCTGGATATCACGGGTCGCAACGACTGGTCTTCTGCATTGCCTAAAGGCCAATGGTCTTATTTCTTCCCATCTTTCGCCGGTAGCTTTGTATTCTCCGATGCGTTTAAAATAGATCCGTCTGTACTGAGCTTTGGTAAAATAAGGGTAGCATGGGCACAGGCAGCTACCGATCCGAATCCCTACCAGGTAAACAATACCTATAGCATATCTACTTTTGCTGGTCAGGCGGCAACGTTGTTGCCAGGCGCATTGCCGGCACTCAATTATAAGCCCACCATCAATCAAACAGCTGATTTTGGTATCGTGTTAGGCTTTTTGAATAACCGGTTGAATGCCGATTTCAGGTATTATAAGGGAAAATCAAAAAACCAGATATTGAATTCGCCACTGCCCATCAGCTCAGGTGTAAGCAGTATTATTGTGAATACAGGAGTGCTGGAAAATTCAGGCCTGGAATTAATATTGCGGGCAAAAGTGATAGCACAGAAGGATTTTGGCTGGGATGTTGCCCTTAACCTGGCACATAATAATAATAAACTGCTGTCTTTGGCTGATGGTGCGGACCGCGTAGATATGGCCAGTGCCTGGAATGATGGTGGTGCGCACGGTCCTGTAATATCTGCCCATGTAGGCGATCAGTTTGGTACCATTTACGGTTACGACTATGTGTATGATCCGAAAACACACCTGCCATTGATGGTGGCAAGTCCTTATGGCAAACCGGAAATGAATGGTACCCTGTACCAGGCAACCGATGGACTGGTGCCATTGGGTAATGCAACACCTAAATTAACCGGTGGTATTACCAACACCTTTACGTTTAAGAACTTCTCTTTAAGTGCATTGATTGATGCAAAAATAGGAGGTGATATATGGTCTGGTACCTATGCTACCATTATGCAACAGGGTCAGGCAAGAGAAACACTGAAAGAAAGAGATGGAGGCGGATTACCTTATACTACACCAGATGGTACCAAAACCAACTGGGGCGTAATATTGCCGGGTGTGTTCCCTGATGGTAAGATCAACGACAACGTAGTACACTATTATTATAAATATATGCCTTATGGTGTGTGGAGCAGTACCGATTTGGGTGGTGGCGTAAAAGGAAGTGACTGGATCGACAGGAATGCCGTTCGGGAAAATACCTGGGTGAAGATGAGGGAAATATCCATCAACTACCAGGTGCCATCAAGCTTTATCAAGCGGACAAAAGTATTCCAGTCAGCATCGCTGTCACTCGTAGGAAGAGATCTTTTCTATCTCTATACTTCCTTACCGGATCATATCAACCCGGAAGGTGTAAATGGCGCCGGCAATGCCCAGGGACTGGAGTTTATGTCTTTGCCAAGTTTCCGTTCATTAGGTTTCCAGGTAAGGGTTTCTTTCTAAGGGAACAGATCTACTCACCGATTAAAATGTGCAAACATGAACAAGACAAAAAAAATATTCCTTTATATAGCGGGTGTTTCGATGACGTTAGGCGCCTGTACGAAAGATTTCCAGGATATCAATACCACTCCGGGATTGCCTACTGCCACTACCATTCCGCCCATGGTAAATGGGGTGATCAGTACCCTGTTCCTGAAAGGGCAGGAGCAGGCGGCCATTCATAATGAGTATTACTATCCCATTACGCAGCTGGCTACCATCAGTGGTAATTCTGGTTACCTGGTGCAGAATGGCGCCTCCGATATCTGGAACGACTATTATTCTGCGCTTCAGAACCTGAACCAGATCCAGGATAAGATCAATGCTTATGCAGGCGATAAAGCAGAGATGGATAATATCCAGGGTATAGCTTATATTTTGAGAGCCTACAAAACGCTGCGTATAAGTGACCAATTTGGAGATATCCCTTATTCTAAAGCAGGACTCGCTTACACGAATCAATCGACTGATTTCCGGCCGGCATACGACTCCCAGGAGAGTATCTATAAAACTACCCTGGATCAGCTGAAATGGGCTTCCCAGCACTTGACCACCACTGCCAATACACCCGGAGGCAAGCCGTATGTAACCCTGGGTTCTTCTGAAACACTGTTTAACAACAGTATTACCATGTGGCAGAAATTTGGCAACTCGTTGCTATTGCGTTATGCCATGCAGATAGTAGAGAAAGATCCCGCTACGGCAACTCCTTATCTGCAATATGCGCTGAGTGGGGTACCACTGATCGGGGAACATGAAGATGCTGGTATGTGGCCACAGAAGCTCAATAACTATGTATTGAATGATAGCCGTTTCTGGTCTTTCACTTCGCATAAATTTGTGCGTATGAGTACTACCTGCTGGAATATGCTGGCAGATGGCACTGCTGATGCACAGATCTTTGACCCGCGGGCAAAGCTGTTTTTTGAAACCAACCAGGCCGGCAAATGGGCGCCACTGGCGCCGGGCAGCACAGCCAGCGATAATACTAATCCCTATAACGGGAATAGAGATGCTGACTTTTCCAACAAAGACAACTGCGTATTTTCCCCGGTTAATTACCTGTTGGTGAGAGATATCTATTATCAGCCTGAATTGTTCATGACCGCCGCGGAAGTACATTTCCTGAAAGCGGAAGCCTATGCGCGCGGCCTGGGTGTAAATAAGGACATGGTGAGCGCCGGCAATGAATATTTCAGTGGTATTACCTCTTCCGTCAACTTCTGGGATTCTATTGCACATACTACCAATGTTACCAATGATAACTGGTCGGCGGTAGCGCCTCCGAGCCCTACAGCTGTGCAGATGGCCGCACTTTTTGCCAATCCTAAAGTGGCCTTTACCGGTACAGATGATCAGAAGCTGAATAAAATTTATGCGCAGGAATGGCTGTCGTTCTTCCGTCAGCCCTGGCTTGCCTATAACTTATGGAGAAGAACCGGTCGTACCCCGCGCGATGGTAACCCGGCTACTTACGTCAACTTTAACCGTTTACAGTATCCACAACAGGAATCAGTGAACAATACGGCCAATTATAACGACCAGGCCAACCGCATGGGAGGTAACTCCACTACGGTGAAGGTATGGTGGATGAAGTAAGTATTTACGCATATAGCAGTTACATAGAAGGCCCCGGGGAAGTATTTCTCCGGGGCTTTCTGCTGCCCGCTCAAAAATAAATTTGCGTAACTCAAAAGTTACATATATTTTTGAGTAACCTAAAAGTTACATATTATGACTAAGACCATTCGTCACGAATTTTTCTTTGCACATCCGGTGGAGAAGGTGTGGACCTACCTGACCACCGCTGAGTTGATGTCGCAATGGTTAATGCCCAATGATTTTGAACCTGTTGTCGGGCATGATTTTCAGTTCAGGACTAAACCAATACCCAGCCTCGACATAGACGGCATTATGTATTGTAAAGTGCTGGAGATAGTACCCTTTAAGAAGTTGACCTATTCCTGGAAAGCGGGCCCCGGGAGTGGCAAAATATCATTGGATTCGCTGGTAGAGTGGACGCTCTCGTCGGATGAAAAAGGCACCACCATTAAACTGGAGCATAGCGGTTTCCGGGAGATAGAAGATTTCAATATCTACAATGGCATGAACGACGGATGGAGGCAGAAGCTGCAGAAAATCGATGATCTTTTAAACGCCGTACCACATGACGCAGCCAACGCCTGATATATTCCAGGCTATTGGAGATCCCAGCAGGAGGCAGATCTTACAGCTATTGTCGCAGGATACGCTCACCATCAATGCCCTGGCGGCGCATTTTGAAATGAGCCGCCCGGCGGTGTCGAAGCATATAAAAATACTGCACAGCACGGGGTTCATTGTCATCGAAGACAAAGGCCGGGAAAGGTATTGTACCCTGCACCGGGACGGTTTCCAGGCCCTGCAGCAATGGATCAGCTTCTTCGACGTATTCTGGCAGCACAGGCTGAAAAAGCTGGAAAATTTACTGGACAACACCGGCCATAAAAGTAAAGGCCATTGATAGGAAACGTTAAAATCAATGATTATGACAACGCTCAGCACGCAGGACGTGGCTACCAGGTTCAATGAACTGGCCATGCAGGAAAAATGGTTTGATATACAGGAGGAGCTTTTTTCCGCAGATGTAAAAAGTATAGACCCTGCAGACTCGCCTTATTTTGGATTTGCGGAAGGTAAAGCCGCTGTCCGAAAAAAAGGAGAAGACTGGGTAAAAAAGATACAGGAAATCCATCAACTGACTACCTCTGCACCGGTAGTAGCCGGACGGCACTTTGCTGTAAGCCGCATGATGGACTTTACCGTAGCGGATTTTGGAAGAGTGAAAATAGATGAGATCATGTTGTACGAGGTAGCGGATGGGAAGATTATATCCGAGCAGTTCCTGTATTAACAATGGGATTTTCACGCGAAGACGCGAAGTAGCAAAGCAATAAAGGAATTCCTTTGCTGCTTTGCTGCTTTGCTGCTTCGCGGGCAATCACCTCTGAAAATAGCTATCTTTAGTACATGGAAAGTAATACCCTCGTCAAAAATATTCCCCATAACCCAATGCAGGGAGCAGACGGACAACCCATACACTTCGATATCTGGGAAGTCAACGGCGAACACCGGGAATATCCCGCCATTTTTCTGAAGCCCCATCGGAAAGATTACTATTTCCTGGTATTGGTAGAAGAGGGCAGCAGTCGTCATTGGGTGGATATGCAGCCTTATACGCTGCAACCATCCCACTTTTATTTTTCCGCTCCCCACCAGGTGCACGTAAAAGAACAGGCAAAGCCCATGAAGGGCATCATACTCCGGTTTACAGATGCCTTCCTGGCCAGGGATGAAACCCGTTCCCTGAAGCAACTTCCTATTATTCAGAATCTACACAGTGGACACGAGATGAATCTCGATGTAACCTCCATGCGCCATATTAAAGATACAATGCAACGTATGGTGGCAGAGTTCCGCGCACAGGACACCTGGCACAACTCCATGCTCATTGCTTATTTGCAGGTATTGCTGATCTTTCTCAGCCGGTTATATAACGAACAGTTCCAGGATGCCGTGCAGCCCGGGCGGGAGCTGCTGAAACATTTCAGCCACCTGGTAGAGCGGCATTACCGCGATCTGCATGAAGTAGCTGCCTACGCCAACCTGATGAATATCAGCGCCGGCCACCTTGGAGATACCATACGGGAACAGGCGGGCAAAACCGCTATCGCGTATATCCATGACCGTTTGCTGCTGGAAGCCCGGCGGCTGCTGTTTCATACCGATCACTCTATTAAAGAAATCGCCTACGAATTGGGCTTTGAAGACGCCTCTTACTTCAATCGGTTCTTTAAACGCCTCAGCGGACAAACACCTTTACTATACCGGAATACTACCCGGAAAATGTACCATTAATGCCGGTACCGATACCATTTATCGGCACTCCGGGCGCCTAATTTTGTACCATCATTTAAAACAACAGATCGTATGAAATCAGTATTTATTACAGGCGCCAACAGGAGCATCGGTTTTGAAACCGCTAAGCGTTTATGGAACGATGGTTATTTTGTATATATAGGTAGCCGCGACCAGGGTAAGGGCGAAGCAGCAGCTGCGCAGATAGGCTCGGAACGTATTGCTGTTGTACAACTGGACGTTACCGATCCGTCCTCTATCCAGGCAGCGCACAACCAGGTAAGCAGCACCACCGGCTCCCTGGATGTATTGATCAATAACGCCGGTATTCTCGGTGGCTATGCTCAACAGGCCATCAACGCGCCCGGCTCCACTATCCGGGAAGTGTTCGATACCAACTTTTTCGGCGTTATCAGTTTAACCCAGGCGTTGATGAATCTATTGCAAAAATCTGCACAACCAAGGATTGTGAATGTTACCTCCGGTTTAGCTTCGCTGACCAACCACTCCGATCCGTCCTGGAAATATTATAATGTAAAAGGCGCCGCCTATGGTCCTTCCAAAACTGCATTAAATGCCTATACGGTAGTACTGGCGTATGAATTGAGAGATACCGCATTCAAGGTAAATGCCATAGATCCGGGTTATACTGCCACCGATTTCAACCAGCACCGGGGAACAGGCACCGTAGAAGATGCAGCGGCTATTATTGTACGCTTTGCCACACTTGATGAGAATGGACCAACAGGGAAATTTTACAGCAATGATGCAGCGGGTGGGGAAATGGCGTGGTGATAGTGTGAGTCGTTTGTGATCTTTGTTTTTTGACCGGCCATACTATCCCTGTTGGCAATAGCTTTACCTGCCTGTTGCCCGGGGATAGTATGGTTACAATGAATGCCTGTTATACAGAATAGCAGGAGGGGTAGTTTTTTCATCGGGAAATAATATAAAAAGCCGTTAGCGTTCTATCCACAATGCCTGTTGTTCCAGGTCGAAAGTAATTTTACTGCCCAGCCAGTTGATCCAGATAATACCATCATAAATAAGTCCATCTACAAACTGTACAGGGAAATTTTGTACGGCTACATCAGGTTGCCCGACAGCCGCCATTTTGCTTACCTGGGTGAGGTAAATATTAGTGGTAAAGCCATCCTGGAATTCGCTGCGTTTAACTAACTTTTTAACCGCTGCAGTATCATTAATATTGATCCCCAGTGGTTGCAGGTACTTTGAATGGAGGCGATATACGTCTTTACCAGCGCCGGCATCCAGGGAAAGTTGTAATTGCAGTTGATCGTTTATTTTAAAATAGGAAAAAATGGTGAGCGATTTATCCCTGGATTGTTCCAGCTGAATACCCATTTTTTTTGCGGTCTTCCTGATAACCGTTAATGCCTTTGCGGATTCCAGTCGCAATACTTTTTTATCGAAATCAATCGTGAACGGCTGGTTTTCCAATAGTTTCAGGGAGAGGATGCCATCAATGCCGCCCAGGTTTACATCAAAGTAGCTCACTTCTTCCCAGTCTTTTTTCAGGCTGCCAAATTCAAAGTTACGTACATGGTAGAGAGGAATATCCATGCGTTCGCCGGTAGCGCGAAACCCGGTGTAGCCGCCATCTTCCCTGAGCGTATCTTTCAGTTTTTCAAAAAACTGCTTTGTGAACAAGGAGATACCGGCGCCTGTATCAAATATAAAATTACCGGGCACATTGTCTATCGTGGCTTTTACCAGGATATGCCCCGATGGCAGCAGGTTGAACGGAATTTCATCTTTTACCGGCTGCTGGCAAAATGTAGTAAGGGGCAACAGCAGGAGGGTTAATGCGTACAGTACGTATTTCATTTATTGCGTTTTGGCAAAAATAGTAAATGAGAGATGTATTTGGTGCGGCCCTATTTTTTCAGCAATGATTTTAAAATGGCTATACTGGCGGCTATATCTTCTTTCGTAGAGGAGGCAAACCCCAGCCGGATAGCATTGGTGCGATAGCCGGGATACTGATGTACTTTCCCGTCGGAAATATATAACCCTTTCTGAGATGCTTGCTGAGCCAGCGTTTCAAGGTTAATATGTTCCGCAAAGTTAGTCCAAACTGTCATGCCTCCTTCGGGTATGGTGAAGTGGACGAACTCTCCCAACTCCCGCTGCAACAGATCGCAGAAAAAATCCCTTCTCTCTTTGTATACCGCCAGCGTTTTTCTGAGGTAACGTTGTACGGTGCCGTCGTTGAGGATTTCAGCCATGGCATTGTCCAGGATATGATCCCCTTGCCGGTCCAGCAGCATGCGCACGCTGGCCAGGTGTTGTATCACGTTTTCGGAAGCCACTAAGTAGCCAATACGAACGGCAGGAGAAAAGCTTTTGCTGAAGGAGCCGCCATAGATCACCATACCCTGGTCGTCGGCGCTGGCCAGGGGCAGCAGGGGACGGTTCTTATAATGAAAGTCGTAGTCGTAATCGTCTTCAAAAATGATAAAGCCATATTCCTGCGCCAGCTGCAGGAGTTCCAGCCTGCGGTCGATCCGCAGCGATACGGTGGTAGGGTAGTGGTGATGTGGGGTCACATATACCATGCGCACTTTTTTCGTGCGGCAGATTTTCTTTAGTTCCTCCGTTACCAGGCCATGTTCATCTACGGGAACGCCTATATGTTTAGCGCCGGCATGCAGGAAGTTTTGCTCTGCCCGTCCCCAGCCAGGTATGCCGGATACGATGACGTCGCCAGGCTCAATCAGCCCGTTACACACCAGGTTAAGTCCCATTACCGTGCCGTTGACCGACAGGATATTTTTCGGGCTGGTGTTGAGTCCCCGGGTATCGTTGAGGTAATTGGAAATGGCGGTTCTGAATAGTTCCGGTCCTTCGGGGCGACTGTAGCTGCCGAATTTGTAATACAATCCACTGCGGGTCAACTGGCTCCTCCAGGCCCGGTACAGCTCTTTCAATGGGGCAAGGGAAGGGTCGGGAAATCCGTCGTCTAAATGCAGTCGGCCGGTAACAAGTGGCAACCTTGCGGCGAGGTAGGCGAGGGCAGGCACTGAAAAGCCGGCTGTTTCACCGGAACTGGCAGTATGTGTAGGTTGCAGGGGGTTAGGCTGCATGGTAGGCAAATGCCGGGCAACGAAGGTCCCCCGTCCTACAAAGCTTTCCAGCCAGCCTTGTGTTTGCAGCTCTTCATACGCTTTGGCGGCAGTGATCCGGTTGATTTGCTGCCATTCGGCCAGGTCGCGTGAGCCGGGTAATTTTTGCCCCGGCCGGAGCTGTTCTTTTTTTATCAATGCCAGCAGGGCATCGGCCAATTGCAGGTATACGGGGCGTTTACCGGTATGGTGCAGGCGTATAGCGGTGAAAATCTGTCTTGAAATTGGCCTATTCATTTTGTTGAAATTGGTATACTAAGGTAATCCAATTTCCTGATATTTTTGTGTTATCAATAAATGCAAGGATCGATATGTACACACCCCGTTCTTTTCAGTTCCAGGACCAGGAAGCAATGATTGGCTTTATGAAGCAATATAGCTTTGCCACCATCGTGACCATAAAAGACCAGTTGCCGGTGGCCACACACCTGCCTTTTGTGGTAAACAACAGCACCGGCAAACTATTGCTGAGTGGGCACTTTGCGGCGGCCAATGAACAAGCGGAATATATTGAAACCACTCCCTCCCTGGTCATATTTTCCGAACCACATGCCTATATTTCGCCGGCACATTACGACAAACACGAAAGTGTGCCCACCTGGGATTATATCGCGGTACATGCCTATGGTCAGGCGCAGGTTCTATGTGATACAGCTGCCAAAGTGAAGGTGCTGGAACAAATGATCACGTTCTACGATCCGGCTTACCTGGCTCAGTGGCATAGCCTTTCAGACAAATACCGGCAAGGCATGATACAGGGGATCGTAGCATTTGAACTGGAGGTGACCAACCTGCAGGGACAAAAGAAATTAAGCCAGAACAAAACAGTGGCGGAGCGGGAGCGCATTGCCGCACACCTGGAAAAGAGCGTACAACCGCTCGATCAGGATTTAGCACGTCATATCAGGAATTTACAAATCATGTATCATGGAATTTACGTTACAACCCGTACTGGAAAATGAACAGGTGATCCTGTTACCCTTGGAGGAAACTGACTTCCCGGCTGTGTATGCCGTTGCCTCCGACCCTAAAGTGTGGGAGCAGCATCCCAATAAAGACCGCTGGCAACACGACCTGTTCCGTACTTTCTTCGAGGGCGCTATCCAGAGCAAGGGCGCATTTAAGATCGTGGAAAAAGCCACCGGCCAGGTAATTGGCAGCACCCGTTATTATGATTACGATGCTACCGCCAGCGGACTGGCGATTGGCTATACTTTTTACGGCACCGCTTACTGGGGCACCGGCATTAACCCCGGCGTAAAAAAATTAATGTTGGACCACGCCTTTCAATTTGTAGACCAGGTATATTTTCATATTGGGGTCAATAATATCCGCTCCCAGGTTGCCATAGGCCGGCTGGGGGCAAAGAATATCGCTACCCAGGAAGTGAACTACTATGGTGAACCACCCAAGCTGAATTACCTGTATCGCATCGGCAAAGAAGAATGGGAGGCCCGTAAATAGTATGAAAAAAATTACCTTCATGGCATAATAGAAGCCGATGAATGCAGGTATGTTTTTGTACAGTACGTCACTGCTGAACGATAGTTTTTTTGAGGACACGCAGCTGTTCATTACTGAATTGAACGACAAAGGTGCGATGGGTTTCGTTGTCAACAAACTTTTTCCCCGCAAGTTTAATGAACTCGTAGAGTTCCGCCATAGCATTGCCTTTCCGCTGTATGATGGCGGTCCGGTAGACCGTGAACATCTTTATTTTCTTCACCGGCGTCCGGACCTCATTGAAGGAGGTATACCGGTAGCCGGTGATATTTATATGGGCGGAGATTTTAAAGCAGCTGTAAAGTATATCAATAATAAATCGATTGCAACACATGATATACGGTTGTTTATCGGCTATTGTGGCTGGGATCCGCTGGAGTTGGAAGAAGAAATAGCAGAAGGCAGTTGGGAGATAAAGAATACAGGGGCGCTTTTTTAGTGGGTAAAAAAACATCTGAAATAGTTAATTTTAAGGAGAAAAAATCAAAGATTATTTTAAATCTTTGATTGGTGTGTTATATACTTACATGTTTTTGGAAAGGAATCTATAGAATATAGCTGTCGGGAAGAACAATGAAATAAAAGAAAAAATAATCCTTTCCCAGCCAGCAAATAATATATTATTAGTCGCATGCTCCTATCTGAACCTTAATATCCGGTTATAAGTATTGTCAATCAAAAAAGGATTATGCGTAAGCAGCAACTCGCATGACAAAACAACTTTCTGATAAGGAAATATTATTGTCTGGTGATGATAACATGGCTTTCCGTGTATTATATGAAAGATACTGGAAAGTGCTGTATCATAATGCGTTGATGCGCCTCGGGAACAGCGAAGACGCCCAGGATGTAGTCCAGGAAGTTTTTATCAGCTTTTGGCGTAATAAGGATCACATACAAACGGCTGGTTCGTTTTCTTTTTATTTATTTGGCGCATTGAAGTATGCTATTATCAGGCAGGTATATCGGAAAGCAGGAAAGGGCGTAAATTTACCACTGTCTGTCGAAAGCCTGGAGTTATCTGAAGAAGGTGTTAACGAGCATCTTGAATTTAAAGAACTACAATGGGTGTTAGCGGATGAAACCAATAAGCTACCCGCCAGAATGCAAGAAATTTTTCGTTTGAGCCGGGACGAAAATATACCACTGGCTGAAATCGCGCAACGGTTCAATATTTCGGAGCAAACCGTTAAGAATACCATTACCACCGCACTAAAAAGGCTGCGCACCCGGCTTCGCGAGTATGCCTCTCTTTTCTTCTTCGTTTAATTTTTTTCCCCGCACTAGTACTTTCCCTTTTCTCCTGGTATTTACATAACAGGAATGTGCTGTTGTCTGATAAATTTAACCGGAAGGCAGTTAATTAAAATGAAAGGAATGAAGTATCCCAAAGCCATCAGGCTCCTGAAAAAATACCTGACCGGAAAGACGACTCCTGGTGAAGAGGAAAAGGTAGACCAATGGTATGGTCCCCTCCAGCAGGAAGTACCGGATACAGCGGAGCTGGAACAGGTGGGAGAGCAGCTTTTTAGCAGGATACAGGTCAGCCTTGGTGAAGACCGAAAGGTGATACCTCTTTGGCAAAGACCTTTATTTAAAGTGGCGGCGGCTATCGTGGTATTGCTATGCGTAGGGGGAGGAAGCTTTATGTTTTTGAAAAAACATCAGCCCGTATCATCACCAGTGGCACAACGGGTATTAGTGCAGGATATACCGGCGCCGGCATCCAGTAAGGCCGTGCTGGTACTGGCAAATGGAGAAAACGTGTTGCTGGACTCCATCACCAGTGGAGGGAATTCAGGCGCCCCGCTTACCCGGATTGCTGGTAGTAATGCCGCTTACAGGCAAATGCCCGGCAATGGTACTGGAAATGAAACCTACAATACCTTGTACAATCCGCCGGGAAGTAAAGCGGTATCACTTACACTGGCAGATGGCACCCAGGTTACGCTCAATACAGGGTCATCCTTCCGCTATCCTGTTAATATGAATGGTACAGCAAGAAAGGTACAGGTAGAAGGAGAGGCTTATTTTGAAGTAGCGGCCGACCAACAGCGTCCATTTATAGTCGTTAACCGGAAGAGTGGATTGGAAGTAAAGGTGTTAGGAACGCATTTTAATATAAATACTTATGAGGATGAGCCTACTGCCAACGTTACCTTATTAGAGGGTGCTGTGCTTGTCAGCAGGGAAGGAAAATCTATGCGTATGAGGCCCGGCCAGCAGGTAAGAGCAGATGGACAGTTGCAATTAATTGATCATGCAGATATCGCCGAAGTCATAGCATGGAAGAATGGGCGCTTCCTGTTTCCCGAAGGGTCCGATATCCAGGCCATTATGCGGCAGGTATCCAGGTGGTATAATGTGAAAGTAATATATGCCGGCAATGTTCAACAGAAGTTTGGTGGATCTATTTCCAGGTCTTCCAGTATTTCCCAGGTACTGAAGATATTGGAGGCCACAGGAGGAATTAAATGCAAAATAGAAAATAATGTCATCACAGTAGGTCCCTAGCGGGCAATCACCACGTTACTGAAATATTAAAGAAAGATAGTATTGGCTTAAAGAACAACCGCTCCGGGTCGCGACCGAAGCAGTTGTAAGGTGAGTCATTACCCTCCACGTTCCAATGTAGCCGTTTAGCGGTGAAAAGAAGCAACCAAGTCAGATCACCTATTTATTCACCACAATGCTGCCATCAGAAGGGAGCAAAATGAAAAATGAATGTATGCAATTTAATGCAATTAGCAAAGCTTTGCCAGGCTGGCGAAGGAAATCAAAACTAACGTTGAAGATCATGAAACTTTCCACTGCCTTTCTGTTTGTGTCGATTATGCACCTGGGCGCCACGGCGTATTCCCAGGTTACATTATCAGTCAGGAATATGCCCCTGGGAAAAGTTTTTACCCTCATCAAGGCCCAAACCGGCCGGGAAATTTTTTATTCGATGGATTTGCTGCGGCAGGGTGAAAACGTTACCCTGCAGCTTAACAATGCGCCGCTTCAACGAGCCATGGACGAAGTCCTGAAGGGAAGAGGACTGACTTTCGAAATCATCGACAAAAACATTGTTATCACAAAGCAGAAAGCAGCATCGCCGGAAGTTGTGCAAGACCAGGTGATCAGCGGTAAAGTAACAGATGAAGCAGGTAATCCCCTGCCTGGCGCTTCCTTGAAATGGAAGAATACTGCCCAGGGAGCCAACACCGACGCTTCCGGTAATTTTTCGCTGAAAGTACCCAATGGAGGAGGCACACTTGTAATCACCTTTGTGGGCTACGAATCGCAGGAAATAGCGGTTGCAAAAGGAAGCAACCTGAAGATAGCCCTGAAAGCTTCTACCTCTAAACTGGGAGACCTGGTGGTGATTGGTTATGGCACCCGGAAAAAGGCCTTGCTTACCTCGTCGATATCGACGGTGAAGGCAACTGAGTTCGAATCTATTCCCACGGGAAGTTTATCCAACCTTTTGCAGGGGAGATTATCAGGAACCTATGTACAGACTTCAAGCGGATTTCCTGGCCAGGGATCAGGTATCAGGGTAAGGATTAACACCTCCTGGAATAATTCGCCGTTGGTATACGTAATTGACGGCGTAGTCAGGGATGAACAAAGTTTTAATGCCCTGGATCCTAATGAAGTGGAGGAAGTAACAGTATTAAAAGACGCAGCATCTGCTGCTATTTATGGTTCCCGCTCTTCCAATGGGGTTTTAATGGTGACTACCAAAAAAGGAAAAAGCGGAAAGCCAGTAGTGGCAGTAAGTTCCACGGTGAGTACGGAGCGATATACGCAGGTGCCTAAATATATGGAGGCAGGAAAATCAATGGACGCTATTGCCAGTGTATACAACAGTGTTTCTCCGGAAGAGAAAGACTGGCTGGTGAAAAACAATCCGGATGGAATGAACCTGTTCAGGTCTGTTTACCGTAATCCACGCGATCAGCGATATACAGCCAGCCTGTCAGGAGGCAGCAATGATGTTACCTATTTTTTAGGTGGATCTTACTATAACCAGGATGGTTTTTTGTCTAAACTTAATTATAACAAATACAACCTGCGGGGAAATGTACAGGTAAAGTCTATTAAGAATCTGACAGTGGGCTTAAATGTAAGCACCAATACCGCCATATTCAATGGCTACAGCTTTGGGCAAACCAGCGGTAATGCTGATCAGCAGGAGTTTTACAAGAATTTCATGTATATGAATCCCTGGGTGCCTGCCAATATCGACGGTAAGTTTCCAGATATCGGGTGGATAGGTAACCCGGCGGCGTTGCTTGCCGGACCTGGTTATAGGAAGAACCGCAATCAGCAGGTAGATGCATTGCTGAATTTTGAGTATAAAATTCCCTTTGTAGAAGGGCTGAGTATAAACGGGGCATTCAGTAAGAATTACAATAATAATTTCACCAAGGAATTTGCGAGTAAATCCCTGTTGTATAAATTCAAGATGGCAGGTGCTAACAGCCGGATATTTACCAATGAGGTAATCGGAACCACTTTATCCTATGCACCAGCGGAAGAATTCATTGCCAATGCTACGTCACAAAGTAATTCTTACCAGCTCAACGGACAATTGAACTACCAGCGTTCATTTGGAAAACACCAGGTGGAGGCCAATGCAATAGTAGAGCAGTATGAATACCAATCATATGCTTTTAATGGCAATAGGAGAGGTTTCCCATTGTATCCTCTCGATCAGTTCTTTGCTGCGTCGGGAGATAGTAAATACTGGGGAATAAATGGTAATGAAGGACAGGATGGCCGGGTATCTTACATTGGCAGGATCAACTATAACTACGATGAAAGATTTCTTTTTACAGCTTCAGCGAGGAGAGATGGTTCTATTAAATTTGCGCCCGACAGAAGATGGGGTACTTTCCCTTCTGTTTCCGCCGGCTGGATCATCTCCAATGAATCTTTCTTTAAAAACAGTGCTGATCTGAGTTTTGTAGACTTCCTGAAAGTGAGGGGTAACTTTGCCCAAACGGGAAATGATGCCATAGGTGGCTGGGCCTGGCTGGAGCAGTACAATATTTCTGGTGACAGTTATTTCGAAGGTACTAACGGTACCTCCAATCCAAGACTAACATATGGTGGTATTCCCAACCCCAATCTGACCTGGGAAAAATCTAATTCGGTAGATGTGGGATTTGAACTGGGAATATTTAAGTCCATTAACCTGACAGCTGACTATTGGACCCGGCATACATACGATATCCTGGGCTCACGTATCCTGGCGGTGCCGCTGGAATACGGCGCTAACCTGCCCAGCGAAAACTATGGCATTGTGAATGGCCATGGGGCCGACTTTGAGCTTGAGTACAACACTAAGCTGAGTCATGATTTTTCATTAGGTATAAAAGCCAATCTGGGTTTTGCGGGGAACAAGGTGATTAAGAGGGATGTTGCCGCCAATGCACAGGACGTTGATAATCCAAATGGGAAATCCTTATCGTACCAGGCAGGTTACCGGACAACCGGTATTCTTCGTTCCCAGGGCGAAGTAGATAAGCTCCCGCAGGGATACACCATTTTTGGCGCCAAACCGGAACCGGGCATGATGAATTTCCAGGACATCAGTGGGCCTAACGGTGTTCCTGATGGAAAGATCGATAACTACGACAGGGTAGTGCTGGGAAGTAACTTTGGACCTGGAGGCGCCAAGGAATCTTTTGGCCTGCTGTTGAACCTGGGATGGAAGAACCTGCACCTGGAAATGTTGTTTTCCGGGCTGGCCGGGTTTAAGATTGTTTACAATGATCCATGGGGTAGACAATTCGCTGATGGCAACCTCACGCCTATCTATCATGACAATGCCTGGACGCCTGATAATCCCAATGGAACACATCCCAGGTTATATTCCTGGGGAGATGCCAGGGCACAGGGGTATGTACAGGTGTCTGACTTCAATACCTATCCCGGCAGCTTTATCAGGATGAAGAACCTGAATTTATCCTATTCGCTTACAGCAAATACACTGAAGAGAATCGGATTGACCGGCGCCCGTGTCTGGGCTTCTGCTACCAATTTATTCTACCTCTCTAAATTCAAATTTTATGACCCGGAACTGTACGGTTTTTCAGCATATCCTGCTTCAAAAACATATTCCCTGGGCTTAAACATAAATCTGTAATACGTTATGAAATATCAGATCAGAAATATAACGATCGCACTCGCTATTGCAGGAATGACAGGCAGCTGCAACAAAGCGCTTGATAAAACCAATCTGTCAGCTGTTAATCCTTCCGCCGTTTGGAGCAACGCTAAAATTGCCACTGCCTACCTGGATGATATTTATGCCAACCTTATGCCTGGTAACCCTTATGGTTCAGGAAATGATACCGACGAAGGGGTGCCTTACCAGAAACAAACAAATGGCTGGTTTTCCGGTACCGCTACTTTCGATAGTAACAATGATTTCGGTACTTATAATACCATACGGTCTATCAATATCCTGTTGGGTAATATTGACAACGCCACCTTTGCTCAGCCGGACAAAAACACGATTAAAGGCCAGGGGCTTTTCTGGAGGGCCTGGGCTTATCATCGCCTGGTAAGCGCCTATGGAGGCGTGCCACTGATACTGGAGGCACAACCACCCACCTCCGATTTGTCGCAGCTACAAAAACCCCGTAATAAAACGTCGGAATGTGTGACACAGATCCTTAAAGACCTCGATGATGCCATTGCCTTGTTACCAGATGCTTTTACCGGCGAAGATGTGGGCCGCATTGACAAAGGAGCTGCGATGGCCTTTAAAGGAAGAGTGCTGTTGTTTTATGCCAGCCCCTTATTTAACGGTTTAAATGGGGTGGCTTCCTGGCAGAAGGCCTACGACGCCAATGCGGCAGCTAAACAATTCCTGGATGCCCATGGCAAGGGATTGTATGCTCCATACAGCAAGATCTGGGATGATGAACTGAATAAGGAAGGCATTATGTTTCGCAGGTATAGCTATCCGCAGGCAGTATACTCACAGGGAGGACTGATTCCGATTAACTGGTCAGGTGGAGACGTAGGAAAAGACAGGCCCTCCCTGGAACTTGTCAACGCCTTTCCGATGAAAGACGGATCTTCCTGGGATGCAATCCCCAGGCTGTATGATACCCTCTTTAGAGGACGCGATGACCGTTTTTATGCGGACATATATTACAACGGATCGCCTAACCAGTATCTTAAAGCCATGCGTGATGAAAATACTTACCTGTGGACTTATTTCAATAGGGTAACCGATTATAACAGCGCCGTGGGCATACAGGGAGATCATAACCAGATCACACCAGATCCGTTGTGGAGTGGCTCCAGTTTTTATCGTATTAAATCCATCGATAAAAACATTACCAGGAGCCAGGTAGATCAGGCAACGGTAGATGGCCTGGAAATCCGCTATGCCGAAGTGCTCATGAACCTGGGAGAATGTGCCAATGAAGTGGGCAAATCATCAGAGGCGCTGGATGCGCTGAAACAAATCAGGAACCGGGCCGGAATTTTACCGGGAAATAACGGTAACTACGGCCTTACAGCCACCACGCAATACCAGATTCGGGATGCCTATAAAAAAGAACGTTTCGTAGAATTTTGCTTTGAAGGTAAACGTTGGAATGACCTGCGCAGGTGGAAAATGTTCGGTTACCTGAGAGGCCTGCCGCAACGGCATGGATTAGGAATTGCCTTGAAACCCGGACAAACCGGGGCCCAGGGAAACCCTAAAGCAGACATCAACGCAATATGGGACCAGTTTACCTATACGGCCATCCCCACCGACAAACAAGATATCGCAGTGAGTGATCAGTATTACATTTATGGAATCCCTAAAGCAGTACTGGACAGAAATCCTAAAGTAATACAAAACAATAACTGGGGCGGAGCATTTGATCCCCTGCAGTAGTGGATATTTTGCAACAGGTATGGAGGCGTGCCAGCTTCCATGCCTGTTATACGGATGTTAATATGGTAGATTGTATTAAACCGATGGTAGCAGCGGGTGTCTTTATCAAGTGCCGTTCAATATGCGTTTAAACATACTTTTCGCAAAAAAAATACTTGAAATTGTCAATTTCGTGGTGGAGAGAACAGGAAATATTTTGCACCTTTGGGACCCCTGATATGCTATTGATATAAATAATTTTAAACGTGCTTTTGTTATAAGAGCAGCTATAATGTGTTGTTGGACGCGATACCAGTGCTTAATAAACGGTGTAATAATTTAAAACACGGCGCGCTCCTTTCTATTATTTCAGGATAATAGCTTCCCCGGCCAGGACGCGTTATCAGGGAAATCATTTTTTATTTGGCGCAACCAGCTTGCTATGGCTGTTGAATCTTTTTGTCTTTACCCGTAGTAAGGCAACTCTCTCTACAGGAGATGGTAACCTGGTGCACACTATTTATCTGTATAATGAAATCAAAAATATTGTCGTTCGGAAAAGCCGCTTCGCTCGGCCTCGTGATCATATTGTTGACCAACCACCTGGTACATGCACAGGACCGGCTGTTTAATGCCGGGTGGACCTTTACTGCCATTGAGTTTGCCAGTAATGAGAAAGTAGACTCGTTCAGACGCCTGGGCGTTAACTGGAATGACCAGTTCATGATTGAGCAAACTAATGAACAAGAAGAGATACAGGCATTAGATACCGCCATTGAAAAGCAATGGTCGCTGCTGAAAGGACACAACTGGCAACCAGTATCACTGCCCCACATTGCATTTCCTGAACCGCTGGTGATTGTTAAACCCAGGGAAGGAATTGCTTATTACCAGAAAGTATTTGACGTACCTGCAACCTGGAAAGGCCAGCAATTGGCAATAGAGTTCGAAGGAGCCATGCAGGTAAGCCAGGTATGGGTAAATGGGAAATATATGGGCCGTTTTACCGGCGGGTATCTCCCCTTTGAAATGGATATTACCGGCCTGGCGAAGTATGGAGAGAAAAATACCATTTTGGTCAAGGTAAACAACAAGGCCAACCCGGTGGTACCTCCCGGTAAGCCCGTTGCCAAACTGGACTTTATTTATTATTCCGGTATTTACCGGGATGTATGGCTGCACATTCGCCGCCCCCTGCATATCACCAATAGTATTGCCGCCAACCAGGTGGCCGGCGGAGGTGTTTTTGTGACCTATCCTGCCGTGAGCAAGGAAAGTGCAATGGTAGATGTACAAACTCATCTGGAAAACAATGGCACATTACCGCAAGCATTTTTTATAGAACAGGCTATCCTGGATAAGGAAGGACGCAGTGTGGCCACTGAAAAGTCAACCGGGTATAATCTTGCTGCCGGTGCAGCACGCCATTATGTGCAGCAGTTGACAGTAACCCGCCCCATGCTTTGGCATCCTGATCATCCATATCTATATCACCTCAGAACAAGAGTCCTGCTTGGAAAAGAAATTTTTGATGAGAAAATAACGCCAATAGGTATACGTAGTTTTGAAATCAGTGCGGGGAGAGGATTATTGATTAACGGGGAACCCTTTGCCATCACGGGTACCAACCGCCATCAAAACTACCCTTATATAGGTAATGCGATAGCGGATGAGGCCTCTTACCGCGACGCCTGGCTGATAAAATCGGCCGGTATGAATGCAGTACGTGCCGCGCATTACCCGCCGGATCCCTCTTTCCTGGATGCCGCAGATGAATTGGGCATACTTATTATTAACTGTATTCCCGGCTGGCAGTATTTTAATCAAAACCAGGTATTTGAAGATAATGTGATGAGAGACATACGCCAGATGGTGAGAAGAGACCGTAATCACCCCAGTATACTATTATGGGAAGTGAGCCTCAATGAAACCTATCCTCCGGCAGCGTTTCGCTGCCACCAGGCGGCAGTTGCCCGCAGCGAATGGAGAAACGAAAAGAATTTTTTCACCAGCGGCGATTCCTATCTCACGAAAGCCTGTTATGATGTGCCCTATGACGATTGGAATGGTGACCCCGGCGCACGTAATAATACCACTTACCCCGACAACGCTTTCCTGATCAGGGAGTATGGTGATTATGAATTTGGTGGCGGCAACAGCAGTACCCGTCAGCTGAGAGGCGCCGGAGAAGTGGGATTATTGAAGCAGGCATGGAACCTTCAGTGGTCGCATAATAAGAACCGGCCAATCTATCCCCGGGCATTAGGCGACCTTAACTGGGCATTCTTTGACGGGCTTGCCGGCTGTGTGGCAGGCATCGAAGGCTGGGGCGTGGCCGATTTGTTTCGCATACCCAAGTACAGCTATTATATGTATAAGAGTCAGCAACCACTGGCTTTAAATCCCCTGCTGCCTTTTGCCAGCGGCCCCGTTGTGTTTATCGCATCCAACTGGACCTCACAATCAGATCCCTCCAGGATTGTTGTATTCAGCAACTGCGAGGAAGTGGCCCTGTATCTTAATGGGAAGCTGGTAGCCAAACAACGCCCGGACGCCGGCCCGGAAACCGGGCATAGTGATTATTCGCCGGATGGCGCTGGCTTCGATGGTGGAAATGCCAACAACCTGCAACATCCTCCATTTACATTTCATATTAACCGCTTTGAACCTGGTACGCTCAAAGCCGTTGGGCTGGCAAAAGGAAAGCCCGTAAAGGAATACAGCGTAGCTACCCCCGGCAGCCTGGCGAAGATCCAACTCACAGCAGGCACTAATGGTAAACCATTCCAGGCCGGTGGTGATATGATATTTGTATATGCGAAACTCACCGATGCAAAAGGCCAGCTGTTATGGGACGTGTATCAGCCGGTAACTATCCGTATCACCGGTAATGCCCGGTTGCTAAGCCCCGCAACAGTAAACGCAGAAGCAGGTATTGCCACTTTCATTGTACAATCAGGAAAAAACAAAGAAACAATCACTCTCCAGGTTGCCACCGGAAACCTGAAGAGTCCAACTTTTTTACTAAAAGCTAACTAACACAGAGATGGGAAGAAATTATGACAGTAAACGGAAATTGACTGCTTTCATATCCACTTTATCCTGCTTTTTTATGGTGTCTGCCACCAACGCTCAACAACTAACTTTATCGACAAAGTATGCGGCGCTGAAAATTGACAATGGATATATTACCAGTATCAAAGACCGTAAAACCGGGAAAGAATATACTCCCCCAGGTATGCATTCTCCTTTGCTGGCCCTGGAAAAGCATAAAGAGAATTTTTACCCGGTTAGCACTAAAGTATTACCAGGTGGTAAAATCCTGGCGATTACTTATTCCAATGGATCGGTAGCTACGGTGAAAATAGACCAAAAAGACACTTACCTGCGTTTCCAGTTGTTATCATTGTCACCCCGCAACGATGTGGACAACGTGGTATGGGGCCCCTATAAAACCACTATCTCAAAATATATCGGCGAAATTATTTCCGTTATGCGCAACGATGAATTTGCGGTGGGCATACTGGGATTGGATGATAATACAACCAGTGGCGAACCCCGTGATGGAGATATGACCCAGGCAAGTTATCTGATCCATTCGCCGGACCCCGTAAAATATCCCTTGCCGGCCGAACTAAAAGAAGGCCAACGATTCAGGATCGGCGGAAATGGCTCTAACGACGTAGCTTTCTATTCCCATCCGGAAGACTATTACCGGTATATGAATGGCAACGGCGCGAAGCTGGAACCAGCCTTTGGGGCCAGCGTTACCATGCACTCCCGCGATCGCAAAAAGCCATATACTATTTTCTACCCGGAATTCAATGACTTTCCCAGTCTCAAGGCGCCCCGCCACATGGAACTGAAGCCGGTTGATGTTGACTACATCGGTTCATCGATCGCTTTTTATGCCTGCCCGGATTCGTTGGGATTAAAAGTAATTGAACAGGTAGTGAAAAAAGAAGGGCTGCCTTATGTAACCCGGAATGGCAAATGGGTAAAAGACCCTGCCAATTACGAAATAGATATGGCCTGGTCAGGACCGCACGACAGCCTGGCATCCTATGCGGCACAATTGGGACTTAAAGCTGTACAGGACGAAGGACTGGGAGAATATTATGTAAATCCAGCCAACCCCTGGGGCGGAACGCAGGTAACATTGAACGGAAAGAAACAACCCGTTACTGCACTAACAAATAAATTGAACAAAGAGGGCATTGCTTATGGATTGCATACCCTTACAGAATTTGTGCAACCATTTAGCAGCGATGTACATCCGGTTCCCAATGATGGTTTGTGTACAGTAATGACAACACCTATCGCGGGAAATATTACCGCTACAGACACTATTATACCCGTGAAGGATACCAGTTATCTGAATGAGTCCGGCGGATGGGACCAGAACGGCGTAAATGTTATCAGGATAGGGCAGGAGCTGATCAAATACAAAACAGTAACCACTACACCGCCATATATCCTCACCGGCGTACAACGCGGAGCGCTTAAAACAAATGCGCAGGCCCACCAGTCGGGCGATACCCTCACCAAGCTGCAAATTAACTGCTACAGCGGATTTATACCTGATGTACAATTAGGAGATACCTACGCAAAATTTTACGCGAACCTCTTGCATGATGGCGGTATGAACTTCATCGACTTTGATGGTTTTGAGAGTTTCACCTACCAGGGGCATGGGCAATATCCTTTTAAAAGATTTTTGCGTGTCCTTTTTGAGGAACTGAAACAGCTGGGCGTGCCCTACCTGCGGGTGATGGGTTCTTGCGTATTTGAAGGCAACTGGCACTACATGAGCGTTTGCAATGTGGGTGGTGGCAATAATATGTTTGACCCTGTTCACAATAAATGGGGTATAGAAGGAAAGGATATCCGTTATTCTTTTAACAGCAATTATTTCCCCTGCACTTTTGGTATACAGTCTATCGGAAAAGATTGGAATGTACAAACTATCGAAAACCTGCAGTCTAAGTCCATTGCCTGGGATGCCACTTATATGCTGGGGCTCAGCCAGCGCGCAGTAGAGAACAGAGCAGACAAACAGTCGCTTTTTAAGGCTTTCCGCACCTGGCAAAATGCAAGGAATGCCCAGGTGTTCAGCAAATCCCTGAAAATGGAAATGCAGGAGGAAGGAAATCATTATCACCTGGAACAGCAGGATGGCAATACCTGGATATTATATAGTGTAGCGGCCGATGGAAGCTTTGGTAATAAGCGGATATTAAAGAAAGAGAAGAAAAGCTAGTGCCTGTTTCTGTATAACAGCAGGACACGAAACAAATATGATCATAATATATGAAGATAAAAAACCTGGTGATAGGAGGTTGCCTGTTACTGAGCAGCATTACGGGGTGGTCGCAGCAATCGTCTACATTTTGTAACCCGCTGAACCTGAACTACCGCTTCGCTTATGGTAATGATAGCTACCGGGAGGCGGCAGATCCGGTGATTCATCTGTTTAAGGGGAAATATTACCTGTATGCCTCCAAATCCGGTGGTTACTGGACCTCAGACAATATGCTGCAATGGAAATACCTGCCATGTACTACACTGCCGGTAGAAGATTATGCGCCGGCAGTGGCAACCATTCGCGATACGGTTTTCTTTATTGCCTCCCAGGGAAACGCACAGCTTTATTACAGCACCGATCCTCAAAAAGACAACTGGAAAGTATATAATGCCTATTTCCCTATACATATGACTGATCCCGCGCTCTTCCGGGATGATGACGGGCGCGTATATTTTTACTATGGCTGCTCCGCGACCAATCCTATTATGGGGGTGGAGCTAAACCCGAACAACTACCTCGATACTATTGGTACGCCGCAGGAATTGATAACACACCGTTTCAGGGAACATGGCTGGGAGGAACCCGGAGAGAATAACGATAAGGGAAAAGCCGGTTGGAACGAAGGTAGCTGGATGAATAAGTATAAGGGAAAGTACTACCTGCAATACGCCGCGCCTGGAACGGAGTTTAAAGGTTATGGCGATGGCGTTTATATAGCCGACAAACCGCTGGGGCCATTCACTTACATGGATAATAGCCCGTTTAGTTATAAGCCGGGTGGTTTTATTGATGGCGCTGGTCATGGTAATACCTTCATGGATAAATATGGCAACTACTGGCATTCCGCTACCATGACCATCTCGGTGCGTCATATGTTTGAGCGGCGAATTGGGCTGTTTCCTGCATTCTTTGATGAACAGGGGCAGCTGCATTGCCTGACGGCCTTTGGCGATTACCCGATGACGATGCCCAATAGAAAAATGGACTTTGGGAAGTCTTCCCTTTTTACCGGCTGGATGTTGCTATCGTACCACAAAAAAATAACGGCGTCTTCTTCGTTGCCCGGGCATGAACCAGCACTGGCGGCCGATGAAAATGTGCGTACCTGGTGGAGTGCTGATACGGGTCATGCAGGTCAATGGTTACAGATGGATCTGGGAAAGATATGCGCTGTACATGCGTTGCAGGTAAATTTTGCTGACCAGGATAGTCATCTTTCCGCCATTGATTCTATAAAGCCTTACCGGTATAAAATAGAAGGGTCGGCAGATGCGCAGCATTGGTATATGCTTACCGACAAAACAGGTAACAATGCCAATATAACGCATGACTATATTACGCTGGCCAAACAGGTGAATACGCGTTATATCCGTGTAACCGCTGTGCAGGTGCCGGATGGTTACTTTTCATTGTCCGATCTCCGGGTGTTTGGCAAGGCGCCGGGACGCCTGCCAGCAGTGGTGAACCAGGTATTGATTAACCGGGATAGCGCGGACAGCCGTCATGCAGAGGTATCCTGGCAGGCAGATAAAAGTGCGACGGGCTACGTGGTATACTATGGCACCACGCCGGCCAGCCTGTATACTGCTGTGATGGTATATGGTGACCACCGGCTGCGGTTAACGGGACTCAATAAACAGGTGCCTTATTATTTCCGGGTAGACGCATTTAATGAGTGCGGGGTCAGCCGCGGAAAGTAGCAGGAACAAAAGTCATGATTACTATCGTCGGCAGGAGATGATGTTAGTAAATAGATGATGTGAATTATAACGATGAAAGAGTGAAAGATCCTTTATTTTAAAATTTCACGCTTATTAAGCCGGCGTCATTCATGGCGCCGGGTAATTTAACGTGGATGCAAATAAAAGATAGAAAGTAGGTAAGATAGCATTTGTTTGACAGGAGTTAATACCTATATATTTCGAATTAAAAGTAACAGGTTAGGTAAACATATTTCTAGGTACATCAGGGGGCCGCATCTGCTAAAGTGTAAAGTTTCCGGATGCAGTAGGGGTAAAAATTGAGAATGCAGCCGCTTGTCCGTTGATCGAAAATTTCCAGGTGATCAGTTGATGATCGCTGTAGAAATATAAATTTTAAAGAAGTATTGAATGAGAAAGATATTCGTGTTTATGTTGTTGGCATTGGGTATAAATGCCAATAGCAGTGCGATGAACTCGCATGCAGACACCGCTAAATATTTTCCGCATCCTGACAGGATTCGCTATGATGGTAGTTGTATAACCATTGAGGGGAAAGATGTAATTATTTACAGTGCTGCTTTTCATTATTTCCGTTGTCCGCAGGAACTCTGGCGGGATCGTTTCAGAAAAATAAAACAGGCGGGATTTAATACGGTAGAAACCTATATTCCCTGGAACTGGCATGAGCGCAGTATGCCGGCAGATATTAACGACACATCAAAGTTTGATTTCCGCGACCTGAAAGCCTGGTTAAAAATGGCGCAGGAAGAATTTGGTCTTTATACCATTGTGCGGCCGGGACCATTTCTTTGTGCGGAATGGTCTGGCGGAGGGTATCCCCGTTGGTTAAGTCTAAAAGGGCCGGGTAAAGGCGACCTCTGGTTGCGTAGCGCGGATCCCGAACATATTAAGTGGTCGGTACACTGGTTTAAAGCGGTAGCTAAAGCGGTAGCGGGAGAACAGCTTACCCGGAAGAAAAAAGGACAGAAAGGAATCATCCTCTTTCAACTGGAGAATGAATATGACGCGCATGGTACGCCGGATAAGGCGTTGTTGTTAAAAGCGCTTTACCGGTCGGCTAAAGATAATGGTGTTGATGTGCCGTTGTTTACCTGTCTTACACATGAGTGCCGGGCCAGTAAAGATCCGGAGCTGTCGCAGGTATTTGATTGTGATAACTACTATGTGGATCTGACCGAAGCACCCAGTTGTGCCCACAGGATGGTGAATCTCCGTAAGTCCCAGCCCGATGCGCCGGGGCTCGTCACCGAATTACAGGGAGGATGGTTTTCTCTGGTTACCGGGAGATTGAGTGAAGAGAATTATTCTGATGCGCGGCATTTGAATGCGATTAGTTTAATGTCGTTGCTGGGAGGGGCTACGGGACTAAATTATTATATGTTTTATGGCGGTACCCATTTTGCCGGCTGGGGAGCCAGGGGGATGACTACCAGCTACGATTATAATGCGGCAATCAGAGAGAATGGGGCATTGAGTGCTAAGTATGACGTAGCGAAAGGTATTGGCGCCTTTATTGGTCAATATGGCAAAAAACTGGCTCGTGCAACGGGTGGCCCTTGTGAGCTGCGGGCGCCGGGAAAAATGTTTGGTGGTATTCGTATAGCCGTTGATGGTACCCGGTTTGTATTTCTGCATAATTTGGATCCTGACCATGCTGTAAAAGGGAGTGTAACGCTGGTACCGGGAAAAATGGACAGGCCTGCTACCCCTATGTATAATATCAATCAGTATGGAGAAAAGGTATTGATGAAAGATGCAGATACCACTTCACAGGGCGCTCTCACGATGGCAGCTTTTAGCGTAGAGGTGGATTTACCGGCCCTTGGAGCCAGGATATTGGTAATACCACCGGGAGCATCCGCGGAAAAAGGCGAGTGGTGGCCTAAAGCTTCTGTTCAAACAGTTCGCCCGGCGCTTACTATTCAGCCAGTACGTATCAGTAGGGCTAAAAAAGCAGAAGATCCTACAAATAAGGCAATATGGAAATCGCTGCCTGCCGGCGCTTCTTTACCGGCCCTTGATATCAACGATTTCAGGTACAGTCTTTACAGGACAGCATTTCAATTAACATCTGCCGAAACCGGGAAAGAAAAATTTCTGCTATTTAATATGTTTACGCGCGACATCGTTTCTGTAACAGTGAATGGTGTCCCTGCAAAAAGACTGTTTCCGGAAAAAGCGGATGCTCAGACCTGGGTTACACGTGGCGCAGATGAACGGATCAGGGCCAACGAATTCGACAACCGTTTTGATGTAGCCGGATTACTGAAGGAAGGGGCTAATGAAATAATAGTGGCCTATGAAAATTTAGGACATGCCCATGGTTATGTACCTATGGAAGAACCTGCAGGAATCCGGGCAGGCGGACTATCAGTAACAGATACCTTGTTGTCGCATCCCTTAAACTGGGAGTACGCTGCCGATGTAGCGGGTGTTACGCAAAATTACTGGCAGTCAGCTTTTGATGCATCCGGTTGGGAAAACATTGGACTCGATATTACTGGTGAAATACCACGTAAAGGAAACAGGGTACAGCCTAAAGGAACACAAACGGGTTTGTTTACCTGGTATCGTATTGAATTTTCACTTCCGGATGTTCCGGCCGGTGTCTGGGTGCCCTGGATGGCGCGCATCAATGCCTCCGGCAATGGTTTTATGTGGTTGAATGGTCATAATATTGGCCGGCATTGGGAAGCAGGGCCGCAACGGGAATTTTATCTGCCGGAATGCTGGCTGAATATGGGTAAGCAGAAAAAGAATATACTTACATTTGGCCTCCGGCAAACGAGCAATGGCGCGCAATTACATGCAGTAGCAATTATACCGGGTATCGCTGATGCCATGCTCAGGCACTAAAACATTTACAGTAACAATGAAAAAATTATTATTCCCGCTTTTCCTGATTTCAATGTCGGCAATTCCTGGCATTGCTTCAGCGCAGAAAACAGGTAACTCTACCGGATGGACAGCAGATAACGGCAACGGAACATTTACCAACCCACTGCAATGGGGCGATTGGCCGGATCCGGATGTAATCCGGGTGGATGATTGGTTTTATATGATATCTACGAGTATGCACTATGTACCGGGATGTCCCATCATACGATCAAAGGACCTGGTGAACTGGGAAATGGCAGGCTATGCAGTAGCGCGCTACGATGAAGACCCAAGATATGATATGAAGGGAGGTACGCTATATCTCAATGGCTCCTGGGCGGCCACTATCCGGCATCATAACGGTTTGTTCTATGTGGGATTCTGTACCCCGTATGGATGGGGCACTGAAAAGGGACATTTTTCTATCTGCACCGCTAAAGACGTGAAAGGGCCCTGGACGCGCACTATCTTCCCTGAATTTCTGTACGACCCGGGATTGTTTTTTGATGATGATGGAAGGGTATATGTAGTACATGGACAGGGAACTTTATACCTGACCGAGCTTGCGGCCGATGCACTGTCGGTGAAAGAAAAGGCTGTAAAGATCTGGCAGGGAGGAATTAAGCGCCCGCAGGGATCTTCAGCGCCCAACGACAGTTACGGTATGGAAGGATCTCATGTGTATAAGATCAATGGTTACTACTATATCACCAATCCTGCCGGAGGCACGGAAGGATGGCAGGTTTGTTTGCGCAGCAAATCGATTACAGGCCCTTATGAGTCAAAAATCATTTACCAGGATGAAAGCTCATATCCCAACAATGGCTTACACCAGGGAGGGCTGGTACAATTGAAAAACGGTGACTGGTGGTTTATCATCATGCAGGATCGTGGTCCTATCGGGCGGGTACCGCATTTGTTGCCGGTGAAGTGGGTAGATGGATGGCCGATATTGGGTGATAACGGGAAAGGATTTGTTACCGGGAAAAAACCGGATGTAGGAAAAACATTTGCAGTAAAAGCGCCTGCTACCACGGATGAGTTTAATACTACGCCATTGGGGCTTCAATGGCAATGGAATCATAATCCCGACAATAGCAAATGGTCGCTCACTGAAAGAAAAGGATATATGCGCCTGCATGCTTCTTATGCAACTAACTGGAAGGAGGCACGCAATACGCTTACACAGCGGGTGCAGGGACCTTCCAGTACAGGTATAGTGGAAATGGATATTGCCGGGTTAAAAGACGGGGATATAGCAGGCCTGGGCATTTTTGAAGAACCATATGCTTTTATTGGTATCAGAAAAGAGGCGGCCGGTGCTCAGCTGGTAATGGTCAATGATGGGAAAGTGATAGACAGTATTGCGGCAATAGCACAGAAAAACATTTGGTTCCGCGCGGCGGCAACAGATAAAGGGTTTATAGCCAGCTTTTCCTATAGCCTGGATGGCAAGCGCTTTATACCTTTTGGCAATCAGCTGAAAATGGGGCTGGGCTTGCCGTGGACAGCCAACCGTTTTGCCCTCTTTAACTTTAATACTATTACCGGAAATGAAGGTGGTTATGCTGATTTTAACTGGTTTCATTTTACTGGTGGAAGACAATAAGCAGTAAAAAAGAAAGATGCTTTTATTAATAGCACGTGGAATAGCTCAACCTGGCCCCCCGTTCCCGGGGGGCCATTTTTTTGCCATAACTTTTTCTCCGGGCAATAAATCCGTTGCAAAAAAAACATATAAAATAAATCATTTTTGATGTAGTTTTATAGGAAGTAGCCCAATACTTTAGCAAGCATGTGGGTTTGTATGCCTGATGAAAAAGAGTAGGGGCTACCAGCGACATTATTGTCTTGCCGGCTACGGCAGTTTTATTCAATCGCCAGAAAATCTGCATTTTTAACGTACTAACTTGAGGTGCTTGCCTGTGCTATGGTTTTAGAAGTATTAGATGATGAGGATTGTTATAACCGGTTAAGGGCAGGAGACGAATCCGCGTTTCGCCACCTTATCGGTGTATATGGACCTGTGCTTTGTCGTTATGCAGATCGAATCATCATGAACAATGCTGCCGCAGAGGATATTGTAACGGAGGTATTGGTGAAAGTGTGGGAGAAGCGTGAGACGTTTCACTCATTTACCAACGTGAAAAGATTCTTTTATGTAGCTGCCCGGAATGCTTCCCTACAGTATATCAGGGACCGGCAGCGGGAACAGCGGAAATTCGAAGCATTTAATGAGACGCATACAGACATCGCCGTAGATGAGGTAATTTATGCAGAAATGATGGCAGCACTACAGAAAGCCATCGCCGCATTGCCAGCCAAAATGCGGGAAGTATTTGTCCTGGGATATGTACACCAGCTTAGCAACCAGGAAATAGCTACACGATTAAATCTTTCGGACCAAACGGTTCGTAATCAGAAAACAAAAGCCCTCTCCATTATCAGGAACAAATTAGGACAGCAGTCTCATTTGGAAATTTACCTTGCATTATTACTGTTGTTACGGTAACAGGCCAGTATTAGCTACCATGGCTCATTAGAACACTTATTCCGGTGTTGCTGGTGGTCCGGTTTATATTTTTTTTAAAAAAAACTGCGGAATCAATGGTACAAACCGTACCAGGCGGCGTTGTTATTGTAGATAGAAAATTCCTTTGCATGTCATGAAAGAAGAACGGATCGACGAAGCGTTGCGCATAGCAGCCTTGATACAACAACTGAGAGCCGGGAGAATTACGGAAGAGGAATTGCAGGTATTGAAAGCCTGGATAGCGGCAGACAAAGCAAATGAAGCCACATTCCGTCAGCTCAGTGATCCTGTTTATTGGAAAGACGAGTTACAGGCTATCAGTAAATATGATATCAATGCACTGACGCAAAGAATCTTTACATCAGCGAATCTGCCGCTGCCGGCACCGTATGCGGGTGCCGACCGCCCTGCCGTTGGCCTGTGGCGCCGGCCTGTTTTTTGGAAATGGAGCGCTGCTGCTGCCGTGCTGTGTTTTACGCTTATCGCGATCAGGCATATTACTACCCGGCAAACGGGTAAGCATGCATATGAGCCTGTAGCTGGCGGGGTGCAGATAAATCCAGGTGGTAATAAAGCTACGTTGGTATTGGGGAATGGCGCCATGGTAGCCTTGAAGGATAGTACTGCTGATACCGTGGCCATGCAAGGTGGCAGCCTGGTTGCCCAGCAGAAGGCAGGCGTGTTAGTATATCACAAAGCTGATGCGGTTACGCAGGGCGAGATCTGGAATACGGTAGCTACCCCCAAAGGAGGTAAGTATGAAGTGGTACTATCTGATGGTACGCACGTTTTTCTTAACGCCGCCTCCACGGTGAAGTTCCCGGTGCCCTTTAATAAATATAACAGGGAAGTGGTATTGACAGGAGAGGCTTATTTTGAAGTGGCACATGCCTCAGGAGAAAAGGAGGAATGGCCTTTCCTGGTAAAAATACGGCGTGCCGGTGATGATGGAGGAGTGGTAAAAGTATTGGGCACTCATTTTAATATCATGGCCTATGATGATGAAAAGGTCGTAAAAACGACCCTGGTAGAAGGTTCGGTAAATATGCGCAAAGGTGTAAATGCGGTAACGCTGAAACCCGGACAGCAATCGCTGTGGTTCCCACAAACCAATACACTCCAGGTGAAACCTGCTGACCTCGAGGCAGAAATTGCCTGGAAGAAAGGACGATTCCTGTTCAGGTCTACCGATATAGAAACCATTATGAGGCAATTGTCGCGGTGGTACGATGTAACCGTCGACTACAACGGAGATATGACAGATATCCGTTTTGCCGGAAATATAGAAAGAAAAGAAAATATCAGGGAATTAATAGAAATACTGGAAGCAGACGGCCGATTACGCTTCCAGATCACAGGGAACAAAATTATCGTATCACGTATTTAAGAATAAGGAGGAACAATGAAATAGTACCATTACACCACGTATCAACCAAAAAAATAAACCGGAACCCGCGGCCAGGCGGTATTCCGGTAGTAATGTCCGCTTTTTAGACAAGGCGTAGTAATCCTGTTATCAAAAACGAAACTATACAAATATATGTATTTGCACGTGCAAAACGCGCGCTCATTTTATTGGAGTTGGCGCAGAACCAGAATCTTGCTACACATCGTTATGAGACTTGCTTTTTTTGTTATGTTGGTTGCTTGCCTGCAAGTCAGGGGCAACGCGTATTCGCAAAAGATTAGCATATCCGCGAAAAACCTGTCATTGGAAAAAATCTTTTGGGTAATCGGCCAGCAGAGCGGATATCAGATTATATACAATCCCGACCTGCTCAAAGATGCGGCCAATATTGACCTGAACGTAAAGGATGCATCCTTGCGGGACGCCCTGGATATATGCCTTGAAAAACGAGGGATTACCTACGTTGTCAGGTATAATACCATTATATTGAAAAAATCGCCGACAGGTGCGTCAGGAGAAGAAAGCGCTCCCGCTCCTCCTATGACCGTCCGCGGGCATGTTACGGATGAAAAAGGACAACCCCTGGAAAGAGTAGGCGTACAGGAGAAAGGTACGGCCAATGGCGTTTATTCCGACAAAAAAGGAGAATTCGTGATCCAGGTGAAAGACGGACATGCTATCCTGTTGTTTAAATACCTGGGATATGCCACGAAGGAGTTGCCGGTAAATAATCAAACCTACCTGGAAGTACAGCTTGCACCATCTTCCATCGGCATCGACTCCGTAGTAGTAACGGGATTCAATACCAGGCAAAAGAAGATCAGTATCGTAGGCGCTATTACCACTATTTCTCCACAGGAATTAAAAACGCCTTCCAGTACCTTGTCTTCCTCTTTTGCGGGTAGATTATCGGGAGTTATCGCCAGGCAGTCTACCGGTGAACCCGGTAGCGGCGCCCAGTTCTGGATCCGTGGCGTATCCACTTATGGAGGAACCGGTGCATTGATCTTCCTTAATGGAGTGGAAATATCTGCGGGCGACCTTAATAGTATTGACCCCAGCAATATAGAAAGTTTCTCTATCCTGAAAGATGCTTCTTCTACTGCATTGTATGGCGCCCGGGGTGCCAATGGTGTAATACTGATAGAAACCAAACGTGGTAAAATTATGGACAAACCAAAGATTTCCGGATTGGTGGAAAGCTCTGTGTCTTCTCCAACAAAGATCGTGAAGTTTACAGACGGCGTGTCATATATGAAACTATATAACGAAGCGCTGCGTAATGATAACCCTTACAATGCGGATCGTTACTCGCAGGAGAAGATCAACGGTACTGCACAGGGATTAGATCCTTACATCTACCCAAATATCGATTGGTATAAAATGTTGTTTAAGGATTATGCGTTTAGCCACCACGCTAACCTCAACGTGCAGGGCGGCGGACAGGTAGCGCGTTATTACATGGGAATAGCCTATTATAAAGACATGGGTATATTGAACAACGGCCTGTTGACCGGGTTCAAAAATAACATTGATAACAACCGTTTCAATTTCGTAAATAATGTGAGTGTAAAAGCTACGAAAACCACGGAACTGGAGCTGAATATCAATGCAGACTATTACAGGAACACCGGACCTGCCACCAGCGCTTCTTCCTTGTTTGGTAGTGTAATGGGGGCCAACGGTGTAGATTTTCCGGCCTTTTATCCTACCCCCGCTGATGGTGCATTGGATCACATTTATTTCGGTAACAAAACAGATGGCTTCCTGACCGCCAATACCCGCGACAATCCGTACGCGGACATGATCAAGGGATATAGCCAGTCGGCTGCTTCAACACTGTTGACCACTTTGAGGGGAAAACAGGACCTGAACATGATTACCAAAGGTTTGAGTTTCAATGCACTCATTTCATTCAAAAACTGGGCCAGCAGCAGTATTACGAGAACCTATACGCCCTACTACTATACCTTGGACAGTTACCGTAAAGATGCCGATGGTAAATATATTTATAACCTGAACTGGATTGCTGCCGCGGGTGGCTCTACGGCGCTGGGCCAGTCGGGCGATAATAGCGGAGACAGAACACTGTACATGCAAACGACGTTGAACTATAATCGCATGTTCAATGACAAACATGATGTGTCTGGTATGTTGGTGTTTTTAAGAAATGAATACAATACCAATACGCCTGGTGGTAACATTGTAGATGCGTTGCCATCGCGTAAACAGGGATGGGCGGGCCGTTTGGCGTATGGATATGATTCGCGCTATTACCTGGAAGCCAACCTCGGTTATACGGGTTCTGAAAACTTTGCAGCCGGACACCGCTATGGTTTCTTCCCCGCAGGAGGTATTTCCTGGGTAGCCTCCAATGAGTCGTTCTTTAAAACAGCCACATGGACTAGCCATATTAACCTGTTGAAAGTACGCGCTTCCTACGGGTTGTCAGGTAACGACCAGATAGGGGGCGACCGCTTTCCCTACCTCAGCGTCGTGAATATGAATAGTGGCAACGGTTTTACCACCGGGTACAACTTCGATAACGGGATGTCTGGTATCCAGATTACCCGCTATCCTAATAACAATATTCAATGGGAGATCAGTAAAAAGTTGAATGTTGGATTGGATTTAGGTTTGTTTAACGACCTAACCCTCAACCTGGACTGGTTCCGGGAAATGCGTACCAATATCTATCAGCAGCGTGGTACCATACCCGCTACGGCTGGTGTATCGAGTGCATTGCCTTATTCCAATATCGGACGGGTGCTGAACCATGGTATAGATGCTACCTTGTTGTATAATCATACTATCAACAGGGACCTGGCGGTATCGTTCCGCGGTACATTTACTTACGCGCGTAACAAGATATTGTATTACGACCAGCCAAATTATGCTGCCTTGGGGCTTGGTAACCTTTCATATATGGGACATCCGCTGAATACCAATTTCGGGCTGGTGGCCGAGCGTTTGTTTATTGATGATAAAGAAGCAGCCAGCAGTCCTGTATTTATTGCTTCCCATGCCGGTGATATCAAGTACAAGGATATCAACGGCGACGGCTCTATCAACAACAACGACCGGGTGGCAATGGGATGGCCCAGAGTGCCGGAAATTGTATATGGTGCAGGGTTTACTGTTACCTACAAGAAGTTTGATGTGGGCGTTTTCTTCCAGGGGTTATCGCATATGTCTGATTACATCAATGGGTTCCGGCCTTTCGGACGTGCGCAAAACAACCTGATAGCTGCTATTGCAGCCGATCACTGGTCGCCAGACAACCAAAACCTCTATGCTTTCTACCCAAGGTTAACAGCGTTGGAGTCGGCTCCCAACAATGAACAATCTTCTTCCTGGTGGTTGCGTGACTTCTCTTTCCTGCGCCTGAAGCAAGTGGAAATAGGCTATAACCCGGCGAAGATTGCCAGGATATACCTGAGAGGCATTAACCTGCTTACGTTTTCCAAATTTAAATTATGGGACCCTGAACAAGGGGGCGGTAATGGTTTAGGATATCCTCCACAGGCAGTAGTCAATTTAGGCGCGCAGTTTAATCTCTGATAACATCCATTCATCAGCTGAAAAAGAAAATTATGCATCTCTTCAATCGGAAATATATATTCGGAGGTCTTTTGGTTTGCCTTTTTACATCAGGATTGTTGTCCTGCAAAAAGTATCTCGACATTGTACCTCCCAACACAGCCACTATTAATACGGCTTTTCAAAACTATAATACAGCGCTGCGATTCCTGTATTCGCTATACGCTTACATGCCTACGGAAAATGACGCCAGCTATGGCAACATCAGCGCCTGTGCTACAGACCAGGCTATTACCGTGTGGCAGGGCAATACGATTTCAAGGTTATTGAGAGGGGAGCAGAATTCTTCCAACCCCTTATTTAACTATTGGGAGGGAAAGAACAGTTTGCCTGGTATCAGCCTGTTTGAGGGCATCCGGCAATGCTATATTTTCCTGGATAATATAGATAAAGTGCCCGGTGTTACTGCCGACATAGCCAAACGCTGGAAAGGGGAAGCAACTTTTCTGGCTGCTTATTATCACTATATCCTGCTGCGTCAATATGGACCTATCCCGCTGATTGATCATCAGATTGATTTCAGTGCTACCAGCGGTACGGATATTTTCCCATTCCGTCAGCCTTACGACGCATGTGTGAATTATATTGTACAAAAATATGATGAGGCTGCAGCTATGTTGCCCTCTACTATTCCTGCTCAAAATGAGCTGGGAAGAGTAACCTCGGTGTCGGTAAAAGCGATGAAGGCCCGTTTACTGCTGACGGCTGCGTCGCCGCTGTTTAATGGTAACAATGAATACTATAGTAGTTTCAAAGACAGGAATGGTCAGCCGCTGATGAATGTTGCCTATGATAAGGAGAAGTGGAAACGTGCCATAGATGCGATCAAAGATGCTATAGATGTGGCCACACAGAATGGAAAACGGCTTTACCAATTTGCCGATTATAAAGGGCCAACGGGTATTTTTGAAAAAACACGCCGCGATACCGGGATGATTGCCTACCGTTTTACCATGGTAGACCCATGGAATGTAGAACTGATATGGGGTTATTCTGTGCCGGAAGGATGGTACCAATGGCAGCAGAACTGTGCGCCACTGTCGGGTAATTCCTACAATGGCATTGGGCCGAGTATGAGAACGGTAGAAACATTCTACACCGAAAATGGATTACCGATAGATAAAGACCCCACCTGGGCTTATGGGAAAAGATACGAGGTAGACCCGGATGCACACACCATGAATGTGAACCTGCACCGCGAACCACGCTACTATGCATCTGTAGCTTATGACAATGGTAAATACCTGGTAAATGGAGAAGCGGAAACGATGCACTTTAAAGCCGGAGAAGCACACGGGTGGCGCTCCGGAGCTACCAACTACTCACTCACTGGCTTCCTGGTGCAGAAAGTAGTGCATCCACAAACCGTAGCAGATGATAACAATTTTACCATTGTTCACTATCCCTGGCCTATCATTCGTTTGGCTGAGCTATACCTCTCTTATGCAGAAGCGTTGAATGAGTATTATGGTGCAGCGCAACAACAAACAGTGCTGGACAACCTGAACATGATCCGCCAAAGGTCTATGTTGCCCACTGTACAAGCCTCCTGGGCCATTGCCGGTCATGGTCCTGTATTTACACAGGATGAAATGCGGGATATTATACGCAGGGAGCGCACTATAGAATTGGTGTTTGAAGGACAATACTTCTGGGATGTGCGCCGCTGGAAACAGGGCGACAAATACCTGAATCAAACTATTTACGGCATGAATTTCCAGGGCACCGATGAAAATACATTTAACCAGGTAACACCAGTCATTAACCAGGTATTCCGTACGCCGGCTGGCTACCTGTTTCCTATCAGCGTGCAGGAATTGAGCAAGAATACTAACCTGGTTCAAAATCCTGGTTGGTAGTCGCTTTTGAAAACAATTCATCATCCAAACAACTTTTCATCATGCTACATAAAAAGTTATTATTCGGCATACTGTCAGGACTTTTATTCCTTCACCTGGCCAGTTGTAGTAAGAAAGAAGACGTAGGTGTACCTCCTCCTGCGTTGACCAACGTAAAAGGTACGCCAGGTTATGGTGAGGCTATCTTTACCTGGGATGCTATTGGCCGCAGTCCGAAAGATTCTGCTATTTATCTCTATACTTCTATCAGCTATACTGACAGCACCGGCAAGGTAAACGAACAGAAGTTCAGCCGCTATACCGATACCGCGGTGATAGGCAGTTTGACAGACAAGCCTTACACTTTTACCATTAAAACGGTAGGCCCCCAGGGAGCGATCAGCGAAATTTCCACGATGTCGATAACCCCCAAACCGCCGGTGTATATTGCCATCGCTAATACCATCAAAATCACAGCCTCTATAGGGGGAGCACGTATCGCGTGGGAAAATAATTCCGGGAAAACAGTGATTGTGAACGCCGCTTATACTGATCCGGCCACCGGAAAAGTGGTAAGTAAAGCGTTTACCTCGGCCGTACAGCAAGGGGTAGGTTATCTTTCCGGGATACCTGGTGGAAGCCCCATCACCGTAGTGGTAACAGTAACGGATATATCGCGGCGCCAGTCCAACCCTGTGAGCGCTACGATTACTCCATTAACGGAAATCAAGCTGTCTAAAAGCGGCTGGTCTATTGCCGGGTTCAGCGACCAGGAAGATGGGGGAGAAGGGCCGGTAAATGGTTATGCCACTGCTGCTATTGATGACAATATCAATACCTTTTGGCATACTACCTGGTCATCTGGAGAACCGCCTTATCCGCATTGGATTGCTGTGAATATAGGACAAGTTACCACTATTTCAAGAGTAGGCCTTGTAAACAGGCAGGGCCACAAAGACGGACAAACGGAAATACAATTAATGGGAAGCACGGATGGTCAAAACTGGGCGGATCTCGGCACTTATCCTTTTGTGCAGCAAAATGCAGAACAATTTTTCTCAGTACCACCGCAGCAATGGAAGTATGTGAAAGTAGTCCTGACCAAAGGACCTAACTTCTATGGATTCCTGGGAGAGATTAATCTGTATGGCGCACTGTAAGCTTTTTTGACTTTAAAATAACACATGCATATGAGCAAGGTTAACCTATGGATGTATATTTTTTTGACAGGCCTGGCGCTTCCGTTTATGTATTGCGCTAAACATTCCGGAACTTCTACGGCTGGTGATAAACCAGCCGTAGAAGTGAACAAAAGTACCTATAAGCTGAACGTAGTATATTTTGTTCCACAGGGACAAGACACCCTGCTGCATTACCGGGAGCGGATGACTGATATGTTGTTTTTCTTCCGGGATTTTTATGGCGGGGAAATGAAGCGCAACGGGTTTGGTAATAAAACTTTCGGACTACAAACCAATGCAAGCGGCAAGCAAGTTATATTCTCAGTTGTTCGCGGCGCCCATCCGGCATCATCCTATAAATACGATGGCGGCGCCGGCCCAATGATGGAGGAAATCAATGCTTACTTTACGCAGCATGCAGATGAAAAGAGAAGTGAACATTATCTCGTGATCACGCCGGTACCAGATGTATCCCATGCTGACGTGCCCTTTTATGGTATTGGTAACTGGGCATTTATATTAGACCACGACAAACTGGACATCCGGCAATATGGGGTTGGGATCGACTGGGTAGCAGGCAGTGCGCATGAACTGGGTCACGGCCTTGGTTTGCCACATGACAAAGAAAAAAGAAGTGATGCTGCTACTTTGGGTACTTCGCTCATGAGCTGGAACGATTTTACCAAGGGGACTATACTGACGAAAGCCGCCTGCGCTATATTGAACAACTGCGAATTATTTAACAACGCCACAGTAGCCGGCTACCAACAGTCTTTTAAAATTTATGCGAAGAAGGTACATATCAGTTACGCCAATGGTAACATGGTGATCACCGGGCGTTTTTTTGCTGCCCAGCCGGTGAATGGGATTAATGTGTACCAGGATCCCGATGCCAACACCGATTCCTATGATACGCCCAGCTGGTCGGCCGCTCCTATAGGAACAGACAGTTTTAGCATCTCTACGCCGATAAATGAGCTATGGGATCTGACAGGAAGTTATTCACTGAGAGTGGACGTGCTGGGCAACAACGGTTATCGTCAAACGATCGTTTCCTATCACTATTCGTTTATTAACCAGGAGCCGGTACTTGATCCGGCTATTGGCTCCCAACCTGAAATTCCCAAAACAGGTTGGGTAATTGCCGACGTAGATTCAGAAGAGAACGGTTATCCGGCTACCAATGCCCTGGATAATGATCCGTCTACCTACTGGCATACGCAGTACAGTGGTGCAGAGCCAACGCATCCGCATCAGCTTACAATCGACATGGGTACATCTCATCAGCTGAAAGGTCTTACATTCCGGGATCGCCAGGGTGTATGGCCAGGCATCAAGGAAATGACAGTGTATACGAAAACCGCTACCGGTAGTTGGACTTCGCAAGGTGTGTTTACGCTTAGGAAGAGTGATATGGACCAGTTTATTTCTTTTACTGCCCCAGTGGATGCGCGGTATTTCCGGATAGTAACTACCAGCAGTTATGACGATGGAAAATCCTGCTCACTGGCAGAGATTGGCGCATATTGAGTGATGGATGTTTATATATTAATAGCCCGCGGGTATATGCCTGCGGGCTTTTAAGCCGATACGGATATGGTTGAAGATTTATAAAGGTGCTGCCGCGGATGCTTCGTAAATAAACAACGTCGACTCATTATCGTCCGGCATAAAATACCCACGCACTTTATCTCCTTCACCCAGCTCAAAGAAGCTGGGATTTTGCGTCATAACAGCATCTGTGGCAGGCGACCAGAGCTCAACGGGCAACTGGTGCACTGGCTGATGTGAGTCCAGATCAATAATTTCTATACCTCCCAGGGAAAACGATGGCTTTCCTGGCCGCTTGTAGGCGCTAAGCCCCGTATAAAGCATTTCTCCACCACCCAGGTATTGATTATCCTGGTAGTCGATGTAATAGGCGTGATTGGGAATGGGAGAGACGTTGGCATGGCGTACCTTACCTGTTTCATTCAATGCCCATTGATAGAACCGGCGCGAGCCCCAGCTGATGCCATGTAAGGTGTTGGTATCAGGATTCCTGGCAATGCCCCCGATATGATCGTCCCATCTAAATATCTCTTCCAGCGCCATTCGGCGGGGATCGAGCCGGTAGATGATAGACCGGCTGTCGGGTCGATATTCGGCCGCAGCTATCCAGATATGGGTGCCATCGAAATCAATACCGCTGGGATGAAAGATTGCGTTCTCGCCAATGGCAATATCAGCCAGGAGGTTACCGCTGGCGTCGATTTTAAACAGGTGCCCTGCTCCGGAGGATCGGTCGTTGCCGGGATGCACTTCTACGGAAGATACCCAGAAATCTGTTCCGATCTTAACCATACCCTGGCAATGGAAGGTGTTGAACCGGATCTTAATAGCGGCCACCTGGTTCCACGGAGTATGCCGGGTGATAGATTTCAGCCGTTTGCTTAAGTGGCTTTCTGATCTTTTGGGTTGGGAGAGACTTTTAAGATCCGGCGACAGGCAAAGTGCGCCCAGGGGGAGCAAGCTATGTTTTAAAAAATCTCTTCTGGCAGGCATGTTATTATCCAGGTTTATGTGGGTAATGTTACATAAATATCAATAAGATCAATATTATAAAATTAACAACAAACGTGGATGGCTATAAATAATATACCCGGACTCATTTGAGCCCGGGAATATTATTATGTTTCGGGAAATGCCTGCTATTTCAGTTTATCGGCCATATTCCATACCTGAATATCTTTTATCACACCCTTGAAGGCGTGCGAAGTGTCACCAATATTTTGCAATGGGAATACCAATGTTTGCACAATCGCCATGGAATCTTTGGCGCCGGCAAAACCGATCTTTTTCTTTTCCAGGCTTTGCACCAGTTGACCATTAACGTACAGGCGGGTACCTTTATGATCCCCGCTGATAGCGAGCTTGGTCCATTGATTAGCCGGTACGGTATAATCAAAAGTATAATCGTAGCCCTCCCGTGAAAAGCCCAGTTTACCTGTTTGTTGTTGTTTGAGTTTAACGGTGGCATTGGGAGAACTGAATAATACGGCATTGGGTGCATTACCGGCATCTGGTTTAACGGTAAACATTACCGTATAGTCATACCCGATTTCGGGAACAGGCGTTTGTGCGAAACTCCTACCTCCGTTGATATGCAGGCCATCGCGCTGGATGGCTGCATTGGATATTTTACCGAGGTTTCTTTGATTGCCGGAATTGTCTTTACTCTTATTTTTTCCAGGCTCATATTGTAACACCAACCCGTTCTTGCCTTTTAGTTTGCCACGCATATTGGCGCCGGGGCCTTCGCCGGTGTTAGCAGCGTTGGCTGCAAAGGAGGCATAGCTTTGTGTACTATCGGCGCCTCTCCACATTTTTTGAGCGAGTACCTGCATGGCAGGGAATACCCGGTCGTGTACATCTTTTTCAGTGATGCCGTTGCCTACGTGGTCGTTCCATACGGCAAAAGAACCGCCCATGATCTGTGGATCACCGTTTTTAAACCGTACATCGCCTACCTGTACTGGTTCCCATTTGTTGTATAGTTGAGGTAAGTTGAGGTAATCGTAGTAATAGCCGGCTGCGGGAACAATATACAGCCATCCGTCAGGAGTGGAGATCATATTGTATCCCAGCTTTTTCATGGCTACAGGGTCGGCATAGCCATTATACCATACATTCATGGTTACGTCTTTTACCTTCACGGGAGTATTGCCCTGGGCATGTGTGAGTGCGCCCCAGATGCGTGCCTTTTTTCCATAGGATTCTACCAGGCGTATGTAATGGTCGGTAAATGCGCGGAACTGCTCTGCTGCAGCTTTGGCATACTCGTCTGTTCCAATGTGTACTTCCGGGCCGGTAAATACCGGGTTGGGGCCCGACAGGTATTCCATGAATACGCTGTCTATAACCTGGTAAGTAACCGGGTTATCGAGGTCGAGGTGATCCATGCCATATTTTTTGCTGCCAATCTCGGGGCGGAGTTTGGTGAAGGCAAGGGAATGTGCCGGTACATCTATCTCAGGAACTATATTCACACCATAGGAAGTTGCCAACGCCTGCAGGTCCCGGAATTCCTGTTTGGTATAGGAGCCGTCTTTGGACGTAAGCCCGGGATAAAAATCGCTCTGCAGGCGGAAGGCCGCGTAGGTGCTATCCCAGTTTTTTCCAAAGAACTGCTTAAAACCGTTGTCATTAAGATGTATATGAAAATCGTTCATTTTATAGTAGGACATGAACTTCACATACTGCCGGAGAAAATCCAGGCTGAAGAACTTACGTCCTGCATCCAGCACAAAGCCGCGAACGTCGTAACGGGGATAGTCTCTTGCCGTACCGCAGGGGAAATGAGTATGGAGACTGTCCTGTTCCAATACCTGCAACAGCGTACGCGTACCCCAGAACACGCCCCGGGCGCTCGGTGCAGCTATTTGCAGCACTTCCTTTCCGGCGGTCACCAGGTAACCTTCTTTGCCGAGCGCAGTGTCTGGGCTGTTCAACTGTAGAAAAATATCGCCCGCTGTGGGTGTTCCGGTCCTGATAGCGAGGGAAACACCGTGGGTTAATGGCAACAGGTCCTGTTGCAACACCTGTGCGGTACCCGATAAAGCAGCTGCTGATGCTGGCTCCAATACAATAGCACTGGCTGGTTGAAGGGTAAATTGCCCGTTGCCTCCCTGCCACTCCTGCAGGCCAGGTATTACAAATGGAGCGGGGTTGGTAGTTTGCGACCAGGCTTTACCCTGAAATAGTCCTAGCGCTAAACCGGTAATAAGAAAAGCTTTTTTCATTTGATGAGTCATAACATTGTTCACTGATTGACTGCCTGACAGGCATTGGCGATAGCAGTTGCTATCACGTATCTAATGTAATAACTTCCGGATGATTTTCTGTATCCGCTTATGTAAAAGGCAAGATAGGAGGGGTATTGGTCAAAATAGCGGAAACCCGGATACGTTCAGTGGGCACCGTTTTAGCAGCCAGCAGCAGTTTTACGTCGTTGGAAGAGCGCGCCCGCTGGTTTCGCAGGCGCGCTGTATCCTGTGGTGGACGTGTTGTATGTTTTCAAGAATACTGTCCATTATACTTCCGTCAATGTGGCGTGTAGCTCCAGTTCAGCAATGAGCCTGGACTTCACCTGTGTAAATGCCATATCCTTGGCTTCGGCAAAGGAGATGTTATAGGTGCGGTCGATTTGTTGTAAATGTGGTGGGAAGGGCGCCAGTAGTTGCTCGTAATAATTATCTAGCTCTTTTGTACCGGGCATTTCAAAACGGATGCGCAGTTGAAAACGTCTCAGCAAGGCGGCATCAATCATTTCAATATGGTTAGTGGCACAAATGAGCAACGATTTTTCGGGGTAGTAATCGATCAGCTGGATCAGCGTATTCACCAGGCGACGCATTTCTCCTACATCTTTATCATCATCGCTACGGGCTTTACCAATTTGGTCAAACTCATCCAGGAAGAGGACGGCGCCTTCCCTGGCAGCTTTATCAAAAACCGATTTGATGTTTTGAGCTGTTTCCCCGATGCGGGGGCAAACAACGTTACTCAGGTTCAGTATCATCAAAGGTTTGTTCATGGCGCCGGCGATACCTTTGGCGGTAGTTGTTTTCCCACAACCGGAACTACCGTATAACAACAGTTTGTTATTAACCGGAAGTCCATATTGATGGAGTGTATGTATGAACCGGTGCTCTTTGATGAGCTGCTGAATTGCTTGCCTGTTTTGACCCGGGAGGAAAATATTCTCCAGCTGTATGGTTGGCTGATCATGGATGATCAAATCGTATATATTCATTCGCGTTACTGTTATGCGGTTCCCTTTTTCGCTGGTACAACCAACCCTCCCGCATGCCAGGAGGGTTAGCTGGCAACTACTGCAAATCTGCTATGGAAGCGCCAAAGTTGATGTGCAGTACGTTGCCGTTAGGCATTACCAGCGCCGGAACCGACTTTACGCCTGCGTTGGCGGCATCGGTAATTTTTGATTTGTCGGTCCCTAAGTGAATCACCTCTACCTGGTTTCCAGGGATAAGATGTAAGATGTCTTGCTCTGCGCTGACGCAAACGGGACAACCGGCGTGGTAGAAAATTGCTTTTCCCATGATGATGCAAATTTAGTTAATATTTTACTGGTATGATGAGCGCCTGGCTGCCATCACTTCAGCAGCCAGGCTTTTGTGTGATGATGAAACAAAAGTATACTATATTTGGACCAGGTAACTAGTACAGAATTTACAAAAACAGGTAGTCCAGATGTTAAGAGCATGGAAATTAGAAGTACAATTGGATGAGCAATCTGACAAGGCCATCTATCTCCAGGTGGCAGATGCGATCATCAAAGATATTCATTCCGGTAGATTGAAGTCGGGCGACGCATTGCCGGGAAGCCGGTATCTTTCGCAGCAGTTGAAACTCAACCGGAATACGATCGTGGAGGCGCTGAATGTATTGCTGATAGAAGGGTGGCTGGAGTCCAGGGAACGCCGGGGTACCTTTGTAGCCGCTACTTATCCTTTTCATCCCGATGCCTCAAAAAAGGGCGTGAAACCCACTGCTGCTCCGTCAACGAAGCCCTGGCGTATTTTTTTCGATGATGGTTATCCCGACAGCAAAATAGCGCCTATCGCCGAGCTGGCAAGGGCCTACCGCCAGATCTTCAACCGGAAAGCAAAATGGCAGATGATGGGATATGGGACCGAACTGGGCGACCTGGAGTTCCGGAAGGAGATGGCACAAATGCTGAACCACCAAAGGGGGATGAGCATACAGGCACAGATGCTCTGTATAACACGCGGTAGCCAGATGGCGCTGTACCTGGTGGCTCAAACCTTATTGGAGAAGGGGGATTATATCATGATAGAAAACCCTGGCTATAAGCCTGCCTGGAAGGCTTTTGAAAGCACAGGCGCTAAATTGTTACCGGTAAATGTGGATGAAGAAGGGCTGGTGATTACGGACGTTATCCGGCATCTGAAATCACGAAAGAAGATCAGGGCCATCTACCTGACACCACACCGGCAGTATCCTACCACAGTTACCTTGAGCCTGCAGCGGCGCCTGAAGTTGGTGGAGCTGTCGAATGAGTATGGGTTTACAATTGTGGAAGATGACTATGACAATGAGTTTCACTTCGGCTACCGCCCCGTATTGCCCTTGTCTACTTTTGCTGAATTGAAACAATATGTCTACATCGGCACTATGAGCAAGGTGGTAGCCCCTGCGTTGCGCATTGGTTACCTGGCCAGCAGCAACCAGCAGTTGCTCGACAAGGTAGCGGCCCTCCGTAAAATTATTGATGTTCAGGGAGATAATATCATGGAGCAGGCGGTATTACAGCTCATCAAAGACGGGACTATCAAACGGCATATCAAAAAGGCCAGCCTGCACTATAAAGCCAGGAGAGATGCTGCTGAAGTGTTGCTGCAAAAATACCTGAAACATAAAGCTACCTGGCATGTTCCCGATGGAGGACTGGCGTTTTGGATTGTGCCCAAAGCACCGGTAGATTGGTTCCTTATTTCGGAAAGGCTACAGGCAAAAGGTATTAAAATTATCTGCCCGGATAGTTACAGCTATGATGCCCCCGTGAATGGTATCCGGCTAGGGTACGCCTCTCCCGGAGAAGAGCAGCTGGAAGAAGGGATACAGGCACTGGCTAAGCTGCTATAGTATTAGCGGGACCTGGTATCCCGGAGGTATTTCCGGGTATTATTTTCCATTTCCTGATTGCGCTTCGCCCAACCTATAATTTCTTCCGGTTTTTGGTTTCTTGTTGTCATACAGCCGAATTAGGTTGCTTGTAAATATAGGCGGTTCCTGCTGATAATTGCAGGCTCCCAAGCCCTGCACACTATTAAATTTGACAATTAGTATTAAATTTACCCCTGCCGCAGAGAACGGGAGCTGACGGCATTATATTGGGATGAATGAACTGGAACTACTGCAACAACTGGCGCTCGGCAACCGCGATGCGTTTACTGCTATCTACCAGCAGTACCATGGCGGTATTTATAATTACCTGCTGAAGTTTACCCGGAATCCGGCGCTTACGGAGGACCTGGTGCATGATGTTTTCCTGAAGATATGGGAAATCCGGGCGCAGCTGGATATCAAGTCGTCGTTTGCTGCCTACCTGTACCGCCTGGCCCGTAATACCGCCCTTACACAATTGAACCGCATTGCTTTGTTTGATACGATCCGCGACGAGGTAATGCATCGCACTTCCCTGGGCATCGACGACCAGTCGCTCATGAATGCCGTGGAAGCCAAACAATATGAAGAGCTGTTGCACAAGGCGATCAATAGCCTGCCGCCACAACGCCGGGAAGCGTTTATCCTCTGCCGGCAGGAGGGTAGAAGCTATGAAGAGGCGGCTGCTCTTATGAATATTTCCCGTAATACCTTTAAGCAGCACCTGTCGCTCGCCGTTAAATCGATCCGGGAGTACCTGCTGGAGCATGGCAATATTTCCCTGCTGATACTGCTGGTATCCCTGAAATAAAAAAAGTTGGATTTTTTTTCCAACGCATCCACCCATTTGTTTTATTCATTAGTCTTATTGATATGGAGCCAAAAAATTTTCCAGTTGCTGACCTGCTGCAAAAATACCTGGACGGTACCCTCACGGATGCCGAGAGTATTGCCTTGTTTGCATGGTTGAAGGAAAATCCTGTGGAGGAAGATACTCAACTGGAGCCTTTGCTGGAAGCAGTGTATCACCGTTCTTTCGGGGAGCCGCCGGCGCTTTCGCCGGCTGCCAGTGCACGTATCCTCAACAGGTTAATGGACAGTACTGCTACACCGGTAGTGCCTTTACGCCGGCGCTGGCTCCGCTATGCCGCCGCCGCGGTGCTCATCCTGGCCGCCGCCGGTACCGCCATGCTGCTGATGCGCCACCGGGACACCACACCGCCGTTGGCCGGCAACCTGGCCGCTCCAGCCAAACAAGGCAATCATGCCGTGTTAACGCTGGCCGATGGCCGCCAGATACAGCTCGACAGCGCCCAGGGTAACATCGTGCAGAGCGGAGAGCTGAAAGTGAACAATGACAGCGGCCAACTGGATTACGAGGGAAAGGCAGGTAATATGGAATACCATACCCTCACCACGCCGCGGGGAGGCCAGTATAAGCTGCTGTTGCCGGATGGTACCACCGCCTGGCTGAATGCCGGATCCAGTATCCGCTTCCCCACCGCCTTTAATGGAAAATACCGGCAGGTGAAAATGACCGGCGAAGTATATTTCGATGTAAAACAACAGGCTAATAACCCGTTTATGGTAGACATAAATGGCAAAGCCACGGTAGAAGTACTGGGAACGGCGTTTAACGTGAACGCCTATACGGACGAACCAGCCATCCGCACTACCTTGTTACAGGGCAGTGTCAGGATGACCCACCACGGGAAGTCCGCCATACTCGAGCCCGGACAACAGGCCATTGCCAGTCACGATCAGTTGAATGTGACCAGCAACACCGATACGGAAATGGCCGTTGCCTGGAAGGATGGACTGTTCCGCTTTGATCACACCCCCCTCGATGAAGTACTGCGACAGCTAGCCCGCTGGTACAACGTAGAGGTGGTGTATGAGAAAGGTGTACCAGACGTTCCTTTCAGTGGCGAAATAAAAAGAGACCTCGACCTGAAACAGGCACTGATAGTGCTGGGCAGCATGGGCGTGCATTGCCGGGTCGATGGCAACAAACTGATCATTATGCCGTAACATTCCGTCATGTGAGCCATACCTCGTATTCTCATCAACAGATTGCATGAACATACAGGCCTTGTGCTGAATAAAAGCTGGAAAGCTACTGGCGGAGCTTTGTCCTGACTAAAAATTAATTATTTAATCAACCAGAATTACCATGATTCCAGCATCCAATTTTTATAAACGGTTTGCCCGGAGGAACCGGCTTTTTAAAAAGCTGACCGTAGTGTTGCTGATGACCTTCAGCCTGGGGATATCCCTGCAGGCAGGAGCGCAAACAATTACCTATAGCAACAAAAAAGCTTCGTTGCAGCAGGTATTTGCAGAGATCAAGAAACAGTCGAACTATGTCGTGATATTTAATCCAGACCAGATAGACGCTAGTGTCACTATTCCAGTCAATGCCAAAAACCAGCCATTAGAAGCATTTCTCAAAACCGTTTTTTCCGGTATGCCGGTGAGCTACAACATTGTAGGAACCACCATCGTACTATTCCGGAAAAACAGCGGTCAACCGGAGATAACGCCCGACGACAAAACGCCCACGCGTGATGTGTCGGGCGTGGTATCCGACGACAAAACAGGCGCCGCACTGATGGCAGTGAATGTAGTGATAAGCGGTACCAGCAAAGGAACCCAGACGGATGAAAAGGGACTATTTACTGTGAAGAAAGTAACAGAAGAGGATATACTCACCTTTTCCTGTATTGGTTACCAGAAGATATCCGTACCTGTAGCCAAACTGTTATCATCCTTTAATGTGCGGATGAAAGCCGCTACCAGCGAACTAGACCAGGCCGTGGTACAAGCATATGGTGTTACCAGCAAGCGCCTGGCCACTGGTAATATTACCAAGATCACCGCCAAAGAAATAGAAAGGCAGCCTGTGCTCAATCCCTTGCTGGCTTTGCAGGGACAGGCGCCGGGGCTGCTGATCACCCAAACCAGCGGTTACGCCAATGCGCCGGTGAAAGTAGAAATCAGGGGGCGCAATTCCCTGGGAAGTAACTTCCTCGGCGACCCGCTCTATGTGATTGATGGCGTACCTCTAACCGTATTGGATTTACCCGGTTCAGTACATAATGGCGGGATTTCTTCCGGCTTTGTACAAGGCGGCTTTTCTGCTACCGGCGGACAAAGCCCGCTGTTTAGTATGAATCCGCGCGATATTGAAAGCATTGAGGTACTGAAAGATGCCGATGCTACGGCTATTTATGGTTCCCGCGCTGCCAATGGCGTGATCCTGATCACTACCAAAAAAGGCAAGCCTGGCAAAACCAACTTCTCCCTGGATATTAACCAGGGATACATCGATGTGCCACACCGCCGTAAAATGCTGAATACACAGCAGTACCTGCAAATGCGCCGCGAGGCCTTCAAAAATGACGGGGTGGCGCCCTCGCCGGCAACTGCAGCCGATCTGATGGCCTGGGATACCACGCGGTATACCGACTGGCAAAAAGTGTTGTTGGGTACCGGCAGCCAAACGTCGGTCATGTCCAGTCTCTCTGGCGGTGATACCCATAATACCTTCCGCATCAGCGGCAACTATGCCCGGCAGGTAGATGTGCTCAGCAAAAGCGGTTCCAATCAACAGGCTACCCTGAGCGCCAACATCGGCCACCGCAGCCAGAATCAGAAACTCAATGTTTCCCTGGGAACTACTTATTCCTATACCCATGTGGACGCAGTATATGCTTCGACTAACATATTTATGTTGCCACCCAATGCGCCTCCTATTTACAACAGCAAGGGTGACCTGAACTGGGACGACTGGAATGCCACCGGCAACGGAAGCGGGTTTCCCTTTGCTTTTCTGAAACAGAATAATATTATCGAAACGAACCAGTTCAGCAGCAACCTGGGAATCAGTTATGAACTGCTGAAAGGATTCACGGTTTCTACCACTGCCGGCTATACGAGTATGACTGGCTCCAGTAACATGTTTACGCCGATTGCTTCACAAAATCCTATCACCAATCCTGTAGGCTCCGCCAATTTCGGAACCACTAAGAATACCAACTGGATCATAGAACCACAGATGGCCTACAGCCGTTTCATCGGCAAGGGCGATCTGAAAATACAGGTGGGCGGCTCCCTGCAGTCGACCATTACGGATGGCGCCTCTGTATTTGGACTGGGGTACAGCGATGATAACCTCTTGCGCAGCATCAACAATGCGCCTATACAAATTAATTCAGAGGCCTATGCCCGCTATAAATACGCCGGGTTATTCGGACGTATCAACTACAACTGGAATAACAAGTATATCATTAACCTCAATGCGAGGAGAGATGGTTCTTCCCGTTTTGCTCCCGGCAGCCAGTTCGGCAACTTCGGTTCCGTAGGCCTGGCCTGGAATGCATCTGAAGAACCCTGGATGAAGCAGTTGCTGCCCGAATGGGTAAGCTTCGTAAAGCTCCGCACCAGCTACGGTATTACCGGTGGCGATGCCTCTATTGGCGACTACCAGTATTTGTCGCAATGGGCTACCACATCGGGCGGCCGTCCGCTTAACCCCTACAACGGGTTGCAGCCTATTGCCCCTATTCATGCGGTGAACCAGGAATACCAGTGGGAGTCCAACAAAAAATATGAGGCTGCCCTGAGCATTAGCTTCCTCAACGACCGGGTTAACCTGGAAGGTGCCTATTACCAGAACAGGTCCGGTAACCAGATCACACGGATTCCTACACCGAAATATACCGGCTTCAACTCAGTAGTGGGCAACTGGACAGCGGTAGTAGAAAATGCTGGTTGGGAAGGATTTGTACGTGCCCGCCTGATCGATAAAAAAGATATCAGCTGGTCCATGACCTTCAATATCTCTACCAACAGGAACCGGCTGATTTCTTATCCTGGCATTGAGCAGTCGCCTTATTATTCTGTTTATAAAGTTGGGCAATCACTCAGCACCGTATATGTATTGCACTACCTGGGCATCGATCCGCAAACCGGGAAATACGCTTTTGTAGATCTCAATAAAGACGGGCTGGTAAATGTTAGTACCAGCGTACCGGCGGGTACTGCTGATGATGATCGCTATGTAAAAGTGGATACCAATCCTAAGTATTATGGAGGCGTAAATAACTCATTTATCTATAAAGGCTGGAGCCTGGACCTGTTCTTCGACTTCAAGCGGCAGATCGGGTTAAATCCATATGTGGTAGTACCGGGCGCCTTTGGTAACCTGCCGGCAGACGCCATACAGGATCACTGGCAAAAGCCGGGTGATATTGCCACCCGTCCGGGATTTACCAATGGTTTTGGTACCTCTATTGGGTCGTCGGATGCTCAATATATCAATGCTTCTTACTTCCGCCTGCGCAATGTGGCGCTCACCTACAGCCTGCCGGAAAAACTGGTGGCCAGGGCGCATATGACCGCCTGCCGTGCTTTTATCCGCACGCAGAATGTGTTTACCATCACCAACTATCCCGGTATAGACCCGGAAGTACAGGACCTCTCCAGTGTTCCTCCTTCCAGAACGATTACCGGCGGCTTATCCTTTAACTTCTAAATCAACGGCTATGCAGAGATATCAGAGAAAAATTGTGATCGCTTCCAGCTGCCTCCTGCTGGGAATGTTGGCTGCCTGTAAAAAGCTGGTGACGGTACCTGATCCGATCAACACCATTTCCACCGGGCAGGTATTCAGCAGTGAAAAACAAGCCAACAGCGCTATGGCGGGTGTATACACCCGTATGATCAATGGTGAAAATACAGGTGATGCGAGTGGTGCCGGGCTGACCAGCTTTGCTGCGGGCCTTTCTACGGTATTGGGCAGTTTGTCGTCTGACGAACTGTATAACTACCGCGGTACTGCAGAACAATCATATTACGGGCTTACCACCAATAAGCTCACTATCTATAACAGCGATCAGCCCTGGACCATGTGGGAAAGCGCCTATATCGCTATTTACGGCGCTAATTCTGTTATTGAAGGAATTGCAGATTCCAAATCTTCTATGCTAAAAGATAGTGTGAGAAAGGCGCTCACCGGAGAAGCGAAGTTTGTACGGGCATTTAGTTATTTCTACCTGGTTAATTTTTTTGGAGATGTGCCACTGGCCATGACGGTAGATTTTAACCAAACGGCCCACCTGCCGCGTACCCCACAGCAGCAGGTATATCAGCAGATCCTGCAGGACCTGAAAGACGCCGCCGCTTCCATGCCGGCCGCTTATCCCACTACCAACGGGGAGCGCACCAGGCCCAACAGCTTTGCGGCTACTGCACTGCTGGCCAGGGTATACCTGTACCTGGGCGATTATGCCAATGCTGCGGCTGCGGCTACCACGGTAATTAATAACCCGGCCGACTATACGTTGGAGAATGATCTTAACAAGGTATTTCTCAAAGGAAGCCGGGAAGCCATCTGGCAGCTGCAACAGTCGCTGCAGGATATGTACCTCAAAGATGGCACTCCGGAAGGATTTGCGATGATACCCGCCGTATTGAAGGTTGGAATGGCCCGGTTTTGCCTCACGCCTTCGCTGTTATCTGCTTTTGAACGAGGGGATCAGCGCCTGGAGAAATGGACCGACAGTACCGACAATTCCATGGGTACCGCTAACCAACCGGGAGTTACCCGCTATCCGTTAAAGTATAAAGTGGGCAGTCCTAACAGCAGCTTCGGTATGCCACCGGCAGAATACTACATGGTACTGCGCCTGGCGGAAATGTACCTGGTTCGCGCAGAAGCCGCTGCCAATGGTGGTCCGGGAGGCAATGCTGCAGCTATCGCAGATCTGAATACGATCCGCAGTCGCGCTGGTTTGCCTGCTTTACCGGCTACGCTCAGCAAAGAACAGGTGCTGGCCGCCGTGGCAAAAGAAAGGCAAACAGAGCTCTTTGCCGAATGGGGACACCGCTGGTTTGACCTGAAGCGTACCAAACGGATGCATGATGTGCTATCGGCCGTTCCGCTCAAACAACCGTGGCTGGGCGACTTCCAGGCATTGTACCCAATCCCTGTACCGGAGATCACTGTCAACCATTTCCTCACCCAAAATCCAGGTTACTAAGATGAGAGCATACTTTTTCATATATGCATGGCTGTTAGCTACCGTATTGATATCCTGTGGCAAGGAATCGGTAACCCCGCCAGGCACTGCCTCGCTCAATATCGTGAATGCCGTAGTAGGCAGCAGCTGGCTGGCGCCCAATCTGAAAGGAGAGTTGCCATTCGACTTCTACCGCTTAAGATTGGTGCAATACGGCCAGTTCAACACCATCAATAATCACTACAGCTCCTATAGCGGGGAACAGCCTTTATGGATATACAACTATCCCGATACGACCGACAAGGATGTACCGTTGCTCAAAATGAAGCTGCAATTGCCCATAGGATCGATGTACTCGCTGTTTGTGACAGGCACGCTGGCGCAGCCGGATAGCCTGCTCGTAGAAGAACACCTGCCATATCATCGCCTGGGCGACAGTACCACCGGTATCCGGTTTCTGAATCTCTCTCCCGGCAGCAGGCCGGTGAAAGTGGTGGTACAGGGCAAGAATAAGCCAGAGGTAACCAGTATCGCCTATAAGGCCATGTCAGATTTTATTATTTATCCTGTGAATACCTATTACGGAGACTATGTGTTTGAGTTCCGGGACGCAGCCTCGGATGCGGTTATTACTACTTACACGGCAACGGGCATACGAAATCCGCCGTTGCCGCCAAACCGGCATCCCTGGCTGTACCAGAACGCCACCCTGGCGCTGATAGGCGTACCGGGAGGTACTGGTGCCCAGCAACAAACGGTAATGGTCGTAAACTATTATTGAGTCAACATTCAACAACCGCTATGAGTACAATACTAAAAATAGAGGGGCTCTCGCACCGCTACAGCAGCGCCTGGGCTATACGTGACATCAACCTGGAAATAAACCAGGCAGGGGTAGTAGGACTACTCGGCTCCAACGGTGCTGGTAAATCTACCACCATGAACATCCTGTGCGGGGTACTGAACCAAACGGAAGGACAAGTAACTGTTAATGGCATCAACATGCGGGAAAACCCGGAAGAAGCCAAGAAGAACATCGGCTTCCTGCCACAGAACCCGCCGGTATATACTGATCTTACGGTAGATGAATACCTGGCTTACTGTGCCCAGCTGCGTAGAATGGAGAAAGGAAAGATAAAACAGGCGGTAGAAGAAGCCAAGGAACGGTGTGGTATTGCCCATTTCAGCACACGACTGATAGGCAATCTCTCGGGCGGCTACCGCCAGCGGGTAGGCATTGCGCAGGCCATCATCCACAAGCCCAAACTGGTAGTGATGGACGAGCCCACCAACGGGCTCGATCCAAACCAGCTGATCGAAGCCAGGAAATTAATACGGGAAATAGGACAGGACCATACGGTATTGCTCTCTTCCCATATCCTGTCGGAAGTACACCTGCTTTGCCGGGAAATAGTGATGATAGAAGGGGGAAGGGTGATCTTCTCCGACTCGATGGATGCTTTCAACAACTACGTACAACCACACAGCGTATTAGCCCGCATGGAAAATCCTCCTTCCGCCACAGAACTGATGAAAATACCAGGGGCTACCAAAGTTGAATTTCTGAGCGACCGGCAGATACGCATTTATTTCGATGGCGACCAGGATATAACCGAAAGGATCATCAGCGCCAGCGTTCAGCAAGGATGGAGGCTGCGGGAGATCAACCTCGACAAAGGCCTGCTGGACGATATTTTCAAGCAATTATCCATTCAATCTCTCCAATAATATTCTTACATGAAGATGATATTCAAGATCGCGAGAACAGAATTGCGTAACCTTTTCTATTCTCCGGTAGCGTGGTTTCTAACAATTGCCTTTATGGTACAATGCGGCATATACTACACGTATGCCTTGTATCCTGTGGCCAAATGGCAGGAGGTGCTGCAACAAAATACGGCCAAGTTCAAAGATTTTGGCTTATCCATGACCAACGGCATATTCCTGGCGCCAGATGGCATTTTTTCGAACGTATTACAGAACTTATATCTTTTTGTGCCCCTGCTGACCATGGGGCTGATCAGCCGGGAAATTAACAATGGCACCATCAAACTATTATATTCCTCCCCGGTAAAGGTAAGAGAGATTGTGTTGGGTAAATACCTGGCCATTATGATCTATAACCTGTTGCTGGTAGGGATTGTAGGGATCTTCATGGTAACGGGACTGATTAACATCCGGCATGCAGATTATGGCGTGCTGTTATCGGCCGCACTGGGCTTTTACCTGCTCGTATGCGCTTATACCGCCATTGGGCTGTTTATGTCGAGCCTTACCACTTACCAGATTGTATCCGCGATAGGCAGTTTCATCCTCATCTTTGTGTTAAGCCGCATTGGTGGCCTGTGGCAGAAGTACGACTTCGTCAGGGACCTGACTTATTTCCTGTCCCTGTCCGGCCGAACCACCAAAATGCTGAGAGGGCTGATCACCACCAAAGACCTGGTATATTTCCTTGTGATCGTATATATGTTTGTAGGCTTCACGCTGATCAAATTAAAAGCAGGTCGTGAGTCGAAGCCCTGGTACGTGAAAGTCGGCAGGTATGCACTGATAGCACTTACCACGCTGATCGTAGGCTACTTTACTTCCCGGCCGGGATACATCGGTTACTGGGATACCACCGCTACAAAAAGCAATACCTTACATGCCAATACCCAGCAGATCATTCGCGACATGAAAGGGGAGCCGCTGGAGGTAACGCTGTATTGTAACCTCTTTGGCGGCGGTGTGAGCCGTGGGTTACCTGAAAACCGCAACGACTACCTCTGGACACTCTGGGAACCCTACCTGCGGTTTAAGCCGGATGTGAAGTTTAACTATGTATACTATTACGATGTAGCTGATAACGACAGCACCCTGTATAAAACCTGGGTGGGCAAAAGCGCGAAAGAGATTGCGGAAAAGATGTGCGAAGGCTACGACATCAAGCCGTCGCTGTTTACGCCAGGCCCGGAAGTGCGCAAAGCGATTGACCTGCAGCCGGAGAACTACCGCCTGGTCATGCAGTTGAAATACAAAGGCAAAACCACTTTCCTCCGCACTTTCGATGACGCCACTTTTTGGCCGGAAGAACAGCAGGTAGCTGCTGCCTTTAAACGACTGCTTCAGCCATCAATGCCAAAAACTATTTTCCTGACCGGCAATCTCGAACGCGATATTACCAAGAAAGGAGAGCGGGAATATAGCTATCATTCATTAGCAAAAGACAATCGTTATTCCCTGATCAACCTGGGATTTGATTCCGATACGTTGTCTGCTGATACACATGATATCCCGGCAGATGTGACCACATTGGTGCTGGCAGATCCTAAAACTACGCTGAGTACTACTACTATGGACCGTGTACAGCAATATCTCCACAAAGGTGGTAATATGCTGATATTGGGCGAGCCTGGCAAGCAGCAGATGCTCAACCCGCTGTTGCAGGGACTGGGCGTGCATATGCTGGATGGTACGCTGATTGAGTTGTCGAAAGATGAAATGCCGCATATGGTGAAGCCATTCATTACCCATGAGGCAACAGACCTTTCCCAGGAACCTATCCTGACGCTGCTGAAAGACGGACTTAAGCATGGGGAGGAGGATAGTATGCCTATGCTGATGCCTGGCGTGACCGGCCTCACATTTACTACCGACAGCGGCTATACGATTACTCCATTGCTCAATACCGCAGCAGGCAAGGTTTGGCTGAAGGCCGGCGCCCTGGTGACTGATTCGGTGCAACCGGTGTATAGTCCCGCAGAAGGCGATAGCCAGGCGCCTTATTATACTACCGCCGTATCGCTTAGCCGGAAAGTGAATAATAAAGAGCAGCGTATTATTGTGAGTGCCGATGCCGATTTCATGAGCAACTTGCGCCAGGGAGGCGCATTTCTCAGTCGCTCGTATTACTCCTGGCTCGACTACGGCAACTTCCCGATATACACGCCCAGACCCAAGGCGCAGGACACCTTGCTGACCATTGGCACTACCGGTGCAGGCATTCTTAAAATCGTATATGTGTGGGTGTTACCCGGACTGGTATTGCTGACAGGAACCGTATTATTGATCAGGAGAAAAAGAAAATAAAATACACAGGCATGATATTGCAAACAGATGACCAGACTATAGAAGATCTCCGGATATTCGGCAAGCGCGACAGCAGCGGCATCTACGACCTGTATAACCATACCCACACCCGGGGAGGTGAAGCGATACTGGGAGATATGTTCCGCCATCCTTTGTCGGACCGGGGGGAGATTAACCGCAGAAGCAGCATCATTGAGCATTTTGCGCGATATAATATCCGGTTCCCATTCAATGCCTCTTTGTTTGATATGGCAGAGAAATACCTGGCTAATGCCGACGCACAAACGAAAAATGCTACGCGTAACGCAGCCCTGGGGGAAAAGGAAATTAACAACGGCGTGAGCGCCGTCATCGAGTTGATTCAACAGGTAGGCGCCTTCGTTCATTCAGATGCTGTGGAAGGCATTGCGGCTTATGCCCGCGAACGCCAGGATATTGTAAGCCTGCTGGATGATCCGGCGCTGGCGCCGGTACATGGAGAAAAGGGAAAAGGCAAGCTGTCGTATGCGGCGGTAACTGCCTATGACCTGCTATTCCGCACCCGGGAGCGCCAGCGCATTGAAAAAATCCTGCAGCATGTATATTACCTCGACGTATATATTTCAGTAGCCAAAGTAGCCACAGAACAGCGCTTTGTATTTCCCACAGCGCTGGAAAAGGGAGGCGATCTGTTATTGTTGGAAGGAGTATATCACCCCGGGCTGAAGAACGCCATCGGCAATAACGTGCGGCTGAATGCCGCAGAACATGTCATCTTCCTGACCGGGGCTAACATGGCGGGAAAGTCAACTTTTCTGCGTTCGCTGAGCATTGCCGTATACCTGGCGCATATGGGATTCCCGGTAGCGGCGCGGCGGATGGAGTTTGTAGTGCTGGACGGTATTTATACCACCATCAACCTGCCCGACAACCTGGGCATGGGCGCCAGCCACTTTTATGCGGAAGTACTGCGGGTGAAAAAGATTGCGACAGAGTTGGGGGCAGGCAAATCGCTGCTGGTTATTTTCGACGAGCTTTTCCGCGGTACCAACGTAAAAGACGCCCATGAGGCTACGGTAGCCATTACCGGCGCCTTTACCAAAAAGAAGAACAGCCTGTTTGTCATCTCCTCCCATATTGTGGAAGCAGGAGAAGACCTGAAACAATATCCGGGGACGGGATTCCTCTATCTGCCTACCCGCATGAACGGGCATACGCCGGAATATACATATACCCTTGAACGTGGTATCACAGATGATCGTCACGGGATGATCATCATTCGCAACGAAGGGATACCGGATATCCTGAAGAATGGCCGTAAACGTGCATTGGAACAATAAAAGAACTGTTATGAGCTTCAATATCGATAAACAGACCGTAGATGAGCTGAACCTGCTGGGTAAATACCGTAACGGTTCTGTATACCACCTGTTCAACCAGGTGAAGACGAGGGGAGGAGAACAGGTACTGGACAACATCTTCCGTCATCCATTGGAAGATGCCACCGCTATCAACGAAAGGGCGACTATTTTCCGCGCCTTCCAGGAGGCGCAGCTGGCGTTTCCGTTCGATGCCCCGCAGCTGCACCTGATGCGCGAATATCTCGACGGCAGCGCTCCCCGCAGTGCCGCCGTAATCATGATAGATACCCTTGTCAAAAAGGGCCTGGCCACGCTTACCCGCGATGAAAGGTATCGCCGGAAAGTACAGGGGCTGCAGGCTACTATCGTAACGCTAAAACGGTGCTACAGTTTCCTGCAAACGCTGCCTGCCACTACCGGTCAATATGCCGCACGGGTGGGCGCCATCAGGGATATCCTCGCAAACAGCCAGGTAGACAAGCTAATGAACATTGATATCTATCAACCACTGTCGGTGAGCACACTCGCCTTCTATGATCATTTGCTGAAGGGGCGTCTGCGCGACGACATGGAACAGGTATTGACCTTTATTTATGAACTGGACGTAAACATTGCTGTCAGTGATATAGCCAGGGCCAAAGGATTCACCTATGCCACTGCGCTGCCGAAAGGAAAAAACAAATTAACGATTACCGGTTTGCGACATCCCTGCCTGCAGGGCGCCGTGGGCAATGATCTGGCTATGGAAGAAAATAGTAATGTACTGTTTCTCACCGGGGCTAATATGGCCGGTAAATCCACACTGATGAAATCTGTCGGCATCGGGTTGTACCTGGCCCACATGGGTTTCCCGGTGGCGGCCGATACGATGTCGTTTTCCGTAAGAGAAGGTATTTGTTCTTCTATCAACGTAGCAGACAACATCCACCTGGGCTACAGCCATTTCTATGCGGAAGTGATGCGCGTGAAACAGGCCGCTGAAGCAGCTGCCAGCGGTAAACGGTTGCTGCTGATGTTCGATGAGCTGTTTAAGGGCACCAACGTAAAAGATGCTTTCGATGGAACGCTGGCGGTTACTTCTGCTTTCGCGGAGTACCAGGACTGCCTGTTCATCGTGTCTACGCATATTATTGAAGTGGGAGAGGCACTGAAAGGGAATCCTAACATCCGGTTTGCCTTCCTGCCTACGGTAATGGAAGGTGCGCGGCCGCGTTATACCTACCGCCTCCAGGAAGGGATTACGGAAGACCGGCAGGGGATGATGATCATCCGCAACGAAGGTATCCTGGAATTAATCGGCTCCTGACGTTTTCATACATTTCAAAACAAATTACATGAAGAGATTGATCATTTCCGGCGCCCTAGCGTTGCTGGCGCTTTGCAGTATGCGGGTATCTGCCCAGGAGAAAAAACTGGCCAACCTGACGAAAGAGGACTTCATTGCAGATTTTAAACTGGCAGTGGAGATATTGAAGAAACAACATCCCAATCCTTATAAATTTATAGACTCCATCAGCTTCCAGCGCAAGGTGGATTCGCTGATGGAAAAGGCAGCGGGGCAGCCCGATGTGCTTTCCTGCCTGCAATATTCACCTGTCTATCTCGTGAGTGATGTGCACACCAACCTGGGCGTGAGCAACGATAATGCGAAAGAGCTGTATAGCCTGATCCACCTGTTTCCTTACCCGGTGGTTATAGAGAGAGGTAAGATATTTATTAATATCAAAGGCGGCCCTGTTCCTTTTGGCGCGGAAGTAACCAGCATTAATAATATGCCGGTGAAAGATATACTCCAGGCATTGTCGGCTTCCGCCTACAGCGATGGCCACATTACCACTGGTATGGACCGTCTGTATCCTAACTTCCAGGTGATGTACAGCCTGTTGTCGCCCAACCAGTCAACGTTCCAGGTGAGTTATATTACGCCCGGCAGCAACGACACCAAAAAGGTAACGCTGCCTTTCGCTGATCCTACACAGGCGTTCCATGCCAGCAAGATGGGCGTATTTCCGGTGAACCTGCTGCAGCGCGCCTACTATATCTACAATAACTATTACGATGATACGAAAACAGGTGTGCTCACCGTGAACACCTTCGCGATCAATGAATCGGATGCGTATAAAGAATTCAGTGAGTTTTTTAAAGAGATCAACAAGCGTCAGTATAAGCAGGTAATCATCGATGTACGGGCCAATGGCGGCGGTAATCCGGCCATCTCAGCACTGCTGTATTCCTTCCTTACCGATGCGCCATTCCGGAATGTATACAACTACCGCACCCGCACCATCGACATTGCCTACCCTGAATATGCGATCGCAGAAAATGGGAGACGCTTGTCGGACGAAGATTTGCAAAGCCAGAAGAACTTCCTCTACCAGCGTTTCGATAAAGACAGCAGCGGATTATATATCGGCAACGCCCGGCTGCGTGACGGTTTGCTCGAAAACTTTCCGCCCGATAAAGACGCCTTTCATGGTAAAGTATATGTGCTTACCGGTGGCGGCACCGTATCAGCAGCCACCTACTTTGCCGCACTGGTACAGCAAAATAAAAGAGGCTTGATTATCGGCAAAGAAACTGGCAGCGGTGCCGCCGCTACCACGGCAGCCTGGTTTATGAAATACCTGCTGCCCCGCACCAAAAGCATACTATCGGTGCCGATGTCGGAGTTATACTTCTTCAACGCTACAGCGGATAAAGGCCACGGCATTCTTCCTGACAAGGAAGTGCCCATGAATAAGTTTGTTTCGTATATCCAGGCCAGTAAGGACCCGGAAATGAGCTATACCCTGGAGTTGATTTCGGGAGAAAAACATTAATTAGTGGCAACGGTTGAGTGGGGGCCATGCGGCGGTAGCTGCATGTGCCCTTTTTGTTTCCGGCACATTTAAAAATGCCGGTTCCTCCCCACATTCGCCGGGTTAATCAATGCTCTGTTGCAATACGTTTCCGGATCAAAATCATCCACATTGATAGATAGAAACGATACCTCCGGTAATAGCGGCGCTAATTGCTGTATGATCACAGTAGATAGATGAGATTTCTGTTCTGTAGTACGCCCTCCCATAATACTGGCGTATATATGCAGGAAGCTGTCTTTTCCATGTCCCAGTTTGTAATGGGCAAAAGCGTTGAGCCGAACTTTAATATCATTTTCGGCAAATAACCCGGTAGATTCCGCGGCCTGGTGCACGGTATCCATGATCAATTCAGGGGATTGCTGTTCCAGCACATTGTTAGAGCATTCGATTACAAAATGAGGCATATCGACAGTGTATTGTGTCTCCTAAATATACGTAAAAAGTAAAGCTGGTCTATGCAGACCAGCTTCACATAAAAGCACAATGGCGTGTGCGATCATCAAATTTTAACTACCCGGAAAGTTTTTACTTTATTATCTCCTTCCAGCTTTAGGATATAAGTGCCGCTTGGCAGCGTGCTGATATTTTTGTTGAGTTGTTTTTCTCCTTTCGGAATAATCCATTGGCGTAGTATGTTACCACGTATATCCATCAGCGTAAGCATCCGGTAAGTAGCGCTGTTTAGGTTAATGGTTAACTGCCCGTTCGTAGGATTCGGGTAGGGCAGTAGTGTTGCAGCTGTGGCGCTTTCCGCTACGATTGCTGGTTTAACATAGGCCATACGGGCGGTAGAAGTATCTACGGCGCAGTTGTCGATGCTGAACCAGTTGAATTTAAAGGCGCCCGATTGCACATGTATGCCGGTATAGCTAAGGGCAGGCAATGTGATTGTTGCTTTGATAGTGCGCCAGGTACCGCCGGTAGATGGAATATTGATGGTACCGAAATTGAACCCACTATGTCCTATCCATACACTGGCAGCGGCGGTAGACGATACACGGATGCTGATGGTGTATTTGCCTTTTACAGGAACATTCAGGGTGTTATATGCCCACCAGTCATTGACATGCAGGTTGGTAAAATCCTGTCCGCCTCCCACATCGGTACAGGTTTCCAGTATAGGACCTGTTGCGCGGTTGGAGGCGCTTTCTGCTTCGTATTTATCATTTACGGAGCAGGTATAGCCTGTTGCTACTACTGCCGTAGCAGATATCGCGCCGGCGCTGGCGGTTATGCTATAAGTCCCTGCTGCATTACCGGCAGTAAATACGCCGGTGGTGTCGATGGTATTCGCCGGGTCGCTGGTGCTCCATGTTGGCTTAAAGGCAAACAGGCTGTCACGCTGGTCATAGCCTTTGGCGATGAACTGCTGAGAGGCGCCTAGTGGTACAGTTACCGTATCGGGGGTGAGTACAATGCGGGTCAGTGCCGGCGGCGTAATCACATGCACGGTGGCCGTATCTGTTATGCCTGCCGCTGTGGCTTGTACCGCGTAGTTACCGGTAGTGCCGGCCGTAAAGAGGCCGCTGGCGCTGATGCTGCCACCACCGGATACCGACCATGCTGGTGTGATAGCAAACACGCTGCTGTCTTGCCCATAGCCGGTGGCGGTGAATTGTTGCGTTTGACCGGTATTCAGGGTAACGCTGTCGGGCTTGATGGTAACGCGTGACAAGCCAATGGAATCGGCGCGGAAGACGCTTAACCAGTTGAAGTTCCAGCCGTCTTTGTTGGATACAATCCTGATGGTTTGCTGCCCCTGTTCCAATCGTACAGGCGCCGACGTAACCGTAATCCATTTCTGCCAACCACCGCTGACAGGCAGGCTCACGGTTTGCAGGGTAACGGTATCCAGTTGTATTTTCAAACTGGCCAGCGAGTTTACCGCTACACGGAATTGCAGGCGGTAAGTATCAGCGCGGGGTACGTTGAGGTCATATTCAAACCAGGTATTGGCGCCGATATAGCTTACGTCCAGGCCGCCGCCGATGTCGGCCGTCGTTTCGGTGCAACAGGCATTGCCGTTGTCGAAGCTCTCTGCCTGTATTTTTACGGGCAGGTTTCGGTAATTGGTGGCCCGCACGTTGACGTTGGTGTTGCCTGTTTTAGTAATAGTGTCCACGGTGGCGGTAGCGCTTACTTTGCCGGAGCTGTTCAGGGTTGCCAGCCCGTTGGCCGTAATGGTATTGCCTGCGCCGGTAATGCTCCATACCGGTGTAATGGCCATGGGATACCCGTTCTGGTCAAATGCTTTGGCGGTATACTGCTGCTGTTTGCCAGCGAGGAAGGAAAGGTCTGCAGGCGTTACCTTAATGGTGTCCAGTACCGGTGTGCCCAGCCCTTTTTGGTAGATGCGTGCATAGTCTACCTGCATACTGTCTGGCCAGTCGGCTTCTACAATAGTACCTCCCATACCTCCACCAATAGCGACGTTCAGGATCAGGTAGAATTTCTGGTCAAAGGGCCAGTCTTTCCAGTCGGTATGTGGATTGGGGTAGGTGAGGATCACTGTGGAATCATATATAAACCGGAGGGTATCCGGCGCCCATTCCATACTGTACACATGATAGGCGGTGTCGGCATCCATCAGTTTCTTGCTGTTGGAAATGCCACCGCCATTGGTCCAGTTATGGTTTTGGGTGTGTATGGTCGATAATACAGTTCCGAAGTTATTACCCACATGTTCCATGATATCGAGTTCTCCACTTTTGGGCCATCCGCCGTAGGCGCTGGAGGTAGGCATGAGCCAGATGGCAGGCCAGGAGCCGCGGGCACGGGGGAGCTTCGTTCTCACATCTACCCGGCCATACAGGAAATCAAATTTACCTTGTGTAATCAACATGCCGGATGACCAGGGCTCGGTGGTATTGCCGTTAGGGAAGTCTTTCTTCCCGGTAATCACCAGGTTACCGTTTCTGACACGCGCATTATCATGTGTGCTATCCGTATATACTTCCTGCTCTCCATTGATCCAGCCTTTGGGGTGAGGATCTATTTTCCATTTGCCGGCATCAGGCATGCCGTTGGTATTGAATTCATCGGCAAATACCAGGGTCCAGTTGGGATTACCTTCAAATACCACGTTGCCTTTTACCGTATAGGAGGCCACGTTAGCGCTGTCCAGTTCGGCGCCTGCCACGGTGAGTTTAAGGGCAGTGCGGGAATAGTTGGCGGGAGAGTTGCCGCTGAGCGTTACCAGGGCAATGGTATCGTTGAGCCGTTGTACGTTGCCGATCGTAACACCAGCCGGCAGGTTGGAGGCTACCCAGCTGCTGGTATGGAGGGTGGAACTGAATACGCCGCCATTTACTTTGGCGGTGAGCACAGCGCCGTTTTCATTTCCCATCCTGATAGTAGTATCTTTTAAGACGATGTTGGTAGGATTGGGCGCCTGCACCAGGTCGAAATATAGGATGCCATTGGCTTTCTTACCATCGATAAACTGTACGGCAATGGTATTAAAGTCGGTCCTTTTTTTTACGCTTTGAAAGTTGAAGGTGGCCTCTTCCCACTGGTTTACGCGGGAGGGCCTGTAGGTAAAGTATACCGCTTTGCTGTAATTGGTGCCTGGTTGCAACTTAAACATGATATCTTCCTGTACGTTGCTATACACCAGCATTTTGAACGTGCTGTTAGAAGAAAGATTAAACGAATCTTTCAGGGAAACGGAGGTGCTCATGTACTCAAAGCAGCTGGTATCTTTGGTGAATTTAGCGACCAGCGGGCTGGTATTAAGCCCGGATGGATTAGGATTAGGTACACCAAATTCTACTTTCCCGGTGGTGGTATTCCCGGCGTAGTAAGTCCATTTGCCGGAGCAGGGACCATGACCTTCCATATCATCCAACAGAAGGTATTGGGCGTGGAGGCGGCTGCACAGCAGCATGCTCAACACCAGCAAGAGTGTAGACATCTTTTTCATAACGCTTCATTTTGGTGGATGGATCAGCCCCGCTTTATGCGGGACTGATCCGGGTTTTCGGATTTTGTTTACGTGGTTAAACGATTACTTACATAGGATCATTTGTTCATCGAAAGGGTCATAAATTCGGGTTTATTACAGCATCAGCACCAGGTATGGGCATCCAGTAATTCGCTTTGGTGATAGTACCGGAAGGTGGCAGATCTCCCGGATTTTTATTCGCATTGGCCGCTTCTACCTGCTCCAGTCTTACGAGGTCGAACCAGCGGTTCCATTCACCGGCAAATTCCCATGCGCGTTCATTTACCACCGCGGTGGCAAAATCAGCACCGGACAAACCTTCTGGCAGGTTGGCCAGTCCTGCGCGCTGACGCACGGCATTAATAGCCGTATAGGCGTCGCTGTTAGGCGTGCCGGCAGACCGTGCCTGGGCTTCTGCATAAATCAGCAGTACATGTGCATACCGCATCATAATAACGGGATTGGCCGACATGTACACGTTGCGCGCGCCCGACTGGATGGTGAATTTTTTATAGTAAGGATGCTTGGTGGAGGTTTGTTGCCAGGAGATGGTTTTACCATCGCTCAGCGTAAACTGTGTACTGAAAGTAGCGTCTTTCCGGGGGCCTGCGGGGAAGTTGTTGAAGAAGTTGAGCTCGGGGAAGAAATCGCTCCAGCCACCTTCATCTTCCGGCATGGTAGACAAGCCATAGAAGGAATTATAGGTGATCCACTGTCCGCGGGTGAAGAGAGTGAATACATCTTCTACGGTACCGCCGGCGAAGATCTTCAGGTAGTCGCCCTGGTAAAGATCAAATCCATACAACGTTTTATTGTCAATCACTTCTTTGGCTTTAGCGGCTGCCAGCGCGTATTTGGACTGGTTTTTCAGCGGCCATCCGGCTTCTGTGAGATAAACATCTGCCAGCAGGGCTTTGGCAGCGCCTTTATTGGGGCGGCCAGAGCTGCGGCGGGCATTGGGCATCCACTCTTCTGCTCTCTTCAGGTCTGTTTCTATCAGGGCGTATACCTCGGCCGGTTTGCTCTTTTTAAGCGTAAGATAATCGGGTGAATATACTTCAGAGGGAATGATCGGCACTTCTCCCCACAGCCTGGTGAGCCAGTAGTAGCAAAGCCCCCGCAGGTAGCTGGCTTCACCCACCATGGCGCGGATGCTGTCGGGATTGCCTCCCTGTACGGCCGTATAGTTGTTGATGATATTGGTAGTGGATTGTATGGTTTTGTAGCATCCCAACCAGATGGGAGGCATCCGGCCATTCAGGGAGGAAACATTGAAGCGGTCGAACTCCCTGAACTCTTCCTTGTTGGAGCCGGCATGCGTGGTGAGGTCATCGCCGCCCATGGTCATGGCTATTTGTGCCACGGAGGTAAAGCCGCTGGTCCACGGCACCAGCAGGCTGCCGTAGGCGCCGGACAACACCGTTTCCAGGCCTGCCTGGCTGCTGAGGGCATCCTTGCCGGCTACCAGTCCACGGGGCTCTTCATTAAGCTGTTTGCTGCACCCTGCCGCCAGCACGAGGCAAAGTACCAGGTATATAGTCTGTTTCATGTTGTATCGTTTAGTCATGACCGTTATTTTTTAAAAACTGAGTGTTACTCCGCCGGTAATGGTTTTCACATTCGGGTAAGTGCCATAGTCAATACCCTGCCTGATATCGCCGGCAGATGAATTGCTTTCAGGATCCAGGCCGCTGTAGTTGGTGATGGTCAGCAGGTTGGTAGCGCTGACAAATACCTTAATGCCGAGTGTATTTTTCAGCGCTGTTTTAGGAAGCGTATAAGCGAGGCTCACATTCTTCAGGCGGAGGAAGTCCCCTTTTTCCAGGAAACGGCTGCTTTGCGTGAAGTTGCGGTTGGTGGTGCTGAACGCCGGTATATCTGATGTTTCATTCACACCGGGAATGTAGCGGTCTTTGATGGCTGCCAGGGTAGCTTCGCGTGCATCGCCGCCATAGTACATGGCTGCGGCGCTGTTGTAGTTCAGGCGGTCAAACCCAAAGAGTCCCTGGAACAGTAAGTTCAGCGTAAATCGCTTATAGGCAACGGTGTTGTTCCAGCCGATAGATGTTTTGGGAATACCGGTGCCGATCACATGATAATCGTTGGCATCAATGGTGCCATTGTTGTCCAGGTCGAGGTAGCGGGAATCGCCGGCTTTGGCGCCGTACTGGCTGGCTTTGGCATCGCCGGGCTTCCAGGTGCCGAGGTAGGTGAGGCCCCAGATAGCGCCCAGTGACTGCCCAGGCATTACCACGAATTCTGATTGCGGCGACATGCCACCACCTATTCTCCGGTTGTTAGGATCAAAGATGCGGGTTTTTCCTTCACCCAGGGAAAGCACTTCATTGCGGTTGAAAGACACGTTAAATCCCGTATTCCAGGTTATGGCGCTGTGGTTGATTACATCGCCGTCGATGGAAAATTCCCAGCCCTTATTCTGTACGGAGCCAACGTTCCTGGTAATAGGGTTCCCACCGAGGTACATGGGTAAGGTTTCCACCAGCAGGAGGTCGCGAGTTTTCTTTACAAAGTAATCTGCGGTAACGTTTACACGACCTTTTAATAACCCGATGTCTATTCCCACATCTTGCTGTTCCGTAGTTTCCCATTTCAGGTCGGGGTTGCCGATGTTGCCCATCATCAATCCCACCAGGTGACTGTTGTTGGTAAACGATGCGGCTATATTGGAATAGGATGAAAGCGTACTATAGGGACTAATGGCCTGGTTGCCGGTAAGTCCCCAGCTGCCACGTATTTTCAGGTTGCTGAAGGCGTGCTGGTCCTGCATAAAAGGTTCGTTGCTCACCACCCATCCGGCGGAAACAGAAGGAAAGTGGCCGTATTTATTATTGCCCTGGAATTTGGATGACCCATCCCGACGGATAGCGGCCGATACGAGATATTTATCACGGTAGCTGTAATTAGCACGTCCTACCAGGGAAAATATCGCCCACTTTGAATAACCAGAGGAAGGGCTGCCAGGAGTACCCAGCGCCAGGTTATTCCACTGGAAGTTTTCATAGGTAAGATTAGAAGCGCCGGCAGCAGAATAATTGTTGGTGCCCTGCTGGTATTCCATCACCGCTGTGATATCGATGTTGTGTGCCTGGTTAAATGTTTTCCGGTAGTTCAGCGTGTTGGTATTCTGTAACACGATGTCTTTGGTGGAGCGTATACTGGAAGAGGAAACATTGTTGTTGGTGATTTTGCCGGCGAAGCTCTTGTCGTCGGTTTGCAGGTAATTGGCGCCGTATTGCAGGTTGAACGTAAGCCCGGGAATGATGTTGAATTTGAAGCCACCTATCATATTGGCGAGCATGCGATCTTTTACTGCCAGCCGGTTTTCGGTGAGTGCTACCGGGTTATAGAACAAAGACCCTACAGGATCGCTGATAACATAGCTGCCATCGGCATTGCGCACCGGTGTGGTGGGCGACCAGGTGATGGCCTGTGCCAGGGGACTGCTGGGACCATCGGCAGGAATATCTACATTTTGTGCGGTGCTATAAGAGCCGGTGATATTGAGAAAAGTAGATGCCCAATCGGATAGTTTGGAATTGATATTGGACCGTACCGTATAACGTTTATAGAAAGAGTTATTGATCACCCCATCCTGGTTCAGGTAATTACCGGAAATGAAGTAAGTGGATTTATCGTTTCCGCCGGAAAGGTTTAGTAAATACTCCTGGGTGGGCGCTGCGCGAAAGATTTCATCCTGCCAGTTAGTGCCACCTTTAGTACGAAACTCCGCGATCTGCGCATCGGTAAACTTAGGCGTGGTTCCAACAGCGACTGCATGCGCATTGGCGGTTTCGGCGAAGTCGGCTGCGTTGAGCAAGTCCAGTTTTTTCAATACAGTGGATGATGACAGGCGGGTGGTGAAGTTGACGCTCAATCCACCTTTATTGCCTTTTTTGGTGGTCACGAGGATCACGCCATTAGAGCCCCTGCTACCGTAGATGGCGGTGGCGGCGGCGTCTTTCAGTACCTGTATCGACTCAATATCATCCGGGTTAATAGCAAAGAAGTCTGCGCCTACAAAACCATCCACTACATAAATGGGATCGTTGCCGCCATTGATAGAGTTGGAACCGCGGATACGTATACGTACGGCGCCTCCGGGCGCCCCGGCGGAATTGGTGACCTGTACGCCAGCCGTACGTCCCTGCAGCACCTGGTCGAGCCGGTTGACCGGCGCATCCTGGAAATCTTTCGAGGAGACAGATGTAATAGCACTGCTGAGGCTACCTTTCCGCTGTTCACCGTATCCCACAACTACCAGTTCGTTGATATTGGAAGCGGAGGGGCGCAGCATAACAGGTAAGTTATTCCTGTTGCCTACCGGTATTTCTATTTTGTTGTACCCGAGAGAGGAGATGATCAATATAGCGTTATCGTCGGGTACCGCGATGGTGTATTCTCCTTTTTCATTTGTCACCACGCCTTTGCTGGTGCCTTTCACCTGGATGGTGGCGCCGGGCAGCGGTTCGCCTTTTTCGTTGGTTACTTTTCCCTTTACTTCTTTTTCAACGATGGGCGTTGTTTCCCCGGGATTGGCTTTCCGCTTTACGATGATCACCTTATCGGAAATAGACCAGGAGAGTGGCTGATCCAGGAAACAGGCGTCCAGCGCTTGTTCCAGGGGAACGTTTTTTAGCTGGAGACTTACTTTTCTTCCCTGCAATAGTTGTTCATCTGTATACAGGAAACTGTATCCGGTTTGTTTCCGGATCTCCTGGAAAATTTTATCCAGGGACGCATTCCGTTGCGATAGGGTAACTGTTTGTGCATACCCTGCTGCATGAACCTGTAGCAGGGTGATGGTCATCAAAAGCACCGTTAATTTCATGATCAGTACCGTTTTTGGAGATAATCGTGGAAATTTTTTGCCCCATGCGGCACAAGTTTGCCTGCCTTGGGAAAAAAGCATCAATTGCATACATTTGTATGGTTTGGGTAAATAATGAATAATTGTCACAAGCGATTTACATACAGACCCAGGCTTTACCGGGAGCGGTGCAACGCTTCCGGTTTTTTTGTGCCTGTATGGGTAAAGGGATAGTGGAACTTAAGGACTCATGATACCAGTTGTTTTAACGTATAGGTAAATGTCAGGGTGACACGATAATCTGTCTTCCCCTGATCTCGAAATGCGCTTCTCCTGTCATTTCCATCATTTTTAATACCTGGGATACCGGTACATTTCTCGGTATGATACCGCGGAAGTGCGCGGTAACAGGCGCTTTATACACCACCTCCATATTATACCAGCGCGCAATGAGGCGCATGGCGGAAGCAATGTCGTTGCCTTCCAGTTGTATGAACCCGTTTTTCCAGGCGATGGCTTCTTCTGTATTCACATGCGGCACGATGGCCAGTTGGTGGTTTTGTTTATCGAGCTGGGCGCCTTGTCCCGGGGCCAGCTGTTGACTGCTACGGTGGTTGCTTACTTTTACGGCGCCTTCCAGCAGGGTAGTCTTCATCAGGCCTTCGTCTTCATATGCCATGATATTGAACTGGGTGCCGAGTACTGTCACTTCGAGGCTGTCGCCCCCGGTGCGTGTTGTTACCCTGAATGGCATGGCGGCATTGGGCGTCACGTCGAAATAGGCTTCCCCGGTGAGTTCCACCTGCCTGCTGCGACCACTGAAAGCAACGGGATACTTGAGGGAGCTGGCGGCATTCAGCCATACTTTAGTGCCATCGGGCAGGGTCACCTGGAATTGTCCGCCCCTCGGCGTGCTTAAGGTGTTGTAGGAAAGCGCTCCGGAAGTATTGGAGTTGCCTGCTCCTGCGGTATACATTAATTGTCCGCCGGAAGGCCTGCTGATCCGGGTGTTGCCCTGTTGTGCCAACGGTTCGCCACCAGTGCTATCCAAAGGTACCTGGGTACCATCTGCGAGGGTTAGCATGGCTTTGTTGCCGCCAGGCGCCATATCGTTTTTGAGCACAGGCGTAGTGCTGGCAACAGCAGGCGCTTGCCGCGACTTATGCTGCCACGCATACCAGCCCGCTGATAACAATAGCAGCACAGCCGCAGCAGCGGGTATCCAGCGTAGCGGGCGGCGGGTGGGCAGGGGAATAATCGGTGTGTGTGGGGTGAGCTGATCTGCTGCCAGTATTTTATTGGCGATATGATCCCAGTAGTCGGGATCATAGCTGTCGGCCGGCAGATCGTCGGGTAACAGCATTTCCAGCTGCTGCGCAACATCTCCGGTAAGGTCATCCCTGACCAGGTCGGACAGTTCCTGCAGCTCTGCATCAGTGGCTGAGTGGTTCAACGCCTGCCGGAGCAGGTAGGTAAGACGCTCTTGTATCAACAATTCTTGGTTGTTTTATAGTTCTAAACGTGGATAACGTGGTATTTTATGCAACGTGAAAAGGTCCCTTCTATATCAACAGACGCGCAAGCGATCATCTAGGACCTATGGTCCCGAAATTTTTTTTTAGAGCCGCAATAACCACCATATCAGGGCGGGGATCAGATGACCCGATGCTTCCAGGTGCTTGCGGATAGCTTGTAGTGAGCGTACCAGGGAATTTTTTACGGTGTTGGAGGAAAGGGAAAGTTGTTGGGCTATCTCCGGTATCTTCAGTCCCTGCTCCCGGCTGAGCCGGTAAATTTGTTGGGCCCTGGGCGGAAGTTGGGCTACGGCAATGCCTACTTGTTTTATCATAGACGCATAGGCCATATTTTCCTCCATGCTGAAGGCCGGCTCTATGGGCGCCAGCGTGTTCAGTGCCTTGTGATGTACCGCCTGTTTGCGTAGATAGGTAAATGACTGGTAAAAAACAATACGCAGCATCCAGGATCGCGGCTGCTCGATGTCGGGCAGCTTGTCGCGACTAATCCATAACCGGAGGAAGGTTTCCTGGATAATATCTTCCGTAACAGCCGCTGTTTTAGTGATGTGCTGGGCTATGGCGCGGAATTGTGGTACATATATATGGAAAAGCTTCCTGAAAGCGGTTTCATCGCCTTCAGAGATTGCCTGGAAGAGTTCTTTATCATTATATGATTGCGCATGCATGCCGGATAGCCCCTGTCGCTAAAGTAGCAAAATCTTATGGAAGATTTTTAATTTCCCGGGAATGACAGGGTAGTGAACGTTTTTAATAATGCATATCGAAACGCCTTAAAGTTATCTCTTCCGGCGCTTCCGATAAAAAGATTATCTTGGCTATTACTTATCCCCTGTTTGAAAATGAATATTAAATCCCTGCTCCCTTTTGAGCAATACGTCTTCGTTACGAAGCTGAGCATACCCGAAATAAGTAAACGGATGATAGATAGTACTGCGCCCAGGACGAGACTTTTTTCGCTTCCCGAACAGCCTGCGGCAGGTAAATTATTTACAGGGACTGTATCCGGTAACCAATTTGAGTTAGCGAGAATCATTCAGTATAGGAACTCTTTCCTGCCAGTCATAAAAGGAGAGATGAATACCTACCTGGGAAAAACGGAGGTATCTGTCCGGCAGGCGCCGGCGCTGGCCGTGCTTATTTTTATGGGATTGTGGATGGGCATTGTTACCCTGGTATGCATCGGAATGCTGTCGTATGGCATTACCCATTTACATCTATTGAAGCCGGGGCTAGCAATAATGCCTTCCCTGGTTCCCTTTTTTATGTGGATAGGAGGGGCTGCCATGGTGTCTATTGGGTTTAAGTCGGAGAGTGGGAAAGCGAAGAAGCTGTTGTTGGAGTTATTGGAGGGAGAGGTGGTTGGTTAGGAGGCATCGTAGGCCTCGACCAAGTCGCAGATCAGCTGTTGGTGATTTTCAACAAATGAAGGATGTTCATCTAGCTCATCTACATAGAAAAAGTCTACCGAATTATTCTTTTTATCTATCGGCCTGGCATGCCATAGGTCCAATCCCATTATTATGAGTTTACCGGGTAAAGATGGATGCTTATTTTTCCGCGCTTTCGTTCATGCCATATATCTGCAGGGAAAATCACGTAAAAGCAGGATTTTATGTCTGTTTGATTTAGTATAAATTGTTAGCATTTCTAATCACTAAAACCGGTAATTTATGAAAAAGAAACCCATTGCCAAATTGAAATTGGCTACAATCAAAGTTGCTGTGCTTAGTCAAACTGTTGTAATGGAAGATCATAACCGCACCTTGCCGATTACGCAGCACAAAACCTGTCCTGCTACTTATTGGGTATGCTAGTACTGTAGGTAACCTATTTGTCAGCAATGACAACCGGCGCATGGGATCCCATGCGCCGGCTATTTTTTAACAACGCTATGACTTATAATAATTCCGCTGTGCATTCATAATATCCACATTCCGGTCCCGTTTAAACTGTTTGATCTGTTCCCGTTGTAGTAACCATCGCCACCATCACCACGGTTAATAATGATTGTACGGTGTCCCCAGCTAGGCGTTTTGCAGGATGAGAAAGGGCCATCGCTGCTGCAGTATGCGCTGCAAACAAGAGGTGTAAAAGCAGATACCATTCAATTATTACGGGAGGCGAATATTCCCTTTCCAGTGTATGGACAATGAATAATGATTACTAACGTTTACGGTTATACTTTTTTTAAATCATAAATAGCTATAAACAAATCAGGAAAAAGCCAGCCCAACATTATGGTTTCTGGTTTGTGTATAATGTACATATTGATGCTATTTCCCCCGAAATTAATTTTTTGCTAACCCAAAAAAAAAGATACCCGGTTACAAGAAAAGATTTATTTTTATTACAGAAACCCCAAACCCCAAAAAGTAAATAGTAGATTATGCCTCTTCATGACCCCAAAAAAACGGGTAATCCTCCGGATTATCGCGGACAGAGCGTATTCTCATCGAACAACGATTCCGCCTCATCTTCTCCCGGCGATATACAGATGCCCGTTGTTGCATTGCCAAAAGGAGGTGGAGCTATTAAAGGTATTGATGAGAAATTTAACGTCAACGCTGTCACCGGCACCGCCGCTTTTTCTATCCCCATTCCATACAGCCCCGGCCGTAACGGCTACCTGCCGGGTTTTGAGCTATCGTACCATTCCGGTAGTGGCAACAGTAGTTTCGGACTGGGCTGGGAAGTAACCATCCCGTGTATTAGCCGGAAAACTGAAGATGGGCTACCCCGCTACCGCGATGCAGAAGAGTCAGATACCTTCGTTTTATCCGGCGCCGAAGACCTGGTACCCCTGCTGGAATGGAATGGCAGCGAGTGGAAAAATATACCCGTTCCCAGAACGGTAGATGGTGTCCAGTACATGGTGATGCGCTATCGCCCGCGGATAGAAGGCACCTTTACCCGTATCGAAAAATGGACAGATACCAACACTTCCCAGGTACATTGGCGCATCATATCAGCCGATAACCATACTTCCTACTACGGGCTTACCACCGACAGCCAACTGGTTGACCCTGATAACGGAAGCCGCGTGTTTAAATGGATGCTTTGCCGTACCCACGACGATAAAGGGAACCTGGTACAACTGGTATATAAGCAAGAAGATTTTGCCGGTATTCCAGCGCAACAAAATGAAATCCACCGCCTTCATCATTGTACACAACTATATATCAAGAAGATATTGTACGGAAACCAGCAAGCCTGGTACCTGGGTGATACGATGCCGGAAGAAAAGAATTTTCTCTTCAAAGTCATTTTCGACTATGGCGAACATGATACCGCCGCCAATATCCCCAAAGATATAGACCAGGAAAAGAATAGCTGGACCTGCCGGAAAGATCCCTTTTCTTCCTATCGGTCAGGCTTCGAAATCCGTACCTATCGCAGGTGCTGCCGGGTAATGATGTTTCATTGCTTCCCGGAGGAACAGCTACCTGTCAATCCCTGCCTGGTAAAATCGTTGCAACTGTTGTACGATGATCATCTGTCGCTCACGGGCAATGGCAGCCAGGTAAATGGGTATTCCTTTCTCGTGAAAGCCCGGCAGAACGGGCACCTTTGGGATGCCGGTGCCAACGCCTACCGTACAAAATATTTCCCCGAACTGGAACTGCAATACCAATCGCATGAATGGAATACCAGTGTACAGGCGGTAAGCCCCGATAACCTGGTCCATGCCCCGGTAGGTATCGATGATAAAACCTATCTCTGGGTAGATCTCTATAGCGAAGGAATCGCCGGTATTCTCACGGAACAGGGCGGCGGATGGTATTATAAATCCAATCTCGGTAACGGTCAGTTTTCTCCCGCAAAACCGGTAGCGCCCCGGCCATCCTATGGAGGCCTCAACAAAGGTGTGATGATACAGGAACTGGAAGGCAATGGCATCAAGTACCTGGTACAGGTAGATAAAAAGTTCAATGGTTTCTTTAAGCTGACCGAAGACGCCACCTGGGAAGGCATGAAGTACTTCGAGCAAACGCCGGTGCTCTATCCGAAAGAAAAGAATATGCGCTTTATTGATCTCACCGGCGATCATATGCCCGATATGCTCTATACCGATGAATACCAGTTCCGCTGGTATGCCGGCGCAGGAGAAAAAGGCTTTGAAGTGCCGGAAACCGTGATAAAAGCAACGGATGAAGAGCAGGGGCCAGCCATCGTTTTTACAGACCAGGAGCAATGTATTTTCCTCGCAGATATGAGCGGCGACGGTTTGACCGATATTGTACGTATCCGGAACGGGGAGATTTGCTACTGGCCCAACCTGGGTTATGGCCGGTTTGGTGCCAAAGTAAACATGGACCACGCACCGGTATTCGACTATCCAGCGCAGTTCAATCCCGCTTACCTCAGGCTGGCAGATATCGATGGCTCCGGCACCACCGATGTGATCTACCTGGGTAAAAATAATTTCAGTGTATGGATGAATCTGAACGGTAACGAATGGGCAGCCACGCCGGAAGTAGTCACCACTTTCCCGGCAGTAAATCAGATGGCACACATCGCTGTGATGGATTTCCTTGGCACAGGTACCGCCACTATCGTATATGCGTCGCCGATAGCCGGCAAACCCTTGCAGTATATCGACCTGATGGGCAGCAAGAAGCCGGCATTGCTGATAGGGTATAAAAATAATTGCGGCAGGGAAGTGACCATCGAATATAAATCTTCCACCTTCTACTACCTGGAAGATAAACTAAGAGGCATTCCCTGGATCACGAAGCTCCCATTCCCGGTGCATTGTATTTCCCGCGTCACCACTGCCGATAAAGTAAGGGAAACCATTTTTACCAACACCTATCGTTACCGCCACGGCTATTATGATGCCACGGAAAAAGAATTCCGCGGGTTTGCCCGGGTAGAGCAGGACGACACCGAAGTATTCAGCCAGTTTGTGGTCAACACGGCGTTGAACGTGGTAGAAGAAGACCTGCACCAACCGCCTGTTACCACCATCTCCTGGTTCCATACCGGTGCTTACCTGGCCAACCAGCAACTGTTGCACCAATGCGCCACAGAGTATTTTAATGGGATTACGCCATACGATATGCCAGATCCGATATTGCCAGCGGGTTTGGAACCTTACGAAATCCATGAAGCATTACGTGCCTGCAAAGGACAGCATCTGCGCACAGAAGTATATGCATTTGATGGCAGCCTGCAACAGTCCTATCCCTATACTGCCATGCAGGCCAACAATACAATACGCCTGATACAGCCCAAGGGAAGCAACCGTTACGCGTCTTTCCAGTTGCTGCCATCGGAAAGTATTACTTATGCCTATGAAAGAAACCCGGCAGACCCCCGTATTGCCCATTCCTTTGTATTGGAAACAGACGACCTGGGCTATACAACGAAAGCTGCTGCGGTAATATATCCGCGGTTAAGCAGGCCCGCTGCTCCCAATGATATCCCCGATAAAGTATGGGACGAACAACGGCAGCTCCACATTACTTATAACGAAACAGGGTATACGAAAGATGTGATCGCAGATGATACCTACCGCCTTCGCGAACAATGTGAATCGCGCGCTTACGAAGTAGGTGGTATCGGTCAACCTCCGGGCTTTTACCTGCATAAAACCAATCTGGCAGGAATACCTGCCGCTACCGTTATCCAGTACGAAGAAGAATTCAGTGGAGGTGTGCAGAAGAGATTATCCGCGCATGGTCGTATCTACTACCTGAAAGACGATTTATCAGGCCCCCTGGCATTAGGTACGCTTTCTTCGCTGGGATTTGTTCATAGAAAATACCAGCTCACGTTTACACAAAACCTGGTGACCAAATATTATGGTACAGAAGTAACCTCCACCATGCTGGCAGACGCGGGTTATACCCACACAGAAGCCGATGTACACTGGTGGGCGCCTTCCGGGACGGATATTTTTTCTGCAACACCGGCAGCAGATTTTTATATCCCTACCGGCACCAAAGATGTATTTGGTAGGGAACATCATATACAATATGATGCCCTGCACATACTGGTAGAGAGCAGCACGGATGCCATCGGGAATACCGTTACAGCAGATAATGACTACCGCGTATTGAAGCCTCATCAGATCACGGATATTAACGGCAACCGTTCGGCCGTGGAAACTGACGAGCTGGGATTCGTTGTTAAAATTGCTGTGATGGGCAAGGCAGGTAGCAGCGATGGCGATACGTTGGCAGATCCTACTAACCGCATGGAGTACGACCTGTTCAACTGGGTGAATAATGGCAAACCTAATTATGTACACTGCTTCAGCAGGGAACAACATGGCGCTGCCAACCCACGGTGGCAGGAAAGTTACGCCTATTCCAATGGCAGCGGCGGTGTTATCATGACCAAAAACCAGGTGAATCCGGGCAAGGCCAAAGTATGGAACAACGTTACCCATACGGTAGATGAAGTAGATGCCAATCCCCGCTGGATAGGCAACGGCCGGACCATCTATAACAACAAAGGCAACGCCGTAAAGAAATATGAGCCTTATTTCAGCACCACGTCCGACTACGAATCAGAAGCTGAGCTGGTGGAAACCGGCGTCACCGCTACCCGTTATTACGATCCTACCGGGCGCTTAATAAAAACTGTTTTCCCGAACGGCACGTTCTCCAATATTGAATTTACCCCCTGGTATTTTAAATCTTTTGATGTAAACGACAATGTAGTCGCCAGTCAGTGGTATAGCGACCGGGGAAGCCCGTTACCAGGCGATCCGGAACCGTCCGATCCTGAAACAAGGGCCGCCTGGCTCACTACACGCCATAATCTTACACCGGCCATGTTTCACTCCGATGCCATCGGCCGGCCACTGATGACCATATCAGATTATGGCGCCGGTAAAACTACTGCCGTATGGGTGGAAACAGATGCCTTAGGGCGGTACTCCAAATCGTTTGATCAACTGAAGCGGTTGATCAGCTTTGGCGCAGGCAATATGGCAGGTGGACCCATGTATTCCAAAACAGCGGAGAAAGGAGAGAAGTGGGTATTCCAGGACGTGCAGGGCCGCATCTATAAAATGTGGAATGGTGGCGGACAGTACTATCGTTTTGAGTTCGACGACCTTGACAGGCCAGTGAGCAGCTACCTGAAAGTAGGTGCTACCGAATGGTTGTATGCCCGCGTGGTGTATGGCGACTTGTTTCCCGATGCACAGGCCAGGGCGCTCAACATGAAAGGCAAGATATACCAGGTATACGACCAGAGTGGGGTAAGTACGATCAAAGGCATCGATTTTAAAGGTAACATTACGGCGGCAGAAAAGAGGCTAACTAAGCACTACCAGCAGCTGATAGATTGGACACCCCTGAAGGGACTCATCGTTATTCCCGATATTCTCACCGCTGCCGAACCTTTGCTGGAAACGGCTACCTATTCTTCGGCCGGTACCTTTGATGCGCTGAACCGGCCTATATCAGCCACCTTGCCGGATCAATCCATTGTACAGCCAATCTACAATGAAGCCAATTTTATTGCTACCCTGAATGTGAAACCCGGAGGGGTAGGGGCCTTTATACCCTTCCTGAAGAGCCAGGACTACGATGCAAGAGGGCAAAGGCAAATAGCGCAATATGGCAATGGCACGATAACGAAATATTTCTATGACCCGCTGACCTTCCGCCTGACGGATTTGCTAACACTGCAAAAGGATACAGATACCACGCCGGAAGCGCTGCAAAATATTTCTTTCACGTACGATCCAATTGGTAACATCACCCAGATCAGGGATGATGCGCAACAAACACATTTTTTTAAGAATACCGTTGTATATCCTGAGTCGAAGTTTGAATACAATGCCATTTATCAATTGACAAAAGCCAGTGGCAGAGAGCATGCCGGCTTGTCGATGGATACGCAGCGTAATAATACAGACATCGCATTTATTTCGCAATTGCCGGAAATGAATGACAGTACAGCGGTAAGGATATATACGGAGCAATATGATTTTGATGATTGTAGCAATATCCGGTCGCTGAAACACAATGCATCCGGGGCCACCTGGCAGCAGCGGTATCACTATGAATACGAGGATGATCCATCCAACGTGACCAACCGGTTGAAGGCCACCAGTATGCCTGGCGATGCACCAGGCGTATTTTCAGGTACGTATGTGCATAATGCCGGAGGTAATATGACTTCCATGCCGCATTTATCGGCGCCCAACAGCCTGATCTGGAATTTCCAGTCGCAGTTGAGTGGAGTGAACCTCGGTGGCGGTGGACAGGCCTATTATGTATATGGCTCCGGTGGGCAACGGTGCCGGAAAATTATAGAACGCATCGGAGGGAAAAGGCTGGAGCGTATTTATCTCGGCGCGGTGGAAATCTACCGGGAAAGTATCGGTATGGGTGCGCCTGATTTTGAGCGGTACACACTGCGGATAGCAGATAATACCGGCGTCATTGCCCAGGTAGATACCAAAACCATTGATACGCTGGGCAGCGATCCAGGTACAGCACTAAACGTACCGGTAGTACGCTATCAGTATGGCAATCATATTGGTTCCGCAATGATGGAAACCAATAGTACGGGAGAGGTGATCTCTTACGAAGAATATCATCCTTTCGGCACGTCTGCTTATCGTATTGCCAAGCCCGGTGCAAACCTGAGTATGAAGCGATATCGTTTCTGCGGTAAGGAAAGAGATGAGGAAACAGGTTTTTATTATTTCGGGGCACGTTACTATGCGGCCTGGCTGGGACGTTGGATCAGCAGTGATCCTGCCGGGTTTGTAGATGGATTGAATTTGTATTGTTATTGTTCCAATAACCCGGTGATGATTCAGGATCCTACCGGTACGGATGGAGGACGGGTAACGATTTCTGGTCATGCTACCGGCCGTGAAACAGAAGCGGACATCAGGAATGTATTGAGAAAACAGGGATATGATTTTCACAGGATGCCTACCTGGGAACCGAATGCCAGTGGCACCGGTGGCAGGTGGAATTTCGGTGATGACAATCTTTACCGCATACCACGGGGAAGCGGTAGCAGTCACCATAGTTCAGGTGCTACACATCCCAGTGGAGGTGGGGCGGGTTCCGGTTCAGGTGCTGGTACCACGCCGCCTCCCACGGGTGCTGGCGCCGGTAGTGGCGGAGATGCGGGTGCACCACCGCCGGATACACACCCGCAAAGTGGCCCCACTGGTACGCCGGGAGGCGCCGCGGGTGGCACCCCCGGAGGATCTCCGGGGGGAGGACCCGGCGGCAGTCCGGGTGGATCTCCAGGCGGAGTGCCGGGAGGTAGTCCGCAAGGCAGTGCAGGAGGTAGCCCGCAAGGTACGCCTGGCGGCAGTCCTAACGGCACGCCGGGAGGCAGCGGCAGCGGTGGTGGTGGTGGCGAACGTTCGTTCTGGAGCCGCGGTGGTGCTACCTTACTCGGTGGCCTGTTATTGTTAGGAGCCGGTTTGCTCACCATCTTCACTGCCGGTGCTGCTACACCTTTGCTGGTACTGGCGGCAGGCGCCATGGCTACAGCAGGTGGGGTGGCGGTGACTACCGCGAGTGCAGTACAGTTGGGTGTTTCCTATAGCGGTGGCACTACCGCAGCGCAGGACCGGGAAATGCAACATGCATTGAGTACCGTGTCTTCACTCAGTTCGCCAGGTGGATTGGTAGGAGGTACGGTAGGAGCGGCAGTAGATGGCGACAGGGGGCTGCAAAGAGGCGCATTGATCGGAAATGTTGCAGAGTTGGGCTATGGTGTTACCAATTTCGGCATCTCCCGGTTTTCTGGTGGGGCGGCACGCGAGCTGTCTTCAGATACGGGATTGATCAGTAATATGGCTACCATGGAACCCACTGTTCCGAGGGGAGTTTTCGTTATCGGTAGTCATGGTGAACCAGGTTTGTTCCAAACCACCGCCGGAACGATGGCGCCCATTGGCGAACTGGCCCCCATGATACAGAGTGCTCCCCAGGGCCGGATTACGCTGTTAATGTGTAATGTGGCCCATGATCCGGCTGCCGTACAGGCGTTGTCGAATGAAACAGGACGAAGCATCACGGCGTATACCAACTTTGTGGGTTCTGTTAACTACAACTCGGTAGTGTCATTTGCCGGTACACATACCACCGGCCTGGTACAACCGTCGGTTATTACAGGGGTGGCATCGCCGAGCGTGTTCAACCCAACTTATCTCAGCCCATATCTAAGTCTGACGCCCAATGTGGCTGCTCCCGCAGCCGCCACGGTAGGTGGTGTACAGGCCCAGCAATAAAACGTATAGCCGGCGCCGTGGTAACCGGAAGATTACCACGGCACCCTGTACATCCCTCTTCATTGTTCTAATTCCAAAAAAAATGAAAGCACACCTCATCAAAGGGTTCATTAAAAGTTCCCGCACTGGCCACCCCCTCCAAGGATTGAGGATAGAGGCCTGGAGCACCGAAGCACTCATCAACGTGCCGCTAGCCAGCGGTATTACCGACGAAAATGGCCGGTTTATGCTGACTTTCAACGAAGGCCTGGTACAGGAATTACTACGGCATAACCCGCAGATTTATTTCAGGATATGGCAGGAAGAAGTCATCCTTTCCGGCAGCCATGATACAAAAAGCTGGAATGTACATGAAACAACAGAAGAAATAGGGCTGGAAGTAGAATCGAAAAGCGGCCACGATGACGTACAAAGCGCTATCGTAACCGGTACCGTATATCAACCGGATAATACGCCCGCCCCACACCTCACCGTAAAAGCATTTGACAAAGACCTACGCTCAGAAACCACTTTAGGAGAAGCCCTCACTGATGCCAGCGGAAAATATAGCATCCCTTACGATCAGCGGCGGGCAGAAAGAAATGAATACCAACGCGCGGATATCTTAATGCGTGTATATAAAGACAACCAGCTGCTGTTTGAAACAGATATCAACGATATTGTATTTAATGCTCCCCCCCGGGTAAATATCGATATTCACCTGAAAGAAAGTGCAGGGAATACGTTCAGTGAATATGAAAACTACCTGCGGGTATTATCTCCCGTAACCGGTAAAATAACACTGGATACCCTCGAGGAATCCTCCACCCACCCGGACATTACTTTCTTAAACCGGGAAACCGGTATCGACTATCACCACCTTGAATACCTGGCATTATCGCATAAAATCCGGCAGCAATTCCAGTTTGAGCCAACCTTCTTTTATGCTATTTTCAGAGAAGGTACTTTGCTGAAGAATGACCTGCAACAATGGCTTACCACCAGGGTGACCATCAACATTTCTTCTGAAGTGAAATCCCTGGTATATGAAACGGCATTGATAGACACCGACACAATCAGTACTGCCATTACAGATGCTATTGTTGCGCATATTATTCCGGATATAAGCAAAGTACTGCCTGTTATGCTGCGGCAATTACAGGGGCTACAGGAAGAGGCAAAGAAATATATCCAGGAAGAAAGACCCCGGCAATGGGCTAATCTCCTGGTAGGCAGTGTTAAAGAGGGGTCTTACAAAAAACTGGTGGAACTGATCAGCCAGAACGCCGGCGGCAACCTGCCACAGCTGCTCAATAACCTGATCACCGCCAATCCTTTTTTGAATGTGGCAACAGCCAATGACGCCGCAGTAAACATCAACATCGCCAGCCTGCTGGGCACCGATGATACCCTGATACAACATGTAAAAGCTACTGCAAATATCAAAGATGAGCAGGAAGTATCGCAACTGGCGGCCCTTTCTACTGACGAGTGGAAAAGTATGCTCAACCGCTTGCCTAATGAGCAACTACGCGCCAGCATGACCGCCAGTGCTGATGCTTTGGATACGCATGTCACCATCTTGCAGGGGCGCTTCCGGCAAAAATATCCACACGTGGCCTTCATGGCTGACTTCAAAAGAGATCAGCCTGCCGCTATGGAAGAAATGAAACAGCTACCGGTAATAGACCTGGGAGGCAAACCGATAGATACACAACTGAAAGATTCCCCGCTGTCGGACAATGCGAAAGCACAACTCCGCTCCCTGCAAAGGTTGTACAAGCTAACACCCGACTATAATAAAGCCAAAAAATTGCAGGCGGATCAGCTCACATCAGCTTACCACATAGTAGGATTAGGACAAAAACAATTCGTTACCCGCTACAGTAAAGATCAAACCTTTACAGAGAAAGAAGCGGCTGCCATATATCAGAAAGCGGTAAATATTCATACTGCGGCTATGACACTTGGTGCCGAATTGAAAGAGTACGGCAGTGCAGGTAAGCTGAAAGTGCTAAATGGCGAAGCATTATCGTTAAAGATAGAACAGGTATCGAAAGATTTCCCCAACCTGAAAAGCCTGTTCCAGGAAACAGATCTCTGCGAATGCATGGACTGCCGGTCAGTATACGGTCCGGCGGCCTACCTGGCGGATGTATTGCAGTTCCTGAAGAACCGCTTGCTGGCCAATGGCACCAAAACTGCCAAGGACGTATTGTTTGCCCGGCGGCCAGATATCGGCGATATTGACCTGAACTGCGATAACGCCAATACCCCCATTCCCTATATCGACCTGGTATGCGAAGTATTGGAAGATGCGGTGAACCCTGACCAGGGCATTTTACTCGATAGCAGTTATACTGCCGATATAGTCATAGGGAAAATCAATAGTCATCTTCTGAAAGGGCTCACCGACAATGGCATGAAGCATGTCACCGACCAGGCGGTGTTGTATCCTAAATACTCCGCAGCAGGCATAGATACCTATATGTTGCGCGATACCCAAAGCACTACTAAAATATCGGCAGAAGGCAGCGGTTGGCGGGTAAGACAGCTTCGGCAAACACACCTGAGTGCCCCGGAACTAAATGCCGCTCCGGAATATGTAAACGATGCCGCTTACCAGGCGTTGTCGGTGTCACATATTTCTTTCGGACTTCCTTTTGATATCTATCAGCAAAGAAGCAGTAGCCTGCTGGAGATAGTGAATATAGAACGGGCAGACCTGATGGATACGTTGGGAAATGCTGCTGGTCCTGATGCTCCATCCAAAGCAGCCGTATACCTGAAAATATCGCCGGCGGAAAGAACATTGATCGTAACGCCAGATACCACTACCGCAGGACAGGTGGTTTACTGGAATACCGGCGCCCTGCCATTGATCACTACCTTGCAGGAAGTAGATGTATTCCTGAAAAAGAGTGGGTTGAGCTATGTAGACCTGCAACAACTGCTGACCGAATCTTTTATCAATCCCGGCAACAACCTGTTTATCCAACACCTGGATAACACCTGTAATACGGCAAAGAAGATCATTGTAAATCTTGATGAGCCGGCGCTGGACCGCATTCACCGGTTCCTGCGAATGTACCGCAGAACGGGCATCAGCATGGATAACCTGAACAGTATCATCATGTATACTGGCCTGGGTAACCAGCAACTTAATGATGCTACGTTGATATTGACCGCCGACCTGCTCAAGCTGCAAAACAGCCTGGGTATTACATTGGAACAGGCCCTGTCATTTTATGGGCAGCAACCGGTTAGTCTGTATACTTCCATATATCTCAACAGGATTGCCACCAACCCGATAGATGTGGCATTTACCGTAAAGAATATTGTGGCTAACGAACTCCTGCCGGTAGGTAGCCGCGACACACTCAATGCGCATCTGACTACACTGGGATTAAGCCTGAAGCTGAAGACCGCTGATATCACTTTTCTCATCAGCCAGTTGAATCCTGCAGATACTACGCTGACGCGTGATAACCTGGCATTCCTGTACCGGCATGGTTTGCTGGCCAACCTGCTGGGACTAAAAGTACAGGAACTGTTTTCGTATAGCAGTCTGGCTACGCTACCGTTATTTACCACGCCGGCTGGCACCAGCGCATTGGTGGCCAGTGTGCGGTTTATGCAGGCAACCGGTTTTACCGTTAGCGACCTGCAATGGTTTTTGCAAAACAGTGATCCTACTGGTTTGCTCACGATGCAGGATACTGCCATTACCACCTGGCTCACTACCTTGCAGGGAGCCTATCAGCAAGCGTTTAATACCACCCGGTCTACTTTTAACGCCGCATTAACGCCGGATGAAAATAAGAATGGCCTGAAGCAACAAATGAATTTGCTGCCGGGCATAGCTGCTGCGGCAGTAGATAAGCTGCTGGCCATTGTGAGCAATACCTTCGCGGATGCTTTGTCGCCACAGGCTTACGTGGCGGCCAACCTGGGAGGCTATTTCAATACCCTGGACATCCAAAGTAAGATCACCGCATTGCTGGCGTTGGCGCCGGGGGATCCCAATATTCCCGCTGCGCAAAACGCATTGATACAATCCTTCAGCACGCCTATCTCCCTGTACCTCTTCCAGGCTGCCAAACAAACGGCGTTGTATAATGCTGTGCAAAGCACCTTTGGTACTACTGATGTCGTTACACAGGTATTGCTGCAATACGCTTCCCTGAAATTCCCTGGCCCGGCTAAGGTGCTCGGAGACGTATTATCGGACGATTTGCTGATAGATCAGGTGAATACGCCACCGATTCCACCGGTGATAACTCCCGGTGGATTTGAAAAACAGTACCGGGCTACCCGGCTGCTGAAACTGATGGTCAGCTATTTTAACAAGATCGGTATCCAGGCGAAAGACTTGCAGTGGTTCCTGCAAAACAATGCGGTGATGGGCTGGCTGGAACTGGATACTCTCCGGTACCAGGGAGATGTACCCGCAGCAGATTTTGATAAATGGGTGAAATGGCAGACTGCATTACACCTAATGCAGAACGATGGTACGGTACAAAGCCCGGCAGATCCTAATGTGATATTATCCTGGACAGATATATGGGGACGGGTGGCATCCGGTGCAGCGCAATTAGATACCATTCATACCCTCGCCTTATTTACCGGTTGGGATATCAACGATGTGAATGACCTGGTTACTTGGTATGGCTATACGTATCCGGCTGACTTTAAGCTGCCCGCCACCTGGCAGCGGCTTGGTGCGGCAACAGCGGCTTTACGGCTGTTGGGCGTACCACTGGTCACTGCTGCACAATTTATTAAACCCGTGCTGACGAACGTGGAGGCCGACCTGATCACCCAGACACTGCGCAATAAATACGATGACAAGCAATGGCTGAACGTTATCCAGCCCGTGGAAGATGTGCTGCGTCCGCAGAAAAGAGACGCGCTGGTAGCCTACCTGCTGGCATTTAACCCTGATCTGAACGGACCAGACGACCTATACGATTATTTCCTGATGGATGTATTGATGCAACCCGGGCAGCCAAGTTCACGTATCGTGATGGCGCATGGGATCCTTCAATTGTTTATACAACGCTGCCTGATGGCGCTGGAGCCCAATGCCATTGCAGACGTAACGCAGGATGACGGCTGGAGCCAATGGCTGTGGATGAAGAATTTCCAGGTATGGGTGGCCAACAGGAAAGTATTCCTGTACCCCGAAAACTGGATACAGCCAGAACTGCGTACCGACCAGTCCTATTTCTTCGCTGACCTGATCTCAGAACTGCAACAGAATGAAATTACAGACGACAACGTAGAAACAGCCGCCATACATTACCTGGAGAAACTGGACGATGTGGCCAGCCTGGATGTGCGCGCCTGCTATTATGATGTGAGCACTTATACCATGCATGTGATTGCCCGGGTACGAGGGGGGAGCACCTATTACTATCGCACCGGTGTGAAAGAACGCAAATGGGAGCCGTGGACAAAAGTGGACGTAGATATTTCCGGCGACCACCTGCTGGCCTATATGCTCAACAACCGGCTGTTCCTGGCCTGGCACCTGCCCACAGAAGAAATCCAGCAGGGGCAGAACGTGAGCATTCCAAGTACGCCTATTAATCAACCGGTAACAGCGCCGTTGAAACGCTATAAGATACAGCTGGCCACCAGCGAGTGTATCAATGGGGTATGGCAGCCTAAACGGACTTCGCAGGATGTATTGTACACGGGGTATTACAATGACCTCAATCCCGTGAAAGATACTTTCCGCATGCTGGATTTTGATATGGGAACCGTGGGATATGGCATCCTCTGTACATTTGACGGCTACGCCATCGGTATGTTCAACCTTACCGGTTGTAAAGGTTATCCGGAAGTGGCTAACTGGGGCGGGCAATCATTGCCTTATCTCGACCTGATCCCGGATTTTATGGATACCCAGTTCCTGCAGATGCAATACCGGGAAAACGATAACCGGTCGCTGGATACTTTGTCGATGAGGAGCATATTGAGTCCGTACAAATACGAAACTATCCTCAACAAAACACCGGGTATCTTCCGCATTACCTATCCACACGAGTTTTCATTGATCGACTGGATTTATGTTGCCCTGGAATTGATGTCATCCAAAAATGCCTATCATACTAACAGTGAGTTTGCCAGCGATAGGAGGTTGGTATTACCCATGGCCAGTTTCATGCCTTTCTTCTATGCTGATGGTTCTCGGGAGTATGTGATCATACCAGGGTTCTTTGGAGAAGATGGTAAAAATGAGCGCACCTTCAGCGACATTTATAAATTCGTGACTGACCTGATTGCGTTAGTGATTAAGTATGTGAAAATCCTGTTGGCAGATCCCGCGCATGACCTCAATAAGTTGGTACAGCAGTTGTACGCAGACCCGGAATACATCCGGCTTACCGCGGAATGGGATTTTTATAAGAAGCATAAGCCCCAGCTGATGTTCCGCAATTTCTATCACCCGTTGGTATGTTATATCAAGAGCACGGTGTATAAGGGCGGATTGCCGGCTATAATGACTTATGAAGTGCAGTCGAAGGTCAACAGTTTTAATTTTAATACAACTTATCAACCACAGTCGCCGGTGGCCACACCTTACCCAATAGAAAATATTGATTTTGATGCGGAAGGAAGTTATTCTTCTTATAATTGGGAATTGTTTTATCACCTGCCTTTCTTCATAGGCAACCAGCTGAGTCAGAACCAGCAATTTGAAGAGGCCCGGAAATGGTATCACTATATCTTCAATCCTATTGGAGGGGCCGGTGGCAGCGCTCCGCAGAAGTACTGGATCACGAAGCCTTTCCATGAGTTCTTTGATTATGTGAGCCAACGTATAGATACTATCCTGACTGATATCGCCAGTGATCCTACCGGTACTGTTTATAAAGACCTGGTGAACGCAGTAGAAAGCTGGCGGGAAAATCCGTTTATGCCGCATGAAGTAGCCCGTACCCGGCCACTGGCTTATCAGAAATCGCTGCTCATGAAATACCTGGATAACCTGATTGCATGGGGCGACAACCTGTTTATGCAGAATACCATGGAGTCGCTCGTACAGGCCACACAGATGTATATCCTGGCGGATAAGTTGCTGGGGCCAAAGCCCATGATCATTCCACCAGCGGTGCCTGTTCCTGACGAGACCTACAACCAGCTGGAATTAAAGCTGGATGCTTTCAGCAACGCTATGGTAGACCTGGAGAACCTGGTGCCTGACCTGAACCTGTTGCCACATAAGGGGGCAGAGTTACCCACACCGCATAACACTGTGTCTTCCCTTTACTTCTGTATACCGGCCAACGACCATTTGTTGTCTTACTGGGATACTATTGCCGACAGGTTGTACAAGATCCGTAACTGTGAAGATATTAATGGCGTACACCGTGTGCTGGCATTGTTTGCACCGCCAATAGATCCGGGTATGTTAGTGCGTGCTGCAGCAGCAGGATTAGATATCAGTGCTGTAACCGCAATGCTCAACGCGCCACTGCCGTTGTACCGCTTCCATGTCATTCTGCAAAAAGCAACAGAACTGGCAGAGCAGGTGAAAGCTATGGGAGCTGCATTGTTGTCGGCCCTGGAAAAGAAAGATAATGAGGCATTAGCCCTGTTGAGGGCAGGAGAGGAAATAAAACTCCAGCAACAATTATTGCTCATCCGGCAAACGCAGGTGGAAGAGGCGACACAGTCGATCGATGCCTTGCAGAAAACCAAAGCCATTTCCCAGAAAAAATTCGATTACTACAGCAGCCGTGACTTTATGAACGGATGGGAAATAGCCCAGGCTGGTATTTCTGCCGGCGCCATTATCTCTGAGATCGTAGCTACTGTATTGGATGCCACATCCGGCGGTACACATATGATACCTATTATTACCGGTGGTGGCGCCGGTTTTGGCGGATCTCCCGTGGTGACGGTATCTTTTGGCGGTAACAACGTAGGCAGTTCCACCGGGCAGTTTGGTACCCTGTTCCGCGGCATTGCCGGTATCCTGCATTCTACTTCCGGCCTGATAGGTAACATTGGCGCATACCAGCGCAGAATGGACGACTGGAATCTGCAGAAAGACCTGGCCAGCCTGGAAATGGCACAGGTAGACCAACAGATAGTAGTGGCGAATATCCGTAAAGATATTGCAGTAAAAGAAACCACCACGCAACAGCTGCGGATTCAACAGGCGCAGGAAGTGAATACATTTATGACCAGCAAGTATACCAATAAAGACCTGTATGCCTGGATGACCGGGCAGATCAGCACCCTTTATTTCCAATCGTACCAGCTGGCATTTGCCATGGCCAAACAGGCCGAACAATGTTACCAGTTTGAACTGGCGGCAGATAGTAATGTGATCCAGTATAACTATTGGGATACGATGAAGAAAGGACTCTTGTCGGGCGACCGGCTGCTGTTGGATGTAAAACGACTGGAATCCAATTACCTGAAGAATAACCAGCGGGAATTTGAGCTGACCAAGAATATTTCTATTGCTGCATTGTCGCCGGAAGCCCTGATGCAGTTGCGTAATACCGGTCAATGCGATATCAATGTTCCGGAAATGTTGTTTGACATGGACTATCCAGGTCATTACCTGCGCCGGATAAAAGCTATTTCGGTAAGCATACCTTGCATCAGCGGCCCATTGGTAGCGGTATCCTGCACCTTGTCACAGGTTAGCAATAAATATCGCAAGAATACACAGCTCAATCCGGCGGGGGCAGATGCCTATGATAAGTACGTGGAAAAAGACGGTGGGGATGACCGGTTTACGTATAACATCGGCGCTATCCAGTCTATTGCCACCAGCCACGCCCAGAATGATACCGGGTTATTCGAACTGAATTTCCATGATGACCGATACCTGCCTTTTGAAGGTACCGGCGCTATCAGTTCCTGGCACCTGGAAATGAACGACCCCGCTTCGCTGGCACAATTCGATTACCAGAGTATCACCGATGTGATTATCCAGATGAGCTATACTTCCCGGCAGGGTGGAGGGTTGTTCAAGAAAGAAACCACCGACTACCTGAAAATACTGTTCAAGAAGATCGTGGATAGTATGCCGGTAGCGGGACTTTTCCGGATGTTCGATCTGCGGCATGAACTGTCCGATAACTGGTATGCCTTTATGAATGGCGCTGGTACTTTCAGTGGTAGCCTCACCAAGGCGGGCCTGCCGTATTTTACGCAGAATAGCGCTATAAAGGTTACTGTACAAAGTGTAGCCCTGTTTGTACTCAGCAGCAACAGTGGTAGCCTGATGGTATCAGTTAACGGCGCCGCCGCCCAGGCTATGACCAAGAATGCCAGTAAGTTTGGAAGCCAGATACAGCTGATAGATCCGATCAGTTCAATTACCGGGTCATTGAAGCTGGCTGGCGATCATATCGATTATAGTTTTGCTGTACAGAATTTTAATACGGTGAAAGCTACGATAGCAGGCGCTTGGCTGGTTGTAAATTATACGATGGAGTAGTGGAATAGCACGGATAAAAGCGTGATAAATGAAAACACCCATGCAGTTACTGCATGGGCGTTTTCTATCCGAACAAACCTGATTAGTTGTTCAGGTTCAGGAGTTGTTGTACTTCAGTAGCTGTCAGTGTTCTGCCGTAGATACGGATTTCTTCCATTCCTCCCTTAACAAAATAGCCATTGGTAGGAGAAGAGATTTCATCGCGGCCAATATACAATTTAGCAGTGGCGGGGGCATTGGCAGGTAATACGCCGGTAGTTGTATTATCCAGTACACCATCTATATACATGCTTATTTTCTGTTGAGCCAGGTCGTATATGCAGGTGACCATATGCCACGATCCGGTAGTGATCACTTTGGTGCTGTAGGCATTGATATCATCTCCGCCGGGACCGAAATGTAATACGCCGAGGGTATTGGCAGCATATCCCCTTACTGCGTACACATAACCGCCATTGGGTTCGTTGTTGCGTTTAGTCAGGATACTGGAACCAAAAGATGAGTTGTAGCTGTCCAGTTTCACCCAGGCGTTCAGCGAGAAGTTGGTATTGGTTAAACGGAGATCTGCGGAATCATTCACTGTAATGAAGCTGTTGATGCCGTTGAAATAGAAGGCGCCGTTGAATTTACCCCGGCTATCGGTGGTATAAGCGGTGTTGCTGATGCTACCGTTATGATTATTGCCGGAGATATCACGGGCGCCTCTCAGGCTGTCCAGTGGCCAGTAAGCAATCAAACCGTTGTTCAGGGTGTTGGGGTTGTAGAGTTCCTGGATTTCTGCTACCGTCAGGGATTTGCCATAAATCCGGATGTCATCCATCGCGCCTTTGAAGAAATAACCGTTGGTAGGAGAGTAGACATCGTCCCGGCCTATGTATAATTTCGCTAATGCGGGAGCATTAGCAGGCAATACACCGTTAGTAATGTTATCCAGCACACCATCTACATACAGACTTATTTTCTTTTGGGCAAAGTTGTATACGCAGGTAACCATGTGCCAGTCGTTGGTAGCAATTACTTTAGAACCATATGCGTTGATATCATCTCCTCCCGGACCGAAATGTAATACGCCGAGCGTGTTACCGGCATATCCTCTTACCGCATACACATAGCCACCGTTGGGGTCATTGTTACGTTTGGCCAGGATGTTGGAGTTATACGACGAATTGTATTGGTCCAGCTTTACCCAGGCATTCAGTGTAAAATCGGTGTTGTTCAAACGGAGGTCCGCCTGATCTTCTACAGAGATATAACTGGTTTGTCCATCGAAGTAAAACGCGCTGTTTTTATTACCGAACCTATCGGTTGTAAGCGTAGTATTAAAGGTGGTACCATGGTGCAGGTGTCCGGATATATCGTTCGCGGACGTAGCACTGTCCATTGGCCAGTGGGCAATTAAGCCACTAATAGAGTCACCGGCAAAGGTGGTGTTTAATTTAGACGGCGCTTCCGGTGCGGACAGAAATACTTTTCCGCAGGAAAATAACGCTGCCGTAGTTAGGCCACACAGGCTAACTGTTTTCAGGATTTTTGTTGCTTTCATAATTAAGTAGTGGGATGATTCAGTTCTGGTACTGGTTAAAAAAAAGGGTTGTCAAATTAATTGTACAGATATAGCATGTTTTATATGACGTCATATATACTTGCAAAAGTAAACAAAGGGAATGTGTGCGTGAAGTTTAAAAAAGGCTTGTAAAGTTGAAATTTGAAGTAAAATTTCCAATGTCCTATGATTTTGAAACGATTATTCTTAAAAGCTATCTTGAAAGAATATTTTGTGTGATAACTTTATAGGAATCAAAGGTATTACAGGAGAAAGAAAGGGTGTTATTTTTTCATACTAAGGATATTTAACGCTATGACAGAATTATGGAAAGTACAGTGGGATACTGCTTTTGTGAAACATGTTGAGAGCAAAAGCCTGTTGGTAGGTAGCCTGTATGAAAATGGCTATTTATTTCATTTAGCTACCAAAGAAGTCACTTATATCAACTGGTTCTACGGAAATCCTACTTGTGCCGTGATCAGCGGCGATGAGCAATGGGCCGTAATGGGTGGTGGGGAGATATTAACTGTTTGGAAGAACCAGGCAACCTTCGATATTGCCCTGGCATGGCCTTACGATATGCGTCAGTCCGGCCCCGGGATAGTGCAAGTATTGACTGATCCATGGGTGGAAAATGCAGCCGTTTGGGAGCTGGATATAACTACGCTTGACGTACAAAAGTTAAGAGATTTCCGGGAATATATCGGTAAAGCATATATGGAGCAGGTTGCCTGGTAGCATTTATCCTTTGAAATTCTCTACCACAAATAATGCTATATCTGGATAGGCGGCAGCTTGCTTGTCGATTACCTGTTTTACACTCTCCCAATTTAACTTTCCAAGGCCAGCGCCTATTTTGGGGAGCGCGATTTTGTCGGCTTGGTTTTCTTTTGCGAGTAACAGCATTTTTCCGATGGCGGATGCTACTGATTCAATCGTTGCTTTAGTTGTCCAGGACTGCTGTGTGCCCAGATTGAATACCATCCCTTCTCCATAGTTATACATATAAACGTTTCCGGGAGTAAATTGCTTGTTACGGCATAATTGCTTGTACTCCTGGTACATCTTGGGGAATTTTTCTTTGAATGCAACGGCAATTCCTTTGCCTATGGCACCTGCGCAATTACACCCGTGTGCATAGTTGTTGACGCCGGGAATGTAGAAGATATCTCCTTCGTTGATGTAAGTGACCATAGTGTGGTGGCGATTTGGGTTAAACAGAGTGTAATATACAGATCTTTGGTAGCGTTGAAAGTAATTGAAAGACCTGATAATTAGATATAGTTATCAGGGCTTTCAGAATAAATATCCTGTTATGAAAGTGATAGTTGATGAGGATACTATTAAACATAGGGAAGCGGTTACGATTGCTTTAGTAAGTAATCACACCCTACGCATTCAATATGCGTGACAAGCAAAGCAAATGCTTATGGCACTGTCCTTCGTGGTTAACAAATCGGGCAGCGTAAAATTTCTAGCCTAATCTGCATGAGTGCGTGATAGAAGTAGATGGACCTTTACATGTTTGTCCGCTGCAAGAATATTGCAGGAGCAATTGTTTTTTAAGCTAATTTTGCCAGTTAACATAGCTAAACAGGTAATCAATATGTCTATAGATGAAAATAAAAATGCCAGCTTAAACGGAGATCCGTATGAAAATTTTCGTTCATTACTGCAGCAATCCATTGTATTCCCTACTGAGTATACTTTTAAGTTCATTATAAAAGCAGAAGCCGATAAGATCACCGCATTGAAATCTATGTTCGAAGGTACGGGCGCCCGGCTCACAGAGGCCAGTTCTTCCGGTGGTAAGTACAAATCATTTACGGTACAGGTGCAGGTGCAGGATGAGGAGGAAGTGATTGCCTACTATAAAGAGGTGTCCAGGATCGACTCGGTAATCATGCTTTAAATAGAGCCGCCTGAGATCGTAATGTAAAAGAATTGTTATAATATTGATATTTTTCGATGTATTGTGCCGTTGTTTAAATTAAACCCCTAATTTCGATGGCTTATACATAGTTTTAATTTGAATTTATGAAGCAAACAGTACCTGCATTTATCCTGCTGGCCACTTTGGCAGCATGTGGCGGTGCTTCTACCGACCAGGCGAAGACCGAAGAAAAGAAAGAAGCAGCTGTAGCCTCCGGCACAGCATATGCAATCGACACAACCACTACAACCGTTCAATGGCGTGCTACCCACAAAGGTGGATTTGCACCTCGCTTTGGTATAATCAAAGTAACAGATGGTAGTCTCAATGTGGAAAATGGCACTGTTACCGGCGGTAGCTTTAATGTGAACCTGGCTGCCCTGGCCGTAGACCCGGCATCCATCACCGAACCAGACAAGAAAGCATCTGACCTGGAAGGTCACCTGAAAAGCGGCGACTTCTTCGACGTAGCGAAGTATCCATCCGCGAAATTTGTGATCACCGGCGTAGCTCCTTATGACAGCGCTAAACAGAAAAGCCTGCTGCCTGGCGCTACTAACCTGATCAGCGGTAACCTGACCCTGAAAGACAGCACCCTGAACATCACATTCCCTGCACAAATCACCGTAGCAGCCAACGACGTGACTGCCACCGCAAAATTTGTGATCGACAGATCTGCCTGGGGCATCAGCTATAAAACAGAAGGTAGCCCTGAAAACTGGATGATCAGCAAAGACGTTGAAATTGGGTTCAACCTGAAGGCAGCAAAAAAGTAAAATACTTAAGTATAAGTCATTTATTAAAACAGCCTCGCAGGATTCCTGCGAGGCTTTATATTTTTTCGATAAGGCTAATATTGATACCCCGGAAACAGTCATCCATACAGCCATTCTCTACAAACCCGCAACTGGATATCATTCCATTATTTTTTGTTTCAAAGTAGGTTTGGGCATTACTGCGCTTTAACAACCACTGGTCCTTTGCTGCTTTGTATATTTCATCTAACGTCTGAGGAGGATAGGCAGCCCCATGTGAACCTACTTTACTTTCATCTTCCGTCCACTGCTCGTATACCTCAGACTGGCCCGGGAGGCTGTCAATCCGACGTGTGGCGGTATAGCTACGCTGCACCACTTTCCCTTCTTTAACAGTAATAACGGTTTCCGTACTAAACCCGGCCCACGAGGAGAAATTAACGACATAACGGTAGGAGTTACCCGATGCTGTTTTGAAGTTCATCCAGTATCGTACGCTGGTATTAAAATCGTTTTCATACGCGATATCGCTTTTCTTACAGGAAGTAAGCAGGACGCCGGTCAGGAATAGCAGCAATACGTAGATATTTGCTTTCATACAGGAGGTTTAGCCAGTGAAACGAATGAAAACAGAAAATGTTACCGGATAACTACATCTACTGATCTTTGCCGTGTATCACTATCAACCAGTCATCACTTCAGCCCCCGGTTGCGATTAGGCTCCGGGCTCAATGTTAACGCTAATATCCCGCCATTACGCAGTAGAAAATATTTATTAACTGCCATTAATGTGTCTCCATGCCGTTTTCCTAGCTGTTAGAAGCCATTAAAACTTCTTCTCCCAAAACAGCAAATTTCACAACGATGTTATCAAATTTTGATGCTTTTTTGACTAATATAAACCGCATAACATCCTTTTTCAGCAGGCTATCATAAAAGCAGAATTTGATAAGAGGTACATCGTTATTGACTTTAAGGAAATTAACTGGCCAGGTGCTGCAGTTTATTTTTGATACGGGCATTTTATATGCACCCACCCACTACTCCCAACAAGCATAAATAATCCTTACTTTTAACGCAATCACGTTTTGAGGGAAAATTTTGAGTTAGTATGATTGCGTCAAACACACTGTCCATTTGTAACTCCGGGCTTTTACACCAGGTGGCCGATGGAGATGAAGCCGCCTTCCGGCAGTTGTTTGAGATCTATGCCGATAGAATTTACGGCGTTGCCTTTACTTATACCAAATCAGCACACCTGTCTGAAGAAATTGTGCAGGATGTTTTTGTTAAGCTATGGCTTAAAAGGACAGCTTTGCCGGATATCAGCAAGATAGCTGACTATATCTTTATTATTGCGCGGAACCGGATTATCAACGAACTGCGTCGTTTACGACTGGAAAAAGATTATCTCCGACAGTTGTTATCTGAAGAAGGCGACTGCCTCAGATCGCCGGAAAGCGAATATGTGTTAAAAGAGTCCCGCGGCCTTATTGCCAAGGCTATTAATAGTCTGCCGCCCCAACAGAAATTGGTATACCAGCTCAACCAACTACAAGGACTTAAGCTGGGCGATGTAGCCCTGCAACTCGGATTATCCCGGAATACTGTCAGAAATCACTTGTCACGCGCCCTGCAGTCCATACGCGAATACCTCCATGAACACTCCGACGAACAAACCATTCTTTTTGTAATAATTTTTTTCTCATTATCCTAGTATCCCACTGGTACATTTTCAAAAGTCAAGTGTCTTTATATCTTGAATCAGTTAAATGGCACTGGTAAAGCAAGTAATATGCAACGATTTCGCAGTATAATAAAGGCATACCTGGAGGGCAGAGTGTCGGAGGAGGAGTTGTCGCAGCACCTGGCTGCTCATGATGATGAGCTGCATACGGATATCCATGGGCAGCTTGAATCCGGTGCCGCTGACGGATTAACCAGTCCGGACAGCCGGGAGGCCATGTTTACCCGCGTAATGGAATCGGTAAAAATGAAAGAACCAGCCAGGCCTGTTCTCTATAAATATTGGTTAAGGGCGGCAGCTATATTGCTTCCGCTGATAGCGGTGGCCGGCTGGTGGTACTACCAGGGCAACGCGCATCCTGCGAAAATAGCGCAACAGCAACTCATTGGTACATCCAAAAAGAAGGTAATCCTCACTTTGTCAGATGGTACCGCCGTTGAGCTGGATAGTTCGGGCAACGGAATGGTGGCCAGGCAGGGGAATACGCTGGTATTAAAACAGGGCAACGGACAGGTGGTATACCAGCCGTCGTCTGATAAAAGCAGTGAAGTATTATATAATAAAATATCGACGCCTAAAGGAGAAACGTTCCAGGTAACACTGCCGGATGGCAGCACGGCCTTACTGAACGCCGCCTCCTCTATTCGCTTTCCCATCGTGTTTGCAAAGAACGACCGGAACGTGGAGATTACGGGAGAGGTATATTTTGAGATAGAAAAATCGCCCACACCATTCCATGTGAAAGCCCCGGGAACGGAGATACAGGTACTCGGCACAAAGTTTAACGTAAACGGATATACGGATGAAAAATCCCTCAAAGTAACCTTATTGGAAGGTGCAGTAAAAGTGGCCGGTGGAAAGGAGAATGTGCTGCTGCAACCCGGCCAGCAGGTTATATTAGCGGGCGATGGCGCCAATGTAAACGAGCATATCGACCTTGATGAAGTGATGGCCTGGAAGAAAGGGAATTTTGTTTTCAATAGTCTTACCCTGCCGGAAATTATGCGCCAGATCTGCCGTTGGTACGATGTGGAAGTATCCTATGAAGGGCCGGTAAGCCAGAAACGTTTTACAGGTATCGTTGGTCGCAATGACAGTATTGCGGAAGTACTCGAATTTATGCAAACAGCCGGAATCAAATATAAAGTGAACAATAGAAAAATAGTTATAATACCATAATAAATATCACCAAAATCCACCCTTAAAAAAACGCCCTGTGTGCGAGACAGGACGTTAATATAAGGGCAAACTGTCCGGAATATCATCCGGATAAGGAGTGCTATGCACATAACTCTCTATTTATTTACCCTCATGCACTCATTTGAAAATGAGTAGCTGCAAAAACAAATGTATGAATTTAAGAGGACATTTCCGTGCCCACCCACGATGTAAAACAATCACAAAACTATTGTTGATGATGAAGTTTACCGCATTTAGCCTGCTCTGCTTTTGCATGCAGACCAGCGCCATTGGTTTCGGCCAGAGCGTTACCTTATCAGGAAAAAATGTGTCGCTGAAAACGGTGTTGAAAGAAATCAACCACCAGACCGGGTACCGTTTTTTTTATGAAGATGACCTGTTAAACAATGCTACGGGGATTACCATCGACGTACGTAATGCGCCGCTCCCAGATGCCTTAAAAAGCTGTTTTAAAGGGCTGCCCTTAACGTACCTGATTTCAAAAAACAGGATCATTATCACTGCGGCAGAAGCGCCGGGAAAAGATTCCCTGTCGGCTACTGCACCAGCGGCGATTGAGGTTACGGGGGTGGTACTGGGCGACGACGGCCTGCCATTGCCTGGCGCAACGGTTAAGCTGAAAGGCACTGCCAAAGGCGTTACCACCGATGCTTACGGCCGTTTTTCCATCCAGGTACCTGCTATCGGGGCATCGCTGACCGTATCGTTTATCGGGTATGAATCGCTGGACGTAACGGTGCGCTCCACCGGTATGATGCGTATTATACTGAAGCGACTGGAGTCTAAAGTAGATGAAGTAGTAGTGGTAGCGCAGGGAAGGCAAAAGAAAACAGAAGTAGTAGGTGCGGTAACTTCTATCAAACCATCTGAACTGAAAATTCCCAGCAGCAACCTCACCAATGCTTTAGCAGGAAAGCTCGCCGGCATCATCGCTTACCAGCGGAGTGGTGAACCTGGATATGATAACGCCGATTTCTTTGTCAGGGGCGTTACTACCTTTGGCTACCGGAAATCGCCCCTGATCCTCATCGACAATATTGAAGCCACTCCCACAGACCTCGCACGCCTGCAAGTGGATGACATCGCGAGCTTTTCCATTATGAAAGACGCCACCGCTACAGCGCTGTATGGGTCAAAAGGAGCCAATGGTATTATCCTGATCACTACCAAGGAAGGTAAAGAAGGTGCCGCCACCGTATCATTCAGGGCGGAAAACTCGCTATCCCGTTCTACCCAGAATGTGAAACTGGCAGATCCTGTTACTTATATGGAACTCGCCAATGAAGCAGTGCTCACGCGCAATCCCCTGGGAGGCTTGCTGTATTCCAAAGATAAAATTGAGAATACCAGAAATGGTACTGATCCCGTAGTATTTCCGGCAACAGACTGGCAGAAAATGCTGCTTCGCAACTCAGCCCTGAATCAGCGTTATAACTTATCAGTAAACGGCGGCGGGAAAGTAGCCCGCTACTACGTTTCCGGCGCTATGAACATGGACAACGGGATACTGAAAATGGACAAGAAAAGTAATTTCAACAGTAACTCTAAGCTAAAATCATATTCGATCAGGAGTAACGTCAATATTAACCTGACGCCTTCTACGGAAATGATTGTACGTATATCCGGGAGTTTTGATGATTACTCCGGTCCTATCTCAGGAGGACAAGATATCTATAACCAAATTATGCAATCAAATCCCGTATTGTTCCCGGCGTATTACCAGCCTACTGAAGAAACAAAGTACGTGAGGCATATTATGTTTGGTAACTCAGCAGATGGGAAGTTTAATAATCCTTATGCCGATCTGCAGAAAGGTTATAAACAATTCAACCGGTCTGCTATCAACGCACAGCTGGCGCTGAACCAAAAGCTGTCTTTTATCACGGAAGGCCTGTCGGCCCGGGGATTGCTCAATATCCAGCGCAATGCGTACTTTTCAGTATCCCGGCAATATAATCCTTTTTATTATGTAGCATATGACTACGACTATGTAACCAAAGGGTATTCTCTGAAAGCAATCAACCAGGAAGTTGGCCAGTCACAGGCGCCCGCCGGTACGGAATATCTCAACTATTCGGAAGGTGATAAAACGCTGTCGTCCGATTTTTACGGTGAACTGGCGCTGGACTATCGTAGAACATTTAATAAAGTGCATGGCCTGAGTGGTACTTTGGTAGGCATCGCAAAAAACAGTCTTACCGGGAACGCCGGCAGTCTGCAGAATTCCCTTCCTTTCCGGAACGTAGGCCTGTCTGGCCGCGCCACTTACCTGTATGATAACCGGTATGCAGCAGAGTTCAACTTTGGCTACAATGGGTCAGAACGATTTTATAAAACCCATCGTTTTGGTTTCTTCCCATCTGCCGGTGTCGCATATACAGTATCCAATGAAAAATACTGGGAGAGCCTGAAGAATGTAATTACCAAGCTTAAATTAAGAGCCACGTACGGCCTGGTAGGTAATGACGCGATTGGCAGCTCTGACGATCGTTTCTTTTACCTGTCTAATGTAGAAATGAACAGTAGCAAGAGAGGAATGACCTTCGGTACCCTGAAAGATTATAATCTTTCCGGCATCGATATCACCCGGTATGCCAACAATGACATCACCTGGGAGAAAGCGGCCAAAACCAATATTGGATTTGAAACTTCCTTTTTTGACCGTTTAAACCTGGAGGTAGATGTGTACCAGGAAAAAAGATCCAATATCCTGATGCCCCGTACTTCTATTCCTACTACGATGGGGCTGTCGCCCATTCTCAGCGCCAACGTGGGTAAAGCTTCGGCACATGGTGTAGATGTAGCCCTGGACTATTCTCACCAGATCACCCGGAAATGGTGGGCCAAGGCAATGGCCAACTTTACGTATGCCACCAGTCGCTTTGATGTATATGAAGAACCATCTTACCCGGAAAAGAATAAGTCGCACGTGGGCCATTCCCTGATGCAGGAATGGGGATACGTGGCAGAGCGCCTGTTTGTGGACGACCTGGATGCCAAAAATGCGCCCAAACAAAACTTTGGTATTTATGGAGGTGGAGATATTAAGTACAGGGATATAAATGGTGACGGACAAATCAGCGAGCTGGATATGGCGCCCATCGGGTTTCCCACTACTCCCGAAATCGTGTATGGCTTTGGTATATCCTCAGGATACGATCGCTTTGATTTCAACATTTTCTTCCAGGGATTAGGCCGGGAATCTTTCTGGATAGATTCCAAGTCTACTTCGCCTTTTATCGATGATCAGCGCCAGCTGCTGAAAGTATGGGCAGATAACCATTGGAGTGAAGATAACCAGAACATCTATGCACTGTGGCCCAGGCTCAGCACCAGTTTGATTGCTAATAATAACCAAGCCAGCACCTGGTTTATGAGAAATGGCGCACTGCTTCGCATTAAGTCGGTTGAAATTGGCTACACGTTACCTACTCCGCTAATGAAAAGACTGCGCCTTACCAACGCCCGGTTTTACCTGAATGGCACCAACCTGTTTACTTTCAGCAAATTTCATCTCTGGGATGTGGAAATGGGCGGTAATGGCCTGGGATACCCTGTTCAACGGGTGTTTAACGCTGGGGTGACCTGTTCATTTAAATAGTAAATAAGCAACGAAAAAAAACAAGTATGAAAACTATAAAAATAGTGCTGCTGGGGATGATCATCACCTGTAGTAGTGCCTGCAAGAAATTCCTGGATATTATCCCCGACAACGTAGCCACGCTGGAACAGGCCTTCCAGATGCGCGCTACTGCCAAGAAATACCTGTTTACCTGTTATTCGTACCTGCCCAAGCTGGGCAGCGTTTCGGAAAATTATACTTTCCTGGGATCACGGGAAATCGCAACGCCATATCCTGGCTCGCAGGCGCCGGGAATACCAGAATCGATTATGCAGCTTTGTTACGATTATCAGAACATTGTAAACCCAATTGCTAACTATTGGGACGGCGCTAATGGCGGTGTAGCCATGTTTGCCGGGATGCGTACCTGCAACATTTTCCTGGATAACATTGGCAAAGTGCCTGACATAACAGAAGTAGAAAGAAAAAGATGGATAGCAGAAGTGAAAGTGCTGAAAGCATATTACCATTTTCTGCTGCTACGCATGTATGGTCCCATTCCCATGATGAAGGAGAACATCCCTGTATCTGCCGACGTGGAGGCAGTAAAGGTAAAGCGGGACCCGGTAGATGATGTGGCGGCCTATATTGCTCAACTGGTAGACGAAGCCGTGCCTGATCTGCCGCAAATGATCACCAACCAGCGGGAGGAGTTAGGACGTATCACTACGCCGATTGCACTGGCTATTAAAGCCTATGCGCTCACATGGGATGCCAGCCCGATTTTTAACGGAAATGCCGATTATGCTGCACTGAAAAACAAAGATGGCCGGGCGCTGGTGAATACCGCATTCGATAAATCGAAATGGCAAAAGGCCGCAGACGCTTGTAATGCAGCTATTACTGCCGCTAACAGTGCAGGCTTCAATTTGTATTATTTCGAAAAACCTTTCGACCTGGCCAATATCAGCGATACTACTAAAAAGTGCATGGACATCAGGTGCGCAATTACTGAAGACTGGAACCAGGAATGCATCTGGGGCTTTCCTCAGTCTACTACAGCTGAATTACAGCGCGAGTGCGCCCCCAGGAATGATGTGTATTCTTATACCTATGCCTTGTGGGCGGCAAATATGAATGCCTGCGAAATATTTTATACAGGGAATGGTGTGCCCATTGAAGAAGACATCGACTGGGATTACGCCAACCGGTATACGAAATTGGTGACCGTGTCGAGTGATATGCGCAGCATCTTAAAACCCAATTATACCACCTCTTCTTTTAATGTGAACCGGGAATACCGTTTCTACGCGGACCTGGCTTTTGATGGCTCCTCTTATTTTATGAAACAACGGCCCAATGAAGACAATCTGCTGTATATAAATACCATGTGGGGATCTTCATCAGCCAATACGTTGTCAAGGTATTCTTTTACCGGTTACTGGCCCAAGAAACTGGTGAGCTGGAAAACATCCGGTGATGGCGGATCTTATACTGCCGATGCCTATACCTGGCCTGCCATCCGTTTAAGTGCACTTTACCTGATGTATGCAGAAGCACTCAACGAATCAGAAGGCCCATCGGCCAAAGCCTATCAATATATCGATGAAGTTCGCCGCCGCGCAGGATTGAACGGAGTCGTGCAGTCATGGTCGGCGCATTCCAGGAATGCTGCCAAACCTTCTACCAGGGAAGGACTGCGGAGCATTATCCAGCAGGAAACCATGATCGAATTTATTTTCGAAGGGGAAAACTACTGGAATATGCGCAGATGGAAGCGACTGGACCTGATGAACAGACCTGTTACCGGTTGGGATATTTCTCAAAGCACGCCAGCCGCATTTTATAAGATGAGGTCCATTTATCAACCACATAATACATACAGGGATTTCCTGGCGCCTATCAAAGAATATAACCTGTATGTAAATCCTAATCTCGTTCAGAATCCGCTATGGTAGCAGTTGCTATAAATGATCGCTGCAAACCGGGTACTAACTAAATCACAAAAGAATGAAAAAACAATCCGTACTACATATACTGGTAATGACTATGGTAATAGCTGCGGCAGCGCTGTACTCCTGTCAGAAACAAACCGGCTCCAACCCGGAGCCCATATACAAAAGCGACAAAAAGCCTCCCGTGGTAACAAATGTGCACGTGAATAACTTTCCCGGTGGCGCCCTTATTATATATGATATTCCCGCCGACCCGGAAATACTCTATGTACAGGCCAACTTTATGATCAATCAAAAGTCGCAACAACAGGTGAAGGCTTCTTACTATACCGACACTTTAAAAGTCATGGGCTTTGAAAAATCGGCCGATTATAAGGTGGAACTGTATACCGTTAGCCGGAGCGAGGTAAAGTCAGATCCGATCGAGGTTAATGTGCATCCGCAAACACCTCCTTACCTCACTGTTAAATCCACCCTGCAGATCCTGGCAGATTTTGGCGGGGCGAATATCGCGTTCAGGAATATTGCAGGAAGCGATATCGCGGTAGTGGCGCTGGTAGATACGCTGGGGAAACCTGAAACGGTTTATACCAGCTATACCAAGGACACATCAGGTAATTTTTCTGTAAGAGGATTTTCAGCCAAGGAAAGAAAGTTTGGCGCCTTCGTACGTGACAGGTGGGGAAATGTATCCGACACCGTCTGGGCAAGCGTAACGTCCATGAATGAGCAGGAACTGGATCGTACAAAAATGCATGGATTGGTGCTGCCGGGCGACCAGACAGCATGTTGTGGTTCTAACCTGGGAGTACCGCTTTCTAACCCGTATAAATCGGGCGATTGGGCCTTTTACGGGGGCACCGGCCCCAATGATTCCGTTCCGGCGCGGGTGACCGTAGATTTTGGACGGCCAGTGGTATTAAGTCGTTTCAGATATTGGATGCGACAAAACGGCGGGGCCGAGTTCAGGAACGGTACACTGCGGTTTTTCAAAGTATACGGCAGTATGAATCCTAACCCCAACGGAGCCCTCGACAATACCTGGACGCAAATAGGCGGGGTATACGAGCTGGTAAAACCATCCGGCCTTCCTTATGGACAGACCAACAGCGCCGATTACGAAGTTGTGAATAATGGAGCTGAATTTACATTCCCGCTGCCGGCAGTTACCATGCGCTATTTCCGCCTGGTTGTCCTGCAGAACTTTTCTGGCGGACAAGGATTGGAAATGGCATCTATCAAGTTCATGGGAGATTATAAGTAATCATATCCGGTAGCATTTAAAAAAAATAACATGAAGAATATTATGTATGCCCTATTGCTGACAGTAACAGGATTAGGTGCATGTACCAAAATGGATCATGAATATGCTCCCTACCTCTCCAACGGGGAGATTTTTTATACCGGGGTTCCCACCAACCTGGTGGCACATCCCGGCAGGGGAAGAGTTGGGTTACAGTTTACCCAATCAAAAGACCCCAATATCGCCAGGTATGTAATCTACTGGAATAACCGCAGCAGCAAGCTGGAAGTACCTGCTTCAGACAGCGTACTCCAACAGGTGATAGTTCCGAACCTTACAGAAGGGGAATACGCATTCGAGATCGTGGCATATGATAAGGCAGGGAACCCATCCACTCCCGGATCTGCGGTGATTACAGGAACCAGCCTGGGACAGGCATATGAAAATAACCTGCAAACGCGGCGGGTGAATATTTCCAACAGCCAGGCCGGTATCATACTTGGCTTTAGCTCTATGGATACCACCTGTAAGTATACAACAGCGGCTTACACTACCGCCTCCGGCACAACCGGATCGGCGAAATACACCAATGCCGGCGCCTTCGAGGATACGCTGAAAGATGCGTCCAAACAGCTTGCATCTGTGGTGTTGAAAACCGCTTATGTACCATTGTCAGGCATCGATACCTTTTATGCACAGCAAACAATGCCTGTGAACCTGGCTGCAGCAAAATATACCTGCACCGGCCAGATGGTAGACTATACCAATGCCTCACTGACCGGGCCATACCCCTGGAATGTTACACTGCGCCCGGCCACTGCCACGCAACTCGAATTGGTAGACAATGATCAAACAAACGAAGTTTACCATAAAATACTGAGTGGAGGAAGCAATTCATATTATGGATCATTTGGCGTAGTATTTAACCTGGATAATAATTATAATGTTATCAGCGTCATTAACAAATATGGACAGCCTTCTTCCAACGGAAGGTCAGCAGAATTAGACCCTTCGGGTATAAATAAATTTGACCCCGCCACCCGTACTTTAAAAGTAAAGTATTGGATGAACCAACCAGGAGCAACCCACCGGACTTCATTTGATGAAACCTTTTCGATGAAGTAAAAGGAGATGCTTTACAGGCAGGAGCTGCTTGCGGCTCCTGTCTCTTTTATGAGCGATATGCAAATAAAACATAGGAATTGGATAATTTTGCACTGTAATTCGCCTGCTTTCGTAGCTATTTTTACGCAATGGTCCTAAAAAAAATTATTACACTGTTTGCGACATGTGCGCTTACTTCCAGCCTTTGGGCACAATGTGATTTTAAAACAGCATACTTTAAAATTCACATTGATGGTAAAGGATGGATTACCAGTATGAAGAATATCACGGTGAAGCCTAACCGTGAATTCAGTCCGTCCGATAAGCCTTCTCCTTTGTTAAGCCTTTATAACAGCCAGCAGAAAAAATACTATCAGCCTGTAAAAGCTACGTATAACAAGGCTGGTAAAGTCTTGCTACTTAGTTACGCCAATGGCTCTGTAGCCAAAGTTTCCATTCTCCCGCAGGAAAAATATTTTAAGCTCACCTTGCAATCCCTTGCACCGCGAAATGGTATTGACGCTATTGAATGGGGCGCCTGCCACACCAATATTACCAACCTGCTGGGCGAAATCATTGGCGTGAGCCGGGATACCAGTGCAGCCGTGAATTATGCCATTGGCATGATGGCTTTAAATGATAACACGCTCGGAGGCACAGCAGCCACCATCGCCGATGCAGCCCCGTTTCAATATATCATTCATTCACCGGATGCTAAACGCTTTCCTTTACCGGATAGCCTGCATGAAGGCCAGGTATTTAGCCTGGGTGGCGATGGAGTAAGTGATGTGGCTTTCTATGCCCATAAAGAAGCTTATTACCGGATCATGTATGGAGATGCAGCAGCGGTGGATAATAAAGGAAGAATATCTATTAGCTACCAGTCGCGGGACCGCTCTTTTGAAAGAGAAGTAAATTATTCGCTGATCCCCCATATGGCAGCCAATATCCCCAACCATATACAGGTGCAACCATTGCCGGGAGTAGACTATATCGGCTCTTCCATTGCTTTGTGGGGTAGCCCTGACAGCACTGCGCTGCTGGACGTGGTGCAACAGATCGTAAAAGCGGAGCAATTACCTTATCCCACTATTAATGGGAGATGGGTAAAAGATCCGGCTGCTTATGTGCCCGACGCTATTACCAGTGGTAACCTGTATGACAGCATTATATCCTATACATCCAGGCTGGGCTTTAAAACCATTAGCTTATACGACCAGGGCTTTTTAAGACCGGATCGGGGTAACAACGGTTATATCGATGGAAAGAATTTTGAGAAACATCCTATTCATTTAACCGCAGGTAATGTGTCGCACAAAGCATTTGCGGAGATGGCGGCCAAATTTGGTATTACCATAGGCAGAACCACTATCACCAATTCGCTGGCGCCGGGCACGCTGGATGCCAGCCCCGTACCCAGCGACAGCCTGTGCTACCAGCAGCGCCGTTTGCTGATGAAAGACCTTAGCCCAACCGATACCGTCATAGTAGTGGATAATCCTGAACACCTGGAAGAAATTGCCAGCTGGGAAGGGCATTGCGCCAATTTGAATATGATAAAAATTGGCAAGGAATTAATCCATTACCTGGGTGTATCCGATAAAGCGCCTTATAGATTGCTGAATGTAAAACGAGGTTACTGGAATACGCAGGCTGCTAGCCATAAAGTACGGGATACCGTGTATAAGCTCCAGGTAACCGTTAACTATGGCTACGACGGTATTATTCCTAACATGCAGCTGCAGGATGAAATCGCCGCACATTATGCGGAGGTTTGTTATCTCAACGGTTTGCAATACTATGATTTTGACGGACAGGAGTTTTTGTTTAACAACGGGCATGGCTACTACTCCGCCAAACGTTTCTTCCGCGGAATGTTTGAGCGGGCGGCTAAACTGGGACTTCCCTCCATCCGCTTTACAGGCGCTACCCTATCGGAAGGCTCCTGGCATTATCAGAGTATCTGGAATGTAGGCGGTGGAAAGAACCTGTATGATGCCGATACCCGGGAGTGGGGAAGTACTACCAGCCAGGGGAAAGATCTCCGGGACGTTACGTATGCTAATTTTTTCCCGGTAGGCATGGGCGGCAATTTCCCTATTAAGGCACATTCAACCGTGGCCCAATATGAGCATATACAGGCTATTTCTGTAGGGGTAGGTACCACTTACAGCTTATACCTGAACCAGAAAGATGTGGAGAGCTGTCCGCAGAAAGACGCCATTTTTAAGACGATCAGAACCTGGGAAGATGCCAGGGCGGCTAATGCCTTTCCCCGCTGGGTGAAAACGGCGCTGGCAGATCCTTCAAAGTCGTTTCACCTGGAAGCCATAGATGCCAATAGCTGGAATTTGTATCAATCCAACCGCGATGGTTCGGGGCAGCACTTGTTGACCCGACTCGTAAGAGCGCGTGGTTATTGAGAAAAAAAGCAACCATATAGCAGGTAAATACTTCGGATAATTTTAACGGCCTCTTACGGCTAACAGCCCTGGAGCTGGGTGATTGCCTCTGGCATAACCCGGCTCCAGGGCTGTTTTGCGCGGGTAGAAAATATTTTGACGAACCCCTTGCCTAAACAAATAATATTTACATTATATTTATGGCTCCTTTGAAGGTCATGCCTAAAAACTCAAGAAGTGCAAACTATCACTGAAACAGCGGAAAACACGCAATTATTCGATTATGATCATTGGAATAGTCAGCTCCCTACATTAAGTAAAGATTACCAGGGAGCCAGTCCTTATCCTCATATTGTATTAGAAAATTTCCTGAACCCGGATGTATTAACTACATGCTCCCAGGAGTTTGATAAATTAAATGAGGAAGATGGATGGATCAACTATGTTCACTACAATGAAAACAAAGCCGGGTTGAATAAACTCGATCTGTTGCCCGCCACTATCAAGCGGACCATCAATGAACTGAATTCCCCGGAATTCCTGGCATTTCTCAGTGAGTTGACCGGCATAAAAGGCCTGATGAAAGATGACCTCCTGGAAGGAGGCGGCATACATCAGTCCAAGCGGGGAGGTTACCTGAACATCCATGCCGATTTCACCGTACACCCGCACCATCGCCACTGGCAACGCCGGGTAAACGTGCTCGTGTATCTCAACCCTGATTGGGTAGAAGAGTGGGGTGGTAAACTAGAACTGTGGGATACCCAGATGAAGGCCTGTGAAAAGAAAGTGTTGCCGGTTTTTAATCGCTGTGTGATTTTTAATACAGATGCCGATTCCTACCATGGACACCCGGAACCTACTACTTGCCCGGAAGATCGTCACAGAAGGTCTATCGCTTTGTATTATTATACCGAAGAAGCCCAGCCCTTCCGCAGAGCTACCCACTACATGGTACGCCCCGGGGAAGAGAAAAAGAAATTTATGGTGAAGCTGGACAATACCATGGTGGCCGTTTATACGGAAATCAAAGGCATGCTGGGATCAAATGATAAAGTAGTAAGTAAGATACTGCGGTTCTTTTCCGGTAAGAAAAAGAAATAAACCAGTTCAAAATAATAAATAGAAAAGGCGTTGAATTTACTTCAACGCCTTTTCTATTATCGTATAACCGGCGGTTATTTAGCCGGTACTTCTCTCTTCAGGAATACAAATCCGTTCTTACGATACAGTTCTTTTAAAGAATACTGCTTGTAATCATCTACCCGGTCTACTTTGGTAACAAAATAAACAGGTTTATCAATATCTCCTTTCAACAGCCAGGCTTCCTCATAAGAGTTTGGATTGGCAGGTTTCTCTTTGTGAGTATAGAAGAAAGGCGCATAGCTCCAATAACCCAGGGTGGTTACATAACAATCTTCTCCCTGCCTTTGCTCAAAAAATTCAATAGCCGCCGCCTGTGAATACTTTTCTACTTTCGGAACAATAACGGCAGCCGCCAGGAAAATAACCAGGCCTGTTCCTACAAAGTAGGTGGTGGCTGCATTGATAAAGTTGCGTTTACGCAGCTGTATTAATCCCACGATAATCGTTACCACCAGTAAAATGCCTACCAGTCCTTCCCAGCCACTCCAGTGTACATCCGCCGCCATATTGGCCTGGGCAAAGGTATCGTGCACATAAGGGATCAGTCGCCTGATATTTAAGGCGATCAGGGTTACCGCCAGCAGTACTATCGCAATGATGGCGCCCAGGATGGTGGTGAGTACGCCTACATATTTTTTATAATCCATTTCCTTTCTATCCCATTTGTAAAAGGAATAGGCGGCCAGGAAGGTAATTGGGAACCAGGCCAGCGAGGAGTAGTGGATAATGCGGGATTGTACGATCGTAAATAAAATGGTGACTACCCAGAACAACAGGATCATCCAGATCTTAAAGTCTTTATCATACCGGCTGGTGTAACGCCCTTTAAAGAACGCAGGAATGGCAAACAGGGAAGCGGGGAAACAGCCAACGAGCAACACCACGTAGTGATACCCGAAGAAGCCCGCCTGTCCTGCGTCGTGCGTGGTAAAGAGACGGTACTGGTATTTTAAAAACTCCGTGATAAACCAGGGCCCGTTCTTGGCAGTTTCATATCCATACCAGGTGAGGGTTACCAGCATAGTAGCTACCAGGAACAATAGGGCATGGCCCCAGTTAAAGAAGAGCCGGAAACGGTTATAAAAGAAATATACGCCCAATACCATCAGGAACACCATCAGGGCTACCTGTCCTTTGGTCAGGATGGCCAGGCCCATAAAAATGCCGGACCAGATGGCGTAAAATACCGGTTTTTTATTAACGCCTTCCTTATCAAATCCGTTCCGTTTCCAGTGGTACAATATAAAATAGTAGAGCGCCAGGAAAGTAAACAGGTTAAACCAGGGATCAATGATACCTGATTTGAAGTACATATTCGGAAACAGGGAGCCACCAAAGGCCAGCGCCCAGAGAATACCAAATTTTCTGTCGTATAACCGGGTACCACAAATGAAAAGCACGATCAGGGTCACAATACCGCAGATGGCATTGGGAAAGCGCGCGGCAAATTCGTTGATACCAAATATTTTCATGGACAGGCTTTGCATCCAGAAGAACATGGGTGGTTTTTCCCAGAACGGCTTGAAATTGACATAGATCCTGGTGTAATCGTCCAGATTCAGCATTTCTCTCGAACACTCTGCGAAGTTGATTTCATCCCAGTCAAACAGATGCACCCGCCCCAGAAAAGGGATGAAGAAAAGCGCAGCAATTAATGCCAATAAAAGAATAGTGATTAGTTTGGGTGTACGCATATGTACTGTATGTAAATGATTGTATTGAACAAATATATGTTGATATACTATCATTTGCAAATCAGGCACTTTGTTGCGCCACCACGGCGTCGATAAGTGCTGCTTCGTCGGTTGGGCCTTTGCGTGGAAGTTGCCTCCGCGCGCGGTGTTTAATCAGGGTTTATCCGCCGGAAAAAACGACGGATACTGTAGCCCACACTCATCGTAATACAAAGCGGACATACCCCGAAACGGAAAAAGGTTAAGGCGAGTTTTTTATACCAGGGCAGATGCACCGGAATTATCGGGCAGCTCTCCCCATCTCCCTCAAATGCTTTGATTCCCCAGATGTTGACTTCTCTCTTCATTTTCTTCATTTTTTATTACCCGAAAAAATGATAAAGGCAGATGCCAGTCAGGAGCAGGGAGGTGATACAGAGAATGATCTTTGTTCTTGCAGTCATGATAAACAGTTTTAAAGGTGATTTATCTATTAATACCGGGTTATGATAATTATCACCCAAAAAATTATCTGCCTTCTTCCTGCTGTTTTAGTTTTTTCACCTGCTGAATACATTTGTATTGTTGATTGGCAGCGGTATGCTTGTTTTTCCAACCCATTTTTTTCATCAATACTTCCATAGGTTCCCGGTAAAAGAAAATGGCGTGTAGGATACGTTGGCAATGCCTGGTGATCCTGGATATCCAGGATTGTACTTTTTCATCTTTGCTCTTTTCGGGATGCAGTGTAGTAGAAAAGGAGGTTGTTTCCCAATGATAGATGGATACGTCTGCCACCGGCAATAGCTTGTTATCCCGCAGGCGTTTCAGCCAGAGGTTCCGGGCAATGGAGAAGAGATACGTTTTAATGGTAGCGGTAAGCAGGAAATCGGGTTGTCTTATTTTATGACGCAATACGATAAGGGCCTCCTGGAAGATATCTTCCGCGTCTTCAGTTTTCCCGCAGTTGTTGACAATATAGGCAGCTATGCCGGGAAAGTAATGTTCATACAATACCCCGAAAGCGGCGTTATCGTCGTTGCTGAGCCGGGTAAGCAGGGTATTGTCGGGTACTGTTTGCATGCAGGAGCGAATTTAGTCACTACTATATACCAGGAGTGGTGTTTTATCACCCAATAAAAATAAAATTATTTTAATGATATGCCAGGAGGGGTTATTAGTGGTTTGTAATCAATGAGTTGTAAATTTTTTTGTAAAAAACCGACCGTTTTACCGCGCTTATTCGTCAATAGAGAAAACAAGCAATATGAAAAATCTAAAAGACAAAGTAGCCGTGGTATTTGCGGCATCCGGTGAGATTGCAGGAGCAGTGGCGCGCTCATTTTCAGCACATGGCGCCAGGGTATATGTTACGGCGCGCAACCTGGATGCGGTAAAAGCGCTGGCCGGGGACATTAACGCCGATGGGGGGTATGCAGAAGCCGCCCGGGTAGATGCACTGAATGAAACGGAGATAGACAATTTTTTAAAGCAGGTGGTGGCAGACAATGGCAAACTGGATGTAGTATTCAATGGCATTGCAGCTGAGTATAGTGAGATGGGTGGTCGTCCCCCCACTACCGTAGCTACTTTCCGGCAATTTATGGCGCCGATGGAAAAGATCTGTGGTTCGCAGTTCCTCACTTCAAGGGTGGCTGCGAAATATATGATGGAAACCGGGTCTGAGGGGACCGTCTTATTATTGACTTCTGCCTTGTCCAGGTCTAAGCTCCCCAATATGGCCGGCATCACGGCGGCCAGTGCAGCTATGGAAGGGCTAACGCGGGGAATGGCGGCCGAATGGGGCGGAGCAGGTATTAAGGTGATCTGTATTTGCCCCGGTGCTATTATGGAAACGAAGCGCATCTCGGGATGGATTGAAGCAGCAGCTGAAAATCTCCATATACCGGTGGAGCAACTGGAGGCGCAGTATAAAGTTTTCGATATTTTAAAGGTAGGCCCCACCCTGCAAAACGTAGGAGAAACGGCCACCTTCCTGGCTTCTGCACCAGGAGTTGTTTTCAACAGTCATATCGTGGATGTGGACTGCGGGAAGCTAAACATATTATAGTACATTAGTGGTTGCAGTCTCCTCCGGGGACTGCAACCCTATTATTGCAAAAAAATTATGGGAATGGAAAACGAAGATGTCTTAGCATCGGCCATGGCTGGTGATATTAATGCATTTCAAACCTTGTTTGCCACGTTTCAAAGCCAGCTGAAATCGTACCTGTACCGCCTGCTCACCGATCGTAATGATGTAGACGACCTTACGCACGACACTTTTATCAAAGCTTTTTCCAGGATAGCTACTTTTCAGCGGGAGTCTTCGTTAAAAACCTGGGTATTTAAAATAGCCACCAACCTGGCTTATGATCATTTGAGGAAATTAAAGAGATGGCAGCCAGACGCCCAGGATAGGGGTGCAGACCTGGCCATAGGCTCAGAGGAAGTGAGGCGGGCTTTCTGGATAGCGCATGATACCTCGCCGGCCGGCGCTTATGAAATGAGGGAGCATATCGACTTTTGCTTCACCTGTATTTCAAAAACGCTGGCGATAGAAAACCAGGTAGCGCTGATCCTGAAAGATATGTATGATTTTTCTGTCAAAGAAATTGCAGACATCCTTGGAAAAACGGAAGGCGTGATAAAGCATTTATTGAACGATGCCAGGAGTACTATGACCGATATTTTCGAGTATAGGTGTGCGTTAGTCAACAAGAACGGCGTCTGCCATCAATGCAGCCATATCAATGAAATTTTTAACCCTAAGCAAAATCAGCAGGAAGAATTGATGAAACTGGAGCTGGTGAAGGCCTCAAAAAAATATAACCGGGAACAGCTGTTTGCGCTACGAACCGTATTGGTAAAGGCCATCGACCCGCTGCATGCTGCGGGTACGGATTTGCACGAATCTATTATGAATTGCGTGAAAACCGCTATTGGTGAAAAAAAAGATTTTTTTGAGCAGAAGGCCGGCAATGCCCGGTAGTGCCTGTCTGTAGCTTGCCTGATTTCATTTATATTCGTAAGCGAATAATGAATCACGATGGCTACCTCATTTCCTGTACATGCTACTGTTACCCATAAATACGCTGCAGCGCCAGAGCGGGTTTTTGATGCCTGGCTGGACACCGGCATGATTGGTAAATTTATGTTTGGGCCCGCATTACGTGATGAAGAAATTGTACAGCTGAAAACGGATGCGCGGGTAGGCGGTACTTTCTCTTTTATTGTCCGGCGCGAGGGCATCGAGATAGAGCATATCGGCGAATATATTGAAATAGACAGACCACGTCGCCTGTTGTTTTCCTGGGCAGTACGACAAGACCTGCCGGATAGCAGTCGTATCCTCATAGACATTACGACGCTTTCGACTGGTTGCGAATTAACATTAACGCAGGAAATGCCCGCTAACTGGGCTGATTTCGTGGAAAGAGCAAAGTCGGCCTGGGCAAAAATGCTGCATGCCTTAGCGGATGTTTTACAACGCCGCATCACACCAATATAAGAAAAACAGTGCTATTAATGCGGGACGCCGGCGCTACTCCGCTCGTATTTTTCCCATTTTATCGGCACATTTTTCCTGCATGTCTACTTTCAAAAAAGGCTATCGGTGCACGAATTAGCTTTGTGTAACAAGCATTTTTTATGAAAGCATCTGTAGAACGTAAGATCATTCGCTGGTTACATATTATCCTGAGTATTCCCATTCTGGGATACATTTACGGGCCGGTAGCCAGTAATCCGCCAGCAGCAAATGCAGTGCGCTGGGTGTTTTTACCGGTAGTGGCATTAAGCGGTTTCTGGATGTGGAAAGGACATTGGCTCCGCAGGAAACTAGGCAGACGCAAACAATTGGCCACCTGATTGCTCCCGGATGGCGATATCAGATGCCCTGGAAAAACATGAAGAAACCCTGATCAGGAGGAAGAAAAAGCAATAGTGTGATAGCTACTAGAAAATAGTTAGCCTCTTCGGACTAGTCAGTTCAATGGATATCTTTGTACGCCTCCTTTCGCTTGAAATTAGCTTCCGAAATCAGCGTGCCGGCAAAAATCAGTGCACCTCCTACCAACAACTGCCAGGAAAGCTGTTCTCCCAGCATAAGAATGGCAGCAATGGCCGCAAAAATGGGTTCAAATAAGTAGATGATAGCCACTTTTTCTGCGGAAATATAACGTTGGGAAAGGTTGGAGATCGTATACATATACGCCGTGGAAAAGAGCGCGCAGTAGCCGATACCCATCCAGAAGCCCTGGTTCACCGGTAGCCAGTTGGCAGTTTCATCACCTAAGGCTATGCAGAGCATGATTAATGCGCAGGTGGCAAACATGGGCACAATGGTGGGTAAGATATTACGGTCGGTGCTGTAACGTTCTACCTGGATGAGATATATTGCAAAGCCAATGGAGCCGATAATCGTATATACATCTCCCCGGCCAATAACCAGGTTACCCCTCACAGAAATGATGAAGAGGCCCACCAGCGCAATAATAGCAGCCACCCATATTTTCAGGTCTACCCGCGTTTTATACACCAGCTGCTTTATAACAGGGATCATGACTACGCATATACCGGCAACAAATGCACATTGAGAGGCGGGTGTGTACTTGATGCCCAGCGTCTGGAAATGGATGCCAAAGGTGAGTGGGATAGCCAGTGCCATGCCGGCGATAAGGGCCGACCGGTCGATCCGCTTTAATTGCTTCGACAGGATCGCCGCCAGGACAATAGTCGCCGCCAGGAACCGATAAAATAAGAAGGTAGAGGGGGAAACGGCGTCCGTGGCCATTTTGGTGACAGGGAATGAGATGCCCCAAAATGCGGTGCCAATAATCAGCAGCACTAAAAATATATACTTCTTTTCCATTAATACCTATGCTCCATATGTTTGATGTAATTGAACGATATTATTCAAGGGGTACTATTTTAAAGGCTGGCCAACTTACCCAGTTAACAGGGGCACAAAATTACCTTTGAAAAGGGAATGTTCCTAAGCCAATCCAAATAAAATGAATAGGCCGATTGTAAACGGCATAGTTATTTGGTTTCCCCGTTAACAGGCTGTTGATTGAGTTGCGGCAACCAATACGCCGGTGGCGCATTTTTCCAGGCAACATCAGCCCAACCGTTAGTCGTGTCCGGACGACGTGGCGCCCAGGTCCTGGGGCGTGGGAGAGAACAAACATATTGCTTCGCTGTGGCTACCTGGGAGGAGGCAGTCCAGCCGGCATCTACGTTGATCAGTTTGGGGTGTCCTTCCGCAGTGAACTTGGGGTTGCGGGAGCGTGCAATGAGTTGGCAGTGGCATTTAGATTCAAAAAGCGCACTGATAAAGCGGGGCTCCGTATCATCCATCCAGAGCAGGCGATCGCCAGGAACCAATTGGTCTTTATAAATGATAATGTCGTTGTCTGCGGCATTAGTCGCGCCTTCCGGGGAGCGGAACTCGTCATTAGAATGGTGTGCCGGATCATCGGTAAAGTAAAGTTCAAATGTATCTCCATCTGTATGGACCTGCCAGAGATCAATCATGGCGGCTTCCAGGGCAACGAGGGAAGGATAGGCACTTAAGAAAAGTATCTGGCCTGCCCGCATGGATAACAGCAGGCGATCGCCATGCTGCAGGTATAGCTGCGATTTCTTTGCCCAGGCTTTTATACCGTCGGTTTCCTGACGTGCCTGCAAAATGGTGCTGGCGGCCAGTTCCGGCGTCACTTCAAAAAACTCGCGGTTGGGACGGTATCGTTTTTCTTTAAGCAGCTCATGTACCCGTTTTTCTAACTCAGCAGGGTGAGAGGTAGTGGCCCTGAAAACTACCTCGAAAGGATCAGGCAACCCAGTGGAGAAAAGGCCAGTAGCCCGGTCTTCAGCCAGCCCCGTTGTCAAGCCAATTTTAACCAGTCCTGGCATTATTTTATTGGTGAGTACATAAACAAATCCGAAAGAATATTGCGACATCATCTCTGGCTTTAGGTAACCGAATAATGGATTTAATATACGAAATATTGGAGAGATGGGCAGTTTTGGGAGGATGCAGGTTTAAACGAAATGCTGTGAATCACCCTCCTTATCCCAGTAGGTATTTACAATATGCCTTAAAAATCCTACATATGATTTTACCTGTGCAGGCTGGGTAAAAGCAAAAAATTGATCATGGGTAGTATGAAATCCCATATAGAAAAGCCAGAACCCAGGCGAGAGGTAAGGTACCGCCGCCAGTTCCTGTTTACTGATAGTACGAGATGTACGATATCCATCCAGGAAAATGTGATAGGCATCATCCGCGGCTTGCTGTTTCATTCTTCCGGTGTATACTTCCAGGGCAAGGTGTTGCCAGAAGGTCATGATATCATTCACCAACCAGCCATAACCCATAAAATCAAAGTCAAAAAAGGTAACCGCATCATTTTCAAAATGAAAGTTTTTGGGGAGGAAGTCGAAATGACAATAGCCCTTGGAAAATTCAGCGGTGTGAACAGAGGATAATTTTTTTGCTATACGGTCAGCCATTTCCAGCAGCCAGGCATATCCTTCGGCATCTTCAACAAAGGCAGGCTTCAGCATGGCTAAAGGCTTAAAAACAGTTGTTCCCAGGTCAAAATTCCATCTTTCCCCTCCCAATCTGATGGTAGCAGATACGTGATGGAAGCGGGCCATTTCATGACCAAGGTGGCGAAGCTGGTTTTCATTCAATTGCCTGGCAGCCTGCCCTGGAGCATAGCTGAAAAGCACGGCATATCTTTCTCCTTCCGCTGCTTCCAGTTTAAGGATAGCTTGACCTGAAATATCGGAAATGGGGTACGATACCGCTACATTGGCTTCTTTCAATGCCGTTAATAACGCCACCTCCTCCCTTATCTGGGGTAAGCTTCGATGGGAAGTACGGTACACCCGCAGTATATAACGGTTTTGAGATGATGTTACGAGGTAAGTGTCGCCTACGCCCCGGACCAGGAGTTTACATTGAACGGTTCCTACGTCATATTTTTCTGAGAGGAGTGAAGATAATGCGTCGGGGCAAAGAGTTGAATAAGCGGCGGGGAATATAGGTTTCATAGAAATGAAGATACTCCAATATCGGGTACCCGGGAAAATAGGCGGACCGTCATCAGCCACTAATTGCAGGATCACAGATTGTTTATTACAACAAAAAGACCTTACAATAGTGCATTGTAAGGTCTTTTTATCCAGCCGGAATTTTTCTATAAGAAAATGTCCCGCGTTATTTCTTTTGTTTTTCCAGGAAGCTCACCAGGGATGCAAATTCCTCGTATGATAAGGCGTTGGCAAGGCCGGTTGGCATCATGGATGTTTTCATTTCCTTACGGCTCAGGATATCTGCCGCATTCACCGTGTATACTTCACCGGTAATATCTCTCATCACTACTTTGTTCGCTGTTTCTTCGGTAATAAATCCTACATAGGTTTTATTGCCTTTGGCAGTGATCGTGTAGGTAGCAAATCCCTGGGAAATAGAAGCATTCGGTTTCAGGATAGACTCAGCAATCCGTTCGCGGTTCATGATAGAGCCGATCTGTCCCATGAAAGGACCTTTCATTTTTTCGCTTCTGCTGAGACTATGACAGGCCACACAGCCCTGGTTGGTGAACAATATTTTGCCTTTGGCAGGATCTCCTTTTAATTGTTTAACCGCCAGCAGCACATCTTCAATAGAAGACTTACCTACTTGTCCTTTCTTGCTTTTTATTTTCTCCAGGTCTACTTTAGGCTCTTTTGCCGCAACGGGTTCCGCTTTTTTCAGCGGCGCAAATGCAGCGATTTCCATCCTGTGACGTGCGTCGAGGTCCCTGAAAAGAGCCAAACGCGCCGGGTTGGCGGCTTCTTTCTTCATGAACTTTTCGATCACGGGTGATCCTTCCCAGAGTACTGCTTTGTAGTAGGGTCCATGTGAATCTGGCCGGGTTCCCCACCACCAGGATGCATCATAGGTGTCCTCTTTTTTGTACAGGCGTGCCAGGGTAGTCAGGATCTGCTTTTTCAGCTTTTCATCTTTCGACTGTTTGTAGGCAGCAATTAAGCCATTCACCGCTTTTTCATCGTGCATATAGCGCAAAGCCCATAATGCCAGCGTGGCGTTGGGGCCGTTGACAGCCGATACGGCAGCATCTACGGCATTCAATGCTACCAGGGAGCGTACCGCCAGATGTGGCAGCACAATGGCGGCATTAGGAGTAGCATGGGGCCCTTCTTTATCGGTGGGAGGAGCCACGAACGACGCAGGCACTTTGGTTTGCAACAAAGCAGTGGCGGCTTCCATGCGGCCTAAGCGACCCAATCCTACGATGGCGGCAGCATGAACGCGCGGAGATGGATCTTTCAGTGCATCCAGGAAAGGTTGCTCCGGCACATCGGCCAGGAGGCCTTTACGATCTGCCAGGGCACGCAGGGCGTGCTCTTTCACAGAAGGATCTTTAGTCAGCTCCAATAAAGCCGGGATACCATTTTTGCCGGCGCCTTGGGCATAGGTGTAGAGACCAGCTACACGGGCATATAACGGCTGCTGTGCATCCGATGCCATCTTCAGCGCAGCTGCTAATCCTTGCTGGTCGCCCCGCTGGAGCAGTTCCTGGGAAGCATTTAACCGGGCTACCGCGCTGGGTGATTTCAGCAGGTTCACCAGTTCTTCTACCGAAGCCTTGTCCAGGTCTGGAAATGCTTTATAGGTCCAGTTATTGGGTACTGCCCGCACTACAAAGCCGATGGTATCGCTACCGGAATAACCCGCGCCATCCCAGGCGGAGAGGTAAAGCCGGCCGGATCCGTCCACATCCAGGTCGGTGATCTGTGGCAGCGCAATAAAGTCTTCTTCTTTTTGTGTGAAGGTGGCGCCATCAGGCTTTACGCGGTGAATGTAAAGCATGCTTCTTCCCCAATCGGCCATCATGGGAACATTGTTATATTTCTCCGGCCAATTGGGTTCCGACATAAACAGGGCGCCCGTACCAGAGCCGCCGCCGAGGTCGGCCAATGCTGGTAATATTTCGTCTGTAAAATGCTGGAATAATACCGGGTAACCGAATTCGCCGGATTGGATATGGTGGGAGAACCGTACATTCCATCCTCCGCCATCATTCGTGTTTTCTCTCGTAAACACGTTCATGTACGGGTCAATGGCTACATCATATACGTTGCGGGTACCGTGGGTAAATACCTCCATTTCGGTACCATCAGGGCGTACCCTTACGATGCCTCCACCCAGCATAGTCAGCTTTTTACCGGAACGGTCGGTGGCGTCATGGAAGCCAAAGTCGCCTACCGCGATATAAATCCAGCCATCAATACCCATGCGGATACCGTTGGTAGCGTGGTCTGTTCCGCGCTCCTGGATATATTTGGTGTTGCTGAGGTGCTCAATCAGTGGTTTGGGAGGGCCATCGGCCTTCCCATCGCCATCTTTATCTTCAAAAACCACCAGGGCCATCCCGGTGGCCTTACCTGTTTCGCTCGAAAAAGTAGTGTGTAATACAAATACCTGGTTGCCCATAACGATGATCCCGCGTGGATTGTCGACCATGGCAAATTCGGTATGCTGATCCATTTTTCCGTCATTGTTCGTGTCCACCAGCTTAAGTATCCGGCCTTTGCCCGGATCTTTTCCCAGCGAACCTATCTCATCCACCCCCACATATACTTCCCCGGTAGGCGCTACCGCCAGGCAGGCTGGGCTTGGGGTAATGGAAGGACCAGAAAATCGGGTGATGGTTAATTCAGAAGGGGCGGTCTGAGCATACCCCGAAAACGGTTTCAATAAACTAAGCGCTGTAAGAGAACAAATCAGCGTGTGTGGGAATTTAATCATTGAATTACTACGTGTTTTAGATACTATTACTATAACTAAGTACTTGGATAGCCGGTCAAGATATAAAAAATAAATTTCCATATTGGAATATTCTTGACAGAAGGAGGTAAAGGCGGGCTAATGGAAATAGGGGAGAAGGAGACGATGAGGGATCAGAATCTCATAATCTATAGCTTTTAAAACCGGCAGATGTTTATTCGCTTTAATTGGAGATAGGCGTTTACTGGTAACGCCGATTTAAATCTGGTTAAAAAACGTACTTAACGACTGCTCTGTGGGCAGGTTCATCTTTTTTCTAATTCTGTACCGGCTTACTTCTACGCCTCGTACTGTGATGTTCAATAATTGCGCAATTTCTTTTGTGGACAGGTTTAATTTAATATAAGCACATACTTTTAAATCGGAGTTGGTCAGTTGAGGGTATTGCTTTTTCAGTTTATTCAGAAAGTCGTCGTTCAGCTCATCAAAGTGTGCCGCAAACACGTCCCAGTTAGCATTAATCTTCTCTGCATCCTTGATCAGATCGGTAATACTCTTAATATTATTGTCGGGGTTGGCGTCGGTGTTGAGGCGCGATACCTTTTCCTTTATTTTCGTTAAAGTATCTGCTTTTTCCATGAGGTGCATGCTGGTATTGGCCAATTCCTTTTTCTTCAGCAGTACTTCCTGTGCTAATTTTTCGTTTTGTAGCTTGATGATTTCCTTTTCATTTTTTTCCAGCTCCAGGTGATGGATGTACTTGAGCTTCTTTTGCTCGTCTTCAAATTTTTGTTGTTGAATCAGCAGCTTATGCTTTAAATATTTACGTACCAGCAATACCAGGCCGGCTGCAATGGCCATATAGCAGAGCATTGCCCAGATGGTTTTATACCAGGGTGCTTTTATGATGAAGCTATAAGATACTACCGTGGATTCGTTATGCTGGTAGTCCCGCGCTTTTACCCTAAAGGTATATTTCCCATTGGGCAGGTTGGTATAGTCTTTTTCTGTTTTACTATCCCAGGAAGACCAGTCGGGGTCGTAGCCTTCCAGCTGGTAGCTATACGTAATGCTTTGCTGGAAATCATATACCGGCGAGCTGTATTCAAAATGAAAAGCATTATATGCAGATGGTAATTCCAGCAGGTGCTTGCCGCTGCCCGATGCAGAAGCCGCCAGGTAAGCATCCTGGTAACCACCAAAAATGGTGCTGTCGGATTTGCTGGTAGTCTTTACCATGCCCAGGCGAACGGCGACAGGCTGTTTGGCAGACGTATATCTTTGATAGTTGAGGTGAATTAATCCTTTTTCGGAGCCTATAAACACATTTTCGGGGTTATAGGCATAGATGTTTTCAAATTTTGGCAGGAGCTGTCCGGCTAATTCAGGGAAATAAGTGACTTGGGGCGCACGGGTGGTGTCGGTAGAGGAAAAATGCACCACGCCGGTTCCTTTCTCGCCGCAGAACCATATGTTACCTTCTTTGTCTTCCATGAGATAGCGTATTTTCATCCGGCCAAAAACGGAGGAAAGAAACCTGGAGAGAAAAAATTTATTGGTGGAGGTATTAAACTCGTAAAGACCTCCAGAGGTAGCAAAGAGGACCTGGTTCTTTATTTTGAATACAAAATTATTTAAGGTAGAGGGCAGGCCGTCATTGGAGGTATATAGATGGAAGGCGTATTTTTTCTTGTCTTGTGACAAGCTAACGCGATAGATGCCCCGGTAGGGGTGGGAGGCCCAGATATCGCCGTTGCTATCCAACGCCATAAACCGGTAGGAGTCGGGCGTTCCTTCTATTTTGCCTTCATCACTGAAATGATTGTCTTCATAACGGAGCCGCTTTAAACCATAGTACGTGCCCACTATAATATCCTGCACCGGGAAAACGGACGAGAGGGGAAGGAAATACCAGCTGCCGGCATCTCCGGAGAGCAGCCTGGCTTCATTTCCCTGTACATCGTAGCTGCCATTGTCGCTGCCCAGTAATAAATGTCCGTTTATCACAGCAAGATTCCACGCTTCCCGGTTGTCTGTATTTTTTACCAGGGCAAAATCATCCTGTGTCACATGGATATTTTTATTATCGGTCAGCAGGGCGCTATACAGCCCGTTGGAGGTAGCCACATACAACCTGTTATTGAATATGCTGGCAGAATAACCCGGCAGGTTGTTGGTTTTACCTACCTGGAGATACCTGATGGCAGAGTTGTAGTTGATATAACTGATACCGCTGTTCAGCCCTGTCCACAGGTTACCGCTGGCATCCTTGAAAACGCTCAGGGCGTTGTTATTCTGAAGTCCCTGGTCATTGGAGAAAGTCTGCCAGGTCTTATTCCTGATATCTACCACCAGGGCTCCCCCCGCCGAACTGGCTACCATCAATTCGGCGTCATTTACTTTTGCAGCACCGTTGATGTAGAGGTGACCGGGCAGGTTGTTTGGCTGCAGACTTATCGAGTTGTTGTGTAATAAAAAGATGCCATTTGTCCGGCTGACAATGAAAACACTGTCTTTGCCCATTGAAACGATACCTGCGGTGAGCATCCCGGCAATTTTTTTGCCATCGGGAACAGGGGCCCATTGGTTGTTATCGAATTGTAGCAGCCCCGCTACGCGATCAACTGCGTATATATGGTCGCCGGCGCGGGCCATGAAAAACCATTGCGCATTGGAAAGATGTACCCGGATTGATTTACCATTGTACTCAAAGATGCGGTCATCTCCCTGGAAAAATACCCGGCTGCCCATAATGGCAATATGCCATATGTCTGCAAATTTTTTGTGCTGTTCCGGAATATTGTTTTTTAAAGAAGTATAAGTCAGTACGCCATTGGAACCCGGGGCGAAGTACCCAATCTCATCCTGGCCCCCCACATAAATTTTCCCGTCATCACTCACTGCGAGCGACCAAATTACTGTGCTGTTGGGTAAGGGGTATAGTTTCCAATGACTTCCATCATAACTTAAGAGTCCATCGTTATTGGCAAAATACATCACACCATGTTTATCTTGTCCGATACCCCAGTTCTGGCTGCCTCCGTGATAGTCAAATTTGGTATAGTTGACAACAGCGGGAAGCCCACATCCATTTTGTGCATAAGCAGCATAACAGCAGGTGGATAACAGCCTAAAGAAAAGCAAGATATTAAACAGTGTCTTATTCATATTTCAATCCCCACATAACGATGTAGTAATGATGTAGTAGTATTGTAGTAGTGTCTTTCGCTATAAAAATAGGGAATTACGCGATAAGACGTAGTAATGAAGTGGTGCTTTTTTAACATTTTCTTACCAGTGAGGTTACATTTGTTGCTCTACGATTCGCTTATCAGGAACGACCAAAAAACTTAAATCTCACGTATGAAAAAAAAGTTCTCCAGAATTTTTGTCCTCCTTGTACTTTCCCTTTTTGTTCATCTTGCTACCTATGCCCAAAACAAAATTGTGAAGGGTACGGTGAAAGATGACAAAAATGCACCTGTCATCGGCGCTTCGATAGGTGTAAAAGGTACAGCTATTGGGACAGCCACCAATGAAACCGGGGCATTTACGCTTTCTATACCTTCCGGTTCAGATTCTCTCATAGTGTCAGCGATTGGTTTTGCAAGGCAGGCGGTGGCTATCACCGGCACAGTATTGAATATTCAGCTGGAGCCATCCAGAACGGGACTGGAAGAAGTAATAGTGGTAGGTTATGGTACACAGAAAAAGGCTGACCTCACCGCCCCGGTTACCACGGTTAATACAGAAAACATGCTTAAACGGACTACCGCTACACCAATGGAAGCCCTTCAGGGAAGTGTTCCCGGTGTACAGGTAGTTGCCAATGGCGCCCCGGGAAGCTCTCCGAATGTCCGCATCAGGGGGGTAGGGTCATTTAATAATGAAAATCCTTTATATGTGGTGGATGGAATGTTTGTGACAGACATTAGTTTTCTGAATCCCAACGACATTGCCGACATGTCTATCCTGAAGGATGCCTCCGGCGCCGCCATTTATGGGGTACGTGCTGCCAATGGGGTGGTGCTGATCACCACCAAAAAAGGGAAGGCCAATATGAAAACCCGCGTAACCTATAATGGTTATGTAGGCGTGCAAAAGCCCACACATGTGCTCAAAATGGCCAATGGACAGCAATATACTTCGTTTTCCCTGCAACGGGGTGCTGCGGCAGATAGCGGTACGGTGTTGCTGTCTTCAGAAAGATTCGGTGGCACCGGGCTTAATCCTACTACCAGCACTGATTGGTATGATGTAATATTGAGAAAAAGCGCCCTGATCACAAATCATGGCATCGATGTACAGGGAGGAAGCGATAAGGTAACTTATTCCATGGGCCTGAACTATACCTACCAGAATGGTATTTTAAACGCGCAGAATGATTTTAAAAGATATAACGGCCGGTTACAACTGGAGGCCAAGGCATTTAGCTGGCTGAAAGTAGGATTCTCCGCTATCTTTAATAATTCTACTACGTTTAATCCCAATTACGGCGCTTTCCTGGATGCTTATACGGCTTCTCCGCTGTTCCCGGTATACGACAACGCCAACGTGAATGCTTTCCCGGTGAAATTTACCGCCGCTTCTGTGATCGGAAGATCGGATGATAAAAACCCGATGGCCTCCGCCTATTATAATTATGACCGGTCAAAGGCTTTCCAGATATTACCGACCATATATGGTGAAGCCAGCTTCTGGCAGAATAAACTCACCTTCAGATCCCAGTTGAGTGAGATCTATGGTTCGCTGTTGGGAACAAATTACCTGCCTGCCAGGAACCTGGGCCCTGGTGCAGATGGCGCGGTCAAATCTCATCTGAAATCTATCCAGGAAAGAACCACCAATTATATATTGGATAACCTGCTTACCTATAGGGACAGCAAAGGGCTGCATCACTGGAGCCTGTTACTGGGACAATCTACCAGGGAAGAGCGGTGGCGTCAGACACGGACGGAAGCCGATGACGTACCGAATGTGGAAGAAGCGTGGTATGCCGGCCAGGGCACGCCCAGCGCTGCCTACTACGGAGAAGATGGTACCCGTAATGCCGGCCTTTCCTATTTTACACGCGGCACCTATGATTATGACAATAAATACTTACTGACGGCCACCTTCCGCGCAGATGGAAGTTCGAAATACCAGACTAAATGGGGATATTTCCCGTCAGTGGGCCTTGGATGGGTATTGAGCAGGGAAGCATTTATGAAGAACCAGAGAATTTTCGATTTCTTAAAGCTGAGAGGTAGCTGGGGAAAACTTGGAAATGACGGCGTAAATTCCAATGCTGGTTATGCTATCGTAAAAACCGGCAACAGTGCTTCCGCTGTTTTTGGTAGCACCGCAGGCGCCAATGGCGTATATGTGCCCGGATACTCCGTGAACAGGTTCTTTACCAATGTTACCTGGGAAGTTGTCACTGAATGGGATGGTGGTGTTGACTTTGAGCTGCTAAGGGGAAGGTTAAAAGGCTCCGTTGACTATTTCAACCGGAAAACTACCCAGGCCGCCTTCAACAAGCCAATTCCTTTCACTTATGCGAGTGTATATGGTAACTGGGCAAGTATGGTGAACAGTGGCTGGGATGTGGCACTGAGCTGGAATGATAAAATTGGTGAGCTGGGATACCAGATCGGCGCGAATATGTCGACCCTGAAAAACAAGGTGACCGATTTGGGAACGCTGCCAAGTTCCACCAGCGGTTTCCCTGAATGGACCGCAGAATTCCCCAACCGTATCGTTGTAGGACAGCCGATTAACTACTTCTATGGTTATGAATTTACCGGCGTATATCAAACGCAGGATGAAATCAACAATGATCCGATTGCAAAGAACTACAACCAAACGGCTACCTCGAAAATTGTTCCTGGTTTCCCGAAGTATAAAGATCAGAACGGCGACGGGGTATTGGATAATAACGACCGTATCAACATGGGCAGCTATTTACCAAAGGTTACCTATGGTTTCAATATAGCGCTTACTTATAAGAAGTTCGACTTTAGCGTGGCATTCCAGGGCGTGTCTGGCAATAAAATCTTCAATCTCAACAGGGGACGGCTTTATAAAGCTTCCACTTCCCTGAACCTGGATGAAAAATTTGCGTCAAACCTTTGGACTGGTCCGGGATCAACCAATGCCTATCCTTCTGCTTATGCCCTGGGACAAGGTTGGTTTAAAGTGAGCAACTCCTTCTTTGTAGAAAGCGGCGCTTACCTGCGCGTGCAAAACATCCAGCTGGGATATAACTTTAATGTGGGCAAACAATCGCCTATCGCTATGAGGGTATTTGCTACCGCCGACAGACCATTCATATTTACCCGCTACAACGGCTTTACACCTGAAGTGGGTACCAATACCGCTGGCGGTTACCCGGTGTCTGGCTATGATGCTAATGTGTACCCGGTTTCTTCTTCCTACAGTTTAGGTGTTAGGGCTGCTTTCTAAGGAAAGCTCACTTGTAAGGATACACGAAAAGTATCCTTGATACCCGTTATAGAAAATTTAAAAAAGAAAACATGAGAAACTACATATCAATTTTGCTCATCGTACTGCTTTTATCTTCCGGTTGTTCCAAGTTCCTGGATCGACCGTCGGAAAATAAGCCGCAGGCAACCACTATCGACTATACTGATTTATCATTAATGTACCAGCCAGTATCTGGTGTATACAGAACCGCTGCCAGCGGCACTTTTGGAAAATGGATCAGCATGGCCATCCGGTCTTCCCGTAGTGATGATATTGAGCCGGGAAATGATGACGCCGGACAAATAGGCATCCACAATTTTCAAACTGATGTCACCGTAAAAAGCTATTGGGGCATCAACGACATGTGGATCAGCATGTATGCCGTGGTGCTGGGGGCAAATAGCGCATTGGCAGAGCTGGATAAATTTGGAAAAAACATCCCCGCCGCTGACGCAGACAAAAATAAGCTGCTGGCAAGATACCAGGCAGAGGTGCGCTTCTATAGAGCGCTTGCGCAGTTCTGGCTAGGCAGAAGCTTTGGCGCGGTACCCATCCTGGGATTGGAAAGCAACGATCCGGCTAAGCTGGGAACCGTTGGGAAAAGCAGTATAGAAGACGTGAATAAGTATGTGATGGCTGAAATGGATTTCTGTATTGCCAACCTCGAAGATGCCCGGCCTAATGCCGCTACACACGTTGGCGGGGTGACCAAATATACTGCACTGATGCTGAAAGCCAAAGCAGCCATGGACCTGGCAGGTAACAACAATGGTAGCACCTATTGGGACGTGGTACTGGATTGTACTAACCAAATCGTGAACAGTGGTAAATTCTCCCTGTTCAGTAATTACTACCAGCTGTTTAAAATGCCCGGTAAGTTGTGTGATGAAAGCATTTTAGAACTGCAATATTCTGATTTCGGAAAATCCAGTGGCGATATCGTGATCTCTGGCGGCCCCGGTGAAGAGTGGGGTAACTTCTTTTTCTTCCAGGGTCCTGAAAATACCTACAGTTCAGTTATTACTGGTCCAGGCTGGATGGTGCCTACACAAAAAGCGGTTGATTTCCTGAAATCACGTAATGATAGTGTACGTTTAAAAATGGCGATCCAGTATTGTGGCGTTAATGGCGCTCCGGGCACCTATTCCGTTACACCAGATGGTGATACGATCTCCGGAAATGGATCCAGGAAGAAATATTTCAATGGTAAATCATATACGCCGAGCTCACAAATGACACCGGGCAGGGTTGATTATTATGGCGCCAATAACAATGTCCGTATCATGCGTTACGCAGAAGCGTTGTTAATGAATGCTGAGGCTAAAATACGCAAAGGCCAGAACGGCGATGCCCAGGTAAACCTGGTCAGAAACCGGGTAAAGCTGGCATCTATCAATGGTGTAACCCTGCAACAGCTCCTGGATGAGCGCCATGCAGAACTAATCTGCGAATGGTGGGGCGAGAGATTTAACGACCTGTTGAGAACCGACCAGGCGGCTACCGTACTCCCTGGATTTATAAAGGGAAGAAGTGAATACATTCCGATTCCACAGGCACAGGAAGACATCAATTCCCTGCTGAAATAATTTTAATGATAGTAAAGAAAGCGCTAAATCTAATGAAAAGAAGTATCTATTGTCTCGTTTTAACCTGGGTGGGATGTTGCTTTATCGCAACATCCCAGGCCCAATCCATTAAACGTCATACGAAATGGAAATTGACCTGGAGCGATGAGTTTAATTACAACGGGTTGCCGGATAGCACCAAGTGGGGCTATCAAACCGGGCGATCCGGCTGGGGAAATAATGAGTTACAGTTTTACACCGCCGCCGATGTCAATAATGCGAAAGTAGAAAATGGTAAATTGTCTATAACGGCCAGGAATGGCGGCAGTGGCGATCGCCAATACACTTCTGCCAGGATGATTACCAAAAACAAAGGCGACTGGAAATATGGAAAGCTGGAGGTAAGCGCTATGCTTCCCAAGGGCAGAGGCCTTTGGCCTGCTATCTGGATGTTGTCGACCGACGACGAATACGGCGGCTGGCCGGAAAGCGGAGAGATTGATGTGATGGAGCATGTGGGCTATATGAAAGACAGCATTTTTGGAAGTTTGCACAGCAAAACCTATAACCATGTTATCGGAACGCAGAAAACAAAAGGTGTTTATATAAAACAACCCTACGACAAGTTTCATGTGTATGCAATAGAATGGACCCCTGATAATATCACCTTCCTGCTGGACGGGAAGGTGTATTACCAGGTAGCCAATGAACACAAAGGTCATGAAGGATGGCCGTTTGATAAGAAGTTCTATTTGCTGTTGAATGTGGCCGTAGGCGGCAATTGGGGCGGAAAGGAAGGTGTGGATGAAGCGGTGTTCCCTGCAGCCATGCAGGTAGATTACGTAAGAATGTACGAATGGGTGCAGTAGCACTCGGATAAAAATTTCAAAGAACGGAAATCATGCCTTTTAGGAAAATATATGCAGTCGTTGCGGCTGCCGCCTTGTTATGCGTTGCTGATAAAGCTATCTGCCAGGTAAATACCGTAGATGTACGTGTAAATGCGCTGCTGGCAAAGATGACATTGGAAGAGAAGATTGGTCAGCTGAATCAGTATAACGGTAACTGGGAAGCCACCGGCCCTGTTTCCCAGGTGGGGGATAAGATAGCCGCCGTTAAGGCGGGTCGCGTAGGAGCGGTGTTAAACATCATGGGCACGGAACATGTAAAGGCTTTCCAGGATGCGGCGATGCAGTCGCGCCTCAAAATTCCGCTGCTATTCGGGCAGGATGTGATACATGGCTACAGCATCACTTTCCCCATTCCTTTAGCGCAGGCCGCCAGCTGGGATATGGAAGCTATTGAAAGAGCAGAACGGGTGGCAGCCATAGAATCGGCCGCATCAGGCATTAACTGGACTTTTTCGCCCATGGTAGATATTGCCCGCGACCCCCGCTGGGGAAGGGTGATGGAAGGCGCCGGAGAAGATCCTTTCCTCGGATCAAAGATAGCCGTGGCCAGGGTAAAAGGCTTCCAGGGAAAAGGACTGGGCTCCCCCGATGCGATCATGGCCTGTGCCAAGCATTTTGTAGCTTATGGAGCAGCCATTGGCGGCAGGGATTATAACAGCGTAGACATGAGCCTGCATTCCCTCTGGGAAACTTACCTGCCACCATTTTATGCCGCGCAGCAGGCCGGTGTAGCCACCTTTATGAATTCATTTAATGACCTGAATGGCATACCGGCATCCGGCAGCAGTTACCTGCAACGGGATATTCTTAAAGGAAAATGGAATTTCAAAGGGTTTGTAGTCAGCGACTGGGGCTCTATAGGAGAGATGGTCAGTCACGGGTATGTGAAAGATAACTATGAAGCGGCGGCTGTAGCTATCCAGGCCGGAAGCGATATGGATATGGAAAGCGGGAGCTATATCGGGCATCTGAAACAGCTGGTAACAGATAAGAAAGTAGATGTGCGGTTAATCGATGATGCCGTTCGCAGGATACTCCGGAAGAAGTTTGAACTGGGACTGTTTGAAAATCCCTACCGGTTTATTGATGCCAAACGGGAACAAACGCTGCTCTATACGCCGGAAAACCTTGCTGTAGCAAGGGAGGTGGCAAGAAAGAGCATCGTGTTGCTGAAGAACGACCAACATCTCTTACCGGTTACCTCCGGTAAAAGTATCGGCTTAATCGGCCCGTTGGTAAAAGCAAAAAGAGAATTAAAAGGATTTTGGTCTTTGAATGTTAATCTTGGTGAAGATATCCCATCGCTGATGGATGGCTTGCATGCACAGCTTCCGGATGCACCGCTGCTGTACGCACCTGGCTGTGGGATTACAGATTCTTCCCGCGCCGGCTTTGAAGAAGCGGTAGCGGTGGCCCGGAAATCAGATGTGGTGATTATGGCGATGGGGGAAGCCCCCGACATGACGGGGGAAGCTAAAAGCCGGTCCAGCATACATCTCCCGGGCATACAGGAAGAACTGATAAAGGCAATCGTGGCAACAGGTAAGCCGGTAGTGCTGGTATTGATGGCGGGGCGGCCCATGGTTTTTGACTGGGCATCGGAACATGTGCCCACAATCGTATATGCCTGGTGGTTAGGAAGCCAGGGAGGATACGCGATGGCAGATGTATTGCTCGGTAAATACAATCCCTCTGCAAAGCTGCCCATGACGTTTCCCCGCTCGGAAGGGCAAATTCCCATCTACTATAATCACTATAGTACAGGAAGGCCGCCGGCAAGCGATACCGACCGGTTTTATAAGTCGGCCTATACCGATCTGCTCAACTCTCCCCGTTATGCTTTTGGACACGGATTAAGCTACACCAGCTTCGCTTACAGCGATCTGAAATGGGAAAGAACCGGGAAAGAAAACATAAAAGTGTCCTTCCAGGTAAAAAATACGGGTGATTATGCAGGAGAAGAAACTTCCCAGTTGTATATTCATAATATTGTATCCAGGCCACTGCGCCCTGTAAAAGAATTAAAAGGGTTTAAAAAAGTTTTCCTTCAACCGGGCGAAACTAAAGCAGTTACCATAGTGTTTACAAAAGAAGAACTCTGTTCTTACAATGAAAAATTAGAGAAAGTTGTACTGCCTGTAGCATGCCAGATCATGATCGGAAGTGCATCTGATGATATCAGGTTACAAACAGCTACCATCAATAATATTTTTAGTGAACCACTTTAACATTAAACTATGAAACGAGTGAAAGTCGCCCTGTTAGGAGCCGGATTTATTGCCGATATCCATATGGAAAGTTATACACGGTTTGTTCCGGAAGCGGAAGTCGTAGCCGTGTATGCGAGAAATGCCGAAAAAGCAAAAGCCTTTGCCGACACGCATCATATTGCGCAGCATTTTTCTTCCATCGATGAGTTGTTGCAACAGGTTGAAGTGGATGTGGTAGATATTTGTCTCCCTAATTTCCTGCACAAGGAAGCAACGCTGAAAGCCGCTGCCGCAGGGAAGCATACTATTATTGAGAAGCCTTTGGCGGTTACACTGGAAGAAGCAGATGAAATGATTGCTGCCTGCGAAGCGGCCAACGTAAAGCTGATGTATGCAGAAGAACTTTGTTTTGCGCCCAAGTACGAACGCGCCCGGAAACTGGTGGAAGAAGGCGCAGTGGGCGAGATTTATATGTTAAAGCAATCAGAGAAACATTCTGGTCCGCATTCCGATTGGTTTTATGATGTAAATCAGTCTGGCGGGGGCGTACTGATGGACATGGGTTGCCATGGTATCGCCTGGTTCCGGTGGATGTTAAAGAACAGCAAAGCCGTAAGTGTTATGGCATCTATGAACACGGTGCTCCACAAGAAGAGGACCAGGGGAGAAGATAACTCCGTGGTGATCATAGAATTTGAAAATGGGGTGACAGGCGTAGTCGAAAACTCCTGGGCCAAACAGGGCGGTATGGATGACCGCAGTGAAATTCATGGCCTGGATGGGGTGGCTTATGCGGATCTTTTTACCGGGAACTCCGTGCTGGCCTATAGTAAAAATGGCTATGGTTATGCCATGGAAAAAACAGATACTACTGTAGGGTGGAGCTTTTGCATCTTCGAAGAAGCCTTTAACCAGGGATATCCGCAGGAATTGAAGCACTTTATTGAATGTGTACAACAAGACCGTGAACCACTGGTAACGGGGAAAGATGGAAGAGCGGTGCTGGAAATTATCTATGCCGCCTATGCATCTGCAGGGCAGGGCAAACGGATAACGCTTCCCTTTAACCAGCAGGTAGAAAAGCCAATTGATCTATGGTTGAACCCAACCACCACCACTAAATAACCAGATGAGTGAAAATAGCGATCTATCAAACGTATGCCGAGCTTTCGGCAAAAGTAGCGGAGCAGGTGATACAGCTGATGTCGGCATATGAAAAGCCGCTGCTATGCCCGGCATCCGGCGATACGCCGGCGGGATTATACAAGGTGCTCGCGGAAAAATACCAGGAAAAACAAGTGGAGGTAGCTGACTGGAGTTTTGTAGGGTTGGACGAGTGGGTAGGACTTAATGGAACAGATGAGGGCAGCTGCCGGTATGCTATCGACAAAGACCTGTTCCGGCCGCTCGATGTTTCCGAAAATAACATTTACTTCTTTGATGGCCGCTCCACGGATCTTCCTGGAGAATGCTCCGCAGCGGAGCAGTTTATCAGTAACAGGAATGGAATAGATGTAGCTATCCTGGGGGTAGGCATGAATGGACATATTGCTATGAATGAACCAGGGTGCGCCATTGATGGCAGAACGCAGGTAATAACATTGCACCCGGTAACGAAGCAGGTGGGTCAAAAGTATTTTAGCCAGCCGCAGGTATTGGATAAAGGGATCACGTTAGGTTTGGGTACGCTCTTGGAAAGCAGGCATATTATTTTAATGGTGAGCGGTCAGCATAAAGCGGCGATTGTCCGGGAAATGCTGGAGGCGCCTGCAACGAATGAAGTGCCGGCCAGCCTGTTGTTACAGCATCCATCGGTAACCGTATTTTTAGATGCAGCTGCGGCAGCCTCTTTATCAAATAAGTAATGATATGGAGAAAACGCAGATAATAGGCGTTGACCTGGGAGGAACTAATTTACGTGCCGGCATTGTCAATGAAAGCGTTCGTGAGTCTGTTGTATCGAAACCCCTGTATGCACAGGGAAACAGGACACAAATCCTGGAACAGATTTTTGGCATCATCGACAAAATCATCAACCCCGGGGTGAAGGCCATCGGGATTGGAGTGCCTGGACTGGTAGATCCGGCCAGCAGGATACCTTACGATATCGTGAATATCCCATCGCTGAATGAAACAGATCTCCGGGCAGTGTTGGAGCAGCGCTACCAGGTAGCCGTCAAAATTGAAAATGATGCCAACTGTTTCGCGTTGGGAGAATTTCATTTCGGCACCGGGCGTTCATTCACCTCCCTGGTGGGATTGACGATAGGAACCGGACTGGGCGCGGGAATTATAGCAGGGGAGCAGGAAGTAATATCTTAGGCGCAGCAGCATTGCATTTGTCAACGGCTGACCGACGCCTGTAGTCAATGAATAACCAATAAAATTTTTATGTATGGCCGATAATACAGATGCAGCCAAGCATTTTGATGCCATTGTGATTGGTAGTGGTATCAGTGGAGGCTGGGCTGCGAAAGAGCTGTGTGAAAAAGGAATGAGAACACTGGTGTTGGAACGGGGGAGAAATGTGGAACATGTGAAAGACTATCCTACGGCCAATACGCCGTCCTGGGAATTTAAGTACCGTGGTGCTGTGCCGAAAGAGGTATTGAAAGCCAATCCTTATATCAGCAGGGCGGCAGGATACGACGACAGTACCGCACATTTTTTTGTAAAGGATGCCGACCATCCCTATATCCAGGAAAAACCTTTTGAATGGATACGAGGGTACCAGGTGGGTGGAAAATCGCTCATATGGGGACGGGCCTGCGCACGCTGGAGCGAAATGGACTTTACCGCCCCGCACCGCTATGGGTACGGAATTGAGTGGCCCATCGGCTATGAAGATATTGCGCCGTGGTATAGCCACGTCGAAAAATTCATTGGCGTTTGCGGAAACAAGGAAGGCATTGCTACCATGCCGGATGGCGAATTTCAGCCAGCATTTGAATTGAATTGTGTAGAGCAGCATATAAGTGATGTGGTAAGAGCGCAATTCAACCGGCACTATGTATCCGGCAGGTGGGCCCAGGTAACGCAGCCGCAGGAGGTTCAAAAGGAACAGCATCGCCAGTGCTTAAGCCGCAATCTCTGTATGCGCGGATGTCCCTTTGGCGGCTACTTTAGTTCCAATGCATCTACACTCCCCTGGGCGGAAAAAACAGGGAACCTGACCATACGGCCTTTCTCCGTAGTACATTCCATTATTTATGAAGAACAATCCGGTAAGGCAACAGGCGTAAAAGTGATCGACGCCAAAACAAAAGAAGCGACGGTGTTCTATGCAAAGATTATTTTCCTTAATGCCTCCGCCTTAAATACCAATCTTATTTTGCTGAACTCTACCTCCAAACGTTTTCCGAATGGGCTGGGGAACGACAATGGGTTGCTGGGGAAATACATTTGCTTTCATAATTACCGGGCTGGCATGAGCGGGGAGTTCGACGGCTTTGAAGATAAGTACTACAAGGTATCGAAACCGTCGGAATGTATTATTCCCAACTTCCGCAACGTGTATGAAAAAGACACCGACTTCGTAGGCGGCTACGTCATCTTCAGCGCTGCTTACCGCGAAAAGCTAAGCGACAAAAACTTGCCGGCTGCGGTAGGACCTCAATTTAAAGAAGCGATCAGCAAACCGGGAAAATGGGGCGCCTATATGTATATGCAGGGCGAAACGATTCCCAAGAAAAGTAATCATGTAAGACTGAGCAAAGATAAAAAAGATGAATGGGGCATTCCGTTGCTGATCACCTCCGTAGATTATGACGACAATGATGACCGGATGGTAAAGGATTTTATTGAACAGGGAAAAGCCATGCTCACTGCTGCAGGCGCTAAGAATATTGCAGTGTACGACAACCATCAGCCGCCCGGACTGGATATCCATGAAATGGGCGGGGTACGCATGGGGAAAGATCCTGCTACTTCGTTGCTGAATGAATGGAACCAGTTGCATCATTGTAAAAATGTATTCGTGACGGATGGCGCCTGTATGACAAGTACGGGCAACCAGAGTCCCTCTATTCTTTATATGTCATTAACCGCGAGAGCTGCTACCTATGCAGTGGATCTGCTAAAAAAAGGAGCGTTGTAAATGGACCGTCGCGAATTAATCAAAACAATCGCCGTGCTGACCGGGGCAGCATTTGTTGGCGGCGAACTATTTCTCTCCGGATGTAAAGGAAAAAAAGACCTTCTTTTCAGTAATAATGATATCGCCTTCCTGGACGAGGTGGCGGAAACCATTATTCCCCGCACCAATACACCGGGAGCGAAAGATGCCGAAGTGGGTAAGTTTATGGCCTTATATGCCGCCGATTGTTATGATAACACGCAACAGCAGTTATTAAAACAGGGAATTATACAGTTAAATACGGCATCGAAAGAGAAATTTAAGCAGCCTTTTATACAACTTTCTACGGAACAAAAGCAATCGTTGCTCAGCGGTATCGATGGCGCAGCAAAGCGCCAACATAACACAGACGATACGCCGCATTATTTTACCTTAATGAAGCAACTCACCTTACTGGGTTTCTTTACTTCTAAGGCCGGTGCCACTCAAGTACTGCGCTATCTCCCTGTGCCGGAGAAATATGAAGGATGTATTGCTTATAGTGGAGAAACGGCGTGGTCTTAAGCAATGAGGCATACTCCTGCAACTGTCACACATTAAATTGAGCGCGTGAAGAAATTAACCATCATCGGCTGCCTGGTTTCAGCAACCGCTTTTGCGCAGCACCCCGGGCAAATAGATGCCGCCCGTTTACCGGCGCAGTCGCCACATTATCAGCCAGAATATACGTTTGATGAGCCGGTAGATCCTGCTGCCTGGAGGGGCCAGGCCAGCGGTTTACATGCGGCTTTCGGTTCCACGGAACATGCTTATTTCAGAACAGCTGTACCCTCGCAAAAGGTGACCGCTACCTGGGAAGTTACCGGCTGGAAAAATGAACGGCTGAATGCACAATTGCTGGTATGGTCGCCCGACAGCCTTCGCCAGGTACGGTTTACCATAGGTGATCTCATCAATGAAAATGGAAAGGTGATTCACCACCAACACGCGAAACTGCATTTGGTGCGATATGTATTGTCGAACTACCCTTACGGGGCAAAGGATGCCAACTGTGAGAAGACACCCTATACGCAGGGATTCCTGATGCCGGACCGGTTTGAAGATTTCGACCGGTTCGACCTGCCCGGCAAAACCACCCGGCCGGTGTGGCTTTCGCTCGATGTACCTGCAGATGCAGCACCAGGACAATACACCGGCAAAGTGATGGTACATACCGAACGTTATACCGATACGTTGTATATAAAGATCCGGGTGCAACAACAATTGTTGCCGCCACCGCACGAGTGGCAATACCGCCTTGATCTCTGGCAAAATCCATGGACGGTGGCCTGGTCTAATCACCTGGAACCCTGGTCGGCCGAACACAAGGCGTTGTTGAAGAAACATCTGCAACTATATGCCGATGCCGGAGGTAAATACATTACCACCTATGCCGTACATTCTCCCTGGTCAGATAATTCCTATATGATAGAGGGAGGCATGATCACCTGGATAAAGCAAAGAGATGGCTCCTGGAAATATGATTACCATATCTTCGACGATTATGTGGAAATGGCCATGGCATTGGGTATCGATAAAGCCATTACGATCTATACCCCGGTGCCCTGGGGTAACCGTTTCCGTTATACCGATGCCGTCACCGGCAATTATGTTTATGCGCAATGGGCGCCCGGCACAACTGAGTACCGCACCCGCTGGCATGATTTCTTAACTGATCTGAAGGCACACCTGGAAAAGAAAGGCTGGTTCAGCAAAACTTACCTGGGCATCAATGAAAATGAGATGAACCAAACATTGGCCGCCATTAAAGTGATCAGGGAACATTCCCCGAAATGGCGTATCACTTATGCGGGTAACTGGCATACAGAACTGGATACCTTGCTGGATGATTACTGTTACCTGTATGGTAACGAGCCTACAGACGCCCAGCAGCGGCAACGTAGCGCCCGGGGAGCTACCACTACTTTTTATGTGTGCTGTAATCCGCCAGTACCCAACAACTTTGTATTTTCTCCTCCTATCGAAGGGCGCTGGATCAGCTGGTATTCTTTTGCACGTGGCTATGATGGCTTTCTGCGCTGGGCTTACGATGGCTGGCCGGAAGACCCGGTGAGGGATGCCCGTTTTGGCTCATGGCCTGCGGGAGATTGCTACCTGGTATATCCCGGAGGTAACAGCTGCATCCGTTTCGAGAAGCTGCGGGAAGGGATGGTGGATTACGAAAAAATCCGTATTCTGAAAGCGCAGGCAGCAGCATCTGGCAGCAAAGCGGCAAAGCGCGCGTGGTTAGCCCTGGAGCAGCACCTGGGAGTTTTCGCTAAAGAACATGATTTTAATGAAGAGAAGATCACGGGAGATGTAGATAAAGGAAGAGCATTGATAACGGCTTTGAGCGATGCGTTGGGGCGTTAAGAGAATAGCGATTATTTAAGCAGCAACTTAATATTCAGTTCATATCTGGATATTAAGTTTGCTCCCGATATGGAAAAGCTAACGGACCGTCAGTTGTTATCACTGATTCAAGAGGGGAATCATGCTGCTTTCACTAACCTGGTGAATATTTAAGATTGTTTAGTATGCGTTCCGAACTTTTTATTGACTGAGGTTGAATTACAGTGGAGAAAATTATCTTCATGACATCATATTGTAATATGATACCCCTGTTCTGATTTGATATGGCAGCACTGCTATATCAATTTGTTTACCCTCAATCAAAATAGCCATGAATGCTAAAATGCTTTCCCTGTTCCGTTACCCATTTCCCACGCTGAAAAATCCTTTTGCAGATGCTTTGCAAGAGATTACCGACAATCAATGGATCGATGGTGAATATCGTTGGTTATACAAAGATGATCCGCAGACCCGCCAGAAGTACAAGAAAACAAAGACGGCCCATATTGCGTCGCAATGGTTTCCTACCAGCAGCCAGGAACGCCTGAAACCCGTTTGCCGCTTTATGTTGTGGACGCTCTTTAACGACGACAAATACGAAGAAGGAACGCCTGAGCAGATCCGCTTTATCCACCAGCAATCTATCGCAGTATTAAAAGGAGAGGTGAGTGCCGCGCAATCAGGTATTCCCCTGGGAGGACTGTTGGCCTCTCTGCGGGAAGAGCTCCTGCCATTCATTTCAGAAGAATCGTTGCAACGCTTTATTGCAGGACTCTCCAGGTATTTCAGGGGGGTGGAGCTTGAACTGGAATACAAGCAGAAAAAAGCTTTTCCCAGTATAGAAGAATGTATTGCCATACGGGAAGATTCGCTTTGTTTGTATCCTTTCCTGGAGCTCACCGACCTGGAAACCGGTATTCCATTGCCCCCGGGCGTTAATGAGCACCCGGTGTTGCAACGATTACGTGCACTCGCTGTACGGATGATGGTTTATTTTAACGAAGTACAGTCTGTTATGAAAGATGAAGCTACCGACAGCATCTATTACAACGTAGTGAAGGCTATCCAGTATAATAAAAACCTTTCGCTCGAAGAGGCATGCCTGGAAGACGTCCGGATTCACAATGAAGAGCTTAAGGAGTTTGTCCGCCTGCAGCAATCGCTGCCCGATTTTGGTGAATGGCAGGATGTGGTCGTAAACCGGGTGCATTATATCAGTATGACCTTGAGTGGATGGAAGTCGGTATCATCGCGGCTGGAGCGATACAATTCCTTACATGGTTTTCCCTCCGCGGAAATAATCAAAAAGACGGCGTTATCCGATTAATAGTATCAAAACCCTCGCTCCGTACAAATCTAAAAAGTAAGTTATGCAAAGAAAATTAAACATGCCGCCACTGAAGTATCCATGGGATCATTTCCCTCCGTCGCATCCTGACTACTTTACGGAAGAAGAGCGGCAGTGGCTGGACGAGGACTATGCCACATTTATGATGGAAGGAGCCACCACGAAAATCAAAGGACACAACCTGGCAAACGGAGCGTCCTGGATGGCGCCTACTACAACTAACATTCAACATCTGCGGCCTATTGCCCGTTTCTTTTTGTGGCTTACTTTATATGATGATTATTATGAGCGCTGGCCGGTAGATAAAATAGCGATAGAAAGAGATCGCATCATAGGTGTGATACTGGGTGATACGCCTAAACCCACCGATACCGGGATGTACCGGCAGATAGCTAAATGCAGGGACGAGTGGCTTACTTATATGCCGTATGAATGGATTGAGCGCCTCGCTAAAAACATGTACCGCTACACTACTTATGGCATAATGGAAGAAGCACCCTATCGCCGGGAAGGGCGCTATCCCAGCCTGCTGCGGTTATCGTTTCTCAGGGAATACACCATTGCCATGTATCCTTACGGAGATATGATAGAAGCCGGCATGAATTATATGGTGCCAAAGCACATTATGGAACATCCGGTTATTATGCGGCTGAGAACATTGTTGTGTCGCATCATGGCAGTGCAGAACGATTGGTATACGCTGGAAAAAGAGATGGTGGACAGCAAGTTTGAAGTATGTAATCACATCCTCGTGTTGAAGTATGAACGCAAGATATCGCTGGAAGAGGCCATACAGGAAACCGAACGTATCCATGATGCCTATGTGGATGAAATGGCCGCGATAGTATCCGATTTGCCCGATTTCGGAATTCATCAGCAAGACATAAAAAACTATGTATACCATATCACCCTTAACATCACGGGACTGGACGATTGGTATAATGGAGTTACTGTGCGGTATATACCCTCTGAATTTCCAAAGCACGTTTACCAGGCGGCTCAGGCATCGAAAGGTTGATGATCCTTTAACGGGTACTTGTTAAATGACTGGATGTGCCAAAACCGGACACCCGCCACCGGTTGCCAGGTATTTTTCCTTTTTTGAAGGCAATGCTAACTGCCCTGATATTTGTTGTATTTTGAGATAAAACAACGACTATCACCAGCCAATGAACGACGCCATTATAAATAACCTACGACGGCACATCGAGCCGACTCCGGAAGAAACGGCCATTTTTCTATCCCTGGCAGTCGCTAAAACCGTTAAAAGAAAAGAAATTTTGTTGAAAGAAGGAGATGTGGCCAGGCAGCAGTTTTTTGTTATCAACGGTTGCCTGCGCACTTACACGATCAACGCCAACGGGAAGGAGCATGTGTTGATGTTTGCGCCGGAAGATTGGTGGTGCAGCGGTGATTTGTATAGTTTTTTGTCCGGGCAAAAGAGCGTCAATAACCTGGAGGCGCTGGAACCCACCACGTTGTTACAAATCAGCAAAGACAACCTGGATATTTTGTTCCAGCAGGCTCCCACATTCGAACGGTTTTTCCGGATATTATTTCAAAATGCTTTTGTCTTCCATCAAAACAGGATAAATGCCAATCTCTCACAACCTGCGGAGGGGAGATATGAATTATTCACCAAGGCTTACCCTGACCTTGAAAGCCGGATTTCACAAAAATATATTGCCTCCTATATTGGTGTTACACCCGAATTCTTCAGCCAGATGAAAACAAATATGTTTCGTAAAAAATCTTAAGGTACCTTATTTTCTGGCGTATGCCTGGGGCGTTGCTTTGTAGTATAAAATCATTACAAACATGGAACACAAAGCAAACGTACCCACCATTTTCAGCGAAAAGCCTTTTGCAGAAAAGAAATTTATTGAGATAAAAGGCCGCCGTATGGCTTACATCGATGAAGGCGAAGGCGACCCAATCGTATTTCAACATGGCAATCCTACCTCATCTTATCTCTGGCGGAACATAATGCCTTATTGCCGGGGTCTTGGACGCCTTATTGCCTGTGATCTGATTGGCATGGGCGACTCAGAGAAGCTGCCCGGTTCCGGACCGGAGCAATATGCTTATTCCGTGCAACGCAGTTTTCTTTTTGCCCTTTGGGAAGAGTTGAAGCTGGAGAGGAATGTGACGCTGGTGCTGCACGACTGGGGTTCTGTATTGGGCTTCGACTGGGCCAATCAACACCGCTCCCGCGTACAGGGGATCGTTCACATGGAAGCGCTGGCGATCCCTTTTAAGTGGGATGAATTTGAACCGAAGGTGCGTGACCTTTTCCGCACATTGCGCTCTCCCGCCGGTGAGGAGTTGGTGTTGAAAAACAATGTGTTTATTGAAAAAGTACTGCCCGGAGGAATTTTCCGGGAACTCAGCGAGGCAGAGATGGCGGAATACCGGCGACCTTATCTTAACGAGGGAGAAGATCGCCGCCCTACCTTATCATTTCCACGCCAGATTGCTTTGGACGGATCGCCCAAAGAAGTCGCTGAAGTGGTGACTGACTATGGAAACTGGCTTAAAGAAAGTCCGGTTCCCAAGCTCTGGATTCATGGCAATCCCGGCGCCGTAGAAAACGACAGCCTTCGGGCGTTTTGTAATACCTGGCCCAATCAGACAGAGATCACTGTAAAGGGAAAGCATTTTTTACAGGAAGATAGCCCAATGGAAATAGGTGAAGCCATTGCCGGGTTTGTAAGAAAGTTGCGCTAGTTAATGCAGCGCACCACCGTCTTCCAGTGGGTTGGGTTTCAGCGTTTGTACAGCCCCTTCTGCGGTGGTCTTCAGTTTACTTTTGTCGATTTTATCCCTGAATGCTTGCCGGAATGCCTCGCTGGGTCCCTTCAGCAGGATGATGAGCGAGCCATGCTCCCGGGCATAAGGATTCGTGATGCTGTCTACCAGCTGCACCTCTTTGAACTCTTTGATAAAGGCATGCTGCATTTCCTGTTTATCGTCTGTAACAAGCAGCAACACTTCGAACTGATCGAAATCGCGGGGCATCCAGTAAAGGAAGCTGGCATTGTCGCTGTATGCGGGTGGAAGATGGTATTTCGGACCATAATAATTCACGGCTCCCGCTTCGCCGTAGTTATCGCAGAACAACAGCGTGCGGGCCTTCTCTGTGCTGTTGAGGGAGGCATAGGCGTTGGCCACCTTTTGGGTCATCTCTTCCCAGGACAACATATCTGCGAAATCCTGGGGCAGGGAGTGGTCCTGGAGGTCTTCCCAACGGAGGAATCCCACTTTACTGGCCAACGGGTGACGAACGTAATATGCTGCCAGTGGGGCGGGCGCCTTAAAAGGCAGGAGGAGCGGGGCCAGGCGGATGCCTATGAAAAGACTGAAGGCAATCATACCTATCTTCCACCACTTATTCGTCCAGGCTTCCAGCACAGGAGCACCGAAAGCGAACAGGATCGGGTAAGCCCCTTGTGAATAATAGCTTTTTCCATGGCCTACCATCAGGAGTGCGAGTGTCACGAAGAATGCCCAGGCAATGAACCGGTATTGTTTCGTGCGTGCTACCCAAACGAGGCCGGTTACCCACGTAAACAACGTGGCCACATTATATAGCAGTTGGTCCTTTAGGAAATCGGAGTTACTCACGTACTGAAGCAGGCCATCATGAAGCGCTTTCATGTGGTAGATAACCGGAAAGCCATTGCGAACTTGCCAGAGCAGGTTAGGCAGGAAAAGTAAGAAGCTCAGGCCGATCGCATAATAGAAATGGCGGTTGGTGAGGATCTTCCGGTCCCAGGTGAGGAGGAGACCCGCCATCAGGCCCGTGGCATAAAAGACCATCGTGTACTTACTAAGCATGCCCAGGCCGAAGCTAAGACCGGCCATGTAAAGATGCAGGGGCTTTTCCGACTGCTGAAACCTGGTTAGCCCGTAGGCCATCGCTGTCCAGAAGAATATATCCAGGAAGTTTGGCTGGAAGAGGAAATGTATCCTGAGCCAGGCGCCTGCCACGAAGGGCATCCAGGCCAGGACCAGGGCAAACCAGCGGCCGCCCAGGTGGAGCACCAAACGGCCTGCGAGGAGGTATGTCAGGGCGCCACCCAGCGAAGGCCATATTTTGATGGCCCACGTCGCGCCACCCAGGAAGTTTGTCAGCCAGGCAAAGACAGAAAGCAGCGGCGGTACCTCCATATAGCCCCAGGCCATATGCCGGGCTTCCGCCAGGTAAAGGAATTCGTCCCGGTGAGGGCCCCAGGCGGGATCCTGGAGAAAGAAGGGTAAAATTAACTTGATCAGCGCCAGGAGATAAAGAAGATGAATGGGTTTCATAGGAAAAAGATAAAAAAAATTGGCAGCATTCAGCAGAAATTTTGATCTTTAACCGATGAAACCTGTTTTAACTATTCTTCTCTTTGCATGCGTGCTTTTTTGCAAAAACACCTTTTCGCAAACTTCGTTCAAGGTTATTCCGCTTGGTGTGAAAGGCGGTATCGATGAAAGCAATCTGTCTGCCTACATGATTGCACCAACCGGAAGCAATGACTATGTATGCCTCGATGCAGGCACCTTACATTATGGCATTGAAAAAGCAGTACAGGCAAAACTCCTGCGAGGCACCGCCGAAGAGGTATTGAAGAAAAATATCAAAGGATATCTCATATCGCATGCGCACCTGGACCACCTGGCAGGTATGATCATCAATTCGCCGGATGATAGCAGCAAAAACATTTATGGCCTCGATTACTGCGTGGATGTGCTCAAGGATAAATACTTCTCCTGGAAAAGCTGGGCTAACTTTGCCGACGAAGGCGAGAAACCTGCACTGGGCAAATACCATTACACGGTACTTACGCCAGGTATAGAAATACCTTTACAAAATACCGACATGGAGGTAACCGCTTTTTCATTAAGTCATGCCAGCCCATATCAAAGCACCGCTTTCCTGGTGCGTCATAACGAGGCCTATGTGTTGTACCTGGGCGATACAGGGGCCGATTCGGTGGAACATTCAGATAAAATGCATCAGCTATGGCAGCACGTGGCGCCGCTACTGAAAGCCAAAAAATTGAAGGCGCTTTTTATTGAAGTCTCTTTCGCCAATGAACAACCGGATAAACAATTATTCGGGCATCTTACCCCACGCTGGTTAATGTCCTCATTAGAGGACCTTGCTTTGCTTTCCGGTAAGGAAGCGTTAAACAATTTCCCGGTGGTGATCACGCATATCAAACCTGGCGGCAACCGTGAACAGGTGATTCGTACGCAGCTAAAGGCTTACAATCCGCTGCATGTGAAGTTGATCATCCCTGAACAAGGGAAGCTGCTTGCATTTTAAAGGTTGAAGGAAACAGCTCCCGGTTACTAGCGTATAAAAGGCAGTATTTCATTATATGGTTTCTGGGTGATAATACCATAGAGGGCGAGCAGGAATAAGAGAAATACGACTATTAGAGTGAAAGGCTTATACCTGAAGGCAATGCCTTTCTTTGCAGCATATTTATAGTAGAGTAGGGTGCCTGCCAGGTATATACCGGTAAACAGCAGTATGATAAAATTGACCTGCATATTGGTTAGTTAACGCCTTTTTTAACAATCATTTTACCGGAAATATATAACCCTATCAATAAAACCAGGATGGATGTTCCAATTTGAGTTAAATATTCCGCTACCCATGCTACTAAAATAGCTACGATATGAATCTTTCCGTTTGCGTCGGGTTGAAACATTTTACCTGAAAAAATATAGTAGGCGAAAGCTACAAAAAGCCCAAACCACACAAGGGCGTAAACATAGTCTAATGGCTTTTGACTGAATGTAAATTTTTTGTTCATTTCAATGTTATTTTAAAGTAGGTGTAATCTGCATCAATGATATAAGTATTTTTTAATACGACCGCCTTTAAATGAATATTCGGGAATAATGGATTCATATTCGTTGGGGAATGAGTTTTATTCGGCCACTTAAGATCGGATAAATTACTGGTAAACAGTACTCTATCAAAGAAAAGAACGGGAAAGAAGCGTTTAGTTTCAACGGGACAACGCTTTGTAGCTCTATCGTTTTTGCAGAAATATATGCGAGACAACCGGAGCATCGTTCATAGTCTAATAAAAGAGGCTGTATCATAAATAAATGGTACAGCCCTTTTTTTATTTTTGGTATTTATCGGGCGTTTATCCACGTTTCAGGTGGAGAAATATATTGATTT